>NZ_JBFUER010000001.1:0-3463631 GCF_056403855.1 Mesorhizobium sp. P2_E7 | reverse complement strand
GGCCCGCCAAGGGACGTCGGGCCGCGCAAGCGGCCCTTTCATTTGGTGAGCCATCTATCTATCTATAGGCCATCCTGTCTAAAGGCACCGGCCGACACACAAGTTGACGCGGGGTGGAGCAGCCCGGTAGCTCGTCAGGCTCATAACCTGAAGGTCACAGGTTCAAATCCTGTCCCCGCAACCAAATCAAAAAAGGCCCGCCACAAGCGGGCCTTTTTGTATCTGGAGGTCGGCCGGGCTGGTTCAACCACCGCTGCCTGCTTGAGCCCATCGGCGGCTTTCCGTCTGGCCGAAGGTCCATACTGCACCATGCTCGACGCGTAGCGCATGGCAGCCTGACTTAACCCTGTTGCCTCCTCGACGAGACGGAACGGAACAGTGCGCCGCGTGCTGAAATGTGGACGCTAGCGGTTGTTCAAGTGAGATTGTGACGGAGCGCCCGCTCCGACGACAATGTCGTAGATCCGCAAACAGACCCTCGTATTTTGATCCGCGCCAGTCAGCCATAAGCAGGAGACCACTTCAATGCCGCTCGAATGCATCAATCCCAAAGATCTGCCCGTTCCGGAAATCTATAGCCAGGTCGTCGTCGCGACAGGAAGCAAGCTGGTGTTCGTCTCGGGGCAGCAGCCGGAAGACATACACGGCAAGCTCGTTGGCCATGGCGATTTCGCAGCCCAGGCACGCCTGGCGTTCGGAAATCTGGGCCGTGCGCTTGCTGCCGCCGGTGCTCGGCCTGAGCACGTCTGCAAGATCACAATCTACATCGTCGACTACAAACGCGACGAACACGTGCCGATCATCGAACAGGCCCAGATCGAGCTGTTCGGGAATCACAAGCCAGCAAACGTCGTGGTCGGGATAGCTGTGATGTCTCCAGGCTACCTGATAGAGGTCGATGCTATCGCGGTCATCGGCTAAGCGCGACGTCCAGGCGACCGAGATTTGCACGATTAGCGAGATCTGCCGATCTGGCCGGAGCGGCTTCATCCCTGCAGCATGACAGGAAATCCACCTCGATCGCATGGCGCCAGGCAGCCAAGCCGGTAAGCCTGTACTTACTTTTGGTCCCCCGGCGAGCTGATATCGGAGAGGTCAGGTCGTCGGGCCAGGCGGCTGCAAACTTCGGCGATAGCGACCGGGAGACTGGCCGATCAGCCGGGTGAAAGCTTGCGAGAACGAAGGCGCCGATTCATAGCCGACCGCTCGTCCGATCTCGTCAACAGTGCGGTTGGTTTCCCTGAGCTCCTTGGCCGCGAGATTCATCCGCCATCGCGCGACATAGGCCAGCGGCGGCTCTCCAACCAGTCGCGTAAACCGCCGCGCGAACGTGGCGCGTGATTGCGAGGCACCGGCGGCCAGCGATGCGACGGTCCAGAGGGCAGCCGGACGCTCGTGGATAAGACGCAGCGCTTGTGCCACCCCCTTGTCGCGCAAGGCGCCGAACCAGCCCGCCGTGCCAAGCGGCTGGCCTTCGATCCAGGCCCGCAGCAGGAAGACCAGCACACTGTCCAGAAGGCGTGGCGCGACGAGGTCATGGCCAGTGAGGTGGCCGCTCGCTTCGACCCGCAGCAGCTCGGTTGCCAGGCGCAGCGGCGCATTGGCTTCTACCTGCGCACGGGTCAGATGGATCAGCGGCGGCAGCAACGATATCATCGGATGCGGGCCGCTCCCGTCCAGCTGATATTTCGCGCACAGAAGGGTCGTTCCCTTGTTCTCTCTGTCCGGCTGGTTCTGGTTGCCCGGGCTCGCCGATAGCGCCGCGGCCATGGACGACAAGGGCGCGTCTGCCGGGTCGCTAAGCGTATGCCCCACCCCGCTGCCGACGAGGATGACGTCTCCTTCCGACACGTGAATGAGTTCGCCGGCCAGGCGCAGCCAGCATTCGCCACGCTGCACGAGGTGTATGGCGGCGTTCCGCATCGGCTCGACCGAGATACCCCAGGGCCGTCTCAACGCAGCAGTACCGATCAAGGCGCTGCCCAGGCGCACCGAAGCCAGAACATCCGACAACACATCCACGGCCCAGCAACTCCCGCCTCGTCATATCAAGCAATCTGAGACGGTCCGATACGAATATGCAACTCCTGCCCATCGATTATCTCACAACTGTCAGCGAGAATCTCGACCATGGCTGCTGCATCACCAGCGCGGCAAAGCTCCAGCAACGGGATAGATATGATGCGCGACCAGCAATCAGTACACACGGCAAAGACCGGCAATTCGACGGCTGAGGAGAGCAACAAGGCCGTCGTGCTCGACTTCATTGAGAAGTCGGTGAACCGGGGGGAGATAGATGCCGCCTCGGCGCATTTCGGCGAGAGCTACACGCAACACAATCCCAATATCGCCGATGGCGCCCAGGGCTTTCGCGATTATCTGCGGCAGCTCAGGCAGAATTTTCCGCTGGTGCAGGGCGAAGTCAAACGGATCTTCGCCGACGGCGATTTCGTCGTGGTGCACATGCACGCGAGGCGTGAACCGCAAGAGGCTGGCCTCGCCATCGTCGACTTCTTCCGGCTCGAGCAAGGCAAGCTCGTCGAGCATTGGGAAGTCCGCCAGCCCGTCATCACAAGCGATCTGCATGACAACTGCATGATTTGAACGGCAGTGAGATCGTCAGGCGAACGCGCGAGCCGTTGATCTAAGCAGCCTGCGCCTTGCCGAAGCTTTTCGTCGCCGGCGCCTCAGCCGGCTCGCCGCAACGATGCCTGATAGGCCAGCGATGTCCAGCTGTTGCTTGAGGCGAGATGGCAATAGAGCAGCGCCAGCGCGCCCGATTTCCTCAAGTCGAGAAACGCCTCGTCGCTCAGCTTGTTGAAGGCCGGCTCGTCGATCACCTGGAAGTCGGTGAGGTTGAGGGTTTCGCCGCCTTCCAGCGTCACCTTGCTCTGGCGCGGCGCGAACAGGCCGTGCGCGTCGATCTTGTCGATCATGGCACGCGTCGCATTGAAGTCGGTCTGGAACTGGCTGCAGAAGGCGAGTGCCTGTTTCGAGGCCTCGGCCGCCTCGTTGCCGTCGAAGAAGGGTACGATTTTGTCGCCACCCGCGCGCGATGATGCCTGCTCGACAATGCGTTTACTGGCCCGATCGATGCACAGCGTCAGGCGGCCAGTCGTCTTCGATTCATCGGCGAGGATGAAGGGGTAGCGGCGGACGTAGGCGGGAATGTAATGCGGCTCCGCCCATTTGCCGTCGGCGCCGACGAACAGGTTCTGGTCCTGGCGCAGGCCGGTGATGATCACTGGCGCCTTGGCGTCGCCGATGAAGACGATGGGGTAAGAACGCATCGCCGCCGGCATTTCCGAAGCGACCACGGGGATGGCGTGCGCGGTGCGGGCAAAGGAGAAATCGGCCCGCGCGGTCAGGCCAAGCGAGCCGTGCCGCAGCGGATTGAGCGCCTCGGGCTTTGCGTAGAACAATGGCAGCGCGTTGACCACCGGGGCCGTTTCCTGTTTCGCATCGGTCATTGTCGCTGTTCTCTCCTCTTGCGCCCACCCCGGGTTTAAGCCTGCAGCCGCCAGGGTGCAATGTGCAGCCGGCGCCTGTGGACAGCTTGTCGGCGAGCGGCGCCATTGGCTGGCTAGGCAGGCAATTCAGGCGAGCGAGCGGCATGGCATCGGCGGATGCAAAGCCCTGCCGGATCATCTCATACGTGCTTGCGGCCACCGGTTTCCCGGAACCAGCTGTCGGGGTAGGGATACCACCAGTCCTGGATCGCCGGTCTGTGGTCGATAATGACCATCTTGGAGCGGCGGAAGGCGTCGAGCCCCTGGCGGCCGAGCTCGCGCCCAAGGCCTGATGCCTTCCAGCCGCCGAAGGGCAGGGCGTCATTGTCGATCAGCGGGTTGTTGACCCAGACCATGCCGGCTTCGAGCCGCTCTGCCGCCTCATGCGCTTCGGCAAGGTCGGTGGTGAACACCGAGGCGCCAAGCCCGAACGGACTGTCATTGGCAAGCCGGATCGCCTCGTCGAAATCCTTGACCCGGCAGATCGCGGCGACCGGCCCGAAACACTCCTCGCGCACGATCGCCATATCGGGGGTGACGCCGGTCAAGATGGTCGGTTCATAGAACCAGCCGGTGTTGTGCGCCGGCGGGATGCGACCGCCAGTGACGGCCTTGGCGCCGCTGCGAATGGCATCGTCGATCAGCCGCATCACTTTCGCCCGCGCGGCCTCGCTGACCAGCGGGCCGATCTCGGTCTTGTCCATGCCGTTGCCGATGCGCAGGGCCCGCGTCTTCTCGGCGAACAGCTCGACAAAGCGATCGTGCACCGAGTCGACAACGAAGAAGCGCTCGGCCGACGTGCAGACCTGGCCGGTCAGGTGGAAGGCGGCGGTAACGCTGCCGGCGGCCGCCACGTCGAGCGGAGCATGTTCGCTGATGATCAGCGGATCGCTGCCGCCGGCCTCGATGACGCAAGGCTTCATGCGTTCCGCACAGGCTACCGCCACCGCCTTGCCGGCGGCGACCGAGCCGGTGAAGGCAACCGCGTGGGTGCGGTCGGATGCGATCAGCGCCTGTGCGGTGGCGGCTGCGCCCGGCAGGCAGGAGACAAGTCCTTCCGGCAGGGAGCGGAATACGCTCATATAGTCGAGCGTCGACAGCGTCGTCGCCTCGGCCGGCTTGATGATGCAGGCATTGCCGGCGGCAAGCGATGCCGCGACCGTCCAGCACATCAGCAGGATCGGGAAGTTGTAGGGCATGATATGGACGGAGACGCCATACGGCTCGTAGCGCGCATATTGGAACGAGCCGGCCTGTGTCGTGCCGGCGACCTTGCCGGCATCGTCGCGCGCCATCTCGGCATAGTAGCGGAAGATCGGCGCACAATTGGCAATCTCGCCGATCGCCTCCGGATAGGGCTTGCCCATCTCGCGCACCATCAGCTCGGCGCAGCGGGTGAAGTCGGCCGCCTCGATGGCGTTGGCGACGGCATGCAGGTGCTTTGCCCGGCTCTTGGCGTCGAGTTTTTTCCACGCGGCCTGCGCCGTGGTCGCCGCGGTGAGCACAGCGTCGATCTCGCCGTCGCTGGCGGCAGCGATAGCGCCGACGGTTTCCAGCGTCGCCGGATCGATCACCGGTTTTGCCGCACCGGTCATCGGCCGGTAGTCCGGATTGACGAAGAAGGTCGGCCGGTCGGGGGAGAAATGCATGGACGTCCTCTCGAGACCCGCTCAGCGGATCATGTAGACCTTCTTGATCGTCTCATGGACAGTACAGACGCCCCTCCAGTCCTGCGGGAAGAAGGCTGCCGTGTCCGGCTCGATCTCGATGACCTCGCCGGATTCGTGGACATAGGTGCAGCGGCCTTCGAGGAAGTGGCAGAACTCGTCGCGGGTGACGTGGCAGTGCCACTTGCCGGGAGTGCAGACCCACAGGCCGCATTCGGAGCGGCCTTCCGGCCCCTTGTAGAGCAGCTTGCCCGAGGTGTGGGATTGCCCCTCGATCATGGTCGGGATGACGCCCCAGTCGACGAGGTCGGTGATGGCAAGCGGGGATTGCATGATGGGCGTGGTCATAGCGATTTCCTTGAATAAAGTGCTCAGCGGCACATGAAGGCTTTGGTCAGCGTTTGGGTGACGGTGGAGGTGCCGCTCCAGCCGGCGCGGAAGAAAACCAGCGTGCCGGCCTCGACCGGGATCTCTTCGCCATTTTCGTGGACATAAGTCCCGCGACCCGACAGGAAATAGCAGAACTCGTCGGCGGCGAAGGTGACTTTTCGCGAGCCGGGCGTGCACGCCCACAGGCCGCATTCGCTCGATCCGTCCGGGTTCTGCGACAGGATCTTGCCTGAGGCGCGCGGCGCGCCGGCAAGCGTGTTGCTGCCTGCGCCCCAGTCCTCCAGTTTCACGGTCGAGGCCTTTGGCCAGTGCGGTGTCGGCATATTGCGAAGCTCCGTTGCTGGGGTCCTAGTTGAGCATGATCTTGTCCGAAAACCGGTTCCCACTTTTCGGGATCATGCTTTCAGGCCAGCATGTAGACGTTGCGCATGGTCTCATGCACGGTGCATTCGCCTGTCCAGCCGGCAGGGAACATCACCACGGTCCCGGCCGCGACTTCTATCACTTCGCCGACATCCGACCGGTAGGTCGCGCGGCCGGCGACGAAATGGCACAATTCATCGCGCGGGATCGAGAGGCGCCAGCGGCCGGGCGTACAGACCCAGATGCCGGATTCCGGCTGGTTGTTCGGCCCTTTGTGGACCAGCCTGCCGGTCGAGTGCGACGCGCCGTCCAGCGCATCGGCTTGCGCGCCCCAGTCGACGAGATCGGTGCGGGTGGAGGCCTGGTGGAGATGCGGGGCGGAGGAGGTCATGGGCGTGCTCCATGGTCATGATGCTCAACCGCGATGCGTTGCCGCTCTACGAGGCCCCCCTCTGTCCTGCCGGACATCTCCCCCTCAAGGGGGGAGATTGGCAGCTCCAATGACGGCGCATTCCTTGTGATCTCTGGGATCGGCGAAAGCATTGGTGGCAGCTGATCTCCCCCCTTGAGGGGGAGATGGCCGGCAGGCCAGAGGGGGGTGCCTTGGCTCAGAACCTCAAGCATCGCACTCACAGCAACGTCTCCAACAAAACCGCAGCCTTCTCCGGGCCGTTCTGCGCCTGCATCTGCGCCGAGGTCTTCGCCAGCTTTGCCTTCATCTTCGGATCGGTCAGGCAGGTCTCGATCCTGCTGATCAGCTGGGCATCGCTCCAGTCGTAGCGCGGCATGCCGAAGCCGTGGCCGGTTTCCTGGACGCGGGTGGCGTTGTCGTGGCCGTCCCAGACATAGGGCATGATGATGGCCGGCTTGCCGAAATAGAGGCACTCGGTGAACGAGTTGTTGCCGCCATGGTGGATGACGGCATCGACCTGCGGGATGACCGAAGGCTGCGGGAACCAGCTTTCGACGATGACGTTGCCCGGCATATCCGTATATTGATCCTTGTAGCCGCCGACATTGACCAGTGCGCGATAGCGGGTCTTGCCCAACGTCGCGATGATGCGCTTCAGCAAATCGACATCGCCGGCGCCGAGGCTGCCGAAAGAGACATAGAGCAGCGGCCCGCCATTGTTCTCGGCGAAGGTCGGCACGGTATAGGGCTTCTCCTGCCGCACGCAGCCTTCGAGATACTGGAACTTTGCCGGGTCGAGCGGATGGCGGCGCTTGAATTTTGCCGCTTCGGGATAGAGCAGCAGATTGAGATAGGGCGAGGCCTCGAAGAACTGGCCCACCGGATAGGGTGCCTCGTCGTTGGCGGTGAGGAAAGCGTTGAAGTCGTCATGGATCGGCTTGATCACGGCGTTGAAATGGTCGCGGTAGCGCTGGTGGCCGACATGGTCGTTCTCGCCGCAGCCCGACAGATGCGGCGGGATGTCCTCATCCTCGATCTCGTTTTCCGAGCAGGAGATGACGCGCACCCAGGGCTTGCCGAACTGCTTGATCGCCGGGAACAGGATGACGTTGTCGACGCAGATCACATCCGGCTTGATGGCGGCCAGCACGCGTGGCAAATCCTTCTGCGCCCATTTGGCGCTGTCGACGATCGCGGTCCAGCAATCCTTCACATAATTGTCGACCTGGTCGTAGGGCGATTTGCGAAAATTCGGGATGTGGCCATTGATGAAATCCTCCCAGAATTTCGCCATCTGTTCGGGCGGCATCGGCTCCGACAGGTTCACCGGATGCGCCTCGAAGCCGTAGCCCTTGTAGACATCGACGAAGCCAGGGTCGGACAGGAAGACCGCCTTGTGGCCGCGCGCCTCGACGGCTTGCGCGATACCGACGGAATTGAGCGCCGGGCCGTAGGCTGCTTCGGGAAAAAACGCGATCGTCTTCTGCGCCATCAGGCTTCTCCTATTCTGCGAAAATTCTGACATCGGCGGCATCCCAGCCGAGCTCGACCTGGTCGCCCGACGAGACCGGCCGGCGGTCGGCCGCATCGGCGGTGACGCGCACCAGGAAGGGTTTTGGCGACAAGGGCGTGCGGACATGCAGCTGCAGGTCGAGCCCGTGATAGGCCAGCGCCTCGACCGTGCCGGTGATGCGGTTGGCGGTGCCGGGTGACGGGAACAGCCGGATGCGTTCGGGCCGCACTGAGGCGACGGCGGGCGCGCCAGGCGAAAGCGCTGCGGGAACTTTGCCGGCAATGCACGCGCCGTTCGTGGCGATCACGCCATCGGCTGACGCCTTGCCCGGCACGAAATTCATGACGCCGATGAAGTCGGCGACGAAACGGTCGGCCGGATGTTCGTAGATGGTATGCGGAGTGTCGCACTGCAGCAGTCTGCCGTCTTTGAGCACCGCCATGCGGTCAGCCATGACCAGCGATTCCTCCTGGTCGTGGGTGACGATGACGAAGGTGATGCCAACCTCGTGCTGCAGCCGCTTCAGCTCCAGCTGCATGGCGCCGCGCAGTTTCTTGTCGAGCGCGCCGAGCGGTTCGTCGAGCAGCAGCAGCCGCGGCCGCTTGACCAGTGCACGGGCGAGCGCAACGCGCTGCTTCTGGCCACCCGACAATTGCTCGGGTTTGCGGTCGGCGAAGGGAACGAGTTCGGTCGTGGCCAGGATGGAATCGACGCGGGAGCGGATTTCAGCCTTCGGCAAACGCTCCATCTCGAGGCCATAGGAGACGTTGGCGCGGACGCTCATATGCGGGAACAGCGCGTAGGACTGGAACATCAGATTGACCGGCCGCTTGTTGGGCGGGGTGCGGGCGATGTCCTTGCCGTCGAGCAGGATGCGGCCGTCGCTGGGCGTCTCGAAGCCGGCCAGCATGCGCAGCAAAGTCGTCTTGCCGCAGCCGGAGGGGCCGAGCAGCGCGAAGAACTCGTTTTCGCGGATATCGAGCGAGATGCCGTCGACGGCGGTGACGCGGCCGAAATTCTTCGACACATGGTCGATGGCGAGCAGCGTGCGCGGTTCGCTCATTGGCCGATGATCCCACGGTTGAGCCGCTGCGACAGGGTGAGCGCAGTGATCGAGACCGCCATGACGATGGTCGCCAGCGCGTTGATCTCCGGCGTGATGCCGAAGCGGATCATGGCGTAGATCTGCATCGGCAGCGTGGTCGATGCGCGGCCGGCGCCGGCGGTGAAGAAGGCGATGATGAACTCGTCGACCGACAGGGTAAAGGCGAGCAGCGCACCGGCGATAACCGCCGGCAGGATGACCGGCAAGGTCACGCGCCGGAAGGTGGTGATGGCGGAGGCGCCGAGATCGGCGGAGGCCTCGACAATCGACCAGTCGAAACTCTTCAGCCGGGCACGCACCACCGAACAGACGAACGCCAGGTTGAAGACGACATGGGCGAGGATGATGGTGTGCAGGCCCATGGTCAAATTGAGCATGGAGAAGAACGACAGCAGCGCGATTGCGAGCACGATGTCGGGGATGATCATCGGCGCGAAGATCAGGGCTTCGAGCCCCTTGCCGTATTGCCGGCGCATCTCGACGCCGATCGCCAGCAGCGTGCCGAGCAGCGTGGCGATGGCCGTCGAGACCAGCGCCACGATCAGCGTGTTGAGCGCAGCCGAGAGAATGGCGCTGTTGGAAGCAAGAGAAGCGTACCATTTCAGTGAAAAGCCCGACCACGCCGTCGGCAGCCCGCCTTCGTTGAAGGACAGCGCCACCAGCACGGCGATCGGGATGTAGAGGAAGGCGAAGACGAGGCTGAGCACGAACCAGAGCGTGCGCCGCGTGGCAAGGGAGCGCTCAGCCATCGGCGTCACCCCTTGCCTCTGCCGCACGCCCCGCGGCGCGGTCGGCGGCCAACGCCTGCGCCATCAGCACCAGGAGCATGATGGCGATCAGCGCCATGGCCAAGGCTGCGCCGAATGGCCAGTCATTGGCGGTCAGGAACTGGTCGTAGACGAGATTGCCGATCATCTGGAAGCGGCCGCCGCCGAGCAGCGCCGGAGTAACGAAATTGCCGATCGACAGCACGAAGACGAAGACAGCACCTGCGGCGATACCGGGCACCGTCAGCGGCAGTATGACACGGCGGAACGTGGTGGCGGCCGATGCGCCGAGATCGCGCGAGGCTTCGGCCAGTTCCGGGTTGAGCCGCGATAAGGGCGCGTAGCAGGCGAGGATGACGAAAGGCAGGTAGTTGTAGACGAGGCCGGCGATGACGGCGCCTTCGGTGTAGAGCATYGAGGGCGGCTCGCCGGTGTAGCCGAACCAGCGCAACAATTGGGTGATCAGGCCTTCGCGGTTGAGCAGCACGATCCAGGCATAGGTGCGGATCAGGTAGTTGGACCAGAACGGCAGCACGGCGAAGAACAGGAAAATTGGCTGCCACCGGCGCGGGGCGGCCGCGATAGCATAGGCGGCGGCATAACCGATCACCACGGCGATCAGCGTCGCGGTGCCGGCGATGCGCGCCGATTTGAGGAAGATGCCAGCATAGAGCGGGTCGAAGACCAGCCCGAAATTCTCCAGCGTGAAGGTGTAGTCGATGCCGCCATAGATGCCGCGCCGGAAGAAGGCGAGCGCCAGCACCAATGCGCACGGCACCACCATCAGCGCAGTCAGCCAGACCAGCGCAGGAGCCATCAGCAGGGAAGAGCGGGAGGGTAGATGCTTCATGAGGCACCCCCCTCTGCCCTGCCGGGCATCTCCCCCTCAAGGGGGGAGATTAGCAGTTCCAACCTCGCGCTTGCCTTCAGGTGTCGAAGATTAGCGAAGGCGATGCCACAGCTGATCTCCCCCCTTGAGGGGGAGATGGCCGGCAGGCCAGAGGGGGGCGCGAAGGAACGCAAACTTATTTCCAGGTACCGAAGTGGCGCGCCGCTTACTGCGCGGCCTTGATCTCGCTGACGATCTTGGAATAGTCGCGCTGGGCCTCGCCGACGTCACGCAACTGCTCGAACTTGACGAGGTCGGCCACCGGCATCGCCATGTTTGGGAACTTTGCCAGGAAGTCGGCCGGCAGGCTTTCCATCGCCGGTTTGTTCGGCACCTTGTAGTCGATGTTCTGCGCCGCCCAGGCGTGGTTCTTGGCGTCGAGCATGAAGTTGATGAACTTGAAGGCGTCGTCCTTGTGCTCGGAGGCCTTCATCACCACCATCGTGTCGACCCAAAGGTCGGAGCCTTCCTTGGGGATGACGTATTTGATCTCGGGCTTGTCGGCGATGCCGTAATTGCACCAGCCGTCCCAGGCCTGCACCATCAACGCCTCGCCGGAAACCAGCTTGGAGTAGAAGGTGGTGTCGTCATAGGCGAGCAGGGTTTTCTTGGCCGAGATCAGCAGGTCCTTGACCTCAGCCATCTTGGCCGGGTCGGTCTCGTTGACGGAATAGCCCTTGTCGAGCTGCCCGGCGGCCAGCAGCCAGCGGTCGGTCGCCAGCATGGTGGTCTTGCCCTTCAACTCGTCGGAAGGCGCCAGCAGGTCGCTCCAACTGGTGGGCGCCGTCTTGACCAGGTCCGAGCGGTAGCAAAGGCCGGTCGTGCCCCAGGTGTAGGGCACGGAGAAAGCGTTGCCGACATCATGCGGCAGCTTGGTCGCTTCCGGATAGAGGTTGGCGAGGTTGGGGATTTTGGCGTGGTCGACCGGCTCGGTCAGGCCGAGCTTGTTCAGCACCTCGGCGAAGGGCGAGGAGACGAAGACCACGTCATAGCCCTTGCCGCCGGCGGCAATCAGCTTGCCCATGATCTCTTCATTGGTAGCGTGCACCACCACTTCGCCGGACACGCCGGTCGCGGTCTTGAAGGCGGCAATGGCGTCGGGCGCCATGTAGCCGTCCCAGTTGGAGATGACGAGGTCGGCGGCCGTCGCCGGCGCCGACAGCGCCATGGCAAGGCCGAGAGCGATTGAAGATGTTTTGAGCGCACGGCGCCGCAGGCTGGTAGCGGTCATGGCAGACTCCCATTCGGTTGATCGTCGAAATCATTCGCCGGACCAAAGCCGGCGACCCGCGCCGCTGCATCGATCCTGTTCCCTCGGTCTTTCTTGCCGATTGTGCTGACAGTACTATTGCAGAAAAAAGTACGTCAATCCATAATTTGTCACCCGACCGAGGAATCTGACCGATTGTGCTCGTACTGGCGATCGGCCAAACCAATGCGGTCACATTCGGTATTCGAGAATTGTCATGCAAGCCGCAGCCCGACGACCTCGCACCAACCATCTCGATCTGGCGCAGCGCATCCTCGATGTCGCGCGCCAGCGCGGCTTCGAGCCTGGCTCCCGCCTGCCCGAACAGCAGATCGCCTCGCTGTGCAATGTCTCGCGCACACCGGTTCGTGCCGCACTCAGCCTGCTCGCAGAGCGAGGTGTCGTGCGCTGGGAGGCCGATTCCGGCTATCATCTGGCGATCGACCTTGCTGCGCAGCCGGCCATTGCCGCGGAGCTTCCCAGTGCTGAGGAAGACGAGCTTGCCGAAGCGATCCTGCGCGATCGCTCGGCGCGAAGGCTTGACCAGACGGTGACCGTCGCGGGATTGATGCGGCGGTACGATGCCAATCGAAAGACGGTACTAAAAGCGCTGAATAAACTGACGGAAGAGAATCTGCTCGACCGCGCGCCCGGCCAGTCCTGGTTGTTTCGCCGCGCTCCGGACGATCCGGAGGCGCAAGGCGAAAGCTACGAGTTCCGGCTGCTGATGGAGCCGGCGGCGATCCTGACGCCCGGCTTCCGGCTGGACGGTGCGCGGGCGGCGGCGTTGCGCCAGGGCATGGAAGCGCTCTCGGCATTGCCGGACGCGACCTTGGACACGCGCGAGTTCCAGCGGCTGGACATGGATTTCCACGGCATGATCGCCGAGGGCTGCGCCAACCGCTTTGTGTCGGATGCGCTGGCCGATCATCTGCGCCTGCGCCGGCTGCCGGGTATTTACGCGGGGGTCAACGTGTTTCGGCTGCGGCAATCGCTGCGCGAACACTTAGGCATACTCGACTATCTTGAAAGCCGGCAGTATGAGGTGGCTGCCGATCTGCTTCGCATCCACCTGCGGCTCTCCCGCAACCAGCGACCGCAGGCGGCCAGCCGCGGCGCGCCCGCACTGTTCGGCATGATCAGCCGGCCGGACTGAAGAGGAATAATTGACGCGTAAAGCCAGCCCGACCATCGCGCTGTTTCCCGAAGCCAGTTTCGGCGCCGCGTTGAATTGCGTCGGTATCGCACAGGCATTGCGCGCCAGGGGCGCCCGCCCCGTCTTCATTTGCCATGCCGGCTTCTCCGGCGTCTTTGCCGACTATGGTTTCCAGGAATACCAGCTGCCGACTGACGAGCCGCTGAGCGACAGTGAGCGCCAGAGCTACTGGCAGGCCTTCGTGCGCCGGCATCTGCCGCATTTCCGGCTGAGCCCGATCGACCAGCTCGAAACCTATGTCGCGCCGACCTGGCAGGCGATCGTCGACACCGCTGTCAATGCCGAGGCGCCGCTGCGCCAATTGCTGGCGCGGCTGAAGCCGGATGCGGTGGTGCTCGACAATGTCATCATGTTCCCGGCGATCGCAGCCGCCGGTTGCCCGTGGGTGCGCGTCGTCTCCTGCGCCGAGACGGAACTCCCCGATGCCGAAGTGCCGCCCTATCTTTCCGGAATGGGTGCCGACGACCCGCAACGCGCGGCGTTCGAAGCGCGCTATCTCTCAGCCTCGGCGCCGGCACATGACCGCTTCAACCGTTTTCGCGCGGATGCCGGCATGGCGCCGCTGCCCAAAGGGCTGTTCCTCGAAACGTCCCCAGACCTCAACCTGCTTTTGACGCCGGCGATCGTGCGGCGCGAGCGCGCCGAGCCGCTCGACCCCGCGCGCTTCGTCTATCTCGAAGGCTGCGTACGCTCGGAAGGGCCGTTCGAGGTGCCGGTGTTTCCGCGCAATGGCGGGCCGCTGGTCTATGTCAGCTTCGGCAGCCTCGGCGCCATGGATGTCGGGCTGATCGAGCGCATGCTCGCCGTCTTCGACAGGCTGCCGGCGCGCTTCATCGTCAACGTCGGTGGCCTGCGCGACGCCTATCGCGCGGTGCCGGACAATGTCTATCTCGACGCCTGGTTTCCGCAGCCTTCGGTGGTGGCGAAATCGGACCTGTTTATTCACCACGGCGGCAACAACAGCTTTTGCGAGGCGCTGCGCTTTGGCGTGCCGTCGCTGATCATGCCCTATTGCTGGGACGGACATGACAATGCGCAACGCGCGGGAGAGACGGGCGTCGGCGACCATATCGGCCGCGATGCCTGGACCGAAGGGGGATTGGAGAGAGCCATTCTCGGCCTGCTGGCCGACGATGTGATGCGCGCCCGCCTCAGGGAGAATGCAGCCCGGATGGCGCTGACCCCTGGAACGGATGTGGCCGCGCAAGCCATACTCTCTCTGATAGGTACGTGAACCAAAATGCAGGACAAAAATACCAACACCGCTCTCTTCACCGGCAACGATCCAAAGAGCTGGCTTAACCAGCACGGCATCACCGAAGTCGAGTGCCTGGTGCCCGACATGAACGGCGTGCTGCGCGGCAAGGCGCTGCCGACGGCAAAACTCCTCAAGGCGCTGGAAGATCGCGCGCTGTTCCTGCCGAGCAGCGCTTTCCTGGTCAGCATCGACGGCCGCTATTCCGGTTCGATCGACGAGGGCTTCGCCTATCAGGACCCTGATATGCGCATGGTGCCGGATGTCTCGACGCTCTGCCTGGCGCCGGGCGGTGGCGCCGGCAAAGCCTATGTCTTTGCCGACGCCTTCCACATGGACGGCAAGCCATGGATGGCGTCGCCGCGCCATGTGCTGCGCGCCGTGCTCGACCTCTACCGCCAGCGGGGCTGGCGGGCGGTGGTGGCGCCGGAGGTGGAATTCTATCTGACCGCGCCCAATCCCAATCCCGATTTGCCGCTGACCGCGCCGGTCGGCGCCAATGGCCGCGCCGAAGGTTCTCAGCATCCCTATGACATGGTGGCGCTGGAAGAATTCGAGCCGGTGATCCGCCGCGTCTATGACTATGCCGGAGCCGCTGGCCTGCCGCTCGACACGCTGATCCATGAATCCGGCACGGCGCAGCTGGAGATCAACCTGCTGCATGGCGACGCGGTGCCGTTGGCCGACCAGGTGCTGCTGTTCAAGCGGCTGACGCGCCAGGCGGCGCAACAGAGCGGCATGCATGCCACCTTCATGGCCAAGCCGATTGCCGCACAGGCGGGTAGTTCGATGCACCTGCACATGTCCGTCGTCGATGAGAAGACGGGCGCTGCGCTGTTTGCCGATACCGACGATGCCGACACCGAGATGTTCGGACATTTCATCGGCGGCCTGCAGAAATACGTGCCGGAGATCATGCCGCTGTTTGCGCCGAACGTGAACTCGTTCCGCCGCATCAGGCCCAACCACAGCGCGCCGGCCAACATCGAATGGTCCCATGACAACCGTTCCTGCGGTCTGCGCGTGCCGGCCGGCGGGCGCTCTGCGCGACGGGTGGAAAACCGTCTACCGGGTGCGGATTGCAATCCGTATCTGGCAATCGCCGGCTCGTTGCTCGCCGGCTATCTCGGCATCGAGCAGAAGCTGGCGCGCTCGGCCGAAGCCACCGGCAATGCCTACAAGATCAAAAGCACGCTGCCGAAAACCATGGAGGAGGCGCTCGACCGCTTCACCGCATGTGAGCCGGTACGGGCGCTGCTCGGCGAGGATTTCTTCCAGACCTATCTGCGCGTCAAGAGCGTCGAACTCGACCTGTTCCAGAGCGTGGTGACGAGCTGRGAACGCGATCACCTGCTGTTGAAGGTGTGATCATGGCTTCCAGCTCAACGGGTTTCAATTCCGGTCTCGATATCGGCAAATCCTACTATGTCGCCACCGCCAATCCGGCGCCGGATCATCCGGCGTTGGCGAGCGATGTCGACGCCGACCTGGTGGTGGTCGGCGGCGGCTGCACCGGCCTGTCGGCCGCCCTTCATGCCGCCGAGCGCGGCCTGAAGGTGGTGCTGCTCGAAGGCGGCAAGATCGGCTGGGGGGCATCGGGCCGCAATGGCGGCCAGATGATCCCCGGCCTGCGCAAGGGCGCCAAGGGGCTGGTCAAGCTCTACGGCTCCGAGCGGGCGAAGGTGCTGTTCGATCTCGCTTTCGAGGCGCGCGGCCTGGTGCTCGACATCATCGAGCGGAACGCCATCGATTGCGATCTGAGGCTGACCGGTCATTTGGTCGGCGCGGTCAACGGCTCTGATCTCAAGGACCTTGAAGACGAGGCAAAATGCCTCGAGAGCGTGATGAAGTTTCGCGACGTCGAGATCCTGTCGGCGGCGGAGGCGCGGGCCAAGGTCGACACGCCTTACCACGGTGCGATGTATGAGCCGCTCGGCGGCCACATGCATCCGCTGAACTACACGCTCGGCCTTGCCCGTGCCGCCGTGGCCGCCGGTGTCGTCATCCATGAGAATTCGGTGGCGGTGAAGCTGGAGCGCGAGCCTTCGATCCGGGTCTCGACATCGAAGGGTTCGGTGCGGGCAAAACATGTCGTGCTGGCCGGCGATGCTCTGCTCCACGGGTTGGAGCCGCGCGTCAACAGCCGCATCATGCCGGTCGGCAACTACATCGTCGCCACCGAACCGCTGGAGGGCAAGCGCAACGTCATCCCGGCCAATGTCGCGGTGTCCGACACACGCTTCGTCGTCAACTACTACCGCATGTCGGCGGACGGTCGCCTGCTGTTCGGCGGCGGCGAGCGCTACACGCCGTCGCCGCCGGCTGATATTGCCGGCTTCGTGCGGCCGCATATGGAAGCCACTTTCCCGCAACTGAAGGGCTGCCGCATCGATCATGCCTGGGGCGGGCTGGTCTCGGTGACGACGTCGCGGCTGCCGCATGTCGGGCACTATGGCGAGGTCTATTTCGCGCATGGCTATTCCGGCAAGGGCGTCATCCTGTCGACGCTGTCGGGCAAGCTGCTCGCCGAAGCGATCACGGGCAATGCTTCGCGGCTCGACCTGTTCTCGACGCTGACGCCGATGCCGTTCCCGGGCGGCACGGCGCTGCGCGGTCCGCTCTATGTGCTGGGCATGCTTTGGTACGCCATGCGCGACCGCATCAAGCACTGACGTTGCCGCTGGCGGGCGGGGATCATCGGAGGATTGCATGCGTGATTTTCAGTTCCCCGGCCGCTCGCCGATTCGCGCCACGGAAGCGATGGCGGCGACATCGTATCCGCGCAAGGACGACTGCGCTCGGCTACTCTCGACGCGTATTCAGAACCAGATCAACCAAACAAGCTGCAGGATCACCAGCGCGATGGCGTCCCAGAAGATGAGTTCGCCGGTCGAGAACCAGCGCTTCGATTTGTTGAAGCTGTAGAACAGCCGCCAGACCAGAGCGGCGGCGGCCAGCGGCACCAGAGCGAGCAGCGTGCTCACGGCCGCCGCGCTCCCGACACCGCATCGAAGGTGTGCAGCGCTGCCGGCGGAAAGCGCAGATGCAACGGCTGGCCGGGATTGTAGGCGCTGTCATCGTTGGCTGTCCTGACGATCAGCGCGTTAGCCTCGCTCTTGGCGAAGATCAACACGTCCGGCTCGACCGGTTCGACGACATCGACGGCGAAACGGATGGCATCGCCGGCGGAGGCGTCGACGAGCTGGATCTGTTCCGGGCGGATGCCGAGCACGATCGGACCGTCCGGCTTTCCCGGCAGCGGGCAGGTAAAGCCGCTGGCGTGGAAGACGCCGTCGCGGACATCGCCGTCGAATGTGTTCATTGCCGGACGGCCGATGAATTCGGCGATGAAGCGGTTGGCCGGCCGGCGATAGATCTCGCGCGGGTCGTCGTACTGGATCAGCGCGCCTTCGCGCAGCACCGCGACCCTGGTCGCCAGCGTCATCGCCTCCTCCTGGTCGTGGGTGACGAAGACGAAGGTCTTCTTCAGTTCGCGATGCAGCCGCTTCAGCTCGGTGCGCATGTGGAGCCGCAGCAAGGCGTCGAGATTGGACAGCGGCTCGTCCATCAGGCACAGGCTCGGCTGCCAGACCAGCGCACGAGCCACCGCGACGCGCTGCGCCTGGCCGCCCGACAATTGCGAGGGCCGGCGGCCGAGGTATCGGGTGATTTCCAAGAGTTCGGCCATGGCGCGCACGCAGCGGTCGAGCTCGGCGGCCGGCATCTTCCGGATGCGCAAGGGATAGGCGATGTTCTCGTAGACGCTTTTGTGGCTGTAGAGCGCGTAGTTCTGGAACACCATGCCCATGCCGCGCAGCCGCGGCGGCAGGTCGGTGACATCGCGGCCCTCGACCATGATGCGGCCGGCGGTCGGACGCTCGAGGCCGGCAAGCAGTCGGCAGGCTGTCGTCTTGCCGGATCCCGAGGGCCCGAGCAGGACAAGGAATTCGCCGGGCTCGAAAGCAAGGTCCAGCGCCTGCAGCGCCACCGTCCCGTCCGGGAAAGCCTTGGTGACGCCGTCGAAAACAATTGCCATGCGAGATCCCTTCAACCCTTGACCGCGCCGAAGGTGAGGCCGCGCACGAGCTGTTTCTGGACAAGGAACGTGAAAAGCACGATCGGCAGCGTCGCCACGATGGCGACCGCCGCGACCTGTCCCCACAGCGTGCCATGCGGCGTCACCAGCCCGGGTATGCCGACGGTGAGCGGGCGCCCGTC
Source organism: Mesorhizobium sp. P2_E7 (assembly GCF_056403855.1). NCBI lineage: Bacteria > Pseudomonadati > Pseudomonadota > Alphaproteobacteria > Hyphomicrobiales > Phyllobacteriaceae > Mesorhizobium > Mesorhizobium sp. P2_E7. Next base: position 3,445,078 of record NZ_JBFUER010000001.1, on the reverse strand, counting down.
GAAGGCGACGAGGATGAAGGCATAGAGGAATTCGTTCCACGACAGGATGAAGCAGAGCACGGCGGTCGCGCCGATGCCGGGTGCCGCCAGCGGCGCGACGACGAAGACGAAGGCGCCGAGCCGCGAGCGGCCGTCCATCATCGCGGCTTCGTCGATCTCCCTGGGGATTTCGGCGAAGAAGCCGCGCATCATCCAGACGACGAGCGACAGGTTGAAGGAAGTGTGGGCGATCACCACGGCATAGATAGTGTCGATCAGGCCGAGCGAGGTGAAGAACAGGAACAGCGGCACGGCGATCGAGATCGGCGGCGCCATGCGCGTGGTCAGGAAGAAGAAGAACAGGTCTTCCTTGCCCGGAAAATCCGAGCGGGCAAAGCCATAGGCGGCCGGCGCACCGATCAGAATGCACAGCACCGTCGACGACACCGAGATCAGCACTGAATTGATCGCCAGCGGCCAGTATTCCTTGTCGATGAAGACGGCTGGATAGTTGGAGAGTGTCGGCGTGAAGACCCATTTCGGCACCGACGACAACAGGTCGACGCGGTTCTTGAACGAGGCCAGCACCATCCAGACGTAAGGTGTCAAGGCGACCACGACGGCGACCAGCAGCACGGCCCAGGCAAAGCTTTTCCAGGCGCGGTTTGTGGATTGGTCGATCATCGCCGCGACCTCAAAACGCGGCCGCCGTCTTGCGGCTCGACCAGTAGACGGCCTTGTAGAAGACCGAGCACAGGATCAGCACGACGAGATAGATCATGAAGGCGACCGCGGCGCCGTAGCCGAGATCCCAGTTGCGGAAATTGACGCGGTAGGCGTAGATCGAGACCAGTTCGGTTAGCGTTCCCGGTCCGCCGCCGGTCATCAAAAACACCTTGTCGAATTCCTTGAAGGCATCGATGCCGCGCAAAAGCAGCACCAGCGCGATGACGGGCCGCAGCAGCGGCAGCATGACGTCGCGAAAGATCTGGAACGGTTTGGCGCCATCCATCATCGCCGCCTCGAACGGCGCGCGCGGCAGGCTCATCATGCCGGCCAGCATGATCAAGGTTACGAAGGGCGTCCACTGCCAGACGTCGATGGCCACGATGGTCGGAAAGACCAGGTCGGGCGCCGAAAGCACGGCAGCATTCTGCGCCAGCAGGCCGACCTTGCGCATGTAGAAGGTGAGCATGCCGAAATCGCCCTGCAAAAGCAGGCGCCAGATCAGTCCGACGGCGACCGGCGCGATCATCATCGGGATAAGCAGCAGCGTGGTCAAAAGCCGCTGGCTGGCGACAAAGCGGAAGATCAGGAAGGCCAGCGCAAAGCCGAACAGGAATTCGAGGCTCACGGCGATGACGACGAATTTCAAGGTCAACGCAAACGATGCCCAGAAGAACGGATCGTTGCGCATCAGCTTGCGGAAATTGTCGAAGCCGACAAAGGCGCCGGAATGGCTGGCATCGGCGAAGCTGAGATCGGTCAGCGCGGTGTAGACCATGTAGTAGAACGGGCCGACCAGGAAGATGACGACGAGCAGCGTCGCCGGCAGCATCAGCAGCGGTCCCACCCCACGGTCGAGAAGCGGCATTCCGCGCGGCGATGGAGTGCGGTTCGTCACGGGCGTTTCCTGCGGACAAGAATGGCTACCCGCATGTGCGGGTAGCCTCTGCGCGACATTTGCGACCTATCGTGCCGGATAGGTCATGGGTGCGCAAGAACCGAGCAATGTCGAGATGTCGGTGGCGGCGGTGTCGAGGGCGGCCTGCGCCTCCTTCTCGCCGGCGAGGTAGGACGACAGCTCGCGCACCAGTATGTCGGTCATCTCGGCCGATTGCGGCAGTGTCGCCTTCGGCACCGCGTGCTCGTTGGCCTCCATCGAGGCCTTGGCATAGGGCAGTTTCTGCACCTCCGCCGAGGCATAGACATCGGGCCGGCCCGAGGCGCCGCCATTGAGATGCTGTTCGAGCTGGCGATCATAGCCCATCATCCACTGGACGAAGAGGAAGGCGGCCTGCTGGTTCTTCGAATAGACGGGGATGAGATAGGTCCAGCCCTCGACCTGGCCGATCTTGCCGCCGTCGCCTTGCGGCACGAGGTCGAAGCCGACCTTGCCGACGACGGTGGAGGCTGTGGTGTCGACCGACACAGCGTAGGTGGCGTCGTTCCACATGATCAGCTCGGCGACCTTGGCCTGCTGCATCAGCGCCATGACGTCGTCCCAGAAATAGTTGAGGCTGTCCGGCGGCGAGAATTGCAGCAGGCTCTTGTAGTATTCGAGCGAGGCAACGGCCTTGGGGCTGTTGACGATCACCGGGCCGCAGGCCGAGCCGCTCTTCACGTCGAGCACGTCGCCGCCGAAGGAGTAGAGGAAGTTGAGCCACTCATACCACAGCGCCTCGTGGCGCTTGCCTTGCAGGGCGGTGCCGTAAAAGCCCTGGTCGGGGCGGTAGAACCATTCGGCGATGTCGCGGTACTGCTTCCAGTCCTTGGCAGGCGCGAGGTCATAGCCATACTTGGCCTTGAAGCCTGCCTGTTCCTTGGGATCGGCGAGCAGGTCCGAGCGATACCACATGAACATGTTGAGCACGGTGAAGGGAAAGCCGTACTCCTTGCCGTCATACCAGGAGATCTCGTGCCAGGCGGTCTGGTAGAGCTGCTTTTCCGGCTCGAAGGTCGGATCGCGCAAAGCCGGATCGGCCATCATCTTGGCGATTTCGACCAGATGGTTGTTGGTGGCGAACTTGCCGAGTTCGCGATGCGGCTGGATGATGACGTCGTAGCGGCCGCGGTGCGAGTTGAGGTCGAGCTGCACTTTGTTGACGGCTTCGGAGTGCTCGTACATCTCGACTTCGACATGGATGCCGGTCTGCTTTTCGAACTCCGGCGCCATTTTCTTCAGCGCCTCGAGCGGCGGCAGCGCCTCGCCGACCATGCGGATGGTTTGGCCGCTGTAGGGCTTCGACGCCTCCGTCAGATCCCACGCCGCAGCCTGTGTGATTTGCCACATAAGGGCGGCGAGAACGAGGAGTCCGGATGTGGTACTCCCACGTATCAGCGGCTTGAGCATTCTTCCCTCTCCCTAGAAGTCGTGCCTGGCGGGCCAGCGCCCGTTTTGTCATAAAATGTGTGGTACTGCAAATCAAAATGTGGCACCTTGCAACAAATGGTTGGGGGGTGTTAACAGACCGGCAGTAACCCGGCTTTCCCGACCAGGCGAGGGACCTTCGGATGGACTTCATCTTCATGCTGACGCGTAACGATCGCACGGTCGAAGATTGTCTCGACCTGGTCGAGCTGATCGAGCCGGTCGGCCTGAAGCATGTCGGCTTCAAAGACATCGGCGTTACGCCGGATGTGTTGCGCAGGCTCGCCGCCGCCATTCGCCGGACAGGCGCCACCACTTACATGGAGGTGGTGTCGACGACAGCGGAGGCCTGTCTCAACTCGGCGCGCATCGCCCGGGACCTCGGCATCCAGCGGCTGCTTGGCGGCACCCAGATCGATGAGATCATGGCGCTGCTCGAAGGAAGCGAGACCGAATACTACCCTTTTCCGGGTCGGCCGGTCGGCCATCCGACCAAGCTCGGCGGCTCCCCGGGAGACGTCGAGGCCGATTGCCGCGCGTTCGCCGAGAAGGGTTGTGCGGGATGCGACATCCTCGCCTATCGCGCCACCGAGGCCGACCCGGCCGACCTGATACGCGCCGCCCGGCGGGGGCTTGGTCCGGACGGGCATCTCATTGTTGCCGGCGCTGTGGCCTCGGCCGACCGGATCAAGGCAATCAAGCAGGCCGGCGCCAACGCTTTTACCATTGGCACAGCGGTTTTCGACGGTTCCTATTCGCCGACGAAAGGTTCTATCCTCTCGCAACTGCGGGATGTCCTCGCGGATTGCGAGCGTGTCTAATGGCCGTCATCGGCATCGATCTCGGCACACAGAGCCTGAAGGCAATCGTCGTCGATGACGAATTGCGGCTGCGTGGCGAGGCCGGTGTGCTTTACCAGCCCACCTTCCCGGCGCCGGGCTGGGCCGAACAGAACCCGGCGCTGTGGCTGGCGGCGCTGAAGCCCGCCATTGCCGGCGCACTCGACAAGGCCGGGCTGGCGCCCTCCGACATCAAAGGCATCGCCCTTGCCGGGCAGCTCGACGGCTGTGTCGCTGTCGATAGCAGCGGCCGGGCGCTGGCGCCGTGCATCATCTGGATGGATAGGCGGGCGTCGAGGGAGATCGCCGGCATCGACCCGGACTTCATCCGCGAGCGCACCGGTCTCGTTCTGGACGCAACGCATATGGCGGCGAAGATCCGCTGGGCCGCGCGCAACCTGCCCGAAGCGTCTCAGGTGGCGCTCTGGCACCAGCCGGTATCGTTCGTGGTCGTGGCGCTGTGCGGCCGTGCCGTCATCGACCACGCGCTGGCCTCGACGACCATGCTCTATGGGCTGAAGGAGCGCTTCTATGCCAGCGATCTGCTCGCCGCCTTCGACATCGATGCAGATAAATTGCCCGGCATCGACGATGCATCGGCGGTCGCCGGCGCCTTGACCCGCGCCGGCGCCGAGCTGACCGGCCTGCCTGTGGGCACTCCACTGGCGGTCGGCACCGGCGATGATTTTTCCGCCGCCATCGGCGCTGGCGTCGTCTTGCCCGGTGCCGTTGCCTGCAATCTCGGCACCGCCGAGGTGGTCGGCGCGGTGTCCGATACGCTTCGCCTCGACCCCGGCGGCCTGGTCGAGACGCATGGTTTTCTCGACGACCGTTATTTCGTCTCCAATCCCGGATGGCTTTCGGGCGGTGCAGTGACCTGGTTTCTATCCACCTTCGGCGTCGATTCTCCGGCGGCAATGTCGGAGCTGGCGGCGACGGTCGTTGCCGGCAGCGACGACCTGCTGTTCCTGCCGGCACTGTCCGGCGCCATGGCGCCGCGCTGGATCGCCGAGGCGCGGGGCGCCTTCTACGGCCTCACGTCTTTCCACGGCAAAGCGGCTTGCGCCCGCGCGGTGTTGGAGGGCTGCGCCTTCGCCATGCGCGACGTGGTCGACCGGCTGGACGAGCTTGGCATCGCCCCGGATCGTATCCGGCTTTCCGGCGGCGGCGCGCGCAGCCGGGTGTGGGCGCAGATCCGCGCCGATGTCAGTGGCAGGCAGGTGGAAATTGCCGATGCCGCCGACGCCTCGCCGATCGGCGCGGCAATCCTTGCCGCCACAGCCATCGGCCTTTCGTCTTCAGTGCAGCAGGCGGCCGAAAGGTTGAGCGGTGGCATCGAGACGATCGACCCCAACCCGTCGGCCAAGGCCGCCTACGACAGAAGTTACCGCCGGTATCGGACCCTGTTCGATGCCCTGACCCCGCTCCATGCTGACTGATTGGACGGCATCCCGATGTCCAAGGAAATGCTCGATAGTCTCATTGCCGGCACGCTGCCTGACCCGGATAGCGAGGGAATGCTGTCGGTGCCGCTGAAGACCATCGTCATCGGGCGCGGTCTCGGCGACGAGGCCGATGCGCTGGTCAGGCCGCTGGCGCTCGGCCGCAAGCTCGCCGTGGTCATGGATCCCGACACTAGGCTGGCGCTGGGTGAGAGGGTGTCGATCGCACTGCGTGGCAGCAGCGATGTCGACAAGATTATCCTGCCGCGCCATCCGCATCCGGACATGGACGCCGTGCGATCGGTGATCGCCCGCACGAAAGACGCCAGCGGCCTGGTCGCGGTCGGATCGGGCTCGATCAACGACATCACCAAATATGCCGCGCATCTCACCCAGAAACCCTATGCGGTGTTCGGCACCGCGCCATCGATGAACGGCTACACCTCGGTGTCGGCGGCGATTACCGAGGATGGCCTGAAGAAATCGCTGACGGCGAGCCTGCCGGTCGGTGTATTCCTCGACCTCGACGTGATGGCGCGGGCGCCGCACCGGCTGATCGCCGCCGGCTTCGGCGATTCGATGGCGCGACCGACCGCGCAGACCGACTGGCTGATGGCGCATCTTTTGCTCGGTACGCCCTACAGGCAGGCGCCGTTCATGCTTCTGGCCGAGGACGAGAAGGCGCTCATCGCCAAGGCCGGCGAACTGAGGACCGGCGACCTCTTGGCAATGGAAGTGCTGGTGCGCACGCTGGTCATGTCCGGCCTCGGCATGACCTTGTGCGGTGGCTCCTATCCTGCCAGCCAGGGCGAACATCTGATCGCCCATTATATCGACATGCGCGGCCAGGGACTGCCCGAGGCGCATCACGGCGAACACATAGCGGTGACGACGTTGACGATGGCGCGGCTGCAGGAGCGCGTGCTGGCGCTGCCGGAGCTGCGGCTTGCGCCGTCTGCCGATACACCGGACCGCTTCATCGAGATCTTTGGTGAAACGCTCGGACGCTCATGCTGGGCTGCGTTCAAACCCAAGCTGCTTGACCGTGAGCGGGCGACCGCCCTCAACACCGTGCTGGCGGAGCACTGGCGCTCGCATCGCGAAAGGCTTTCCCGCGTGGCCCGCCCGGCACGTGAGATCGCGGCAGCACTGCGTGCCGCCGGTGCGCCGACCACGCCGCAAGAGGTCGCCATACCGGCTGCCTTCTACGACGAGGCGGTCGCCAATGCCCGGCTGATCCGCGACAGGTTCACCATGCTCGACGTCGCGGCCGCCTCGCTCGAAACGGTTGCGGCGGGAGCCTGAGCGGTGCTGCGTCCGCTCGCCGACTTCACCGCGCTCGACCGGCGCAAGATCGCCGTCGTGCTGACCGACATAGACGACACCTTGACCGACAAAGGGCGGCTGCCGGCCAAGGCCTATGCGGCGTTGGAGCGGCTGAAGCAGGCCGGATTCATCGTTGCGCCGGTCACCGGCCGGCCGGCCGGCTGGTGTGACCTGATCGCGCGGCAATGGCCGGTGGATGGCGTGATCGGCGAGAACGGCGCTTTCTATTTCCGCTATGACGACACGGCCAAGCGGATTGTTCGCCACTATGCCAGGAGTGCCGGGGAAAGGCAGGCCGACGCGGCGCGCCTGCTCGAGATCGAACGCGCCGTGCTCGCGGAAATTCCGGGTGCGGCGGTCGCCGCCGACCAGACCTATCGCGAAGCCGATCTAGCGATCGATTTTCGCGAGGATGTCGCGCCGCTGCCCAAAACCGAAGTGCTGAAGATCGTCGGGATATTCCAGCGCTATGGAGCGACGGCGAAAATCTCGTCCATCCATATCAATGGCTGGTTCGGCAAATACGACAAACTGTCAACAAGCCGGCTATTCTTGCGCGACTGTTTTGGTATAGACATAGACCACGACAAGGACAGCATTGTCTTCGTCGGCGATAGTCCAAACGATGCGCCAATGTTCGGCTTCTTCCCCAACAGCGTCGGTGTCGCTAATGTGCTGGACTTCGCCGGCGAACTTCCGGCATCTCCTGCCTTCGTCACAAGCGGGCGCGGCGCGCAAGGATTTGCCGAGCTTGCCGACGCGTTGATTGCTGCAAAGGGAATGGAATAGCCATGGATCAAGGCCGACTGACGAAGAAGGAGCGGCACGCGCTTATCCTTTCGGAAGTGCGCCGGTCGGCGTCCATTCGCATCTCCAAGCTTGCGCGGCGCATCGGCGTTGCCGGCGAGACGATCCGCCGCGATCTCATCGAACTCGGCGATGCCGGGCTCATCAACCGCACTTATGGCGGCGCGACGATCTCGCTGGTCACATCCGAGCCGGTGATTTCGGAGCGCGGCCTGACCCTGATCGAGGAGCGCGCCCGCGTCGGCCGCGGCGCGGCAAGCCTGGTCGAGAAGGGCCAGATCGTGATGATCGATGGCGGCTCGACCACCTATGAGGTGGCGCGCAACCTTTCGCAGCTGAAGCGCGATCTGACCATCATCACCAATTCCACCGGCGTAGCCTCGGTGGCTGGCGCCAATCCGACCTTCCGCGTTCTGCTCTGCCCCGGAACCTATGACAGCCGGGAAGGCAGCGTGATGGGCGAAGACACGGTCGAGTTCGTGCGCCGCTACAATGCCGACGTCGCCATCATCGGCGCCTCTGGGTTAAGCGCGGACGGTCCCAGCGACATGATCTCGGGCGCTGCCGCGGTCAAACGCGCAATGATATCGCGATCGCTGTCGACGGTGCTGGTGGTGACCCACGACAAGTTCGGCCGCTCCAGCCTGGAACGCATCTGCGGACTTGACGACATTGCCGATATCGTCACCGACAGCGAACCGAAGGCCGACCTGCGCACTGCTGCAGAACAGGCGGGCACGGAACTGCATGTGTTTGCCGCGGACTGACCGAGGCAAATAGCTGCGGCCTATCCAGCAGCATCCCGGTTGGTCAGCGCGATGTGGCAGCAGCCCGAGCCGTGGCCCGGCGTCCAAGTGACATTGTCGAAGCGCACGCCCGTCGCCTCGAACAGGCCGCGGTCGAAAGCGCCGGCGATGCGGCAGAGTGTGGCGAGCTTTTCATCACCGACACCGGCCTCGACCCAGGCGTCCTTCAGCGGGCAACGCTTCACCTTGAAGGCGATGTGGTCCGGTCCGCGCTCGACGTCGGTCGGATACATCAGGCCGCCATCCGGGCTGACGGCCAGGAACGCTTCGCCGATGGCCGGCGCGTCATTGGGTCCGAAGCGGGCGAAGGCAGCTGCTGCCACCTCCTTGCCGCGCTGCTCGATGGTGCGGACCATGATCGCTTCGGCCTTCTCAGCACCCAGTTCGCCGGTCAGTTCGTCGAGGAGCAGGCGGTAGAGATCGGCGCGGTTGCGGAAGGCGGAATCGAGTTCGCGGGAGAGCTTTTCGGCTCGGGTCTCGGCGTCGGTCATAATGCGTCCTGTGTTCGATTGAGTCTTGGTACCGCCGCAACCAGTGCCTTGCCGATTGCCGATTGCGGCGCGTCGATGACGGCGCGGGCATCGCCGCTCTCGGCGATCCGCCCGGCGTCGAGAAGGACGACGCGGTGGGCGATGGCCCGCACCACGCCGAGATCATGCGAAATGAAGAGATAGGCGATCCGTTCCCTGGCTTGGAGGTCGAGCAGCAGTTCGAGGATCTGTCCGCGCACCGAAACGTCGAGCGCCGATACCGCCTCGTCGAGCACGATCAGCGACGGGTTTGTGGCGATGGCGCGGGCGATCGCCACCCGCTGGCGCTGGCCGCCGGAGATTTCGTGAATGGCGCGGCTGGCGAGGTCGGCCGTCAACCCAACACGCTCGAGCAAGGCAGCGATACGGGACGGCCGCTCGGCGCGGGAAGCGATGGCATGGATGCGCAAGGGATCGTCGAGCACGCGCGCCACGGTGGCGCGCGGGTTGAAGGCGGCGAGCGGATCCTGGAACACCATTTGCAGGCGGGCGCGGCGCGCACGTAGCGCGGCACCCTTCAACGCAAGGAAATCGCCGCCTTCGAATTGGATGGTTCCGGCATCGGGCTCGATCAGCCGCAGCACCAGCCGCGCGATCGTAGACTTGCCACTGCCGGAGGGCCCGGCCAGCGCCAGCGTCTCGCCGGGTTCGATGGCGAAGGAAACGCCGTCGACGGCGGCGATGGTCTTGCCGCCCCGGCGGTAGCGTTTGCTCAGATCGGAGACAGCGAGCAGGCTCATGCAGGCGCCCGTCGCAGCAACGGTTCGGCGTCGAGGCCGAGATGGGCGTCGAGCAGCGAACGCGTATAGTCTTGGCGCGAGGCATTGACGATTTGCCCCGTCGGGCCGATCTCGATCAACTCGCCATGCCGGAACACGGCGATGCGCTCGGCGAGTTCGGCGGCCAGGGCGATGTCATGGCTGATGAACAACAACGTCATGCCGTCCTCCGCCACCAATTGCCGGATCAGTGCGACGATCTCGGCCTGGACGATGGTATCCAGCGCACTGGTCGCCTCGTCGGCGATGAGCAGTTTCGGTCCGGCCGCGATCGCAGCGGCGATGGCCACGCGCTGCTTCTGGCCACCGGAGAGTTGATGCGGGAAGGCACGGAGGGCCGAGTCTGGATCGGGCAGGCGGACGCGTTCGAGCAGGTGCTTTGCCTTGGCATAGGCTTGCGGCCAGTCGAGGCCGAGATGGGTGCGCGCGACCTCGGCGATTTGCTTGCCGATGGGCATCACCGGGTCGAGGCTGGCGGACGGATCCTGGAAGACAAAGCCGATGTCGCGGCCGGGAAGGGGGATTTGGGTTTCGCCAATCGTTGAAGGTTGGCGTTCCGTCACACCCCCCTCTGTCCTGCCGGACATCTCCCCCTCAAGGGGGGAGATTGCTCTCTCATCTCCGTCTTCGCCAATCACGAACGTTGCAGAAGGGAAGCTGTCGGCAAAGCTGCTGATCTCCCCCCTTGCGGGGGAGATGTCCGGCAGGACAGAGGGGGGTGTGAAGGATCGCGGCGCCCGAAATTGCCACCCAATACGCCCCTCAATCCTTGCGCCACCCGGCAGCAACCCCGCAATCGCCAGCGCCAGCGTGCTCTTTCCCGAACCACTCTCGCCGATGATCGCCAGCCGCTCGCCGGCAACAACATCAAGGCTGATGCCTTTCAGCACCGCCACCTCGGCCCCATCCCGCCGATAGCGAACCGAGAGATCGCGGATCTCAGTCAGCACGGTCACGACAGGCTCCTCCGCACGGCGGTCGTTTCGACCACGCCTTCGCCGGCGAGATAGATGCCGAGCACGGTCAGCACCAGCGCTACGCCCGGGACGATCGACAGGAAGGGCGCGGTGCGCAGCACGGTGCGGCCTTCGGCAATCATGCCGCCCCAGGTGACGCGGTTGGGGTCGCCGAGGCCGAGGAACGACAGCGCTGCCTCGGTGAGGATCGCGGCGGCGACAATGACCGAGGACAGCGCCAGCACCGGCGGCAAAGCGTTGGGCAGCACCTCGCGGAAAGCGATTGTCAGTGGATGCATGCCGATGACACGAGCGCCGGCGACAAAATCGCGCTCGCGGATCGACAGCACTTCGGCCCGCGCCACACGCGCCGGCCCGGTCCAGGCGCCAAGCGCGATCGCCGCGACGACGATGCCGAGCGACGGGCCGACGACGCTGACGAAGGCCAGCGCCAGGAGAAAGCTAGGCACGGTCTGAAAAGCATCGGTGATGCGCATCAGCACCTCGTCGACGAGGCCGCCGACAAAGCCGGCCAGCGTGCCGATGACCGCGCCGATGAAGAGTGCCGCCGCTGCCGCGGCCAGGCCGACCGCCAGCGAGGTGCGGGCGCCGTGGAACAGTTCTGCCAGCACGTCGCGGCCGAGCCTGTCGGTGCCGAGCGGCAGCGACCAGTCCTCGAAGGGTGGCAGCAGCGCCGGGCCGGCTATCGCCTGCGGGTCGCCAGGGAACAGCAGCGAGGCAAACAGCGTCATGGCGAAAAGCACGCTCAGGATGATCGCGCCGGCGACCGCTTCCGGTCGGCGCAGGAACCGGTTGAGCGGGCTCACGCGGCGGCCTCGCTGGCGCCGACGCGCGGGTCGAGAAACGCATAGGCGATGTCGACGGCAAGGTTGATGGCGATGACCAGAACGGCGCTGGTGAGGATGATGCCGAGGAGCAGCGGCGTGTCGCGCGACGCCACCGCTTCCTGCGCCAGCCGGCCGAGGCCGGGCACGGCAAAGACGCTCTCGATGACGACGCTGCCGCCCAGCATCTGCGCCGACTGCAGACCGAGCATGGTGATGAGCGGCAACAGCGCGTTGCGGGCGACATGGGCAAGCACAATCCGGCGGCGCGAAAGGCCCCTGGCGCGGGCGGCAAGGACAAAATCCTGCCGCCAGGCCTCGGCCATGCCGGCGCGCATCATGCGCAGATAGAGCGCGAGGTAGATGAAGCCGAGGGCGGAAACCGGCAGCACGAGGTGAGTGGCGATGTCGGCAGCGCGGGCGAGCCCGGTCTTGTCCGAGGCGAGGCTCTCGATGCCGCCGATCGGCAGCCAGCGCAGGTCGACGGCAAAGATCACGATCAGCACCAGGCCGAGCCAAAAGCCGGGTACGGCATAGAGCGCTAGCGAGCCGATGGACAGGAAGCGGTCGCGAAAGCTGCCGGGTCTGGCGCCGGCATAGATGCCGAGCGCCGAGCCCAAGCCGAAGGAAAGCGCTGTGGCGCTGACCATCAGGAGCAGCGTGGTGGGCAGGCGCTCGAAAATGACGTCGCGGATCGGCCTGGAGAAGGTGACGGACTGGCCGAGATCGAGATGCAGCAGCGCCCAGAGATAGTTGGCGAGCCGGGTCAGTTCGGACTGGTCGAGGCCCCAGCGATGACGCAGCAATTCGATCATGCCGGCATCGCCGCCGGTCGAGACGATGTAGGCATCGACAGCGTCACCAGGGGCGGCTTCGAGCAAAAAGAAGGTGCCGATGATGACGATCAGCAACACGAAGACGCTGCCGACGAGACGGCGGCGAATGAGGGTGAGGGCGCGGGTCATGGCGGCGTCGATGACGCGAGACAAGTGAAAGAAACGTCCCGCGCGTGCACCCCCCTCTGTCCTGCCGGACATCTCCCCCTCAAGGGGGGAGATTGGCTGTCACCGTTGGTTTCGCCAATCCCCAAAGCTGCAGAACTGGCGGGACAGACAAGCTGCTGATCTCCCCCCTTGAGGGGGAGATGTCCGGTAGGACAGAGGGGGGCCTCGTAGAACTCAACGCCTACGATGATTTCGCGAACTCTCATCCGCGCAAATGTGTCACGATTCCAGATACGTGTCCGCCCAGTTCGAAACCGCCCAGCGCGGATTGTTGGCGATATTCCCCACCGTGTCGCGCGCGACGCTGATGAAGCTCCACTCTGCCACGTTGATCAGCGGCAGGTCGGCGGCGACCTCCTTCTGGAACTGCTTGTACAGCTCGGTGCGCGCTGTGGGGTCGAGTGTTTCCGATGCCTTGGCGATCAGAGTGTCGAGCGCCTCGTTCTTGTAGCCGCCCTGGTTGGAGAACGGCACGCCGTCGGGAATGCCGCTCTGCACCAGGATGGTGGTCGAGATCGCCGGGTCGCCGCGGAACACCGGCGGGCCGACGGCGAGGTCGAAGGCGTGGTCGGTGTAGACCGCCTTGATGTGCGCCGGCGCATCGTTGTTGACGATCTCGGCGTCGATGCCGATTGCCGCCAGCGCCTGGCGCAGATAGTCGCCGAACTGTTTTGTCTCGTTGAAGTAAGGTGCCGGCAAAAGCCTGAGCGCAAAGCGCTTGCCATCATCGGCCTTGGCGTAGCCGGCCTCGTCGAGCAGTGCGTTGGCCTTGGCGACGTCGAACGGATAGGTCGGCACGTCAGCGGTGTAGAATTGCGGGTCGTTTTTCGGCACCGGACCGGTGGCGGTGGCGGCATAGCCGAGGAACACCGTCTTGACGACGAAGTCCTTGTCGATCGCATGCGCGATCGCCTGGCGTACCTTCACGTCGGCCAGTTCCTTGCGGCGATGGTTGATCTCGACGACCAGCTGATAGGTCAGCCCTTCATAGCCCTTGGAAATGACCTTCAGGCCCGGCACCTTGGAGATGCGGTCAAGGTCGGCGAGCGGCACGGCGGAGAAGGCGGCAAGCTGAATCTCTTCGGCCTCGAGCGCGGCCGCCGCAGAGGTGCGGTCGGGCAGTACCTGATAAATGATCTCGTCGAGATAGGGCTCGTCCTTGCCCCAATAGTCGGCGTTCTTCGTCAGCTTGTAATACTGGCCGGCCTTGTACTCGCCGAACTTGAACGGGCCGGTGCCGATGGGTGCATTGTTGGCCGGGTTGTCCTCGATCTTGCCAACCTCATAGACGTGCTTCGGCACGACGCTCGACAGCGCGGGCAGGGCGTTGCGGATCAGCTGGAACGGCGTCGGCTTGGCGAATTTGAATACGGCGGTGAAGTCGTCAGGGGTGTCGACAGCGGCTAGGTCCTTGAACACGGTGCGGCCGAGATTCTGCAGCGGCTTCCAGATCTGCAGCGCCGAGAAGGCGACGTCGGCCGAGGTAAACGGCTTGCCGTCATGCCATTTGACGCCCTCGCGCAGCTTGAAGGTCACGGACAGCCCGTCGACGGCACCTTCCCAGGAGAGTGCCAGGCGCGGCTGCAGTCCATCCTTGCCGTCGAACGAGGCTTCGGCCAGCGTCTCGACGATCTTGCTGGAGATGAAGAAGACACCGTTGGAGGCGACAATCGCCGGATTGAGGTTGCGCGGCTCGGAATCGGCGGCAAGCACGAGGCGGCCGCCCTTCTTCGGTGTCTGCGCCCAGCCCAATGCCGGCATGGCGGTGGAGGCCAGCAACAGGGCTGAGCCCGAAAGCAGCGTGCGCCTGGAAATGGTGAAATCTGACATGATCAACCTCCGTCCTCTCCGCGACCCGGTTGGGCGCGCCCCTTGATGCCGGCGGCCCGCCAGCATCCTTGCGGCGATTATGGCCCTTGCCAAGGGTTTCGCCAGAGACGGAATTGGCGCATCCTTGCTTGGCTTTGAAATTTTCGTCCGCTGGACCAGTTAGAAGCAGTGGTTCCATCGAGCTATTCTGGTAGGACCAGATTTGGCCGATGCCTATCGAATGACGACTTGGTGACCGGCGAGCGATGCTATTTGCTGTGTTCTGGCTGGACCAGAGTGGGCAAAATGGTGCAGATTTGACCAACAGCCAGCGGATCGGGCGCAGCGCGACCGACGATCCCAAGCAATCAGGGAGAGAACAATGAACATCGCCCCGGGCAAGAGCGCCGTCAGCAATATCCCATTCGACCAGGCAAGGGTCGACCGGCTGATGGAGGAGGCCGGCATCGATGTGATGCTGGCGACGTCCAAGCACAACACGCAATATCTGCTCGGCGGCTACAAGTTCATCTTCTTTGCCGCCATGGATGCGATCGGCCACAGCCGCTATCTGCCCGTTGTCGTCTACGAAAAAGGCGGGCCGGACCATGCCGCCTATATCGGCAACCGCATGGAGGGCGCCGAACACCAGAACAATCCATTCTGGACGCCGACGCTGCACGCCGCCTGCTGGGGCACGCTCGACGCCGCCAACCTCGCCGTCGAGCATGTGCGCAAGATCGGCAAGGCGGGCGCGCGCATCGGCATCGAGCCGGCCTTCCTGCCATCCGACGCCTATGCGCTGATCCGCAAGGCGCTGCCGGACGCCAAGCTGATCGACGCGACCGACATGCTGGAGCGCATGCGCGCCATCAAGACAGAGGCCGAGCTGGAAAAGCTGCGCATCGCTTCCGAGCTGATCACCGATTCCATGCTGGCGACCATCCAGTGGGCGCGCGAGGGCACGACCAAGACCGACATCATCGAGCATCTGCGGCGCGAGGAAACCAATCGCGGCGCGCATTTCGAATATTGTCTGCTGACACTGGGCGCCAGCCACAACCGCGCGGCGTCACCGCAGGCGTGGAAAAAGGGTGAGGTGCTGTCGATCGATTCCGGCGGCAATTATCACGGCTATATCGGCGACCTCTGCCGCATGGGCATTCTGGGCGAGCCGGATGCCGAGCTGGAAGATCTGCTGGCCGAGGTCGAGACGGTGCAGCAGGCGGCGTTTTCCAAGGTCAAGGCGGGCACCATCGGCGGCGACATGATCTCGCATGCCGAGGGCGTGCTGAAGGCCTCGAAGGTCGCGCCCTATACGGATTTCTTCGCCCACGGCATGGGGCTGATCACCCATGAAGCGCCGTTCCTGATGACCAACCATCCGGTGACCTATGAAGGCACCTATGCGGCCAAGCCGCTGGAGGCCAACATGGTGCTGTCGGTGGAGACGACCATGCTTCACCCGTCGCGTGGCTTCATCAAGCTGGAGGACACGGTTGCGGTGACGGAGACCGGTTATGTGATGTTTGGCGATAGGGCCAGGGGCTGGAACAGGGGTGGGACGTCGTAGTTGCCGGTTTGATCGCCTGAGCAGTCGCCAAGATGGATCAGGAACCGCCACGGCAGGTGTTTATCGACGCATGTCGCGAGATTTCTTCTCGGCTCGAACCTGTTGGATTTCGCTTTGCAAAAAGCGGTCCTCATGCAAGTCGCCGAGCTGGCGACTGGACATTCAAAATTTCCTTTCAGTCAAACTATCTGAATGTCGGCGGCGAGTATGTCGAACTCGTCGTGCATGCGTCTGTCTACAACAAGGCAATAAGAGAATGGGATGAACGCAACGCCTGGCCGGCCACTGCCAGCGATTGGGTAGCCGGAGGACAGCTCGGCAACTTGCGAATCCCGCATCATTGGCAGACATGGAACGTCGCAAACCCGCTTACGCGTCAGGCCGAAATCGCGAACATCGTTGCCAACGTTCAGACGACTGTCCTGCCCTTTTTCGAGCGTTTTGGCGCCCCGCGCAAACTGGCTGAACAGCTCGCGCATTCTGAAATCCCGGGTTTCATGTCGCCACAAAATGCTGTTCGATTTGTGTTCTGGCAGCTTGGTCCACAGGCAGCGGAAAACTGTATGTCCTACTGGGTGGCGCGCCTACAATCGTCGGATGCTTTCCGATCAGAGCGCGATGTCCCCACTCTTCCGGATAGGCTCGCTGCGGGAAGCGATGCCAACAACCTGGCAAGGGTTGCTCGTGCGATGAAGATTGGCCTCAGCCTTTGACGTTAGTCCTTCCCAGCCGGGATCAGCCTGAAATCCGGTAGCTCCCGCAGCACCCGTTCCGGTCCGGCGGGCGAGTAGACGACGAAGAGCTGCATCGGGCCATCACCAGTGTTCAGCGTCGAATGGAAACGGCTTTCCGGCACATAGATGGTGCAGCCGGGACCGACCTTGGCGACGACCGGATTGCCCTGTTCGTCTTCGACCATCTGCTCGCCATGGCCTGAGATGACGAAGATGATTTCTTCCGCGCCGGGATGGTTGTGGCGGGTGTGGCCCTTGCCTGAGGGCAGGTCGACGACGCCACCGGAAAAACGCTCGGCACCGTTCACTTCAGGCGCCACTGTCAGCGCCAGCTTGCCCCAGTCGAAGCCGAACGTGCTGACGTCCTTCGGATAGACGAACACCTTGCTCTTGTCGGTCATCTCTCATCCCTTCTTCTTGTTCGGCGTTGTCTTGCGGTCGTGCAGCGTGACGGCTTTGAAATCCGCCGTCTGTCTGGCGATCGCGGCTTCGGCCGGCAGCCGCTCCATCGAGCTTGCGCCATAGAAACCATGCAGGCCCTTGCAGTGGTCAAGGATGTAGCGGGCGTCGTCCGGCATCGAGATCGGTCCGCCGTGGCAAAGCAGGATGACATCCTTGCGCACCGAACGCGCGGCGTTGGCGATGGCGTCGATCTCGACCACGCAGTCGTCGAGCGACTTCGCCGACGTCGCGCCGATCGAGCCGCCTGTCGTGACCCCCATATGGGCGACGATGATGTCGGCGCCGGCTTTTGTCATGGCGCGGGCCTCGTCGGGGTTGAAGACATAGGGCGTGGTCAGAAGGTCGAGCTTGTGCGCCTCGGCGATCATGTCGACTTCGAGCCCGAAGCCCATGCCGGTTTCCTCGAAGCTTTGGCGCATGCTGCCGTCGAACAGGCCGATGGTGGGGAAATTCTGCACGCCGGAAAAGCCCATCGTCTTCAACTCGGTGAGAAGCAGCGGCATGATGACGAAAGGATCGGTGCCGTTGACGCCGGCCAGCACCGGGGTCTTCTTGACCACCGGCAGCACCTCATAGGCCATTTCCTTGACGATCTCGTTGGCGTTGCCATAGGCAAGCAGCCCGGCGGCCGAGCCGCGTCCCGCCATGCGGTAACGGCCGGAATTGTAGATGATGATGAGGTCAATGCCGCCGGCCTCCTCGGCTTTGGCCGACAGGCCCGTGCCAGCGCCGCCGCCGACGATCGGTACGCCGTCGGCGATCATCGCCTTGAACTTCTTCAGTATGTCCTTGCGCGGTATAGCGGCCATGTCTGGGCTCTCACTGTCTGGCGATATCGAGGAAGGCCGCGGTTGCGGCCCTGGCAAATTCCGGATCGTTGATGTGCAGCGGCAGCCGCGTGACGCGGCGCGTGGCGGTCGGCTTGATGGTGCGTTCGATGGCATCGAACAACACTGCGTCGGCCTCCGGATCGAAAAAGGAGCCGCCTTCGATGTCGAGCGCCGAGACGCCCTTTTCCGGGATCAGGAAATGCACGGGACCGTCGCAATGGCTCAGCCTCCCGCCGATCCATTCACCGATCTTGCGGCATTCGCCTGCTGTCGTGCGCATCAGGGTGACGTTGGGATTGTGCTCGTAAAACAGCCGGCCGCGATATCTTTCGGGAATGGTCGGCGGGGCCCAGAAATTGACCATGTCGAGCGCGCCGACCGAGCCGACATAGGGCAGCTCGGTGCGGGCAATGGCGCCGAAGCGATCCTCGGTTGCCGGCAGCACGCCGCCGAACAGCAGGTCGCAGACCTCCGTCGTGGTGATGTCGATGACACCGGCGAGCAGACCTGAATCCGCGAGCTTCTCCATCGAGCGGCCGCCGGTGCCGGTGGCGTGGAAAACCATGCAGTCGTAGTTTGCCCGCAGCTGATCGGCGATGGCCGTCACGCAAGGGGTGGTGACGCCGAACATGGTCAGACCCAGCGCCGGCTTGCCGGTTGCGGCCGGCGCCGGCTTGGCAGCCATCCCCGCGATGGCCTGCGCCGCATTGTGCAACACGACACGCGACAGCCGGTTGAGCCCGGCCATGTCGGTCACCGAGGGCATCATGATGATGTCGGAGACGTCGACATAGGGTGCGGTGTCGCCGGAGGCGAGCGTCGAGACCATGATCTTCGGGACGCCCAGCGGCAGTGCGCGCATGCCGGATGTGATGATCGAGGTGCCGCCGCCGCCGCCAATGCCGATCACGCCCGATATGTCGTCGCGCGACTGGATGAAGCTGGTGAAGGCCGCTCCCATGCCGGCCACAGCCGTGCCGCGGTCGTCGATGCCGAGCACACCGCCTGCTCCACCCGGATGATGTGCCGCGACGTCACCGGCAGGAATATCGACCGGCACGGTTGCGCCGCGCGTGCCGATGTCGACGCGGGCGACGGCGCTGCCGGTGGCGGCAATCGCATCGGCCAGGAAGGCAAGTTCCTCGCCCTTGGTGTCGGCGGTGCCCACCACATAGATGCGCTTCATCGCGTTCCCCGTCTTCGGTGTGCTGGGTCCGGCCGCGAAGGCCATTGCAATTTTTTGAGACGCGCGTATCGTATTGACATGAATGTCTCACGTCAACAAGCCGCAGTGAACGACGACGCCAACGAGGCGTCCGAACGCGGCCCACGTGCCCGCACGAAACGGCTGATGCTGGAGACGGCGACGCGGCTGATGCAGGCGGGCGTCACGCCCTCGGTCAGCGAGGTCGCGGAGGCGGCCGAGGTGTCGCGCGCCACCGCCTATCGCTATTTCCCGAGCCAGGCAGCACTGGTGCATGCCGTGGTCGACGAGGGGCTCGGACCAATCCTGACCTGGCAATCGGCCTCGAAGGACCCACAACGCCGCATCGCCGAACTGTTCGACACCGCCATGCCGCGCATCGAGGCTTTCGAGGCGACATTCAAGGCAGCGCTGAAACTGTCGCTCGACCAGTGGGCGCAACGCCAGGCGGGTACGCTGGGGGGCGAGCCGCAGTTCACACGCGGTCATCGCGTCGATCTGTTGAAGGATGCCATTGCGCCGCTCAAGGGGCAGCTGCCGCCGCGCGAATTCAAGCGCCTGGCACAGGCGCTGTCGATGATGTTCGGCGTCGAATTGCTGATCGTGCTGAAGGACATATGGGGGCTCGACAGCCGCGGCATGCGGTCGGTCGCGCAGTGGGCGGCGGGCGCCCTGGTGCGCGCCGCGATAGCGGAATCGATGACAGAATCGGATGCGGTTCGGCCGCAGGCGGCGGCGAAATAGCGCCAATCTGGTTCGACCAGATTTGAGCGACCACTACTGATGCTAACCAGGATGTTGGTGTCGAAACAAGGCTAGCCCATATCAAGGAGTAGGAAAATTAAGGTAAAACAGTCAGATACATGAGAAATCCAGTTATACAAGCTCCGGCTGTCGTCCAAGAAAGAGCTTGACGGCTATCCAAAATTGGTAATACCAGATTGGATTAGAAAAAGCGGATCGAAAGTGAGAGCTGCGATCCATTTTCCGGCAAAGCGAGGAGGCTTGGAACCGGAAAGGTGCGATCTCGGGAGGAACTACCAGGGCCGGCCCCGTTGCCGGCTCGCATGATACGGTAGAATGCGCACAAGGGAGGAAACATTATGCGCAAGACAATGACCAGCCTGCTTGCTGGTATCGGCTTAGTGCTTGCCTGCGGAACGTCTGTTTACGCGCAGGATAAATCGCTCACCATCTTCTGGGCGGAATGGGATCCGGCCAATTACCTGCAGGAACTCGGCAACGAGTACGAGAAGGAAACCGGCGTCAAGATCACGGTGGAAACCACACCCTGGTCCGACTTCCAGACGAAGGCCTTCACCGAGTTCAACGCCCATGGCGACGCCTATGATATGGTCGTCGGCGACTCGCAATGGCTCGGCGCCGGCTCGACCGGCGGCCACTATGTCGACCTGACCGCCTTCTTCAACAAGCACAAGGTCGGCGAAGTGATGGCACCGGCGACGGTGAAATACTACGCCGAGTATCCAGGTGGCAGCAGCAAGTACTGGGCGATCCCGCTCGAAGGCGACGCGGTCGGCTGGTCCTATCGCAAGGACTGGTTCGAGGACCCGAAGGAGAAGGAAGCCTTCAAGGCCAAGTATGGCTATGATCTCGACGTGCCGAAGGATTTCAAGGCGCTGCGCGACATCGCCGAATTCTTCTACCGGCCGGATCAGAAGAAATACGGCATCGCCATCTACACCGACAATTCCTATGACGCGATGGCGATGGGCTTCGAGAACGCGCTGTTCTCCTACGGCGGCGAACTGGGCGACTACAAGACCTACAAGGTTGACGGCATCGTCAACTCCGACAAGGCCATAGCGGCGCTCGACGCCTACAAGGAGCTCTACAAGTTCACGCCTCCGGGCTGGGCCAAGTCGTTCTTCGTCGAGGACAACCAGGCGATCACTGAAAACCTGGCCGCGATGAGCATGAACTACTTCGCGTTCTTCCCCTCGCTGATCAACGAGGCGTCGAACCCGAACGCCAAGAACACCGGCTTCTTCGCAAATCCTCCCGGCCCCGGCGGCGACCAGTTCGCAGCGCTCGGCGGTCAGGGCATCTCCATCGTTTCCTACTCCAAGAAGCAGGAAGAGGCGACGAAGTTCCTTGAATGGTTCATCAAGGACGAGACCCAGAAGAAGTGGGCAGCACTCGGCGGCTACACCTGCAGCGCCGCCGTGCTCAAATCGCCTGAATTCCAGAACGCCACGCCGTATAACAAGGCCTTCTACGAGACCATGTTCAAGGTGAAGGACTTCTGGGCAGTGCCGGAATATGCCGAACTGCTGCAGCAGCTCAACCAGCGCGTCTATCCCTACATGATTGGCGGCGAAGGCACCGCCAAGGAAACGCTGGACGCACTTGCAGCCGACTGGAACGCGACGTTCAAGAAGTACGGCCGCGTCCAATAAGCAGCATTTCTCGCGGAGGAGGCATCCGTGCCTCCTCCGTTCTTTTTTTCCGAAACGGGAGCAGGGGTCTTGGCGACCACGATGATCACCACGCTGGACAGGTCCTCGCGAGCCGCCGCACGCGGCCTCAGCGACATGTCGATCCGCAATCTCTTCATCATTCCGACGATCCTGTTCCTGATCGTCTTCAACATTTTCCCGCTGATCTATTCGCTGGGTTACTCCTTCACCGATTTCCGCGCCTCGACCAATGCGCCGGCCAATTTCGTCGGGCTGCAGAATTATCGCGACCTGCTCAACGATCCCTATGTCTGGTCGAATTTCGCCATCACCGCCAAATACGTCATCGTCTCGGTCACCGGCCAGCTGCTGGTCGGCTTCGGCGTGGCGATGCTGCTCAACCGGGATATCCCGCTCAAGGGCCTTATCACCACGCTGCTGCTGCTGCCGATGATGCTGTCGATGGCTGTTGTCGGCCTGTTCTGGAAGCTGCTCTACGACCCATCATGGGGCGTCATCAACTATGCGCTCGGGCTTGGCAATTTCGAGTGGCTGGCAGATCCCAAGATGGCACTCTACGCCGTAGCGCTGACCGACATCTGGATGTGGTCGCCCTTCGTCATGCTGTTGTCGCTGGCCGGTCTGTCGGCCGTGCCGAAGCATCTCTACGAGGCCGCCGCGATCGACCGCGCCGGGCCGTTCTACACCTTCTTCCGCATCACCCTGCCGCTGGTCGCGCCGATCCTGATGATCGCCGTCATCTTCCGCACCATGGAAGCGTTCAAGACCTTCGACCTCGCCTACATCCTGACCAGCCAGCCGACGGCCGAGCTGATCTCGATCCGCCTCTACAAGATGGCGTTCCAGGAATGGCAGACCGGGCGATCCTGCGCGATGGCCTACATCGTGCTGCTCATGGTGCTGGCGATCACCAACATCTACGTGAAGTATCTGAACAAAGTGAAGGAGCGCTAAGATGGCAGCTGTGCGCACTTCTTCCGAGGTCGCCTTCAACCGCGCCGCAATCGTCGTTGTGCTGGTGGTGACGATCATCTTCCTGGCCCCGATCTACTGGATCGCCTCGACGGCGTTCAAGCCGCGCAATCTCGCCACCACGATCCCGCCGACGGTGGTGTTCCAGCCGGAGATATCGCCCTTCGTCAAGCTGTTCACCAAGCGCTCGCAGTTGCGCAGCCCGCCATCGCCGGAAGAGTATGCTGCGGCGCCCTGGTGGGAGCGCGTCGTCTTCGATGGCGGCGAAAAGATCGTGCGCGACGGCAAGGGCGAGGTGCAGTGGTCCGGTTATCCGAACCGCTTCCTGAATTCGCTGATCGTCGCCATCACCTCGACGGTGCTGGCGGTCGGCATGGGCACCTTCACCGCCTATGGCTTCTCGCGCTTCAAGGTGAAGGGGGAGGCGGACCTGCTCTTCTTCATCCTGTCGACACGCATGCTGCCGCCGGTGGTCGTCGCCATTCCGATGTTCCTGATGTACCGCGCGGTCGGCCTCAACGATTCCCATATCGGCCTGATCATCCTCTACACCGCGTTCAACCTGTCCTTCTCGGTCTGGCTGATGAAAGGCTTCATGGACGAGATTCCGAAGGAGTATGAGGAAGCAGCCCTGGTCGACGGGTACACGCGCATGGAGGCCTTCTTCAAGATCGTGCTGCCCGAGGCCGCGACCGGCATCGCCGCCACAGCCGTGTTCTGCTTCATCACGGCGTGGAATGAATATGCCTTCGCGCTGATCATGACCAACCGCCGCGCCCAGACGGCACCGCCCTTCATTCCCAGCCAGGTCGGCGCCGGCCTGCCGGACTGGACGGTGATCGCCGCCGGAACGTTCCTGTTCCTGCTGCCGGTCGCAATCTTCACCTTCCTGCTGCGCAATCACCTGCTGCGCGGCATGTCCTTCGGAGCAATCCGCAAATGAGTTTTCGCGCCATCAACCAGAAATATCTCGAACCCGGCTCGCAGATCCTGATGGTGCTCGGCATCATTGCGCTCTGCCAGCCCTGGAACATGCTGCTGCATAGCTATGGCGTGACCATCATCCTGATCGGCCTGATCGGCTTCAACATCACCTCGAAGATCGCGCCGGAAGAGGAAGCCGGCACAGGCCATGGCGCGGACGCGCCGGCGC
Source organism: Mesorhizobium sp. P2_E7 (assembly GCF_056403855.1). Lineage (NCBI taxonomy): Bacteria > Pseudomonadati > Pseudomonadota > Alphaproteobacteria > Hyphomicrobiales > Phyllobacteriaceae > Mesorhizobium > Mesorhizobium sp. P2_E7. The sequence goes on along the minus strand of NZ_JBFUER010000001.1, from coordinate 3,421,496 downwards.
GAAATCCGGGAGCACCGCATTGACCCAGATCGAGCTTCGCGGCGTCCAGAAATTCTTCGGCGCCGTCCAGGTCATCAAGGACCTCAATCTCAAGATCGACGACAATGAGTTCATCGTGCTGCTCGGCCAGTCCGGCTGCGGCAAGACGACGACGTTGCGCGCCATTGCCGGGCTGGAGACGATCGATGGCGGCGATATCCTCATCGACGGCAAGCCGGTGCAACATCTCAAGGCCGCCGACCGCGACATCGCCATGGTGTTCCAGTCGTTCTCGCTCTATCCGCATATGAGCGTCTACGAGAATGTTGCTTTCCCACTCAGGGCAACGCGCAAGAGCAAGGCCGAGATCGACCAGGAAGTGCGCTCGGTCGCCAAGACGTTGCAGATCACAGACCTGCTCGCCAAGAAGCCGTCGGCGCTGTCGGGCGGCGACATGCAGCGCGTCGCCATCGGCAGGGCGCTGGTGCGACGCCCGAAGGCGATGCTGATGGACGAGCCGATCGGCGCGCTCGACGCCAAGCTGCGCGAGGAAATGCGGGCCGAGATCAAGCGGCTGCACATCAAGCAGGGCTCGACCACCATCTATGTCACGCACGACCAGATCGAAGCGATGAGCCTCGCCGACCGCATCGTCATCATGCATGAGGGCGTGTTGCAGCAGGTCGGCTCGCCGGACGAGGTCTATTCGCGTCCGGCCAATCTGTTCGTGGCGCAGTTCGTCGGCAGCCCGGTGATGAATGTCGCCGATGCGTCGGTCGCAGAAACAGCGTCCTCGGCCTCGGTCACCGTCGGTGGTGCTGCCGCCGGTTTCGAATTCCCGCGGGCTCTTCTGTCCAGGCTCAACGGCCATGCCAGCGGCCAGCTGGCACTCGGCATCCGGCCTGAGGGTGTGCTGGTGCGCCATGAACCGGCGGAGGGCTTCCTGCCGGTCGAGACGCAGATCGTCGAGCCACTCGGCTCCTTCGACATTGTCGACCTCAAGGTCGGCACCAAGATGCTGCGCGCCCGCACCAAGAGCGGCTTCGTCGGCGGGCCTGGCGAGAAAGTGTTCGCCCGAATCGATCCGACGCAGGCGCATTTCTTCGACACGGCAAGCGGCAAGTCGCTTGGAGTGAGGCTCTGATGGCGCATATCCAGCTCAAGAATATCTCGAAGAGCTTCGGCAACCACACGGCGTTGACCGGGCTCAATCTCGAGATCGCCGATGGCGAGTTCTTCGTGCTGCTCGGCGAGACTGGAGCCGGCAAGACGACGACGCTGCGCATGGTCGCCGGCCTCGAAAAGCCGAGCGAGGGACAGGTGTTCATCGACGGCGTCGATGTCGCCGACTGGGGGGCGGCCGAGCGCGACGTGGCGCTGGTGCTGCAGCAATATTCGCTCTATCCGCGCTACACGGTGCGCGAGAACCTCGAATTCCCGTTGAAGCCGAAGATCCGCCGGCTGCCGGATGCCGAGATCAAGGACCGCGTTGCGCGCGCGGCCAAGACACTGCGGATCGAACATCTGCTCGACCGCAAGACCGATCGCCTCTCAGGCGGCGAGATGCAGCGCGTTTCGATCGGCCGCGCCATCGTGCGCAAACCGCGCGTGTTCCTGATGGACGAGCCGCTGTCGGCGCTCGATGCCAAATTGCGCGAGGCGCTGCGCACGGAACTGAAGAACCTGCAGATACAGCTCGGCGCCACCTTCCTGTTCGTTACCCACGACCAGATCGAGGCGATGTCGATGGGCGACAAGGTCGGCGTGCTCAATCACGGCCGCATCGTCCAGACCGGCACGCCCCACGAGATCTACAACAATCCGCGCGACACCTATGTGGCGAGCTTCGTCGGCTCGCCGCCGATGAACCTCATCGACGGCCGGCTGGTCGATAATCGCGCTGTGATGGCGCCGATGAATTTCGAGCTGCCGCTTTCAGGGGGAGCCAGGACGGGCGGTGCGACCGACGGTCGCCCGCTCGTCTTCGGTATCCGCCCCGAGGATGTCTATCTGGAGAGCGGCGCGCCGGTCGAGGCGCGCGTCCACGATGTCGAGAACCATGGCGTGGAAAAGATCCTGACGCTCAGGGTAGGCGACACGACGCTGCGCGCTACCGTGCCGGCGCGGACCGATGTGGCGATCGAGCAATCGGTGCGTTTCGCCTGGAATGCGGACAAGGTCGTGCTGTTCGACAAGGGCAGCGGCGTGAGCTTGCGGCACGCGAGTTAGGCTCTACTGCAGACCTACGCCGGCGAAAATCCTTCGGGCGCCTTCTATTTCTGGAAATAAGTCTCGTAGGGCGTCGTTGACCATCACTTGGTCAAGCAGCGGCCCGACAAGCCTCACGCTTTTCGGGCCGTTGTCTTTGTCATGGCGGCGACGAAACGGTTGAGGCTGTCCTCGACATAGGCGGCCACCTCGGTCGTTGGGTCGAAACTCCACCACAGCAACGAGCCCTGCCAATGCGACGCCATCAGCAGGCCGACGTCGCGCGGCATGTCTGGCGTTCCTGCGAAGCAGGAAGCAAGGGCCTCGCTCAGAAACGCCTTCCAAGCGGCGCCGCGTGCTCTCAGCATGGGATCGCGCAAATCCTCGCGCAGCACGAGCAGGCCCTCGGCGTAGGCTTCGATGCCGCCATAGCCCTGCGACAGTCCCACCAGAAGTTGGATGGCGCCGGTCGGGGTCTTGGCAACGGTCTCCGTCAGTTCCCTCGTCTTGGCGTCGAGGCCGTCCCAAGCGTGGAGCAAGGTGCGCTGCTTCAGTTGCGCCTTGTTGCCGAAACGCTGCACCAGTGTCGCGCCGGACAGGCCGCACGCCTTTGCCAGCCGTTCGAAAGTGAGCGCCTCGGGGCCATGCTCATGGATCAGGCGGTGTGCGACTTCCAGCACCTGCTCGTCGGATTGGGTTTTTGGTCGTGTCACCTTGACATCTCAGTATAACCGAATGATCATTTATATATGATGTAAGCGGCTGAGGCCAGCTCGATTGGTCCACAGATTCGTTGAGGAACCTACCATGACGTTGCAAGGAAAAGTCGCTCTGGTCGCCGGCGCCACGCGTGGCGCCGGGCGTGGGATTGCGGTCGAGCTCGGCGCTGCAGGTGCCACCGTCTATGTCACCGGGCGCACCACACGCAGCCATCAATCCGAATACGCCCGGGCCGAAACCATCGAGGATACGGCGGAGCTGGTCTCTTCGAATGGCGGCAAGGGTATTGCCGTGCAGGTCGATCATCTGGTGGTCGACGATGTGCGCCGCTTGGTCGAGCGCATCCGGGCCGAACAGGGCCGGCTCGACATCCTCGTCAACGATATCTGGGGCGGCGAAAAACTGTTCGAATGGAACAAACCGGTCTGGGACCATAATCTGGAGAATGGCCTGCGCCTGCTGCGGCTCGGCATCGACACGCATCTGATCACCGCGCACCATGCGCTGCCGCTGATGATCGAGCGGCCGGGCGGGCTGCTGGTCGAAGTCACCGACGGCACCGCCGAGTACAATGCCGAGCACTACCGGCTGTCGCCCTTCTACGACCTCGCCAAGGTGGCGGTGAACCGCATGGCATGGGCACACGCCAAGGACCTCGCGGCGCATGGCGCCACCTCGGTGTCGCTGACACCCGGCTGGCTGCGTTCGGAAATGATGCTGGAGGCCTTTGGCGTCACCGAAGACAATTGGCGCGACGCCACCGCCAAGGTGCCGCATTTCGTCATTTCAGAGACGCCGCGCTTGGTCGGCCGCGCCGTTGCGGCACTTGCCGCCGATCCGGACCGTGCACGCTGGAACGGCCAGTCGCTGTCCAGCGGCGGGCTGGCGCAGGTCTACGGCTTTACCGATCTCGATGGCTCGCGCCCGGATGCCTGGCGCTATGTTCCGGAGGTGCAGGACGCCGGCAAGCCCGCCGATGCGACGGGCTACCGGTAAGGTCAGACCGCGCGGCCGTCGAAGTCGAAGATCGACAGGCTGGCAGGATCGATATCCGCGACGCAGTTGAGGTTGACGTAGGCGCTGCGTTCGCCGCCCTGACGGACGTCCTCGGCAAAGGGGTGGATGCCGCATGTGCGGCAGAAGCGATGCGCCATCGCGTGATTGCCGAATGTATAGGTGCCGAGATCGTCGCCCCACGCCAGCACCGTCAGGCTGTCATGCGAGATGGCGGCCAACAGCGCGCCCTTGCGCGAACAGATCGAACAATTGCACCGCACGGCGCCGGTCAGCTCCGCCTTGAATTCGAACGCTACCTTGCCGCAGTGGCAGCTGCCTTTGTACAGCATCAGTCTCTTCCTATCGCTGGCAGGTGCAAAGGCACGCTCGCCGGGTTATCCCTTCCGCAGGCCGAACTGGCGGCCTGAACTCTTTGTGCTTGCTTTAAAGACGTTGCATCCTGGCGGAGTCCGACATCGACATGCAATCAATCCGCGATCGTCTCGAAATCATCCTGTCACGTCTTGCCAATCGGGCAGCGGACGAGAAGGTCTACACAAAGCTCTATTTCGAGGCGGCGCGGGCAGCTGCCGATGCCAGCGACGCGCGCAAAAAGGCTGGCGTGACGCTCGGGCCGCTCGACGGCACAATCGTCTCGATCAAGGATCTGTTCGATGTCGCCGGCGAACCGACCACAGCCGGTTCGCTGATGCTGAAGAGTGCAGCACCTCCCCTGTGGGACGCGGCCATTGTCAGCCGGCTGCGGCAGGCCGGCGCGGTCATCATTGGCAAGACCAACATGACTGAATTCGCCTTCACCGCGATCGGCGACAACATGCATTGCGGCACGCCCGGCAATGCGGCCGACGCCAGCCGCATACCTGGCGGCTCGTCCTCGGGCGCCGGCGTTTCCGTGGCCGAGGGAACGAGCGAAATCTCAATCGGCTCCGACACCGGCGGCTCGGTGCGCATACCGGCAGCGCTGAATGGTGTCGTCGGCTTCAAGCCGACGGCGCGGCGGGTGCCGTTGACCGGTGCTTATCCGCTGTCGGCGACGCTGGATTCGGTCGGGCCGCTGGCACGCAGCGTTGCCGAATGTGCCGTTGCCGACGCGATCATGGCAGGCGAGGAACCAGTGCCGCTCCGGCCGGTTTCGCTCGTCGGGCTTCGCGTCGGCGTTGCGCGCGGTTTGCTGTTAGAAGACACGGAGCCGGAGATCGCAGCAGGCTTCGAGGGATGCCTGCGCGCGCTGGAACAAAGCGGCGCGCGCGTCGTCGACTTGCCGATCGACGATCTGATTGCCGAGATGCGGCAAGCAACCAAACGTGCCTCGATCGCGTCGATGGAAGGTGCGGAGGTTCATGCCGACTGGCTGTCCGTCGGTGCATCGGTGCCGGTGGACCCGCATGTCAGCGGGCCGCTTTCGCGCGCACTCGCCATTCCTGCATCGGCCTATATCAGGACCATCCGCCGCCGTGGCGAACTCGTTGCCGCAATGGCTGAGCGCCTGGCGTCGATCGATGTGCTTGTCCTGCCGACAGTGCCGATCGTCGCGCCCTCGATCGCCACAATGGCCAGCGACGAGGCGCTGCGCAACAAGGCCGAAGGTTTGCTGTTGCGCAACACCCAGGTCGCCAACCAGTTCGACCTCTGCGCGATCTCGGTGCCGATGCCTGATATGACGCTGCCGGCGGGGCTGATGCTGGTGGCGCGCAATGGCCAGGACCATCATTTGCTGCGTATCGCGGCTGAGGTCGAAAGGCTGCTTGGGTCGTGACCGGCCTCAGCGCGCCGCGCAGCGCTTGCGCTCTGCTTTTTTGGAGTCGCGTTCGATGTTGGTAGCGACCAGCATCGGTGGATCGTTCGGGTCACGATGCTGGATCGATCCTCGAACGACGAGCTTTCCCGCATGGAGCTTGTCGGAGAGGTCAGGTGCCGATCTGTCCAGTGGCGGCAATTCAGTGGCGTTGAGAGAAACGCCTTTGATGATCCTGCCGGTGGCCAGATCGAGCGCATTGCCCGACGGGCAGGGGGCCATCATGCAGACGATCCCATTGCTGCAATAGACGTAACTGCTGTCGGCCAGAGCGAGCGACGGCAATGCCGTGATCGAAGACGTGGCGATAGCGAGGAGGGTGAGGCGAAGACTGGACATGGTTCAACGTCGCGGAGAATTGGGGCGAAAGCGCGATGTCAGGGATCGGCCGGAAACCGCCTGCGGTAGTGCTCAACCACGTCGGGGTTGCGCAGATTGACCGGGAGCCTGTTGGCCAGCACCAGCAAGGTTTCGCCGGCAGCACCCACACCCATGCGCATCATCGACTGTTCGGTAATGCCAGCCATATGCGGGGTGACGATGACATTGTCGAAACCGAAATAGGGGTGATTTGCCGGCAACGGCTGCGTGGCAAAGACATCGAGCGCGGCGCCGCCAATGCGGTCCTTGCGCAACGCCTCTATCAGCGCCTCGTCGTCGATCACCGGCCCGCGCGAAATGTTGATCAAAAGCGCGTCCGGCTTCATGCTGGCAATGCGTTCGCGGTTGATCAGGCCTCGCGTTTCCGGCGTCAGCGGGCAGCACAGCACGATGATGTCGCTCTGTTCGACCAGCGCGTCGATCGACAGGAAGCCGATCCTGTCGGGCGCCGGCTGCATGCTACGCGTCGTCGCCACGACATTGAGACCGAAGCCGTGCGCGGCGATGTGGCCGACCGCCTGGCCGATGGCGCCGAAGCCGATAATGCCAATCGTCTTGCCGGCAAGCTCGCTGCCATGGCTGGCGTGGTCGCGGCCGGCATTCCAGCCTTTGGCGCGCAAGTCGCGGTCGACGACGCGGAAGCGCCGAAGCAGGGCAAGGGCTGCGAACATCACATATTCGGCGACCGATCGCGCATTGACCGCCGGCACGTTGGCGACCAGCACGCCGGCCGCGGCGGCGGCCTCCATCGGCACCATGTCGAGGCCGGCGCCGTGACGGACCGCGGCCCGAAGCTTCGTTGCGTTTTCGAACAGCGCCGGCGGCAGCGGCGCGCGCACGATGATGACGTCGGCGTTCTTCGCCTCGGCGGTCAGTGTCGCGGCGTCGAGCGCGGAGGCGACGACGAGTTCGCCGGCGCCCACCAGCATGGCGGAGGCACGCGGATGCAGCGTGTGCGTGGACAGGATTCTGGGCATGGAGCTCTCGTTCTTAGTCGCAATTCCCAAGGGAAAGCGCTGCGCGCTTTCCCGGGAAAACCGTTTCACACTTTTCCTGGAATTGCTCTAGGCCTTTTCGAGCGTGGCGTTTTTCTGCTCTATGCCGCGGCCCTCGATGATCCCCTTCCAGTAGCTTTCCGCGCCTTGCAGATGGGCGCTCATCAGCGCCTGGGCGAGGTTGCCGTCGCGGCGCAGCAGCGCCTCGTAGATCTGGATGTGCTCGGCATGCGAGCGCACGCTACGCTCGGGGTCGTTGAAGTAGATCGGCAGCCGCAGCTCGCCCATCAGATAGTAGACGCTGCAGATATTGTGGAAGACGCCGTTCTTGGTTGCCCGCACGATCTCGAGATGGAATTCGCGGTCCTCCTTGGCGAGGCCTTCGCCGGCGGCGATACGCTCTTCGGACGCTTTCAGGATCTCGCGCAGGCGTTCGAAATTCTCTTCCGTTGCGCGCGAGCAGGCGAGTTCGGCGGCCTTGATCTCGTGGATTTTGCGCAACTCCACGGTCTCGTAGATCTGTACCGGATCGAGCGGCAGGCCCGCGCGGGCGAAAAGGGCCAAGGCTTCCACACTGGCTTGCCTGGTGTCGACATAGATGCCGGATTTGGCGCGGCGCTCGACGATGCGCATGGCTTCGAGGATGGCCAGCGCCTCGCGGATCTGGCCGCGGCTGACGCTGAAATGCTCGGCCAGTTCGCGCTCCGAGGGCGTGCGGCCGGTCTCCTTGTCCGAATGGGAGAACAGATAGGCGGCGAGTTCGGCGAGAAGGTTCTTTTCTTTCATCGTCAACTGCGTTGCGCGTGCGCCTCCAGGAACCGCTCCGAAATGGTGAATCCCAGACCGGGCTTTTCAGGGATCGCTATCATACCGTCCTTTGCTTCGACAGTCTCTTCGATAAGATCATGGATCATCGGGTTGGCGCCGAGCGAATATTCGACGGTGAAGCTAGCCGGCGAAGCAGCGCAGACATGCAGTCCGGCAAAGAAGCAGGGCGCGCCGGCCCACAGATGCGGCGCAAAGCGCAAATTGAAGGCGCTGGCGATGGTGCCGATCTTCATCGCCTCGCTGATGCCGCCGCAAAAGGCCGGATCGGGCTGGAAGATGTCGGCTGATTTCAGCACGGCGAGATCGCGGAAGGCATAGCGCGTCGCTTCGCTCTCGCCTGTGGCGATCGGGATGGAGCCCGAAGCGCGCACCTCGGCCATGCCGGCCTTGTCGTCGGCGATGACCGGCTCCTCGAACCAGGCGAGGTCGAGATCGGCGGCGAGGTGGATGAAGCGCTTGGCTTCGGCCACCGTATAGGTGCCATGCGCGTCGACCATCAGCTCGACATCGGGGCCGAGCGCCTGCCGGGCGGCACGGGCGCGGGCAGCCGAAATGTGTGGCGCGCCGTCCATTGCGCCGACGCGCATCTTCAGCGCCTTGAAGCCGCCCTTGGCGATGTAGGATTTGAGCTGCTCGCCGATGGCGTCGGCGGCGGCCCAGCCGCCGGAGGCGTAGGCCTGCATGCGGTCGAGCTTGCGGCCGCCGATCAGCCGCCACACGGGCTGCCCAAGCGATTTGCCGAGAATGTCCCATAACGCAATGTCGACGGCGCTGATCGCTGCAATGCTCATGCCGCGCCGTGCCAGCTGCGGCATGGCGTGGCCGGCATGCGCGGCTGTCTGGTGGCGTACGCCGTTGTAGAGCATCTCCCAGATGATACCGATGTCGGCCGGGTCGCGGCCGATCAATTGAGGGCCGACCTCATGGTTCAGCATGTGGACAAGCGCGCCATAGCTACCGGCGCTGCCGGCAGCGTTCTTGCCTTCGCCCCAGCCGACCAGCCCGTCATCGGTCTCGATGCGCAGGATGGCGGCGTCGAAGGTCGTCACCTGGCCGAAGTCGCTGCGATGCTGCTTCGCGACTTCGATCGGTATGCGGACCCACCAGGCCTGGACGTTTCTGATGCGCATGGTCATCCCCGGCCCCGCCGCCGGCAGGCGGAAGGGCGCATTCCAAATCGGATCGGCTACTTGATCAGCGGCAGCAGCGTTTCGGCGGTGATGCGCATCTGGTCGGTGTAGAATTTCTCCGTCAGCACGCTGGAACCGTGGTCCTGGATGAACTTCAGCTGTTCGGGCGAGATGTCGACCGGGTGGCGCTCGACCATATCAGGATAGGGCGCGGCCGGCGTGCGATCGACAGGCGCGACGAACTCATTGGTCAGCGCACCGTCATAGCCGACTTCCTTCAGCGTCTGCACGATCCGCGGCCAGTCGATCTGGCCGAGGCCGGCGGCAAAGCGGTTGTTGTCGGCGACGTGGAAATCGAACAGGCGTTTGCCGACCTGGCGGATGGCATCATGGACGTTGAATTCTTCCATATGGAGGTGGTAGGCGTCGAGGCAGACGCCGCATTCGGGGCTGACCGCATCGGCCAGCGCCAACGCCTGGGCGCCGCGGTTGAACAGATAGGTCTCGAAGCGGTTGAGCGGCTCGACCGCGATTTTCACGCCGACCTTCTTGGCGTGGGTGAAGCACTCGCGGGTGGCGTCGACCACCCACTTCCATTCCTCTTCCTCGGTGCCGTCCGGCACAACCTTGCCGACAGTGGCGGGCACCAGCGTGATGATCTCGCCGTCGAGTTCGCTGATCATGGTCAGCACGTCCTTGACGTACTGCACAGAGCGTTCGCGCTGGCCCTGGTCCCTGGCGGCGAGGTTGCGTTCGCCCAGCATCAGCGTCACCGCACCCCAGCAGCGTATGCCGTGTTCCTTCAGCAGCGCGCGGGTCTCCTTGGTCTTGTATTGCTCGGGCTCGCCGGAAATCTCGATCGACTCGTAGCCGAATTTCTTGATGCGCTTCAGCGTCACCTCCAACGGCTCCGCGCGCATCCAGTTGTGCGTTGAAAGATGCATGGTTTATCCTTCCCAGAATTCGTCTGTGCCAGTTCGCCTGCGATGCGCCTCACCGAAGCGCGTCTCATGATTCCTCCCCAAGGCGCTCCAGCATTTTTACGCAAACTGGTTCGACCAATTGGGCCTGAATGGAGGTCTACAGCAATTTTTGTCGCGCGGCAAGAACTGCCGATGTGCGATCGCGACAGCCATTTACTGTATTGATTATGCTTGCATATGTTCCCTATTTTGGGGTGCGCCGGGTGCTGCTCCTGCGAGTCAAATGGCTTGACCCATTTTCGGTATTTGGTAATACCAGAATGGCAAGTCGAGAATGCACATCACAAAAGACCAAAGAGGCTGGCCCTGCTTTCATCAGGCGCTATGCTTGGTCCCTGGAAAAATGAATTGGGAGGATGCCGATGCCGTCGACAATGAAGGGTCCGGGGCTGTTTCTGGCGCAGTTCGCGGGCGATGCCGCGCCATTCAATTCGCTGGCCTCGATCACCAAATGGGCGGCCGGTCTCGGCTACAAGGGCGTGCAGATCCCGACCTGGGACGCACGCCTGTTCGACCTCAAGAAGGCGGCGTCTTCCAAGACCTATTGCGACGAGGTGAAAGGCATCTGCGCCGACGCCGGCGTCGAGATCACCGAATTGTCGACGCATCTGCAGGGGCAGTTGGTGGCGGTGCACCCTGCCTATGACGCACAGATGGATGGCTTCGCGCCGGCCTCGGTGCACAACAATCCGAAGGCACGGCAGAAATGGGCGGTCGAGCAGATGAAGTTCGGCGCCAAGGCATCGCGCAATCTTGGGCTGAATGCTTCGGTGTCGTTCACCGGCTCGCTGGCTTTCCCTTACCTCTATCCCTTCCCGCAGCGGCCCGCCGGACTGATCGAGGAGGCCTTTGGCGAACTCGGCAAACGCTGGAAGCCGATCCTCGATGTCTATGAAGACAATGGCGTCGATGTCGGCTACGAAATTCACCCCTCTGAGGACGTGTTCGACGGCGCCACCTTCGAGATGTTCCTCGATGCGGTCGGCGGTCACAAACGCTGCAACATCAACTACGATCCGTCGCACTTCCTCTTGCAGCAGCTCGACTATCTCGAATTCATCGACATCTATCACGAGCGCATCAAGGCCTTCCACGTCAAGGACGCCGAGTTCAACCCGACCGGCCGGCAAGGCGTCTATTCCGGCTATCAGAGCTGGACCAACCGCGCCGGCCGCTTCCGCTCGCTCGGCGACGGGCAGGTGGATTTCGGCGGCATCTTCTCCAAGCTGACGCAGTACAATTATGATTCCTGGGCAGTGCTGGAATGGGAGTGTTGCCTGAAGCATCCGGAAGACGGCGCGGCCGAAGGGGCGCCCTTCATCCAGCACCACATCATCCGCGTGACGGAAAGGGCATTCGATGATTTTGCCAGCGGCACTACGGACAAGAAGCTGCTGCGCGCGATGATGGGAATCTAGCGCGATTTCCCCTCCCCCTTGAGGGGAGGGTGGCCCGAAGGGCCGGGTGGGGTCGGTTCATGCCGCGCTCCACGCCCGGCGACCCCACCCGATCCGCTGTGCGGATCGACCTCCCCTCGAGGGGGAGGTGAACAACGAGGGAGACGAAAAATGGTCGGTGCATCGAAAGCTGAAACGGGAGGCGGCCCGATCCGCTATGGCATGGTCGGCGGTGGCCAAGGCGCGTTCATCGGCGCGGTGCACCGGATCGCGGCGCGCATGGACAATGACTTCGTGCTGGTGGCCGGCGCGCTGTCGGCCAATCCCGAACGCGCCAACGCTTCCGCCGCCGAACTCGGGCTCGACCCCGCACGCAGCTATGGTTCCTACGCCGAGATGGCCAAGGCCGAGGCCAAGCGCGCCGACGGCATCGAGGCGGTGGCCATCGTCACCCCCAACAATGTGCACGTGCCGGCTGCCAAGGCGTTTCTCGAAGCCGGCATTCACGTCATCTGCGACAAGCCGTTGGCGACGACTTTGGCTGAGGCCAAGAAGCTTGCTGCGATAGTCGAAAAGACCGGCAAGGTGTTCGTGCTGACGCACAATTACACCGCCTATCCGATGATCCGGCAGGCGCGCGAGATGGTGGCCAAAGGCCAGCTTGGCGATATCCGCATTGTGCAATCCGAATACCCGCAGGACTGGCTGACCGAAGACCTTGCCGCCACCGGCCAGAAGCAGGCGGCGTGGCGCTCCGATCCCAAGCAGGCAGGGGCGGGCGGCGCGCTCGGCGACATCGGCACACACGCCTATAATCTCGCGCGCTTCGTCTCCGGGCTGGAACTCGATTCCCTGTCGGCCGATCTCGACGCTTTCGTGCCGGGGCGGCAGCTCGACGATAACGTCAACGTCATGCTGCGCTTCAAACCGGTCGGCAAGACGCATCCTGCCAAAGGCATGATCTGGGCGAGCCAGGTGGCGCCCGGCCACGAGAACGGGCTGAAGCTGCGCATCTACGGCTCGAAGGGCGGGCTGGAATGGGTACAGGCCGACCCGAACTATCTCTGGTACACGCCGTTCGGCCAGCCCAAGCAGCTGTTGACCCGCAATGGCGCCGGCGCGCTGCCGGTCGCCGGCCGCGTCAGCCGCGTGCCGTCGGGGCATCCGGAAGGCTATCTCGAAGGCTTCGCCAACATCTACCAGGAAGCCGCGCGGGCGATCCGGGCTGCACGCAAGAAGGGCGGTAAGCCGGGCAAGGATGTGGTGTTCCCGACCATCGAGGACGGCGTCGAAGGCATGGCGTTTATCGAAGCCTGCGTGAAGTCGTCGAAGAAGAACGGGGCGTGGACGAAGCTTTAGGCGGCGCCCCCCTCACCTTGCCAGCCGAATTGCGAAGGGCAATTCGGGGCAATCCGACCTCTCCCCGAGGGGAGAGGAAGAGGTGGCGCTGACGTCTAGCTCTCTCCCCAACGGGGAGAAGGTGGCCGCGAAGCGGCCGGATGAGGGGGCATGGCGCGAAGCTGGCGAAGAGAGACCAGCGCGCCGTCAAAAGGGGAGGGAGTGTCGATGAAAATCGGCATGTGCATGTTCTTGTGGACGACCAGCGTCTCGAAGAAACACGAGGCGCTGCTCAGGGACATCAAGGCGACAGGTTTCGACGGCGTCGAGATACCGGTCTTTGCCGGTGTGCCTGACGACTACAAAAAGCTTGGCGAAATGCTCGACCGCATCGGGTTGCAGCGCACCGCTGTGACGGCGATGGGCGATCCGGCGATGAATTTGATTTCGCCGGATGCCGCGACCCGCAAGGCCGGCATCGAGTATATGAAATGGGCGATCGACTGCAGCGTGGCACTCGGTGCGGATAGGCTGAGCGGTCCGTTGCATTCGACGCTCGGCGCCTTCTCCGGCAGCGGGCCGACCGCCGCAGAGAAAAAACGCTCGATCGCCTCGCAGCGCGCCATTGGCGATCATGCCGGTAAGCGTGGGGTCACGATCGGGTTGGAAGCGCTCAACCGTTTCGAATGCTATCTGCTGAACACGATGGCTGATCTGTCCGAGCACGTGGACGCCATCGACCGGCCGCACATCAAGGCGATGTATGACACGTTCCACGCCAATATCGAGGAGGCCGACCCGATCGGCGCCTATACGAAACACCGCCGGAATGTCGTCCACATCCATATTTCGGAGAATGACCGTGGCGTGCCGGGTCGCGGCAACATTCCCTGGGCCGAGACGTTTTCGGCGATCCGCAAGAGCGGCTACGACGACTGGCTGACCATCGAGGCGTTCGGGCGCTCGCTGAGGGATCTGGCGGCGGCGACGAAGGTGTGGCGGGATTTTGCTGAGAGTCCCGAGGCGGTTTATCGCGACGGGTACAAGCATATCAGGGACGGGTGGAAGAAAGCGGCGTAGGCGCTCTGCGCCTGGTCCATTTTCAATTTACGTTCGCGGCGGTTGCCAGGTGGTTCCCCCACTCCGTCTCGGCTTCGCCGAGCCACCTCTCCCCCCTCCGGAGGGAGAGGAAAGGGAGCATGGCGGCCGGGGAGAGGAGAAAGCCTCGGCCCAGGAGGACAGGCGCCTTCTAGGACAGCCTGGCGCCCTTCCTCTCCCCTGTCGATCGGGGGAGAGGTGTCGAGCGAAGCTCGACGGAGTGGGGGTCGATCCTTAGGCGCCGGCGAGACGATGCCCGCGCTTCTGCGTCACAAGGCTACCCCTGCTCAGCCTGGATCCGGTTGTAGTCATGGATCGTCCGGCTAAGCCTGCGGCGCAGGAAGTTCGAGATGTTGTCGAAGACGAAGACGACGAACAGCGTCAAAAGCACCATGTAGAAGACGTTGGCCCAGTTGGAGTTGGTGCGCATCGCTTCCCACAGTTTCAGGCCGATGCCGCCGGCGCCGACGGCGCCGATGATGGTGGCGCCGCGCGTGTTGGATTCCCACTGGTAGAGCGTCTGGCTGATGAACACCGGGATCACTTCCGGCATGACGCCGTAGCGTTGCACCAAGAGGCCGTTGGCGCCTGTCGACTTGATGCCTTCGCGCGGCTTGTCGTCGATGTTTTCCAGGCTTTCCGAGTAGGTTTTGCCGAGCGTGCCGATCTCGGTGAAGAAGATCGCAGCACTTCCGGCCAGCGGTCCCGGGCCGAAGGCGCGGGTAAAGAACAGCGCCCAGATCAGCATGTCGACCGAGCGCATGAAATCGAAGAAACGTTTGAGCACCTGGCTAAGCAAGCCGCTCGGCGTGATGTTGCGGGCGGCGAAGAAGGCCAGCGGAAAGGCGACGAAAGCGCCGAGCAAGGTACCGAGAAACGCCATGACGATGGTCTGCAGCAGCTTCGTCCAGACATCGCCGTGCTGCCACTGCGCATTGTTCCAGATGTTGTCGCCCGCCAGTGCAAGGTTCGAGGTGCCGGGCTTCAATTCGGGTCCAGACCAGATCAGCGAGATCACTTCACCGGCCGATTTACCGAAGAAGGGCGAGCGCGTGTCGAAGACGAAGTTCGCCCAGCCGAGGAAGCGCTTGCGGACCTTCACGCGGTCGACGGTGACGCGTACCTCGCCGACAAAGCCCATCTTGGCGACAATCTCGTCGTCATGCGCGGTGATCCAGTCGGGCACCGGACCCGAAATCACCGGCTTGCCGCTGGTCAGCGCGACCGGCACAGTCTGGCCATTGGCGACGATCGTCGCCTTGGTCTTGTCGAAGGTGACGGAATTGGCCTGGCCGTCGATCAAGACGGTGAAGGTGCCGTCCGCGTTCCTGACCACCCAGTCGGGATTGGGGTTGTCGCCAAGGGCGGAAAAGCGCGGGTATTTCGGCGTGATCTCGGGCTGGTCGAGGCGGAATTCCGGCTGCAGATCGTAGCTGATCCATTGCGACAGGAAGAGCGGCAGGCGCTCCCAGTGCGAATCCCGCATCACTTGCGGCAGATTGAAGAACCACAAGGCGTAGACGAGGTAGAACAGGATGCCGACGAACAGGAACAGCGGCGCGAAGCGCTTGTAGGCCGGCCGTCGGAACACGTGAGGATAGCGCTCCTCGATCGACGATATCTGCTCGGCGGTCATCGTGGTGGCCATGATCAGGCACTCATCAGGAAGGCTTGCTCACCGACGAGCTTGCGGCGCAGCCAGGCGGAGAACTGGTCGATGATGAAGATGGTCGTGAACAGGAGCAGCACCAGCGCCAGCGTCTTGGCGCCGAAGCCGCGTGAGATCGAGAGCTTCAGTTCCTCGCCGATGCCGCCGCCGCCGACGGCGCCGATAATGGTCGATGCGCGCACGTTGATCTCGACGCGCAGCAGGGTGTAGGACATGAAATTGGGCAGCACCTGCGGCAGGTCGGCAAAGCGCACCCGCTCGAACCAGTTGGCGCCGACCGCCTTCAGGCCTTCCTCGGCGCGCATGTCGATGTTCTCGTTGATCTCGTAGAACAGCTTGCCCAGCGCGCCGATCGAATGCAAGCCGATGGCGATGATGGCGGCGATCGGACCGGTCGAGACGATGGCCGCGAACAGGCCGGCAATGACGATCTCCGGAAAGGCGCGCAGCAGTTCCATGAAGCGCTTGACGACGAGACGCAATGCCGGATGCGGCGTCAAATTGCGCGCGGCGATGAAGGAAAACGGCACGGCGAAGATGAAGCCGATGAAGGTCGAGACCAACGCTACGTTGACCGTGGTCAGCATCAACTCGAAATATTCAGGGATGTAGAAACCGCCCCATATGTAGACGCGACCGAGCGGGAAGTTGAATTCCTGGGTGCCGGTGTCATGCGGCGAGGCGATGTCGAACAGCGCCCGCCAGACGTCGTTCCAGTCCTTCGGGATCAGCCAGCTGAGGAAATCGAGGATGTGCGGCAGCCGGTCGAAGAAGTGGCCGGCATTGGCCTCGTCGGCGAACCACATGCTGGAAAGCATCGCGGCAAGCAGCAGCGCGACGCCGAGCACGGTATAGAGCCGGCGCAGCGATGTCTGGCGTCGCCAGGCATCGGCCGTCTGGTGAGGGGCGCCTGAGGGCGATGTCACGGAAAGGGTCATGATCGGAGATGCAAAAAGGGCGGTGCTTTTGAGCACCGCCCTTTTCGATTTCGCCGTTAGCCGCCGATGGCTGCCTTACGGGCTTCGACGATGACGCTGTAGAAGTCAGGCTTGACCGGGACGTAGCCGGTGAAATCGCCGCCCTCGACGCCTTCGAAGCAGGCCTTGTCCTTCTTCGGCAGGTCGGTGAAGAACGCGGTCAGCTTGGCGGTCATGTCGTCACCGAGTGCGGTGCGCACGACCAGCGGGCCGTTCGGGATCAGGCCCGAGCGCCAGACTTCGACGAAGTCGTTGGGGTCGATGGCGCCCTTGGCGACTTCCTTGTGGAAGGTGCCGGAGGTGTAGCCGTTTTTGAAGTCGCCGATGCCCGAGGAATCGTCCACCGCCACGTCGACCTTGCCGTCGCGGACAGCAAGAACGTTGTTCTCATGGCCGCCGTTGAACTGGGTCGAGGCGAAGAAGGTTTCGTTCGAGGCGCCGGTGTCCTTCGGGATCTGGGTCAGCGGGATCAGGTAGCCCGAGGTCGAATCCGGATCGGCGTAGCCGAGTTTCTTGCCCTTGGCCGACTTGATGTCGGTGATGCCCGAGGATTTCAGCGCCAGGCCGATCGAATAATAGCCGGTGGCGCCGTCGGTCTGCTGGGTGGTGAGGATCGGGGTGACCGCCTTCGGGTCCTTGATGTAGACGCTGGCGTAGCCGGAAGCGCCGAGTTCGGCGAAGTCGAGCGTGCCGCCGAGCAGGCCCTGGATGACGCCGTCATAGTCGGCGGCCGGGAACAGCGAGACTTTTTCGAAGCCGAATTCGGTCTTCAGTTGGTCGGCCAGGCACTGGTAGTTGCGCAGGCGGTCGGTTTCGTTTTCACCGCCGAGGATGCCGACGCGGAATTCCTTGAGGTCGGCCGCGTGGGCCATGCTGGTTGCCATGGCGAGCACCGAAACGGCGCTGAATACCATCTTCCTGAACATTGATGTCTCTCCTGTAAGTTCCGGCCCCGCGCCGGCAGCGTTCTTGATTTTGACAGATGCCCTTGACGCGGGCTGACGATCCCAGTCGTCGCTCAGTAGCCGGGAAATGCGGGCTCGAGTGGGCTGGCGGATGCGGCGATCTTTTGCTTGTAGGCGATGCTGGTCGAGGTGATGGCCTCGGAGATTTCGGCGCCGTTGGCATCAGCGCCGTAGACCAGGCGCACGGCCTCGCGGTTAAGGTCTTCCGGCGGGCCGTCGAAGACGATCTTCCCGGCCGCCATGCCGATGATGCGGTTGCAATAGGTGCGGGCGGTGTCGAGCGTGTGCAGATTGGTGACGACGGTGATGCCTTCACGCAGATTGATGTCCTGCAGCGAGTCCATCACCACCTTGGCGTTGAGCGGGTCGAGCGAGGCGATCGGCTCGTCGGCGAGCAGCACCTTGGGCTGCTGCATCATGGCGCGGGCAATGGCGACGCGCTGCTGCTGGCCGCCGGAGAGCGTGCCTGCAGGCTGCAATGCGGTGCGGGCGATATCGAGGCGCTCGAGGGCTGCGACCGCCTCGGCGCATTCGGCGCGGGTGAACATGCCGAGCAGGTTGGAGACGGTCGAACGGTGATTGAGCCGGCCGAGCAGCACATTGGTCAAGACGTCGAGGCGCGGCACCAGATTGAACTGCTGGAAGATCATGGCGCAATCGCGCTGCCAGCGCCTGAGCGGCGAGCCGCGCAGCCGGGAAACCTCGGCGCCGTCAAAAAAAATCGACCCCTGGCTGGGGTCGATGAGACGGTTGATCATGCGAAGGAGGGTGGACTTGCCGGCGCCCGAACGGCCGATGATGCCCACCATCTGGCCCTGCGGGATCGACAGGTCGATGGCGCTGACAGCGGTGTTCTTGCCGAATCGGCGGGACACGCCGCGGATTTCGAGCGTTGCAGAGCTTGCTGACATGGCAGGTTCCAGTGCGGACCATATTGATCGTCAGGCACTCGCCTAGCGCAGCCACATGAACCTGCCGTGTCGCCTGCATGTCAGTTTTGTTACGCTCCACAGCTGCGCGTTATGACCGGCCCAGGATCAGCAGCTCTTCGAAATGGTTCATATCGTTGAAGCTGCAGAAGGCGGGCGGCTTGATTTCGATCACCGGGGCCTGCCGTTCGAACAGCGCCAGACTGTCATCGAAGAAGTCCTGCCATGCGGCAGCCCGGTCGTCGGCGAGACGCTGGATCTGGTAGGCGAAGGTGATGTGGAAGACGTAAGTGTCGTGGTCGGGGTGTCGGTAACCGAACGGCACCGACAGCGCATCGCGCCATGCGGCCATGATGCGCCTGTCTTCTTCAGTTGCTCCAGCAACGGTGAGACCGGTTGGCACGACCTGGATCACTTTTATGTTGAACGGGGCGAGGCTCTCAAAACCCTTCAGCCGCTTGAGATAGAGGCTCGTCATGTCATCGATGCTGGTGTCGAGCGGCACGTCCTGCGGCCAGTAGGGCAAGCGGCGGCGGTATTCGATGATGCCCTGGAACAGCGTCATGTGCAGGCTGGAGATGGGCGTGAAGGCCAGCCGGTCGGCATCCGGCATGGTGCGCATGCGCTCGCGCACTTCGATGACAACAGCTTCGGAAGGCGAACCGTTGACGAGATGGCTGACGACCGTGTTGCCGGGCTCGGGCACGAAATTGCCTGACGTGTCGTAACGGGTGCCGAGATGCACCGGAGGCTTGGGGTTGGTGCCTTCGAAAAAGCCGGCGAGCGAGGGTCTGATGGATTGAGGCATTGCGATCTCCTTTTGGGAGATGGCCTCGTGTCCGAGTCATGTGTCAAGGATGTGAATCGGGCCGGTCTTATGACGATGATGTGATGGGCTATCCGCCGTATTTTTCCAGGAAAGCCTCAGCCTCAAGCTCGCGAAAATCGTCGAGCGCGGCGCGCAGCCTGGCATGGTCCCAGTCCCACCAGGCAAGCGCCTGGTAGCGCTCCGCCGTGCGGCGGTCGAAGCGCTCGCGGATCGGTTTTGCCGGCACGCCGCCGACGATGGTGTACGGCGCGACATCCTTCGACACTACAGCCCCGGCGCCAACCGCAGCCCCGTCGCCGACTGTGACACCGGGCAGGATGGTCGAGCCGTGGCCGAGCCAGGTGTCGTGGCCGATGGTGACGCGTTTGGCGCGCCGCTGGGCGAAGAATTCGCTCTCATGCTCGGCGTCGTCCCAATAGTCCGAGGCGCGGTACGTGAAGTGGTGCAGTGTCGGCCGCCATGTCGGGTGGTTGGTGGCGTTGATGCGCACGCTTGCTGCAATGTTGGAGAACTTGCCGATGGTCGCGCACCAGACGGCGCAATCCTGCATCATGTAGGAATAGTCGCCGAGGATGCTTTCGGAGACGCGGCTGCGGTCGGCGATCTCGGTCCAGCGGCCTAATGTCGAGTTTTCGACCTGTGCCGTTTCGTGGACGAACGGCTCCTCCGACAATTTCCTGCTCATGCGGCGATTTTTCCGGCGGCGAAAGAGGTGACGTCGATGATGCGATCAGCGACCGCGTCACGGACATCCAGGTCATGGAAGATGCCGAGCAAAGCGACGCCCGCCGCCTTCTTGGCGGCGATCAGCGCGACAACCACATCGCGGTTCTTGGCGTCGAGCGAAGCGGTCGGCTCGTCGAGCAGCAGCACCGGGTGCTCGGTGATGAAACCGCGCGCGATGTTGACGCGCTGCTGCTCGCCGCCGGAGAAGGTTGCCGGCGGCAGCGCCCAGAGTTTTTCGGGCAAATTGAGCTGCGACAGCAAGCGGCGCGCTTTCTCGCGAGCGCTCTCGCGCTCCTCGCCGCGCTCGACCAGCGGCTCGGCGACGACATCAAGTGCGGAGACGCGCGGCACAGTGCGCAGAAACTGGCTGACATAGCCGATCGTCTGGCGGCGCACGGCCAGCACCGTGCGCGGGCTCGCATTGGCGAGATCGATCAGGCCGCCTTCATGCTGGACGATGATCTGGCCTTCATCGACGGCGTAATTGCCGTAGAGCATCTTCAGGATCGAACTCTTGCCGGCGCCGGAAGGGCCGCCGAGCACAGCGCATTCGCCGGCCCGGATCGAGAACGAGACGCCGGCGACGACCGGCAATTTGATGCCGTCGCGCAGATGCATGGTGAAGCTCTTGGCGACGTCGGAAACAACGAGGGGCGTAGCCATCATCACACCTGCAGGATGGAAGAAACGAGAAGCTGGGTGTAGGGCGCGCGCGGGTCGTCGAGGACACGGTCGGTGAGACCGCTTTCGACGACGCGGCCGTCCTTCATCACCATCATGCGCTGTGACAGAAGCCGGGCCACGGCGAGGTCATGGGTGACGACGATCGCCGCGAGGCCGAGATCGGTGACCAGGCCGCGCAGCAGATCGAGCAGGCGCGCCTGCACCGAGACGTCGAGGCCGCCGGTCGGCTCGTCCATGAATACCAGCCGCGGGCCGGTGACGAGGTTGCGGGCGATCTGCAGGCGCTGGCGCATGCCGCCGGAAAAGGCGCGCGGCTCGTCGTCAATGCGGTCCTCGTCGATCTCGACGCGCGACAGCCAGTCGACGGCGGTGGCGCGGATCTTGCCGTAGTGGCGGTCGCCGACCGCCATCAACCGTTCGCCGACATTGGCGCCGGCCGAAACCGTCATGCGCAGGCCGTCGGCCGGGTTCTGGTGGACGAATCCCCAGTCGGTGCGCATGAGGAAGCGGCGCTCGGCCTCGCTCATGCGGTAGACCTCGCGGAACTGGCCGTCGCGCATGCGGTAGCTGGCGGTGCCGGAAGAGGGCAACAGCCGCGTCGACAGGCAGTTGAGCAGCGTCGTCTTGCCGGAGCCGGACTCGCCGACGACGGCCAGCACTTCCCCCGGCCACAGGTCGAAGGTGACGTTCTCGCAGCCGACGCGCGAGCCGTAGAATTTGGACAGTTCCGATACGCGCAGCAGCGGTTCGTCGGTCATTGCGCCGGCTCCATTTTTTCTGCGGCAAGATGGGTCTCGGGAGCAAGGTGGCCGCGATGGCCATCAGCACGCCGCTTCTCGCAATGGTCGGTGTCGGAGCAGACGAACATGTGGCCGCCATGGTCGTCGAGGATGACCTCGTCGAGATAGACATTCTCGGCGGCGCACAGCGCGCAGGGCTGGTCGAAGGTCTGGACCTTGAACGGATGATCCTCGAAGTCGAGGCTGACGACATCGGTGAAGGGCGGCACGGCGTAGATGCGCTTTTCGCGCCCGGCGCCGAACAGCTGCAGCGCCGGCGAGCGATGCATTTTCGGATTGTCGAATTTCGGCGTCGGCGAGGGGTCCATGACGTAGCGGCCCTCGACCTTGACCGGATAGGCATAGGTGGTGGCGATGCGGCCGTGTTTGGCGATGTCCTCGTAGAGCTTCACATGCATGAGGCCGTATTCCTCCAGCGCATGCATTTTACGGGTTTCGGTCTCGCGCGGTTCGAGGAAGCGCAGCGGCTCGGGGATCGGCACCTGATAGACCAGAACCTGGCCGGCGCTGAGAGGATGTTCGGGGATGCGGTGGCGGGTCTGGATGATCGTGGCGCTGGCGGTATCGGTGGTGACAGCGACATTGGCGACCTTCTTGAAGAAGGCACGGATCGAGACCGCATTGGTGGTGTCGTCGGCGCCCTGGTCGATGACCTTCAGCACATCATCCGGACCGATGATCGAGGCGGTCACCTGCACACCGCCGGTGCCCCAGCCATAAGGCATCGGCATTTCGCGCGAGGCGAACGGCACCTGATAGCCGGGAATGGCGATGCCCTTGAGGATCGCCCGACGGATCATCCTTTTGGTCTGCTCGTCGAGATAGGCGAAGTTGTAGGTGGCGATGTCGGTCATGGCGATCACATCCACATTGTGCTATCGAATTGGCGTCCAGAATGCGCAAACAGGGGCGAAATCGGATGACCCAAACCGGTTGGATACATCTCGGAATCCTGCTGCTTGCGTTCGTCGGCGTGGTCGCCTTCATCCTTCGGCGCATGGTCCTGCCCGCACCGAAAGATGGCGCGCAGGGCGAGACCGTTGGCGGCGCCAGTGGTGGTTACGGCGGCGGCATGATTGATGGCGGAGGCCATTAGCATCACTCTGCGGCCTCCCGCTTTTCTTCCATCTTTGCAGGGTTTTCACGTGCCTCGTACTCGGCGCGCATGCGGCGCACGAGGTCGAGTTCGGCCTGGAAGTCGACATAGTGCGGCAGCTTCAGATGCTCGACGAAGCCGGTCGCCTGGACATTGTCCGAGTGTGAAATGACGAACTCCTCGTCCTGCGCGGCAGCGACGACATCTTCGCCGAGTTCCGTTGCGCGCAGCGCCCGGTCGCACAGCGCCATGGCCATCGCCTTGCGCTCGCTCTGGCCGAAGACGAGGCCATAGCCGCGGGTGAATTGCGGCGGTGCCTTGGCCGAGCCCTTGAACTGGTTGACCATCTGGCACTCGGTGACGCGGACCTTGCCGAGCGGCACCGCGAAGGGCAGTTCCGGCACGTCGAGTTCCAGCTCGACCTCGCCGATGCGGACCTCGCCGACAAAGGGGTGGTTGCGGGCATAGCCGCGCTGGGTGGAGTAGCCGAGCGCCAGCAGAAACCCTTCGTCGCCGCGTGACAGCGCCTGCAGGCGGATGTCGCGCGCCATCGGAAATTCCAGCGGTTCGCGTGTGATGTCGCCGGGGACATGGTCCTGCGGCATCTCGCCATCCGGCTCGATCAGGCCTTCGCGGGCGAGGATCGCCGAGACGCGCGGCATCGCCTCCGCCTCGCCGGCCCGTTGCAGCGGTTCGGCGACATCGGCGCCGGCGGCAAGCTCCGGGTCGAGCAGCCGATGGGTGTAGTCGAAAGTGGGCCCAAGCAGCTGGCCGCCGGGTAAATCCTTGTAGGTGGCCGACACGCGCCGCTCTACCAGCATGGCGCCGGTGTCGATCGGATTGCTGTAGCCGAAGCGCGGCAGCGTGGTGCGGTAGGCGCGCACCAGGAAGATCGCCTCGATCATGTCGCCGCGCGCCTGGACGATGGCGAGCGCTGCCAGTTCGCGGTCATAGAGCGAGCCTTCGCTCATCACCCGGTCGACGCCGAGCGCCAGCTGCTCGACGATCTGGTCGAGACGCAGGGCCGGCACCGAACGGTCGCCGCGCCGGCGGTCGGCAAGCAGGCTGTGGGCATTGGCAATTGCGGCCTCGCCGCCTTTTACCGCGACGTACATTTTACGCCTCCATCGTCTTGATGCGCGTCGTGCGCGGCAGGCAGGCGATGCCGCCGGGGGCCGCCAGGATGATGTCGATGCCGCGCGGAAAGCGCTGACTGTTCTGCTTCCATTGTTCGACGAAATGACGCGGCATCTGCGCCGGCGCGATGGTCGCGCTGGTTTCGATCCCGGGGCCTTCAAGCAGCAGCGGCGCGCCGGAGGTCAGATCGCTCACCTGCAGGATCAGTGTCGTCGAACGGTCGGGATAATCCTGTGTGCCCTGCGAAAAGCCGTCGAGGGCCGCCATCTCCGCCGGGTTGGCGATCAAGGCGAAATGCGCGTCGGCCGGTGTGTTGGCGAGCGGCGTGCCGGCGTGGAAGCCGAGCCAGGCTTTCACCGCGGCCGACGTCTGCAAAGCAGGGTCGAGCCAGAGCGGGGTGTCGTGATCGCAGAGCGAAAGCGCGATGGCGCCTGCGGTGGCCGACAGTGGCGCCGGCGGGCGGGCGAAGGCCGGCAAAGGCTGCACGCTGCCCGGTCGTGCCATGGCGTCCATGACGGCGCGGAAGACGGTCTGGGCGTTGAACACCGGATCGGCGAAACCGCCGTCGATCGATTGGGCTGCGATGTCCATCAGTCTTCTCCGCGCACCATGGTGAAGAAATCCACTTTCGTTGCCGCCGTCTCGGCGCGGCGCTTTTCGCGCGCTTCGCCTTGGGCTGCGCGCAATGGCGCGACCAGCGCGGTCTCGACCGACTGGCGCTGCGCGGGGTCCTGCCAGAGCGCGTCGGCGATGGCCGCCAGCCTCGCCTTCTTCCTGTCGCGGCCGAGCATGTAGCTGTGGCCGACCTGTCCGGAGGGCAGCCGCACGGTGGCGCGGGTGACCGTGGCTTCGCCGACATTGAAGGGGGCGCCGCCGCCGCCGATACGGCCGCGTATGGTCACCAGGCCGGTTTCCGGCCCGCGCAAAAGCTCGGCCTCGGAGGTCAGGCCGGCCTCGTTCCAGAGCCGGGCGATGTCGTCGCCGCTCGCCTGCGCCAGCGTCGCCATGACGGCTTTGCGCTCGGCCTGGTCGCGGGCTTCCTGTCCTCGCATGCGACTAACTCCCTGAATGTGTAAAATTTGTCTAGTGATATAGACAACTATACAAATAATACCTATTATCTAACCCGTGTCCATGACGGGTGGATGACATGGGTGTGATCGGGGGCAAAAATGGCCGGGCAAAAGATGGCGAGCCGCATTGAACGGCGCAGCGGCGTCTCCTTGTGGCGGCAGATCGCCGACCAGATCCTGCATTCGATCGCCGCCGGCGATTTTGCCGAGAATGCCGCGTTGCCGCCGGAAGT
Organism: Mesorhizobium sp. P2_E7; assembly: GCF_056403855.1. Lineage (NCBI taxonomy): Bacteria > Pseudomonadati > Pseudomonadota > Alphaproteobacteria > Hyphomicrobiales > Phyllobacteriaceae > Mesorhizobium > Mesorhizobium sp. P2_E7. Next base: position 3,396,509 of record NZ_JBFUER010000001.1, on the reverse strand, counting down.
GGCGCTGGCTGAGCGCTACGGCGTCAACCGCCACACGGTGCGCAGCGCCATATCGGCGCTGGTACAGGACGGCGTGCTGCGGGCCGAACAGGGACGCGGCACCTTCGTCTTGTCGCGCAAGCGGCTGTCCTACCCGATCGGCGCCCGCACGCGGTTTTCGACGGGCCTGCAAGGGCAGACGTCGGAACGGCATATCGTGCTGCTTACATCAGCGGTCGAGCCGGCCAGCCAGCGTGTCGCCGAGGGCCTCGACCTTGCCAGGGGCACTGAGGCGATCCGGCTGGAGACGCGCGGCGAAGCCGATGGACGGCCGGTGTCGCGCGCTGCCAGCTGGTACGAGGCCAAGCGTTTCGCCGGCATCGATGCGGTGATGGCGGAGACCGGTTCGATCACCGCCTCGCTCCGGCGCTTCGGCGTGGAAGATTATCTCAGGCAATCCACGGTGCTGTCGGCACGCCATGCCGATGCCGCTGACCTTGCCGACCTCAACCTGCAGCCGGGGGCCATCGTGCTGGTCGCGGTTGCCGTCAACGTCACGCCGGATGGCCGACCGATCCAGTTTTCAGAAACGCGGTTTCCGGCGGAGCGGGTGGAGCTTAAACTGTCGGCGCTGTAGGGAGTGACGGCCTTATACGAGACATCATACTGATGTCAGACCAAGTTTGGTCGCGCTCGTTTTTCAGCGGCTTGACGTTTGAGGACCGCCTTCCCCCACTCCGTCTCGGCTTCGCCGAGCCACCTCTCCCCCCTCCGGAGGGAGAGGAAGGGAGCCCGCCTTGCTAAGCTCGCGCCATTCCTCTCCCCCGTCGATCGGGGGAGAGGTGGTCTGCGAAGCAGACCGGAGTGGGGGTCGACCTGGGCGGGCCGTCTTCAGTTCGGGCCGGGTTATGACCCAACCTCGATGACCGCCTTGATCAGGCCGGATTTCTCGTGCGCCCAGCGGGCGAGATCGTGCGGCGTGGCGGCGAGCGTGGTGCGGTGGGTGACGAGCTTGGCCAATGGCACGGCGCCGTTGCGGATGGAGGCGGCGACGTGGTCGAAGTCGGCCTTGAGTGCGTTGCGGCTGCCGACCAGGGTCATCTCGCGCTTGTGGAATTCCGGATCGGAAAAGACGATGTCGTCCTTGACGACGCTGACCAGCACCAGCGTGCCGCCATGCGCGACATGGGCGAAGGCAGATTGCACCGATTGGGTGTTGCCGGTGGCATCGAAGACGACATCAAAACCTTCGCCGCCGGTAGCATCGCGCACCAGCTCGGCTGCCGCTTTTTGCGAGCCGTCTAGCGTAGCGAAGCCGAGTTCGCTTTTGGCAAAGTCGAGCCGCTCCGAACTCATGTCGAGCAGGCTGACATCGAGCCCGGCGATGCGGGCAAACAGGGCGGCGCCAAGGCCGATCGGCCCGGCGCCGATGACCAGCGTGCGGGCGCCTGGTTCAGCGCGGGCGCGGCGCACGGCATGGGCGCCGATAGCGAGGAATTCGACAGCCGCGGCGTCGGCCAGCGACAGGCCGTTTGCCGGGTAAAGATTTTCGGCCGGCACCAGGATCTGCTCGGCCATGGCGCCGTCGCGATGGACGCCGAGCACTTCGATCCGCACACAGCAATTCGGCTTGCCCTGCCGGCAGGCGATGCATTTGCCGCAAGCGAGATAGGGGTTGATGATGACGGGCTCGCCGACGGAGAGGTCGACGCCTTCGCCGGTCTCGACGACAGTCCCCGACACCTCATGGCCCATGATGCGGGGGTAGGCGAGGAACGGGTGCTTGCCTTCGAAGATATGATAGTCGGTGCCGCAGATGCCGACATGGCTGACGGCGACCAAGGCCCAGCCGGCAGGCGGTGCGCCGGGTGCGGCGCGGTCTTCCAGGACAAGGTCGCCAGGCGAGCGGCAGATGACGGCTTTCATTCAGCAATACCAGTTTTCAAAAAAGGCGCCGGTCCGTCGAGCGGACCGGCGAAGACAGTCAGGGAGGATTATTTGCCGCGGCGGCGCAAGCCGTCGAAGTAGACGATGACGATAATCAGCACGCCGGTGATGATGCGCTGCCAGAAGGCGTTGACGTTCAGGAGATTGGCGCCGTTGTTGATGGTGGCGAGGATGAAGGCGCCGAGCAGCGGGCCGTGCACCGAGCCGACGGCGCCGAACAGCGAGGTGCCGCCAATGACCGAAGAGGCGATCGCCTGCAGCTCCCAGCCTTCGGCCTGCGTCGGATTGCCGATGCCGATGCGCGAGGCCAAGAGCACGCCGACGAAGGCGGCGCACAGGCCAGACAGGGTGTAGGCCATGTAGATGGTGCGCTGGACATTGACGCCGGACAGACGCGAAGCCTCGGCATTGGAGCCGACCGAGAAGAGATAGCGGCCCCAGCGGCTGTGATGCAGGAAGATGTAGGCCGGTATGCCGACCAGGATCACCATCCAGAACAGGTTGGGGACACCGATGAAGGAGTTGCGCGAAAACTCCTGGAAGGCGTCGTTGTTGATCGAGATCGAGTTGCCATTGGTCATCAGCAGGCCGATGCCGCGCAACGAGGTCAACGTCGCCAGCGTGATGATGAAGGGCGGCAGGCCCATCTTGACGATGCCGAAGCCGTGGAACAGGCCGATGGCAACGCCGACGAGCAGCGTCAGCAGGATGGCGATAAAGACCGGCACGCCGGCATTGATCAGCATGGCGGCGATGACGGTGGCGAACCCGACCACGGCGCCGACCGACAGGTCGATGCCGCCGGTGATGATGACGAAGGTCTGGCCGACCGCGAGGATGGCGATCATCGAGCCCTGGCGCAAAAGGTTCGAGATGTTGTTGCCCGAGGCGAAGCTCTGCGTCGCCAGCGACAGGATGACCCACAACAGAACCAGCAGCGCCAGCAGCGTCAGCCCGAACAGGGCGTTGTAATTGCGTTTCGGTCTTTCGGCAGGAACCGCTTCGGTGCTCATGTCTGTCCTCCCAGCTTTTCTTGTTTCTCGGCGAGCGCCTGTGTGAGAATCTCTTCGTGATCGGCGGTGCGGAAGCCATGCGTGGCAACCAGCTTGCCGCGCCGGAAGACGTGCAGCGTGTCGGCCAGTTCGTAGACTTCCGGAAGGTAGGACGAGATCAGGATGATGCCGGCGCCCTTCGACAGAAGCGCGCCGAACAGGCGGTAGATCTCGGCCTTGGTACCGACATCGACGCCGACCGTCGGCTCATCGAAGATGAACAGCTTGGCGCCATGCGCCAGCCATTTGCCGATGACGATCTTCTGCTGGTTGCCGCCGGACAGGCTGGAGGCGAGCGCGCCGCGCGTCGGCGTCTTGATCCTGAGGTCGGCGATCTGGCGGTCGGCCTCGGCCTTCTCCTTTGCGCCGGAGATCAGCATGTTGCTGGAGATGCGCTTGTAGATCGGCAGATTGAGGTTGAGGCCGACCGGCAGGTTCAGGCACAGGCCCTGGTCGCGGCGGCTTTCCGGCGCCAGCGCCATGCCAAGTTTGATCGCGTCGTGTTCGGAGTTGATCAGCACCGGCTTGCCTTGCCACAGGATCTGGCCGGCCGACTTCTTGTGGCGGCCATAGAGCGTGGTGACGAACTCGCTGCGGCCGGCGCCGATCAGGCCGTAGAGGCCGACGATCTCGCCCGCGCGGACACTCATCGAAACGTTCTCGAAACCTTTGCCGGAGAGGTTCTTCGTTTCGACGATGGTCGCACCCGGCGTGAAATGCTCCTTGTGATAGACCTGCTCGATCGAGCGGTTGATCATCAGCTTGACCAGTTCGGCGTCGTTGGTCTCGGCAATGTTGCGGGTGCCGACGAGCGTGCCGTCGCGCAGCACCGAGACGCGGTCGGCGAGCTCGAAGACTTCTTCCATGCGATGGCTGATGTAGATGATGGTGACGCCTTCGCCCTTCAGCCGGCGGATCAGCGTGAACAACTGGTCGGCTTCCTTGCGGGTGAGGTAGGCGGTCGGTTCGTCGAAGATCAGGAATTTGGTGCCGCGCACGGTGGCCCGCGCTGCGGCGATCAATTGCTGCTGGCCGATGGTGAGGTCGCCGAGCGTGACATGCGCCGGCAGGTCGAAGCCGAGACCGTCGATGATCTTCTGCGCTTCCCTGACCATGGCGCGCTGCTGCAGGATGCCGAAGCGCGAATTCTCCTCGCCGAGGAACATGTTGGCGGCGACGGTGAGATGGCGGCAGAGCACCACTTCCTGGTGCACGGCATTGATGCCGAGCGCCATCGCCTCGTGCGGGGTGGCGAGTGCCGCCGGTTTGCCTTCCCAGATGACGTCGCCGGAGGTGCGCGGCATGACGCCAGTCAGAAGCTTGATGAGGGTGGATTTGCCGGCGCCGTTTTCGCCGACGATGGCGTGGATCTCGCCCGCCTTGAACGCAAGATGCACAGGCTTCAAGGCATGCGTGCCGGGATAGCGCTTTTCCAACCCATGCAGTTCGAGGATCGTCCTGCCGGGTGCCAGCGTTGGGTGCGGATGCAGTTCCTGCGCCGTCGACGTCATGACAATCCTCCCAGATTGGTCTTACGATTGGCACGTGGCGAGGCGAGGGATGCCTCTAAAATCAGCCTAGCCGACGCCTGTATATTACCAAGCCGTTTGTGCCGGGTAGCTGATGTTTCCGGGGCGCTGACGCCCCGGAAACGATGTGTCAGTCGAGCTTCTTAGTCGAGCTTCGGATTGAGGAGCGCGTCGATCTTCGGCTCTTTCATGTTCGCTTTGGTGACCAGGTTGGCGCCGGTGTCGACATTGGCTTCGACCTTCTCGCCCTTGGACGCGGCGAGCGCGGTCTTGATGCCGTCATAACCCATCCGGTACGGGTCCTGGACGACGAGGCCGGAGATGACGCCGTCGTTGAGGAACTTGATCAGCTTCTCGTCGCTGTCGAAACCGATCAGCCCGACCTTGCCGGCAAGGTTGTTCTCGGCGATCGCCTGGCCGACGCCCTGCGCCATGATCAGGTTGGAGGCGAAGATGCCTTTCAGGTCCGGATTGGCGGTGATCAGGTCGGTGGCGATGTTGAGGCCGGTGGTGGCCTGGCCGTCAGCATATTTGTCGGCGATCAGTTCCAGGCCGGGATATTTGGCCTTGAGCTGTTCCTTAAAACCCTGCGCGCGCTGTTCGAGCGAGCCGGCGCCGGGAAGCGCGGTGATCAGCGCAACCTTGCCCTCGACCTTGCCGCCATTGGCTTCGCCGATGGCTGCGGCAAGACCGTCAGCGGCGACGCGGCCGCCCTGGACGTTGTCGGTGGTCAGGAACGAGGTGAAGGCCTTGGAGTCGGCGCCGGAGTCGATGCCGATGACCTTGACCTTGCTGGCTGCTTCATCGATCGGCTTGCCGAGCGCCTTGAATTCGGTCGGCGAAATGACGACGGCGGCCGGGTTGCCGGCAACGGCGTTCTCGAGGATCGAAATCTGGCCGTTGACGTCGGTTTCAGCCTGGGCGCCGAGTTCCGGCACGTTGACGCCGAGATCCTTGCCGGCCTTGCGGGCGCCGGCCAGAACGATCTGCCAATAGAAGGACGTGGTGTCCTTGACGATGATCGGAATGGTCACATCCGCGGCCGAAGCCGGCGCCGTGTGCAGTGCGCCGGCAAGCATCGAGGCGGCTGCAAGCGCGACGAGTGAGCGGCGGTTGAGAATGCTGGTCACGAATTTCATTAGGAATCCTCCCTAGATCGCCCGGTGAAGGTTACGGAAGCTCCATTCGGATAGGCGCGGCCCAAACAGAACTTTATCAATAAAAAACAGTTGCCGCTTTTTGATAGTGCATCGATCCAGCCGACGCAAGCGGTGTTTCATATCGGCCTTCGCATGGCTCGGCGGAGAAGCCCTCCTTGCCGACCCTCAATGCCACGTCCAGACGCTCCCGATCCTCCCTTGATCGCCATGGAATATTAATTCCATCATCGAGTCAATATGGAATGTTCATTCTTTCTTGAGAATCGCGTGATCGTCGTCAGCCGAGTTCCTGAACGACGGTGTAAGGAGCATATTTGGCGAATTCCGATTGCGGCACCTTGATGTCGAACAGGTCGAGATTGCGTGTCAGATTGGCGGCTTTGGCCGTTCCGGTCAGCACGCTGGCCACGACCGGCTCGTGCAGCGGAAATTGCAACGCAGCCGCCGCCAGCGGATAGCCACTCTCGGTGGCGATTGTCTCCATCGCGCCGACACGCTCGAGTATGTCCTGCGTCGCCGGCACATAGTCGAAATGCGCGCCGTGCACCGGCCCGGTCGCCAGGATGCCGGAGTTGAAGACGCCGCCGATGATCAGCGAGGTCTGCCGCTGCCGGCAGAGCGGCAAAAGCTCAGCCTCGGCCGAGCGGTCGAGCAGCGAATAGCGGCTGGCAAGCAGGATGCAGTCGAGCGGGGCTTCGCGCAGCACGTCGAGGCAGATCTGCACCTCGTTGACGCCGAGCCCATAGGCGGAAATGACGCCGGACGATTTCAGCTCTTCCAGCGCCTTCAAGCCGCCATCCATCATCTGGCGGAAATGCAGCTTCGTCTTCTGGACGCCATGCGTGTAAGTGCCGATGTCGTGGACAAACAGGATGTCTATCCGGTTCAGCCCGAGCCGCGCATAGGAGAATTCGACCGAGCGCATGATGCCGTCATAGGAATAGTCGTAGTCGAGCGCGAAAGGCAGCGGGTCGACATAGGAATGATCGGGAACCTGGTCCTCCCGCACGGGGCGGAAGAGGCGTCCGACCTTGGTCGACAGCACGTAGGAATCCCGCGGCTTGTAGCGCAGGAAATCTCCGGTTCGCCGTTCCGACAGCCCGAAGCCATAGAAGGGCGCGGTGTCGAAATAGCGCAGGCCGGCTTCCCAGGCTGTCTGCAGCGTCTCCATCGCCGCCTCGCGCGGACAGGCCCGGTAGAGGCCGCCGATCGCCGCCCCGCCGAAGCTTATCTCGGTGACCTCGAGCGCAGTCGTGCCGATGCGGCGTTTGTCCATCCAAAGCCTCCCCTTGCGGGCCATCTTGCAGCCCGTATTTTTTGTCAGTGTTTTAGAGCGTTGCGCCGAGATGCCACGGCACGAACTCGTTGTCGCCGTAGCCGAACGCTTCGCTCTTGGTCTTGCGGCCCGATGCGGTCTCGACGATCAGTTCGAACAGCTCGCGGCCCATGCCGGCGATGGTCTTTTCGCCCGAAGCGATGACGCCGCAGTTGACGTCCATGTCCTCTTCCATCTGGTGATACATGGTCGAGTTGGTGGCGACCTTGATCGACGGCGTTGGCCGGCAGCCGAAGCAGGAGCCGCGACCGGTGGTGAAGACGATGATGTTGGCGCCGCCCGCCACTTGGCCGGTCGCCGAGACGGGGTCGTAGCCGGGCGTGTCCATGAACACCAGGCCGCTGCCGGTGACCTTCTCGGCATAGCCGAAGACGCCGTTGAGCGGCGTCTGGCCGCCCTTGGCGACGGCGCCCAGCGACTTCTCCAGAATGGTGGTGAGGCCGCCGCGCTTGTTGCCGGGCGAAGGGTTGTTGTCGATCGAGGCGCCATGCTTGGCGACATGGTCCTCCCACCACTTGACGAAACCATCGAGCTTCTTGGCGATCTCCGGGGTCGCCGCGCGATAGGCGAGCAGATGCTCGGCGCCATAGATCTCCGTGGTCTCGGACAGAATGCCGATGCCGCCAACGCCGGCCAGGATATCGACGGCGGCGCCCAGCGCCGGATTGGCCGTTATGCCCGACATGCCGTCGGAGCCGCCGCATTGCAGGCCGACGACAATCTCTGAGACCGGGATCGGCCCACGCTGCAATGTACCGACCTCCTCGGCGATCTCGGCCAGCACGCCCATAGCCTTTTCCACCGATTTGCGCGAACCGCCGGCATCCTGGATGTTGAAGTGCCGCTTGCCCGCCGCCGCACCCTTCTGGCCGTAAAGGGTGAGCTGGTTGACCTCGCAGCCGAGGCCGACCATCAGCACGCCGCCGAAGTTCGGATGGCGGGTGTAGCCGGCGAGCGTCCGGTGCAGCACCATCATGCCATCGCCGGTGCCGCTCATGCCGCAACCCTGGCCGTGGACGATCGGCACGAAGCCGTCGATCCCCGGATATTTCGGCAACAGCACGCGGTTGGCTTCGTCGGCAATGGCATGGCAGACGGTGGCCGAACAATTGACGCTGGCAATGATGCCGATGAAGTTGCGGGTGCCGGCGCGGCCGTCGGCGCGGCGGTAGCCCATGAAGGTGCGGGCGCGATCAGCTTCCGTCGCGTGCTCGGCCTCGCTCGGCGGCACCACCGGCAGGCGGCCGCTCTCGAAAACCAGATTGTGCGAATGGACGTGATCGCCGGGCGCGATGTCCTGCGTCGCGCGGCCGATGGCCTGGGCATACTTGACCACCGCCTCGCCGGCGGCGATAGGCTTGATCGCCACCTTGTGGCCGGGCTCGATCAAGGCCGTGGCGACGGCGCCGCCGGGCAGAGCGGTGCCGATCTCGATGCGGCCATTGGCGACCGCGACATTGTCGGCGGGGGACAGAAGAATGCTGTTCGAGGCGTTCACGGGCAGTTTCCTGGGTCTGTTCCTGGGGGGATGCGCGGATTGACACGCGTCTGTTTCCATATAATGTCTTTTATCGGGAAAAAACATTTGTGCGTCAATTGTTTTTTCAGGAGGAGACCATGCATCCGATGGACGCGTGGGTTGTAGGGAGCCGCGTCTGACACGCAAAGCGTTTTGCTTTGCCGGGTCATGCGCTAGGAAACATCTGTGATATCGCGCTTCAAGCCAGCCACAGCAAGCGCCGGCGCGCAACGGGGCAGGGATGTCGAAGAGCAACAACGTCTACAAGGATGCTTACAACAGGGGTCTGCGGCTGCTCGATGAAACGCAGAGCCTGCCGTCCGAGCCGGAGTTGGGCACTCTGCTCGGCGTCAGCCGCACCACGGTGCGCACCATTCTGGCGCGTATGGAAGAAACCGGGCTGATCGCCTGGAACAAGCGCAACAAGACGGTGCTCAGGGCGCCGAAGCCGGACGATTTCTTCCCTGAGGAAGAGACCGACACGCTGGCGCAGATCATCGAGCGCTCGTTCATGCGCAGGCTGCTCGCCGGCGGCGCCGAGGCCGGCATGCAGATCAACGAGCTCGAGCTGGCGCGCGAGATCGGCGTCGGCACCACCAGCGTGCGCGAATTCCTGATCCGATTCTCGCGCTTCGGCCTGATCGAGAAGCGACGCAACAGCCATTGGGTGCTGAAGGGTTTTACCCGCGCGTTCGCGCTCGAACTCACCGAAATCCGCGAGATGTTCGAGATACGCTCGGCGGCGGCCTTTGCCGCCTTGCCGCTGGACAGTCCGGTCTGGGCCGATCTCGACCGGCTGGAGGACGAGCACCGGCTGCTGGCCAGCGAGATTGCCACCCGCTTCAACGAATTCTCCGAGCTCGACGAGCGTTTTCACCGGCTGATCCACCGGGCGTCGCACAACCGCTTCATCGTCGACTTCTACGACGTCATCGCCATGATCTTTCACTACCACTACCAGTGGAACAAGGCGCAGGAGCGCGAGCGCAATGAAGTCGCGGTGGGCGAGCATCTCGCCTATATCACAGCGCTGAAATCGCGCGATCTCGGCAAGGTCGATGCCGCCTGCCGCAAGCATCTGAAGTCGGCGCGCAATACGCTGCTGACCTCGATCCCGGAGATAGGCGTCCGCTTACCTTCGTGACGCGCCGCGTTGCCGCAGCGATGATTTGGCGATTTTCCGGCTGCCTGCCGCGTGCTAGACATCTGCCGTTGCTGCGTGAAGAGGCAGGTCTTTGAACATCCGGCGTAAGAGATGGAGCATGACGGCCGCGTTTGTCGCGGCCTGTGTGTTGCTGCTCCAGTCGACGCTCGGCGCCTTTGCTTTCGGCACGGCGCCGGATGCCTCGCAGATCGACGCCTTCGGCAACGTTATCTGCACCCATGAGGGAGCGGTCCAGCTTCCCGGAGGCGATCCGCACCAGCAGCATATGCCGCCATGCTGCATGCTTGGCTGCAGCATGGCCTCGGTTGCCTATGCGCCGCCGCCCGGTGTCGGCCTGGTCCAGGTCAGCCTGTCCTTCGAGACCGTCGCCTTCGTGCTTGCCTCTGTCAGGTATCCCGATGTCACGCGCGAACGTTCTCCGGCCAATCCGCGCGCGCCGCCGCATACGGCCTGAAACTGCGGCATCTCGCGTAACCTGCGCGAGCGCCATTCATCCAATCACCGACACTGTTTGCGACCGGCAACGGCGCGACCTCATATTCATGGAGCAATACCCATGTCCCGTTTTCTTCGTGCCGCATTGCGCCGTAGCACGTCTTTCTTTCGCACGATCGAGCAGCGTCTCGGCAGCGCCGTCTTCGCCTTCGCCCTGTTGTTCGTAGGCGCGCATTCCGCTCTTGCACATGAGTTCAAGGCCGGCGACATCGAGATCGAGCATCCCTGGTCGCGCGCCACGCCAGCCGGCGCCAAGGTCGCCGGCGGCTATTTCACCATCGTCAACAAGGGCAGCGCGCCGGACCGGCTGCTGTCGATTTCCTCCGACATTTCGGCAAAGGCCGAACTGCATGAAATGGGGGTGAAGGACGGCGTCATGACCATGCGCCCGGTCGACGGCGGATTGGAAATCCCGGCCGGCGGCAAGGTCACGCTCGGTCCGGGCGCCTACCACATAATGTTCATGGATCTGAAGCAGCCGCCCAAGGAGGGCCAGATGTTTGCCGCCACGCTGACCTTCGAAAAGGCCGGGGCGGTGACCGTCGAGTTCGCCGTGCAGGCCATAGGCAGCGCGCCGCCCCAGGAAGACAACGACTGATCAATTATTGCCAACCGATTTTCGAGAGGGACCATCATGAACAAGTATCTTTTGCTCGCCGCTGCATGTCTCGTCCTGGGGACAAGTGCCGCCTTCGCCCATATCACGCTTGAAACGCAGGAGGCCGCGGTCGGCTCGACCTACAAGGCCGTGCTGCGTGTGCCGCATGGCTGCGACGGCAAGGCGACGATTGCCGTGCGCGTGCAAATCCCGGAAGGGGTGATCGCGGTGAAGCCGATGCCGAAGCCCGGCTGGACGCTGCAGGTCAAGAAAGGCAAGTACGAGAAATCCTACCAGCTCTACGGCGAGGACGTGACGTCGGGCGTCAAGGAAGTCGACTGGAGCGGCGGCAGCCTGCCGGATGAATTCTACGACGAGTTTGTCTTCCGCGGCACGCTGGCCGCCGATCTGCCGACCGGCCAGAAGATCTATTTTCCGGTGGTGCAGGAATGCGATGGCGCCACGACGCGTTGGATAGAGATTCCTGCGGCTGGCCAGGGTGAGGATGCGCTGGAAGATCCGGCGCCCGGCCTCAACCTGCTGCCGAAGAAATGATGCATTGGCGGCGCGCTGCTTCGATGCGGCGCGCCGCCATTTTGGTGGATGGCATGAGCGTGGCTTGTTTCCAACTGACAAAACGGACTGCTGGGGGATCCTTCGGCCGGCTGGCTTTCGGTCTGCTGGCCGCACTCCTGCTGCTTGCCGTCCTCGCCACGCCAAACCAGGCCTTTGCCCATGCGGCGCTGATCAAGGCCGAGCCGGCCGACGGCGCCGTGTTGGCGCAAGGGCCCACACAGTTTTCGCTGACCTTCAGCGAGCCGGTGTCGCCGCTGGTGCTGACGCTGGTGCGGCCCGACGGCACGCCTGTTGCGCTGACCTCGTTCCGGCTCAACGACCAGACGGTCGCGATCGACAATCCGCAAAAGCTCGAGCCGGGCACACATGTCTTGAGCTGGCGGGTGATTTCCGCCGACGGCCATCCGGTCGGCGGCTCGGTGCTGTTTTCCGTCGGCGCGCCAAGCCAGGCGCCGGCGGTGGCGGACGCGGTCGACATGGATTTGCGGTCGGCGATCTGGACCGGCAAGGTTCTTCTCTACATCGGCCTTTTCCTCGGCGTCGGCGGCGCCTTCGCGCTGACATGGCTCGCAGGCGTGCGATCGGGCCAGCGTTTCGTCATTGCCGCCATCCTGTGCGGCCTGGTCGCAGCACCCCTGTCGCTCGGGTTCCAGGGGCTGGATGCGCTGGGGGCGCCACTTGCCCGGCTGGCGCAACCGGTGGTCTGGCAGACCGGGCTCGGCACCAGTTTTGGATGCACGGTGATAATCGCTCTGGCGGCGCTCGGGCTTGGCCTGTTGTCTCTGGTCGGGCCGCGCGCCGTTGCCAGGCCGCTGGCGCTTGTCGGACTTGTGAGTGTCGGCGCAGCCCTTGCCGCCAGCGGCCATGCCAGTGCAGCCGAGCCGCAATGGCTGACGCGGCCGATGGTGTTCCTGCACGGCGCCGGCATCGCCTTCTGGGCCGGAGCGCTGCTGCCGCTCGGTCTGGCGCTGAACAGCCAATCGGCGGAAGCCGGCGCGTTTCTGCGGCGATTTTCACGCACGATCATGCCTGTGGTGGCGATGCTTGCCGCGGCGGGCATCGTGCTCGCCATCATCCAGGTGCAGACACCGGCGGCACTCATCAACACCGCCTATGGCCGGTTGCTGCTGATCAAGCTCGCGCTGCTGGTGTTTCTGTTCACGCTGGCAGCGGTCAATCGCTGGCGGCTCACCGCCTTGGCCGAGGCCGGAGCGACGGAAGTGCGGCGCCGGCTCAGCCGCTCGATCGCAGTCGAGATGCTGATCGTACTCCTGATCTTCGGCGTTGCCGCCGGCTGGCGCTTCACGCCGCCGCCACGGGCGCTGGCGATCGCCGCGGCGCAACCGACATCGACCCATATCCACACGCTGAAGGCGATGGCCGACATCGACATCACGCCCGGCCACACCGGGGAGGTCACCGCCTCAATCGTCATCATGGATGGCGATTTCGGCCCGCTCGACGCGAAGGAAGTCACGCTGGTGCTGTCCAAGCCCGATTCCGGCATCGAGTCGATCAAGCGTCCGGCGACCAAACCCGGCGACGGCACCTGGCGCGTCGACAATCTCGTCATCCCGGTACCCGGCCGCTGGACGGCGCGGCTCGATATTCTGGTTTCGGATTTCGAGGTGGTAAAGATCGAGGCGCCTATCGATATTCGCGCCGACTAATACACCAAATGGCTATGTTTTCGTTTTTCGTATAAGCTGCTGGTCGCCCAGTGCGGTTCATTTTACTAATGCGTTGAGATGTTCGGGATCGGGTGATGCTGCTGACGGAGCGCCTTTCTTGGCAAGAAGCAATTGAATCAGCGGCCGTATCAACCCGATTTATAGGGAAAGTATGTTGCGGTCTTCTGGTCTTTTTTCTTGTCTGCGGATGCGATCTCACAGGTAAAACAAGCTTGATGCAGCCGAGTTTGACCCGTGAGCAGCGCCTGAAGTTTGCCCGAGACTCCTACTACAAAGAGCAATGTAATAAGCAATGGGCGGTACTTTGGCCCTTGGCGCGAGAGGGCGATGGCGAAGCCCTGTCGGAGCTTGCCTCTGAGCCTGGGCTCAGGATGCCGGCCACGGATTCGGATATGAAAGTCGATCCGGGAGATAAGGCAGCTGCCAATGTGCTTGTCATGACGATCTACGGCGTGGCGGCGTCAAAACACCCTGGCGACAAGCGCAATCTCAACCATATCTTTGACCCGGCTCTATGGAACAAGGGCGACGTAACGGTTGTATCCATGCGTTCAGGCTCGATCGGCTATCGATCAATTAAGCCTCCCCCTCCGGCCTCAATGACAAAGCTGAAAAATTGCCTTTCTCAGGCAAATTCGCCCGCTGCCGGCGATAAATGCGTCGCTCAAGCCATCGAATTGGGACTCATTCCAAACTTTTCCGAATACAGCAAAGCCATGGACGCAGTCCTGACCACATACCGCCCGGAGAGCTGCATTCCTCGTCCCTGGTAAGAGGATAGCACCCAATGTCAGAGCGTAAACTTTTCCCTGGGAAGTGCGCTCAGCCGAGTTCCTCGGCCAGTCCGATGAGATGCCCTTCAGGCCCGCGGATGTAGCAGAGCCGATACACGTCCTGGTAACGGACGACTTCGCCGACAAGCTGCGCGCCGCGCTTGCGGAGCCTTTCAAGCGTGTCGTCGATGTCGTCCACTGTAAACATGACGCGGAGGTAGCCGAGAGCGTTCACCGGGGTGTTGCGATGATCGGCGACGACAGGCGGCGTGAGGAAGCGGGAGAGCTCGAGGCGGCTATGGCCGTCCGGCGTGCGCATCATGGCAATCTCGACGCGCTGATCGCTCAGTCCGGTGACACGTCCGGACCATTCTCCTTCGATCGCGGCCCGCCCTTCGAACTCGAGGCCGAGCTCGCGAAAGAAGGCAATCGTCGCTTCGAGGTCCTCGACGACGATTCCGACATTGTCCATCCGTTTGACTGCCATATGTCCAACCTAACGCCATATGTTCGATCGGCAAGGCGTTGGCTGGTCATCACGGACACTTCCTGACTCGGCTCGACCTCAAGTCTCACGCAACGCGGGCCGTCACAATTCAGCGAAGCGGTTGACGCGGCGCGAAAGGCCCGTCAATCATCTCGCCGAAGAACGGGCATCCCCGCAAAACGCGCCTCAACAAAAGATCCGAAAACAGGGAAGAAACGATGGAAAAAGCCGAAATCGGCCTGATCGGCCTTGGCACGATGGGCTCCAACCTGGCGCTCAACATTGCCGAGCACGGGCACCGCATCGCCGTCTTCAACCGCACCAGGGCGCGTACCGACGCCTTCCTCGAAAGCGCAGGCGCGCTGCGCGACAGGGTGGTGCCCTGCTACAGCCTGGAGGAACTCGCCGAATCCATCCGGCCGCCGCGGCCGATCATCATCATGGTGCTGGCCGGCAAGCCGGTCGACGAACAGATCGAAGCGTTGCGCGGCGTGCTGTCGGCCAACGACATCGTCATCGATGCCGGCAACGCCAATTTCCGCGACACGATGCGACGCTTTTCCGAACTGTCGGGTTCGGGCCTGACCTTCATCGGCATGGGTGTGTCCGGCGGCGAGGAGGGCGCGCGCCACGGGCCTTCGATCATGGTCGGCGGCACCGAAGAGTCCTGGAAGCGCGTCGAAAGCGTGCTGACCGCGATCTCGGCCAAGTTCAAGGACGAACCGTGCGCTGCCTGGCTCGGCACTGACGGCGCCGGCCATTTCGTCAAAACCATCCACAACGGCATCGAATATGCCGACATGCAGATGATCGCCGAGATATACGGCATCTTGCGTGATGGCCTCGGCATGGGGCCGAAGGAGATCGGCAAGGTTTTCGAAGATTGGAACAAGGGCCGGCTCGATTCGTATCTGATCGAGATCACCGCCAAGGTTCTGGCCGCCGACGATCCAAAGACCGGCAAGCCGGTGGTCGACATCATCCTCGACCGCGCCGGCCAGAAGGGCACCGGCAAATGGTCGGTCATCGAGGCGCAGCAGCTCGGCATTCCGGCCACCGCCATCGAGGCGGCGGTGGCGGCGCGCGTGCTGTCATCGATCAAGGATGAGCGCCAGGCGGCAGAAAAGGCCTATGGCAATATCGGCGTGACCAGGATCTCCGGCGACAAGGCGGCACTTCTGAAAGACCTGGAGTTGGCGCTGCTCGCCGGCAAGATCGCCGCCTATGCGCAAGGTTTCGCGGTGATGAGCGGCGCTTCGAAGGAGTTCAACTGGAACCTGCCGATGCCGACCATCGCCAAGATCTGGCGCGCCGGCTGCATCATCCGCTCGCAGATGCTCGACACCATGGCGGAAGCCTTCGGCTCCGGCGGTGCATCCACCAACCTTTTGATGGCGCCGGCCTTCATCGCCATGATGCAGGAGGCGCATCCGTCGCTCCGGCGCATCGTCGCCAAGGCTTCCGAAGCCGGCTCGCCGGTCCCGGCTCTGGCGTCGGCGCTCGCCTATTTCGACAGCTACCGCCAGGGCCGCGGCACCTCAAACCTGATCCAGGCGCAGCGCGATTTCTTCGGTGCGCACGGCTTCGAGCGCATCGGCGAGCAGGGCGCTTTCCACGGTCCATGGGGCAGCGGCGCAGCCGGCTAGAGTCAGGTGATGCCGGCCTGCAAAGGCTGATACCTGCACTTCCGTGCCTTCGCCGACCGAGGCGCGGCAGTCAAGGCTTCGGCCGGCACATCGCCACCATCGTCAGCTATTGGTTATGAATGAAAGGCGGTAAGATCGCTCTCAACATGGAAGACGCTGAGATGCCTGCTGGAACCTCGTCACCTGCGGTGCCCAATCATTATGCTACAGTGATCTTTGTCTGCCTGTGGCTCGGTGCGTTGGCGTGGACAGGCGTCAACACCCTCCTCAATCGTCAAACTGCAGCCGCCGTAATCCACGAGAGCCCTGAATACCGATGCATTGCTGCCGCCAGCGGCAAAGAGCCAAGGGTGCGATGGAGCCGCCTTCGTAATCTGGGAGGCCCTAACACCGGCTTCACTGTTGGTACAGTGATCGAGAGACCCGGGATGACGTGCATCGAGGACGGGGACGCAATCACCTTTGTCATGCTTCCGGAAAGCCGCAGCGCTTCACTATCCCCGATTCGGATCAAAGGTCGCGAGGTCCAGGCTGAGTTCCGGGAGGAAGGTCAGTGGGCCGATGTTACGGACGCCACCGGGGTGGAGCGATGGCGCAATGATGGGGATGGCTATCGCAAGATCAGTCCCTAGAGGGGCGCTGACGCCGAGCGTCCAGCCGTAACATCCCATCTATGAGCCTGGAGCCTAAGTGCGCTCCGGTCCGGTTCTCGGTATCAACCCATGTTTGATCGCTTCGCGCCCGTCTTCGACTCGGCCTGACTGGATTCTCAGGTCGCGCCAGTCAGCTGCGATAAGCGACGACGTCGCCCGGCTTGACCACGGTCTGCAAAGAGCCTGGTGCCGCGCCGCCTATCCAGCCCAGCACGGCGCGGGCAAGCTCGGTGCCTGCCAAGCGGAAGTCTTCGTTGACGATCAGCAACTCCCGGCGAAACAAATGCAGCAGTTCCGACGACTGTTTGGATACGACATCGACGTCGCGGCCGAGTTTCAGGCCGGCATCCTCGATGCCGGCGACGACGGCCAGCGTTGCCGCGGCGGCGCTGCTGACGAAGCCGTCCGGCCTCACGTCGCGCCGCATCAGCTGCGCGGTCCGTGTCCTGATCTGATCGATCGACTGGTCGATTGAAACGGTGTTGAACGGCACTTCGCTGGCGTCAACCTCGCCCAGCGCATCGGCAAAGCCGTTCACCGTGTGGCCGTAATAGGTCAGCCCCACAGGCGGTGTCACCAGCGCCAGCCGGCGCCGGCCGATGCCGGCCAGATGGCGCACCGCCTCGGCGGCGAAGGCGTAGTTGTCGAAGTCATGATAGGGGTGCACCAGCCCCATATCGGTGCGGCCATGGGTGGCAAAGGGAATGCCGCGCTCGAGCATATAGCGGGCGCGCGGATCATTGGGCTGCGTGCGCGAAATGATGACGCCGTCGGCCGAGCCGGACTCGACCAGGTACTTCACCGGATCCAGCGGATCCTGCGAGCGCGAATAGGGCGTGACGATCAGGTGATAGGGTGTGTCGGCAATGACCTCCGAGACACCGTAGATGATGTCGGAGACAAAGCTCATAATCTCGCGCTCGGTGTTGAGCACGAGGCTGATGACATTGGTCTTGCCGGTCCGCAGGCGCACGCCGGCACGGTTCGGGCGGTAGCCGATCTGCCTGGCGACGAGCTGAACGCGGCGCCTGGTCTCGGCGCCGATCTCGGGCGCATCCTTCAGCGCACGTGAGACGGTGGTGACGCCGAGCCCGGTCATGAAGGCAAGCGTCTTCAGCGTCGGGCGCTCATGCGCCGACGCCTCGTCGTCCTTGTCCGTCTGGTCCCTGTCCATTCGTCCCGCCCCGTCAGGCGCATAGCAGCCGCCGGACCAGCCGACAATCGCTTCGATGACGATGTGGCACGGCCGTTCACCCGCCGAGCTTCAATATACTGAAACGTTACAGATTGCCAACATCGAGCCACGCGGGTCTCTCAAGCCATGGTTTTGGCAGGGTTTTCGCGGCCAGGAACGTTGCGCGACCAACCAGGTTCCGGACGGTTTTCTTGCGCTGCAGCATGATCTTGCGGCGCAACAGCCGGTTTTGCGCGGAGTTTGCCGGCTTGCGCGCAATGAATTTGTTCGCGCCTCGAAAAAATATTGGACCGCGTTTACCTCAGGGGTTGCGCGCACCGCACAATTGCCGTATCGAAAATCTGTAACGTTTCAGATTCTGGGAGGAACCGAAATGCGCTATAAACTTTTGACCGCTGCTTTTGCCGCGACGGCCGCGCTGCAATTTGCCGGCCCGGCAGCAGCCACCGACCTGGAAGTCACCCATTGGTGGACGTCGGGCGGCGAGGCGGCGGCAGTTGCGGAACTGGCCAAGGCCTTCGATGCGACCGGCAACCACTGGGTCGACGGCGCCATTGCCGGGTCCGGCGGCACCGCGCGGCCTATCATGATCAGCCGCATCACCGGTGGTGATCCGATGGGCGCCACCCAGTTCAACCACGGCCGGCAGGCGGAGGAACTGGTGCAGGCCGGCCTGATGCGCGACCTCACCGACGTCGCCACCAAGGGCAAGTGGACGGAAATCGTGCGGCCGAAGAGCCTGCTCGACAGCTGCACCATCGACGGCAAGATCTATTGCGTGCCGGTCAACATCCATTCCTGGCAATGGCTGTGGCTGTCGAACGAGGCCTTCGCCAAGGCTGGCGTGCCGACGCCGAAAGACTGGAATGAGTTCGTCGCGGCAGCGCCGGCGCTGGAAAAGGCCGGCATCATCCCGCTCGCTGTTGGCGGACAGGCATGGCAGTCCTCCGGCGCCTTCGATGTGCTGCTGGCGGCCGTGGGCGGCTCCGATGCATTCCTCAAGGTCTACAAGGACAAGGACGCCAAATTTGCTGCCGGCCCCGAGATCGCCAAGGTGTTCAAGGCCGCCGACGATGCCCGCAAGATGGCCAAGAACACCAATGTGCAGGACTGGAACCAGGCGACCAATCTGGTCATCACCGGCAAGGCCGGCGGCCAGATCATGGGTGACTGGGCGCAGGGCGAGTTCCAGGTTGCCGGCAAGGTCGCGGGCAAGGACTACACCTGCCTGCCGGGCCTCGGCCTGAACGAAGTGATCGCCACCGGCGGCGACGCCTTCTACTTCCCGCTGCTCAAGGATGCCGACAAGTCCAAGGCGCAGGAAGTGCTGGCCGAAACGCTGCTCGATCCCAAGACGCAGGTCGCCTTCAACCTGAAGAAGGGCTCGCTGCCGGTACGCGGCGACGTCGATCTCAATGCCGCCAACGACTGCATGAAGAAGGGCCTCGCCATCCTCGCCAAGGGCGCCGTCATCCCGTGGACGGACCAGCTGATGTCGCAGGACACCCAGAAGCAGAAGGAGGATCTCTTCGCCGAATTCTTCGCCAAGCCGGACATGACGGTGGAAGAGGCGCAGAAGCGCTTCGCCGACCTCATCGCGGCGGCAGACTGACGTTGGAGGCCATCCACCTCGCTCCCGGCCTTGCCACAAGCAGGGCCGGGATCGCACCGCCCTTACCCAGCCGGCTGACGAGATGAGCAAGAGCGAACGCCCCAACCCGCTGTTCCGCAACCTCAATGCGAAGGTCGCCTCGATCCCGATGATCCTCACCGCGTCGGTGGTCTTCGTTGGCGGCACGTTGTGGACGGTGCTCTATTCCTTCACCAATTCGAAGCTGTTGCCGCGGCTGAATTTCGTCGGCCTCGATCAGTATTATCGGCTGTGGGCGACACCGCGCTGGCTGATCTCGATCGAGAACCTGTTGATCTACGGCGCGATCTCGCTGGTGTTCTCGCTGGTCATCGGCTTCCTGCTTGCGGCACTCCTCGACCAGAAGATCCGCTTCGAGGATACGTTCCGCACCATTTTCCTCTATCCGTTCGCGCTTTCCTTCATCGTTACCGGCCTGGTCTGGCAGTGGCTGCTCAATCCGGATTTCGGCATCCAGCATGTGGTGCGGGATCTCGGCTGGACGAGCTTCAGCTTCGACCCGCTCTATAATTCCAGCATCGTCATCTATGGCATTTCGATCGCCGCGCTGTGGCAAGGCACAGGGCTCATCATGTGCCTGATGCTGGCCGGCCTGCGCGGCATCGACGAAGACATATGGAAGGCGGCGCGGGTCGACGGGATTCCGATGTGGAAGACCTATCTGTTCATCGTCATTCCCATGATGCGTCCGGTCTTCATCACCACGCTGGTCATCATCGCTTCCGGAATCGTCAAGGTGTACGACCTCGTTGTCGCCCAGACCAGCGGCGGCCCCGGCATCGCCTCCGAAGTGCCGGCAAAATATGTCTACGACTACATGTTCTTCGCGCAGAATCTCGGCCAGGGCTTTGCCGCATCGACCATGATGCTGCTCTCGGTGGTGATCGTCATCGTGCCATGGGCTTATCTCGAATTCGGAGGCAAGAAGCGTGGCTGACCCGGCCGTCACCTTGCCCGCCGGCGCGGGTGCCGCCGAGCGCGAAGCCTTGGGGCCGCGCGGGCCGAAGCCGCGGCATGTCTTCTCGCGCCGCAACATCTTCCTTTATGGCACGCTGTTCGTGATGGCGGTCTACTATTTGCTGCCGCTTTACGTGATGGTCGTCACCTCGCTCAAGGGCATGCCCGAGATCCGGCTCGGCAACATCTTTGCGCCGCCGCTCGAAATCACCTTCGAGCCGTGGGTCAAGGCGTGGGCGACGGCCTGCACCGGCCTCAATTGCGACGGGCTGTCGCGCGGCTTCTGGAATTCGGTGCGCATCACCGTCCCCTCGGTGCTGCTGTCGATCGCGATTGCCTCGGTCAACGGCTATGCGCTCGCCAACTGGCGCTTCAAGGGCGCCGACACGTTCTTCGTCATCCTGATCGTCGGCGCCTTCATCCCCTACCAGGTGATGATCTATCCGATCGTCATCATCCTGCGCGAGATCGGCCTCTATGGCAGCCTGAGCGGCCTGGTGATCGTCCATTCCATTTTCGGCATGCCGATCCTGACCCTGTTGTTCCGCAACTACTTTGCGTCGATGCCGGAGGAACTGTTCCGCGCGGCGCGTGTCGACGGCGCCGGCTTCTGGGGCATCTTCCTGCGCATCATGGCGCCGATGTCGCTGCCGATCTTCGTCGTCGCCATCATCCTGCAGGTCACCGGCATCTGGAACGACTTCCTGTTCGGCGTCGTCTACACCCGTCCCGACACCTATCCGATGACGGTGCAGCTCAACAACATCGTCAATTCGGTACAAGGCGTGAAGGAGTACAACGTCAACATGGCCGCCACCATCCTGACCGGCCTTGTGCCACTCATCGTCTACTTCATCTCCGGCAAGCTTTTCGTGCGCGGCATCGCCGCCGGTGCGGTGAAAGGGTGATGGCGATGACGGCAGCCAACGGCACCAGCGTTTCGATCCAGGACCTGTCGCTCAATTTCGGCGCTGTATCGGTGCTGCAGACGCTCAACCTCGATGTCGCCGAGGGCGAGTTCATCGTGCTGCTCGGTCCCTCGGGCTGCGGCAAGTCGACCTTGCTCAACTGCATCGCCGGCCTGCTCGACATTTCCGAAGGCCGCATCTTCATCAAGGGCAAGAACGTCACCTGGGAGGAGCCCAAGGACCGCGGCATCGGCATGGTGTTCCAGTCCTACGCGCTCTATCCGCAAATGACGGTGGAGAAGAACCTGTCCTTCGGCCTGCGCGTTGCCGGCGTGCCAAAGGACGAGATCGCCAAGCGCATCGCGCGCGCCGCCGAGATCCTGCAGATCGAGCCGCTGCTGCAGCGCAAGCCCGCAGCCTTGTCCGGCGGTCAGCGCCAGCGCGTGGCGATTGGGCGGGCGCTGGTGCGCGACGTCGACGTCTTCCTGTTCGACGAGCCGCTGTCCAATCTCGATGCCAAGCTGCGCGCCGAGCTGCGCGTCGAGATCAAGCTTCTGCACCGCAATCTGCAGAACACCATGATCTACGTCACCCACGACCAGATCGAGGCAATGACGCTGGCCGATCGCATTGCGGTGATGAAAGGCGGCGTCATCCAGCAGCTCGATGCACCGCAGACGATCTACAACCGCCCGGTCAACCGCTTCGTCGCCGGCTTCCTCGGCTCGCCGGCGATGAATTTCCTCGAAGGGCAGATGGAGGCCGGTCCGACGTTCAAGACCGACGGTGTTTCGGTGCCGCTGGAGCGCTATGCCTTTGACGGTACGGAGCGTCCGACCGGCGCTTGCGTGCTCGGCATCCGGCCCGAACACATCGCCTTCGGTGACGCGGCGAAGTCGATGCCGTTTTCCGCCAGCGGTTCGGTCGAGATCGTCGAGCCGATGGGTTCCGACACGCTGGTGTGGACAAAACTCGGCGGCCGCAACCTTTCGTTCCGCGTCGAGGCGGAACGGACGCTGAGCAGCGGCGACCCGGTCCAGTTCGGGTTCGACCCGGCGCGCGCCTCGCTGTTCGACGCCGCCACCGGCAATCGCCTGTAACTTTTGAAAATCATCCCAATCACATCTCCCCAAGAACGATCCCCCAAGACCCACCACCCAAGAAACGGACAGAGACGATGAACTGGTCATTCCAACTCTACAGCGCCCGCAATTTCCTGCCCTGGGACGGCATCCTGAAAATGCTGGGCAAGCTCGGCTACAAGGAAGTCGAAGGCTTTGGCGGCGTCTATGATGACCCCAAGGCGTTCCGCGCCGAACTCGACAAGAACGGGCTTGCGATGCCGACCGGGCATTTCTCGATCGATGCGCTGGAGAATGATTTCGATGGCGTGCGCAAGACAGCCGATGCGCTCGGCATTACGCTGGTCATCTGTCCCTATCTCCTGGCCGAGCAGCGGCCGGCCGATGCTGCCGGCTGGCGTGGCTTTGGCGAGCGTCTGGCCAAGGTCGGCGAAACCGCCAAAAAGGCCGGCTACGGCTTTGCCTGGCACAATCATGATTTCGAGTTCAAGAGGCTCGCCGACGGTTCGGTGCCGCAGGACCACATCCTGTCGGCCGCACCTGATATCGGCTGGGAGATGGACGTCGCCTGGGTGATCCGCGGCGGCGTAGATCCGCTGCCGTGGATCGAAAAGCACGGCAAGCGCATCAGCGCCGTCCATGTCAAGGACATGGCCAACGCAGGCGAAGGGCTCGACGAGGACGGCTGGGCCGATGTCGGCCACGGCACCATCGATTGGGCCGGCCTGATCAAGGCGCTGCGCGCCAAGACCCCGGCGAAATATTACGTCATGGAACAGGACAATCCGAACAACATCGAGCGCTTCGCCAGCCGCTCGCTCGGTTCCGTCAAGGCTTACTAGGAACAACCATCATGGCAAAGAAACTGGGTATCGGCGTCATCGGCTGCGGCAACATCTCGAAGGCGTATTTTTCGCTGGCGCCGCTGTTTCGCGGCATCGAGATGCGCGCCTGCGCCGACATCAATATGGACGCGGCCAAGGCGCGGGCGAAGGAGTTCAAGCTGCGCGCCGAGACCGTCGACGAACTGCTGAAGGACGACGAGATCGACATCATCGTCAACCTGACCATCCCGGCGGTGCATTACGAGGTGTCGAAGCAGATCCTCGACGCCGGCAAGCATGTCTATTCGGAAAAGCCGTTCGTGCTGTCGATCAAGGAAGGGCTCGACCTGAAAAGCCGCGCCGAGAAGAAGGGGCTGCGCATCGGCTCGGCTCCGGATACGTTTCTCGGCGGCGCGCACCAGCTGGTGCGCAATCTCATCGACAATGGCACGCTGGGCAAGATCACCAGCGGCACCTGCCACGTCATGGGCCACGGCATGGAGCACTGGCACCCCAATCCGGATTTCTTCTTCCAGCCGGGTGCCGGGCCGGTGCTCGATATCGGACCCTACTACATCACCAACCTGATTCAACTGATCGGGCCGGTGAAGCAGGTGGCGGCCGTTGCGACGACGCCTGCCAAGGAACGCACCATCAGCTCAAAGCCGCGTGCGGGTGAAAAGGTCCCGGTCAACACGCCGACGACCATCCACGGCCTGCTCGAGTTCGAGAACGGCGCCGTGATCACGCTCAACACCAGCTGGGACGTCTGGAGCCATGGCCATGCGCCGATGGAACTCTATGGCGAGGCCGGTACGGTGTATGTGCCGGATCCGAATTTCTTCGGCGGCGACGTGCGCATCACCGAGGGAGCCAAGCCGGTGAAGAAACTGCCGAAATGGAAGCATCCGTTCGGCGTGCCGAACGAAATGCACGGCCAGGGCATGATGGCCAATTACCGCACCGCAGGCCTTGCCGACATGGCGCTGGCGATCGCCGAGGGCCGGCCGCACCGTTGCTCGATGGAGCTGGCGCTGCATGCCGTCGACGTCATGACCGGCCTGCTGCGGTCGGGCGAGTCCGGCAAGTTCGTCGCCATGCAGACCACATGCGAGCGGCCGGCTGCGCTCGGCGTCAAGGACGCAAAAGGGCTGTTGGCAAAGAAGAAATGAGGTAGAAGGGTGTCGGCGCGCTCGCGCCGACACCCTTTCAATCCAGGATACATCCCATGCGCTGGCAGCCGGCTGAAAACCGCTATGAGAAAATGGTCTACAACAGGTGCGGGCGGTCCGGCCTGAAACTGCCGGCGATCTCGCTCGGCCTGTGGCACAATTTCGGCAACGACACGCCGCACAAGACCAAGCAGGCGATCGCACGCAAGGCCTTCGATCTTGGCATCACCCATTTCGATCTCGCCAACAATTACGGCCCGCCGCCCGGCTCGGCCGAGATCGCCTTCGGCGAGATATTGCGCACCGATTTCGCCGGTTATCGCGACGAGCTGATCATCTCGACCAAGGCCGGCTACGAGATGTGGGCCGGTCCTTATGGCGAATGGGGCAGCCGCAAATATGTTCTGGCCAGCCTCGACCAGAGCCTGAAGCGGATGGGGCTCGACTATGTCGACATCTTTTATTCGCATCGCTTCGACCCCGACACGCCACTCGAAGAAACGATGGGCGCGCTCGACCATGCGGTGCGTTCGGGCAAGGCGCTCTATGCCGGTATCTCGTCCTACAATTCGCAGCGCACGCGCGAGGCAGCCGACCTATTGAAGCAGCTCGGCACGCCCTGCATTATCCATCAGCCGAGCTATTCGATGCTCAATCGCTGGGTCGAAGAGGATGGGCTGCTCGATACGTTGGAAGGGCTCGGCGTCGGCTCGATCGTGTTCTCGCCGCTGGCGCAAGGCATGCTGACCGACAAATATCTGGGCGGCATTCCCGAGGGCAGCCGCGCTTCCCAGGGCAAGTCGCTGCGGCCGGCCTTCATCAACGACAAGACCATCGCCAACATCCAGGCGCTGAATAAGATTGCCGGCAAGCGCGGCCAGACACTGGCGCAGATGGCTTTGGCCTGGGTGCTGCGCAAGGGCCGGGTGACCTCAGCGCTGATCGGCGCCAGCCGGCCGGAGCAGGTCGAAGACTGCGTCGGTGCGCTCAAGGTGCTCGAGTTCAGCGACGCCGAACTCGCCGAGATCGACACTTATGCACGCGAGTCCGACATCAATCTGTGGGCGGCTTCGGCGGAACGCAAGGGTCCGCCGCGGAAGTAAGCTAAAAACACAGCCGGCAAACGATACGAATGCAAACGGCGGGAATATCCCGCCGTTTGCATTTTCATGAGACGATGAACCGCTCTCGCCTCAGGGCTTCTTGGCGGTGCCGAGACCAGCCTTGGGCGCCGGCGCGGCGGCCGGAGCCGGCGTCTTCATCTTGGCCTCGATCCAGCCGGTGTAGTTGGCCAGCCGCGTGTAGATGCCATAGGCGTTCTTGTGGCCACAGGCTGCGGTGCCGTCGGACGGGCCTTCGCCCCAGCTGACGACGCCGACCTGGACCGGACCGTTGGCGCCGGTCATGAACAGCGGCCCGCCGCTGTCGCCGTTGCAGGCGTCGCGTTCGCCGCTGTCGGTGCCGGCGCAGATCATGTTCTTGGTCAGCGGATCGGACATGTCGGCGGCAATCGCATTGGCGGCGGCCTCGATGCCCTTTTCCGAATAACGCATGCGGTGCGAGAGATCGCCGAGCGCCGCCTTCAGGTCATGCGCGTAGATCGACTTGATGCCGCTGTTGCAGGCGGCGCTCGGCTCGAGGTCGAGATCGGCCACCATCAGCGCGGTCGGGAAGGTGCCGTCCTGCATCTTGCCCCAGCCGATGACCGTGGTCTTGCCGCTGTCCGGCGTCGGCTCGCTGGTGATCTTGATGCCCGGCGCATCGGCGGGTTCCGCCAGCCGGAGCAGGCCGAGGTCGTTGTCCAGCGTCTGTTCGCTATAGCCCTCGTTTACGATAACCTCGACCACCTTGTAGCGCTTGCCTTCGGTGAGATCGGTGGCGCCGGTCAACACAGTCACCGTGTCCGGCGAAATCGGCCGGCCCTTGTCGTTCAGGCAGTGCGCCGCTGTCAGTACCCATTGCGGTGCAATCAGGCTGCCGCCGCAAAATTGCGCGTTCGGCTGCGAGGCGGGGCTGGGATCCAGCCGGGCAGTGGTCAGCAGCGCAACCTGGAACGGATAGGCGCCCTTGTCTGCTTCCTTGCCGCCATAGACTCGGTCGGCGCCGTCAGGGTTCTCGGCCTTGGCCTTGTCCCGGGCTTCGGCGACGCGTTGCATCGGCGAGACCGCCGCTTCCGGCCTGACGGCGGCGTCGGCCGCATGCAGCGCGTTGACGGCGGGGAAAGCGGTTGCGATGCCCAACAGCGATGCAGCGGCGAGCCGCCTGAACCGATGGATGATGTTCACCTTGAAACCTCCTGAGATGAAAATTGGCGGGCCATACCAACCTAGCGCAAAATCAGCGTAAGCGAACCCGGTACGCCGCTCGCACCTTGCGCCATATCAAACGGCGCGCGAGCGGTCATAAAACCGAAATACCACTTTTGCTAATCGTGCCCAGTCGGGCAGAGCCCACCCAAACCCTATAGCCCCCCACGGGCTACGCGGAAGCGATTTGTCATTGCCAATGTTGGATTATTTTAGGCAGTATATCGACGCGGATGCGTTTGGCGGAGGGCTTTAACGAGGCCGCCCGGAACGATGATCCGACACGGGCGGGTAACCAAACTGATTTTTTTACGCCACCACGATCTCGACAATATTTCTGTATTTTGATCCACTCCTTGCTGACTTTTGGGAGAGTCTCACCATGACGAAACTGACAAGCACTATCATTGCGTCCGCATTGCTATCCACCGCACTGTGGACGATGCCCGCCTTCGCCGCCGATCCCGGTTCCGCGAATGCCGGCAATGGCGAAAGCATGCGCGATGTGGGTACGGGCGAATACCAGCCTGGCCGGGCAAAACCGATCGCCCCGCCGAAGCTGACCGAAGACGAAGCCAGCCGGGCAGCGCCGCTGACCGATGAGGCGACTGCGGTCAAATCCTATGGCATCGTCGGCCGTTCCGCCGATGGCAAGGACATCAAGATCGATGCCGGCGAGACGCTGAAGGACCTTGTCATCAAGGAACTGAATGCGCCGGCTAACGCACCGGCCGCTGACAAGACCGGACTGACGGGCGGCGACGAAGCCGGCCGCCAGGTGTTCGGCGAAGACGACCGCGAGCAGATCAAGAACACCAAGACCTACCCGTTCACCGCGATCGGCTATATCGAAGGCAAAGCCAAGAGCGGCTATGGCAGCTGCTCGGGGACCTTGATCGGTCCGCGCACGGTGCTCACCGCCGCGCATTGCCTCTACAGCAATGAAGACAAGGCCTGGCTCGACGACGTCATCTTCGTGCCGTCGCTCAACGGCAACACTGCCGACGATGCACCGTTCGGCGCTTTCAGCTATGAGAGCGTCTATATCCTGCAGGGTTTCATCGACAATTATCAGGGCTACTACGGCTCGGTCATTCCGTGGGATCTCGGTATCATCACGCTGAAGCAGGATATCGGCACCAATCTCGGCTGGCTGGGTTATGCCAACTATGAGAATCTGGGCGATTTCACCGCCAACATCGTCGGTTACCCCGGCGACAAGCCGATGGGTACGATGTGGAAGGCGACCTGTGAAGTGCACGCCGAAAACATCGGTGTGGAGTATTTCCAATACGACTGCGACACCTATCCGGGGTCGAGCGGCAGCTCGGTCTACGCCTATGACAATGGCGCCAAGCAGCGCGTCGTCACCGGCGTGAACGTGGCCGAAAGCCCCAACGCCAACACCGCGGTGCGCTTGAACGCCGCCAACGTGCAGTGGATCAACGGCCTGTACAAATAGGCCAGATCTTTCGCCGGCAAACTGCGGCGAGAACCGGCAATACCGAACCGGCGGCGGGACTTTCCCGCTGCCGGTTTTTTGCATCGAAATCGCTCCCTTGCACAGTTTTGCAGCGACGCCTACGCTAGGCGATCCAAGGGGTTGGGAACGATGGCGCGGGCAAAAATGATCTTCTGGGTCAGGGCGATGGCGGCTGCATCGATGCTGGCCGCACTGACATGTTTTTCCGCCATGGCCGATCAAGGTGGTGCCCCACCTGACGGCACCTGGGCCGAGCGGGTGCAGATCCTCTATCAGAGTGATACGCGTTCGGTGCTGCGCAGAAACGTGCGGGTCTGGGATTTCCATCCGGAGTTGGGCCTGGATTTCGTCTGGGAGCCGGCCGCCGGCCAGTCTCCGGACCGGACGGTCGCGGCCGACGGCATCGTCAACGGCAAGGGCAGGCTGGTCTGGCGGGTGCGCGGCTCGGCGAGCTACGACCCCAAGACCATCTATTCCAGCTATTTCGGCGAAATCAGGAATGGTCGGCCCGATGGGCAAGGCCGCCTGGAACTGCGCTCAGGCGAAATACTCGACGGCCAGTGGGTCGCCGGCCAGCTCGACGGTCACGGCATCCATGTCGATGCCGACGGAAACCGCTATGAAGGGCAATTCAAGGCTGGTGTGCCAAATGGCGAGGGCCGGCTGGAGACGAAGACTGGCGAAATATTTATCGGCTTGTTTGCCGATGGGCTGAAGAACGGCAAGGGCCGCACCCGGCTGCCGGGCGGCACCGTCTATGAATCGCAATGGGCGATGGGCAAGGAGATCGGCGGCGCGCGCCCCGACGTGCTGGCCGATGCCCGAGTGGGCGGGTTGCTCAAGGCGCAAACCGGCGGCGGCGCCGCAGACAAGGTCGAGATCGGCATTGCCGTCGACCAGCGCATGACGCAGCAGGCCGACATGCAGTACCAGCATCTGGTGCGCGACGAAGACATCGCGATCTATCCGGTGGCGAACGAATACAATGACGCCTGGAACGGCACCGGGCAGATTCGTACCGGCAATGTCTATGACGGCATGGATTGGGAGCAGGCGCCGGCCTTCGCCGAAGTCGACCTCAAGACCACCGATCAGTCCAGGGTCAAGCTCGACAGCCTGGAAATGAAGGTTGCTTCCAGCGAAGCTTACCGCAAGCCAATGCTGTCGATCAGCGAGCACTATGGCTGTGTCGGTTTCCGCCCCGATTTCTCGATCGTCAACAATGGCTGGGGCGATGTGAAGGACATGAAGATGTCGATCCAGTTCACCAGGACCGACGAGGAGGGCAATCCTACGGGTGAGCCGGGCCGCGCTTACACCAAGGACGTCGGCAGCTTTGGCGATGGCGTCGACGTGTCGGTCAAGAATTTGCTGACGGAGGCCGGGGTCGATACGGCCACGCTCGAGACCGAGCGCTTCACCTGTCCGTCGCGGGACAGCCTCGACGTCTGCCGTGCCCAGGTGGCCAACAAGGTCAAGTTCGGCGACATCGCCGACTATGTCAGCGGCAGTCTCGAGAAAATGAGCGTCACCGGCATCGGTAAGCTTGATTATTCCTGGGCGGATGATCAGGGCGCTGTCTACCAGCAGAGCGAGCAGTTCAGCGTCACCATTCCGCTGGTCAGCATCGAGGTCCCGGAATCGCTCGCCGAATGCGGCGATGGCGGCGGCTCATCGCCCGAAGCGCTACGCTACCAGAACATCGAATTCCCGATCGGCAAGACCGACTACAGCATCCCCATGCCTGTTCGCGGCAACAAGAATCTCAGCGCCTACACGGCGCGGCTGAAGATGTGGTCGTCAATGTCGTCGATCCATCGTTTCAGCATTGCCGCGCATTTCGCCGACGGCAGCACGCGCGAGAGCAAGCCGGCGACATTCTTCTATTTCCGGCCGAAGCAATCGCTGTTTGAGACCAGGACCAAGCCGGCGGTCTGCTATCTGCCCGCCGATCTGGAGGGCTGCTGAGAGACCGTTTGGAAATTCTACTCTGGCGGCCATCTGAAGGCGGGTTCTGCGCTTACTACAGCGCCGCGCGTCCTCGGACGCGCAAAGGACGCTGTAGCACTTTGATTTTGCACATGATCCTTTCCGAAATCGAGATCGATTTCGGGGTCATGTGCGTGCTCACGGACCCAAATGTTCCGCTGCGCTCCGGTTCTCGAAACCACCATCATATGACTCACCAGAGCGAATTTCGAAACGGTCTCTGCGGCCTGTATGGCCGCTTTGGCTAATAACTATTTCGAGCCCATCTCGAAATAATTGGGCAGCGGGATCAGCCTCGCAAAGATTGTGCCCTGGCTGAAGACCCTGAGTTCCAGCATCGACCCGGACGATCGCTCGGCCTTCTGGTCGAACAGGAAATTGCCGAGCGAATAGATCTCCGCCACATCGCCGCCGGCGAGCGGCAGGATCGCCTCGCTCGACACATGCGGGTGGCCGCCGACGATGGCTGACACGCCGCGCAACCGCATCTGGTCGGCAAGCATCTCCTCGCGCGGTGACGGCTCGGTCTTGTACTCGCGGCCCCAATGGACAAAGGCAATCACCGGCCGCTCGGCATTGTCGTGCAGCAGCCGGTCGAGCAAGGCAGGCGTCAAAAGGGCGGTGTTTCTGGAGCCATTGGTGTCGATGTCGGTCAGCCCGACAAGGTCGAGATCGGCAAGCGCCAGCGTTTCGCCCTGGCCGAAATGGGCGATGCCGACGGCATCGAGCGCGGCCAGCGTCTCGGCATAACCGGATGGGCCGAGGTCATAGGCGTGGTTGTTGGCGAGGCTCACGGCGACGACATGCAATTTCTTCAACATGCCGATGGCGAGATCGACTGGCATCGCCAGTGTCATGTCGTCGATCGCTTCGGGGACGTTGGGCAGGATGACGCCTTCGAGATTGACGATCAGCGGCCGCGACCGGGTCAACGCAAGCACGCTGTCGACGATCTTCTCGGCAATGCCGTCGCGGACCAGGACCTTCTTCATGGCGCGGCCGAAATTCACGTCGCCGGCGAAATAATAGAGCTTGTCGTTTGGCCGGGTCGGATTGTTGAAACCGGGGCCGAAAGCGCCGAACAGGGCCACGACATAGCTGGTGGTGCGCTCGACATAGTCGCTCGAATGCGCTTGCGAATTCTCGTTGGCGACGACCAGCGGCTGAGCGCCGAACAGTTCGCGCTGCAGCCTGGTCTGGATGTATAGCGCGCCGACCGAGTCGGCGTGCGCTGGCTGCTGCAGCGCCGCAATGCCGTCGAGCGAGCCGGCGGCGAGCATGTTCAGCGTCTGCTGGTCGAAACGCCGCGCCTCATGCTGCGGCAGATAGTGCGAGAAATCGGTGGATTCGACGATCAGCGTGTCCTTGTCGACGATCGCCTTCAGCGCCTCCGCCAGCCGGTCCCAGTCGGCTCGCTTGGCTTTGACCGACATTGCCACCGGCACGATTTCAGCTTCGGGAAAATAGTGGTGCAGAAAGGGCAGCATGGCCTGTACGCCATGTTCCTTGGCAAACAGGCAGGATTCTTCGATGTCGCTGTTTGTTTCGAGAAGGCGCACGGCCGCTGTGTCGGCGTGGACCGGGCCGACCACTGTTTCAAAGCCGCGCGTCGTTGTGGCGAAGAGTTTTTGCGTCTTGTGAAAGT
Source organism: Mesorhizobium sp. P2_E7 (assembly GCF_056403855.1). Lineage (NCBI taxonomy): Bacteria > Pseudomonadati > Pseudomonadota > Alphaproteobacteria > Hyphomicrobiales > Phyllobacteriaceae > Mesorhizobium > Mesorhizobium sp. P2_E7. Next base: position 3,364,691 of record NZ_JBFUER010000001.1, on the reverse strand, counting down.
GGTCCGGAGACAGGATGACGATGCGCTTGTAGCGAAAGCTGGACGCGGCATGGAAACCGAGTGCAATGAGGTCGGCGGCCAGAAGGTGATGCGGCACGGTGATGCCGGTGAGACGTTGGTTGGAGGTGTCGAGTTTGGCGACGGTGGCGATGGCGTCGGTGAAGAGGGTGGGGTCGGAGTAGAAGGACTGGAAATTCGCATCGCCCGGCGGACAGGCGACGGGGGTGGCGGATGCGTGAAGGGGAAACAAGATAAGGAGGGTGACTGCAAAGATCAGCAGAATGGTCTGCGCCCAGGCACCCCCCTCTGTCCTGCCGGACATCTCCCCCTCAAGGGGGGAGATTAATCTCCTCGTCGCCAGCTCATCTTTTGAAAGGTTGATACCTGGCGAAGTCGCCGATGACAGCTGATCTCCCCCCTTGAGGGGGAGATGTCCGGCAGGACAGAGGGGGGTGCCTGGGCGCAGACCTCTCACGGCTCTGCCAGGACAATGTTCTCAACGCCGCCGACATAATAGAACGGCTTCTGCTTGGCCGCTGTCAGCCGTAGCACTTCGCGCGAAATGTAGTCGGCGAGGCCGAACAGCGTCACGCCGCCATCCGATGTCTTGGCCCGGCCGCGCAGGCCTTCGAGTATCGAATAGGTGAAGACGCCATGGCCGAGCTCCGGCAGTTCGGCGGCGGTATTGTTCGCGGCGGTGGCCGAGAAAACGACGATGCGCGCGTCCTGCGCGTCCTTTTCCAGGCGCGGGTTGAAGGCATTGGCGGCATGGCAGGTGTCGAGCAGCATGAAGCGCATGCCTTTGGCCCGCTCGACCGATTTCTGGATGTCGCCCCAATCGACCAGCGAGGAGCGCTTCCAGCGGTCGGCGTCCTGCTTGCGGCCATCGGTGGGGATGAAATAATAGTCCTCGTCGATGTTGATGCCGTGACCGGCGACGAAGATGATGGTGGTGTCGTTCTCGCCGGGCTTGTCGAGGAAGTCGGCAAGCTGGTCGTCGATGGTGTCGGAGTCCGGCTCCAGGATGCTGTCGGCGCTGGCGACCTTGAACACGTCCTTGCCGGCGTCGGGCGCCTCGTCCAGCGCTTCGAGGTTGACCAGCACCAGTGTCTCCATCGACGAGAACAGCGGCGCGGATTTCTGCGAGATCACCTTCAGGAATTCGGTGGCATCGTCGACGGGGTAGCGCAGATCGCAAGCGCGGCCGGCGCAGGCATCGGTGAGGAAAGGATATTTGTCGACGCCGATCACGGCGACGTAGAGCTTGCCCTTGTTGGCTTGCTTCTCGGTTTTCCGGCCCAGCGCGGTGACGCTGCGCTCGGTCAGGTAGCCGAATTCGTTGGTGCCGGTGATGCGGATGGTGTTTTCGCCATTCTCGACCGGTACCTCGACGATGGTGTTCTTGCCGCCATCGGCCGAGCGTGCGGTCACATCCCCGACATTGCGGCTGTTCGACAGGATCGAGAAACCGGCGACATTGGCGCCGGCTTCCTGCGCGCCCGAGATCTCGACGGCGACATACCCCTCGCGGACATTGCTCTGGTCGTCAGCTAGCTTGATGCCGAATTCCGGCGGCTTGCGCAGCAAGAGCTTTTCCAGCTCGCGGTCGACGCCCGGACGCATTTCCTGCACGGCTTGTTCGGCGCTGCGCAGGACAATGGCCCGGCGCACCATTTCCGGGCTCCAGAGATACTTTTTCAGCTGACCGGCGCTGATGAAGCGCCCCTCATGATCACGGCCCTGATTGACCTGCCAGCCGATCAACTTGTCTCCGTCGGCGGAGGAGTAGTAGTAACCCTGAGGCATCCAGACGATCCATTCGGAGCCGGCAAAGAACATCGAGACAATCAGTTTGTGCGTCTTCAAATTCCACAGCCGCACGGTCTGGTCGGCGCTGCCGGTGACCAGAAGTCCCTCCTTTTCGGAAGCGGCAATAGCGTTGATCTCGCCGGTGTGGCCGGTGAATTCGCCCGACACCTCGGCTGTCGCGGTCTTGTACTCCAGCAGCGTGCCGTCGCTGCCGCCGGTGATCAGGCCAAGCCCGTTGCCGAACAGCGTATAGGCCGAATGGACGAAGCCATTGGTGGCGGCGTTCTCGATGCTGTGCACGACCTTGCCGCCGCTTGCGATTTCCAGCACCGCATTCTCCAGGCCGTCCTTGCCGCCAGGGACGGCGCGAAGCGACCATTCACCGTCAGTCAACTCGGCGCGGGCAAAGGCGCCCTGTTCCGTCAACGCCTCCGGGTCCTCAAAGAACCGCTCGGCCGTCGGCAGTGCCAGTGTCTTGTCCAGCGTGCCCAGCATCTCCGGACAGGAGACGCGTTCGGGGCAGGGGTTGGCATTGCCCCAAGCGACGGAATTGCTCGCCGCATCGAAGCCGACGGCCGTTACCGGTTCTCCGACCCCTTGCAGCAGCGCCTTGCGCTCGCCGGTCGCGGGGTCCCAGAGCTGGATGGTGTTGCGGGTGCCGCCGGCGGTCGCCACCAGCGAACCGTCCGCATTGCCGGCACTGGCAAAGACCGTGCCGTCATGGCCGCCATAGTCGAGCACCTGCTCGCCGCTGTCGGTATTCCAGACCACCGAGCGGTGCTTGTCGGCGCAGCGGTAGCTGCAGGATGCCACAAGCCGCGAGCCGGTGGCGAAGCTCAGCGCACCGATCTGGAAATCCTGCTTCGGCATGGCGCGGACGAACTTGCCGTCGCTGGCCTGCCAGAGCCGGACATCGCCATCCTTGCTGCCGGTGGCGAAAAGGTTGCCATCCAGCGAGACGGCGAGGGCGGCGACGCTGACGTCGCGCAGCGGTTCGGCTTCTTTGGGCAGAGCAATCTCTTCGCCCTTGGCGACGTCCCATAGCCTTATGCCATTGTCGGTGGTCGTCGCCACCAGCCGGGTTCCCGCTGCCACGAAGGCGAGCTTTTCGATACGCCAGGAATCGGCATCGAGTTTTGCGGCCAGCGTCCAGCCCGAAGCGGATTTGTCGTCCGCCCGCCACAGATAGACGAAGCCATCGCCGCCGCCAGCGGCGAGCATGTTTCCGTCCGGCGAAAAGGCGACATCGTAGATCGCGTAGTCGGCCGCCTTGAGCACGGCCTTGATCTTGACGGTGGCGAAATCGAACAGCCTGACATCGCCATAGGGCGGCTTGTCGCCGATGCCGGCGCCGAAATATCCGCCGGCGGCGATGGTCTTGCCGTTGGGTGATAGGGCGATGGCAAAGATCTTGCCGTCATTGCCGTTGCCGAGATAGCCGCGGATGGTGCGCAGCGTCACCCCACTCTGCCAGTCCCAGATGCGGATGGTCTTGTCGTCGGAGGCGGAGACCAGTTCCTGGCCGTCCGGGGTGAAGGCAAGGTCGGAAACCCTCGCGCTGTGACCGCCGGTGTTGAGATCGAGACGGAAATCGAGGTCTTCGGCACGGGCGACCGACGCCAGCGCCAGAAGACCGAGCACGATCAGCCACCGGAAAGCACGCAAGGGGTGAGAGCTGCCCGGCACCTTGTTGCGCCGCTATTTGGAGTCAGCAGGCGGGGGCGACCCATGGCGCACATAGTTCTCGATCGCCTGGGCATAGTTCGCGGAACCGGTCTTGCGTTCCTTTTCTATGTAGCCGGCAAAGTAGCTCCAGAACGACACGGCATAGTCGCGGAAATAGGCATCGGCGACGTCGCGCGAACAGAGCTTGCCTTCAACGCAGATGGAGAGACGGTTGAGGAAATAGACGATGCGGTCGAAATTGTCGTTGAAATCGGCGATCGGCATGGCGCCGCCGCTGGCGGTCATCGCCTCGATGCCGATGCGTTGCCGAAACACTTGTTCCTCGGTCGGCGACGGCGTGGCGCTGAGCAGATTGTCATATTTGGCGTTGAGCGCCGCCAGCCGCTCCTTGAGCGCGCGCTGCGCTTGCTGAAAATCCTTGCTCTCCCAGAGCTCGACCAGCGACATCGTCTGCTCGACGCGCTTCTGTTCCTGGTTTGCCAGAAACTGAAAGACCGAGAAGGCAAGGGTGAAGATGATCGCCAGCCGCACGGCGAGACCCGACCAGGCGTAGGCCAGCATGCGCCAGTCGCGGTCGGTGAACGGGTTGGATTCCTTCTTGATCTCGTGGCTGCTCGGCCACGGAAACCCTTCGGTGGTTTCCGGCAAGGTCTCCGGCTTCTTGTTCGACGCCGGCACCGGCAGGGCCGGCCGTTTTTGTGTTGCAGTGCCCCCCGGCTTTTTCATCCGCAGCTGTCCAGTTGGATGGTGGCGGAGGGATCGAGCACGATGCCGGGCGCCTCCAGTTTCTTTTTCAGGCAATCGAGCTGCGTGCGCGAAATCATGAACTGCACGTCCGGTTCGGCAGCCGCCTTGTTGGGTGACGGCAAGGGCTCGACCACGCCGCGCGAGGCGCAGCTGGAGAGATCGACGACGACGGCCGTGCTGCCGGTCTTGGCGATCTGGTCGTACTGGTCGAGAAAGCAGGTGGCGAGCTCGGAATTGGTGACGACCTGCTTGACGCACAGGCCGCAGCTCTCGTCCGCCGAAGCGTTGACGGCTAGCAACAAGCCGGCAGCAAGGCCGGCGGTCGATGCGCGCCAGGAAAGCACGGGGATAGTCACTGAAGTCCTCATCTGTTGCGTCCCGCTGCGGCAGATCGAGGCGCCGCGAGCCGGGAAGTGTTCATATATCACGCCGGCAAGAGCCGGCGAAGCAATGTCAGGTCAGGCGCGCGGCACTGTCTCCATCGGGAAGATCATCACCGCGCCCTTCGGGCCGCTCTTGTCGGCAAGCCGCATCACCGAGCGCGTTGCCGGCGCCATGCCGATGTCTGCGAGCATGTCGGAGAAGCCGGGCGGGCCAGAAGCCCCCCGCGTCACGGCGCGGACGCCTTCCTGGGCAAGGAAGCTCAGATCTTCCTTCTCGCTTTGCGGCGGCGCCTCGGTCAGCACGGCAATCATGCGCTCCATGCCGAAGCTGGTGTCGGTGAAGGCAAGCAGGCCTTCCTTCAGACCCTGGTCGGCCTGCTGGTTGATTGGCGCCAGCCGCTCGGAGACGATGTGGGTGATCGAATAGTCGCTGCCAATATAGAGCACGTTGATGTCGACAAACTCGTCGGACTCATTTTTGGCTGAGATATGCACCTGGTCGCCCGGCGAAACGCGCGGCACGGTCGAGGATTCGATCGGCTCCATCGCGCCGCTGTCCTGGCGCTTGATCAGGAACTGGACGCTGACCTCGTCCGGCCGGTAGTCGGAGGCGGCGGCGAGACGCGACAGGCCGGTGGCGCGGAAGATCGTCGTCAGGTTCCTGGCGGTGGCCTCAGTGAGCTTGTCGCGCCCATCCTGATGGATGACGATGCGCGGGGGCTTGCTGCCGTCCTTCAGGCTGATGTCGCCGGACGCCGGCAGGAACCACAGTGCCGGTTCGTCGCTGGCGTCGGCGGCAGCGCCGGCAATGGATTTTTCGCGCAGCACCGCCAGCCGCAAATCGGCGCCCTTGCCGGGCTCGACCAGCGCTATGTGAAAGCCGGAATTCGGCTTTGCCGCCAGTCCGTCGAGAACCGAATTGACGAGCTCGGTTTCTTTTTCGAGCCCGGCGGTCGGTGCCGGTTTTGCCACCAAAAGCTTGTAGTCGACGGCAAGTTCGGCGACCCGCGCATAGGCGCCAGCGGGTAGGGCGGTGGGCGCAAGCGCCGGCTTGCCGTCGAACTCGACCGGCTTGAGGTTGCTTTCCAGGTTCCTGGCCGATTGCACTTCGAGATAGCCGACCGCGTCTGACAGCTTCGACAGCGCCGAAGGCAGGATGGCGAGCTTGCTGCCGGGGGTGAGGCCCTGCAGCAGCCCGGCGCCGATCGCGACGTCGCCATCCTTGACGGCAATCGGCCACTGCATCACGGCATCGGTCTTGTCGGTGCCGAAGACGCGGGCGTCGAGTTCGCCCTCGAACAAGGGCGTCGGCCTTGTGCGGCCGTCGGCCGAATATTGCTGCAGCACGGCCTGGCCGAGTTGGCGGTAGGTAACGTTGGGGTTCTCAGCCAGCTTCGACAGGATGGTGAAGGTGAACAGGCCGAAGCGCGGCGCGTCGGGTGTGCCCTTGGGCAGCGGCATTTCGGGCGTCGTCTCGACCGTCTGCGCGGCATAGAACGCAACCAGCTTGCCCCTGGCGATCGGCTCGGCGCCGGTCGGTGTCAGGTTGAAGGCCGGCTTGCGGCCGCCATTCTCGTCGAAGCCGCGCGATGCGCTGGCCGTGATGTCGTCATAGGCCTTCACGGCCGCCGCTTTCGCCGCATCGTCGCCCCCGACGAGATCGGCGAATTCGACTTTGCGTTCCAGTTCGTCATCGACTTCCGCGGCGCGCGTCGCCGTGCCGGAATGGCAGCAGTCGAACACGACCCAGACAAAAGCGCCCTTGTCGCGGATGGCATCGAGTGCGGCGCCGACCTCGTTGTCGACCAGCGCGTTCGGCACGCCTTCTTCGCGGTTGATCCATTTGTTGATGTCGGAGGGCAGGAAAATCTCGTCGAGGCCGTCGGTTTCGTCGCCGGCCTTGGCCTGCGGCTGCTGGGCGCCGTGGCCGGACAGATGCAGATAGACGAAATCGTCGCGTTGCACCTTGCCGGCGAGATCGGCAAGGGCGGCCTTGATCGCCGCATGCGTCGGCGGGCCGTTGGCGCCTTCGACATCCTTGGCAAGCAAGGTGACGTTCTCGGCCGAGAACTTGACCGGATCGGGCGTGTTCTTCAGGAGATAGTCGCGGACGAGACCTGCATCGTTCTTCGGCCCGATCAGCCAATTCTTCTGCGGCAAATTGGGATAGTCGGTGCAGGCAACCAGCAGCGCATGGTAGGTGCGCGAAGCGGCGCGGACTTGAAATGATGCCATGCTGGCAGCCGCCAGTGCCGACGTGCCGACGAGCAGCGTCCGTCGCGTCAATTTGATCATGATTGCTTCCCCAAGCCCGATCGAATTTCCAAGTGCGCTACCCCTCGTTGAGAATTTTGTCAGTATTTTGAATGTGGTCTGTGCCGTCAACCGGCGGTGGCGGTCATGGTGTCGATGGCGATAACGGAAACAGTGGCAAAAAGCCCGGTTCATCGCTATCTCAAGGGAATTGAGACCGCTGCACGACAGAAATGCCGTGCAGGCGGTGCGGAAAGATCGGAAAACAGGATCATGGTGGCAAGGGATGTGCTGACGAAGAATCAGCTGAGCGTGCTCGAGAAGCTCGAGGCCGCCAGCGGACCGCTCAGCGCCTACACGCTGCTCGACCAGCTGCGCGAGCGCGGTTTCCGTGCGCCGCTGCAGGTCTACCGGGCGCTCGACAGCCTGGTGAAGTCAGGCTTCGTGCACCGGCTCGAAAGCCTCAACTCCTTCGTCGCCTGCGCCGAACCGCACGACCACAGCCATTCCATGACCGCCTTTGCGATTTGCGACACATGCGGGCAAGTGACGGAGATGTCGGACCACGATGTCGATCATCGGCTGGATGAGTGGGTGCGCTCGACTGGGTTCGCCGCCAAGAAGGCGGTGATCGAGTTTCGCGGGACGTGTGCGAAGTGTAGAGCCGAGGCCGCCTAACCTTTCGACGCTGGAGGGGCAGCACCCCCTCTGTCCTGCCGGACATCTCCCCCTCAAGGGGGGAGATTAGCAGCGTCGGCGATGTGCTCATTCTGCGAAGTTGGTGATTGGCGAAAGCCGTCGTGACATCCAATCTCCCCCCTTGAGGGGGAGATGCCCGGTAGGGCAGAGGGGGGTGTGACGGATCGCGGCGTATGCGGGTATCGTCGCCACCAGAAGCCCTAATGCGCCTCGTCCCAGTTGTTCGCAGCCCGCGCATCGACATGCAGTGGCACGGACATCGAGATTGCCGGCATCGGTGCGTTTTCCATCACCCTGCGCACCACGGGGATCGTCGCCTCGACTTCCGCTTCCACCGTCTCGAAGATCAGTTCGTCATGTACCTGCAGCAGCATGCGGGCCGACAGGCCGGCTTTCTCCAGCGCTTCGTCCATATGCACCATGGCGCGGCGGATGATGTCGGCGGCGGTGCCTTGCAGACGGGCGTTGATCGAGGCGCGCTCGTTGAACGCGCGGATCGACGGGTTTGACGACCGGATCTCCGGATAGTGGATGCGGCGGCCGAAGATGGTTTCGACGAAGCCGTGCTCGCGCGCATAGGCCTTGGTCGCCTCGATGTAGTCGCGAATTCCGGGGAAACGCTCGAAATACTTCTTGATGTAAGCACCGGCTTCCTCGCGCGGGATCGACAGCTGGTTGGCCAGACCAAAGGCCGAAATGCCGTAGATGATGCCGAAATTGATCGCCTTGGCGCGGCGGCGCACTTCCGATGGCATGCCCTCGACCGGCACGGAAAACATTTCCGATGCGGTGACGGCATGGATGTCGACGCCGTCGGCGAAGGCCTGCGTCAGCTGCGGAATCTCGGCGACATGGGCAAGCACGCGCAACTCGATCTGGCTGTAGTCGGCCGAGACCAGTTTCTGACCCTTGTCGGCGATAAAGGCGGTCCGGATCTTGCGGCCCTCGGCGGTGCGCACCGGGATGTTCTGCAGATTGGGATCGGAGGAGGAGAGCCGCCCCGTCGTCGTCGCGGCCAGCGCATAGGAGGTGTGCACGCGCCTGGTGTCGGGATGGATGAAGCCGGGCAGGGCATCGGTATAGGTCGATTTCAGCTTGGTCAGCTGGCGCCAATCGACGATCTTGCGCGGCAGTTCGTGGCCCTCCGCGGCGAGGTCTTCGAGAAGCTGCGCCGAAGTCGACCATTGTCCGGTCTTGGTCTTGGACCCGCCGGGCAGGCCCATGCGGCCGAACAGGATATCGCCGAGCTGCTTTGGCGAGCCGATGTTGATGCGCTCGCCGACCAGGCCGTAGATTTCCTCTTCCAGCCGCGCGGCGCCTTGCGCCAGTTCGCCGGAGAGACGCGAGAGGATCTGGCGGTCGACCGAGATGCCGCGCTGTTCCATCCGGGCCAGAACCGGCACCAGCGGCCGCTCCAGCCGCTCATAGACCGAAACCAGCCCCTTGGCCGCCAGCCGCGGCTTCAATACCTGCCACAGCCGCAGCGCCACATCTGCGTGGCCGGCGGCGTAGGCGGTTGCCCTGTCGATATCGACCTGTTCGAAACCGACCGAACTTCTGCCCGAACCGGCGAGATCCTTGAGCGGGGTCGTCGCATGGCCAAGCCATTTGTCGGCGAGAGACGACAAAGTGTGGTGGCCGGTGCCGGCGTCGAGCACGTAGGAGATCAGCATGGTGTCGTCGAACGGCGCGACATCGATGCCGTGGCGGCTCATCACGACGATGTCGTATTTGGCGTCCTGGGCGATCTTGAGGACCGATTTGTCCTCGAGCAGCGGCTTCAGCAGCGCCAGCGCCTCGCGGACCGGAATCTGGTTCTCCAGCGTGCCGCCGCCGAGCAGGTCGCCGGCGCCGCTCTTGTGCGCCAGCGGCACATAGGCGGCGCGGCCGGGGCCAACCGCCAGGGAGAAACCGATGAGGTCGGCCAGCATCGGGTCCGACGACGTCGTCTCGGTGTCGAAGGCGACGATGCCGGTCTCCTTTGCCTGGGCCAGCCAGGTCTTGAGCGTTGCCGTGTCGCGGATCGCGACATAGGCGCTGGGGTCGATTTTGGCGGCGGATGCCGCTTCGAGGCGTAGGGCTGAAAGCAGAGAAGGGGTATCCCCCGCTTTGGCGCCTTCCGCCTTGGCTGCAGCCGGCGCAGCTTCGTTCGTGCCTGTGCTCACCGGTTTGCCGGAGCCGACATCGGGGCCATGCGCAGTGTCGGCGCGTTCGACGGTGACGGCAACGGCCTGGACATCGCCGGCTTCGGTTTCGGTCGCCTCGGCGACGCGGCGGGTCAGCGAAGTGAATTCCATGGTCTTGAGGAAGCCGATCAGCTTCGGCCCATCCGGCGCGTGCAGCACGAAATCGTCAAGTCCGTCAGTGACCGGCACGTCGTTCTTCAGCGTCACCAGCTGGCGCGAAATGCGGGCCTTGTCGGCATTGGCGATGATGGATTCGCGCCTTTTGTCCTGCTTGATCTCGCCGGCCCGCGCCAGCAGCGCGTCAAGGTCGCCGAACTGTTCCAGAAGCTGCGCCGCCGTCTTCGGCCCGATGCCGGGCACGCCGGGCACATTGTCGACGGAGTCGCCGGTCAGCGCCTGCAGGTCGATCATCTTTTCCGGCGGCACGCCCCATTTCTCGATAACCTCGGGAATGCCGATCTGGCGGTCCTTCATCGGGTCGTACATGCCGACCGAGGGGCCGACCAACTGCATCAGATCCTTGTCGGAGGAGATAATGGTCGTGTCGGCGCCGGCCTCGTGGGCAAGCTTGCTATAGGTGGCGATGAGATCGTCGGCCTCAAAGCCTTCCATTTCGATGCAAGGCAGGTTGAAGGCGACGGTCGCTTGGCGGATCAGGCCGAATTGCGGGATCAGGTCTTCCGGCGGCGCGTTGCGGTTGGCCTTGTATTCCGGGTAGAGCTCGTTGCGGAAGGTTTTCGACGAATAATCGAAAATGACCGCGAAATGCGTCGGCACAGTGCCTACATCGGTGTTGCGGGCGTCCTGCATCAGCTTCCACAGCATGTTGCAGAAGCCGGAAACGGCGCCGACCGGCAGGCCGTCGGATTTGCGGGTCAGCGGTGGCAGTGCGTGATAGGCACGAAAAATGTAGCCGGAGCCGTCGATAAGGAAGAGATGATCGCCTTTTTTCATGCCGGCAGGGATAGCGCGGCAGGGCGGCGCGGTCCATGGCAAAGGCACGCTTCCAACAGGCGTTGCGGCGCCATCCTGACAGAGCCTGCCTGTGAATGCCTCGTTATGGACCTCGGCCGCTCACAACCATGTTACAAAAGTGTAATTTTCGTGCCCTTGAAACGCCACGTTCGAAGACACAAATACATGTCATCGGCAGTTTTCGCCGAGTCCGGAGCAAGGCCCGTCCCCCGCCTATCCCGGACAACTGCGGCAGCCTATCCCCCCTCTCCGGGCTGCCGCAACGTTTCGAGTAAAGGCCGCCGTGGTTCCCCCTCCACCACGGCGGCTCTTTTTTGCCTTTCAGCAAGCAAATTCCAGCCCGTGGTCTAATGATCGCGGGCTTTTCGTTTTGATGCGCTGCCTTTACGGTCCCGGCACCGAAAAGAAAGGCCCGCAATAATGTCCACCATTTCCCCCGTCCTCGACCGTCTCGATAAAAATCTCGACCAGAGTCTGGAGCGCCTGTTCGGCCTGCTCCGCATCAAGTCGATCTCCACCGATTCCGACTATGCCGCGGACTGCCGCAAGGCCGCACAATGGCTGGTGTCGGAGCTCAAGCTGATCGGCTTCGACGCTTCGGTGCGCGACACCCCCGGACACCCTATGGTGGTTGCGCATCATGACGGCCCCGCCGGTTCGCCGCATGTGCTGTTTTACGGCCATTACGACGTGCAGCCGGTCGACCCGATCGAGCTCTGGGAAAACGACCCGTTCGCGCCGGCGATCAAGGAGGTCGAGCCCGGCCACAAGGTAATCACCGGGCGTGGTTCGGCCGACGACAAGGGACAGCTGATGACCTTCGTCGAGGCCTGCCGCGCCTGGAAGCAGGTGCATGGCAATCTGCCATGCCGCATCACCATCCTGTTCGAAGGCGAAGAGGAATCCGGCTCACCGTCGCTGAAGCCGTTCCTCGAGGCCAATGCCGAAGAACTCAAGGCCGACTTCGCCCTGGTCTGCGATACCGGCATGTGGGACCGCGAGACGCCGTCAATCTGCGTGTCGCTGCGCGGCATGGTCGGCGAGGAGATCACGGTGAAGGCTGCCGATCGCGACCTGCATTCGGGCCTCTATGGCGGCGCCGCCGCCAATCCGATCCGCATACTGGCGAAAATCCTGGCCGACATCCATGACGAGAACGGCCATATCACCATTCCCGGCTTCTATGATGGGGTCGAGGAAACGCCTTCGCAGATCCTGAAATCCTGGGAAGGTCTCGGCGAGACCGCCGTGACCTTTCTCGGGCCGATCGGCCTGTCGATCCCATCCGGCGAAAAGGGCCGTTCGGTGCTGGAGCTGACCTGGGCGCGGCCGACGGCCGAGTTCAACGGCATTATCGGCGGTTATACCGGCAAGGGCTTCAAGACGGTGATCGCGGCGGAGGCGTCGTCGAAGATTTCGTTCCGCCTCGTCCACAAGCAGGACCCCGAGAAAATCCGCGCCGCCTTCCGGAAATTCGTCGAGGCGCGCATTCCTGCGGACTGCTCGGTCGAATTCCACCCACATGGCAGCGGGCCGGCAATTCAGCTTTCCTACGACTCGCCATTCCTGGCCAAGGCCAAGAATGCGCTGTCCGACGAATGGCCGAAGCCCGCGGTGACGACGGGGAGCGGCGGCTCGATACCCGTGGTCGGCGACTTCCAGACCTATCTCGGCATGGAATCGCTGCTGGTCGGGTTCGGCCTCGATGACGACCGCATCCATTCGCCCAACGAGAAATATGAGCTGACCTCCTTCCACAAGGGCCAGCGCTCCTGGGCTCGTATTCTCGATGCACTGACGCGCTAAGGGCGGAAAACCAGTTTCTGGTTGATTTTTCAGCGGATCGCGGCGAGGACGGCCGTAAACCGCGATCCGGAGAAAAAGATGAGCGACATCCGCTTCCATAAAAACGATCTGCCTGACCTGTCCCACTACAATGTCGATGCTGTCGCTATCGACACCGAGACGCTGGGGTTGAACCCGCATCGCGACCGGCTCTGCGTGGTGCAGATCTCGCCGGGCGACGGCTCCGCCGACGTGATCCAGATCGCGCCCGGCCAGAAGAAGGCGCCGAACCTGGTCAGCCTGCTGCGCAACCGCGGCATCACCAAACTGTTCCACTACGGCCGTTTCGACCTCGCCGTGCTCTACAATGCCTTCGGCGTCATGCCCGAGCCGGTGTTCTGCACCAAGATCGCCTCGCGGCTGACCCGTACCTATACAGACCGGCACGGGCTGAAGGACATCTGCTTCGAGCTGCTCGGCGTCGGCCTGTCGAAGGTGCAGCAATCGTCGGACTGGGCGGCCGAGACCTTGTCGCCCGAACAGCTCGAATATGCCGCCTCCGACGTGCTCTATCTGCACCGGCTGCGCGAGGTGCTGGCCGGACGGCTGGCGCGGGACGGGCGGAGCAAGGAAGCCGACGCCTGCTTCCACTTCCTGCCGACGCGCGCCAAACTCGATCTGATGGGCTGGGGCGAGGAAGACATCTTCGCCCACAGTTGACGGTTCGGGTATCTCGGCCGGTCTGGAACCGGATGCGGGCGGCGGCGTTCTGTCGGCTGCAGATGCTTGTTCTGCGCAAAGAGGGATCACATGGCAGACCGAAAGCCGATAGCAACCGCCCCGACCGACGGGTCCAAGGTCACGGTGCTCTGGAAAGGCGGCGACGGCGTCGTCAGCGAATCCGTGGGGCAGTTTCGCGACGGCGCCTGGTGGGTCTACACCGACAGCGATACCCAGAAGAAGGTCCAGCCGACCAGCTGGCGGCCTGCCTCCAGCGACGATGACGACGACCAGTAGCACCGCTGGCAGCGTCGCGCGCTTTAGCATAGCCTGAAGTCGTTGATAACGAGGCCGATTCGGGGCCTTCCGCTCCGTCGCCGCCTCTCTTCCTGGAGGGACTCGCTATGGGCATTGAAAGCCTTCTCATCTTCCTGATCATCGGCGCCATCGCCGGCTGGCTCGCCGGTCTCATCGTCTCGGGCTTCGGCTTCGGTCTGCTCGGCAACATCATCGTCGGCATTATCGGCGCTTTGATCGCCGGCTGGCTGTTCCCAAGGCTGGGCTTTGCCATTGGCGGTGGCATTCTGGCTGCCATCATCAACGCCACCATCGGCGCCGTCATCCTGCTGGTGCTGGTCAAGGTGCTCAAGCGGGCGTGACGCTCGAAGTTTTTTGCACCAACAGGAGCGCGCCATGAAACAGAATACGCTCTATCTCATCATCGGCGCGCTCGTCGTGGTCGTCATCGCGCTCGGCATCTATGTCTATCACGAGCAGACCAAGCCCAAGGGCGTCGAGCTGAAGATCGACGACAAGGGTATTTCGATCCAGCAGAATTGAGCCTGCCGTCGACGGCGGCGGGGCGCCGGCTGGCTGCATGTAAAAAGGCATTGGCGAGGTCTCCCGCGATTGCCCCGACATGGAATTCGAATGACGGATCGACGCTTCGGCGCTATGATGTCGATATAGGGCGTTTGGGGTCAACCAACCTATTACTAGGAGGTTGCCATGAAACACCAAACACTGGACCAACTGCATGCAGTGGCCGAGGTCAACACACAGCCGGTAATGAGCCGAACCCAACGTCTCGTACGTTGGGCCGAGCTTCTTGAACGTGAGCCCAGCCGGCTCCTGACCGCGCTCGCCGGGACTGAATACCGTGCCCCGCCGGAGCGCGATGTCATGCGAGGCGATGGCTCGCCGATAGCGGTTGCCTTCACGGACCCCATATTGCACGACGAAGGTCTGAAAGACGACAGCTATGGCGAAGCCAAGCGCTTCTTCGAGTTGACCGACCACCAACTGCACGAGATCGTCTGCTACTGCCATGTCGGCGAGGTTATGCAATCGTCCAGGGCAGCGCTCTCGGTTCGTGCGGCGATCGGCTGACGCATGTCCACCAGGTGATTACCTGGTGACGGGTGATTTGGGGCGCGGTCGAACGCGAAGCTGCGACCATTTGCGATCGCGCCCCAACGCGGAACATGTCCGCGACTGCCTGGTCCCGGCTGAGAATGGCTCGGGCCTTGGCGCCCGGACAAAATGCCACGCGAGGATTGTTCCTTCGCGGCGGGCGCGACTGCTTGCCAGCGCCAAAATCAGCGGCTCGAACAGCGCGATCACTGCCGGACCCCAGGCATTTGATTATCAATCGCCTTGAATTTTTCCGACTTAACGCGCCCTTAAACCGCCGCATCTACCCTTCAACCCGAGCGCCATTGGCACCGGGAAGACAGCGCAACGCATGGCGAACCGCAGAGATAGTCGCATCGAACCCAGCTTCGAGGGATCGCGGCCAGCGAAATCCCAGGACGGGTTTTCGGTGAACGAGGAGGATCGCGTCGTGCCGGGCAATCGCAAATCCTCCGCGGGACGCAAACCGGCCAAGGGAAAATCATCGCGCGGCAGGCGCGGCAAACCGCGGCGCGGCCTGTTCGGCGTGATGGCCCGGATGCTCTACTGGTGCTTCGTGCTCTGCATCTGGGGCGGCATCGCGGTGGCCGGCATTGTCGTCTATTACGGTGCCAAGATGCCGGCGGCCACCACCTGGTCGATCCCCGACCGCGCCCCCAACATCAAGATCGTTTCGGTCGACGGGCAGTTGCTTGCCAACAGAGGCATGAGCGGCGGTGAGGCGGTCGGCCTGCACGAAATGTCGCCCTACATTCCCGAAGCCGTCATCGCCATCGAGGACCGCCGCTTCTATTCGCATTTCGGCATCGACCCGATCGGCCTGTCGCGCGCCATGGTGACCAATGTGCTGGGCGGGCACTTCTCGCAAGGCGGTTCGACGCTGACCCAGCAGCTGGCCAAGAACCTGTTCCTGAAGCCCGACCGCACGCTGGAGCGCAAGGTGCAGGAAGTGCTGCTTTCGCTTTGGCTGGAGCACAAGCACACCAAGGACCAGATCCTCGAAATGTACCTCAACCGGGTCTACTTCGGCTCCGGCGCTTATGGCGTGGAGGCGGCCTCGCGCCGCTATTTCGGCAAGAGCGCGCGCGATGTCACGCTTTCCGAGGCGGCCCTTCTCGCTGGCCTGCTCAAGGCGCCGTCGCGGCTGTCGCCGGCACGCGACCCGAAGGCGGCGGAAGAGCGCTCGCAGCTGGTGCTGGCCGCCATGCGTGACGAAGGCAAGATCAGCGCCAAGGAACTGGCGTCCGCGATGAGTGCGCCGGCGACGCGCGCGCCGTCATACTGGACCGGTTCGGAAAACTATGTCGCCGACACCATCATGGAAGAACTGCCCGACCTGATCGGCGACGTGCGCAGCGATATCGTTGTCGACACCACGGTCGACCTCAACCTGCAGAAGCTTGCCGAGCAGTCGATCCGCCGGCTGATCGACGAGAGTGGCAAAAAACTCAATGTCAGCCAGGGCGTGCTGGTGTCGATCGACAATTCGGGCGCCGTGCGCGCCATGGTCGGCGGCTACGACTATTCGACCAGCCAGTTCGACCGCGCCTCCGAGGCGCGCCGCCAGCCGGGTTCAGCGTTCAAGCCGTTCGTCTATATGGCCGCGCTCGAGGCCGGCCGCACGCCCGACAGTGTGCGCAATGACGCGCCGATCAAGATCGGCAAATGGACGCCGGACAATTACGGCGGCAAGTATTTTGGCAAGGTGACGCTGGCGACCGCTTTGGCGAAGTCGCTGAATTCGGTCGCCGCACAACTGACCATGGAGGTCGGCCCCGATGCGGTGGTCGAGGCGGCGCACCGCATGGGCATCCAGTCCGAGCTGACGGCCAACACCTCGATCGCGCTTGGCACCTCGGAAGTCACGCCGCTGGAGCTGACATCGGCCTACGTGCCATTCGCCAATGGCGGCTACAAGCCCGACATCCATTTCATCCGCCGCATCACCACGACGGAAGGCAAGGTGCTCTATGACGACAATGGCGGCAGCGCGCCGCGCGTCGTCAAGCAGGACATTGTCGGCATGATGAATTCGATGATGACCGGCACGGTCGAGATCGGTACCGCCAAGAAAGCGGCCTTCGCCTGGCCCTCGGCCGGCAAGACCGGCACCAGCCAGAATTCGCGCGACGCTTGGTTCGTCGGCTACACCGCCAATCTCACCACCGGCGTGTGGTTCGGCAATGATGACGGCACGCCGATGAAGAAGGTCACCGGCGGCGCGCTGCCGGCGCAGGCCTGGCACGAGTTCATGGTTGCCGCGCATGAAGGCGTGCCGGTCAGGCCGTTGCCCGGCACCTGGAAATCAACGCCGCCCGATACCATTGTCCCCGACGACATACCGTCCGCCGGCAACAATCAAGCAGCGCCGGTCCCATCGGCATCGGTCGGCCAATCAGCTCCAGCTGCTGCCCCGGCGGCTCCCGCGACCGCCCAGGCACCTACGCCGCCGGCCCGCGCTGCCCGCCCGGCCGAAACCGTCGATGCCGACGGCTTCGACATGCCGGGCGATGGCGGCACCACGGCCTCGATCAAGCACCCGGTGCCGCCAGGCAGCGTCGGCGGCCCGACCAAGAAGCGCAAGACGTCGATCCTGGACATTCTCGGCGGCGGCTGAGCAACAACGTGCTTCTAGATCGTCCGACAAATCGGCTCCGACATATCGGCATTGACAAAACCCGACGGCGGTTTGATCAAGTGATCGACTGATATCGGGCGACAGGGCAATGGAACCCGTTCGTAGGTTCAACCGTCTAGACTTTGAGCAATGGTCGCTGCTGATTGCCATGTCGGCCAGCGCCATCCTTTTTCGTCAGGCGCCTAATCTCAGATCCGAGCCGGCGTACATCCTCGATGAGAGACTGGGCGGGATGACAGGCGCCTTCATTACCTGTCTCCTTATCCCTTACGGCCTGGCGTGGCTCTCCGGGCGCTTCTTCCGGAGATCGCGCCTTGTATTCCTCGGCGTTCTTTGGGTTCTGGCGGTACTTATGTTCGTCTCGAACCTCAACCTGCGCTACGAGTGCCCGACCTGCTATTGAACGGGCGATACGGACACCCTTGCGATCTCCTGGCGGCCCCTCGCCATTGTAACCATATTCGGTTAGATCACGCGCCGGAGACTGCTACATGGCCGAGACCGACACCAGAAAAACCATCGTGCTGACCGGCGCCAGCCGCGGCATCGGCCATGCCACGGTCAAACGCTTTTCGCGCGAGGGCTGGCGGGTCATTACCTGCTCCAGGCAGGCGTTCGCCGAGGACTGCCCGTGGCCGGCCGGGCCGGAAGACCACATCAAGGTCGACCTCGCCGACCAGGAGGATGTCGGCATCGCCGTTTCGGAGATACGTCACCGGTTGGAGGCGCATGGCGGGCAGCTGCACGCGCTGGTCAACAATGCCGGCATCTCGCCCAAGCTGAAAGACGGCAACAGCCGGATGAACTCGATCGACACGCCGATGCATGTCTGGCGCGACGTGTTCCAGGTCAATTTTTTCGCGCCGATCATGCTCGCGCGCGGCCTCTTCAAGGAGTTGGCGGCGGCCAAGGGTTCGATCGTCAACGTCACCTCGATCGCCGGCACCCGCGTGCATCCTTTCGCCGGCACCGCCTATGCGACCTCGAAGGCAGCACTTGGCTCGCTGACGCGCGAAATGGCGCATGATTTCGGCCCGCACGGCATTCGCGTCAACGCGATTGCGCCGGGCGAGATCGACACCGCGATCCTGTCGCCGGGCACCGACAAGATCGTCGAGACGATCCCGCTGCGGCGCCTCGGCGCCACGTCGGAAGTCGCCGATATCATCTACTTCCTGTGCTCGCAGCAGGCGTCCTATGTGACGGGCTCGGAAATCCACATCAATGGCGGCCAACACGTTTGAGCGCTGACTTCAGACTACGG
The DNA here is from genome assembly GCF_056403855.1 of Mesorhizobium sp. P2_E7. Lineage (NCBI taxonomy): Bacteria > Pseudomonadati > Pseudomonadota > Alphaproteobacteria > Hyphomicrobiales > Phyllobacteriaceae > Mesorhizobium > Mesorhizobium sp. P2_E7. Next base: position 3,346,133 of record NZ_JBFUER010000001.1, on the reverse strand, counting down.
TGAGAACGGCCTTGCCGCTGAAGCTGCGCTGTCGCAGGGCGTCCAGCGCTTGCGCTATGTCTGTCCAAGGCAGGGTCAGGGATACGCGGGTTTCCAGCCGGCCAGCTGCGAACAGAGCGAGCAGCGAGGCGATATCGGCGCCAATGGCTGGACCGGACGTGTAGTAGGCGAAGGTCTGGAGCCGCGCGCCCTCGTGGCCGGGAACGAACTGTCTGAAACCGACCGGCGTCAGTTCGCCGCTGCTCGAGCCGAACATGACGATGGTGCCGCCCGGCGCGACGCGTTCGATGGCATAAGCGAGGCTTTGGCCCCCGACGGACTCGGCGATCAGCGAGAACGGCCCCTTGGCCAATTCGATCGACTCGACCACCTCCTGAGCTCCAAGGCCGCGAAGATCCTCGGCGTGCCGGGCGGCGGCTATTGCCGTCACGGCGGCGCCTTGCTCGCGGGCGATCTGGATCTGAAAACGGCCGACCGCACCGCTGGCGCCGGTGATCAGCACCTGCTGCCCCGCGAGGTCGCCGCCATGGCGCAAGACTCTCAGCGCCGTCGTGCCGGCGACCGGAAGCGTGGCGGCGGAAACGAAGCTGACCTTGTCCGGGATGACGGCGAGACGGTCGGTTGGAACGCCGACATGTTCGGCCCAGCCCGCCTCGTCGACCAAAGCCACAACCCGGGCGCCCACGGCTGGCCCGGAGCCATCGGCAGCTGCCTGTTCGACAATGCCGACGACGTCCTGACCAGGTATCCAGCCCTCCGAGCGTATAGCGAGCAGACGCAATTCGCCGCGGTTCAACGAGGTCGCATGGACCGAGACAAGCGCTTCGTTGGCGAGGGGCCGAGGGTCCTCGACCTCGGTGAGCCTGAGCCCGGTGGTGCTGTCGGGAGACATGACGAGGGCGCGCATGGGAACTTTCCTGCTGGTTTGTGGACGCTAGCCACAACCAACCTATCGACTTCCCCGACTAAAGAATTTAGCTATCATGACGAATAGTCGCTAAAAGTCGTCAATCGTGAGACAGCCTCTTCGCTACCCCTGGGTTAATTTCGATGTCGATGATGTGCTCGCGCCGGCGATTGCGGTGCGCGTCGACGTCACCGAAACCAAAGCGGAAGTCGCCGCCCATTGGCATCGCAAGGGACAGCTCGTCTTCGCGCTCGGCGGTGGCGTCACATGCCGCGTCCCAAGCGGCCTGTGGATGGTGCCACCGCATTGCGGGGTGTGGATTCCCGGCGGTATGGAACACAGCAACATCGCCACCGCCAATGCGCGGATTTTCTTCGTCTATGTCGAGCCGGGCGCTGCCGACCTGCCGGACCGCTGCTGCACGCTGTCGATCTCGCCGCTGCTGCGCGAACTGATCATCGAGCTGTCAGACTGCGCGCCGGACGATGCACGGTGCGCCTTCCTGGGAAGCGTCCTGCTTGCCGAACTGCCTGATATGCCGGTCCGGCAGCTGCATCTGCCGATCTCCGCCGAGCCGCGCCTGCGGCGGATCGCCGAGGCACTGGCTGAGGACCCAGCCGACCGCAGCACGCTGGCGGAGTGGGCCAATCGCCTCGCGCTCTCGGAGAGCAGTCTTGCCCGTCTGGTGGTGAAGGAGACCGGCTTGAGCTTCGGCCGCTGGCGCCAGCAATTGCACTTGATCGTCGCCATACGCGAGCTGGCCTCGGGTGCCAGCGTGCAGCGGGTCTCGGGCGATCTCGGCTATGAATCGGTGACGGCTTTCATCACCATGTTCAAGAAGGCGCTAGGCAAGCCGCCGGCAAAATATCTCGCGAGCGTCGCGCAGAATGGCGGCCCTGCCTTCGTGGCGTGATCAAAGCGCCTGCGCCTACAGCGGCGCTCTGCAGTATCGGCTCGGTTAAGCAGCCTCAGGCCGGAGAGGGTTCAACGGCTTCGGGTCGTGGCATTGGCCTTTGCCCCATCACCTCTTCCACAATGCCGCGGGCTATCTCGCGTTCGCCCATAATAACGGTGTCGGCGCCGAGCCCCTTGAGATGCTCGACCTCGGCGTCGGAATGGGCACGTGCGATGACGTTGATGCCGGGATTGGCGGCGCGTGCCCTGAGCACGATCTGCCCGGCCTCAAAGGCGTTGGGGATGGCAAGGATCAATCGTTTGGCGCCCTGCGGATTGGCGGCGGCAAATACGCCGGCATTGGCGGCATTGCCGGAGACGGTTTCGACGCCGTCGTCTCTCAGCCTCGCCAGTGTCTTGTCCGCGTCCTCGATGACCAGGAAGGGCAGCGATGCCGCTTTCAGCGCGGCACCCACCAGGCTGCCGACGCGGCCGTAGCCGATCAGGATGGTGTGGCCGGAAAGCGTCGTGTGCGGTGGCGGGCCATCCTCTCTGGCCGCGGCGGCCACCGAGGCAACTTGTCCCGGCTGTGTCGCCGGGTCGACCGGTTTTGCCTCTTCCGCTGGCGCTGCCTTGGCGCTGCGCGCGTCCAGCCATGGCTTCATCCAGTCGAGGGCCAAAAACATCAACGGATTGACGAGAATCGACAAGATGGCGCCGGCCAGGATCAGGTCGCGGCCCTGTTCGGGCAACAGTTTCAGCCCGACGCCGAGTTCGGCCAGGATGAAGGAGAATTCGCCGATCTGGGCGAGGCTGGCCGAGATCATCAAGGCGGTCGCCAGCGGATAGCGGAAGGCGATGACGATGACGAAGGCGGCCAGCGACTTGCCGATGACGATGATGGCCAGCGTCGCCAGGATCGGCCAGCCATTGCTCATCAGGCTGAACGGGTCGAACAGCATGCCGACCGACACGAAGAACAGCACCGAGAAGGCGTCGCGCAGCGGCAGCGATTCTTCCGCCGCGCGGTGGCTGAGCTCGGATTCGCTCATGATCATGCCGGCGAAGAAGGCGCCGAGCGCCAGCGAAACACCGAACAGCTTGGCCGCGCCGAAAGCGACGCCAAGCGCGATCGCCAGCACCGCCAGCCGGAACAGCTCGCGCGAGCCGGTATGGGCGACATAGTGCAGGATCCACGGAATGACCCGGCGGCCGACAACCAGCATGACGACGACGAAGGCGACGACCTTGGCCAGCGTGAGGCCGACGACACCCCAGATGCCGTAGCTCGTCGGCAGCGACAAAAGGCTCGCATGATCATCGACCTGCGGCTGGCCGCCGAGCACGCCGGCAAGCGCGGGCAGCAGCACCAGCGCCAGCACCATGGCCAGATCCTCGACGATCAGCCAGCCGACGGCGATGCGGCCGCGCTCGGTCTCGATCAGCCGCCGCTCCTGAAGCGCGCGCAACAGCACCACGGTGGACGCGACGGAGAGCGCCAGGCCGAAGACCAGGCCGGCGCCCATCGACCAGCCGAGCATCCAGGCAAGGCCGGCTCCGAGCGCTGTGGCAAAGCCGATCTGGACGATGGCGCCGGGCACGGCGATGGCGCGGACCGACAGCAGGTCCTTCAGCGAGAAATGCAGGCCGACGCCGAACATGAGCAGGATGACGCCGATTTCGGCCAGCTCATTGGCAAGGCCCGCATCGGCGACGAAGCCTGGCGTGTTCGGCCCGACCAGCACGCCGGCGACGAGATAGCCGACCAGCGGCGGGATGCGAAAACGGTTGGCGAGCGCCCCGAAGATGAATGCCAGCCCCAGACCGGCGACGATGGTGGCGATAAGGGGCGTGTCATGCGGCATTGTCTATGGAGCGCCTTTCAAGAACCGTGATGTCGGGTGTGCGCCGCCCGAAGCCGCCGCCTTTTCCAATATGGTGGAGGGTGCGCCGGCGATGCAACCCGCAAGCCGGAAATTGCTGGCCAGAGGTGCTGAAAAACCAAGGGCGCGCGCAGCAGAACCGCTGCGCGCGCCTGATAGCGGATGTCGGATGGGCAACCCGGCTGGGTGTCAGGCCGCTTGCAGCATGGCCTCGATGTCGATCACGGCATGGTTGGTCAATGTCTTTGGTATCTCGGCCTGCACCTTGTCGGTGACTTCCTTGTGCAATTTCTTGCGCATCGTGCCGAGCACCAGTGGTGGCGCAATCAGCACGATGTTGTCGAAGATGCCGTTATGGGCGAACTTGTAAAGTCGGTCGGCGATCTCCTCGGCGAAGCGTTCCTTGCCCTGCCGGTGCCAGTCGGTATCCTCGCCCGTGCTGCGGTTGCCGGATGCGCCGTCATTGTAGCGGCCGGGGCTATCGCTGCCTTGCTCGCGCGTCGCCGGATTGTCCTGGTTCATCTCCTGGAAGAGCTGCAGGTTCGGGTAGAGATTGTCGCCCTCATTCTTGAGGAACAGCGCTTTCTCGCCATCGGCCACCATGACCAGAAGGCCGTGTTTCAGGTTGATCTTGTTCATTGCGCGCTCCTGCTTGAAGGTTTCAAATCCAGCCGACGATTGTCTGCTTCGGCAGGGTCAGAACGCACGGCGGAGCGGGAACGTTCCACTGTTCGACGGGGGGCCAGCACCTGCCCCTGTCTGCGGCAACTCAACGGCCTCAGCGAAGGGCTGTACCACCGACGGCTTTAATCTACTAAATTGGTAGAATTTAGAAAAAACAATTTTGCGGCTCGGACAACTCAGGGATAAAAGAGCCGCAGAACAAGGCCTGCGGCAGCGGCTTGAATCCGCTCGATGTGCGGATATGGAATATTTTTCTCTTGGCCTTCTGGCTTGCGAAAAACCGATTGCCTCCCGTCAGGCGATGCGCGAGTGGGTTCCTTCAGCTTTTTCACGCCCGCGCGTAAAACTGCCACCTTGTTCCGGAATCTGTTCGTCATGCCGCAGGCCAATCCCAAGCTCAACGCTTTCCCCGTCTTCCTGCGGGTCGAAGGCGAAGCCGTGGCCATCGTCGGCGGCGGCGGCGAGGCTTTGGCCAAGGCGCGGCTGCTCGATCAGTCGAGCGCGACGCTGCGCATCGTCGCTGATGCTGCCGACGCCGAACTGTTGAGCTTCATCGCCGCGACCGGCGCCACCCATATTGCTGCCCCCTACGATGCCGCGCATCTCGAAGGCGCGGTCATGGTGTTTGCCGCCAGCGGTGACGAGGCGCTCGATCGCCGCGTGGCCGAGGACGCACGCCGCCTTGGCATTCCGGTCAATGCCGTCGACCGGCCGGAGCTCTGTGATTTCTTCACCCCGGCGCTGGTCAACCGTGCACCGGTCGCCATCGCCATCGGCACCGAGGGTGCTGGGCCCGTGCTGGCGCAGATGCTGCGCAGCCGCATCGACCGCATGCTGGCGCCGTCGCTCGGGCCGCTGGCAACGCTTGCCGCTTCGTTTCGCGGTGCAGCCGAAAAGCTGCTGCCGAAAGGCAATGCCCGCCGCCAGTTCTGGGGGAGTTTTTTCCAGGGCGCGCCGGCCCGTGCCGTCGAGGCCGGCGAGCTTTCGCAGGCGCATGACGCCGCCGTCGACCTGTTGCTGTCGAAGGCTCCGGCTTCGGGCCATATCGCCCTGGTCGGCGCCGGCCCCGGCGCTGAGGATCTTTTGACGCTGCGCGCGCATCGGCTTTTGATGGAAGCCGATGTCATTGTCTATGACGCGCTGGTGCCGGAGGCGATCGTCGCCATGGGCCGTCGCGACGCCGAGCGGCTGCCGGTGGGAAAACGCAAGGGCTGCCACACCAAGAGCCAGGCCGAGATCAATGCGCTGCTGGTCGAGCTTGGCGGGCAGGGCAAGCGTGTCGTGCGGCTGAAGTCGGGCGACCCGCTGGTGTTCGGCCGCGCCGGCGAGGAGATGGCGGCACTGCGCGATGCCGGCATCGCCTATGACGTCGTTCCCGGCGTCACCGCTGCTTTCGCCGCTGCCGCCGATTTCGAACTGCCGCTGACGCTGCGCGGCGTCTCGTCGTCGATGGTGTTCACCACCGGCCATGATCTCAAGGGCAATTCGCTGCCCGATTGGGCCAAGCTCGCCATCTCCGGCGCCACCGTCGCCGTCTATATGGGCCGCTCGGTCGCGGCAGAGGTTGCGGGAAGGCTGATCGAGGCTGGCCTGTCGCCGGACACGGCGGTGGCCGTGGTCGAGAATGCCAGCCTGCAAAATCGCCGCCGTTTCCACGGCACGCTGGCCGATTTGCCGTCGCTTGAGGCGCGCGCCGATCTGACCGGTCCTGTGATGACCATCATCGGCGATGCGGTTGCCGGCGCCAACTTTGAACGTTCCGAGCCGCTCGCGGCACATAGTCATGAGGGCGCCGCCAACGCGGCTGCCGCAGAGGTCGAACAATGAAGATACTGACCGCCAACCGTCTCACCGACGGCATCGCCGTCTGGTACGCCGATGGCGGCTGGGCCGAGACGGTGGACCACGCCGATCTCGCCCATGACAAGGCGGCCGAGGATCGGCTGGAAGCGATCGGCGCCAAGGGCTATGCCGACAATGAAGTGGTCGACGTTAACTTGATCGACGCTGAGGTCGTCAATGGCGTCGTCGAGCCGGTGCGGTTGCGCGAAAAGATCCGCGCCGCCGGCCCGACCATCCGCAACGATCTGGGCAAGCAGGCCGAGCGGGCGGCGTAGCCAGGATTTTGAGTGAAACGGGCGGACGCGCCCTGAAAGACGAAGCATGTACCGTTACGATGAGTTCGATCACGATTTTGTCCAGGCTCGTGTCGCCGAGTTCAGCGACCAGGTCGAGCGCCGGCTGTCCGGCGAAATCACCGAGGAGCAGTTCCGGCCCCTCAGGCTGATGAACGGCGTCTATCTGCAGCTGCACGCCTATATGCTGCGTATTGCGGTGCCTTATGGCACGCTGAACGGCAAGCAGCTGCGCATGCTCGGCCACATTGCCCGCAAATACGACAAGGGCTACGGCCATTTCACCACGCGCCAGAACATCCAGTTCAACTGGCCGGCGCTGTCGGATATTCCGGCGATCCTGGCCGATCTCGCCAGCGTCGAGATGCACGCCATCCAGACCAGCGGCAATTGCATCCGCAACGTCACCGCCGACCACTTTGCCGGCGCCGCCGCCGACGAAGTTGCCGATCCGCGCCCCTATGCCGAGATCCTGCGGCAGTGGTCGTCAGTGCATCCCGAATTCTCGTTCCTGCCGCGCAAGTTCAAGATCGCGGTGACGGGGGCCGAGCGCGACCGCGCCGCCATCCAGACGCATGACATCGGCCTGCATCTGAAGAAGAACGCTGCCGGCGAGCTCGGCTTTGCCGTCTATGTCGGCGGTGGCCAGGGCCGTACGCCGATGGTGGCCAAGAAGATCCGCGATTTCCTGCCGGAGGCCGACCTTCTGTCCTACTGCACGGCGATCCTGCGCGTTTACAACCTCTATGGCCGCCGTGACAACAAGTACAAGGCGCGCATCAAGATCCTGGTGCATGAGAGCGGCGTCGAGGAAATCACCCGCCAGGTCGAGGCCGAGTGGCAGGAATTGAAGGACGCCGAGCTGAAGCTGCCGGACGCCGACATCCGCGCCATCGACGCCTATTTCGCGCCGCCTCAGCTGGTGGATCGGCCGGAAGGCGACGCGTCGATCAAGCTGGCGCGGCTCGATTCCAAGAGCTTCTCGGACTGGCTCGACCAGAATGTCGTGACGCATCGCCATCCCGACTATGCGGCGGTGACGATTTCGCTCAAGGGCATTGGCGAGGTGCCGGGCGACGCCACCGACAGCCAGATGGAGGCGGTCGCCGACATCGCCGAGAAATACGCTTTCGACGAGCTGCGCGTCAGCCATGAGCAAAACCTTATCCTGCCGCATGTTGCGCGCGCTGATCTCAAGGCCGTCTATGACGCGCTGGTCGACATCGGGCTGGCGACAGCCAATTCCAACCTGATCAGCGACATCATTTCCTGCCCCGGCCTCGACTATTGCGCGCTGGCGACAGCGCGTTCGATCCCGATCGCGCAGGAGATTTCGCTTCGCTTCGCCTCGCTCGAGCGGCAGCGCGAGATCGGCGAATTGAAGCTGAAGATTTCCGGCTGCATCAATGCCTGCGGCCACCACCATGTCGGCCATATCGGCATCCTCGGCGTCGAGAAGAAAGGCTCCGAGCTCTACCAGGTGACGCTCGGCGGCTCGGCCGACGAGAACACCTCGGTCGGCGAGATTATCGGCCGTGGCTTCTCCTCGGAAGAGATCACCGATGCCATCGAGCAGATCGTCGACACCTATCTCGGCCTTCGGCTCAGTCCCAGTGAAAGATTCATCGACGCCTACCGCCGTGTCGGTCCCGCGCCGTTCAAGGAGGCGCTCTATGCTGGCGAAACCAAGGCCGCTTGACCGTATAGTCGATGTCGATGACAGCATCGCCGCGAAAGCGGCGGGCTTCGATGCGCTGTACGGACATCTGAAGCCGCTTGAGATCATCGAACGCGCGGCCCGCGAGCTGTTTCACGACGAAATCGCGGCAGTGTCGTCCTTCGGCGCGGATTCGGCGGTGCTGTTGCACATGATCGCCGAGGTCGACCGCACGCTGCCGGTCATCTTCCTCGACACCGGCAAGCATTTCGAGGAGACGCTCGGTTATCGCGACGCGCTCGCCGCCGATTTCGGGCTGACCAACATCAGGGTGATCAAGCCCGAGGAAGCAGCGCTCGAACGGATCGATCCGACCGGCGATCTGCACAAGACCAACACCGACGCCTGCTGCGAAGTGCGCAAGGTCGAGCCGCTGGCGCGCGGCGTCGCGCCCTTCCGCGCCTGGTTCACCGGGCGCAAGCGCTTCCAGGCCTCGACGCGGGCTGCACTGCCGGTGTTCGAGGCAGTCGGCCCGCGCGTGCGTATCAACCCGCTGGCGCATTGGACGACATCCGACCAGGCCGACTACATGCGGGCGCATGCGCTGCGCGAGAACCCGCTGGTTGCCTACGGCTATCTGTCGATCGGCTGCTTCCCGTGCACGCAGCCGGTGCAGCCGGGCGAGGATGCGCGCAGCGGCCGCTGGGCCGGTCATGCCAAGACCGAGTGCGGCATTCACCTCTCCGGGTTGGAGAAGTCGCTGACCGACGCATCCCTTTAAGCTATGGTGATATTCAGGTGAGGCTGGCCTGCAAACGGCGGCTTCCACGCGGAGGCCGCCGATTTCGTTTGGACTGGCTTTCGGCGAACTTTCGATTTTTTGGGGTTTTAGGAATTCTCGATGACTGAACAGACGACACCGGAGACCCGGCTCTGGACCCCGACGGGTTTTCGCGAGGACGAGTGGAGCCATGCCGAAAGCGCAGACGCGCTGGCGGGCAATGGCCGCTTCATCCTGCCGCTGCAGGCGTTTCTCGGCCTCGATCCAGAGGTGCGCCGCTCGGCCAAGGAGCGCCTTGGCGTTGCGTTGCAGCCCGGCGACCAGCTGGAAAAGATCGCCGATCTGCTCGACCAGCTGTCGCTGGTGGCGCTGGCCTTCCCGGCCTTCAACGATGGCCGCTCGTTTTCCAAGGGCGAGCTGCTGCGCAGCCGCTACCATTTCGAGGGCGCGGTCCGTGCCACCGGGCAGGTTCTTGTCGACCAGTTGCCGCATATGCTGCGGCTCGGCTTCGACGAGTTCGAGATTTCCAACCCGGTGCTGCTGAAACGGCTCGAAGAAGGCCGCGTCGGCGGGCTGGGGCTGTATTATCAGCCGACCGAAGCGTCGGAGCCGAAGGGGCCGAAATACTCCTGGCGGCGGCTGCGGGACAACTGACGCAGCGGCAATTCCACCCGCCTTTACATCGGCTGAAATCAAGCCTTCTCTTGGCTGTCACGACGGAAACATCCGCGGGACGCCAGGGAGGAAGGCATGGATTTCGACTATGTCATCGCCGGCGGCGGCTCCGCCGGCTGCGCGCTTGCCGCACGGCTTTCGGAAGACGCGTCGAAAACCGTCTGCCTGATCGAAGCCGGTGGCGAGGGCAGGAACCTGCTCATCCGTGCGCCGGCAGGCATCATCGCTTTGCTGCCGGGTCGGCCGAAGATCAACAATTGGGGATTGCAGGCGGTGCCGCAGCAAGGGCTCGGCGGCCGCAAAGGTTACCAGCCGCGCGGCAAGGCGCTTGGCGGCTCCAGCGCCATCAACGCCATGCTTTACACGCGAGGGCACCGCGGCGATTACGACGAATGGGCAGACCTTGGCTGCCAGGGCTGGTCGTGGGACGAGGTTCTGCCCTATTTCCGCCGCGCCGAAGGCAATCAACGCGGCGCGGACGCCTTGCATGGCGGCGACGGGCCGCTCAGGGTCGGCGAACAGCAGGAGCCGCGCCCGATCGCCCGAGCCTTTGTCGAGGCCTGCGGCGAAAACCAGATCCGCCGCAACGACGATTTCAATGGACCGGAACAGGAAGGGGCGGGGCTCTATCAGGTCACGCAGTTTTGGGGCGGGGCCAGGAATGGCGAGCGCTGCTCGGCGGCCGCCGCCTATCTGCATCCGGCGATGAGCCGGCCGAACCTGACCGTTATCACCGCCGCGCATGCGACCGGCATTGTGCTCGACAGCAAACGCGCCACCGGGGTGCGCTATCGCAAGGGCAACAGCGAAGCGGTGGCGAAAGCCAGGCGCGAAGTCATCGTCTGCGGCGGCGCCTTCGGATCGCCGCAGCTCCTGCTTTTGTCCGGCATCGGCCCGGCGGCCGAACTTGCCATGCACGGGATTCCGGTCATCCACGAACTGCCCGGCGTCGGCAAGAACCTGCAGGACCATCTCGATTTCATCCTGGCCTGGAAATCGCGCGAGACGGATCTGATGGGCATCGGTTTGCGCGGTCTGCCCGCCCTGCTCAGGCATATGCTGCGCTGGCGCAGAAACGGCATCGGCATGATCGCCACGCCCTATGCGGAAGGCGGTGCTTTCCTCAAATCCGATCCGGCGATCGACAGGCCCGATCTGCAACTGCATTTCTGCATCGCCATCGTCGACGATCATGGCCGCAAGCTGCATCTGGGCTACGGCTTTTCCTGCCATGTCTGCGTGCTCAGACCGCATTCGCGCGGCGAGGTCGGGCTGTCGAGCTCGGACCCGCTGGCGCCGCCGCGCATAGATCCGCGCTTTTTATCCGACGAACGGGACGGTGCCCTGCTGCTCAACGGTGTCAGGATGATGCGCGGCGTATTGGAGGCGCCGGCACTGGCGAAGTACCGCGACAAGGAGATCTATACCGCCGGCGTTTCCAGCGATGCCGAGTTGATGGCGCACATCCGCGCCCGCGCCGACACGATCTATCACCCGGTCGGCACCTGCAAGATGGGTGTCGATGCCATGGCCGTCGTCGATCCTGAGCTCAAGGTGCGCGGGCTGCAGGGGCTGCGTGTCGTCGATGCCTCGGTGATGCCGACGCTGATCGGCGGCAATACCAATGCGCCGACCATCATGATTGCCGAGAAGGCGGCTGACATGATCAGGGCCGCTGCCTGATTTCCCGCTTGGTGGTCGGACCAACTTCGCCGTTTCCCGCTGGATGCGTTGAAGGGTCGCCCAACTTACGTCCAGAAAACTCAATCTGGTCAGACCAATTGTGCGATTTGGGCTTTTCCTTTCACCAGCCTGCCCTTAGGATAGGGCCATTATTTCGTGATCCGAAATAAAGGCCAGCAAGGGAGGAGACCGGCATGGCAGGCAAGAAGATATTGATGCTCGTTGGCGAGTTCAGCGAGGAATATGAGATTTTCGTCTTTGAACAGGCCATGCATGCGGTTGGCCACACGGTTCACGTCGTCTGTCCCGACAAGAAGGCCGGCGACATCTTGAAGACCTCGCTGCACGATTTCGAGGGCCACCAGACCTATACGGAAAAGCTCGGCCACGACTACATCCTCAACAAGACGTTTTCCGAGGTCGATCCGGCGCAATATGATGCCGTCTATGCCGCCGGCGGGCGCGGCCCCGAATATATCCGCATCGACAAAAGGGTGCAGGCACTGGTCAGGCATTTCCACGAGACCGGCAAGCCGATCTTCACCATCTGCCATGGTGTGCAGATTCTGATCGCGGTCGACGGCGTGGTGCGCGGCCGGGAAGTCGCGGCGCTGCAATATTGCGAGCCGGAAGTGACGCTGGCAGGAGGCATCTACATCGATGTCGCGCCGACCGGCGCCCATGTCGACGGCAATCTGGTGTCTGCCAAGGGCTGGCCTGGCCTTGCCGCCTTCATGCGCGAGTGCCTGAAGGTGCTCGGCACCGAGATCCGCGACGGCAAGGCGCTGATGCGCGACGAGCGCAAGGCCGCCTGAGCAGGTTTTTGGAAGATGCCGCCGCGCCTTTGGTGCGGCGGTTTATTCTAGGCTAAGGCCCGCGCTTCGCGAAACGAGATCAGCTTGCGGCGCTGTTCGTCCCATAGCGCCAGCTTGACGCAGCGCAGGCTGTCGAGCAGCGTGACGCGGCCGATGCCGCGCAGTTCCGGATAATCGCGCAGCACTTCCTGCAGCCGGTAGCCCGGCACCTTGGCCGAGAGATGGTGGACGTGGTGGACGCCGATATTGCCGGTGAACCAGTTCAGCACCGGCGGCAGGTCGTAATAGGACGAGCCGTGCAGCGCGGCATGCTGGAACTCCCACTCTTCGTCTTTCGCCCATTCCGTCTCCTCGAACTGGTGCTGGACGTAGAACAGCCAGATGCCGGCCGAACCGGCGAGGACAACGATGGGCAGATGGACGACAAGGAAAGCGCCGGGGCCGATCCACCAGATGAGCAGGGCTGCGGCAATCGCAATAGCGAGGTTCGTCGTCATCGACGATACCCAGGGCGTCAGGCCGCCGCGCATCATGCCGATCGGCAGTCTCTGCTCGAAGATGAACAGCCAGATCGGCCCGAGGCCGAACATCACCAGCGGATGGCGGTAAAGACGATAGGCCAGGCGCCCGCGCCATGACAGGCGCCGGTACTCGGCAACCGTCAGCGTGCGGATGTCGCCCATGCCGCGCTCGTCGAGGTTGCCGGCGCTGGCATGGTGCACGGCATGGGCGCGCCGCCAGCAATCATAGGGCGTCAGCGTCAGCACGCCCAGCGCACGGCCGATCCAGTCGTCGGCGGTGCGGTTGGCGAAGAAGGAGCCGTGGCCGCAATCGTGCTGGATCATGAAGATCCGCACCAGAAAGCCGGCGGCGGGAAGGATGAGGACTAGGCCCCACCAGTGGCCGTAGGAATAGGCGGCCGAAGAGAGCGCCCAGAGCGTAACGAAAGGAATGAGGGTGATGGCGAGTTCGAGGGTGCTACGCCGCCGGTCGGGCTTCTTGTAGCGCGCCAGAATCTTCAACCAGGCGCGCTTGCTGTTTGCGGCCGTCTCGGGGGAAATCATGTTCATCAGGAAGCATAGGCGTGGCTTGCCGTTGCCGCAAGGAAAAGCTCACGCAAAATTACTGCGCGTAATTGTCGCGCGATTGCGTCGCTATTGCCGGCGTTGGCCGTCTGCCACGCTGGCTTCTATGCCGTCCAGACGGTCGAGCAGGTCCCGAAATTGGTCGGGAATGTCGGCCTCGGTGCGGAATGCCGGCAAGCTACGCAGGAAGCGCTTCGTTGCCTCAGAGCCGAACTGGCGCCTGATATCGGCGGCGAGCTCTTCGCTCCTGTTGCCGTTGTTGCCTGTCATTGTCCCAAAATCCTTGCTGGCTTCGAAACTCCTCCGGCCACGGAATGGTTCCCCCATAGCGGGGTATTGGCAAGCAAAGCCGCCAATCACGGTAAAATTTGAATTAATTTCGAAGGAACTTCGCGATCCGTGCCAAGGTCCTCCGAATGGCTCCAGGCATCGCTTGCCCCTTGATTTTTGACCGCCAAACCTCGATATCGGGCGCAAATCCAAACCATTCGAATGACGGGAAACGGCGATGAGCGACCAGACAAAAGACGAACGCGCGCCCGAGGATATCGAAACGGCCGAGGCCGAGCGCACGCAAGGCGGCATCGACGGCGACTATGAGGCGCTGGTGCGGCTGCTGAAGGAAAATGAAGAGCTGAAGGACCGCGCGCTGCGCGTCGCGGCCGAAATGGAGAATCTGCGTCGCCGCACAGCCCGCGACGTGCACGATGCGCGCGCCTATGCGGTGGCCAATTTCGCCCGCGACATGCTGTCGGTGTCGGACAATCTGCGCCGCGCCCTCGACGCCATCCCGGCCGAGGCCAAGGCAGCCGGCGACGCCGGCTTCAAGGCGCTGATCGACGGTGTCGAGATCACCGAGCGCGCCATGCTGTCGACGCTGGAACGGCATGGGGTCAAGAAGCTTGAGCCGGAAGGCGAGAAGTTCGACCCGAATTTCCACCAGGCGATGTTCGAGGTGCCCAATCCCGACGTGCCCGCCAACACCGTGGTCCAGGTCGTGCAGCCGGGCTATTCGATCGGCGAGCGCGTGCTGCGGCCAGCCATGGTCGGCGTCGCCAAGGGCGGCCCCAAGATCGCGGCCGCGGAAGCGCCGGTCGAGCCGGGTCCGGTGAATGATGAGGCCGAGAGGGATGCGTGAGTAGGGAATAGGCAGTAGGCAGTAGGGAATAGGCAGGCATATCAATCGCGCGGCTTCGTGTTATTCATACTTTCCCTATTTCCTAATCCCTACTGCCCAATCCCTACTACCTCATGTCCCTGACACCCATCGACCTCCTCGACTATGCCGGCGTCGCCGTGTTCGCGGCCACCGGGGCGCTTGCGGCTTCGCGCAAGCAGCTCGACATTATCGGCTTCCTGTTCCTGGCCAGCGTCACCGGGATCGGCGGGGGCACGCTGCGCGACGTCATCCTCAACCTGCCTGTCTTCTGGGTCGCCAACTCCGGCTATGTGCTGATCTGCGCGGCGGTTGCGGTGCTGGTCTTCTTCATCGCCCACCGCTTCGACTCGCGCTGGAAATGGCTGCTCTGGCTCGACGCGATCGGATTGGCGGCCTTCTCGGTCATGGGCGCAGCCAAGGGGCTGGCGATCACCGGTTCCCCGGTCGTCGCCGTCATCATGGGCGTGCTGACCGCCACATTCGGCGGCATTCTGCGCGATCTGCTGGCCGGCGAGCCGTCGGTGCTGCTGAGGCCGGAAATCTACGTCAGCGCGGCGCTCGCGGGCGCCGGCCTTTATACGCTTGGCGATCTTGCCGGACTGCCGCCGCTTGCCTCTGATCTCGCTGGTTTTGTCGCGGCGTTCCTGGTGCGCGGCGGTGCGCTCAAATTCGGCTGGACGTTTCCGTCCTACAAGAGCCGCCCGGGAAGGCGTCCGGAGGATATTCCGTAAGGAGGGGGATTAGTGAGTAGGGAATAGTCAGTAGTGAGAAGGCATTAATCACGGCAGCCTTCACTACTGCCTACTGCCTACTGCCTACTGCCTTACGCCGCAAACCGCTGCGCTTCGCCGCCATAGTAGTTCACGTAGCGGGCGCCGATTTCCTTGACCGGCATTACCACGAACACATCGACGGTCGAGAATTCGCGGTCGATGACGCAGCCGTCGCCGATGCGGGCGCCGACGCGCAGATAGCCCTTGACCAGCGGCGGCATGGCCGCAATCGCCGCCTTGGCGTTGACCGCCTCGATCGGCATCAAATCCATCGAGCAATAGCGTCCGGCGACCGCCCGCACATCCCAGGCCGAGTTGGTGCGGCAGTGATGGGCAAGATAGGTGAGCGCCTCGGCATGCGCCGCCGGCGCCGTGCCGTGGAATGAGGCGCAGCCGGTCATCACGCCGATTTCATAGTGATTGATGTAAGCCCAGATGCCTTGCCACAGCGCCTCGATGGTACGCTTGGAGCGGTATTCCTTAAGAACACAGGAGCGGCCGAGCTCGAGGAAGCGCTGGCCCGGATGGCGCGCGATGAGCTTGGTCAGCTCGAATTCGCCTTCGGAATAGAAGCCGCCGGCGGTCGCCGCGATCTCTTGCCGCAGCAGGCGATAGGTGCCGACGATGCGGCGGTGCTCGGGGCCGGAGATCGAAGTGTCCAGCACCAGCAGATGGTCGCAGAGCGGGTCGAAGCGGTCGGCGTCACGCCGATCCTGCGCCTGGAACAGGTCTTTCCTGGCGCCAAGCTCGTCATAAAATACCCGGTAGCGCACTTCCTGCGCGGCAGCGATCTCGGCCTCGTTGCGGGCAAGCCGCACTTCGAGATTGCCGATCCGGCCCAGCGGAGCGCCTGTTGCGACGGCATCGGCGTTACGCGCGGCGAGCAAAGCGCCGCCTGCGTTGGGCCGAGTGTCACATTCCGGCATAACTGTATGCACGAGTGATTCTCCTTCGAGCCATCCCTCTTGGCACGGGGATACGGTGTAGGTGCAACAGGATTGTGACAGTACCGTGATACGGCGCTGCGGGCAATACTTCGTCGGCTGGCGAAAACCCTCAACCGGCTACCTTACGTGATGACAGACGCACGCCGAGGTGGCCTCAGGCGGCCACCTGGCCCTCGACAGCATGGACCAGCGCCTCGGGGTCGAGCGGCTTGGTGACGAAGCCGCTGGCACCGTGGGCGAGCACGGTGTGGCGGGTCTTTTCCTGGCTGTCGGCCGAAAGAACCATGATCGGAACCGGCGGCATGGCCATTTCTTCCTCGTGGCGGCGGATGGCGGCAATCGCGTCCAGCCCGTCCATCACCGGCATGTGCAAATCCATCAGCACAACATCGAAACGGTGTTTCAGCCCGGCTTCGGTGATTGCCTCGACCGCGGCCTTGCCGTTGCCGACAACCTTCACCCGATGCCCTGCCTTCAGAAGCGTGGCGCGGGCCAGCATGGCGTTGATGTCATTGTCCTCGGCGATCAGCACCGACAGGCCTTGCTGGCGCGCGCCGACGGCACGAAGCGAGGCCGCGCCACTTTTTTCCGGCTTCTTGGGAAGGGGTAAAGCAGGAGCATGGCTGGTCAACAACACGCGCAGCAGTGTTTCGCCGCGCACCGGCCTTGCCAGGAAGGTGGTGTAGCCGCTGGCGCGGAATTCGCCAAGCATGCCGCGGTCGGTCGGAGCGATCAGCGTGATCGCCTCGCAATTGGTAAAGCCGCTCTGGCGCAGGCGCTTGAGCAGCCTGCCGTCGCTGTCTTCCATGGCGGCATCGATGAACAGCACGTCGCAATGTTCGGCGAAAGGCGCCGCCTGGGAACTGGTCGCGGCGACATCGACGGCACCGCCATGGGCGAGGATGGTGCGGGCGATGGCATCGGCCTCCACAGCATTGTTCGACACGATCACGGCGCGCCGGCCGGCGAGGATATTTTGCCGGTTCTGCGGCGCTTCGGTTGCCCCTGTGGCCGGGAGCTCGAAGACGAATTCAGATCCCTCGCCAAGCCGGCTCGACACCGAAATGGCGCCGCCCATGGCCGTCACCAGGCGCCTCGATATGGCAAGGCCGAGGCCGGCGCCGCCATGGGCGCGGGTCGAGGTGCCGTCGGACTGTTCAAATTCCTCGAAGATGCGCTCCATATCCTCTTCGCGCAGGCCAGGGCCGGTGTCGGCGACGGTGAAGCAGATGCGGTCGCTGGTTTCGGTGCGGGCCCGCGCGACCGAGACCAGCACGCCGCCGGTGTCGGTGAATTTGATCGCATTGCCGATGAGGTTGAGCAGCACCTGCCTCACTCTTCCCGGATCGGCCATGATCATCTGCGGCACGTCGGGTTCAACGTGACAGCCGAGGCCGATGTTCTTGGCGAAGGCCTTCGCCGCCATCAGTTCGATGATGTTGTCGGCAATCTCGCGCACAGATGTCGGTTGCGGCTCCGGGTCAAAGCGGCCGGCCTCTATCTTGGAATAATCGAGCAGGTCCTCGATCAGCGCCAAAAGCGCGCTGGCCGAGGTCGAGACGGCGGCGACATAGGTGCGCTGCTCGGGCGAGAGTTTGGTGTCGGCCAGCAGCTTGGCCATGCCCATGATGCCGTTCATCGGCGTGCGGATTTCATGGCTGACGGTGGCGAGGAAGCGCGACTTGGCCTGGCTGGCATATTCAGCGCGCTCGCGCGCGGTGATCAGCGAGGATTCGGCGCGCTTGCGGGCGGTGATGTCGCGGGCAATCGCCCGGTGCGAAACCGCGCCTGAGTCCTTGTCGCGCACTGACAGTTCGATCCACGAGAACCAGCGCGGGCCGTTCGGCGTGCGGATGGAGACGTCGGTGGAACTCAGGCATTCGTGATCCGAAAAGGCCGCATCGGGAACGATGCCGACATCGATGCCGAGGTCGGCCAGCGTCCTGCCGGCAAGATCGCGCTGATCTGTTCCGACGAGGCCGGCGAAAACCTTGTTGGCATAGACGATGTGGCCGTCGCGGTCGCGGTGGACGACGAGATCGCCTAGCGCATCGATCAGCCCGCGAAAACGCTCCTCGCTCTCCTGCATCTCCCACATGCGGTCGGCCAGCGTCTCGATTTCGGCGCGGCTGCGGGCGGCTGTTTCGTCGAGCAAGGCCGTCGCGCGATGGACGGTGTGGCGATTGCGCAGGTGCATGGCGACGCCGCCAAGGCCGGTCGCCAGCAGGCCGAGCGTGAGGAAGATCGGCGCGCCGGTGAGGTGGGACAGGCCCGCCAGCACGACACTGGCGACGACGGTCAGGAACAGCAGGCCTTCGTGCGTGGTGCGCGGAAAATCCGGCGCCAGCGGCGGTGGCACAACATGCTGCCGCTTCGGCGCCGTCGGGCTCGGCCCGTCGACGCTCTCGGCACGGTTGTTCTCTTTCCTGGCGGACTCCGCGATCATGCGGAAATCCTTGCCAGATAGAGATTATGGAAAAGCGCGGCGGATCGTTCGAATTTTAGCGGTCATGCATTTTTGGGGTCTTCCGCAGCGCATGATCCTTTCCGAAACCCGGATACCACTTTCGGGATCATGCTTCGGGAGCCTCACATATCGACGACCGCCCGGCCCCTGATCTTGCCTTCGACGATGTCGTGAGCGGCGGGGATGATGCCGTCGAAGCCGATGGTCGTCGACAGGCCGGCGAGCTTTTCCAGGTCGAGATCGGTGCCGATGCGGCGCCAGGCTTCGAGGCGCACCGCCTTGGGCGCCATCACCGAATCGATGCCGAGCAGCGAGACACCGCGCAGAATGAACGGGGCGACGCTCGACGGCAGATCCATGCCGCCGGCCAGGCCACAGGCGGCGACCGCACCGCCGTAGGCGGTCATCGACAGCACATTGGCCAGCGTGTGGCTGCCGACGGCGTCGATGCCGCCGGCCCAGCGCTCCTTGGCCAGCGGCTTGGCCGGCTGGGACAACTCCTCGCGCGAAATCACTTCCGCGGCACCGAGGTCGATCAGATACGGGCTCTCGGCATTGCGGCCGGTCGAGGCGATGACGTGGTAGCCGAGGCTGGACAGGATCGAGACCGCGACCGAACCGACGCCGCCGGCGGCGCCCGTCACCACCACCGGGCCGCGATCAGGCACAATTCCGTGCCGCTCCAACGCCATAACGCACAGCATCGCCGTATAGCCGGCGGTGCCAACCGCCATTGCATCGTGGGCGCTGATGCCGTCGGGCAACGGAACCAGCCAGTCGCCTCTGACGCGGGCGCGCCCGGCATAGGCGCCGAAATGCGTTTCGCCGACGCCCCAGCCGTTGAGGATCACCTTGTCACCCTTGCGCCAGTCGGCATGCGATGACGAGAGAACGGTGCCGGCGAAATCGATGCCCGGCACCAGGGGCCAGCGGCGGATCACCGGCGCCTTGCCTGTTATGGCCAACCCGTCCTTGTAGTTGACCGTCGTTGCCTCGACCGCGACGGTGACATCGCCTTCCATCAGATCGGTCTCAGTGAGATCGACGATCTCGACCGACTGCTTCTTGTCGGCATCGCGCGAAACGAGGATGGCTTTGAACGTCTCGGACATTTTTTCTCCTCGATCAGGCAGCTGTGAAGGCCGGCAAAGGCTGGCCGGACTGTGCGGCGACCGTCCGGCGACGTCAATTGGTCAAGCGTCCGGACCTTGCGGCTTCGCCTCACGCCGCCAGCCGATGAGTTCGTCGAAGACGATCAGCACGGCGCCGACCGAAATGCAGGCGTCGGCGAGGTTGAAGACAGCGAAGGACCACGTCTGCGTGTGGAACAGGATGAAATCGATGACGTGACCATAGGTAACGCGATCGACGAGATTACCGAGCGCGCCGCCGACGATCAGCGCAAAGCCGATGCGGGCAAATACGTGGCTGCGCGGCGTGAGTGTCGCAAGATAAAGCACGACAGCGACAACGAGGGTGGCAATGACCACCAGGCCAGTATCGCTCAAGGACGAAAACATCGAAAAGGCGATGCCGGTGTTGAAGGTGCGAAACAGCGCCAGGAAAGGCACCAGATCAATCTTCTCCTGAAAGGCGAGGCTGGTCTCCACCAGATGTTTTATCCACTGGTCGAGCGCAAAGGCGACGATGGCCAGCAGGACGTAGGGGGACCATGATTTCACGATTTGGCGTCCTCGGGAGCAAGCTTCAGGGCGCCGCGCCGGATTTCGAACAGCATGATTCCGGTGGCGACCGCCAAATTGAGTGAATCGGCGCGGCCGGCCTGTGGAATCCGGAGCAGCCGGTCGCAGCTTTCGGCCAGATTGTCGGGCAGGCCCTGCTGCTCATTGCCCATCATCAGCAACACCGGACCTCTGGAGAAGTCGACCGAGCGGTAGTCGACCGCGCCTTTGAGATGGGTGCCCACGACAAGCCCTGAAAAACTGTTGCGCCAGGCCAGAAAGGCTTCCGGCGTGGCCCTGGTTACCGGCACGGCGAAGATCGAGCCCATGGTGGCGCGCACGGTCTCGACGGAAAACGGATCGGTGGTCTCGCCGACCAGGATGACGCCCTTGGCGCCGACGGCATCGACGGTGCGGATGACGGTGCCGAGGTTGCCGGGGTCGCGCACCCGGTCGAGCGCCACCCAGACGTCGCCGTCGCGGGCGCGGATGTCCTTCAGCGGCAGAAGTTTCTGCTGGAAGACGCCGACCACCATTTGCGGATTGTCGCGCCGGGTGATGGCGACCAGCACTTTTTCGGAGACTTCGAGCACCGTGCCGCCGGCGGCAACCGTGCGCGCCGCCACCTTCTCGACCGCCGCATTGCCGCGCCCGGCCTTGGCGAAGACCAGCGTTTTGATCGACCAGCCGAGGTCGAGCGCATCGATGACCAGCTTCAGCCCTTCGGCCATGAAGGCGTTCTGCTGGTCGCGGAATTTCTTCTGCGCCAGCGCCTTGATGTCCTTGATCAGCGGGTTGGCGAGGCTGGTGACTTCCTTCACCTGCCCCGGCGCGCCGGCATGCCGCTCGTTCATTCAAGTCTCCCGGGCATTTAGGCCAGCCAGCGCGAAAACAGCGACGTCGAGAGCGCCCGGCCGGCGGATTGCTCGCGGATGATCAGTTCGCCCGATTCAACCGTGCCGCCCATGCCGGCGAAGGTGTCGCGCATCAGCGCATGGATGGCGAAGAAGGAGGCGCGGATCGAATAGGCGGTGAGCACCACTGCCAGCGGCTTCGGCGTCAGGATCGAGCGGCAGAGGTCGGTCAGCCCGGGCAGATCCTCGAACAATTGCCAGACCTCGCCCTTGGGGCCGCGGCCATAAGCGGGCGGGTCGAACAGGATGATGTCGTAGCGGCTGCCGCGGCGTTCCTCGCGCTCGGCGAATTTCACCGCATCGTCGACGATCCAGCGGATTGGCTTGCTGCCCAGGCCGGCCATCTCCTGGTTTTCGCGGGCCCAGCCGATCGCCTTCTTGGAAGCGTCGACGTGGGTGACCTCAGCGCCGGCACGGGCCGCCACCAGCGACGCGAGCCCGGTATAGCCGAACAGGTTCAGCACCTTGACCGGGCGCTTCGCCGCCGCGATCAGGCCAGCCATATGGTCCCAGTGCGAGGCCTGCTCGGGAAAGACGCCGACATGGCGAAACGAGGTGAAGCGGCCGAGATAGTCGATGCCGTCATGCTTCATCGGCCAGGTCTCGCCGAGCGGCGTTTTGGGGAAACGCCAGCGGCCGATGCCTTCCTCGTCGGTGTCGCCGGTGAAGATGGCGTCGGCGCGGTCCCAATCCCTGGCCGGCAAGGCCTTTTGCCAGATCGCCTGACCCTCGGGCCGCACGATCCGATAGGGCCCGTATTGTTCGAGTTTTTCGCCGGCGCCGCTGTCGAGCAGCGCATAGTCCTGATTGGGTGCCACTTCGAGGATCACCGGCAGGCGCTCGGCGGGCAGGGCGCCATCGCGGCGGGCAAGGATGCGAGGCGCCGGCTTCGGATCAGACCGGTCGTCCGGTTTCGTGTCGTGGCGCCTGGCTTCCGGTCGCACTGGCGCAGCGGCCGGCTGCGGCCGCACGTGTTCGGCCCTGCCCTTTGCGGGCGGACGGTTGTCGCGGCGTTTGTCGCGAAAAGACTTCAAGCAGGAGCGTCTCCGGGCCGAGTGGCCGCTTTTGGCATGAGGGCCGCGGCGGCGCAACAAGCGATGACGCTCGTACTGTTGCAGCCACGCACTTGTGTTTTCGCTCGCTTCCTCTAAGAGGGCCGCCTTGTTGTTTCTGGAATGGGAGCGAAAGATGACGACCATCTTCACAGCGCACCCCTTGAGGGTTCCGGCGTAAGCCAGCATTTTTTGCTGACGGACGCCGGTCGAACGGATGCCTGACGGCGTCCGAATCCGGACCTGTATCCAGAGATGTTCCATCATGGGCAATCTTATCGGGGGCCTCGGCTCCTCTTCGTCGTGCGTGGCGCAGCCCGCGCGCATCCACCATTGTTATTCGCCGCAGACATGGATCGAGGGCGCGGCACTCCAGCAGTTGAACAACGTCGCGGCGCTGCCCGGCGTCAGCTCGGTTGCGGCCTTTCCAGACCTGCATCCCGGCAAATACGGCCCGACCGGCATTGCCGTGCTGTCCAGGCGTTTGCATCCGCAGCTGATCGGTAACGATATCGGCTGCGGCATGTCGCTGTTCGAACTCGACTTGCCGCTGCGCAAGCTCAGGATCGACAAGGCGGCTGAGCGTCTGCGCCAGCTCGAGGCCGAAGATGTCTTCGATCCAGCCGAGGCGCTTGGGCGCTCCGACCTGCCTGGGGATCTCTATCCGCAGGCGCTCGGCACGATCGGCGGCGGCAACCATTTCTGCGAGCTGCAAGCGGTCGACGGGACGATCGACGCTGCCGGGGAAAGCCTGTTCGATCGCCAGAAGCTCTATCTTCTGGTGCATTCGGGCTCGCGCGGCCTCGGCGCCTTTGTCTTCGGGCAGATGCTCGATCGGCTGTCCACTCTGACCGAGGGGCTCGATCTCGACAGCGCGGACGGAATCTACTGGCGCCGCCAGCACGATATCTGTGTCGCCTGGGCCTCACTCAACCGCGCCTTGATCGCCGAACGTGCGGCGGCTGCGCTGAAAAGCGATGTCCGGCTGGTCACTGACATCCCGCACAATCTCGTGCGCGACCGGGGTGACGGACTGGTGCATCACAAGGGCTCGGCGGCGGTTGCTGCCGGCGACATCGCGCCGATCGCCGGATCGCGGGCAACCCTCAGCTATGTCGTGCAGGCGCTCGACGGCACCGGTGCGTCGCTGGGCGGAATTTCGCATGGCGCCGGCCGCAAATATGACCGCGCCACCATGCATGGCCGTGTCGGCCGCAACCGGTCGGAGCGCGACGCCCTGTTGCGAAACGAATGGGGCGGGCAGTTGATCTGCGAAGACCGCAATCTGGTCATCGAGGAAGCGGCAACTGCCTACAAGGATGCCGGCCAGGTGGTGCGAGACCTCAGCGAGGCCGGGCTGGTGACGGCACTGGCGGCGATGAGGCCGCTGGTAACCTACAAGAAGGCCATCGAAGGTCCGCCCGATCGCACGCGTGGCAAACCAAACCGCGACCGCCGGGAAAGGAGGGATCGCCATGCCCGCGATTGATCTTCTCGTCACCTCTGGCAACGGGCCGGTGGAATGCCGCGTCGCGCTGATGGCGCTGGTTGGAATCATCGAAGCCGAAGCCGCCCGGCGCGGCTGCACCGTCGAGACCACCTTCGGCCATCAGCCGGACCGGCACGGCGCCAAATCCGCTTTGCTTTCCGTCGAAGGCGCATCCGCGCCGGCGCTGGCGGCGGAGTATTGCGGGACCGTCAAATTCGTCTTCAAAAGTACGGTGCGCCCGGGCCACAAACGCCAGAACTGGTTTGTCGGCGTGAAGACGGTGGATCTGGCGGCGGCAGCGCCTGCCGATGCTTCGATCGCACTCTCCGATGTGCGCTTCGAAACACTGCGCGCCGGCGGTCCCGGCGGGCAGCATCAAAACACCACAGACAGTGCGGTGCGCGCCGTCCATCTGCCGACAGGCATCGTGGTGACGGCGCGCAACGAGCGTTCGCAACACCGCAACAAGGCCATCGCGCTGCGGCGGCTGGAAGCCATGCTGCGTCTGCTCGCCGATCGCGAGGCAGAACAGTCGAAGGCGGACATCTTCATCGCCAACAAGGCGTTGGAGCGCGGCAATGAGGTCAAGGTGTTCAAGCTCTGACCTCCGAGAGAAGTGGACGCGGCATGTCGCCGGATGGGAAACCGTCCTGGCTTCCTGCCGCGCCCATGCGGCTCTATCGTGGGTCTGGTCCCAAGCTGCGAGAATCATGTCCCGTTCCGAACGCCTGCTCGACCTGATCCAGATCCTGCGCCGGCATCGCCGGCCGGTCAGCGGCCACACGCTTGCCGGCGAGATGGGCGTTTCGATCCGCACGCTCTACCGCGACATCGCCACGCTACAGGGGCAGGGCGCGCCGATCGAGGGCGAGGCGGGGCTGGGCTATGTGCTCAAACCCGGCTTCATGCTGCCGCCGCTGATGTTCACCGACGAAGAGATCGAAGCCATTGTGCTCGGATCGCGTTGGGTTGCCAGACAACCGGACAAGCGGCTGTCGGAGGCAGCCACCGATGCGCTGGCCAAGATCGCCGCCGTGCTGCCGGACGATCTGCGCGAGGATCTCGATGCCACCGCGCTTCTGGTCGGGCCACGCAACGAATTGGTCGAAAGCGTCGATCTCGGCGTGGTGCGGCAGGCGATCCGCAACGAGAGAAAACTCGGCTTTCTCTATCGTGATGCTGGCGGCGCCGCGTCCGAACGCATGGTCTGGCCGTTTGCGCTCGGTTTCTTCGACAAGGTGCGAGTGGTGGCGGCCTGGTGCGAGACGCGGCAGGATTTCCGCCATTTTCGCGCCGACCGCATGTCCGATCTCAACACCACCGATATCCGCTATCCACGCCGGCGGCAGGTGCTGCTGAAGGAATGGCGGGCGACATTGGATGCGTCGAAGCGTCAGCCCGGCGCCTGATGCTTCTTTCCGCCTGCTTGTCGATCGCTGCTGCCAGAATCTGACAGTAGGGCCGCCTATGCTCCTCCAATCGAAACCTTGGAGAGCAGACATGAAAACCCCCAATTTCGTCATCCTCTATGTCGACAGCCCGGAGCGGAGCGGCGCCTTCTACAGCGCGCTCTTGGGACGCCAGCCGGTGGAGACGTCGCCGACCTTCGTGCTGTTCGTGCTCGACAATGGCTTCAAGCTCGGCCTGTGGTCGCGCCACACCGTGGAGCCGTCGGCCGCGGCCGCGGGCGGCGGTGCGGAGTTGGTCTTTGCACTGGACCGGCCTGATGCGGTGGACGCCGCCCACAACGACTGGGCAGGGCGCGGCCTGGCCATCCTGCAAACGCCGACCGACATGGATTTCGGCCGCACCTTCGTTGCGCTAGACCCCGACAATCACCGGCTGCGCGTCTATTGGATGAACGACGGAGAACAGGAATGAGGGCTCATTGGATCGCGGTGGCCTCGGCGCAGCATGTGCGCCGCGGCCGCGAGGCCGGCTTCATGCAGGTCAACCACGGCAAGGCGGCACCGCTGCGCCGGATCAAGCCGGGCGACGGTGTGGTCTACTACTCGCCGACCACCGTCTTGCGCGAAAAGGACGGGCTGCAGGCTTTCACCGCCATCGGCACGGTGCGCGAAGGCGAGCCTTATCAGGGCGATATGGGCGGCGGCTTCACGCCGTTCCGGCGCGACGTCGCATGGTCGAACAGCGCGGAAGCGCCGATCAAGCCGTTGCTCGAACAACTCGACTTCACCAGGGGCAAATCGAACTGGGGCTATCAGCTGCGCTTCGGCCTGTGCGAGATCAGCCAGCATGATTTCCGGCTGATCGCGCAGGCGATGGGCGCCAACATCGCCGAGGCGGCGTGAGGTCTTCGGCTTGATTGGCAATGGTGACAAGGCTGCCGACGCCAAGCCGTCAGCAGCCTTTGGCGACAACAGTACCATTGTTTGAACCGCTGCAATTTGTTCCAAGGAGAATAGTATGGACTTCGTATCGATCCGCATCATCACCGATGAGATCAAACCTCTGGTGGCCTTCTACGAGGCGATCACCGGCCTTAGCGCAAGCTGGTTCACGCCAGATTTCGCCGAACTGGCAACTGCCTCCTGCACGCTGGCGATCGGCAGCACGCGCACTTTAGCGCTGTTCGGGACCGATGTGGCGCAGCCGGCCGCCAATCGTTCGGCGATCATCGAGTTTCGCGTTGCCGACGTCGACGCCGAGTACGGCAGGCTGAGGGAAATCATCGGCGATTTCGTGCAGACGCCGACGACGATGCCATGGGGCAACCGATCGTTGCTGCTGCGCGATCCCGATGGCAATCTGGTGAACTTCTTCACGCCGGTCAGCGCCGAAGCGATCAGAAAGTTCGATCGCAGGGCTCCGGCGGACGCTACCGCTTGAGCGCGTTGTAGACGGCGATTCCTGCGGCGAGATCCTCGAGGGCGGCGCCGACCGACTTGAACAGCGTGATCTCGCCGGGGCTCTGCCGGCCCTGTTTTTCGCCGCGCGCCAGTTCGTGCAGATCGGCGACGATGGCTCCCGGCTTCAGCACGCCGGAGGCGAGCGGCTGGACGATGTCGCCGGCTTCCTTGGTGGCGCCGGCGCGGGTGTCGACATAGATGCGGGCGCGTGTGATCGCATCGTCATCGCTTTCGCGCATGGTCGGCGTGAAGCCGCCGACCAGATCGACATGCGCGCCCGGTTTCAAGAGCGCACCCTTGACGAGCGGTGTCGTCGAGATCGTCGCCGATGAGACGATGTCGGCCTGACCAAGCTCGGCGTCGAGATCGCCAGCGGCTTCAGCGTTGAAACCTTCCTCGCGCAAATCGGCCGCGACCTTTT
The DNA here is from genome assembly GCF_056403855.1 of Mesorhizobium sp. P2_E7. Taxonomy (NCBI): domain Bacteria; kingdom Pseudomonadati; phylum Pseudomonadota; class Alphaproteobacteria; order Hyphomicrobiales; family Phyllobacteriaceae; genus Mesorhizobium; species Mesorhizobium sp. P2_E7. The sequence goes on along the minus strand of NZ_JBFUER010000001.1, from coordinate 3,319,160 downwards.
CGGCATTGGCCGGCGTGCGGTTCCAGATGCGGATGGTCTTGAGCGGCCGCACCGCCGCATGCGCCTTGGCCAGGAATGGCGACAGCGCGCCGGCGCCGACCACCAGGAGCCGCGAGGCGTCCTCGCGGGCGAGATAGGAGGCAGCTAGCGCCGAGGCGCACGCGGTGCGCCACTGCGTCAGCCGCGGGCCGTCGATCAGCGCCTCGGGCTCGCCGGTGGCGCCATTGAGCAGGAGGTAGAGCCCCATCACCGCCGGTTTGCCGATGGCGTTGTTGTCGGGCGATACGGTGACGATCTTGACGCCGATATGGCCGCCCGCAGATGTGCCGGCGGCATGGAAGTCGGTCCAGGCCGGCATCAAAAGCAGCGTGGAAGCCGCACCGTCGGGCCGCTCGACCGCATGGTGATGGCGGACCGGCTGCACGGCGCCGTCGCGGAAGGCCGCGCGCAATGTCTCGACCAGCCCGGGAAAGGTCAGCGCCTGGTCGACAGCGTCGGCCGAAATGGTCAGCATGCAAAACTCCGCGAAGGTAAAAGCGCCGGCTTCAGGCCGTTGGCTTCGGTAGCGCCGTCCCCGGGGCAGAGCCTTGCGGCGCGGCCGGAACGCGGCTGACCGCCTGGCGCAAATTCTCGGCCTCGACGCCTCGCTGGCGCGCCAGCTTGCGGTAGCGGCCCTGCTTGACCCAGGTCGCCAGGCTGCCGACGACCATGCCGATGGCGAGCGCCACGAACAGGTAGATGAACAGCGGCAAGTTCAGCGTCAGCTTCGGGTTGCCGGGATTGAACGGGTCGAGCGTGAAGGCGACCAGTTCGCGGTTGGCGACGGCCAGCGCAATCAGGATGACAGCCAGCGGCACGAAGACCACGATGAGTATGAAGCGGTTGAACATAGAGATTCCTTGGGGAGGGCAGGCCTTGAGAAGGCCGGCGCGTTGGTCCGCGCTTATTTGCCGCCGTTCAGCCTTTCACGCAATTCCTTGCCGGTCTTGAAGAACGGCACCCACTTCTCCTCGACCTCGACGGATTCGCCGGTGCGCGGGTTGCGGCCGGTGCGGGCAGGGCGGTTTTTCACCGAAAAAGCGCCGAAGCCGCGCAACTCGACCCGGTTGCCTTCCGCAAGGGCGTCGGTGATCTCGTCGAAGATCGCCCCCACGATGTTTTCGACGTCGCGCAGGAAAAGATGCGGGTTGCGCGTGGCAATGATCTGCACAAGCTCGGATTTGATCATCAGAAAGGTCCCCGTGAAAGCGCTGCGGTCAAATTATCAGGATGATTTTATTTGCTTTTTTTCTCGCCCCAGACGGCAGATCAAGGGTGCCAGACGGAAACGAGACCGTCAAGAAACAAGCGATCAGCGCCAATTTCGTGAAGAACGTCGCTGCCGGTGTCCGACAGGCCGAGCGCGCTGCCGACGCTACGCGCTACCGCTTTCGAGAACAGGAAGCCGCCACGCCGTTCGGTGTCCTTCCATTCCACCACCTTGAGCTTGGCGTCGACGCCCTTGGTCGCCAGCCAGTCGATCGCCACGCTTTCGCCGCCGACAGCGTCGATCAAACCGTTGGCGAGGCCCTGGCGGCCGGTGAAGATCGAACCGTCGGCCAGGGCGAGGGCCTGCTCGCGGGTCATCTTGCGGCGCTCGGCGACGATGCCGACGAACCAGTCATAGCTGTCGAGGATGAGCTTGCGGACCATGGCGCGCTCATCGTCATTGGTCGGCTTGAAGGGCGAGGGCGCGGCCTTCAGCGGTGACGATTTCACCTCTTCGAGCTTGATGCCGACCTTGTCCATCAGGCCGCTGACATCGGGATACTGGATCAGCACGCCGATCGAGCCGACGATCGAGGTCTTGCGGGCGACGATGTGGTCGCTGGCACTGGCGATCATGTAGCCGGCCGATGCGGCCAGCGTGCCGACCTCGGCCACCACCGGCTTGTCGGCGGCGAGCTTGCGCACCTCTTCGTAGATCGATTCGCCGCCGACCGTGGTGCCGCCGGGCGAATCGATAGCCAGGATGACGCCCTTGACCTGCGAGGAGGTGCGGATGGTTTCCAGCCGCTTGATCAGCTCCTCATCCTCGGTGATGGTGCCTTCGATCCTGACCTTCGCGATGTGGTCGACGGAAGAGCCGCCGAGGTCTTCGCCATAGAACCAGCCTGCGAGCGCAATCACCCCGAGGGCCACGATGGCAATGGCGGCGCCGCGCCAGAAGGTCAGCTTGCGCCGCAAGCGGCGGCGGTCGATCAGGTCGTCGGCTCTCAGTGCCATGTCTGCCTCATAGTCGGTGAGAAGCGATGCTTTTAAAGCAAGCGTCCGCGCCCGGCTACCTCTTCCTCACGGGCCTGCGACGAAGCGACCCGTGGCTGCATAGGCATTTCAGGAAAAAATGACGCGACGCGTTCGTTTCTGCTATGAAGTGCCGAAATTGTGTCGCCTGATTTCCGTTTGCAAAAACAACGGCCGTCACATTTTTGCGGTTTTCCTCCGCTTGTGCTTGCTTGCGGGGGCCGGCAACCCACCTATAGCAGGTGTTTTGACGGACAAGGGCTTATTAGAAGACAGTCATGCTAGCTCGATCGGACGAACCGACCAACGCCGATGCGGCCTTGGCGCCCACGGCGCCAGCGGGCACGCGCGGTGACGCCTTCGACCGCGCCCAGCGCCATTCGCGCCGCGTGCGGGTGCTGAAATTCGCAGTGCCGGTGCTTGCAGCCGGGATCGCGGTTGCGTTTCCTGTCTATTCCTATCTCGCGGCGCCGATCAACATTTCGATACAGGCAGACGGCACCGCTTTTGCCGACGGCAAGCTGGTGATGGCCAATCCCAAGCTTAACGGTTTCACCAAGCAGAAGCTGCCCTATTCGCTGACGGCCGAGCGCGCCATCCAGGACGTCGGCAAGCAGGACATCATCGAACTTGAAGGCATCCATGCCAAACTGCCGCTGACGGCCGACAATGTGGCGGTCGTCGATGCCAAGCGCGGCATCTATAACCGCAGTGCCAACACGATGGACATGACCAGCGACGTGACCGTCACTACCACCGACGGCGTCGCTGCCACGTTCAAATCGGTCTTCCTCGACATGGGCAAAGGCTCTATGAAGACAGGTGATCCGGTCGATGTCAGCCGCAACGGCTCGCGGATCACGGCGGGTTCCATGGCGGTCGAGGAAAATGGCAAGGTTGTCGTTTTCGAAAACAAGGTAAGCGTTCACATCGATCCGGCCACTATGAAGGCGGCAGAGGCAAAGAGCGGAGAATCGAATGCGTCCCAGTAATTCGGCACGGCTTGTCGCCGCAGCTTCGGCCTTGCTGTTGCTGGGCATGGCGCCGTCCTGGGCCCAGTCCAGCGCCACCAGCCAGTCCGGGCTCAAGCTGTCCGGCGACCAGCCGATCCAGATCGAAAGCGACAAGCTCGAGGTCCGCCAGGCCGACAGCATGGCGCTGTTCAGCGGCAACGTCACCGTCACACAGGGACCGACGCTGCTCAAGGCCGGCAAAATGGAGGTCTACTATGTCAAGGACCCCAATGCCGCCAAGGGCGCGGCCGCCGGCGCATCGGCGATGACCGGTTCGGCCAACATCGACCATCTGGTGGTTACCAACAAGGTCTACATCAAGTCAGACGACCAGGTCGCCACCGGCGACAAGGGCAGTTTCGACATGAAGACGCAGGTGCTTGTTCTGGACGGCGCGGAAGTCGTGCTGTCCCAGGGACCGAACGTGCTCAAGGGCTGCAAGCTCACCGTGCAGATGAAAAGCGGCCTGGCCGAGGTCAAAGGGTGTCCGCGCGTCATCATGTCGATGACGCCGCCGCCGAAATCCGAGGCGCCGAAGAACTGATGGCCGGCGTATCGTCGCTGCTGACCCGTCTTCCGGGACGGGCAGCCAGCAAAGTTGCTACACCCGACAAAGTCACCGTCGATTCCGCGAAGTTCAAGGGCACCCTGATCGCCAAGGGTCTGACCAAGAGCTACAAGGGTCGCAAGGTGGTCAGCGGTGTCACCATCGGCGTGCGCGCCGGCGAGGCTGTCGGGCTGCTCGGCCCGAACGGCGCCGGCAAGACCACCTGTTTCTACATGGTCACCGGCCTGGTGCCGGTCGACGAAGGCACGATCGAGATCGACGGTTTCGACGTCACCTCGATGCCGATGTACCGCCGCGCCCGCCTCGGCATTGGCTATTTGCCGCAGGAAGCGTCGATCTTCCGCGGCCTCAATGTCGAGCAGAACATCCGCGCCGTGCTCGAAGTGGTCGAGAAGGACCGCAAGGTGCGCGAGCGTAATCTCGACGAACTGCTCGAGGAATTCCACATCAGCCATCTGCGCAAGGCACCGTCCATGTCGCTGTCCGGCGGCGAGCGGCGGCGCCTGGAAATTGCCCGCGCCCTGGCGACTCGGCCCGCCTACATGCTGCTCGACGAGCCCTTCGCCGGCATCGACCCGATTGCCGTCGCCGACATCCAGCAGCTTGTGCGCCATCTGACGGCGCGCGGCATCGGCGTGCTCATCACCGACCACAATGTGCGTGAAACGCTCGGCCTCATCGACCGCGCCTACATCATCCATGCCGGCCAGGTGCTGACGCATGGCCGCGCCGACGAGGTGGTGGCAAACCCCGATGTGCGGCGGCTTTACCTTGGCGAGGGTTTCACGCTCTGAGCGTGAAATTTGTTTCCTGACGTGATTTTTGCCGCCCTTTTTCTCCGATTTTGCGTGAGATAATGCTCCGGCAGGAGCCTTTTGCCAGCATTCGCCTTGACAAGCAAAAGCCGGGCCAGTTTCTATGGAGGGTCGGAAAAATTCATTTTCCGGCAGCTTCTGATGTGTAGGCTTGCGGGTGCAGAAGGGCGTTTGAAACCGAACCATGGCGCTGGCGGCGAAATTACAGCTACGACAATCCCAGTCGCTGGTGATGACGCCGCAACTGATGCAGTCGATCAGGCTGCTGCAACTTACCCACATCGAGCTCGACCACTTCATCGACGACGAGATCGAGCGCAATCCGTTGCTGGAGCGCGCCGAGCCCCAGGATGACGCCGCAAGCGACCAGGTGCAGAAGAGCGATGCAGCGCCTGAGCCAGCCGCCGATGGCGACTGGTTCGAGAGCGAGACGGCCTGGAGCGCCGAGGCGATCTCGGACAAGCTCGACAGCTCGCTGGAAAACCTGTTTCCCGACGATCCCGGCACCAGCGAGCGGCTCGGTCCCGACTTGACGGCGCAGTGGAAGTCGGCCACCGGCAATGGTTCGTCCGGCTCGTCCGAAGGCTTCGACGTCGGAGACATGGCTGCCGCCGCCATCACGCTGCGCCAGCATGTCGGCGAGCAGATCGCGCTTGCCTTTGCCGATCCGGCCGCAAGGCTGATCGCCGGCGAACTGGCCGATGGCCTGGACGAGGCAGGCTATCTGCGCGCCGACCTGGCTGACATTGCAAAACGGCTCGGCGGCGATCAGGCCATGGTGGCCAAGGTGCTGGCGGTCTGCCAGACATTCGAGCCGGTCGGCCTGTTTGCGCGCGACCTTGCCGAGTGCCTGTCGCTGCAGCTTGCCGTGCGCGATCGCCTCGATCCGGCGATGAAGACGCTGATCGGCAACCTCGAACTTCTGGCGCGGCGCGATTTCCAGACGCTGAAGCGGCTGTGCGGGGTCGACGAGGAGGATCTCCTCGACATGCTGGCCGAAATCCGCGCGCTCGACCCGCGCCCGGGCACGGCGTTTTCGGGCGGCACCAGCGACGCCATCGTTGCCGATGTCGAAGTCCGCGCCGCCAATGATGGCAGCTGGACGGTCGAGCTCAATGCAGAGACGCTGCCGCGCGTGCTGGTCGACCACATCTATTTCGCCCAGGTCTCGCCGCAGGCCAAGAACCAGGCGGAGAAGGATTTTTTGGCCGAATGCCTGCAGAACGCCAATTGGCTGACGCGCAGCCTCGACCAGCGGGCAAAGACGATCCTGAAAGTGGCGTCGGAAATCGTGCGCCAGCAGGACGCTTTTCTGGTCCATGGCGTACGCCACCTGCGGCCGCTCAACCTGCGCACGGTGGCCGACGCCATCGGCATGCACGAATCGACCGTCAGCCGGGTGACGGCCAACAAATACATGCTGACGCCGCGTGGCGTGTTCGAGCTGCGCTATTTCTTCACCGCCTCGATCGCGGCGTCGGGCGGTGGCGATGCGCATTCCTCGGAAGCGGTGCGCGACCGCATCAAGCAGCTGATCGACGAGGAAAAGCCCGCCGACGTGCTGTCCGATGACGCCATCGTCGACATGTTGAAGGAAAGCGGCGTCGATATTGCCAGGCGCACGGTGGCCAAATACCGCGAGGGCATGAACATTCCCTCCTCGGTGCAGAGGCGGCGTGAGAAACGCGCTCTGGCCAGTGCCGGGCGCTAGAGCGGTTCGCCGTTTCGTGGAAACGACGAACCACTCTATCTCTTTGTTTTTGCGCAATTCCGGACGGAAAAACCGCCCACACTTTTCCTGGAATTGCTCTGGTTCTGCTTGCCCGGCAGGGGCATTTGCTACGGCTGGATTTCCACAAGTTTAGAGCTTCATTGACAAGCTGCAATGAAGTGTCTAGAAGCCCGCCCGCATGAGACGGGCTTGCGGCCCGCATGCGGATGGTCCGTCACGATGAAGGCCACGGGACGGCCAAGAAGGCGGATTGTGATCAACCGGAAAGTTCGGATCTAAAATCGGCGCGAGTTGACGCCGCAAAGCTTGTGCGCACGGACCACGAGTATAAACTCTGGCCAGTTTGAAGCCTGAGCAAGGAAGGTCAGTTTTCAGATGAAGCTGCGCATATCGGGAAAGCACATGGATATCGGCGATGCGTTTCGTACGCGCATCACCGATCGTGTCGGCGAAGCGATCGGCAAATATTTCGATCGCGGTTTTTCAGGGCATGTCACGGTCATCAAATCAGGGTCGCGCTATTCGGCCGATTGCATGATCAGGCTGGATTCCGGCGCTTCGCTGCAGGCGACCGGCGACGCCCAGGATCCCACGCTTGCCTTCGAGGCGGCGGCGGATCGCCTCGAAACCCGGCTTCGGCGCTACAAGCGTCGGCTGAAATCGCACAATTCAGGCAATGGCAACGGCGAAATCACCGACATCGCCTATACGGTGATGGCGCCGCTAGCCGACGACGACGAAGAGTTCCCGGAGGATTTCGCCCCGGCCATCGTCGCCGAATCAACCATGACGCTGCAGACCATGTCGGTGGCGTCGGCAGTCATCGAGCTCGACACCAAGGAGAGCCCGGTCTTCGTCTTCCGCAACGCCGGAAACGACCACCTCAACATCGTCTATCGGCGGCCGGACGGAAATATCGGCTGGATCGACCCGTCCACGACCAAAGTCGCACAAGGATAATTGCCAGCCGCGCGAGGGGCGAGGACTGGCGACGGCAGGCGAATAAGGGATTTTCAAGCATGGATCTGAGCGATCTTATCAACGTTCCGGCGATCATGCCGGCGTTGAAGGCGAACTCCAAAAAGCAGCTTCTGCAATTGCTGTCCGAGAGAGCGGCGGCGATTTCGGGCATTCCGGAGCGCGAAGTGTTCGACACCATCCTGCAGCGTGAACGGCTGGGCTCCACCGGTGTCGGCAACGGCATCGCCATTCCGCATGGCAAGCTCGCCGGGGTCAAGCGCATCGCCGGCGTCTTTGCCCGGCTAGAGACGCCGGTCGATTTCGAGGCGCTGGACGACCAGCCGGTCGACCTGGTGTTTTTGCTGCTCGCCCCGGAAGGCGCCGGCGCCGATCACCTCAAGGCGCTGTCGCGCATCGCGAGGGTTCTGCGCGACGCCGATACGGTGGCCAAGATCAGGGGCACGCGCGACGCGGTCGCCATCCACGCCCTGCTGTCGGACACGCAGGCCTCGCACGCCGCCTGAAGTTCTGTTGGATTAAGCCTTCCAGGGGCCGCCAAAGGCGGCCCTTTGCATTTCCGATCCTGACAATCGCCTTAGTGAATGGCGACGGTGGTCAGGTCGTTTTCCATCGCGCCGGCCAAAGCCCGGTCTTTCGCATCCGAAAGCAGGATCGGCTGGCCGTTGGCGGCAAACAGGGCCCACAGCACCATTCCGGGCGCGATTTCGCCGAGATTGGGGAAACGTCCCAGCAATTCGTCGCTCGAGACCTTGCGGAGGTAAGCGACCGAGCCTTCGCCGAGATGGGCGAATTCGCCGCTGGTCATGGTGATGGTTTCGTCAGTTCTGGTCATTTCAAGCCTCCTTGGCGCGAGGACGCCGCTCAAGGCCATCCCGCATGAGAGCCATCGGTAAAGGTCAGTCTTTCACCGATATGTTTATTTTTCGTACCAGCCGTTCGGACTCCGGCCGATCGAGATCAATCGACAAAAGGCCGTTCTTCAGTTCCGCTGCGATCACCCGCATGCCGTCGGCCAGCACGAAACAGCGCTGGAACTGGCGCGCGGCGATGCCGCGGTGGAGGAATTCGCGCTCGGTATCGTCGGTCTGACGGCCGCGCACGACCAGCTGGTTTTCCTCCGTGGTGACATCGAGATCGCATTCGGCGAATCCCGCCACAGCGAGCGTAATGCGCAGCCTTTCGGCCTTGCCGTCGGCACCGCTGAGGCGCTCGATGTTGTAGGGAGGATAGCTGTCACCGGATTTCGCCAATCGTTCCAGGGTCTTTTCCATGGCATCGAAACCCAGGAGAAGCGGGCTGGAGAAGGGCGTCATTCGGCTCATGTTACACTGTCCTCTTTGGAGCGACATAAACTGGAAAAACCCGGATGGCATTTTTCCCGATGGTCTTGATATGGTCCGCGCCGCGGCGAAGTTCAAGCCGTCTAAACCCCCGCCAAAAAGACTCCCCCGCATAAGGAAATGAAATGCCCCAAACCCGCAAGATCATCATCGACACGGATCCCGGCCAGGACGATGCCGTCGCCATATTGCTGGCGCTCGGCAGCGCCGAGCTGGAGATCGTCGGCATCTCCGCTGTTGCCGGCAACGTGCCGCTGAAATTGACCGAGAAGAACGCCAGAAAAATCTGCGAACTGGCCGGCCGGCCCGATATCAAGGTCTATGCCGGCGCCATCCGTCCGCTGGCGCGCGAACTGGTCACCGCCGAGGAAGTGCATGGCAAGACTGGTCTCAACGGCCCGCAACTGCCCGACCCGAAGATGAAGCTGCAGCACCAGTATGCGGTCGATTTCATCGTCGAAACGCTGATGAAGGAAGAGGCCGGCACCATCACGCTGTGCGCGCTCGGCCCGCTCACCAATGTCGCGCTGGCGCTGATCCGCGAACCGAAGATCGCGCCGCGCATCAAGGAAATCGTGCTGATGGGCGGCGGTTTCTTCGAGGGCGGCAATGTCACCCCGACCGCCGAGTTCAACATCTATGTCGACCCGCAGGCCGCCGACCTGGTGTTCAAATCCGGCATCCCGATCGTCATGATGCCGCTCGACGTCACCCACAAGGCGTTGACCACGGCCAAGCGCACGCAGGCCATCCGCCAGCTCGGCACCAAGGTCGGCACCGCGACGGCCGAGATGCTGGAATTCTTCGAGCGCTTCGACGAGGAGAAATACGGCACCGATGGCGGGCCTCTGCACGATCCGTGCGTCATCGCCTATCTGCTGAAGCCGGAGCTGTTCACCGGCCGCAACTGCAACGTGACGGTGGAAACGGCCTCCGAACTCACCATGGGCATGACCGTCATCGACTGGTGGGGCGTGACCAAGCGGCCGAAGAACGCCATGGTGATGCGCGACATCGACCATGACGCGTTTTTCGCGCTGCTGGTGGAGCGGTTGGCGCGGCTGTAAAACCCATGCCTTGATGCACTTCATCGCCTGGAGGCGTAGCGCTTCCGGGCGATACCTGTGCGCCTATTCACGCAGCAGGCGGTATGTTTCGGTGTCGTTGCGGCGATGCTGTCGCTCGACCGAGATCTTTGCACCGATGGCTCGCGGCGACGCCGCGTCGCCATAGACGAAGACCAGGCGGTCATTTTCGTCGAGGCGGATACCATACAAATAGGTGAACCCTCTGCCCGCCGAGCTTTCGGGGTGCGGAGTGGTGTTGAGAACGTTGACCACAGCACCAGTCAGGCGTTCCACACTGACGATGGGGCTGCTTTGCCTTGCAATCGGGATGCCAATTGCAAGGGCGCAGACGCCCAAGACAAGGATTGTGATGAGGATGCCCCTGAGGTTCTCCTGCAGGGTTATCCAGGCAAGTGAATGCCGGGCATTGGCCATGACGCGTCGCCGTTCACTCTGCAAATCGATAAAAGACGACGCTATTTTCGCGTGTGACACGCTCCATGATTGCCGGCGCGCCGATCAAATGCGGTCGATCGTCATCGACAAGAATGGACGATCCGTTTTCGAGAGAAACCAGATAGAGGGTGCGGCCATCGTCCGAATGGGCGCTTTTGACTATTGCGTCGATTGGCTCGACCGACCGGATAGGGCTCGCATCATTCGTCCATCTGTAGACAGCCGAAGGAACCATCGCCGCGAACATGGCGACGATCAGGACCACGCCGGGCGCGTCCCTTTTTATGTCAGCGTAAGTCCAAGACATCGACATGAACCCCCCAATGCGGATTCATGTGGTGGCGTGAAGGCTGACTGTCAATCAGCCCTCATTTTCCATTGAGAACGCCCGTCCGAGGTTGTTACTTCGCCTTTGAGAACGCCAGCCACAGGCCGCCGCCGACCAAAAAACTGCCGCTGATTCTGGACATCAGCTTGATGCGGCTGGCCGAGAGCAGGCGCCCGGCGCGGCTGGCGGCGAGCGCGTAGGTTGAATCCGAGACGGCGGCGAAGATCATGGCGGTGAAGCCCATGACCACGATCTGCAGCGTGTAGTTGCCCTGCGGGGCGATGAACTGCGGGAAGAAGGCGCCGAAGAACACCAGCGTCTTCGGGTTGCTCAGCGCCACCAGCAGGCCTTGCAGGAAAAAGCCGCCGCGCGGCTTCCTCGCCGTGCCGTCGGCATTCAGCGTGCCTTTGGAGCGGAACATCTGCACGCCCATCCAGATCAGATAGGCGGCGCCGATCAGGCGCACCCATTCGAACCAGTGGCCCATGCCCGCGATCAGCGTGTTGAGGCCGATGCCGACGATGGCGATCATCACGGCAAGGCCGGCCTGCGTGCCGGCGACATTGGCAAGCCCGGCGCGTGCGCCGTGGCGGATGCTGTTGGCGATGATCAGCGTGACGGTCGGGCCGGGCACCAGGATGATGACGATGCAGGCAAGGACATAGGCGGCGTAGAGTTCCAGCGACATTGGGGATTTCCTCAGGCAGGATGCGCCTCGCACGGGCGCGTCAGGGCCTGATCATGCACGACAGCGACGCCGGTGCAAGCCGGCAGGACAGGTCACCTGCGATCGCAAATTGACTTCAGGACGCTCCGGGCTGCCACGGCAGCGTCGCTTCGTAAGCTGCGCCCGCACGCAGCACCGCAAGATCGCCGCGCGGCCGGCCTATCAGCTGCATGCCCATTGGCCGGCCTCTGGCATCGAAGCCGACCGGCACGTTGAGCGCCGGACAGCCGCCGAGCGTGGCGAAGGCGGAAACCTGCATCCAGCGGTGGTAGCTATCCATCGCGCGTCCGGCGACCTCATGCGGCCAGTGCGTTCCGACGTCGAAAGGAAAGACCTGCGCCGTCGGCAGCGCGATGAGATCGAAGCGATCGAACAGCGACAGCAGCGTGCGGTGCCAGGACGTGCGGATAACCGATGCCGCGCGGATCTGCGGCGCCGTCAGCCGCATGGCGTTCTCGACCTCCCAGACGGCTTCCGGCTTCAGCAGGGCGCGCTTGTGCGGGTCGTCATAGTGGATTTTGAGCGCTGAGCCGCTGGTCGACTGGCGCAGCGACACAAAGGCTTGCCACAGCGCCTCGAAATCGACATCCGGCAGCAAGGGCTCGCTCACGAAGGAGGCCTCGGCGAAGCGGCCGAGCGCGGCCTCGCACAGATCGAGGATGCCTGCTTCAATCGGCAGATGGCCGCCGAGATCGCCAAGCCAGCCGATGCGGCCGCCGCTTGCCGGCGTGGCCAGGCCTTCGAGGAAGGAGCCTGGCTTTTCCCAGGACAAGGGCGCTTGAGGGTGATAGCCCGCCTGCACGTCGAGCAGCAGCGCCATGTCACGCACGCTGCGGCCCATCGGCCCGTCGACACCCATCTGGGCATGGAAGACCTCGACGTCCGGCCCGCCGGGGACAAGGCCTTGCGACGGGCGGAAGCCATAAACATTGTTCCATGCGGCCGGATTGCGCAGCGAGCCGCCGAAATCGCTGCCGTCGGCGACAGGAACCATGTCGAGGGCAAGGGCGACCGCAGCGCCGCCGCTCGAGCCGCCGGCGGTGAGCGCCGGATCGAAGGCGTTCAACGTCGGGCCGAACACGTTGTTATAGGTGTTGGACCCCAGCCCGAATTCGGGAACGTTGGTCTTGCCGATGATGATGGCGCCGGCCTTGCGGATGCGCTCGACGAAGTAATCGTCTTCCTGCGGCACGAAATCGGCGAAGATCGGCGAGCCGGAACTGGTCCTCAAGCCGCGCGTCATGGCGAGGTCCTTTATCGCCATCGGCAGGCCGAACAGGGTGCCGGCCGGCTTTCCTTGCGCCAGATGCGCGTCAGCCTCGTCGGCCTCGCGCAAAATGTCGGCGCGCTCGCGCAACGACACGATTGCGTTGACCAGCGGGTTCACCGCGTCGATGCGGTCGAGGAAGGCGGTCACCACCTCGCGCACGGACAGGCGGCTAAGCCGGATCGCTTCGGCAAGGTCGACGGCGGACAGGCGGCAGATGTCGCCGGCCGGTGGCACGGCGTGTTTTGTCGTGGGGCGCATTTCTGTCAACCGGCGTTGCTGCGCAGGGCGGCATCGACATCCGCAGCCAGCGGGATCGCCGGCTGGGCGCCGGGCTTCAGGCAGGCGAGCGAACCGGCAGCGGCGGCGCGGGTTAGAGCCTGTTCGAGCGGCAGGTTGGACGCCAGCCCGGCCGCAAGATAACCGCAAAACGTGTCGCCGGCGCCGACTGTGTCAACCGGGGTGATCTTCAGCGCCGGCACGGTCAGGAAATCGTCCGGCGTCGCCGCCAGCACGCCGTCGCCGCCGAGCGTGACGACAATGGTGCGGCCGGTCTTGCCGGCGAAGTCGCGCATGCGCGCCGGGCGGTCGCGGCCCTTCAGTGACAGCGCCTCGCCGTAAAGGTCGAATTCGGTCTCGTTGGCGACGGCGTAATCGGCCTTGCCGAGAAACGCCGCCGCCTCGCCGCGGAAGGGCGCGGTGTTGAGCACGGTGATGGCGCCGGCAGCGCGCGCGGCGTCAAGCGCGGCATCGACCGTCTGCAGCGGGATTTCGTGTTGCAGCAGGACGACGTCGCCTTTCGCAAGGAACGCCTTGGCAAGATCGCCGGGCAGTACCGAATCGTTGGCGCCCGGCACCACGGCAATGACATTCTCGCCGTCGGCGCCAACCAGGATCAGCGCCGTGCCGGTGGAGGCGAAGCTCTGGCCGACGCCGGAGAGATCGACCATTCCGGCCACAAGCAGGGCGAGCGCATCGGTGGCGAAGTTGTCCTTGCCGACCGCGCCGACCATGCGCACCTTGGCGCCGGCGCGCGCCGCGGCCAGCGCCTGGTTGGCGCCCTTGCCGCCGGGCGCGGTGGTGAAGCCGGAGCCGCGAACCGTCTCGCCCGGCGAGGGCAAGCGGTCGACATTGGCGATAAGGTCGAGGTTGATCGAGCCGACAACGATGATCAAGAAAATGCCTCCTGCGGGAATGCGCGGGAAGCTAACCTGTAAGCCGGCGGCTTGCCAGAGCAGGCAGAATTTTTGCGCGATTTCCGGGAGCTCGCAGAAAAGAAAAACACCGGCGAAGGGTTTTCGCCGGTGTTGTTTACGCGGGGTGCTTCATCAGGAGGCGGTCTGGCCCGCTTCCCAGCCGAGGATGGCGCGCTTGCGCGTCAGGCCCCAATGGTAGCCGGTGAGCGCACCGGACTTGCCGAGCGCCCGGTGACAGGGCACGACGAAGGACATCGGGTTGGCGCCAACCGCCGCGCCCACCGCCCGACTGGCCTTCGGCGCGCCGATCTGGGCTGCGATCGAGGAATAGGTGCAGGCCTTGCCCATCGGGATGCGCAGCAGGGCGTCCCAGACGCGCAGCTGGAAGTCGGTGCCGATCATCACCACGCGCAGCGGCTGGTCGGCGCGCCACAGCGCGGGATCGAAGATGCGCGCGGCATAGGGCTGGGTGGCGCTCATGTCCTCGACATAGGTCGCGTTCGGCCAGCGGCCCGACATGTCGGCGAAGGCTGCCCGCTCGCCGCCCGGATCGTTGAAGGCGAGCCCGGCAAGGCCGCGGTCGGTGACCATGATCAAGGCGATGCCGAAAGGCGAGATGTGATAGCCGTAGCGGATGGTGAGCCCGGCGCCGCGCGTCTTGTAGTCGCCCGGCGACATCGCCTCATGGGTGACGAACAGATCGTGCAGCCGGCCGGGGCCGGACATGCCGAGCTCGAACGATGTTTCCAAAAGCGGCATACCGGAATCGAGCAGCTTGCGCGCATGGTCGAGCGTGACCGCCTGCAGGAAGGCTTTTGGCGACAGGCCGGCCCAGCGGGTGAACAGCTTTTGCAGCCCGGTCGGCGTCTCGCCGACATCGGCGGCCAAGGCTTCCAGCGAGGGCTGGTCGCGATAGTCGAGGCTGATCTTCTCGATGGCGCGGCGGACCACCTCGTAGTCGCTGCCTTCGGGCGTGATGTCGTGCTGCAGGATCGCTGTCGGTTTCATCTGCGTATTCATGGTCATCTGGGCGTTCATGGCAATATCTCCTTGACCGCGAATATCGGTCTTTCCGCCCTTTGCAACCACCCGAAACTTGCCTTGTTGCCGCCCGTTCCCAAATAGAGACTGGATTGCGAGCCAGGAGATGCCGATGGCCGGCGAAAAGGTAACCCTGACCGGGGCAAGGGAGACCTTGCTGATGACGCTCTATGGCAAGGCGCTGGAAAGCCGGCTGCCGTATTCGCTGCTCAAAGACCGATTCGCCGATGAGGCGGTGCGCGCCATCGACTATGATTTCTCACGGCTGAAGGTCGACAGCAATCTCGGCATCGGTCTGGCGATCCGGGCGAAAACGTACGACGTCCGCGTCCAGGATTTTGTCGCCAGAAATCCCGGCGCCATCGTGCTGCATCTCGGCTGCGGGCTCGATACGCGCATTTTTCGCGTCGATCCGCCCGACGGCGTCGAGTGGTTCGATGTCGATTTTCCTGACGTCATCGAACTCAGGCGCAAGCTCTACCCGTCCCGGGACAATTATCATCTCGTGGCGTCATCGGTCACTGAACCGGACTGGCTGGCGCAAGTGCCGCGCAACCGCCCGGCAGTCGTGGTGATGGAGGGGCTGACGCCCTATCTCCCTGAAGAGGAGGGGCCGCGGCTGTTGTCGCGCCTCGTCTCGCATCTCGCCGGCGGCGAGCTGATTTTCGACGCCTACAGCCGCTTCGGCCTGAAGCTGCTGCGCCTCAATCCGACGATCAGGGCGACGGGTGCCGAGGTCCATTGGGCGATCGACGACCCGCACGAACTGGAACGCGCCGTTCCGAAGCTAAGGTTTGTCGATGACATCTCGGCCTACAGCGCCGAACGCACCACTCACATGGGCTGGTCCGCGCGACTGTTCATCGGGCTATGGAGAAACATTCCCGCATTGCGCAAGGTCGGCAGGATTCTGCGCTTCCGGTTCTAACGCCGGCTCTAGCGCGTCCTGGCTTTTGTCAGCGCACGCGAAAAGGCGGTGGCAAAACTCTCGCGGGATTCTGGATCCAGGAAAGACCCGATCGAAACCTTCTGCCCCTGTGCTTCCACCGCCATTGTCGTGATGCCGATCTCGGCATGACGGGCGACGGAAAAGCGCGCCCAGAACGGGTTGAAGCGATGCGCTTCCGACTTGCCCGAAGGCGCGGTCTTGCGAATGTCGAGGCTGGTGCGGGACACCGAGACTTCCTCGCGGGCGCGGGCGGCGCGGTAGTTGACGCGGAAGGCGATGTAGACCGCGATGACGTCGAGGCCGAAGAAGCCGAACACCGGCCAGGCGCCGCGCGACAGGAAAAATGCGCCCGTCACCACCCAGCCGAACAGCAGCGCGCCCATCAGGATCAGGAAGCCCGTCCTGCCCAGCGACCGGTGTGGGGTCAGCAATGCGTGAAAGAAGGGCTCGTCAGCCTGAAACGAGGCGTTTGTGTCGCTCATGGCGGGATATTATAGGAGGGAAATGGCGAGCCCCAAGTCCAAAGATTCTTCCCTACCCAAAAGTGAACTGCCGCCCGGGCGGCGCGACGGCCCGAACGCGATGCCGCGACCGCGGCCGGCACGCGCTCGCTCGCTCTACAGCGGGGCCGAAGTACACGAGATTTTTCGGCGGTTTTCGATGCAGCGGCCGGAGCCGAAGGGCGAACTCGAGCATGTCAACGCCTTCACCCTGCTGGTGGCGGTGGTGTTGTCGGCGCAGGCGACCGACGCCGGCGTCAACAAGGCGACGCGGGCGCTGTTCAAGATCGCCGACACGCCGCACAAGATGCTGGGGCTGGGCGGGGCCAGGGTCGGCGAGTACATCAAAACCATCGGGCTCTGGCGCAACAAGGCCAAGAACGTGATTGCGCTGTCGGAGGCGCTGATCCGCGATTATGGCGGCGAGGTGCCCGGCGAGCGCGACGAGCTGGTCAAGTTGCCCGGCGTCGGACGCAAGACCGCCAATGTCGTGCTCAACATGGCGTTCGGTCAGCATACGATGGCGGTCGACACCCACATTTTCCGCATCGGCAACCGGCTCGGACTGGCGCCGGGCAAGACGCCGGAACAGGTCGAGCAAGGGCTGCTCAGGATCATTCCGGACGAGTATATGCGCCATGCCCATCACTGGCTGATCCTGCACGGCCGCTATGTCTGCAAGGCGCGCAAGCCGGACTGCCCGGCCTGCGTCATCGCCGATATCTGCAAGGCGGCGGAGAAGACCACCGATGTGCCGGCGCCGCTGGTGGAGATCGCGGCGCCCGGCCCGGTTGGTGAGCAAGCGCCGTAGCGAGGACCTTGATCCCGATCGCGTGGTGATTTCAGCTGATCGATGCGGCGTTGATCGCAAATTGCGCGGCGAACGCCCTGATGTAAGCGGGCCGGGCTTCCCCGCGCGCGACATAGGCTGCCAGGTTTTGATATTCGTCCAGAATGCCGGACATTCTCAGGCGCAACAGCACCGATACCATCAACAGATCGCCGGCGCTGAACGCACCATCGAGCCAGTCGGCGGCGCCCAGGTGAGCCGAGAGCGGGTCCAGCCGAGCGCGAACACGGTCCTTTACCAGCGGCAAGCGCTCCTCGCTCCAAGGCTTGTCTGCTTCGAATATTCTAGCCGTCGTCAGGTCGAGGATCGGTGGCTCGACGGTATTGAGTGCGGCAAACATCCACGTGATCGCACGCGCTCGCGCGTCGCGATCCCTGGGCAGCAGGCCCGCATGCTGTTCGGCAAGATGAAAGACGATCGAGCCGGTCTCGAACAGCGAGAGGGAACCGTCCTCATAGGTGGGGATCTGGCCGAAGGGATGGATGGCCAGATGGTCAGGCGTCTTCATCTTTGCGAAGGAAACGAGACGAACCTCATAAGGCTGCCCCACCTCTTCGAGCGCCCAGCGAACGCGCGTATCGCGCGCCAGTCCCTTGCCGCCATCGGGCGATCGTTCAAAGGCTGTGATGGTGATCGTCATCGTCTCTGCGTCCTTGCCTGGGCGAATTTCTTCCGCCCCCTGACATGAAGACGAATGAGCCTGCCGAAAAACGACAGCGGTCCTGAACTATTTCGCTGCTCGGAGGCCAACTCCGCACGGCCGCGCCCAGGGTCTACGACCAGGGCTACGATCTAGTTCTCCTCCACGAATACCTCTTCGCGCTTCTTCTTGACCGAGGGCAGGAAGACGACGACGAGCACGGCCAGTGCCACGAGCAGCAGACCGGCGCTGATCGGCCTTGTCACGAAGGTCGAGGGGTCGCCGCGCGACAGTATCATGGCGCGGCGCAGGTTTTCCTCCAGCAGCGGTCCCAGCACGAAGCCGAGCAGCAGCGGAGCGGCTTCGCAACGCAGCTTGGTCAGGACGTAGCCGAGCAGGCCGAAGAAGGCGACGGCATGCAGATCGAAGGCGTTGGTGTTGACGCTGTAAACGCCGATCGAGCAGAACGCCATGATGATCGGGAACAGCACGTAGTAGGGGATCGTCAGCAGCTTCACCCAGAGCCCGATCAGCGGCAGGTTGAGCACGATGAGCATCAGATTGCCGATCCACATCGAGGCGATGATGCCCCAGAACAGTGCCGGCTGTTCGGTCGCGACATTGGGGCCGGGCACGATGCCCTGGATGATCATGGCGCCGATCATCAGCGCCATGACAGGGTTCGCCGGAATGCCCAGCGTCAGCATCGGAATGAAGGAGGTCTGGGCGCCGGCATTGTTGGCCGATTCCGGTCCGGCGACGCCGGCGATGGCGCCCTTGCCGAATTCCTCCGGATGTTTCGAGACGCGCTTCTCGACGGTGTAGGAGGCAAAGGCGGCCAGCACCGCGCCGCCGCCCGGCAGGATGCCGAGCGCCGAACCGATGATGGTGCCGCGCACGATGGGCGCCGCCATCGCCTTGAAATCCTCGCGGGTCGGCATCAGCCCGGAGACCTTTTTGATCAGCACCGAGCGCTCGTGCTCGTTTTCGAGGTTACGCAAAATCTCGGCGACGCCGAAGACACCGACGGCCACCGCGACGAAGTTCAGCCCGTCGGCATATTCGCGAATGCCGAGCGTGAAGCGCGGCGTGCCGGTGTAGATGTCGGTGCCGACAATGCCGAGCAACAGGCCGAGCACGACCATCGCCAGCGCCTTGACGATCGAGCCATGGGCGAGCGCGATGGACGAGACGAGACCGACGATCATCAGCGAAAAATATTCGGCTGCGCCGAATTGCAGGGCGATCGCCGTCAGCGGCGGTGCAAAGACGGCGACCAGGAAGGTCGACACTGTCCCGGCGAAGAACGAGCCGATCGCGGCGATGGCGAGCGCCGCTCCGGCACGGCCGTTCTTGGCCATCTGGTAGCCGTCGATTGCGGTGACAGCCGAGGAGGATTCGCCGGGCATGTTGATCAGAATGGCGGTGGTCGAGCCGCCATACTGGGCGCCGTAGTAGATGCCGGCGAGCATGATAAGCGAGGAGACCGGGTCGCCGATCTGGAAGGTGATCGGCAACAGCATGGCGATGGTTGCGGTGGCGCCGATGCCGGGCAGGACGCCGATCAGCGTGCCGAGCAGGACGCCGATCAGGCAGAAACCGAGATTTGCCGGCGTGGTGGCCGTCGAAAAGCCGAGTTCGAGGTTCTTGAGGAGGTCCATCTCGTCACCTCAGAATGCCGGCCATTGGGGCAAGCCAGGGGCCGAAGCGCTGGAACGGCAGCCCGAGCGCGTAGCTGAAGACCAGCACCGAGAACAGCGTCAGTCCGGCCGACAGCAGAAGTGCCGTCAGCGGCTTCATGCGGGCGCTGGCGAAAGAGGCGATCAGCGCCGTCAGGAAGATCGACGGGACGAAGCCGAGGCCGCGCACCGTCAGGCCGAAGAAGATCGGCGCCGGTAGGATGAACAGCATGCCGCGCCAGGCGATGGGGCCGATCGGCTCGCCTTCGATGCGCACCGCCTGGACCAGGATGATGGCGCCGAGCACGATCAGGACGATCGCCAGCACCAGCGGGAAATAGCCGGGTCCCATGCGGAAGGCGGTGCCGATTTCGAGGCCGAGCGATTGTATGGCGAAAAAGGCGCCGAAAAAGATGAACAGCGCGGCGCACAGGCCATTTGTCCTGTCGATAGCGAAAGGTTTCATGACGGTCCTCCCAGGCCTTCGGGCCTGCCGTTGCGAATGGAAACGGGTCGAAGCGAAAACGGGGCGCCGGAAGCGCCCCGTTCAAGCCATCAGTCGGCGTACTGGCCGGCGGCTTCGACGATCGGCTTCCAGCGCGTGATCTCGCCTTCCAGCTTGGCCTTCAGCGCCGCCGGCGTCGCGTCGGCTTCGGATGACGGCTTGGTGCCGAGTTCGGCGAAGCGGGCAATGACGTTGGGGTCCTTCAGCGCCACCTGGAGCGATTTCGACAGGCGCTCGGTGACCGCGGCCGGCGTGCCCTTCGGCGCATAGAGGCCGTGCCAGATGCCGACCTGCACCGCGGGCAGGCCGCCTTCGATGGTCGTCGGGACGTCCTTGAGAACATCGAGGCGTTCCGGTGTGGTGACGGCATAGGCCTTGATGGTGCCGCCCTGAATCTGCTTGGTGGTGTTGGTGGTCTGGTCGCACATGATGTCGACCTGGCCGCCGAGAAGGTCGGTCATGGCCGGGCCGGTGCCCTTGTAGGGCACGGTGACCAGCGGCGTGCCGATGGCGCTCATGAACAGCATGCCGCACAGATGCGAGGCCGCCCCGATGCCGGCATTGGCAACCGTGATGGAGTCCTTGTTGGCCTTGGCGTATTCGACCAGCCCTTTCAGGTCTGTCGGCTCGAGGTCCTTGCGGGCGACGATCGCCATCGGCACCTCGGTGACGAGGCCGACATACTCGAAAGCGTTCAGCGTGTCGTAGGCGAGCTTCCTGTAGAGTGTGGCGCTTGTCGCCATGCCGATGTGATGGAGGAGCAGCGTGTAGCCGTCCGGGTCGGCGTTGGCGACGCGGCCCGCGCCCAGCGTGCCGCCGGCGCCGCCGACATTCTCGACGATGATCTGCTGGCCGAGATCCTTCGACATGGCCTCGGCGACAAGGCGCGTGACCGTGTCGGTCGGACCGCCGGCCGCAAACGGCACCACGACGGTGATGGTGCGTTCGGGATAGGTCTGAGCGCTGGTGGTGAACGAATAGAGTGTGACGGCCGCGGCGGCGGCCAGGGCGACAACAAATTTCCTCATCGTAATTCTCCTCCCAGGATATCAATTTCCGATCGCTGTGCAGGTCAGGCAGCGATGGCGCAACAAAAGCAAGCTAACAGATTGTCGCCTGACGCAAACTGTTAAATACAGCCGTCCGCAACCATGGCGATCAGCGCGGAGTATGCCCGGCGAAGATGGGTTTGGTGTTGGCGTTGCTTCAATAACCGTAGCCGCGCGCCATCGCAGCCGCAAAGACCGGGATCAGCAGGAAGATGAAGGCTTCGGCACGCACACAGGTCTTCACCGAGGCGAGCTCCGCCGCCGGCACCTGGAAGCCGGGGCTGGCGCTGGCCTGCCGGTTCCAGGAGATGAAGCGGATGGTGGGCACGATCGACAGCAGGCCAACGATGCCGAACGCCGCCATCTTCGCCCAGAACACCCAGTTGTAGACGTAGAACTCCCAGCCCTTCAGGCCGTAGATGACGCGGCCGATGCCGATGATGATGATCAGCGTGGCGAGGATGCCATAGTGGCGGTCGATGTTGGCAAGCCGCTTGAGCGTGGCGGCGGACAGATCGCCGCGGATCAGGACAAATTCGGCGCCGATGATGCCGGCCAGCGAGAACACCAGAAGATGATGGAAAATGGCAAGCACAAGATCGGTGGTGTCCACGGTGTTCTCCTCCCATTGGCGGTATCGAGACCGGCGCTTGCCGGACGGTTGCGGAAGGTAGCATCGTTCGACAGAATTCCCAGAGGCGGGCTGCTTCTGGTCCATTCATCAGTGTCACTGACGCCCATCCTGACAGCTGGCTTTGATTTGATCGAGATAGTTTGCCTGGCCGTACGATGATACCGCCTGGCCCTTGTCCGGACGCGCTGGTTTGCTAAGCGCTGCCACGTCAACGGAGGCAGAGTTTCATGGGCAGTCCAAAAGCGGCCGGCGTTCCGGTTCTCGAAACGGAGCGGACCATCATGCGGGCGCACCGGATCGATGATTTCGACGACTACGCCGTCATGTGGGCCGATCCCGTCACCACTCGCTTCATCAGCGGCAAGCCGCGCACGCGCGAGGAAAGCTGGATGCGGTTCCTGCGGCATGCCGGCCTGTGGTCGCTGCTCGGTTACGGCTTCTGGGCGGTTGAGGACAAGGCCAGCGGCCGCTTCATCGGCGAAGCCGGTTTTCACGATCTCAAGCGCGATATCGAGCCGTCGCTCGAGGGCATTCCCGAAGCCGGCTGGGCGCTGGCGCCGCAGGCGCATGGCAAGGGTCTTGCCAGCGAAGTCGTCAGGCAGGCGCTGGCCTGGGGCGACGAAACCTTTGCCGGCGCCAGAACTGTCTGCATCATCGATCCGGAGAACACCGGCTCGCTGAACGTCGCGGCAAAGTGCGGCTACACCAAAGTGCTGGAAACCACCTATCACGATGGGCCGACGATCCTGCTCGAACGGCGGGTGTGAAGCACTTCATCGACGCAATTGCCTCGTTCCGGAAAAATTGCCATCCTGATCCAACTGCGCAATTCCGTGGGAAACCGGTCATACTTTTCCTGGAATTGCGCTTGTTTCCTGGAATTGCTCTTGGGGGAGGCTGACCATGCGTACGATCAATGCGATGTTTGCAAAGCTTGTCTGGGCGGGGCTGCTGCTGTTTGCAGCCGTGCGGCTGGCGAGCGCCGATGCGACGGTGCCGACCGCCGACATAGAGGGTGCCGCCGACAATCATCTGGCCAAGCGCTATGAGGGGTCGTTCATCGTCTCCTACGAAAAATTCGCCTACACCGATTTCACCGTCCCGCTGTCGCCGCTGAAGCCCAGTGCCGACGCGGATGCACGCGATGCGATGAACAATCGCATCTATGCGCCGGAGAAGAAGGCCGAGGTCGAGGGCGCGCTCACCCGCATCGCCTATGTGCTGCCGGCCGAGCGCTCGCCGCTCGAAGTGCTGCGCAACTACCAGGATGTGGTCGAAGCGGCCGGCGGCGAAGTCCTGTTCGAGTGCAAGAAGGAAGACTGCGGTGGCGCGGCCGACCGGTCGTCGAGCGGCGGCGGCGGCGACATGAGCCTGACGATGTATTTCTTCCACGAAAGTGACGTCAAGGATGCCGCCTTTTCCAACGGCGCCTGTGCGCTGACCTCGGGCATCAATGACCAGCGCTTCTTCGCCGCCAAGGTGCCGCAGGATGGCGGCGACGCCTATGTCACCGTGCAGGCCTATTCGCTGATCAACGACCTCTACTGCAAGGAACTCAACGGCCGCACCATCGCCGTCGTCCAGGTGCTGGAGCCCAAGGCGCGCGACAAGAAGATGGTGGTGGTCGAGGCCGCCAAGATGGCGGATTCGCTCTCGGCCACCGGGTCGATCTCGCTCTACGGCATCTTCTTCGACACCGACAAGGCCGACATCAAGCCGGAATCGGAAGCGACGCTGAAGGAGATCTCGACGCTTTTGACCAACGAACCCGGCATGGCGGTGATCGTCGTCGGCCACACCGACAACCAGGGCGCCTTCGACTACAATATCGACCTGTCGTCGCGCCGCGCCCAGTCGGTGAAGGCAGCGCTGGTCTCGAAATATGGCATAGACGGCGGGCGGCTGACTGCCGCCGGCGCCGGCATGATGGCGCCGGTCGCCAGCAATGACGACGAAACCGGCCGGGCCAAGAACCGGCGCGTGGTGCTGGTCAAGGCGAACTGACGACGGCTTTTCCTGTCATCCGGCCTTGCGCAATTTTCGCGCAAGGCCGTTCCAGCGGTCTTTGTCGGCACCCTGTGCTGGAGCCGGCGAATTCAACAGCGTCGTGGAAGCGTTGAAAGGTTGCGGCCTGGCTATCGCATAGCCTTGCGCATAGTCGACGCCGATGGTCTTCAGTGCCGCGATGATGCCGTCGCTTTCGACGAATTCGGCAATGGTGCGCTTGCCCATCACCTTGCCGATATGATGGATCATCTCGACCATGGCGCGGTCGATCCGATCCTCCAGCATGTCCTTGACGAAGCTGCCGTCGATTTTCAGATAGTCGACGGGCAGGTGCTTCAGGTAGGCGAAGGAAGACATGCCGGAGCCGAAGTCGTCGAGGGCGAAGCGGCAACCCAAGCCGCGCAGATCGGCGATGAAGCGCATGGCATTGGTGAGATCGGCGATGGCGCTGGTCTCGGTGATCTCCAGACAAATCATTTTCGGCGGAATGCCATAGGCAAGAAACTGCTCGCGCAGGAAGCCGAGGAAGGTCTCGTCGCCGAAGCTGGCGCCGGAAAGGTTGATGGCACAGGTGGCGATGGGAGGGGCCGTTGGATCGGCGAGGCGCGCCGCCAGGACGCGGAAGGTGTTGCGCACGACCCAACGGTCGATCGACGGCATCAACCCATAGCGTTCGGCCGCCGGAATGAAGCTGGCAGGCGAGACGACGAGACCGTCCTCGTCGGTCAGCCGCAGCAGGATCTCGATATGTGCGCCGGCTTCGGTGGCCGCCTCGTTCAGCGGCCAGATCTCCTGGGCATGAAGCGTGAAGCGGTTTTCTTCCAGCGCGGCATGCAGGCGCTGAACCCAGGCCATCTCGCCGAAGCGTTCGCGCAAGGCGACATCGCTGTCGCTGTGCAACTGAACCCGGTTGCGGCCTTTTTCCTTGGCCATGTAACAGGCGACATCCGCCGCCCGCAGGGTCTCTTCAAGCGTGATTTCGGCATTGGTGATCTGAACCATGCCGATGCTGACGCTGCTGTTGAAAGGCCTCGCTTCCCACGTGAAATGCAGGTCCTGCACGGTTGCACGCAGGCGTTCAGCGATGTCGGCAGCGAGATCCGGGCTGCAATCGAACAGCAGAACGCCGAACTCGTCGCCACCCAGCCGCGCCAGCATGTCACCCGGCCGCAGCGCATTGCCGAGGAGAACGGAAATCTGCCGCAGCAACTGATCGCCGGCCGCATGACCACAGGTATCGTTGACCAGCTTGAACTGGTCGAGATCGAGGTACATCAGCGCGTGCTGGCGGGGCTTGTGACGCAATTCGGCGACTTCCAACTCCAGCCGGCTTTCGAAGTCGTGGCGGTTGGCGAGTCCTGTCAGCGCGTCATGCGAGGCCTGCCAGGATAGCCGCTCGATGTAGTCCTGCTCGCGCGTCATATCGTGGAAAACCAGCACCGCGCCAACCACATGGCCGGAAATGAGCAGTGGCGCGCCGGTCAGCGCCACGGGAATGACCGAGCCGTCCGCGCGCTGCAGCAGTTGCGGGCGGACGTTGGGGCGGCGTGGCTCGCCAGCCACCAGGCGTTCCGCCAACCCGAATTCCTCGATACCGGTGTCCTTGTCCAGCAAGCGGAACAGCGAGGCGATCGGCTTGCCCCTGGCCGTGTGAAGCGAGTGTGCCAGCAGCCGCTCGGCGACGGGGTTCATGTAGTCCACCAGTCCGTCCGCTTGCGTGCTGATGACAGCCTGGCCGATCGAGGCGAGGGTGATCTGGGCGCGCTCGCGTTCGGCGTTGAGGGCGGATTGGAAAGCCCGGCGCTGCGCCAGCAGTTTGCGGGTGCGCCACACGGCGAGCAGGATGAGCAAGGCGGCGGTAACCAGGTTGGCGAGCGTCAGCACCATTTTGATGAAGCGGGATCCCTCGCCGAGGCTGTCGGAGAAGGCCTTGGAAAGGGGACCGATCAGATGGTTGAGTTGATGGATCTGCGCTTTCCAGATGTTGATTTGCGCAGCCGAAACTGCCCCTTCCGCAAATCCTCGATGGATCGTGGTCCCGAGCCGATCGATTTCAAGGATCATGCTGTCGGCGGCCCTCCAGTGCTGGATGGCAATGTCGAGATAGCTCACGTTCCGGAAGTTCTGGAACAGCCAGATCAATCCGGTCAGATCGTCAGGGTGGTTGCCGCCTTGCAGGAAGCCGGCGCGGGCGGCGCTGATGTCGGGTTCGGGTTGCTCGAGGGCAAGTCGAGCCGAACGATCGGCGAGCGGAACGGCGATGGCTCCGCGATACTCGTTGAAGAATTCTTCCTTGCCGGTTTCGGCGTAGAGACTGAGAAAATAGATGGCCTGCTTCTGCCCCTTGGACCAGTGGCTCTCGCCGCCGACATAGGCGCGTACCGCCGAGAGCGTGTAAAGGCTGCCGCTGGCAACCAGGGCCTGGACAAGAACCACGAGGATGAATGGCCAGACCAGCCCGAGAAGACGGGGGCTGGTGTCTGTTGGTGACGGCCTCATCAAGCTTCCATGGGAATAGCCATGGCTCCTCGCGAATTGCCTGCCGACCAGATGCTGGCCAAGCGACGCCCCCTCTCTATGTCGCCTATATCTGGCGACGCTTGTTTGACTAGCCTGCCGGCATTAACAGCCAATAAATTCTTTGGATATTTGCTTCCGGATTGGCCCCGATTTCTGTAAAATGTGCTTACGCGGCGTCAGGAGCGAAATCTTTCGCAAAAGCTGCATTGTATTCGAGTGAGCTAGAAGAATACATCCGCGGTCGGGGGCCTGCAAGAGCGGTGGAAACACTCCATGACCGCAGGCTTGATTGCGTTTCGGGGCTCGATTGCGCTAGGTGAGGTTGCCTGCTTGCACGCCTGCGCGTTCAAGGGCTGACGCATCCTCGCCGAAGGCACGCGTGGCACGGGCCGCCGCTTCCAGAAGGGTCGGCGTCATGCGCCGCAGGAACGCCGCGTCGACACGCGTCGACGGACCGGCAAGGGTCAATGCCCCAAGCAAAATGTGCCCGGGCCCGAACACCGGGGCTGACACGCCCGCGGTCTCCGGGTCACGGTCGCCGATCGACAGATAGTGGCAGGTCTGGCGGATGGTCTCGTAGGGCTCGCCCTGCTGGCCGGAAAAGGCAGCGAGCACGCGGCCGCCGGAACCGGCGAGCAGGGGCAGCAGGTCGCCTTCTCGGATCGTGTAGCGGATCGGATGCTTGGATTCGACACGATAGAGGCAGGTTCGGGCGTCACCCGAGCGGACATAGAAGGCCACGCTTTCCCAGCTTCTTTCGGCTAGGTCACGCATGATCGGCAACAGGACGTCGACCGCCACCACCGAGCGCTGGTAGAGCGCGCCAAGCCGGAAGGTGGCCGGCCCGATGCGGTAGCGGCCATCGTCGAGCCGCTCCAGCAACTGGCCGCGCAGCAACGAGTTCGCCAGCCTCAATATGGTGCTCTTGTAGAGCCCGGTCCGCGACGCGATTTCGGCCAGGCTGAGCGAGCGGTCGGCGGTCGCGAAAGCGTCGAGAATGGCGATCGCGCGATCGAGCGCGGCAACGCCATCGGCCTGTAACGGCTGGGATCGCGCTTCGGTCATCTCACGGACGGTTTCATTCCAGTTTACTCGCTCGGACCAGAGCGTTTCACCGTTTCACGGAAACGGCGAACCACTCTATCTCTTTGTTTTTGCGCAATTCCGGACGGAAACCGATCACACTTTTCCTGGAATTGCTCTAGGCCGATCGGAGCGATTGTGGCGCATATTAAGTGTTCTGTCTAGTAGAACGCCGTTCCTGTTGACAGAACGTATCGAAATCGGCATGAATTTTTGCCGAGCGGGTCTGTTTTCAGGCTACGTTTCTGGCAGGCACCGGAGGAGGTGTCGTGATTTGGAGGAATCCCCATGCTGAACAGACGCAATTTTTTGATGAGCACCGCGGCCGCAGGCGCTGCCGGTTTCGTCGCAACGCATTTGACGCCCGCCTTCGCTCAGGATGCACCGCAGATCCAGATTTTCGTGCCGGCCGCGCCCGGCGGCGGCTGGGACCAGACAGGGCGCACCATCGACCAGGTGCTGCGCAGTGAAAAACTGATCTCGGGCTCGCAGATCACAAATGTCGGCGGCGCCGGTGGTACGGTCGGCCTGCCGCAGTTCATCAGCCAGTGGAAGGGCAAGGGCAATTCGCTGATGGTGGCCGGCATGGTCATGGTCGGCGCCATCATCGCCAACAAATCCGCCAACAACCTCTCCGAAGTGACGCCGATCGCCCGCCTTACCGGCGAGTTCGAGGCGCTGGTGGTACCGGCGGATTCGCCGTTCAAGACGGCCGGCGATTTCGTTGCCGCGCTTAAAGCGGATCCGACCAAGGTGCCGGTTGCCGGCGGCTCGGCTGGCGGCTCCGACCACATATTGTTCGGCCTGATCGCAAAAACGGTCGGGGTTCCGGCAACCAACCTCTCCTATGTGCCGTTCGCCGGCGGTGGCGAGGCGCTGTCGGCGCTGCTCGGCAACCAGGTCGCGGCCGGCATTTCCGGCTTCGGCGAGTTCTCCGAGCAGATCAAGGCGGGCGCGCTTCGGCTGTTGGCGATCTCCGCCGACAAGCGCCAGGACGGCATCGACGCGCCGACGATGAAGGAAGCCGGCATCGATGTCGAATTGTTTAACTGGCGCGGCGTCTTCGCACCGCCCGGCGTCTCGGATGCCGACAAGGCTGCGATGGTCACGATGATCGAGACCATGGCCAAGAGCGATGCCTGGGCAACCGAGTGCAAGAACCGCAACTGGACGCCCATCCTCTTGACCGGCGACGACTATGCCAAATTCCTCGCCGACGACACCGCCCGCATCACCGCGATCCTCAAGGATCTCGGCCTCGCTTAACATTCCAAGAGGGGCGGCCAACACCGCCCCTTCCGACTTTCGCCTGCGGCATGGACATATCATGCGGTGGGAGTGAAACTGCGGATGCGGCCGGCGGGAGGATGCCGGCCATATTGGGAGGACATTGATGAGCAGCAGCGACCAGCAGCCGGCGCCAACGCGCCTTGCCATGCCCGAATTGTTGATCGGCGTCGGGCTTCTCGCCTGCGCCGCGGCGGTGGCGTGGCAGACCCTGGCGATCCCGGTGTCGCCGCTCTATTCCAAGGTCGGGCCGACCGTCTTTCCCTACATCACCATGACCGGCATGATCGTGCTGTCGCTGCTGCTCATCGTCGCCGCGGTGCGTGGTGGCTGGCAGCCGCAGGAGGAAAAGGAAACACCGACCGACTGGAAGGCGATGGGCATCGTCGTTGCCGGTCTGGTCGCCAATCTGGTGCTGATCCAGCCGCTCGGCTTCACCGCCGCCTCCGTCATCATGTTCGTGCTCGTCTGTTACGGCTTCGGCAGCAAGCACACGCTGCGTGATGCGCTGACTGGGCTGATCCTGGCGCTTGCCGCCTATTTCGGCTTTGCCAGGGCGCTCGGCGTCAACATCGGCGCCGGCTTCATCGAAAACCAGCTGAACACGGTGATCGACGCGATCATCACCGCAGTGAGGGGCTGACGCCATGGAGACGCTCGGTCATCTCGGTCACGGATTTTCCGTCGCTTTCTCGCCGATGAACCTGCTGTGGTGCCTGGTCGGCACCACGCTCGGCACCGCCATCGGTGTGCTGCCCGGCCTTGGACCGGCACTCACCATCGCGCTGCTCCTGCCGATCACCTACCAGGTGGCGCCGGAAGCCTCCTTCATCCTGTTCGCCGGCATCTATTACGGCGCCATGTATGGCGGCTCGACGACATCGATCCTGCTCAACACGCCCGGCGAAAGCGCCACCATCGTCACCGCGCTGGAAGGCAACAGGATGGCTCGTTCCGGCCGCGGCGGCGCGGCGCTGGCGACCTCGGCAATCGGCTCCTTCGTTGCCGGCACCATCGGCACGATGGGTGTCGCCTTCCTGGCGCCGGTGGTGGTGAAGTTCGCGCTGGCGTTCGGGCCGGCCGAATATTTCTCGCTAATGGTGCTCGCCTTCATCACGGTGTCCGCCGTGCTCGGATCGTCGTCGGTGCGCGGCCTCACCAGCCTGTTCATCGGCTTTGTCATCGGCATGATCGGCGTCGACCTGCAGACGGGACAGCCGCGCTTTACCTTCGGCACGAACGAACTGCTCGATGGCGTCGATGTCATCATTGCCGCGGTCGGCCTGTTTGCCGTCGGCGAGACGCTCTACATGGCTTCGCGCCGCTATGCCGGCAAGGACGAGATCGTGCCGCTCAAGGGCTCGCTCTACATGACCGCCGCCGAATGGGGGCGCTCGTGGAAGCCATGGCTGCGTGGCGCTTTCATCGGCTTCCCGATCGGCGCCATGCCGGCGGGCGGCGCCGAGATCCCGACCTTCCTGTCATATGCCATCGAAAAGAAGCTGTCGAAGCACAAGGAGGAGTTCGGCACGGTCGGCGCCATCGAGGGCGTCGCCGGCCCGGAAGCGGCCAACAATGCCTCTGCCGCCGGCGTGCTGGTGCCGATGCTGACGCTCGGCCTGCCGACCTCGGCGACAGCCGCGATCATGCTGTCGGCCTTCCAGAGCTACGGCATCAACCCTGGGCCGCTGCTGCTGACGACGCAGGCTGATCTGGTCTGGGGCCTGATCGCCAGCCTGTTCATCGCCAACGTCATCCTGGTCATCCTCAATCTGCCGCTGATCGGGCTCTGGGTGCGGCTGTTGAAAATTCCGGCGCCGCAGCTCTATGCCGGCATCCTGGTGTTCGCGACCGTCGGCACATACGGCATCTCGCAATCGCCGATCGATCTCGTCATCCTCTATCTCCTGGGGGCCGCCGGCTTCCTGATGCGGCGCTTCGATTTCCCCACCGCGCCGGTGATCATCGGCATGATCCTCGGGCCGCTCGCCGAAACCCAGTTCCGCCGGGCGATGACGATCTCGAACGGCGACTGGTCGGTGTTCTACACCCACAAGCTGTCGCTGGTGCTGCTGATCCTCGCCTTCATTGGGTTGGCTGGGCCGCATATCTGGGCCTTTATCGAGCATCGGCGCCGGCGTGGACCGGAGCATGTGCCGGGCGATGCCTGAGCGATCTGGAGCATCATGACCGATCTGCTTGCCGGCATCCGCGTTCTCGACCTGACCAATGTGTTGGCCGGTCCTTACTGCGCCTACCAGCTGGCGTTGCTCGGCGCCGATGTGATCAAGGTCGAGGCGCCGCAAGGCGGTGATCTGGCGCGCCAGCTCGGCGCCTCGCCGGCGCTCAACAAAGCCGGCATGGGCGCATCGTTCCTGGCGCAGAACGCCGGTAAACGATCGGTGGTGCTCGATCTGAAGAAAGAGGCAGACCGCGAGCGTTTTCTCGATCTAGTCGCCTCGGCCGATGCGCTGGTCGAGAATTTTCGTCCCGGCGTGATGGGGCGGCTCGGCCTCGGCTATGAAGCATTGAAGGCGGTCCGCCCCGGTCTGGTCTATTGCGCCATATCGGGGTTCGGCCAGACCGGGCCGATGCGCGACAATCCGGCCTACGACCAGATCATCCAGGGGCTGTCCGGCATAATGAGCATCACCGGCACGCCGGAGACGGCGCCCTTGCGGGTCGGCTATCCCGTCGCCGATACGCTGGGCGGGCTGGTCGGGGCGTTTGCCATTGCCGCCGCGCTGGTGAAGCAGAAGACCAAGGACGAGGGCGCATTTCTCGATGTCTCCATGCTCGAATGCACGCTGTCGGCGCTCGGCTGGCCGGTCTCCAACTATCTGACGGCCGGGGTCGAGCCGAAGCCGATGGGCAATGAGAACATGACGGCTGCGCCCTCCGGCGCGTTCCGCACCGGTGACGGCCTGCTCAACATCGCCGCCAACAAGCAGGAACAGTTCGTCACGCTCTGCCAGCTGATCGGCCAGCCGGAGCTGGCATCGGACCCGCGCTTTGCCGAACGCGAGACGCGCAAGCAGAACCGTGCCGCACTGAAGGCACTGATCGAGACGGCGCTTGCCAGCGCTTCGGCCGCCGCCTGGGAAGAAAAGTTCAACCGCGCCGGTGTGCCTGCGGGCCGGGTGCTGACGATCCCGCAGGTGCTGGAGGAGCGTCAGGTGGTCGAGCGCGACATGACCACCAGCTTCCAGGGTCTGCCCGGCATGGGTGAGCCGCTGACCGTGGTGCGCGGCGGCTTTTTGGTCGATGGCACGGCACCCTTGCCGGTCCTGCCGCCGCCGGTGCTCGGCGAGCATATGGACGAGGTTTTTTCCACCTTGCCGCCGCGCGCTAGGAGAAGCGCGTGAGCGAGAAAAAAACCGGCCACGAGCGCGGCGAGGAGTGGTGGCAGACCGGCATCATCGAGATGAGCCCCGGCATCATCCGGCTGCGCGGCTATGAAATCCAGGATCTGATCGGCCGCGTCAGCTTCCCGGCCACGATCTGGCTGATGCTGCGCGGCGAGCTGCCGAGCGAGGATCAGGCGGCGCTGCTCGGCATTGCACTCGGGGCTGCCGTCGATCACGGGCCGCAGGCGCCATCGATCGCCATTGCCCGCATGGCCATCACCTGCGGCGTCGGCATCAACAGCGCCATGGCCTCGGCGGTCAACGTGCTCGGCGACGTGCATGGCGGCGCCGGGGAACAGGCGCTGTCCTTCTATGGCGACATCGCCGTGGCGCTCGACACGGGTGCGACGCTGGACGAGGCGGTCTCGGCGCGGCTCGATCGCTTCTTCGCCGAGGAGAAAGGCTATGTGCCGGGCTTCGGCCACCGCTTCCATCCGGTCGATCCGCGCGCGCCGCGCCTCATCGAAGTGACCCGCGATTTTGCGGCGCGCGGCGTCGTCAGCGGGCGCTTCGCCGACATCGCCGAGGCTGTCGAGGCGGAGGTCGCGCGGCGCAAGGGCAAGACGATACCGCTCAACATCGACGGCGCCACCGCCGTCATCTATGGCGAGCTTGGCTTTCCGCCGCCGCTGACGCGCGGGCTGTTCGTGCTGTCACGGTCGGTCGGCATCCTCGCGCATGCCTGGGAGCAGTCGCAGCAGAGCGACCGCAACAAGGGACCGCTGCCGCGCGAATGGCTGTGGGCCTATACCGGCACGCCCGTGCGGCCGTTTCCAGTAGCGGATGACGAGGGCAAGTGAGGCTCAGTCCAGGTCTGGCACCGCTGGCTGCGTAGTCGCCAGGTTTGCCATCAGTGTGGAAAGATCGGGCTCATCGATAAGCAATGCCGCGTCTTTCGGCTTGAGCCATGCGCGCTGGCGGCTCTTGGCCTCTTGCCAGTTGGCCAGCTCTTCGTGCACTTCGAGGAGATAGACGACGACGTCGACGCGAACGAAATTGGTTTCCAGCCGTTTCCAGTAGGAATAGCTGCCGGCCGGCGCCTTGCGCGTCTTGCCGAGCACGCCGGCTTCTTCGCGCGCCTCGATGGTGGCGGCCTTGCGGCCGCTCTTGCCTTTCATCGGCCAGCCCTTGGGCACGATGAAGCGCTTCGTCGTGCGCGACGTCACCAGCATGACTTCGAAATTGCCGTCAACGTCCAGGCGAAACGGGATGGCGGCGACCTGGCGAATGCGTTCGCCTCGCCTTGCCTTGCGCACCGCCTTTTTCTTCGTCGTTGCCATCTGCTGAAAACCCGGTCGACGGGCGCACCGCCGCACGCCGCCTGCAAACCCCTAGAAATGCCCGCGAGGCAATGAAGCATTTTTAGTAGATAAGTCGACTAAGTAAATCGCAAGCGACCGATATCAACGGCAAACACGCACAATCTGGTTGTTGACGATCTGAATCGGGCAAGCTTGCCTGACGACGGGCACGTCGGGGCGCGGCTGCGGCACGATCCGGCGGTCCTGGTCGCGGTATTGCTGCTGCTGCTGCTGAAACTGCTGCCGCTCCAGGCTGTTGCGCAACTGCTGTAGCTGGTTCTGCTGGATCATCCGGTTGGCGCTGGGATTGACGGCCTGCGCCGCGACAGATTGCACCATGCCGGGCAGCGTCACCGCCGCCAGCATAGCCGACATCAGAACTGTCGATAGGCGAAGCGCCAACATCCGTTCATTCCCGTTCAAAACATGACCGTTCCTTATATAGGGCGTTCGTCCCGATCTGCCATGCCGTCGAAATCAGCAGAACCAGGAGCCGAAGCGGCCGGCTCGCACTTGACAGAAAACACCTGATGACCGCTCTATCGGGCGCGGTCCTCGGGTTCAATGGCGGGCGGCTCGAGGCAGAATCGGGAGCATATTGATGAAAAGCAGGCAAGTATATTTCGCAGCGCTACTGGGCAGCATCTGTATTGTTGGCCCGGCGGCGGTTGCGGCGCAGACCAAGACCGACAAGGCGGCACCTGCCGCCGCTGCCGCCGGCCCGACGCTGCCTGGCGGCGCGTCGGCGCTGTCCGAAACCCATGGCGACTGGACGGTCAATTGCCAGATAACGGGCACCAATAAGGCCTGCAGCCTGTCGCATCAGCAGTTCAACAAGCAATCCAACCAGCGCCTGCTGGCGATAGAGCTGTCGAGCAAGAGCGGCGAGGATGCCGCCGGGACGCTGGCGCTGCCGTTCGGCCTGGCGCTGGCCAAGGGCGTCAGCCTGACCATCGACGACCAGAAGCTGGATGGCAGCCTGCCCTTCAACACCTGCCAGGCCGTCGGCTGCCTGGTGCCGGTGGCATTCGACGCCAGCCTGACGCCACTGCTCAAGGCAGGCACGACGCTGAAGATCGACGCGTTTGCGGCCGACACCGGCCAGGCGGTGAGTTTCACCATCCCGCTCAACGGCTTTGGCGGCGCGCTGGCCCGGACAGCTGAATTGTCGGCGGACTGAGCAGCGCCCGCCCGGTCACTCAACTTCGCGCAGCCGATACCCCACGCCGGTTTCGGTGGTGATGTAGCGTGGCTGATCGGGCGACTTTTCGATCTTCTGCCGGAGCTGGCGGACATAGACCCGGAGATACTGCACGTCGGTCGAATCGCCCCACACCTGCTTGAGCAGGAAATGGTGGGTGAGAACCTTGCCGGCGTGCTGCACCAGAATGCGCAATATGTCGTATTCCTTCGGCGACAGTTTTATCTCCTTGCCCTCGACCTTGACGACGCGCTTGACCAGATCGACCGAGAGATCGCCGGTGTGGAAGACCGGCTTCTCGCCCTGCTGCTGGAATTTGTGGCGCAGCGCGACGCGGATGCGGGCGACCAGCTCGTTCATGCCGAACGGCTTGGTGACATAGTCGTCAGCGCCCAGTTCGAGCGCCGCAACGATGCCGGCCTCGTCGGTGCGGCTGGACAGGATGACCACGGGGACGTCGAGCCCGTCGTCGCGCCATTTGCGCAAGAGGTCGAGGCCGCCCATGCCGGGCAGGCCGAGATCGAGCAGGATCAGATCCGGCTTTTGCGTATCGACGATCTCGATCGCGGCCCTGGCGTTGGGCGCCTCGCTGACCGCATAGCCCTGGCTGCCAAGGCCGACGCGCAGCAGTTTGCGGATCGGCGGTTCGTCATCGACCACCAATATGCTGACATTGGAATTTGTCATGCCGGATCACCAGATGTTTGCCCGTCCGCACTCTGTTCGTCCATGCCGGGCGATTGTGACGGCCTCGGCATGCGGATGGTGAAGACGGCGCCCGGCCGGTCGCTGCGGTTCGCTGCCGTGATCGTGCCGCCCATCGCCTCGATGAAGCCGCGGCAGATCGACAGGCCGAGCCCGGTGCCGGCCTGGACCTGGTCGCGCTTGCGCACCCGGTAGAAGCTGTCGAAGATCCGCTCCAGATCGGCGGGTGGAATGCCCGGTCCTTCGTCCATGACCTGCAGCACGACGGAGCCATTGTCGACCCAGC
Organism: Mesorhizobium sp. P2_E7; assembly: GCF_056403855.1. Classification (NCBI taxonomy): domain Bacteria; kingdom Pseudomonadati; phylum Pseudomonadota; class Alphaproteobacteria; order Hyphomicrobiales; family Phyllobacteriaceae; genus Mesorhizobium; species Mesorhizobium sp. P2_E7. The sequence goes on along the minus strand of NZ_JBFUER010000001.1, from coordinate 3,283,743 downwards.
CCTGCAGCCGGATCGTCGATCCGATCGGAGCGTATTTCGCGGCATTGTCGAGAAGGTTGAACAGCGCCTGCTCGAACAGGACGGGGTCGAGCTTCAGCATTGGCAGGTCGGCTGGAATGTCGATCTCGGTCTTGTGCCCGGCAGTGATCTTGCGCGCCCGCTGCAAGGCCGAGCCGACGATGTCGCCGACATAGTGGAGAGCGAAATTCGGCTCCATGGCGCCGGATTCGATCTTGGTCATGTCGAGCAGATTGGCGATGAAGCGGTTCAGCCGTTCGGATTCGTCGAGCACCGTGGTTAGCAGCTCCGCCCGGTCGTTCTCGGGCAATGACGGTGCGAATTCCCGCAACGTGCCGGCCGCGCCCATGATGGCTGCCAGCGGCGTCTTCAGATCATGGGAAATCGAGGTCAGCAGTGCCGAGCGCAGCCGATCGGCCTCGGCCGCGAGCTTGGCGCGGTCGACATCGGCGACCAGCTGGATGCGCTCGATGGCGACCGCCGCCTGGTCGGCCAGTGCATCGAGCAGGCGCTGCTGCTCAGGCGTCAGCAGCGGCCCTTGCTTGTCGTTGTCGAGACCGACGACGCCGATGGCCGTGCGGCCGGTCCGCAAGGGCAGGTAAAGGCGCCTGGCGCCGGGCAGCGTGTCGGCGCCACGACCGGCGGCACGGTTGTGCTCCCAGGCCCAGCGAGCGGCGGCGATGTCGGCCTCGGCCAGCGTGTCGTCAGGGGGATAACCAGCCTTGACGGTGATCGTGCCGTCCTCCGGCAACAACAGAACCACGCGCAGCTTCAGCATCGAGGCGATCTGGAAGGCGGTCGCCCACAGCACATCATCGAGCGTGCCGGCGCCGGCGAGCTTCTTGGAGAAGAGGTAGATGTCTTCCGTCGCCCGGGCGCGTGAGCGGGCAGCGACCGCCTGGCGCTGCACGCGCGCCGTTAGATTGCTGGCGATGACGGCAACGACGAGGAAGACGGCAAGCGCGACGATGCTCTCCGGATCCCGGATCGTCAGCGTGTAGCGCGGCTCAAGGAAAAAAAAGTTGAAGGCAAGGGCGCTGGCCACGCAGGCATACAAGGCCGGCCATAGACCACCGGCTACTGCCGAAGTCAGCACGCCGATAAGAAAGATGATCGCGAGATTGCGAACGTCGAGAAACTGGTCGAGCAGCACGGCGAAGCCGAGCGAGCCGGCAACGAAGGCCGTGGCCTTGAGATAGGGCCAGACATCGAACTGCCACTGTTCGTCCGCCGCCTTGACGTTCCGCGAAGCCGCCTCATTGCCGCGCTCGGTTCCCGAAATGACATGGACGCTGATGTCGCCGGCGTTGCGGATGAGATCGTAGGTGAGCGAGCCTTCGATCAGCTCGCGCCAGCGCGAGCGCGTCGGCCTGCCGACCACGATATGAGTGAAGTTGTTGGCCGTCGCATGGCGCACAATGTCCTGGGCGACGTTCTGGCCCGGAATGGTCGTCACCTCGGCGCCGAGCTGCTCGGCCAGCCGCAGCAATGCCGCCAGCCGGTCCTTGTCCTCCTCCGACATGGCGGCCGAACGCGGCGTGTCGACATGCAGAGCCGTCCAGGGCGCGCGCAGCCGGTCGGCCAGCCGGCGCGCATAGCGGATGCGGGCCGCGCCGCCCGGGCGCGCGTCGACGCAGACGAGCACCCTTTCGCCCGCCGCCCACGGACCCTGGATGGCGTGCGACTGCATATGGTTGAGCAACTGCTCGTCGACGCGCTGGGCGGTGCGGCGCAGCGCCAGTTCGCGAAGCGCCGTCAGATTGCCGGGCGAAAAATAGTTCTCGACCGCGCGTTGGGCGGTGTTGGGGAAATAGACCTTGCCTTCCTTCAGCCGCTTGATCAGGTCGTCGGGGGTGAGGTCGATGATCTCGATGTCGTCGGCCTGGTCGATGATGGAGTCCGGGACCGTTTCGCGCACCCTGACGCGGGTGATCTGCGCAACGACGTCGTTCAGGCTCTCGACATGCTGGATGTTGAGCGTGGTGTAGACGTCGATGCCGCGCGTCAGGAGTTCCTGGACGTCGAGATAGCGCTTGGGATGGCGGCTGCCGGGCGCGTTGGTGTGGGCGAGCTCGTCGACAAGCACCAGTGCCGGACGGCGGGCGAGGATGGCGTCGATGTCCATCTCGTCGAGGACGCGGTCCTTGTAGCTGACCTTCTGGCGCGGAATGACCTCGTAGCCTTCGACCAGCGCCAGGGTTTCCTTGCGGCCGTGGGTTTCGACAATGCCGATCACCACATCGACGCCATCCGCCAGCCTGGCACGACCGGCCATCAGCATTTCATAGGTCTTACCGACTCCAGGGGCGGCGCCGAGAAATATCCGCAGACGGCCGCGCTCTTCCCGCTCCGCATGCTCGAGCAGTGCGTCCGGAGAGGGTCTGGCGTCGTTGCTTCTGGCGTCCGGCATCAGGCTCGATCATGAACGGCGCCGGGGATAGTGTCGATCCCCGGCGTCAGGCTTCAAAAGACTGTGTCTCACTTGGTATCGTCCAGCGCCAGGTTGAGCGCCAGCACATTTACGACCGGCTCGCCGAGGAAGCCGAGTTCGCGGCCTTCGACATGACTGTCGACCAGCGCCTTGACCTTGGCCTCGTCAAAGCCCCTGGCCTTGGCCACCCTGGCGACCTGGAAGTAGGCGGCCTCAGGGCGGATGTGAGGGTCGAGGCCGCTGCCGGAGGTCGTCACCAGATCAATCGGCACAGGCTGGTTCGGGTTCTCAGCCTTCAGCTTGTCGACGTCGCCCTTGATGCGCTCGATCAGCTTGGGGTTGGTCGGCCCGAGGTTGGAGCCGCTGGATGCCGCGGCGTTGTAGCCGTCGCCGGCAGCCGAGGGGCGGCCATGGAAATATTTGTCGCCGGCAAAGCCCTGGCCGATCAGTTCGGAACCGATAACCTTGCCGTCCTTCTCGATCAGGCTGCCATTGGCCTGGTGCGGAAACAGCGCCTGGGCGATGCCGGTCATGCCGATCGGATAGATCAGGCCGGTCAGGACAGTGAAGAAGACGATCATGATGATCGCGGGTCGTATCTGGGTGAGCATGGAGGTTTTTCCTTAAGCGAGGCCGAGGCCGGTGACGATCATGTCGATCGCCTTGATGCCGACGAAGGGAACGATGATGCCGCCGAGGCCGTAGACCAGCAGGTTGCGGCTGAGCAGGGCGCCGGCGCCGATGGCGCGGTATTTGACGCCTTTCAGCGACAGCGGGATCAGCGCGATGATGATCAGCGCGTTGAAGATGATGGCCGACAGGATGGCGCTCTGCGGCGTCGCCAGATGCATGATGTTGAGCGCCTGCAGCGGGCCGGTGGTCTGCCCCGGCGCGACGTAGAAGACGGCGAACATCGCCGGGATGATGGCGAAGTATTTGGCGACGTCGTTGGCGATCGAGAAGGTCGTCAGCGAGCCGCGCGTCATCAGCAGCGCCTTGCCGATCTCGACGATCTCGATCAGCTTGGTCGGATCGCTATCGAGGTCGACCATGTTGCCGGCCTCGCGGGCGGCAACCGTGCCGGTGTTCATGGCGACGCCGACATCGGCCTGGGCAAGGGCGGGCGCATCGTTGGTGCCGTCGCCGCACATGGCGACCAGCTTTCCCTTGGCCTGTTCGTCGCGGATCAGCTTCAGCTTATCCTCGGGCGTTGCCTGGGCAAGGAAGTCGTCGACGCCGGCTTCGGCCGCGATCGCCGCCGCCGTCATCGGATTGTCGCCGGTGATCATCACGGTGCGGATGCCCATCTTGCGCAGTTCGGCAAAGCGCTCGCGAATGCCGCCCTTGACGATGTCCTTGAGGTGGACGACGCCGAGCAGGCGGCCGTCACGCTCGACCGCCAGCGGCGTGCCGCCGGACTTGGCGATCTCGTCGGCGATTGCCTGGAGATCCTTGACTGTATCGGTGCCGGGGCGCGTGCTGTGGGTGGCCGATGTCGACTGGTTGACATAGGCGAGAACCGAGTCGACGGCGCCCTTGCGCACCGACGAGCCATCGATATCGACGCCGCTCATGCGGGTCTGGGCGGTGAAAGGCACGAAGGTGGCGTGCAAGGTCGCCATGTCACGAGCGCGGATGCCGTATTTCTCCTTCGCCAGCACGACGATCGAGCGTCCCTCAGGCGTCTCGTCGGCGAGCGAAGCGAGCTGCGCCGCATCGGCCAGTTCCTGTTCGGTGACACCCTTGACCGGGCGGAACTCGGTCGCCTGGCGGTTGCCAAGCGTGATGGTGCCGGTCTTGTCGAGCAGCAGCGTGTCGACGTCGCCGGCGGCTTCCACGGCACGACCCGACATGGCCAGCACGTTGAAGCGCACCAGGCGGTCCATGCCGGCAATGCCGATGGCCGACAGCAGGGCGCCGATGGTGGTCGGGATCAAGGTGACAAACAGCGCCACCAACACGGTCACCGAGATATAGCCGCCGGAATAGGAGGCAAAGCTCGGGATCGTCGCGGTGGCGAGCACGAAGATCAGCGTCATGCCGACGAGCAGGATGTTGAGCGCGATTTCATTCGGCGTCTTCTGGCGGGCAGCACCCTCGACCAGCGAGATCATGCGGTCGAGGAAGGTGTGGCCGGAAGCGGCCGATATGCGCACCCGGATCCAGTCGGACAGGACCTGCGTGCCGCCGGTGACGGCCGAACGGTCGCCGCCGGATTCGCGGATGACAGGTGCGGATTCGCCGGTGATCGCCGCCTCGTTGACCGAAGCCACGCCTTCGATCACTTCGCCGTCGGACGGGATGATGTCGCCGGCTTCGACCAGCACGATGTCGCCGACCTTCAGGCTGGTGCCGGGCACCAGCTTGAATTTGGAGCGGTCGTCGCCGGCAAGCAGCTTGGCCTGGGTTTCAGTGCGCGCCTTGCGCAGCGAGTCGGCCTGCGCCTTGCCGCGGCCTTCGGCAACGGCTTCGGCGAAGTTGGCGAACAGCACGGTGAACCACAGCCAGATGATGATCTGCAGGGTGAAGCCGAAATCGCCGCCACCAGTGAAGCGATCCCTGACGAAGAGGACCGTGGTCAGAGCTGAGACGATGGCGACGACGAACATCACCGGGTTCTTGATCAGGGTGCGCGGGTCGAGTTTCCTGAAGGCGCCGCCGATGGCGGGCCACAGGATGCTGGCATCCATGATGACAGCGGATTTGGACTGGCTCATTTGGTGGCTCCAGTATCTGAAGTGTTGGGCGGCACCGAGTGGTCGGATGCCGAAAAGAGATGCGGCGGCCCATAGGCCAGCAGCCAGATCACGATCATGACTGCCGCGAGGCCGAGGAAGGTGGACACGCTGGGGAAGGGAGGGGGAGTTTCCTCCCCCTCGGTGCCGGCTCGCGGCCGGCCCTTCCTGCGCTTGAGGTTGAACCAGGACATGACAAGCCTCAGAAGGTCTGCCCGTTGATGGCAGCCAGGTGCTCGACGATCGGTCCGATCGCCAGTGCCGGGAAGAAGGTCAGGCCAACGACGATCAGAATGACGCCGACGAGCAGGCCGACGAACAGCGGACCATCGGTCGGGAAGGTGCCGGCCGAGGCAGGAACGGTCTTCTTGGCCACCAGCGAGCCGGCAATGGCCAGCGCCGGGATGATGACCAGGAAGCGGCCCATCAGCATGGTGATGCCGAGCGTGATGTTGTACCAGGGCGTGTTGCCGGAAAGGCCGCCAAAGGCCGAGCCGTTGTTCGCGGCCGCCGAAGTGTAGGCGTAGAGAACCTCGGAGAAGCCGTGCGGCCCGCCATTGGCCATCGAGGCCACGGCGCTTGGCAGCACCACGGCGATGGCCGTGAAGGTCAGCATCGCCAGCGGCAGGCACAGGATGGCGAGCATCGCCATCTTGACCTCCTTGGCTTCGATCTTCTTGCCGAGATATTCCGGCGTGCGGCCGACCATCAAGCCGGCGACGAAGACGGCGACGACGATGAACATTATGATGCCGTAGAAGCCGGCGCCGACACCACCGACGATGACCTCGCCGAGCTGCATGTTGACCATCGGGATCAAGCCGCCAAGGGCCGTGAATGAGTCATGCATGGCGTTGACGGCGCCGCACGAGGCGGCCGTGGTGATGACCGCGAACAGGGCCGAAGCGGCAATGCCGAAGCGGCTCTCCTTGCCTTCCATGTTGCCGCCGTCGATGCCAAGCGCGTGAACCAGCGGATTGCCGGCGGCTTCGGCCCAGTAGCAGACGGCGACGCCGGCGATGAACAGCACACCCATTGTGGCCAGGATCGCCCAGCCCTGGCGCTGGTTGCCGACCATGCGGCCGAAGACGTTGGTCAGCGCCGCGCCCAGCGCGAAGATCGTCACCATCTGGATCAGGTTGGAGATAGCATCCGGGTTTTCGAAGGGATGCGCGGCATTGGCGTTGAAGAAGCCGCCGCCATTGGTGCCGAGCATCTTGATGGCGACCTGCGAGGCAACGGGGCCGAGCGCCAGCGTCTGCTTGGCGCCTTCCAGCGTGGTGGCGTCGACATACGGCCCGAGCGTCTGCGGCATGCCGAGCCAGACATAGACGAGGGTGAGCACGATGCAGAGCGGCAGCAGGATGTAGAGCGTGCAGCGGGTCATATCGACCCAGAAATTGCCGATCGACTTGACCGAGTGCCGGGCGAAGCCGCGGATCAGCGCCACCGCAATTGCGACGCCGACAGCCGCCGACATGAAGTTCTGCACGGTCAGGCCGGCCATCTGCACGAGATAGGACATCGTGCTTTCGCCGCCGTAATTCTGCCAGTTGGTGTTGGTGACGAAGCTGACGGCGGTGTTGAAGGCGAGATTGGGCTCGACAGCGGTCATGCCCGCCGGATTGTAAGGCAGGACGCCTTGCAGGCGCTGCAGGACATAAAGCACCAGAAAGCTGGCGAGGCTGAAGAAGATGATGCCTGCCGAATAGGTCGTCCAGTGCTGCTCTTCGCGTTCACTGGTTCCCGAGATGCGATAAAGGGCGCGCTCAACCGGGCCGAGAATGGGCGAGAGAAAGGTGCGATCGCCGTTGAAGACGCGATACATGTAGCCGCCGAGCGGCTTCACCAGCAAAACGACGATCCCGCAATAGACGAGGATCTGTATCCATCCGTTGAGTGTCATGAGAATAGCTTTCCGTGCCTTGCGTCAGAAGCGTTCTGGACGAACGAGGGCGTATGTCAGGTAGACGAGCAGGAACAAGGTCACGCCGCCACCGAGAATGTAATCGACAAGCATGGTGTGATCCTTCCTCTTAAAGAGCGTCGCAGGCTTTGATGTAGGCTAGGGAAAGAGCGAAAAACAAAACGTCTATCCCGATGACGACAATGTCCATTGTGTGGGTCCTTGCTTCTGCTGTATTTGGCGCCAGCGACTGGCGAGCCCGAAATTCCATGAGAACGACCCGCCGTACCTCGATCGGTCACGACGGCCGGAGCGTTTTGCTCGTGGTGGAATATGGACCCGATCGCCATAAAGGTTCGAGACGGGCCGCGGAGGAAAGATATAAAATTCCTATAAAGATTTCGCGCCAGCAGCCTCGATTCCGGGTCGCTCAAAAACCGATGCCTTGATATCGCGACCCCCCTTGCGGTCGCGCCGTCTTTCGAAACAATGAGAGCGCAAAACAAGGGAAGAACAGATGCTCGACATGGCCCCATCGAAACAGGCGGAGACATGGCTTTCCGCCCTTGAACGGGCGCTTGAGGCTGATGACGCCGTGGCGGCCGCGAACCTTTTCGTCGACGACTGCTACTGGCGCGATCTGCTGACCTTCACCTGGAACATCACGACCATGGAGGGCCGCGACGCCATCCGCGACATGCTGCAGGCCACGCTGGCGGTTGCGAAGCCTTCACACTGGACCCTTTCAGGAGATGCGACCTCGCACGAAGGCACCGTCGAAGCCTGGTTCACCTTCGAAACGTCTGTCGCGCGCGGCGAAGGAATCCTGCGTCTCAGGGACGGCCGTTGCCGGACATTGTTCACGGCGATGCGCGAGCTCAAGGGGTTCGAGGAACAAAAGGGTCCGGCGCGCCCGCTGGGCATTCGCCACAAGGCCGATCCTGAGCGCGAGACGTGGGCGGAGGGGCGGGCGCGCGAGACGCGCGACCTTGGCGCCACCGAGCAGCCCTATTGCCTGGTCATTGGCGGCGGCCAGGGCGGCATCATGCTCGGCGCGCGGCTCAGGCAACTCGGCGTGCCCACCATCATCATCGAGAAGAACGCACGGCCCGGCGATTCCTGGCGCAACCGCTACCGCTCGCTCGTGCTGCATGATCCGGTCTGGTACGACCATCTGCCCTACATTCCGTTCCCCGAGAACTGGCCGGTGTTCACGCCCAAGGACAAGATGGGTGACTGGCTGGAGATGTACACCAGGGTGATGGAGCTCAACTACTGGGTCGCCACCAAATGCGTCAGCGCCAGCTATGACGAAGCCGAGAAGGTGTGGACGGTGGTGGTCGACCGCGTCGGCCGGCACATCACGCTGAAGCCGAAGCACATTGTCTTTGCCACCGGCGCCTACGGCCCGCCACGCCAGATCGCGCTGCCCGGCGCCGAGACCTTCAAGGGCGAACTGCTGCACTCCAGCCAGTATGCTAGCGGCGAGAAATTCCGAGGCAAAAAAGTCGCCGTCATCGGCGCGGCAAGCTCGGGGCACGATGTCAGCGTCGACCTCTGGGAGAGCGGCGCCGACGTCACCATGATCCAGCGGTCGCCGACGACGGTGGTCAAATCCGATACGCTGATGGAAGTCGGCTTCGAGATCTTTTCGGAGAAGGCCTTGGCGCGCGGCATCACCACCGACAGAGCCGATTTGATCGTCGCTTCGACACCGTTCGCGTTGGTGCCAAAGGGCCAGCGGGACCTCTACGCGGTGATCAAGGAACGCGACGCCGACTTCTACGACCGGCTGCGCGCGACCGGCTTCGCCATCGATTTCGGCGAGGACGAGACAGGTCTGTTGATGAAGGCCTACCGCACCGGCTCCGGCTTCTACATCGATGTCGGCGCCTGTGAGCTGATCATCAGCGGCGAGATCAAGGTGAAAAGCGGCGTCGGCATCAAGTCGCTGGCACCGATGGGTATTTTGTTCGACGACGGCAGCGAGTTGGCGGTCGATGCGATCGTCTCGTGCACCGGCTACCAGTCGATGAACGAGACGGTGGCGGCCATCGTCTCGCGCGAGGTCGCCGACAAGGTCGGCCCATGCTGGGGCCTGGGCTCCGGTGTCAAGGGCGACCCCGGACCGTGGCAAGGCGAATTGCGCAACATGTGGAAGCCGACCGCGCAGGACGCGCTGTGGTTCCACGGCGGCAATCTGGCGCTGTCGCGGTTCTATTCGAAATATGTGGCGCTGCAGATCAAGGCGCGGATGGAGGGGATCAAAACGCCTGTGTTTGGGGCGGTGAGTAATTCGGGACAGTAGGTTCTCCCTTCTCCCCTTGTGGGAGAAGGTGGATCGGCGCGCAGCGCCGAGACGGATGAGGGGTGCGCGAAGGATCGCCGTCCTTGCCAAGCTGGAACACCCCTCATCCGACCGAGCTTCGCTCGGCCACCTTCTCCCACAAGGGGAGAAGGGAAGGCCGCGCAGTTCATCACCCACGCCCGAAATGCCGTGCCGCAACCTCGACATGCGTATGCGGCGCATGCGGCTCGAACCTCTCCGTCTCATTGTGGTCTGGCGCCTCGTTCGGATACCAGACACCGCCGATGGCGATGCCGTCCGAGGTCAGCCGCTGATTGGCGACGAGCGCCGCACCTACGGCGTCGACGAAGGTGAAGCGGCCGGAGGTTAACCGCAGCACCGCGACATCGCCGACACCGCCCACCCTCAGCGTACCTAGCTCCGGCCTGGCGATCGCCTCGGCCGGCCTTTGCGTGGCAGCGCGTAGCACTTCGGTCAGCGGCATGCCGAGCGCCATCAGTTTCGACATGCAGACCAGGATGTCGAAGGCGGGGCCGTCGACGCAGTAGAGATGCACGTCGCTCGAGATCACGTCGGGTGCCAGGCCGTCAGCCAGCATCGCTTTCGCCACCGCAAAGTCGAACGAACCCATGCCGTGGCCGATGTCGAAGATGACGCCGCGCTCGCGCGCCAGCCGCATGTCCGGGCGCACGGCGCCTGAGGCGAAGACCGGTGCGTTGGGGAACGGGCGAAAACAGTGGGTGAGGATGTCGCCGCGGCGCAGGCGCGGCAGCACTTCAGAGCGGCCGGGCGGCGGCTCGTCTATATGCGCCATCAGCGGCAGGCCGGCCTGATCGGCCGCCTCCAGCGCAAGGTCCACCGGCGCAATGCCGCTGGTGCCGCCGGCGTGCTTGCCGGAGCGCACCTTGACGCCGACGACGACGTCGGCGTGCTCACGCACCGCGGCCACCGTCTCGCGCGGCTCGCAGAGCCTGAGATCGCTGCATTCGCCGACCGAGACCGTCTGCGAGAAGCTGAATATCCCGGCGAAGGAGATGTTGACGTAGGCCAGGATGCGCACCTTCGAGCGCTCGATGACGTGGCGGCGAAAGCCCAGGAAATTGCCGGCGCCGGCGCTGCCGGCGTCGATGAAGGTGGTGGTGCCGCTCTTGGCCGCCAGCCGGTCGGCGTCGACGCCGAGCGACGTGCCGCCCCAGTAGACGTGACTGTGCAAATCGATGAGGCCGGGGGTGACGATGCAATCCCTGGCGTCAACGACTTGTGTGGCGTGCTCGGCATCGATGGCGGCCTCGATGGCCGCGACGCGGCCGTCAGCGATGGCGACATCGCGCACCGCGTCCACGCCCGAGGCCGGATCGATCAGGCGGCCACCCTTGATCAGGAGATCGAACTGCATCGGCGCCTGCCTCCGTGTCTTGTCTAGGATATGCCTCGGCTTATCAAAGCGGCCGGTAGGCGACGGCCTCGACCTCGATCTTGATGTCGATCATCAGCCGCGATTCGACCGTGGTGCGGGCCGGCGGATCTTTCGGGAAATGCTTGGCATAGACGGCATTGAAGGCGCCGAAGTCGCGCGCGTCCTCGAGCCAGACTGTGGTCTTGACGACATCGTCCATGGTGCAGCCGGCCAATGCCAGCGCCGCCTTCACATTCTGCAGCACTTGCTCGGTCTGCTCGGTAATGCCGCCCGTGACCACGATGCGGTCGGCATCGACCGGCACCTGGCCGGAGATGTAGACGAAATCGCCAGCGCGCACCGCCGGAGACAGCGGCACATGCGATGTTCCAAAACACTCTTTGGGCAAGGGGAAGCTCCTGTTCTGACTTGGCGGATCACGCCTGCGGTTCAATTTCAGCCGACCGCTCTACGCCTCTCCCCGTGATCCTCATAGGGGGCTTTTGGGAAAGCAAGATTTTTCCAGATGCGTGTTGCTTTATCGGGGGACGGCCAGCATCTTGCGCCTCGCATTTTCCCGACAGGAGATTTTTTAAATGACCTTCGACAAGAACCCGTTTCCGGAAGGCGACGCCGATCGTCACGCGCTGTGGGAAATGCTGGTGCGGCGCGACATCGACGCCTTCATCGGCCAGGACTGGGCGATGGTCGAGGATGATTTCATCGCCGACAGTTTCTTCGGCATGCACGCGCATTTCCTGAGCGATGCCGACGCCTGGCGGCTGCAATTCCCGTCGCTTGGCGTCTATCGTGACGAGTGGTTGCGCCAGGCCAAGGAGACGGCGGCGACAAAGTTCGCCGAGCCGCTGCGCGAGGCGCTGTTTCGCGTCACCAACATGCGCGACATCGATGTCGATGGCGACCGCGCGGTGCTGCACAAGAAGTTTAATGGTTCAGTGACCAAGGCCGATGGCAGCGTCGACAGGCTGAAGTGGCAGACGCTGTATTTCTGCCGGAAAGTGTCGGGACGCTGGAGGATTGCCGGCTTCGTCGGCTACATGCCACACCCCTTGGGGAGTTAAGGCGCAGCCAGGTGCGCCTAATGCCGCCCTTCCCGCACGACCAAATGCGCTTCCCGGGCCGCGGCGGTGAAGGCGCGGCGCGCCGTGCCAACCGCGCGGCGCTGTTCCATCGCATCCATCATCGCTTTGAGGGCGGACCGGTATTTCGGGCCGCGCTCTTCGTCCGGCCATCCGTCGACCAGCATGGAGGCTGCCTGAACCGTTCCGGTAACGGTGAGACCGCTGCCTTCACTTTCTATGGTCACGGGAACGTCGAATTGTTCATCGCGCATTGACGCTACTCCTGAACTCAACTCTTTGTTTTGACTCTTTGTTTTGACGCAATTCCGGACGGAAAACCGCTTCCTGGAGTTGCTCGAACTTGAAGACGTCAGAAACGGCGCAATGCCCGTTTCGTTCCAGCGTCACTGCTGGCGGTGGTCGAACACAACCGCCATGGTCTTACCAATTGCGGCCATGACGATCAGTTCGACCAGATCGTCGTCGCTGTCGACACAGGTCGGATCCATGCGACGGATGGCGTCGAGCGCTGCTCTGGTCGAGACGGTATCGCCGGCTCGGAATTTTGAAAGCACTGAGGAAACAAGATTTTGTGCTGTCAGATCGATGACAGGTACGCTCGATACTGCGTTCATTGGCTTCCTCCTGCCAAGAACCCTCTCCCAAGCGAATGATACGCCGAACGGCGGTTTGCGCCAGCGGAATCGTGGTCCGACCAGATTGCCGAGCGGGCACGTTTGCGTGTTTGATGGGGATCGAGCCAACAGCGTCCATGGACCGACATGAAACTGTACTTCAGCCGCAATCCCAATCCGCGCCTCGCGGTCGCAACGGCGCGCCATCTCCAGGCCAAGGTCGAGTTTGAGTTCGCGGCACCTTTCGCACCGGGGCAGGCGGAGCGTTTCCGGTCGCTCAACCCGAACCTTTCCATCCCGATCCTGACGGGATCATGGGGCAGCTTGTGGGAAGCCGACGCCATAGCCTGCAAGCTGTCGCGCGAGTCGGGTTCGGATTTCTGGCGCAGCGGCGACGACCAGCCCGACATGATCCGCTGGCTGAGCTGGGGCAAGGAGAATTTCGTCCGGGCCTGCGACACAGTCCATTTCGAGCGCGGCACCAAGCAACGCTACGGTATTGGCCCGATCGACCAGGCCAAGGTTGAGGAAGGGCTGGCGGAGTTCCGCAGGGCGGCAGGGATTCTCGAGGCCGAGCTGTCCCTACGGCAATGGCTGGTCGGCAAGTCGCCTTCCTATGCCGATTTCCGCATGGCGACGTTCCTGCCCTTCAACGAAGTCGCCGGCTTGCCGCTAGCTGACTATCCTGCCGTTCTCGGCTGGTATCGCCGGCTCGAAGCCATCGACGCCTGGCGCGATCCCTTCGAAGGGCTGGATGCGCCGCATCTGCCGCCGGTGAAGCCTGCTTGATGCAACCTCCCCCTGGGGCAGGCAGGGTCAGGTGTGGCGCTTTGGCAGCATAGGTGTGGAACACCGGGACTGTTGCCTTCGCGCGCTCGACGGCTTGCAGTCAGGTTGATAAGCCCTCTCCTCAAGGAGAGTCGTGACATGACCGTAGCCATCGAGATGGGACAGACGACGGCGGGTGCGCCGGCGGCGCTCGACCTCGAGGAGCTGCTGGCCACCCGCCTTCTGGTGCAAGGCAATTCCGGCTCCGGCAAATCGCACCTTTTGCGCCGGCTCCTGGAGCAGAGCGCGCCCTGGGTGCAGCAGACCATCATCGACCCTGAAGGCGATTTCGTCTCGCTGGGCGACCATTATGGCCATCTCGTCATCGATGCCGAGGAGCACACCGAGCGCGGTCTGCAGGCGGCCGGCGAGCGGGCGCGCATCCACCGCGTCTCCACCGTGCTCAATCTCGAAGGGCTCGACGCCGAGAACCAGATGCGGCGCGCCGCCGCCTTTCTCGGCGGCCTCTTCGAAGTCGCCCGCGAGCACTGGTACCCGATGCTGGTGGTGGTCGACGAAGCGCAATTGTTTGCACCCGCCGTGGCCGGCGAAGTTTCCGACGAGGCGCGCAAACTCTCGCTCGGCGCCATGACCAATCTGATGTGCCGCGGCCGCAAGCGCGGCCTGGCCGGCATCATCGCCACCCAGCGGCTGGCCAAGCTCGCCAAGAATGTCGCGGCCGAAGCCTCCAATTTCCTCATGGGCCGCACCTTCCTCGACATTGACATGGCGCGCGCCGCCGACCTTCTCGGCATGGAGCGGCGCCAGGCGGAGGCGTTCCGCGACCTGGAGCGCGGGCACTTCATGGCGCTTGGCCCGGCGCTGTCGCGCCGTCCGCTCGGCGTGCGCATCGGCCAGACCGAGACAAGCCCGCGCAACGGCACGCCGCGGCTGATGGCGATGCCGGAATCGGCGCTTGAGGACGCGCGCGCCATCATCCTGGCGGCGCCGCCGCCCGAGACGATGCGGACGCCGCGCCGCGTCGCATCGCCCGACCTGCTCGACCAGCTGATGGCGGCGAAGTCGGCGGCGATGGAAATTCGCCCCGAACCGGCGGAACCGGAAATCAGCGCCGAGGATCTGGCCGAGCGGCGCGGCCGTGTCGACCGCGTGCTGCGCGCCGTGCTGGCCGAGCCCGATGCCGGCTTTCGCGTCATCGGCGTGCTCTACCAGGAGTTCGTGGTCCGCTGCCGCATTGAGGGCCTCGGTTCGGTGGTGCCGGACTTGACCGAATTCCGCCGCATGCTGACGCGCGCCCGCGCCGGGCTGGGCGCCGACATGGCAGGCGATGACGCCTGGCAGGACGTTTCCGTCCGCGCCTCGCTGCTGCCCGAGGACATGCAGGGCGTTTTCATGATGATTGCGCGCGCGGCGAAGGAAGGCTGGCCGTGCCCGAGCGACGCGGCGATCGCGCGCGCCTACGGCTCGCACTCGCTGCGCCGGGCCCGGCGGCTGCTCACCTATATCGAGGAGCAAGGCCTCATCGTCTGCCAGCTTGACGGCACCGGGCGCCGCACCGTGACGCTGGTCGAACTCGCCTGGGCAACGGCGCCGGGCGACCCCAATGCCGTGGAGGCGGAGCAGGGGAGCCTTGCGCTGTAACTGGCGCGATAGGTGTAGGCGCTGCTGAACAAGATGTGTTTCGCCGTTCGGCGCGCGGCGATTTATGATCGTTCCCGAGAATCGCGGAACGGTTGGGCAGGAGGGTTGCTCCGGTGCGGTTGAAATCTCTGGCTGTCTTTGTCCTTGGCATCCTCGCCGTTGTTGCCATTGCGATAACGGTGTCGGCCCGGTCCTTTGCCGCGTCCTCCGCTATACCGGACTGGCTGCAGGCTCATGTCGGCGACGGTGACGGCGAAATCTCGCAAGTGGTGCTGGAGCGGGCGCGCGCGCTTTATCAGAACAAGGTGTCGCAGGGCGCGGTCCACAATGGTTGCTATTTCGCAATGGATGCGACGCGCCCCGGCGATCTCGGCGGTGGTGCGCTGGGGCGGCGTTACTACGTCATCTGCGAAGCCAAACAATCGTTTCGCGCGATATCGTCGGGGCATGGCGGCGGCCGCAATTTGAAGGGCGTGGTCGATTTCTCCAACGGGAAACGCTGCGCGAAAAACTTCGGCAACGCCCTGGACTCGTCGTTGACGATGGGCGGCGCCTATATGACCAGCGAGGCAAAGACGTCATTCAAGGGTTTCTATCGCGTCGGCGCGAAGCAGGATCAGATTCTGCAACGCACCTTCATCCAGTTCGACGGCGAGGGCGAGACGGCGAATGCCCGACAGCGGGTGATCGGCGGCCACGCGGCGCGTCTGCTGCGCGGCATGTGCCTGCGCAAGAAGCCGAACAGTTCCTACGCCGACCATGACGGCTTTGTGCCTTACGGCAAGCTGGTCGACTATGCCGGCGGCCGCAGCAATGGCTGCACCAGCTGGTCGCCGGCGGACGCCGATCAGATCATTTCGATGGTGAAGGGCAATCCGACGACGCTCTACATCTATCCGGAATCGCGTGATATCGCGGCGGTCGGCAAATCTGGCGCCTATTGGAATGCGTCGTGCCTCAGGGAGATCGGCAAGCCGAAATTCTGGCCGCGCCAGCGCCTCGAGCCGATCATCGCGCAATACAAGAAGGACAACCCGCCACCGCCGCCGCAGCCGCTGCCGATCTGCAGCGGGCCGTGAGGCGATGAGCGCGGTTCGGCGTTGTCGGCGGCGCCGGCTAGGCCGCGCCGCCGACGGTGCTTCGGGCGGCTCTACTGATTGATCTCGGGTTCGACGAGCTTTGCCAGATTGCGCAGCGATTCCTGCCAGCCGAGATAGCAAGCCTCGGCCGGGATGAGGTCGGGAATGCCGGCCTGGGTGATGTCGAGTTCGGTGCCGACCGAGACTTTCTTCAAGATCACGGTCACTTCGATCTCGCCGGGCAGATTGGGGTCGTCGAACCTGTCGGTGTAGCGCAGGCGCTCGCCGGGAACGAGCTCGAGATATTCACCGCCGAAGGAATGGCTGCCGCCCGTGGTGAAGTTGCGGAACGACATTTTGAAGCTGCCGCCGACCTTGGCGTCGAGGCTGTGCACCGTGCAGGTGAAGCCGTTCGGCGGAAGCCATTTCGCCAGCGCATCGGCTTCCGTGAATGCGCGGTAGACTTTCTCCGGGCTGGTCGTCAGAACGCGGTGCAAACGTACAGTGCTGGGCATGTCTTCGGTATCCTTTTTGGTATCGTTGATCGATGCCCCAAGGACGGGTGGACTTCACCCGGTCCGACATAGCCTGTCAAATTTTTTAGGCCCTTTGCCTGAGACCATAGGTCCGCGATTTCAAACCGCTGCCTCAGGCAGGCAGCCGCGGCGCGACAAATTGCATGCATTGTTGACAATCTGCCCAATCTTTTGGCACATAATTCACAATATTTATTAAAATTCTTAAAGTCTCGCCCTTAAATTGTATTAGGATCCGCTTATTAGCTTCGATCTGATCTATTAAATGATGGGCAACGATCTTCTTCGTGTACTATAGGATGATTCCCTGGAACGATGGATTAATTTAAAAGTTGATCCTGAGTGGTCTCTCGAGGCTGTCGAGCGGCCAAGGCAGCACGCGCAAGGAGCGTCCGAATGACCACCGTCCTGAACGCCAAGGGCATTCCACTTCCCTACACCGGCGCCTCCACCCACTGGTTCTCCGGGGCCGGCGGCGCGCCTTACCTCTATGGCACCTCGGGCAACGATTCCTTCTGGGGCGACACCGGCGTCAAGGTCACCATGTATGGCGGCGCGGGCGACGACTATTACCATCTCTATTCGACGATCAACAAAGCGGTCGAGAACTACGGCGCGGGCGTCGACACCATCGACACCTGGATGAGCTACAAGCTGCCCGCCAATTTCGAGAATCTGGTCGTCACCGGCGACGGCCACTATGCCTTCGGCAACGGTCAGGACAACATCATCACCGGCGGCGCCGGCAGTCAGACGCTGGACGGCGGCAAGGGCAATGACGTGCTGATCGGCGGCGCCGGCGCCGACACCTTCATCATCACCAAGGGCAACGGCAGCGACCTGATCTCCGATTTCGACGCGACCGACACGGTGCGCCTCAACGGCTACGCCTTCACCTCGTTCGAGGCCGTCCAGGCCAATATGGTCCAGGTGGGATCGAACGTGCAGCTGAACCTCGGCTCGAGCGAGGTGCTGGTGTTCAACAACACCACGATCGACAAGTTTCAGCCCGCCCAGTTCGAGCTGCCGATCGACAAGACAGGCATGACGCTGTCTTTCAACGACGATTTCAACACGCTGAGCCTGTGGAACGGCCAGAGCGGCACCTGGGATTCCAATTTCTGGTGGGGGGCGCAGAACGGCAGCTCGCAGTCCCAGAACGGCGAGCTGCAATGGTATATCGACGCCAATTATGCGCCGACCAGCTCGGTCCATCCGTTCAGCGTGACAAACGGCGTGCTCACCATCACCGCCGCGCAGGCGGCGGACGATATCAAGCCGCTCATCAACAATTACGAATACACCTCCGGCTTGCTTACGACGCACGACACCTTCTCGCAGACCTACGGCTATTTCGAAATGCGCGCCGACCTGCCGGAAAACGCCGGCGCGTGGCCGGCCTTCTGGCTTCTGCCCGAAGACGGTTCCTGGCCCCCGGAACTCGATGTGATCGAAATGTATGGCCAGAACCCGAATGCGCTTCTCATGACGGCGCACACGAATGAGACCGGAACCCACACCACGGTCGGGTCAACGGTGAATGTCTCGAACACCGACGGCTATCATACCTATGGCCTGTTGTGGACGCCGGACAAGCTGGTCTGGACCTATGATGGCGTACAGGTCGCGGAAGCGGCGACGCCGTCGGATATGAACAAGCCCATGTATATGCTGGTCGACCTTGCAGTCGGCGGCCAAGCCGGCGCGCCGCCCGACCATCTCGCCACGCCCGCACAGATGAAGATCGACTATATCCACGCCTACACGCTGAACGATTTGCAGCAGAGCCATCTGAGCACAACAGCCGAGCACGCTGTCTAGGGCCGACGCGATGCCGCGAGACCATTCGCCATTGAGGGATGCGCCCATCCGACCCGGCCTGCGCCCGGTCTTCCTGCGTGGCATCGCCGATATCGGCATCTTTTCGCTTCTGATCAACATCCTGCTTCTGGTGATCCCGCTCTATCTGCTGCAGGTCTATGACCGGGTGCTGCCGTCCTCCAGCGTCGAGACGCTGCTTTATCTCTCAGCCATGGCGGTCGTGGCGCTAGCCTTCCTCGGCCTGCTCGATGCTGTCCGCGCCGTTTACGCGCAGCGTGTTGCGGCTACCGTCGACCAGAAACTCGGTGCGTGGACATTCGCCGCCTCGCTCAGCGCCAGATATGCCGGCAGCGCGCTGTCGCCGCTGAGCGACCTTGCCACGGCCTGCGCCTTCATCAGGTCGCGCGGCGTGGCGGTGCTGTTCGACCTGCCGTTTGCTCCCGTCTTTCTCGTCCTGCTCTATTTCATCCATCCCGTTCTGTTCTGGCTGACGCTCGCCGGCGCCGTGCTTCTGTTTCTCCTGGTCGTCGCCAACCAGTCTGCCATCGGCAGGAACGATGCCCTGTCGGCGGAACGCTCGGCCCTGGCCAGCCAGGCGGAGCAGGCCTTTGTCCGCAACACGGACACTCTGCGCGCCATGGGCATGGTGCAAAATGCCGCCGCGGTCTGGGGACAGCATGTCGCCGAAGCGCTGACGCTGCACGACCGTTCCGGAAGCGCCAACGCGATCTTCAGCGCGACTTCGCGGTCGCTGCGCATGATGCTGCAACTGGCGATCCTCGGCGCCGGCGCGTGGCTGGTGCTGCAAGGGCAGATGACCGCCGGCATGATCTTCGCGTCCTCGCTGGTGTCGTCACGCGCGCTGCAGCCGCTCGACCAGCTGATCGGATCGTGGCGGCAGCTCGTCGACGCCAGGCGATGCTGGAAGCGGCTGGACACAGCACTTGCGGCGCAACCGGCTGAGGCGCGCAAACTCGTCCTGCCTGATCCATCCGGCGCGATTTCGGTGCAGGATCTGTTCTTCATCGCGCCGAATGCGTCCTTTGGCACGGAGCCCATCCTCAAGCGGTTGAATTTTGCCATCGGCGCCGGCGAAGCGGTGGCGATCGTCGGCCCGAGCGGCGCCGGCAAATCGACGCTGGCGAAACTGCTCGTCGGGGCACTGCAGCCGACTGGCGGCGCGGTCAGGATC
This sequence comes from Mesorhizobium sp. P2_E7, assembly GCF_056403855.1. NCBI lineage: Bacteria > Pseudomonadati > Pseudomonadota > Alphaproteobacteria > Hyphomicrobiales > Phyllobacteriaceae > Mesorhizobium > Mesorhizobium sp. P2_E7. Next base: position 3,264,174 of record NZ_JBFUER010000001.1, on the reverse strand, counting down.
GACGGCGCCGACCTGAGGAGCTGGGACGAAACCCAGCTTGGCAGGCATATCGGCTATCTCCCGCAGGAGGTCGAACTTTTCCCCGGATCGATCGCGCAAAACGTCGCCCGCTTCGACCCGGATGCCGATGACAAAGCGATCGTCGAAGCGGCGAGGCGTGCCGAAGCGCATGAGCTGGTGCTGACGCTTCGCGACGGCTATCAGTCCATGATCGGCCCGTCGCATACCGTACTGTCGGGCGGCGAGCGGCAGCGGATCGGGCTGGCGCGCGCCTTCTACGGCAATCCACGCATGCTGGTGCTGGACGAGCCCAACGCCCATCTCGACGGCAGTGGCGAAGCGGCGCTCGAAGCGATGCTGTCGGCCGCGCGCGGCGCGGGCGTCACGGTGCTCGTCATCACGCATCGCCCGTCGATCGCGGCGGCCTGCGATCGCGTGATGGTGCTGCGCAATGGCGCGATCGAAGCCTTCGGCTCGGCGAGCGAGGTGCTGCGGCAACCCGCAACCGGCAAGGGCGTCGCCGCGAGCGCCATGGTAACGGGCTCATTCGTGCCGACCGTGCGCCCGCACAGCGTCCGCTTCGGGTCATAGACGATGATGCAGCAGAGCCTTGCCTTCGACAGCCGACCACGCACCGACGTCCGGCGCACCGCCGTTGTCGGTTACGCGGCGATTGCGCTTTTCGCCGGCTGCTTCGGCTATTGGGCGGCAAGTGCGCCGCTCTCGGGCGCGGTGATCACGTCCGGCACGATCTCGGCGACCGGCGGCAACATCCTCATCCAGCACCCTGAGGGCGGCATCATCGAACAATTGCTGGTCCACGAAGGCGACCGCGTGCAACAAGGCGAGCCGCTGGTCCTCCTCGACCGCACGGCGGCCGAGGCCGACCTGAACCGGCTGACCAGACAGTCGATCGCGCTCAGGGCAAGTGCCGCGCGGCTGGAAGCGGAGCGCGATGGGTCGGACAGGCTGGCGCCAATCACCGAGGCCGCACCCGCGCTGTTCCAGCGCGACTTCGACGATCTGGTGCGCGAACAACAGAAGGAGTTCGACGCCAGGCTTGCCCGGTTCCAGTCCGAGGAGTCGATCCTGGGCCAGCGCGTGGCCATGCATCGCGAGTCGGCACTGGGACTGGACGCGCAGAAACTGGCCATCCAGCAACAAGCCGCCATCGTGAAGAAGGAGCTCGGCATCAAGGCCGGCCTGCTCGACAAGGGCCTCACCAACCGCAGCGAATATTCGCAGCTTTTGCGCAGCGAGGCCGATCTGGTCGGCCAGGCCGGCGCGCTGGAGGCCGACCTTGCGGCGACCAAGACACAGATCGTCGAAGCCCAGGCGCAGGTCGAGCGCGCGACCACGCAACGCGTCGAGGAGGCGCTGACCAAGCTCGACGAGGTTCGCACCAAGCTGGCCGACATCGGCGAACAGATCACCGCGGCCGAAGCGGTGCTGGGGCGCACGACGATCAAGGCGCCGGCGGCCGGCATCGTGGTGTCGTCGACCTATAATTCCAAGGGCAGCGTGATTGCGCCCGGGCAGAAGATCATGGAGATCCTGCCCACCGCGTCAGGCCTTGTCGTCGATGCAAAGCTGCGGCCGAAAGACGTGGATCTGGTTCGCGTCGGCCAGCCGGCAAAGCTCAGACTGTCGGCCCTGAACGCGCGCCTCACGCCTGAGGTCGCTGCGACGGTGACACAAATCTCCGCCGACCGGCTGATCGATGAAACAACGCATGAGGCGTATTTCCGCGCCAGGCTGAAGATCACGGACACGCTGCCGCAAGGTGTGAAAGCCGAGCAGCTTTACCCGGGAACGCCGGTCGAGGCGTTTATCAGCACCGGCGACCGGACCTTCTTCGAATATCTGGCGCGGCCGATGCTGGATTCGTTCGCGCGGGCGTTCACGGAGCGGTAGGCGAGGGTGCCCCACCGGACATTCGGCCGGGATGCCTGAGATGGGTCGGCGTGATGCCGGTCTGCTGGCGGAAGACGCGGCTGAAATGGCCGGCATTGGGAAAGCCGCAGCGGTAGGCGATGTCGCCGATTGCCAAGTCGCTCCCTTCCAGCAGCGACTTCGCTTGATGCACGCGCAGCGCAAGATAAGCCGCCATCGGGCCGATGCCGAGCTCGGCGCCGAACAGCCGCTCGAGCTGGCGCCGCGATAAATTCAGCCGGCTCGCGATCTCGGCGACCGACAGCGTCTCCTGCAGATTGCTTTCCATCAGCAGCAAGGCCCGCTTCACGGCGCGGCTCGACGCCGCGGGAAAGAGGTCGCCGACGGGCTGCACGTCCCGGCTCGAGCGGATGCGGTCGAGCACGAGGATCTTGGCGGCTTTTTCCGCCGCCTTGCGGCCGATGAACTGCGAGACGAAATGGCCGGCAAGGTCGGCCGCACCGGTGCCGCCGGCGCAGGTCGAGCGGCCGCGGTCGACGGAAAACAGGCTGTCGGCATGGGCGTTCACGTCAGGGAACTGGTTGCGGAAATCCTTGATGTGGAACCAACTCACAGCGGCGCTGTAGCCGTCGAGCAGGCCGTAGCGCGCGAGCACGAAGCTGCCGGTGCAGAGTGCCGTCAGCGGCACGCCCTTTTCGGCGGCGCGCAACAGGAAGGCCTCCTTTTCGGAGCTGAGTGACCGGTTGGTGTCGAGCAGGCCACCGACCACGACGACATTGTCGAACTCCTCCGGATTGCCCATCGCCTTGGTCGGCAGCAGTTCGACACCGCAGCTCGCCCGGATCGGCAGGCCGCGTTCGCCGACGATCTCCCAGTCGAACTCGATCCTGCGGCTGCGGTCGCCCTCATCGCCTGCCAGGCGCAGCGTGTCGATGAACAGCGACAGCGGCGACAAAGTGAAGTCGCGAACCAAGAGAAACGCAAACCGCCTGGCCATTGTCGTTCCGGAACCGTCCCTCAGATGGATGGAGCCATTATTGCCAAAGGTTCGCACAAAGCTTGCGCGCCATGCTCCCCAGGAGCGGCCGCCGGATGTCGGAGATGAGATCGGTTTGGCAGCCTTCGCTCGACGGAGCGAAGGCTGCCAAACCGCGTCGTTATTTCCAAAGCGCTAGTCCGGACGGTCGTTGCGGCATTTGACCCTCGGGAAGTTCAATCGCCGCCGGGCGGAAAGCGGTCGGGTCGCTTCTCTCCGACGCATCGTTTGCGATCGACTTTGTTTCAAAGAGACTGCCTGTTTCAAGCGCTAAGACCCTCTTCTTCAGGTCCTCGGCCACCAGCGCGCGAACCGCGGCCTTGTCGCTTTTGGTGAGATCGCGGCTTTTGTCCAACGCGTTCTCAAACACGTGGAACGCAAGGTCGATAGCTGCCCTGCGGCCCGCCGCATCGGCCTTTAATGCATTCTCGAAGGCTGTCGTGTGTTCCGCCAGGCTGGGGATGGTGCCCCATATGTTGACCCGTGGCGGACCGGCGTAGAACTGGATGAGCATATAGTCGAAGTCGTCGGGCGCCTGCGCTGAAACAGGATTGTCGCCGACAACCAGCCTGCCGCTCACGACCCATAGTTTCTTGGGGTCGACTTCATTCGCAGGCTTGCTGACGGCAACTGCAAATCCCGGTCGGGCGATGAAGCCTTGACCGCCGGTGACTGGAAAGAAGCTGTTGTGAAGCCCCAATTTCAACAGCGTTCCATCAATTCCGAGCATCTGCTCCGTGCCTGTCTTCAGGACGCCGGCAACCTGTGTTGCCGCCGCGAGCTGCGGTACGATGCTGGACAGTTGCGAGAGGGTGTTGATGAGGATCGCAGCACCGTCTTTTGCGGGAACGGCGTACAGGCCAAGGAGAGCCTCGATGTTCTGGCCATCATACACGATTGGCCCGGCCAGGGGAAAAGCCAGCGGAATGACCTTGTCCAAATTCGCTGTGCCGAGATCTTTCAGTTGGCCCGGACCTGCAACTGTGCCGACCGTTTGGGGCGCCTGCGGATTTCCGTAGGTAATGAAGGAATGAACGACCGGATAGAACTCCCTCCAGAGCACCCTGGTTCGTTTCAGGAACATCTCCGCCAAGCTTATCATCACATAGGCGTCTTCGACCGCATACGAGTCTGCGAATTTTACGGGCTGGTGGTTCTGATCGACCACATGGCCATCAAGTATCCACACATGCCCGAGAGACTTCCCGTCGCGGGCAAACAAGCGTTTGAGGATGCCGAATAGATCAATGCCTGCCATGGTTTCCTCCTGGTTCAGTCGTCTTTCCGATCGTTTTTCTCGTGGAAATATGCCGCATTCCACACCATTCCCGGCGGTATCACAGCGCGCCGCCGCAGAGCCCAATGATCTTTGGCTCCAATTTCTTGGGCGAATGTCGCCACCATATCCACCGAGGCGGCAAGCACCGGCTGATCTCGGAAAACAGATCCAAGCCGGCGGGGCCGCCAGAGATGTAACGCAGGCTCCTGCTCCTGATGAGGCAACGCACCAACAAGCCGCTGGTGGACCGATGCCAGGCTGCTTTCAATGGGAGTCAGGCCTGCGTCCAACAATCTCCGGCTCAGCCGAAAATGCAGAGCGCTGGCCCGTGGCACCGGCAAGGCTCGCTCGGCATCCGCTCTCCCGGTCAACCAATGAAGGAAAAGAACGCTGTCGGACAGACTCGGGAATGCTGCGTACATGTTTCGCGCAATGGTCTCTCGATTTCGGTCCCCGAAGTCGGTTTCCCGGCTCGCGATCGCATGCCATGCAAGCGCGCCAAGAACCGGGTCGATCCATTTGCCGTAGGCAGCTTCGCGGATGAGGTGAACGTCCGGAGAAGCCGCCGCATTTAGCATGCGGGCGCCGATCGCAATGGCACGCGAAGTGGCGCTCCGGCCATGATATGTCCGGTCGAAGCCGGGGGACAGCGAGGCAATCGAGAGTTCGAAACGGCCGCCGGCCCGAACAACAATTCCAACGCACGCTACGCGGTTCGGAATGAGAGGAACGGCAAACTCGAGTGCGCCCCAACCCGGGACCCGAAGCCGCGCGAGATTTCTGTCGGGTACGCCCTTGAAGATATCATGGTCTCTTTCCACGACATGAGGCACCGAGAAGACGGCGAGATCTTCGCTTTCCGCAAAATATCTGGTTGCCGTCGATGTTTCCGTGATTGTCAACCTCGCAGACCTGATGCTCGGCCTCTGTAAATCCCCCCAGTTGCCGTCGGTGGCCAATGCGACACTGATTGGAGTATGGTTCCTTTCAATGGGTGTGGTTCTTAGCCACGGGATGCGAAGTCTCTCCAGGGCGTTTGTATCGAAGGCCTTCAGCGCTACCAACGGCAGCAGGCTGGTCAGAACCGCTCCCTGGATCGGGCCCATTGTTCCGGACAAATCCAAAGCGGGGTTCTTCGCCGACGGGGCAACCAGTGCTGCCGGCGACCAGTTTTGCCCCTGAAGCGCGGCGGGCATGGAGGCGATCAGGCGCAGCGTCACCGTGGTCTGCGCAGGCAGATCAACGTCGATGGAGCCGAGCCGTTCTCCTGCCAGTTCCGCTTCGACTTTCCACAGGCCCGGTTGAAATTTGGCTTTGGCCTGCCAACTGCGCCCCCCTGCCAACGCGCTAGGCCTAAGGGTCATTGGAGCCATGGAAGTGACATATGGGCTCGCCGAAAAGGATATGGTGGGTTCTCCGCATTCGATCTTGATCCACGAAATCGACGTTTCTCGGCGCTTGATCTCCACCAGCCCCGTCCGTTCGGGGATGTCCTCCAGGAGCGCGGTATTCTCTTCTGACAGCGATTCAAGCACCGCCTGCCGCGGGCTGACCGCGACCGTGATTTCGTCCACCTCTCGCGTATCGATCACGGTGCTTGCCGGTGTAAGCCTCTCCCAGTCTCCAGTGTCTGTGAGCTTCGCCTCGAAACGGAACGCGGCTGGCGGAAGCGGGCGAGACTTGCTGTGAGGCGGCCATTGCGCCGCAACCATTCCTTCCCGTTCAAGTCGCGCCGAAATCGCCTGCAGGGCCTCCGCAGGGTCGACTTTCAACGAGACTTCACGGGGCTGAGGAGCACGGGCGCCTGTGAGCGCCTGGATGGGTCGCGGAGGCGGATGCGATTCAAACTCGATGCGCGGGAGCTTGAACTCCCTTTCCCATTCCGCCATTCCGCCTTCGAGCCTGGCCCGTGCGTAGTCGCAAATCGAACGATGCGTCACAACCCACGAGCCTGCCTCCGGATCATACACCGCAGCTCGTCCCTGGCCGGTGAGCCCCTCGAGAAGCTCTCGTGTAAACACGCTGTTCTGGCCCTTGATGGCCGCGGCCTGGGCCAGCGGTGCTACCGCGTAAAGAAGGGCGCGGCGTCGAACCTCAATCGCTGCCAAGTCGCCCCATGCCGTCGGCGGCACGACCGGGCGAACCGGCGCATCCGGCAAGTTTCTGCATGCGTCGATGATCCAGATCTGCTCAGTCGGGCCGCGCATCCGGAACCGTTCCAGCAATTCCTCGACGTCGATCATTTTTCCGCCGTCGCGCCCGAAATTGCGCATGCCATGGCACAGCAAGACCGGCTTTAAGGACGACGCTCCGGGGCTTACCCGCCAGCTGGCACCATGTCCGGAAAAATAGACGAGAAGACGGTCGCAAGGTTCTTCCTGGTAGTAGAGAGGCTCCAGAGCGGCGAGTATGGCCTCCCTCGAAGCCGGGCCATCTGCATTCGAACCGTCGTCAATGAGCACCGTGATGTCATGCGGCGCGAATATCCCGTTGGAGACCAGCGCGGCACACACGTCACGAGCGTCCTTGGCGGGAGCTGTGAGCGGATTCAAGTCATAGCCCTGCACGCCGATCAAGATCGCTCGCTGACTCATGCACCCCCTCGATTGTCACGCGAATGGCAACTGGTCGACCGCGTCGACACACGATCGATTTGATTCACCGCGTTCGCTGAGACAGAACGTCATCAATACCCAAGCGATTGAACAATACCCTTCGGTTTGACTTCAGGGAAGCAGGTAATTCTCCAAGTAACGAAGAAATTTCAGGCAATTTTCATTGGCGGCTTCGAGCTTTTGCAATGAGCCACCGATGAACTGGATGTTGGAAGCCCGATAGGTCAACAAGCGCGCAGGCGCGGTCAGAGCTTGACTGGTCAAGCCTCTTCGGCTGGATGGCTGCATTCACCGACTTCGCCTCCTGAGCAATCAACGTCCATATTGGATTGAGATACGCAGGCAATATAGTTGAATATGGTAGAAATGGCCGGCCAAGGCTGGGAACGATCAGAAGAAGACACCCGCGGCTAGCAGCCACTCCGCAACGCAAAAAGCCCGGGCACCGTAAGGCGCCCGGGCAATCCGTTTCGTGTTACGCGGCTCGCTTCTTGGCGACGCCGGCGGCGGCCTGTTCGATGAGCTTGGCGACGGCGGCGGGATCGGAGACGTAGACGGCGTGGCTGCCGGGCACTTCGACCGTCGTTGCTCCAGCGCGGGTTGCCATCTGGCGCTGCGCCGGCGGCGGGATCATCTTGTCGTCGCTGGCGACGAGATACCAGCTCGGCTTCACCTTCCAGGCCGGAGCGGTGACCTTGCCTTCGAGCGCCGGGATGCCCCACGGAACCTGCGAGTCGGCCATGAAGGCGGCGAGCGAGGGGCGCACGTCAGCGGCGAAGGACGCGGCGAACTTCTCCTTGTCGAGCATCAGGAAGCCGTCGACGGGCGGCAGGATCGGCGGCACTGGAGCGCCGGGAGGCGGGTTGGCGATCAGGGTCGAAACCGATTCACCGGCATCGCCGGCGAAGGCCGCGATATAGACGACACCGGCCACTTTGGGATCGGTGCCGGCTTCCGACACCACGATGCCGCCATAGGAATGGCCGACCAGGATGACGTCGCTCTTGGCTTCGGTAATGGCGCGCTTGGTGACGGCGACATCGTCGGCGAGCGAAGTCGTCGGGTTCTGGACGATGGTGACGTCATAGCCGTCCTTCTTGAGGATCTGGTAGACGCCGTCCCAGCCGGAGCCATCGACGAAGCCGCCATGCACGAGGACGACGGAATTTGCTGCGTTGTTCGACATTTGAGTTCTCCTTTTCAAAAGCGTTGTTGCGGGTTGGTTGGTTGTTTGGTCGGGTTCGGTAAACGTTTGTTGCAGGAGGACTATGCGCCGGCAGCAGCGGGCGTGCTTTGAGGGGACATTCAGGACCGCTTGATTTTCCCTTGAGATCGCTTTGATTTTGCGCTCAAGACGCGGCTAAAGTGTCTGACTGGCCATTTCCGGACGATTTGGAGACAGCAATTTGTCGTATTGTTTTGAGGATTTTGCTCTGGATGGCGAGCGGCGCGAATTGCGCCGCGGCAATGAGCTGGTCCCCGTTGAGCCGCAAGTGTTCGACCTGCTGCAGTTTCTGATCCGCAACCGCGAGCGGGTGGTGAGCAAGGACGATCTGGTCGATGCGGTCTGGCAGGGGCGGATCGTTTCCGACGCAACGCTTGCCAGCCGCGTCAACGCCGCGCGCAATGCGCTTCAGGACAGCGGCGAGGAGCAGCGTCTCGTGCGCACGATCCTGCGCCGGGGCTTTCGTTTCGTCGGCACCGTGCGCGAGGAAGGCGGTGCCGAGACGACCGCATCGGCACCGGTGCAGCAAGCAAAGCCCGACCACGGCATTCCCGCCCGCCCCTCCATCGCCGTGCTGCCCTTCGCCAATATGAGCGGCGATGCTGAGCAGGATTATTTTGCCGATGGCATGGTCGAGGACATCATCACCGGCTTGTCGCGTATCCGCTGGCTGTTCGTGATCGCGCGGAACTCGAGCTTCACCTACAAGGGCCGCGCGGTGGACGTGAAGCAGGTCGGGCAGGAGCTCGGCGTGCGCTATGTGCTGCAAGGCTCAGTGCGCAAGGTGGGCAGCCGCGTGCGCATCACCGGCCAGCTGATCGACGCCGAGGACGGCAGCCATCTGTGGGCCGAACGCTACGACCGCGAGCTGACCGATGTGTTCGCGCTGCAGGACGAGATCACCGTCAGCGTCGTCGCGGCGATCGAACCCAATCTGCGCCGCGCCGAGATCGAGCGCGTCAAGCGCACGCGCCCCGACAGTCTCGATGCCTACGATCTGCTGCTGCGCGCGCTGCCGGATGTCTACACCTTCATGCCGCAGGGCGCCGCCAAGGGCTTGCCGCTGCTCGACCAGGCACTCGCCATCGAGCCGAACTACGCGCTAGCGCACGGCTTTGCCGCCTGGGCGCATCAGACCCTTTACCTACGCGGCGGCTTGCTGCCGGAGCATCGCGACAAGGCAGCCCGCCATGCCCATGCGGCGATCGAGCACGGTCCGGGCGACGCCATGGCGATGGCGCTCGCCGGCTTCACCATCGGCATGGTCGAGCACGACCGCAAGCTCGCCGACGCGGCATTCGCGACGGCGCTTTCGCTCAACGCCTCCTGCTCCTTCGTCTACGCCTTTGGCTGCGTGTCGGTGGCCTATGGCGGCGATGCGGCACGCGCCATCGACTGGGGCGAGCAGGCGATCAGGCTCTCCCCGCTGGATGCCATGAACTGCGTGCCGCAAGGCATTATCGGCTTCGGCAATTTTCTCAACGGCCGCCACGAGCAAGCGGTCGCGGCAGGCCGGCGGGCGGTGGAGATGACCCCCGGCTTCAGCATGCTGCATGGCTGGCTGGCTGCGCCGCTGGCCAGGCTCGGCCGGCTCGACGAGGCCAAGGCGTCGGCCGCGCGCCTGATGGCGCTCGACCCGCATTTTTCCATTGGCCGCTGGTCGGCGGCGGTCGGACTGGCGCCGAAGATTGCCGGCGAGGTGACCGACGCGATGCGGCTGGCGGGGTTGCCGGAGTAGGCGGCCCCTGCTCGGCTTGATGGGTAGCCAGGAGGATCGGAATGGGTCTCGACGCAGCGGTTTTCAAAAGTGTCCCGACGATGGAGCGGGAGTTTCCCGGTTACCGCTTTCAACGAGAGCCGATGACGGGCGAATGCGAAGTGATCCATCCGGAGGGTGTGAATCTTACCCTCGACGCAGTCAAGGCTTGCCATTTCCGTGTCGGAAACATCGCCCAAGTCGGCTACCTGCGCGAGCGGATAGCCGACAATATCGGTGAAGGATCGGCCTTGGAACGGCTTGTGCTTTATTCCGGCAGTCATTGCGGAGATGTTATCGAGGAGCCTGGCTTCGGTGAACTTGAGCGCGAACTAAAGATCATCGTATCGAGCCCCGATCCCGATGTGCGGGATTTTGCAGTTGAGCTAGCGGAGTTGATCCGCGTCGCTCGACGCGAGAAAAACCCTATCGTGTTTTGACCGACAGCATCACCGGAGCCCCGCCATGACCCTCACCAACCGAGACCTCATCGAGCTGACCGAATGGCGGCGGAAGCTGCATCGGCAGCCGGAGATTTCCAATGAGGAGGAGAAGACCGCGAAGGAGGTTGTTGCCTTCCTCGCTGATACCTCGCCGGACAAAGTGCTGACCGGCCTCGGCGGCCATGGCGTGGCAGCCGTCTATGACAGCGGTCGGGCAGGGCCGACAGTGCTGTTCCGCTCGGAACTCGACGCGCTGCCGATCGAGGAGCTTTCGGGCGTCGACCATGCCTCGCAGGTATCGGGAAAATCGCATATGTGCGGCCATGACGGCCATACCGCGATCCTCGCCGCACTCGGCCGCCAGCTTGGCCGCGAAAGGCCGGCGCGCGGCCGCGTCGTCTTGATGTTCCAGCCGGCGGAGGAGACCGGCAATGGCGCGGCCGGCGTCGTTGCCGATCCGCGCTTTGGCGAGATCGCGCCGGACTTCGCCTTCTCGCTGCACAATCTGCCCGGCGTGCCGTTTGGCGAGGTGCGGCTGAAGCCCGGCGTGGTCAACTGCGCGTCGCGCGGCATCCGCATCGTGCTGGAGGGCAAGACCGCGCATTCGTCCATGCCCGAAACCGGGGTGTCGCCGATGCCGGCGATCAGCCAGCTGATGCCGGCGCTGCCGGCTCTCGGGCGCGGCACCTTTGCCGATGACGATTTCAGCATGGTGACCGTCACCCATGCGACGATGGGCGAGGCCGTGTTCGGCATTGCGCCCGCCCACGCCGAGGTCTGGGCGACGCTGCGCACAAGGCGTGACGAGCGCATGGCGGAGCTGGTCGCCGCGGCGGAAGTGCTGGCCACCAGGATCGCGGTCGAGCACCGCCTGTCGGTCCGCTGCGATTATCACGAGATCTTCGTCGCCAGCGTCAATGCGCCGGATGCGGTGGAGCATCTCAACCGCGCGCTGGACGAAGAAGGTGTCATGCGCAGCGAGGAAGCCCTGCCGATGCGCGCCTCGGAAGATTTCGGCATTTTCGGCCACAAGGCCAAGTCGGCCATGTTCTTCCTCGGTGCCGGCGAGCGTACCCCTTCGCTGCACAATCCGGACTATGATTTTCCCGACGATCTGATCCCGATCGGCTCGAAAATCTTCATGCGCACGGCGCGCAACCTTTTGGGCTGAGCGGCGCTCCGAAATCCCGAAGCTGCCTTTTTGCGGCTCGAATCATCTTGTAGTCGCCGTCCTAAATTAGGAGGGGCTTGCGGATGAGGATTGCAATGGTCGTCGCGTTGACCGCGACAGTGGCGGGATGCGTCAGTTCTCCGGTCCAGTACGGAGCCTCGCTGTCGCCGCAGGACCCGAAATGGGCGACGCCGGAATGCCAGCAGGCGCGCACGGATGCCATGAACTACGACCAGCGCGAGAAAGGGCAGCCGGGATGGGGCTTCGGCGTGCTGCTTGGGCCCTACAGCATGGGCCTCGTCGCGGCGGCAAAGGAGCATCAGCAGCAGCAGCGAAGGCTGATTGCCCGCCAGATGCATCTGCAGTGCTCGAGCCTGCCGCTGCCCAAGGACCTGGACTTCGATCCGCAAATCTACGCGCCAAAGCCGGCGAAATATCCGTAGGGCGGGCGCCCCCTCCTAGCTGGCGCAATCGCATAAGTCAGCGCCAGCCCCCACTCCGTCTCGGCTTCGCCGAGCCACCTCTACCCCCATGTACATGGGGGAGAGGAAACCCAAGTTTTTTGGGTGCGAGGAAACCCAAGCCTTTCAAGGCTGCGACCCCGGCCATTGGCGTTTCCTCTCCCCCACGAATGTGGGGGTAGAGGTGGCTCGGCGAAGCCGAGACGGAGTGGGGGAACGCTCTGTGTGATTTGCACTTGCCCGCTCACACCAACCTCTGCCCGCCATCGATATGGATGGTCTCGCCGGTCATGAACTCATTGCCCATCAGATAGAGATAGGCCGGCGCCACATCCGCCACTGTCGCGACTTTGCCCGCAGGCAACCCTTCGACCACGCGCTGAAGGCGGTTTCGAGTTTTTACGTGGTGTACCCGCCGGAAGCGATCAGGCAGCGCAAGGTGAAGGCGTTCCGGGATTGGCTGTTTGCGGAGGTGGGGTAGGGATGCTCAGGTGATCGCCGTTTGCGGCGTGGTGTCGCTGGTCATCTTCTGCTGGATCGCGATGATGGTCGCAACGGCTCTGAGGTTTGCGGAGCCCGTGATGCTGTTTTTCGGGCGCTGGCGGATTCACGTATCGGTGTAGGAAGTGGCCTGTCGACCGGCCCGCGCCGCTCGGGTAACAATGACTGTCTTTTGGCGAAAGGGGTCCAATGCGGCATGTTCCCATCGTGATGCAGCCTTATGGCGGCGTCGCGAACAGGATGTTCCAGTACATGTTTTGCCATGTGCTGGCCAAGCGCATTCCCGGTGGCTATGTCTGCAACGCTGACCTGCCGGAATGGTCCATTGCCAGGGTGCAGCCGCCCTTGTTCTGGAAATTTCGATTGCTGCGGATCGATGGCTATCACCGCTACGACCTCGACAGCATCACTGCGGCGTTCCGCGAAAAACGGGCGCGAAGCATCCGCTTCAAAGGCTTCGCGCAGCGGTTGGGCTATTATGACCGGGATGAGGTTTCCGGGCTGTTTGACGGACGCGCGGTCGACGCGCCGACCTATGGCGACGATTTTGTTGTCATTCATGTGCGGGCCGGCGACATCCTCGACGGCTTCCACCGCAACTATTGCCCGATGCCATTCGGCTTCTTTGAGACACTCATCAAGGAGAGCCGCCGCAAGCCGGTCTTTGTCGGCCAAACGCATGACGACAATGATTATTGCCGGCGCTTGCGGCAGCGCTTTCCCGATGCTGTTTTCGCGCCGAAGGCGTCGCCGGTGACGGATTTCGAGACGCTGCGCCGGGCGAGCTATCTCGTCACGGGGGTCAGCAGCTTCTCCTGGCTGGCCAGTTGGCTGTCGTCGGCGCGCACCATCCATCTGCCGGTGGCCGGCATATTCGACCCGCGCATCAGGCCCGATATCGACCTGCTTCCGCTTGAAGACGCCCGCTATCGGTTCCACCAGTTCGACATGGGCGACTGGACGGCCTCTTCCGAGCAGCTCGCAGCCTTCTATGGTGATGCGATTCCGTTCCGGCAGGTCGAGCCTCGGGCGGCAGCCGATGGCGCGGGGAAAGCGTTGCGATGAGAATTCCGTTTTCGGTCAAAAGGCCGGTGATCTGTGCGATCATGAAGCTGGAGCAGCCCTATGTGATCGAGTGGGTCGCGTGGCACAAGCTACATGGCTTCGACCTAATGATCGCCGACAACTGCAACGCCGGCCCGCAGACGGCGGTGCTTTCGGCGTTGCGCGATGCCGGCTGGATCCGGCTGGTTGACTGGCGGCACGATACGGTGCTGCCGCAGCGGCGGGCCTATTCCTATCTTTACTGGCAGGCGCTGCTGCACGGTTACCGCTATCTGGGCTTCATGGACGCCGACGAGTTCCTCGAGCCGCTCGACGGACCGCCCTGGAGCGGAGCGGAACTGGTCCGCTCGCTGTTGAGCCGGCCCGGCGTGCGCAGCGCCGCTTTTCGCTGGGTGAATTTCGGCAGCGACGACAAAGAGGTCTATGACGATGAACTGGTGACGGTGCGGTTTCAAAGGCGCGGCACGCATGTCGCCCCGACCGCGCGCTGGAAGAAATCGTTTGCCCGCGTGTCGTCGGTCCTGCGCAAGGCGCTGCGGGATCCAAAGCTGCTCATGCCGCACCCGCACGGCTTCCGCATCTCGCTGCGCCGGACGCTGGTCGACGGCATGACGCTCGACAAGCACCCGGCCGCCATGCCGATGGAATGGAAGGTCGGCTGGATCCGCCACTATGCCGTGAAATCGAAGCAGGAACTGGCTGACAAGCATGCCCGCGGCGGCGGCTTCACGCCGTCGAGCGAGGCACCGTCGCTCGAAGAGTACAGGGCGTCGAGAGATCAGAACGATATTTTTGATCCGCTCGACGATGCGACGGTCAGAACCTTGCGGGCAAAGGTCGCGGAAATCGTCGCATCGCTCGACCCGGCGGTCATCGCCCAGACGCGGCCGCTGTTCACGCAGCGGGGCTGAGGAAAAGCGGCGCGGTGGCCATGCCGTAAAACGACATCGAGGCGCGGCGCTCGGCATTTGCGGCATCAAGCCGCCAGCCGGGCGCACGGGTGAACAGCGCTTCGATCATCGCCGCGATTTCGATGCGGGCGACGTGCTGGCCGAGGCAGACATGCAGGCCGGTGCCGAACGTCATCGACACGGCCGGCTGGCGCGTGAGGTCCAGCCGGTCGCCATGCGGGAAGACGGCATCATCGCGGTTGCCGCTGCCGAGCACCGGTACGACCGCTTCGCCGGCCGCAATCCTGATTTCGCCGAGGTCGATGTCTTCCGCCGCGATGCGGGCGACGGCGTATTGCACCGAGGCACCATAGCGAAGCAGTTCGGCCGCGGCGTTGCTCCAGTCGACTACGCCGCGCTCGAGCAGCGCGCGCTGTTCGGGGAAACGATCCAGGGCGACCAGGGCGTTGCCGAGAGCATCGACGACGGTTTCCTGTCCGGCAAACAGCATGAAGACGACGTTGGCCACCATGTCCTCGCGCGACCAGCGGCCCTCTGCCACCTCCCTCACCATGCCGGCGACCATTCCATCCGGCCGATAGGCTTGTCGGGCCAGCCGCTCCTCGACAAAAGCCTGGCATTCGCCATAGGCCTCGGCGCTCGCTGCTGCCGGCTGCTCCTTTCGCAGGTCGAAGGCGGTGGCTATGCGGCGGGTCACCGATTTCAGTGCCCAGGGGTCCTCAATCTCAAGGCCGAGAATTTCCTGCAGCAGCCAGAAGGACACCGGCACGGCGAGGCCGGCAACGGCGTCGACGCGGCCTTCGGCCAGCGCCTGGTCGACCAGGTCACGGCTGAGCGCGCGAAGACCCTCCGACAGCACGTCGACGGCCGGACGAGCGAGGTAACCGGCGACCGGCCGGCGGAGCCCGCCATGCCGCGGCGGATCGGCGAGCAGCAAAGACCGGGTAAGCAGCGCCATCGCCGCCTGGTCGACAAGCTTGCGTCGTACCTCTTCGTACTGGCCCGGCGGCGCCTGCAGCAGAGCGGGATGCTTCAGCGCGCGAGACACCAGTTCATGGCTGAAGACATAATAGGCGTCCGCAATCTCGGGATAGGGTGCCGTGCCGCGCGCGACGCCGCCGCCGGCACGCATGCGGGCAAAATGCGGAAACGGATCGTCGCCGAGCACGAACGGATCGAAAAACGGAATCGTCATGAAGCGGCCTGCACGTGTGTCATTCATCGAGGTCCTTGGCACTGAGATCCTTGGCTGAAATGACCCGAAATCCCCCCGATGCTGCGTCCTGCGGGAAGAAATCCGGCATGACATAGAGGAACTCGCACTCAAAGGCGCGATAATGCAGACGGAGCAGCGGATCCCGGATGATTTCTTCCAACGGCGGTCTTATGCTGGTCTCGTTCCAAAGGTCGATGGTGGCGCGGAACTTCGGGTCAGCCTTGACATGGTCATCGTCGTCGCCCGGGGAACCGGCATAGGACGAGCAGCGGCCATCGCCGATCAGCCAGCGGGCGCCGAGGCGTCGGCCGTGGCGTTCCATCTCCTTCAGCAGCCGGATCGCCGTGTTGGAGCCGCGATGGCTCGGCCGGACGCACAGATTGTAGGCGTAAAGAGCGTGGACCGGCTCGCTGCGCGGCAGTGACGCATAGGCATCGAAATTTGCCGGGAACTCGGCCCGCACCAGCGGGTCCTGGCTGGTCTCGGTAAAGCAGATGGTGCCGGCGAGCACGTTGCCATCGATTGCTCCGAACATGGTATGTCCGAGTGCCAGCCGGCGGCGAATGGTTGCCTCGCTCGCTTGTAGCGGGGCGGCCCAGGCGGCAGCCTCAAGCTCCATCAGCAACGGCATGTCTTCCATGTCTAACCGGCGGATGGGTACCGCAACATTGTCTACATTCATTTGTCGGCTGCCTCGACTTTTAGCGCGCTATATGGTGCATTGCAGGTCTTGCAAATGCGGTTTGCAGCTTCACGGAAACGCCAGCCAGTTCTATCTCTTTTTGACGTGTCTCCGGAATGAGAACCATTTCACGGTTTTCCCAAAACCTGTCTAATCATCATGGTTCCCCTTTGCAATTACATACGGATAATGGGATCGCATGATATTTTATGTGGCGCATAGGGGGCACGCCTACACCCAGGCAGTGGTGCTGCTTTATCATCGGACCGACCTGCAGGCGTCGTTCCGGCTGGTGCACTATGAAGATGCCGGGCTGCTGCGCGGCGTTCGCGCCGGCGTCGTCATCTGGTCCGACATGGACCGGCTAAGCACCGACGAATTGAGCCGCGCCGCCTCCATCAGCGCCGAACTGGCTGAGAAGACAGGCCTGACGCAGCTCAATCACCCGACCGCCAGCCTGCAGCGCTTCGACCTTTTGCACATGCTTCACGCCGACGGCAGCAACGCTTTTCGTGTGTTCAGGCCGGGCCAATTGAAAGATCCGGTACGGTATCCCGTTTTCATTCGTGACGAGGTGGGGGCGCTCTACAAGGAGCCGCCGCTGCTGCACGGCCGCCCGGCGCTGGACGCCGCGATCGCCCTGTTGGACGGCAGCGATCTGGTGCGGCCGATGGTGGTGGAGATGATCGGTACGCCAGGGGCGGACGGCTACTACCGGAAATACGCTGCCTTTCGGGTCGGCGATACGATCTATGGGCAGCACTGCGCGATGTCGAAATCATGGTTCGTCAAGAATTCGCCCGAGCGGTTGCTGCCGGCGCACATCGAAGAAATCAGGACCTACGCTGCTGCCAATCCGCATGCCGAAGCGGTCATGCAGGTCTTCGAAAAAGCCCGCATGCAGTATGGCCGCATCGACTACACCTTCGTGGACGGCAGGCTTGTGGTGTTCGAGATCAACAGCAACCCCACCGTGCTCAGCGATCCGCCGACGCCGTTCGCCAGCTATGACCCGAAACCCTTCGCCGACCGTCATGCCGACGCGCTGCTGGCGCTGCCTCAGGCGAGCGCACCGGACACGCTGCCCGCGATCGACACCGCCCACCGCGCGGCGCTGGCGACGTTGCGGCGGCAGTATCAGGTGAGGCGGCTGAAGCTGATGCTGCGGAGGGTGCTGAAGCGGGGGAAAAGAAAATAGCGCAGCCCTGACGCTGCTCGATATATGCAAGCGCGTGCCCTCGTGCGGTGGCGGCTTCTCCTCGCCTGCCTGGAACCAAACCACACGCTAAATTGTTCCAGTTTGATTCGACGCCGACGAGCCCTGCCGGTTGGGTGAGCGGCGATCTTGTGGAGTTCTCATCATGACCATCTCATCCAGCTTTCGTTCGCTTGCGGTTGCGGCCATCGCGACTGTTGCCGTCAGCGCTGCCAGTGCCGCGCATGCCGACAGCGCCACGATCCGCTTTTCCGTCTACAAGGCGGCCTTCTTCGTCGGCGGTTCCGGCGGCGAGGGCACGCTGACCTACCATGGCCGTTCCTATCCGATCTCGATCGGGGGCGTCTCGGGCGGCTTCGCCTTCGGCGTTTCCAAGACCTATTTCCGCGGCACCGTGCGGCACATCCGCAGGGTCCGCGATGCGACCGGGGTTTACGGCGCGGCCGGCGGTGGCGGCGCGATCGGCAAGGGTGCGCAGGTGATCGTCATGACCAACGACAAGGGCGCCACGCTCGAGCTTACAGGCCGGCAGGTGGGGCTGCAGGTGAATGCGGATTTGAGCGGGATCGCGATTTCGTTGAAGTAGGCGGGTGGCAGTTGCGGCCGTGATTGTCCGGTGTAGGACAATCGCGTAGGGCGCTCCCCCTCACCGTCTCGGCTTTGCCGAGCCACCTCTCCCCCATTTCATGGGGGCGAGGAACCCAAGCTTTCAGTGGCCGCGACCTCTAGGATTAGCGTTTCCTCGCCCCCACAAAGTGGGGGAGAGGTGGCCGCGCAGCGGACGGAGAGGGGGTTGGCGCTGCCGTATGCTCCGCCCCCTACCTCTCCTCCACAATCCGCAAATACGCCGCCGTCACGAACAGCACGATCAGTCCGAACAGGATGCGCCTCGCGCCCTCCGGCATCTGCAGGATCGTCAGCAGCGTCGTCAGCACGGTCAGGATCAGTGCGCCGATGATGGTGCCGGTGTAGCCGCCGCGGCCGCCGAAGATGGAGGTGCCGCCGATCACGGCGGCGGCGACCGAGGGCAGCACCAGCGGTTCGGCAAGCGACAATGAAGGGGCCTTGATCAGGCCGATATAGAGCAGGCCGGTGATGCCGGCGAGCACGCTGGAGGTGACGTAGAGCGCGGTGATGACCTGCCAGTATTGCACGCCCGACAGGCGGGTCGCGCGCTCATTGTCGCCGACGGCGTAGAGCAGGCGGCCAAAGCCGGTGCGGGCAAGCGTGAAGACGATCAGCGCCGCCAGCGGCAGGAACAAAAGCAGCGCGTTGGGGAAGCCCCACGTCACGCCGGTGCCGAGCCAGGCGAGGAAGTCGGGGATCTTGGCGCCGGACGCGATCACCGTACGCTGGTAGACCTGCAGGCAGCCGGTGCCGATCAGGCTGGTGCCCAGCGTCATGATCAGCGGGTGGACGCGGAAGACGCCGACGCCGATGCCGTTGACGAGGCCGATCAGCACCGCCGGCATCATCGCCAAGAGGAAGGCCACCGCCGGGTCCTGGTTGACCACTTGCGTCGCCATGATGAAGGCGCTCATCGTCGCCACCGTGCCGACCGAAAGGTCAATGCCGCCGGTCAGCATGGTCATGGTCTGACAGCCGGCGAGGATCGCCAAGGGAATGGCGAATTTGATGGTGTTGGCGATCCAGCGCTCGTTGACGATGCCGGGACGCAGGATCTGCAGGATCGCCACCAGGATGACGAGCAGGATGATCAGCGGGATGAGAGGGCGATCGGCCATGAAGCGTTTTACGCGGCGGCCGAAGGGGATGGATTGAGGAGTAATCGCGGTTGTACTCATGACGCTGCCCTTGCTCGCGATGAGGTTTGCCAGGTGCGGTAGGCGGGCGAGGACGGTGCTCTACGGTGCCCCCCTCTGGCCTGCCGGCCATCTCCCCCTCTAGGGGGGAGATTAGCAGCTTCGGCGCCCTGCTCTTTCCTGCAACTTTGAAAATTGGCGAAAGCCAATGCGAAGGCTGATCTCCCCCCTAGAGGGGGAGATGTCCGGCAGGACAGAGGGGGGCGCGAAGGATCGCTACCCTTATCTCGATGTCCCCTCATCATCGCCGCCCCCGCATCGTGATAAACGCGCCGAACATCACCACCGCCACCATGATCAGGCCCTCGATGATCGCGGTGACATTCGGGTCGATGGCAAGCAGCGTCAAATCCGTGCGCACCAGGCGCAGCACGAAGACGGCGACGATGGGGCCGAGCAGGCCGCCCTTGCCGCCGCCGAGCGCGACGCCGCCCAGCACGACCGCGGCGACGCTGGCGAGCAGATAAGGGCCGGGGATGGGGGCGCCGATGCCGGTGCTCATGGTCAGCGCCAGGCCGCCGAAGGCTGCGAACAGGCCCGACAGCGCATAGGCGATGATGCGGGTGCGCTTGACCGGCACGCCGGAGCGGAAGGCCGCCAGTTCGCTGGAGCCGATGGCATAGATGGAGAGGCCGAGGCGCGAGCGTCGCAGCGGTATCCAGATGATGCAGAGGCAGACGATCAGCACCAGCAGCGCCTTGGGCAGCCAGGCGTCGATGGCGTCGGGCAGGCCGGGGATCGGCACGGTGCCGGAGATCAGCGCCTTCAGCCATTCGGCGATGCCGCCGCCCGGCGCGTCGAGCACCAGCAGGGCCGCACCCTGCAGCACGAACAGCATGGCAAGCGTGACGACGATATCGGGCACGCGGGTGACGACGATCAGCAGGCCGTTGAGTGCGCCGAGGGCAAAACCCATGGCGAGCACGAAGGGCACCACGAACAGGGCGTATTCCTCTGAGGCGCCATTCATCATCGATGCCGCGGTGACGCTGGTCAGCGCCATCATAGCGGCGACCGACAGGTCGATGCCGCCGGCGATGACCACCACCGTCTGCGCGGCAACGGCGAAGGCGTAGGGCAGAACAGCGCGGGCGAGCGAGCCGAAGTCGTTGCTGCCATAGGCCGGCTGGATGATCCTGGTGGCGATGAACAGCACGATGAGGAGGGCGAACAGGCCGACGACCCAGCCCTGGCGGCGCAGGAAGTGGCTCATGGCGACGTCTCCGGGGCATCGGAGGCATGGGCGGTGGGATCGGCCAGAATGCCGATATCGGCCTTGGCGCCGCGCGGCAGGCCGTAGGCGGCGCGCATCAGCGCCGGCTCGTCGGCCTCCTCGACGGGGAAGATGTCGACGAGGCGGCCGCCGAAGATGACGATGACGCGGTCGCAGACGCGCTGCACCTCCTCCAGCTCCGAGGTGTAGAACAGCACCGACTTGCCGTTGCCGGCGAGTTCGCGCAGCAGCTTGTAGATCTCCTGCTTGGTGCCGACATCGATGCCGCGCGTCGGGTCGAAGCACAGGATGGTGCGGGCGTCGGCCGCGATCCAGCGGGCGATGGTCACCTTCTGCTGGTTGCCGCCGGACAGGCGCTGAACCTCGCCTTGCGCGCGGGTGTCGATCTGCAGCCGCTCGATGGCGCTGAGCACGGTTGTGCGCTCGCGGCGCATGGCGATCGGCCCCCAGTTGCGGAGCGCCGCACTGAAGGGCAGCGCGATGTTTTCGCGCACCGAGCGCTGCATGGCGAGCGCTTCGGACCGGTCGCCCGGCACATAGGCAATGCCGGCGCGGATGGCATCGATCGGGTGCGAAAATTTCACGGGGGCGCCATCGACCTCGATCGTTCCGCCGGATGGCCGGATCGAGCCGGCAAGGGCGGCGAACAATTCATCCTGGCCCTGGCCTTCGAGCGCGACGACGCCGGCGACCTCGCCATCGGCGAGATCGAAGGAGACATCGCTGAGCTTGGTGCCGACGCGCAGATTGTGCACGGCCAGCCGCTGCCGGGCGGCGGCGGGCGCGGCCTTCTCCGTGGCGCTACGGCCGGCGACATGGGTCTTGACGATGCGGGTGCCGAGCATCAGCTCGACGATCTTCTCCTCGACGCCAGGCACGATGTCGACGACGCCGACAGTCTCGCCGTCACGCAGCACGGTGGCGCGGTCGCAGAGTGCGGAGATTTCGACGAAGCGGTGCGAGATGAAGATCACCGCGCGCCCCGAGTCGCCCTGGCGGCGCACCACTTCCAGCACTTTTTCGGCGAGGTTGGCGGGGAGTGCTGCCGTCATTTCGTCGAGCAGCAGCACGTCGGGCTCGACGGCAAGAGCGCGCGCAAGGTCGAGCACGCGCAGCACGGCCAGCGGAATGTCGCGCGCTGTGTCGCGCAAATCGAGGTCGGCAATGCCGAGCTCGCGCACCCAGGCACGGAACGGCTCGACCGGCGTGCCGGTGAGCCGCAGGTTGGACAGAACGTCGAGATCGGGGATCAGCGACGGCTCCTGGTAGACGGGCAATAGGCCGGCGCGGCGTGCGGCGGCGGGCGAGCGAATGTCGCGCGCCTCGCCACGGATCAGAATGTGGCCAGCGTTCGCCGGAATGGCGCCGGTCAGGATTTTCACCAGCGTCGACTTGCCGGCACCGTTGGCGCCCATCAAGGCGTGGACCTCGCCCGGCAGCACGGAGAGCGATGCGTTGCGAAGCGCGGCAACCGCGCCGTAGTTCTTGGCGACGCCGGTGGCGTCGAGGAGGGGGCTGGTGGTCAAATGGTTTGGGTCTCGATTTGTGTGGTCAAATAACTGCGAATGTCAGCGCCGCCCCTCACTGTCCTGCCGGACATCTCTCCCCGTAAACGGGGAGAGAGAAGCTCGCCGCGGCACTGGCGCCCTTCCTGCAACGTTGAAGGTTGGCGAAATCGGCGACGAGCGTCCCTCTCCCCGTCACTATACGGGGAGAGGATGCCGGCAGGCAGGTGAGGGGCGGCGCTGACGGATGGTCAGCTAAAACTGCTTACTCCCCCGGCCCCTTGCAAGCGATGATCTGCTCCTTCGTATACGTCGTCCACTCAGGGATCGAGATCGAGACCGGCCATTCCGGGCTCAGCGACGGGTCGGCCGCTGCCTTCAGCTTGGCCTTGCCTTCGTCGGTGGCGTTGTCCCACAGCTGCGGGTCGACCAGCACGGTCTGCTGCGCCGGCTTCTTGCCGTCGAGGATCTGCAGCGCCAGCGTCACGCCCGCACCGCCGATCGAGCCGGGGTTGGTGACGGCAGCGCCGACGAGGCCCTTGACCGAGCTCAGTTGGCCGACGAAGCCGGCATTGTCGGCGCCGACCACCGGCACCAATGGCGCCTGCGATTCGACCAGCGCGTCGACGATGACGTTGTCGATACCGGAGGTCCAGACGCCGTTGAACGGCGTGCCGGTGGCTAGGAACGACAGCATCTGCTGCTTGGCCTGGTCCTGCTGCCAGCCGGTGAAGACCTCCTGCGCGACCTTCACGTCGGGGTTTTCGGCCAGCGCCTTCTTGAAGCCTTTGTCGCGATCAGAGTCGGCCGAAGCGCCGGCGGCGCCGCGCATGTAAAACACTTCGCCCTTGCCGCCCATCTGCTGGAACAGCCATTTGGCGCCGAGATAGGCATACTGCTCCTGGTTGTTGGAGATGATGTAGGCCGATGGCTCGGTGACCGCCTGGTCGACGGCTACGACGACGATGCCGGCTTTGGTGGCTTCCTCGAGGCCCGCCTTGATGCCGGCGGGATCGGCGGGGTTGACGACGATGGCGTCGACCTTGGCGCTGATCAGATTGCGGATGTCTTCGAGCTGGCCGGCGGCGTCGGTGTTGCGGTGGGCGATGTTGAGCTTGGCGACCTCGCCGGACGCCAGCGCCTGCGCCTTCATGGCGCAGACCATTTCCTCGCGCCAGCCATTGCCCTGCACGGTGTTGGAAATGCCGATCGTGTATTTGCCTTCCGCAGACGAGACGCCCACCGAGGCCAACAAGGCAGCGCCCGCAAGCAGCGGGACCATGGTCAGTATTTTCTTCATGTCAGTACTCCTCCACATTGTTTTCAGTTTCAGGGCCTGACCCTTTGGCAGGATCAGACCAAGCCATTGCCTCGTCATTTGACGAAGGGGCGCAGCACGTCGCGGGCAAGCAGGAAACCGCGCTTCACCTGATCGTCGCTGCCTTCAAAGCGCCTGTCTTCGTGTTCGATGATGACCGAGCCGTCGTAGCCGGCGCGGTAAAGGCCGGAGAAGAAGCCGCTCCAGTCGACATCGCCCAACCCGGGCATGCGCGGCACCTGCCAGCCTATCCCGGCCGAGAGGATTCCGCGCTCGTAAAGTCCATCATGATCAATCATCAGGTCCTTGGCGTGCACATGCAGCATGTAGGGGCCGAATTCCCTGATGAAGCGGCCCTGGTCGATCATCTGCCAGACCAGGTGCGAAGGGTCGAAATTCATGCCGACTTCTCCGCCCCATGCCTCCAGGATGCGGCGCCAGATCTGCGGCGAATAGGCGATGTTGTGCCCGCCCGGCCATTCGTCATAGCTGAAGATCATCGGGCAGTTCTCGAAGGCAAGTTTTATACCGTGGTCGCGCGCATAAGCGACGATCTCAGGCCAGACTTTCAGCGCGTCCTGCCAGTTGACGTCCACTGTCTTCGAGGCATCGCCGCCGCAGAAGGTGTTGACGACGGATACGCCCATGTTGGCGGCCAGCACGATCACCTTCTTCAGATGGCCGATGACGGCCTCGCGATGCGCAGGGTCTGGGTGCAGCGGGTTGGGATAATAGCCGAGGCCAGAGACCGTCAGCTTCTTCTGCGTCAACTCCGCGACGATCTCTTTCGCCTGCGCGGGTGAGGTGGAAGCGGTATCGATATGGCTGGTGCCGGCATAGCGTCGCGTCGCGCCGGATGTTTTCGGCCAGCAGGCGATTTCCAGCGCCTCGAAGCCAGCCGAGCTTGCCCAATCGGCGACCTCGGCAAGCGGCGTCTCCGCAAATGGCGCGGTGAGCAGTCCAAGTTTCATAGTGCCTCCCAACCCCTATAATGCCGATTGTTTGGATCGCTTCAACCGTGCGGCCTCATCTTGTTCCAGACTGTGCCGGACGGCCGCCATCGGATCGTCCGAAAGCAGGTCGCCCAGTGCCGAGGTGACGGCCGCACGGAACGTCCCGTCAGCCGCGAGGGCGGGGTCGAAAATCGTGTCGATGGCCAGGATCGCCGAAGCCAGCGCTCGCGCATCATGGCCGGTCGCATCGGCGATTGCGGCGACTTTGTCCGCATAGGGATCGGAGACCGGCCAGCGTTTACCGAAGCGGTCAGAGGCCTGGATGAGATAGGCCATCCAGCCGGCGACCGGCACCGACAAAAGGCCGATGCTCTCACCCTGGCTCAGACGGTCACGGATCGGGTTGAGCAGGCGCTGGACGATCTTCTGCGAACCGTCGGTGGCGACCTGGTGGTTGCGGTGGCGGATCGCCGTGTTCTTCAGCCGGCCGAGGCTTTGCTCGACATAGGCGAGGGGCAGGATGCCGGATACCGGCATCAGCGTCGGCACAGTTTCTTCGACCAGCATGCGCCTGATGAAGTCCGACAGCAGCGGGTCGGCCATGGCATCCGATGTGTGCTCGAGCCCGGCCAGCTCGCCAAGCGTGGCAAGCGTCGTCTGGGCGCCGTTCAGCACCCGCATCTTGAGATGCTCGAACGGCGTGACGTCGTCGACGAAGGTGGCGCCGACCAAATCCCAGCGCGGCATGCGGCCGGCGAATTTTTCCTCGATCACCCACTGCCGGAACGGCTCGCCGACGGCGACGGCGGCATCGCGGTAGCCGAACCATTGTTCGACGCTGTCGAGGTCAGCCTGCGTTACCGCCGGCGCGATGCGGTCGACCATGGAAGACGGGAAGGCGACATTGGCCGCGATCCAATCCGCCAGCCCATTGCCGCGCCTTCCGGCAAAACTGCGCACGACATTGCCGAGGATGATGCCGTTGGCTGGAATGTTGTCGCAGGACAGCAGCGTCAGCGGTCTTCCATGCGTGGCCATGCGCAGCTCCAGCGCCCGCACCAACAGGCCGGGCAGGCTGCGCGGCGTCTCGGGGTTGGCGAGGTCGTGGACGATATCGGGATGGGCGAGATCGAGTTCGCCGCTCGACGGGATATGGCAATAGCCTTTTTCCGTAACCGTCATCGTCACCAGTTCGATGTCGGGTGAGACCAGCACGCCGAGCGCCGGCGCGGCACTCTCCTGGCTGTCGACCACCCTGACGATGCTGCCGATGACGCGCGCCTCAATATGGCTGTTTTCGCGGATCAGCCGCGTGTAGAGGCCGCTCTGCCGTCCCAGCGTGTCGGTGAGGCTGGGCGGGCGGATGTTGATGCCGACGATGCCCCAGCGGTCGAAGCGCAGCGAGATGAGGTCGTCGGTGTACTCGGCCTGATGGCAGCGATGGAAGGCGCCGACGCCGAGATGCGCCATGCCGGGCGAGAGGAGCGTGCGGTCGTAGGACGGTGTCTGCACCGACGCCGGCAAACGATCGAGCAACTCCGGCCCGAGTGTCTCAGCGGAGGCGCTCACCGGTTCGCCCCGATTACCGCCTGCTCCTGGTCGATCACCGCGCCGGTCATCGGGCCGGCAGCGTCGGAGAGCAGGAAGACGGCGAGGCTGGCGATGTCGGTCGGCGTCAGCAGCCGTCCGAAAGGCTGCGCGGCATTGGCCTTGTCGAGCCAGCCTGGGCCATTGCCCAAAGTCTCGGCCTGCATCACGCGTTCGGCTGGCGTATCGGTCCAGCCGACATTGATGCCGTTGACGCGGATGCGGTCGAAGCGGTGGGCGTTGGCGGCGTTCTTGGTCAGCGTCGCCAGCGCGCCCTTGGTGGCGGAATAGACGGCGAGTTCCGGTGAGCCGCAATGGGCGTTGATCGACAGGATGTTGACGATGGCGCCGGGCTCCCCGCGCCTCTTCATGTCGGCAATCGCCGCCTGCATCAGGAAGAACGGCGCGCGTGCGTTGACAGCGAACAGCGCCGCCCAGTCGTCGAGGCTGGCGTCGAGGAAGGAGGCGCGGTCGGTCAGGCCGGCGGCGTTGACCAGCGCATCGATGCGGCCGAAGCGCTCGATGCAGGCCTGCGCCAGAAGGGCAGGGGCTTCCGGATCAGCGAGGTCGGCGGCAACGAAGATGGTCGGCGTGCCCAATTGCGAGAGCTCGGTCGCCACGGCCTTGCCACGTGTTATCTCGCGCCCAGTGACGAGAAGGCCGGCCGCACCGGAGCGCGCCAAGGTCTCGGCGATCGCACGGCCAATGCCTTGCGTCGACCCGGTGACCAAGGCCACCTTGCCGTCCAGCCGGATCTCCATTCCTCCTCCCGGGAACAAAGTTTCTATTTTTAGAAATATGGAACGCTAATTCTGGATAGTCAATTGTGCCAGCGGCAGCTCATTCGCCGCGCCGCGCCGCCACCCCATGGACCAGCGCCATCCCCACCGCGAGCGACGCCGCCAGCGAGCGGAAGCCGGCGAAGTCGGATTCCACCACTTCCAGCCAGGCGTCCGACAGGCGGATCAGTGGGCTGAAGGTGCTGTCGGTGACGGTGACGATGCGGGCCTTGCGTTCATGCGCGACCGCCACGAGATCAGGTGTGATCGAATTGTAGGGACTGAAGGAAACCGCCAGCACGGCATCCCGGCCGCCGATGCAGCCGATCTGGTCAAGTGCCGAGGAGCCGACATTGTCGACCAGCACGTTGCGCACGCCCTGCTGCGACAGGGTCAGCGACAGATAGGCGGTGACCGGAAAGGCGCGCTTGGAGCCGATGACATAGATCAACTCGGCGTCCGCCAGCAGCGCCACCATCTTGTCGAAACTCTTGACGTCGAAGCCGGCCTCGATGCGGCCGAGCGAGGCCTGCGATGCCCCGACCATGCCGTGCAGGAAATGCAGGTTGGGCTCGGTCTCGGTGCGCGGCTCGCCGCGCCCTTCCGGCCACGATCCCTTGACGTGCTCCTTGAACAGGCCCTGGAAATCCGAAAAGCCGGAATAGCCGAAAATCTGGGCAAAGCGCACCAGGGTCGAAGGCTGCACACCGGCCTGTGCCGCCACCTGTGCGATGGTGCCGAGCGCGACGTCGCTCGGATGCTGCCACAGGAAGATCGCCACCTGGCGCAGCCGCTTGGGGAAATGCACCGTGCCCGACGACAGCACCGCACGCAGCTCCTCATAGGTCTGCGGCTGGATGTAGCCGAGTGCGGCCAGCGAGCGCCCGCGCTTGCGCGTCGCCGCCTCGTCGGCGATCGATCGTCCCGATGCCTTGCTTGCCCCACTCATGATTTCAGGCTAGCGCGATACGATCGTTTTACAATATGAAAATTGGAAATCGTGTTCGAAAGCGGTTGGGTTCGGCGTGGTTGGGCGGAAGCCTTTACAACGTCGTCATCCTAGGGCGAAGCAGGGGCGAAGCTCCGTCGCGGAGACCCTGGGATCCATGCGGCGACAGTTGTCGAGGAATGCGACGGAAGAGAAGATTCTGAACCGTCGCAACGCCTTGAAGTCACGGCATGGATCGAAGCCACAGGTGGAGGAGCTTGAAATGGTCTACGCAACATCGGATGGATCGGCGGGCAAGCGGCTCAGGGTCGGCATGGTCGGCGGCGGGCGCAATGCCTTCATCGGCGCCGTGCATCGGCTCGCCATGCGGCTGGACGACCAGATCGTGCTGGTTGCCGGCGCGCTGTCGTCGGACCCGGAAAATGCTGCCGCCTCGGCCGCCGAGATCGGCATCGCGCCGGAGCGCAGCTATGCGGATTATCGCGCCATGGCCAAGGCGGAAGCAATGCTGCCGGACGGTATCGAGGCGGTCGTCATCGTCACGCCCAACCATCTGCATGCGCCGATCGCTACGGCCTTCCTTGAAGCCGGCATAGATGTGATCTGCGACAAGCCTCTGTCGACGACGCTGGATGAGGCGCAGGCGCTGGTGGCGTTGGCGAAGGCGAAAAAGCGCCGCTTCGTCGTCACGCTCAACAACACCGGCTACGCCATGGTGCGCCAGGCGCGCGAGATGGTGGCCGCTGGTGAGCTCGGGCGTATCGTGTCGGTGCACGGCGCCTACATCCAGGACTGGCTGACGAAGCCGATCGACGCCGAAGGCCAGAAGCAGGCGGAGTGGCGCACCGATCCGGCGCGCGCCGGGCAGTCGGCGGTGCTGGCCGATATCGGCGTGCACGCCTTCAACCTGGCGAGCTATATCTCCGGCTGCGAGGCTGAAGCCGTGTCGGCGGATCTGTTCACCGCCGTGCCCGGGCGCCGGCTCGACGACAACGCGCATGTGCTGGTGCGCTGGACGGGCGGGGCGCGCGGCACAATCCTGGCCAGCCAGACCTCGCCCGGCCACTACAACGATCTGTCCGTGCGCATTTATGGCGACAAAGCCGGGCTCGAATGGTCGGGCTGCCGGCCGGAGGAGTTGCGCTTCTCATCCTATGGCGAAGAAACCCGCACGCTGGTGCGCGGCGGCCATGGCTCGACGGCGGAAGCCCAGCGCGTGTCGCGCATGCCGGCGGCGCATCCGGAGGGCTATATCGAGGCCTTCGCCAATTTCTACCGCGACGCCGCGGATATCATTCGCGCGCATAGGTCAGGTGGGGTGGTCGATGCGGCGCGGGCGGCGCAGGTGCCGGATGTTGTGGATGGTGCGCGTGGGGTGAAGTTTGTTGCGGCGGCGGTGGAGTCGAATGCGGCTGGTGGGGCGTGGACGGCGGCACGGTTTGGGTGAAGCGGGGATGATGGGCTGCTGTCGTTTAGCGGCAATGGCAATCGCCTACGGCGTTCCCCCACTCCGTCTCGGCTTCGCCGAGCCACCTCTCCCCCACATTCGTGGGGGATGAGGAAATCCCAAGCTTTTTGACGAGAGACGAAAACCCAAGTCTTTCGATGCCGTGACCCAGGCGGTTAGCGTTTCCTCTCCCCCATGAACATGGGGGTAGAGGTGGCTCGGCGAAGCCGAGACGGAGTGGGGGTCTGGCGGCTGCCCTATGCGAACGTCCTTAGTGCAGCGTTGAACCGATCCGCACTGAAGCCGGCAACTTCGAGTCGCGCCTCCACCGCCGCCCCCATCGCCAGCACCTCCTCGTCCGCAAAGCGCCGCCCGACGATCTGCAGGCCGACCGGCAGCCCGTCCGCCGCCAATCCGGCGGGCAGCGACAGCGCCGGCAGTTGCGGCAGCATATTGAAGGGGCAGGTCAGGTCCAGGCCCTTGAAGCGGCCGTCGGGCAGTGTCGCGACATAGTCGTCGTCGGTTTCGCCAACCGGCGGAGCCGTGATGGCGCAGGTCGGGCACAGCAGCGCATCATAGCGTTCGAAGAGTTTTGCCATGTCGCGCCACATTGCGGTGCGCAGCAGCTCGACGCGCTTGTAGGCGGTGGCGTTCATCGCCAGTCCGCGCTCGATCATCGCGACCACCGACGGGTCCATGTGATGGCGATGGCCGGCAAGCTCGCCGCCGAAGAAGGCCGACATGAAGACGCACCAGAGATCGAACCATTCGTCGTTGACGGCGCGTGTCCAGGCCATCGGCACCTCGTCAACGATGGCGCCCGCCTTGCGCATCTCGGCGACCGCCTGCCGGATCACGGCTTCGACCTGCGGCTGGATCTGGTAGTAACCGAGGTCGAACGACAGCGCGAAGCGCTTGCCTTCGAGCCCACCCATCCGCGCGGCTGCCCCGTCAAAGCCGATCGGCAGCGAGGTGATGTCCTCGTCGCTGCCGCCTGCCGTGGCTTCCATGAAGGCGACGGCATCGCCAACGCTGCGCGCCAGCGGGCCGAAATGCGAGATGTTGTCGAACACGCTGGGCAGGATGGTCATCGGGATGCGGCCGAGGCTCGGTTTTAAGCCCACGACGTCGCAGAAGGCGGCCGGGATGCGCACCGAGCCGCCCATGTCTGTGCCTTCGGCCAACGGCACCACGCCTGTCGCCACCGCCACGGCGGATCCACCGGAGGAGCCGCCGCTGGTGCGCTCCGGGTTCCATGGGTTGCGGGTTGAGCCCCAGCGCGGGCTGTTGGTGAAGGAGGAGAAGGCGAATTCCGGCGTCGTCGTCTTGCCGATCAGGATCGCGCCGGCCGCTTGCAGGCGGCGGATGCAGAGCGCCGTCTCGGTCGGCACCCAATCGCCTTTGGTCCAAGAGCCCAGCGTCGTCAGGTCGCCGGCGGTCGGCGTCAGGTCCTTGGCCGCGAACGGCACGCCGTGCAGCGGCCCGGTCGCCTCGCGGCGCGCCACTGTGCGGTCGGCCAGGCGGGCCGCTTCCAGCGCCTGCTCCTCGCGGATGACGGCAAAGGCATTGAGCATCCGGTTGACTGCCTTGGCGCGGCGGATGGACTCGCCCACCACCGTTTCGGCGCTGAAGGCCCCTGAGCGGATGCCGTCGGCGATGGCGTTGGCGTTGAGGTCCAGCGGATGGCTCATGGCGAGGTTCTCCTTGTGCTGCGCGGGCGGACCTGTGCAATCTTGCGGACGCCGCCACTACGAGACCTATCGTTCCGATGAAACCCGCCGCCAGAGGCTCGCCTCCGTCCTTCGATGCCTGGAATGCCGGCCTCGGTGCCGCTGCAGCCGCCATCGGCGCGCGCGGATTTCCCGATGCCCTGGCTGCGGCGTTGCGGCTGCTCGCGCCCTTCCAGATGATGAACGGTTTTCTCTATTCGCCGGCAGGTCGCGCCTTCGACCTCTACAACGATAAGATCGTCGCCGAGCGGTCGATCATCGTCGACCGCTACCTCGCCGGCGCCTACGTGCTGGACCCGTTCTACGACGCGGTGCGCAGCGATGGCACAGAGCGCATGATCGTCATGCGGGAACTGGCGCCCGACGATTTCCTGCACACCGAATATTATCGGCGGCACTACGCGACGACCGAGATCGGCGACGAGATCGGCTTCGTCTTGAAACTGGAGAACGGTTTTGCCGGCGTACTGTCTTTGTCGCGAACCGGTGCGGCGCCTGTGTTTGCCGAGGAGGAGCTGGAGCGGCTGAGATCCGCCGCACCCATTGTCTGCGCGCTCGCGGCGCGGCACTGGTTTCATGTGCCGGGCCTCTCGCTCGACATCAAGAACGCAGCGCCCGCGACGCGGATCGAGCATCCGTTGCTGACCCGGCGCGAACCCGAAATCGTCACGCTGATCCTCAAGGGGCATTCCAATCTCTCGCTTGCCGCGGTCCTGTCGCTGTCACCCAACACGGTGAAGGTCCATCGCCGGCAGATCTATGCCAAACTCGCCATCTCAAGTCAGGCGGAACTGTTCCGGCTGTTTCTCACCTAGCCTACTCCGCGAAATCCATCTCTGGCGGCGCGATTTTGAAGAAGCTGGTGAGGTAGGCGAGGTAGGCGACGCCGACGGCCAGCCAGACGAGGCCGAGCACCTTGGCATGCTCATCGAGGTTCCACAGCAGGAAGAGGTCGCAGACCGCTGCCAGCGCCGGGACGATCAGGCCTATCAGCATGCCGAGCGGGCGCACCTGCTGGTCGCGCTTGAGGTAGAGCGCGATCACCGAGACGTTGACGGCGGTGAAGGCGAGGAAGGCGCCGAAATTGATAAAGGAGGTCGAGGTTGTGACATCCATCGTCAGCGCGGCCAGTCCGACCACACCGACCAGGATCAGATTGAGGATCGGCGTGTGCCACTTCGGATGCAGATTACCGAAGAACGAGGCCGGCAGCACCGTGTCGCGGCCCATGGCATAGAGCAGCCGGCCGACGCTGGCTTGTGCTGCAAGGCCGGAGGTGAACTGCGCCACCACCAGCGTCGCCAGGAAGATGGTGACGAACAGGTCGCCGCCGATCGCCTTGGCGATTTCGGTGGCGGCGGCATCGACCGATGCGAATTCGGCGCCGGGATGGGCAAGCTGGGTGATATAGGCCGAGGCGATGAAGATCAGGCCGCCGGCGAGCGCAATGATCAGGATCGCCTTCGGCATGGTGCTCCTGGCGTCCCTGGTCTCCTCGGTCAGCGTCGATACGGCGTCGAAGCCAAGGAAAGAGTAGGCGGCAATCGCCGCACCCGCGACCGAAGCCGAGAACGGCACGCCTTCCTTGAAGAAGGGCGTTACCGAGACGAGGCCACCGGGGCCGTTCAGCGCCACGACATAGCGGGCGGCCAGCACCAGGAAGGCGACGAGCACGCCGAGCTGCACCAGCATCAAGATGAAGTTGATGCGGTTGGCGAAGGCGATGCCGACGACGTTGACGATCGTCGTCACCGCGATGAAGCCGACGATCCACACCCAGGTCGGAACCGCGGGGAAGGCGGACGTAAGATAGGCAGCGCCGATCAGCCAGATCACCATCGGCAGGAAGAAATAATCGAGCAGCACAGCCCAGCCAACGAGGAAGCCGATGCTGGGGCTGATCGAGCGGCGGGCATAGGTGTAGGCCGAGCCGGCGACGGGATAGACGCGCGCCATAACGCCGTAGCTGATGGCAGTGAGCAGGATGGCCGCGGCCGCGATGAGATATGCCATGGCGGTGGTGCCCTGGCTCGCCGTTGCCAGCGCGCCGAAGGTGCCGAAGACGATCATCGGCGTCATGTAGGCCAGGCCGAAAAGCACGACGGACCAGAGGCCGAGCGCGCGGTCGAGTTTGACAGTGTCTTGCATTGTTCCGCCTCCGGGAAGCTTGTGTCCGATGCTTTTTCCGGAAGCTGCCTCAAGAGCAGGCGGTCCGGTCGCATTTCTCGAAGTTGAGGCGGAGCATGACTTAGCCGGCGCAGCGCGGCCATAACCCCAAGGGATTATGCGGGGTGCTCGTGCGGGATGGACTAGCGGGTGCCCTATGCGATTGTCCTGCCGAAGGCGCTACAGCCGTTCAGCAGACCTGGCTGCATCTGGGTGCCAAGTACTCTTCCGTACCTATACTGGATTAAGCAAAAAAGCTGCTACGCATGTGTTAATCATGATATGGGTTGTTCATTGTCAGGACATCGGCCCGGCCGTATTCGGTAGCAATGCGAAACGTCCAACTGTTCCTCGCCGCCAGCCTGGGCTGCCTCATTCTCGCGGCGATTATGTTCGACGCGCCGGATGCTGTATTGAACGCCCTGTTTCCGAACAGCAATGCAGCGAAGGTGATGCAGTGCAGACGCCTTCTCAAGACCCACGACGAAACCGGCAAATGGCCGGACAGAGGCTCGGCTGACTACATAAGCTACGGCGAGTGCTATTATCTGATTTGCGGCGGAACCAGACCGGCGGTTTGAAGGCACATCGCCGGGCTTCCTGAATTCTCTTTCTGGAATGCCTTGGCAGCTCAGCGCCGCTTTGGGCGACCGCCCGGCGATTTGTTGCCGCGCGGGCCGCTCTGGACCGGCGTGTTGCCCTGGTTTTCCTCGGACAGTTTGCGCCAGCGGGCCAGGCGCTCGGGATCGAGCGTACCGGCCTTCAAGGCAGCCTGCACCGCGCAGCCCGGTTCGTGGACATGGGTGCAGTCGCGGAACTTGCACAGCGGGGCAAGCTCGGTGATTTCGGCAAACAGCGTGTCGATGCCGGAGGCGACGTCGCTGACATGCAGCGTGCGCATGCCCGGCGTATCGATCACCCAGCCGCCACCGGCAATGGCATGCAGCGAACGCGCCGTCGTGGTGTGGCGGCCCTTCGCATCGTGCTCCCGGATGCCCGCGGTCAGTTGCCGCCCTGATCCGGCCAGCGTGTTGACCAGCGTCGATTTGCCGACGCCGGACGAGCCGACCAGCGCCACCGTCTGGCCCGCACCGCACCAGGCGGCGAGCGCGGTTGCGGCATCGGCGACGCGCGGGTTCAGCATCACCACGGCCAGTCCGCGCTGAAGGGCTGCGGCCTGCGTTCGATACGCCTCGGCATCGTCAGCCGTA
Source organism: Mesorhizobium sp. P2_E7 (assembly GCF_056403855.1). Lineage (NCBI taxonomy): Bacteria > Pseudomonadati > Pseudomonadota > Alphaproteobacteria > Hyphomicrobiales > Phyllobacteriaceae > Mesorhizobium > Mesorhizobium sp. P2_E7. The sequence goes on along the minus strand of NZ_JBFUER010000001.1, from coordinate 3,230,002 downwards.
TCGGCCTTGGTCAGCAGGATCACCGGCGTCGTTCCGGCCTCGTTGGCCAGCGCCAGATAGCGCTCGAGCCGGGCGATGTTGAAATCGGCATTGCAGGAGGTGACGATGAACAGCGTGTCGACATTGGCCGCGGCCAGCTGCGGCACCCTGCCGCCCTGGGTGCGGCGCTCCAGCACCGTCTTGCGGGTCAGGCGGCGGCGCAGCAGATGCGTATGGGGATCGACAAGCACCCAATCGCCGACGGCGTAGTCGCCGGTGTTGGCATTGGCCGGCAGCGTCAGATCCGTTGGCCCTGACTGGGACAGGCCGGCGAGACGGTCGCGGTGCACCGAGGCGATACGCATCGGGACGAGGTCTGCCTCATCAGGCTCAAGCTGATCGCCGAAGAACTCCGTCCAGCCCAGGCTGCCGAGGGTAGCCGTCACGGTTTTGACCAAGGCGTCACAGACATCGGAAGGATCCTTGGCAAATGGGCAACAGCCTTTCGGATCAGACGATGATCCAAGCCGTTCTATGAGCGGCATGTCGGGATTTGGCAAGGGCAGCAGCACGGCCGAGTCCGCTCCCGCCAACGGGTTCAACCGGACGACGTCAGGCGATCAAAAGCGATCGATGGCATTCGCCAGCTGAGGTGTGAAGCCTCTGGCGGTGCCTTGGGCAAGCTGTCTTTCAGCGGGAGAGGAATGGTCCGAGGGGGAGGGGATGGCCGGCGCCACAGGGGGSGGGGGGTTGGGATGGGGTTGCCTGAAGCACCGGCCAAAGCGGGACAAGTCCCGCGCTCAACAAGGTATCAGAGGTTGGATCGGTTCATATGGTGTGATCGCGGAACTGGCGCAAAAGCGCTTTCGCATCGCCGCTTCGCTGCCGCCGAAGGCCGCGCAACCGGGGGTTTCCGGTGGGTTGCGCAGGTTGCGCAAGTGGCGGTTGAAAGGGTTGCGCATAGCTGTCGTTTTGAGTGTTGGTTCGAGCAATTGCCTATGGCAGCGCCAGCCCCCTCTCCGTCTCGGCTTCGCCGAGCCACCTCTCCCCCATTTCATGGGGGCGAGGAAACGCTAATCGCAGACGTCGCGGCCTTGAAAAGCTTGGGTTCCTCGCCCCCACAAAGTGGGGGAGAGGTGGCCGCGAAGCGGACGGAGAGGGGGCGGCGCCAACCTATGCGATTATCCTGCCACTAGGGAGTCGGCGCGCCCGCCTCGATCAACCCGGCCTGCTTGAGATCGACCCATAGTGCCGGCGGAATGGTCTCTCGGAGATAACCCAGATTCTGCTTCAACTCGTCGGCCGAGCGTGCGCCTGGAATGACGCTCGACACCAGGGGATGGCCGAGCGGGAATTGCAGCGCTGCCGCCGGCAGCGAGACTTTGTGGCTGGCGCAAATCGCCTCGATGCGGCGCACTCGCTCCAGCACTGGCTCGGGCGCCTCCCGCGTGTTGAAGGTCGCGCCTTTCACTGCGCCCGTTGCCAGAATGCCGGAATTGTAGGGGCCACCGATGATGATCCTGGTGCCGCGCTGTTGGCAGAGCGGCAGCAAGGTGGCCAGCGGCTCCTGTTCCAGCAGCGTGTAGCGGCCGGCGAGCAGGAAATAATCGAAGGCGCCGGCGACGACAAAATCGGACAGCATCTGCCACTGGTTGATGCCGACGCCGACCGCCTTGATGACGCCTTGCGAACGCAATTCGTCGAGCGCCGGATAGGCGCCGTCCATGGCTTCCTTGAAACGGCTCCTGGCATAGGGATCTTCGCCGGGGCCGAAATGGATGGCCTCGTCAGGATCGTGGATCGAGACCATGTCGACATAGTCGGTGTCGAGGCGCTTCAGCGTGCCTTCGAGCGAGCGCATCACGGCATCGCGCGAATAGTCGAACTCGGCGTGGAAGGCGCCGGGCTGGTCCCACAGCGCCGGCTTCAATTCTTCAGGCGGGATCGGCACGAGGTCGTAGCCGATCTTGGATGAGATGACGATGTCCGCACGCGGCAGCGATTTGATCGCCAGCCCAAGTCGGGTTTCGCTGACACCAAAACCATAGACCGGTGCTGTATCGAAATAGCGGATGCCATTGTCATAGGCCGCCTGCACGGTGTTGACCGCGGCATCCGTATCCACGGCGCGATACATGTTGCCGAGCCCCGTGCCGCCGAGCCCGATCGTCGTCACCTTCAGGCCGTTCTTCGCGACAGCCCTGAATTCGATTTCAGCCATGTTCTCTTCCTGTGATTCCTGATCGTCCTTCGCGGCGACCCTGCGGCCGCCTTCCCGCGCCGTTCAGATCGAGAGCGTCGTCCCGATTTCGACGGTGAAAGACCATTGACACAAAAGTTATCATATAACAATGTAACCAGACGACAAATGTAGCGACGCCTACAAAACGACAAGGGAGGAACGCATGGACGACGAAACGAAAAATCAGATGGCCGGCATCAGCCGGCGCAGCGCTTTCGCGCTGGCGGGAAAACTCGGCCTCGGTGCCGCTGGCCTCGCCAGTGGTCTGGGCGGTCTTGCCGGCGGTATCAGCGCCGCGAGGGCAGCGGATTCATCGCCCGGCCTGCCGAAGAAGCCTTACAAGTTCCACTTCGTCTGCCATGTGACACTGGACCAGTTCTTCACGCCGACGGTCTATGGCATCCAGGACGCTTGCGCCGCTTTCGGCTGTTCCTACCAGTGGACGGGTTCGCAGAAGAACGTCGTTTCCGAAATGGTCAGCGCCATGCAGACGGCGATCGCGCAGAAGTCGGACGGCATCGCGGTCTGCCTGGTCGATCCGACGGCGTTCGACGCCGCCACCGACATGGCGGCGCAGGCCGGCATTCCGGTCGTCGCCTTCAACGCCGACGTGCCGGTCGGCAGCCCCAACAAGCGGCTGTCCTATGTCGGCCAGCCGCTCTACCAGTCAGGCTACAATTCGGCGCTCAAGTGGCTGAAGCTGATCCCCAAGGGTGGCCATGTCATGCTGTCGATCGGCGTACCCGGTTCGCTCAACACGCAGCCGCGTCTCGACGGCTACATCCAGGCGATCAAGGACAGCGGCAGCGGCGTCACCTACGACGTCGTCAACACCGGTCCGGATCCGGCAACCGAAATCTCGCGCGTCGAGAGCTATTATCTCAGCCACAAGACCGTCAACGGCCTGTTCGGCACCGGCGGTTCCGACACCTATGCCTGCGGCTTCGTGTCGAACAAATACGGGCTGGTGAAGGGAGGCGGTGCGGTTGCCGGCTTCGACCTGTTCCCGCAGACGTTGGACTTCATCAAGGGCGGCGACGTCAACTTCACCACCGACCAGCAGGCCTATCTGCAAGGCTTCCTGCCGGTGCAGCAAATGTATCTCTACAAGCTGTCGGGCGGTCTCGTCGGCCCGGCCAACAGCGACACCAGCCAGGCCTATGTGACCAAGGACAATGTCGACGCCTATGTCGGCAAGTCCCGTTTCGAGGGCCGCTCGGACGTCGAGCCGACCTGACGCTTTCTGCCTCCAACTCCAGCCTTCGCCGCGTCATCCTAAGATGGCGCGGCGAGGGCGCCAGTTGCTGCCGTTCAGGCAGCCATCCGCCCAGAAATCAGGAAGTGAATAAGTGCCGCCAAGCAAGGCCATAACAGCCGGGAAAGGCGCCGTCGGCGTCAAGGCCCCGCAGACTACGACGGAAAGGCTGCTCATCCTCTTGTCGCGCTATCGCGAGGCGAGCATCGCCGTCGTCGCCATCGTGCTGGTGATCTATTTCCAGGTCGGCAGCGATGGCGGTTTCCTGTCGCCGCAATTCATGAGCGTGGTGCTGCGTGACACCGGCCGGCTCGGGCTGATCGCCGCCGCGGAGGTGATGCTGATGATCACCGGCGAGATCGATCTGTCGCTTAGCGCCATCTTCTCGATCGCGCCCTATGTCATGGCGCTGCTGTCGGTTACCTATGGCGTGCCGCTGGCCGTCGGCGCGCTGATCGGCGTGCTCATCGGCATCCTCGTCGGCGCCATCAACGGCATCATCACGGTTCGCTTCAAGGTGCCGTCGCTGATCACCACGGTGGGCATGCTGTTCTTCCTGCAAGGCATCGTCGTCTCGATCTACAACAGCCAGCCGATCGTGGCGCCGGTCGAACAGCCCTTCAACGCCATCTTCGGCCAGAGCCTCTACCAGCCCTCGGATGGCCTGTTCTCGTTGCACGGCATCACCGCCTTCACGCCCTTCCTGTGGGCGGTGGTGCTGGTGCTGGTGCTGGCGCTGGTGCTTTCGCGCACCACATTCGGCCTGCACACGATCGCCACCGGCTCCAACATCATCGGCGCGCGCGAAATCGGTGTGCGCACCGATCGCATGAAAATCTACAATTTCATGATCGCCGGCGGCTTCGCCGCCTTTGCCGGCATCATCAACACGGCGCAGTTCACCTCGGCCGATCCGCAGGCAGGCAGCCCGTTCCTCACCTTGCAGGCGATCGCCGCCGCGGTCATCGGCGGCACCTCGCTGCTGGGCGGCTCAGGCACCGTCATCGGCGCGCTGATCGGCGCCTTCGTCGTCGCTTCGCTCAACAACGGCCTGGTGATGATCGGCGTCCAGGCGACGGTCTCGGACATCTATCTGGGTGCAGCCATCATCGCCGCCATGATCCTCTCAATCCAGGTCGACCGCCTGCGCACACGGAGGCGCGTATGAACAATCAGACCACAATTCCTCCGCTCAGCAAGGATGCGCCGGTCGTCTTGGAGATGACCAACATCTCCAAGAGTTTCGGCGCCGTCACGGCCCTCGTGGATGTCTCGATCAAGCTACGTCAGGGCGAAGTGCTGGCGCTGGTCGGCGACAATGGCGCGGGCAAGTCGACGCTGATCAAGATCCTGTCCGGCTTCCACCAGCCCGACACCGGCACCATCGTCTCGCAAGGCAAGGAAGTGCGTTTCGCCTCGCCGCGCGATGCGCGCGCCCAGGGCATCGAAACCGTCTATCAGGATCTGGCGCTGGTCGGTGACCTCAGCGTCTTCCACAACATGTTTCTCGGCCGCGAGTATCACAAGCGCTTCCTCGGCCTGAACCTGCTCGACAACAGGACGATGCGCGAACAGGCGCAGCTCTATCTCGATACGCTGGGCATCACGATCCCCAGCGTCAACAGCACCGTCGATCTTCTCTCTGGCGGACAGCGCCAGTGCATCGCGGTTGCCCGCTCGATCTATTCGTCGCCAAAGATCCTGGTGCTGGACGAGCCGCTGGCGGCGCTTGGCGTGCGCGAGAGCGCGCATGTGCTGGGTCTCATCCAGAATTTGCGCCAGCAGCGCCAGGTTTCGGTGATCCTGATCGTCCACAATTACAACCAGATTTTTGAGGTCTGCGACCGCATCAACTTCCTGCATGCGGGCGAGGTCGCGCTCGACGCCTCCACGGCGGACACCAGCGAGGAAGAGCTGATCCGCATCGTCAAGTCGGGCCTCGGCACCAGGGCGATCGAAGCCGCCGCGGCCCAGGTACGGCCCGGCCTCGTATGAACCAGCCGCCGGCTGCCAAAATCCCTGCCGACAAGAGCTCCCACTTGCCGGCGTCTTGCATGGAGTATTCGTCTTGACGTTCTCACCCACCGAACTCACCAGATCCCTTGGCCGCGGCCTCTTGTCCTTTCCGCTGACCTTCTTCGACGGTGAGGGCGCCTTCAACGAAGACGGCTACCGCGCCCATGTCGCTGCCCAAGGCACGGCCGGCGCGAGCGGACTCTTTGCCGCCGGCGGCACCGGCGAGTTCTTCTCGCTGACGCTGGAAGAATACAAGCGCGTGGTGCGGGCGGCGTCGCAAGAGGTTCCCGATACCATGCCGCTGCTCGCCGGTGTCGGGTATGGCACGCATATGGCGGTGGAATTCGCCAAGGCTGCCGAAGCCAATGGCGCCGATGGTCTGCTGGTGCTGCCGCCCTATCTCGTCAAGTCGGAGCAGGAGGGCCTGCGCCGGCACCTGACGGCCATCTGCCGCTCGGTCGGCATTGGCGTGATTGCCTATAACAGGGACAATGCCATTCTGACACCCGAGACGCTCGAGCGCGTGGCGCAGGATTGCCCGAACCTCATCGGCTTCAAGGATGGCGTCGGCGACATCGAACTCCTCACCGCAACGCGCTACCGCATGGGCGACCGGCTGGTTTTCATCGGCGGCATGCCGACGGCCGAAGTCCATGCCAGCGCGGCCGCGGCAATAGGCATGACGACCTATTCCTCGGCGATCTACAATTTCGCGCCGGAGATTGCGCTGCGTTTCTTCAACGCCCTGCGCGCCGGACGCACGACGGAAGTCGGCGATCTCATCCGCTCCTTCTTCCTGCCCTATCTCGCCATCCGCAACCGGCGCGCCGGCTATGCCGTGTCGATCGTCAAGGCGGGTGCGCGCATTGCCGGCATCGATTGCGGTCCGGTGCGGTCGCCGCTTCTCGATCTGACCGCCGATGAAGAGCGTCAGCTCACCACGCTGATGCAGTCCTGCAAGATGCCGGTCGCGGAGCTGGCGTAAATCGGAATGGGCTGCGCGGGCGGATCGAAGATAGGTGTTGGCGGCAGGCTAGGCCTAGCCGTCGACCATGCGGCGATAGCGCTCGCGCCCGGCTTCCAGATGCTCGCGCAAGGTGAAGCGGGCGGCTTCGACATTCTGCCGCTCGATCGCCTGGTAGATGCGGCGGTGCTCCATCTGGACCTGCTCCAGATAATGCCGCCGCTGCTCGGGCGTCTCGTCCCGCGGGCGCATCAGCTGGCGCGGAATGAGGACGGGTCCAAGAAAATGCATGAAACGTTCGAAATAGGGATTGCCGGTGGCAGACGCGATCGCCCGATGAAAGGCGAAGTCGGGTTCGATGGCGCTGTCACCTGCGGCGATCGAGGCGTCGATGGCGTCGAGGCAGTCGCGCATGCGGGCAAGGTCGTCGTCGCTGCGCTTTTCGGCGGCAAGGCCGGCGGCTTCCTGTTCCACGGCGAGCCGCAGCTGCAGCACGTTCTGCACTTCGGTCAGCGAATGCAGCTCGTCGGAAATGATGCGGAATGTGGTGTTGGCCGCATGGTCGGCGACGAACACGCCGGATCCCTGGCGGCTTGTCACCAGCCCTTCGGAGCGCAGCGACGCCATGGCCTCGCGGATCACCGTGCGGCTGACGCCGAATTGCGCGATCAGTTCCTGCTCGGTCGGCAATTTCTCGCCGCTGGTCAAATGTCCCGCCCGTATTTCGCGCGCAAACCAGTCGGCAACCTGCGCCGTGCGGCTGATCTGCGGGGGAAGGCCAAAGGAACGTTTCATCGTCCCCAAGCAATAAACGAACCGCCGTTCGTGGCAACCATTATTTATCTGGTGATATGATAAGATTTTCGACGTGCCCGCCGTGTGCAATCTTCATTCGCCTTGCGGCGTCAATGCGAACATGTCTGCGGTCTCTGCGGAAGGGCAAGGCGTGATGATCCCCGAAAAACCGGTGCTGTTGACCGGGGCCTCCGGCACGATCGGACGCCTGCTGTCGGCGCGGTTGGCAGCCCTGGGCTGGACCTTGCGGCTCACCGATCTCGTGCCGTTGCCGATCCCGCTGCCGCAGAATGCCAGCTTCACGATTGCCGATATCGAGGACCAGCAGGCGGTGGACGATCTGGTGCAAGGCTGCGGCCTGATCCTGCATTTCGGCGGCATCTCCACTGAGCAGCCGTTCGAGACCGTGCTCGGCCCGAATTTCCGCGGCGCTTTCCACATTTACGAGGCGGCGCGGCGGGAGAAGGCGCGGGTGGTGTTTCCGTCTTCGGTGCATGCGGTCGGCCTCTATGAGCGGACAGAAATTCTCGACCAGGACTGCCTGCTCAGGCCGGACGGCTATTACGGTCTGTCGAAGGCCTATGGCGAGATGCTGGCGCGGCTCTACTTCGATAAGCATGCGGTCGAGAGTGTGCTGATCCGCATCGGCTCGGTCCTGCCCGAAGTGCCCGACGAACGCATCCTGTCGACCTGGATATCGCATGACGATTTCGTGCGGCTGATCGAGTGTTGCGCTGCGGCCGAAAGAGTCGATTGCTCCGTCATCTGGGGTCAGTCCAACAACAGCCGCGGCTTCTGGCGAAACGATGCGCGCAAGACGCTCGGCTGGACGCCGCTCGACAGTTCCGACAGCCAGGCCGAACGCGTGCGCGGCAAGGTGACCTACAATCCGGTGGTCGAGCGCTATCAGGGCGGCAAGTTCATCGTGGTGGACTATAGCCGCGAAGATTTTCCGCCGCGTGAGATGTTTCCGGAGGAGTGAGCTTGTTGCGCCGGCAGATTATCGCCTATGGCGCTCCCCCTCTCCGTCTCGGCTTCGCCGAGCCACCTCTCCCCCATTTCATGGGGGCGAGGAACCTAAGCTTACGAAGGCCGCGGCCTTGGAAATTAGCGTTTCCTCGCCCCCACGGAGTGGGGGAGAGGTGGCCGCCCAGCGGACGGAGAGGGGGCCGGCGCTGCCGTATGCGATTATCCTGCCTACGCCGCCGGCGCCTTCCGCCCCGCAATCAGATCCGCCGCTTTCTCGGCAATCATGACCACCGCCGCGTTGGTGTTCGACGACACGATGCTCGGCATCACCGAGCTGTCGCACACACGCAGACCCTGCAGCCCGCGCACGCGAAGCTCGGGATCGACGACGCTGTCGGCGTCGCCGCCCATGCGGCAGGTGCCGACCGGATGATAGGCGCTGCGGCCGTGCTCGCGGGCGAAGGCTTCGAGCGCCTTGCGCCCCTGCATCGCCGCGCCCGGCAGATGCTCGCGGCTGATGTATTTCGAAAAAGCCGGCTGCGACAGGATCTCGCGGCTGATCTCGATGCCGTCGATGGCGCGTTCGAGGTCGTAGCGTTCGGCGAACGGGTTGGGGTCGATAACAGGGGCATCGCGCAGATCCGCCGATCGGAGCGTGACGCTGCCGCGTGAGCGCGGCCGCACATGGTAGGAATTCAGCGTGCAGCCATTGCCGCCGGGAACCGAGCCGATGCCTTCCTCGACGCCGGCGCCGGGCAGGAAATGGAACTGGATGTCAGGCGTCGTCTCTGCGCGATCGCCCCACCAGAAGCCGCCGGCCTCGACGATGTTGGAAGCCACCGGCCCCTTGCCGAACAGCGCGTATTCGAGGCCGGCAACCGCCTGCCAACGCTTTTTCTTATAACGGTCGATGCCATGCGGTCCGTTGAGCTCGGCGACGACATCGACATCCATGTGATCATGCAAATTCTGGCCGACATCTTTCGCATCGTGGACCACCTTGATGCCGTGCTGACCCAGATGCGCGGCGGGGCCGATGCCGGACAGCATCAGAACTTTCGGCGAGCCGATGGCGCCCGCGGTGACGATCACCTCGCGCTCGGCGCGCATGAGTTCCATGCGGCCATTGACGATGATTTCGACGCCGATGGCGCGACCGTTTTCGACCACGATGCGGCTGACCGTGGCATCGGTGCGCAGCGTCAGATTCTTGCGGCCGAGCGCTGGTTTCAGATAGGCAACCGCCGTGCTTGAGCGTTTCCCCCGGCGCGTCGTCGTCTGGTAGAAGCCGGCGCCTGCCTGTTCGCCGGCATTGAAGTCGGCGCGGAAGGGAAGCCCGGCCTGCTGCGCCGCCTTGACGAAGATGCGGGTCAGCGGATGCGGTGCGCCGCTGGAGACGCCGAGCGGGCCATCGATGCCATGCTGCGCATCGGCGAATGTGTCGTTGCCCTCGGAGCGGACGAAGTAGGGCAGCACATCGGCATAGCGCCATCCGGCGCAGCCGTCGTCCGCCGCCCAGCCATCATAATCCTGCGGGCAGCCGCGGGTGAAAACCTGCGCGTTGATCGAGGAGCCGCCGCCGAGCACCCGCGCCTGCGGATAGACCATGGTGCGGCCGTCGATCGCCTTGCCGGGCGCGGTGTCATAGCCCCAGATCAGCGGCCCTGCCGTCATCTTGAAGAAGCCGACGGGCATATGGATGTAGCGATCGGTGTCGGGCGGGCCGGCCTCGAGCAGGACCACCGACACATCGCGATCCTCGCTCAGCCTGGCGGCCAGAATGCAGCCGGCTGAGCCGCCGCCGACGATGATGTAATCCGGCATTATCACTCCCTTTGCCGGGGCAAAATCAGTGCCCCCTTCTCTTGCGCGCGACGATCTCAAGTCGCTTGTGCCGCGTCAAGAGAAAGGGTATGGTTATCGTGTTGAAGGGTTGTCGTACAAGTAGAGGAGCTTGATAATCCGTCACGTGGAAGTCCCGGCCGCGCGCTCCGCGCAAGACGCCGGGCGGAACAGAATTCAATCGGGAGGATTTCGCGACATGAAGGACACGAAGAATTTTACCGTCAACCGGCGCACGCTGATGTTGGGCGCCACCGCCGGCGTGGCGGCGCTCGCCATGCCGAGCGTGCTGCGCGCCCAGGACAAGCCGACACTGGTGACGTCGATCCGCTCTTTGTCCAACCCCTATCATGCGGTGTGGAAGACGGGCGCCGAGGCCTACGCCAAATGGGCGGGGCTCGAACACGTCACACTGGTGTCGGAAGGCAATTCCGAGAAGGGCATTGCCGACATCAAGGCAATGCTGGCCAAGACCGGCGGCAACATGGTGCTGAATTCCGATCCGAACGATACGCCGGATGCGCGGCCGATCGTCGAGGCGTGCGCCAAGGCCGGCGCCTATGTGGTGACGCAGTGGAACAAGCCGGCGGACCTGCATCCGAAAGACTTCAACCCGAACTATGTCTCGCATATCGAGTTCGACGGCATCGACAGCGGCAAGACCATTGCCGAAATCCTGTTCAAGACCATCGGCGGCAAGGGCGGCATCGTCGCACTCGGCGGCCTGATCTCGACCACGGCGGCGATCGAACGCAAGAAGGGCCTCGACGCGGCCCTTGCCGCCAACCCCGACATCAAGCTGCTCGACTTCCAGGTCGCCAACTGGAAATCGACGGAAGCCTTCGACCTGATGGGCAATCTGCTCACCCGCTTCGGCGACGACATCAAGGGCATCTGGGCCGCCAATGACGACATGGGCTCCGGCGCGCTCGAAGCGCTGCGCGCCGAAAACCTCGCCGGCAAGGTGCCGATCGTCGGCGTCGACGGCATCAAGACGGCGGTCGATGCGGTGCGCACCGGCGAGTTCGCCTGCACGGTCACCTCGGATCCGTTCTGGCAGGGCGGCATGGGTCTGGCCATCGGCTACAACGCCAAGATCGGCAAGTTCGACCCGACCAGGGAGCCGCCGGAACACCGCGAATTCTACGGCAAGGCGGTGCTGATCTCACACGACAATGTCGAGGAATATTACAAGACCAATGTCGACGCGAAGCCCGAGATCGACTGGAACGATCTGTGGGGCCGGGTGACCGGAGCGATCCGCACCTGATCCATCGGAGCGGGCTGCTGCTCCCTGGCGGCCCGCTTCCTCCCGCAGCCGTCGCGATTCCCCTTGTCGCGACGGCTGTCACCAGCAGACGGGAAGCGGTTTCTTGACAATCCATACGGAACCCCTGAAGTCCGTTTCGGACATCGAGCGGACGACTTCCATGAGTTTGATCCCCGGTCGCATCGCCACACTGTTTGGCGGCAGGCGCTGGCGCAGCGTGGCGCCACTGGCGGTGCTGATTGTGCTCTGCATCCTGATCGCGATTGCCAATCCCAATTTCATAGAGGTCCGCAATCTGGTGCGCCTCGCCAACTCCGCCGCCGTGCCGCTGACGCTGGCCATGGGGCTGACCTTCATCATCCTGATGGGCAGCATCGACCTGTCGGTCGAAGGCACGCTGTCGGTATCGGCCATGGTGGTGGTGCTGCTCGCCGCCAATGACGGCAATGGCAACGACTATGGCTGGTGGGCGGTGCTCGCGGCCATCGTCGCCGGCACCGCGATGGGATTGGTCAGCGGTCTCGTCCAGACCATGCTGCGCATCCCCTCCTTCATGGCGACGCTCGGCATGTGGTTCATCGGCCTCGGCCTGTCGGTCTATATGCTCGGTGGCTCGGCCATCAAGCTGAACGATGCCTCGATCCGCGACCTGGCCCTGCACCGCTTTCTCGGCCTGCCGGTGGCTGTCTGGGTCGCGTTCGGCGCCTTTTTGCTTGCGGCCGTCATCCAGTACCACACCAAGCTCGGGCGCCACATATTGGCGATCGGCGGCGACGAGGATGTCGCCAAGCTCTCCGGCGTCAATGTGGTGCGCGTGCGCGTCACCGCCTTTGCGCTGGCCGGTTTCTTCTTCGGCATCGCCGGTGTGCTGGCGGCAGCGCAGCTCGGCCAGTCGCATGCCGTCATCGGCGACGGCAGGCTGTTTGCCGCGGTCACCGCCGTTGTTGTCGGCGGGACAGCTTTGACCGGCGGTGAGGGCGGCGTCGTCAACACGCTGATCGGCGTCTTGATCGTCACCGTGCTTGCCAATGGCATGATCCTGCTCGGCATTTCGCCCTACATCCAGCAGACGGTGCAGGGCCTGATGATCATCGCCGCCGTGGCGCTCTCGCTCGACCGCGTCCGCCTCAAGATCGTGAAGTGAGCGCCATGCTGCAGGCGTCCAACCTCATCAAGAATTTTCCCGGCGTCCATGCCTTGCGTGACGTCTCCATCGAGGTGCGGCCCAACGAAGTGGTCGGGCTGATCGGCGAGAACGGCGCCGGCAAATCAACACTGATGCGGGTGCTGGCCGGTGGCTATCGGCCCGATGGCGGCAGCCTCACTTTGGACGGTGAGCAGCTTCGCATGCGCAATGCTCGTGACGCGGCGAAGCACGGCATCGGCATGGTGTTCCAGGAACAGTCGCTGGTGCTCAACCTGACGGTCGCCGAAAACATCTATCTCGGCGAGGAAGATCGCTTCACCCGTTTCGGCCTCGTCAACTGGCGCGCCATGAATGCGGCGGCCCGGCGGCAACTGGCCAAGATCGGCATCGACATCGACGTCACCGCGCGCACCTCCGAACTCACCTTCGCCGCGCGCCAGATGGTCGAGCTCGCCAAGGCGCTGACGCTGGAGGAAGTGGTCGAGCGGCAGTTGCTCATCCTGTTGGACGAGCCGACCTCGGTGCTCAACGCCGCCGACATCGCGGTGCTGTTCGCGCGCGTGCGCTCGCTCAAATCCCGCGCCAGTTTTGTGTTCGTCTCGCACCGTCTCGACGAGGTGCTCAACATCTCCGATCGCGTCTACACGATGAAGGATGGCGCCGTCGTCGCCGAACATCGTGCCGCCGAGGTCACCGCGCCGGAGCTGCACGAGATCATGGTCGGCCGCGGCCTGCAGGCTGAGTATTACCGCGAGGCCCGCCAGTTGGCGCCGCGCGACACGGTCATGGTCGAGGCCAGGGGCCTTGGCGCCAGCGGCTTCTATCACGGCGTCGATCTCTCGATCCGCGCCGGTGAGATCGTCGGCATTGCCGGCGTCGTCGGCTCCGGCCGCGAAGAGGTGACGCGCACCATCGGCGGCTTCGTGCAGCATGATGCCGGCGAGATGAAAATTGCCGGTGACGCCGTGCGCTTCGGCTCGCCTGAGCCGGCGGTGCGCAAGGGCATCGGTTATGTGCCGCGCGAGCGCCGGCTCGAAGGGCTGGTGATGTTCCTGTCGATCGCGGAAAACATTTCGCTGGCCGATCTCTCCAGCGTCATGCGCCATGGCGCCATCGACTATGGCAAGGAGCGCCGGCTCGCCGCCGACTGGATCAAGCGGCTCAGCATCAAGGCGCCCGGTCCCGACGCCGCCTGCCGCAAGCTCAGCGGCGGCAACCAGCAGAAGGTGGTGCTGGCGCGCTGGATGACGGCGGGCTCGCGTATCCTGGTGCTCGACCATCCAACGCGGGGCCTCGATGTCGGCGCCAAGGAAGAGGTCTACGAGCTGGTCCGCGATCTCTCCGCGCAAGGCGTGGCGATCCTTTTGATTTCCGACACGCTGGAGGAAACGATCGGCCTGTCGCACCAGGTGCTGGTGATGCGCGACGGTGAGATCACCGCGCGCTTCGACGCCAGCCCCGGCAACAAGCCGAACCAGGTTGATTTGTTAAGAGCGATGGTGTGAGCCGATGAATGAACCGTTCTCCATCAGGCGGGTTTTCGAAGGCAAGTGGACGCAAGGCGCTATTCCGCTGATCCTTCTTGTCGGGCTGCTGCTGGTCATCGAGATCGCCGCGCCCGGCTTCCTCACCGGCGAGACCGTGGCGCTGCTGTTTGCCAACACCGCCGTGCTGTTCATCCTGGCGACCGGCGTTACCTTCGCCATCCTGCTCGGCGGCATCGACCTGTCGATCCAGGCGGTGGCTTCGCTGGCCAGCGTCATCCTGGCGCAATTGCTGCCCTCGCTCGGCCTCGCCGCCTTTCCAGTCGCGATCCTGTCGGGTCTTGCCTTCGGAATCTTGAGCGGCGTCGTCCACGTCAAGCTGCGGGTGCCATCCTTCGTCGCGACGCTCGCCACCGGTGGCGTGGTCACCGGCCTGGCGCTCTGGGTCTCCAACGGCCGCGCCATCACCATCGAGGAAGGTGGCCGCGAAAACACCGCGTGGATCAATGCCACCGTCGTCGGCATTCCGGTGGTGGTGCTGATTTCGGCGGTGATCGGCATCGCCGCCTTTCTCGCGCTGCGCTACACGCGCTTTGGCCGTCAGGCGATCGCTGTCGGCGCCGGTGAGCCGGCGGCCTGGGCAGCGGGCATCAATGTCGACCGCACCAAGATCATCGCCTTTGCGGCGTCGGGCATGCTGGCGGCCATCGCCGGCGTCGTGCTGGCGGCACGGCTGTCGAGCGGTTCGCCGGTGCTGGCCAACCAGCTGCTTTTGCCGGCTATCGCCGCCGTCATCGTCGGCGGCACGGCGATCACCGGCGGGCTGGGCGGCGTTGCCCGCACGGCGGTCGGCGCGCTGATCATCTCGATCGTGCGCATCGGCATGACCTTTGTCGGCGTCAACATTTTCCTGGAAAATATGGTGTTCGGCGCGGTGCTGATCGCCGCCGTCGCCATCACCATCGACCGCAGCAAGATCGCGGTCATCAAGTGATCCCGCCTCCCAAGCAAGCGCGGACAGGACCGGACCGCATCGGCGCGAGGCCGGTGCGGTCCGGTCGGAAATTACTGCCCAGAGGACTACATCGTGTCGAGGCCGATCAGCTCGATCTTGTAGCCGTCGGGGTCTTCGACGAAGGCGATGTGGGTGGTGCCGTGCTGCATCGGGCCGGGCTTGCGCGGGATCTTGGCGCCGCGCTTTTCGAGTTCCGCGCAGACGGCGTAAATGTCGTTGACGCCGAGCGCCAGATGGCCGAAGCCGGTGCCGACCTCATACGGTTCCTCGCGGCCCCAGTTCAGCGTCAGCTCGACGACGGCTTCCTTGTCCTCGGGGCCGTAGCCGACAAAGGCATTGGTGAACTTGCCGCCGGGATAGTCGTCGCGGCGCAGCAAGGTCATGCCGAGCACTTCGGTGTAGAAGGCGATCGACTTGTCGAGGTCGAGCACCCTGATCATGGTGTGCATATAGCGAAAGCCCGGGGCGTCGCTCATTGGGGAAGTCCTCCGAATTCTGTGATTTGCGAGTCTGATCATCCACATCGAACGCTTGGCGGCAAGTTCGCCTCGCTTGATGTTCTCAATCAGGGTTGTATGATAACACGACAACAGCTGTGTTTGTCCAGTCGTTTTCCCCTGGGGTGCAGAGTCCTTTGATGAATGCCGTGCCGCCCACCTCCGCATCGCAGATCGCAGCCCTGGCCGGCCTGCTGCCAAATGGCGGGCTGCTGACCGAGGAGGTGGATCTGGCGCGCTACAGCCGCGACTGGTCGGGCGATCACTACGGCCGGCCGCTGGCGGTGGCGCGGCCATCCTCGGTGGAAGAGGTGTCGGCGGTGATGCGCTTCTGCCATGCCGAGCGCATTCCGGTCGTGCCGCAAGGCGGCCTGACCGGTCTGGTGGGTGCTGCGGTGGCCGCCGATGGCGGCGAGATCGTCATTTCGCTGGAGCGCATGAACAGGATCCGCTCGATCAGCCCGATCGACTTCGCCATGGTGGTCGAGGCCGGCTGCATCCTCGAGGATGCCAAGCGCGCCGCCGAGGAGAGCGACTGCCTGCTGCCGATCACTTTCGGTGCGCAAGGCAGCTGCCGCATCGGCGGCAATGTCGCCACCAATGCCGGCGGCTTCAACGTGCTGCGCTACGGCATGACGCGTGACCTCGTGCTCGGGCTCGAAGTGGTGCTGGCCGACGGCCGGATCTGGAACGGGCTGAAAGTGCTGCGCAAGGACAATCGCGGCTATGATCTCAAGCAGATCTTCATCGGCTCGGAAGGCACGCTGGGCATCGTTACCGCGGCCGCGCTGAAGCTGTTTCCCAAGCCGACGCAGATCGAAACGGCACTGGTCGGCCTGCGCTCGGTCGAGGACGCGATGGCGCTCTATGCCAGGGCGCGGCGCGATTGCAGCGACCTGCTCACCGCTTTCGAACTGATCCTGCGCGTCGGCATCGAGATTACCATGCGCGAAGGCCAGGATTTTGCCGATCCGCTCGGCAAGCCCTATCCGGCCTATGTGCTGATCGAAGTGTCGTCCGGTGGGCTGATCGACCTCAACAGCATGCTGCTCGGTTTCCTCGGCAGCGTCGAGGATATTGTCGAGGACGGCATCATTGCCTCGACGCGGGCGCAAGGTGAGCGGCTGTGGCTCTATCGCGAGATCATGGTCGAACGGCAGGGCAGGGGCGGCCGTTATCTGCGCACCGATGTCTCGGTGCCGATCTCCAGGCTTGCCGATTTCGTCAGCGATGCGCTGGCGGCGATTGAGAAAGCCCGGCCCGACGCGCTGGCCGTCACCTACGGCCATGTCGGCGACGGCAATATCCACCTCAACGTCGTGCCGCCGGAAGGCATGGGCACTGAGGCGATCGAGCATCTGTTCGAGGAGGCGGAGGCCGAGATCTTCACCGTCGTCGACCGCTATGGCGGCTCGATCAGCGCCGAGCATGGCATCGGCCGGGTCAAGCAGAAGGCGTTCCTCGACCGCATCGATCCGGTGACGCTCGATCTGGCCGCCGGCATCAAGGACGCCTTCGACCCGCGCCATATCCTGAGCAACGGCCGCATTCTGGCGCCGGCCGCCGCTGTCGACTATAGGTGAGCGATGACGCTGAAACTCGACAAGGTCAATCGCGGTCCACACCTCTCCACTCTGGTGGCGAGTTCCATCTCGCGCGAGATCGCGCAAGGCCGGCTGAAGCCGGGTGACCAGTTGCCGACCGAGGCGGCGCTGGCAACCACTTTCGGGGTCAGCCGCAATGTGGTGCGCGAGGCGATCGCCAGGCTTCGCTCGGAAGGCCGCATCTGGTCGCAGCAGGGCCGCGGCGCCTTCGTGGCGGAGACCAACAACCCGACGGTGCTGACCATCGACCATGAGACGCTGCAGCGCGCCGATTCGTTCCGCAACCTGTTCGAACTGCGCGGCATCCTCGAAGTGCAGGCGGCGGCGCTCGCCGCCAAACGCCGAAGCGACGCCGATCTGAAAGCCATGGGCGATGCGCTGTCCGGCATGCGCGCCGCACCCTATGGCAGCGTCGCCTGGCTGCGCAGCGACCTCGAATTCCACCGCACCGTCGCCGAGGCGACGCGCAACGCCTATATGGGCCAGTTCCTGGTTTTCGTGTCCGAGCGCGTGCGCGAAAGCATTCTGGCCGCAGGCAACCAGCAGAAATCCGACGATATGGCCAGCATCACGCTTGGCGAGCACGAGCGCATCCTGAAAGCGATCCGCGCCGGCGACACCGAAGAGGCGCAAGCGGCGATGCGCGACCATCTGGCAGGTGCGGCTCTGCGTGTGGGGCTGCACGAGGGCGAGGCGGTTGCGGAGCCGGCAGCGCCGATGCCGGAGGCTGCGTCTCCGGTGCGGCATTCAAGGCTACGGAAGGCGATCCGCGGGCAGGCTCGGGGTTAACCTCCCTTATCTGTCCCGCGCTCCGGGCCAATCGCATACGGCTGCGCCAGCCCCCTCTCCGTCTCGGCTTCGCCGAGCCACCTCTCCCCCATTTCATGGGGGCGAGGAAACGCTAATCTCGGAGGCTGCGCCCTTGAAAGGCTTGGGTTCCTCGCCCCCGCGGGAGCGGGGGAGAGGTGGCTCGGCGAAGCCGAGACGGAGAGGGGGAACGCCCTCTGCGATTTCACTTCCCCGGCGGGTCTACCGTCAGGGCTATCCCCACCACGCTATTTCAGCGGCAGAAACAGCTCAAGCACCACTTCGCGCACCGGTCCGTTCGACGAAAAGTGCCGCTGGCAATAGACCGGAAAGTCGCGTGCTTCCTCGCCGCTGGCCGGAAGCCATTCGCGATAGAGGTAAAGCGCTGCCGGCTCGAGATTGTTGGTGTTGCCGGGGTAGCGCAGCACCGCGCAGCGTCCGCCGGGGATGACGCCAGCCTTCATTTGCGCGTCCTTGATCGGCCCACCCTCTACCGGCAGCTCGGTCCCGGCACAGATGTCCATGCTGTAGTCGGCAGGATTCACCGGCTCCCTTTCGGAACGGAAGATGTTGAAGGTCGGGCTCGTCTCGGGCGACAGGCCGGCGGCCTTGCGCCAGGCGATGAAGCGCTGGATGGTGGCCTGGAGCGTCGCCCGGTCGCCGCGATGCTCCATGATCGCCACCGGCGTCGGGGGCACGTCGCGGATCGTCACGTCGTCGGGTTCGAAGATGATCTGCATGAGCGTGGTCCTTGCTTTGTCGAGCGGCCCGAAGGCCATGAGCCACGACCCCCAGTCGGGAGACTTGCGGAACGACGAAGGCGATTGTCCGAACCGTTGCCGAAAGGCGCGGGCGAAAGCATCCGGTGCGTCGTAGCCGGCATCCATCGCTATATCGGTGACGCTTTGGGCGTCGCTCTCGGCAAGCCGGTACGAAGCGCGCTTCAGGCGGGCGAGCTGGACATAGCGATGCACGGACACGCCGAACGTCGACGTGAACTGCCGGTGGAAATGGAATTTCGAGAACGCCGCGACGCCGCTCAACGCTTCCAGGCCAAGATCGCCGTCAAGATGCTGGTCGATGTGGTCCAGCACCCGCTGCATCCGGGCTTGGTAGTTTTCAAGTGCCGTCTTCATCGTCTCGTCCTGCATGGCGACACCAGATAGGCGCCGCCTTACATGTCGCGCTCGACCGATCTTGCGGTTTGACATGGATGGGCTGGTGGTCGCCAGTGGGTGCTTGGAGGCGCGCCTGATCTGCGTAAGGCGCGCGCTTGCAGCCTAATCGCATATGTCAGTGCCAGCCCCCTCTCCGTCTCGGCTGCGCCGAGCCACCTCTCCCCCATTACAATGGGGGCGAGGAACGCTAGTCGCAGAGGTCGCGGCCTCGAAAAACTTGGGTTCCTCGCCCCCACAAAGTGGGGGAGAGGTGGCCGCGCAGCGGACGGAGAGGGGGAGCGCCCTACGCGATTTCACGTCCCGGGCATTTTCACTCCGCCGCCGCCACCAGCGACACCCCATTCAACCCCGCCACAATATCCGACAGCGCTGGCACGAATTTCTCGCCATGACCCGTCGTGACTGCCGTAGCAAAGCCATTGCGCACCGCCGCGCCGATCGGGTTGGCGATGCCGGCGGCTTGGGCGAAGGAGGCGAGGTAGGTCATGTCTTTCAGCGCATTGGCGATGGCGAAGCGCTGGGCGTTTTCGTTGCGGTTGAGGACGAAGTCGAAGAAGGCCTGGTAGAAGCCGCAATCCATGCGGCTGCCTGATATAACGCTGTTGAAGACCTGCGGCGTCAGCCCGGCCTTGGCGCCGAGGCTCAGCGCCTCGGAATAGATCGCGGAATAGCCCATGGAGACGAAATTGTTGAGCAGCTTCATGGTGTGGCCGCTGCCGGTCGGGCCGGTGTGGACGACACGCGCGGCGAAGGCTTCGAGCACAGGCTGCGCGCGGGCGACGACCGCGGCCGGGCCGCCGACCATGACGTCGAGCTTGCCTTCGGCCGCTTCCTTGGGCGTGCGCGCCAGCGGCGCGTCGATCAGCGTCACGCCTTGCATGGCGAGGTCGGCCGCAAGTGCGGTCGTCGATGACGGGTTGGAGGTCGAGCAGTCGATGATCAGCAGCGGCTTCCCCGCGGCGGCATGTCCGTCCGCGGCTGCAGCCAGCCCGTCCGGACCCTTGATCAGCGCTTCGACCTCGCGCGAGCCGGTGACGCAGAGGATGACGATGTCGCAGGCGGCGGCGAGCGCGCGCGGGCTGGCGGCTTCGGTGGCGCCGGCTGCGATCAGCCGGTCGGCTGCGGTGCGGCTGCGATGCACGTACACCGTCAGCGGCCAGCCTTTGCTGAGCAGATTGTCGGCCATGCCGGCGCCCATGCTGCCCAGGCCGATGAAGCCGATGCGTTCTTTCATGAGAATCCTCCTGTGACCCGCGCCGGCGGGCTGAAGCGTTTCACCGTTTCCCAGGAAACGGCGAGCCACTTCATCTTGTTGTTGTTACGCAATTCCGGACGGGAAAACCGCGCACACTTTTCCCTGGAATTGCTCTGACCTTTCGTCACCTTGCGGCGGACACCCGTCGATGCAATCCTTTGAACAAGAATCGAACCGGAGTCGCGCCGATGGCGGAGCCCATGACTTTCGATGCCATACCGCAGGCGCCCAATCTCAGGACCGGGCTCGTCAACACGCTGATCGCGCAGATCGAATCCGGCGACCTTGCGCCGGGCCAGCGGCTGCCGACCGAACAGGAGATCGTCGCCGCCACGGGTGTCAGCCGCACCGTGGTGCGCGAGGCGCTTGCCGCGCTGCGCGCCCGTGGGCTGATCACCACGCGCCAGGGGCTCGGCGCCTTCGTCGCCAAGGACCCGCTGCCGAAGACGTTTTCCGTCCTGCCCGACGATCTCGAATCGATCGACGAGGTGCTGCGCGTGCTCGAACTGCGAATGGGCATCGAGGTGGAAGCGACGGGCCTTGCCGCCGAGCGGCGGACCGATGCGGCGCTTTCGCAAATGAGTGCGAAGCTCGACGCGCTGGAGGCGGCGGTGCGTGCCGGCGGTTCCGGCTCGGAAGAGGATTTTGGCTTCCATCGCGCCATTCTGGCCGCGACGCAGAATGCGAATTTCACCCGGCTGTTCGACACGTTCGGCAGCGCCATGATCCCGCGACAATGGACGCGGCTCGACCGGATGACCGAGGCCGAGCGGGAAAAATATCTCGACCGCATGCAGCGAGAACATCGCGCCATTCTCGGGGCCATCGAGGCAAGGGACGTCAACGCGGCGCGGCGCGCCATGCGCAGCCATCTGACCAAGAGCTATGCCCGCTTCGAGGATTTGCGCGACAAAGCTGTTCACGACTAAGGGGCTGTTCACGACTAACGGCTTGCTCATCCGGCGACTCCGCCGAGATAGAGTTCGCGCATCAGCGACATGTCGCGCAGTTCGGCGATCGGACCGGAGACGACGATCCTGCCGTTCTGCATGAGATAGCCGCGTGACGCCACGGCGAGCGCCAGGCCGGCATTCTGCTCGACCAAAAGCACCGAGGCGCCGAAGCGCTCGCCGATGCCCAGGATGATCGCCTTGATCTCCTTGACCAGCAGCGGCGACAAGCCGAGCGACGGCTCGTCGAGCAACAGCACGCGCGGCCGCGTCATCAGCCCGCGCGCAATGGCCAGCATCTGCTGCTGGCCGCCGCTCAGCGAGCCGCCCCGGTCGCGCCGCTTGGTGGCGAGGATCGGGAAGAAGGACAGCATGGTTTCGAAATCGGCCTCGACGGCTGCCTCGTCGCGGCGGGCATAGGCGCCGAGGCGGAGGTTCTCCTCCACCGTCATGTCGACGAAGATTTTTCGCCCTTCCGGCACCAGCACGACGCCGCGCCGGGCCATGACATCGGCGGCAAGTCCGGTGACGTCGGCGCCGTCGAAGGCGATGCTGCCGGCGCGTGGCTTGATCAGGCCGGCGATGGCCTTGAGCAGCGTCGACTTGCCGGCGCCATTGGGGCCGAGGATGGTGACGATCTCGCCTTCGGCCAAGGTCAGCGAGACGCCGCGATTGACGATGGTCGGGCCATAGCCGGTGACGAGTTCGGAGACGGCAAGCAGGTTCACAGCTCGCCTCCGAGATAGACGTCGAGCACCTTGGGATCGGCCAGCACGGTTTCGGTCGGTCCGTCGGCGATCTTGGAGCCGAAATCGAGCACGGCAAGACGCCGGCACAGCATCTGCATCAGCTTCATGTCGTGGTCGATGACGCAGACGGTGATGCCGTGGCCGGGAAGCTGGCGCACGAGGCCGACCAGGGCTGTGGTTTCACGGTCATTGAGGCCGGCGGCGGGCTCGTCGAGCAATAGCAGCGACGGCCGTGTGGCCAGCGCCAATGCCAGGCCGAGCAGGCGCAGGCTGCCGAAGGGCAGCACGCCGGCTTTTTCGCCGGCCAGCGCGCCCAAGCCGACAAAGTCGAGCAGGGCTTGTGGAGTGGGCCACGGGCTGGCGCCGCTAGCTGTCCGCGCGTGCTCGCCGGCGATCTGGACATTTTCCAGCACGCCAAGCCCGGCAAAGGCCATGGCCTGCTGAAAAGTGTAGCCGATGCCGGTGCGCGATATGGCATGCGGCGCAAGGCCGGTGATGTCTCGGCCGCGAAACAGCACCGTGCCGCCGCTCGGCTTGTGGACGCCGGTGACGACGTTGAACAACGTGGTCTTGCCGGAGCCGTTGGGGCCGACGACGCCGAGGATTTCACCCTCTTCGATGGCGAGGTCGACGCCGGCAAGTGCGGTGACGCCGCCGAACTGTTTTGAGAGACCGCTGATGGCCAGGATCGGGCTCATTGGCGTACCTCCGAAGGGGCGCTGTTGCGCTCTTCGGTTTCCTGCTTCGGCTTGTTCGCGAACAGGCCGCGCAGCGCCCGCACGACGCCGCCGATCAGGCCGTCGGGCAAAAGCATGATCACCGCGATCAGGCACACACCATAGACGATGCGCGACTGCACCGGATCGAGATTGAGCACCTCCGGCAGGAAGGCGACGAGGATGCCGCCGGCCAGCGGTCCCTCGATCAGCCTGGCGCCGCCGATCATCACCATCAGTGCGAGGTAGATGCTGGGGAAGGAGGAGAATTGCGAGGGCGAGATGTGGCCGAGGAAATAGGCGAGCAGCACGCCGGAAATGCCGGCGAAGACGCCGCTGACGACGAAGGCGCAGATCTTGTGCCGGCCCACATTGATGCCGAGTGAGGCCGCGAGCTTTTCGTTCTCGCGGATGGCGCGCAGCGTGCGGCCATAGGAGGAGTGGATGATCGCCCAGCTTGCGACGGCCGCCGCTGTGACGAACGCCACCACCATCAGGTAGTAGCGCGTCAAATCGGTCATGTTGGCGCCGAACAGGGTGACGTGGTCGGTCAGGTCGAGCCCGGTGGCAGCGCCGGTATAGTCGCCGCCATTGGTGAGCACGATGGCGAGCAGCTGGCCGAAGGCGAAAGTCATGATGACGAAGTGGTGGCCGCCGACGCGCAGCGACGGGATGCCGACGATCATGGCAAAGACCGCGCTGGCGATTGCAGCGACTGGAAGTGCGACCCAGAAGCCGACACCAAAATCCCGCGCGAGTATCGCCGCGGCATAGGCGCCGACGCCGACCAGGGCGGCATGGCCCATCGACAAGATGCCGGTCTGGCCGAACAGCACCGACAGGCCATAGAGCGCAATGACATTGATGCCGGCCGAGATCGCCAGCGACAGGAAGCGGTTCGACGGCGAGGCGAGCGGCACCAGCGCGATCAGCGCCAGGATGACCAGCACCGGAAGCAGCGAGCGCAACGCCTTCGGGGCGATGCTCATGACGCCATCCTCGGTCCGCTGGTGCCGCCGAACAGGCCGTGCGGGCGCACCATCAGCACCAGGATCATCAGCACGAAGGAGTAGGCGTCGGTCCATTGCGAGAAGCCGTAACCGGCGCTGAAGCCTTCGACGACGCCGAGGATGAGGCCGGCAGCGACGGCGCCATAGATGTTGCCGAGTCCGCCGATCAGCGCCACGGCAAACCCCTTCATCACCATGGTGCCGCCGGTGAAGGGCGTGATGGGGAAGAGCGCAATCAGCAGCGCTCCGCCAAGCCCTGCCAGCGCGCTGCCGAGCACGAACACGCCGGTGATGTAGCGGCGCACCGGAATGCCCATCAGGGCGGCTGTATCGCGGTCCTCGACGCTTGCGCGCAAAGCGCGGCCGTAGCGGCTGGCGGTGATCATGCGGAAGCTCAGCGCGACGACTGCTATGGTGATCAGGATGACCATGACGCGCACGGACGCGATGCGCACGCCGCCGACTTCCCACACCGTGGTGAGCGGGCGCGGAATGCTTTTCTGGTTGGGGTTCCAGAACAGCACGACGACGTGCTGCAAGACGACGATGAGGCCGAGCGAAACGATGAAGCCGTTGGTCGGCCGCTCCAGCGTGAAACGGAACAGGCCGCGCTCGAGGATATAGCCCATCAGTCCGACAGCGAGGACCGAAAGCACCACCGCTATGGGAAAGTCAAGCCCGGCGCTGACGGCGAGCCAGGTGACGATGCCGCCGACCATCAGGAACTCGCCATGGGCGAAGTTGATGATGCCGGTCAGGCCGAAGATCAGGGTCACGCCGATGGCGATGAGCGTGATGACGCTGGCAATGGAAAGGCCGTTGAGGATTTGCTGGATGAAAATATCCACGGCGATCGAGACCTGCTGTAGTTCAGAAAAGAAAAGCTGGCGGCGGGTGGCGCGCCGCCAGCTTGTGATGATGGCTCAGCTCTTCGGCGCTTCGGCCGGTGGCTGCTGCATCGAACAGGAGATGTCGCCACCGGGCGCGGCCGCGCAGACTTCCGTTGCGTGGGTGACCTGGTGCGTCGGGTTGAAGGTCAAATCATCCGAGACCACGCCCTGGTGGTGGAGGCTGAGCAGCGCCTCGACCGTCTTGTCCGGATCGAAACTGTCGGCCTTCTGCCAGGCTTCGACGAGGAAGTGGACATAGTCGTGGTAGAGCAGCGACACCGACGAGGTCACGCCATGCGGCGCGCCGGCGGCGAAGTAGGCGTCGAAATAGGCCTTGGCCTTCGGGTTGGACGACTCGCCCCAGCACACCGGCACGCAGCTCATCGCCACCGGCACGTCGGCCGAAAGCTGCTTTTCCTTCCAGATGCCGGGGTCGACGCCGAAGAGGAAGTAGCTCTTGGCCGCACCCAGTTCGAGCGCCTGCGGCAGCGCCGTCAGCGTTGAATCGCCATTGTACCAGAAGTGGATGATATCAGGATTGAGGCTCTTGGCGCGGGTGAGGAAAGGCGAGAAGTCGGTGGTGTCAGGCGGGTAGAAGATGATGTCGGGGACGTCCTGGCCCTCGGCCTTCAGCGCCTTGAAATAGTAGGACGACAGGAACTGGCCGGTGGCGTCGTTGCCGACGATCATCACCGATTTCTTCGGCTTGAAGCCGAGCAGCGGCTCGAGCAGGGAGAGCACGCCGCGCGCGGTCGAGCCGGAGCGCTGGAACTCCTGTGGTTCGGACTGGAAGAGATAGTGGTCCTCGCCGCCCGGCTTGACCGAGTCCGGCGTTAAGATTTTCGCCAGCGTCGAATTGCCGGCGAAATGGATGATCTTGGCCGGCTGGGTGATCTTGGCCATGGCCAGCGTAAAGTCATGCGTCTCCGAGCCGAAGATCGCCTGCACCTTCACGTCGCGCACCAGCTCCTGGGTGGCTGCTATTGCCGTGGCGATATCGGTGCGGTCGTCGCGCTTGACCATTTCCAGCTTGTAGGTCTTGCCGCCGACCTTGAAGCCGCCGGCATCGTTGATCTGCTTGACGGCAAGGCCGACGCCCGCCGGCAGCGTGTGGCCGGCTGACACGAACGAACCCGACTCCGCGGCGACGACGCCGATCTTGACGATGTTGTCTTCGGCGAGTGCCGGATGGGCGAACGCGCCAAGGCACAAGGCCGCTGACGCGGCCAGTTTCAGAACGGTTTTCAACTTGAGATCCTCCCGACTCCAAATCATTGCAGTCTTACCTGGTTGTCATACAACCCTGTTATCTGGTAAATCTTACGGAAAGGGATGTCAATCGCGTTGCCATGCGATATGAGGCTTCCCGAAATCAGAATCATGGAGCCGGTATCGCCGGCGAAGCCGCAGTCAGGAACAGCGAGATGCATTCACGGAAATTTGGCCGGACCGGCCGCAGTGTCAGCGAGATCGGCTTTGGCGCCTGGGCGATCGGCGCCGCCTGGGGCGAGGTCAATGACGACGATGCCATCGCCGCCTTGCACGCGGCGCTCGATGCCGGCGTCACCTTCCTCGACACCGCCGACGTCTATGGCGACGGCCGCTCGGAAAAGCTGATCGCGCGGGTGATGAAGGAGCGTGGCGGCGAGCGCCCGTTCATCGCCACCAAGGCCGGACGGCGGCTGCCGAAACAGAGCGTCGAAGGCTACAGCGTCGAGAACCTCAATAGCTGGATCGACCGCAGCCTGAAATATCTCGAGACCGATACGCTCGACCTCGTCCAGCTGCATTGCCCGCCGACGGACCTGTATTACCATCCGGAGGTGTTCGAGCGTCTCGACAAGCTCACCGCGCAGGGCAAGATCCGCAATTACGGCGTCAGCGTCGAGCGCGTCGAAGAGGCGCTGAAGGCGATGCAATATCCCGGCGTCGTCAGCGTGCAGATCATCTTCAACGCCTTCCGCCAGCGCCCGGCCGAACTGTTTTTCGACCAGGCGAAGAAGAACGATGTCGCCATCATCGCCCGCGTGCCGCTGGCCAGTGGCTTGTTGTCCGGCAAGTTCAAGGCGGACACCAAGTTCGAAAGCACCGACCATCGCCTGTTCAACCGCAACGGCGAAGCCTTCGATGTCGGCGAGACCTTTTCGGGCGTGCCCTATGACGTTGGCCTGGCTGCGGTCGAGAAGGTCCGTCCGCTGGTGTCCGGCGACACCACGATGGCGAAGTTCGCGCTGCGCTGGATCCTGATGTTCGACGCGGTGACGGTTGTCATTCCCGGCGCCCGCAACCCGGCGCAGGCGGTTTCCAATGCGGAAGCGGCAGCGCTTGCGCCGCTGTCCAATGATCTGATGGCCAAGGTGAAGGCGATCTACGACCAGGACATCAAGCCCTACGTGCATCAGCGCTGGTAATCCGGCGCCCGCCGCCCTGGAAGGTTTTCGGAGCCCCGATGCTTCAGGGCTCCGTGAGATGTAGAGCAGGGCAGGCGGCTCGCGCTATGCGGCTTCCGCCGCGATGTTGACCGCCGACTCCGCCAATTGGGTCAGGGCCGCATCGGTTTCCTTTTCTTCGCTGAGCGTCAGCTCGAGCAGGTTGACCGCCTCGTTGTAGCCGAGTTCCGCGGCCCAGGTGCGCAAGGTGCCGTAGCGCGAAATCTCGTAATGCTCGACGGCCTGTGCTGCCGCCAGCAGGCCGGCATCGAGCGCTGCCGCGCCCTTGTATTCGTCCATGATCTCCGCACCTTCCTCGGTGATGCCCATGATCGCCGCGCAGGTCTTGCCGACCGGCTTCTTGCCGATGACCGCGAACACTTTCTCCAGCCGGGCGACGTGCTCTTCGGTCTGGCCGCGGTGCTTTTCGAAAGCTGCCTTAAGCTCGCGGCTCTGCGCTGCCTTGGTCATTTTGGGAAGTGTCGCCAGGATCTTCTTCTCGGCGAAATAGATGTCCTTGAGGGTGTCGTGGAAGAGGTTGCTGAGGTCTTTGGAGGATGCCTTCGTCGGTGCCATTTTTGTGTTCCTTGTTGATGGGGGTGCTTGGGTCAACTCACCCGCCGGACACAGGTTCCTGCCGCAAGCGAAGAAAGTCGTCTGCGGTGCTTGCCCGCTCTTCTGCCCCGCAAGGTCCTATCGAGGTTCAGCGATCGTTGCGTTCGAGGCTGCGCGCAACCTCGGTCTGGGCGACCTGCAGCAGCGTGTCTATTTCGAACATCGCCACGGCATGACCACCATCGCGGATGACGAGGCGGGCGCGGTGAAGCAGGTCGGAGACCGCTCGCAGCGTTTCGGCATGGCTCGATGGATTCGACAAATGCGTGCCCTCCATCAGCCACAACCGTTGGATCGGGAGACTGTTCCCAAAAAGCATGTCGCTGTCGTTTTGCAGGGACCCGGCTGGCAACGGTGGCTGCGGTCTTCGAGCCGATCAAGCATTCGCAGCGAATGCTAGATACGCGCGATCCTTTCCAACCCCAGCCGCATTCTCTGGCCCTCGGCGAAGGTCAGGGCGAACGCCTCGAGTTCGAACGACGTGGTGGTTGCCTTGCCGTCTTCGACCACGCGAACGAACCATTCGCCGCAGGCTTCGACCACTTCGATGGCGGGTGGATCAACTTTGTTGCTCTGGACGTTATCCATCGCAATTCTCCTCAAGAGCAATGGGAAACGTCTATTTTTATAAGCCCCGCGCGAAGCGCTTTTCAATATCAAAAGTTAGCGGCCGGCCAGGCGAATGGCGGTGAGCGCGGGCAGCGGAACCATCCTTGTCTGTTCGCCGTTCCCCGTACCTCAACGAAAGGAACAGCCCATGGCCGACAACGAAACCCCGAAGATTTCCACCCGAGAAGCCCAGGAGGCCCTGGAGAAGCAGGTTGCATCGCTGAAGCGCGAGATAGCCAAGATCAACCGCACACTCGCCGACCGCGCAGAAGATGCCGTCGACGAAGCCGGCGGCTGGTATGGCAGCGCCACCGAGCGCGCGGCACGGGCAGCGCAGCAGCTCAAGTCGCAGGCGCAGACGGTGTCCGAAACCGTCCAGCAGAATCCGGGCACCATCAGCAGCGCTTTCGTGCTTGGCGGCATTGCCGGGCTGTTGATCGGCCTGCTGCT
This sequence comes from Mesorhizobium sp. P2_E7, assembly GCF_056403855.1. Classification (NCBI taxonomy): domain Bacteria; kingdom Pseudomonadati; phylum Pseudomonadota; class Alphaproteobacteria; order Hyphomicrobiales; family Phyllobacteriaceae; genus Mesorhizobium; species Mesorhizobium sp. P2_E7. Next base: position 3,201,265 of record NZ_JBFUER010000001.1, on the reverse strand, counting down.
CGGGCAAGCCCAGGAACGTGACCGCCGCTGGTTCTAGCCTGGGGCAGAGGTGATTTGGCACGGCCTGTCCCGCTGCGGGAATGGACCGTAGTGACTATCGCGCCCGCTGGCTTGGCGGGCGGGCTTTTCGTTCTGGGGTGGATTGCCAAATCAGTCTCCGGCCTTGGCGCATATCTCCCGGCTCGTGGAAATCCAATGTTGACAATCGTCCTACTAGTAGGTAGGTCATCGACATGAGCAATCTTGTGGCGACCTCCGATCAGATTCTGGCATCGGCTCGAAACTTCATCGTGGCCGGCGGCTATAACGGATTCAGCTACGCCGACATCGCCGGCGAAGTCGGAATCCGCAAGGCGAGCATTCACCATCATTTCCCCAGCAAGGTCGACCTTGTTCGCACCCTTGTGGCGCACCATCGCGAGCGTACCGAGGCCAGCATGGCAGATCTGGAAAGCAAATTTCCTGACCCGCTCGCCGTGCTTCGGACCTATGCCGGTTTCTGGGCAAAATGCATTGAGGATGCGAGCATGCCGTTTTGCGTCTGCGCATTGCTTGCCAGCGAACTCCCGGCACTTCCGCCAGAAATAGCCGTCGAGGTGCGGGCCTACTTCCGGTTTCTGTCGTCCTGGCTGACCAAGGTTATGCAGCGGGGCGCCGAACAGGGGGTGCTCAAATTCGCCGGCTCTGCCGAACTGGAGGCGGAGACCTTCATGGCCACCCTTCATGGCGCGATGCTGTCGGCGCGCGCCTATGGCGACCCTGCCGTCTTTGACGCCATCCTGACGCCAGCCGTGCAGCGTCTATCGGCGAAGGTTCACTAACAAGGAATTTGCCAGGCTTAGGCGGCGAGCTCGCCGCCGCATCCTCGTAACGCGTCCACTCTGCCTACCTTCTAGTAGGTATGCAGACTATCAAAGGAGAAAACGACATGCTTGCCAAGGCCAACGAAACCAACCTCGCCCAGCTCTCGAACAGCTGGCTGAAGAGCTACTATTTCATACGCTTTGCCGTGGCGGCCGCCTGGGTCCTGCTGGCGTTCACGGTCGCCAAGTCAATGCCGTCCCTGGCGGCCATCATGCTGGTCGCTTATCCCGCCTGGGATGCGCTGGCCAATTTCGTCGATGCCCGGCGCAGCGGCGGCCTGAACCGCAACAAGACGCAGCTGCTCAACTTCGTCATCAGCATCATCACCACGGTGGCGGTCGCCATTGCTCTCGGCAAAAGCATGAATGCGGTGCTGGCCGTGTTCGGCGTCTGGGCAGTCCTGTCTGGCCTTTTCCAGCTCGCCACCGCGATCCGGCGCTGGAAGTCCGGCGCGCAGTGGGCAATGGTGCTGAGCGGCGCCCAGTCGGCGCTGGCCGGGATTTTCTTCGTGAAGATGGCGGGCACTGCAGTGACGATCGACATCACCAACGTCGCGCCCTATGCCGCGTTCGGCGCCTTCTACTTTCTCGTCTCCGCCGTCTGGCTGACGGTGAGCGACGCGCGGCGCAAGGCGGCACAGGCCGCGGGCTGAGGGCGTCGCACGGCTGGCGAGGATGGGATGGCGGCGTTGCCGATTGCGCCGCTCAGCGACCGGAGTGACATGGCCTGGCTAGCGTTCATCGAGGCGGTCTGTTGGGTGTGGCGAGACTTTCCCGTTGGAGCTGCGGCGCTGGCCAATGTCGCTGAGTTGCTCGTCGGTCAGCTGGTGCAGCATGCGCGAGCTTTGGCGCCTTTGCATTTGCAGCCAAAACCAGCGACGCATCATCTGCCATGCTCGCCCCAGGCGAGGCGTATTGGGTAGCCGCGCTTTCACGTCAGAGGATTTCAAAGACCTCATATTCGACACCGCTTGCCGTCCGGCCCCCGCCGGCGACCGATACAATGCTGTTGAGCCAGGCATGGGCCGGCGCAGCGGTCTCGAAATATGGCGTTGTGCGTAGATAGTATTCGGATGCATCGACCAACTCTCCGCGTGCCAGGCGTTCATCGATGGCCTGAGACGCGCGCCTGACGCCGCGATAGGTCATGATGATCAAGCCGCCATCGTCGGCGATGAGGAGCAGCCTGACATCCTGCTGGAATGTGCCGTCCGCTCGGCCGAGAAGCAGATCGGACCCGATGAGCGGCGAGATTGTTCCGCTTATGCGTTCGCCTTCGAAGTGGCCGCCCGAGACCGCGAAAATACGTCGGCCGCCCGCCGGCGTGAGCCCAAGATCCATGACGGGGTGAAGCGTCATGAAGAGGGTAAACAAGTGTCTTGATTGCAGCGACATCAAATGCCTCCTAGTTTCGAGGCCGGCATCTACACCAGTGCGCGCTACTCAAAAAACGCGCTCTTCTTGTCGCTGTCACAAGGAAAACTAATCATGCGGCCCTCGCTCGAATCCTTGCGCATTCTCGAAGTATGCGTTGCGACCGCCAGCTTTGCGCGCGCGGCCGAACGCCTGTTTCTGACGCCTGCCGCGGTCAGCCTGCGTATCCGCTCGTTGGAGGCCGAGCTTGGGCAGCCGCTTTTTGTACGCGCTCATGGGCGCGTCGTGCCGACCCCTGCCGCCATCGAACTGGCAAGCCAGGTTCGGGAATCACTCGCCGGGATCGCTGTGGCGGTCGACCGATTTCAGGCGACGACGCCGCCGCTTAAGGTCACCGCACCACCCACGTTCGCGTCACGCTGGCTCGCACCGCGCCTGCCGCAATATCCCGCGTCGGGACCCGCCGGCATCGAGCTCGATGTCTCGACGGACATACGCGATCCCAAAGCATTTGACGTCGTCATCAGAACGGGTCGCGGTGGGTGGACCGGCCTTGAGGAACACCGGCTCATTCCGGTGGACGTGACGCCGATGCTGGCGCCGTCACTGCTCGGGGCGCATTCGCTTGCCGTTCCGGCGGAACTGGTCGACTTCGATCTATTGCCGCATCCCGACTGGGAACAATGGTTCATGATGGCGCAAGGCGAAATCCCGCCAGCCGTGCGGTTCGCCGCAGTCGATTTTCCAACCCACGAACTCAACGCCAATGCCGCGTTGGCAGGCGGTGGCGTGGCACTGCTGTCACCCACCCTGTTCGGTTCTTTGTTGGACCAGGGCCTTCTGGTCGCCCCCTTCCGTCACGTGCTGAGCGGTCCAGCCTGGCACTATGCGCTGATGCGCGCCGACGACCGCCGCATGGCTCCGAGGCATTTCTGCGCCTGGCTGCGGGAGCAGGCCGGCAATCCGCCATGAAGCGAAAGGCGAGCATTGGATGCGCTGGCCAATTTCGTCGACGCCCGGCGCAACGGCGGCACAGGCCGCGGGCTGAAGGCGTCGCTGGTCCGAAGTGGATTTGAGGTCAGGTGCCGCCTGGCGGCGCGCCCTCAATACGTGAGTTGAGTTTCCTGGCCGCGGTCGTATGTTCGTTGACCGGGGTGGAGGAGAACAAATGCCCATTCGACGAAAGGCCACGGAGGCTGGCATTCTGCAGCCACCCGAGCTTGAGCTGTTGGGGCGTGTCTTCGAGCAGCTCAAGCTCGACGGTCAATCGCCAGAAGCACGCGAGGCTCTCGCATCCCGGATTATCGCGAACTATATGGCCGGCGTGGTCGACGAAGCCGAGCTCGTCACGCTTTCGAGGCAGCCGCTCGGCCGGTAGTGCGCGTCCAACCCGCGTTCCGGAATGAAGGGTTTCGGTCCGTCAAATCAAAGGAACAAGGCAGTGCCGACTGACCCACCCATAGAGCGACGGTCGCATAGCCGTAACCTTGTTCTGAAGGAAGCGACAATCCACTCCGGCGACGCCAGCATCAATTGTCTGGTCTGTAACCAGCACGCCCACGGTGCGGAGTTGCGGGTGAAGGCCGACATCGAAATTCCCGACCGTTTCGTGCTTCACGTGCCTGTCGATCAGACCAGCTATCGCGCCGTGGTGCGGTGGAGACGGAAGGAGCGGCTTGGGGTGCAGCTTGATGCGGGAAGACAGACGTAGACGGTGGTAGCCAAGAACGCGCACGAGCGCGCCGGCCATGCCTGGATGTACCGCGCCGCGTCCGCGTGGCGGTCCGCTCAGTGCCGCAATGGCAGGATACCGGATGGGCCCGGTGTCAGAACCTGATTATGCCTTGCGATTGGAGGAGGTAGAGAACGACCAGGACAACTGCGACGATTGCGATCCAGAGGGATAGTCGGCTCATAAGGCGATCCTCATTGACAATACCATCGTTGCGTCCGTCGGGCCGGCGCAACCATGAGACGCATCAACGCCGCAAGGTGCGAACTCGTTCCAGCAATGTTCGGCCGGCAGGGCGATCGCGCAGTGAGCAATGGTCTGAGCGGTCCGTCGGTACTGGCAGGCATTTTCTTCGTAAGATTGCGGGCAGTGCGGCCCATCACCAATGTCGTGCCCTACGCGGCGTTCGGCGCCTTCTACTTCCTGGTCTCGGCTGTCTGGCTGACGGCGAGGGATACGTGGCGCAAGGCGGCGGAGGCAGCTGGCTGAGAGGGTATCGCTCGTCGTTTCCATAAGATCTGCCGATGAATCAGCTGTCGGCGAACGGAACCACTAAGGCCGTTCCGCGTCATAAGGGAGGTCCTGTTCAACTCCGGAGTTGACTCGATGTTTAGGCTCCTCCTTTTCGCCGTGGCGCTCGTCCTCGCTTGCGGCGGGGCAGAGGCGGCCAAGCTGGATCAAACCGCCGTCAATCAGGCCCAATTCGGCGTCGGCCAACCCAAAGGTGTCAATCCAACCATATTGAAAGCGCAGATTCTTCTGGATCGTGCCCGATTCTCGCCGGGCCTGATCGACGGGCGCATTTCGGAGAACTTCGCCAAGGCGGTTGGGGCCTTTCAGGCCGCGAACGGATTCCCATCGGATGGCAAGCTCACTCGGGAAACCTGGGACAAACTGATGGCAACCTCCGCCAGTCCCGTTCTGGTGGCCTACGAACTGACACCCAAGGATGTGCGAGGACCTTTCACCAAGCGCATTCCGGCTCGCCTGGAGAGGATGGCCCGTCTGTCGAGGCTTGGCTATCACAACGCGGCAGAGAAGATTGCCGAGCGCTTCCATATCAGCGAACAATTGCTCAGAAAGCTCAATCCGGGCATCGGCTTCAAGAAGGCCGGCACGATGTTGGTGGTCCCAGATGTTGACCGAGGCGATTCTCCCGCCGGCGTCGCCAGCGTCGAGGTCGACAAGGGCACTCGCCTGGTGCGTGTGCTTGATGCCTCTGGCAAGTGGCTCGCAGTCTACCCCGCTTCAATCGGGAGCAACGAGAAGCCGGCGCCAAGCGGTGAGGCAGAGATCAAACGTGTCGTACGCAATCCCACATACCACTACGATCCGGACTTCGCCTTCAAGGGAGTAAAGACCAAGCGACCTTTCACCATCGCTGCTGGGCCGAACAACCCCGTCGGATCGGTCTGGATCGACCTCTCAATCGAAAGCTATGGCATTCACGGCACGCCCGAACCCGGAAAGATCGGAACGACCTTCTCGCATGGCTGCATAAGGCTGACCAACTGGGATGCCGAAGACCTCGCCTCGATGGTGCAGAAGGGCACGAAAGTTAACTTCAAGGACGAGATGGCGAACGCAGACATCAAGCTCGCCGATTAGACCACGCGCACTTGGGCTGCCTAAGGGCCGAGGATGCAAGGCTACTAGGGTCTACAATCGCTTGAAGTCCGCAAGCCGCAACCGTATTCGCTGACCTTCCGCATAGGCCAGTGCGAACGATTCCAGATCGAATGATCGGGTCAGCTCCTGGTCATCCTCGACCACGCGGACGAACCATTCGCCGCAGGCCTCGATCACTTCAACACAGGGGCAAACCCAGGCGTTGAATGTTACATCATCCATTTCGCACTGCCTCCCGCGCAATGTGGACAATCACGAATTTATGGGACCGCCGAAATCAGTTCTTCAAGTAACAAAAGTCTTTAGGGTCTCGACCAAACTCAAACCGCGAACCCGCGCCTTCTCCCTACACGGAAGAAGCGCGCAGGCCGCCGGCTACCCCACCCTGCCAAGCAATGGGATTATCTGCCGAGGAACCGTTGCCAGCAATAAAGTTTGACATAGTGGGACAAAAATCCTGCGACGAGGCAAATCGCGCGATAACCACCGACCTTGCGATCAGCGCGGTTCAGCGCCTGCGGGACGACTGCGGACGAACATCGCAACATCGCGCGCGGCAGGAGCATGGTCGCGGTCAAAGCAATCGCTTGTCGAAGTTGCGTTGCCGGTCTGGTGGTTAAGCCGGCCTTGGCTTGATCATGGTGGCAAGTACGATGCCGGCGACGATGAACGCCGCACCCACCAGGTCGTAATCGTGCAACTCCTCGCCCAGCAGCAGATAGGCGAGCATAGCGACGAACACCGTCTGCAGGTAAAGCAGCATGCTCGCCCGGCTCGCGCCAAGCGTCTCCACGCTCTTGTTGTAGAGATAGTACATCAAGGCGCCGCCGGGACCTGCCAGATAGGCGAGCGCGAGAATGCTGTGGACGTTCATGGCGGAGCGTTCGTCGTTGAACAATTCCCACAGATGGAAGGGCAAGGCGACCAGCGCAGCGGCGCCGAGCAGCAACACGACCATCGGCAGGAGTTCGATGCCGAATTTGGCACGGCGCAAAAGCACGGTGTACAGGCCCCAGCAGAACGCGCTGCCGACGATCCACAGCTCACCGGCGTTGAACTTGAGTTGCAGCAGTGCCGTCAGGTTCCCGTGGGCAACAATGAAAATCATCCCGGCGAGCGCAACCAGCGCGCCAAGCGACTTCCACAGCCCGAGCGGCTCGCCAAGCACGAAACGGGCGAGCACCATCGTCATGACGGGCGACAGCGCCATGATGATGCCGGCCGTGGTGGCGTCGGTGTCGTTGAGGCCATGGTAGATCATGCCCTGGCACAGCGTGAGGCCGATCGCCCCCACGGCGATGACCTCCGCGGCGCGCGTGCGCAAAAGCCCGATCATCGCGTCGTGATGATGGTGCACAATCGGCAGCAGGATGGCGCAAGCAAGCGTCAGCCGCCAGAAACAGAGGCCCCAGGGCGGCATCTCGGGCGCCACCCATTTGGCCGCGATATAGACACCGGCCGAAAGCAGCCAGCACAGGACTGCGGCGGGATAGCCGGTCAAGGAGGATATGGGCCTGGCCTCGGGTTGGCCGGCTTGATGCGCTATCGGCATTGCCTGCATGTCATGCCTCCCCCTCAATGACGTAGGCCCCGTCGGGGCAACATAGCCTGCGCCGTTGGGTTGTGCATCCGTTTTGAACGGATGAAGCGGAAAGGAATCAGTGTTCGGGCCGCCACACGTCTTTGATGGAGGTGTCGGGAGGTTCCCGAGCTCGGTTTCACGGTTGAGAGGGCGCGAGTCCGAAAATCTGGCCTGCAACCGGCATCGTCTCGGCTTGCATCGTGTTGCGCCCGAGACTGTGGTGCTGGAAAGACCTTGGTCGCAGAATGTTGGGGAACGTATTGCTTGATACGGTTATTGGAAGAGTTCCGCTTCTGGGCTCAGTCTTCGACGTCTATTTTAAGGCCAACAATCGCAAGTCATGCGTGACAAGACGGATCGATTGCGCTTACTGTGCTGCGCGGAGCGTAGAGCCGGCGCGAGTGAATAATGAACGCCTTATTCGAAATAGACACTTTTCCGTTTCACACCCGTCTTGGCGCTGAACTCGTCCGCGCAATGGAATCCATTTTCCCTTCCACGCAAGAAGCGCGGCTCTTTGCAGGAAGGTTCAAGATAAGAACGAGCGACCTTCGCAAGCAGAACGACATCCGACTCTTATGGCGCGAACTGCTCCGGAGGCTCGCCGCTGTCGGCAAGTTGCGCGATCTCGTTCAGACCACGCTGTCGACGACCCCACGCAGTTCCTATACCGTATTCCTTGCCGATCTCGTCGCCGACCAGCCGGTCGTCCTAAATGCCGAGCCGGTCTCGATGTCTCCAGCCGGACCCAACGAAAACGTCACCGTGGAGGAGGCATATCTATTCTATGACGACCTGACGATCGGCGTGAAGGAGATCGACGGTCTGGTCCGCACATTGAATCTCCTGTCAACCCTCGCGCCAAGTGTCTGTCACATCGCCATTGACACGATTGCAGGCACATTGCGTGGGACCGGATTCAAGATCGGCGCCCAGACTATCCTCACGAACCACCATGTTCTCTTCCCAGGCGGCATCGTCGCCAACAACGTCACCGTCAGATTCGGGTTCGATCAAGAGGCGGGCGAACCGTCCGAATCGATCGAAAAGTTCACTGGCAAGGTCGAAACGATAATGGGAGAAAAAGACTCGGATTGGGCAGTCATCGACATGGCCGAGTCGCTCGAAAAATGGCCGATAATTGACTTGACCGGATCGGCCGAGCCGAAGGTCAACGATAAGGCATTCATCATCCAGCATCCAGGTGGACACTATAAACGGCTGGGCTTCGTGCGCAACAAAATCAGCGAAGTCGACGGAATCTATGTCAGGTATCTGACGGACACCGAAGGGGGGTCGTCGGGCGCGCCGGTTTTCGACTCCTCAGGCCGCATCATGGCGCTCCACCACAGCGGCGGGCGGCCGGTGGAGGTCGCGGGAAAGCCGCCTGTCGTCAAGAACGAAGGCATAAAGATATCGCATGTGCTCCAGCGTTATGGCGCCCTTAGAGGTTTGGCTGTGGATGCTGTTGTAAAAGAGAGTTTCCTACAGTGAAGCCAGCGGACATCCCGGCGATCATATTCGGTTTGCGCCAACTGTCCACCCATTCTGGAAATGCTTCTGTCAACTCGATAYTCAAAAACAATCGATCTCTTTTGGAAGAATTGGTTGGCGAAATATACATGTTTAGCGCGTACAAAAAATATCATGGAGTGCTGCATGACCTACAATTGAGGACTTATGATTTTCCATTTGAGCTTGAAAACAACAGCTCTCATACTCAATACGATCTTGCAGGTTTGTATTTGTTTTTAAGTCATTTGGTTCATTGCAATCATCAACTGGAGAGACTTGCTCTACTCAAGGATGACGGTTCAACGCGAGTGTCTAAAGAGATCAACCCAAGTCTGGAGAAGATCGCCTCGATGAGCGCGAGATATGAAGCGCTGTTGGCGAAATCGGATGCATCGGGAGCCCCGAAGCCTGACGTTGCCGGGGTCGTGGCCCTGATGCGCAGCTTGAAGCAGATCGTGCGTGATACGCAGGTCGCCCTGAACGCCGGCCTGATCGGCGCTGCGACCTCGCTTCGATTGGATGAATTCTCGACCGTAGTGCAGCATATCACGCAAGTGTTGGGCGATCCTGAAGAAGTCGTGCCGCTCAAAAGCGCTGAGAGAAACCTCGGCTTGGCCCACGCCATGCTGAAGCAACTGGCAGACGTGCATGACGACTGGCAGGGCATCGAGAACGAGCTGATCTACCTCGGAGACCGTATTGAACTGATAGGCCGGTCCGACGGCAAGGCGACATTTAGGCTTTTCTACGGGGAGTGGCCGGGGATCCGCGATGAAATAATGAAGGTAAGCGCCGCGAACAGTGCCGCCATCTGGTCCAGGGGGCTTGGCCGGTCGCTGTCGGACACGGACGACGAACTCGCCAAGGAACCCGCCGACATGGCGGAAGTGAAACGCCGTTTCGACGTGTGCCGCAACCTAGTGCGGAAACTCTTCTACGCTCTGGACGAGGAGATTATCCGGCTTTGCGACGACTTGAGTGACCTACGTGATCCAGTGGTGAGGATCACTCCCACCGGAGCTTCATGATGGATCAGTCGTCTAAAGATGGAAGCGAGGCGAAAGTAGCAATCACCGAGATTTCTTCGCTGCACGCCGCGCTGCTCATTCCCTATCGCGAATTGAGGAAGGTCAAAGGCAGGCCATCAAAGGAAGAGAAGCTGTATGGCAGGATAAACGAACTTCTCGACAAGATCTCCGCGGCCGGAGCGATAGTCGGAGGAGTCGAAGAACGCCGGCAACTGCAGAGCATCGCTGACTACTGGTCGGCAGAGCTATGGCGCTTTGCCGCACATGAGCGTTCGGAACAACGGCCCCTGACCCTCGCCCCGTTCTCCGGGTCGCCCACCGTTGCGTCACAGGATGACAAGGACCACAGCGCCGAAAGTCAGCGCGACAGTGCGGATCAAGATAGGGCGCGGACCTTGGTCCGTCTCGCTGCGGCGTCGCGACTGTGGAGCCAGTTCGGCAAGGACGCTGGGTTTTTGATTCTTGGCAAGAAAGCTCTCCACCTCACCGATGAGTTAAAAATCAACGATAATCAGATCCGGCAATTTATCCAAGCCAGTAAGCATTATCACCGGCGTTGGACCTTATTGCTAGTATTTGTCGGCGGCCCTTTGATATTGATAATTTTTTTCATGTTCCTTCTATACTTTTCTATTATTCCGTATGCGCAAAACAATGTTTATGACACTGCGTTTCCTTACAATGAGAATAAAAACCCTAAAATGCGCGGAAGCGCGTTAGAGAAATTTAGCTGCTTGAATGCGATAAAACGTCCTAGTTCCGAGAAATTATTTACCGGGGTAAATTTGACCGACACCCCAGTTAGCAATTTTCAAATGACAGGGGCAAGTTTTGTTCAAATGACAGGATGCAACACTGTTATCGACAATTCCCGATTTGACTATTCAGTCTTTTCAGAAGCAAAAATAAGCAAGACTAAATTCTGGCGATCATATTTCCGCTACAGCCAATTTCAGAAGACAGAAATCGATAGCAGTGTTATGTCCGATGTTGACCTCACGCGGGCAATATTCGACAACTCTAATTTCACCAATGTAAAATTTCAGGGAGTTGTCTTCTTCCAAACATCGTTCTCGGGCGTCACATTCGACGAATCCACTTTGAGATCTATTAGCCAGAATGGTTGGTGGCTGGGGGCTGGATGGAGCAGCAAAGTTGTGGAGACTATGGCCGGTATATTAACAGAGAGGAGCTACGCCAACGACGTGGACACTTCTGCAGCATTCAACAGTTCATACAAGAGGGACTTCATTGAAAGTATCTGCAAATCGCTGCCTTGGCCTGCGCCTGGGACGGAAGTGGAGAATACGTCGGCTCCTGCCTCCGTCACGGGACTGTATAACACTCTGGCGTTATTCTATGCCCGTTGGGGAATCGGTCTGGGCCGCCCAGTTTTAGACGAGAACGAGCTCAAGAAGTGCCCCGGCCCCCCGAACTTCGATGCCCTCGATCTGGCTCGTCGCGCCCTTCAGGATGCAAAGTTGCAGGATGCAAAGTTGGGACAGTCCAAATATGCAACTGCGCGCTCCAGCGCAACGCTCGGGTACGTGTTGCTCCAGTATGCACAGAAAGACGAGAGCCACGATGTAAAACTAAGCATGGATCAAATTACAGAGGCGCTTTCGTTGCTCAAGTCTGCGGTGAAAGTTGACGAAACAATAGACGAAACCGGCATCCTTAGAGCACTGGCGCACTATAAATATGCTCTATTGGATCAGGTGACGGTGGAGAAAAAATCGCAAGAGATAAGTGAGGCGCTACAGATGGTAACGGACGCGGTGGCGCATCCTCGCTTTACGTCATTCGACCCCATTTATCATCTGAGTAAGGGCTTGGGTGACGCGAGACTAGTGGAAGCCATAATAGAGGGTCTCAAAAGGCGGGAACCGGAAGTTCAACAGACCGTGCCGGGCGTACAAGACCCCGCTACAGCCGTGCCGAGTGCAGAAAGCTGTAAAAGCAGCAACATCACACCGATGACTACCGACGATTCCAACATTTTGGACAGCATCACTAATCTCCTCTGCTTTCAGAGTAGCGAATAGCCGTCGAAATTGCAATCGGCTTGGAGGTGCCCGTTCCGGTAGCCATTTGAGTGTGGTTGCAAATTGCGCGGCTCAGTTCCCGATAGATTGAGCTGGAGCGGGTGCCGAGCGCTGTAAGGCCCGACGATCGGCTCAGCTATAGTCACTAACCCCGAACGGCCGCTCGCATTAGCGAAACGAACGTCCGCTATCTTCGCGCGGGCCATCGAAAAAACGCCTTTCACTTCGGCCCCATTACGCGCACTGAAATCGGTCGTCCGTACCGGTGCAAATCGGGACATAGTTTCGGAACAATGTCTGACCTCGCGGGGTCGTTTCCAAGAGGCACCCTTGGCGTTCGGTCCGGCTACAACTCTAATTTAGGCTGCGCTTCAATGACTTGGTAGCAAATCTAGCCACCCGGAACTGAAAACTCATCTGAATTTCGCCCGGAAGTGCTGGATTCGCTTTAGCAAGCTGCAAAATGCGTGTATTCGACCCTGCTAACATTGCCCGCCAGCCGAATGGGTCTAACTATCCTGGGGCAACGGGGGGAATCAGGTGGCTGCCAATCGTCGAAACGACATCCCATCGTCCGAGCGAGGGCTAGGACGGATCCTTGCGGCCGGGAGCGCCCATCCGAGCACGGCTCTGCCGACCGTCGCAACTGTCGTCACGACGGTTGCTGCCTTGTATTTCGGTCGCGAGGTTTTTCTCCCGATTGCCATCGCGTTACTCTTGACCTTTGCGCTGGCGCCGGTTGTCTCCGCACTGAAGCGCGTCGGATTGCCTCGGCTTCCCGCAGTCCTTCTCAGCGTCATTGGCGCGTTCGCGGCTCTGGGCCTGTTCAGCTTTATCGTGGCGACCCAGGTCAGCGAGCTTGCCCAGAACATTTCAACCTACCAGACAAACATTCTGACCAAGGTTCGCTCGCTCAAGGAAACGGGCGTTGGTGGCGGCATCATTGCCAGACTGAGCAGCGTGATCGAGCGTGTCGGTCAGGAGATCGATAAACAGGACGTGGCGCCGCCTGCGGCGGACAAGCCCCGCCGTGAGCCTGTACCCGTCGAGATCGTCGCGCGTGAGCGACCTCTGGAGGTCTTGCAAAACATTATCGGACCATTGATCAGCCCGCTGGCCTCGGCTGGCCTGATCATCATCGTGGTCATCTTCATGTTGCTCGAGCGCGAGGATTTGCGCGACCGGTTCATCCGCCTGGTCGGTTACGGGGATCTCCATCGCACGACGCAAGCATTGCAGGACGCAGGCAAGCGGGTGGGCCGCTATCTCATCATGCAATTGGTGGTCAACATCGTCTACGCGATACCCATTGCAATCGGGCTTTGGGTGCTCGGCATTCCCAACGCGCTGCTGTGGGGATTGCTGGCACTGGCGCTTCGCTTCGTTCCCTACATCGGCCCCGTGATAGGCGCGCTGCTGCCCTTGTTCCTCGCCTTGGCCGTGGCGCCCGGCTGGTCGCTGGTGCTGTGGACCGCTGCACTGTTCATCGTGATGGAAATGGTAACCGGCAACGTCGTCGAACCGTGGCTCTACGGTTCGCGCACGGGACTTTCCCCTTTGGCGATCATCGTCGCAGCGATCTTCTGGACATGGCTGTGGGGGCCGCTGGGCCTCGTTCTTTCGACGCCGCTGACGGTCTGTCTCGTCGTTCTGGGGCGACACGTTCCGCAGTTCGAATTTCTCGACGTCCTGTTTGGCAACGAGCCTGTGCTTGAACCCCACGCCCGGCTCTATCAGCGGCTCCTGGCCGGCGATCCCGACGAAGCCACCGACCATGCAGAGGAAATCCTCGAGGAGAAGTATCTGATCGATTTCTACGACAAGGTCGCCATTCCCGCTCTCCTGCTGGGCGAGCAGGACCGCATGCGTGGCGTGATGGGCGATCAGCAGCGAAGGCAGGTGGCAGCGAGCGCCCAAATCCTCGTCGCAAATCTTGCCGACGATGCGCAGGAGGAAGCAAGCGAGGAAGATGAGCCGACAGCGGCCGCGGAAGGGAGCACGAGCAAGGAACCGGATGGCGTCGAGGAGGAAGAGATCGAGCTGCCCGATGGCAAGGACATGTCGGTGCTTTGTGCCGGCGGTCGCGGGGAACTCGACGATGCTGCGGCCGCCATGCTCGCGCAGGTGCTGGAGGTGCAAGGTGCGACAGTGGCGAAGGCCAGTTTCGTCGATATGGAGCCGGCCGGCATTCGCCGACTCGACCTAGAGACGATCGACACAGTCGTGGTCGGTTTCCTGAACCGGGATTCTCTCAAGCATGCCCGCTTTCTGGTGCGCCGACTGAAACGCGCCAAGGCAGGTTTGAGAATCGGAATTGTGTTCTGGTCGGACGCGGAGCAGGGCGATGCCGGGCAACAAGGGCAAGCTCTGGCTGCCGACATCAGCGCCGATTTCGTAGTTGGCGGCATGGTCAACGCTGTGCTTGGCGCGCTGTCTCCAGCGCCGGCCGTTCCCCTCAAAGTCGTTTCGAAACGCCGCGATCGACGCCGTCCGGCCCCCCGAAAACGAGCCCCGGCTCAGGCGACGGCCGCAACGGCCTAGCCACGGGCTATGTCTCGGGATGTTGCGCCGGTGCTGGAATGTCATCGTGAGGCTTAGGCGGCATTGGGAGGGCGCGGCGGAGCGCTTCGTCACGCCGCTTGTCGACCTCGTCATTCCTGCTCTCATTTTCAGGATCAGACATGTCCAAACCTCGTTTGCCCGCAGACACTATCAAAACTACTCCGGTTTGGCAGTGCATCTATTGCGGGCAGAGACGCCGCGAATATCTCACCGATGAGCATATCATTCCCTTCTCATTGAACGGTAATCTTGTCCTGGCAAAATCTAGTTGCCGAGAATGCAACTCGATTACGCACAGCTTTGAAGGTTATGTCGCCGGTTCGATGATGGGGCAATTCCGCCATGCCAAAGGGCTACAAACACGGAGAAGGAAGCCGGGAACCATCCCGTTATGGGTGGAATTCGAAGACAGATGCGAAATAGTCGACGTTAAGGCTGGCGACCACCCGGGGATATTTCCAATTCTGCGGTTCGATCAGATGCCGCCAATAATTACAAATATCGAGGAAGAACCGACAATGACAGTAATGTTACGCGGGTTTTTGGACAAAGGTAATCCGGCGTACACTGGTGCCAAAAAAATACATGGCAGATCTTCGATACATGCCATCAAATTTTCTCGCATGCTGGCAAAGATTGCTCATGCATTCGCGATAAAAGAGCTTGGTGTCTGCGGATACATTTACGACATACCAAGGTTTATTCTAAACAACGACCCCAATGTTATAAACTACGTTGGATGCCACAGCGAACCTAGAGGCGAATATACGAAACCTGACCATTTGCTATATTTTACATTCCCGGAATCGATATTCGGAACGATAATCGTCGTCAATATAGTACTATTCGCAAATTGGACAGACATGCCAGTTTATATGGTTGCGGTTGGAAGGCCGAACCATCTTACCGAAGAGCGTCTAGAATCATCTCCTTTCTATCCAGAAGAGAACTGAGGTCCTTGGCGCGCCATGGATACATGTAGGAATATATTCCTATGTGGGTAGGAATGTGGGTTGCAACAAGCGTTTTTTGTAACCTATTGAAATTATTCATTTATTTATGCTAAATGGCGGAGAGAGCGTCCGCCTCTTTCTGTAACGTATTGAAATTACTAGAGCTTTGACCTTGCTATTTGTCGTATTTTCCCTATTTTCGGTATCGCGGTTATGGCAACGGGAATCGATATGGCCAAGCACCGGCTCTCCGAAACACGCATAAAGACCCTTCCGGTTGGCATCCATTCCGATGGAGACGGCCTGTTCCTCCGAGTAAGGAAGGAGGGCAGTCGCCAGTGGTTTTTCATTTATAGGCGAGCGAGCAAGCGTACCGAACTTGGCCTTGGAGGCTATGGCCAAGGGACGGCACCAGTCAGCCTGGCTTTGGCGCGGGAGAAGGCAGAGGCGGTTAGGCAGCGTCTGGCGCGGGGGGACCAGCTTTCTGCGAAGAAGACTTTCGCAGATGTCATGGATGACGTGCTCGAAGTGAAATCATCCGGTTTCCGGAACGAGAAGCACAAAGCGCAATGGGCGATGACGTTGCGAGAGTACGCCAAGCATCTGCATAAAAGGCCCATAGCGGACATCACGCGCGATGATGTTGTCGAGACCTTGAAGCCTATCTGGGGAACGATACCGGAAACGGCCGATCGGCTCAGGATGCGAATTGCGTCCGTTATGGATCACGCGAAGGCGAGGGGGCTTTACGTTGGCGACAACCCAGCCGACTGGCGTGGTGGTTTAAAGGATCTGCTGTCGCCACGGCAGAAACTCACGAGGGGCCACCACGCGGCCGTGGGGTATAAGGAACTGCCAGCCGTCATGAAGGCTCTAGGCACGGCCGCGGGCATATCTGCGCGGGCCGTCGAGTTCTCTTGTCTGACCGCAGCGCGAAGCGGGGAAGTACGCGGCGCGAAATTTGACGAATTCGATATGAAGCAGGGTCTTTGGGTCGTTCCGCCACAGCGAATGAAAGCCGGCCGAGAGCATCGCGTTCCGCTGTGCGACCGGGCAATCGAGATTATCGAGGGGATGAGGGAAATCGCGACCACTGATTCCGTGTTCCCGATCAGCGACACAGCTATGGTGAAGGCGCTGCGGAAGGCGACGGGCGATGACTCCACACTTCACGGTTTGCGATCAAGTTTCAGAGATTGGTGCGGCGACGAGACGAGTCATCCCCGCGACGTGGCAGAGGCGGCGCTTGCTCACACATTGAAGGATAAGACCGAAGCGGCTTACCGCCGCTCCGATGCGCTTCAAAAAAGGCGCAGATTGATGGACGACTGGTCGAAATACTGCGCTAGCTGCCAGTAACCGCATTTACTATATTGACAAATTAGGCGAAAACGCCTATAGGTTGGAGTAAGTCGGCGCTTGTCGCCGCGACTCGCTTCTCCCGCCTAAATTAACGGCGGCCCTAACCCCTCATCATTGTTGTTAGCTTTTGAACGCGCGCTTTGGCGTGCGCAATTTCCGCGCTTATCAGCGTCGGAGTAGGGGAGAATTATGCAACATTCAAACGACAATGTACCACGCTTGATGGCACCCAAGGAGGCGGCTCTGGCAACAAGCCTTTCGCGACCACTTTTGAGTTTGATGGCTGACGAGGGCCAATTTCCAAAGGCAGTCAGGCTTGGCGAGCGGCGTGTTGCATATGTGCGGGCCGAGGTGGATGCGTGGATCGATGCCCGCATCGCGGCGAGGGCGGCTTAGCGTACTCCTACAAAAACCCACCGCGGAGCCAACTGCGGTTCTCCAAATCAGGAACAACCCAACTTGCAAATCCTCAGTATCAGACCGGTTCCGCCAGGCGGCGCCGGCAAGACAATTGCGCGCTTCGATATCGCCATCGATGATCACATCAAGCTCTTCGAACTTAAGCTAATCAGGCGATCTGACGGCAGCAATTACGCCTTCGGCCCGAACACGGGTGGCGCTCGAGTGATGAGCTTTTCACCAGCATTTTCTGAAGAAATCGCAAGCGCCGCGTCGGCCGCACTGAAGGGCGTATCCGCCAATGACCGCATCAGCATCTGAAGGGCAGCACGACTTTTATATCGGCCACGCCATTACTCACGGGAAATTCGGCGCCGGCACGGTCACCGACATAGACGGCGAGAAGCTTACTGTGAAGTTTGCGCAGGTCGGCGAAAAGCGAATCCTCGCCAGCTTTCTATCGCTAGAGGTCCGGCCACCAGCGGCCGACAACGACAACGAACCTGTAGACCTTTGGGCAGAAAGCGCCCATCCGTCGCTACCATCCGGACTACTCCCGCAGATTATCGAGGAGTTTGCCCGCAAGCGAGCCGAGCAGATGGGGGTTGACCCTGGCGGAATGGCCGTTACGGCGCTTGCCGTCTGCGCTGCAGCCATCACCGACGATATCAAGCTTCGCGTTAAGGTGCATGACGATTGGACCGAGTCTGCGCGCCTGTGGGCGGTAATTGTCGGCGGGCCAAGCGCCAAGAAGACACCTGCAATCAACGCCGTTGCAGGGCCACTACGCGCTATCGATGACGGATATCAGCGTCAGCATCGTGATGCCATGCAGGCATGGGAGGCGCTCGATAAAAAGGCGAAAGAGACCACACCAAAGCCGATTGCGAAGCGTATCCGCATTATGGACGCCTCGCCGGAAAAGGTGGGAGAAATCCTAAAAGACAATCCCGGTGGCCTACTTCTCGATCGCGACGAGCTGACGGGTTGGTTTGGCGCGATGGAGAAATACTCTTCGGCCAAGGGCGCTGGTGCCGACCGCGCACTCTGGTTGCAAGCATTCAATGGCGGCAGTTACGCCGTCGACCGTATATCGCGCGGCAGCATCTGGGTTCCCAACCTATCTGTCTCGATGATTGGCGGCATTCAGCCAGGGCCGCTTCGCTCAATCGTCCAAGGCAAAGATGACGATGGGTTAATCCAGCGCTTTACGCCCGTCATCGTTGGACAATCCGGAGACGGCCGCGACGAGGCGGTAGGGCCTATAGTGCCGATGTACGCAGCGCTCATTGATAGATTGCATGCGCTGCGCCCACCTACGGGCAAGGCGGTACCCGTGGAACGGCAGTTGCGATTTGACGAAGGTGGTCAAGCAATCTTCATGGATGTTTGCAGGACGAACGGCGCGCTCCAGCGGGGTTGGGAAACCGTCAATGCGAAGCTGGCAATGCACTTCGGAAAATATGACGGCTTGTTCGCGCGCCTCTGTGTCTTGTGGCACTGCATTGAAACGGCCGGCAGTGAATTGCCCGAACGCATAACGGAAGACACGGCCAGGCGGGTTGCCGCGTTCCTTCATGGGTATCTGCTGCAGCACGCGCTTGCGTTTTATCGCGACGTTGTCGGTCTGGCCGATGACCAAGACATGGTGCTTGCCGTCGCAAACTGGATCCTCGCGCGCGACGTGAAAACCGTCACTGTAAGTGAGGCTCGCCGTGGTGATCGCGTACGCAGCAGCATGGATGAAGGACGCGCCGCGCAGGTTCTTTCGCGGCTTGACGCGCTTGGCTGGCTTAAGCCATTGCCGCTGGATCGTAACCAGAAATCGCCACGCTACAATGTAAATCCGCTGGTGCATCGACTGTTCGAAGAGCAGGCCAAAAAAGAGGCCCTCCGGCGCGCAGAAATCCGAACACTCATCGCAGAGACTACAACCGTAAAGGGAGTTTAGTAGAGGACTACAACATTGCAGCACTTTGTCCTTGCGCGCGTGGAAACAGAATCAAAAAAACCCTCTCTCTTAAATAAAAAGAAGTCAGTCGGTCTCTCGTGCGTACCCAAGGACAAAGTGCTGCACAAAAAATCGGACAACAACAAAGAAACGAGGAGAACACTCGATGAAAGCACAGCATGAGCAGCAACGTAATTTCGATCGCGCCATTCGAGGCCACGTACCCAGTCAGGCAAATGAGCGGCGAGACAAACTGGTACCCGTGCCAGGTCATCGGCGTACTTCACGATGGAGCGTACGATGAAGGCCGCTTCGTCATGATCTTGGAAGGCGATGACGGCCAAATGTACACCAGTTCGGTGCCGTCAGTTCGGCGGGTGGACGAATAATGGGAGGCGCCAGTGGCTACAGCAAGAACAGTCGAGACCAACGGCGAGACCGTCCAAATTCGCCGCATCAGTCTGGGCGGAACTCTGGAAGATCCGACCTGACAGGAAGCCAGCGAATGACAATCAGCGGATGGCGGAGGATAGCAGCCAAGCGTAGGTAGCCACCACGGCTCTCCGAAGTACTGAAGAGCCGTGGCTACCCGCCCCCGCCTGCTATCCGCCGCACCAAGAAAAAGCTAGGCTACCTTTATTTCCTTCATCGCCTTCTCGAAGGCGGTCTTCATCGGCTTGGACACGTCCTCGAAAGCCTTGGTCGTGGCGGCCTGGAAGTCCTTGGCCTGCTCGACAGCGCTTTCAATCTGCTTGCGAACGAAGGCGGTCTGCAGTTCGGCAAATTCGGAGGGCGACTTGACGGCAATTAGGGCTTCGAAATGCGCGAAGGCCGAGTTGGCGTTGGCGCGCAGAGCCTGGATGGTCTTGAGCGACAGGTCACCGGAAACGGTCTTGGCGGTCTGGAAGCTCGACTCGAGAGCCTTCTGGGTCGTCTCGGATCCCGTCTTGAATTTGGCGAGAACTTCTTTCGACTGCTCGACCCCCTTTTCTGCAAAGGCACTGACCTGGTCGATAGCCTTGGATGCATCAAAAGCGGCGTTGTCGATAAATTCGACAGTCTTTTCAGTGGTCTTGGACATCGTTTCCATCCTTTGTTTGGGCGTGGCTTTTAAAAAGCTTCGCATTTGTATTAGCATTACCTAACGGAAGTTTGCGTGCATTGCAACATTTTTGTTGCGCTGCAGCATGATTTATTAACCAACCCGTCCCGCACATTGCGGGAACGGACTGCCCGGCCTGGCCGGTTTCTCGATCTGGGATGACCACCCATCCAACGGGGTCTAGGTATGGCCAGTGGTTACCCGCTTAGACCGCTTCGGGGCTTACCTTGGCTAAACCTGTATAGAAAAACATTTAGCGGTGGGAAGAAATGCAAACCGCCAGGGATCTAGCCCGATCATCAACGACGGACGCGGTCACGGATTCCGCAAAACCCTACCGGCAAGCGCCTCAGTTGGGTTGAATTCTACGCACTGCGGCCGGACTTGCGGCCGGACAACGACAACGAACGGAGGTGTACGGCCGGCAGGTCCGAAGTCGTTCGGCGGAATGACACGTGGGCCAGTCGTGTCGTGGCCTTGGTTTTCCAGATCGGCACGAGGTGCCAATGGCTCCTGCTCAAGCTCGAGTACGGATCCGGCTGGCGTCCTCGCCGATCGAAGTGGACGGCTAGGCCCGCATCAACCGCAGCCAATACAGCGCACCGCTCGATCTGATCGTCCGACATCTCGCAATCGGGAACCTTGTCTCGCACCGACTGAACTGCCGCAAAGGTTGAAATGATGTGTCCGGGAACAGAGCAGTCGATACATCCAGCGATAGCGTCGGTGACGTCATCGGGAACAAGATGGTTAAATTGGCGAGAGTTGGTTGTGGTGGAAGCTACGATCCGCTCTAGCATTTCGCCTTCTGAAAGCCCCAGTCGACGCTGGTGCCTGGAAATAAAATTAGCAAGGGCTAATAGACGAAGCGAGACGTTATGCACCGTTTTCTAGGGGGCGGGGGGGCCGATCGCCACCAGGCCACGATCCGAAACTACCCGTATGACTCTCACCCGGATTTTTTTGATTAGTTCTGATTTTTCTGCTGTCCCGCACATTGCGGAAACGGACTGCCGGCCAGGCCGGTTTCTCGATCTGGGATGACCACCCACCCAACGGGGTCTAGGTAGCGCCAGTGGTTACCCGCTTAGACCGCCTCGGGAGTTAGTCTTGCAAAACCGTAACAATTTCGATTTTTGTGGGATTTTCTTCCGGCAGCACGCGCTAGCACGGCCGCCCCGAGCCCATCAGGCGTCGTGCGGAAGGCGGTGCGTTTGGTGCAGGCTGCGCACAGGGGCGTGGGACCGGTAGCCCGCCGTTATTCCGTCTTTGGTGGCACTTCGTTCGTTATAGTTTGAGTATCCGCAGCCTTCGACATATCGGCCTTCTCGACGCTCGCTGTTTTCTGCGTGTCGACGGATGCCTGTACCTTCTCGTGATATGGGCAATCGGCATAGGCGGCGGATACGCACAGGCCTAACGCTGTGGCTATTGCGAGGAATGTTTTCATCGTCATCTCCTCAATCGTTGAAGACGCAGCGTAAGCCCGCTGGCACCGATCGTAAAATCACATTTGCCACCGGGGGGCGTCTCAAGACCTGTGCCAGTCGACTCCGGATACCGCCCGCATCCTCAAACGCGTTATGCCGCAGGTTTTCATATTATTTTTTGGAGCGGTAGGGGCGGGTCAACTCCCTACCGCTCTTTCATGCCGTACCGCCCTAGCAACGATAGCGCTATTACAGAAAAACCTGCCAGGACTCGCGCGCCCGCACGTGCACCGCGCGCGAGAGGTCAACTTTTGAATTGCGGAAATGCGTACTCTGGGGCGGTAAGCGATTTGGAAGACTATGAGGATGTGACCGCCCCCCGGTAGGGGCATCTCGATCTCCGGGGGTCGACTCCGCGTTGACCGGTCCGGCCCCAACGCGCACATTTTTCCAAATGAAAATATGGGTCGGCGACCGCCCGCGGCGGTTCAGGATTTTTGAAGTGAATCTTTCAGGACTCGCTGGTGGCGCCGACGATTTTCACGCCTCACGCCACTGACCCAACCTTCACGAAGCCCTTCCATACGGCACGTGGCGCAACCATTTGCTCATCCGTTTCCAGTCAGAGCAAAAGAATTGCCGTTGAAATCGTCCCCCAGGGTGGTGTCGCTACCATGTCTCTCTCGGGCACGCAGGAGATCATGTTCCTCCATCAAACTCAGGATGCGGTGAAGCTGCGATCGGAGCTTGTTATTGTGCAGTGCAGCAACGATATTGCTGCAAGTGCGTTGTGCACGATATCTGCCATTCCCGCGCGCAAGGATGCCAATTTTGCGAAATATATCCGATACCATCGCCCGGCTGAGCGCGATGCGCGGCCGGCCAATAGGCTCCGGGCAGAGCAAGGGCGATCATCTCTCAGACATGACAGGCTTCGGCTCCAATCCCGGCGCCTTGCGGGCGCGGCTTTATCTTCCGGCGAATCTTCCACAACAGGCGGCGCTGGTCGTCGTGCTGCATGGGTGTACCCAGACTGCCGCCGGCTACGACCATGGCTCCGGCTGGACCGAGCTTGCCGCCGAGCAGGGTTTTGCGGTACTTTTCCCAGAACAGCAGCGCGCCAACAACGCCAATCTGTGCTTCAACTGGTTTGTATCAGGCGATATCAGCCGCGACAGCGGCGAAGCGGCGTCTATCCGCCAGATGATCGAGGCGGCTGTCGTCACGCATGGTCTCGACCGCACTCGAATCTTCGTCACCGGCCTGTCCGCCGGAGGCGCCATGGCAGCGGCGATGCTGGCGGCTTACCCCGAAGTGTTTGCTGGCGGCGCGATCATTGCCGGGCTTGCCTATGGCAGCGCCTCGACCATCCCCGAAGCTTTTGATCGCATGCGTGGCCATGGCGGCCCGTCCAGGGCCGAGCTGCAGCGCCTGTTGCGGCAGGCCTCGCTGCACAAGGGTCCGTGGCCGAGGATTTCGATCTGGCAGGGCTCGGCCGACAGCACCGTCGTGCCTTCCAATGCCGACGCGGTGCTGGCGCAATGGCAGAGCGTGCACGGCGTCGGCGAGAGGCCGGCCCGGACGGAAAAGGTCGACGGTCAGACGCGCAAAGTCTGGTCCGATGACCAGGGCCAGGACGTGCTCGAGGCATACACAATCGCCGGCATGGGCCATGGTACGCCGCTGAAGACGAGCGGCGACGATGGCCTCGGCAAAGCAGGGCCATTCATGCTGGATGTCGGGATTTCCTCGACCCGCCACATCGCCCGCTTCTGGGAGCTCACCAAACCGGTCGTGCGACGCACTGCGAAAGTCGAGGCCGCTTCAGGCGCCGCGTTGCAGCCTTTTGCGCCGAAGGAAAAACCACGCGCGGTCCGTGTCGATCCCACCCCGGACCCTGCCAACGCACGCGGCACGGCCGGCGGGATTGGCAAGGTCATCGAGGACGCGCTGCGCGCAGCAGGGTTGATGCGCTAGCGCTTGGCGGCAGGCGAGCTCTCTGCTCGCACGCCACGCTCATTCCTTGCGGGCAGGGGCCGGCGACGGGACAGGCTCTTCAGCCTCGACACTGTTGTCGTTCACCCGCAGCGCATTGCCCTCCGCCTTGGCCGGTTCGGCATCGGTGCGCGGTTTCGTCGGCGCCGGCGAGGACGTCTCGTCGCGCTCGCCCGCGCTGTTGTCGTTGACCCGCAACGCCTTGCCTGTGACTTTCGTCCGGTCGCTGTCATCGTTCATGTCGAACTCCTAGTTTGTGCTGTCTGGGACAATGCGCGGCTACGCCATCTTCACCTTCGGCTCGCGCGCCCATAGGCGCAGGGCGCCAAGGGCTGACAGGAAACCGGCGACATCCTTGGGCCCGGACAGCGCAACGCAGCCCTCGTCGAGGCTGTCGGCAATTCCTGCCTTGTCGAGAAGCGGCAGGGCCGCCTCGACATAACCGATGAACTTGCAGTGGGCGAAAGCGTCGGCGACGAAATCGCGTGCCGTGGATTCCTTGACCAGATCGGCCATCGCCGCCTTGGCGGGCAGCAAGGCGACCGCGTCGTAGAACACCGACGGGCCGCCGCCGATCATTTGCTGCGCCTCGATCAGGCTGCCGTCGCTGGCCCTGGCGCCGCCGACCTTGGGAGCGATGATTTCGAACACCGCCCCGGCCTTGGTCAATGCAGCGGTCAGCGCCTTGAGCAGTGCGGCATCGGTGCCGTCGGTCACCAATATGCCGAGCTTGCGGCCTTCGAAACGATTGGGGCCGTTGGCGATGATGCTGAGCGAAGGTGCGGCGGCCAGATCCTGCCTGGTGGCAATGGCCGCATCGGCCGGTTTCGGCATCGCCTTCAGGCCAAGCCCGTCGCCGACCTTGCCCGCCAACCCTTCGTCGATGTTGAGCAGGTGGGACACCATGCGTTCGCGAATGACAGGGGTCTGTACCTTGCTGAGCTCGAAGGTCAGCGCGGCCGCGATATGGCCTTGCTCGGGCGGCGTCTGGCTGATGTAGAACTGCCGCGCCTGGCTGTAATGGTCGGCGAAGCTTTCAGCGCGGATGCGCTGCTTCGGTCCTTGCTCGGTTTCGGCGAACGAGCGGAAGCCGCGCTGCGGCGATTCCCTTGGGCCTTCGCCGAAGGAGTTCGGTTGGTAGTTCACCCGGCCGGTTGGATTGCGCATGGCCATATGGCCGTCCTGCTGGAAATTGTGGAACGGGCATTTCGGCGCGTTGATCGGGATATGGGTAAAATTGGTGCTGCCCAGCCGCTTTATCTGCGTGTCGAGGTAGGAAAAATTCCGCCCCTGCAGCAGCGGGTCGTTGGAGAAGTCGATGCCGGGCGGAACGTTCTGCGTCATGAACGCGACCTGTTCGGTCTCGGCGAAAAAATTGTCGGGCATGCGGTCGAGCACCAGACGGCCGACCGGGATCGGCGGCAGGATTTCTTCGGGGATGAGCTTGGTGGCGTCGAGCACGTCGAAATCGAAACTGTCGGCAAAGTCCTGGTCGAACAATTGCAGCTGCAGTTCCCATTCCGGGAACGCGCCGGCCTTGATCGAGTCCCAGAGATCGCGGCGATGGAAATCGGGATCGGCGCCATTGATCTTCACCGCCTCGTTCCAGGCCACCGACTGCAGGCCGAGCTTGGGCTTCCAGTGGAATTTGACGAAGGTGGATTCATCCCTGGCGTTGAGCATGCGGAAGGTGTGGACGCCAAAGCCTTCCATGAAGCGCAGCGATCGCGGGATCGCGCGGTCCGACATCACCCACATGATCATGTGCATGGACTCAGGCGTCAGCGAGATGAAGTCCCAGAAATTGTCATGCGCCGATTGCGCCTGCGGGAAGCCGCGATCCGGCTCCTCCTTCACCGAATGGACGAGGTCGGGAAACTTGATCGCGTCCTGGATGAAGAACACCGGGATGTTGTTGCCGACAATGTCCCAGTTCCCCTCCTGCGTGTAGAGCTTGACCGCGAAGCCGCGCACGTCACGCGCCAGATCGGCCGAGCCCTTGTTGCCTGCGACGGTAGAGAAGCGCACGAAAGCCGGCGTCTTTTCGCCGGCGCGCTGGAAGATGTCTGCGCGTGTGTATTTGGCGAGAGACTCATAGGTCTCGAAATAGCCGTGCGCGCCGTAGCCGCGCGCATGCACGACCCGCTCGGGAATCCGCTCATGGTCGAAGTGGAAAATCTTCTCGCGGAAATGGAAGTCCTCCAGAACGGTTGGCCCGCGGGCGCCGATCTTCAGGGAATTCTGGTCGTCCGAGACAGGTCCACCCTGGGCGGTGGTGAGGACGGGAACGTCGCCCTCAGCAATCTGATGCAACTCGCCCCCTTCGCCTCGGACCAGCTTCTGATCGTGGATGACAGCCTGATTGCTGACGCGGCTTGGAGATTTGGACATGGACGGGTTCCTTGGGTAGCGAGTGCACGCATTCCTGGGTGGTCGACAAATGAAGCCCCGCCGCCTTTCGGCGACGGGGCTCGATGATCAGAGCGGGCTGGCGTTACGCACTCTGTCGCGCTCCGCCTCGATGTCGGTGTAAGGGTCGGCCCTGGGATCGAAACCGGTCCAGCCATCGGCTTCGTAGGCGCGTCGGCGGTCTTGCAGATCGACCGAGTTGGACTGGCCGAGGATACGCTCGGCCTCGCCGGCGAGTTCGTCGCTGACCCTGGCGGTCACCATCGTGCCGCCGCGGCGAACGCCCTCGGCATAGACATGGGCATCCTTTTCCGGGACGCCGGACTCGGTGAGCGCGCCGACAATGCCGCCGGCAGCACCACCGACGACCGCGCCGCCAATGGCGCCGACCGCGGTGGCGGCCAGCCAACCGGCTGCGACGACCGGACCGACACCCGGAATGGCCATCAGGCCGAGCCCGGTCAACAGTCCGCCGGCGCCACCGATAACGGCGCCAACGCCGGCACCGCCGGCTGCGTCATCCGCCGCCTTGGAGGTGTCGCCATCCTCGTACCAATCGTCCGAATTGTTGGCGACGATGCTGATATCTGCATGGGGCACGCCGCTCGCCTCCAGTTCGCCAACGGCATCGGAAGCATCATCGTAATTGTCGAAAAGTCCGGTTACGGTTTTCATGATCTTGATCTCCTCGATCTGGTTTCAGTCGGTTCAGTTGGCGCCGGCAACGACGTTGCCCTGGTAGTCGAGCGCGACGGTCGTGTTCTTGCCGTCCTTGGTCGCCTGGCCGCGCCAGATGCCCTGCTCGTCCTTGGTCAGCTTCGACACATCGGAGTAGCCGGCATCCTGGATGCGGCTCTTGGCCTGGTCCTCGGTGAAGGAGTTGGCGCCGGGAACGGGAGCGGCCGGGTTGGCGGTGTCGGTCGTGGTCACGGCAGGGGTTGTCGAGCTCGTTGCTGCCGCAGCGTCGCCAGTGGCGGCGATCTTCTCGATCATCTCCTGATGCATCTTGAGCGTTGGCAAGGTCTCGGAGGCGAAGGTCTTCAGCTGCGCGTTGTCGCCGTCCTTGGCATAGCTCTCGAACAGGGTGACCGCCTCCGAATGCGCATCGCGCTGCAACTGGACATACGGCTCGTCGACGGCGTCCTTGGCATTCTGCAGCGAGTCGAGATCGGCCTTGTGCTTGGCGTCCAGTTCCTTGGGTACCGTCAGCTTTTGCTCGCCGGCAATGGTCTGAAGCTTGGCGTTGGCCGCGCCATGATCGTCGATCATCTTCTGCGCAAAATCCTTGACGGCCTGGTCCTGCACCTTGCCTTCGGCGATCTTGCTGGAATCGACTTCGAACATGCCACCGACGGCGGCCTTGTCGACAAAATCCTGCGCGCTGTCGGCAGCGAAAGCGGGCAAGGCGAAGGTCATGGCAGTAGCCGCGGCCAGAGCCAGAAGCATACGGTTTTTCATGGATAGGATCCTCGTTAGGCACACATCGTGCTGAGGAGCTAACAAGTGCCGGAGGGCTTTGTTCCGGCGCGCAACTGATTATACGGGCGAATCGGTTTTTGCCTTCCCGGAAGCGGTCCGTCTCCCGGCAGCAGGCTTTCTGCGTACCGGGACCGTCAGGTCCGCAGGTCACATCGTCCAACATCCTGAGTGCAGAACTTTTGTTTGTCGGTTGCAGCAGGCGCTGGTCGATCGCAGCCGCCTTGAACGCCACGAAAGCGATGGCGGAGCTACAACTCCCTTCTCTCGCGGCCGCGATCAGCCTGCAGGCATCGCGGTAAGCCGCCGCTCCCTTGTTGGGCCACTGTCCCAGGAGTGCCTTTTCGGCGTCGCAGACCGAAGAGACCAATACGGTTTGGCCATCAACCAGCCTGATTGGAAGCGGTAAGAAATTGCCCATGACCCGGGCGCTGGAAATCCTGAAGAGCGAACCGAAGCTGGATTTGCTCATCACCGATCATGCCATGCCCGGGATGACGGGCGCTGACCTGATCGACATCGTTAGAACCGAGCGCCCAGACCTTCCCGCAATTCTTGCCATGGGTTATGCCGAACTTCCGTCTGGCACACAGACAAGTGCGACCCGCCTGGCCAAGCCCTTTTTTGAAGAAGACTTGGAAAAGGCAATGGACATCGCCCTTCGGCGATGATGTCGCGCTGTCGTCAGTCATCCCACTTCAACGCACTGTCAGACGGTTGGGTATGCAACCAGAATTGCACTGACGGGTTCTTGCTATGATTTTGAGCATGGCCGGCTGCGACCGCCGTCCGAAGGTGGCCAATTTTCATGGACGTATCGGTTTCTCAAATCGCAGACGACAACATCAAGGCCGGCAAGAGCGGCTTGCTGCTTGTCTCGGACAATTATGACGCTTTCGCCGTGCGCGTGCTGGCGGCACGGAGTGCAGAGCGCACCTTAGACCTCATGTATTACCTTTGGCACGACGACCACACCGGTCGCTTGCTCTTGCAGGAGGTCCTTCGGGCCGCTGAGCGCGGAGTGCGGGTGCGCATGCTCCTTGACGACGTCAATCCGCGCAAAAACGATGCTGCTTATCTGGCGCTGAACAATCATCCAAACATCGAACTGAAGTTGTTCAATCCAAGCGGAATCAGGAGCGGCCGGATCATGCGTGGTCTGGAAGTGCTGTTGCGGCTCTTCGCACTGACACGACGTATGCACAACAAGGCTTGGATCGCCGACGACAGGTTTGCCATTGTCGGCGGTCGCAATGTTGGCGACGCTTATTTCGATGCGGCAGAGACCAATTTCCGCGACCTCGACATGCTGCTCATGGGGCCAGCAGTACAGCAAACGGCGGCGATATTTGATGCCTTCTGGGAATGCGAGGAATCCAAGCCAATCAAGACGCTTGGTTCAGCGACGGAGCATGAGCAGGTCAAACGGTTTGAAGTGAACGAGTCCGAAACCGAGTCAAAATTCTTGAACGGCATAGGGGAGCGAGGCTCTGTCGTAGAATTTATCGCGGCGAGTAACGACGTTCACTGGGTGGAAGGCGTGCGGGTCATTTCCGATCCACCAGAGAAGGTTCGTGGCTGGAGACGTCGCAGCTGGCTTATGAAAGAGCTGCGTCCCATCATTCAATCGACGCGCGAATGTCTGGAAATTGTGTCTCCCTATTTCATCCCAGGCAAAAGGGGTTCCGCGATCCTGTTGCAGCTCGTCGGTGCCGGGGTTGAGGTTTCGGTCCTGACCAATTCCCTGGCCGCCACAGATGTCGCCGCGGTCCATGGCGCCTACGCAAACTATCGCAAGCGGCTGCTAAGGAACGGCGTCAAACTTTTCGAGCTTCAACCATTCAGCCGTCAGCCGGCAATCTCGGTGTTTGGCTCAAAGGGCGCCAGTCTGCATACGAAAGCATTCACCGTTGACGACAAAACCGGCTTCGTCGGTTCCTTCAATTTCGATCCGCGGTCGGTGTCTCTAAACTCGGAAATGGGCGTGCTCTTTGAAGATGCGGGATTGGTTGCTGAGTTGCGGGATCGATTCCAGTCAGAGATATCTCCAGAAGCGAGCTACCGGCTCGAACTCAAGCACAATGTCTTGCACTGGCATGGCTGCGACGAAGGCAAGCTGCAGGACTATACGCACGAACCAGAAGCTGGATTCTTTCGCCGTATCCTTGCGGGCCTGGTCCGCCATCTTCCGGTCGAGTCTCAGCTCTAAGCTGGCAGCGCAAGATCATGACGCCGGGCTCATCCTCAAGCGCTGCAGCGGCGATTGACCGCTCAATATCCACCCACAATCGGAAGGATTTCGCCGGTGATGTAACTCGAGCATTGCGGCGAGGCCAGGAACACATAGGCCGGTGCGATCTCTTCAGGCTGCGCCGGGCGCTTCATCGGCGTCTTAGCGCCGAATTGCGAGACATCCGCCGCCTGCTTGTCGGACGGGTTGAGCGGTGTCCAGACCGGCCCCGGCGCAACCGCGTTGACGCGGATGCCCTTGGCGATCAGATTGCCCGACAGCGCGCGGGTGAAGGCGTGGATGCCGCCCTTGGTCATCGAATAGTCGACCAGCTCTTTCGAGCCATCTATGCCGGTGACCGAACCTGTGTTGACGATGGCCGAGCCCGGCTTCATGTGCGCCACTGATTCCTGGGCCATATGGAAATAGCCGTAGAGATTGGTCTTCAGCGTGGCGTCGAAATGCTCCTCGGTGAGGTCGGCGAAGTCGGCCGAATGAACCTGGAAGGCGGCGTTGTTGACCAGCACGTCGAGCTTGCCCAGTTGCGTTACTGTGCTGTCGACCGCCCGTCGGCAGAAGGCGCGGCTGCCGACATCGCCGCGCAGCGTCAGGCAGCGCCGGCCCTCGGCCTCGACCGCTTGCTTGGTCACTTCGGCATCCCTGTCTTCGCTGAGATAGACAATGGCGATGTCGGCGCCTTCGCGTGCAAACAGCACTGCCACCGCGCGGCCGATGCCGGAATCGCCGCCGGTGATGAGCGCCACCTTGCCCTCGAGTTTCTTCGAGCCCTGCCAGAACGGCGCGTCGTAGAGCGGCGGCGGTCTGACCTGCGCTTCCTCGCCCGGCTTGGGATGATGCTGCTTGGGAAAAGGCGGCTCGGGATAGAGCCGGGCGCCTGCCTGCATGGCGGCGTCAGGCTTGGCTTTCACCTTCTTGCGATCGTCGGCGTCCACCTTGCGCTGCACGCTGCGCTGCTTCCCCGTTATCTTCGACGTGTCGGTTTTCGTTTTCGTCAACATGGATTGCCTCCTTTGTTGGAGGGACAACGCATGTGGGGCAAAAAGGTTTTCGTCGGGAGCTAGTGGGACGATATCGGCAAGGCGCTATGCTTTTTTGCGGGAACCGAAGTGTATCGGCGCCGCTTCTTCCGGAACGCAACGAGCTCGACCAGATGCGATTGTATCCAAGTGATGCAAGCTTGGAACAATTAATTGCGGCGGGCGAGGGGATCCCTCGAACTGGGCTCAAGACGCGTAATCAGGCCCCCCAGGTTCTCCCAGGTCAACCTCAAAAACGCAAACGAGACCCGTCGGCTCGAACGTGATTGTAACGGTCCCTGCAGATTTTGGCCCGAGAAGCCTCTCAAGCATTCGTGTGCCGAATCCTTTGCGGTCGATTGCCGCGACAGGAGGGCCGTCCAGCTCGCGCCATTCTATTCGAACGTGCTTCCTCTGCTCTTGCCGGCTTGTTACCCAGGAGATCGAGACGGTTCCCTCCTTGCACGAAAGTGCTCCGTATTTGATTGCGTTGGTGGCCAGTTCATGGAAACCCAATGATAGGGACAACGCCAGAGCGGGGGAAAGCCAGACCTCGTCCCCTGAGATTTGCAAGCGCTCCGTATTGGCATGCGGTGAAAGTGCTGCCGCGACGACATCCTTCAGATCGGCCCCGCTCCAATTCTCTTGCGTCAGGATATCGTGTGCCTTGGCAAGAGAGACAAGCCTGCTTGAGAGCGAGCGCTCCGCCTCTGGCAAACTCGTGGCATTGCGCAGTGTTTGGCTCGCGATGGACTGAACAACTGCCAAGGTGTTTTTGACACGGTGATTGAGCTCGTTGACAAGAAGCCGGCGCTGTTCTTCGCCCTGCTTACGTGCGGTTATGTCGAGGCTGACCTGCACCGCACCGATGACCTTGCCAGAGGTGCCGCGGATCGGGCGGGCACTCGACAGAAGTGTCCGTTGAACGCCGTTCGGAAGAATATAGGAAAATTCCTGATTGTCTGTCTGCTCGCCGCGCATCGCCTTGCTGAGCGGCCGATCTTCGCGGCTCACAGTATGTCCATCCTGCAAAGCGATCGTGTCGATGACCAAATCGGTCGTACCGAAGGATTTGCGACTGTCGGTAGGCAAGCCCATGAGTTCCGCGGCGAAGCGATTGCGTATCACTTGGCGTGCTTGTGGATCATATGTGAACCAGACCGCCGCAGGAGCAGTCTCCAGGACAGCTTCCAGCTCGAACTCGCGTTCGGCAAGCGCGCGCTCTGCGGTGACAAGTGCGTCAGCGACAACTGCAAACTCTGAGACCGCGGTAGACATGGCGGTGACCGGTCGGCCTTGGCCCAACGCATCAGCGCGGCTAGCCAGATCGCGGGCCGCCTTGGCGAAGCCGTTCCCGACAACGTAGGCGAGTGCGGAAGAGATCAGCATCGCCACAAGGGCGAGCGCAGCGATCGCAGCAAGAGATCGCCAAAGGGGCGCCTGGACTACAGAGAGCGGAACATTTGCCGTGTAGAACCAGTTGGAAGCTGCGGAACGGTAGTAGCCGGCAAGCAGTGTCATGCCCTGAAAGTTTCGGGAGGTGAACGTGCCCGAGCGGCCGGCGACCTTCTCAAGATACTCTGGCAAGCCCGGCTTACCGGTCATCTCCTCGTGGAGTGTTGATCGTGCCACATAGGCGCCCTCGCGGTCGCCAACGCCGATCGTCCAACCTTCGGGCACCGCCGGCATCATGACGTCGCGAATGTGGGCGGTGGGGACCGAGACGGCGAGAAGCCATTCTTCGCCTCTGGGGCCACGCACAGGGATCGCGACGGCAATCCGATATTCTCCAGAGGCGGCATAGACGCTGCTGACGATCGGCAGTTTGGATTTGACCTTGGCGATTTCCGATGTCGACAACGCTGTGACGGGCGGCAAAGCGGCGCCGAAGGGCAACTGAGTATTGATCAACTGGTTGCGGCCCAAGTCGCGCAGCAAGATGACTCGATCCGTACCCAGCACCAGGCGAGTGGCTTCCTTGTGCAGCGTCATCAGGTCGCCCCCAGACATAGAGGATGACTTGGAAAGGCCTTCGACCACTGTGGCGAGGTTTGTAATCTCGCCTTCGACCACGAGTGAAATCTGGCGCGCGACCTGCAGTGCCTCACCCTCGAAACGCGACCGCTCGTTCAAGGCGTATTGGGCGAGGAGGTAAGCGGCAAAGAGCCAGACAGGCACAACGGCCGCCGTTATTAGGCTTAGTAGATACAATCGAGCTGACAGACGAGGCAACTTCCATCCCCACATTGTTCAGGCCGCCAACCATGCTGAGACTAGGCAAGTGCTATCTAGAAAATGAAACTATTTATCCTCGTCCTTAGAAGGGAGGGCCAAGGAAATTGCATTCGCGAGCTGGTGCGGTTCAAAGGGCTTTTGAAGTGTCGTGACTTCTTTAAAGCGCTCGTCCAGCCCACGCAGCCCGTATCCAGTGGCGAAAACGAACGGGATACCTCGCTCCTGTAAAAGCTGGGCCACAGGAAAGGATTGTTCATTTGCCAAATTGACGTCCAGGACGGCAAGATCGAAACTTTCGTCCAGGGCCATCTTTAGCGCAGCGTCAAGGCGCATAGCCGGGCCGAGAACCTCAAATCCCAGATCCGCCAGCATGTCTTCGAGCAGCATGGCGACAAGTATTTCGTCCTCAACAACGAGGACTCTGAGGCGCCGTTTGTCAGCCAAATGCCACCGCCTTCAATCCCAGGAGCAATGACATCCTAGCGGGCGGAAAGCATGACGAGAATGATCATCGGAATGACATCCGTACGACGCGACGGCAATCTAGACTCCCCCATTATACCCCTCCCACAAATTTGTTAGCGCCCGCTAATAATTCGCAGAAGAATCATTCGTTCCCTCGCAGAGTCCAGTGCAGGGTCCGCAGCGCGCGATTAGCTAGCGTCGAGTTCTTGATCCCGCTTTACGGGGCTCCCCTTTGAGGGGATCAGTTTCAATCCATTGGCGGAGAACCCGCAGACAGATCCTCCCCCGAAAATGGACGGCAAAGCTGCCCGCTAGCCATTTGATCTCTTCCTTGCGGCGGCGGGATTCTGGCCAGTAGCAGCCGTGGTCTGGGCATCCTTCGAGTGTGCAGCTATTGCTGGACCTGCGCCCGTAGCCTTACGCATGTCGCCACTCTTCTCTTTTTCGGCCGGCTTTTTGCCACGAAGGCCAGAGAAATATTTTGCGAACAAGCCCATCTTTTCCTCCCTAACATCACCTGCTCAATGGCGGTCTTCTTTGTAGGGAATTGGCTGGACGGTCTTTTGTTCCTTAGCGCAAACGAATGGATGTGGGGAGCTTGATGTCCGCACCGTACAACCCAGGCGTTGAGCATCTGAAGTCGCATTTGTTGTCTCCTCCTGGCCTGACCTTTGAGATCTTACTTGCGTCGTGAAGTTCCACTCGGACCCGCGGTGCCCGGCGCCAACGGCTCATGGGCCAAGCTGATGGACGAAGTCAGCCTTCTAGTGGCCCCGCGATTGAACTGTGCGGCAGGCCAGACATGCATCGAGTTCCGAGAACTCGCGGGGAAGGTCCAGCAAAGCCGCGAGGCTCTGAGCAACGGGCTGCGGCCGATCCGGACGGACTAGCGGCAGGAATATTCGATTCCGCCAGGAACTGGTTGCTGTTGGTCGAGTTCAATTCACGACATCAAGTCGCGACAACAGGAGTGAAAAATCGTGAACACGCCAATCACCAACGACCTCAGCGGGTCCACTAATGAGAATGAATGGCAGGACGAGACCGATACCGGCCGGACCGGCAAAAGCAAGGAAGCGCTCGGAAAATTGAAGTCGAGCGCGGCCGAAACTGCAACCCACCTCAAAACCGCCGCCGCGTCGGTTTCGACTGACGCGAAAAATTATGCCGGCTCGGTGGCATCAGATGCTGCTGGGGCGTTCAAGGAAGCGGTGGAGTCGAACAAGACCGCCGGCGCCGACGCGATCGCCAACATTGCCCATTCCGTCAAGGAAGCCGCCGATGGAATCGAGAAGCA
The DNA here is from genome assembly GCF_056403855.1 of Mesorhizobium sp. P2_E7. NCBI lineage: Bacteria > Pseudomonadati > Pseudomonadota > Alphaproteobacteria > Hyphomicrobiales > Phyllobacteriaceae > Mesorhizobium > Mesorhizobium sp. P2_E7. The sequence continues at coordinate 3,166,594 of NZ_JBFUER010000001.1, read as the reverse complement.
ATCACCTCAGGTTGCTGGCATGGTCCGAACCGCCGCCGAAGGCGTGGAACGGATCTCGTCGGATATCAGGGACCGAAACGTTGGTGAATTGCTGGATTCCGTTACAAAATTCGCCCAGCGCCAGCCTGCAGCTTTCTTCGGCGTAGGTATCCTGGCCGGCGTGGTTCTCACCCGCATCATGCGAAGCTCCGATCGGTCCTGAAGGAGGAGCACTCCAAATGGATGATGGTTCCGATCGCCGCTCCTTGGGGAGTGTGTTGAGCGAAGGGTTGAGCCAGTTCGCTTCGCTGATGCGGCTCGATCTTCGTCTTCTCCAGGCGGAGATGAAGGTCAAGACGTCGACGATCGTTTCGTCAGGAGCATGCGGAATCGCTGCATTAGCGCTCTTTGTCCTGGCAGCCTTTACCATGGTCCAGTTCCTTATCCTCGCAATGATCCAGTTCGGCGTAAATCCGATGGTCGCTTGTCTGGTCGTCGGTTCTTTGCTGGGGGTGGGCGGAGTGCTGTTGCTCTATCTTGCCAAGCGAACGCTTGCTGGATGGACCATCACACCGGTGGAGACCGTCAACCAGGTGCGCACCGATATCGCAGCACTAAAACAGGGGATGCGTTTTGGTTCAACCCAGTGAAGAGATGCGAGAGATCATGCTGCAAAGCCGAGCAGAACGGCAGGCCTTGTTTGAGCCTGTCAGCGAAATCAGCCGGCGGCTGCAGCCCCGAAATCTGGTCAATGCGTCGACGCGATACGCGAAGCGGAAGGTTGCGAAGGCCCTTGGCGGTGTGTCCGACGCGGTGAAGGATAATGGCGGCGCCGCCGCGGCGGTCGCGTTGGGCGCAGTTGCGGTGTTCGACGCGGGCAGGCGAAGTGCCCGCGTCCCAGTAGGCGCCGATTATGAGGCTGTCGACTTGGTTGCCGGCGCCGCGCATTCGGACGCAGCTTCAATTCGATACGAGGCCCATACGCACAAGGCGGTGACAAACTTGACGCGGGCGAAGGTGCTCGCTGGGTCTGCGGGAGGGCTGTTGATCGGCCACATTATCGGCAAGGCGTTTGAGCCCACGGCAAAAGAGCGCGACCTGTTCGGCAAGGCTGGGGCTGAAGTCCGCGATGCAGCGGACGCGTTTCTCGCTGAGCATGTGCATGGTGCGAAACTAGCCGCCGCGCAGACGTTCGGATTTGCCAGATACGCGGCTGCGTTCCTAGCAGTATTGGCCGCTGCCAGCGACTATATCGGCCGCGCTGACGAGCACGACGATGAGCTCAATCGCTGATCGGCCGCAAGCCTGAGTCACCGAACAATTGAAGGATTTCCCATGCAGATTGTTGGTATCAACATTGGACCGGCCGCCGCGTCCTCAGGCCTGCCTCTAATCCGTGTGGTGTTTGAGGGCGAGGGCGGGGAATCTATCGCCGTCGAAATGGCGCGAGGCGAAGACGCTGATGACGCTCTCGGAGCAATCGACCGTGCAAAAGCACTGCTTGTCCAGACCGCAGCCTTCGAGATGCCTGTCGAGAGGAAAGATGTATCGGATAGTTCTGCGAAACTCGACGACGTCCAAACTAGGGAGGGCAATATTTACATATTCGAATATCGCGATGGGGACCAGGCCCGTCAGGTTCCCCCTGCCGTGATGCCAAGTTTTGAGGCCGCTCGCGCGGAAGCAATTCGTTGCGCGATCGACATGCTGGTCGATCTGCAACCCGGCGATGACAACCTGACTGGATGGCTGGTACGAATGCGCGATCCCGCCGGCAACGAGCTTTGCACGATCGACGTCGCCCAGGCCGAAGCCGCCCGGCAGGCCAATGACAACACGCCGCTTTGAGGCGAATTGGCAATTGTTGGCGAGGGGATGATGGCAGCTCGCGGTCTTGTACACGGCCCTCTCAGCCAAGCGTCGGTTCACGTCTGTGTCGATATGCAAGGCCTTTTTGGCGCTGCGGGCCCGTGGAATATACCATGGGCCAAACATGTGCTGCCCGCCATCGAGGAACTTGTTAGCCGGCATGCGGAGCGCACCATCTTCACACGTTTCATTCCCGTCTCACGAGCGGGCGAGGGTATGGGCATGTGGGTTCACTACTACCGACGCTGGGCCGAAGCCACACTCGAAAATATTGATCCGGCGCTGGTGGAGCTCATGCCCGAGCTGGCGCGCTTCGTGCCGCCGGCGAAGATAATCGACAAGGCCGTCTATTCGCCCTGGACGGAAGGCCGGCTCGATGCACTATTCAACGCCATGGAGGTGGATACGCTAGTTGTCACGGGCGGAGAGACAGACGTCTGTGTTCTGGCCACGGTACTAGGTGCGGTTGACCGCGGTTTCCGTGTCATTCTGGTTTCCGATGCCATCTGCAGCTCGGCCGACCAGACTCACGACGCTCTTATGGAAGTCTATCGCTCACGGTTCAGCGAGCAGCTCGAAACCGTCACACTGAAGGATGTCCTCGAAAACTGGCAGTCGAGCTAGATCGTCGCGTCGCCGTCTATCTTGCCGGAGAACACACGCGGGGTGTTGAGGGTTCAAGACGATCGCCTGAGCACGTCCGATATTTGGCCAGTTCAGCCGGATCGCATCACACCTGGCTCTTCGAGAGGGGACTCGATAATCCCATCTGAAGAGGCGTTCGGATCGACAGGCAGCACATCGGAAAAATTGACGGTGGCGACCAGATATCCGGCTTCATCGTAGACCCTGGTAATTGACCCCGATTGCTCGGTGCCAGACCCAGGGTCCGCCACGATTGCTGCGCGTGCCTTTTCGATCGCTCTCGGACTGGCCATATCCGCGCTGGCGAGTTCTTCCTCGAAGGCAGTTGTCTGGCCAGATGTTGTCGTCTCAAAGCGAAACTTCGGCATGAGAAAACCTCCTGTTCCTATGCAATGCCCGTGTCCGGGTTGCGTTCCAACGGAAAGAGAGTTGGGCGGGAAAGGAGCTAAGATCGCCGCGATCGCAATAGCCTTGTCGCCACGATGGTCAGCACGCCGGTGATCACAATCCACGCCTGTACCTCGCGTTGGTGAATTGTCCCGAGGTTCGATACCTGCTTCGGCGGAGCCTTCTCCGCGTGCACTATCCCTTGAAGGTCGGACCGACTGCCGAGACGCACCGAATAGGCTCGCGTGAATTCGGCTCCGAGCAAGAAGATCTCCGAGGAATAGTAAACCCAAAGCAGCACGACCAAGAGCGCACCCGCCGCGCCATAGGAGGATGCGATCGCACTGGTTCCAATGTACCAGCCGATCAGCGACTTGCCCACGGTGAAGAGCAAAGCGGTGACCACCGCACCAATTCCGACATCGCGCCACTCGAGGGATCGGTCTGGCAGAATTTTGAAGATCGCGGCAAACAGAGCGGAGATCAGGACGAATGAAATAACGCCGTTTATCGATGCGAGGATGAATGTACCGAACGGCAGATGGTCATTGATAACAGCACCAAGCGCAGAAATCGCAGTGCTCGCGGCCAATGAGACAAGCAGCAAAAATCCCAACGCTGCAACCAGGCCAAGGCTGGCTGCCCGCGCCCGAACAAGTCGCGACAAGGACATGGCGGGAGGCTCTATCTTCCAGATCTTGTTAAGCGAAACCTGTATTTCGCCAAACACCCCTGAGGCTGTGACGACGAGGGTGACGATGCCTATCAGCGTTGCAAGAGTGCCAGATGTTCTACGAGAAGCGCTTTCGATGGTCGTGCGCAGAAGTTCCCCGGTTTGCGTACCCATCACGCCTGCAATTTCGGCCGACAAGGCAAGTTGAGCTGCTTCATGCCCGAAGACGAGTCCGGCAATCGCAACCACGATTAGTAGAATCGGCGCCAGGGACGTAACAGCATAGAACGCCATCGCCGCACCGTGGCTAAGTGCATTGTCGTTGATAAATCCGACGATGCTATCCTTGCCAAGAAACCAGGCTTCGCGTGCCACTTGCATTGGAACTCTTTGCCTGAATAAGGAACCTAGTGCCACGTAGCTGGAACGTGCACGTATGGCAGATTGGCGCCCGGCGCGATGCTGCCTCAGCCGCGCCGCGCCGCTTCGATCACTGCGACGTCGATTTTCTTCATGTCCATCATCGCATCAAACGCGCGCTTGGCTTCGGCGCCGCCGACCGCCATCGCCTCCGTCAGTGTGCGCGGTGTAATTTGCCAGGACACGCCCCACTTGTCTTTACACCAGCCGCAGGCGCTTTCCTGGCCGCCATTGCCAACAATGGCGTTCCAGTAACGGTCGGTCTCATTCTGATCGTCGGTGGCGATCTGAAACGAGAAGGCTTCGCTCTGTTTGAACGCCGAGCCGCCGTTGAGACCGATACAGGGCACGCCAGCGACGGTAAATTCGATCGTCAAGACGTCACCCTTTTTCCCGGACGGAAAGTCACTTGGCGCACGATGGATCGCACCCACTGCACTATCAGGAAAGGTCTCGGCGTAGAATCGAGCCGCAGCTTCGGCGTCCTTGTCGTACCAAAGGCAAATCGTATTTTTTTGCATCGCTTGGTCCTTCCGATCTCAAGCCAGTTGCACATCAGCGCCTTCCGGGCTGGCAATCTAGGATTTGATACTCGTGGCAGGCGGCTTGGCTCTCCCCTCTCTCAAACCCTTGAAGCGAAGATATGCTGCCGCCGCATAATCGCACCGCGCACGGGAGGGTCCGTTGCTGTGCAAAATAACCTCGGCCATCTCCCGGGACAGGCCGTGCTTCTCGGCGAAAAAATTCAACTCGTAAGGGCAGATGTCCGAATCCGGGTCAGCGCTGGCCGTTGGTTTTGTCATCGCACCTCCTTGCTGCCAGCTCGTCATTTGGCAAAGTCGGCAGGTTGCTGCTCTTGGTCTAGACTGAATTCGTGGACGCTTCCTCCCTCGTCCACGACTCTGAACCAGTGCTCTTGCAACGCCCGTGGCGAAATCACCTTTCGTGTCACTGCCTCGACGGCCGCTAGCGCATCTTCTGCATCTGCATCGCGTGAGGTGACAACTTCATCGCGGTAGAGCTCGTCCACTTGATATCGCGCCATGCCTTTACCTGTTGCCGAGCTGTTTGGCTTCACGCTCTAAGGTTGCACGGTCGTTCCCGTGTTTCTCGATCAGCTCCCGAACCTGGGGGATCGAAAGGCCAAACTTGCTTGCGAAATAACCAACCTCGTATTCCTGGTCGCCGCTGACTTGAGTGCGATCCTGGTAGCCAGTGTTATTCTTGTCGTCTGTCATTTGAAACAGCCTCCACAACGCCATCGCTTCTCCGAACGTGCTTGATCGTGATTGGTTTCAACGGCGTGCGAATTCTCGATCCGGAGCGCTCAGCTTGCTTTGTCGGATTGCAAACGTCCCTAGGCACAGGCTTCGGTCGGGCCGACGCCGGACCAACGTCGGACTGCGAGACGCAATGGTCTTGCGGATTGTGCTGCCCGGAACAGCCACTCCCTGCGCTCGTTGTTCAATGCAGATTGCAGGAGGAAGCTATGGATAGAAGTGTTGGCCAAGCGCGCTGGCTGCTCGCGCCGATTTTTGCGGTGGCCATCACATTCCTAATGATTGGAATATCCCTTGGCTGACGATCCCAACATCTGCTTGGCCCATTGCTGCGCTGAGAGGATTCTCCTGCAGCGGAAAATGGCGATCGAACCCTCTGTCCTGACTGGTGAGCGTGGGGTGAACTAATGTTTCGAGACAAAGAAGTCCCCTTCATGGAGGCAGGCTTACTCGCGGCAGTGCCAATCTGCGTCGCCATCGCTTCCCTAATTGCCTTGTTGACCGTGGCGACGACATGAACCGCATCCTTTTCGCGGCTGCCGATTTTCTTTCGCGGCCACCGGGCTTCTACGTCATCATGATAGCCATGGTGGCATGCACCGCCCTGGTGCCCTTTGGCATGACAAATGTAGTTACCTATGCGCTTTCAGTAGCGGCCATCGTGATCACGGGCATCGTCCTTATTCAGGGCTATCGAGACACAGCCGCCATCCACGCCAAACTCAATGAGATCATCGTTTCACTGGATGAAACCAGAAACGATGTCGTCGGATTGGAGCACGCTGAGCCGGAGGAAATCCGGAAAAAGCTTAACGTGCTCGAAGAAGAAGCGGCAAACCGAGGACAGCGATCATGAGCGTCTCTGGCCCAGCAGACGACGTGGCCATATCGGTCGGACCCGTCACGGCATCTGCCCAGAGGAAACGCGCACCGTGGAAGCGTGCCAAGCGTCTGGCTAAAGACGGGGGCGAGTGTGTTGCGCCTGTTCCATCTGAGGAGAAGTCCTTTCGTGTCTTCTTCCTGTCGAGGGAAACCGGCATCGACCCCGATCAAGCCCGCGAGCTCGTCGATAGCATTGAACGAGACGGTGCTGCGTTGGTGAACGCCGCACGCCGAATGAAAATCAAGCCCAATGACTGACGAAGGCGGCATGCCCAATCTGATTTTCGCTTGCTGGCAGCGGGCGTCGTTGGATCAAAAAAACCGGTCGCGCATTTAAGTTATGGCTAATAATGGCCTAAGGAGGAATCTATGAAAAAGACACTTCTTGTTTTGAGTCTACTTATCCCGCTCTCAGCATGTTCGCGCACCGAACAGGGCGCTGCCGTCGGCGGATTGGGCGGCGCAGCAGTCGGTGCCGCCGTGGCAGGCGACCCGGTCAAAGGCGCGGTTGTTGGCGGCGCAGTTGGCGCGATAGCCGGGGCGGTCATTGGTCACGCCAGTGAAGCCGGCCAGTGCAGATACCGCGATAGGTATGGAAGAGTTTACGTGGCTCGGTGCCCGGACGGCTACTGATTTAGAGGCGCGTGATCCGCTACGATCACGCGCCTTTCCAAGGCAGATAATCAAATGGCATTTTCCGTCAAGAAGCTGCCTATTTCTGCTGTAGCTGATGCCCTGGAGCTCGCGACCGCGATCTCAGCCGCCTATTAGCGGTCGGCGCGTTGAACGTGGGCAAGGCGCAAATCTGTAAGCTTCTTGGACGGAGCCAATAGCTCATTGCGGCAGCCCGCGATCCACCACATTTTAGCGCAAGCGCAACGTCGCAGCGGCCCTCTCATCTCAGTCGGACGCCCCCCGGACAGCGCCGCAACGATACCCACAACATTAGATCGTCGCTCGCGGAACCTTTGTGAAGCTGAGCCCTTCCTCCATGGAACCGTGGAGGAGACCAAAATGGCAAATCTGGGAAGATTGGCGATCGCGATGCTTGGCGTCTTAGCGTACCAGAATCGCGACAAGATCGGCGACATGATCCGTGGGGCGAGAGATCGTAATCCAAACGACCCGCAAGGCGGAATTCTGGATCAGATTTCGAATGGCGTCTCGGGGACAGCCCTTGGTGACATCCTGGACCGATTCAGGGGGGCAGGGGCAGGATCGAAGGTCGACTCTTGGGTTGGCACCGGGCCAAACCAGCCTATCCAGCCGAGCGACGTGGAAGCGGCAATAGACGACGACACGCTGACGTCCCTTTCAATGCAGACCGGCCTTTCGCGCGAGGAACTCATCAGCAGGATAACTCGGGATTTGCCCGAGGCGGTCAACAAGATGACGCCAAATGGTAAGTTGCCCCCTGAGCCGACGCGAGGCTCGGATGAGACGACCCTGCTTGATGACGTGCCCACGCGTAGGCCACAAAATTCAACCGGCCAGAGCGATGTCTAGAGCAACAGCCCTAGACCGGGGCGATTTGAGAAATCGCACACGTCTGGCCGCTGAGACGAGCCGGAAGGGCCATCGCGATTCTGAGATGGCAAGAGCAATTGTCGAGTTGGATTTATTGGCCGCGTTGCTTGATTCCCGCTGGCGGATTCCAGGAACACCAATTCGTTTTGGACTGGATGCCCTGGTGGGTCTGGTGCCCGTACTCGGAGATGTGGCGACGGGCCTGGTCTCGGCATATATCGTGATGCGAGCCCGAAACTGCGGTGCGGGAAATGGCTTGGTCGTCCGCATGCTAGGGAACGTGCTGCTTGATACGGTAGGGGGAAGCGTTCCTATTCTCGGTTCAATCTTCGATATCTATTTTAAGGCCAACAACCGCAACATCCGACTGCTTCGTCGTCACCTCCAGAGGTAGGCGGAATCCGGCAGCTGGCCGGTAAGCGACCTGCCTGAGTGTAGCTCAGTATTCACCCGAGGAACCTTATTGGTTTATCGCACGTTTTCCCGCCGAGCCAATTTCGGTTCAAGGAGAAGGGGAAAACATGGAAAATCCGGGCGTTGGTTGGATAGCTGCTATCGTGATCGGCGGTATCGCCGGCTGGCTCGGCGAGATGTTCATGAAAAGCAATATGGGAGTGCTCATGAACATCATTTTGGGGATCGTTGGCGCCATCGTTGCCAACGTCCTTCTCGGGGTGCTGGGCCTATCTTTGAGCGGCTGGCTTGGCTATCTTGTCGCCGGCTTTATCGGTGCATGCATTTTGATTGCCGTCGCTCGAATGATTAGACGCTGATCCAATCATCGAGCTTGCACGTTCTTACTCGTGATTGAAGCGCGTGGTCCTAGGGATCACGCGTTTTTCACAACCCTGTTGCGACGCTCGATCCCCCGGTTCAGATCGACTTCGCAGTCCTCCTGCCTGTCCGAGCCCTCGGCTTTTGAAGCCCCTCCTGTAGCTCGCTCGCGCAGGGCAAGACCAACCTTGGTGGAGCTGTTGTGCTGATGGCTGCGTACACCCGCGAGCGCGGCGCTGCCCACATTAATGCTGGGTCTTCGCCTCTGACCACGCAGGTAAGCTGTCGCAATTCCCTATAAGCCAGGTGACACCTGCAAGGACGTGCCACGGCTAAGTGAAAGGCACGGAACCTTTTACCTTGCCCGCTCTTTCACCGGAACCCAATTCGGGCAAGGAGCACTGCAATGAAAACTTTGGGCGATATTTTCGAGCATACCCTCCAAGACATGTATTACGCGGAGAACGCGATTACCAAGGCATTGCCCAAGGTGGCTGCGGCCGTGAAGGACGCCAAGCTAAAGAAAGCAGCCGAGGACCATCTCGAGGAGACGAAGGGGCAGATCAAGAAGCTCGAGCAGGTGTTCAAGTCGATAGGCATGAAGGCGTCCGGCGAGAAGTGCGACGCGATTGAGGGCCTCATCAAGGAAGCCGACGGGCTGATGGAGGAGGCGTCAGGAACGGCCCTCGATTCCGGCCTGCTGGCGGCCTGCCAGGCAGTCGAGCACTATGAGATATCCCGGTACGGCTCGCTGCGGGAATGGGCAAAGGACCTTGGGCATGATGAGGCGCACAAGTTGCTCAGCGAGATCCTCGACCAGGAAAAAGCCACCAACAACAAGCTGACGAAGCTTGCGGTTACGTCGATCAACAGGACAAATTGACCTCCCGACCAAACTACCCGCTGACACCCGGGAGGGTTTTTTGTTGTATTAGCGGAACTGCATATAAGGCCATCGGTTGATGACACAGCAGCACTGCTGCTGGCCAAGGTCCGCAAGACTTGGCCGGGCCCGCGTCCTGCCTTGGTCGCGGGCCCGCACCGCAGGTTGCGCGCTGTCACAGGTGCGTAGGCCGCCCCTCAGCGCAAAGGTCCGACTCGTGCACGCATTGGGCCGGAGGGGCAACAAACCCTTGTCAGCTGAGTTAGGGTCCAAAGGAGAGCCCCAGTGCCCATTTCAGAAGAACTGCGTGACGTGTATCTTCCCCTTATTCCTTGTTCCAGTCGTCCATAAAGGCTCCTGGTTTAAAGAGATCTCCAATTACAGATGCGCGGGATGTGCCCAGAATGTTCGGATCGGCTACGCGGACAAGCTCGTCTTTTTTGAACAGCATCGGCCGAGGCGAAACGAGATCGCCAAAGCCGCGCGTTAAGCTCTGGTTCCTCGAAGGGTTGCGAATAGGCCGTAAGGACGAGTTGACCAATTTAAGCTTCAGCTAATCGTCCACGAGATTGCAACTTCGTCGGCCATTGGTGAAGTCTTGCTCGCTCGCTCGACCTAGCGAGCTTTTTTGTGCATGGCCGGAACGTCCCGTCACCAAGACAGTTGTGACTCACCCGGCACGTGCTCCCTCAGCGTTTGCCGGTGACCAAGATGAACACATCATGGTCTGGCCCGCGCTGCCTTGACCGAACGCGCGGGCCACTTCTTGATGGTCGCCGTTCTAGCAAGGCACCGAGAAGACTGAGGGCAATCAGCGGCAACTACGGCAAGGCGCGTTTTGCGGGGGTTCTTCCGGAATATCTGCCTAAGCGCGTCATTCGAGATCGAACGGGAACGAATGCGGCCGTGCCCAGTTTGGATAGCGACGGGACACGACATGGAGAATCAAATGACACGCCGACCAACGATTTTGGCCAGCACCGCACTCGGTCTGCTGATCGCGTCCGCCCCGTTCGCGCCCCTCAGCATCGCAGCAGGTGCCGCACGGTTCGTCGAATCTGCACCGCGAATCTTTATCAAGTTGAAATGTAAGGAGGGCGAGTCCGTCGAAGCTTGCGCGTTAAGGCAACAGGCTCCGTCGGAAAGCGCCGCCCCCCTTCCAGCGACCGACCCACAGCCAACGCCAAAGCCGCAGGAGCAGCCAAAAGAGGCAGCTCCGGCGTCTGAGGCAGCTCCCCCTCCAGAAGCCACCGCACCGGCACCGTCCGCGAAGCAACAGCCTGCTCAACCTGCCGAGCCCGCCCCGGCGTCCGAGGCTGCGCCAGCGCCCGCCCAAGTCCAGCCACCTGCAGATCAGGCGCCTTTGCCCACCCCGGCTCCCCAAGCGCCTCCTGCGACCGCTGAGCCTGCGCCTGCCGATGGCCAACAGCCGGCGGAACCGACGGGCAAGACAGAAAAGAAACCTGCTGCCGAGCAGCCTGCACCAAAGAAGCCCGTGACCGATCAGCAACCTTCAACATCCGAAAAGCCAGCCAACGGTGAGCCGGCGGCACCCGCCCAAAGCGAGAAGCCCGTCCAGGGCGAGGCGCCAGCGGATCCTAACGCCGCGCCAGTCCTCGACAGCGAAAAAGATGCCAAACGTCCGGGCCAGGACGGCAAACCGCCTGCCCAGCAGAGCGATGGCGGTCAGGCCGCCGCGCCTGCGCCTGCCCCCGTTGACGCCGGACCACCGCCTGCAGACGACAAGGCAGCGCAGCAGGAAATCAAGCCTGAGAAGATCGTTCCGGCGACGGAGGAAAAGGGTACCCGCCGTGACAAGGCGCCGGATAACCAGGCGCCGGAACGCCCCAAAGGCGCCGATGTCCTCACGGAAATTGGCGGCCGGGTGATCATCCAGTTCAACAATCAGACGATAGTCGAGAGCGACGAAACGCCGCGAATGAACCGTGGTGCCAAGGATGTGTATTACGAGGATCTGCCGGGCGGTCGCACACGCGAGACGATCGTTCGCGACAACGGCAACCAGATCGTCACCATCCGCAACCGCTATGGCGACGTCATTCAGCGCTCCCGCATCACGTCCGACGGCCGCGAGTATGTTCTGAGCTATGTCGACGAGAGGTATTATCAGGACGTGCAGGACTGGCGCGACCCTGGAGATGACTTGCCACCGATACGGCTCAACATCCCGCGCAAGCAATACATCCTGGAGTCTGATCTGGTAGAGGATGCTGGGGATTATTATACGTTCCTCGAGCAACCGCCGGTGGAAAAGGTCCAGCGCCTCTACTCGGTCGACGAGGTCAAGCGCTCGGCGCGTGTGCGCGACATCGCTCGGCGTGTGGATCTGGACACGCTGAATTTCGAGTCCGGCTCAGCGACGATCTCGGGCAGCGAAGTCAAAAAGCTGCAGGGCGTTGCGGACGCAATGGAGCGGCTGCTGAAGAAGAACCCGGCGGAAACATTCTTGATCGAAGGCCACACTGATGCCGTCGGTAGCGACAATGCAAACCTAGCCTTGTCCGACCAGCGAGCCGAGGCAGTTGCCGAGGCCCTCACCAACGCCTTTGGCATCGCGCCAGAGAACTTGACGACCCAAGGCTACGGCGAACGCTATCTTAAGGTGAATACGACGGGGTCCGAACGACAGAACCGCCGCGTCGCCATTCGCCGCATCACGCCGCTTGTGGCGCCTGTCGCCAGTTCCAACTGACCAAGAAATCTCGCGATTCGGTAAATCTCGCCGGATCGCGAGTACCTCAGCAGCCGAAGGATCAATGGCTCGGCCTTCGCTGTTGAGCGATAAAACATGTCTTTCAGACCCCGGCGGGCTTTGAGACTCATTTGCCGTGTGGTTTTTGCCGACCGCAGTTCCGCATCTTCGAGCACCACCGCCCGTCGGTCGCCGACCTGCCTCAGGCACAAATCGCCGGCTTGTCGAAATTCCGGGGCTGGCGCTGCCCGCCGGTGGTCGTTTGGCTGAAGCGGATTTGAACTTCCCCCGCCAATCTGTGCCCGCCTGGTACGTGGTGGCACGAAATCGAGCAAACAGCGGACCCCATAGATTATAGGTGCCGTGCAAGCTCGAAAAAATGCGAGATCGCAGCAGGTTAGCCTCTCAGGCGCCTTCTAAATTCCAAGGGGAACTTCGCATCGTGCGGCCCGTTGTGAGGTAGCAAACTGTGCCGCGCTCAGCCTCCCTGCAATGGTTCGGCCGAACGCGGCGTGCATCAACACTTAACGCACAAGGAAACGTACCATGATCAGCAAACTTTTGGCTACCACCGCACTAGCAACCCTGCTGTCGTCTGGTCTCTGGGTATCAGGGGCCGCGGCTGAAGATGTCACCAAACCTGCCGCCGCTACGACCACTGCGGCGACCGCGCCGGCGGCCGTTGCAGACGGCAGCCTCGTTACCAAGATCATTGGCGCCGACGTCTACGACAGTGCCGCTGACGACGCCGCGAAGATCGGTGATGTAAAAGACATCGTCCTCTCCAAGGACGGCAAAGCCAAGTACATCATCATCGGCGTGGGCGGGTTCCTGGGCATTGGTGAAAAGAACGTCGCTTACGATTTCAGCAAGGCCGAATGGGTCGAGAAGAAGGGTGAACGCTGGCTGGTCGCTAAGACCAGCAAGGAAGACCTCACCGCGCAGCCCGACTTCGACCTCAAGGCTTACGACACGACGGCTTCGAATCCCGCCGCCTCGGCCAACAACGAGCCTGCAGCTACAACGACCGACAACACAGCAACAGCTGCTATCGACAAGGCGTCGCTGACCGAGCTGCCGGTGGACAAGATCAGCACCAATGACTTTGTCGGCACTACCGTCTATGGCGCTGATGATGCGAAGGTCGGCGAAATTGGCGACGTGGTTCTAAGCACAGACAAGAAGGTTGATGCCGTGATCGTCGACGTCGGCGGTTTCCTCGGCATGGGCGAAAAACAGGTGGCCGTGGGCCTTGAGAAGCTGAAGTTCATGGCCGACAAGGACGGCAATCGCTATCTCTACACCAATTTCACCAAAGACCAGCTTGAGGCGCAGACCGCTTATGACAAGGGCACCTATGCCCAGAATCGTGACAAGCAGCGGATCGTTATCAGTCAATAGTTGGAAATGGCCCGCGCCTTAACCGGCGCGGGCCGTCCACCAGGTCGACGTGAAGTCACTACTCACCGGCAAGGCGGTGCCTGATCGTACTTGCATTCCTCGACGTGGCTCCTGGCTGATTCAAATTCAGAACAAGCGGAAAAGGTTGCTTTTCAAAGAGACGACATCGATCGGATCAACTTCAGACTGCGTTGTAGGTGGCAAGAGAGTGCTCTTTAGACGCCGAAATCCTGATGGTCTCCTCGAGCGCTTACGCACTTATGTGTGGCCGCGCAGGTCGTTCTCACGCTCGCTTCAATATTTTTCAAAGCGCATTCTGCGCCTGAATGCCACTCCGCACGCGGTCGCGGCTGGGGTAGCGGCTGGCGTTTTCGCGTCTTTCTTTCCATTAGGATCCCATTTCGCCATTGCCGCAATCGCGTGCTGGCTCATCGCAGGCAACATGGTGGCGGCAGGGTTAGGAACATTTGTCTTTGGGAATCCGCTGACCCTCCCGTTTGTTGCGGGAGCGTCCTGGGAAACCGGCAAACTCATGTTGCACGGCCACATGCAGAGTCACGAACGGCCAGCCCATCTGAGTGAGATGTTGCAGACCCTTTCAATTTCGCAATTGTGGGCACCGGTCTTAAAGCCCATGCTTTGCGGTGCGGTGCCACTCGGGCTGATTTTTGGCCTGTTGTTCTATGGCATCACCCGCTATGGCATGACAGCCTTCCGCGAACAGAGGCGCAAGCGACTGGCGGAAAAGGGGAGCCCGCTTCAACAGCAGGAAGACATCGTGTTATCACCCCCCCTGCCTACTCGACATCGCCGTTCTGGCAGGTGAATTGTGGCGGGCTTTTTTCTTTCATTGAGAAATGGCGGCTTCGCGCCTCCAGTCGGTCATTCTAATTAGTTGTGCCACTTTTTAAAGCGGACGTTAGTGACCGCATTGGAGCCGCGCTTCGGAGATGTGGGCCCATTGGAGAGTGTCTTAAGGCGGCGCACGTCATCGGCGGCTTCGGCCAACAGCCAGTCGCGGAACGTCGAGATTTTCGGCAGCGTCGACGTGGCCTTGGGGCAGACGATCCAGTAGGTCCTGGACAATCGCAGAGCCGTGCCGAATGGTCTTACGAGGCGCCCGTTGATGATATCCCAAGCCGCAAGCGTGGTGCGGGCGAGTGCGACACCCTGGCCGTCGAGGGCGGCGTCTAGAGACGATGCTGGCTCGGTTCAAGACCGGTCCGTGGGAGAGTTCGGCATCGACCACGCCCTACGTGCAAAGTGGCCGTGGCAGGCGTGATATTCTCGGCTTGGGGTCAACATCCTCGCGGGCAGCACGGATTCCTTCGTCAAATCAGCGAAGCCGATTTCGTGGATAGCGAGGGCGATCAGGGCAGCGCCAGCCAAGCCCTCGATGGAGCTGGTGATAGCTTCGAACAGACGCGACCTGCCTTCTACAAACCACACCAGGCGTTCGCGCAGTAGGATCGAGAAAATTGCGACGGCTGATAGCGTGATCGCCACGCCAATCATCATCGTGCCGGCGAACAGGATACCGGCCGCCGGCACTCCGCGCGCGATCGCAAACGTCACTACGAACAGCGTGAGCGGACAAGGAACCAATCCAGCCACGACTCCGACGCCTTCGCCTTCGTGCTTGTGATGATGCCCATGGCTGAGTGCCCGCCACAGCATCCATAGGCCAATCAACCCCAGCAGTCCGCGACTGATGTCTTCCAGCAGAGGAGCGCGGCCAACACTCCCGAGGGCGATTGAGACAAGCGGCAAGGAAAGGACCGCAATCAGAACCGCTGTGGTCACATGCGTGATCGATAGCGTTGTCGATACAAGGAGGCCTCGAGAAATCTTTGCGTCCGAACCCGCCAGATACGTGGCCAGGACCGCCTTGCTGTGTCCTGGTGTCAGCAAATGTGGGCGTTGTGATGCCGAGTTCCAACGACGTAGCTCTCGCTCATCCAGGCACCGGCCACCCACCAACGACGCTATCGGGCGCTTGTCGGGGCGACAACGGCAATTATTAGCTAATCGCACGCCAGGGTCGCTGCCTCCGGCGTCCAGGGCGAACCACGCGCCAAAAACCTGCTCGACCGTGCTGAGGCAAGTTTCTGGCAGACATTTGCGCCGTATTGTAGATTGGTAGCGGCGATGGGAACGAAGAGGTTGGTCGGCAGTGGTTGGAAATGCTGCGCAGCGCCGTTTGGCTGCCATCCTAGTGGCCGACGTGGTTGGTTACTCCCGCCTCATGGAGGCGGATGAGCTCGGCACTTTTGATGCGATCAAGGAACGGCGAAGGGAGATCGTGGTGCCGGCCGTTCGAGAGCACGCAGGTCGAATCGTCAAGTTCATGGGTGACGGAATCCTGGCCGAATTTGCAAGCGCAGTAAATGCGGTGAGTTGTGCACTTGAACTTCAGCTCCGCATGGCCAAGGCAAATGAAACGCTAGCAGATGCTAACCGGATCAGGTTGCGGATAGGCATTAACCTAGGAGACATCATAGAGGACGAGTCGGATGTCTACGGTGACGGTGTTAACATTGCCGCTCGACTTGAAACCCTGTCCGAGCCGGGGGGTATTTGCATTTCGGGCCAAATGTACGACGCAATTCAAGGAAAGCTCGAGATTTCAATCGAGGATATTGGGGAAAGCTCCCTCAAGAATATATCTAGGACAATTCGCGCCTATCGCATTAGGCCCAGCGACGCAGAAGGAGTCCAAGAAGCCCAATTCTTAAGGGGCAACGAGCGTACGACGGTGGCGGTGTTGCCGTTCGCAAATATGTCTGGCGACCCAGCACAAGACTATTTCTCGGATGGAATAACCGAGGACATAATCACGGAGCTTTCCCGCTATCAACATCTGTCAGTGATTGCACGTAACACGACAGCTCTGTTTAAGGATCAGTCCATAAACGTGGCGGAGATAGGCCGCAAGCTTCGGGCTGATTTTGTGATCGAGGGAAGCATTCGCCAGGCCGGCAACAGGGTCCGTGCTACAGTTCAACTCATTGACGTTCAAACTGGGACTCATGCGTTCGCAGAAAATTTCGATCGGAAAATTGAAGACATATTTCAAGTTCAGGACGAGATCGTTGATGCTATTCTTGGTCGGCTTTTTTACAATCTAGATGAAGCAGCAAGCAAAGCTCGTCAGCGAAATCCGACGACAAGCACCACCGCTTATAGTTTGTGGTTGCGCGGCAGGCAGGCTTCGAGAAATGGCGACGAGGAGGATGCTATAGGCTGCCTGAATCAGGCGATCAAAGTTGATCCTCAATATGCGAGAGCGTTGGCCATGTTGAGTGGCCTTTATGGCTATAGACGATTCACCGGATCCGCACGTGACACTCATATGAAAATCGCCGAACTATCTCGCGGATACGCTGAAAGAGCTATCGCTGCCGACAAGACAGACGCCTACGTGCTTGAACAGGTTGCAGCTGCGTACCTAATGCTCGGCGATGGAGACAATGCAAGACGATACTCTGATAGTGCAAGTTTACTCAATCCGCGTGACATCTCCACGGCCGCCACGCGCGCACTAGTTCTCGCCTTCACAGGCGAGCACAATCGCGCACGGGAAATAATTGAACGT
The DNA here is from genome assembly GCF_056403855.1 of Mesorhizobium sp. P2_E7. NCBI lineage: Bacteria > Pseudomonadati > Pseudomonadota > Alphaproteobacteria > Hyphomicrobiales > Phyllobacteriaceae > Mesorhizobium > Mesorhizobium sp. P2_E7. Next base: position 3,149,566 of record NZ_JBFUER010000001.1, on the reverse strand, counting down.
GTATGTCGGGCTGAGCCACGCGTACCGCCGGGATGGACGGTCATCTTGGCCGACGTACAGTATCTAATGCGTGACTTTGCAGGGGCCCTTAATACCTACAAAACGATTAACGGCGCACCTTTCTATGTAAGATTGCTTCAGTCGATGTGCCTTTCACAACTGGGAAGGATCGATGAGGCAAAAACAATTCTAGACGAGGCACCGACAGGTTTCGACGTTCCGGCATTCGCCCGCAATTGTGCAGGCATGTGCGCGCTGGCCGAAGACCGTGAATTGTGGCTCGAGGGGTTTCGCAAAGCAGGCGTGGACGTGTGAGCGCCGTGCCGCGCTGGATGTCGTTGTGGGGTACGCGCCAAGGTTGCATTTAATCGGCACAAACTAGCTTGTCTGAGCCGACGCAGATGGGGCGACCTCAACGGCTCAGGGCGTCCAGCGCCCTTCGTGCCGCGATGAGGTCGACGATTGGATACCTAGTGTTAAATGTGTGGACCACCGCTTGCATACGCGTCGCGGCCTCATGGACACGACCTTGACGTGCCAGAACCGGTGCTAGTTGCGTTGCGGCGCGAAGCTCGAAGAGTCTCGCTTGCTGCCGACGGGCAGTGGCAATTGCTGTTTCGAATAGGTGAGCGGCACCCGTCAGGTCACCTCGACCAGCGGCGATTTGGCCACGAAGGCGAATACATTCTGCTAGGTAGCTCGCCTCGTCCGTATCGAAAACGAGGGTATCGACATCATCAAGCATTTGCGATGCGTCATCGATGCGACCGGCCCGCAGGAGAAGATCACAAAGTTCGCATGCTTTCTCAGGGGTATGAAATACGACGCCGTGCCCACGCCAAAGAACCAAACTCTCCCGGACGTCATCGATGCCGGCATCCAGTTCGCCTAAATGTGAGCGGGCATGACCACGCCACCTGATGCCGCTGCTTCGACGCTTCGTGTAGCCATGCAGTTCGCAAATCTCGACGATCTTCGTAGCGTTCTCAAGGAGTTCCTCGTATTGACCAAGTAGCGCGCACAATTCGCAATGCCCGAGAAGACGCCACGCGAGTCCGAAGGGCTTATCGCCCTGGTCAAAATTTCGAATTAGGCGCTCTTTCTCTTCGACTGCAGCATCAAAGAAACCCAAGATGATCAGCGATTCGCTAAGATAGTTCTGGGTAGAGACACGTTGATCCGCACCGCCGAGCAAAATACCCCGACTTGGGTCAACACGATCAATCAAATCTAAGGCATTCCGCAAAGCTTCCGCTGCCTGCGGTTGTTCTCCCCGGTTATAATGAGCCTTCCCCTTGGTAGCCCAAAGACCACTCAGATGGGCCGTCGGAAGGAGATCGGCACAGTTTGCGAGCTGCTCTTCGGCCAGGGTCAGGTAATCGTGATTGCGCCCAGTGGCATAAAAAAATGGAGCGAGTGAAAGCGCAACGTCACATTGCAATTCGGCCGATTCAGTGTTCGCGGCGGCAAGACGTGCATCCTCAAGCGTCTTCCCAAGGCGCTCAGGACGATACCCTTCAGTCTGCATCAAGGCATTGGCCATCGCAAGGTGGAGATGTGTCATCCGTTCGGCGCCGCCGGACACCTCACCAAGTCTGCTGCTGCAGTCGATAGCGCTGGCAAAGTGCGACACGGCTTCCCGCGTGGCAGCCCTGGCCTCGGCGGCCCCTCCAGCCTTTTGCCAATAATCGAGCGCGCCCGCCCAATCCCCAGCTTCCTGAAGGTGGTGCGCGAGGAGCTCGGGTTGTGCTTCGGTGATCTGGGGCCACTTTTCCTCCAACACATCTCCGGCACGCTTATGTAGCTGCTGGCGCTTGGCGCGCAGCAGCGTGCCATACGCGGCGTCTTGAACGAGCGCATGCTTGAAGAGGTAAGTGGCCAGTGGCCGAGTCCCGCGGCAGAACACCAGACCGGCGCCGACGAGTTGATCCAGTGCGCCATTTAGCTCAGCGGCATTTCGCTGTGCTACCGCTGCCAGCAATTCGTAGGAGAACTCCCGACCGAGAACTGCGCCGATTTGTGCGACCTCCTTAACGGCTGAGCCGAGGCGATCGAGCCGCGCCATCAACGAGGCATGCAGCGTGGCGGGAACGTTCAACGCCGTCGCACCAGCTCTTGAGAGCACTGCCGTGGCGTTCCCGCCCTCCAGCACTGCCTTGGTCAGCTCCTCGACGAACAGTGGCACCCCATCCGTGCGCTCGATGATCTCTGCGACAACGTCGCTCGGCAGCTCTCCGGTGCCGACGACCCGCTGGACCAGCGCGGCGCCTTCACGACGGTCGAGCCGATTGAGGACAAGAACCGTTACGTGCGCCTGCCCGGTCCACGGCGGTTGAAACTCGGGGCGAAACGTGAGGAGAAGCAGCACTGGCAGGCGCGGCACCCGCTCGATGACTAGGTCGAGCAGCTCGCGCGAGCTGGGGTCGATCCAGTGCACATCCTCGAAGAGCATCAACACCGGACCTCGTCGCGCCAGGTCTTCGAGCTGCCGGAGCAACGCATCGAAGGTCCTCTCTTTCTTACGCTGTGGCGTCAGTTGGAGAGGCGAGAAACGGCTTTCGGTCGGCAACGACAGCAGCTCGGCCAGCAGCGCCAGGTCTTCCGGCGAGGCCGGGGCAAGCAGGGCCGCAAGCTTATCCAACTTCCTCTCAGGTGGGTCGTCGCGCTCCAACCCGGTGGCACGCTCTAGCTGCGCAATGGTCGGGTGGAGCGCGCTGTCTTGATGGTGCGGCGAACAGAAATAGCGCAAGCGGGTGTGTGGCTCATTCTGGATACGCTCCTGCAAGGTGACGGTGAGGCGCGACTTTCCGATGCCGGGCTCGCCTGAGAGCAGCACCACACGACCTTCACCACTTTTCGCGCGATGCCAGTGGCGCTGCAGCAGCTCGACCTCCTCCTCACGCCCGACTAGCGGCGTGGGCGTCGTCCCATGCAGCGCCTCGAACCGGCTTTCGACAGCGCTCTCACGAAACACTTGATAGGGATGGATCGGCTCCGGAAAGCCTTTCACCGCGACGGCGCCAAGATCGCGATATTCGAAAAGATCGCCGACCAACTGCCGCGTTTGCGGCCCGATCACGACCGCGTCGGGTTCGGCAAGAGCTTGCAGGCGGGCGGCGAGGTTCGGCGTCTCGCCCACGACGCCGCGCTCTTGCCCTTCGCCGGCGGTGATCAGATCGCCAACAACGACCTGTCCGGTGCCGATGCCGATACGAACCCGCAATGGCTCGGGCTCTGGGAGTCGCCTAACGGCATCGACGAGAGCAAGGCCGGCACGCACCGCTTGCTCGGCGGCGTTCTCATGCGCCTGCGGGTAGCCGAAATACACCAACACTCCGTCGCCCATGTACTTGGCGACAAAGCCGCCGAAGTGAGCGACCGTATCGGCGACACAGCGATGATACGCTCCAATAATCTCACGCAGGTCCTCGGGATCCAGACGCGTCGCCAGCGCCGTCGAGCCGACGAGGTCGACAAACATAACAGTGAGTTGCCGCCGCTCTGCGCGAGATTCCGAGGGTGGAGGCGGCGGCCGAGCCGCGGTGGGCCGGATCCGATCTTCGGCCAGGGCCGCAATGCCGCTGAGCAACTTACGCCGATGCCCAATCGACGTGATCCCGAGTGCCGTCAGATCGTCGGCCGTCAGGCTTGGAAGCACCTCTTCATCTATGTCGTGGCTACCGAAGGCGTCGGCATACTCGCCGAGGCCGAGGCTCACCAGCCATGCCCGAACATCCACGTGCCTACCTCCCAGGCGGTGGAGGCTTTGCCCGACCACTATATCGCAAACACTAAGCCGGGTCGCGTCTCTCGCGATGAGCAATGCCCCTTTGGGCCGTGCGTTATCCTATCAGTGAATGATGCCACCAGTCCCGAATTTTTACTCAGAGGGTAGCCTGCATTCAGATGGCATATTAGGACAAGTTAAATTAATATAGAGTGTGGCCCACGACCGTTCGCGCGATTGATCTCCACTTTGGAGGAACTGGTATCCAGAAACCGGAACGCGGGAGGATGAAATGACTTTGAAGCACTGTCTGCTAGCCGTCGTTTTCACGTCACTGTGCATGGGTTCTGCCCAGGCCCAGTCTGCGAAGGAAGCCATCGAAGCCGCTAATGCCGAGTTCGTGAAGGCTTATAACAGCAAGGACGCGGCCGGAGTTGCGTCGAAGTACGCGGATGACGCGGCCGCATTCCCGCCGGATATGGCGCGTGTCGACGGCCGCCAGAATATCCAGAAGCTATGGCAGGGCGCGATGGATATGGGCATATCGGGGCTCACGCTTTCGACGCTTGATGTCCAAGAAAGTGGAGATTTTGCGTTCGAATCCGGGAGTTTCTCTCTCAAGGCACCCGGCAAGGATTCGAAGCTGGTCGATGCGACCGGGAAATATGTGGTGGTCTGGAAGAAAGGCCAGGACCGCACCTGGAAGCTCTACCGGGATATATGGAACTCCGACTCGGGGAAATGAAAGGCACCTACGACGCTATGAGTGGCGCCATCTCGCCGAGAACTTCTTCTGCGACCTCAGGCAATTCAGGCGTGTCGCCGCTCGATATGAAAAGAACGAGAGCTTCCGCGCCATGATCTATGCCGCAAGCTCAGATGCGCTCGCGCCTGGCAACGAGCCGCTCCATGTCGGGGCCACGAAAGTTGAAAAAGCCGTGTAGCAGGACGACGGCAGGCCGCCCCTTTCCGCCGACATTAAAGCTCGTTCGTGGCGCTCCCATGGAGAATCTGACCCATAGCGCATCGTTTGATTCGGACGACAATGATGCCCCATCAAGCCCGGGCGGCGCTGCGGTAGAGGTAAGTCTCACTACGATCGCGTGTGACGCCAGCTTAGCAACTCACGCCGCGCGCCTTTTATTTATCTGCTGTGCGTTGCAGGTCGTGACAATAGGAGTACCATGAACCCAGATGCTGGCGGTTGATCGGAGGACATTTGGTATGATTGCAAATGCCGACCATGAAAACCTCAATAGAGACCAGCAAGTCGCATTGTCGAATGCTCGGCTTGGGCACTATATGACGGTAATGGGCATAGCGTTCGCGGTCACGGCTGTGAACGTATTTTTGATATTCAGCTTCGCTCACACAGCGCCAGCTTCAGCAAAGCTGGCGCTAGCCTTGTCCGTTTTCAACATATCCTGTTTTGGCTCTCTCGCAGGAAGGTCAATTCTCCAGGAAATCAAGGCAATCAACCAAGACTATGCCGAGGCGAAACTGGGAACCCACCACGCGAGGTACGTCGCCGAGATCCCAATAGATCTGTTCGCTGCGCTGACGGTAGGTCTTCTCGTCTTGATTGGGTTGGTGCAACTCTGGATGTTGTTTACTATTTGAAGCAACTGATCGGCGTCTGCTCGCGGCCATATCGAGTGCGGCCATGACGTGCCGCGCATCGATACAAATCGCCGGCAGTTCCTCTGCCGTCAGCGCGTGGTAGAACCACACCGGTAGCGGCCCCGTCCCGAATACCACTCGCCGGACATCGGGTGCCCGGTTGCGGATCAGCGCCGCGAGCAGTTGCGGGTGGCACGCGCACTTGCCCACATCCTTTTGCGACGATCGAAATTGTCGTCTATTTCCACGGATACGTCGAAAACGATATACTGTTCGATGCCTCGGCCCGGTGTCAATCGTGAGCCCGTTCTTCACCCTATCGGGGGACAGCCAGCCGCGAGAGGTTCGAACATCGCCGCCACGTCTTAGCCACCGCTTCCGCGACTACCTCATCTACGTTCTACGGCCCAATCAAGTCCACAACCGGCAGCCGCTTGCGGGTAAGGTACTAATAGGCGAAACTGATCGGAACCCGGGAGGGTTTTGCCACCTCGCCTCCGAGGTTGGCTGCCGACAGAGTGCTCCGCAATGGACCGCAAGCTCGCCGCCATCCTTGCTGCTGACGTCGTCGGATATTCTGCCATGATGGAGCGTGACGAGGCGGGTACGCATGAACGGGTGCGCGCCGGTCATAAGGAACTTTTCGAGCCGACAGTAGCACGTCATCATGGCACTATCTTCAAGCTGATGGGCGACGGTCTGCTGGCGGAGTTTTCTTCGGTCGTCGAGGCGATGGAATGTGCGGTTTCGTTGCAACGTGGGCTGGCCGAGCGAAACACCTCGTTGCCGAAAGAGCAGCGCGTGGAAGTGCGCATCGGCGTCAATCTTGGCGAGGTGATTGTCGAGGGTGACGATCGGTTTGGCGAGGGCGTAAATATCGCGGCGCGCCTCGAACAACTTGCTGAGCCTGGCGGTATCTGGGTGTCTGCGAAGGTCGCGCGCGAGGTTGAGAAGAAGCTGGCTTTCGGCTTTCAGTCGATGGGCCTGCAGAAGGTCAAGAACATCGCGGAGCCGGTTGAGGCATACCGTGTCACGACCGACGGCAAGGCCAAGCTCATGCGCGCGAGCCGCAGCCGCTCATGGCTGCCAGTCGTGGCGACCTTCCTAGTGCTGGTCTTAACAGTCACAGCGGTCCTGGCGTGGTGGCAGTTCTATGGAACAAAGCGCGAGATAGGCCAAGGTGGCATCCCGACCGTGGCGGTTTTGCCGTTCAAGAACATGAGCGGCGACACGACGCTAGATTATTTTAGCGACGGCATGACAGACAATTTGATCTCGATGCTGGCAGGCGTCACCGAACTCAAGGTGCTCTCGCGTAGTTCTAGCTTCTTCTACAAGGACAAGCCAACCGATGTCCGCCGGATCGGCCAAGAGTTGAACGTGGCCTACGTGATCGAGGGCAGTGTCTGGAAGGAGACGGACCGGGTGCGCATCACCGCACAGCTGATCGACGCGCGCACAGGCGAAAATCTCTGGGCGGAAAAGTTCGATCGCTCTGGAAGCAATCCCCTTGCGATTGAGGACGAGGCGATCGAACGCATCATTGGCACGCTTGGTGGCCAGCGCGGAAAAATGTACGACATCGAATACAAGAAGGTCTGGGAAAAGGACACACCGGATCTTGAAGAGTACGACTTCTTCCTTCGATCCAATTTCTTCTTTGGGCAGTTTACGCCCGAGAGCTTGGTGAAGGCGACGAACATAATTCTTGAGGGCTTGGCCAAATTTCCCGATTCGTCGCTGTTATCGTGCGGACTGGCCTGGGATCACGTCTTGGCGGCTAACCTCGCTTTTGACAATAAGCCTGAAGAGCATTGGCGCATGGCGTCTGAACTGGAAGCAAAGATTCTTCCGCGGGCTAACCTTGGGCCTGACGCACGGAAAAGCTGTTTGTGGTCATCCGTCTACGTCAGCGCTCATGAGGGCAACTTCGATCTGTCTCTGCGTAGGTCCGACGAGGTGATCGCGCTTTCGCCGGGAGATGCGTTTCTGATCGGCGACCTTTCATCGGCAGCCCGCTTCAGTGGCCTGACAGACAAGGCCATTGAGCGAGCAGAATACGGGCTCAGGAACGATCCAAACTTCGCCGACTATTATCTCGTGATGAAGGCGAATGCCCTGACGGATATCGAAAAATACGCCGAATCTGCTGCCCTGATCACGAAGGCGTCAGACTTCCTGATCACTGTTCCGCTGCTACGTGCCATCAACGATGTCCATCTTGGAAAAACTGTCGATGCACGCAGTGAAGTCCTCAAGGCGCTTGCCATGCAGCCGTGGCTCAAGGCCACGCGGTGGCGCGATATGACGTTCCATATCAATCCTTCAGTGATTGATCGACAGGTGGCCGACCTGGTGGCCGCGGGAGTGCCAACGAAGTAGTTTCGGTTGGAAGCCGGAGTTCAAGCGTGCAGCAGCATCCTTTCCCCGCGTCACTAATCGCTTTCAGTATGCACCGATTTGAATGTCAGCTTTGGACCATCCGCTGATGAAAAGCTGCCAGTCCGCATCCGGCCCAAAGCTGTCGGTCAGCAATGCGCCTCATATCGGCCGTTGCGGGCAGATCTGTTGAAAGCGGACATCACGGCGACCACGCGGGCGTCGCTCGCGACTTAGCGCGATCAAAACCGCCTTGGCCGAAATGAGAGTAGCCACCGTAGGCCGGATTTGGATTGTGCGTCAGGGCATTGGCAGGATGTTCTGGTTGAGGCGAAACAGATTGTCCGGATCGTATCTGTGCTTGATCTTGGCGAGCCTCGCATAGGCCTCGGCTCCCAAGGCGTCGCGCACGAGATCCGCTCCTTCGCCATGACCGGGGAAGTTTAGATAGAGGCGGCCGGTCGAGTAGCGCTGCATGTCCTGCCAGAAGCTGCGAACCCAGCCGATGTTCGCATCGTCCTCGTCAGCGCTTGGCCAAATGGCGTCGAGGCTGAGCATGAAGGGCATGGAGCGGTCGCCGAAGGCAGTCTCATCGGCTGCAACGCGCTGAACGAAACCGCCGAACTTCCAGATCGAGGTGAAGGTCATTTCGGAGGGCCGTTTCGCCATCCGCACGGTGATCTCCTCGATGACCTCGTCGTCGAGGCGCGAGAGGTAGGTGGATTTCCAGTAGCAGCGGTCGCGGCCTTTCGGGAACAGCCCGTCATAGAGCGACTGGATGGTTCGATACGACATGCGGCCGCTGAAATCGACGAGCGGTTCCCCAAAGCTGCGCAACGGCGCCACGACGCGCTCGCCCTCGTCGGCCGGTCCGTCATAGACATGCGCGAGCGCCAGGACGCGCCGGCCCCTTGCATGCTCGGGGATCGAGGGATCGTCCGGCAGCGTGGAGAATTCCGCCAGGCCGCTTAGGCGATCGGGTGCGGTCTGCATGAAGTCGCGCCAGAGCGGAATGATCTCGTTGGCACGCTCCTCGGGATAGGTCGGACCGCACAACATCAGCTCCGGCTCGATCGGGTGCAGCTTGAACTCGAAGCTCGTCACCACGCCGAAATTACCGCCGCCGCCGCGCAGCGCCCAGAAGAGATCCGGGTTCTGCGTCGCGTCGGCATGGATGAGGTTGCCATCGGCGGTGACCAGATCGGCGGCCAGCAGATTGTCGACGCTGAGACCGTGGCTGCCGCGCAGCCAGCCGATGCCGCCAGAAAGCGTCAGGCCGGCAACGCCCGTCGCCGAGATGAGACCGCCCGGCGTAGCGCGGCCAAGCGGGGTGGTGGCCGCATCGACATCGGCCCAGGTGGCACCGCCCTCGACGAAGGCACGGTCGAGGTCGGGCGCGACCTGTATGCCCTGCATAAGCGACATGTCGATCATCAGCCCGCCGTCGCAGACGGCGTAGCCTGCAACATTATGGCCGCCCGAGCGGATCGCGATCACCAGCCCGTTTTCGCGCGCAAAATTCACCGACGCCACGACATCGGCGGCATTCCGGCAGCGCGCGATGAGGGCAGGACGGCGGTCAATCATGCCGTTCCAGACGGTTCGCGTCGTGTCGTAGGATGAGTTTGACGGCTCCAGCATCTCGCCTTGCAAGATGGAACGGAAGCTTTCGATGCTCGATGGTGCAAGGGTAGCGGTGGCGGCCATGGGGCGGTCTCCTCGTTTCACGCACGCACGCACGCACACACGCTAGCGCGGCACGGGCACGGCCGCTAAAGTCGAAAATGCTGGAAGGCGGTCATTTCTGCCATGATTGAACAGACCAGACCATTGAATGTAGCGATCCTTGCCGCTCCGGAGGCTACCGCCTCCACGATCTACGGCATGTTCGACTTGTTTTCCTCGCCCGGCAGGGATTTCCTGTTCATCACCAGCGGAGCCGCAGGCACGCCGCGCATGCGGCCCTATGTGGTTGCCGGGGACGGCAGCCCGTTTCGCGCGGCAAACGGCATCTGGGTGCGCCCAGACCACGGCCTTGCCGATTGCCCGCACCCCGACATCGTCTGTATTCCAGATTTCTTCGTCAATCCGGGCGAAAGCGTTGCCGGACAGTATGATGCCGAAGCCGCCTGGCTGAAGCGAGCGCATGACGACGGCGCCATGCTGGCCAGCGCATGTTCTGGCGCGGTGCTGCTCGGCGAGGCCGGGCTGCTCGACAATCGCGAGGCCACCATTCACTGGGGCTATGTCGAGACGCTCACGAACAACTATCCCGGCGTTAAGGTGAAGCCGGGCCAGTCGCTCGTGCTCAGCGGCGAGGCCCAGCGAATCGTCATGGCCGGGGGCGGCTCGAGTTGGCAGGATCTTGCCCTCTATCTGATCGCGCGCTTCGTCAGCCTCAGGGAGGCGATGGAGGTCGCCAAGGTCTACATGCTGCAGTGGCACGATATGGGCCAGCAGCCCTTCGCCGCGCTGATGCGGTTTCGCCAGACCGACGACGGGGTGATCAACCGCTGCCAGAAATGGGCCGAACGCAACTACCGGACGCCCGCGCCCGTCGCCGCAATGACCAAGCTGTCAGGCCTGTCCGAGCGCTCCTTCGTGCGCCGCTTCGCCAAGGCCACGGAAATGAAGGCAATCGACTACATCCACGCGCTCCGGCTCGAGCAGGCCAAGCAGCTGCTGGAGACGGGCGATCTCCCTGTCGAAGCAGTGGCCAATGAAGTCGGTTACGAGGATGCGAGTTTTTTCGGGCGTCTCTTCCGCCGCAAGGTCGGGCTGACGCCGGCGCAATATCGCATTCGTTTCAGTGCTCTCCGGCGAGCTCTGAGCCGCGATTGAATCTCGCTGCGACGCGATGCCGATATTTCGCTCTGCGCCTCAAGTCGGCCATAAAGATGAACTCGTCTGCGCCCAGAAGCAGACGTCATGGATGGCCATGCTGTAGGTCGTAGTCGCGCCACCAGCGGACATTCGCCGCTTGTGGCAACGATATAGGACCTAGGCCCGAGCGAGCTACCACGCGTCCAGTGTTGACCAGGAATGAGCTACGCCAAACCCGCGCGACGGGCGCCTTCTCTGATCGCAGCAATGGCGACAGGATTGGTAACCGGATAGGTGCTGATAAACACTTCGGGTGTGAAGTCCGGGAACTCGTACTTCAGTCGCGAATTGATCCTGGCGACCTGAGGCGTTTCATTGAGCATCGCATGAGCCATTGCCAGAAACAGAAGTGTGGCGGGCGAATCTGGCGCAGATTGACGTAGCGCGACCAGCGATTCCCGATAAAGGCCTTGAACGTAGCTACATCGCGCAAGCATTCCATAATACCAGGGAACATGAGGATTTAGCCGGACCGCTCGCTTGGCCAGTTCGTATCCCCGCTTCGGGTCGCTACCAACAAGAGCAAGGCTACCCGCAAGAAAGGCAAGTGAGTCAGCGTCATTTGGAGCAGCCGCCAACACTCGTTCATGTTCTTCGACAGCAGCTTCGACATCGCCCTGCAATGCCCGAAGATCGGCAAGCATTATGCGGGCGTAAATGTCGGCCGGATCGAGCGCCAGCGCTTGCTTGACACATTTGCTCCAGCTCTCGATCGAGCCGGAAACGTTGTCGGTAAACCCGTTGATAGCATCCACAGCATGCGAAGTTGCCAGCGCGGCCCAGGCTCTTGCTAGACCCGGGTCGAGTTCGATCGCACGCGCCAGTAGCCGTATCGCCTCCTTGTTCGACTCACGGGTGAAAAGGTGCTTCTGCTCAAGTCCAAGCAGATAGCAGTCATAGGCCTGCAAACTTGCTGGAGGCTTCCGACGAGCCGCATCGCGTCGCAGATTGGCGAGCTGACCGTGGCCAGTTGCAAGGACATTGATGACGTTTTCGGTCACGCTGTCCAACATCGCAAACAGGTTGTTCGCCGAACGATCGTAACGCACCGTCCAAACATCGACCCCGGTGTGGGCGTCGACGAGTTGGACGCGGATGCGCACCCGCTGCCCGTCCACTTGAAAACTTCCCTCGATCACATAATCGGCATTCAACTCTCGTCCGAGGGCTCGCACGTCAACACGCCGTCCCTTGTAAGAAAGCATTGTTTGGCGGGCGATCACCGCAAGGTCCCGGTAACGGGCGAGATCAACTATGAGGTCCGCCGACAAACCGTCAGCGATACGAGTCCAGTGTTCCTCTCCGCTTAGATTGTCGAACGGAAGAACTGCGAGGACCGGCGGACCCGACTCGTCGGTCGAAAGGCTTCCGGGTGGTGCCTGGCTGCGGTCCTGCTGGCGGTGATCGGCAAGTAACCCAGCAAGCGCCACTTTGCTGCGAACATCGAGCTTCCGATAAATGGCCGAAAGATGGGTCCGAACGGTGGTAGGCGCTATGAAGAGTGTTTCGCCGATTTCGCGATAAGTCATTCCCTCCGCGAACTTTGCCGCGACCAGCAACTCCCGATCCGACAAGCCGGCGAGAGGATTGCCTACGGCGCGAAACATCGTTCCGGTTTCCCTTCCGCTGCCGACCTGTGGCCAGAACCCGATGACCTTACATCAGGGTGAAAATACTACAGATGCGACATCGAAAACACTGCATTTGCACGATTCCATCCGACGGGTCAGCATCCTAGCCTCCGCAGGTCGACAGGGTCAGCTCGCTTGGCAGGCCTGGTCGATTCAGAACACGGAGGGCCTCCATGACAAAGTTGTCTGTCTTGACCGCAATACTGGTGCTGTCGGTGTCGGCGGGGCCATGCTTGTCCGAAGGCACCCAAACTAACGGCAAACTGATTTCCGAAGCAGCGGTGAAAGCTGCCAGCGCTGAACTGTATTCCGACATCCTCGTGCGAGCATGCAGGAACGGATGGCGGTATCCTCGCAGCTACATCGAAAACGGATTCAGGCGCCACTTGGCAGAGCTGAAACTGCAGCTTGTCGACCAGGATTACACTGTCGTACCCGATATGACCGCGAATGATCCGCAGGTCCAAGGAACGACATTGGGCGCCAAACGCCGTCTGGTTGGCTCGCGCCAATTCAGCTGTTCCCACCCATACTGGCGCGACGAATGACCTTCCTAGTCGACGATATGCAATCCGAAAGGCTGATTCGAGTCCGTAGAACGTCATGAAACGAAGGTCCGGATCGGGTCAGATCCTGACAATGCCCACGCCGCCCATTTATGTCCGCTCACGAAGACTCACAGCCTGAAGCTGCCAGTCCGCTTCCGGCCTAAAGCTGTCGGTCAGCAATGCGCCTTTAGTGTGCCATTGGCCTCCACCACCGCATAGCGTTAGACTAGTTGCTCGAGCCACAACGACCGAGACTGCTAGCAACGGGGACGGCACATGTCGGCGACTGCTTTTGCATTGACTGGATTCATCTCGTGGGCACTGGGGCTGCTGATCGTGATGGAAGTGATCCGGACGTATCTGGTGATTTCTGGACAGGTCGCAGCAAACGGCTTTACGCCAGACAACGCAGCTCTTTCCCCCTTCATGCAGAGGTTGGCCCGTGCCCACGCCAACTGCATTGAAGGGCTTCCAATCTTCGGAGGCCTGCTCGGAGTCGCGATCATTCTTTCAAAGACAGATGTCACTGATCCGCTGGCCTCTACACTGTTAGGCGCGCGGATAGTGCAGTCGATAATTCACCTCCTCTCCACGACCCAGATCGCGGTCAGTCTCAGGTTCTCTGCGTTCGCCGTGCAAATGGTGATTGGTGCGTATTGGTCCTGGGCGCTGTTGAGGTGAAGAGTGCGGCCACTTTCAGAGCCCCGCCGCGACGGCCAGGAATAAGAAAACGAGGGCTGCAGATAGTCAAACTTTGCGCATCAGGTTCGGACAGACTGTTAGGCTCTGCCAGCGTGTGCTTTCAGCGATCCGTGCTGGCGACCAAGATATGCCGCTGGAGGACTGGCGCCTGATACCAGCAGCAATGATCCCAGAGGGTCGCCGCATCCAATTCAGCCAGTCCCTCCCAGGCGATGCCGCGGCAATATTCCATCTTGTCGATCAGGCCGGGCTTGAAGGAATGGTTTCGAAGCGCAGGGACAGCGTTTACCGGAGCGGGCAATCGAGCAATTGGTTGAAAGCGAAGTGTTACACCATCGGCGAATACGACCTGCTCGGCGTCGAGCGCGAGCCCGGCCAACCGGCCTTTGCCCTTATGGCACCGGCCGCTATGTCGGCTCTGCCTTCATCAACTCTAGCCGGGAAATCCGCGACCGGCTCTGGAAGCGCGTCCAGGAGCACGCCGGGCCGGCGCCGAAGGGCATGAAGCGGCCGCCCACCCAATGGGTAAAGCCGGGCCTGATCGGCCGGGTAAAGCACCTGCGCGGTGAGGCAGACTTGCGGCACGCTTCCCTTCAGGATTTTCGGGAGGAATGAGCAGGCGAGGCAGCGATTTTCTCTACCATTGGGTATCGGACCATTTACCCGACGATACGATCACTGACCCGGTGCTGCTGGTGATAGATATGGTTGTGGACGCAAAACGGGCAGCGGAAATCCAAGGCATTCCGGGCCAAGAGATCGACGAAGAAATCGGCGCAATGTCCCAAGAACTCATGCATCCGGAACGTAAGTGATCGTCAAAGGTTTGTGCTTACAGCAGGCGCAGTTCCCTCAAATTCGCCTGCTGCAGGTCCAGCCCAAAAAGCGGGATCGACCCGCCGCCGCCGTGAATGGGGCGGCGGGTTCTTGAGCAGTCAAGGATTAGCGGAACCTAATTCGCTGCCGCAACTTTAGCTCCCATGAACGAAGAGGCGAATCCTAAAAAGCTCGTCCCCGACCCTCAGCCGCGGCGGGAGGCCAGCAAAGGGGTGTTGGTAGCCGCCGGAACTCTATTCTTTGCCTCCGTCGCACTGCTCGTTTTTTGGTTCCTTCGATAAGCAATCGCGGCATCGACCTCCTCTAGAATCGGTGTCGAGGCCGCTATCACCTTCAGTGTTGGCCAGCGATGGAGAACCTTCTGCGGTGAATACAATTCCGGCGTCCTCAAACGCCTGGCGCACCGCCTCGATGTTGTGGGGCCGCGGTTTCCTAACGCCGTTCTCGAAATCGCTGATCGTCATTTCGCTAAGATTGGCCTTTGCGCCAAGTCGGACTCGCGACCAGTTCAGTAAGGATCGCGCTGCCCTTAATTCATCTGCTGAGAGCTGTTTGCGGCTGTTCATGAGCACTCAACATTCGATATGGCTAATATGTTCCCCGTGATTTCTTCTCCACAAGCCGCCGATTGGCAGCCGCTGCTGCAGGTACAGGCTGACCGTGAGGCAGAGAAGCAGCGCGGACTCATCTATTCTTCGGGGGAACGTGTTCAGAACCGCTGCCGGCAGGCCACAGCGAGCCGCCAGAGCGCATCCGACCCTTCGCCCGAGCAGGAGAGCGGCGGCATAGAACGCGCCTTGTACCCATGACCCTTGGGGATCGAAGCCGCAGGAACATCTGAGCGTCTCGACCGTTCGTTAGCGTCGGGTCACATCAACCCCCCGGCATCTTCTGGACCCGCCGCTGCCGTGAATGGAGCGGCGGGTTTTGGGATCTTATAGCGGGCCGCTCAGTGGCCCGGAACATCTCGACAGGTCCAGAATTCTAATGTCGCACTGTTCCCCTTGGTGCACTTCCATGAGAGCGTTGCCCGCTGGTTCAAACCGGCGGGCTTTTTTATTACTCAAGGAACTGAGTAGATGCCGCGTAGTTGGTTTAGTGCAGCGGTGCGACGTCATACTCCTCCCGCTGCCGGCCGGTTCCGCAAGACGGTCGGGCCCGCGCTTCCTTCGCCAGAGGTGCGGGCCGCCACTGGTGAAATTCTCGGTGGGATGTTCCGGTTGAGATCAAGCTGTTTCGGCCGCGCCGATCCGGCGACTAGTATGCATGATTAGGCCCGTCGGTTCGCGCCCGCGGGCTTTTTTGCGAATGGCCGGAACTTCCTTCCAGGGAGGCTGTTATGCCGTTTCCCAGCCCGTCCTTTCAGCGGTCCGTGCTGGGGAGCCCGCGCCGCCTACGCCCTAGGTGAGCGCGGGCATTTCATTTCAATGCACCGCAACCAAACCTTCCGCCGCTCATTGACAATTTGCCGGGCCAGGCCCCCGGCGCACTCCAGAAGACTTGCCCGCCCGTTTCCGCATTCGGGCGGGCCTTTTTCACGTTGGCTTATTTAGCATGGCGTAATGTTCCATTTACCAAGCACGCGCATCCTTTTGTGGCGCGGCAGTGTTCCAGTACCGCGCTGCTCAGGCAACAACTCGTCCTCGCTGGACCCTTGAGAGCGACGAGAGCGAGGTTGCAACCGACATCTTCAACGTTCGTTGAACTCGCGCCGGTTTATTCCGGCTACTCCAGACCGTTTGCCCGCTGGTCCAAACCGGCGGGCTTTTTTGTTTGCTCAAGGAACTGCTTAAATGCCGCGTAGTTGGTTTGGTGCAGCGGTATGGGTCCCGCTGCCGACTGGTCCCGCAAGACAGTCGGGCCCGCGCTGCCCTCACGGCGCGGGCCGCCGCTTGCCTCACAACAGGACTTCGGGAGGAGCGATGCTAGCCGCCAGCGGCTGGCGTTAAATCCAGATTGAGTGGGTCTCGCAGGTTTAGATACCCGGGGTCGAAGTCTGCCACCTCGCTCAAGGCGTCCCAGTTTAGGATGACCAGCCGCCCGTCTTTGTGCTCTAAAAGGCGGTCAGCGCGCAGCTTCTTTAGCATCCGATTTACGTGAACTACGCTCGCCCCGACGGTTTCGCCTAGCTGAACTTGAGTTAGTGGCAACGGATAGGAATCGTCCTTTACCAGCCCCATGACCTCCATGCGCGTGTAAAGCTCACAGGCGAGGTGGGCTAACCTGCCGAAAGCATCCTGTCCCCCCAAAACTTTGACCCAGGCGCGCGCGACCGCTGCATCAACTAAACTTTCGCGCCAAAAGAGATTGGCCAGGCGAGGTGATTTACGCAGAACATTGAGAATGTCGCGGTGTGCGATCAGTGCAATCTTGCTTCTACCGATCGACGCGAGTGTGTGATCCATAATCCTTAGATGCAAGCCTTGGAGATCAGGTATATCGCCGGGGACATGGATTGAGAGCGTTTGCAGGTTGCCGTTGCTTAAAACGCTGTACCGTCGCAGGAGCCCCTCAACCACCAGGCAACAGTGGCTCGGTTCGTCTCCTTCTAGCGCGACCTGCTCGCCGGGCCTCAACTCCTTACCCACAAGCACCATCGCTTCGACGCTCTCGCGATCATCTGATGAAAGACGACCTAGGCTTTCGAGCTTTCGGATCAGCGGTGTCGTCAAATCGGACATCGCTAACTTTAGCATTTTGTCATGATCTAACAAAGGCTTTGCCGCTCCGTCCCGTTCATACAGACCGGGGGCAACCGACTACAGGAGCGGGGCCTCAGGCATTATTTTCATCGTCCGCAAGACTGAATTCCTGCGCGCTTCTCGCCTCCTCATCGACCACACGAAACCACCGTTCGTGAAGAGATCGAGGCGACACCCGTTGCCCAGTGACTTTCTCTACCGCTGATACCGGATCATCGGCGTCTGTGGCATGAGACGAGACAAGCTCGTCTCCATGCCACTCTTCCACTTGGTATGCTGGCATGCTGGCTTACCTATCGCTTCCCCATTGCCTTCGCTTCCCGCTCCAGCGTCGCGCGATTGTTCCAGTGCTTGGCATCAGGTCCTTCACCTGCTGGGGCGTGATCCCGGCCTTTTTGGCGAAATACTGAACCTCATAATCGTCCTCGGCTGAAACACGGTCCCGATCGCGAGAATCCCGCTTGCTCTTGTCGTCGGCCATATCGATTACTCCTGCGATCCACCGGAACGCCTAGTTGACATGTTTGTTGCACCAAAAACCTGGGCGCCGAGTTTGACTGGACCAGCATGAGCCTGATTCCGGATGTCCCGGTTGAGATCAAGCTCTTCCGGCCGCGCCGATCCGGCGACTAGTATGCATGATTAGAGGTTGTCCTGCTTGCAGTCGACAAGGAACGAAGCTGCAATGAGGTCATCACTGTCAATGCTTCCGCTATCGCCTCCCATAATGGTTGCGACCTTCTGAAAGACCTTCATATCAGCTTCTGTGATGCGCGCGCTGCGCATCCTGGCTCTGAGAGAGGCAACGCGGGTACCGAGGGCTGGCGAAACTTCGGCGTTGTTCATCATCTTCATCCGTCCTGGGGCGCCATAGGGCTACTGCAAAAATGTTCCGCCGCCCTCGTAATGTAGGAAGGCGGCGGAACCAAAGGCCGTCGATGAGGGGGAGTTCAATCGACGGTCGCCAATCAATTCACCTGTTGGATAAGTGTTCCCTACCGTCCCACTTTTCGGACTCTTTTGTCTGAGTTTAGGACCTAGGTCTGAGTCTAGTGTGCTCAGGTCGGATCACGGAACATTTGTGAAGGCGTCACGTTCGGCAGTGTCGTCACATCGTTGTTTCGGGAGGTCGCTTAATGCCAATTTCGGAGTTGAACGACGACTACCTGGAATTTGAGTGCCCCAATTGTTCCCATGTGATGGTGAAGAAAGGCTCGTGGTTCAAAGTGATATCGAACTTCAACTGCGACCAATGTGACGCGAAGATCAGGCTTAGCTATCCGGCCAAGCTCGAGCTCTTCGAGCAAAAAAGGCAAAGCATGAACACGAATGGCCGACGCGATATTGCCGGTTAGACAACAGTGAAACCCGCGCCGGCCAATGCGGTATACGGAACCCGCCCACGGAAATTAGCGCTCTCCGAAACGATCGGCAACGATTGGTTAAGGACGTACAGGGAGTCCTGGTTGAAGCCACCTCTGAGCGCATTAGATCCCCAAGGTCACCGGCGACGACGTATTGGCTCGGTGCGCGAGAGTTCTTTGCGCTTCCGCCGCGATAGGAGGTCGTATCATGACCCAGCGAAGTGTATCGGCTTCCGACTGCAATGTCCTGCGCGGCGCCTTCGTAAAATCCGTCATCGAAAAGAACATCCCAGAGGACCGATGGCGGGATGAGGCTGCGCTTTTGATTCACAATTTTACGGATGGCGATGACGTAGATTCCAACTTGCTGGAATGGATCATAAGAACTGGCACTATCTAGCCGTAGGTGAGGACCCCGGCGGGGGGCGGCCAAAACGAGATAACGATCATGGCAATCTCAAAGGCGCTTCCGCCATTGCCTGGGTTGTCTTCCTTCGCCCGCTGTTAATGGCTCGCCTCGATTTGCGAAGTCAAATGGACGTGAGAGCGGCCCGACTGCCGAACACCTGGGGAAGGCCAAAGTAGTCGGGCCAAGGCATGGAAAGAATTCCGCTCCTCCCCAGCCCGTCCAGAGCATGGGCCTGATCACAGTTAGACGCAAGCCGGCTCCCTTTGGGCGCCTAGCGCACCTTCCGCAATCGGCGACATAATCGATGGTAGATCGGCGAACTGTTAAGGTCTCGCGCTGCGTGGGTGAAGAGCAGCACCACAAACAGGACGACCATTGCAGACGCAAACCCGGTGACGAAAGCCATCAAGCCGAACGCCGCTGACGCCGGGTTGTTCCCACGGACGCCTCAAGCCCTCCCGAGCCTTACCCCGCCGCCGCTGCCATGTTAGGCGCCGTCTCCAGGGGTTCATGCACAGGCTGAGTGTGCCAGATGACTTGCCGGAAATCTCGCCGGTCGACCCACTGATCGCATGTCCGGCAGATGTAGAAGTAGACGCGATCATAGGTGGGCTTGTCGCCATGGCGTCGGCCCACTATCGGCGGCCCGAGTTCGGAAACCTTCGTCATTTGCGATTGACTACCCCGCAAACGGTAAAAGGCTTCGGAACTATTTTAGCTTAAGCTTATTTAATGGCGGCGGGTGGGAGTGTGCGTGCATGCGAAGCGATAGTGAGCGGTTGAGGTTCATCAAGCCGCAGGAACCGATCCTGGTCGAGGTTGCCCCGATCAGCGACGACTGGCTGCACGAGATCAAATATGACGGCTTTCGCACCCAGTTGGTACTCGATTGGGCCGGCGGCCGTGCCTTCACCAGGACCGGCCACGACTGGTCGAAGCGCTATTGGCCGATTGTCGCCGCGCTGGAGAAGCTGCCGGCCAAGGCGCTCATCCTCGACGGCGAGATGATCGCGCCCGAGCCGGACGGTCCGCCGAACTTCCATGAGATTCACTCGCGCATGGCCTGGAACGCCGAACTGCTCGCGTTCGTCGCGTTCGACATCCTGCACAGGGACGGCCAGGATCTGCGCACGCTGCCGGCGATCGATCGCAAGGCGATACTGTGGGACCTGGTCAAGCCGGCCGACGGTATCATCCAGTACAGCCAGCACGTCGAGGGCGGCGGCGCCGCGTTCTATGAGGCGGCAGAGAAAATGGGCCTCGAGGGCATTGTTTCGAAGCGTCGGGGTAGCCCATACCGAAGCGGCGGCAAGGACGAGGCTTGGGTGAAAGTCAAATGCTGGGACATCGGCGAATTCGAACTGCTCGGCGTCCACCGCCAGGCCGGCAAGGGAAGCGAAGCGCTGCTCGCAAGGGACGGCAAATATGTCGGCAAAGCCGTGATCGCTACAAGCAACGCGGTCAAGGAACGGCTCTGGAAGCGAGTCCAGCAGGGCAAGGGCCGGCCGCCGGCGGGCTTGCCCACGGCCGTGGTGACCCCGGATGTCGAATGGGTCAAGCCGGGCATCAATATGCGCGTAAAGACGCTGCGCGGCGAGCCAAAGCTGCGCCACGCCTCGGTGCAGGATTTTCGGGAAGAATGAGCAAGCGCGGGAGTGATTTTCTCTACCAGTGGATATCCGACCGTTTGCCTGACGACCAGATTGTCGACCCGGTCTTGCTGGTAATCGATTTGGCAGTAGACGCGAAACGGGAGGCGGAAACCCAAGGGATTCCGGGCCAGGAGATCGATGAAGAAATTGGCCCGATCTTCGAAGCCATCATGCAGGGGTTACGCTAGGAATGGATAGCTGCGCCGCAGCTAGTAAAGTCTCGCGGAGCCCAACATTTGATATTGAAAACCGCCGTCAGCCGGTCTTATTCGACGTTACCATTGCTTTTCGTAGGGAGGCTGTGATGGATAACGTGGTTCCAATCCGTAGGGCCCTGCCTCGCGTCGAAGTGGTCGAAGCCTGCGGCGAATGGTTGGTCCGCGTGGTTGAGGAAGACCAGGAAATGACCCGCTCATTCGATCTGGAATCGTTCGCGCTGTCATTTGCGGAAGGCCAGCGGATACGCCTGCATCTCGATAAGATCATTCGGCTCTAGTTTTCTCTTCGGTACTGAATGCTCTTCCTGCGGAATGTCTATCTCGGCGGAACCTAATAGAGTCGCTCCGCTTAATCCTCGATGAGCACCCGCGGCACTGACTTTTTGTACAAGTGGATTTCGGCCAACATCCCCGAAACCGTCGGCGCCGACGTCATCTCAGTTCGCGAGCTCACTCAGAAGCTATTCGCCGACGCCAAGGCGATCGGCATCAGCAGTGTGGAAATTGAGGAAGAAACTGGGAGTGTTTACGAGGCTATCCTAGACGCAATCGTGCCCCACGATGCCGGCTTAGCTGAGTGAAGCAATCCATGACCAGCGTCTGGGTCGCGTTCTGTTTCGTCGGCGTCGTGGTGGCACTGGTGGTGTTATGGTCGATGAGGTTGTAGAGAGAGCCATCGGCAGCGAAAGCGTTCTTCCCTGAAACCTTTAAGCTGTCGCCGAATTATGCTTGATGGCTGACGAAGAAAAAGAAAAGCCGTTGCACCCGAAAGTCGAGTTCGTGCGTAAAGTTGCGCGTGAAACCGGTGTTTCTGAAGAACAGGTGCGAGCGCTCGTATCGTTGCTGGGCTACGATCTCTCATCCGTGATGCGCGAAGCCCGACTTCTAAGCCATGAGCACCCGCAGCATTAACTTCCTCCGGGCTCACCGTTCTTTGCAAGCGAGGGGTTCGCATCACGTGACCACGCAATGACCCGGCACGTTCCCCCGCCACGCCGTTTGCAAGCAACCTTCGACTAGGACTTTCACAGCAAGCGTGGCGCGCAGAGCATATTAGCGATCGGGAACATACGGCTCATGCGGGAGTTTATCGGGTGAAGGGCTCCAGGGAGGTTGCTATGAGAAAACTGTTACTTGCCTCGGTGATTGCCATCGCTACCGCCGCAGCCACGGTCGTGCCTGCGGATGCACAATTTTTTGGTCCTGGTATCGGTGGCCCGTTCGGCGGCTTCGGCCTATTCGGTGGTGGCCCCTTCTACGGCGGCGGCCCGTTTTACGACTATGGCGGCCGCTATTACGGCCCTCGCTATCGTGAATATTATCCCGGCTACGTGGCCCGCTACCCACATCGCTACTATTACCGGCATCATCGTCATTGCCACGTGAAGTGGGTGAGGCACTGGCGCCATCACCACCGGGTGCTGGAACGCGTTCGGGTTTGCCGGTATTGACAAGCCGGACATTGGCTGCGGTTGCGCGGTAGGACCCGCCGGCGGCCTGGCGGATTGACTTGTTCTCTCTCCGTTCCCATGTTGGCCGTTCCCTTGCCATCATGGAGCGGTTGCTGAAATGTGTGGACGCGTTTTCGTCAAATCGACAATCCCCGACATGGTGCGACGCTTCGAATTCGCGCATGCCGGCGATATCGAGCGGCTGGGCAATGGCTTTCCGATCTGGAACGGTGCGCCGAGCCTGATCTATCCGATCATCATCCGCGAAGAGCTGTCTACCAGTATGGCCGGTTTTGTTTCGGCCAAATGGGGCCTGGTGCCTGGCTGGGCCCGCGACAGCGGCGGCCGGCCGCCTCCGGTCAACGCGCGATGCGAGACCGTCTCGACCAACGGCCTGTTTCGTAAGGCATATGCCTCACGCCGCTGCCTGGTGCCGGTCGACGGCTATTTCGAATGGCAGAGGCTCGATGCATCTGGGAAGAAAAAACAGCCCTACGCCATCGCCATGAAATCGGGCGAGCCGTTCGCTATGGCTGGAATCTGGGAAGAATATGCAGACAAGACGACAGGCGAACTCATCCGAACCTTTGCCGTCGTCACCTGCGAGCCGAATGAGCTGATGGCGACGATCCATGACCGCATGCCGGTCATCCTGGCGCCGGAAGACTACATGCGGTGGCTTGGGCCGGAGCCGGATCCGCGTGACCTGATGAAGCCGTTCCCGTCCGGTCTGATTACGATGTGGCCGATCGACAGCAAGGTCGGCAGTCCGCGCAACAACACGCCCGACATCATCGACAGGATCGGCCTAGGGCCGACTGATCTGTTCGACCTTTGATCATTCTATGTCGGGAACTTCACCTGCGGTGAAGAGCACGCTTGGCGGCCCATAGTCGCCAAGAGCGGGATTGGCTTCGCGGCTCCAAGCAACAACGCCGATGTGTTTGGAAGCGAGGCCTTTAGCGAGGCGGATAGCGCGCTCCTCGGTCTGCTGGTCGGCCGGCCCGAACGCCGTGAACAACTCGCCATCCTCGCCGCGGTCGAATGCCATAACCACGATCAGCTTCGGCAACTTGGGTTCCGGCAACACGTGGACTGACATTTCTTGCCTCTTACAAAAACCGCTCGCCGTCGCCGCGATGCAGGAAACAGAACCAGTGCGATGGCTGGCGCTGTCGGGCAAAGCCGAAGCCCGCATCCTTGCCACATCCGGGATGCTCGCACGCATGATTTTCGACGCGCCGCCCTTCGCGTGGGACGGTCGCCATGCCTTCGGCAAGCCGCGATGGTTCGTCGCTCATGCTGAAAAGATTCCACAATCCGGCTTGACGTTCAAGGAATTTGTTCCCTTTCTGTTCTTATGGCGCATGAACCGATCGACACGCTGGGCAAGGCAACCCGGCACAACATGCTTGTGAAGGCGGAGTGCACCTGTGGCAACGTCTTTTACTGCCGCTCGGCCGACCTGATGATGGTCTACGGCGGTGGCGTTGACCCGTTGCGCCTGAAGTCCGACTGCAGTCGGTGCAGGTCAAATATCAAGATCACGCTTCTGGAAGTTCACCCTGAGCATCTGCCAAAGCGCCTGGTCATTCACAAGCCGATCAAAATTGATGGGAAGATCGTCTGGCACACTGAGAGGTTTCGAGCGTGAGAGGACCGACATGACAGAACGGTTGGAGGTCGAAGAGACCGAAGGCGGCTTCCGGTTGATCGACCAGGCGGGCATCGAGTTGGCTCATGTTTTCCGGCGCTTCGAGGCTTTTGCCTTCGCGCGTGATAGAGGGGCACGGGTGCACCTCAAGTGGGAACGGACCGTTATCGGCGGACGCGAGGTTCCCCAAGACTTTTCGGCCCGTCACGGCGACCACAGAGCCGGGCGCATCATGCCCACGGTCAGCGGTGATAAACCCGGCAGCTGGGCATGGTTCGTCAACGGGACCGATCCCGACACGGGTAGAGGCTGCAGCGTGGGCGGACGAGAAAGTTCAAAGGACCAGGCAGTCGAGCAGTTGGAGGCGGCTTACACGGAATTCATTGCCAATGGCGACAAATATGGACGCCGGTCGAAGAATGGCTGACGGCATGGCAGCCTTGCGAAACTGCTCGCCGACAATCCCGGACCTGTCTCGATCGTCGCAGGCACCGGCGCATCGGAAGCGAATGCTACAATTTCAGGTTCTTTTGGAAACCTTTTTTCCTAGCCGGCATTGCATTAGCACGGCTGCATTCAAGCAGCTAACATCAGGAGGAATTTTCATGAACTCGAAAATGCTTGTTCTCGGCGCATCGCTTGCTCTTATGACCGGTTCGGCCCTCGCCGGAAGTTCCACCGGCACGTCTGCGCTCGATGACCCGGCGAAAATGTCGCCGTTCTTCACCGACGCCGGCATGAAGACCATGAAGTCGGAAGCGGAAACGAAGGCTGCGTGGACGGCCATGAGTGCGGACGACCGCGCCGCAATCATGAAGGAGTGTGCCGACGAAGCCGTCGCGAAGTCGCACGCAGATTTCTGCAAAATGGCAATGCAGATGGGCAAATAGGCCCAACTGAAAGGACAAGCCCGCTGGGGCCGCGCCGGCGGGCTTTTTTCTTTGAGCCGGGGACCAAGGCAAGCGGCGATCAGCCGTTGGAACATTTGGTCATTTCGGACGCTGACTATGGGCAAGAGCGGTGAATCGTATGTGCCCTAAGGAAGACAATTTGCTCGATCCCCAGACGAAGCGGAGTGAACAATGAACCGTCTGCTCTTCCTTGCGGCGGACTTTCTTTCCCGACCACCCGGGTTTTACGTGATGATCGTGGCCATGGTGATTTGCACGGCGCTGGTCCCGTTCGGTCTCACAAATGCTATCACCTATGCCCTCTCGGTGGCGGCTATCGTCATCACCGGTGTGGTGCTGATCCAAGGCTACCGGGACACAGCCGCGATCCATGCCAAGCTTGACGAGATCATTGTCGCGCTCAAGGAAACCAGGAACGATGTCATCGGGCTTGAACATGGGGACCCTGAGGAGATTAAGGCCAAGCTCCGTGAGTTGGAAAAGGAGGCTGGCATCAGGTGAGCACACGCGGAACCATTCCTCGACAAATGGATGGCAGAAACACGTGCCGCATGCCATCACCGACGACCCGGCGGCCATCACCGATCTTTGCCGACTAGGCAATGACGGCAGCCGACAAGGAAGACATCAGCGCAGACGAGGTCAGCGAAGAGGTCGGTAGCGTTTTGGAGGCCATCCTTGAGGCAATGCAGAACCGTGCCGGAGGCGAGCGTGGATGACCGTGCCTAAGTCAAAAAGGTTCTGGATCGCTGTAGGGATATTGGCAACGCTTGTTATTGTTGCTCTGGTGATGTCGCTGTCCCTTGCCGCGCTCTCACCTCACTGACGGCCTTTATAGGCTGCACCGGCCCGGAGCGTATGGCAAGGCTGATCAAATTAACAGAAAGCGCGCTCTGCCAAGCGCGCTTTTATAATTAAAGCTCTTGGAGTCCCGATCTACCAACCTTGCATCGAATACCAGTCATCGATGTCTCGCCGGACCCGGTCCTTCTCGATGCCGTATCTCTCCTGAATCTTGCCTTCGAGTTGGTCGCGCTTGCCGGCGATGCGGTCCAAATCGTCGTCGGTCAGTTTGCCCCACTGTTCCTTAACCTTGCCCTTAACTTGCTTCCAGTTACCTTCAACGCGGTTCCAATCCATGGCCTTGGCCTCCTTGGTTGTACATACAGTTGAAACGTCGGCAGCCCGGCTAGGTTCCGGTGCGAGATTGTGGCCTGAAGGAACATTAGTTGTCGCTAAATGTTGAGGCATGCGGCGGGTGGTGCCCTCCATCGCCTGCCGAAGATCGGGCCTCCGATCGGCCCGCGCTACTCCCGAAAGAGCGCGGGCTTTCAAAATCGCTCAGGGGTGGCTTGGCGCTGGCCAATGTTCGTGGTTCCACAGCATGCAACTATAAGCGGGACAGCGGCGTCGAGCATGGTGCGGTCGCGCAAGGCCGCGGAGCGCGACCAAACGCGCCAATCATGCGCCGCTAGAGAAGGCTTATTAGCCTTGTGACCCGCGCACCAAGCCAACTGTCTAGGCGCATAGGGCCGAGTAGGGCTCTGGCCGTTTCCGCAGCCTATCCCGTCTAGAAGTGCGGAACCACCATTGGAGGCCTGCATTCGAGAAGGGCAAGATGTGATAGCGCCCTCGTGACGGCACCTGGGCAAGGCAAGAATCCGCTCTTTACTCCCAAGAGCAAAGCTCCATCTACAGCTCGATCCAAGAGGTTAAGCATGTAAGTGTCTCTATCGGATGGCTAAGAAACTCAAAGTGTATCAAACCTCTATCGGCTTCTTCGACCTTGCCGTCGCCGCACCATCGATGAAGGCTGCCGCAGAAGCATGGGGATCGGACCCCGACATCTTCAAACGCGGATTCGCGAAACAGACGGAAGACCCCAAGGTGGCTGAAGCAGCGACAGCCAAGCCGGGCGTGGTGTTGCGGCGACCGGTCGGATCGCGCGAGAACTTCACTGAAAAGGCTGCGCTTCCGACAGCACCCGACGCGGGTCAGCAGGCTCCGCAGGATCGTGTGCAAGGCCCGCGCGCTAGCGAGAAGGCCGGCACCAAATCAGCAGAGAAAGCGGAGCGGAGCGCTGCGGCTCTCGAAAAGAAAAGAAAACGTGAGGCCCTTGATCGCGCAAGAGCCGAAGGCGAGCGCGAACGTGAGAAAAGGCGACGCGAACGAGTGATTGCCAAAGCCAACGCCGTTTTCGAACGGGCTCGTAGCCGCCATGAGAGCGCCATGAACTCCATCAGGCAGCGACGGCAGGAACTGGATAAAGAGGAAGCTGACGAGGACGAAAGATGGGAGCGCGAGCAGCAGGCGCACGACGCCTCGTTGAACGAAGCAAAGGCGTAGGCTCCAAGCAACGGCGTTGTCCGACCGGCCCAAACCGGCTGTTCATGCAGCCACCCCGATATGGTCAACAGCATCGGCAATAGCCCATCGCCTCGTTTTGCGGCAGGACATGAAGCGCATGTAACAGGGAAAACATGCCGACCTCCCTTACGCAATCTCGCCTCACGTTTCGCCACCCAAAAAATCGCCGGGGGCGCTAGGAGCCTTTGCGCAGCCGGCGATAGAGCCAATAATAGCTGGGCGCGCTTTGAAGGTCTCGAACTGACAGCAGCACGACAAATAGAACCACCAGGTCAGCCGCGACTCCGGTAACTATAGCCATCCAAACGAACGTCGCTGTCACCGAGATGTTCCGGGAGGATGCGAAACCACTGGCAAGCTTCGCTTCCCGCAATGGTGCGCTTGACGATCTCAGCAAAGGGAAGATGGTCGGCGCCAAAGCTGGAGAAGCCTATAGAGCGCCGGCAGGGCGGGATAGAGGCCGCCTCAAGGCATACCTGAGACTTTCCTTCACGTCATGGTCTGGCAGGGCGTGTCGCAGAAGCCTTCAGCTCGCCAGCGCGCGGCCGACAGGAATCCCAATTCCAGTCACCAGCTGGTAGCGAGCTTGCCGCGGAGTTCAATGGCAAGGGCGCTGACTGTGTCGCGCCAATCCTTGCGAGATGGTCGCCCATGATGAATCATCCCGTGATGGGTTTGCTCAACGCGGAGAAGGCGGAATGATCCATACGGAATGGTGATTTGGGAATGATGAGGCGTGACGGCGAATTAGGGTTACGAGGCCCGACATCGCTGTTGAGGGACAAACAAATGCTCCGCCGCCACGAGACTCAACCCTCTCGCAGTCGGCAGGTTCCGACGAGCCGCTTGGGCGGGCTTTTTGTTGTGTCTCTATTTGTTCCATAAAACCCGCTGCCTGGGGGAGTGAGGCAGCCGGTTGATTTCAAGCTCGGGGGAAGCTTGGCCGCCATCGCTTGAGAGGAGTAGATGGCCGACATCTGGAAACTACCAACGGCGGCGCCGTTTCTCAATTGTGCGAGGGTATTAGTGCGCTCAACGAAGGCGCTACGGATAACATGAAGGTTTAGCCGCTTGGGCTGGGTTATGGCATCGGGAGAAAAACGTCAAAAAACGTAATAAAATCAATATCATTGGCGGAGAGAGCGGGATTCGAACCCGCGTTACGGTCTCCCGTAAACACACTTTCCAGGCGTGCGCCTTCAACCACTCGGCCACCTCTCCGTCTTGTGCATAGCGCGACGGCCGGTTGTGCCGCGCGGGTTGGGGAGATGCATCCCTTTGGGAAGTGCGGGGGGACCCGCGTCAGGGGCGCCGCCAACCAGCGGATGCCCTTCCCGGCGCCCGTCAATCAAACAGGCGCGGGGCTCATCTAGTCGATCCGGCGGCGAATGCCAAGCCATAACGGCAGTCTATTCGCTTTGCCGGCCATGCATCGTTTCCTCGGGCCGCCAACGCCTCCGCTTCAAGGGGCGCCTCGGCTGCGAATGGTGTGCACAGGCGTGGCGGCAGGGCCGGCCGCGCTTGACTTCGCGCCTGGCCAGCTGTCGAGTGAGGCAGAGGCTTTGCGGGGGGCATTGTCCGACATGACATCGAGCAACGAACAGCCGGCCAGCGGAACGCCAGCCGGAGGCATCCCAGGCGGGTTGCCGCCCAGGCGTTCGGACCTGTCCTTCATCCCGGTGGTCTGGCTCCTCTTCGTCATGGCGTTGTCGGCCTATGGGCTGGTCTCGGCCTGGTGGCTGGTGGGCAGTTCCGGCCTGCCGGACACGGTCTTCTATTTCGTCCTTGGCGCGCTGGCCTTCGACATCATCACCATCCTGTGGGGGCTCTATCTGCTCGGCCTCGCCTTCGGCCGTTCGGCGCACTTCCCGCGCCATTTCACCTTCTGGCAGATCGCCGTCATCGTCTTTCTGCTGGCAAGGCAGGTCTATGTGCTGGCTGTGCCGGAGTTCGTCTTCTCCGCCAGAAGCCTGGCCATCACTGCGGCCGAAATCGGCATCGGCCTGTTCTGCATCTACCTGCTGCGTCGCGATGCGGGACCCGCGGCTGTCTATACCAGACCGCAAGCGCAAGCGCCGTCAGCCTTCGCCTCGATTGCCGCAGCCCTGCTCGGCATCATCCTCGGCGCGGTCGTCGGCGCCGTCGCCGGCTTCGGGCTGGGTGCTGTCATCGCCGAAGTCACCGACATCAGCTGTTTCGAGGGCGGCTGCGGCTATTTCGCCCTGTTCATCGGCCTTGCCGGGCTGGTGGTCGGCGCGATTGCCGGCGGCATCCTTGCCGTCTGGCTCGTCCATCGGCGCAGCCGAAAGGCGACCATATAGGCGGACGGGGGCTTCAAATTCGCGCAGGCCGATTGCGCGCCGGGCCTACGCATTCTATTCCTCGTCTTGACCGGAAGGTCCTCGGGAGGAGCTTGAGGACCGGAGGAAGATTTCGATGTTGCGTTTTTTGTTTCGCCTCGCGGCCATGGTCGCCCTTTCGGTCGCCGTCATCATGGCGGTGCTCGACGCGACGCGCTCGGTGGCAGCCTCCGCGCTGGTCATGACGCCGCTCAATTCGAGCTGGCTGGCGGTGTCGCCCGACACCCGCGCGGCCTTCGAGACCTTCGTGCGCGCCAAGGCCAATCCGATGGTCTGGGACGGCGGCATCGCCTGGGTACTGGCCCAGCCGGGCTTCGCCGTGTTCGCAGTACTTGCCTTGCTGCTCTACGCGATTGGCTACCGGCGCCGCCGGCGAGGCGGAGAATTCGCGCCGGGCTGACGGATTGTTCCCGGCGGACTTGCGACGACAAGGCGGCTCCCGCCCACGGCTGTCACCGCCTTGGGCATGCTTTTCCAAAAGGTCAAAATTCCGCGTGAATTTTGTTTCGGGCCGTGCCAGATTGCCCGGAGCGGGAGGGGAGTACGCTCCTGGCTGATGTCGCATGCCTGCCGGAGAACCGGGCAGGCGGGCGGCGCGTAACGGAAAAGAATAACCGACAGGGTGTGGATCACATGAAACGTATCGTTCTCGGCCTCCTGGCCGCAACCGCAATGGTTCTTCCGGCTTTCGCCGCGGATGTCCAGCCGGCCATCCTCTACGATCTTGGCGGCAAGTTCGACAAATCCTTCAACGAGGCTGCCTATCACGGCGCCGAAAAGTTCAAGACCGAAACCGGCACCGCCTATGTCGAGTTCGAAGTGTCCAACGCCTCGCAGCGCGAGCAGGCGCTGCGCCGCTTCGCTGAAGACGGCCGCAACCCGATCGTCATGGCCGGCTTTGCCTGGGAGGATGCGCTGAAGGTGGTCGCGAAGGAATATCCCGACCTCAACTTCGCCATCATCGACGATGCCGTCGATATGCCCAATGTCCGTTCGCTTGTCTTCAAGGAAAACGAAGGCTCCTATCTCGTCGGCATCCTGGCGGCGATGGCCTCGAAGACGAAGAAGGTCTCCTTCATCGGCGGCATGGACATTCCGCTGATCCGCAAGTTCGAATGCGGCTATGTCGGCGGCGCCAAGTCTGCCGGTGCGACCGACGTCATCCAGAACATGACCGGTGACACGCCGGCGGCGTGGAACGATCCGGCCAAGGGCGGCGAGATCGCCAAGACGCAGATCGACCAGGGCTCCGACGTGGTCTATGCCGCGGCCGGCGGCACCGGCGTCGGCGTGCTGCAGGCGGCGGCGGATGCCGGCAAGCTCGGCATCGGCGTCGATTCCAACCAGAACGGCCTGCAGCCCGGCAAGGTGCTGACCTCGATGCTGAAGCGCGTCGACGTGGCCGTCTACACCGCCTTCATGGACGGCAAGAACGGCACCTTCAAAGGCGGCCTGCAAAATCTCGGCCTCAAGGAAGGCGGCGTCGACTACGCCATGGACGACAACAACAAGGCGCTGGTCACCGACGAGATGAAGGCGGCGGTCGAAAAGGCCAAGGCCGACATCATCGCCGGCACGATCCAGGTCCACGACTACACCGCCGACAACGCCTGCCCGTATTGATCGGCAAGGATTAAGGTTTTGAACCGCCGGGTGAAAGCCCGGCGGTTTTGTTTTTGGAGCAGGGTAATCGCCTCGGGTTGGCGCCAGCCCCCTCTCCGTCTCGGGCTTCGCCCGAGCCACCTCTCCCCCATTTCATGGGGGCGAGGAAACGCTAATCTCGGAGGTCGCGGCCTCGGAGAGCCTGGATTCCTCGCCCCCACAAAGTGGGGGAGAGGTGGCTCGGCGAAGCCGAGACGGAGAGGGGGAGCGCCGTATCCGATTGGCTCGCAGGTCACGGCAAAAGCGCGCTGCCCGCCGACAACAAGCCCACGAGATATCCCAACGCAAAGACCACGATCAGAACGATAGCGATGACGGCGCCTCGTCGACCGCCAAGCGAATGCACGCCGACGCCGTAGGGGCGACGCTCCAGCCTGTTGATCACCGGCGTCGGCTTTGCCTCGTCATGGCCGACCACACGCATTTGCGGCATTTCGGCGATGCGCTGCGAGATCAGCCGCCAGCGATCACGATCGCCCGATGGCTCCGCGCGGTCGAAGACATGCATGCGCTCGGCCAGCCGCATCACCGTGTCGCGGAAGGCGGGGTCGATCTCGAGGTCGCGCTCGGCGCGTTCCCGGTCGCGGTCGTTCATCAGGCCAAGCACATAGTCGCCGGCACGGGCAACGCGATCGCTCTCACTGGCCATCAGCCTCTCCTTGCTACCAGTGCGGCGGTTTGGTCACCGGCACATCGGGCGCCGACTGCTCTTCCAGCGCCAGGAAACGCTCGGCCAGCGCCTCGAGCTTGCGCTGCATGCGTTCGATCACCTTCCATTGCTCGGCAATCTGGCCGGACAGTTCTTCAATGGTCCTTTCCTGTTCAGTGGCGCGGATTTCCAGCGTCGTCAGCCGGTCGGCAGGCATGATCATCGAGAAAATCCTTCGGTCCTGGCGCATGCAGCTGCACAATGCTGCGGCATTGAGCTTTGTATATTAGTGAATGTGAAGGTCTCAGGTCACGTTCGAAATTGACAATCGTACAGGGATTTGTCGAGAGTGTGCCTGCGCCGCCAATTGGCACGGGTGGGGCATCATGCTAGGCGTTTTGACCAAGCGATAAAAAAATAAGAGTGGGACAGGCTGCATGGCGCAAGCCGCAATCGAGCTGATCGGCATCAACAAGAGTTTTGGCGCCGTGCGCGCCAATCGCGACATCAACCTGGAGATCGCGCGCGGCACCATCCACGGCATTGTCGGCGAGAACGGCGCCGGCAAGTCGACGCTGATGTCGATCCTCTACGGCTTCTACCAGGCCGACAGCGGCGAGATCCGCGTCGGCGGCAAGCCGGCGTCGATCAAGACCTCCAATGACGCCATCGCGCTCGGCATCGGCATGGTGCACCAGCACTTCATGCTGGTCGACAATTTCACCGTGCTGGAAAACATCATCCTCGGCGCCGAAAGCGATGCGCTGCTGAAAAAGAGCATCGCCAAGGCGCGCTCCGAACTGGAGCGCCTCGAACGCGAATACGGGCTGGAAGTCGATCCCGATGCCATCATCGAGGAATTGCCGGTCGGCCTGCAGCAGCGTGTCGAAATCCTCAAGGCGCTTTATCGCGGCGCCGAAATCCTGATCCTCGACGAGCCGACGGGCGTGTTGACGCCGGCCGAGGCCGACCATCTGTTCCGCATCCTCAAGCAGTTGAAGGACCAGGGAAAAACGGTGGTGCTGATCACCCACAAGCTGCGCGAGATCATGGCCATCACCGACAATGTCTCGGTCATGCGCCAGGGTACGATGGTGGCGACGCGCGAGACCAGCAAGACGACGGTGGGGGAACTCGCCGAGCTGATGGTCGGCCGGCGCGTGCTGCTGCGCGTCGAAAAGGGCGAGGCGGAAGCCGGCGCCGTCAAGCTCGCGGTCAAGAACCTGACGGTGAAGGATTCCCGTGGCGTCACCATGGTCGACGACATCTCCTTCGATATCAAAGCCGGCGAGATCGTCGGCATTGCCGGTGTTGCCGGCAATGGCCAGTCCGAACTGCTGGAGGCGATATCCGGCATAAGGCATGCCGTCTCCGGTTCGGTCATGCTCGACGGCAAGCCGATCGACCTCACCGGCAAGGCCGACCCCGGCGAGTTGCGCGACCGGGGCTTGGCCCATGTGCCGGAGGACCGCCACCATGTCGGGCTGGTGCTGGCCTTCGAGGAGAACGAGAATTCGATCCTCGGCTATCATGACGACCCGCGCTATCTCAAAGGGCCGTTCCTCAACATCGATGCGATCATGGCCGACGCCAAGGACAAGATCGAGAAATACGACATTCGGCCCGGCAATCCGCGCCTGAAGACGGCGAATTTCTCCGGCGGCAACCAGCAGAAGATCGTGCTGGCGCGGGAAATGGAACAGGACCCCGGTGTCCTCATCGTCGGTCAGCCGACGCGCGGCGTCGATGTCGGCGCCATCGAATTCATCCACAAGCGGCTGATCGCCATGCGCGACCAGGGCAAGGCGGTGCTGGTGGTGTCGGTCGAACTCGACGAGATCCGTTCACTGTCCGACCGCATCCTGGTGATGTTTGCCGGCCGCATCGTCGGCGAGCGCGGCCCCGAGGCGACTGAAGGCGAGCTTGGCCTGCTGATGGCCGGCGTCGAGCGCCAGGAGGCGGCAGAATGAGCACGCCTTACGCCAAATTGCCTGCCTGGGCCGATTATGGGCTGATCCCGCTGATCAATCTATCGGTGGCCTTCATCGTTGCCGGTTTCGTCGTCATGCTGGTCGGCGAGAACCCGTTCCGCGCCGCCGTCATCCTGGTAGAAGGCGCCTTCGGCAAGGGAACCGGAATCGCCTTCACCCTGTTCTACGCCACCACCTTCATCTTCACCGGCCTGTCGGTGGCGGTGGCCGCGCATTGCGGCCTGTTCAACATCGGCACCGAGGGCCAAGCCTATATTGCCGGCCTCGGCGTGGGCGTGGTCTGTCTCGCCTTCGACAGCGTGTTGCCTTGGTGGCTGACGTTCCCGCTGGCGATCGCCGCCGGGGCCGCGGTCGGTGCGTTGTGGGCGCTGATCCCGGCCTATCTGCAGGCCAAGCGCGGCTCGCACATCGTCATCACCACCATCATGTTCAACTTCATCGCCGCGTCGATCATGGTCTATCTGCTGGTCGGGCCGTTGAAGCCGGCGGCTTCGCAGGCGCCGCAGACGCGCAACTTCCTCGCCGGGGCCGAACTGCCCAAGCTCAACTGGATCATCGAACTGTTCGGCGCCAAGATCCGCTCGGCGCCGTTCAACATCTGCTTCCTGCTGGCGCTGGTCATGGCCTTCCTGGTCTGGCTGCTGATCTGGCGCACCAAACTCGGTTATGAGATGCGCACCTATGGCCACAGCCCGAAAGCGGCGCGCTATGCCGGCATTTCGGAGACCCGCATCATCATCATCGCGATGATGATCTCGGGCGCGTTGGCCGGCATGATGACACTGAACCCGGTGATGGGCGACCAGCACAATGTGGCGATCGATTTCGTCTCCGGCGCCGGTTTCGTCGGCATCGCCGTGGCGCTGATGGGCCGGCTGCATCCGGTCGGCATCGTACTGGCGGCGATCCTGTTTGGCATGCTCTACCAGGGCGGCGCCGAACTTGCCTTCGAGATGCCGGCGATTTCCCGCGACATGATCGTCATCATCCAGGGCCTCGTCATCCTGTTTGCCGGGGCGCTGGAGCACATGTTCCGGCCCTACGTCCAGGCGCTGTTCGCCTCGTTCAGTCCAAGGTCGGTCGGCATTGAAGCGGTCAAAGGGAAGGGCGCCTGAGATGGATGTGTTCATCGCCATCGTGCAGATCCTCGACTCGACCATACGCCTGTCGGTGCCGCTGCTGCTCGCTTGCCTCGCCGGTCTCTATTCCGAGCGCGCCGGCGTCTTCGACATCGGGCTGGAAGGCAAGATGCTGGTCGGCGCCTTTGCCGGTGCGGCCGCGGCCTCGGTCTTCCATTCGGCCTTCCTCGGTCTCGGCATGGCGATCGTGATGTCGGTCGCCTTTGCCCTGGTGCACGGCTTTGCCTCGATCACTCATCGCGGCAACCAGATCGTCTCCGGCGTGGCGATCAACTTCGTCGCCGCCGGCTCGACCATCATTCTGGGCCAGGCCTGGTTCCAGCAGGGCGGGCGCACGCCGGCGCTGCAGCCGGGCGAGCGCTTTGAGGCCATCACTCTGCCTGGTGCCGCCGCGATCCACGATGTGCCGGTCATCGGACCGATCTATTCCGAGCTTCTGTCCGGCCACTCGATCCTGGTCTATCTCGCTTTCGCCATGGTGCCGTTCACCTGGTGGGTGCTGTTTCGCACCCGCTTCGGCCTCAGGCTGCGCGCCGTCGGCGAGAACCCGGCCGCCGTCGACACCGCCGGCATTTCGGTCGCCTGGCTGCGCTACCGGGCGCTGATCTGCACCGGCGTGCTGACCGGCATCGCCGGCGCCTATCTGTCGATGGTGCAGAATGGCGGCTTCGTGAAGGACATGACGGCAGGCAAGGGCTATATCGCGCTGGCGGCGCTGATCTTTGCCAAATGGCGGCCGGTCAACGCCATGTTCGCCTGCCTTCTGTTCGGCTTCCTCGACGCGGCGGCGATCCGGCTGCAGGGCTCGCCGCTGCCGCTCATCGGCAAGGTGCCGGTGCAGTTCATGCAGGCGCTGCCCTATGTGCTGACCGTGATCCTGCTTGCCGGCTTCATCGGCAAGGCGATCCCGCCACGCGCCGGCGGCGTGCCCTATGTCAAGGAACGGTGATCCGGTCACGCTAGTCTGGGGCTGCTGAGCCGAACGTGCGGCTCGGTGCTTGAAAGGCGCCAGGAAAACGCAAAGCGCCGGGTTTTGACCATGATCGTCGGAGAGAACGTCTGAATGTCGCATGATCTGTTCGAAGCCGCGCAGGAAGCCATGGGCAAGGCTTACGCGCCCTATTCGAAGTTTCCGGTGGGTGCGGCGTTGCGCACCGAGGACGGCCGTGTCTTCACCGGCGCCAACATCGAGGTCGCCTCCTATCCGGAAGGCTGGTGCGCCGAGACCACAGCGCTCGGCCACTACATCATGGGCGGTGGCGGCAAGATCGTGGAGATCGCCGTCATTGCCTCGCGCATGGCCAAGTGCTCGCCCTGCGGCGGCTGCCGGCAGAGGCTGGCGGAGTTCTGCCGGCCGGATACGAAACTCTACCTCTGCGACAACGGCGGCGTGGTCGAGACCGTGACCATGGGCGACATGCTGCCCTACGGATTCCGCGGCGACATTTTGAAATGAAGATTGGCTGACATGAAAGAAGCTCTGGACCATCTCGTTGAGCGGCTGGACGGGTTGGCGCCGACCACCGCCATGGTGCTGGGGTCGGGCCTTGGCGGGCTTGTCGACCAGATCAAAAATGCCGTGCGCGTCTCCTATGCCGACCTGCCGGGTTTCCCCCGCAGCGGGGTCACCGGCCACGCCGGCGAGGTGGTGGCGGGGCTGTTTGCCGGCACGCCGGTGCTGATGCTGTCGGGCCGCGCCCACTATTACGAGCACGGCGTTGCCGCGGCGATGCGGCCGGCACTGGAAGTGCTTGCCGGCATCGGCATCACCAAGCTGATCCTCACCAATGCCGCCGGCTCGGTCGATCCCGATATGCCGCCGGGATCGGTGATGATGATCACCGACCACATCAATTTCTCCGGCTCCAACCCGCTGATCGGCGAGCCCAGCGACCGACGCTTCGTCGGCCTGACCGAAGCCTATGACATCGGCTTGCGCGCAGCGATCGAACGCGCCGCAAAAGCCACCGGAACCAGGCTGCACCAGGGCGTCTATATGTGGTTTTCCGGCCCGTGCTTCGAGACGCCGGCAGAAATCCGCATGGCCCGCATCATGGGCGCCAATGCGGTGGGCATGTCGACCGTGCCGGAGGTCATTCTCGCCCGCTTCCTCGGCCTGCGCGTTGCCGCCTGTTCGGTAATCACCAACCTTGCCGCAGGTATGACCGGGGCGGAGCTGTCGCACCAGGAGACCAAGGATATGGCGCCGATCGGCGGCGCGCGGCTGGCGACAATCCTTGCGCATGTGTTCCAGGACGGGTTGCCGGAGCCAAAGGGCGACGACGCCTGATGCTTCCGCAGGAAATCATCCGCCGCAAGCGCGACGGCCAGAAACTGTCGGCGCAGGAGATTGCGGCCTTCGTCGCCGGCGTAACCTCGGGCAGCGTCACGGACGGTCAGGTCGGCGCGTTCGCCATGGCGGTGTTCTTCAACGGCATGAGCCGCGACGAGGCGGTGGCGCTGACACTGGCGATGCGCGATTCCGGCGACGTGCTCGACTGGTCGGACCTGCCGGGTCCGGTCACCGACAAGCATTCGACGGGTGGCGTCGGCGACAATGTCTCGCTGATGCTGGCGCCGATCGTCGCCGCCTGCGGCGCCTATGTGCCGATGATCTCGGGTCGGGGCCTCGGCCATACCGGCGGCACGCTGGACAAGATGGATGCCATCCCTGGCTATATCAGCCAGCCAGATGTGGCGCGCTTTCGCAAGACGGTGCTGGAGACCGGCTGCGCCATCATCGGCCAGACCGCCGATCTGGCGCCTGCCGACCGCCGGCTCTATGCCATCCGCGATGTCACCGGCACAGTGGAATCGGTGCCGCTGATCACCGCCTCGATCCTGTCGAAGAAGCTGGCTGCCGGCCTGGGTTCGCTGGTGCTCGACGTCAAGGTCGGCAATGGCGCCTTCATGGAGAAGTCGCGCGACGCAACCGCACTGGCCAACAGTCTGGTTGAGGTCGCCAATGGCGCCGGCCTGAAGGCCTCGGCGCTGGTTACCGGCATGAACGAGCCGTTGGCATCGGCGGCCGGCAATGCGGTCGAGGTGCGCAATGCCGTCGACTTCCTCACCGGACGGTTCCGCGACAAGCGGCTGGAGGATGTGACGCTCGCGCTGGCGGCCGAGATGCTGCAATCGGCGGGGCTGGTTTCGTCGCAGCAAGATGGTCTCAGGCGGGCCGCCGAGACGCTTGCCGGCGGTCGCGCGGCGGCCATTTTCGCCCGCATGGTGGCCGCCCTTGGCGGCCCCGCCGATTTTGTCGAGAAGCCGGAGAAATACCTGCCCAAGGCGGCGGTAGAGTTTGCGGTCAAGGCGACCGGGAATGGCTTTGTCAGCGGGATCGCCACCCGCGATATCGGCCTTGCCGTGGTCGGGCTCGGCGGCGGGCGGACGCGGCCGGACGACAAGATCGACCATGCGGTCGGGATCACAAGGCTGCTGCCGATCGGCGCCGAGGTGCGGGCCGGCGATGCGCTGGCGCTGGTCCATGCCCGCACGCATGCGGAGGCCGAGGCAGCCGCGGCCGCCGTGCTTTCGGCCTATACGGTCGGCGCCTCCAAGCCGGCCGCCGACAAGACTGTCATCCGCCGGGTGCTGGCGCGCGGTTAGTGGAAGTAGCCTACTGCACGAGCAGCAAGGTGCCGTTTTCGACCTGGTATTTTGCCAGCCGCTGCAAAAAGCTCATGCCGATCAGGTTGGTCTGCAGCGCCCTGTCGTCGAGCACCACCGCCTGGATGTTGTCGACGCTGATCTTGCCGATCTGCAGGCGATCGATGTTGACCACGGCTGCCCTGATCGCGCCGTTGGCGGTGTTGACCTGATGGCTGAAATCCGACGGGTTGAGCGAGATGCCGATGCGCCGCGCCGTCGAGGTGTTGATGGCGACCAGCGTGGCGCCGGTGTCGATCATGCCGTCGACCTGGCGGCCGTTGAGCTTGAAGGCGGAGGTGAAATGGCCGCGCTCGTCAGCCGCCACCAATACCTTGCGGCCGGTGGGCAGCGGTGCGGCCGGCTTGTCGGGAACCGAAGCGAGGTTCAGCTCAGGCGGCGGTTCGGCGGCCGGCTTGCTGGCAACCGTCGACTTCAGCAGACTGTCCAGTATTTGCGGATTCGACTGGTAGACGATCGGGATCGATGCCGATGTTCCCGCGAACACGCCCAGAATGAGAAGCTTGCGCAGCATGAATGGACCTTCGTGAAGGCCCATTCTTGTCCGCACATGGTGTTTGCCGCTTTAACGCCGGCCCGAAACCGAGGCTTTGCGTAAACGGGCGGTAAACGACGGAATGTCAGCCGGCTTTGCCAGCCGCCGTCATTTGGTCCCGTACATGC
Source organism: Mesorhizobium sp. P2_E7 (assembly GCF_056403855.1). Lineage (NCBI taxonomy): Bacteria > Pseudomonadati > Pseudomonadota > Alphaproteobacteria > Hyphomicrobiales > Phyllobacteriaceae > Mesorhizobium > Mesorhizobium sp. P2_E7. Next base: position 3,110,378 of record NZ_JBFUER010000001.1, on the reverse strand, counting down.
GGTCGCCGGCATCGCCGAGGCCGGGCATGATGTAGCCCTTCTCGTTGAGCTGGCGGTCGATGGAGGCGGTGAAGACCGGTACATCGGGATGCGCCTTGGTGAAGCGCTCAATGCCTTCGGGCGCCGCCAGCAGGCAGAGGAAGCGGATGTTGGTGGCGCCGCGCCCCTTCAGCTTGTCGATGGCCGCGATCGCCGAATTGGCGGTCGCCAGCATCGGATCGACGACGATCACCAGCCGGTCGGCAAGATCGCTCGGCGCCTTGAAGAAATATTCCACCGCCTCCAGCGTCTCGTGGTCGCGGTAGAGGCCGATATGGGCGACGCGCGCCGCCGGCACCAGGTCGAGCAGGCCTTCGAGCAGGCCGTTGCCGGCGCGCAGCACCGAGGCGAAGACCAGCTTCTTGCCCTCCAGCGTCGGCGCCTCCATGGTCTCGATCGGCGTCTCGATCGTGGTCGTCGTCAGTTCGAGGTTGCGGGTGACCTCATAGCCGAGCAGCAGCGAGATCTCGCGCAGCAGCCGCCGGAACCCGGCGGTCGACGTCTCCTTCTTGCGCATGATGGTCAGCTTGTGCTGGACAAGCGGGTGGTCGACGACGGTGACGCCCTGCATGGGTTGCTCCTGAATTTTTCGCTGCTTGGGAAAGACCCTAGCGACAATGCGCCGGCCAAGGAACCGCTTGGGCGTGACCGGCCACAGTTTTGTCGCGGGAAATCGTCGGGAAGCGGTCAGCGCGTGGCGCTGTTCAGACGTGCCAGGAGCGCAGTCTTGGTCTTCCTGTCGACGAAAGCCGCCTCGATCGCCGTTTTGGTGACGGCGGTCAGCGCCTTTTCGTTCATGGCGAAATGCTCGGCGGCAATGTCGTATTCGCGCTTCAGCGAGGTCCAGAAATAGGGCGGATCGTCGGAGTTCAGCGTCACCTTGCAGCCGGCAGCCTGCAAAGCGGGGAAGGGATGATCGGCGAAAGTCTCGTAGACCTTGAGGGCGATGTTGGAGCCGGGGCAGCACTCGAGCACGATGCCCTCGTCGGCGATGCGCCGCACCAGATCGGGGTTTTCGATGGCGCGCACACCGTGGCCGATGCGCGACGGGCGGATGTGGTCGAGGGCTGCCTGCACCGTCTCCCAGCCGGTCAGTTCGCCGGCATGGATGGTGATGCCGAGGCCGGCTTCGCGGGCGATCTCGAAAGCACGGACATAATCCTCCATCTCGCCCATGCGCTCGTCGCCGGCGACGCCGAAGCCGGTGACCAGCGGATTTCCGCAGCGCGCCGCGAAGCGCGCCGCCTGCTCGATCGATTCGACGCCGACATGACGCACGCCGGTGACGATCATGCGGCCCTCAATGCCGGTCTTGGCCTTCGCGCGCAGCATGCCTTCGCCGAGCGCGTCGGTATAAGCCTTGGGCGACAGCCCGGCCCTGACAGCATGGTCGGGCGAGGTGAAGACCTCGGAATAGATGGCGCCGTCACGGGCAAGGCTGGTCAGATAATGGTCGGCGAGACGGGCATAGTCCTCCTCGGTGCGGAACAGATCGGCGGAAAAATCGTAGGCGGCGAGGAACGAAGTGAAATCGTGCCAGACGAAGGAACCGTTCTGGATATAGGGCGAGGTGTCCTTGCCATATTTCTGCGCCTGGCGAATGACGAGCTCGGGCGCCGCTGCCCCTTCAATATGGCAGTGCAGTTCTGCTTTCAAAGGCATTCAAACATCCCGTCGGTCAGTCCAGGTCTTCACAAACCCGCCACCTGGAAGCGCGGCTGAACACCGCGCCTTAAACAATAGCGCCCGCACCATCGATCGGCTATGGTCCCGCCGGTTTTATGACGGATCAAAATAATGTCAGTTGAGAGAACCACAGCCGCGGGCGGCATGGAAACCTCCTATGGTTTCAAGAGCGTAGGGCCAGGCGACAAGCAGCCCCTGGTCAACGACGTTTTCCACAAGGTGGCGAACCGCTACGACCTGATGAACGACCTGATGTCGGCCGGATTGCACCGGCTGTGGAAGGACGCCATGGTGACATGGCTCAATCCGCCGAAACGTCCGGGCTGGAAAGTGCTCGACGTCGCCGGCGGCACCGGCGACATCGCCTTCCGCATCGTCGATGCCAGCCACGGCAATGCGCATTCCACGGTGCTCGACATCAATGGCTCGATGCTCAGCGTCGGCCGCGACCGGGCTGAGAAGAAGGGCCTCTCCGGAAGCACCGATTTCGTCGAGGCCAATGCCGAAGAACTGCCTTTTGCGGACGCTACCTTCGACGCCTACACCATCGCTTTCGGCATCCGAAACGTGCCGCGCATTGATGTCGCGCTGACGGAAGCCTTCCGCGTGCTGAAGCCCGGCGGGCGGTTTCTGTGCCTGGAATTTTCCGAGGTCGAGATGCCGCTGCTCGACAAGGTCTATGAAGCCTGGTCGTTCAACGCCATCCCGCAGATCGGCAAGATGGTCACCGGCGACGGCGAACCCTACTCCTATCTGGTCGAGTCGATCCGCAAATTTCCCAACCAGCAGAACTTTGCTTCGATGATCACCCGCGCCGGCTTCGAGCGGGTCTCGTTCCGCAATTATTCCGGCGGCATTGCCGCCCTGCATTCAGGCTGGAAGCTTTGAGGCAGGACAGTTTGCAGCAGGCCGAATTGCAGCAGGCCAATTTGAAGCGGGCTTGGGCATGAGCAGCGTCGGCGCCGCCTTTCGGCTCGCACGGGCCGGCTGGGTGCTGGTCCGCGAGGGCGTGATCGCGGCACTTCCGGGTGACGAACTCACCGGCCTGCCGAAATTCGGCTGGCGCATGGCCAGGCTGTTCACCCGCCGCCGCGCGCTCGCCTACGAGCGCAGCGACCGGCTGGCCAAGGCGGTGGTCCGGCTCGGGCCTTCCTACGTCAAGCTCGGTCAGTTCCTGGCGACGCGGCCCGATGTCGTCGGCAACGACATGGCGCTCGACCTCGCCATGCTGCAGGATAAGATGCACACCTTCCCGCAGGCGGAAGCAGTGGCGGCGATAGAGGGTTCGCTCGGGCGCAAGATCGGCGAGCTCTATACCGCGTTCGGCGATCCCGTCGCAGCCGCCTCCATCGCCCAGGTTCATCCGGCGCAAGCCATCCATGATGGCGTCGATACCAAGGTGGCGGTGAAGGTGATCCGGCCTGGCGTGCGCCGCCGCTTCTTCCAGGATCTCGAAAGCTATTTTCTCGCCGCCCGGCTGCAGGAAAAGTACATCCCGTCATCGCGCCGGCTGCGGCCGGTCGAGGTGACCGAGACGCTGGCGCAGACCACCAAGGTCGAGATGGATCTCAGGCTCGAGGCGGCAGCGCTTTCGGAGCTCGGCGAAAACACCAAGGATGATCCCGGTTTTCGCGTGCCGTCGGTCGACTGGGAACGCACCGGCCGCGACGTGCTGACCATGGAGTGGGTCGACGGCGTCAAAATGAACGACGTGGCTGGTCTCGTGGCGGTCGGTCACGATCTCAAGGCGATCGCCACCAACCTGATCCAGTCGTTCCTGCGCCACACGCTGCGCGACGGCTTCTTCCATGCCGACATGCATCCTGGCAATCTGTTCGTCGAAGCCAACGGCGATATCGTCGCCGTCGATCTTGGCATTGCCGGACGGCTAGGCAAGAAGGAGCGCCGGTTCCTTGCCGAAATCCTCTACGGCTTCATCACCCGCGACTATCTGCGCGTCGCCGAGGTGCATTTCGAGGCCGGCTATGTACCGCGCCAGCACAATGTCGCGGCCTTCGCCCAGGCGATTCGCGCGATCGGCGAGCCGATCCATGGCCAGCCGGCCGAGACCATCTCGATGGCCAAGCTTTTGACGCTGCTGTTCGAGGTCACCGAACTGTTCGACATGGCGACGCGGCCGGAACTGATCCTTTTGCAGAAGACCATGGTGGTGGTCGAAGGCGTCGCGCGCACGCTCGACCCTGCCTTCAACATGTGGAAGACGGCCGAGCCGGTGGTCGGCCAGTGGATCGCCGGCAATCTGGGTCCGAGCGGCCTGCTCATGGATGCGCGCGACGGCGCCAAGGCGCTGCTGGCGCTCGCGCGCCAGGCGCCGGACTTTGTCGCCCGCACCGAGCGGCTGTCGCGCGAGATCGATCTGATGGCCGAGCACGGCCTGCGCTTCGACGAGGCGACATCGCGCGCCATCGGCAAGGCCGAAGCCCGCTACACCCGCTCCGGCCGGGTGGCGCTGTGGGTGATCGCGCTGACACTGGTCTATATTGCGTGGCGGATTTTCTAGCGGCTCGTCTGGGACAGCTTGTCCTCAATTGATCGCATTGCTATCATTGCTTCCGGTTGTGTCGAGCAGAGTGCAATCATATGGCCAGCATCACCATCCGCAATCTCGACGATGACGTGAAAGACCTGCTGCGGCAGCTCGCAGCAGAGAATGACCGCTCGATGGAAGAGCAGGCGCGGGTGATGATCCGTGCCGCGGTCGAGGGCCAGCTTGGCCCCTCCGGTCGCATCGAGCGGATCGAAGAAACGCTGCGGGAGTTGGCTGTTGCACGCAGCCCGGCAGCACCGGTCGTTGCTGCGGTGAGCAAGACCCAGCCGCGTGGCAGCCTCTCGGCCAAGCGCATCCTGCTGATCATCGGCGGCGGCATTGCCGCCTACAAGGCGCTCGACCTGATCCGCCGGCTGCGCGAGCGCGGTGCCGCGGTGCGTGTGGTGATGACAGCGGCCGCGCAGGAATTCGTCACCACGCTGTCGGTCGGCGCGCTTTCGGCCGACCATGTCTTTACCGACCTGTTCGACCGCAATGACGAGCACGATGTCGGCCATATCAGGCTGTCGCGCGAGGCCGACCTTCTGGTGGTGGCGCCGGCCACCGCCGATCTGATGGCCAAGCTCGCCAACGGCCATGCCAACGACCTGGCATCGACCGTGCTGCTCGCCACCGACAAGAAAGTGCTGATGGCGCCGGCGATGAACCCGAAAATGTGGGCGCATGCCGCGACGCGCCGCAACCGGGCGACGCTCGCCAAGGACGGCATTGCCTTTGTCGGCCCGGCCAGAGGCGAGATGGCGGAAAGCAATGAGGCCGGCGAAGGCCGCATGGCCGAACCGCTGGAGATCGTGGCAGTGATCGAGGCGCTGCTCGACAGCAAGCCGAAGCCGCTCTCCGGCCGCAGGATCATCGTCACATCGGGGCCGACGCATGAGCCGATCGATCCGGTGCGCTACATCGCCAACCGCTCGTCGGGCAAGCAGGGCCATGCGATTGCGGCAGCGTTGGCGAGGCTGGGCGCCGATGTGCGCCTCGTCTCCGGCCCGGTCAGCATTGCCGATCCGGCCAGCGTTGTGACGACGCATGTCGAGACCGCGGCTGAAATGAAAGCGGCCGTCGAAGCGCTTCTTCCTGCCGATGCCGCTGTGTTCGTCGCGGCGGTCGCCGACTGGCGCACCGCCGGCGCCGCCGGCGAGAAGATCAAGAAGGTGGCGGGCGAGGGGCCGCCGGCGCTGCAGATGGTCGAAAACCCCGACATTCTCTCAGGCGTCGGTCATCACAAGCAGCGGCCGGGACTGGTCGTCGGCTTCGCCGCCGAGACGCAGGATCTGATCCGGAATGCCGAGGCCAAGCTGAAGAAGAAGGGCGCCGATTTCATCGTCGCCAACGACGTCTCGCATGAAAGCGGCGTCGGTCCCACCGGCGTCATGGGCGGCGACCGCAACAAGGTGCGCATCGTCTCCAAGTCAGGCGTCGAGGAATGGCCGGAAATGACCAAGGACGAGGTGGCGGCGCGGCTTGCCGCGCTGATCGCCGAACGGCTGAAGACTATCGTCGTCTGAGCGGCAGCCCGGCCGCCCGGCTCACTCCGCGGCGATGCCGGGAGCGCTGGCTGCAAGCCCGGCTTCGATCGACTCCGAGATGATCCGCAAGCCAAGATCCAGTTCTTGTTCGGAGATGGTCAGTGGCGGGGCGATGCGGAAGACGCCGCCCATGCCGGGCAGCTTGACGATGTTCATGCTGAGCCCGCGCCGGAACGCTTCCGCCGCGATCGCGGCGCCGAGCTGGTGGTCCGGCTCCTTGCCGTCCTTGACGATCTCGACGCCGAGCAGCAGGCCGCGACCACGCACGTCGCCGACACAGTCATGCCGCTGCTTCAGCCGCGACAGCCCGTCGAACAATTTCGCGCCCATATGCCGGGCGCGGTCGACCAGTTTTTCCTGTTCCACCACATCGAGCACGGCGAGGCCGACAGCGGCCGGCAGCGGGTCGGAGACATGCGTGGTGTAGAACAGGAAGCCTTTTTCATGCGCGGCGTCTTCGATGTCGGCTGTCGTCATCACGGCCGACAGCGGCAGGCCGGCGCCGATGGTCTTGGACAGAGTGAGAATGTCGGGGGTGACGCCGTCCCTTTGGAAGGCGAACATATCGCCGGTGCGGCCGATGCCGGTCTGCGCTTCGTCGAGGATGAGCAGCATGCCGCGCTCGCGGCACTTCTGCTTGAGCGCTGCCAGATATCCGTGTGGCAATTCCAGTATGCCGCCGCTGGACAGGATCGGCTCGGCGACAAAGGCCGCCAGACTTCCGGTCGACTGGCTATCGACGAGATCGAAGGCGTCGTCGAGTTCAGTCAGCCAATCCAGCGAGCCGTCGGCATTCCTGAAGCGCGGCCGGAAACTGTTGGGGGCGGGGATGGCGAGCGATCCGACCGCGGCCGGCCCGTAGCCCTTGCGGCCTGCGCTGTAGGTCGCGGAAGCGGCTGCCCCGGTCATGCCGTGCCAGCTCTTCGAGAAGGCGACGACCTCGTGCTTGCCGGTCACCAGCTTTGCCATGCGGATCGCGGCTTCATTCGATTCCGCGCCCGTCGAAAGCAGCATGACCCGGTCGAGCCCCGGCGCAAGTGCCGCCAGCCGTTCGGCAAGCTCGACAACCGGTCGCGACAGCATGCCGCTGAAGAGGTGGGCTACCTTTTCGACCTGGCGGGTCACCGCCGAAACGATCCTGGGGTGGGAATGGCCGAGCAGCGCGCTCATCTGGCCGGAGGTGAAGTCGAGGATCGGCCTGTCGTCGGCATCGTAGACGAAGGAGCCCGCCGCACGCTCGATGATGGCCGGTTCGAAGCTGCCACCATAGCGTATCAGGTGCTTCTGCGCCGCAGCCCAGAATTCGCGATCCGCGTTTTTCGACATGCCGCAGCTCCATCAAACCGTTGAGGAGGAAAAAGTAGCCGATGGCGCGGATGCAGTAAAATTGATAGTAATCGGATTCCGATATCAACGGAATTGATATGCAGGCTCCGCTCGATCTCAAGCTGCTGGCGACCTTCGTGCGCGCGGCCCATTCGGGAACGCTGAGCGCGGTCGCCATACAGGTCGGCCGCACGCAGTCGGCCGTGACCATGCAGATACAGCGGCTTGAGGAGGCGCTCGGCCAAAACCTGTTTCATCGCAGCGGCAGTGGTGTGCGGTTGACCGGCAGCGGCGAGCGCTTCCTCGCCTATGCCGAGCGCATTCTCAAACTCCATGACGAGGCGATCTCGGCACTGTCCGAAAAAGGCCTGCACGGCTCGATCATTTTCGGCAGTCCGGAAGATTATCTCAGCGCCTTCTTTCCCGCGCTCTTGAAGAGTTTCGGGACGATGTATCCCGATGTCGAGATCAAGGTTGTCTCGGCGCCGACGGTCGAATTGCGGACGCTTCTCAACGGGCGCCAGATCGATCTCGCGCTGGTTTCGGATGCAGACGATGCACAAGGCGTCGTGCGCACGGAACGGCTGGTCTGGGTAGGCAGCAAGCAGGCGCTCGATCTCTATGGGTTCGGCGACACCGTTCCGCTGGCGCTGTCGGCGTCGAACACTGTCGACCACAAGGCGGCTTGCGATGCCATGGCCCGCGCCGGTCTGCGCTACAAGATAGCCTACGCCAGCAACAGCCTTGCGGGTTTGATCGCGGTGGCGCGGTCGGGCCTGGCGATCAGCGTCATGGCGCAGGAGGCGGTGCCCTCCGACCTGCATATTCTGCCGCTGCCTCCACTGCCGCGCCTTGGCATTCTGATTGCCGTTGCCGATACGGAGCGCTCCCCTGCGGTGGAGGCGTTCGCCAATCACATCCGCAGTGTGCTTCCGTCCCTTTGAGTCTGGTGGCCGGTCAGGAAGGTAACCGGCCAATCGCGGCGATGGTCTCAGCCTGCCGCCAATTGTGGCCGGCTTGCCGTCAAAGCCATCCTCAACGCCGCCAGGCAGCCGACAATGCCGAGCGGCACGAAGGCGAGGAACAGCCAGCCGGCGACGCTGGCCGCGGCGTCGCGGTTGAGCCCCGCGGAGAAGCCGCTGGCATTGGCGATGATGCCGGCCACGGCGGCGCCGACGGCGTAGCCGATGCGCTGCATGGTCGGCACTGCGGCCGACGCGATGGTCTGCTCACCGTCGCGAGCCGAGGCGACGATGATGCGGGTGAGGAAAGGCCAGGTGACGCCGAAGCCGCCGCCTTGCAGCAGGGCGCAGACCAGGATCAGCGGGATCGATCCCGACGGGATCGACCATGCGAAACCGGCGAGGCCGGATGCGATCATCAGCGCGCCGATGACGATGATCTGCCGCTCACGCTCCAGCGGCGCATTGGCGACGGCAATCGACAGGATCGACCAGGCGATGGATTCGGCGGCGATGATGTAGCCGGTGGTCAGGATCGGGATGCCGTGCAGCGTGGTGAGAAGCAGCGGCCCGTAGATCGAGAAGGAGACCGTCGCCACCGAAAAGGCGGCGACCACGGTCATGCCGCTGCCGACCGGCGAGCGCCACGAAAACAGCTGCGAGGGAAACAGCCGCGAGCGCGGTTTCATGGCGTCGACGAAGACGAACAGCGCCAGGCCGGCGAGACCGAGGACCAAGAGCAGCGACGAGCGCAGCAGGGCGACGTCGACGCCGGCGGTGGCGATCAAAATGACGGCGATGGCGAGACAGCCAAGCGCGGCATAGGGGAAGGGCGGCGAGGTGCCGGCAGCGGCTTGCGGCTTTGTCGCTTCCGGCGTGTTCAGCACGATGAAGCTCGCCAGCGCCATGGCGATGCCGCCCAGCACGAAGACGCCGAAAGCCCAGCGCCAGGACAACAGCTCGACCATGATGGCGCCAAGCATTGGGCCGCTGAATGCGGCAACGCCCCAGATCGCCGACATGATGCCGAACAACTGCGGCCAGATGTTGCGGTCAAACAGCCGTTGGACCGAGACGTAGGCCAGCGACACCAGCGCGCCGCCGCCGAGACCCTCTACCAGGCGGCCGGCGAGAAACACCGGCATGGAAGGTGCTGTGGCGCAGATCAGCGCGCCGGCGGCGTAGAGCAAAGCGGCGACCGTGACGTTGGAGCGCAGAGCGACATAGCTGACCATGCGCCCGGCGGCAGCACCGGCGACGATGGCGCCGAGCTCATAGACGGCCAGCGACCAGCCGACGAACTGCACGCCGGCGAGGTCGCCGACCATGGCCGGCATGACGGTAGCCACCATCGTCTCGTTGGTGGCGTGCAGCAGGATGCCGAGGCTGATGAAGCAGAAGCGCGCGAGGTCGCCGCTTGCCCACAATGCCCGCCAGTCGACTTTGTTGCTGGTGATGTCAGTCATTCTTTTTACCCTGCCTTGCATATCTCTATGTCGGCGCATGACGCCAGAAGCCAGCAAGGGTTTCCGGCGGGGCCATGCGCGCTGTTTCAGGCAGGGCAGGCTTGTAAAACCTCAACCACGGTTGAGTTCAAGCGGCTTTTTTCACCGATCAGTTCTCGGTGCTGCGCAGCTGGAACTGGCTGACGCCGATGGCGATGTTGATGCCGGTCTGGGTCTGCAGGCTAAGCGGCTGCAGGGTGAAGGCCTGCGAGGAACCGCCGACCAGGAGATTGGCGCCGGCGCCGACCGCCGCCGTCACTTCGGCGCTGGCGCCGACATAGTCACCCGCAAGCGCACCCGGCGCATAGATGTTCTTCAGCGGCGTCAGCACCAGCCACTGCATGACCGTCTGCTTGGTGGTGCCGATGTCGAGCCCGTATTTGTTGACGGCACCGAAATAGGCCTCCGGCGAGAAGCTCTCGTCGGCAGGCGTGAAGGTGCAACTCAGATCCTTGCTGGAGCCGAAGATGAAGCCGGTGCCGCCGCCGATGGCGCAATCGAGCACGCCGAGTTCGAGGCCCTGGTCCTGCGCTTGCGCCTGTCCTGCCCAGGCAATGGCGATGGCGGCGGCGACTACGGTCTTGAGCATGGCGGATCCCCCAAAAAGCATGCGGCGCGAAACAGTATCCTGTTCCGCGCCGCACGTAGAGGGATCAGTCGATCCTTATTTGCCGATGCTTACTTGAACGAGTGGATCAGTTCCAGCGAGGTCACGGCGACCGCCACGTTGACGCCGGTCTGCGCCTGAACGCTCAGCGGCTCCAGCACAAAGGCGCCGTCCAGGCCGCCGACCAGCAGATTGGCGCCGCCGCCAGTCACGACGCTCGCCTCGGCGTTGACGCCGTAATAATGGCCGGCAAGGTCGCCCTCGTCATGGCCGCGGGTGGCGGCCAGAACTGCCCAAACCAGCTGGCCCTGATGCGTCTGACCGAGATCGACGCCGAGCTTGGAGATCATCCCCGTGTATTTCTCGGACGGTCCATGGTGGTACGGGCGGAAGGTGCAGTCGACGCCCTTGTTCGACGTGACGACGTAGCCGACGCCACCGTCGATGGTGCAATCGAGCGTGCCGAGTTGAAGCTTGCCGGCGCTAGCGGGAACGGCAAACAGCGTCGTGGCGAGCGCTGCGGCACAGATGATTTTCTTGATCATGGGTCAGTCCTTTCGAAAATTGCCTTCAACAACGGTTGAATGGCCCGGAGCGTTCCGCCGAAAACTTGGCGCGATCAAGGCAAGGGTTAACGCTTTGCCATCGGTGGTTAAGATTGGGTGAGGGCGTGTCGGCCAAAGCTCAGTGGCGCCACAAGCGCCCGAGCGCCGACCAGGCCTTGTCCAGCGGGCCTGGGTCCGGCAAATCGACCAGCACCGTGCCGTGCAAATCCTGGGGATACCGCCGGTAGAAGTCGATGTCGTTGACGGGCCGGCGTCCGCGAAGGGCGCGGCGCATATCGGGATGCGGCTTCAGCGGCGAGTGGGCGAGCTGACCGGCTTTCTCGACCAGCTCTTCAAAATCCTGCTCGATGAAATCATCGACGTCGAAGGCGATCTTCGAACGGACATAGCCATTGGCATTGATGCGCTGGGCAATGAACTTCAGCATCTCCCATACCGGGGCGTAGCTATCGTCCGTTCCGCCATTCTCCGCCGCCAGGATGAGGTAATAGGCCGGCTGCCCCAGCCAGAACATGGTCAAGGCCGTGGCCTTGTCGCATTGCGGCTGGCGGGCGATCCAGAGCAGCGGGTCGATATCCCAATCCCAGTTGAAGTCGAGCACAGCCCGATGCCAATCGTCGGGAGAGGCGGTTTCAAGCCAGGCGATCTGCTGCTTGATCAGGAGTTCGTTTTCATCCATCGCGGTGCCGTTCCGATGTCGCGGTCCGGCTTCCATTCTGGAACGCAAAGATTGCGATTTTGCTGCGCGGGCCGCTTTGCGGCGACCTGCACAGGGAAGGGAACACTGATGGATAAAACGTTGCGGGTGACGACTCGCGCGGCGAACCGGCTGGGTATCAGCCGGCGGTGGCGGTGGCGGTGCGCGACAGGCCGTCCTTGGCCGGCTGGTAGGTCGGGTCGAGGTGAACCGCTTCGCGGTAGGCCTTCGATGCCTTGACCTTGTCGCCGCGGCGCTCATAGATCAGCGCCTGGTTAGACCAGGCCTCGGCGTTCTTGCCGTCGAGCTTGATGGCCATGTTGAAGTCGGAGAAAGCGTTGTCCTCGTCGTTCATGGCGAGATAGGACAGGCCGCGGCCGTTATAGGGTTCGGCGGCATCCGGCGCCAGCGAGATGGCGGTCGAGAAATCCTCGATGGCAAATTTGTGCTGGCCCTGGCTCTGATAGATCAGGCCGCGATTGTGGTAGGCGCGGGCATCCGTGGTGTCGAGCTGGATCGCCTTCTGGAAATCGTTGAAGGCCTGCTGGGTCTGGCCGGCCTTGCGGTAGAGGTTGCCGCGGCCGATATAGGCGGCGTCATAGTTCGAATTGATCTGGATCGAGCGGTTGTAGTCGGCAAGGGCGGCGGCCTGATTGCCGAGGAAGCGCTGGATCAGCGCCCGGTTCGAATAGGCCTGGTAGAAATTCGGGTTGAGCTGGATGGCGGTGTCGAAGTCCTTCAGCGCCGCCTGGTACTGGCCGCCGCGGCCATAGGCCGAGCCGCGCACATTGTAGCCTTCCGGATCCTGCGGATTGCGCTGGATCACCGCCGACAGCGAGGAGATGTTTTCGGTCGAGCCTTGCGCCTTGTCGATGTTGTTGAACTCGCCGGTCGGGACGCTCTGGCAGCTGGCAAGCACCAGGCCGGAGAGCAAGGCTGCCGTCAGGGCGAAACCGCGCATTGTGGTTCTGCGCTCTACGCTGGTTGCGTTCATGTCTGCCCTGTCCTCACTTCAGTCGCGTCGCTCAGTCCAGGTCCCCCTCCGGGCCGGGTCCACAGATTGTCGTAACAAAATCTAGAGCGTCGTTTGCGCGTTCAAGGGAACGCCCTCTAACAAAAAGGCGGCGCTCTAAACAAAAAGGTGGCGGCGATTCCGCATCGCGCCACCTCTGATATCCTTCGAAAAGGACGAAAAATTGGCGTTAGAACCGCGGCGGACGCGGAGCACCACCAGGACCACCGGCGGCGCCGGCAGCAACCGGGCGCGGCGTCATCGGCAGCAGGCCTTCGCGCTGAGCGCGCTTGCGGGCCAGCTTGCGGGCGCGGCGAACGGCTTCAGCCTTTTCACGGGCGCGCTTCTCGGAAGGCTTCTCGTAGTGGCCGCGCATCTTCATTTCGCGGAAAATGCCTTCACGCTGCATCTTCTTCTTGAGAGCGCGAAGCGCCTGATCAACGTTATTGTCGCGGACGAGTACCTGCACGGGCAATCCTGTCTTTCGGGTTTGATATCAACAGGCAAGCGGCCATAGCCACATGCCTCCGCGGCGATTTACACCACGAATTGTGGCGGCTGATAGCAGAATCAGGCCGCGCTGTCCACACTCGAAATGAAGGACAACCGCCAATTTGCCACGGTCGCCTCGAGATAGGGCGCCAATCAGGCGCTGGCCAGGTGAAGCCGGGCGAAATCTTCAAAGAATTCGCCGTAGTCGCAGGTGATCTCCTCGCCGGCGGCGATGTCGCGGGTGGCGGTGGCGCCGCCATATTGTGAAAAGTCGGTGTTCGGCCGCTCGGCATGGTTCATGAAGCGGCCATTGTCGACCTCATAGACCATGAAGCCGGGGCGGTCCGGGCTCGGATAGGCGTAGCGGTCGAGCAGTTCGCGGAGATGCGGAGGGGCCGCTTCGTATCTGTCCATCGGGATCAGCCGGTCGAAATCCGGATCGAGCCGCCAGATCGAGGCGCCCTTTTTGATCGGCTCGGCAGCGAACACGCCGACGCCTTCGATTGCGCTCTGGGCGACATAGGTTCTGATCAGCAGCATGGTTCCAGGACCTGTTTGGCAAGAAGACCCGTTTCGACAAAAAACGGAATCGCCAAATCGGGTCGAAAAAGCAAGTCCGGTTTGAGGCTCTATGGCTGATCAGCGCGGGCGATGACCGCGAAATGCTTCACGTCCGGGTGATCGAGACGCCGCCATCGGCAAACAGCGCCGATCCGGTGGTGAAGCTTGAGGCGTCCGACGCCAGGAAGAGCGCCGCGCGGGCGATCTCCTGCGGCTGCGCAATACGCTTCAGCGCATGCAGCCCTTCGACGAAGGCCAGCACTTCAGGGCCGGCGTCCGGTGCGTTGGTGATGCTTGCCGGCGTGTCGGTGCCGCCCGGCACCAGCGCGTTGACCCGCACGCCTTTGGCGCCGTATTCGGCGGCCAGGACCTGCGTCAGCCCGATCAGCCCGGCCTTGCTGGCGGCATAGCTGGTCATGCCGGGCATGCCGACGGTGTGGCCGACGAAAGTGGAGGTGAAGATCAGCGACCCGCCACCACGTTCGACCATGGCCGGCACCTGATATTTGGCGCCGAGAAAGGCGCTGGTCAGATTGGCATCGAGCGTCTCGCGCCAGCCCTTGAGCGACAGGTCCGAAATCGGACCCATTGGGCCGACAGCGCCGACATTGTTGAAGGCGATATCGAGCCCACCGAATTTTTCGACAGCCAGATCGACAAGCGCTTTTGCATAGGCCTCGTCGGTGACGTCGCCGGCAAGCGCGATGGCCGTGCCGTCGGCGTCCTCGATTTCAGCCACCAGCGCCTCAAGCTCGGCCTGGCGACGGGCGGCGACCACGACCTTGGCGCCTTCCTCGGCAAAGAGTTTCGCGGTGGCGCGGCCGATGCCGGAACTGGCGCCGGTGACGATGGCGACCTTGTTGGCGAGTGCGAACATTTTCTTACATCCTTTTCTTCGCCAGCAGCGCCGGCAATCGGGATGGGTAATCGCAGCCTGGGGCGGCGCGAGCCACCCGATACGTGCGCACTGTTCGGTTTGCTGAACTGAATGATGGCGGTACAGCCGCCCTGACTATTGCTTCAGCAGCCAGTTGAGGCGGTCGAGCGAAAATGCGTAGCTGATGGCGATGAGGAGCGTCATAATGATGCCCGTGGTGGTGTAGTCGGCGGCACAGAATCCGGCAGCACCGCCAAACAGGATCGCCAGTTCTAACACCAGCCGCACCGCACCCGGCACAGGCACCGGCGCACGACCTGACCGGCTTGGGTCGTCGCGCACCGCGAAGGTTCCCCACAGCGCGGCTGCAATGAGCGGCAAGGTCAGAGCGAGGAGCCAGCGCCACCATCCGCCAGAGAGGCTCCAACTGGCGATGCCGAGACCAAGCAAAGCGGCAAGTTCCAGCAGGAAGCGCAACGTCAGATTCCACCAGGCGTTGCCCATATTTGTCCTCCAGAGTCTCGCGACCGCCAGTGTGGCCGAACGTAACCTTGGCTGCCAGTCCGGGCCGGTCTTTTCCACCACGGCGCAAAACGGCAAGCGCCGTCGCAAACAGCGCAAGGGTGGAAGCGCTGTTTCGCTAGTGATACACCTCGCGCGCAGGGGCCGAGTGAATGCCCTGCCGCCATTTGCGAGGCTGGAACGTTGAAAAAATATTCGGTATTCGCCATCGCCCGCGAGGCTATGCGCGGCCACAAGGGCTGGGAGGAACAATGGTCCTCGCCGGAGCCGAAGAAGGAATACGACGTCATCATCGTCGGCGCCGGCGGCCATGGCCTGGCCACCGCCTATTATCTCGCCACCGTGCACGGCATCACCAATGTCGCGGTGCTGGAAAAGGGCTGGCTCGGCGGCGGCAACACCGGCCGCAACACCACCATCATCCGCTCCAACTATCTCTATGACGAGAGCGCGGGCATCTATGACCATGCGCTGAAGCTGTGGGATGGGCTCTCCCAGGAGCTCAACTACAACGTCATGTATTCGGCGCGCGGCGTCATGATGCTGGCGCACAATGTGCACGACATCCAGGTGCTGAAGCGCCATGTGCACGCCAACCGCCTCAACGGCATCGACAATGAATGGCTGACGCCGGAGCAGGCCAAGGAATTCTGCCCGCCGCTCAACATTTCGAAGCAGGCGCGTTATCCCGTCGTCGGCGCAGCGCTCCAGCGGCGCGGCGGCACGGCGCGCCACGATGCGGTCGCCTGGGGCTATGCGCGCGGTGCCTCGGCGCGCGGCGTCCACATCATCCAGAATTGCGAAGTCACCGGGGTCAAGCGCGCCGCCAATGGCGCGGTCATGGGCGTCGACACGACGCGCGGCTTCATCGGTGCGAAAAAGGTCGGCGTGGTGGCTGCGGGCCATTCCTCGGTCATCATGAACATGGCCGGCGTGCGCATGCCGCTGGAGAGCTATCCGCTGCAGGCGCTGGTGTCGGAGCCGGTCAAGCCGGTGGTGCCGTGCGTGGTGATGTCGAACACGGTGCACGCCTACATCTCGCAGTCCGACAAGGGCGAGCTGGTGATCGGCGCCGGCACCGACCAGTATGTCTCCTATTCGCAGACCGGCGGCCTGCACATCTTGCAGCACACGCTGGACGCCATCTGCGAGATGTTCCCGATCTTCACCCGCATGAAGATGCTGCGTTCCTGGGGCGGCATCGTCGACGTCACGCCCGACCGCTCGCCGATCCTGGCCAAGACGCCGGTGCCCGGCCTCTACGTCAACTGCGGCTGGGGCACGGGCGGCTTCAAGGCGACGCCAGGCTCTGGCCATGTCTTTGCCCACACCATTGCCAAGGACGATCCGCATCCGATCAACGCGCCCTTCACCATCGAGCGCTTCCGCACCGGCCGCCTCATCGACGAGGCAGCGGCGGCGGCGGTGGCGCACTGATGGCTGCCAAGAGGCTTTGCGACCAACCGGCCATCGGCCACCGCGAATTTTAGGACCAAACAGATGCTTCTCATCCGCTGCCCCTATTGCGAGGAAGAGCGCCCGGAGCTCGAGTTCCGCAACGCCGGCGAGGCGCATATTGCGCGCTCGGCCAACATGGCGGGCGAGAGCGACGACGACTTCGAAAAGTTCTTCTTCATCCGCTCCAACCCCAAGGGCATCATCTATGAGCGTTGGCGCCACATTCACGGCTGCGCGCGTTTCTTCAACGCGGTGCGCGACACCGTCACCGACAAGTTTGTCATGACTTACAAAGCCGGCGAGCCGAAGCCGTCTAAGCTGCCCAAAAACTCCAACGAAATGGCTTCCAAATGAGCGGCGCGTTCCGTATTCCGAGCGCCGGCCGGCTCAGCCAGGCCAAGACGGCGCGCTTCAGCTTCGACGGCCAGTCCTATACCGGCATCGAGGGCGACACGCTGGCCTCGGCGTTGCTGGCCAATGGCGTCCATCTGGTCGGCCGCTCATTCAAATATCACCGTCCCCGCGGCTTCCTGTCCGCCGGCGCGGAAGAGCCCAATGCGCTGGTCGAGGTCAAGCGTGACGACGCGCGCAAGGCGCCGAACATCCGCGCCACGGTGCAGGAGCTCTATGACGGGCTCATCGCGAGCTCGCAGAACCGCTGGCCCTCGCTCGCCTTCGACGTCGGCGCGGTCAACGACATTGCATCGCCGCTGTTTTCGGCCGGTTTCTACTACAAGACCTTCATGTGGCCGAAGGCGGCGTGGAAGAGCCTGTACGAGCCGAAGATCCGCGCTGCTGCAGGCCTCGGCGTTTCTCCCGACAAGCCCGATCCCGACCATTATTCGTCGCGCTATGCGCATTGCGACGTGCTGGTGCTGGGCGGTGGTGCGGCCGGAATTACGGCGGCGCTTGCCGCTGCCGAAACCGGCGCGCGCGTCATCCTCGCCGACGAGCAGGCGGATTTCGGCGGCAGCCTGCGCTTCGAGACCGGCGCGAAGATCGATGGCCAGGACGGCTATGCCTGGGCGCAAGCGGCGATCGTGAAGCTCAAGGGCATGGACAATGTCCGCGTGCTGTCACGCACGACGGCCTTCGGCTACTACGCACAGAATTTCGTCGCCCTGGTCGAGCGCGTCAGCGACCATCTGCAAAGCCCCGGCCACGATGTGCCGCGCGAGCGGCTGTGGCAGGTCCGCGCCAAGCGCGTGGTGCTGGCGACAGGCTCGATCGAGCGCCACATGGTGTTTGCCGACAATGACCGGCCCGGCATCATGCTGGCCTCGGCGGCGCGCATCTATCTCAACCATTATGGCGTGGCGGTCGGCAAAAATGTCGGCGTCTACACCGCCAACGACTCGGCTTACGCGGCGGCGATCGACCTGAAGAAGGCCGGCGTCAACATCGCTGCGATCGTCGATCTGCGCGACCATCCGACCGGACCAGTGATCGACGAGGCGAGGGCGCTCGGCATCGAGATCAATTTCGGCCGCGCGGTGATCCGCGCCGGTGGCAAATTGCGCGTGACCTCGATGACCGTGCAGCCAAAGAATGGCGGCGGCGAGCGCACCATTCCCGTCGACGCCATCCTGATGTCGGCCGGGTGGACGCCCTCGGTGCATCTGTTCTCGCAGTCGCGCGGCAAGGTCGCCTTCAACGACGAGACCAAGCGCTTCGTGCCGGGCACCTATGCTCAGGACTGCGTGTCGGTCGGCGCCTGCAACGGCACGGACGGTCTGTCGGCGAGTATCGACGAAGCCTATGCTGCTGGCGCCAAGGCGGCGAAAGACACTGGTGCGAAAACCGCCAAGGGCACGAAGCCGAAGGTCGATACCTCGGAAAGCTGGTCACGCGGCATGCTGGGCGCGGCGCCCGGCGCCGGGCCGGACAAGACGGTCAAGGCCTTCGTCGATTTCCAGAACGACGTCACCGCCAAGGACATCCGCCAGGCGGTGCATGAAGGCATGCGCTCGATCGAGCACGTCAAGCGCTTCACCACCAACGGCATGGCGACCGACCAGGGCAAGACGTCCAACATGCACGGCCTGGCCATTGCCGCCGAGACGCTGGGCAAGCCGATCCCCGAGGTCGGCCTGACCACCTTCCGCGCGCCCTATACGCCGGTGACCTTCGGCGCGATCGTCAGCCATTCGCGCGGGCCGCTGTTCGACCCGACGCGAAAGACAGCGATCCATCCATGGGCCGAAGCGCAAGGTGCCGTGTTCGAGGATGTCGGCCAGTGGAAGCGCGCCTGGTATTTCCCCAAGGGCGGCGAGGACATGCATGCCGCGGTCGACCGCGAATGCGTCGCGGTGCGCAGCAATGCCGGCCTGTTCGACGCTTCGACGCTGGGCAAGATCGAAGTCGTCGGGCCGGATGCGGCCAAGTTCATGGAGCTGCTCTATACCAATGCGTGGGAGAAGCTGGAGCCCGGCCGCTGCCGCTATGGCATCATGCTGCGCGAGGACGGCTTCATCTATGATGACGGCGTCGTCGGCCGGCTGGCGCCGGACCGTTTTCATGTGACGACGACGACCGGCGGTGCCCCGCGCGTCATGAACCACATGGAGGACTATCTCCAGACCGAGTTCCCGCATCTGAACGTCTGGCTGACCTCGATCACCGAGCAGTGGGCTGTCATCGCGGTGCAGGGGCCGAAGTCGCGCGACATCATCGCGCCGCTGGTCGAAGGCATCGACATGTCGGATGAGGCGCTGCCGCATATGTCGGTGCGCGAAGGCAAGATCTGCGGCGTGCCGACCAGGCTGTTCCGCATGTCGTTCACCGGCGAGCGCGGCTTCGAAGTCAATGTGCCGGCCGATTACGGCCAGGCCGTCTGGGAAGCGCTGTGGGCCGAAGGCCAGAAGCATGGCGCCGCCGCCTATGGCACCGAGGCGATGCACGTGCTGCGCGCCGAAAAGGGCTACATCATCGTCGGCCAGGACACAGACGGCACGGTAACGCCGAACGATGCCGGGCTCGACTGGGCGGTCGGCAAGAAGAAGACCGACTTCGTCGGCATTCGCGGCCTGACGCGGCCGGACCTTGTCGCCAAGGGCCGCAAGCAGCTGGTCGGTCTGAAAACCAAGGACCCGAAAGTGGTGCTGGAGGAGGGCGCACAGATCGTCGCCGATCCGAAGCAGGCGATCCCGATGAAGATGATCGGCCATGTCACCTCGAGCTACTGGTCGGAAAATTGCGGCCGCTCGATCGCGCTGGCGCTGGTCGCCGGCGGCCGCGACCGGATGGGCGAGACGCTCTACGTGCCGATGCCGAACGGCGTGATCGAGGTGGAGGTCACCGGCATGGTGTTCTTCGACGAAACGGGAGGGCGCCTCAATGGCTAAGGCTGCTGTGAAAGCAAACGCATCGTCGGCTGAGCGCCGTCCGGCGCAGGCCGGGCGCAGCGTGTCGGCGAAGAACGTGAAGGTCGAGGTGCTGCCGCCGGCGGAGCGGATGTCGTTGCGCGCGCCTGTGGTTTCTGTTGCTGCGCTGTCGAAGGCGCTCGGGCTGACCTTGCCGAAGCAGCCGAAGAGCTCGGCGACCAAGGCTGGCCGCACCGCGCTGTGGCTCGGGCCGGACGAATGGTTTGTGATCGACGAGGCCGGAAAGGATCCGCTCGCCGACTGCGCCAAGGCGGCCGCGCTGCATTCGGCGGTCGGCATCTCGCATCGCAACGTCGCCTTTGCCGTTACTGGCCCGGCGGCGGCTGCTGCGATCAATGCGGGCTGCCCGCAGGACCTGTCGCTGGAGGCTTTTCCGGTGGGCGCGGCCTCGCGCACCATTCTCGGCAAGTGCGAGATCGTGCTGCTGCGCACCGCAGCCGACGCCTTCCGGGTCGAGTGCTGGCGTTCCTTCTCGGACTATGTCTTTACTTTCCTGTCGGAGGCAGCCAGCGACGCGGCGGCGTAGAGCAATCCTTTTCGGATTGCTCCGGGAACGTCTGCCGCGCGGGCTCGTTCTGCTTCCGCCTGTCGAGGGAGAGCCGCCATGCCGCCGAAAGCCACGCCAAAATCACCGATCAAGAAGACGTCGGCGGTACGCTCGCTCGAACATGAGCAGCATCGCGAGGTGAGTGCCGAAGAGGAGCTTGAGGAAGGTCTCGAGGACACGTTCCCGGCCAGCGACCCGGTGTCGATCACCGCGACCTCCATCTCCGGCGCTCCGGCGAGGCCAGGCAAGGCCAAGACCGTGCCGGGACGAAAGCCGCGCAAGACATAGTCCGTTCCGCGACGCTTAGGCTTGAACTCAGGAAAACCGCGGCATTCGCCGGGGGAAAATGGGCGGTCGGGATTGTCCTGCCGCCCTTAGTCGTTGTGCCGTTCGGTGGTCGAGCTCAATTTAGAACGTGCTCGGCACGATCCACGGGTCGATCTCGATGCCGAGGCGCGGGCCCTTGGCCTTGACGTCCGACTTTTCGACCGAGCCGGTCACGCTGCAATCGAGCTTGGCATTGGTCGTGGTGTCGACGCAGGTGGCAGCCGGGGCCTGCTTGGCCGAGTGGTTGCCGCTGGCAGCGAAGGCCGAGCCGGAGAGCGCCAGCACGGTGGCGAGAGCGAGAAGGATCTTGTTCATGTCAGTCTCCATCGGGTAATTTGTTTTCGTACATGTACGATACAATGTACAGATACGCCCGAGGAAACAGGTTTTCAAGTCAGAAAACGTACACGTACGACAATTTTTTTGAACGCCAAAAATCGCGGCGTACTGACACAGCCGAAGCTGTCAGCCCGGACGTTCAATTGGAGGGGCGGGGGATACCCAACTGCTCAGCAGTTGACCGGGGTCTTGGTCAGCGGTGGCACGTCCTGCGCGGTGAGCGAGGCAAGGGTGGAATCGCACATCCGCCTGACGAAAGCCTGCGGATCGCCAAAGGGGTAGAACGGAAAGGTGATCAGCAACGAGATGGTGCCGTGGCCGACCGCCCACAGCATTGTGGCGATGGCACGCGCATCGCCGTGCAATTTGCCGGCGGCGACGCAGGCCTCGACCCTGGAGATCAGCGCTTTCATCGCCGGGTTGCCCTCCTCCATGTCCTCATAGCTTCTGCCCTCCGGCAGCTTGGTCTTTTCAGTCATGAAGACGGTGCGGTATTCGTTGGGGTTGCCGAGCCCGAAGGCGGCATACTCGGTCATCACTGCCTTCAGCGCCTCGATCGGATCGTCGGAGGGGTGCGCCTCGATGTTGCGGGCAAGTGTTTCGAACGCATCCTCGGCCAGCGCAAACAGAATGTCCTGCTTGTCGGCGAAATAGGAATAGACCGACATCGGGGCATAGCCCACCCGGTTGGCCAGCTTGCGGATGGTGAGGCCCTCATAGCCTTCTTCCTTGACGAGCTTGTGGGCTGCGTCGAGCAGCTCGGAACGCAGTTCGGCCTTTTGTTTTTCGCGGCGTTTCTGGACGCTCAGCGGCACGTGAGTCTGCCTTCATGGGGTGGGTGTTGGCTAAATTATATACGCTGTACGAAAACGAACAAGGCCGCCACAGGTTCCCGCAACGGCAATGGTTACCAAATCGGGCGCTATCAAATCGCGCCGACGCCGCCATCCACGGCCAGCGTGTGGCCGGTCATGAAGGAATTGGCGGGGTCAGCGGCAAACAGGATGGCGGTCACGACCTCGTCGACTTCAGCAACCCGCTTCATCGGTACGCCGCGCGTCAACTCGGCCAGTGCTTCGGCTTCCGGCGCGCCGGAGATGCGCACGAAGCTGTCGACCATGGCCGTGCGCGTATGCGCCGGGCAGACGGCATTGATGCGTATGCCCTTGGTGGCGTATTCGGCCGCGGCCGATTTGGTCAGACCGACGACGCCATGTTTGGCCGCGGCATAGACCGACAGTTTCGGTGCGCCCACCAGCCCGGCAACCGAGGCGATGTTGACGATGGCGCCGCCTTTCCCGTCCGATTTGAACTGTCGCTCCATCTGCGGGATCTGGTGCTTCATGGCATAGAAGACGCCGAGGAGGTCGATCTCCAGCACCCGGCGCGCCTCGTCGGAGGTCACTTGCGGCAAGCGCACGAAACTCTGGACGATGCCGGCATTGTTGATGGCGATATCCAGCCGGCCGAATTTCTCCGTCGCCAGTTTGACCAGATCCTCGGACAGTTTTTCATCGGCTATGTTGCCGGCGAGGATGGCGGTTTCGGCCTGCAACGAGCCGGCAAGATCGGCCAGCGCCTTGTCGTCGATGTCGGACAGGACAAGGCGGGCGCCTTCAGCGGCAAAGCCTTTCGCAGCACCCCGGCCGAGGCCGCCGGCGGCACCCGTGATCAGCACCGTTGCTCCGTCAAAACGGCCCATTCAGCTCTCCCGTATTCTTCAGGTCTTCTTGTCGATGATTTCCACGGCGAGGCCAGCCAGCTGCTTGACGATCTCGCCATAGATCTGGGCTTTTCCCGGATTGGACGCGTTGCCGTCCAGTGCGCGGCGGTAGACGCCCTGGCAGATCGCCGCCAGCCGGAAGAAGGAAAAGGCGAGGAAGAAGCTCCAGTTGCCGATGCCGTCCAGCCCGCGCCGCCGGCAATAGGCAGCGACATAAGCCTCCTCGGAGGGAAGGCCGAGCGCGGCCCGGTCGATACCGCGCAGGCCGCGCAGGCTCGATGCGTGTGGCAGCCGCCATTGCATGCACTGATAGGCGAGGTCGGCGAAGGGGTGGCCGAGTGTCGACAGTTCCCAATCGAGCACCGCCAGCACCTTTGGCTCACTGGCTGCAAAGATCATATTGTCCAGCCGGTAGTCGCCATGCACCAAGGACACGCGGCCATCATCGGCCGGCATATGCGTCTCCAGCCAGGCGATCAGCCGGTCCATGTCGGCCACAGTGCCGGTCTCCGAGGCGCGGTACTGGCTTGTCCAGCGGGCCAGCTGACGTTCGAAGTAATTGCCGGGTTTGCCGAAATCGCCGAGGCCAACGGCTTCGACATCGACATCGTGCAGCGCCGCCAGCGTGGCGTTCATGGCGTCGTAGAGGGCGGCGCGCTCGTCGTTGCCGCCGGCTTCCGGCACGGCCGGATCCCAGAAGATGCGGCCGTCGAGGAACTCCATGACGTAGAACATGCGGCCGATCGGCGAGTCCTCGCCCGACAGATGCAGCATCCGGGGCACCGGCACGGCGGTGCCGGCAAGCGCCTCCATCACGGTGAATTCGCGGTCGACCTGATGCGCCGATTTCAACAACTGGCCCGGCGGCTTGGCGCGCAGCACATAGCGGCCGCTGGCCGCGGTTAAGAGATAGGTCGGGTTCGATTGCCCGGATTTGAATTTTTCGATTGAGGAAAGCCCGGCAAAACCCGGGATGTGCGCCTCAAGATAGGGTGCAAGTGCTGTCTGATCGAGGGCGTTGGCGTCGCCGCTCATGCGGTCTCCGGCTCACGCTCGATCAATGTCAGCGTCAGCCAGCGCGCGGTCAGCGCCGGCTTCTTCGAACCCTCGATCTCAATGGTCACGTCATGCGCCGTCTGCACCCAGCCCGAGGGCCTGACCTTGACGTCGGCCAGCACGAAACGGGTGCGGATGCGCGAACCGGTCTTCACCGGCGCCAGGAAGCGCAGCGAATCGAAACCGTGATTGACGCCCATCTTGCTCTTTTCCAGCGGCGGCATGGTCTCGAAGGTCATGGCCGAGAGCAGCGACAGCGACAGGAAGCCATGCGCGATGGTGCCGCCGAACGGCGTCTCCAGCCGGGCTCGCTCGGGGTCGCAATGGATGAACTGGTGGTCGTCGGTGGCGTCGGCGAACTGGTCGATCATGGTCTGCGTGACCACACGCCAGGGCGACACGCCGACTTCCTTGCCGACGCTGGCCAGAAGCACATCGAGACTGATCGGTTCCACTGCGATGTCCTCCGTTTGCCGCCGCCCGCGGCTCATTCCTTGAACAGTGTCAGCCCATGCTGCACCGACTGCCCGCCGTCGATCGGCAGGATGGCGCCGGTGACATAGGAACCGGCACGGCTGCACAAATAGAGCGTTGCGCCGCCAATGTCATCCGCCACGCCGATACGGCCGATGGGGACATGGCTGCCGACGTGTTTGGCCTTTTCCTCGGTGCCGGTGGCAAAGGCGGTCATGCGGCTCTGGAAGGGGCCGGGCGCGAAGGCGTTGACGGTGATGCGCCGCGCCGCGAGCTCGATCGCCAGCGTGCGCGTCAGATGGTGAACGGCGCCCTTGGAGGCGGTGTAGGAATAGGCATCGTCGGCCAGCGGCTGCGTGCCCATCACCGAGCCCAGATTGATGACACGGGCCGGATCGGCATCGCTGGCCGCGGCTTCCAGCAGCGGCAGCAATTCGCGCGTCAGGTGGAAGACGGCGGTGACGTTGACGGCGAACACCTTGGCCCAGCCGCTGTAGGGAAAATCCTCGAGCGTGGCGCCCCAGGATATGCCGGCATTGTTGACCAGTATGTGCAGCCGCTCGGTGCGCGCCTTGACCTCGGCGACCAGCGCGGCAATGCCGGCCTCGGTCGAGACATCGCCGGCAAAACCTTCGGCGCGGCCGGAGGCGCCCAGCGCGTTCAATTCGGCGGCGACCTTGATGCAGTCCTGGCCCTTGCGCGAGGCGATCATTACGGTGGCGCCGGCCTGAACCAAAGCGGTCGCCACCATGCGGCCGATGCCGGTCGCGGCTCCGGTCACCAGCGCGGTCTTGCCGGCAACTGAAAACAGCTCGTCGAGATAGCTCATCGATCCTCCCCGTGGGAACGTCGCCTCGTTGGGCTTTGCCACATTGACAACATACCCGGTAGTATGTTCATCTTTTGCCCAGACGTAAAGGCCTTGAAATGCAGCATCGCTGCGGAAGCAGGCGAAAGGCGAAACCGATGCTCAGCGTCGAAGCTCCACTGCTGGACCGCCCGCGCGCCGACATATTGCGCGCCGCCGCCATCTGTTTCATGCAGCGAGGCTATGCCGCGAGTTCCATCGACGACGTCGCGCGCAGCCTTGGCTCGACCAAGGGCCGCATCTACCATCACTATCCGTCCAAGGCCGATCTGTTCGCCGACGTGTTCCGCGCCGGCATGGACATGAATTTTGCTGCGATAGAGCCGGTGCGCGCGCAGCCCGGCCCGGCGATTGGGCGCTGGCGCAAGATGGCTGCCATCCATTGCGGCCAGATGATCCGCACCAAGCCGTTCCAGCGTGTCGTGTGGGAAGGCGTCGAGCTTTATCTGCGCGGCGCGACCACGCCCGAACAGCGCGAGGAATTCACCAGGCTGATGCAGTATCGCGATGCCTATGGCCGCATCTTTCGCGAGGCGATTGCGGCTGCGCGCGACGAAGGCGACATGCGCTTCGGCACCATCGGCATTGCCGAGCAGTTGATGTTCCTGACGCTCAACTCGCCGCTGTTCTGGTACACGCCGCGCCCGACAGAGACGGACGGGGATATCGAGGCGATTGTCGGCGAGGTCGTCGCTTTCGCGGCGCGTGGTCTGGGTGCGGCTGAGGAGAATACACGATGAGCGACATGAATCTCGGCATGACAGAGCGGCTGAAGCCGATCCACGCCCGCGTCGCCGCCATGGTGCGCGAGGAGATCATGCCGCTCGACCATGAGTTCCTCGGCGAGGTTGGCAAAGGCGGCGATCGCTGGGTCTACACAGCGCGGCAGACCGAAATTCTGGAAGGGCTGAAGAATAAGGCCAGGGAGCGCGGCCTGTGGAATTTCTGGCTGACCGGCTCCGAGCGCGGCTATGGGCTGTCGACGGTCGAATATGCCTATCTGGCCGAGGAGATGGGCAAGGCGCATCTGGGCGCTGAGACCTTCAACTGCTCGGCGCCCGACACCGGCAATATGGAAGTGCTGGAGCGCTACGGCTCGGACGACCACAAGAAGGCATGGCTGGAGCCGCTGCTCGAAGGCAAGATCCGCTCGGCCTATCTGATGACCGAGCCGGATGTCGCCTCCTCCGACGCCACCAACATCGCCATGCGCTGCGAACGGCAAGGCGACGACTATGTGCTGAACGGCGAGAAATGGTGGGCGTCGGGCGCCGGCGATCCGCGCTGCGCCATCTATGTCGTCATGGTTCGGACCGGCAGCGAAAGCGAGCCGCAGCACCGCCGCCATTCGATGATCCTGGTACCGTCGGACACCAAGGGCGTGACCAAGCTTCGGCCGATGCAGGTCTATGGCGATGACGACGCGCCGCATGGCCACATGCATCTTCGCTTCGACAATGTCCGCGTGCCGGCTTCCTATCTGATCCTCGGCGAGGGCAGGGGGTTCGAGATCGCGCAAGGCAGGCTCGGCCCCGGCCGCATCCACCACTGCATGCGCGCCATCGGCCAGGCCGAGATGGCATTGGAAATGCTGTGCCAGCGTTCGGTGCGGCGCGAAGCCTTTGGCCAGCCGCTGGCAAAACTCGGCGCCAATTTCGATATCATCGCCGAATGCCGCATGGAGATCGAGATGGCACGGCTGCTCTGCCTCAAGGCGGCGTGGATGATCGACCAGGGCGATGCGCGCGCCGCGGCGCCCTGGATCAGCCAGATCAAGGTCATCGCACCGCGCGTCGCGCTGAAAGTCACCGACGAAGCCGTGCAGATGTTCGGCGCGCAAGGCATCAGCCAGGACACGCCGCTGGCGCGCTCGTGGACACATCTGCGAACGCTGCGGCTCGCCGACGGGCCGGACGCGGTGCATCGCCGGCAAGTGGCGCGGACGGAACTGAGGAAATACACGCAGGAAAAGGTGTGAGGGCATGAAAGCCATCATCGCCCGCGACTTCGCGCCGCTCGACCAGCTCGTCTATGGCGATTGGCCGGAGCCGGAGGCCAAGGGCAATACCGTCGTCATCGAGGCCGAGGCGATCGGGGTGAACTATCCCGACGGCCTGCTCGTCCAGGGCCTCTACCAGATGAAGCCGCCACTGCCCTTCGTGCCCGGCATGGAGGTCGCGGGACCGGTGATTGCGGTCGGGCCTGGGGTGAAATCGATCAAGATCGGCGACCGGGTCGCCGCGCTCTCGACCCATGGCAGCTATGCCGAGCGGGTGGCTGCGGCCGAGCCCTTCGTGATGCCGCTGCCGCCCGATATGCCGGCCGCAGACGCCTGCGCGTTGCTCGCCGGATACGGCACCTCGCATTACGCGTTGAAGCAACGTGGCACGCTCAGGGAAGGCGAGACGCTGTGCGTGCTGGGCGCGGCAGGCGCCACCGGCATCGCCGCCATCCAGATCGGCAAGGCGCTTGGCGCCCGCGTCATCGGCGTCGCCTCGTCGGAGGAAAAGCGCCGCATCGCCGCCGAAGCCGGCGCCGACATTGCGCTCGGCTACGACAATCTCAAGGAAGCGCTGAAAGAGGTCTCGGGCGGCAAGGGGGTCGATGTCGGCTTCGATCCTGTGGGCGGCGAAACCTTCGACGTGCTGGCCCGCTCGATGGCCTGGAACGGCCGGCTGCTGGTCATCGGTTTTGCCTCGGGCACCATTCCGCAATTCCCGGTCAACCTGGCGCTGGTCAAGGGCTTTTCGGTGGTCGGCGCGTTCTGGGGCGCGTTCACCGCCAAGGAGCCGCGCGTCTATGCCGACAATATGAAGGAGCTTGTCGGCTGGTACCTGGCCGGCAAGGTCCGGCCGGTGATCGAAGGCACGTACCCGCTGGCCGATGCCGCCGCCGTGCTGAAGCGCGTGCTCGGCCGCGGCGCATCCGGCAAGCTCATCCTCAAACCGTAAGGAGCCCGCCATGGCCATCCCCTCCGAGATGAAAGCGCTGTTGCTGACCGGCGACGGCTACACCAGGACGCCGACCGGCACCGTGCTGGAGGCGATGGAGCCATATCTTGTGCCGGGCAGCATCGGCGTGCCGACGCCCGGGCCGAGCCAGGTGCTGATCAAGGTCAGCCTTGCCTCGATCAATCCGTCCGATGTCATGTTCATCAAAGGCCAGTACGGCCAGCCGCGCGCCAAGGGCCAGCCGGCCGGCTTCGAGGGGGTTGGCACCATTGTCGCCACCGGCGACGAGCCTTATCCGAAAACCCTGATCGGCAAGCGCGTCGCCTTCGCCACCGGCGTCACCAATTGGGGTTCCTGGGCCGAATACGCGGTCGCCGAAGCCGCCGTCTGCATCCCGTTGCTCGACACGGTTCGCGACGCGGACGGCGCCGCATTGATCGTCAACCCACTGACCGCGATCGCGATGTTCGACATCGTCAAGGAGGCTGGCGAAAAGGCCTTCATCATGACCGCCGGCGCCAGTCAGCTGTGCAAACTGATCGCGGGCCTCGCCAAGGAGGCAGGATATCGGCCGATCGTCACCGTGCGCCGCGACGAGCAGATCCCGCTCTTGAAGGAGATCGGCGCTGTCCATGTGCTCAACGAGAAGGCGCCGGATTTCAAGGCCGCGCTGCGCGAGGTGGTCAAGACCGAACAGCCGCGCATCTTCCTCGACGCGGTGACCGGGCCGCTGGCCTCGATCATTTTCGACGCCATGCCGAAGCGCGCGCGCTGGATCATCTATGGCCGACTCGATCCCGACACCACTGTCATCCGTGAGCCCGGCCAGCTGATCTTCCAGAACAAGCATATTGAGGGCTTCTGGCTGGTCGAATGGATGCGCCAGTTCCGCGACAAACGCGGCCCGGCCGTCATGGAAGCGCAGAAGCGCTTTTCCGACGGCCGTTGGTCGACCGATGTGACGGCGGTGCTGCCGCTGGACGAAGCGATGGCGAAGGTGCCGGCGGAACTCGCCAAGCCGAACGGGAAGGTGTTTATTAGGCCATAGATCAGACGAGTTCGAGGTTTCTCCCTATGAAGCAGCTATGGTTCGTTGCAGTCGTCCTCACGTCGATGGCAGGTACGATTTCTGCCGACGCCGCCGACAAGTTCCCGCCTTCCTGGCGCAAGTCGATGACCAACGATCCGAGTACAAACTTCTTTCTCAAGAAATATTCGGCAGCCCTGGACGATCCTGCTGCGACGGCAGTCAGAAATATCGTGCTGGCGCGAGAACTCGGTTCGGAGTGCCAGTCGTCCAAACTCAACAAGGCCAAGCTCAAAGCATATGGCGACAGCACGCTCGGTGGGCTTTCGCCTGACGCCCTCAAGGCGGCAGCGTTTCAAACCGGCGTTGCACTGCGCGGCTTCGACTATCAAGATCTCGCTCACCTCTGTGCCGGAATAGACTATCAATTCGGGCCGAAAGGAGCACTGATCGCGGGTGCCATATCACCGGGGAAAGGTGAGCCAAAGCGCCGCTACGACCCGGCCAATCCGTACATCCAGCTGCCAGAGTTCACTGGTCAATAGTGCAGGCGCACTATTGACAGGAGAGCCAACTATTCCGCCGGCTCGACATTCGTATAAGCCGCCTCTTCCAGTTCGCGCTTCAGCCTTGCTTCTTCATGCGTCTTGGGCGTGACGAAGCGGCCGAGCAGGAGATAGGCGACCGGGGTCAGGAACAACGTCGAGACGGTGGCCAGCCCCAGCCCGCCGACGATGACCCAGCCAAGCGCGATGCGTGCCTCGGCGCCGGCGCCGGCGGCCAGCACCAGCGGCACGCCGCCGAGTATGGTGCAGATCATCGTCATCATCACCGGCCGCAGGCGGATGATCGAGGCCTGCTCGATCGCTTCGCGCACGCCCAGCCCACGGTCGCGAAGCTGGTTGGCGAATTCGACGATGAGGATGCCGTTCTTGGCCATGACGCCAACCAGCAGCACCAGGCCGATCTGGCTGTAGGCGTTGAGGCTCGTGCCTGACAAAAGCAGCGCAAAGATCGCGCAGGCGAGGCCGAGCGGCACCGTCGCCATGATGATGACGGCGCTGACGAAGCTTTCGAACTGCGCGGCAAGCACCAGAAGGATGATGACCAGCGCGAAGCCGAAAATGGTCACCATGGCGCTGTTGGTCTCGCCCAGTGTCGCGGCTTCCGCCAGCGGCAGGATACGGCTGCCGGGCGGCAACAGCGGCGTGGCGATCTGTTCGGCGACACCGAGCGCATCGCCAAGCGCGAAATTGCCGTTCAGATTGGAGGTTATCGCCACCGAGGGCTGCTGCTGCTCGCGCGTCAGCGACGGTGGCACGGCGCGCTCGGTCAGCGTGGCGATGGTCGACATCGGCACGAAGCGGCCGTCGGCGGTTTTCAGGAAGATGTTTTCAAGATCGGTGGGATCGTTGATCGGGTTGGTGGTCGAGACCAGCTTCACGCCGTAGCTGCGGTCGGCGATATAGACATCGACGACATCGTTGCCGTCGAGCATCGCCTGCAAGGTGTTCGCAAGCCCGGTGATGTCGATGCCGAGATCGGAGGCACGCTCGCGGTCGATGGCGACCGCCAGCTGCGGCTGCGTCGGGTCGACGGAAAGCCGCGGCGTCTGGAAGCGCGGGTCGGCCTGCATCTGCGCGATGATCTTGACCGCGGCATTGCCAAGCGCCTTGCGGTCGTTGCCGACCAGCGCGAACTGGAGGCCGTTGCCGGCGCCTCTGATACCGAGGCTGTTGGCCTGGACCGGGAAGATGCGCACGGATGGCACCTGGCGGGTCAGCTGGCTGATCTGAGCCATGATTTCCTGCTGGCTGCGCGCGCGCTCGTCCCACGGCGCCAGCGTCATCACCATGAAGCCGGAGTTGTAGGCGCCGTTCTGGCCGGCGTTTTCGAAGGTACTCACGATCTCGCCGGAATCGCGCAACGGCTGGATCAGCCGCTCGATCTTCTGCATCTGCTGCGTGGTGTAATCGAGGCTGACGCCTTGCGGCGCGTTGATGCGCAGAAGCACGACGGCGCGGTCCTCGCTCGGCGTCAATTCCTGGCGGATGGTGCCGAACAGACTGAAGGCGACGCCTGCAAACAACACCGCGACCAGAAGCACGATCCACGGCGCGCCAAGGCAGGCATGCAGGCCACGCTTGTAGGCCGAATTCAGCGCGCCGCCGATGCGCGCGCCAATGCCATGGCCGCCTTCGTGGTGGGGCGATGCGCCGGTCAGCATGCGCGAGGCCAGCATCGGGCACAGCGTCAGCGCAACAACGCATGAGAGCAGCACCGACATGGCAAGCACGAAGCCGAATTCGCGAAACAGGCCGCCGGTCTGTCCGGGCAGGAAGGAGATCGGCACGAAGACGGCGACCAGCGTCAGCGTCGTGGCGATGACGGCGAAGAACACTTCCTGGGCGCCGAGCACCGCGGCGGCGCGGGGTCCCATGCCTTCATTGCGCCGTCGCACGATGTTTTCAAGGACGACGATGGCGTCGTCGACGACCAGGCCCGTCGCCAGCACAAGCGCCAGCAAGGTCAGGATGTTGATCGAAAAGCCGGCGAGGTAGATGGCGGCGATGGTGCCGATCATGGCGACCGGCATCGACAGGCCCGGGATCAGCGTCGCGCGCCAGTCGAGCAGAAAGACATAGATGACGATCAGCACCATGGAGATCGACAGGCCGAGCGCGATCTCGACCTCATGCACGGCGCCGTTGACGAAGACCGCGTCGTCGCTGGTGATCTTGATCGACATGCCCTTGGGCAGGTTCTCCTGCAATTTGGCGACGGCCGCCTTCACGCCGGTGGAGATATCCAGCGTGTTCGATTCCGCCTGGCGGATGATGCCGAGGCCAATGCCGGTCTTGCCGTCGGAGTGCAGCGAGGTCTGGCCGATATCGGGGCCAAGTGTGACGGTGGCGACGTCGCGGATGCGCGTCGTGCCGCCGATGATGATGTTTTCGAATTCTTCGGGCGTCGTCACATCGGCTGTGGTGCGAACGATCAGGTCCTGGTTGGTGGTGGTGATCGAGCCGGCTGGCGAATCGAAGGCGACAGAGCCAAGTGCCGCCCGCAAATCCGCGACGGTGAAGCCGAGGCTCGCCAGCTTGTTTTGATCGACATCGATGCGGAAGATCTTGTCGCGGTCGCCATAGACCTGGACGTCGGCGACGCCCGGCACGGCGGCCAGCTCGTCCTCGATCTGGTCCTGGACGATCACCGTCATGTCCTGCACCGACATGGTATCGGAGGTGACGGCCAGCCGCATCACCGGATCGGAATTGGCGTCGGCCTTGACGATGCGCGGCGGATCGGCGGTCTCCGGTATCATGTTGGCGACGCGGCCGACGGCGTCGCGCACGTCGGAAGCAGCGACATTCAGGTCGACGCCGTCATTGAACTCGATGGTGACGCGGCTCTGGCCGAAGGACGAGGTCGACGAGATCGACTTGACGCCGGAGACGCGCGCCACCGCGCCTTCGATCGTGTCGGTCAGTTCGCGGTCGACGGTTTCGGCGGCCGCACCCTCGAATACGGTCGACACAGTGACGACGGCGCGGTCGACATCGGGCAGTTCGCGGATCTCGACGCCGTAGAAGGCGGCAAGGCCGGCCACCGCGATCAGCGTGTTGAGCACGAACGCCATGACCGGCCTGCGGATGAAGAGCGCGGTGAAGCCGGTTTCGCTGGCCGCGTTTGTGGTCGTGGTCATGAGCCTTCGGCGGCGTTCGCGGCGCGCTGGCCGGCGATGCGGACCTCGCCGCCCTCGCTGACGCTCTGGGTGCCTTCGGTGACCACCATGTCGCCATCCTCGATCTCGGCGTCGATCAGCACCGTCTCGGTGTTGCGCTGGATGATGCGCACGGGAACGCGTTTGGCCTTGCCGTCCTCGACCTGCCAGACATAGGCGCCGTCCGAGCCCCACAGGATCGCCAGCGGGCTGACGGCCGGATAGGTGTCGCCGGGGAAGCGCATGGTGATGCCGAACGACATGCCGGCGCGCAACGAATCCGCCGGATTGGCGATCGCGGCCTTGACCAGAAGGGTGCGGCTCTTTTCGTCGATGTGGTTGTCGATGGCCGACACCGTGCCGGTATAGGCTTTGCTCGGATTGGCGATCGGCGTCGCCGACAGTTGCGCGCCGATCTTGACGGCGGCGGCAAAGCGCTCGGGCACCAGGAACTCGACCAGGATGGAAGAGCGGTCGTCGAGCGTGGCGATTGCTGACTGGCTGGTCACGTAATTGCCGGCCGAGATCGGCAGGATGCCGACCGTGCCCGCTATCGGCGCCACGATCGAACGGCGCTGCAAGGCGAGTTCGGCATCCTGCAGCGCCAATTTGGCGCCGGCCAGCACCACTTGGGCATCGGCGACGGCGACCGGGGTCGCGGCGTTGGAGGCCCTCAGCGATTTCACCCGCTCGAGCTTGTCCTGAGCATCCTGCAAAGCAAGCTTGGCGCGATCCTGGGCGATCACCTCGGTTTCGGAATCGAGGACGGCAATGATCTGCCCTTTGTCGACACGGGTGCCGGACTGGACGAGGAATTCAACGAGGCGGCCTGAGCTGTAAGGGTTGACCGTGACCGAGGCGTTGGCGCGGCCGGTGCCGATCGCCTGCAAGCGATCGTTGATGGTGGCAGTGCCTGCCGGCAAGGCGACGACATTTGCCGGCCGCCCGGCAGCGTTACGACCGCCTGCCTGTTTCGTCTTGTCGACCGCGCCGGTCGTAGCGGGTGCCGAGGCGTAGGCCCAATCGATGCCCCAGCGAGCCAGAACTTCCGGCGCGCCCGGAAAGAAGCGCGCCCAGGCGAGGGCAGCCGCGACCAGGATCACGAGCGCAAGAACGATCTGTTTCCAGGCGGCCATCGGCACTCCGGTTGGCAAAAACGTCTTCCGGTTTTCAAAACGCAAAACCCCGGCGACGCACCCCTCACTGTGCGAAGCCACGCAATATCATGGCTTTATGGCAATTCTGCCGCGGCCATGCACATCAAATCTGCGTAACGTTGCGCGCCAGCGGCGGGGATTGAGGCTGTCAGCGTAGGCCTTCCAGGTCGCGGATGCGCTTGGCGCTGTCGGCCTCGAGTTGCCGGGTGACGGCGCCGATCAGCGTCTCGGCGACGACGAACAATGCCGCCGAGGAATCCCAGGCCGAGGGCACGGCGGTGCGCCCGGCGATGACATGGCGGGCGAAGCGGGCGATCGGCGATAGCCACTGGTCGGTGAACAGCACGATCTGCACGCCGCGCTGGTGCGCCGTTTCGGCAAAGCGCACCAGGCTGTCCTGGTAGCGCCTTATGTCGAAGATCACCAGCACGTCGCGCTTGCCCATGTCGATCAGACGGTCGCGCCAGATGCTCTCCTGGCCGGCGAGGTGATAGACATCGGGCTGGATGATGGCGAGGTGGGCGGCCATGTAGCGCGCCAGCGGGTCGGTGAAGCGGCCGCCGATCAGAAACGTCTTGCCGCGCCGCTCGGCGAGCCTTGCCGCGATGTCGGCAAGCTGCCGGTCGGAGAGATGCCGGAAGGTCTCGCGCATGTTTTCCAGCGTCGCTTCCAGCATCGGCGATACGGCACTGCCGCCCGGCGAGGCGGGGTTGAGCGTGCGCGATGCCGGCGACTGCAATTGCGCCGCCAGTTCGTCCTGCAGTGCCGACTGGAATTCGGGATAGTTCTGGAAACCCAGCCTGGAGACGAAGCGCAGGATGGTAGGCGACGACACGCCGGCGGCGGCGGAGAACTCGGCGACCGTCTTCAGCCCGATCAACGGATAGTTGGCAATCAGCGTCTGCGCGGCGCGGCGCTCGCCGGCCGGCATCGTGCCGATGCGGTCCGAAATCAGTTCGGCAATGCTGGAAATCATGGTTTTCCCCCGCCCTTGGCCCGGTCCGTCATGCTTCCCCGAAATCGCATTTGACAAAGCCTGACAAACTGTATGAAATCATCCACAGGGACGCAATGAGGCAAAATACGTAACATAAGATACAGCGCTCCCCAGGGGACGGCAGTATGGAGAGAGCACGGCCCGCCAGCCTTGCATCGTCTGATACCGTAAGGGTGACGAACCCCGGCGGGTCCAGCCCTTTCGTGCTGACCTGCGACCACGCTTCCAATTTCCTGCCGGCCGAATTCGGCACGCTCGGCCTGAGCGCCGAAGATCTTTCCCGCCATATCGCCTGGGACCCCGGCGCGCTGCCAGTGGCAAGCCGCATGGCTGAAGCGCTCGATGCGACGCTCATCGAAACCCGCATCTCGCGCCTCATCATCGACTGCAACCGTCCGCTCGACGCGCCGGACCTGGTGCCGCCGGTCAGCGAGACGACGATCATTCCAGGCAATGCCGGCCTGTCGGACAGTGAGCGCGCCGACCGCATCGCTTTGTCGTGGCGCCCCTTCCATGACACGATCGACAACATCATCGACGACCGGCTGGCGCGCGGGCAGGAAACGCGGCTGGTGTCGGTGCACTCGTTTACCCCAATCTACAAAGGCAAGAGCCGGCCCTGGCACATCGGCATCATCCATGATGACGACCGCCGGCTGGCGTCGCCGCTGATAGCGGCGCTGCAGCGCCTCGCCGGCGTTACAGTCGGCATCAACGAACCCTATTCGCCGGCCGACCGCGTTTACTTCACCCTGGAGCGCCATGCGCGCTCGCGCGGCCTTGCCTGCGCAATGATCGAAATCCGCAACGACGAGATCTCCGGCGAGACC
The DNA here is from genome assembly GCF_056403855.1 of Mesorhizobium sp. P2_E7. Classification (NCBI taxonomy): domain Bacteria; kingdom Pseudomonadati; phylum Pseudomonadota; class Alphaproteobacteria; order Hyphomicrobiales; family Phyllobacteriaceae; genus Mesorhizobium; species Mesorhizobium sp. P2_E7. Next base: position 3,074,570 of record NZ_JBFUER010000001.1, on the reverse strand, counting down.
GGGCAGCGGAAATGGGCGGATCTGCTCACCGGCATCTTTTCTGATCTGGAACCCGAGGAGGCCAAGGGTTCCCGGCGACACGCAATGGGAAAATCAGTTCAATCGGCCAGCTAGAAACACGAGGGGAACGAAAATGGCAGGACCGGATACATCAGACCATGAGAGGTCGGAGGACGTAAAAACCCTCCATAGCATGGGCTACGCCCAGGAATTGGCTCGCCGCATGAGCGGCTTCTCGAACTTCGCGATTTCCTTTTCGATCATTTGCATTCTGGCGGGCGGCATCACCTCCTTCCCGCTGGCCATGGCGACCGGCAGCGGCTTCGAGGCGACCGTCGGCTGGATCATCGGCGGCGTCTTTGCGCTTATCGTGGCTGCGTCGCTTGGCCAGATCGGCTCGGCCTACCCGACGGCCGGCGGTCTCTACCACTGGTCGTCAATTCTTGGCGGGCGCGGCTGGGGCTGGGCCACGGCCTGGATCAACCTGCTCGGGCTGATCTTCGTCGTCGCCTCGGTCAATGTCGGTGTCTATGCACTGTTCAAGGACCTTGTCTGGTCCGGCGTGTTCGGTCACGACGTCTCCGCCTGGGGCTACCAGGAGCAGGTGATCGGCGTTGTGATCATCACTGTCGCGCAGGCGCTGATCAACCATTTCGGCATCAAGCTCACCACCATGCTGACGGATTTCTCGGGCTACCTCATTCTGGTCGTCGCCGTGGTGTTGACCGCGATGTTCCTGATCTGGGGCGCAAGCTGGGATTTCTCGCGGCTCACCACCTTCGTCAACAACACCGGTGATCCGGGCGCCGGATACGTTCCCACCGCACGGACGGCACTCGTCGCCTTCCTGATCGGCCTGCTCTACCCACTCTATACGATAACCGGCTTCGACGCTTCGGCCCATACCTCCGAGGAGACCCACAATGCCCGCGTGGCAGTGCCGCGCGGCATGATCCATTCGGTTCTGTGGTCGCTGGTCTTCGGCCTCGTCATGGCCGTGTCTTTCGTGCTGGCCAGCCCCGATCTGGCGGCAACGGCCAAGGACGGCGCCAATGCGTGGTTCAATCTCTTCAACAACCTGCCGGCACCATTCTGGCTGAAGAGCATCATTGCCATCGCGATCGTGCTGGCGAACTTCATCTGCGCGCTCGCCGGACTGACATCGACCTCGCGCATGATCTTTGCTTTTGCGCGTGACGGCGGCCTGCCCGGGTCGTCGGTGTGGAAAACCGTCAGCCCGACATGGCGTACGCCGGTGGCGGCAATCTGGCTCGGAGCGGTGCTTGCAATCGCGGCGACACTGTACTCGCCGGCCTTTGCCGCACTGGCCGCCGGCTGCGCATTGTTCCTCTACGTGTCCTACGCCATGCCGGTGGCGGCTGGCCTGCTTGCCGAGGGCAAGACCTGGACCGAGTTCGGTCCGTTCCGCCTCGGCGTCTGGTCCAAGCCATTCGCCGTCATCACGGTGCTTGGCGTTCTGGTGCTGATGTATGCCGGCATCCAGCCTCCATTCGACATCCTGATCAACTATGCCATCGGCCTGATCGTTCTGCTCGTGGTTCTGTGGTTCGGCATCGAGTCGCGCCGCTTCAAGGGCCCACCGATCGGCGCCGATATCGCTCGCCGTGCGGCGGAGATCGCGGCTGCGGAAAAAGCCGTTGGCCAGACGGCCGGCTAACAGCAAGACTAAATGCTCCGGCCGGCGCAAGCCGGCCGGAGCAGGGCCCGCCAGCTAAGAACGCAAAGGGGACTTCAAATGGCAGCACCGGGTTATTCAGACGTCGACAAGGCGGAGGACGTAAAGCACCTCCACAGCATGGGCTATGCCCAGGAACTGGAGCGGCGGCTCAGCCGCTTCTCGAACTTCGCGGTTTCCTTCTCCATCATCTGCATCCTGTCGGGCGGCATCAACTCGCTGGCGCAGGCAACGTCGGGCGCCGGCGGCATCGGCATCGGCATCGGCTGGCTGGTCGGCTGCTTCGTCTCGCTGACCTTCGCGGTCGCCATGTCGCAGATCAGCTCGGCCTATCCAACGGCCGGCGGCCTCTATCACTGGGGTTCGATCCTCGGTAACCGCGGCACCGGCTGGGTGACGGCCTGGCTCAACCTTTTGGGACTGATCACCGTGCTCGGCGCCATCAATGTCGGCACCTGGACGTTCTTCGTCGGCGCCTTCGGACCGACGCTCGGCATCGAGGGCACGCTGACCAACCAGATGATCTTCCTGGTCATCATCACCGGCGCCCAGGCACTGATCAACCATCTCGGCATCAAGCTGACGGCTAAGCTGACAGACTTTTCGGGCTATTTGATCTTTTTCGGCTCGATCCTGATCGCGGTCGTCTGCCTGTTCTCCGCCGAGACCTGGGACTTCAGCCGGCTCTTCACCTTCCACAACTATTCGGGTGAGGCCGGCGCCAGCGTCTGGCCGTCGGTCTCGAATGCCTGGGTGTTCGCGCTTGGCCTGCTGCTGCCGATCTATACGATTACCGGCTACGATGCTTCGGCGCACACCTCGGAAGAAACCATCAAGGCGGCTTCATCAGTGCCGCGTGCGATGGTCATGTCGGTCATCTGGTCGGCGGTGTTCGGCTATTTGTTCCTGGCCGCCTTCGTGCTGATGATCCCGAACATGGACGACGCCGCCAAGCAGGGCTGGAACGTGTTCTTCTGGGCCTTCGACCAGCGCGTCAGCCCCGGCCTCAAGGAGTTCGTCTACCTCGTGGTGTTCATCGCCCAGCTGCTGTGCGGCCTCGCAACCGTCACCTCGGCTTCGCGCATGATCTTCGCCTTCTCGCGGGACGGCGGCCTGCCTGGCTCGGCGGCACTGGCCAAGGTCAGCCCGACCTACCGCACGCCGGTGGCGGCTATCTGGACGGCATCGATCCTGTCGGTGCTGTTCGTCTGGGGTTCGACGCTGGTCTCGGTTGCCGGGACCTCGGCCTATACCATCGTCGTGTCCTGCACCGTCATCTTCCTGTTCCTGTCCTTCACCGTGCCGATCGTGCTCGGCATGCTGGCTTGGGGCACGCCGAAGTGGGACAAGATGGGGCCGTGGAACATGGGCCGCGCCATCTTCATGCTGTTCGGCGTTCTCTCGATCGTCTCGATGATCCTGATCTTCGTCATCGGCATCCAGCCACCGAACGACTGGGCGCTCTACATCACCGTCGGCTTCTTCATCCTGACGGCGATCGTATGGTTCGCTTTCGAACGCAACCGCTTCCAGGGTCCGCCGCTCGGCGACATCATCGCGGCGCGTCAGGCAGCGATCAAGGCAGCCGAACAGGCGGTCGGCGAAACCGGCCACTGACGTCATCCATCACGACCATGGCCGGCCTCGCGCCGGCCACGGTTTCGTTTACCCCTCTCAACGACCAGCGCTGGAGTGCCAAAGGAATGGCCGGAAATTTCTCGTTCGATCAGTTGAAGAAAGCGGTCTCCAATGGCGAGATCGACACGGTGCTCGCCTGTATCGTCGACATGCAGGGCAGGCTCGCGGGAAAGCGTTTCCTGGCGCAATATTTCGTCGATTCCGCCCATGACGAGACGCATGGCTGCAACTATCTCTTGGCCGCCGACATCGATATGGAGCCGGTGCCTGGCTACAAGGCGGCAAGCTGGTCGAAGGGCTATGGCGACTTCGTCATGAAGCCGGATCTTTCGACGCTGCGGCGTCTTCCGTGGCTGGAAAAGACGGCGCTGGTGATCTGCGACGTGCTCGACCACCACACGCATGACGACCTGCCGCATTCGCCGCGCGCCATCCTGAAGAAGCAGGTCAAGCGGCTCACCGAGCGCGGCTATATCGGCTACTTCGCCTCCGAGCTCGAATTCTATTTGTTCAACGAGACCTATGATTCCGCTCGCAAGAAGCACTGGCAGGGTCTCGACACCGCTTCGCCCTATATCGGCGATTACCAGATCGGCATCACCACCAAGGAAGAAGGCGTCATGCGCCGGCTTCGCAACGAGATGGAAGCAGCCGGCATCCCGATCGAGAATTCCAAGGGCGAGTGGGGCCCGGGCCAGGAAGAGATCAATGTGCGCTATGCCGAGGCGCTCGACATGGCCGACCGCCACGTCATCCTGAAGAACGGCGCCAAGGAGATTGCCGAGTCCGAAGGCAAGTCGATCTCCTTCATGTCGAAATACAATTACGGGCTCGCCGGCAATTCCAGCCACATCCACAATTCGCTGTGGAGCGCCGACGGCAAGGCGCCTTTGTTCTTCGACAAAAAGGCCGACTGGACGCTGTCGACACTCGGCCAGCAATGGGCAGCGGGGCAGTTGAAATACGCCAAGGAGTTCACCTGGTTCCTGGCGCCCTACATCAATTCCTACAAACGCTTCCAGGCCGGCACCTTCGCGCCGACCAAGATCATGTGGAGCGAGGACAACCGCACCGCCGGCTTCCGCCTGTGCGGCGAGGGCACCAAGGGCATCCGCATGGAATGCCGCATCGGCGGTGCCGATCTGAACCCTTATCTTGCTTTCGCCGCGCTGATCGCGGCCGGCCTTGCAGGCATCGATGAGAAACTCGAATTGCAAAAGCCCTTCGTCGGCGATGCCTACCAGGCCTCGCGCCTGCCGGAGATCCCGAAGACGCTTCGGGACGCCACCGAGACGCTGGCCAAGTCGAAGATGCTCAAGCAGGCGCTCGGCGACGACGTGCTCGAACATTATGTCCACACCGCCAAGTGGGAGCAGTTCGAATACGACCGCCGGATTACGGATTGGGAACTGCACAGGGGGTTCGAGCGGTACTAGGGTAGCCTGCGAACGTCGGCTGCCTCCCACTCTTTCCCCGTTGAGAATGGGGAAAGAGTGCGCCAGCGTTGGAGCGGGGCAGCGCCAAGCCATGTCATTCTTGATTGTTGTAAAAGTACGAGGACTTACAAAATGACCGAAACGGTCAAACTCAAATCCCCCATCGATGGTTCGATCTATGCCGAGCGGCCGATCGCGACCGATCAGTCGATCAATGCCGCGGTCGAGCGCGCCAAGGCGGCGCAGGAGAAGTGGGCGCTGACGCCGATCGTCGAGCGTGGCAAGTACATGCTGGCGATGCTGGAAGCGCTGGTCGCCATGACCGACGAGATCGTGCCCGAGATCGCCTGGCAGATGGGGCGCCCGGTGCGCTATGGCGGTGAGTTCGGCGGCGTTAGGGAACGCACAAATTACATGGTCGAGATCGCTGAAGCTGCGCTGAAATCCGTGCCAGCTTCCAATCCGAAGGATGGTTTTCGCCGCTATGTGAAAAAGGATCCGCTCGGCGTCGTCATGGTGATTGCGCCGTGGAACTATCCTTATCTGACCGCGGTCAACACCATCGTGCCGGCGCTGATGGCCGGCAACACCGTCATCCTGAAGCATGCGGCGCAGACGCTGCTGGTCGGCGAACGGTTCCAGCAGGCGTTCGACAAGATCGGCCTGCCCAAGGGCGTGTTCCAGAATGTCGTGCTCAACCATGCCCAGACCGAGAAGCTGCTCGGTTCCGGCAGGATCGACCATGTCAACTTCACCGGCTCGGTCGGCGGCGGCCGCGCCATCGAAAAGGCTGCGGCAGGCACCTTCATGACGCTCGGCCTCGAGCTCGGCGGCAAGGATCCGGCCTATGTGCTGCCCGACGCCAAGCTCGATCATGCGGTGGCCAATCTGGTCGACGGCGCTTTCTACAATTCCGGCCAGTGCTGCTGCGGCATCGAGCGCGTCTATGTGCATGAAAAGGTCTACGATCAGTTCGTCGAAGGCTTCATTGCCGAGACGAAGAACTATGTCGTCGGCAATCCGCTGGAGCAGGCGACGACAATGGGGCCGATGGCGCAGGCGCGCTTTGCCGACCTGATCCGCGAGCAGAAGGCCGAGGCGCTGCGCAAGGGCGCGGTGGCACATATCAATATGAAGGTGGCTAACGATAAGGCCGGCTCGCCCTACCTGGCGCCGGAAGTTCTGACCAGCGTCGACCACCAGATGAGCGTCATGCGCGAGGAAAGCTTTGGCCCGATCGTCGGCATCATGAAGGTGCGCAATGACGAGGAGGCGATCGCGCTGATGAACGACAGCCCCTACGGACTGACCGCTTCGATCTGGACCGGAGACATCGAGCACGCGGTGGCGATCGGCGACCGCGTCGAGACCGGCACCGTGTTCATGAACCGCTGCGACTACCTCGATCCGGCGCTGGTGTGGACTGGCGTCAAGGACACCGGCAAGGGTGTTGCCCTGTCGGCGCTCGGCTATGACAACCTGACCCGGCCGAAATCCTTCCACCTGCGCGAAGCCATCTGATTTTTGAAAGACAAGACATGTCCAAGCTGATCTCCAAATGGAACTATCCGACCACCGTCCGCTTCGGCGCCGGGCGCATCAAGGAATTGCCCGACGTGCTTGCGGCCACCGGCATCAAGCGGCCGCTCTTCGTTACCGATCCCGGGCTGGCCAAGCTACCGGTCGTCGCTTCGACCCTAAAGATTCTCGACGACGCCAAGGTACCCTATGGCGTGTTCTCCGAGGTGAAGCCGAACCCGGTCGATTCCAACCTCACAGCCGGCATCGCCGTGTTCAAGAAGGGCAAGCATGACGGCGTCATCGCCTTTGGTGGCGGCTCGGCCCTCGATCTCGGCAAGCTGATCGCCTTCCAGGCCGGGCAGACAAGGCCGGTGTGGGACTTCGAGGATGTCGGCGACTGGTGGACGCGCGCCAATTCCGACGCCATCGCGCCGATCATCGCCGTGCCGACCACCGCCGGCACCGGCTCGGAAGTCGGTCGCGCCGGCGTCATCACCAATGAGGCGACGCACACCAAGAAGGTCATCTTCCATCCGAAACTTTTGCCGGCAATCGTCATTGCCGATCCGGAACTGTCGGTCGGCATGCCCGGTTTCATCACCGCCGGCACCGGCATGGATGCGCTCGCCCACTGTCTCGAAGCCTATTGCGCGCCGGGCTACCACCCGATGGCCGACGGCATCGCCGTGGAAGGTGTGCGCCTAGTGTTCGAGAACCTGCCCAAGGCCTATGCCAACGGCAAGGACCTCGTGGCCCGCGCCCATATGATGAGCGCTGCGGCCATGGGCGCTGCCGCCTTCCAGAAGGGGCTGGGCGCCATCCATTCGCTGTCGCATCCGATCGGCGCGCTCTACGACACCCATCACGGCATGACCAATGCGGTGTTCATGCCTTATGTCCTGGCCTTCAACCGGGACTCGATCGAAGAGCGGATCGCTCGGCTTGCCGCCTATTGCGGCATCAAGGGCGGCTTCAACGGCTTTGCCAAAGCGATCATCAAGCTGCGCAAGGAGCTCAAGGTGCCGCATGCGCTGCCCGGTCTGATCAAGGGGCTCGATATGGACAAGAAGCGCAAGGGGCTGATCGCCGACATGGCGGTGGTCGATCCGACCGCCGGCGGCAACCCGGTCAAGCTGACCAAGAAGGCGGCGCTGACGCTGCTTGAGAACGCCATAGCCGGCACTGTGTGAGGCGGCTAGCGGCGCCGGAAGTGATCTGGAAACGAGGGGAAAGGAAAGGGCAAGGGGGCAAAGGGCAAGGCAATAAACCATTAGCCGGGAAATTAAGTGGAGGCTGATTGCTACAGCCCGTTAAAAAGAGTTAACTTTTCGTACCGCCGGGCGCCAGTTTCAAAAAGCTTTCATCTGGCTGTCATATGAAAAAGATACCGCATCGCAGGCGTCCAGCGACGCCAGTTCAACGGAGAGAACACATGTTCAAGTTTACGGGGAAAGTGCTTTCCCTATCGGCCGTCGCCCTCATGGCGACCTCTGCTATCTCATCGGCCCAGTCCATGGATGAACTGGTTGCCGCGGCGAAGAAGGAAGGCCAGCTCACCACAATTGCGCTGCCGCATGACTGGTGCGGTTACGGCGCCGTCATCGACGGCTTCAAGGCGAAGTATCCGGAAATCACCGTCAACGAACTCAACCCCGATGCCGGCTCTGGCGACGAGGTCGAGGCGATCAAGGCCAACAAGGACAACAAGGGCCCGCAGGCTCCCGACGTCATTGATGTCGGCCTGTCCTTCGGCCCGACCGCCAAGGCCGACGGCCTTATCCAGGCCTACAAAGTGTCGACCTGGGACTCGATCCCGGACAGCGCCAAGGATGCCGACGGTTTCTGGACCGGCGACTACTACGGCGTGCTGTCCTTCCTGGTGAATAAGGATCTCGTCAAGGAAGCACCGGCTGACTGGGCTGACCTGCTGAAGCCGGAATTCGCCAACACCGTGGCGCTTGCAGGCGACCCGCGCGCCTCGAACCAGGCCATCCAGGCCGTCTACGCGGCCGGCCTTTCAGGCGGCGCGGCTGCCGGCGAAGCTGCCGGTACCGCCGGCCTCGACTTCTTCAAGAAGCTCAATGCCGCCGGCAATTTCGTGCCGGTCATCGGCAAGCCGGCGACCCTGGCTCAAGGCCAGACGCCGATCCTGGTGACCTGGGATTACAATGCACTTGCCGGTCGCGACACGCTGAAGGGTAATCCGCCCGTCGACGTCGTCGTGCCGAAGACGGGTGTCGTTGCCGGCGTCTACGTGCAGGCTATCAGTGCTTTCGCACCGCATCCGAACGCTGCCAAGCTGTGGCTGGAGTATCTCTACTCCGACGAAGGCCAGATCGGCTGGCTGAAAGGCTATTGCCACCCGATCCGCTTCAACGATCTTGCCAAGAACGGCAAGCTCCCGGCGGACGTGATGGCCAAGCTGCCGCCGGCTGAGGCTTACGCTGCGGCGGTGTTCCCGACGCTGGACGAGCAGGGCAAGGCAAAGGAAGCCGTCACCAAGAACTGGGATGCCGTCGTCGGCGCCAACGTCAAGTAAGGCTTGAAGCCAACCGGGCGGCCTCGCGGCCGCCCGGTTTTCCTCGGAGACGGTAGCCGGCGCATGACAGATCTCTCGCTTTCCGATCACGCAGTCGCCGGGAAGACCGCGCCCCCCAGCGAGGCGCGCGCATTGCGACTGCCGACGCAATGGCTCGGTGTCGCGCCATTTTTCATCTTCGCAATCATGTTCCTGATCTTGCCCACGCTCTATCTGATGCTGGGCGCATTCCAGAACGATGCCGGCGAATTCACGTTCGAAAACATAGCGGCGCTGGCGCAGCCATCGATTGTCGCCGCCTACTGGATCTCGCTCAAAGTCAGCCTTTCCTCGGCGCTGATCGGTGCCTTCGCCGGGCTCGCCATCGCCATCGCGATCGTGCGCGGCGGCCTGCCGGAGTGGATACGCTCGGCAACGCTAACCTTTTCCGGCGTTGCTTCCAATTTCGCCGGCGTACCGCTGGCCTTCGCCTTCCTCGCGACACTGGGACGGCTCGGTCTCGCGACGGTGCTTCTGAACACGGTGTTCGGCCTCAACATCTACGCACACGGCTTCAACATCCTGTCGTTCTGGGGCCTGACGCTGACCTATGTCTATTTCCAGATCCCGCTGATGGTGGTCATCATCACGCCGGCGATCGACGGTTTGAAGAAGGAATGGGGCGAGGCCGCCGCGACGCTCGGCGCCACCCAGGCGCAATACTGGCGCATGGTGGTGATCCCGGTGATCTGGCCCAGCTTCCTCGGCACGGTCATCTTGCTCTTCGCCAATGCCTTCGGCGCTATCGCCACCGCTTATGCGCTGACCGGCTCCTCCCTCAACATCGTGCCAATCCTGCTCTATGCGCAGATCCGCGGCGACGTGCTGCACAATGCTCATCTCGGCTATGCGATCGCCTTCGGCATGATCGTCATCACCGGGCTCGCTAATGTCTTCTACATCTGGTTCCGGACGCGTTCGGAGAGGTGGCTGAAATGAAGTCCGGCAAATTCTGGGCCTGGGTCGTCTTCGCGCTGGGCGCGGCCTATTTCTTCATTCCGCTGATCGCAACCGTGGAATTTTCCATGCGCATGCGGCGCGGCGCCTATTCCTTCGATGCCTATCAGATCGTGCTTGGCGACCCTCGTTTTCAGGCGACCTTTGGCTACTCGGTGCTCGCCGCCGTCTTCACCATCATTCTCGGCGTGTTGATCGTGGTGCCCGCCGCCTACTGGATTCGGCTGCGCCTGCCGCAACTGCGGCCGATCGTCGAGTTTATCACGTTGCTGCCGCTGGTCATTCCGGCCATCGTCATCGTCTTCGGCTATATCAGGATGTACGGTTCGAATTCGCCGCTGCCGTTCCTGGCGACCGACATGGGTACAAATGCCTTGCTGGTCATCGGTTATGCGATGCTGGCGCTGCCCTACATGTACCGCGCCGTCGATACCGGCCTTCGCACCATTGATGTCAGGACGCTGACGGAAGCGGCGCAGATTCTGGGCGCCGGTTGGGGCACGATCATTGGTCGAGTGATCCTGCCCAATGTGCTGATCGCGGTGTTGTCGGGCGCCTTCCTCACGTTCGCCATCGTCATCGGCGAGTTCACCATGGCCAGCCTGCTCAATCGGCCCGCCTTCGGCCCCTATCTGCAAAACGTTGGCGCCAACCGCGCTTATGAGCCGGCGGCGCTTGCCATCATAGCCTTCGCCATCACCTGGGGCTGCATGTCGCTGATCCAGATCCTGTCCCGGTTCGCGCCGAGATCGGCGAACCGCCCGAACTGATCGACAAAGTACTGATCGAAAGAAAAAGCCATGGCCGAACCATTCCTCTCCATCCAGCATGTGCGAAAATCCTTCGGCGCCACCACTGTGGTCGAGGATTTCAATCTCGATGTCGAGCCGGGCGAATTCGTTTCCTTCCTCGGGCCGTCCGGCTGCGGCAAGACCACCGTTCTGCGGATGGTCGCCGGTTTCGAAGAGCCGTCGGCGGGCAAGATCGTCGTTGCAGGCAAGGACATCACGAGGCTGAAGCCAAACCAGCGCAATGTCGGCATGGTGTTCCAGGCCTATGCACTGTTCCCCAACCTGACGGTGGCGCAGAACATCGGCTTTGGACTGAAGGTCGCCGGCATGCCCAGGGCGGACATCGATAGACGCGTGGCCGAGATGCTCGACATCATCAAGCTGCCGCAGATGGCCGACCGCTATCCCTACCAGCTCTCCGGCGGCCAGCAGCAGCGCATCGCGCTGGCGCGTGCGATTGCGCCGAAGCCGAAACTGTTGCTGCTCGACGAACCGCTGTCGGCACTCGACGCCAAGGTGCGCGTGTCACTGCGTGAGGAAATCCGCTCGATCCAGAAGAAGCTCGGCATCACCACCATCTTCGTCACGCATGACCAGGAAGAAGCGCTATCGATCTCCGACCGCATCGCCGTCATGTATGGCGGCAAGGCCGAGCAGGTCGGCACGCCGTTCGAGATCTACAATCGCCCGGCAACCAAGTTCGTCGCCAATTTCGTCGGCACGCTGAACGTGCTCGAAGGCAAGGTCACCGATGCCGCGGCCGGCACGGTGCAGGTCAACACGCAGGAGGTCTCGCTCAAGGGCAAGCTCAACGGGTCGAAGTCCGGCGACATGCTGTCTCTGGCGCTGCGGCCGGAGGCGATTTCGCTGGGGCGCCAGCCTGGCCGTGACTCCAGCCTGTCAGGCGAAATTTCCGAAGTGCACTTCCTCGGCTCGGTCATCCGGGTTCGCGTCGGTATCGGCGGTAACACGGTCTCGCTCGACACATTCAACAGCCCGGCAACGCCGCCGCCGGCAGTCGGCGAGAAGGCCGAGATATCGTTCTCGTCGAGCGACATGCTGGTGCTGCACTAATAAAAGCAGCATCCTCAGGAAAACTGAGGCGGTCGATTCAAGCCGGCGCGATGAGCGGCTGCGGGCCAGAGGCGGGCGTTTGCTGGACAATCAACAGCATCTTGCCATCCGGCCACTGCCCACAATGCCGCTTCGCCGCTACGATGGGCCATGGCTCTTTTCGAACTGACCCTTGTCCTGCTTCTGGCTGCCGTCGCGCTGACGGCGCTGTCGCGGCGGCTGGAGATTCCCTATCCGTCCTTGCTGGCTCTAGCCGGGGTCGCGATTGCCTTCGTGCAAGGCGCGCCGACGATCGAGATCGATCCGGAACTGGCGCTTGCGCTGTTCATCGCGCCGGTGCTTCTCGATGCCGCCTATGACACTTCGCTGCGCGACCTGAAACGCTACCGGCTGTCGCTGGCATTGCTGGCGCTTGGCGCCGTGGTCTTCACCACCGTGGTGGTTGCCTTTGTCGGCTGGAAGATGGCCGGCCTGCCGATCGCGGCGGCGATCGCGCTCGGCGCCATCGTCGCGCCGCCGGATGCAGTGGCGGCGTCTGCCGTGCTCAGCCAGTTCAAGGTGCCGCACCGCATCACCGCCATCCTGCAGGGCGAGAGCCTGCTCAACGATGCCACGGCACTCTTGATCTACCGGCTGGCGGTTTCGGCCGCGCTCGGCACGATCATGCTGAGCAACGCCATTCCGGTGATCCTGCTGGCAACGATCGGCAGTCTGGTCGCGGGCTATGTGTTCGGCCGGATCTCGCTGCTGACGCTTGGCCGGATCGAGGACGCGGCGAGCAGCACGGTGGTGCAATTCGCTGGAACCTTTGCTGTCTGGATCATCGCCGACAAGCTCGGTCTTTCCGCCATCATCACCATCGTCGTCTACGCCATCACCATCGCACGCAGGGCGCCGCGCCGCATGTCCGCCAGACGCCGCGTCAGCACCTATTCGGTCTGGGAGTCGGCGGTGTTCGTGCTCAACGTGCTGGCCTTCGTGCTGATGGGCCTGCAGGCTCGCTCGATCGTCGGCCGTCTCTCAGGCGATGGACAGGGCGAAGCCTTTCTCTTCGCGGGAACCGTGCTGGTGGTCGTCATCGTGGCGCGGCTGGTCTGGGTCGGGAGTTACGTCGCCATCATCCGATGGCTTGCCCGCCTCGGCAGCCAAGAGGCAAGGCGCGATCTGCCGACATTTGGCGGCGCCGTGCTGGTCGGCTGGTGCGGCATGCGCGGGCTGGTGACGCTGGTGGTGGCGATTGCCCTGCCGGCCGATTTTCCCCACCGCGACCCGATCGTGCTGGCCGCCTTCGCAGTGGTTCTGGGCACGCTGGTGGTGCAAGGCATGACCCTGAAACCGCTGCTGCGCTGGATCAACTTCGCCCCGGACAGGACGATCGACAACGAGGTGGCGCAGGCCCGCGCGGCCATCATGCAGGCAGCCCTCGACGTGTTGAGCCGCAAGACGTCAGCCGCGGCGGCTGTCGTGCGCGAGCAGTATGAAGCGCAGCGCGTGATCGCGGAAAACCCGGACGACGCTCAAGCCGCAACCGAATACGACCGGCTCCGCCTCTACGCCATCAACCGCCAGCGCGACACGCTGGAGGAATTGCGCCGCAACGGCACGATCGGCGACGAGGCTTATCATCGGCTGGAGGAAGAGATCGACTGGGCGGAACTGGCGGCGTCGCCGGCGGGAAGTTTTCAGCCGCTCACCACTTGGTAAGCTGGCCCAGCGCCGTTGCCGCGGCGGTCCATTGCAAGCCTATCGCCGAACCGCTACTGCCAACAGCGAAACTGAGCCGGATAAGCAATGAAGCTGGTCAGCTACAACATCCAGTACGGGTTCGGCAGCGACGGCCGTTACGATTTGACGCGCGCCGCGCGGATCGTTGACGGCGCCGAAATCATTGCGCTGCAGGAAGTAGAACGGCACTGGCAGCGGACCAATGAGGACGACCAGCCGGAGATCCTGTCCAGACTGCTGCCCGACTATCACTGGGTCTACGGCCCGGCCTTCGACATGGACGCCAGCGAGCGGCGCGACGGCCGGCTCGTCAATCGCCGTCGGCAGTTCGGTACCATGCTGCTGTCGAAACTGCCGATCGTCTGGTCGCGCCTGCATGCGCTGCCGATGCGCCGCACGCTGAGGCCGCTCAACACGCGCAACGCTGCGCTTGAATGCATGATCCGCACGCCGGCCGGTCCGGTGCGTTTCCTGTCGCTGCATCTCGCCCATATCGGTGCCGAAGAGCGGCTGGAGCAGATCGACTATCTGCTCAACGAGCATCGCCGCGCGCCGTCCGAAGGCGGACCGTGGAGCGGCATCGATGACGAGCCTGCGCGAAACTGGACCAGCGGGGAAGCCGAGCCGGAAAGCCCGAGGGCGGCGATCTGGATGGGCGATTTCAACATGGAACCGGGAAGTGCCGAACATCGCCGCATCGTCGGCAGCACGCCATACCATCGCGCCGCCGCCTATCTCGATGGCTTTGTCGAAGCGGCTTCGGTCGCCAGCGAGCCGACGGCGGATTTCCACACCCATGTGAAGACCATCGACGGAAAGCTGACGAAGCGCCGGCTCGACCATTGCTTCGTCGGTGGTATGTTCGCCGACCGCGTGCGTTCGGTCGGCGCCGATATCGGCGAAATCGCCTCGGACCATTTTCCGCTGCGCGTCGACATCGATCTCGAAACGCCGCTCGCGATGCAGCACGGCAGATGACGCTTTTCGTCTTCTTCGCGGTGCTTGCCGCTGCCGCCATGCACGCGATCTGGAATGCGCTGGTCAAGGTGCATCTCGACCGTTTCCTGTCGATCACGCTGATGACGCTGGGCATGGGGTTTGCAGCACTCTTCGTGCTGCCTTTCGTCGAGTTCCCGAAGGCCGCGGTGTGGCCCTACATCATCGCTTCCGTCATTTTCCACATGGGCTACCGGACCTTCCTGATCGGCGCCTACAAGGCCGGCGATTTCGCCCAGACCTATCCGCTGGCGCGCGGCACGGCACCCCTGCTGACCGCGCTCGGCGGCGTTGTCGTGGTGCAGGAGATGCCGGCCCCGTTCGCCGTCCTCGGCATCCTGCTGCTGTCGGCCGGCACGCTGGTGATGTCGTTTCGTGGTGGCGCGCATCTGGAGCGGATCAATCTGCGCGCGGTGGCCTTTGCGCTCGGCACTTCGATCTTCATCTCCAGCTATACGCTCTCCGACGGCAGCGGTGCTCGGCTGGCGGCGACGGCACAGAGTTATGCCGCCTGGCTGTTCATCTGCGACGCCCTTGGCGCACTGGTGCTGTGCCTCTTCTTCCGCGGGCCCAAGGCATTGCCCGTTCTGGCGCGCGACTGGAAAGCCGGCCTGTTCACCGGCGTGCTCAGCGGCGCCGCCTACTGGATCGTGATGTGGGCGATGACCAAGGCGCCGATCGCCTCGGTGGCGTCGCTGCGCGAAACCTCGATCCTGTTTGCCATGATGATCTCGGTCTTCGCGCTGGGCGAGAAGATGACTGGCTGGCGCGGCGCCGCTGCGCTCAGCATCGTTGCCGGCGTCGTGGCCCTCAGAATGGGATGAGGGCCTGGTTCTTCACCCGAGTACCGTCATCACCTGGCCGCGCCGCTCCGGGCTGAAGCGGATGACGACGATGATGCAGACGGCGACCACGCCGGCAAACAGCGCCAGCGCGTAGCCATAGCTGCCTCCGGGCGCCTCGGCGATGCCGGCCTGGTAGGGGCCGCCATAGGACGCCGCGAGATTGCCGGCCTGGTAGATGAAGCCGGGCAAGGTCGCCCGCACCGCACCCGGCGACAGCTCGTTGAGATGCACCGGGATGACGCCCCAGGCGCCCTGGACCGCGACCTGCATGACGAAGGCGCCAATGGCCAGCATGAAGGGCGTCGAGCTGTAGGCCCAGAGCGGGATCGCCGGCAGCGCGATCAGGCAGGCGAGCGTGATCGCATTGATGCGGCCGATCTTCTCGGACAGTGCGCCGAACGCCAGGCCGCCGACGATGGCGCCGATATTGGCGACGATGGTGATCCAGCTCACCGTATGCGGGTCGAAGCCATGCTGCTTCTTCAGGAAGGTCGGATAGAGATCCTGCGTGCCGTGGCTGAAGAAGTTGAAGAACATCATCAGCACCACCGCATAGAGGGCGACGCCCCAGTGCTTCCGCAGCGTTTCCAGCAGTCCCGGTTTGACGGATTTCTGCGCCTCGACGAAAGCCGGCGATTCCGGCACGTGGGAGCGGATGAAGAGAACGATCAGCGCCGGCAGGAAGGAGAGCAGGAACATGGCGCGCCAGCCGATCGTGTAGCCGCCGATCGTCTGCTGATAGAGCAGGCCATAGACCACGGCCGCGAGCAAATAGCCGGTGGGGTAGCCGCATTGCAGGATGCCCGAGACCATGCCGCGTGCGTTGGGCGGAATGGATTCCATGGCGAGCGAACTGCCGAGCCCCCATTCGCCGCCCATGGCGATGCCGAACAGCGCGCGCAGCGCAAGGAATATGCCGAGATTGGGGGAGAAGGCGGCGAGCGCTCCGATCACCGAATAGCTGACGATGTTGAGCATCAGGATCGGCTTGCGGCCATACTTGTCGGCGAGCATGCCGAAGAAGAATGCGCCGATAAAGCGCGTCGCCAGCGTCAGGAACAGCGCCTTGGAGACTGCCGGAACGTCGGTGTTGAATTCGGTTGCGATGTCGGTGAGCAGGAAGGTCAGAAGGAAGAAATCAAAAGCGTCGAGCGTCCAGCCGAGGAAGGAGGCAAGGACGGTTTTCTTCTGTTGCGGGGTGAGGGTCACGACGTTGCTCCAATGCACCCCCCAAGGCAACGATATGTTCCTCGGGCCGCAAAAGAGAACAGGTGGTCAGCCGGCTTTCGAAAGAAGCGCGGTCACTTTTTCGAGATATCGAGATCGAATACCATCAGTCCGTCGGTGCCGCCTTCGAGGGCTGCGACCAGGCGGGCGCCGGCGCGCTGATGCGCCTCATGCACGAGATAGGCGTCGCGGGCCGCGGCATCGCGGAAGTCGATGGTGAAGCCATGGCTGAAACCGCGCGCGAACGGCTCCGGGCTGACATTGGCGCTGAAATGGACTGTGTCCATCCCGTCGATGACGGAGCGCAGCGCCTCGAGATCGGTGTGGATTGCCGTCCGCTCGGCTTCGGCTACATCGCTGCGGAAGCGGACAAAAACGCAATGCCTGATCATTGATTGGCTCTCCTGAGGCTACGCCGCGCGATTGCCGGAAAACACCGCCGGTGGCAGTGGCTCGCGGCCGAGGATGATGTCGGCGCCTTTTTCGCCGATCATGATGGTCGGCGCATTGGTGTTGGAGGAGGGCACGCGCGGCATCACCGAAGCGTCGCAGACGCGCAAGCCTTCGATGCCGCGCAGCCGCAGGTCCGGCGTCACCACGGCCATGGCGTCGTTGCCCATGCGGCAGGTGCCGACCGGATGATGGTCGGTCTTGGCGGTGCGGCAGGCATAATCGATCAGCTCGTCATCGCTGGCGAGCGACGGTCCGGGCAGCACTTCGCGCAGCACATAAGGCGCTAGCGCCTTCTGGCGCATGATTTCGCGCGCCAGTCTCAGGCCCTTGATCGACATCTCGCGGTCATAAGGGTCAGACCAGTAGTTGGGATCGATCAGCGGGTGGTCGGCCGGATCGCCGCTCTTCAGCCGCACCGTGCCGCGCGAGCGCGGGCGCAGGAAGGCCGAATTCAAGGTGACGCCCGGGTTGTTCAGCTTCTCGACGCCGGCCTCGATGCCGGAGCCGAGGCCGAGATGGAACTGGATGTCGGGGGAGGCGGCTGTCGGGTCGGCGTACCAGAAGCCGCCGGTCTCGAACAGGCTGGAGGCGACCGGCCCTTTCTTGAGGAGCAGATACTGCAAGCCGGCCCATGCCGTGCGGTGCAGCTTGGCGTAGTTGTCGTAGGTGTGGTCGCCGGTGCATTCGGCGATGACGAACAAATCGAGATGGTCCTGCATGTTGGAGCCGACGCCGGGCAGGTCATGCACGGGTGTCACGCCGACCGACTTCAGGTGATCGGCCGGGCCGATGCCGGACTGCATCAACAGCTTCGGCGAACCGATGGCGCCGGACGAGACGATCACTTCGCGTTCGGCGCGCAGGATGGTCCTTTGGCCGCCGGGTTTGTCGACGATCTCGACGCCGATGGCGCGGCCTTTCTCGACCACGATGCGGGTCACCAGCACATCGGTCCTGACGGTCAGGTTCTTGCGGGCACGGATCGGCTTCAGATAGGCGACCGAAGCCGATGAACGCCGGGCGTCCTTCTGAGTCAGCTGGTAATAGCCGACGCCTTCTTGGGCAGCGCCGTTGAAGTCCGGGTTGAAGGGAATACCCATCTCCTGGCCGGCGCGAAAATAGGCCTCGCAAATCGGCAGCGGCGAAATCGGGTTCGACACGCCGAGCGGCCCCTGGTCGCCATGAAAATCGTTGGCGAAGCGCTGGTTGTTCTCGGCCCGCTTGAAATAGGGCAGCACGTCGCGGTAACCCCAGCCCGCGAGGCCCTCTTCCTTCTCCCAAGCGTCGTAATCGCGGGCGTTGCCGCGCGTGTAGATCTGGGCGTTGATGGACGAGCCGCCGCCGACCACCTTGGCCTGCGTGTACCAGAAGACGCGGTCCTGCATGTGCTTTTGCGGCACGGTCGACCAGCCCCAGGACGCGATGCCCTTGGTCATCTTGGCAAAGCCCGCCGGCATGTGGATGTAGGGGTGCCAGTCCTTGCCGCCGGCTTCCAGCAACAGAACCGAATTTGAGGGTTCCTCACTTAGCCGGTTGGCCAGAACGCAGCCGGCTGGGCCGGCGCCTACGATGATATAGTCGGTCATGACACTATCCACTTACAATCGCGGCACGGACAGCGCGCCGTCGACATTGATGATCGAGCCGGTGGAAAAGCCGAGCTTGCCGGCGGCAAGCGTCGCTACCACCGTACCGATGTCCGATGCTTCGCCCCAGCGTTTTGCCGGCACCAGTCCGCCATCGATCAGCGCGTCGTATTTGGCGGTGACGCCCGCCGTCATGTCTGTTCGGATGATGCCGGGGCGCAGTTCGAAGACGCCGATGTTTTCAGGCGCGAGTCGCAGCGCCAGGTTCTTCACCCACATGGAAAGCCCGGCCTTGGAGATGCAATAGTCCGCCCGTTCCGGCGAGGCCATTTCGGCGCTGACCGAACTGATGGTGATGATCGACTTCGGATGGTCGCTCGGCACGGTGAGCATCGCCCTGGCGACGGCTTGGCTGAGGAAGACGGTGCCGCGCAGATTGATGTTCAGCGCACGGTCGAAATTTTCGGGCTTCAGCTCCAGCAGGTCGCCGCGCACCACGGCGCCGACGCCGGCATTGTTGACGAGGCAGTCGATGCGGCCGAAGGCACGCGTGGCGGCGTCGATGAGGGCTGGATGGTCATCGAGGTTGGCGATGTCACAACGGACATAGGCGAACTTCGCGCCCCGGGCTGCGATGTTCTCAGGCAGCCCATCCGGCGATTGTTCGGCAAGATCGGCGACCAGAATGTCGAACCCCGCATCGGCCAGCGCCTCGGCGCAGGCCAGCCCAATGCCGCGCGCGCCGCCGGTGACGGTTGCCGCGGGGCGGGTCATGCCGCGAGGTCCGTTCGGCGAATATGATCGGCAACCCGCAGTGCCTGTGCTGCAATCGACAGCGCGGGATTCACCGCGGCCGAGTTGGGCAGGAAACTAGCGTCGACCACGAACAGGTTCCGGTGATCAAAGGCGCGGCAGTACGGGTCGAGCGGCGCGGTCGCCGGATCGTCGCCCATCTTCACCGTGCCGCACTGGTGCGAGGGCGTGCGCTTGTCGAAGGGGCGCGACAAAACGATGGGATAACCGCAGGCGCGGAAGTTTTCGCGCATCACCTTGGTCAGCCCATCGAGCGACTGCATGTTGGAGCGCCGCCACTGCATGACGATGTCCTTGCCGTCGACCATGATACGGCTTTCCGGATCGGGCAGATCCTCGCACATCAAATACCAGTCGACGGCGTGGCCGGCCATGTAATCGAGCACGAATTTCGGCACTGACTTCACATTGGCCTTCAGCATGTTGCCGTCGATCTTGCCGAGCAGCTGGACATTGCCGAGCGGTTTGCCGCCCTTGCCGCCCGAGAGATAGTAGTCGTTCAACATCAGCGTCTTCTGGTAGACGGCATCGTTCCTGCGGCGCGGATCGATCGCCAGCATGGCGCTCGAATTGTGGTTCATGAAATTGCGGCCGACCTGGTCGGAACGGTTGGCAAGGCCTTTGCCATCTGATGAGGGCGAACGCAGCAGGATGACGGCGGAGTTGACCGCGCCGGCGGACAGGATGACCAGTTTTGGCGCTACCTTTTTCAGCTCGCCATTCTGACGGTAGTGAATGGCAGCGATGCTTTTGCCGTCGGACGACGCTTCGAGATATTCGACATAGCAGCCGGTTTCGAGCCGGATGTTGCTGTCCTTGAGGGCAGCAGTCAGTGGTCCGGTCTGCGCATCGACCTTGCCTTGGCCTGTGTTCGGGAAAGCGTCCCAGCCGGTCTTGCCTTCCTTCAGCCAGGTGTCGATGTCGACGCCGAGCGGCAGCGAGGCCGGGTGCAGGCCGAGGCTCTTGAGTTCGGCGCGGGCGCGGGCGATCGGCGCCTCGTCGGGCACCGGTTTGAAGGCATAAGGGATCGAGTGAAACGGTTCGGTCGGGTCTTCGCCCAGCGTGCCGCGGACGCGAAACAGCTGTTCGGCTTTCGAATACCAGGGTTCGAATTCGTCATAGGAAAACGGCCAGGCCGGCGAGACGCCGCCAAAATGCTCCATGGCCGAAAAGTCTTCCTTGCGGTAGCGGATCAGAACCGCGCCGTAGAATTTCGAATTGCCGCCGACATAGTAGTAGTTGCCGGGGTTGAAGGCGGCACCGCCGGCTTCGCGCCACATCTCCTTGGGACGGTAGTGGCCATCGACGAAGATCGAGCGCGTGTCGCGGGCATGCGGCGTTGCCGGCAAGGGTTCGCCCCGCTCCAGCATCAGGATCGAGGCGCCACTGCCGGCCAGACCGGAGGCGATCGTGGCGCCGCCGATGCCGGAGCCGATGATGACGATATCGGGGCTGGTCATCTCGATCAGCGGATGCGGTGTTCAGTCGCCGGGTCGAAGAACACTGCCTTGGTCAGGTTGAAGGCGAGCGGCGTGCTGGTGCCCGGCTGGATATTGGCGTCGGCGCGCAGCCGCGCCACAACGGGCTTGCCGCCGAGATTGGTCACTGCGAACGTGTCGGACCCCGCAGGCTCGACCACTTCGATGTGCAGGTCGGCGGTGGCGATGTTGGAGGCGTTGCGTTCCGCACCCTCCGGATCGGTCAGCGCTTCGGGCCGCACGCCGAAGATGATCGGCTTGCCCTGGAAGGCCGAAAGGCCCGCCGGCGCATTGGCCATTGGCAGTGTGATCGGCTCGCGTGCCTCGCGCTGCAAGACGACGGACAGCGCATTGCCCGACGTGGCGATGGTCGCCGGGATCAGGTTCATCGCCGGCGAGCCCATGAAATCGGCGACGAACAGGTTGGTCGGGTTGTTGTAGATCTCGGCCGGAGTGCCGAACTGCTGCACCTCGCCGTCGCGCATGACGGCGATCTTGGTCGCCAGCGTCATCGCCTCGATCTGGTCGTGGGTGACGTAGACGATGGTGGTGCCGGTGGTGGCATGCAGGCGCTTGATCTCGATGCGCATGTCGACGCGCAGCTTGGCGTCGAGGTTGGACAGCGGCTCGTCGAACAGGAACAGTTTGGGGTCGCGCACCAGCGCCCGGCCCATGGCGACGCGCTGGCGCTGGCCGCCGGAAAGCTGGCTCGGCTTGCGCTGCAGGAGATGGCCGATCTGCAGCACCTTGGCCACCTTGTCGATCGCCTTCTGGCGCTCGTCGGCCGGCACGCCGCGCATCTCCATGCCGAAGGAGATGTTTCCGGCCACCGTCATGTTGGGGTAGAGCGCATAGCTCTGGAACACCATAGCGATGTCGCGCTTGGAAGGATGCAGATCGTTGATGGCGCGGCCGTCGACGCGGATCTCGCCCTCGGTGATCTGCTCCAGGCCGGCGATGGTGTTGAGCAGCGTGGACTTGCCGCAGCCGGACGGGCCGACCAGAACCAGGAAGCCGCCCTTTTCGAGCTCGACATCGATGCCTTTCAGGATCTCCACATTCCCGAAGCGTTTCTTCAGCCCGTCAATTTCCAGAAAAGCCATGGGTCGTTCCTTCCTGATAGCTCAGCCTTTGACCGCGCCGGCCATCAGCCCGCGCACGAAATAGCGGCCGGCGACGACATAGACGATCAGGGTGGGCAGAGCCGCGATCATCGCGGCCGCCATGTTGACATTGTATTCGACGACACCGGTCGAGGTGTTGACGACGTTGTTGAGCGCCACCGTCATCGGCATGGAGTCGCCGGTGCCGGCATAGGCGGAGGCGAACAGGAAGTCGTTCCAGATGTTGGTGAACTGGTAGATCACGGTGACGACGAAGATCGGCATTGAGTTCGGCAGCATGATGCGGCGGAAGATCTGGAAGAAGGAGGCGCCGTCGACCTGTGCCGCCTTGATCAACTCGTTCGGGAACGCTTCGTAATAGTTGCGGAAGAACAGCGTGGTGAAGCCGATGCCGTAAACGACGTGGACGAAGACCAGATTGACCGTCGGGTTGCCGAGGCCGAAGCTGGTGCCGACCGAGTTCTGCAACGACACGCCGAAGCGTCCCAGGCTGCCGAGGATGGTCGCCATCGGCAGCAGCACCGACTGGAACGGAATGAAGCAGGCAAAGAGCATCAGCCCGAACACCAGCGTGGCGCCGCGAAAACGCCATTTGGTCAAGACGTAGCCGTTGAGCGCGCCGAGCATGGTCGAGATCAGCACGGCCGGAACCACCATCTTGATGGAGTTCCAGAAATAGCCCTTGATGCCGGCGCAGGTGAGGCCGACGCAGGTCTCGCCCCAGGCCTTCAGCCAGGGGTCGAAAGTCGGCGCCTTGGGCAGGGCCAGCATGTTGCCGTTCTGGATCTCGTCCATGGTCTTGAACGACGTCACCAGCATGACGAACAGCGGCATCAGGTAGACCAGCGCAAACAGCGCCAGCAGCCCGTAGATGACGACCCGGTTCAGGGTCTTGGTGCTCATGCCGCTAGAGGCCTGGCGGGCAGGGGTGGCGACAGCGCTCATCGCGGCTTCTCCCGCAGTTCGGAATAGAGATAGGGCACGATGATGGCGACGATGGTCATCAGCATGATCACGGCACTTGCCGAACCGACCGCCATTTCGTTGCGCTTGAAGGTGTACTCATACATGAAGTTGGACGGCAGCCAGGCCGAACCGCCGGGGCCGCCGCTGGTCAGTGCGACCACCAGATCGTACGACTTGATGGCGAGATGGGCGAGCACGATGAAGGCTGACAGGAAGATCGGCCGCAGCAGCGGAATGACGATGCGGCGGTAGAGCTGGAAGGTGGTGGCGCCATCGATCTGCGCCGCCTTCATGATCTCGCCGTCAATGCCCCGCAGGCCGGCCAGGAACATCGCCATGATAAAGCCGGAGGCCTGCCAGACGCCGGCGATGACCACCGTGTAAATGACGAAATCCTTGTTCTTGATCCAGTCGAAATGGAAGCTCGTCCAGCCCCATTGATGCAAGGTCTGCTCGAGGCCGAGACCCGGATCGAGGAACCATTTCCAGGCGACGCCGGTGACGATGAAGGACAGCGCCATCGGGTAGAGATAGATCGGCCGCAGCACGCCTTCACCGCGGATCTTCTGGTCGAGCAGGATGGCCAGGAACAGGCCGAGCGCCAGGCAAATGGCGATGTAGAGAAAGCCGAAAATGCCCATATTGACGATCGACGTGTACCAGCTCGATGGCGGGTCGGAGTCGAAAGTCCAGCCCCACAGCCGCTGATAGGCGCGCGGTCCGGTGATGACATAGGATGGGAAGGTCTTGGAATTGGTGAAGGACAGATAGACCGTCCACAGGATGAAGCCGTAGACGAAGACGATGGTGATGGCGAAGCTCGGCGCCAGCACGATCTTCGGCAGCGCGTCCTGCAGGCGCGAGCGCATAGAGGGGCGCGACCGCTCCGGCGTCAACTTGATCTGTGTTGTCGCTACACTGCTCATGAGGCTCCTCCCGTTTCGGGTCGTCCATGCTCTGCCGTCAGGCGGCAAGGCGGCCCCGTGCATACGGGTCTTCAGTCGGCATGGTGTTCAAGCCGGCCAATTGCGAGATGGATACCTTCCCCGCCGAAGCGGGGAAGGTATTTTGCTGGCTAGCGCTTACTTGGCGTCGTCGATTGCCTTGACCAGTTCGGTCACGGCTTCGTCCGAGGTCTTGATCTGACCATGGACGAACTTCGACACGACGTCCTTGTAGGCATTGGCGACTGCCGGAGGCGCGCCATAGCCCTGGGCGAGGGAGCCGAACAGCGTGCCGCCGTCATTCGCAGCCTTCAGGTCGGCGATGCCCTTCTTGCCGCAAGCGTCGAAGTCGGTGTCCGGAACGTCGGTACGGGCCGGAACCGAACCCTTGACGACGTTGAAGGCCGACTGGAAGCTCTTCGACAGGGTGGCGGTGGCCAACGCGACCTGGGCCGCCTTGCGGTCGTCCGGAACGTTGAACATGCCGAACATGTCGGAGTTGTAGATCACGGAGCCGTCGGTGCCCGGGAAGCGATAGCACAGGAAGTCCGTGCCCGGGGTCTTGTTGGCGGCGTGGAACTCACCCTTGGCCCAGTCGCCCATGACTTGGACAAGGGCGTCGCCCTTGATGACCATGGCGGTGGCAAGGTTCCAGTCGCGGCCCGAGAAGTTCGGGTCGACATAGGTGACGAGCTTGGCCAGGTTGTCGAACGACTTCTTCATCGTGTCGGACTTGAGCGAAGCATCGTCGAGGTCGTTGAAGGCCTTCTTGTAGAACTCAGGTCCGCCGGTCGACAGCACGACCGAATCGAACATGGTGGCTTCCTGCCAGTTCTGTCCGCCCAGCGCCAGCGGGATGACGCCGGCCGCCTTGGCCTTGTCGAGCAAAGCGACGAAGTCGTCGAAGGTCTTCGGCTCGGCGCCGCCGATCTTGTCCATCACCGCCTTGTTGATCCACAGCCAGTTGACCGAGTGGACGTTGACCGGAGCCGCGACCCACTTGCCGTCATAGACGGAGAACTTCTGCAGGGCTGCCGGAACCGACTTGTCCCAGCCTTCCTTCTTCGCCGTCTCGGTCAGGTCGCCCATGACGCCGGCCGCCGCATAGTCGAGCACGGTGTAGCCGAGCATCTGCGAGGCGGTCGGGTAATTGCCGGCCGCGACCATTGCCTTCAGCGCGGTCATGGCGGCGTCGCCGCCACCGCCGGCCACCGGCACGTCCTTCCAGGCATAGCCTTCCTTGGCCAGGTCGCCCTTGAGGACGTTGAGAGCAGCCGCTTCGCCGCCCGACGTCCACCAATGCAGCATCTGCACTTCCTTGACGTCCTCGGCATGCGCCGAGAAAGCAAAGGTCGTCGCCAGAGCCGTTCCGATAAGCAGTTTGCGCAACATGTACTACCTCCCTTGTTGCATTACACGACCGGTGAAAGCCCACCGGGTTCTTCCAAACTCAGCCGACCCACCAACCGGTGCGCTGGCCGCGATGAAACTGGATTGTCTTTTCCTCGGTATAGTCCTCGACAGCGCGTTTGCCGAGTTCGCGTCCGATGCCGGACTGCTTGTAGCCCCCGAATGGCAGCTCGGGGTAGCCTTCCATGAATGTGTTCACCCAAACCGTCCCCGAACGCACACCACGCGCCACCGACATGCACGTGTCGATGCTGGCGCTCCACACCCCTGCCGAGAGACCATAAGGCGTGTTGTTGGCGATGTGCAACGCCTTTTCAATCGTTTCAAAAGTCAGCACCGAGAGGACGGGGCCGAACACTTCCTCACGCGCAATAGCCATGTTCTCGGTAACGCCGCTCATAATGGTCGGATCGAGGTATTGGCCGGCATTGGAGGCCCGCTGCGCGCCGCCGCTGTAGACATTGCTGCCGTCTTTTGCCGCTGCCGTAACGTAACCCGCGACTTTATTCAGATGATCGGCGGAAATCATCGCGCCGACCTTGGTTTGGTCGTCGAGCGGATCGCCGACCCTCACCTTGGCGGTAAGCGCCTTCACCGCGGCGAGGAAATCGTCAGCGATCGCTTCATGCACAATCAGCCGGCTGCCGGCATTGCAGCACTCGCCGGCATTGAAGAAACCGCCGAAGACAGCGGCATCGGCGGCAGCCTCGAGATCGGCATCGGGGAAGACGATCTGGCCGTTCTTGCCGCCGAGCTCCATCGAGACCTTCTTCAGCGACTGCGCGGCCGACGCCATGGTCATCTTGCCGACGCGGGTCGAGCCGGTGAACGAGACCATCTCGACCAGCGGATGGCTGACCATCGGCGCGCCGACATCGGCGCCCAGACCGGCCAGGATGTTGACGACGCCGGCGGGTAGCCCGGCCTGCATCAGAATATCGCCGAGCACGAAAGTCGAGGCCGAGGTCATTTCGCTCGGCTTGACCACCGCCGTGCAGCCGGCGGCCAGCGCAAACGGCAGCTTCTGGCTGACGATGAGGAAGGGGAAATTCCACGGCGTGATGATCGAGACGACGCCGATCGGCTCGCGCACGACCACGCCCAGCATGGCGTCGCCGAGATTGGCGTAGCTTTCGCCATGCAGCGTGCGGGCGAGCGACGCGGCATAGCGCCAGATGTCCACGGCGCCGCCGATCTCGCCGCGTGCCTGGGCGATCGGCTTGCCGGATTCCAGCGCGTCGAGCCGGGCGATGTCTTCGAGTTGGGCTTCGATCAGATCGGCGGCCTTGAGCAGGATGGCGGCGCGCTCGGCCGCCTTCATGCGCGGCCAGAGGCCGGTCTCGAAGGCTCTGTGCGCGGCCTGCATGGCCGCTTCCACCTCGGTCTCGCCGGCCTGCGCATAGCGCGAGACGGTGAAGCCGTGGCCGGGGCTGTTGCGCTCAAGCGTGCGGCCATCGTGAGCATCGACATGCTTGCCGTCGATCAGGAGCTTGTAAGCCTTCGGCGTCCTGGACGCCTCAGCCGGCATGGAAATGTTGAGCGGTGCGTTCATCGTGCTTTCTCTAGGATCTCGAAAAGACCGGCTTCTGCTTGGCCTTGAAGGCGCCGACGCCGGTCTTGAGGTCGCCGGTCAGGGCGATGAAGCCGCTGGCGAGCGCCTCGGTGGCGGCAGCACTTTCCTCGCCTTCGGCGATGGCGATCATCAGCTTGGCGGCTTCGGTTGCGAGCGGCCCGCGCTCGGCGATCTTTTCTCCCCATGCCTTGGCCTCCGCCAGTGCCTGGCCGGTCTCCACCACGCGGTCGACGATGCCAAGGGCGAGCGCGTCGGGGGCGACAAAAACCTCGCCGCCAAGCGCCATGCGGCGCACGATCTGCGCGCCAAAGCGGCGCACGGCGCGCTGCGTGCCGGACCAGCCGGGCACGACGCCGATCGACGTTTCGGGGAAGCCTAGCTTAATTTGTGTTTCCGCGACGCGGAAGTCGCAGGCGACCGCCAGTTCCAGCCCGCCGCCCAGCGCATGGCCGGAGAGCACGGCGATGGTCGGCTGCCTGAGCCTTGCCAGCCGGTCGAACACACGGTGGCCGTAGCGCACCCATTGCACCTGGAAATCGGCAGCACTCATCTCGCCCCAGGCCTCGACATCGCCGCCGGCGCAAAAGCCTTTGCCTTCGCCGCGGACGAGCACGACGCGCACGCCTTCAGCCATTTCGGCATCGTCGAGCGCTGCTTCGAGAGCACGCAGCATCGGAATGTCCAACGCGTTGAACTTTTCCGGCCGGCGCAACGTGACGATGCCGATGGCGCCGTCCTGCTCGAAGGTGACGGGGCGCTCAGCCATGCGCGCCTCCGATCGAAGCGCTGCCATTGAGCGACAGGCCGATCGGCCGATCCTGGTAGAGGGCCGCCGGCGTGACCTTGAGGTCGTTGGCGACGCCGAGCGGTGTCTCGGACTGCGCCAGCACATCGCGCTCGAGGTCGATGCCCGGCGCAAGCTCCGTCACCATCAATCCATCTGGCGTCAGCTTCATCACGCAGCGCTCGGTGACATAGGTGATGTCCTGTCCCTGAGCGACCGCTCGCTTGCCTGAGAAGGAGATGTGTTCGACCTCGTTGACCACCTTCTTGACCTTGCCTTCGGCGTCGATGCGGATGCCGCCATCGGCGAGCGAGAGCTTTGCGCCAGCGTTGAAGAAGCCGGAGAAGACGATCTTCTTCGCTCGCGCGGTGATGTCGACGAAGCCGCCGGCGCCGGCGGTGACATGCGGCCTTGCCGAAAGTTTCGAGACATTGACCGAGCCATGACGGTCGATCTGCAGGAAGGACAGCAGCGAGGCGTCGAAGCCGCCGGCCTGGAAATAGATGAACTGGTGCGGCGAGGGCATGATTGCCTCGGCGTTTGAGGCGCAGCCGAATTTGAAGTCGAGCAGCGGCACGCCGCCGACCGCACCCTGTTCGATCACCCAGGTGACCTTGCCGTGCTGGCCTTCCTCGATAAGGATGCGCGGCACATTGGCGGAGATGCCGAAGCCGATGTTGACGGCCATGCCGTCGCGCAATTCCATGGCGACGCGGCGCGCGATGACCTTCTGCACGTTCATCTCGGCATTGCGGAAGCTCGACAGCGGCCGGAAGATCTCGCCCGAGATTGCCGGGTCGTAAGGCGTCAGCGTCGTCTGCAACTGGTCGGGCGCCACCACGATATGGTCGACCAGCACGCCGGGCACGCGTACGTCATGCGGCTTCAGCGTGCCGTTCTCGACGACGCGCTTGACCTGCGCAATGACGATGCCGCCATTGTTGCGGGCGGCGAGCGCCTGTTCGAGGCCGCCGAGATAGGCGCCTTCATGCTCATAGGTGAGATTGCCGCGCTCGTCGGCAGTCGTTGCGCGGATGATCGAGATGTTGGGCACGATCGAGCGGAAATAGAGCCATTCCTCGCCGTCGAACTGCTGCACCGACACGATCGGTTCGCTTGCAGCCGCGTTCATGGCGCAGCCCTGGTGGCGCGGGTCGGCGAAGGTGTCGAGGCCGACTTTGGTCAGCACGCCCGGCCGCTTGGCCGCGGCCTCGCGATGCATGTCGAACAGGATGCCGGAGGGCACATTGTAGGCGGCAACGGAATTGTCGCCGATCATCCTCCATATCTGCGGTGGCTCGGACGAGGAGGGGCCCGACGGATAGGAGCCGCAGAGCGTGCGCTTCAACAGGCCTGGCTTGGCCAGATGGTCGATGCCCTTGATGCCATACATGTCGCCGGCGGCAATCGGATGCAGCGTGGTGATACCCTTGGGGTGGCCTTCGGTGTCGAAACGCTCGCCGATGGCGGCAAGCACCGCATCCGGGCAGCCGAGGCCGCTCGACGACGAGACGGACACGGTCATGCCGTCCTTGATCAGGCCAGCGGCTTCAGCGGCGGAGACGAGTTTGCTCACTTGGCGCTCCCGAGCTTGGGATCGATGGTGACCGCCTTGCCGGTTTTCTCCGACTGCAACGCCGCTTCGGCCGAGGCCAGCGACCAGACGCCGTCTTCGCCGGTGGCGGAAGGCTGGCCCTTGCCGCTTATGGCGGCATGGAACTTGCGCAGCGACCGGACATAGAGGTCTTCGCGGGAGAAGCTCAGTTCTTCCTCACCCTTGGCTGTGCGCAGCAGCACCGAGCCGATGGGCTTCTGCGTCATCACATTCTTGGCGATCAGTGAACCTTCTGAACCATGCACCTCGAAGCCGGTGTCGGCGTATCTGGTGGTGAAGCCTTCATGCGACTGGGCAATGACTCCGGACTTGAAGCGCCAGATGCACATGGCGCCGTCTTCCAACCCGCTGCCGGCCATCCCGGCCGACTGGGTGAAAGCCGAAATCTCGATCGGATCGTCGCCGAGCACGAAGCGCAGCGTGTCGGCATCGTGGACGGTGATGTCGAGCACCACGCCGCCGCCGGCCTCCGGCTTGGTGATGCGCCAGCCCTGCAGGTTTTCCGGCAGGTAGACGGAATGAAAGACGCGGGCGGCGATCGGCTTGCCGATGCGGCCGGCCGATATGGCGTCACGCATGGCGCGATGGGCGCCGGCATTGCGCAGATGATGGTTGGTGCCGAGCACGATTCCGGCGGCCTTTGCGGCGGCGACCATTTTGCGCGCGTCAGTGCTGGTCAGCGCCAGCGGCTTTTCGCACAGAACATGCTTTCCCGCCTTGATGGCGGCCAGCGCCTGTTCGAGATGCAGCTCATTGGTGGTCGAGATGTAGACGGCATCGATGCCGGCGCCGAGCAGATCGTCGAGCGTCGAGACGGCAAGCGGAATGTTTTGTTCCGCAGCATAGGCCTTGGCCCGCTCCGGGCTGGAGCTCATCACCGCGGCGATTTCTCCGTTCTCCTGGGCACGGATGGCACCGATCATGAACTGTTTGGCGATCGTGCTGGCGCCGATCAGTCCCCATCTGACGCTCATGCCGCGTCTCCCATTCCTGTGTTCTGGGCGTGGCGATCGGGGCCGCAGCTTTCCCTGACGACCAGATTGACGGCGCCGATATGATCCTCGGCGCGCGTGGTACGCGACTGGATCATCTTCAGCATGACATGCGCGGCGCGCTCGCCAAGGCCTGCCGTGTCCACCGAGACGCTGGTCAGCGCTGGCATGTAATGCTCGGCCTCGACCACGTCGTCGAAGCCGACGACGGCGAAATCTGCGCCGGGCTCCAGCCCGCGCTTGCGCAGCGCCAGCATGACGCCAAAGGCGACGGCGTCGTTGAAGCAAAGCGCGGCCGTCGGCGGTTCAGCCAGGGCAAGGGCGGTCTCCAGGCAAGCGATGCCGCCCTTGCGGCTGGTTTCGCCTTGGACGACGAGCACGTCGCGCCGGGCAATGCCGAGCGTTTCGCAGGCCTCGCGAAAACCGCCCAGGCGCTCCTGATAGACGACCAGATCGGACGAGCCGCCGAAGAAGGCCAGCCGGCGGTGGCCCTTGCCGATCAGATGGGCGGCGGCGAGGTACGCGCCGCGATGATTGTCGGGCGCAATCACCGGGATGCGGCTGTCCGGCAGGCGGCGCATGGCGAAGACCACCGGAACGCCCGCCGTCTCGAGGCGGCGGAAGGCGCCCGGCGTGGTGCCGCGCGCCGGCGACACGATCAGCCCGGCGACGCCCTGTTCCATCAGCGACTTCAGCACTTCTTCCTGGCGCACCGGATTTTCCGCCGTGTTGGCGATGAACGGCACGATGCCGGCCGACTGGAAGACACGCTCCATGCCGACCGCCAGCTCGGCGAAAAAGGGGTTGGTGAGATCGTTGATGACCATGCCGATGACGTTGGAGTGGGCCTTGCGCAGATTGGCGGCGCCGCGGTTGTAGACATAGCCGACATCCTCGATCGCCTTGCGAACCTTGACCGCCGTTTCAGGCCGGATCAGCCCCGAGCCTTGCAGCACGAGCGACACCGTCGATTTGGACACACCGGCCTCGCGGGCGATGTCCAGGATCGTTGCCTTGGGCCGGCTGGCCATATGGGTGGTTTCCTCCGCCTGAATTGGAAAATCCATTGGAACGTTCTAATCACTGTGTCAAACGAGAGTCAATCAGGATTCTCGCGATGATCAAAAAATTGATGAATGCCGTGCTCAGCAAGGCTTTGACCTCTTTTCGACATTTGGACCGGTTCAATCTCAGGAATCATAAAGGTTCTTGATTTATTGGAACGTTCCATTTATAGGATGCCGGAAACGGAGGTTGCCATGGATATTACCTTGCCTGCGGAGAATGGCGGCCGCATCAGCTACAAGCTCGTGGGTGACCCGGTGGAGCCCAGGATCGGCGCAGCTTTCCCGCGCATCGCCTATGCCGCGGCCCATGTCGTCGCCGATCCGCTTGCGATGACCAATCCGTGGTCGAGGCCTGCGGTCGACTGGGACAAGACGATGGCGTTTCGTCATCATCTGTGGCGGCTCGGCTTCCGCATCGCCGAAGCGATGGATACCTCGCAGCGCGGCATGGGCTTCGACTGGACGAATGCCAAGGAGTTGATCCGACGCTCGATCGCCGAGGCACGCAGCGTCGAAGGCGCCGATCTGGCATCGGGCGCCGGCACCGATCATCTGGCGCCGACGGCCACCAGAACGCTGGACGATGTGATCGCCGCCTATGAGCAGCAGTTCGCTTTCATCGAGGGCGAGGGCGGCAAGGCGATCATGATGGCCAGCCGGGCGCTGGCGGCGGTCGCCAAAGGCCCGGATGATTATGTCAGGGTTTACGACCGCATTCTCAGCCAGGCCTCCGGCAAGGTCATCCTGCACTGGCTGGGCGACATGTTCGATCCGGCACTGAAGGGCTATTGGGGCAGCGGCGATTTCGAGGCCGCGCTCGATACCGTCGTCGCCATCATCGAGCGCCATGCTGGCAAGGTCGAGGGGATAAAGATATCGCTGCTCGATGCCGACAAGGAGGTCGCCTTGCGCAACCGGCTGCCGGAAGGCGTCGTCATGTTCACCGGCGACGATTTCAACTATCCCGAACTGATTGCCGGCGACGGGAAGCGGCATTCGCATGCCTTGCTCGGCATCTTCGACGCCATCGCCCCGGTCGCCAATGCGGCCCTGGCGAAGCTGGCCGACGGCGACCGCGCCGGCTATGACGCGCTGATGGCGCCGACGGTGCCGCTTTCGCGCAAAATCTTCGAGGCGCCGACCGAGTATTACAAGGCCGGCATCGTCTTCATGGCCTGGCTCAACGGCCATCAGGATCATTTCACAATGGTCGGCGGCATGCAGTCGGCGCGCGGCGTCCTGCACTATGCCGATGTCTTCCGCCTTGCCGACCAGGCAGGCTTGCTCGCCGATCCCGCGCTTGCGCTGACCAGAATGAAGCATTTCTGCGCGGTCGCGGGTGCCTGAGAACAGCATAGCCGTCTGAAAAGTATCCCCCGTATGGGGGATTTGCGTTCTCGCGCCAAATCTGTATTCCGTTGCCGGGATTGGGAGCGGACGAATACGGCAATGACGGAAAAAGTGGCGCTCATCACCGGTGTAACCGGGCAGGACGGGGCCTATCTTGCAGAGCTGCTTCTGCGGAAGGGCTATATTGTCCATGGCGTCAAACGCCGCTCGTCCTCGTTCAACACCGAGCGCGTCGATGACATCTATGTCGATCCGCATGAGCGCGGCGCGCGCTTCTTCCTACACTATGGCGACCTGACCGACGCAACCAATCTCATTCGTCTGGTGCAGGAGACGCAGCCCAGCGAGATCTACAATCTCGGCGCCCAGAGCCATGTGCAGGTGAGTTTCGAGACGCCCGAATACACCGGCAATGCCGATGCGCTGGGAACGCTCAGGCTGCTGGAGGCGATCCGCATCCTCAAGCTGGAGAAGTCGGTGCGCTTCTACCAAGCCTCGACCTCGGAGCTTTACGGAAGGGCGCGCGAGGTACCGCAAACCGAGACGACGCCGTTCCATCCGCGCTCGCCCTATGCTGCGGCCAAGCTCTATGCCTACTGGATCACGGTCAATTACCGCGAAGCCTACGGCATGTTCGCCGCCAACGGCATTCTGTTCAACCACGAAAGCCCGACGCGTGGCGAAACCTTCGTCACCCGCAAGATTACGCGGGCCGTCGCCTCGATCCAACACGGCCTGCAGGACACGCTCTATCTCGGCAATCTCGACGCCAGGCGTGACTGGGGCCATGCGCGCGACTATGTAGAAGGCATGTGGCGCATTCTGCAGCACAGCGAAGCCGACGATTTCGTGCTGGCGACCGGCGAGGCGCATTCAGTGCGCGAATTCGTCGAACTGGCTTTCGCCGAGACCGGACGGACCATTCGCTGGCAAGGCGAGGGTGTCGACGAGGTCGGCGTCGATGCCGGTTCGGGCGCCGTCCTGGTGCGCATCGATCCGCGCTATTTCCGGCCGACCGAGGTAGACTTTTTGCTCGGTGACCCCGCCAAGGCCAAGGCAAGACTTGGCTGGTCGCACACGACCGGGTTCAGGGATCTGGTGGCGGAAATGGTGCAGGCCGATCTGGCGCGCGCTGCCGGCGGCACGCTACAGAACAGCCGCTCTGCGTGAGGCAGGCCGATGGACGCGACATTTGAGCTGAAAGGCAAGCGCGTCTTCGTTGCCGGGCATCGCGGCATGGTCGGTTCGGCCGTCGTGCGCCGGCTGGCGAGCGAGGACTGCGAGGTGCTCACCGTATCGCGCGACAGGCTCGACCTGCTCGACCAGACAGGCGTGCGGCGCTGGATGGCCGAGCACAGGCCGGATGCGGTGGTGATGGCAGCCGCCAAGGTCGGCGGCATCCTGGCCAATGACAGGTTCCCGGTCGACTTCCTGCAGCAAAACTTGGTGATCCAGAGCAACGTCATCGACGGCGCCTTTCGCAGCGAGGTCGGCAAATTGCTGTTTCTCGGCTCGTCCTGCATCTATCCCAAGCTCGCGCCGCAGCCGATCCGGGAAGACGCGCTGCTGACCGGCCCGCTCGAACCCACCAACGAATGGTATGCGATCGCCAAGATCGCCGGGCTTAAACTGTGCCAGGCCTATCGGCGCCAATACGGCGTCGATTACATCTCGGCAATGCCGGCCAGCCTTTACGGCCCGGGTGACAATTTCGACCTGCAGACCAGCCATGTGGTGCCGGCGCTGATGCGGAAGGCGCATGCGCTGGCGCTGAGCGGCGACACCAGCCTCGAGGTTTGGGGCTCGGGCACACCGCGGCGCGAATTGCTGCATGTCGACGACGCAGCCGATGCGCTGGTCTGGCTGTTGAAGAATTATGCCGGCGACAGCCACGTCAACGTCGGTTCGGGGGAGGATGTCACCATTGCCGAACTCGCCCAGACCGTCGCGTCCGTCGCCGGCGTCGAGGCTACGATCGCCTTCGATACGACGAGGCCCGATGGCACGCCGCGCAAGCTGATGGATGTGTCGCGGCTGTTTGCTACGGGATGGCGCCCGCGATACGCGCTTCGCAGTGGATTGGAACAGACATATGCCTGGTTTCTCCAGCATGTTGAGAGGGGTGACGTCCGCCTCGGCGCGGCCTGATCGCAATCCTCGGCATGCAAAGTTGATTGCCGCGACCCGGGATGACGGGCTGGGCGGCCGGCTTCTGGCCATGGTCAACGCAAAGGCGCTTGCCGATGCAACAGGCCACCGCTTCGGTTTCACCTGGAAGCGAGCCGTCTCGGACAAGACGTTTCACATTGTCGATACGGTCGACAAAATATTTGCTCCCGACTTCATCGAAAAGCACTGGCTGGGCGAAAAGATCACAGGCGCATCTCTTGAGATTCTCAAGAAAGGGAAATTTAGCCGCGCAAGCCTGAATGCGTCAGCCCGGCGAAACTTTTTTCGCGGCTGGCTCTGCAACGATTTCAATGTTCTGGAGTCTTTTCGCGACAAGGGAAAGCCGCTCGCGACATCCGACACGATCAGGACGATCGGCTTTGCCGAGCCGGTGAACCACGCGCTGCGCGCGGCGCAGTCCTGTCAATTTCCGGAGCAAATGGCCGGGCTGCACCTGCGCAGCGGCGATATCGTTCGCGGCAAATACCGTTCGACGCTCAATTTCAACGGCAAGGTGATTCCTTCGACCCTGGCCAAGGCGATTGTGGCGGAGCTCGCGTCACAGGGCATAGCGACGCTGCTGGTCGGCCAGGACCGAGCGACGCTCGACTATTTGAGATCGCAAACCGGCGCGTTGCTGACGGACGATTTCGGCGCCAACGCATTCGAGGATCAGACGCTGAGGGCATTTTTCGAGATGGCGCTTCTGGCGCGCTGCCAGCGGATCTATGCCGGCAGCAGCGTGTTCGCATCGGTGGCCTCGGTGATCGGCGGTTCTCCGCGCATCAAGACCGCCGCGCTGTTCAGCCCGCCCCGGGCCTCGCAACTCATGCTCGATGAGCTGGCGCGCAATCACACCGACTATCATCCGCTCGAAGCGGCCTTCGGCTATCTGTCGGCGTTCCTGGCTGTCGAGGATGAAATCAGCCCGGCCAGGGCAAGGGACATTCTTAGCAAAGGCTGCGCGCTCGATCCTGAAAACGATGCCTATGCGCTGAAGATCGTGGCCTCCTATTTTCGCGAGGGGGATTACTCTGTAGGCGAAGCCATATTGAAATCGCGCATGACGGCACAATTCGAGGCGTATCCCAAGGTGCCGCTGCCAATGCTCTCGGCCCTGTCGCGCAAGACAGTGCACGGCCACGCCATGGGCAAGGATTTCGCGTTCTATTTTGCCGCGGCGAAGGCCGGTCATCCCTTTGCCACGGCCTGCGCGGCCCATATTCTGCATGACGGGTTTGGCGAACTGAAACCGGCGCTCGAGATGATCGCCAGATCGCAGGCCGCCGAACCGAACAGTGTATTGTTCAGGAAAATCAGGCGCTACATCCGGCCGATCGCGACGCGTGAATCCAGCCCGCTGTTGAAAGCGCGGCTGCGTCTTTGGAAAGCCGGGATCAGGATTTAGTCCCTCACTGCCTTCGCCAGACCCAGAACGGCGCGATGCCCTGGTCGGGATGGAAAAGCGGTCTCCCGGGGCTGACATCAAGCGCCGCCGCCTCGGGGTCGTGGCATGCGAGATCGAACAGCAGCGGCAGGGCCAGATCCTGGTCGATGGTCTCGATATCTTGCCTGCCGATATCGGCTGCAAACCGCCGCAGCGCCATCACCAGCCCCTGTCCCTCGGCAGCCTGGTGCCGCCACAGATCGTCGCCGACCGAGGACAAGAGCCGCGCCAGGGAAGTCCAAGCCTGCAAGGCGAACATGGCGTCGTGCAGGCTGGACGGTTCGTTCAAAAGCGAGCCGTCGGATGCGATCTCGGCAACCAGCCTTTCACGGGCCTGGAGGCGGACCCTGGCCAGCGTCGCGCCGTCGTTCAGAAACAGTGCGATCGATGCCCGTTGCAGATCGCTGACGACACCGCGATTGCCAAACGCCGTCGCCGGCGCGGTGGCCAGCCATTTGCCGTAGCTGGCAAGCCAGGCTTGGAAATCCTCCCGGGCCTGCCCATCCAGCACCCCGGCGCGTTCAACAAGGCGGACGGCATCGAGGAAGAAGTGGAGATCGCCAAGCCCTAGGACATCTTGCTGCGCGTAAGGCGGGTTCATCCTTGTGTCGGGGTCGATGAACCAGGCGCGGATCCGTTGCGCGGCATGGGCGGTGAAACGCTGTTCGCCGATCACGGCCGCCGCCAGCGCCAGCACGGTGATGTCGTGCAGGGCATGGTGCAGGTGGGCAGGATCGCCTGCTTGATGGAGATCGGTGCGATGAGCGCGGGCAATCACCTCGCTCGCGGCCGTTTCGAGCTGGCGGCGAAGCTCAGCGTCATGGTTTCTGGATGCCGCGGCAAGAGCAGCGTCATCGTAAAAAACCAGGCGCGACGGATCGAGCCTGGCGGCGGTTGCGAGGGCATCGCAGCGGTCGATCATGTCGACGATCGCTTCGTCGCGGCTGCTCCAGCGGGCGACGAAACCGACCTTGCCGATTTCCAGATGCGCGCGCCCGGAATCCAGACGCGCCACCCAGCCGGCATTCTGGAAAAGCCCGGCATCGGGGGCCAGCGACGGACGTGGGAAATCCCACGGGTCGTCGCGGAAACGGTCCCACGGTCCGGGAACGCCGAGCCGCCACAGCATTTCGACCTTGGGCCGGCGGCCATAGGCATAGTTTTCGTCGAACAGCTCAGTCGTGTCGGTGCGAAAGATGATCTGGGGCTCTTCCCTGGCCGGCGGCTTGAAATTCTCGTCGAGCAGGCCCGCGTTTTCGACAATGCGCGCCATCGGCACGATGACATAGGGCAGATACGGCCGCGCCTCGATTGCTCCGCGTATCTGCCGGAATGCCTGCTCGGTCAGATAGCAGTTTCCGTCCCACGGCATAAGCCACTTCGCCCGTGTGCGCGCGATCTCGAGCGCCTTGTTGCGGGCGCCGTTGTTGTTCATCAGATAACGGTTTTTGCTGCGCCTGATGAGCGTTTCGTAGCGCGCTGTGAGCTCAGCCGATTGGCCGCTTTTGCCGGAAAACCGGATTTCCTTTGCTGCCAGCCTGTCGATGTCCCACGCAATCCTGCCATAGGCCTCGAGATCGAAAGGGATGCGCAGAAAGCTCTGGCCGCGACCCTCCAGCAGCTGGACGATGCGGGCCTCCTCATCTGGATCGGCTATCCGATTGACGATCCAGAATTTGTCGCAGTCAGGAAAGGCGGGCTCGTTGTCCAGGATGAAGCGGGCATTGTCGAAGGACTGGCCTTTGCGATGCCGCGGCTCGAGATCGTTGCCAATGATGCGGACGAGCATGAAGCTGTCTTTTACCGCCGCAATCGGCAAGGCGGGGTATGCGTCACGCGCCGCCCTGATGCGAAGCCTGACATCGCGCCTGTGTTCGAGCGTTCGCTTTGCCGCAACCAGCACGCCGCCAAGGCTCGCGCCTGGCGATTGGAGATATTTCCTCGCCCTTTTGAGCTCGAGGTAGATGCGTTGCCAGGCCGACTTCCGCTCCGCCGGAGTTGACGTCATGGCAACCCGCCGAAGCGAGCGCGCCGATGGTTACGGCCGCAGCGGATCCTCGACCATCCTGATGTCGTCATTCGCATTGTTCCCCCCCGAAACATCGCGTCTGTCCCCAGCCTTAAAGCCATCGCGCCCGGGCGTCACGACTGAAAATTTGTCCCAGGCCTTGTCGTGCCCGCTCAGCAGCCTGCGCCGGGAAGGCTTTGCCGGCAATTCAGTTTGCTCGTGAACCATTTCGGTGCCGCCCGCGACGAAGCGCTGTGTAGCAAACACGGTCCATCAAGGAGAACGTCCATGTCTATCACTTCAAGAAACGTCCTTCTCGCCGCCATCGCCGTTTCGGTGCTGGCGGGGTGTCAGACGGCACCGCCGAGGGAATGCGAGAAGACCAAGCCTGGTGTCACCTATAACGGCAAATGCTGCGGCATCGGAACCCCGTGCCGTGAAGGCCGCAACACCCCTCATGACAAGCCCGACAGGCCCGATCCGCGGCCGCAATGATCCACGAGCCTGAATCGTCCCGGTTTCGCGCCGGGACGTTTCCCGGTTTTCCCTAGAGCGGTTCATCGTTTCAGGAAAACGCCGAACCACTCTATCTCTTTGTTGAGCATGATCTTTTCCGAAAACCGGGTTCCACTTTTCGGGATCATGCCCGGGTCAGAGTGCGCCGAATGGCTGAAAGAAATCTCGAAACCCGAGAAGACCGGACGGCGTCGGCTGCCAACACCGCATCCATCGACCGTTCGAATTCGGTCACCATCGACGCCAGCAACGCCTGCAGCGCGGGACCGTGCAGCCTGTCGACGATGGCGTCATAATCGGCAAGCGTGGCGGCGACGACGCCCGGGATGTCTTCATAACGGCACCAGATCACATGCTCATGGTAGGGGATGTGCGTTCGCAGCGGCACCTCCTCGCTGATGACGAGGCAGCCTTGCGACAGCGCCGGCAGCACCCTGAACTCTTCGATCGAATGATGGTGCCAGGTCTGGTGCGGGTTCACGACGATCTTCGCGCTCCGGTACAGCGACTGCAGCCCAGGCAGGTCGTAAATGCCTTGCGCGTTCCGGTAGCCCGGAAATCCCTCGAGCTTTTCGATCACGGCTGCCCGCCTCGGCTCGCGGGTGTTGATGATGTTGGTCAGAACGTCGATCTGCCGGCCGCCGGCATTTGAATAGCCAAACGGGATGGCGGGGCAGTAGACGATGCGGTCGCACAGATCGCGCGAGAATTTCCCGCTGGATCTGATGTTGACGATGTTCGGCACATTGTACTCCAGCACGATATCGGCGGCGCGGAACTGCTTTTCCCTGGCAATGCGCACCAGGTATTTTTCGTCGCCGCCGAACATCGATGGGACGACGCCCCGGGGCGATGAGCGGGGAATGTCGCGCCCGCCGGGGAGCACCAGATTGTGCTCGTCCTGCATGAAGATGCGCAAATCGGCACGCGGTTCGCCACGCTTGGCGAAATAGGCCTGGACGACCGGCAGGTTGGTCATGAGCTTGTGAGCATTGAGATAATGCATCCGGCGACCTCCGGGTGAAATCAGCCCGGTTGTCAAGACAGGCTTACCCGCCCGGCCAGGGTTCCGGTCCTACTTCAAGGCGCTGCTAGACTGATCGAAGAGTTAAGGTCCCCCAGAGAACCTCAGAGTGCGCTTTCCCTCGATGCCAAAGGGTGGCCGCCAAAAAAATTTCGAGTTGCTCTTGAACTCATTTGGGACGATTCCTAATTCGATTTCCGCCAAGGCCATAAGGCTCGGCAAAAATGGCGGCGCCGCGTGGGGCGGCGCCCTTGTACCCATGTTGCTTCAAGGAGAATGTGGCTATGAGAACCTTTGATACCCTCTATCGGACCACCGTCGGTTTCGACCGCCTTTTCGACATGCTCGACAGCGGCACGCGCCCGGACTGGCCTCCCTACAACATCGAGAAGGTCGGCGAGAACGATTACCGCATCGCCATGGCCATCGCCGGCTTCAGCCGGGACGAGGTCGAGTTGACCCAGCATGGTCCCGAAATTGTCGTGGTTGGTCAGAAGGCCGATGACCAGAGCGGGCGCCAGCTGCTCCATCAGGGCCTCGCCTATCGCAGCTTCAGGCAATCGTTCAGGTTGGCCGACCACATGAAGATCAAGGCAGCCAATCTTGAGAATGGTCTCCTCACGATCGACATTGTCCGTGAGATTCCCGAAGAGCTGAAGCCGCGCCGCATCAGCATCGGCATGGGTGACACACCGACGGCCGCCACTCAGATCACGCAAGACCCGGACCGCGCGCGTAAAGCCGCGTAATCCTGTGTCACTTTGAACTGCGGTCCGCCTCCCGGCCTCGGCTGGGAGGCTCCGATTGCGGAGCAACGGAGATGATCACTTCGCAGCAACCTATTGGCGCGCGTCTATCGCGTGCGCGCAGTTGGCCGGGACCGCGCAAACCATAAAACTCAATGGTTCCTTTGATTTGGAGGATCATATGAACGATCGGATGTTCGACAGCGCCGTGTTCGTCAAAAGCGGCAACAATCTTGTCCAGGAAATCGCGTGTCTCGAGGACGCTCTGGAATTCCTCTATGAATGGCCGAAGGACAGGCGCGGCCCCATCCACCAAACCGCATTGCGCGCCTGCCAGCGAGCTTTCGATAGCGACTATCCGCTGTCCGCAGCCAGAGACGCGTTCAGCGGTTTCGCGAAAGCAGCCAGAATCCTTGTGGAAGTCTCCATGACAATGCCGTGGATGACGGGCAAAAGTGGTCAAGGGGGAGGCGTGACTGCCTAGAACGGAGGTCATGATGCTATCGAAACCTTTTGAAAAGCCGGTCCGGGTGTGGGCGGGATTGGGCTTTCCCCGCCAACTCAACACCGTCGCAGATGCCTATCAGTTCGCAGCGGAATGGTGTGGCAACAGCCCGGAGCAGAGAGCTGCTATGCGCGCTTGCAAAGCCGCTCTGATTGGTGATGTGGAACCCGAGACTGCACGAGGCGTCTTCATCGCGTTCGCTCGCAAGAAGGATATTCTGATGGAGGACAGCATCGAGCCTGCACCTTCAAGGAAGCTAAGCCCGCACCACGTCTAGAATACGCGAGGCGGCTGCCACAAGCGGTGGCCGCCTTACCAGCTAAGTGGTCGAAGGGGGCGCCAAGCGTATTCGGCCAAATTTTCGGCGCCTTCGCTTTCTCAGGGAATTGAGTTCCGTGGCAGCCAAAGAACGGGTTTAGCTAAGTTATTGAAAGGATGGTGGGCGTGACAGGGATTGAACCTGTGACCCCTGCAATGTCAATGCAGTGCTCTCCCGCTGAGCTACACGCCCATCCGAAGCCGCGCATACACCATTTTTGATCCAGCGCGTCAATAGCCGGAAAAGGGAAAGAACGGCTCGTTTTGTCGCGCCGCCAGGCGAGCGGCGAAATCGTACTGGG
Source organism: Mesorhizobium sp. P2_E7 (assembly GCF_056403855.1). NCBI lineage: Bacteria > Pseudomonadati > Pseudomonadota > Alphaproteobacteria > Hyphomicrobiales > Phyllobacteriaceae > Mesorhizobium > Mesorhizobium sp. P2_E7. The sequence goes on along the minus strand of NZ_JBFUER010000001.1, from coordinate 3,032,896 downwards.
CGTGCTTCAGGCGGCCTGCAGCATTTTTTCGACCTCGTTGACGAGATCGCGCAGATGGAAGGGCTTCGACAGCACCTTGGCGTCTTTCGGCGCCTTGGAATCGGGGTTGAGCGCGACGGCCGCGAAACCGGTGATGAACATCACCTTGAGGTCGGGATCGATCTCGGTGGCGCGGCGGGCGAGCTCGATGCCGTCCATCTCCGGCATGACGATGTCGGTCAGCAGCAAGGAGAAGGGTTCTTCGCGCAGTCGCTCATAGGCGCTGGCACCATTGTCGAAATCGCTGACCTGGTAGCCCGCCCGCTCCAGCGCCTTGACCAGGAACCGGCGCATATCGTCGTCGTCTTCCGCCAGCAGAATGCGTGCCATCATATCCCGTCCGAATCACCCCACCCAAGCCTGCCGTCCGGCAAGCCCGTTAACCATCCTGTATATGAGGAGGTGACGGTAAACATCAAGTGAACGCTAGCAGCATTAATCCTGATTTGACGGGGTTTCTGGCACGCCGAAATGCTGGACATGCGGCTGATGAGGTGGCAGTTTCCCATCATGATGCATTGCTGTTTCCGGGTTCGTTCAAATTGACGACGGCAGCCGAGGATTTTTCGGTCGTTCCACCCTTCGAAATCCGATCGGGCGCCGAGCAGCGCGTTCCCTTCGTCTTCAACTCGCCGCATAGCGGCCGCTACTATCCCGACCGTTTCCTGGCCATGGCCAGGCTCGACCGCAACGCCATCCGGCGTTCCGAGGACTGCTATGTCGACGAGTTGTTCGGCGGTGCCGTGGCGCTCGGCGCGCCGATGCTGGCGGCGAATTTTCCGCGCGCCTATCTCGACGTCAATCGCGAACCCTGGGAACTCGACCCGCGCATGTTCGCCGAGCCGGTGCCGTCCTTCTGCAACATCCGCTCGGCGCGCGTGGCCGGCGGGCTCGGCACCGTGCCCAAGCTGGTGGGCGAGGGGCTCGACATTTATTCCGGGCGGCTGCCGCTGGCGGAGGCCGTGCAGCGCATCGAGGCCGTCTACAAACCCTATCACGAGACGCTGAAGCGGCTTTTGACCCGAACCCATGCGAGGTTTGGCTATGCCGTGCTGATCGACTGCCATTCGATGCCGGCGAGCATCAGGGTGGGCGACAGCGGCCTGCGGCCGGACTTCATCGTCGGCGACCGTTTCGGCATCTCGGCCACGGCTGCGTTGACCGAGACGGCGATAGGCCTGCTCACCGGCATGGGCTATACCGTCGCTCACAACAAGCCCTATGCGGGCGGCTTCATCACCGAGCATTACGGCCGGCCGGCGCGCCATCTGCATGCGCTGCAGATCGAGGTCAATCGCGGCCTCTACATGAATGAGCGGACGTTCCAGAAGTCGGCTGGTTTCGATGCGCTGGCCGACGACATGGCGCGCTTTTCGGCCGACCTGATGGCGATGCCCGACCACCATTTCATCGACCTGCCGCTGGCTGCCGAATGACGCCGGAGCGGCGGCTATCCATGAGATCCCGCGCCAGCCATGCGGCGGCGTAAAAAAAGACCGCATCGTTTGCACGACACGGTCGAAGTCTAGGGAGGAAACGCCCAAGGAGGGCATGGACAGGAAAACCTGTCCGACAACAAAGTTATTGTGCGATGCACAAATGTCAACCGACTCCACCCTTTTTTAATTCACTCTGATGTGGAAATTGCGCTTCGGTGGCGCTGGTGTGATATTTTGGCAACAATTATCTCAGTGATAAATCGATAAACCGGCTTGTTTTGGCGCAAAAGTGCCGGCAGACCGGGTCGGGCACTCTGCAATGCGGGAGAATCAGGTGGACATCAGCATCGATTTCATGCGCCGGATCGCGCAAGCGGCGGCGGCTGAGACCTTGCCGCGGTTCCGCGCCCAGGGCGTGGTGGCCAACAAGGAAAAGGGCAGTTTCGATCCGGTCACGGAAGCCGACCGCGAGACGGAACGCGCCATCCGGGCGATGATATCGGCCGAGTATCCCGATCACGGCATTTTGGGCGAAGAGCACGGCAGCGAGAACGTCTCCAGCCGGCATGTCTGGGTGATTGATCCCATCGATGGCACCCGCGCCTTCATTTCCGGCCTGCCGGTATGGGGGACGCTGGTCGGTCTCACGGTCGACGGTGACGCTGTCGCCGGCATGATGGCGCAGCCCTTCACCGGCGAGCTGTTCTACGCCAACGCTTCCGGCTCCCACTATGAGGGCCCCGGCGGACCGCGCAAGCTCTCGACCCGCAAAACGACGAAGCTCGACGAGGCGACCTTGTTCACGACCACGCCGGCGCTGTTCAAGGGCGAGGCGCGCACGCGCTTCGACAAATTCGAAAAGCAAGTCCAGCTCGTTCGCTACGGCGCCGATTGCTACGCCTTCGCCATGATCGCGTCGGGCAGCGTCGACATCGTCGCCGACCCCGGATTGAAGCCCTATGACATCGTGGCGCTGATACCGATCATCGAAAAGGCCGGCGGCGTCGTCACCACATTCGAGGGTGGCCCGGCGGAAAAGGGCGGCGACATACTGGCCGCCGCGACACCCGAGCTTCACGCGGCGGCGATGGCGGCACTGCGCGGCTGATATTCTGTCCCTGTCAACGCGGCTTGATCGAACGCTGGAACTCCGCCGGCGTTCGCCCGTAGACCTGCCTGAACGCCGCGCTGAAATGGCTGTGGCTGGAGAAACCAAGGTCCATGCCGAGGGTCGTCAGATTGTCGTAGCGGCCAAGCAGGTCGAGCGCGCGCGCCAGGCGCAGGCGCAGATGATAGCGGTAGAGCGGCATCGCCTCGACCTGCTGGAACACTTGCGTCAGATAAACCGGTGACACCCCGACTTCGGCGGCAATCTCGGCCAGCGTCCAGCGCCGCGACAGGTCCGAGGACAGGACAAGCTTGGCGCGATCGACCAGCTTTTGCCGGCCGGCGCTGGCACCGGCGGCATGCGAGGTGCGTTCACCGAGGGAGCGCCGCACCAGCGTCAGCGCCAGGGTTTCGGCCTCCAGCGTTTCGGCAATGTTGCGGCTCAGGCTGTGGCGCAGCACCGCCACCAGCGCCTGAGCCCGCGGGTCGATGCGGCGGCGCTGGCGGCGAAACGCCAACGCGCTGCCCGAGCGCAACTGCTCCTTCGGCGTCAATTCCTGCAGCTGCGCCTCCTCGATGACGAGATCGAGGCAGGAATCGCCACCCTCGACGGGGTGGCTGATCCGGTAGGGTTCCGCCTCATTGAAGAACAGCAACTGGTTGGCTTCGGCGACCGCATCGTTGCGGCCGACATGGCGCACGAAGACACCGCGGTAGGGAAACACCAGATGCGTGGCGGCGGTGCATTCTTCTTCGCTTCTGTGCCGGCATTCGCCGCTGCAGACAACGTCCCTTATCCTGACGGTACCGGTGTCCAGGAGCATCTGTACCGTGAATTGAGACATGGCCGTTGCGTTCCCCTCTGCGCCGGAAGCTGTCCTGGCACTGTTAGGCGATCGGCCGGTCCAAACCTGTCAGGAGGCTTCACCTGTCAGCGCCGTCGCAACGGCCATGGCTCAATCCCACAGATGGCGCATGTATTCGCCGTGGGCTTCACCGCGCGACAGGCCGATGTCCTTGAGCTGTTCGTCGGTCATTTCGAGCAGTGCGAGGCGACTCCGACGCCTTTCCAGCTGGCGGCCGATCCAATTGGCCGCCGCGATGCAGTGTGTCCGCAAGGACCGCCAGAAGGTCGCGGATTGGGTTGTGGGTGCCTGTGCCAGGTGCACCACCGTTGCATGATCGGGGCGCATCGCTCAGGCCTCCCCGTTGCCGACCACTGAGGCGCCGGCCACCGAGGCGCCGGCTTCGTTCAGCGCAATCGCGCATTCCTCGCAGCAGACCTCGACGGTCTTGCCGCCGACCTTGACGCGGATCGGGTTGGCGTCCAGCCGGCAATCGCAGGCAGCGCAGGTTTTCTCGGTCATGATGTCATCTCCTTGGCGTTCAGTTCGACGTGGAGATGAGCATTCCGGGGCAGCACCGGCTGTCAGAATCTTTAGCTCTTTGCGTGCTGCCGGCGCTGCCGGGCGGTCCTCCTGACAGAAGGCTGTCAGCAGGCGCAAGCTCAAGGCGCCGCAACCTGCGGCGCTGACGGGATCAGGCCGTAGGGTCGTCGTTGCCGGGAATGAAGGCGTCGAAGGCGGCGAGCAACTGCTCGCGATAGACATCGGCCTCCTGCAGGATCTCGTGCTTGGCGCCATCGATCATCAGCAGCGAGCCGACGCGCAGACGCCTGGTGTAGGCCTCCACGGCCTTGGTCGAGACCACCTGATCGGCGCCGGCGGCGATCACCAGCAGCGGCACCTGGATCCTGGCCATGAAATCCGGCTCGGTGATGACCTCACCGGCCTTGATGGCTGCCTGCAGCCAGCGGATGGTCGGGCCGCCGAGCGCCAGTTGCGGCCATGCTTCATAAATCTGTGTGTTGCGCTGATAACGCTCGGGGTCCGAAGTCACCTTGTTGAGGGCAAAGGGCAGGGTTTGCCGCGGACGCGGACCCCAGGCGGCATAGAGCCGGCCGAGGCCGAGAAAGCATAATACAGAGCAGACGCGGCGCACCGTTTTTGCAGACAGCGGAAAATCGGGCACCGTCAGGAAAGGCGCAATCAGCACCATGCGGCGCACCCGGTTGACCATCGACGGCGCGGCCAGCAGCGCAATCACGGCGCCGGCCGAATGGGCGAGGATGTAGTAGGGGCCGCGGCAGTCGGGCAGCACGATGTCCTCGAAGAACTGCTCGAGGTCGCCGGTGTAGTCGTAGAAGGAGCGGACATAGCCGCGTTGCGGGTCACGGAGCAGCCGGTCCGAACCGCCCTGGCCGCGCCAGTCGAGCGTGGCGACGCCGAGGCCGCGATCTGTCAGGTTGCGGATGGTCTCGAAATATTTCTCGATGCACTCATTGCGGCCGGGCAGCAACACGACCGTGCCCTTCAGCGGCCGTGTGACCGCGGCAAAAAGGCCGTAGCGGATCTTTTTACCGTCACGCGTGGTGAAGAACCCGCCGGCGACGTTTTGCGGCGGCGGGTTGCCTGGCGTGGGGTGGAAGAGATCCGTCATTCGGTGCTTGCGTTTGGTGGTGTTTCGCCCGGTTGGGCGTCGGCATGGTGATAGACGCCAATGGATGAAAAGCAAAGGGAGGGGCGCCAAGGGGCGGACGAAGAACGAGTAAGGCCGGAAGCAGCCTGCGGCGTGCTTCCGGCCTCTGTCGATCCGGGAGGAAGGGACGTTACACCCGGTTCGGCTTCGTCGCGGCACCCTCATCCGGCGCCGCCTGGTTCTTGATCCTGGCTGCACTCTAACGCCGGCCGGCTGAACGGGCGCCGAAGCGGCGGTTCATCTGCCGTTCATCGACGCCTCAATTCACAGCTGTTCAAAAATCCTTGAAATGCGCTTTTGCGCTCCCCAAATGTCTGATGCAGCCGCCGATGTCGGGGCTGCTGGTCCATCCGAAACGCCTTTTTCAGGGTTTCGCACCGACCACACGCAAACCATGTTGCTCAACAGGAGAACACCTCATGCGTCACGTTGATTTTTCCCCGCTCTATCGCTCGACCGTCGGCTTCGACCGCCTGTTTACCATGCTCGACTCGCTGGCCCAGCCCGAGAGCGCGCAGACCTATCCGCCCTACAACATCGAGCGCACCGGCGAGAATGCCTATCGCATCTCGATGGCGGTTGCCGGCTTTTCGGACGAAGAGATCTCGATCGAAGCCCACCGCAACGTGCTGACCGTCAAGGGTGAGCGCAAGGAAGAGGGCAATGGCGAAGGCTCCGAGCTGCTCTATCGCGGCATTGCCTCGCGCTCCTTCGAGCGCCGCTTCCAGCTCGCCGACCATGTCGAGGTCGTCGGCGCCACGCTGAAGAACGGCCTGCTCTTCGTCGATCTCACGCGCAACATCCCGGAGGAGCTGAAGCCGCGCAAGATCGCGATTACCGCCAGCTCCGAGAAGGCGAAGCAGATCGAGGCCAAGAACGCCGCGTAATCAAGACGGCGGCGTGATATCGCCCAAGGGACGTGGTAACGCCCAGAGATAGAAGCGTCTCCTCCCGAGACGAAAGCGGCGCCGCGAGGCGCCGCTTTTTTGTTGCGCCGAAGCCTCTGTCACCCAGAACCATGGGTTCTGGCTCTTTTGGTGGGGGCGCTGCCTTCCCATGAAGGGCGATGTCTGATTTCTCGTTGGCGTTGACAGCCACCATTGCCGTCACCTTCCTGCTGGCCGGTATCGTCAAGGGCGTGACCGGCATGGGCCTGCCGACGCTGGCGATGGGGCTGCTCGGCACCATCATGCCGCCAGTCGCGGCGGCTTCGCTGCTGATCGTGCCGTCCTTCGTCACCAATATCTGGCAGCTGTTTGCCGGCCCGAGCTTCGCGTCGATCCTCAAGCGGCTGTGGCTGATGATGGTCGGCATCGTCGCCGGCACGCTCGCCGGCTCATGGCTCTTGGCCAGCGACAACGTCAAATGGACGACCGCCGGCCTCGGTGCCGCACTGATCGTCTATGCCGTCTATACGCTGCTGGCGCGGCAATTGACGGTCCCGATGTCGGCCGAACGCTGGTCGTCGCCCATTGTCGGTTTTCTTACCGGCCTCGTTACCGGCGGCACCGGCGTGTTCGTCGTCCCTGCGGTGCCCTACATCCAGGCATTGGGGTTGAACCGCGAGGACCTGATTCAGGCGCTCGGTCTTTCCTTCACCGTATCGACCATCGCGCTTGCCGCCGGCCTTGCCTCGCATGGCGCCTTCCAGGTCGAGCATATCGCGATGTCGTCGCTGGCGGTCCTGCCGGCGCTGCTCGGCATGTGGCTGGGACAATTGCTCCGCCAGCGGATCAGCCCGGCGACCTTCCGGCGCTGGTTTCTCATCTTCCTGATCCTGCTTGGCCTGGAGCTTCTGCTGCGGCCCTTCCTCGCCTAACTGTTGGCGCCGGTTGCAAGAACGGCCTCGACGTTTTGCCTGTGAACGGGCTCGTATAGCGCGAAGTACTCGACCGCACCGGTGGCGAACATGTCGGCGCCGAAGGTTTTCAAATCCTGCTTCGCCAGATCGGGCTCGTGCCGGCAGCGGAGCAGTTTTTGGACGTAGGCTTGCGTTGCGGCGATGAGGCCTTTGTCGTAGCCGCCTCGTTCGATCGCTTCGAGCGAACCGTGATTGGGCAGGATGCGGTCTATCGGCCAGCCGGCCATGCGTTCGAGATCGACCAGATGTTCAGCCAGCCGATCCGCCTCGCTGACATAGGTGATCGGGTCCTCGAGCGTGTCGCCCGCCAGGAGCAGGCCGTTCCCAGGCATGAACAGCACCGTGCCGTCATGGCTGTGGATTTCGACCTGGCGCAGCTCGACGGCGATCGATCCGACGGTGAGGTCAAGACTGCCTTCGAAGGTCCGGTTCGGCAGCACGAGCGGCTTGATCGGCGGAATGCCGCCTTCGATCTCTGCTCGGTTGTTCGCCAGCGCCGCGGCGGTGAGCGTGTTGGCGATGATCTCGCAGTCCTGAAACACTTCATTGCCGGCAATATGATCGTCATGCCAGTGGCTGAGCACGACCCGGATCGAGCTGACGCCCATGGCTTCTAACGTCTGCCGGACAAAGCGCGCATGGGGCAGCGAAATATGCGTGTCGTAGACAAGCGCCTGCGGCCCATCGACAACGGCATAGGTGCAGATGCCGAGGGCATAAGCACCGTCATCCAGCCAATTCGGGTCGTCCGACCAGGCGCGAACGCCGTCGATGCGGCCATCGTAGAAGCCCAGCACGTTTGGCGCCGGGCGGAGCAGCCGCATGGTCGAGCCGAGAGGAGGTCTGGTCATCGGAAAAGCTCAGGCGATCATGTGGCCGAGGTGGTCCACCTCTTCAGCCGTCGTGGCGAAGCTGGCGACGAAGCGGTAGATCGCTTCATTGTCCCCGAGGTGGCCGTCGAAGCTTTGCGGCACGCCCCATTCATAGAATTTGGCGCCGTCGCCTTGCATCTTTTCCGCCTTGGTGCGGTCGAGAATGGCGAACACTTCATTGGCCTGCGGCAGCCAGGCCAGCCGGCCGGACGGCGCATCCTCGATCGCCGCGGCCAGCCTTGCGGCCATCGCATTGGCGTGGCGCGCCATCCTCAGCCACAGATCGTCGGTAAGATAGGCCTCGAACTGGGCGGAGATGAAGCGCGCCTTGGAGAAGGTCTGCCCGGCGCGCTGGCGAAGCAGGCGCAGGTCGCGCGCCACGTCGGGGTTGAGGACCACGACCGCGTCGGCCATCCAGCAGCCATTCTTGGTGCCGCCGAAGGAGATGATGTCGACACCGCTCTTCCAGGTCATTTCCGCAGGGCTGACGTCAGTCGCCGCAACGGCATTGGCGAAGCGCGCGCCGTCCATGTGCAGCGGCAGCTTGTGACGGCGAGCCACCTCGGCGATCGCCTTGATATCGTTAACGGCGTAAACGGTGCCGACTTCGGTTGCCTGGGTGATCGTCACCGCCATCGGCTGGCCTGCAGGGGCGAGATCCTGCGAATAGCGCTTGATGGCCCGGTCGAGCGCCTGCGGATTGATGCGCCCCAGAGCTCCCGGGACGGGCGACATGCGCGCGCCGCCGGTGTAAAAACCTGCGGCACCGAATTCATCGACATTCATATGCGCTTCGGCATGGCAGAAGGCGACGCCGCCGATCCGATTCAGCGACGCCATCGACAGCGCGTTGGCCGCCGTGCCGGTGGCGACGAAGAAGACCGCGACCTCGCGCTCGAAGATTTCGTTGAAGCGCTTGTAGACGGCGCGGTCAAGGTCGCCATCGCCATAGGCGGTGGCGATGCCGGCAGCATGGCGGGTCAGGTTGGCCGAGATATCGGGATGGACGCCCGCCCAGTTGTCGGATGCAAAGAACATTCAGAAAGTCCATGGCTGTTTGCGAAAAGGAGCGCGACCATGGCCGCTTCAGGGTTTAGCGCGCAAGGGCCAAGGGCTGGAAAAGCGGTAAAGCCAGCGGCCGATCACGAAGGCGTGCGGGGACCGAAGTTTTCGTTTCGACTACGCGTCGCGTAATTTTCTGTCGCGAAACGCCCAAGATTTTTGTGAATCGGTCTTGTGTGTGCTCAGGATTTCTGCCATAAAAATTTAGGACAGTAGTGCTGTCTTATTTTGTCGCACAAGTCAGGCTGGATTGGCGTATCATTTGGGCCACTCCGGCCGTTGCCGCGAGCGACGGGTAGACGGCTCGGCTGTGGCCTGTACGATACCGGATACGAACCGGCGGCGCACCGCTCGGTTCGCCAAGGATTTCGCAAGACGTGCCGCAAGAATGAGAGCGGAAGCCAGTCGCTTCCCAAGGTAGACCAGCGCCCCAAACGCTAGACGTGCAGGGGCCGGAACGGAGGACAGGACGATGACGGAACTGACGCCATCTGCGATTACCGGCCAGGCCGCGCAGACGAAAGCGGCAGCCGTTAAAAATACCGTTCTGACCAATACCGGGCGAACCACCAACGGCCTAACCACCAACGGCATGGCAGCGCAGGGTCTCTATGACCCGCGCAACGAGCATGACGCGTGCGGCGTCGGCTTCATCGTCAACATGAAGAACGTCAAGTCGCACCAGATCGTCAAGGACGGGCTTTTCGTGCTCGAAAACCTGACGCATCGCGGCGCCGTCGGCGCCGATCCGCTGATGGGCGACGGCGCCGGCGTGCTGGTGCAGATCCCGGACCGCTTCTTCCGCGAGGAGATGGCGGCGCAGGGCGTCGAACTGCCGCCGACGGGCCAATACGGCGTCGGCCACTGGTTCATGCCGCAGGATGCGGCACTGCGCGCCCATATCGAAGACATCATCGCCGAATCGGCGCAGTCCGAAGGGCTGCCGCTGCTCGGTTTCCGTGACGTGCCGGTCGACAATTCATCGCTGTCGAAGGCGCCCGATATCGCGGCCTCCGAACCGTTCCATCGCCAGGTCTTCATCGGCCGCACGGCCGACATTACCGACGACGAGGAGTATGAGGCCAGGCTCTACCTGCTGCGCAAGGTCATCTCCGGCCGCATCTATGCCGAGAACAACAACAGGGATATCGGCGCCTACTGCGTGTCGCTGTCGGCGCGCACGATCGTCTACAAGGGCATGTTCCTGGCCTACCAGGTCGGCGCCTATTACAAGGATCTGTCGGATCCTCGCTTCGAGACGGCGCTGATCCTCGTCCACCAGCGTTTTTCCACCAACACTTTCCCGTCGTGGAAGCTGGCGCATCCCTACCGCATGGTCGCGCACAATGGCGAGATCAACACGGTGCGCGGCAACAACAACTGGATGGCGGCGCGCCAGGCCTCGGTCGATTCCGAGCTGTTCGGCAACAACATCTCGAAGCTGTGGCCAATCTCCTATGACGGCCAGTCCGACACTGCGTGCTTCGACAATGCGCTCGAATTCCTGTTCCAGGGCGGCTACAGCCTCAGCCACGCCATGATGATGCTGATCCCGGAAGCCTGGGCCGGCAACAAGCTGATGGATGCCGACCGCAAGGCCTTCTATGAATACCATGCAGCCCTGATGGAGCCGTGGGACGGGCCGGCCGCGGTCGCCTTCACCGACGGCCGCCAGATCGGCGCCACGCTCGACCGCAACGGCCTGCGCCCGGCGCGCTACATCGTCACCGACGACGACCGCGTCATCATGGCGTCCGAAGCCGGCGTGCTGCCGGTGCCGGAGGAAAAGATCATCAAGAAGTGGCGGCTGCAGCCCGGCCGCATGCTTCTGATCGACCTCGCCAAGGGCCGCATCATTTCCGACGAGGAGATCAAGTCGGAAATCGCGACCAGGCATCCCTACAAGACCTGGCTCAACAACACGCAGCTGATCCTCGAGGATCTGAAGCCGGTCGAGCCGCGCGAACTGCGCAAGGATGTCAGCCTGCTCGATCGCCAGCAGGCGTTCGGCTACAGCCAGGAAGACACCAAGCTGTTGATGTCGCCGATGGCGACCACCGGCCAGGAAGCCGTGGGTTCGATGGGCACCGACACGCCGATCTCGGCTATGTCGGACAAGTCGAAGCTGCTCTACACCTATTTCAAGCAGAACTTCGCCCAGGTCACCAACCCGCCGATCGACCCGATCCGCGAGGAGCTGGTGATGAGCCTGGTGTCGTTCATCGGGCCGCGGCCGAACATCTTCGACCTGGTCGGCAATTCGCGCCGCAAGCGGCTCGAAGTGCGCCAGCCGATCCTGACCAATGGCGATCTGGAAAAGATCCGCTCGATTGGTCACACCGAAGACCGTTTCGACACCAAGACGATCGACATCACCTACGGGTCGAGCGAGGGCGCTGCCGGCATGCAGGGCGCCGTCGAGCGCCTGTGCGAGCGCGCCGAGGCGGCTGTCGCCGGCGGGTACAACATCATCATCCTGTCCGACCGCCAGGTCGGGCCGGACCGCATCGCCATTCCGGCGCTGCTGGCGACGGCGGCGGTGCACCATCACCTGATCCGCAAGGGCCTGCGCACCGCGGTCGGCCTGGTCGTGGAATCCGGCGAGCCGCGCGAAGTGCATCATTTCTGCTGTCTCGCCGGTTATGGCGCCGAGGCGATCAATCCTTACCTCGCCTTCGACACGCTGCTCGACATGCACAAGCGCGGCGAACTGCCGGCCGAGGTCGATGCCTACGAGGTCGTCTCGCGCTACATCAAGTCGATCGGCAAGGGCATCCTCAAGGTGATGTCCAAGATGGGCATCTCGACCTACCAGTCCTATTGCGGCGCGCAAATCTTCGACGCCATCGGGCTGAAGACGGATTTCGTCGAGAAGTACTTTACCGGCACCGCGACGCTGATCGAAGGTGTGGGTCTGGACGAGGTCGCGGCCGAGACGCTCAGCCGCCACACCGACGGTTTCGGCAACGATCCGGTGCTGCGCAACAGCCTCGAGGTCGGCGGCGAGTACATGTACCGCATGCGCGGCGAAGCCCATATGTGGTCGCCCGACGCGGTCGCCACCTTGCAGCACGCCGTGCGCCAGGGGTCGTGGGAGACGTTCAAGGAATACTCGGCGCAGATCGACAGCGAGACGGCCCGCGCCCAGACCATTCGTGGCCTGTTCAGGATCAAGCTCGCGGAAGAGACCGGCCGCAAGAAGGTCCCGCTCGACGAGGTCATGTCCGCAGCCGACATCGTCAAGCGCTTCTCGACCGGGGCGATGTCGTTCGGTTCGATCTCGCGCGAAGCGCACACCACGCTGGCGCGCGCCATGAACCAGATCGGCGGCAAGTCGAACACCGGTGAGGGCGGCGAGGAAGCCGACCGTTATCTGCCGCTGCCCGGCGGCGGCAAGAACCCGGAACGCTCGGCGATCAAGCAGGTCGCCTCGGGACGGTTCGGGGTGACGGCCGAATATCTGGTCAATTCCGATGTCATGCAGATCAAGGTCGCGCAGGGCGCCAAGCCCGGCGAGGGCGGCCAGCTGCCCGGCCACAAGGTCGACGCGACCATCGCCAAAGTCCGGCATTCGACGCCTGGCGTCGGCCTGATCTCGCCGCCGCCGCATCACGACATCTACTCGATCGAGGATCTGGCGCAGCTGATCTACGATCTGAAGAACGTCAATCCGGCGGCCGACGTCTCGGTCAAGCTGGTGTCGGAAGTCGGTGTCGGCACGGTTGCGGCCGGCGTCGCCAAGGCGCGCGCCGACCACATCACCATTTCGGGCTATGACGGCGGCACCGGCGCGTCGCCGCTGACCTCGCTCAAGCATGCCGGCAGCCCGTGGGAAATGGGCCTTGCCGAGACACACCAGACGCTGGTGCTCAACGGTTTGCGGTCGCGCGTGGCGCTGCAGGTCGATGGTGGCTTGCGCACGGGGCGCGACGTCATCATCGGCGCGCTGCTCGGCGCCGACGAGTTCGGCTTCTCGACCGCGCCGCTGATCGCGGCCGGCTGCATCATGATGCGCAAGTGCCATCTCAACACCTGTCCGGTCGGCGTCGCGACGCAGGACCCGGTGCTGCGCAAGCGCTTCAAGGGCACGCCCGAGCATGTCATCAACTTCTTCTTCTATGTTGCGGAAGAGGTGAGGGGGCTGCTCGCCGAAATGGGCTACACCCATATCGACCAGATCATCGGCGACAGCGATTTGCTGGAGAAGCGCGAGATGATCCAGCACTGGAAGGCGCGCGGGCTCGATTTCGGCAAGATGTTCTTCAAGCCGGATGCGCCGCATGAAGCGGTGCACTGGACCGAGCGGCAGAAGCACCCGATCGACGATGTGCTCGACCGCAAGCTGATCGAACTGGCCAAGCCCGCGCTCGAGGCCAAGCAGCCGGTCAAGATCGAGGTCGACATCCGCAATGTCGACCGTTCGACCGGTGCCATGCTGTCGGGCGAAGTGGCCAAGCGTTTCAGGCACAAGGGCCTGCGCGAAGACACGATCCAGGTGAAGCTGACCGGCACTGCCGGCCAATCCTTCGGCGCCTTCCTGGCGCGCGGCATCTCGTTCGATCTCGTCGGCGCCGCCAACGACTATGTCGGCAAGGGTCTGTCGGGTGGCCGCATCGTCATCCGGCCGCCGGAAGAATCCAAGATCGTCGCGGCGGAATCGATCATCGTCGGCAATACGGTGCTCTATGGCGCCACCGAGGGTGAGGCCTATTTTGCCGGTGTCGCCGGCGAACGCTTCGCGGTGCGCAACTCGGGTGTGGCCGCCGTCGTCGAAGGCGTCGGCGATCATGGCTGCGAGTACATGACCGGCGGCATCGTCGTCGTCATCGGCCAGACCGGCCGCAACTTCGCCGCCGGCATGTCGGGCGGCGTCGCCTATGTGCTGGACGAAGCCGGCGATTTCGCCGCGCGTTGCAACATGGCGATGGTCGAGCTGGAGCCGGTGCCGGAAGAGGACGATTTGATGGAAAGGCTGCTGCACCATGGCGGCGACCTCGACCACAAGGGTCGCGTCGACGTCTCCGGCGACATGACCAGCCATGACGAGGAACGGCTCTACCAGCTGATCTCGAACCATGTGCATTTCACGGGTTCGGTGCGCGGCCGCGAGATCCTCGATGACTGGACGACATTCCGGCCGAAATTCCGCAAGATCATGCCGGTCGAATACCGCCGCGCTTTGATCGAGATGGAACGCATGCGCATGGGCGTGGCAGCGGAATAGGCTTTTGAACTTGCCGGGAGGCCCAGGCTTCCCGGCGGAACTTTCAGCGACAGTTTGACCTCGGATGCAAGGTTGCCATGGCTGCCTCAAGGGGTTAACGGGTGCGGCGAACCCCGCACCATCTGGACAGCAGGAACTGGACTATGGGCAAGGTAACAGGCTTTCTCGAAATCGACCGGCAGGTGCACAAGTACCAGCCGGCCTCCGACCGCATCCGGCATTTCCGCGAGTTCACGCTGCCGATGTCGGACAAGGAGGTCGAGAAACAGGCCGCACGCTGCATGGATTGCGGCATTCCGTTCTGCCATGGGCCGACCGGCTGTCCGATCCACAACCAGATCCCGGACTGGAACGACCTCGTCTATAATGGCGATTGGGACAATGCGATCCGCAACCTGCATTCGACCAACAATTTCCCCGAATTCACCGGTCGCATCTGCCCCGCCCCCTGCGAGGAAGCCTGCACCCTGAACCTCGAGGACATTCCGGTTGCCATCAAGACGGTCGAGCAGGCGATTGCCGACAAGGCTTATGAGACCGGCCATATCCGGCCTTATCCGCCTGAGAAGAAGACGGGCAAGCGGGTTGCGGTCATCGGCTCCGGCCCGGCCGGTATGGCCGCCGCGCAGCAGCTTGGCCGCGCCGGGCACGAGGTCAGCGTCTATGAGCGTGAGAGCCGCCCCGGCGGGCTGATGCGCTATGGCATTCCCGACTTCAAGATCGAGAAGCACTATATCGACCGCCGCATCGAGCAGATGCAGGGCGAGGGCGTGACCTTCCATTGCGGCGTCAATGTCGGTGTCGACAAGCCCGTGGCAGAGCTGCTCGCCGAATACGATGCGGTGCTCTATTGCGGCGGGTCGGAATCGCCGCGTCCGGCCAACATTCCGGGCGACGATCTCGGTGGCGTCTATGATGCCATGCCCTATCTGGTGCAGCAGAACCGCCGCGTCGGCGGCGAGCCGATCCAGTCGGTGGCGTGGCCGTCGCATCCGATCATTGCCGGCGGCCAGCATGTCGTCGTCGTCGGCGGCGGCGATACCGCTTCCGACTGCGTCGGTACCGCCTTCCGCCAGGGCGCGGTGCGCGTCACCCAGCTCGATATCCGCCCGCAGCCACCGGAGAAGGAAGACAAGCTCGCGGTCTGGCCCTACTGGGCGACCAAGATGCGGACGTCCTCCTCGCAGGCCGAGGGTGCCGAGCGCGAATTCCAGGTGGCGACGCTCGAATTCATCGGCGAAGACGGCCAACTGACCGGCGTCAAGTGCTGCGAAGTCGACGAGAAGCGCAAGCCGATCGCCGGCACCGAATTCGTCATCCGCGCCGATCTCGCCTTCATCGCCATCGGCTTTGCCGGACCGGCCGCCGTGGGTGTGGCGAAGGAGCTGGAAGGCGAGATGAAAATCGTCACTGACAACCGGCGCTCCAGGAATGTCGAAGCCAACGATCGCGACTACAAGACCAGCGTCGACAAGCTTTACGCCGCCGGCGACGTGCGCCGCGGCCAGTCGTTGGTCGTCTGGGCGATCCGCGAAGGCCGCCAGGCGGCGCGTTCGATCGACGAAGCGCTGATGGGCTCAACGGTGCTGCCGCGCTGATATTCATGACAGCGCCGGAGACATTTCCTCGGCTGGCGATATCTGCGGCCGAATCGCTGTCCGTACCTGCCGAAGCGCTTAGCTGATCAGCAGCTTGGTTGCCCAATGGAGGCCGATGGCCATCTGGACCGCAAACGCGGAAAATCGAGCCTTGACCGCGTTTGGACTGGTCGACGTCAAATGAATGGCAGACTGGATCAATCGCGCAACGAGAAACCAGTACGCAAGCGGGTCGGTGATCCCGGTCCGCGAAGTCATCATGGCCAAGGCCATGAGACCTCCGAAGATTGGGAGTCCCTCGATGCAATTCGCGTGAGCTCGCGCAAGCCGCCGCAAAAAGGGCGAAAGACCTGCGTTATCCGGCGCGAATCCATTGGCGAGGATGCGGCCGCTCAGTACGAGGTGCGTGCGCAAAATCTCCATCCATGTAAGCAATAAAAGGGTCCAACTCACGAACCCAAGCAATGCGTAGCCCGTTGCCGACATATTCGCCCCCGACTTTGACTTCGGCCAAAAACCGATAATGCCATTGTTCGGCTTGGCGCGGAATTGCCGCTAGGCAGGAACGTCGGTCAAGGAGTTGCCGTCGTCGTATCGGGCGTTGCCGCTGCTGTCGCCGGCGGCTGTGCCTTCGGCGGCCAGGAAAAATCGTCGGCGCGGCCGGGTGACGCCTCGGGCGCCTTGCCTTCGAGGATGAGTTTTTCGCCGGGCAGATCCGGATTGGCCTTGGGCGCTGCCGCGGCGCCGAGAAGTTCGGAACCGCCGTCAAGAGCCGGATCGTTGAGCAGCATCGGCACCGTGCGGTCGACCACAATGGGGGCGGCCGGAAGCGACGGCGCCTCGACCGGGGCGCCGGCGGGCGCTGCAGCGGTCACCACGCTGCCCGGCGCCGCCAGACCGAGGATCTTGGCCAGCGGTTTTTCGGTATAGAAGGCGAGCTTGCGCTTGCCGGCCTTCGAGACGTTGATGCCGTCGTCGGAACGCAGCCGCACGGCCTGGCCGTTTATATCGGGACCGGTCGTGACAAAGGCGCCATTCTCGTCGACGAACCCGTCCCAGACATCGACGAATTCGCCGCCATTCTTCTCGGCGGCCGAGTGGTAGATGTCGTTGAAGGCCAGCATGTCGGAGGTCATCTTCGGCGCCTTGAAGGCCGGCATGCCGACCCACAGATACGGCACTTTGGTCGACGCCAGCGCCTCGCCCAACGCCTCGGTCCGGCGTTCGTATTCCTTGGTCCAGTTCTCGGAACGCGGCTGCTCGCGCACGTCGTTGACGCGCATCTGCTGGCGGTCGTTGGAGCCGAGCATGACGACCACCGCTGCCGGCTTCTCGGCCTCGATCAGCGATTTGACCTGTTCGGGCCAGTTGTAGACGTCATCGCGCACGAAGCCTGACGAGCCGTTGGCGCGCTGGACGATCCTGATGGCCGGGTTGGCGGCAAAGGCGGTGTCGAGGCCCTCGGCAAGGCCACTGGCCATGAAATCGCCGATCACCAGGATGACGCGGGAATCCGGCGTCTTCTCGACGACTGGAACAGCAGGTTCAGCGGGTGCTCGGGGCTTTTTCTTGATCTTCGGCTTTGCCTTGCGGATGTCGAGCGGCGGCTCGATGCGCTCGCTGCGGCGTGGAAACAGAAGGTCGCGCAGCGACCAGCCGCGGTTCTGCGGCTGTTCCTGCGCCAAGGCGGGTGTGTGGAAAGAGCCGGCTATTCCCGTCGCCAGGACAACGACGGCCAGAACGAGGATCGGCAAGCGGAAAACGATCACACGGATACGCGCTGCCGAAACCAAGCACCCTCTCCATCCCTTGGCGCATGACCCCTCGGGGGATCATGCACAGATCGATGCTACAGCGTCACTTGCGCGCGGCAAATGCGCGGCGCGGTAGCTGGCCCTATTTTTTTCTGAGCCATTTGAGCACTTCCATGCTCGGATACCCGTCCTGGGTCAAGCCGACCTTTGCCTGATAGGTCATGATGGCGGTTTTCGTGCCGTCACCGATCTTGCCGTCGAACTTGCCGTCGTAAAGCCCGTGCTGCGACAACCGCTTCTGCAACTCCTGCCTTTCCTCGAAGGACAGTTTGGTGAAAGGCCGCTTCCAGTCCTGCACCAGACCACTAGAGCCGGCGATTTCGTCGGCAAGAAGGCCGACGGCAAGGGCATACTTGTCGGCGTTGTTGTAGGCCTTGATGACGGAGAAGTTCTTGATCATCAGGAAGGCCGGTCCGCCGCGGCCGTCCGGCACTTTCAGCGTTGCCTTGTCGGTTGCGTTCTTGAACGGCTTGCCGTTGGCCCTGGCGACGCCGAGCGCCTGCCATTGTGCCAGCGTCTTCGAGCCGGCGGGCAGCTTGCCGGCCGGAATGGTGACTTCGTAGCCCCAGGTCTTGCCGCCTTGCCAGCCATTCTTCTTCAACAGATTGGCTGATGTCGCCAGAGCATCGGGGATCGAATTCCAGATGTCGCGCTTGCCGTTGCCGTCCATGTCGACGGCATAATGCTGATAGCTGGTCGGGATGAACTGGGTCTGGCCCATGGCGCCGGCCCAGGAGCCCATCAGGTGGCTTTCGTCGATGTCGCCGGTCTGCAGGATCTTCAGTGCCGCGACCAATTGGGTGCGAGCGAATTTCGACCGCTTCGGGTCGCCATAGGCGAGCGTCGCCAGCGAGCGGATGACATTGCGCATGATGTCGTCGCGCTTGAGGATCTCGCCGTAGTTCGATTCCATCGACCAGATGGCAAGCAGGATGTAGCGATCGACGCCGAACCTTGCCTCGATCCGGTCCAGCCACGGCTTCCATTTCTTGGCCATCTGCTGGCCGACGGCAACGGACTGGTCATGGACGCGGTTGTCGAAATAGTCCCAGGCGGGCGCGCTGAACTCAGGTTGCGTGCGGGCCTTTTCCAGCACCACCGGGTCGGGCTCGTTGATGCCGCGGAACGCCTGGTCGTAGACTGGGCCGGAAACACCGCCGGCCACAGCGGTGGCGCGGAAGCCGGCGACCCATTGCCGGAAACCGGCATCGGCAAAGGCCGGTCCGGTCGGCATTAGCAAGGCGAGCGAGAGGCTGGCCGCCGTCAGGACGCTGGTAAAGAGTTTTGCGGCACTGCGAACGGACATCTTTTCCTCCTTCACTATCTCAGGAAAGACCATTCATCGCCGAACCGGGTTAGGAATTAGTTTACCATAGGTGGCGCCTGGAACGAAAAGACACGTCGATGCTTTAGGCACTGGAAGTTCTCACCAGTAGCTCGTAATCCTCGATTTCGGCGTGAAAATGTCTCGAAACGGGATTGCGGAGCAGGCAATCAAACGGATAATTGACGTATGAAGCGAGTTCGCAAGGCAGTTTTCCCGGTCGCCGGTCTCGGCACGCGGTTCCTCCCGGCCACCAAGGCGATCCCCAAGGAAATGCTGACCGTCGTCGACCGGCCGGTCATCCAGTATGTCGTCGATGAGGCGCGCGAGGCCGGCATCGAACATTTCATCTTCGTCACCGGCCGCAACAAGGCGGTCATCGAGGATCATTTCGACATCCAGTTCGAGCTCTATGACACGCTCGCCCAGCGCGGCAAGGACGAGCAGCTGGCCCGCCTGCAGCGGCTGCAGCCGGCGCCGGGGCAGACCTCCTTCACCCGCCAACAGGTGCCGATGGGTCTCGGCCATGCCGTCTGGTGCGCGCGCGAACTGGTCGGCGACGAGCCCTTCGCGCTGCTCTTGCCCGATATGATCATGCAGTCGGAAAAGAGCTGCATGAAGGCAATGGTCGAGCTCTACGAGGAGACCGGCAACAACATCATCGCCGTGCAGGAATGCGATCCGGCCGAAACCCATAAATATGGCATTGTCGGCCGCGGCGAGGACACGCATCACGGCTTCCGCATCACCGAGATGGTCGAGAAGCCGAAGACCGGCACCGCGCCGTCCAATCTCTACATCAACGGCCGTTACATCCTGCAGCCGGAGATCTTCACGATCCTCGAAAGCCAGGAAAAGGGCGCCGGCAACGAGATCCAGCTTACCGACGCGATGCTGAAGCTGGAAAAGCAGCAGCCCTTCTTTGGCTACCACTATCAGGGCCGCACCTTCGACTGCGGCTCGCCGGAAGGTTTTGTCGAGGCCAATGTCGCCTTCGCGCTCTGGCGCAGCGACATGAACGAAAACATGGCCGGCGTCATCCGCACGCTGCTCGACGAGATGAAGCCGTCCGAGCGGCGGGGTGCTGCGTTCTAGGCATGTCGATATTCACGTGAGGCCGGCCTGCAAATGGCTGATACCTACGCTTCCGGTGCTCACGTACGAAAAGTACGCTCCGCTCCGGTTCTCGGCATCAGCCATTTTCGACTCGGCCTGACCTGAATCTCGACATACCAAGCGCTGGGCATGCCAGGTGCTGGTTAGCGCTGCAATTTCAGTCCGAGGTAGATGCTGTTGGCGGTGTAGTTGCGGCCGGGCAGATTGCTGGTCAGCTTTTCGGTGCGGGCGCGGCTGGTGAGGCCGACATAGCGGTTCAGCCACCATGTCAGCCCGGCCTCGGCGCTCAATGTCATGTCATGGCCGTCGGAGCCGGTGTAATTGCGCCAGTCGAGGCCAAGTGCGGCGTTGCCGGTCAAGTCGGCGCGGATTTGCCGTTCGCCGGTGAGGCGGCCGGAATAGAGGATGTCGCCACTCTCGTTGGCGGCCGTTGTGCCTTCGATGGTGGTCTGCCCGGTGAGGCCGATGATGGTGCCGCGCTCGGGCGACCATTTGAGGTCGGCATTCACCGACGCCCCCGAATTCGCCTCCAGCCGGTTATCGTCGATCGCTTCCCGGAGCCAGCCGGCCGAGAATTCGCCGGCCAGCTTCTCGCCCATGTCCACTTCGACACCGGCCCGCGCGCCAAGCCGCGTCGACGATCGCTCAAAGCCGCTTGAATCGACGTGCAGATCATAGGCGCGGCGGCCGACTTCGACTTCGGCGAAAGGCGTGATGGCGGGCGAGATCTCGTAACCGGTGCGCAAGGTCGCGGTGTAGAGGGTGGAGTCACGATCTTTCTGCGACAGTATCGTGCCGTTGGTCAACTTGGCGTCGCCATAGATGTCGTGCGAGACCGCACCGGTCAGCGCGAAGCGCAGCTTGCCGACATCCTTCTTGACGGCGAGGCTGCCGTCGACGGTCTGGCGGATCGGCTGCGAGGTGACGCCTGCGATGGCGTCGGGCGAGGACGCAGATTCCGGCGCAATCTCGTAGCCGAGCTTGGCGATGGCGCGCAGTTCATTGTCGAGGTCGACATTGTACGTGCCTTCGATACGGCCGCGCCCCTCGTTGATCTTCTGGCCCGAAATGCTGTTGCGGAAGGTGCCGTAGCCGTCGATGACAGCCGAATTCTCGCGCCAGTCGGAGGCGGCAGAGAAACGCAGCGCCGTTTCGGACAGCACCGCCGACGTGCCGCCGCTGCTGGAATCGGCGTTCGACGTGACCGTAACGCCTTGCTCGAGCGTCGGCCGCAGCAGGAAGGAGCCGACCTTGATGCCGGTTGCCGCGTATGGGTCGTCCTCGGGCTTCTTCTTTTGGCCTTCGATGGCGTCGGTGCGCTCGGCGCCAGGATCGAGCTTCTGCCGGTCGACGCTGTCGATGGTGAGGGCACGGCGGTTGGCCGTATCCTGGTCCGTATCGGCTGTCGTCGTGTCAGTCGGCGTTGTTCCGGTCGTGGTCTGGTCCGTGGTTTGGCCAGGCTTCTTCTTGTCGGCAGCCTTGGTTTTGTCCTTGGTCTTGTCCGCAGCGGCGGCGCGTTGCTTTGCGGTCGATGGCCGGCGTGGCTGGACGGTTGGCGGCTGGTCGGCGAACGATTCGTCGGTGGTCGCAGGCGTGTCGAAAATGCTGTTTGCGCCGGCCTGTGACGGGTCGGTGTCGTCAGGCAAGGCGCCATCGCTGGCCGGCACATAGGCGGTTGGCGTGTTTTCCGTGGGGGCGGTGTCGGCAGGCGCCGGTTTGACCTGCGTGTTGGCCTTGCTCAATTGCCTGGCCCGGCGCTGCTGGTCGGACAGGATCGCCGATTCCGAGACTTCACCGCGCAGCTCGGTTTCCTGGGCATGAAGCGCAGTTGGCCGCAGCAGAGCGAGCACGCTTGTCGCCAAGAGCAGAGCGCAAAAGGCTCCGCCCGTTCGACCTTTTTTCTTTTCAGGAAGGGCCCGCGACATCGTCACCACTGCTTGCGCGGCGCAAGCGCGCCATACTTACCGAACCGTAAACGGGGATGGTTAACGGGAGGTTGAAGGGGTGCCTGTCAGATCTGGCCGGACGGCAATTCTGTTGGACAGGCGAACGGCAACGCGCTAATCGCTTCAGCCATGCATGCGGGATCCCCAGAAAAGAAGCCTTTGAACAGCCAGGCTTCGATCGCCTCGGCGCTGAGAACGGTAGCCACGGAACAGGCCGGCGTGGCGGCATTGGCCGCTGCGCTGGAAAACGGACTGGCCGAACCCTTTGCGCAGGCCGTCGACATTATCTCGCGCATCGATGGCCGCGTCATCGTTACCGGCGTCGGCAAAAGCGGCCATATCGGCTCCAAGATCGCCGCCACACTCGCCTCGACCGGCACGCCCGCCTTCTTCGTCCATCCGGCGGAGGCCAATCATGGCGACCTCGGCATGATCGCCAGGGATGATGCCATTATCGCCATGTCGTGGTCCGGCGAGAGCAAGGAATTGATGGGCATCGTCGCCTATTCCAGGCGCTTTTCGATCCCGCTGATTGCGATTACCTCCGGCGCCACTTCGGCGCTGGCGCGTGCGGCCGATGTGGTGCTGCTTCTGCCATCCGTGCCGGAGGCCTGCCCGCACGGCCTGGCGCCGACGACATCGACGCTGCTGCAACTGGTCGTCGGCGATGCGCTGGCCATCGCGCTGCTCGAAGCGCGGGGCTTCACCCCCGACCATTTCCGCACCTTCCATCCCGGCGGCCAGCTCGGCGCCAATCTGACGCAGATCCACGAGATCATGCATGTCGGCGACAGGCTGCCGCTGGTGACTTCGGGCACCGGCATGCGCGAGGCGATCCTGGAATTGTCGAGCAAGGGCTTCGGCTGCGTCGCCATCACATCCGCCGACGGCGCGTTGGTAGGCATCATCACCGATGGCGACATCAGGCGCCACATCGGCAGCAATCTCATGGAGATGAGCGTCGATCAGGTGATGACGAAAAAGCCGAAGACGGCCACCCCCGACACGCTGGTGGCGACGGCGCTGCAGACCATCAACAACTCGGCCATTACCAGCCTGATGGTGGTCGAGGACAGGCGACCAGTGGGACTGGTGCATCTGCATGATCTGCTGCGCATCGGCGCCGCCTGAAAAATAAAGGCGCGTCACGTTGGGGGAAGCCCTACGCGACGCGCCCTGCTTTTCTATTTCGAAAGCGCAGCGCGCTTTCGGGCGATCAGACAGCCTCGACCGTCAGTTCCAGGTCGGTATCGGCTGAACTGACGACGCGCACTTGCGTGCCGGCCGGCAGGTCGGGGCCCGACACGCGCCACAGCGTGTCGCCGAGCTTGATGCGGCCGCGGCCGTCCTTGATCGGTTCGGCAAGGGTGGCCATCTTGCCGACCTGCTGCGCGCCGCGTCGGTTGAGCAGCGGCTGGTCGGTCGTCTCGTCATGACGGCCACCAACCAGCTTCTTGCCGACGTAGGCCGAGACCAGCGACAGCGCCAGGAAGGCAAGGACCTGGATTTCCCAGGTCCAGAAGCTTGCGCCCCAGATGAGCAGGGAAATCAGGCCGATCACCAATGCAGCGATACCGATCCACAGCATGAAGATGCCGGGTGCTATGACCTCCATCACCAGGAGGACGAGGCCCAGAACCATCCAGTTCCACGGGCCAAGTTCGGAAATAATGCGGTCGAACATGGGAGTGTGCTCCTATGATCTCAATCGTCGCTTGATCTCAGTTCTCGCTTGGGCGAACCACTGGAGGGCGGGCGGCCTGCCGCGCGGCGCCGGCGGTGCCTTCGCTGCGAAACACCTCCTTGGCGATCTCACTTATGCCGCCGAGCGTGCCGATCAGCGCCGAGGCTTCCATCGGCATCAGCACGACCTTGCTGTTGTTGGCGGTGCCGATCTTGCCCATGGCTTCGGTGTATTTCAGCGCCACGAAGTAGTTGAGCGCCTGCACGTCGCCCTTGGAGATGGCTTCCGACACAACCTGGGTGGCGCGGGCTTCGGCCTCGGCCGAGCGTTCGCGCGCTTCGGCGTCGCGGAAGGCGGCTTCCTTGCGGCCTTCGGCCTCAAGGATCTGTGACTGCTTGAGGCCTTCGGCAGCGAGGATCTGCGCACGCTTGTTGCGTTCGGCCGTCATTTGCCGGCCCATCGATTCGATAAGGTTGGCCGGCGGGTTGATGTCCTTGATCTCGACGCGGGTGATCTTGATGCCCCACGGATGCGCCGCTTCGTCGACGACGCGCAGCAGCCGCTCGTTGATGGCGTCGCGGTTGGACAAGAGCTCGTCGAGGTCCATCGAGCCCATAACGGTACGGATGTTGGTCATCGTCAGGTTGAGGATGGCGTTCTCGAGGCCGGCGACCTGGTAGGCGGCCTGCGCGGCATTGAGGATCTGGTAGAAGGCGATGCCGTCGACACCGACTATGGCGTTGTCGCGGGTGATGATTTCCTGGCTCGGAACGTCGAGCACCTGCTCCATCATGTTCATCTTGGCGCCGATACGGTCGACAAACGGCACGATGAGGTTGAGGCCGGGGCTTAGTGTTTTGGTATAACGGCCAAAGCGCTCCACCGTATAATTGTAGCCTTGTGGAATTGTCCGGATGCCTTTGATAAGAAGCACCAACACCAGAAAGGCAAGCGCACCAATCGCAATACCGAAACCGCTGAAGTCCATTTAAATCTCCCTCAGATGCCGGCCATGGCGTTGATTCCATGCAGCCGACTTCACCAAACACTTAGGTGTGTTTCAATAATGTTACAATCTGGTGATCGCTGATTATTAGTGCATAGAAGACCGCAACAGTGGCGATCGATCGCCGCAACGTGGCGGCCTCAGACCCAGCCCGACAGCTCCCGCCGGACCATCGCCTCGATCACCGCCATGCCTTCTGCACTGTCGTTGAGGCATGGGATGTGGGCGAATTTCTCGCCGCCGGCGTGGTGGAAGGTCTCGGCCGCCTCGCGGCCGATCTCGTCCAGCGTCTCGATGCAGTCGACGGAAAAACCGGGATTGACGATGGCGATCGATTTCACGCCGTCCTTCGCCAGTTTCTCGACCACCTTGTCGGTGTAGGGCTGCAGCCATTCCTGGGCGCCGAAGCGCGACTGGAAGGTGATGATCAGTTTCTTTTCATCCCACCCCAGTCGTTCGCGCAGCAGCCGCGTCGTCTTCTGGCAGTGGCAGTGATAGGGATCGCCCTTCTCGAAATAGGGCTTCGGGATGCCGTGATAGGAGGTGATGACAACCTCCGGTTCGAAGTCTAGCGTTTCCAGATGCCGCTCGATCGAAAGGGCGAGCGCCTCGATGTAGACCGGCTCGTCATAGTATGGCGGAACACTGCGCACGGCAGGCGCGCGGCGCATCTTCATCAGCGCGCGAAACAGCTGGTCGTTGGCGGTCGCTGTCGTGGTCGCCGAATATTGCGGATAGAGCGGGAAAGACAGGATGCGGTCGCAGCCCTGCTCGACCAGCCTTTGCGCGACGCTCGCCGTCGACGGGTTGCCGTAGCGCATCGCCCAGTCGACGACGACATCGGGCAGGTCGCGGAGCGTCGCAGCCAGCTTCTCGCTCTGGGCGCGGGTGTAGGTGCGCAGCGGCGACTCGTTCTTCTCGCGGTTCCAGATCCTGGCATAGTTGGCGCCAGACTTCTTCGGCCTCGTCGTCAGCACCAGGCCGTAGAGGATCGGATACCAGATCGCCTTGTTGAGTTCGATGACCCGCGGATCGGAGAGGAATTCACGGAGATAGCGCCACATCGGCTTGAAATCGGTGCCGTCGGGCGTGCCGAGATTGACCAGCATGACGCCGATCTTGCCTGCCTTTACTGGCGGATGTCCGGCCGGCAGCGGGCCGAGCGCTTTCGCGGCTTTGGGATCAATCGTCATAGTGGTTCTCCGGACACGGCGCGAAACTAACGGCGCCGCGCCGGTTTTCAATGCCACGTCTGGCCGCACCTGTCCGGAAAAGCAACGCCCGCCCGATTGACCGGACGGGTGTTGCGGATTTCCACCGGCTCTAGTTGGCCGCCGGCGGGATGGTCAGGGTCGCGCCGACCGGCAGCCGGCGTGGCTCGTAGCTCTTGTTGGCCTCGGAGATCACCTTCCATTTGGTGCCGTCGCCATAGGCCTTCTTGGCCAGGTCCCAATAGGTATCGCCGGCGACGATGACGTGGCTGGCCTCGGCCGGCTTTGCCGGCTCGGCGGGGGCGGGCGTGGCGGGGGCAGGGGCTGCCTCAGCCGGTTTGGCCGGTTCGGTGGCCGGCGCCGCCGGTGCGGTTTCCGCGGGGACAGTCGGAGGGGTGGTGGTGATGTCGCCGGAGCCTGCCGGCAATGCGGGCATCGCCGGCTCCGCTGCTGGAGCTGCCTCGGCCGGCTTTGCAGGCTCGGCTGGAGCAGGTGCCGGCTTGGCCGGTTCGGCGGCGGGAGCCGCCGCCACGGTTGCCGCGACCTCGGTGATGCGGCCGTCGAGCTTCGGCGTATAGGGCCGGTGCGCGGCGAGATAGTCGGCGACCACCTGTTCCAGGCCGGGGCCGTAATCATAGGCGTTCTTGGCCTTCTCGGCGAAGACCTTGTAGCCGTCGCCGCCCTGGCGGACGTAGTTGTTGGTGGCGACCAGATAGTCCTTGTCCGGATTGATTGGCGCCCAGGCGCCGCCTTCCATCACCTCGACCGACTTGACGCGGCCGGCATTGGGCGCGACCGACTTGTCGAAGGCGTATTTGAGACCTGCCACCTGCGGGAAGCGGCCGGCGCCGTCCTCGACCTGGCTGACGCCGTTTTCCAGCCCGGCAACCAGATCCTTGCCGGAAATCTGGAAGGTCGCCAGCGTGTTCTGGAACGGCAGCACGGTCAGCACCTCGCCCATGGTCACGGTGCCCTTGTCGATCGAGGCACGCAGGCCGCCGCCATTGGAAACGACGATCTCGACGCCCTGTCCCTTGACGCGGTCGAGGATGGCGTCGGAGACGAGGTTGCCCATCGCGCATTCCTTAGTGCGGCAATTCTCGCGGCTGCCGTCGATGGCCTCGGTGGTCTCGGCCACTTCCTTGTTCTTCAGCGCCTCGATCGGCGCGCCGAGTTCCTTGATACGGGCAAGCACGGCCGGATCGGGGGTAATCGACTTGTCGAGGAAGATCGGGTCGCCGCTGGCTTCCTTGACGACGCCATTGTCGTCGAACACGACCTTGAACTCGCCGAGATATTTCGAATAGGAGGCCGCCTGTACCACCGGCACCTTGGAGCCGTCGGGGTTGTCGACCATCGTCGGATAGGGGCCTTCCGCCTTCGGGTCGGTGTTGGAAAGAAGCGAATGGCTGTGGCCGCCAACGACCACATCAATGCCAGGGATCTTGGCAATGACGTCGCGCTCGCGCCGGTAGCCGATATGGGTGACGGCGATGATCTTGTTGACGCCTTGCGCCTTCAGCTTCTCGACCTCCGCGGTGATCGACTTGACGTCGTCGGCGATGGTGATGTTGGGGCCGGGCGAGGCGAGTTCAGGCGTGTCGTTGGTCACGGCGCCGATGATGCCGATCTTCTGACCGCCAACCTCAAGCACGATCGACGGCTTGATCTTGCCCGCGGCGCCGGACTTGTCGTTGGGCACCACATTGGCGCTGACGACCGGGAACTGCGCCTTGTCGAGGTAAGGCACCAGCGCGCTCTCGCCATCGTCAAACTCGTGGTTGCCGAGCGTCACCGCGTCGGGCTTGATCTGATTGAGGAATTCCTCCTCCGCGGTGCCCTTGTAGGTGATGTAGAACAGTGATCCCTGGAAGCTGTCGCCGGCATTGAGCAGCAGCACGTTCTGGCCTTCGAGCTTCTTTCGCTCCTGGGCGATCGCGGTGACCAGCCGGCCGGCGCCGCCAATGCATTCACCCTTGGTCTCTTCCTCGGCCGAGCAGGTCGACTCGTATTTATTGTTGCCTTCGATGCGGCTGTGCCAATCGTTGAAATGCAGGATGTTCAACGTGTAGTCGGCAAAGGATGGCACGGCCGACAGGCCGAGCGTCGAGGCAGAAAGGGCGGCAATGGCGGCGAGCTTCTTCATCTTCGTCTCCCGAATGGATCTGATCAAAGCGTTTAACGCTCTTGCCTGACTGCAGGATAACAGCCAGCTTTTGGTCATGTTCCCATCGCGGTTATGGCGATGCAAGAAGAATCAGGGCGAGCGGAAACGGCATCGATTTGCCGGCATAAAAAGGGCGGCGGCATCGTGCCGCCGCCTTTTCGCAAGGCCGTATGAGATATGCTCAGCTGCGCCTGGTCAGGACGAAGTTCTGACCAGCGGAGCTGGTGCAATTCAGTTGGTTGATCGACACCAGCAGGCAGTTGAAAGCGATCGGCTGCTGCCGGATCAGCGAGGTGCCGTTGATCTCGACCGAGGTGGCGCCGGTCTTTGTATAGCTGCCATCAGCGAACTTTTCGCCGGTCTCTGCCGAAACGGTGGTGAAAACGCCGCCGCTCAATGTCGAGACCGCCTTGCCTTCGGCGTTCAGCCAGGACCCTTCGACCCCGCGTGGCTGCGATCCGATCGGTGGCCCGTCGGAGCCGCCGGTGGTGCAGGCGGCAAGCATCGTCGCAAGAGCGCCCGCCGCGCCCGCCGAAAGAATTTTGCGCGCAATCGTCATATGAAATCCTCTCCTGACGCATCGGCCCAATCGCCAAACGACGTTTGGGAAGCACGATGTGCGTGGCCTCAAGTTTCCAGAGCGGTCCCTCGTGCGCCCCAAGGGGCGCACACTGCTCTCGTCCGCATCCCTTCAATCGCCCGATTTCCGGGCGATTGCAAGGCAGTGAGGCAGGGGGATGGAACCGCTATCGGACGAGGATGTTGCGGAATTGCCACGGGTCGTTTTTGTCGAGGTCCTCCGGGAACAGACCCGGACGGTTATCGAGCGGCGTCCAGTCGGTGTAGTAGCCCTTGACCGGCCCGAGATACTGGGACTGCACTTCCAGGCAGCGCTTGTAGTCCATCTCGTCGGCCTCGACGATGCCGGCCTCCGGGTTTTCCAGCGCCCAGACCATGCCGGCGAGAACAGCCGAGGTGACCTGCATGCCGGTGGCATTCTGGTAAGGGGCCAGCTTGCGTGCCTCAGCCAGCGACAGCTGCGAGCCGTACCAGTAGGCGTTCTTGTCGTGGCCGTAGAGCAGCACGCCGAGTTCGTCGACACCGTCGACCAGCTCGTTCTCGTCAAGCACATGATGCACGGGCTGCGCCTTGCCTGCGGCGCCGAACATTTCGTGCAGCGACAGCACGGCGTCGTTGCAGGGGTGATAGGCGTAGTGGCAGGTCGGACGGTAATGCACCTTGCCCTTCTTGCCGCGCACGGTGAAGAAGTCCGAGATCGAAATCGCCTCGTTATGCGTCACCAGGAAACCGTATTGCGCGCCCGGCGTCGGGCACCATGAACGCACGCGGGTGTTGGCGCCAGGCTGCTCCAGGTAGATCGCTGCCTTGGAGCCATGCTTGTGCTCCTTGCCGTTCGTAGGCATCCATTTCTCATGCGTGCCCCAGCCGAGCTCGGCCGGCTGCAACCCTTCCGAGATGAAGCCCTCGACCGACCAGGTGTTCCAGAACACGTTCATCGGCTTCGGCTTCTTGGTGCGCTGCGTGTCGCGCTCGGCAATGTGGATGCCCTTGACGCCGGCCTTCTTCATCAGCTTTGCCCAGCCGTCGCGGTCGTCCTGCGCCGGTTCGGAAAATTCGAGGCCGAGATCGCCGGCAAGGTTGAGCAGCGCCTGCTTGACGAACCACGAGACCATGCCCGGATTGGCGCCGCAGGTCGAAACTGCTGTCGCGCCGCCGGGCTTGTCGTGCTTTTCCTTGATCATCGCCTCGCGCAGCGCGTAGTTGGTGCGGCTGGCATTGTCGGCCTTGGCGTCGAAGTAGAAGCCGAGCCACGGCTCGACGACGGTGTCGATGTAGAGCACGCCGAGCTTGCGGCAGAGCCGCATCAGGTCGACCGAGCCGGTATCGACCGACAGATTGACGCAAAAGCCCTGGCCGCCGCCATTGGTCAGAAGCGGGGTCAACAGCTTCTTGTAGTTCTTCTCGGTCACATGTTCCTGGACGAAGGCGATGCCGCGCTCGTCGAGCAGCTTGCGGTCGGTGTCGAGCGGGTCGACGACTGTCATGCGCGACTTGTCGAACTTGAAATGGCGCTCGATCAGAGGCAGCGTTCCCCGTCCGATCGAACCGAAGCCGATCATCACGACAGGGCCGGTGATTTCACCGTAAACGGGCCAGTTTTCATTCGCCATTTTATCGAGCACTCCTTCAAAAAAACCCACAAAAGCCGGGAAAACACGCACAAAACCGGGCTTTTTGCCCGGTGCTCATGCGCTACATCACAGATCATTGTCACAAACCAGCAAAAAGCGCCAACCCCGCTTCTAGCCGTCAGTGGCCATGTGGTTAAGGACGCCGATCAGCCGGTCGCGGTCGGCGGTCATGCCCTTGTAGTCGAGTTGAGCCTCATCCAGCGCCAGCAATTGCTCCGCGAAAGATGCTGCAAGCGTTGTCCGGTCGGGATGCCGCGCCAGCACTTTCAGCGGGTCGAGATGGATGCGGATGGTGAACAGGATGTCGCGCGACACGGGCAGCTTGCGCAGCGTCTGGCGCTCGACGCGGATGAAGGCGTGCGCGTTGACGTCGCCGTCCGGGAAGCGCGAGGGGCGGTTGGTGGCACGGTCGATGCGCTCGACATTGGAGAGCGGATGATAGAGCGCGTCGTCGGCCTGGATCGACCAGTTGAAGCGCTCGACGGCCTGACCCTGGAGACCGTCGAACATGCGGTTGATGAGCTCGGCCGGCCTGGTGCCTGGACCGAAGCCCGGCACCGGTGCGTGAATCTCCTGCAGCGGCCGCCCGAATTTTTCGACCAGCAACCAGGATGAGGGGAAGCATAGCGAGCCGGCGGCGAGCCGCCAGCCTGTATCGTCACGACGCATCAGGATCAGGTCTTCCTGGACGAGCAGCGAGGCTGCGACCAGCGGGGCGTCGCTGAAGACATCGGCTTTATTGGCTTCGGCGCTGATCACCTCGATCCCGGCGGCCGTGCGCCTGTAGATTTCAGGAAATGTCGCCAGAAGATGCGCTTCGATGAGGTCGCGCACTTCGCCCTGGGCGTCGCGCGTGCCGTTCTCCTCGACAAACACCTTGTCGGGAATTTCGGTATAGAGCCGCCGCTTCTCGGCGAGATGGTCGATGAGGTTACCGTCGACCTCGATCCATTTGTCGAGCTCAAGCGGCTTCAGCCCGATGGTGAAGAGTTTTGACGAGCCATCGTAGGGCGTGTGCGTGGGCAGGCGAGAATTCATGCTTGGGTGAGGTCCAGTCCGGCGGCGGTCACTCTCGCGGCAACTTCGTATCAGGCCAATGTTGCCGGGATCAAGCCGCGCAGGGAATTGCCGACATAGATAGCCTTCGCCGACTTCAGCTCGTCATAGCTGTAGATGGCTTCGCTGGCGCGGCCTTCGTCCAGAAGCTCGGCGCGCAATACGCCAGGCAGCAGGCCGCAGTCGAGCCGGGGTGTCATCAGCATGCCATCGCCGAAATCGGCAAAGACATTGGTGATGGTGCCTTCGCAGATTTCGCCACGTTCATTGGCCAGCAGCACCTCGTCGGCCTGGCTGATCAGATATTCGGCTCGGGCCCGCTGATAGGTTTGCCGGCGGCTGGTCTTGTGGCGCAGCAGCGTGTCATTCGAATCCAGTCGCACCCGCGCCAGCTGCAGCCTCCAGACCTTGTTTGCAGCGAGTGGCTCATAGGGCTGCGCGGCAGCCGTCACCTTGCCGTTGCGCGACAGGACGAGGCGTGTGCGCAAGGCGATCTGCTGCCGGCCGACCGTATCCATCAACACCTCGCCGACCTTCTGAGGATCGCAGGCAAAGCCCAGCTCGCTTGCCGAGCCGTACAATCGTGCAAGATGGCGCTCGAAGCGCAGGAAGCCTTGGCCAGACTCCCAGCGCATGGTCTCGATCAGCTCGAAGTCGGCGGTGTTCCCGTCGCGAAGCGCGCCTTCAGCAGACACTCCTGATACTCCTCCTCGGCCGTCGAATCGAAGACGACGCCGCCGCCGACATTGTAGACGGCCTCGCCGCTGGAAAAGAGCGAGATGGTGCGGATCGCCACCGAAAAGCGCATCGTGCCGCCGGGCGCGATCCAGCCGATGGCGCCACAATAGACGTCGCGCGGCGTGGCTTCCAGATCGTGCAGGATTTCCATGGCGCGGATCTTTGGCGCGCCGGTGATCGAGCCGCAGGGGAAGAGTGCTGCGAAAATCTGGCGGATGCCGAGGTCAGGCAACAGCTTTGCCCGCACACGGCTCACCATCTGATGAACGGTCGGGTAGCTCTCGATGCGGAACAGTTCCGGCACCTCCAGCGTGCCGACCTCGCTGATCAGCGAGATGTCGTTGCGCAGGAGATCGACGATCATCCGGTTCTCGGCCTGGTTCTTTTCGTCATTGCGCAGGAACGCCTTCAGCCGCGCGTCCTCGGCCTTGGTTGCGCCGCGCGGCGCGGTGCCCTTCATCGGATGGGTTTCGATCACGCCTTCGGTGTCGATCTCGAAGAACAGTTCGGGCGAGCGCGACAAGACGATTGGATCACCGAACGAAACGAGCGCGCCGTATTTGACCGGCTGGCGACCGGTCAGCGCGTCGAAGGCGGCGAGCGGATCGCCGGACCATTGCGCATGGACCGGAAACGTCAGATTGCCCTGGTAGCAATCGCCCTTGCGGATGTGCTCGTGCAGGCGTGTGAAGCGCTTGGCGTAATCCTGGGCGGACCAACTGGCCCTGGCGTCGAAGATGGGGCCATTGGTAGCCGGCGCATCGGCGCGCGGCACGGCCTCTTCGACGGGAGCGTCGAAGACACCCAGACAAACAAGCGGCGCGCGGCGGCCCTCGGGCAGCAGCGGCACCAGCTTCGGCTCGAGCAGATAACCCGCTTCATAGGAGAAATAGCCGGCCAGCCATTTGCCGGCGTCCGATGCCGCCTGGGCAGCCGCCAGCGCCGGCAGAAAATCCTTGGCATCATGGGCGACGATGATGTCGGCCGGGCGGTCGAAGACCAGCTGACGGCCGCTTTCGTCGTTGCGGAAGATGGCAGAGGGCAGGGGCATGGGGCTCGGATGCTGCGGTCGATGACGCCAGAACCGCTCTATATGGGGGGCGCGCGGCGTGCAATCGAGGGAGCGGCGTCGCAGGGCGCAAAGACGGTGGCGCTTGCGAAAACAAAAGCGGCGCCCGAAGGCGCCGCCTTGTCGGCCTTATCGCCGATGATCGGTCAGGTGTTGTTGGCGGTCCCGGCGGTCGGGAATTGGCGTGCGAATTCCGTCTCGTCGCCGGCGGCAAGCAACTTGGCCTGCTCGATCCACTTTTCGCGGGCGATGCGGCCGTCGAAATTCAGCGTGTCCTCGATGCGCTTGACGTCGGCGGCCGTCCATGCGGCGATCTGGGCGTAGGTCGTGACGCCGAGGCCCTTGAGCAGCTTGTCGTTGACCGGGCCGATGCCGATCAGGCGGCGCAGATTGTCGGCCTTCCCAGTTGCGGGGGCGGCCTTCTTCGGGGTTGCGGCCGGCTTTGCAGCGGCAGGCTTCGGAGCGGCGCTCGCCTTGGCAGCCGCGGGTTTGCCGGCAGCCGGTTTGGCGGCGGCGGATTTGGCCGCAGCTGGCTTGGCGGCGGCAGGCTTGGCCGCGGCGGGTTTGGCGGGCGTGGCCGGCTTCGCGGCCGGGGCGGACTTCGCCGTTGCGGGTGTCGACACCAGCGCTGCCGGCGCCGCGCTGGAAGGTTTGGCCGATGGAGCAGACGTTTCACGCAGCCGGCGTTCGAGATCGGCGCGGGTCTTGCCGCAGGCGTCGAGTTCGCCGGTCAGGCGATCGGCATCGGCGCGCAGCCTGTCGCGCTCGCTGCGGGTGCGGTCGAGGTCGCCGCGCAGGCTGTCAAGCTCGCCGCGCAGCCGGCCCCAGATAAACCAGCCAACCAACAAACCTACAAGGAACGCCAGGACAATGTAGAAGAAGGTCATCGTCTCTCTCCAGTCGGATCCGTCCGCCGCCGCCTCAAGTCATGACCTTGGCAGATCGGATCATCCAATGTGGTTCGGCGGTTCGGGGAACAGCCGCTCTGTCGTCGACTGCCGGCGTTCGGCTTTCCCGCCCATTGCCAACCGTCGCTGTCGCATTCGCCGGACCGCTGCCATGGGCCGGCATGCTGTCCGGCCTGAGCCGCGCGCCCGGCTGAGCTTCAGTCGGAAAGGCTATCATACGGATTCTGGAAAGCTAACGGAAAATTTCGCCGGAGAGTTCTTCAAGAACAGGTATTTAGAACAAGAACAGAGCGGCCGTCACATGCATTCCGGCTAAACTGTTCTGCGATTTCTCAAAGTCGAAGCGGCCGCCGAACCTGTCGCTTTGCACCACCGGTCCA
This sequence comes from Mesorhizobium sp. P2_E7, assembly GCF_056403855.1. Lineage (NCBI taxonomy): Bacteria > Pseudomonadati > Pseudomonadota > Alphaproteobacteria > Hyphomicrobiales > Phyllobacteriaceae > Mesorhizobium > Mesorhizobium sp. P2_E7. Next base: position 2,998,524 of record NZ_JBFUER010000001.1, on the reverse strand, counting down.
ACGGGTTGGTGACGTCAACTGTCGAGCGCTTCCAGTTCGTCGATCAAGCCGCCGATCACGCCAAGCCCGATCTGCCAGAAGGCGGGGTCGGTGGCGTCGAGGCCGAAGGGTGCGAGAAGCTCGGAGTGATGCTTGGTGCCACCGGCACGCAGCATCTCGAAATACTTGTCCTGGAAGCCGTGCTCGGCATTCTGGTAGACGGCGTAGAGCGAGTTCACCAGGCAGTCGCCGAAGGCATAGGCGTAGACGTAGAAGGGCGAGTGGATGAAGTGCGGGATGTAGGTCCAGAAGACCTCGTAGCCCTCGCGAAGCTTGATCGCCGGCCCCAGGCTTTCGGCCTGCACTTCCAGCCAGAACTGGCCGAGCTTGTCGGAGGTCAGTTCGCCGTTCTTGCGTTCGGCATGCACCTTGCGCTCGAACTCGTAGAAGGCGATCTGGCGCACGACCGTGTTGATCATGTCCTCGACCTTCTGGGCTAGCATGGCCTTGCGTTCACGCTTGTCGGTGGTCTGGTCGAGCAGCGAACGGAAGGTCAGCATCTCGCCGAAGACAGAGGCCGTCTCGGCCAAAGTCAGCGGCGTCGAGGCCATCAGCGCGCCCTGGCCGCCGGCCAGCACCTGATGCACGCCATGGCCGAGCTCATGCGCCAGCGTCATCACATCGCGCGGCTTGCCCATGTAGTTGAGCAGCACGTAGGGGTGCGCCGAAGGCACGGTCGGATGAGCAAAGGCGCCGGGCGACTTGCCGGGTCTCACCGGCGCGTCGATCCAGTTGCGGTCGAAGAAGACGCGGGCGATTTCCGCCATGTCAGGCGAAAAGCGCTGATAGGCCGACAGCACGGTGTTCCTGGCTTCGTCCCAGCGGATCACCGCCTGCGGGGTCTCGGGCAAGGGGGCGTTGCGGTCCCAGTGGTTCATCACGTCCATGCCGAGCCACCGCGCCTTCATCGCGTAGTAGCGATGCGACAGGCGCGGATAAGCCTCGCGCACGGCCGACGCCAGCGCATCGACCACGCTGCGCTCGACACGGTTAGCGAGGTGGCGTGAATCGGCGATGTCCTCGAAGCCGCGCCAGCGGTCGGAAATCTCCTTGTCCTTGGCCAGCGTGTTGGTGATCAGCGTGAAGGTGCGCAGGCTTTTGCGGAAGGTCGTGGCCAGCGCCTCGGCCGCACGGCGGCGGACCTCGCCATCGGCGTCCTGCAGCCGGTTCAGCGCTGGCTCCAACGTCAGTTCCTCGCCGTCTATGTCGAAACGCAGATCGGTCATCGTTTCATCGAACAAGCGGTTCCAGGCGCCGCGCCCGGTGATCGACTTCTCATGGAAGAGCTGCTCGACGCGGTCCTCGAGCTGGTAGGGCTTGTCCATTCTGAGGTCGAGCACCCAGGGCCGGTAGTGGGCAAAGCCGGCGTCGGCGGCGAGGGCTGCTTCGAGTGCCTTGTCGTCGATCAGGTTCAGCTCCAGCGCGAAGAACAACAGATGCGCGCTGGCGTCGGTCATCTTCTCCTGGATGTCGCCGTACAGCTTGGCGCGCTGCGGATCGGCGGTGTTGCCGGCATAGACCAGGCCGGCATAGGAGACGATGCGGCCGATCAGTTCCTCCAGCGCCTCATAGGCTGTCAGCGCCTCGCCGAGCTTGCCAGCGCTGCCGCGCTCGGCCTCCGCGGCCAGCGTGCCCTTCCAACGGTTCTCGAAGGCGACAGCGTCGGCCGCCGCCTTGGCGATGTCGCGCTTCAGTTCGGGCGCCTCCATGCCTGAATAGAGATCGCCGAGATTCCATTCCGGCAGGTCGCCGAGCTCCGCCGCGCCCTGACCGGACGCTGCCGCTGCAAGCTGCCGACCGAGAATCCTGCTCATCAACAATTACCTTCTGGAATCAAGGGGAAAGGGCAAGCCGGTCAAATCCTAAGGAATTCATTCACCGGGTTTTTTGAAACCTTGTTTAGAACCCTGTGCCAGGATGATCCATGGGAATTTCCCGGGCGGACAACTGAAATCAGTCATGACAGGTTCCATTCTCATAGTCGATGACGATCCCGTGCAGCGCCGGCTGCTCGAGGCGGCGGTGACGAAATTCGGCCACAGCGCCATCGTTACCGATGGCGGCGAGGCAGGCCTGGAGGCCCTCGACGGACCCGGCGCGCGCGATGTGTCGGCGGTCATCCTCGACCTTGTCATGCCCGGCCTCGACGGCATCGGCGTGCTGAAGGCGATGCGCGAACGCGGCATTACTGTTCCTGTCATCGTGCAGACCGCGCAGGGCGGTATCGAGACGGTGGTTTCGGCGATGCGCCACGGCGCCTTCGATTTTGTCGTCAAACCGGCGTCTCCCGACCGGCTGCAGACCGCGATCGGCAACGCGCTCAAGGTCGAGGCGGTCGAGGACGAGGTCAAGCGCACGTCGCGGCGGCGCGGCGGGCATTTGACCTTCAAGGACATGATCACGCACAGCCCGGCGATGGACCGGGTTATCCGCCTTGGCCAAAAGGCAGCGGCCTCCAACATTCCGATCCTGATCGAGGGCGAGTCGGGCGTCGGCAAGGAACTTGTGGCGCGCGCCATCCAGGGCACCGGTGATCGTCGCTCAAAACCCTTCGTCACCGTCAATTGCGGCGCCATCCCCGACAATCTGGTCGAATCGATCCTGTTCGGCCACGAGAAAGGGTCGTTCACCGGCGCCACCGACAAACACACCGGCAAGTTCGTCGAGGCGCATTCAGGCACGTTGTTCCTGGACGAAATCGGCGATCTGCCGCTCGACGTGCAGGTCAAACTCTTGCGCGCTGTCCAGGACGGCGAGGTCGATCCGGTCGGCGGTCGCGCCACGGTCAGGGTCGATATCAGGCTGATCTCGGCCACGCATCGCAACCTTCTGCAGCAGGTCAAGGACGGCAAGTTCCGCGAGGATTTGTTCTATCGGTTGAATGTCTACCCGATCTTTGTGCCCCCGCTGCGCGACCGGCGCGACGACATCCCGTATCTGGTTAAGCATTTCATGGACAAGGTGGCGCCGGCCGGCCATCGCCTGCATGGCATTTCGGAAGCTGCATTGGCCATGCTGCAGGCCTATGACTGGCCGGGGAACATCAGGCAGCTGGAAAACGCCGTGTTCCGGGCCTCGGTCCTTGCCGAAGGCGATGTGCTGACGCCAGATGAATTCCCGCAGATCCGGGCGCAGGTCGAGGGCACCGTCAATCTCGACGCCGACGTCCCCCTGTCGGACCCCGTCATGGCCTGGAGAAGCGAATCGCAAGGCGACAGCGCGCAGACTGATGGCGTCGGTCCTGTCGCGGCGGAGATCGAGCCTCCGGCCAGGCTAGTTCAGCGTTTCGGCACGCTGAGGGCGCTGGACGAGCGCGGCAATGTGCGCGCGCTGGCCGATGTCGAACTCGAAATGATCAAGCTGGCCATCGACCATTACAACGGTCAGATGAGCGAGGTCGCCCGCCGTCTCGGCATCGGCCGTTCGACGCTCTACCGCAAGCTCAAGGAATATGGCATCGACCCGGAAACCGGCCGCCTCGACCGTCTTGCCTCCTGAAAATACGAACCTCCTGAAAATACGAATTCCACAGCTTGCCAACGCAAGGCCGGGACCAGCTTGCCAGGCGATAGTCGGCGCTGCACAAGGGGTTGCGGCGGGAATACGGCCGATGCGAGCAGCGCTGTTCACGCATTAAGGCTAACGGTAACAGATCGTGTAGCGGGAAAAGGCTGAATCTTGATCTAAACCAGCGGTTTACCAAGAAATCCTGTGTATTATTTTTGACGGGATATCGCCACGGTGTTACCGCATTTCGGCTTCAATAAGCGATGATTAACCATTAGGATCGATATTCGGATGTGACAACCACACATCCGTTTGGGCAAATCCGGGGACAAACGGCAGCCTGCAAGGCCTTTTGATTTGAACAAAGTCGAACGACACAGCAACGGGCGGCACTATCACATTGGCGTCTGGCCGAGATGGCTGGCAGCGGTGATTGTTGCGTTCGGTTTCCTTGCAATGGCCGCAACCGGCGCCAGCGCTGAAACGCGCTCGCTGAAACTCTATCACCTCCACACGCACGAAAAGGCCGAGATCGTCTACAAGCGCAATGGTCGCTACGATCCGGAAGGCCTCAGGAAGATCAACATCATCCTGCGCGACTGGCGTCGCAACGAACCGACCAAGATGGACCCGCGCCTGCTCGACCTGGTGTGGGAAGCCTACCGGCAGGCCGGCGCCACCGACTACATCCAGGTCGTCTGCGGTTATCGCTCGCCGGCGACCAACTCGATGCTGCGCAGCCGCAGCCGCGGTGTCGCCAAGGAAAGCCAGCACATGCTGGGCAAGGCGATGGACTTCTACATTCCCGGCGTGCCGCTGAAGAAGCTGCGCAACATCGGCCTCAAGATGCAGGGCGGCGGCGTCGGCTATTATCCGTCGTCCGGTTCGCCCTTCGTTCATATGGACGTTGGCAATGTGCGCCATTGGCCCGGAATCAGCCGCCAGGAACTGGTCAGCCTGTTCCCCAACGGCAAGACGCTGCATGTGCCGAGCGACGGCCGGCCGCTGCCGGGCTATGACCAGGCACTCGCCGCATACAAGGCGCGCAAGGGCGCCGGTTCCCCGGCCATCATGATGGCCAGCGCTGGCGGCAGCACCAAGAAATCCGGTGGCTTCCTGTCTGCTTTCTTTGGCGGTGGCGGCGAAGACGAAGCCGACGACAGCGCCGATGTCGCGACCGCCGCGCCGTCGCCGAGAAGCGTGAAGCCGGTCCTGGCTGCAAGGAGCAACGACAACAACAGCAACCTGCCAGGCATCGCCATCGTGTCGCCGCAGAACGCCAAGCGCGCCAATATTCCGCAGCTTGCCGACGACAGCGCGGACGATTCCGAGCCGCAGCAGGACACGCCGGAGACGATCATCGCCGCACTCCCGGCCAAGGAAGTGCCACTGCCCGATTTCGCGCCGCGGCCGAAAGCCGATGTCGGTGCGCAGCAGCCTGAGACCGTGCCGTTCGGTATGGCCGATGCCACAACCGAGCAGACGGTGGCGACGGCGCAGGCACCGACCAGCGTGCCGTTTGGCATGGCTGATCCGAACAACGCCGACCAAGAGGCCGACCAGGGCGCTGCAGAACCGGCGCAGGTCGCGGTCAACGTGCCGCTGCCGACCTGGCGTCCCGACCGCTCGGCGCCGCCGGCCGAGCTTTCGTCACAGGACAAGGGTGTGCTTCTGGCGCTGGCCGATACGGCGGCCCACAAGCAAACCGCAACGGACGCCTTCTCGGTGCTGCCGTCACAGCGTCCGGATGAGGTCAAGGCGGTTCTCGAACAGGCCAATGCCACCGATACTGCTGGCATTACCGACGACTATCAGGTCGCCTCGCTCGAGCCGCGCTCGGCGTTCAACGATCCGTCAGGTGTCGATGCCGCAACGCCGCGCGGCGCCATTGCTGCCCGTCCGGCTGGTACCGATCCGGCCTCAGTGATCGGCGCCGGCGTCAAGACGACGCGCAAGGAAGCCAGGGCCTCGGCTCGTGACCTGAAGCCAGGGCCGAAGGCCGTGGTGGTGGCGGCGGAACCGCAGGCGGCGCGCTGGGCGCTGAGCAGCGGCGACACCATCGCCACCGTTTCCAGCCCGACGACTGCGCCGCGCTATGCCTACAACATCGTGCATACGCCGCCGAGCGAGGTTTACACCGCTGGCTTCCAGGCGGACAACCAGATGGCCGATGCCAACCGCTTCACCGGCAATGCCGTAAAATTCCTTTCGGTCGCCCGTTTCCAGACGAAGTAGGGGCCTCGACCGGAACAGACATCAAAGCCGCGCTGGGCAACCTGCCCGGCTTTTTTCTATCGGCGAATCTCCAGCACTGGCTTCCAGCGTCCCGGAATGCTAACCACCAGCCTGCATTCCCGCTTCGTCTAATGGTAGGACAGCGCCCTTTGAAGGCGTGAATCGTGGTTCGAGCCCATGAGCGGGAACCAAACTCTCGATCTAAGACCTCTGACATTTGTGCCACGCCATCCCTGGCGATCACGCGCGGCTGAACTTCTCGTGAGGCCGGAACGACTGACCTTTTTGCGGGTTAGGCTGGGTTCGTTCCAACCTGGGGATATCAATGAAAAACATTCTTTTGGCGTCGGCCATCGCATTGGCAACGGTTTCGGCCGCCATCGCTCCGACACAGGCCGCGACCGTTGTCATCAAGACCCACGACCATATGCGCATGCATCACAATCACTGCCGGACCAAGTGGGTCACGACCTGGCGGCATCACCAGAAGATCGTGAAGAAGGTTACGGTCTGCAATTGACCGTTCTCCAAGCAGCGAACCCGGTCGGCTCAAGTCGGCCGGGTTTTTAATGCCTGGCGTTTACTTCTTGAGCTTGCTTGCTTCTCGGGCGAGCGCCTCGATCTCGTCCCACTTGCCAGCCTTGACCAACTCGTCCGGTGCCACCCATGAGCCGCCGACGCAGATGACGTTGGGCAGGCTGAGATAGTCGGCGGCGTTCTTGGCCGAGATGCCGCCGGTCGGGCAGAATTTTACGTCCGCCAACGGCGAGGCGAAGGCCTTTAGCGAGGCGATGCCGCCGGACTGTTCGGCCGGGAAGAATTTCAGGAAGCGCAGGCCCGCTTCGCGGGCAGCCATGATCTCGCCGGGCGTGATGGCGCCGGGCAGCAGCGGCACTTCGCTGTCCTTGGCCGCCGCCAGCAGCTCGCGGGTGATGCCGGGGCTGACGATAAATTTCGAGCCGGCCGCCGCCGCCTCCTCGAACTGCCTGGCATCGAGAATGGTGCCGGAGCCGACGATGGCGCCCTCGACCTCGCCGGCGACGCGGCGGATCGCCTCCAGCGCATCGGCGGTCCTGAGTGTAATCTCGATTGCCGGCAGGCCGCCGGCGGCGAGCGCCCGGGCCAGCGGCACGGCGTCGGCGACATTGGCGATCTTCAACACCGGGATGACCGGCTGGCCGTTGAGCAGCGACAGGAGCTTTTCGGTCTTGCTGGGCATTGGCTTGTCTCTCCGGCAACGATGATTTCAACCGATTAGCAGAAGGCCGATTCCGAGTCCACGAAACCCGGCCTGCCGCGATGTCACATCTGTCGGCCGACCGGCTGAAGGGAGATGGCTTCTTCAGCGCTGCCTTGAATCCGCTTTGACCACGGTTTAGTGGCTTGGCGATGACACTGTCCAACCATGAACCTGTGCGCGTCGCCGCGCTCTACAAATTTGCGGCGCTGGGCGACTTCGACGCGCTGCGGGAATTGCGCACGCCGCTTGCCGCCTTTTGCTGCGGGCGCGGGATCAAGGGCACGCTGCTTCTGGCGCAGGAAGGCATCAACGGCACGGTCGCCGGCTCGGAGACCGATATCGCCGACCTGATCGCTTATCTCGGGTCCATCGAAGGCCTCGCCGATCTAGAGGTCAAATACAGCACTGCCGCCGAGATGCCGTTCCATCGCATGAAGGTGCGGCTAAAGCGCGAGATCGTCACCATGGGCGTCGAAGACCTCGACCCGGCGAAGGGCGCGGGCACCTATGTCGCGCCGGCCGACTGGAACGCGCTGATCTCGGATGCCGACACCATCGTCATCGACACCCGCAACACCTATGAAGTGTCGATCGGCACGTTCGAGCGCGCCATAGATCCGCGCACGTCGAGCTTTCGCGAATTCCCGGGCTGGATCGAAAAGCATCGCGACCAGCTCGACGGCCGCAAGGTCGCGATGTTTTGCACCGGCGGCATACGCTGCGAAAAGGCGACGGCCTATGTGAAGTCGCTCGGCTTCGAGGATGTGTTCCATCTCAAGGGCGGCATTCTGAGATATCTCGAAGAGGTGCCGGCCGAAGACAGCCTTTGGCAGGGCGAATGCTTCGTCTTCGACGAGCGGGTCTCGGTGTCGCATGGGCTCACTGAGGGCGACGCTGAACTGTGTCGCGCCTGCCGGCATCCGCTGACGCCGGAGGACCGTCTGTCGCCACGCTATGCCACCGGCGTGTCCTGCCCACACTGCTATGAGGCCCGCACGGACGAGGATCGCGCCCGCTATGCCGAGCGGCAGCGCCAGGTCGAACTGGCGCAGGCGCAGGGCAGGGGCCATATCGGCAGCTAGCGTCGGGGCGACTCTGGCGCTGCCTGCGTCACCACGCGACGGAATAGCGGTCGATCACCCACAGCCAGTTGCCATCGGCCTGCCGGCGCGCGACCTCCGAGGTTATCGAGCCATCGGGAAGCCGGGTCGAGGTCAATGCGAGATCGCCATTGATGGCCGCTGGGCGCTGTTCGCCACGCTGGAATTTTCGCCCGCTTGCGACGAATGTTTCAAACAGGGCGCGGATCGCGTCGTGGCCGCGCGTCAATTCGGCTTCGCCGGTGTCTACCACCGCATCGGGTTCGAACAGCGCCATCATGCCATCGACATCTCCCACCCACTGCCGGTCGATCAGCAGGCGTTCCAGATCCTGCGGATCGCGGGCGGGTTCGCGTTCGGTTGGTTCGGCCATGGCAGGTCCTCCCTCGGCATTGCGGCGGCGACACTAGCGGAAGCCACAGCCCATTTCGACACATGGCAGTACCGATTTTTCGAAGGCTGCATCGCTGGCAAAGCGCCCGTTCGTCATTGTAATGTCAACAAGCGGGACCTACGTCTGCAACGTCCAAAACCCGCTCGTCCCCCTGTGGTACGGGCCCTTTTCTGGAGGCACCATGTTCGATCCCAAGAAGCTTCTCGACGACCTGCTCGGCTCGCAAGTTCCCGGTACCACCGGCACCGTCCGCGACAAGGCAGGGCAAGCCGTGCAGATGGCCAAGGACAATCCGCTGGCCGCCGGCGCGCTGGCCGCGGTGCTGCTTGGGACCGGCACCGGACGCCAGGTGACGGGCACCGCCATCAAGCTCGGCGGACTGGCCGCGATCGGCGGCCTCGCCTACAAGGCCTATCAGAACTACAAGGCTGGCAATGCGCCCGAGCAGGCGCCGGCGGCCGGCCAGCCGGAACTGCTGCCGCCGCCCGCCGACACCGCTTTCCATCCCTCGCAGGCTCCGCAGGGCGAGGACGAGTTCACGCTGACGCTGGTGCGGGCGATGATCTCGGCGGCCAAGGCCGACGGCCATGTCGACGACGAGGAACGCGAAAAGATTGCCGGCAAGCTCAAACTCGCCGGCGTCGGGTCCGATGCCGAAAAATTCCTGCTGGCCGAGCTGGACAGCCCGCTCGACCTCGACACGCTGGTCGCCAGCGCCAAGACCGACGAGCAGAGGCTCGAACTCTACACAGCGTCGCGGCTGACCATCGACCCCGATACGCGCGCCGAACGCGGCTATCTCGACCTGCTAGCAGGCCGGCTCGGCCTGCCTGATGCGCTGGTCGACCATGTCGAGGCGACCGTGTCGGCAGCCAAGGTGCCGGCCCCTGCGGGGACCGCGCCGAACCCGCGCTGGTAGGCAGAGCCGCCGGGCCGGAAAAAAGCGTTAACGTCTCGTTTACCGAGGAAGCGCATGATTCTAGCAGTCGGATCGGCTTTTCCTCCTCCCAAGCCCGGTTCAGATCAGGGCGGTCGCCAATGACCGCCCTTTTTGTTGAACCATTTTGCCGATGGTCCGGCTTGCCATGATCCCTGTCATTTGCGATGCCTCGGTGCATTCGGATGCATCCCGATCTGAGCCGGGGATGCGCGGTGCGCAGGAGCAAAATCATGACAGCCCTCACAGAGAAAACCGCCATCGTCACCGGGGCCGGCACCGGCATCGGCAAGAGCGTCGCCACCGCACTGCTCAAGGCGGGCTGGAACACGGTGTTCTGCGGCCGCCGCAAACAAGTGCTCGACGCCGCGATCGCTGAAGCCGGCAAGACCGATGCCAAGGCATTGGCGGTTGCCTGCGACATCAGCAAGGCCGGCCAGGTCGATGATCTGTTCGAGACGGTGGCAGCGGCTTTCGGGCGCGTCGACCTGCTCTTCAACAATGCCGGCATGAGCTACAAGTCGACGCCGATCGACGAGATCCCGGTCGAGGTCTGGAACGACATTGTCGGCGTCAACCTCACCGGATCGTTCCTGTGCGCCCGCGCCGCTTTCGGCGCCATGCGCAGACAGAAGCCGATGGGCGGCCGCATCATCAACAATGGTTCGGTCTCGGCCTATGCGCCACGCCCGGGCTCGGTGCCTTACACCGCGACCAAGCACGCCATATCGGGGCTGACCAAGACGCTGGCGCTCGACGGCCGGCCCTATGACATCGCCTGCGGCCAGATCGACATCGGCAATGCGCTGACCGACATGGCATATGCCATGACCGTCGGCGTGCCCCAGGCCAACGGCTCGATCGCCGCCGAAGCGGTGATGGACGTCCAGCGCGTCGCCGACGCCGTCGTCCACATGGCCAGCCTGCCGCTCGACGCCAATGTGCTGTTCATGACGGTGATGGCGACCAAAATGCCGTTTGTGGGCAGGGGGTAGAGCAGGACATCATGGATGGCGAAATTGCAGGACCTACTTACCCCAGCTATTGACCGGGTATGGCGTTCGGCAATGCGCGACCAAGGCTTTCAGCGAGCAGGTCGTCGCGATTTCATCCGAGTTTGCGGCGGCATCCTGCACGAGTTCAATTTCCAGATTTCGGCGTTCGGATCGCGCGACTTCTGCGTCAATGTCGCTGCGTTCAGCATCGCGGGCAATGATATGCCTGTTCTTCAGCCTGGTTTTCGGCTGGCGGCGCCTAATGGCGCTGATGTTTGGTTGCCGTCAGCGTCCGCTGATGATGCAGAAAAATCGGCCATCACAATGCTTCAGCTTGCGACCGGTCAAGCGTTGCCCTTTTTTGCGGAGAACGGCAGTTACCAACAACATGCCCGATATTTGCGCGGCCAGCGCTGGGGATCAGAACATCACCGATGGTTTCAAATCGGAGTAGCCGAGGCCGGGTCCGCTGAGAACGCCCGGGCGACCGAAGCTCTTAAAACTGCAAAGTCGTACTACGTCGCTGACGGGCGAGAGTGGTGCGCCGTCTGTATTGAACGCGCGGAAGCGCTCATCGGCGCTATCGAATCTGACCGACACAACGAACTTCTCGAACATTGGTATAACCAAAACAGGCGGATTCATCGGCTGCACTAGCGCCAAGCCATCGAATTCTCTCTCTAGGCTTCTTTCTTCAAAAACGCCTCGATCCGCTCCAGCGCGCGCAGAATGTTCTCTTCGGAATTGGCGTAGGAGAGCCTGATATAGCCTTCGCCGAGAATGCCGAAATCGGGGCCGCCGATCAGCGCGACACCGGCATCCTCAAGCAGCGCCGAGGCGAGTTTCTTCGCCTTCCAGCCGGTCTTCGAAACATTGGGGAAGGCATAGAAGGCGCCCTTGGGCGTGATGCAGGAAACGCCGGGCAGCGCGTCCAGCCCCTCTACCACGACCTTCCGGCGGCGATCGAAGGCGCGCATCATCTTGTCGACATCGTCCTGCGGGCCGTCGATGGCGGCGATACCGGCGAACTGGCTCGGCGCGTTGACGCAGGACCAGCAGTTGACCGCCAGCTTGCGCACCTTGTCGTAGAGATGGGCGCCCTTGTCGCCATTCGGCCAGATCGACCAGCCCATGCGCCAGCCGGTCATCGCCCAGGTCTTCGACCAGCCGTTGAGCACGATCAGCCGGTCGCGGATTTCCGGGAAATTGAGCAGCGAGAAATGCGTCTCGCCGTCATAGGTCATGACGTCGTAGATCTCGTCCGACATGATGGCGACCTGTGGGTGTTTCTCCAGCCCCTTGACCAGCTTCTCGATCTCGGCGCGCGGCGTCACGCCACCGGTCGGGTTGGCCGGCGAGTTGAGTATCAAGAGCCTGGTCTTCGAGGTGATCAGCGCCAGTGTCTCCTCCGCCGAGAAGGCAAAGCCGTTTTCCTCGCGGATCGGCACGGGAATGGGTGCAGCGCCGGTGAACTCGATCATCGAGCGGTAGATCGGGAAGCCGGGATCGGGATAGAGGATTTCGGCGCCGGGTTCGCCGAACATCAGGATCGCCGCGAACATGGTCGGCTTGCCGCCGGGCAGGATCATCACATTCTCGGCCGAGACCTCGACGCCGGTCGTGGTCAGCGTGCGCCGAACCACCGCCTCGCGCGTCGCCAGCAGGCCGTTGGCAGGCGTATAGCCATGGTGGCCGTCGCGCAGCGCCTTGATCGCCGCGTCGACAATGTGCTGCGGCGTTTTGAAGTCGGGCTGGCCAATGCCGAGATTGACGATGTCGCGGCCTTGTTGCGCCAGCGCCGTCGCCCTCGCGAGCACCGCAAAGGCGTTTTCCTCGCCGAGGCGGTCGAAGGCCGAAATCGTGTGGAGCATTTTTCCCGTCCGTGTGGTTCTTGCTGTTGGGTCGCGTTTTTGTGAGCGTCTGCTCACAAAAGTCAAACGGATTGGAGTTTTACGTGTCTGAAAATCTCAAAGACTGGCAAGCGCGTCCGCGACCCGAGCGCAAGGCCATCGATGGCCGCTATGTCCGGCTTGAACCGCTGAGCGCCGAAAAGCATGGCGACGGGCTCTACGAAGCGTCATCCGTGCCCGACATCGACGGCCGCTTTGCCTGGCTGCCCGATTATCCGCCGCAGACCCGCGCCGATTTCCAGCCCTGGCTGGACAAGGTCGAGGCAAGTGAGGATCCGCTCTTCTTCACCGTCATCGACAAGGCCAGCGGCAAGGTTGCCGGACGGCAGACGCTGATGCGCATCGATCCCGCTTATGGCGTCATCGAGATCGGCAACATCTATTGGGGGCCGCTGATCTCACGCAAGCCGGCGGCGACCGAGGCGCAGTTCCTGTTCATGAAGTACATTTTCGACGAGCTCGGCTATCGCCGCTACGAATGGAAATGCAACAACCGCAACGAACCCTCGAAGCGTGCGGCGGAACGGTTCGGCTTCAAGTTCGAGGGCATTTTCCGCCAGCATCTTGTGGTCAAGGGTGAAAACCGCGATACCGCGTGGTACTCGATCATCGACAAGGAATGGCCGGCGCTTCGCAAAGCCTATGAGGCCTGGCTCGATCCGGCCAATTTCGATGGCGAAGGCCGGCAGAAGCGACGGCTCGAGGATTTCCGCGCCGAGTTCGGCGCGTAGGAGAAAACATATGGCGCACAGCCACGATCACGGTTCGCACGATCACAGTGCGCATGTACACAGCCATGGCGCCGGTCACGTGCATGGCTCGACCGACAAGAAACGGGTGCTGATCGCGGCTTGCCTGACCGCCGGCTTCATGGTCGCCGAAGTGCTGGGCGGCCTTTTGACGGGATCGCTGGCGCTGCTGGCGGATGGCGGACACATGCTCGCCGATTCGATCGCTCTTGGCCTTGCCTGGTACGCCTTCCATCTGGGCGGACGGCCGGCGACGGTGCGCCTCACCTATGGCTTCGGCCGGGTCAAGACGCTGGTCGCCTACACCAACGGCATCGCCATCTTCGCCATCGCGCTGTGGATCGTCTACGAGGCCTGGGGCCGTCTGATGACGCCGGCGCCAGTGCTGGGCGGGCCGATGCTGGTGGTGGCGATCGCCGGGCTTCTGGTCAACATCGCGTCGTTCTTCGTGCTGCATGGCGGCGATCGCGACAGCCTCAACATGCGCGGCGCCATCCTGCATGTGCTGGGTGATCTGCTCGGCTCGGCGGCGGCGATCGTGGCGGCGCTGGTTATCCTGGCGACCGGCTGGACGCCGATCGATCCGATCCTGTCGGTTCTGGTCTCGGTGCTGATCCTGTCCACCGCCTGGTCGCTGATGCGCGAAGCCGCCCACGTGCTGCTTGAAGGCGTGCCGGCCAGCCTCGACCGCGACCTCATCGCCAAGGATATTGCCGGCACCGTCAAGGGCGTGCGCGAAGTGCACCATATGCATGTCTGGTCGCTGGACGGCTCGAGCAACATGGCGACGCTGCATGCCTGCCTCAATGACGGCGTCGATCCGCATCAGGCGGTCAGCGCCATCAAGAAGCGGCTCGCCGCCGAGCACGGCATCAGCCACGCCACCGTCGAGCCGGAATTCGGCCAGTGCGCCGACAGCCATGACGAACACGACCACGATCATGACCACGACCATGGTGCGCCACCGCATCACGGCCATTATCACTGACAGGGAATCTCATGGCATTGGCATCCCGGTTGACGAGCTCTCGCGACGGCGGGACGGCATGATGGATCGCGACAACAGAAACGCGCTGATTGCCGCGGCCTGGATCATGCTGCTGTTCGGCATTGCGGCCTACAATCTGCCAACGGTGATGCTGGCGCTCGGCAACATCTCGACCGTACTTGCCGGCATCGTCGGCATCGGCTTCGTGCTGGCATTCTTTCTGGTGTTCTGGCTGCGCGGGCGCAGCCAGAACAAGGGCAAATAAGAGGCTTTTACAAATGCGCATCCTGATTACTGGCGCGGCCGGCATGGTCGGCCGCAAGCTTATCGCCCGGCTGGCCAAGGACGGCACGCTCAACGGCCGCAAGATCACGGCACTCGACCTGCATGACATCGTGCCGCCGCAGGCGCCGGCGATGGCGGGCGTCAGCATCGCCACGCATACTGGCGACCTTGCCGACGCCGGTGCTACAGAGAGCCTCGTCGCCTCACGCCCCGACGTGATGTTCCACCTCGCCGGCATCGTGTCGGGCGAAGCGGAAGCCAATTTCGATCTCGGCTATCGCGTCAACCTCGACGGCACCAGGGCGCTGTTCGACGCCGTGCGGCTGGCGGGTTTTGCGCCGCGCCTGGTCTTCACCTCGTCGATAGCGGTGTTCGGCGCGCCGTTCCCGGATGTCATCCCGGACGACTTTCATCCGACGCCGCTGACGTCCTACGGCACGCAGAAGCAGATGAGCGAGGCGCTGCTGGCCGACTACTCCAGGCGCGGCTTCTTCGACGGCATCGGCATTCGCCTGCCGACCATTTGCGTGCGGCCCGGCAAGCCGAACAAGGCTGCGTCCGGCTTCTTCTCCGGTATCATCCGCGAGCCGCTTGCCGGGCAGGAGGCGATCCTGCCGGTGCCGCGTTCGGTGCTGCACACCCATGCCAGCCCGCGCTCGGCGGTCAGTTTCCTGATTCATGCGGCGGGGATCGACGGTGCCGCCGTCGGCCCGCGCCGCAACCTCACCATGCCCGGCGTTGCCGTCACCGTCGGCGAGCAGATCGAGGCGCTGGAGCGCATTGCCGGACCGAAGGTCGCGGGCCTGATCCGCGAGCAGCCTGACGAAACGATCTGGGCGATCGTCAAGGGCTGGCCGACGCGCTTCGAGGCGCGGCGCTCACGGGATCTCGGTTTCAGCGCCGAGAAGAGTTTTGATGAAATCATCCAAGCGCATATCGAGGATGAGCTCGATGGCAAGATTGCGGGTCAGGCCTGACCCGCAATCATCAGACGCTGCCAGTCAGGCTCGCCGACAGGAGCAATAGTCCGAACAGGAAGACGAAGGCGGCGCCGCCGATCTCGACGAAGGTGTGGATGCGGTTGCCCATGCGGCCGTCGCCGGCGAAATAGACCGCCCAGTTCTTGGCGGTAACGGCAATCGTCGCCAGCGCCGAGACGGTGATCGCCGTGCCGAGCGACATCGCCAGCACCGATAGCAGGCCGCCGAGCCACAGGCCGTTGAGCAGCGCGAAGCTCAGCACAATCAGCGCGCCGGAGCAGGGACGGATGCCGACAGCGGCCACCGCCGACCACGCCGTGCGCCAGTCGAAGCGGTCGCCCGACAACAGCGCCGGATCGGGCGCATGCGAATGGCCGCACGTATCGCAGACCTCGCCGGCGGCGTGATCGTGATGAGCATGGTCGTGATGCGCATGATCGTGGTGAGCGTGGTCGTGATGGGAATGGTCATGTCCGGCATGATGATGATCGTGGGCGCCGTGATCGTGAGGGTGATCGTGCGCGGCATGATCGTGATGGGCGTGAAGCGCGTGCGAATGAGCATGCGCGGAATTGCTATGGGCGGCATGCGAGTGGCCGGCGTGAGAATGGCCATGGGAATGGCCGGCATGCGCCGCCGACAGGCTGTAGGCGGGTGCCTTGCCGAACCAGCGCAGCACCGTGGGCCCGAGCTTGCGCCACAACAGCCAGGCGCCGAACAGAGTGACGAAGACATAGCTCATGATCTCCATGAACCAGGCTGCGTCGGTCATCGAGATGGCGGTGCCGCGCAACACGAAATAGGCAAGCAGCATCACCACGACGGCGGTCAGGCCCTGCAGCAGCGCCGAGACGAAGGACAACAGGATGCCGCGCCTGAGCGCCACTTCATTGGCCACCATGTAGGACGAGATCACCGCCTTGCCGTGGCCGGGGCCGGCGGCGTGGAAAATGCCATAGGCGAAGGACAGGCCGATCAGCAGCCACATCTTGCTGCCGTCTTCGCGCATCGCCTTCATAGCCGCGGCCAGCGCGCGATAAAATTCCTGCTGGCGCATATTGATCCACATCAGGATGTGGGCGAACGGTCCGGTGGTGGGCGCCATGCCGTCATTGACGCCGATGCCGAGCGAGCTCTGGGCGTGGGCCTGCCCGAGAAAGTGCGTCATCACCAGGGCAGCGGCGACGAGGCCGAATGCCAAACGCAGGGACGGTTTCATCACCGGATCTATCCTTCTGGCGGGCAGTTCAGTTCGAGCTTGGTGGCGAAGATCTTGCTCATGTCAGTGCCTGTCGGGTCGTTGAAGAAGGCTTCCGTCAGGGTCTTCTGGTTTTCCTTGATCGCCTCGTCCGGGTCGGGCCGGATGACCTTGCTGGTGCAGTTCGACGGCAGGCCTTCGACGGTGATGTTGGAATCCTCGGTGAAATCGATGGCCGTGTAGAAGGTCGGGTCGTAGACGCCGAAATCGATCTTGCCGGCGAGCTTGATCGGCTCCTTCGGTTCGGATTCGAACAGGATGATCAGCTGGTCATTGTCGAAATTCGCCATCAAATGAGGCGGCGGCGTCATCGGCACGTCCTTGCCGTCGACGGTGACGAGCTGGAAATAATTGAACTCGGCCAGCGAGGCATGGACGGTGTCGGCGACATCCTTCAGCTCCTTGTCGTCAAGCTTCAGGTCGGAGTTCTTGTCGAACTCCATCATCACCGTACTCGAAAACAAATCGTCGAAGCGCCAGAGATGGCGCAGCGCTTTCACACTTTGGTGATCCGGGGAGAGGATCACGTCGAGGCGAGCCTCGGCGAAGACGTGCGGATGCGCGCCAGCCGCTCCGACGGCGGCAAAAGGCGCCGCCAAGGCCGAAGTCAGCATGATTGCGTGGCGATTCAGGTGCATTCTCGGTCGCTGTTCCATCGGCCTCGGGAAGATTTCGAGAGGTTACCAGAAAGCGGGCGAAATTGGGACCGCGACACGGTCAAGACAGGTCAAGCGCCCTCGCGGTTCTTGAACCACTGCACCAGGAAATCGACGAAAACGCGGACCTTGGCCGGCAGATAGCGGCGATGCGGGTAGACGGCGAAAATGCCACTGCCTGATTGGATGCGGTCGTCGAGCAAGGAAACCAGCTTGCCCGATGCAAGGTCGGGGGCGGCGATGAAATCAGGCAGGATGGCGAAGCCCAGGCCCGACACGGCGGCAGCGCGTGCGGCCATCGGACTGTTGACTTCGATCGGCCCCGACACGTTGACGCTGACGGACTCCTCGCCATCGCCCTTGAAGCGCCAGTTGGCGAGCGAGCGGCCATTGGTGTCGACGATGCAGGGCATGTTGGCGAGATCCTGCGGGCGCGTCGGCTTGCCGTGCCTGGCGATCAGTTCCGGCGATGCGCACAGCCTGACCGAGAATGGCCCCAGGCGCCGGGCGATCAGGGAGGAGTTCTCCAGCCGCGAGATGCGCACGGCAAGGTCGAAACCTTCTTCGACCAGGTCGACGAAACGGTCGTCGAGATGGATGTCGAGCACGATGTCGGGATGCTGCTTGGCGAAGTCGATCAGCGACTGGCCGATCGGCGCATCGGCAAAGGTGCGCGCCGCGGAGAGCTTGATCCGGCCGCGCACGTCGCCGGAGGATTCGCGCACCGCGTCGGCCAGGCTGTCCACCTCGCGCACGATTTCCGAAGCGCGGCTGTAGTAGGTGTGGCCGGCCTCGGTCATCGAGAACTGCCGCGTGGTGCGGTTGAGCAGAAGCGCGCCGAGTTCGTCCTCGAGTTCGCGCACATATTTCGACAGCAGCGCCTTGGAACGGCCAATCTTGCGCGCCGCGGCCGAAAAGCCTTCGGCCTCGACGACGTCGATGAAGGCGCGCATGCGGGTCAATGTATCCATGGATCAGGCCTTTCGTGCCGTATCGAGAAGCCGCCGGCCGAGCCGTATAAGGGCAATGTCGCTGCCGGGAGGGCCGAGCAGCGAGAGGCCGAAAGGGGCGCCTTCGACCGAGCCCAGGGGCAGGGTGATTTGCGGAAAGCCTGAAAGACCCGAAAGACACAAGAGATGCAAGGCCCTTTCGCGGTAGGCCTGGAGCTGCTCAGGCGAGCTTTTGACCAGAGGGGCGGGGCCTGGAACGGTGGGCAGGACCAGAAACCCGTCCTGGCCGAGCAGCGCGGCGAGCTCGGAGCGGAAGGTCAGGCGGCGCACCGCCTCGGCCTGTGCGGTCTTTGCGTCGATGGTCCGGCCAAAGCCGAAGCGCTCCTCGACGCCGGGCCCGAGAGCGCGCTCGCCAGAGGTTATCCAGGCGCCATGCTGCTGCCAGGCCTCGGCGGCCTGCAGACGGCGAAAGCACCAGTAGAGCTCGTCGGGGAAAGAAGCGAAGACGTATTCCACCGGCTTCGGTTCACCGACCACAGTGGCCGCCAGCGCTCTCATCCTGGCATATTCGGCTGCCTCGGCCGGACCGGCCACGAAGGCGTCCAGCCAGCGGATCGAAAGCGGCCGGTTGAGCGGGTACTGATGTGGGTCGCGGCCGAGCAGCAATTTGCCGATCGTCTCATAGGTTTCGATGTCGTCGGCGAACCAGCCGAACGTGTCGAAGCTCGGCGCCAGCTTCATGGTGCCTTCCAGCGAAATGCGGCCATGCGTGGTGCGCAGCCCGATCAGCCCGCAAAAGCTCGCCGGCGCGCGGATCGAGCCGCCAGTGTCGGAGCCGGTGGCAATGTCTGCAAGCTTGCCAGCCACCGCCGCCGCCGACCCGGAGGACGAGCCGCCGGTGACGCGATCGGGCGCGGCCGGGTTCACCGGAAACGGAAAATGCGCATTCTGGCCCATCAGCGAGAAAGCGAGCTCATCGGTCTGCGTCTTGCCGATGAAACGCGCGCCGGCATCGAGAATCACCTGCACGGCCGGCGCCGTGCTTGACGCGGCGTGCGCTTCGGCGAACTTCACCAGATTGCCGCAACCGGTGCGGTAGCCGGCGACGTCGTAAATGTCCTTCACAGCAAGGCGCAGCCCGGCCAGCGGGCCCAGTTCCGCATTGGCGACCGGCATGCGGCGAAGGTCGAGGAAGGCGTTGAGCGGGCCGTGCGTCCCTGGCATCGTTCGATATCCGTATACGGTTGGCGCAGCATTGTTCGATGCCAGAAATTTTACAACCTGGGATACGATTTTTATTGATTGTGAAATCTTTCGATCTTATATCGCGCTTGCCCAAAGTCGCACGTGCCTGTGGGTGTCCGCCGATCCTCGAATGGTGAGGGAAATCGGTAAGGTAACTGGAGCCAACCCCTCCAGTCGGTCTAGCGGCCAACCGCCAGCCCGAGGACACCTTGAAGCAACGACGGTGCGGGCCTTTCTGGTTCTCTTCCGGTTGTCCAAATACCGGGGTTACTAAAGAGGCACACCTTCATTGCCGGCAGTGCGGACGGGTCTCCCATCCAAGCCAAGGCAGACAAAGCGAACCGAGGCCGGGCAAGGCCAAGGTTCATCGCCGCGAGACGGCGTTTCATGGTTCCGGGGTCTCCACCGGCTGGTTCCATGAATTCGACGTCCCGCCTTTGTTTGACCGCGTGTTCGCGAGGCCGACGGCCCGCGTCCGCACCCTTGTGCGCGCCGAAAGGCGCGATGGAGAGACCCCGATGGCCACCCAGCGCATCCTTGACTTCCTCGCCACCCGACGTCCGTCCGGCCCCTGCCTCGTCGTCGACCTCGATGTCGTGCGCGACAATTTCCGCGCCTTCGAAAAGGCGCTGCCCGATTCCAAAATCTACTATGCGGTGAAAGCAAACCCGGCGCCGGAAATCCTGCGCCTCCTTGCTGCGATGGGCTCGTCCTTCGACACCGCTTCCGTTGCCGAAGTCGAGATGGCGATGGACGCTGGTGCGCCGGCGGACCGCATCTCCTTCGGCAACACCATCAAGAAGGAGCGTGACATTGCACGCGCCTACCAGCTCGGCATCCGGCTGTTCGCGGTCGACTGCGTCGAGGAAGTCGACAAGATAGCCCGCGTCGCTCCCGGCGCCCGCGTGTTCTGCCGCGTGCTGACCGATGGTGAAGGCGCCGAATGGCCGCTGTCGCGCAAGTTCGGCTGCGTGCCGGCGATGGCCGTCGACGTGCTGCGCCATGCCAAGACGCTCGGCCTCGACGCCTATGGCGTGTCGTTCCATGTCGGCTCGCAGCAGACCGACCTGACGGCATGGGACCGTGCGCTGGGCGACGCCAAGAAGGTGTTCGCGACGCTCGCAGACGAAGGCATCGTGTTGAAGATGGTCAATATGGGCGGCGGATTCCCGACGCGCTATTTGCGTGACGTGCCTGCGGCTCAGGCTTATGGCCAGGCGATCTTCTCGGCGCTGCGCAAGCACTTCGGCAACGCTATCCCGGAGACCATCATCGAGCCGGGCCGCGGCATGGTCGGCAATGCCGGCGTCATCAAGTCGGAAGTCGTGCTGATCTCCAAGAAGGCCGACAACGACAATGTGCGCTGGGTGTTCCTCGACATCGGCAAGTTCGGCGGTCTGGCCGAGACGATGGACGAGGCGATCCGCTATCCGCTCGTCACTCGCCATGACGGCACCGAGACCGCGCCTTGCGTGCTCGCCGGCCCGACCTGCGATTCGGCCGACGTGATGTACGAGAAGACGCCATACCCGCTGCCTCTGTCGCTGACCATCGGTGACGAGGTGCTGATCGAAGGCACCGGCGCCTATACGACCACCTACTCGGCGGTCGCCTTCAACGGCTTCGAGCCTCTCCGATCCTACGTGATCTGACGGCTTCGGCCTTCAGATCACCCCAGGCGGGCGTTTGCGTCCGCCCGGGTTCGCCTGTGGAACAAGCTCCGCTCGTGAAGGATCGCGGAAATGAAAATGCCAGTTGAACTCGTGGACCCCTTGCCGGTCCTTGCCATCGTCGCCGAAACCCCTGCCGATGTCGCGGCGCGTGAAGCGTTGCTCGACCGCGCCATGGGGCCGATGCGGCGCAAGAAATCGTCGGAGAAGCTGCGGCGCGGCCGCCGGCCTTCCGAAGGCCTCGCCTTTGTCGTGCGCGATGCGTCGGGCGCGGTGACCGGCACCGTACGGCTGTGGGATGTGAGGCTGGGCGAGGGTGGCCCGGCAGCGCTGCTGCTCGGCCCGCTCGCCGTCGACCCGGCGTTGAAGAACGCCGGCATCGGCTCGGCGCTGATGCGCCATGCCCTGGCGGAAGCGGCGCGTCTCGGCCATGCTGCGGTGCTGCTGGTCGGCGATGCGCCTTACTATGGCCGCTTCGGCTTTTCGGCGGAGAAGACCGGTGCGCTCGCCATGCCTGGTCCCTATGAGCGGCATCGCCTGCTGGCGCTCGAGCTGGTCGAGGGTACACTCGACGGTGCGCATGGCACGCTGAAGGCGGCTGGGCGCAAGCTGAAGGCGCTGCCGCTGACCTACGCGGCGTAAGCCCTCGGCTTTCCGAGGTGCAAAAGCCTGGGGGTCGACAAAAGCAAAACGCCGCCGATGGGCGGCGTTTTGCTTTTGCGACGGGATTAGCCGAGCAGCTGGCTGAGTGCCATGGCGACCGTCATGTCGCCTTCGACTTTTATCTTGCCGGACATGAACGCCATGGTCGGGTTGAGGTCGCCGGCGATCAGCGAATCCAGATCGTCGAGCGAGAGCTTGACGGTGCAGTCGGTCGGCGCGTCGGTGGTCGAGACGGTTGCGCCGTCGATGACGATGACGCCGTCGCTGCCGGTATCGAACTTCACCGAATGTTCGAACCCAGCGCTCGCCACACGCGACTTGATCCTCTCGGCAATCTCCTGAACGCCCATGCTGTTCTCCTCGTCTGTTGCGTTTTGCCGCGCTTCAGTGACCGGCCTCTGCCGAAGTCGCTGTCTCGCGCGTGCCGCGATCCTGGTCGCTTGGCGCATATAGCTTCGAGTTGACGTAAACGTCAACGCGGTCGCGATGCGTCATGTCGTTTCAGTCGGAGGGGGTGAGGCGGAGAAATCAGCCCTGCGGCGGGGTCAGTGTGCTGCAGCCGGCTTGGCCGGCTCGGCCTGCGCCGATTCCGCCGCAGCAGCGTCGGTCGGCGTAGCCGGCTCCTTGTGACGGCGCATGGCGTTGTCTCGGATCTCGTCCTTGGTCAGGAAGTTGACCTGGTCGATCAGCACTTCGTGCACGAGATTGGCGCCGACGCGTGTGTTGACGGTGTCGCGTATGGCGGTGCGGAAGGCGTCGAGATCGATGGTTTCCTTCTTGGTGAAGTCGATCTGGGGGTTGGAGTAGAGATAGGAATAGACCTGATCGGTCATCAGCGCTTCGGCCGGGATCGACATCTTCTTTATCTCGGCCGGCTCGACCGTGTAGACGAGCTTGGTGAGGAAATAGCCGTCGATCTTGGAATTGCGGATCAGCGGCACCGAGATGACGTCGGTCTTGACGTAGTCGAGACCGCCCAGCATCGGCTTCGGCGTTTCGCCGACGCCGCGCTCGCCGGCCGCCTGGAACGAATAGAACACGGCGCCGAGCGTAGCGGCGCAGATCCAGATCGCGGCGGCGATGAATTTGATCACCGGCTTTTCCCGCCAAGTCTTACCCGGAACATCAGCTCGCCCATCCGAATTCACCGGCAGAGTAGGTACCGTCGGCTTCGGCGCGCTGGATGGCGTTCTTCAGGAGCGTCGCGACCTCGTTGACCGCATTGAGGTGAGCGAGGATCGCCGCTTCGTTCTTCGCCAGTTTCTGGCGCAGCCGCGCCAGGCTGTCGCGATGCTCTTCCAGGAATTCGATCTCGTTGGCGCCCTTCATGGCGCGGGTCAATTCATAGAGGTAACGGCTCTTGCGGGCGTTGGAGGCCTTGAGGTCATAGCTGGTGTCGTTCTTCAGGCCCGCCGTCTCTTCCTCGACCGCCTCCTCGATGCGGCCGATGATGGCGGCAAGGTTGCCCGGCCGTGCAAAAGGGATCGGCGCCTCGGAAGTCCGCGCCGGCAGGTTGGAAGAGAATTTTGAAAAATCGGCCATTGAAAATCCCGGTCTAGATCTTGATGTCGGTTTGGATGGTCGTCTCGTCGCCGGTCATCGACCGCGCGACCTTGCGCTGCAATTCCTCGACCAGCGAGGTGGAGAGCCGGGTCTGCTGGTCGATCTCGGTCTTTTGCGGCCCGGTTGATACCGGTCCGATCGGCACGGTGCGCTTGCCGTCCTTGTAGTGGTCGGCCAGCAGCGACTTGGCGATACCGATGCCGCCGCGCTCGGCCATGACATCGGCGACGCGCTCGGCGAGCTGCGATTTCCACATGTCGCCGGCCAGCCCCTTGCCGTAGACCCCTTCGGTGTCCTTGGGCAGCATGTTCTGGATGAAGGTCTGCAAGACCATCGCCTCGAACTTCTTGAACTTGCTGGCGGGATCGGCGTTCGCCGCGGCCTTGTCGGCGGTGGCGCGGGACAGGATCGAGCCGGCATCGACCGAAGCCGCCATGTCGACAGAAAAGGCGCCGCCAACGCCGTTGGCCCGCTTGGTGAGCGCGGCACGGGCAGCCTCGATGTCCGTCGGGTCGACGGCTCGGGCAACATCGAGAACGATGTCACTGGGTGGAGAAATCGCCAAGAAAGTCCGCCTCTTTGCCGGGTTCCTGGAAAGACCATGCCGCAACAAGCTTGTGGCAGGCTTGCCAAGAGAGCAGAGGCGAAATCCGGATGGGGGATCGTCTGCTTTCGCGCCAACTACGGACATCGCCAAGCCACTACTCGCACGTCGCGTTTTGGCCGAGAGCTGTCCGTCGGGTTCCAGACAGAGCTAGGGCAAAACCCGTCGTTCCGCTTCCGCCATAGCTTGATCTTGCCATCGCGCTTTACACCGCGGCAAATAAGGATATTGTACGTCCACAAGGATATGAAATATCCTTAATTGATAGAGCCCGCCTATCGGTTCCAGAACCGCAGTCAGAAGGCCTTTCATCAACAACGCGTCTTACTCACAACCGAAAGCCTGACAATGATCAAACCCCTTCTCGCCGCCGCCGCTTTCGCCATCCTCGCCCTCAGCCTGCCCGGCACCGCCGCTGCGCAGTCTCCTGTCCCTGCGGCGACGTTGCAGACCGTGATCCGCGATGGAAAGATCAAGGTGAACGGCGTCCAATATCATTATTTGATAGCCATGGGCCGCGGGGAGCCGATCGTCCTGCTCCATGGCTGGGGCGAAACATCCTATATGTGGCGTTATGTGATGCCTGCACTCATCGCACGTGGGCACACGGTGCTGGCGCCCGATCTTCGGGGGTTGGGCGACACAGCGCGGCCGGCCACGGGATATGACAAGGCGAATGTCGCGCGCGACATCCAGGCGCTAGTCGCGGCACTGGGCCTAGGGCCGCGCGTCACCGTCGCGGGGCACGACATGGGTGGTATGATCGCTTATGCCTATGCCGCCCAATATCGCGATGAGGTATCGCGGCTCATCGTCATGGATGTGCCACTCCCCGGAATCGACCCTTGGAAGGATATATCGGCGACGCCCCGAACCTGGCATTTTCGCTTCTTCAACGTGCGCGATCTGCCCGAGATGCTCATCACCGGACGGGAAAGCGAATTCATCCGCTGGTTCCGAAACGTCGAGGCTGTCAATACCAGTGCGCTAACCCCGGAGTCGGAGGATTATTACGCGAAATCCTATGCGCGACCCGGCGCGCTGCGCGGCGGGTTCGAATACTATCGCGCTTTTGCGCAAGACGAGATCGACAACCGCGCTTTAGCCAAGCGGCCGCTGAAGATCCCCGTTCTTGGTCTAGGCGCGTCGGGAGGATTGGGGGACACTATCGGTATCCTGCTGCGCAACGTGGCAAGCAACGTGAAGACGATCATCATCGAGGATTCGGGCCACTGGATCGCCGAGGAACAGCCACAGCAGGTTGTCGCGGCGCTGACCGATTTCATCCCGCCGCCGTCGAATTGAGCCGCCACCGTCCGCCGTCACTCTTGAGCTGTCGTGCAGATCGCTGGAGATCCGAGTTTGCATTGCGCGATCCTGTCGCGATCTATCCGCAGCCTGTACTGCCGGTCGTGCTATTGACCAGTGATCGCTGCCTTGATCAGCATTTGACGGGCAGCGACCTGGAGCCGGTGCTGCTTTTCCGCCGCTTCGCGCTGGGAAAAGATCCGACGCGGGATTGTATCCTTCACTTCGCGCAGATTTGCCTCGACCTTGTCAGTGGATGACCTCCAGTTCAGCCTGGCCTGTGCGAACTCGATCCCGGTCTCCTGCTTTGAACGCAATGCAACGCGACCAGCCTCAAATATCTCGCGCATGGTCTTTGCGAGCGCGTCGACCCGCACCTCGCAAAAATCAACCGCCTCCACGTCCATCTCGAAGCCCATCGCAAGATTGATGTTGCGTGAGAACGGCAGCCGGATGCGCCGTGCCGGGACCAGGAAGGACGTGGCTGGCGAGCAGTAGTCCATCGCCGGCCCGAGGTTCGGCACGATCGATGGCAGTCCAGATGCCATGGCTTCGAGGATCGGCTTTGCAAAACCTTCGGCGCGGTAAGGAAACACGCCGACATCGCAGCCTCGAAATAGCGCGGCGAGCTCCTCGATCGAGAGGTGCTGATCGATATGGACGACCAGCGGAGGATCGACGCGATCGTCGGCTTGGAGGATGCCTTCGACCTCACTGCGGCCCGCGTAGAATTTGTTCTTCGAGTCCCCCTTGATCACCAGTGCAACCATATCGCTCGCCGAGAAGGCGGATTGGTAAGCCTTGATCAGGATATCGATGCCTTTGCGTCGCACCGCTCCGCCGACGAAAAGGAACGCAAAGCGGTCGCTTGGAACCAGTGGCGTGACAGGCCCGTCAGGACGGAAAACATCGGCATCGAAGCCGACCGGCACCACGCGTATCATTGCCGGATCGATCCCGCTCGCGCGGGCCTGCTCGGCGATCCATTCCGTGTACACCCACAATTGGTCGAACTCGGTTTCGATCTTGGTGACCCAGCTTTTCGGATAGGGTCCGAAATCCGACGTTCTGACCGCGATGCAATGGCCGGCGTCAGGCGGCCGGAAATCATTGAAGTCGTGCAGATAGTCGTGCAGCAAAACAGCGTCGTGCACGTCGTGCCGGTCGTCATCGATCGACCTGATCGTGTAGCCGCGGCCGGTCAGATCCTCGCTCCAGGCAGCGTTGTCCTTCTTGAAGGATTCCACGCCGCCAATCCCGCCCGAAAAGGCGATGGCCGGCGATGTCCAATCCGGAGCTGAGGAGAGCGATCGAATTGTCTGGGAAAGCAGGTGCACAGGTTCGCTGCGCATGATGCGGCGTGCCCGCGCGCAACTCTCCTGCAGTTCGGCTGGCGGAATGAGATGCCCCTTTGTCGCCGCCGACAAGCGGCTCTCCCAGGCATCGATGCTCGTGTAGTCGTCGATACCCATCGCACCGTCGCCGACGATGTCCCTGAGCCCGCCTGCCCGGCTGGCAAGGACCGGGATCGCATTGGCCAGAGCCTCGACGGCGATCCGCCCAAAAGGTTCGGGCCATTGCGAAGGCACAAGAACCAGCTTGCTCAGCGCCAGGAAATCGCGCGGCCGCATGCGGCCGGGCAGCTCGACATTCGGCAAGGCAGCGGCTTCACGCACCGTGCTGATCGACAGGTCGCTGCCCGGCTCACCGACGAGCATGAAGCGCTCGTGCGGAAACCGGCGCGCCATCTCAAGGAAGATGTCGCTGCCCTTGTGGCGATACCCACAAACGGCAGTGATGCAGGCGGCATCGCCGGCCGCGGGTTCAGCGATGAGCACCTCATCTTCGTCCCAGGAGTTGAGCAACACCTCGCTGTCGCGATGAGCGCGATCTCGCAGGAACCCCTGCATGTGCTGCGAGCAGGTGAAAACGTGATCCGCAGACTTCAGAACGAAGTCGATATCATCCGCAGGCAAAGCGCGGTGCGCTGGAGGAATCGACCACTGCAGCCTTTCCTCGTCCGAGGGCGGCGAGAACTCGTAAGCGTGTATCCACAATATGCGCGGAATGCGGAAGCGCCGTGCCACTCGGAACGCCGGCACCGCATCGCCCAGCGAGGCGATGATGACGTCGGGCCGCTCAGCGCCGACAATCGACTTCAGTTCTTCCACGTCGCGGAATCCGCGCAGGCGAATTCCGTCGCTGGTCTGCTCGAAAGGCGCCGGGTGGGCGGAGAGCATCTCGCAAGCGAAGCCATAGCACGCATGGAGCTGCCGCAGTGCCGCCCGCGCAGCGCGCTCGGCCCCTCCGGCGACTTCGCATGCATTGCTGATGACGTAGAAGATCTTCATGGCCGGCTCGGGTCCGTGAGGTGCTCGAAAAGCTGGTCGAGACCTTGATAGTCGCGGGTCAGGGTCAAGGCATAGGCCGGAACGCGGGCTGCGAGCTCGGAGACATAGCCCAGCGCATCCAGATGGTCTTGCGTTCCCGCAAAGCGGTTGGAAGGCGCAAGGGAATGCAGCAAGCGAACCGCCACCCGACTTGGCGGCAGGCGGTCGAGTTCGAACGCCTCGCCGATCCTGGGGAAAAAGATCTGCTTGAGAGGATAGTCCACATAGGGCGCGGTTGTGAAATGATCGGCAGTCGCAATCTGCTTCTTCGCGATGCCGCCAAAATCGAGCGCCGGCAAGGCCAGATGACCGAACAGGCGCCGCTCGGCATCCGCCATGATCCGCATGGTCTCGTCGCATCCACTCACCGTGAATGCCTTGCCGTTTCGATGGATCATGACATCGTCATCGGCCAGCACCAGCGCGCCGCGGCCGGCGAGATAGGCGCAGGTGCTGCTCTTGCCCGCCCCCCTATCGCCGACGAACATACTGGCCACCCCGTCGAGACAAACCGCCGAGGAATGCTGCCTGACATAGCCCATCCAGAACAGGATCTTGTTCAAGAGAACGACGAGATAGATGCGCCTTTCCGCGTCGGTCAGACCGGTCTTGTGAACGGTGAACCGGGCGCGCGACGCGTCGCCGGCGCGCGACGCGTCGCCTTCCAGCGCGGTCTGCGCATCGATCGCCTCGGTGCGAAGCGTGCCGTCGGCCGTGATGACCAGGCCATCGGGAGGCACCACAAACTGCGTCGGTCCGGGGCTATCGACGATGTCTAGACGCAAGCCGACCGGCAGTTCGTCGTCGCAGGGCCGCAGCCCTGTCGAATAGATCTGAGCGAGGTCGTCGAGGTAGCGTTCCTGCGACGCCTCGACTTCGATGCGAAGGCTGCCAATCCTGAGAATGGCAACATGCCCCGGCCTCACTGTATGGGTCCGGTTGCCGGCCGGAAACGGCCGCGCAAGGACCGCCACCAGGCATGAAGCAACGAGCGCCGTGCCGTGCGCCGCCACTCCGGATCCGACATTGTAATCCAAAGGTTGCCGCGCAGGCGCGCTTCCGCCCGCCCCAGAATGTCGTCTCGGTGGGCGTAAAAGTGCAGATATTTCCAACCGTCGCAGTAGAGCGTCAGCCGATCGGCCTGCTTGGAGAAAATGCGCCGGGTCGGGAACTTTTCGCCATTGCGATAGGTCACGATATCGCCGCGCGCCAGGTCGGCCCAGGCGACCGGCCGCACGACCACCATGTCGCCCTCCTGCAGGAAGGGCAGCATGCTGTTGCCGTGGAAATAGAGCGAGCGGTCGGTCGATGAGACCGACACCTGAAGCTCCTTGCCGATCATCCTGGCGTGGTCGGGGTCCATCGGTGGAAGTCTATTCGCCGCTCAGGATCAGCTGCTCGAGCTCGCCGTGGCGCTCAAGCGTCGGCTTCTCGTAGACTTGCGGCAGTTCGACAGTGTCGGCGCCCTCGAGCTGCGGCGCAGGACCGTCCGCCGACACGATCAGGCCTTCCGATTCAAGCTGTGCGATGGTTTTGCCGACATCGCCGTTCCAGTCCGCCGACTGGGCGCCGAAACGATCCTCGAACATACGGGCGATTTCCTCCGGCTGCCGGCCTGAGACAACAAGCTCGCGCAGAACGAAGGTGCCGGTGCGGTTCATGCTGTAATAGGCTGATGTCTCGGCATTGATCAGCACCGCTTCGCCGTCGATGAAGCGACAGGCTGACCCGTTTCCCTTTAGTCCGTAGGCCGACATTGGTTTTGCAGCTGTGTTCATGGTTGCACTCTTATTTGTGTGAGGCACCGCAATCAAGCCGAGCCGCCAAATATTCCGACCGGGTTCGAAAGACGTCAATTGCCCACCGGTTCAATCGTCAGTGACATGCCCTCGGCGATACCTGTCGTCGGTGTGTTTTCCGCGTTGAGGGCAACTACGGTGAGCCGCGCTGGGTCGGGCAACTGCACGGGATGGCGAAAAGTCATGCGAGCGCGCCAGGATAGCGGCGATATGGGCAGAAGCCGGTACGCCAGTCGAAACCGGATTCGCCCGATCCACTTGTCCTCAGCCAAGACATCGAATGACAGGCGTTCCAGTCCTGGCGGAACATCGGCAAAGCGAACGGTCAATCCGCCTTCGCCTATGCCGCTTACCGGCATTGTCGCTCTGCCGTTTTCAAACCTGCACCAGCCTGCCTGCTTGCGACGCAGCGAGGGCGCCACCAGCCAGGATGTCTTCCAGCTCGGGATGTGCGCCAGCCAGCGCCAGGAGCGATGCAGCTCCGCGCCGATGACAAGGGCGCGATCAAGCCGTGTACGCGCTCGCGTCGGTTTCATCGATGCCGCGAGTTCCCGACGGTAGAGCGGGTTGGAACCATCGCGCTCGCAGGCCGCAAGGATCGGCGCTGGAACCACCGTGCCAAGCTCGTTCAGGAGCGCCGCTGCTATCATCACCGGCAAGCCAATCCGGCGTCGACGGATTTCGTCGGCGACGATCTGGGGGTCGAATGAAGCATCCTGAAGTGCGAGGTATGAATCGACAAGCCAGTCCGCGGGGCTGTCGTCGTCAAAGACCAGACCATGCGCAATGGCCTGGAGGAACCGGTCCGAAGCCGAGGGTATCTTGACAGCTATACCGAGGATCTCGGCATCGACCGCCCGCTGCCACAATCCAGCGTCGTAAGATCCGAGCCGACCGAAGCGTAGCGGTGCGGCATGAAAATCGATCTCGATGTAGTCGGGCCGACCGGCGGCAAAAAGCGGAGCAAGCGCCCTGGATTTGACGGGCCCAGGGAGAACCCCGCTGATCGGTCGATAGCCCGCGCCTATCGCGATCTCCAAGGCAAGCGGCAATTCATCCGGTCTGAACAGGAGATCGATGTCCCTGATCGCTCGCAAGTGCAAGTCTCTGGGGTTTGCGGCTATGCGCGCTCCCCCCTTCAGCAACATGACCGGCATTTTGGCGCCCAGGCGCTCAATCAACGGGCAAGCGGCGGTCAGGCGCGCATGGTTGGCGAGAAAGGCATTGCGGCGCGCGGCAGCAACCTTGTCAGATGCGCTGCTTGAAATTCCCAACTGCGTCAGCCTCTCGGCCACTGACGGCATCAAACGAACTTCGGCCGCGCTCGGCTCGATGGCCGCTCTGGCCTCCGACCACTGCCGCCAGGCCATGGCGGCGTCACCGCCTTCGCTGATGACGACCCGAAGCAGCAGCCATGTCGGCTCTGCCGGGCGGGCCAACTTGACCAGTCTTGCAAGGCTCACCCTCATGTGCGGCAAATTCTGGCTTTCCAGCGAGGGTGGAGGCGGGAATGCCCGGCTCCAGGCGACTTCAAAGACATTGCGGACTTATCCATACAGGCATTTCAGGGCCCTACGTCGCGGTGTCAACGGCTGGCTCAATCAGCCAACCAAATGATAGGCGTGGCGGAACATCGCGATAAGCACGAGCGCTCGATCCAATGTCAGCCCTGGCACATCAGGCGTAAGAAGCATCTCAACGGAAGCCTCTCGGCGCACGCGCGGATCTGCTCGACGTCTGCGTCACCCCAGCGCCTCATTCAGTTGGCCAATAAGCGGCGCTACTCAATGTCAAAAGCCCGGAACAGGCTGGGTCTTTCCACTCAATCGAGCGCCAAGCGTCAAAGCCGCCGGAAAATTTTTGATCACGGCGCGCATGGCCGTTCCGCCACCGGGCCCAATCGCTATTCGGGCTATCAAGGCTGCGGCGCGCAGACGAGCCGAGAATTGCCGGCGCCACGCGCGTTCGTAGCGACGTCCGGCCGCGTCGTGGCCCTCGGGACCCTTGCCCGATGCGATCAGTTCTCTCGCAAGAAGCCAGCCGGATTGCAGCGCCATCGAAATCCCTTCCGCGATGACAGGATGTGACTCACCCGCGATGTTGCCGACGCGGAAGATGCCCTGATCATAGCCAGCGCGAATGCCGGGATGAATCGGTCCCGCGGCGAGCCATGGGCCATCCAGTTCGGCACCGGCCAGCGCAGTCTCTACGCCTTGGCACGAGGCCAGAACGTGGCGCCACAATGCATCGGCGGCCGCAATGTTTCCAAAGCGCTGGCGCAGGCCGGATAGAACGTCCCGGCGGATGCAGCAGGAAATCGAAACCCGGCCACGGTCCGCTGTTACCATTCCACCATAGCCGCCCGGGAATACCAGCAGCGGCATCAGGTCGGGCGGCAGCGCGGCGCCGGTAAAATGCGCCTTGAACCCGAAAAGGTCGGAGGGGGCGCTTGTTCTTTCAATCTGGCTTGGAAGTTTCCCGGGTTCCCAGGATCCGTGCGCGGCAATGATGACAGGTGCACTCAAAATCTTTTGGTGCTGTTCCGCCTCCACGGTCACAAATTGCAAATCATCGCGCCGACGAATGGCGACAGCCTTGCAAGGCTGGAGAATTTCGACACCCGCGCGTTCTGCGGCCTGCAGCAGGATGTAATCCAAACGGTCGCGGCCGAGCGCGCGGCCGAGACCCGTCTTGGCGATCGGCATTCGCGCTTGCGCCGAGACATCGCCCGAAAAGAACCCGACGCGACGTATTTCGGGGCCGGCTTCCGCGCGCCAGATCTCGCCGACGCCCAACCGGTCGAGCAAGGCCAGGCTGGTCCCCGACATGAATTCGCCGCAGACCTTTCGGCGCGGAAACACCACCTTCTCCACCATTGCCACCGACCAACCATGCTGGGCCAGCGCAATGGCGGTAGAACTGCCGGCGGGGCCAGCACCGATGACTATCGCGTCGTGCATCATCTGGTGCCGGGCATGCTTGCCCCGGGGAAACTGGCACCGACAAAACCTTGAGTGAACAGGCCTTTGCGGCCCTCCATCACGGGCGTGCCCCCTGACAGTTGCCACAGTTGGGAAAGTTCCGTGCCGCGGAAACCGGCGCGGACACTTTGCGTCGCGTCGTTGAGTGTAACCGCGCAGGCGCCGATCAGTCGCAGGAACCGGGTCGCGACAAGCGGCACCTTGGCCCTAAGCGGCTCCGTCGTGACGAGCATCGGAGCCATCGTCATGATACGGGAAAACAGCTCCAGGAGCCGCGTGTCGTCGAAGTGATGGAGGATAAGGTTGGCGCAGACAAGGTCGAAAGGCCTGTCTCCTGTCCACTCGAAAATATCGGCGGTTACGGGTTGCGCCCGCCAACCAAATTTGGCGAACGCGTCGCACACATCCTTGCCGATCAGTCCGATTCTGTCGACCATGACGAGCTCGACGTTGGGCCAACGCCGCGCCATCAGCCGCGCTACGGTCAGCATGAACTTTCCGTCGCCGGCGCCTAGTTCGAGGATGCGCAGCGGCGGCGTTTGCACGTTCGCCCGCATGAGCGATGCCATGAACCTGGCCTGGAACATCAATGCGTTGATGCGAACGAGATCACGACGCGATGCGATCGCACGCGGATCATCGGCCGCGAGGCCGTCGAGGAGCTCTGGCTCCAGATGCCGGATGTTTATGTCGGTCATGCGATGGATCGGCAACCTAGGGCATCAGCCGTCAATCCGGCAAATAGAATTCGGCCGTACCCGTATGGCTGCGCGCAGTTCATGACGGAACTCGCATGTGAACTCAATCCGGATGGCGAGGTCTCTTTCATACAGGATCGGAGGCTGGTATCACAATTTGCTAATAAGAAATATCGGCGCCACGCAATAAAATGCCTTATGCCGACGTTTGCCTTAGGAAACGCTTCCCGAATTCCTAGACCTCTTATGAGACCCGATTGGGCTCATTGTCGGAGCAATTTTGTCCCCTCAAGCGTATCTGAACCGCATTGCCACGTCAGTTCCAGAACACGACGTGCATCAGTTCTACCTCCGCTATGGAGCTTTGCTGCTTGAAGACGATGCCCAGCGCCTAGCGCTCTTCGAGCGAATGGTCGCTCTGGCCGGGATCGAACATCGCTATTCCTGCTTTGCGCCTGCCGACGATCCGGGCGGTGGGGCAATCGACCGCGACGGCACCTCGGTCAGGGGCTCGTTCGCCAGCACCGCAATCCGCATGGAGATGTACGAAGCCGCGGCGCCGGAGCTGGCGCAACAAGCCGTCGACAAGCTGCTGGCCGACGACGACCGCTCGGCGGTCACGCATTTGATCGTGACGAGTTGCACCGGCTTTTCGGCGCCCGGCATCGACCTCGAACTGGTGCAGCGATGTGGCCTGGCGACGTCGGTGGAGCGCACCATCATCGGCTTCATGGGATGCTATGCCGCCATCAACGCCTTGAAGCTGTCGCGCCATATCGTGCGCTCCGACCCGAAAGCCCGCGTGCTGATCGTCAACATCGAATTGTGCACGCTGCATTTCAGGGAAGCCACCGAGCTTGAGAAGCTCATCTCGTTCTGCCTGTGGGGCGACGGCTGCGCGGCCGCGCTGGTCACGGCCGAGCCGCACGGCATCCTGCTCGAAAGCTTCCACGCCATCGTGGCAGTGGAGCGCAAGGAGCTGATGAGCTGGCACATCCGCGACGACGGCTTTGACATGGTGCTGTCCGGCCAGGTTCCGGGCGCGGTGCGTGAGACACTGCGCAACGACCGTGCGGCCATCCTCGGCGGCAGGCCTGCGAGCGAGATCGATTTGTGGGCGGTGCATCCCGGCGGCCGCTCCGTGCTCGACGCGGTTGAGCGGGCACTCAAACTGGAGCCGACCGCGCTCGCCGCATCGCGCGAAGTGCTCCGGCAATATGGCAACATGTCATCGGCAACCGTGATGTTCGTGATGGCCGAAATGCTGAAGGAGCCGGCGGGCCTGCTCGGCTGCGGCATGGCGTTCGGCCCAGGATTGACCACCGAGACCATGATGTTCAGGACAGCCTGATGGCATCGAACACTATCCAGCACCGCATCCGAGCTTTCGCAGAGCGCTGGCTGGTGCCGTATTTGCCGTCTCCGCACTTTATGTGTGTGGCGCCTCTTGACGCCGTGCTGCGGGTCTTGTGGTACGCGGAGGGCAAAATCCCTCCGGCTTACTGGCCGCGCCTGGTGCTCCTGCTCCTGCTTTCCGGCATCAACACGATCGCCTCCCTGCCGGAGCGCGTGATCCTTTGGGCATGGCTGCGGCTGCGACCTCCCCGGATGGAGCGGGACAACGCTCCTGTGTTCGTTCTCGGCTACTTCCGATCGGGGACGACGTTTTTGCAGAACCTGCTGGCAACCGATCCGAACCTGAGATCGCCGAGCTGGCAGCAGGTCCTGGCGCCTCAGACATTCGTTCTTGGCTGGGCTCTGCTGCGCTACCTTTTCGTCCCCTTGCTGCCGTTGACGCGCCTCGACGCAGTCGTGCCCATGGGCGCTAGGCTGCCAGCAGAGGATGACTTCGCGCTGAACAATCTGGGTGGGATGTCCGTCCTCGCGGGACGTGCCGTGCTCCCCCGCCGGCAAGCCTTCTTCAATCGATTTCACGATCTCGACGGGCTTTCGGCGGCGGAGCTAAGCCGCTGGCGCTCACATCAGTTCGGTTTCGTCCAGAAGCTCACGCTCGTTGCAGGCGGGCGACGACTTCTGCTCAAGTCGCCTAGCCATACGGCGCGCGTCCGCTACCTCCGGGAACTGTTCCCGGGCGCCAAGTTTGTCCACATCTCCCGTTCGCCGGAAGTCGTGTTCCGGTCCAACCTCCTTCTGGTGCGCGAATTGCAACGTGCATTCGCCCTGCAGCCGCCATTGGCCGAGGACGAGCAGGAGGAGATCATCGCTCACGAATATCTCGCGACGGAGACGCACTATCTGGCGGACAGAGCCCAGATTCCAGCCGCCGACCTCGCGGAAGTGCGGCTGCAGGATCTCACTGCCGACCCCGTCGGCGAGATGAAGCGTATCTATGGCGAACTCGGCCTGCCATTTTTCCGCGGCTGCGAGGAGCGGATGCTGCAGGTCGCCTCGACATTCGGCAAACAGGTGCGCGACCGCCATCCCCACCTGACGGAAAGGCAGAAAGCGCGCACCGCTCGCCTCGCACCGCTGGCAGCCGCTTTTGGGCATGCGCCGGCGCAGGCTCCCGGCACGCCCAATCTCAATGTTGACAGCCAACCGCGCATTGGATGACATGAGATGATGACGACAGCCCGATGGTCGCACGCAAGCTTGGCAGCCTTCGCCCGGCTGTTGCTCGTCCCTCTGTTGATGGCGACCTGCGTCCTACCGCTTTCCGCATCTGCCGATGAGCAGCGTGATGCGGTCAGGTTGGTCGAGACTGTGCGCCAGGCGGCGATCGCGCTTGGGCACGGTGGATCCGCAGATGGGCAGCTCCGTTCGATCTCCGCGGCGTTCGACGGTAGGGGGATCGCGCAAGCCGTGCTCGGGACGTATTGGCGCCGGGCGAGTGCAGACGACCGCGCCTCGGTGGTCGATGCGCTCCTTTATGCCATCGCGCACAGGCTGGCCGACAGGTTGGAGCGGACGCAGGACAAGACTCTCACCGTGCTCGGTACAAAGGCCCTGGCCAATGGTGACATTCTGGTGCGAAGCCAATTCCGCCGGCCGCTGCACGGCCCAACGTCCGTGGACTGGCGTGTCCGCCACTGCCGCGGACAACTCTGTATCGGCGATGTCTTTGTCGACGGTGGCTCCGTGACGGTGCAGCAGCGGGACCGCGTTGCCCAGCTGCTCGCCTCCAACGGCGGCTCGATCCCCGCGCTTGTCGCCGATATCAGGAAAGGTCGGCTATGACTTCTCGCTGGCTCTCATGTCCTCCCTCGTCGAATTGAGCAATGTCGGCCGCGACTTTGACGGCGGCCGCATTGTCGCCGTTGACGACGTGTCGCTCGCGATCGAGGACGATGAGACCGTCGCCATTGTCGGCCGCAGCGGGAGCGGCAAGTCCACGATCCTGAACCTGGTCTGTGGGCTCGACCGGCCGACGCGGGGCGAAGTTCGGTTCGAAGGACGGGCCATCAACGGCAGGGCCGCATGGGCGGCGGTGCGGGCCAGCAGGATCGGCATCGTTTTCCAGAACTTCTTCCTGCTCCAGTCCCTGTCGGCGCGCGAGAACATCGAGGTGGCGTTGTTGGGAAACCTCGGCGGAGCGCGGCAGCGTCGCGTTCGCGCGCTCGAGCTTCTGGCACATTTCGGTCTTGCCGAACGCGCTACGCTCCGGCCGGCCGAGCTTTCGGGCGGGGAGCGCCAGCGGCTTGCCATTGCGCGGGCGCTTGCCAACCGTCCGAAGCTGCTCGTTGCGGACGAGCCGACAGGAAGCCTCGACG
Organism: Mesorhizobium sp. P2_E7; assembly: GCF_056403855.1. NCBI lineage: Bacteria > Pseudomonadati > Pseudomonadota > Alphaproteobacteria > Hyphomicrobiales > Phyllobacteriaceae > Mesorhizobium > Mesorhizobium sp. P2_E7. The sequence goes on along the minus strand of NZ_JBFUER010000001.1, from coordinate 2,961,649 downwards.
TGCAGACGAGCCAGTCCGTGATGAGCATCATCGGCAACGTGCATCGCGAGTTCGGTACCGCGGTGATCGTGGTGACGCATGACGAGGACGTGGCCGCACTGTGCCGGCGGCGCGTCGAAATCACCGACGGCCGCATCCGTTCGGACAGCCGAATGGCGGCGACGCTTGCGCCCGCGCCAGCGTCGCGGATCGGCTGATCCATGACAGAGCTGACCCTTCCGTTGCGCGGTCTCATTGCGCGCCCGCTTCGCACCCTGCTCACGGTTCTCGGCATCGCTCTGGCGGTGGCGGGGTTTGTGGCGCTTACCGGCCTGACCGCTGGCGTCCAGCATTCGTTTGCATCGGGAATCGACGAGAACGGTGCGGATCTGGTGGTAAGCCAGCGCAGCGCGTTCAACCTGGTGAGCAGCACCGTGCCCAGATCGCTGGGCTCCGGGCTTTCCGCGGTGCCGAACGTCGAGGCCGTGTCGGGCGTTCTCCTGAACATCACCACCGCTGACGACGCCGCAAACATTGTCATGGCCGGCTGGCCGAGCGACAGCTTCCTGTGGAAAGACATGCACCTCGTAGCGGGGCGGCTCCCTGCACCGGGGGACCAGTGGTCCGTGATCCTTGGCGAGTCGATCGCCAGCGCATTGGACAAGCGGGTCGGTGATACGGTCGAGCTGCAATTCCAGCCCTATGAGATTGTCGGCATCGCGTCGTTTTCGTCCATGCTGAACCGGAACAGCGCGATCGTTCCGCTCGAAGGACTGCAGCAACTCCTGTCGCGGGAGGACGTGTTTACCTTGTACGAGGTGAGGTTGAAGCGCCCGCTCGACAAAAACGACATCGCTGGTGCCCGAACCCAGCTCATCGCAGCCGCACAGGGGTTTGAGGTCGGCGACACCGAGCAGTTTGCCAGCAGCATCCGCATCTTCGATCTGCTTCGGGCGATTGCCCAGACAATTTCACTGGTCGTCATGGCGATGGCCTCTGTCGCCGTTGCCAACACACTTCTGATGGCCGTGAACGAACGGACGTTCGAGATCGGAGTTCTCGCGGCGCTTGGCTGGTCACCGCGGCGGATTCTTCGACTCATTCTCATCGAAGGCCTGTTCATGAGCGCAGCCGGCGGGGTAATCGGGATTGTTTTGGGCGTCCTCACGATGGAGATGGCGGCGAAGACAAACTTTGCGGCGGGGTTGATCGTGCCTTACCTGTCAGGCTGGTCGATCGCGCAGGCGCTGATCTTTGTCTTCATCGCCGGGCCTCTCGGCGCGCTCTACCCGGCCTGGCGCGCCACGCGCCTTCTCCCCGCCGATGCGCTCCGCAGGATCTGACGCGACACGCCTCGTCCGGGAAGGCGCTCCAGCCAATGGCGCCGGCAAAAGCGTCAATCATCTCCAGCGGAAGTCTGGCCCTGTTCGCCGGATAGCGTCCCCAGCGGCGTCAAACGACGTTGCCATTATCGAACGGGCATGGCGGTAAATTCCCAGCAGCTACTCTTGTCCCCGCTTTTGCCCAATCAGATCGAGCCGATCGCGGTCGGAGCGTTCGCGCTCGTCCTGCCGGCGCACGTCCTTGTAGGCGCGCTCGACCATGTTGGTGCGCGCCGTCGCGGTGGCGATGAGGGTGACCTCCTGCCTGGCGCTTTCCAGGCTCGCTTCCTGGCGCACCAGGGCGTTGGCGATACGGCGATGGTAAAGGTCAGGGAACAGCACCGCCATCGACTGGTCGGCGTCGAAATGCTGGACCAGTTCCTTGGCCTCGGTCTCGGCGGTTGCCGCCGCCGCCAGGAAACTCGCATGGCGGGTCTCGTGCAGCGCCTTCAGCTGCTCCTGCACCTTGACCAGTTTCTTCAGCCGTTCCTTGCGCGTGGTCATCTCACCTCGCCAGCGTCAGGTCGACAAAGCCGTCGACGAACAGCGACAGCATGGTGCCGATGGCGAAGTAGAAGATGATCATGCCGCCGGCGATGACGAAGGGCAGCGAGATGAAATAGACCGGGATCTGCGGCGTCATCTTGTTGACGAAGCCGATGGTCAGATTGACCAGAATGGCATAGGCGATGAATGGGCTGCCGAGCCGGATGACCAGGAAGAAGGCGTCCGACACCGTGTCGGTGAGATCGACCAGTGCGGCCTGCGGGTTGAAGAAGACGTTGACCGGCGCCACCGTGTAGGAAGCGACCAGAGCGCGGATGATCTCGTGGTCGAAATCGAAGACGAAGAGCAGCAGCAGCGCCGAAAACGAGATGATGGCGGCGAGCGCCGCCTGCGGCTCCGGCTCTTCGATGGCCGGTCCACCCGTGCCACCATAGCCGATCAGCATGGCGATGGCCGAGCCCATGAAGCGCAGCGCTTCCATGTAGAGCCTGGTCATGGCGCCGATCAGCCCGCCGACGAGCAGTTCCGAAATGATCATCGGCGCCAGCACCTGCGGACGCGCATCGACGAAGGGAAAGATCTTGTCCCACAGGAAGGCGAGCAGGCCACCGGTGGCGGCGATCGACACGAAGAGCCGGACCTGGACCGGCACGCGGGCGCTGGACAGGCCCGGCATCAGCATGAAGCAGGCGCCGATGCGGCAGAAGGCGAGGAAGGCGGCGATGACGACGCCTTGCGACAATACGTTCACGAGATTGTCCCGAGCACCTTGATCTCGACGCCCTTGGCGATTTCGACGTGGCTGAGAACGGGAAGCGTCGTGAACAGCCGCTCGATGATCATGCGCACATAGGGCCGGGCATCGGGCGCGGTGACGAGGACAAAACGCTCGCCGGCTTCGAGATGCTTGCGGATCGCCTTGGTGGCGTCCTGGCCGAATTCTTCCAGCTGGCGCGGGTCGATGTCGAATTCCCGCACCTCGCCCTTGGCGTCGCGCTTGAGACTCTGGTGGAAGGCGAGATCCCAGCGGTTGCCGAGGCGCAGCACCTTGAGCATGCCGCCTTCGGAGAGGTCGCCGCAGATCTGCTGGGCCATGCGGATGCGGACATGCTCGACGATCTGCTCGGTGCGGCGCACATGCGGCGCTATCTCGGCGATGGCCTCGATGATCAGGTGCAGATTGCGGATCGAGACGCGCTCGGCGAGCAGCAGTTTCAGCACCGCCTGCAGGCCGGGGTAGGAGATGTGCGAGGTGCAGATTTCGTCGGCGAGTTTTCTGTATTCCGGGTCCTGGCGTTCGAGCAGCGCCTTCATGTCCTTGTAGGACAGAAGCTGCGGCAGGTTGTTGCGGATCACCTCGGAGAGATGGGTGAGTAGCACCGACATGTTGTCGGCAAAGGTGTAGTTCTCGCGCTTCAGATCCTCGGCAAAGGTTTCGAGTACCGAGAAGGCGCGCATGCCGAAAGCCGGCTCGCGGATTTCCTCACCCGGAACGTCGGGCAGGTCACGGGTGCCGAGCAGCACCATGATCTCACCGACGCGCATCTGGTATTCGGCGACGACGGTGCCGTGGACCTTGATCTGGTAGCTTTTCGGCGGGATGCCGAAATCGTCGGCGACGCGCACTTCCGGCACGACGAAGCCGTATTGGGTGGCGAACTTCTTGCGCATCTTGGCCATGCGGAACACCAGTTCCTGGTGCGACACCAGAAGCCGCGTCGACAGCTGCTTGCCGATCAGAAGCTCGATCTCGGCGGTGGTGAGCGAAGCCTTGACCGAGTTCTTCTCCTCCTCGACCTTGTTCGCCTTCTCCTGATCCTTGAGCGCTTCGACGGCGGCAGCCTCACGGTTGGCGCGCATCGGGATGACGTAGCCGAGGCCGGCCATGCCGGCGGCGAGCGTGAAGAACGGGAAGAACGGCAGGCCGGGCATCAGGCCGAGCAGGACGAGCAGCGAGGCCGCGACGTAGAGCGCGCGCGGATGGGCACCGAGCTGGCCGAACACCGCCTGGTTGGTCGAGCCGCGGGTGCCGCCCTTGGACACAAGCAGGCCGGCGGCGAGCGAAACGATCAGCGCCGGGATCTGGGTGACGAGACCGTCGCCGACCGACAGCTTGATGAAGACATCGGCGGCTTCGCCCATGCCCATGCCGTGCCTGATGTAGCCGATGGCGATGCCGCCGACGATGTTGATGGCGGTGATGATCAGGCCGGCAATGGCGTCGCCGCGCACGAATTTCGAGGCGCCGTCCATCGAACCGAAGAAGGAGCTTTCCTCTTCCAGTTCCCTACGCCGCAACTGCGCCGTCTTGTCGTCGATCATGCCGGCGGACAGGTCGGCGTCGATCGACATCTGCTTGCCGGGGATGGCGTCGAGGGTGAAGCGGGCGCCGACTTCAGCGATACGGGTGGCGCCCTTGGTGATGACGATGAAGTTGACCACGATCAGGATCATGAAAACGATCAGGCCGATGACGAAGTCGCTGGCCATCACCAGTTTGGAAAAGCCGGCGATGACATAGCCGGCGGCGTGCGTGCCCTCATTGCCGTGCGACAGGATCATGCGCGTGGTGGCGATGTTGAGGGATAGCCTGAGCATCGTGGCGATCAGCAGCACGGTCGGGAAGGACGAGAAATCGAGCGGCCGCTGGATCCACAGCGCCACCATCAGGATCAGCACCGACAGCGCGATCGAGAAAGCGAGGCCGATGTCGATGAGGAAGGCCGGGATCGGCAGGAACAGCACCGCCAGGATGATGACGATGCCGATGGCGAAGAAGACATCGCGGCCGTTCTTGGCCACTGTTCCCGTCGCTAAGCTTTCGCTGATCGCCATATCGTCCCCGAGCCATGAACTGCCCGAACATGAGGGCAGCCCTTCGAGCCTAACCGGCCAAGCTTGCGCGAGGGTGGGAGACTGGCTACTGCCGAGGGAACGGAAGCTTGAGGAGAGATCATGCTGGTGATCATCGGCACCATCCGCCTGCCGGCAGAACGGCTCGACGAGGCAAGGCCGGCCATGCAGCGCATGATCTCGGGCAGCCGCGCCGAGCCCGGATGCATCGACTATTCCTACGCGCAGGACGTGCTCGACGCAGGGCTCATCCATGTGACGGAGGTGTGGAGCGACAGAGCAGCACTCGACGCGCATTTTCGCTCGCCGCACATCGCCGACTGGCGGGCGAGCTGGGCAGTCCACGGCATAGGCGAGCGCAACCTCATGCTTTATGAGGCAGGCGAGCCCAAGCCGACCTGAGGATCAGGCAATGGCTAAGAAGGCCTAGGGGCAAGAAGGTCTAGCAGGCGTTGACCTGTCTGCAGGACCAACCTCCGCCATCGGTATCGTGGCAGTCTTCATAGCTGCCGTAGCAGGTGTTGGTTGAATTGCGATACCAAGGATAGCCGCCAGGACAGCAAACGTCTTGCTGCGCAGTTTGAATAAACTCTTTTATTGGCCGGCTTTGTTTTTCCGGATTGTCGCCAGACAAAAGAGACGTTGGGTATGAGATACTCAACTTGACTGGCATATCCACGCTTGAGTTGCTCACTGCAGACGAGCTCAAAAAAATCATGCCAACAGCTAATGAAAAAAATCCCCGCGCACTCATGTTCTCCTCCTTGAGGGACATAGAGACGGGCAAAAATACCATAGTTGCATCGCTTGCGTAAGCGACCTCTCATATAGCTCGACAGACGCTCGCACGGAAGTTGAAACCGGGGCAGCAAGCCTATCTGCTCCGCAGCGCCAAAATGGCGCCACAAGCAGTCGGCATTGCGATTGCCACGCAATGCCGCCGGGCGTAACAGGCACGGCAGCTTTCATCCCTCGCACCCGGCGAGCCGCTCCGTTGCCTAACGAACCTCAGGTCTATGCCCGTCGCCTGCGCGCGGTGCTGATCCGATCGATCCCGCTGCTCGAAGCGCGCGGCATCGTCATCGTTGCGCTCGCCGGTGTCGTCGGCGTGATCTCGGCGGTGTTGGTCACCGGCATGAGCGAGGCGGTGCAAGGCCTGCATTTCCTGCTGTTCGGCGTTCAGCCCGGCGGCCGTCTCTCCGGCATGTTTTCCCTGCAAAGCCCGTTCCAGGCGCTGATTCCGGCGATCGGCGGCATCCTGCTTGGCCTGACGGTGATCTGGCTGCGGAAGCGGAAATTCCGCACCCCGGTCGATCCGATCGAAGCCAATGCGCTCTATGGCGGACGTATGTCGCTCACCGATACGTTCATCATCGCCGGACAGACGATGATCTCCAGCGGCTTCGGCGCTTCGGTCGGACTGGAGGCCGGCTACACGCAGGTCGGCTCCGGCCTGGCGTCACGGCTGGCGCGTGCGCTGCGGCTGCGCCGCAACGATGTCCGCATCCTGGTCGGCTGTGGCGCCGCCGGCGCCATTGCCGCGGCCTTCGACGCGCCGCTGACCGGCGCCTTCTATGGTTTTGAGCTGATCATCGGCATCTACTCCGTCGCCAATGTCGCGCCGGTGATGACTGCCGCAATCTGCGCGTCGCTGACCGCCGAGATGTTCGGCGTGGTGCCGTTTCCGATGGAACTGTCCGGCCTGCCGGAGCTGACCGCCAGCCAGTATCTGCCGTTCCTGCTGCTCGGGCTGCTGGGCGGCGCCGCCTCCATCGCTATCATGCATCTGGTCAGCCTGGTTGAGCGCGGCTTCGCCCGGCTGGCTGTCGACGGTTCGCTGCGTCCGATGATCGGTGGCCTCGCCGTTGGAATGCTCGGGCTGATCACGCCGCAGGTGCTGTCCTCGGGCCATGGCGCGTTGCATCGCGAGTTCGCGATGAATTACGGGCTCGCGGTCGTCGCCAGCGTCTTCGTGCTGAAGCTCGCGGCGTCGGCGATCTCGCTCGGCTCGGGTTTTCGCGGCGGCCTGTTCTTTGCCTCGCTGTTCCTTGGCGCGCTGCTCGGCAAGGCCTTCGCGGGCGTGATGGCGATCATTTCGCCGGCCACCGGCATCGATCCTTCCGTCGCTGCCGTCGTCGGCATGACGTCGCTTGCGGTCGGCGTCGTCGGCGGGCCACTGACGATGACCTTCCTGGCGCTGGAATCGACGCGCGACCTGACGCTGACCGGCGTCGTGCTGGCGGCATCGCTGATGGCGGCGATCCTGGTGCGCGAGACCTTCGGCTACTCCTTCTCGACCTGGCGTTTCCACCTGCGCGGCGAGACGATCCGCAGCGCCCATGATGTCGGCTGGATGCGCAATCTGACGGTTGGCAAAATGATGCGGTCGGATGTCCGCACCGTCGATGCCACAAAGACGCTGGTGGCGTTTCGCAAGGATGTGCCGCTCGGTTCGGCGCAGCGTGTCATCGCCGTCGATGAGGACCAGCACTATGCCGGCGTGCTGATCGTCGCCGAACTGCACAGCGATCCGTCCGACGGCGAGACGCCGGTGCAGGCGCTGGCCAAATTCACTGATGCGGTGCTGGTGCCCGCCATGAACGTCCAGTCCGCCGCCGAAACCTTTCAGCGCGCCGGCGCCGAGGAACTGGCCGTGGTCGAGGATTTCGACAATCGCGTCGTGCTCGGCCTGCTCACCGAAAGCCATCTGATGCGGCGCTATGCCGAGGAACTCGACAAGGCGCGGCGCGACCTGTCGGGCGAGGAGTAGGCCTCAGCCGGCATCTCGAAATCTCCCCGACTCAGCGCTTGCCAGTTGTACAGTGCCACTGTACAAATTGTTCAGTGGGAGAAAAAGACGGGATGAGCACCGACCAGGCTCGGGTTAGGAATGGCGTCGCCTCGACAGCGACGCATGCGCATCAAATGCTGGGCCAGCGGCTGAAGAGCCTGCGCCTTGGCCGCCGGCTTTCGCTGCGCGAACTCGCCGAATTAACCGGAACCAGCGCCAGCTTCATCAGCCAGCTCGAACGCGGCTTGACCGGCGCCAGCACGGCTTCGCTCAACCAGATGGCCTCGGCGCTGGGGGTCAGTGTGGCGATGCTGTTCGAGGACAGTGCTGCCGGGCAGCACGGGGTGCTGCGGCGCAGCGAGCGGCCGAGCCTGCCGCCCAGCGACGGCTGCCGCAAGATGCTGCTCTCGCGTCCCCCGCTGAGCGACATGGAAGTCTATGTCGGCGAGTTCGAAATCGGCGGCTCGACCGGCTCCGATCAATACACGCATGGCGACGCGCATGAGATGCTTGTGGTGCTGCGCGGCGTCGTCGAGGTCTCGCTTGGCGAGGCACGCCATGTCCTCGAAGAGGGCGACAGCGTCGAATACACCACTGCTACCCCGCATCGCACCGAGAACATCGGCAGTGGCCGAGCAGAGGTGATGTGGATCATCGCGCCGCCGACGTCAGTGCGCGCCGAACTCGATCAATACACGGCCTGGAAACCGCTCGCAGCCAGGTAGGTTCAATCCTATGCGGGCCACAAATGGGAGAATGACAATCATGCTGAAATCAAGACATCTGGGGCTTGGTGCCGTGCTGGCGCTTGGCGTTCTGGCAACCGCCGCGATCGCGCAGGAAAAGCCGGTGGCGGGCGAGGTCAAGGAAGGCTCGCTCAAGGGGAAAACGCTGACGCTCGTCTCCTATGGCGGCATCTACCAGGACGGCCAGGCGGCGGCGCTCAAGGAGTTCGTCGACAAGTCCGGCGTCACCTTGCTAAATGACGGGCCGACCGAGATCGCCAAGCTGCAGGCGCAGGTCGAATCCGGCAACGTCACCTGGGACGTCGTCGATACCGACGACCTGCCGCCTTATGTCTATTGCGGCAAGCTGTTCCAGAAGCTGGATCTGACGAAGCTTGACGTCTCGAAAATCCCGGAAGGCCAGGTCGGCGAATGCTCGGTGCCGGCGATGAACTACGGCGTCGTGCTGATGTACAACACCGAGAAGTACAAGGATAATCCGCCCAAGAGCTGGGCCGACTTCTTCGACACGGAGAAATTCCCCGGCGTGCGCGGCATCGACGGCTCCGGCAGCCCGACCGGCGGCTTGCTCGAACAGGCGTTCAAGCTCACCGGCGGCGACCCGAAGGCGATGACGGTGGCCGATATCGACAAGGCCATCAATGTGGTCCGCAAGCTCGGCCCCGATACCATTTTCTGGAAGACCGGTGCTGAATCGCAACAGCTCGCCGAGTCCGGCGAGGCCGACATGCTGATGATGTGGACCGGCCGCGCCATGACGGCGGTGAAGAACGGCGCCAAATATACGCCGGCCTGGCAGGATTGGCTGGTGGTGATGGACCAGATGACGATCCCGGTCGGCGTCAAGGATACGGACGCATCCTACGCGCTGCTCAATGCCTATCTCGGCAAGCAGTCGCAGGAAATCCTGGCCGAGAAGACCTCCTACACGCCCATCAACAACGACGCGCAGCCCAAGGTCGATGCCTCGGTCGCCGCCTTCCTGACCAACACGCCAGAGCGCCAGAAGCAGGGCTACAAGCAGAACTTCAAGTTCTGGGTCCCGAACTTTGCGGTGGCGCAGGAGAAGTGGGCGGCGCTGATGGCCGGCAACTGAACAGCTAAGTGAGAGGCAGATCGTGAGCGCGTCCGACCCCATCGCCCAACCCGCCGCCGACGCGCGGCCGGGTCGGGCATGGCGGCCGTTCGCGCTCACGGCGCCGGCGCTCATCCTGCTTTTTGCGGTGATCGGCTATCCGCTGCTCACCATCGTTTTGCGCAGCGTGTCGGAACCCGAATGGGGTCTGCAGAACTACACCTGGTTCTTCGGCGCGCCGGTGAATTTGACGGTGCTGCAGCGGACCTTTACGATTTCGGCCTGGGTGACGCTGGTCTGCGTCATCGCGGCCTACCCTTACGCCTATCTGATGACCGCGGTCGGTCCGCGCGTCCGCCTGGTGCTGGTGCTCTGCGTGCTGATCCCGTTCTGGGTCAGCGGCGTGGTGCGCACGCTGTCCTGGGTCATCCTGCTGCAGGATTCCGGTGTCATCAACTCGCTGCTGCGCTCGGCCGGGTTCAGTGGCGTCAAGCTGATCCGCACCCAGACGGGCGTGGTGATCGGCATGGCGCAGGTGTTGTTGCCGTTCATGATCCTGCCGCTCTATTCGGTGATGCAAGGCATCGACCTCAGGCTGATGCGGGCGGCGCAAAGTTTAGGCGCACGGCCTTCCCGCGCGTTCTTCACCGTCTATTTGCCGCTGTCGTTGCCCGGCGTCTATGCCGGCGCGATCATCGTCTTCATCCTGTCGCTTGGTTTCTACATCACGCCGGCTTTGCTCGGCGGACCGCGTTCGACCATGCTGTCGACGCTGGTGCAGACACAGGTGCTGAGCCTGCTGCAATGGGGCAGGGGTGGCGCCATGGGCGTGGTGCTGCTGGTCACCACCTTCGTGCTGCTGGCGCTGGCTGCACCCGTGATGCGGTCCAGGCACCGGGAAGCGGGGCGGCGCTGATGGAGATGAAGCCGCTCACCCGCGTTCTTCTCGGCCTCGTCTGCCTGCTGGTGGCGATATGGCTGGTGGCGCCGACGCTGGTCGTGGTGCCGATGTCGTTCAACGAGAACAAGTCGCTGGCCTTTCCGCCGCAAGGCTTCTCCTGGCAATGGTACCAGAATTTTGCCACCAATCCGGACTGGTCGTCGAGCTTCCTCAACTCGCTAAAGGTGGCCTCGATCGTGGCTGTGCTGGCAACGGTGCTCGGCACGCTTGCCGCTTTCGGTCTCGACCGGATGAAGGCGCGGCCGGCGAACCTTTTGCGCATGCTGATGCTGACGCCGATGGTGGTGCCGGGCGTGGTGCTGGCCATCGGCATCTACGCCGTCTATCTCGACACGCAGCTTGTCGGCACGCTCACCGGCTTTGTGCTCGCCCACACCATCCTGGCGCTGCCCTTCGTGCTCATTGCCGTCTCGGCCAGTCTCGAAGTGTTCGACCGGCGGCTGGAGACAGCCGCCGCGAGCCTCGGCGCCGGCGCGCTCACCACGTTCCGCACGGTGACGCTGCCGCTGATCGCGCCCGGCGTGGCGTCCGGCCTGCTCTTCGCCTTCGCCACCTCGTTTGACGAGATCGTCGTGTCGCTGTTCATCACCAACCCCTATCTCAAGACATTACCGGTGCAGATTTTTGCTTCCATCACGCGCGACGCCGACCCGACGGTCGCGGCCGTCGGCACCATCCTTTTGTTCGCCACCACGATCCTGATCGGCGGCGGCATGCTTCTTCTTGGCCGCGAGCGGAAAGGACGCCCATGAACCCGGTGCAGGCAAGCAGGGGCGCGGCGATCGATCTGGAAGGGATCAGCAAGGCCTATGGCGACTTCAAGGCGCTGGACGGCGTGTCGCTGCGCATAGAGCCGGGCGAGTTCATGACGCTGCTCGGACCTAGCGGCTCGGGCAAGACGACGACGCTCAACGTGATTGCAGGCTTTACCGATGTGACCAGCGGCAAGCTTCTGGTCGGGGAAAAGAGCGTCGTGGGCGTGCCGGCACACAAGCGCAACATCGGCGTCGTCTTCCAACACTATGCGCTGTTCCCGCATATGAGCGTCGGCCGCAACGTCGCTTATCCGCTGACGCTGCGCGGCGTTGACCAGGCGAGCCGGCAAGCGCGCGTGGCAAAGGCGCTCGACATGGTCAAGATGGGCGATTTCGCGCATCGCTATCCCAGCGAATTGTCGGGCGGCCAGCAGCAGCGCGTGGCGCTGGCGCGCGCCATCGTCTTCGACCCGCCGCTGCTCCTGATGGACGAGCCGCTCGGCGCGCTCGACAAGAAGCTGCGCGAATGGCTGCAGCTCGAAATCAAGCGCATCCACCGCGAGCTCGGCACCACCTTCGTCTATGTGACGCACGACCAGGAAGAGGCGCTGGTGCTGTCGGACCGCATCGCCGTGTTCAACCGCGGACGCATCGAGCAGGTCGGCACCGGCCGCCAGCTCTATGACGAACCGGCAACGTTGTTCGTCGGCCGCTTCATCGGCGATTCCACCGTGCTGCGGGGGCAAGCGCGAAGCGACGGCACCAGCACCGCGCTGAGCATCGCCGGCGAGACGGTGACGGCGCCGCGCCGGCTGGCAGGGGAGGCCAGCACGGTGATGCTGCTGCGTCCCGAAAAGCTCAGCCTCCGCCGGCCCGGCCAAAGCGCCAATGGCGCCAACCGCCTGTCTGGGACAATCGCCGAAGCCATCTATCTCGGTTCGGAATCGAAATACGAAGTGAAGCTCGCCGACGGCTCCGCGGCCATCGTGCGCTCACCTTTGACCGGTGAGAGTTTTGGCTTGGGCGAAAAGGTCGAACTTTGCTTCGACGGCACCGATGCCAAGCTGCTCGCCGACGACAGCACCGCCGATACCACTCTCACGTAATCCCGTCTGAAAGTCATTCCATGCAAGCCAAGCGCAACGGCGACATATCGTTCTGGTATGCGGATCTGGGGGCAGTTCCGGCGCCACGGCCGTCCTTGCCCGGAGACATCGAAGCCGACGTCGTAATCGTCGGCGCAGGCTATACCGGCCTGTGGACCGCCTACTATCTGAAGAAGGCGAGGCCATCGCTGCGCGTCGTCATCGTCGAGCGCGAGTTTGCCGGCTTCGGCGCTTCGGGCCGCAATGGCGGCTGGCTGTCGGGCGGCTTCAGCTGGTCGCGCGAAAAATACCTCAAGGCATCGAGCCGGCAAGGCGTGATGGCGATGCAGGCAGCGATGGCGGGTACCGTGGATGAGGTGATCCGGGTGGCTGCCGAGGAAGGCATCGACGCCGACATTCGCCGCGTCGACAATCTGACGGTGGCGACCAATCCGGCGCAGCTGGAGCGCGTGCGCGAGGAGTGCGAGACGATCCGCTCTTGGGATGTCGATCCCAACCGCGTTGAGATGCTGGACGCTGCCGCAACGCGCGCGCGCATCAACATCAGGAATGTCATGGGCGGCTTCGTCGTCCACGGCCAGGCGCGGGTGCAGCCTGCCAAGCTGGTGCGCGGACTGGCCGCTGCCGTCGAGCGGCTGGGTGTGCCGATCTATGAGAAGACGACCGTGACGACGATCGCCAAGGGCATCGTGACGACGGACCGCGGCACGGTGCGTGCCGAAACGATCATCCGCGCGACGGAGGGGTTCACCTCCGGCATCCCCGGCGAGGAGCGGACCTGGCTGGCGCTCAACAGCGCGCAGATCGTAACCGAGCCGCTGTCGCCGGAACTGTGGCGCGACGTTGGCTGGGACGGGCACGAACTGCTCGGCAATGCGGCGCACGCCTATTGCTATGCGCAGCGCACGCGCGAAGGGCGCATCACCATGGGCGGACGCGGCGTGCCCTATCGCTATGGCTCGCGCACCGACGTCAACGGCCAGACGCAGCAGGCGACGATCGACCAACTGCACACGATCCTGACGACGCTCTTGCCGCAGACCAAGGGATGCCGCATCGACCACGCCTGGTGCGGCGTGCTCGGCGTGCCGCGCGACTGGTGCACCACGGTCGGCCTTGACCCCGCAACCCGCATCGGCTGGGCCGGCGGCTATGTCGGGCTCGGCGTGTCGAGCTCCAACCTTTCTGGGCGCACGCTTGCCGACCTTGTTCTCGGGGCAAACACCGAACTGACGCAGCTGCCCTGGGTCAACCGCAAGGTCAGGCCGTGGGAGCCGGAGCCCTTCCGGTGGTTAGGCGTGCATTCGATGTACCAGCTCTACAGCATTGCCGATCGTCGCGAAGCTGCGGGGCTTGCGCACACCTCGAAGCTGGCGGCCATTGCCGACAGCCTCACAGGCCACTAGAGCGGCTCGGCGTTTGCCGAACCACTCTAGTTTGTTTTGTTTTCACGCAATTCCGGACGGAAAACCGCTGCACACTTTTCCTGGAATTGCTCATTGCATGGAGCCCGACTTGATCGACCTTTCGACCTTCCACGATCTCGCCAATGCCGAGATCGGCGCGTTCTCGCCCAAGCCGACCTCCCTCGAAGGCGATCAGGTCGAGGCCGTTCGCTCGTTCTTCCAGTCACCGGACGGCAGGGTCGATGTCGGCATCTGGGAATGCACGCCCGGCCGCTTCACCGCCGATCGTTCGGATTCGTCGGAGATCTGCCACATCATTTCAGGACGCGTGGAACTGAGCCGCATCGATGGCGAGGTGCGCGAACTCGGTCCGGGTGACCTGCTGGTCCTGCCGCAGGGCTGGAAGGGCGAGTGGCGGATACGCGAGACCACCCGCAAGCTCTACATGATCCAGAGCGTGGGCTGAGAGGCGCGGACCGGTTCAGACGAAATCAGTGGTCGATCGGGCCCTTCGGCGATACCAGCGCGGTGCCGGCGGTCGTCGGGCGCTCGATCAGGCGGCGCACGCGCGGCGGTTCGTCGCCGCTGTGCAGCGCCCGCACCCGCTCGGTGACGACGGCGTCGGCATGAGTGGCGCGCCGGTTGTGGCGGATGTATTCCAGCCAGGTCGGCGTGTGGTAGTGCTCGATCCACACGGATGGGTTTTCCAGATCCCGCGCGAGCGTCCAGTTGCGGGCGCCGTCGCGGCGGCGGATGCGCCCGCGCTCGGCCATGGTGGCGAGGAATTCGGGGACGTCCTCGTCGCGAATGACATACTCGATCATTATGGCGATCGGGCCGCTGCGCGGCTTGAGGTCGAGGCCGAGATGCGGCTCCTTGAAGCGGTTGAGCGGATCGAGGTTGAGCGCGGCCTGCTGCGGCAAGGGCAGGAGCAGGCCGATGGCGCCGCCGACAAGCATCGCGATGGCGGCTGCAATCAGCGCGGTTTCGGCGCCATGCGCGTCGGCGACGACGCCCCAGATCCAACTGCCCAGCGCGATGCCGCCGAAGGTCGCCGTCTGATAGACCGAAAGCACCCGGCCGACGACCCAGCGCGGCGTCGACATCTGCACGGTGACGTTGAAATGCGACAGTGCGATCACCCAGCAGGCGCCGCCGATGAGCAGGCCCGCCGATGTCTGCCAGGCATTGTGGCTGAAGGCGGCGTTGAAGGCGCAGAGCGCGAAGCCGGCGAAGGCCATGCGCACCATCGTCTCGCTGGACAGCAATTGTCTGAGACGCACGCTGATCAGCGCACCGCCAACGGCACCGATGCCGAAGGCGCCGAGCATGATGCCGTAGGTCAGTGCATCGCCCTTGACGACGTCGCGCGCCACCAGCGGCAGCAGCGCCAGTACAGCACCCGCGCTGAAGCCGAAGGCCGAGCCCCTGACCAGCACCTTGCCGATGTTGGGCGACATGGCGACATAGCGCAGGCCGGCGCCCATCGCAGCGCCCAGCGTTTCGCGCGGCAGGGTCGAGACAGGCAACTCCGGCTTCCAGCGGAACAGCACGACGATGAGGCCGATATAGCTCAGCGCGTTGGCGGCAAAGGCAGCGGCCGCACCGGCGGCGGCAACGATGATGCCGCCGATCGCCGGGCCGACGCTGCGCGTCAGGTTGAAGCCGAGGGAATTCAGCGCAACAGCCGCCGGCAGCTTGTTGCGCGGCACCATGTCGCCGACCGACGCCTGCCAGGACGGGTTGTTGAGCGCCGTGCCGCTGTCGATCAGGAAGGTGAAGGCAAGCAGCGTCCACGGCGTCATCCAGCCGTTCCAGGTGAACAGCGTCAGAAGCGCAGAGACAACCAGCATGAAGACCTGGGCGATCAGCATCACCTTGCGCCGGTTGAAGCTGTCGGCGATGGCGCCGGCGACGAGTGCAAACAGCATGATCGGCAGCGTGGTCGAGGCCTGGACCAGCGCCACCTGATAGGGCGAGGTGGCGATGGTGGTCATCATCCAGGCGGCGCCGACGCCCTGGATCAGGCCACCGAAATTCGACACCAGGCTGGCCGACCAGACGGCGCGAAAAATACCATGCCGGAACGGCGCCAGCGCCGAGACGCGTTCGCTGTCCGGCTCGTCATCGATCATCAGACCTGTCCCACCTTCATGCGCTGGTTTCGTCCGCCGGGACGACAATCATGGCATCCGTTTGAAATAGAGCACGACATCCAAAAGCGCGAACGCGTCTTCGAAAAAGATCATGGTCCAACAACAGGGTAGCAAGGCGAAAATACGTCAGCCGGCAAGGGTTCGCTACCCAGGGCGATATTCTCGTTGGTCCACCGCGCCGGCATACCGGCGGGGGTATCGGCCCCGGGTTATCGGCTGGGCGAAGTCAGCTTCGGTCCCGGGTGGCGGCATGCAGCGCTTCGGTGAGCCGGCTCGTCGTCTCGCCGCCGGCGTGCAGGCGCAGGAAAAGCTCCATGCCGACAAGCCGCAGTCTGGACGGTTCCTCGCGCCGCGCCAGCTGGATCATGTTCTCTACGCTGGCTGTGGGCCACTTCATGGCATCGCGCAGGAAACCGCCGCGCAATAAAGTCTCGGTGCCGGCCGAAAATTCGGACGATATCTCGAAGCCGATCTTGCGCGCCTGGACGTTCTGACGCGGAATATGCTTTTCAGCGACCTTCCGCAAAAGCCATTTTCCTGTCTTGTCGCGGTATTTGTGCCGCCTCGGCAAATGGATCGCGAAGTCGATCAGCCGGTTCTCCAGGAACGGAACGCGGAGCTCGACGGACGCCGCCATGCTCAGCCGGTCGTGCCGGTTGAGAATGTCCTGCAGATGGGAATAAAGGTCATAGAGGCAATGTCCGAGGAAGGCACGATCGGCGGGCGGCGTTATCGGCTGCAGGCGGTCGAAAATCTCGGTCTGGAGGAAATTCAGTTCCGGCGACAGGGCGCGCAGGACCATGCTGCGCTCCATTTGCGAGTGGCCTCCAGCCGAGACTTTGTAGGGGGCATGGCGCAGATGTTCGAATTTCCGGTCGAGCGAGCGCTTCGAATGCAACAGACGCCGGGGCCACGACCAGGAACGCCACTTCTTCATGCTCAAGGCCTGCAAGGGGTAGCCGCCAAACAATTCGTCGGCGCCTTCACCGGTGAGCAGCACCTTGATGCCATCGGCCCGGCATTGTTCGGCAAGCGCCAGCAGCCCGACATGGCTGGCGTGCCAGCCATCGCTTTCCAGATGCCAGATTACCCTTGGCCAAAGCTCGAAAAACCGGTCCCTGTCGACCGGCACCCGGCGCAAGGGAACGCCGACATGGCGGCCCGTGCGTTCGGCATCCTCGGCCTCGCTGCGGCCGAGCTTCGGGTCGACGACGTAACCATGGACCTCCGGCCTGAACCGTTTTGCCAGCGCCGTTATCAGGCCGGAATCGACACCGCTGCTGCACGCGGTGGCGACGCCGGTATCGGCGATGCAGTGAAGCCCGACGCTGTCCTTGAGCAGCGCCTCGAGCGTCGCCATGTGCTCTGCATCGGAGGATACGTCGCCGGTGATGCGCGCGGTCTCCAGCACGTCCAGCACGTGCCAGAAGCGGCGCTTTTCGATGCCGCTGGCGGTGATCTTCCACAGGCCGGCAGGCGGCAGGCGCTCGATGCGGTCGAACAGGCTGTAGCTGGAATCGCGGCTCTGCCAGGCCAGCCGCAAGGTCATCTCGCGGCTGTCGATGTCGCGCACAAAACCGTCGCAGGCGAGGAGTGCCTTGTCCTCCGAGGCAAACACGATCCGATCCGGCATCTCCGCCACCGACATCGGCTTGATGCCGAGGCGATCGCGGGCAAGCCAGAGCGCACCGCTGCGGGCGTCGAAATAGGCGAAGGAGAACATGCCGTCGAACAGCGGCACGGCCTTTTCGGGGCCCCAGTGATGCAGGGCTTCGAGCACCACTTCGGTGTCGCTAACGGTTCGAAAGACCAGACCTTGCGCCTGCAGTGTTTCGCGCAGCGAGCGGTAATTGTAGACCTCGCCATTGTAGACGAGCACGCCCTGACCGGATGCGGTCAGCATGGGTTCGCGGGCGGCGGGCGAGGGGTCGATGATGGTCAGCCGGCGGTGCCCCAGCGCCAGCCGGTTGTTGCTCCAGCTGTCATGATCGTCGGGGCCGCGATGCGCCAGCGCCTGCATCATGCTGGCGACATCCGACAGGTCGTTGGTGTCGATCGGGTTTCGCTTACGCCAGACGCCGGCTATTCCGCACATGGCCTGCCGGTCGCTGTTGCCTGGGTCATGACTCGCAATCTAGCTGGAACGAGGCAGGCCGCAAGCGGACTCCTTATTGCGCAATTCCGGACGGAAAACCGCTACACACTTTTCCTGGAATTGCTTCTAGAACCCGTTTTCGATGCGCTCGAAGATGACGTTGGTAAAGGCCGAGATCTGGCTGCCGATGAACGGTCCGGTCAGCGCCACGACTAGCATGATGGCGACGATCTTGGGCACGAAGGTCAGGGTGATTTCCTGGATCTGGGTCAGGGCCTGGATCAGCGCGATGCCGATGCCGACCGCCATGGCCACCAGCACCACCGGCGCGGAGGCGACGAGCACCGTCCACACCGCGTACTGGACGATGTCGAGAGCGTCGGCCTCGTTCATGTGAGCGCGCCTCTACGGAAACCGGTCTAGCTGGCCGGCTTTATCGAAACGCCCGCGCCGACCGGCACTTCGGTGCCGTTCTGAAGCACCGCGATCAGGCCGTTGCTGGCAAGCTTGACGGAGGCCACGACACCGGTCGTCTTGCCGTCGGCCGAGGTGATCGAGCGGCCGATCAGGGCGTCCGCCTGCGACAGCGCCGAGGACTGCATGATCTGGTCGAGCTTGGTGTTGGTCTGCACCGATTGCTCGACCTGCGAGAAGGTGGCGAGCTGGGCGACATACTGTGTCGAATCCATCGGTTTCGTCGGGTCCTGGTTTTTCATCTCGGCGATCAGCAGCTTCAGGAACGACTGGTAGTCGACCGCTGTCTTCGACGTCTGCTGGGTGCCCTGGTTGGCGCCAGCCGGGATCTGTGCCGTCATGTCTACATTCATCAGTGTGCTCCCACGGCCAGCGGGCGCTTCGCGCCCTGAACATCGTCATTGCCGCCAAGTGCGCGGCGTTCGAGCGGATAAAGCGCACGGATCGCCTTCAGCGCTTCATAGATATGGTCTTCGCCGACCATGCGGTCGATCTGCTTCAGCGCGCTGTTGATCTGCTCGTCCTCGAAGCTCGCCAGAAGCAAGGGCAATGAGCGGCGGAACATGGCGCGCGCCTCGATGGCGCCGGCCGGGTTCATCAGCATGACCTGCAGGATGAAGTAGAGCTGCTTGAGCGGTGTCGAGGCCTCTTCGGCCTGGATGACATGGTTCTCGAGGAGGAACTGCACGTCGTTCATCAGCTCGACGGTGACCTTGCGGTCGACGCGGATGACGGCGCCGTTGATGTAGATCTTCTCGTTCGGCTTCAGCGATATCTTCAGCGTGTTGGTCATTGAATGCCGTCCCGGATGATTTGGGACACTTCGATCAGGCCCTCGAAATTGTTGGTGCGGCCCTGGCGGATGTCCTCGGCCTCGCGCAGCAGCCACAGGCCGATGGAGATGAGGTTGGCGCGCAACTCCTTGGGCAGGACATTGTCGCTGGAGCCGAGATCCTCGACGAAAGTGGTCCAGACCCGGTTGGTAAAGTGCAGCGCCTCGATCGCTTCCATCGAAGTGTGGCCGACGGCCGCCGCCGCCGACAGCATTTCGATCGAGCGGGTCAAAAGCTGCCGCTCGCGATCCTTCGCATCGGTGACGGAGTCGGTCTGGATGTCGGCGTAGGAGAATTGGTACATCGTTTGGCTCTACCGTTGCGGTTGAGATTGTCAGGTCAGGTAGTTCAGCAGGCTCATCTGCTGCAGGCGCGCGGTCAGCGCGAAGGACGTCTCGATATGCTGCGTCAGATCCGCGACGCGCGTGGCGGCTTCGGCCGGATCGACGCCTTCCAGATCGAGGATATGGCGTTCGAAGAGGTCGACCTGCGTCTTCATGCGGTCGCTGGCGTCGGACACGCGCTTTTCGGCAAGGCCGGTCTCGGCCTGCAGCTGGCCGAGCCCGCCCAAGGCCTCGCCGACCATCGCCTGGGCGCGGCCGACAACGGTGGTCTTCGCGGCCTGGCTGATGTTGCCGGAGAGCAGGCTGGTGACCATGGCGGAAGCCATGGCGAGTTTGCGGATGCTGTCGTCGTTGGCGCTGGCCGAGGTCTGGGTGGTTTCGCCGAGCGAAATGCGGCTGACGATCTGCTGGTCGGTAGCATTCGACCAGTTGGCCTGCCAGCCTGCGCCCATGAACTGCGGCACGACGTTGCTGGTGATGAAGCTGTCCATCTGGGCGGCGGTGATGTTGGCGGCGAGCGGATCGGTCTGCGTGAAGCCGAAATAGGACGAAAAGGAAGCGTCGAACGCCGCCTTGGCCGGCGAGCCGGCGGCGGTGAAATCGTCGATCGGCTTGACGTCGGTGTTGGTGCCGGCAAACAGATATTCGCCGTTGACGCTGGCGTTGAGGATCGAGGTCATCTGCTGCACGGCGGCCTTGCCGGCTTGCTGTGTGATGGTGCTCGAGGAATTGCCGGCGGCGGTCAGCGCGGTCAGCAAATTCTGTGCCGTGTCGGAAAGCTGGCCAAGCGCACTCTGTGTCGAGGACAGGCGGGCGGTGACCAGAGAATTGGAATCGATGATGACGTTCAACCGGTCGAGGTCGCGCGAGAAGGTCACCGCCTGCGAGGTGCGCGCGCCGAGCGCCAGGCCGACATCGGCGACGGTGCCGGTCGTCGATTCCTTGGTGGCTTTGACCAGTTCGGCCTGCATGCGCATCTGCTGATAGCGCGCGGCGTTGGAGAGGGCGGCTGAGGAGACGGATGTGGCTTTCATGGCTTATCCCACAGCATCGAGCAGCGACGACAGCATGTCGTCGACGGTTTTCATCATGCGCGCCGAGGCCTGATAGGTGTGTTCGAGGTCGAGCAGCAGCGACATCTCCTCGTCGACATTGACGCCGGTGTCGTTGGACAGCGCCTCGGCGGTGCGCGATGCCAGCGCTTCCTTGGCATCGGCATTGGTCGAGGCCTGCTGGCGCTGGCCTTCGAACCAGCCAATGGCGTTGGCGGCGTAGTCGGAGACGCTGGAGGTGACGGTGATGCCGGCCGAAGCGTCGAAAGGCATCGGCTTGTCGAGCTTGTCGCCATAGCCGATCAAAAGCTGCGAATAGGAGGCATTACCGGCGGTGTTGGCGATATAGGCGGCGCCATTGGCGCCGCCGTCGCGCAGCAGCACCGGATTGCCGCCGACGCTCGGATCCATTGCGGCGTTGACCTTGATCGAGCCGGCAAGGCCGTCGATCAGCGTGCCGGCGGCCGGAATGGCGGGCGCGCCAGACCAGGTGAACAGACCGGTTCGGTCGGGCTGCGCGGGTGCTGTCTCGGCAAAGGCGGTGATGAGGCCGCGCGCGACTTCGTCGAGCTGGCTCTGCATGGTCGCGGCGACACCGTCGCGCAAGGTGATCAGCCCGGCCAACTTGCCGTCGGCGCTGGCGTTGCCGCCGGTGCCGGCGCTGACCGGCACATTGTCGATATAGATGGTGTTGCCGGGCGTGCCGGCGGTGTAGCCTGCCGACGGCGTGAAGCTGACCGAGCGCGGAATGGTCTCGAACAGCGTCGTGCCGTCCTTGGTGGTGATGACCATATCGTTGTCGCCACGCGTGAAGGTCGACACCGGCACATAGTCGGCGATCTTCTTCAACAGGGCGTCGCGCTGGTCGAGCGCGTCGGACGCGTCCGTGCCCGAACGGGTTGCGGAGATGACCGCCTTGTTGGCATCCTGGAACTGGCTGAGCAGCGATTTGAGATCGTCGACGGCCGTTGATATCTCGCCATCGGCCTGGGTGCGGAAATCCTGGATCGCGTTGGTGCCGTCGTTCAGCGCGCGCACCACCTGCTGGGCCGCGTCGATGACGCTGGAGCCGAGGTTCTGGTTGGATGGCGTGGCGGCGTAAAGCTGCAATGCGTTCTGCAAGTTGCCGATCGCGGTCGAGGCAGAGGAGGCGTTGTCGACGCCGTTGACGGCAACGGCGAGGCGGTCAATGCCGCTGTAAAGCGTGCTCTGGCCGCTCCAGGCCGATTGCGCGCTGAGGTTCTGGCGAAACAGCAGGGCGTTGGCTGCGCGCTGGATTTCCACCGAGCGGGCGCCGGGCGCGCTGCTGACGACGACCGCCGTGCGGCGGGCGTAGTCGGGATTGCTAGCGTCGGCAATGTTACGGGAAAGGACGCTGGTCTGCTTCGACGTGGTCTGAAGCGACTGTTGGGCTATGGTCAATGCGGAAGTCAGCGACATGCGGGTCTTTCACGAGGCCAGTGGGGAGGGGGATGACGTTTCTGCCCTGTCGGCGGCGTCAGCGTTCGGAAACCTCCAATTCCAAACCACTCCGGCCAGTTGCCGGTGTGGCCTTGAATTCGAAATCCGCGCACCGCGCTGCTCTGGTTTGGGTTCATCCCACTAGCGCCCGTCGTTTATCTCTTCAGGTTGACAAGGACATCCATGAGGTCGGAACCGGTCTGGAATACTTTCGAGTTCGCGGTGTAGCTGCGCTGCGCAGCGATCATGTTGGTCAGTTCCTCGGCGATATCGACGTTGGAGTTTTCCAGCGCGCCGGAGATGATGGAGCCGAGCTTGCCTTCATTGGCAAAGCCGATGCGCACGGTGCCGGAGTCGGTGGACTGCGCATAGACGTTGCCGGGCAGTGCCGTGAGGTTGTCGGCGCTCTGGACGTCGGCCAGCGGGATCTTGAATAGCGGCTTGGTCGAACCGTCCTGATACTGGGCGTAGATGACGCCGTCCTCGCCGATCTGGATCTTTTCGATGGTGCTGGGGGCGTTGCCGTTGACCTTCGCTTCGGAGACGGTGAAGCCGGTGCCGAGCTGCGTCAGCTTGGACAGATCGAGATCGAGCGACGCGCCGCCCGGCACGGGTATCGTAATCGAGTCGACGGCGCCGGTGATTTTACCGGTGGTGGTGTCGAATGTCAGGTTGGCCGAGGCCAGCGCACCGCCCGTGTAGGGGAAGGACGTGCCGGGCGTCGCCTTGGACTGGTCGAACACCGAAACCGACCAGGTACCGGTGCCGGTGTTGGTGAAATAGACGTCGAGCAGCTTCTTGTTGCCGAGATTGTCGTAGGTGACGATCGAGGATTTCGACGTGTACTCCGCCGTCGGGCTGTTGGAGGAGGGCAGCGGACCGGCGGGCGGGGTGGCACCGGCCGGCAGATTGGCGTTGAAGTTGCCCGTGGTGCTGGGCGTCGCCGTCATTTCCTGGTCGGAGATCTCGACCGGCACCAGGCCTTCGAAGCCGTTGGCGGTGGCAGCAGGTGTGCCGTTGGCGTAGCTGTAGGCCATCAGCTGGTAGCCGGCTGCGTTGACCAGCCGGCCCTGGGCGTCGGGGACGAAAGCGCCGGCGCGGGTGAGGAAAGGCGTTCCGCTGGGGTCCTGGACAACGAAGAAGCCGTTGCCGTTGACCGCGAGATCCGAGACCGAGGTCGTGTACTGAAGCACGCCCTGGGCGCTGATTGCCGAGCGGATGGTGGTGTTGACGCCGCCGGAGTTATAGGCGCCGCCGACCTGCGGCATGATCAGCGTCGAAAACTCGGCCGAGGATCGCTTGTAGCCGGTGGTGTCGGAATTGGCGATGTTGTCGGCTGTCGTCGACAGGCGGTTGGCCTGTGCGTTCATCCCGGAAACGCCGGTCCGCATCATTCCGTAAAGGCTCATCGAAACGTCTCCTCAATGCCCATGTCTGTGGTCGCGAGGGTATAATTTCTGTCTTGCGCGAGGCTGGCGCAGACCGCCATCAGAACACCAGCCGGTAGCCGAGGAAGCGCTTGGAATCGATCGGGTCCTGGCCGAGCTTTTCGCGCAATTTCTTGCGCAGTTTGGAGATGTGACTCTCGACAACGTTTTCCTCGACCTCTTCGTCGAAGATGCCGTAGATGGCGTTGAAGACCTGGGTCTTGGTGACGCGGCGTCCGCGGTTGCTCGCCAGATATTCGAGGATGCGGCGCTCGCGGCGCGGCAGCGGCAGCGGCTGGCCATCGATCTCGGGATCGCGACCGTCCATGAAGATGCGCATGGCGCCGATCTCGGTGTAGCTGACGTCCTCATGGGCGCGGCGGCGGATGGCGGTGATGCGGGCCAGGATCTCGCGGATATGGACCGGCTTGCGGATGACGTCGTCGACGCCGCTCTCGAACAGCCGCAGGGTGTTTTCAAGCGAGTGCTGTTCGCTGAGCGCAATGACCGGAGCGCCGGTGCGGTCGCGGATCTGGCGTGGCGAGATGGCGCCTTCGCGGCAGTCGCCGATGAGGAAGGCGCGGACCGACTTCAAATCGGTGTCGGCGGCCGATGTCACCCACTCGCCGAATTCGCCAGGTGCGAAGCCCGCACAGGCGACCCCCTCGCGATCGAAAAGTGAGTTATACCCCTCAGTTACGAGCTCTCGCTCGTCAACGATTACAATCATCGGCCCCGCCTCCGAATCAGATCATCTGCCCCGTGGGAAGAGGCGTAACCGGTGGCGGGAATCCTGAACAACCATCATTTCTTGTAGCTATTTTCTTGGGAGTTATTTCGGCTTTCGAAATAACAGCAGTCACAGGGTTGTATCGTCGGTTGGCGATACCGGTGACGCGCCGGGGCATCAGCGGGCTCGCGGCCTGCTCATATCTCCGAAAGGCGACTGCGTCTATGGGTTGCAGAAGGTGCGGGCGTTTGGCGTCCATTTGCCGAAGCCGGTGGCGACCATGTTGGCGATGACGCGGCAGACGTAGAATTTCTGCGCGGGATCGTTGTCGGGGCCGGCGTGGTAGCGGGCGACCGCCATCGACCAGCTGACGTGACGGGCATGCAGGCTGGCCAGGAAGCGCGCCGCATAGTCGACATTCTGGCGCGGATCGAGCATGTCGTCGACGCTGCGAAAATGCGATGCGTGATAGTGATGGTTGATCTGCATGCAGCCGAGATCGATGAGCGTCTTGCCCTCGCGCTGGGCCGCTTCGAAGGTCGCCAAAGCCTCGGTGCGGCTCTTCGGAAAAACGGCTTTTCCTTCTATATTCAAGGCATTAGGCTGAAGACTGCCCTTCTTTCCGGTTTCGGTCAGTCCGACGGCATAGAGGATGCCGGCCGGCACGCCATAGCGATCGGCGGCGCGCAGGATCTCGGGCTCGCAAGGGTTGGTAGCGGCGTTGGCCGGGCCAATGCCGAGGCTAGATAAACATATCGTCGCCAGCACGCTCGCGAACAGGCGCTGCAGGGCGGCCGAATTCCTGGGCATCGTCATTGCGGTTTCTTCCCGACTGCTGGCCGCCCGAACTCGCATTGTTGCCGCTCGAGTTTCCGGGCTGAAAAGCGGACTGATCGCGGCCTTGCGGCATCGGCTGGGAGTTCGCCGCATCGCTGCGCGCCGGCGCGTGGGTTGCTATCGAGGGTTGCAGGATGGTGACCTTGTCGACATCGAAACCGAGCCCGCGCAACGACTTCACAATGGCGTCGCTGT
Source organism: Mesorhizobium sp. P2_E7 (assembly GCF_056403855.1). Taxonomy (NCBI): domain Bacteria; kingdom Pseudomonadati; phylum Pseudomonadota; class Alphaproteobacteria; order Hyphomicrobiales; family Phyllobacteriaceae; genus Mesorhizobium; species Mesorhizobium sp. P2_E7. The sequence goes on along the minus strand of NZ_JBFUER010000001.1, from coordinate 2,936,484 downwards.
CGGTGGCGAGACGGCGATAAGCCTCATGCGTCTCCGGCTTCAATTCTATCGAAAGTTGTTCGCCGGCGAGCCTGAGACTGGCTGTGACCATGCCGAGCTCGGCCGGGTGAAGCTCGATCTTCAATATATGTGTCGGAACGGCAACAGAACCGGCCGTCTGGGCGCTCGTCGACGGTGTCGAAACCGCTTGCCGCAGGCCGTTTTCCGAGGCGAGTGCGTCGATCAGAGCTGACGTTGTCTGGTTCATTGGGCTCTGCGCCGGCGCCGGGAAACTCTGCTCGGCGACAATGTCGACGCGCCCGGCGGACGGCGCCTGTTTTTCGGGTGTGGACGATGCAGCGGGATGGGCTCCATCGACGACCTTCATCGACGGCGCAGACCGCTTTGCATCGGGGGCCGAACCGTCGCTTGCCGGCCCGTCCGCCGGCAGAGTTGGCGTCGCGCCATCCTGGTGCGGCGGCTTGTCGGACTGGGGTCCGATCGTGGCCAGCTTTTGCCCCTGATCCTGTGCGGAAATGTCAGCGCCGGCCTTGGCCCGCTCGGGCCGTGGCGTCGTTTCGAGGCTGTTGTCGGGGCCGGATGTCGCGCGGAATTTCTTCAACGACAGAGGCGGCGTATGCGCAGGAACGGTGTCGCCGTCGAGTGCCGGTTGTTCACTCTGTTCGTTCGTGGCGGGCCCGTTCCCGCTCGCCCTGGTCGCCGAGAAGCGGCTGATATCATGCAGCGCTATCAGCAACGGCAGATGGTCCTGCAGGGGAGCCGTGCCTGCCACTTGTCCACCCGCCTCAGCGTCAGCGGATGTCTTGTCCGGATCGCTGGCGGCAGGGTCCTTTGCGGCTTTCCCGACAACCGGTTTGGAGGCCGTCTTTCCCGTCTCTGCGTGTGCAGTCTCGCCCTTGACGGGACCGGCCGCGCTGCGTCGGCTCCAGCGTGGCTCGTGCGGCACGGCCTCTGTTGCTCCCTGGCCTTTCTGTGTCTGCGCATTGTCCCCGTCGCGCACCAGTTCACCGAAGCTTTTGTCATCGCCCTTGGCGTTCGGCGCCGACTGCTTCGATCCAGCGTGCACGGGTGCAAATCCCGGCAAGGCCTGGCCAACATTGGTGGTCATTTCGGTGCTGCTCCAAGCATCTGGTCGATCAAATCGAGCTGGCGACGCGTCTTGGCCATGGCGGCGTCGGTGGGATCGGCGGGCTCGGCCCCGGCAGGCGCCGATGCCGGCACGACAGGCGCCGCATCGCTGGCGGTGGCGACTGCAGGCGCTTGCGGCGCCTTTGTCTGAGACGTGCTTTGTGCCTGAGCGGCAGGCTCGCCTGGCGCCTTCGGCTGGTCGGTTGCGGCCGGTCCGCCCGGTGCGCCAGCTGCTGGCTGCTCCGGCATTGCGCCTTCGACCGGCGGCAGCTCGGGCTCATCGGGATTTACCGCAGCCGCGGTCTTGACCGGTTCCTGTTTGGCCGCGGCGGGCGCCGGCTTGCCGACAGGCAGCGGCGCCGGCGGCGCGATCACTTCGCCGGCCACGGCCTGCGCGGCATCGAGCAGGTCGCGATCGCTTTGCGAAAGCTGGCTGCGATCGATCCTGGAGAGCTTGGCGCGGACCTCTTCGATGGTGCCCGACGTCACCGTGGACAGGCTGGAATAGAGCTGGGCGCGCGGGTCGTCCTGATTGTGGATGCCGTCGCGGCCCTGTTCGGCCCGGGCCGAGGCAAAAGCGGAGAGATCGGCGAAGCCGTCGATCGCCGCGCGGCGGGCGATGCGCAGATAGATCACCGTCTCGCGTTCGGGATCCATCATTGCGGTGATGTCGGCGAGCTTGTCCTGGCTAATCGCCATGTGCAGCGTGATCACGCCGGACACGAAGGCGTCGGCAAACTGGCTGGCATAGGGCGAATAGAGGTAGTCCTCGACATACTGGGTCGAGGCAAGCGCGAAGCGCGCGCCGTCGCCTTGCGCGGCGGCGATGCCGACCGAGCGGCGCAGCGCTGCTTCCTCGACCAACGTGCCGGGGCTGAGCAGGCGAGCGTCGTCGAGCAGGGCAAGTGCTGCGGCCGGTTGCTCGGTGGCGAGCAGTGAGCCTTTGACCAGCGCCAGGAAAGCGCCGAGATCGGTGGGCAGCGTCATCGGGTCGATCGGCTTCAGCGCCTCGATCGCGGCCGCCGGGCGGCCGTTCAGATAGTCGACAATGCCCTTGGCGATGGCAAGGCTTTGCTGGTCGGTCTTGGCGCGCGACACCGCCGCCTCGACGGTGACGGGGTTGCCACCGCTCATGCCATAGACCAGCAAGGCGCGAAAATTCTTCGGGTCGCTGAAGTCCTGCGCGCCCGCCGCGCGCAGCCTTGTGTCGGTCATTTCGAGCAGCTTGGCCTGCATCGGCAGCGCGGCATGGTCGCCAGCAGCGATGCGATCCTGCACCAGCTGCAGCGAACGCACCAGCTGATAGGGCTGCAAGCCGTCCTCGGCAAAAGCTGCCGGCGAATAGACAGCGCTCAACAGCAGCAGGCCGATGGCGCGGCCGATGATGGCGGAGCGCCTCATCCGTCGGTCGCCATCAGGATCTCGATGCGGCGGTTGGCGGCCGCCATCGGGTCGGCTGCAATTTTCGGCTCGCGGTCGGCGAAACCGGCGACCTCGGTGATGCGGCGCTCGTCGACGCCGCCGCGCACCAGCATGTAGTAGGCGGAATGGGCGCGCGCCGTGGACAGCCGCCAATTGTCATAGGTGTCGCTGCGGAACGGCCGCGCATCGGTGTGGCCGTTGATGCTGATCGTGCCTTTCTGTTCGTTGACGATGCGGCCGATCTTTTCCATCGCCAGCACCAGTTCACGCCTGGGCACTGCCGAGCCGATCTCGAACATGCCGAAATCGAACTGGTCGGTGATCGAGATGACGACGCCCTTGTCGGTGGCCTCGACGGAGACGCCGTCGTGCAATTTGTCGCCTGGCTTGAAGGCCTCGGCCAGTTCCTGCTTGACCTGCGCCGCGGCCTGGGCGGCGGCGGCACTCGGCACCTTTTCCGCGGCTTCGGGCTTGGGCGTGGTTTGAGCTTCGGCGACTTCCGCCTTTGCAGCCCCTGCCTTTTCAGCAGCGGCCTTTGCGGCTTCAGCCTTCGCCTCTGCCTTGGCTTCAGCCTTCGTAAGCGGCTTGTCGGATGCGGATTTCGCCAGCGGCTGCAGTGGCGCATCGACCACCGGCGGCGCGGGCGGCACGGCCTTCACTTCAGCCACTTGCTCCTTTGCGGCCTTGTCGCCGGGCTTCAGAGGATCGCCTTCGATCTTGCTGCGTTCGGCGGTGGCTTCGGCGCCTGGTGCCGCCACCTGCTGCGACCAGAAATCCGGCGCGAACGGGTCGCGATAGGATTGGCCGCCCGATGCGCCGGTGGCCGGACCGGACGCCTGCGCGCCGCCATCGCCCTTTTCGCTGACATTCTGCATGACGCCGGTGTCGGTGGCGATTTCCGACAGCACCGCATAGGGATCGGCAAACAGATGCTCGTCGGAAAGGTCCGTCTTTTGCTCCAGATCCTTCGTCTGCTTTTCGGCTGGCGCGCTAGCTGTGCCCTTTTCCGAAGCCGCCGAAGCGCTGCTGTCCGACGTGCCGGAAGCGCCGCTCTCGTCCTGTCCGCTCTTGCTGGTCTTTTCCTGCGGGTCGCTTGACGATTGGCCGGCCGCGCTCGGCCCGTTGCCGAGATCCTCCAGGCCCTTGCGGCTGGCGTTGCGGTCGACCAGCTTGACCGGGTTGAAATAGCTGGCGACGGCTGCCTTGGTCTGCTCGTTGGCCGCGTTGATCAGCCACATGACGAGGAAGAAGCACATCATGGCGGTCATGAAATCGGCGAAGGCAATCTTCCAGACGCCACCATGGTGGGCGTCGTCGTGGTCGTCGTGACTGCGCCGCACGATGATGATCTCGTGCGGGTGTTCGGCGGCGTCGGCGGTACTCATGACAGGGCCTCGGACAAGGCGGAAGACCATTCGGCGATACGGGTTTCGAACACCGCCTCGTCAATGGCGACGGTGAGGTCGAAGCCGGGCGCCTCGACGAAATCGAGATTGGCGGCGCGCGGCCCAAGCGAAGCCTTCAGCGTCTCGAACAAGGAGAGCGGGCCACGCACGGCGATGCGCACCGCCTCGCTGTCGCCAACGGCTTCGCGGATCGTGCCGGCAAGGGCTTCCAGCGAACGCTTCTGCAGGTCGTCGCTGACGATGCCGCCAATGATGCGGGCAATGGTGGCGCCGACAAGCTCGCTGACCTTTGCCTCCATGGCGTCGATACGGGCAGCAACGGCTACGCCGACATCGCCGCCGAAGCTTTCCAGAAAAGCCTTTGCTTCATCGGCGCTGGCTTGGCGCTCTGCTTCGAGCGCTGCCTCGTGAGCCACGGCAAGGCGGGCTTCAAGGGCGGCCTCGGCATCGACGACTGCTTCGGCGATCAGCGCGCCGATGTCGGCCTGCGGCGCCGGCGTCTCCGGCCTTGGCTCGGCCTTGGTCGCAAGCGGCGGCTGGCCGGCGCGCTGGGTGCGCGCGCCGAAATCAGGCAAAAGGTCGAAAAGAGCTGCCGAGACCATGGTCTACACCGCTGCTTCCTGGGCCGCCCATTTGCGCAGGATCTGCGCGGTGCGCTCCTCGTTAAGATCGACCATGCGGGCAAGCCGTTCCTGTGGCGCCGGCCTGATCTTCTGGCGAAGATCGTCGAGCGGGGTCGGGCCGGGACGGCCGCTCGGCAATGCCGCCGGCGGGGGTTCGGCAGTGGCGGTGGTTTCAGGTGTCGGCAGCGAACGCTGGACATCGTCGAAGCTTGGACCGGCAAGTGCGGGCGTCGGCCGCGCGGTCAGCGCGGCGGCCATTGGCCTCAGGCCGAAGAAGGCGACCAGGAACACCACGACGATGAAGGCGCCGGCATTGATCATCGTGCCGGCATGGGTTCCGATCGATGCCATGATGCCCGGCTGCTCGATCGGCTCGCCGTCCAGGCCGTCGATGAACTCGACCGCCGAGACGTCGATGATATCGCCGCGCTTGTCGTCGAAGCCGGTGGCCGAGGCCACCATCTTCTGGATGTCGGCGACGCGCTTGGCGATCTGCTCGGGGGTGGCGTCCTTGCCGAGGATGGTCATCAGCCGCTGCTGGTTGACGACGACGGCGATCGACATCTTGGTGACGGAGTAACCGTTGGAGACGGTGGCGATCTTCTTGGAGTTGATCTCGTAGTTGGTGATCTCCTCCTTGCGGTCGTTGGCCGATGTCGTCTGCGGGCCTTCGGTGCTGGTCGCCTGGGTCTCGGGCAGGTTCTGCTCGACGCTGGCGGGGGTCGAGGCCTGCCTCTGGTTGCTGTTCTCGTTGGCACGCACCGACTGCACCGAACGCTCGACGCGCGACTCCGGATCGAAGATCGTCTCTTCGGTCTGGCGGGTGTCGGTGTTGACATCGGCCTTGACGCTGGCGCGGAAATTGTCTGGTCCGAGATAGGGGGTCAGCGCGCGGCGGATGTTGTCGCCGATCTGCGCCTCGACGGTCTGCTCGACGCCGAGCGTGCGGGCAGCGCTGGTGTTGGAGGGGTCGTCGCCGGCGGCCAGAAGGTTGCCGTTGGAATCGAGCACGGTCACCTTGTCGGCCGACAGGCCGGGGACAGCGGCGGCGACGAGATGGCGGATCGACATGGCGCTCTTTTCGGCGTCGATGCCGGAATAGCGGATCACCACCGAGGCCGAGGGCTGCTGTTCGTCGCGGCGGAAATTGGCGCGCTCGGACATGACGATGTGGACGCGTGCCGCCTTGATGCCCGCGATCGACTGGATGGTGCGGGCGATCTCGCCTTCCAGCGCGCGCACGCGGGTGATCTGCTGCATGAAGGATGTCAGGCCCATCGCGCCGACATTGTCGAACAGTTCGTAGCCGGCATTGGCGCTGGTCGGCAGGCCTTTTTCGGCAAGCAGCATGCGCGCCTGCGCGGTGGTGCCGGCCGGCACCAGCACGGAGGTGCCGTCGGAGCCGACGTCGAAGCCGATGCCGGCCTCGCCGAGCACCAGGCCGATCTGGTTCACGTCGGAGCGGTCGAGCCCGACATAGAGCGTCTCGTAGGCGGGGCGATTGAGATAGACCGAGCCGATGCCGATGACGGCCATGACCAGCGCGGCGATGCCGGCCAGCATGGCCAGGCGCCTGACGCCAAATGCCCTGAGATTCGAGATGATGCTCTGGATCTGTTGCGGCACGATTCAAGCGCTCCCAGCATGATATTCCGTGGGAACACTAGACCGCGAAGCTTGTGCGAAGATGATAGAGCATGTCGCCCGGAAGTGTGCGGCGGTTCCGGGCCAACGACATGCATCAAATACAGCCACAAAGCGAAAGGGCCGCGCTGTTGGCGCGGCCCTTTAATCCATGGGAAGAGAAAGCCCGGTCCGCTTACTGCTTGAACAGCGCCAGGATCGACTGCGAGTTGCCGTTGGCGATCGACAGCGACTGGATGCCGAGCTGCTGCTGGACCTGGAGGGCCTGCAGCCGCGTCGATTCCTTGTTCATGTCGGCGTCGACCAGAGCGCCGACGCCCTTGTCGATGGAGTCCGACAGGTTCGACAGGAAGCTCTTCTGGGTGTCGATGCGCGATTTGGCGGCGCCGAGATAGGCTGCACCCGTGGACAGTTTGGCCAGCGCCGTTTCAACGGCGCCGAGTGCGGTGTCGATGGCAGCCGGGAGGACCTGTGTGGTGCTCGGATCGAAGAAGGTCGCAGCAAGCAGGCCGCCGACGATGCCGCCCGTGCCGGGAAGATCGAGAACCTGCGTATCGGAAGCCTTGACGTCGATGGTGTCGATGGCGACGGTCGTGCCGGTGCGGTTGTAGGAAGCGACGATCTTCAGGTCGGAGGCTGCGGTAGCGTCGTTCTGCAGCAGGTTCGAGCCTGCATAGGAAGCGTTGGTGACCGACGACTTGATCTGGTCCTGGATGGCCTTGATTTCGGTCGCGATCTTCTGCTGGTCGTCCTTCGAGGCGCTGCGCGCGGTAACCAGCTTGGCCTTGATCAGATCGACCTGGTCCTTGATGTCGGTGATGGCGGTGTAGGCGGTGTCAACCTTGCCGGCGCCGAGGCCGAGCGCGTCCTGAACGGCCGAAAGCGCCTTGTTGTCGGACTTCATCGTGGTGGCGATCGACCAGTAGGCAGCGTTGTCGCTGGCGGTGGCGACGCGGTAGCCGGTCGAAATGCGGGCCTGCGTCATTTCGAGCTGCTTGTTGGTGTTGTTCAGGCTCTGCAGCGCGGTCAGCGCCGAGGCGTTCGTCATGATGCTTGCCAAGATATCTACCCCTTTTCAAAAACTGGCGTGTCCTGCACACGCCGGATCAACTTCATCAGGGGGTAGGCATAAGCCCATCGACCGTCTGGTCTGCCCGCCATGGTATGGTTAACCATGACTAGCGGGATATGGTTAATGGCCTGTTAAAACAAGCCAATCCGGGCGCTGGCCAAAAGCAAAATCGGCCGCCATTCAAAGAGAAAATCAACAGCCACAAAAAGAAATCGGGCCGCGCTGTTGGCGCGGCCCGATCGGATCTTGTCGGTCGTAAAGTCGAGAGATCAGCCGCGGAAGAGCGACAGGATCGACTGCGAGTTGCCGTTGGCGATCGACAGCGCCTGGATGCCGAGCTGCTGCTGGACCTGGAGGGCCTGCAGACGGGTCGATTCCTTGTTCATGTCGGCGTCGACCAGAGCGCCGACGCCCTTGTCGATCGAGTCCGACAGGTTCGACAGGAAGCTCTTCTGGGTGTCGATGCGCGACTTGGCAGCGCCGAGCGAGGCAGCGCCGGTGGACAGCTTGGCGAGCGCCGTTTCAACGGTGCCGAGTGCGGTGTCGATGGCGGTGGCGGCAACGGCCGTGGTGCTCGGATCGAAGAAGGCCGTGGCGAGCAGGCCGCCAACGATGCCGCCCGTGCCGGCGACGTCGAGAACCTGCGTGTCGGCAGCCTTGACGTCGATGGTGTCGATGGTGACGGTCGCGCCGGTACGGTTGTAGGAAGCGACGATCTTCAGGTCGGAGGCGGCAGCGCCGTCGGTCTGCAGCAGGTTCGAGCCGGCGAAGTTGGCGTTGGTCACCGACGACTTGATCTGCGCCTGGATGGCGTTGATTTCGGTCGCGATCTTCTGCTGGTCTTCCTTCGAGGCGCCGCGAGCGGTGACGAGCTTGGACTTGATCAGATCGACCTGGTCCTTGATGTCGTTGATGGCGGTGTAGGCGGTGTCAACCTTGCCGGCGCCGAGGCCGAGCGAATCCTGAACCGACGAAAGCGCCTTGTTGTCGGACTTCATCGAGGTCGCGATCGACCAGTAGGCGGCGTTGTCGGAAGCGGTGGCGACGCGGTAGCCGGTCGAAATGCGGGCCTGCGTCTGCTCGAGGGATTTGTTGGTGCTGTTCAGGCTCTGCAGTGCGGTCAGCGCCGCGGCGTTCGTCATGATACTGGACATGGCTACTCGTACCTTGATTTTTACAGGGTGTTTTTTTGCATACCGGCTTTTCCGGTATGACGGAGCGGCATCATGCCAATGATCGTGAGACCCGATCACCCGCCATCTGCGAGCAATATGCGGGCAAGTCCCTACCAAAGGGCTAAACGGGACGGTTAACCGGAAATATATTGGATAAAGTTTTAGCCAGGCGCCACGCAGGGGCGCGGGCGGTCAGGTGAAGGATCGCACCAGGCTGCCGACCAGCAGGTTCCAGCCGTCGATGAGGACGAAGAACAGGATCTTGAAGGGCAGCGAAACGACGGTCGGCGGCAGCATCATCATGCCCATGGCCATGGTGATTGTGGCGACGATCAGATCGATGACGAGGAACGGCAGCACGATCAGGAAACCGATCTCGAAACCGCGGCGGATTTCGGAGATCATGAAGGCCGGCACCAGGATGCGCAGGTCGACGGTTTCCTTGGCAACCACCTGGCCGCGTTCGCGGGCGAGATCGGCGAACAGGTCGAAATCCTTGTCGCGGACATTGTGCAGCATGAAGGTGCGGAACGGGTCCGAGATCTTCTCGAACGCCTCGGTCTGGCTGATCTGGTTGTCCATCAGCGGCTTGACGCCGGTGTTCCAGGCCTGGTCGAAGGTCGGCGCCATGACATAGAAGGTCATGAACAGCGACAATGAGATCAGGATCAGATTGGCCGGCGTCGACTGCAGGCCGATGCCGGCGCGCAGGATCGAGAAGGCGATGACGAAGCGGGTGAAGCTCGTCACCATGATCAACAGGCCCGGCGCCACCGACAGCACGGTGAGCAGGCCGAACATCTGGATGATATAGCCGACGGTGGCGCCGTCGGCCTTGCCGATGCCGCCGAGGTCGAGCTGCTGGGCAGCGGCGACAGAAGTGGCAGCAACGACGATCGCGGCGGCGAGGATGAGTTTTCTCATTCGAGCAGCAATGTCCTGATCAGAATCTGTTTGGCATGGCCACCGCTGCGGATCGCGGCGCGCTCCTCGAGGTCGGCTTTCAAATGCTGGTAGCCGCTGGCGCCCTCGATCTGATGCATCTTCAAGGTGCGGACCATGGCCAGCAGGTCCTGGTGGATGCTCTCGGTCATCTCCGGGGGTTGCGGCGCGTCATAGACCACCGACGCTTCCAGCCTTATCCAGATATCGGCCGGCGCGGCCAGATTGGTGGTGATCGGCGGCAGCTGCACGAGCGCCGGCCCGGTGCCCGGCGCATGTTCGGCGGCCGGGCTCGGCTGCTCGGCGTTGGACTGGTTCTCGGGTGCGGCGGGCACCGGGACCGGTCCGCCGACGCCCTTCAGATAGCCGCCGGAGACCCAGCCCATGCCGATGGCAGCGCCCGTCACCGCCAAAAGCATCGCGAGCTGGATGACAAGCGATGGGCCTTTCTTGGGCTGGACCTGTTCGACATTTGCCACGGCGCTGTTCTCCTGACCTAGAAGGGGAGGACTTGGTCGAGGATCTGCTGGCCGTAGGCAGGTTGCTGGACTTCGGCAATCCGGCCGCGGCCGCCATAAGAAATTCGCGCCTCGGCGATGCGTTCGTAGGAAATGGTGTTTTCGGCGCCGATGTCGGAGGGACGCACCATGCCGGCAATGGTCAGCACCCTGAGCTCGTAGTTGACGCGCACCTCCTGCGAGCCGCGGATCATCAGATTGCCGTTGGGCAGCACTTCGGTGACGACAGCGGCGACATTGAGCTCGAGGTTTTCCGAACGCTTGATCTCGCCGTCGGCGTTGGTTTCGGTGCTGGAACTCAAGCCGGCGTCGCCCTTGCCGCTGGTGCTGGCATCTTCCCATCCGAGCTTGACGTCATAGCCGAGTTTGCGCGCGGCGGTGCGGCTGCGGTCGTTCTGGTTCTTGAAGTTGGCCTTGTCGTTGAGCTTGATCCTGACGGTCAGGATGTCGCCATCGCGCAGCGCGCGCGGATCGGTGAACAATCGGCTCTGGCGATCGTCCCAGAGCGAGAATTTCTTTACCGGCGACCGCGGCTCTTCCGGGTATGCATAGGGCGCATTGACGCTACCGGTAATGCCGGAGCCGACCGGCGACATCACCGGCTCCCTGCCGATCTCCTTCGGGTCGATGGCACAGCCGGACAGCGATGCAGCCGCGACCAGGACGAGCAACTGCAACTTCATGACGGATCTACCCTTCGGGCCGCGCTGGCCATGATGCCGGTGAGCGTGGCCGCAGCCTTCTGGTCCATTTCGTTGAGAATGACGCCGGCCTTGCGCGAATCGAGTTTCATCAGGATGGCGGCGGCGAGATCGGGGGTGACCATGGCCAGGCGCTCGGCGGCGGCGTCCGGCTTCATGCCGGCGTAAATCTTGACGACGCCGTCCTCGGCGCGGGCCAGGAAGACTTCGCGCCGCTTCAGCCATTGCTCGTATTCGGCGCGCTTGTCGTCCAGCGCCTTCATGCGCTGGTCGATACCGGCCTGCAGCTGCTTCAGCTCTTCGGCCTGCAGCGCGTAGCGGCGGTCGCGGGCGGCATCGGCGATGTTGGAGCAGAAGCGCTGGATTTCGCTTTCGTCCGGCGCTTTCTCGCGAACCAGCTGCTGGGCTGCCGCCGGCTGCTGCCCGCCGGGCAGAACCTGCCGCACTGGTTCTTCAGCACCGACCGATGTGGCGGCGAGAAGCGTGGCGACGGCGCAGGCTGCCAGGGCTGCGTTGCGGCGATGTTTTGGGGAAAGGCGATCGATCATCTTCATGGCCTATTGAAGAACCAGATCGGCCTGCAAAGCGCCGGCCGACTTGATGCCTTGCAGGATGGCAATGATGCCGTCCGGCTTGACGCCGAGACGGTTGAGGCCGGACACCAGCGTTTCGAGATTGGGCCCGTCGAGCACGGCGACACGGGCGTCGGGCCGGGTGGCCTCGATGGTGGTGAAGGGTTCTTCAGCCGTCACGCCCTTGGAGAAGGGTTCCGGCTGGACGATTTTCGGCTGTTCGGTGATGCGCACGGTGAGCGTGCCGTGGCTGATCGCCACGCGTGAGATCTTGACTTCGTTGCCGATGACGATGGTGCCGGTGCGCTCGTCGATGACGACCCGCGCCGGCGTGTCGGATTCGACCACCAGGTTCTCGATCTCGGCATAGAAGCGTGCCGCCGAAACATTCTTCGGCCGCCTGATCTGGACGGTGCGCGCATCGCGCTCGGCCGCAACGCGCATGCCGAAGCGCTGTGAGGTGTAGCCGTTGATGGCGTCGGCGATGCGAACGGCAGTGGAGAAATCGGGATTGCGCAGCTGCAAGGTGAGCAGCGACTGGTCTTCGAACTCGGCGCGCACCGTGCGCTCGACAATGGCGCCGTTGGGCACGCGGCCGGCCGTCGGCACGCCCTGCGTCAGCTGCTCGGCCTGTCCTTGCGCGGTAAAGCCGGAAACGATCACCGAGCCTTGCCCGACAGCGTAGATCTCGCCGTCGGCCGCCTTCAGCGGCGTCATCACCAGCGTGCCGCCGGCAAGCGAGGTGGCGTCGCCCATCGAGGAGACGTCGATATCGATGCGGGCGCCCGACTGGACGTAGGGCGGCATGTTGGCGGTGACGATGACGGCGGCGACGTTCTTGGCGCGCGCGCTGCCGCCTTCGGTGGCGATGCCGAGATTTTCCAGCATGGCGCGGATCGACTGTTCGGTGAAGGGCGAATTGCGCAAGCTGTCGCCCGACCCGGCGAGGCCGATGACGAGGCCGTAGCCGACGAGCTGGTTGTCGCGCGAAGCCTGCAGCTGAGCGATGTCCTTGATGCGCGATGCGACCTGGCCGGGCGGCAGCGAGCTTGGGCCGTTGGACACCCTGAACATGCGGCTGGTTGTGGCCGGGTCATATTCGGGGTCGACAAAGGCGCCACCATTCTGGCCGGCGAGATCGCGCTTTTGCTTCGGCGTAAGACCATCGGCCAGCGCCGGCTGCAGGCCGAGAATGGCCGCGAGCAGAAGGGCAGGTCCGCGTCTCATGATGCGCTGACCCGGATGGTGCCGTCGGCCATCACCGTGCCGGAAAAGATCTTGCCGCTGTCGGTGTTGCGGACCTTGATCAGATCGCCCGCGGCGCCCGGCTGCAGCGACACCGCCGTGGCCGAAATGGTGAGGTCGCCGGCGATGAAATAGACCTGTACGGCGGCGCCCTGTTCGACCAGCCAGGCATCGCGGATGGCGGCGACCGGAATGTAGCGGCCCGGGAGCAGCGTGCGCTTGACGACCTTGCCCTGGAGTTCCTCGGCGTGCGTGGCAACCGCATCCGGCCTGTGCTTGCCGGGCAGCAGCGTCACCGCCTTCAAGGCGCCGGTATCGATCATCTCGCCGGGATAGATGACCCGATTGGGGATCAACACGACTTCGCCGGCCGCCTGGTTGCTGGCGACCTGCGTTGCCTGCTGGTCTGCGCTCTCCTGCGCAAACGCCGGCACGCCGCCGGCCACCAGCGCGAGGATCAGCGCGGTGCGGCAAAATGCTAAGCGGGAGGTCGGAGAGACCATCAAACCTTACCTGATGTTCTTGGACACGACCGAGGCCATGTCGTCCGCGGCCTGGATGACCTTGGAGTTCATCTCATAGGCGCGCTGCGCCGAGATCAGTTCGGTGATTTCCTTGACCGGATCGACGTTGGACGCCTCGAGATAGCCTTGCTGGACCGTGGCGAAGCCGGGATCGCCGGGCACGCCGACATTGGCCGGGCCCGAGGCGGGCGTTTCCTGGAACAGATTGTCGCCGAGCGGCGCCAGGCCGGCTTCGTTGGCGAAGTTGGCGAGCTGCAGCTGGCCGAGCAGTTGGAGGTCGGTCTGGCCGTCGATGCGGGCAAAGACCTGGCCGGTCTTGTTGACGATGACTTCGATGGCATCGACCGGCACGGTGATGGCCGGGATGACATTGGCGCCGTCGACCGTCACCAGCTGGCCGGTGGCGTTGGTGTTGAAGGCGCCGGCGCGGCTGTAGAGCGTGCCGCCGTCGGCGCCCTCGATCTGGAACCAGCCGCGGCCGGTCAGCGCCATGTCGAAACTGTTGCCGGTCGAGGTCAGTTCGCCCTGTGTATGGACGTTGCGCACCGCCGTCGTCTTGACGCCGAGGCCGATCGACACGCCTTCCGGCACCAGCGAGGAATTGGAGCGGTTGGGCACGCCTTGCGAGCGGTCGACCTGGTAGAGCAGGTCGGAGAATTCGGCGCGCGCGCGCTTGTAGCCGGTGGTGTTGATGTTGGCGATGTTGTTGGCGATGACTTCCAGATTGGTCTGCTGGGCGTTCATGCCGGTCGCTGCAATGGCGAGTGCTTTCACGGCAAGTCTCCTCAGATGCCCATACGGCTGATTTCGAGATAGGCGGAGACGACCTTGTCGCGAATGGCGATCGTGGTCTGCAGGGCCTGCTGGGCGCTCATGACGGCGTCGACGACCTGGCGGGTATCGGCGTCGCCCTTGAGCGCCTGGATCGAAACCTGCTCGGCATTCTGCAAGGTGTTGACCGTTTTGGAAGCGGCTTGGCTCAGCGCCTCGGCGAAGGTGCCGGCGATCTCGCCGCCGGCCATTGGCGCCGTGGTGCCCTGAAACAGGTCGGTCGCGGCGTCGGCGCCGCCGATCTCCGGCTTGAGTGGAAGCGATCCGATACCGCCAATGCCGCTGATCATTACTGGTTCCTCATCAGGTCGATGGTCATGGAGATCAGATCACGCGCCTGCTTGATGACCTGAAGGTTGGCTTCGTAGGAGCGGTTGGCTTCGCTCATGTCGGCCATCTCGACCAGCACGTTGACGTTGGGCATCTTGACGTAGCCCTTGTCGTCGGCGGCCTCGTTGCCGGGCTGGAATTCGACGGGAAAGTCGCTGGGATCGCGGTCGATGGAGTTGACCTCGACCATCGTGCCGCCCGAGGCACGGTCGAGCTCGGAGACGAAGCTGATGGTCTTGCGGCGATAGGGGTCAGCGCCCGGCGTGTTGCCGGTCGACTGCGCGTTGGCAAGGTTTTCCGAGACCACGCGCAAGCGGTCCGACTGGGCGCCGAGGCCGGATGCGGCGATCTTGAGGGCTGCGGTGAGCGCGTCCATGGTCAGGTCTTAACCGCCATCATCATCATCGAATGGAAGGCCTTGACGATCGCCGTGTTGAGCTCGAAGGAGCGGCGGACCTCGCCGGCCTTCATCAGCTCGTTCTCGACCACCACGGTGTTCTTCGACGGCATGATGGCGCCGGTCGTCTCTTCGGGCTTGACCGTGAAGCCGGCATTGGTGGCGGCGGTGCCGAGGTGCCCGGCCTGGGTGGCCGTCAGCGATACCGCGGTGCGGTCGAGCACCTTCTCGAACGGCTCGACATCGCCGGCGGTGTAGCCCGGCGTGTTGACGTTGGCGATGTTGCCGGCAATGGCGGACTGACGCACGGACAGCCATTGCGACTGCTTGGCTGCAAGATCGAAAAGGTTGACGGGCTCCATGGGGATCTCCAGGCTGGTACGCACCAGACTAGGCCGCCAGTCTTGCGCGGACCTTGCGCGGGCCGGCCCGTGCCGCAGCTGGAGCGTGCGATTATTTGGAGAGTTCGATCACCTGGTCGGTGCTGGTGACCATGACCCATTTGCCGCCGCGCTGCTCGATCGACGAGACGGTGCTGGCATCAGGCAGCTTCGAGCCGCGCTGGACGATCCACAGGCCGGCATCGTCCTCGATCATGGCGCGGCCATTGGCGACATGAACCATGCGGAATTTGGGATCGCCCGGAAAGGGCTGCTCGTCGGCCACGGGAGGCTGGGTCTTGTCGTCGGGGTGCTGCAGCGTGCCGGTGGCGAACAGGTCGACATCGGGTACATCGTTTGCGGTCAGCGGCTGGCCGGAATTTTCCATCTGCGAGCCACCGCTGACGCGACCGGCATTGGTGCCGCTGCCGCCGAACTTGATCGCCTGGACGCCGAACTGGTCCTGGTTGAAGAAGATATACCAGGGGAACAGCGCGCAGATCAGGCCGAGCGTGATGCCGAGCGCGGCGAAGACGATGTCGCTGCGGCGGTCATCCTTCTTTTTCAGCCTGGGAAACTGCGCCCTTGGCGGCTGCGGCCAGTCGACGTCGGGAAAGAGCCCGTCGAGCAGCGAGTCACGGCTGGCCGCGATCGCCTCGTTGAGTTCGGCATGCGGAGCCTTGGCTAGTGGGGGCTTGGCGAAAGCGGGAGGAGCAGGTCTGGCCACCTCCGGGAAGGCAGGCTTGCCGACATCGCGCAATGCAGGTTCGACTGCCCTGAGCGACGCCGGCTTGGCTTCGTCGGTTGGTGCAGGCTTTGCCATTTTGCGCGAGGCAGACTTGGCTGCTTTGCGCGCCGCTACTCTGGCCGCTTTGCGCGACGCCGCCTTGGACGCGCTGCTCGATATAAGCTTCGCGCTGCCCGATGCAAGCCTGGACATACCGCGCAAGGCAGCATTCGGTGCACCGACCAGGGCAAGCCTGAACGCGCTGGGTGTGGATGGCTCACCCATGCCTGGCAAGGCAAGGTTGGCTACGCTCGGCAAGGCAGCCTCAGGCGAGCCGAGCAAGGCAGGTTCGGGCACGCTGCGCAACGCAGGCTGGACCAGTCTCGGCAAAGGTGGCTTGGCCGCCCTGGCCAATGCGGCCTCGGTTTTAGCTGCCTTGGCGCGTTCAGCTTTCGCCTTGGCAGCCCGTGCTTCGTTAGCCCTGGCTTCCTCGGCGGCGGTGGCCTCGGCCAGCATCTCGCGCAAAAGCCGCTCGGTGTATTGGCGCTCAGTCTCCAGCATCGACACTTTGCTTGCCTTTCAGATGACGGGCGAGGTCGGAGAATGCGTCGTTCGAGGCGCGGTCCTTTGGTGACTGCGTCAGCGCCTCATAGATCAGCGGCACCTGGCGCACCGCAATGTCGAGCTCGGCATCGGCGCCGCCTTGATAGGCGCCGAGCAGGCGGATGTCGCGCGTGTCCTCGAAGCGCGAAATCATCGACTTCAGCCTCGTCACCAGCATGCGCTGCTCGGGGCTCCATGCCTTGTCGGCAAGGCGCGAGATCGACGACAGCGGATTGACCGGCGGATAGCGGCCCTGCTCGGCAATGGCGCGGTCGAGCACGACGTGGCCATCGAGAATGCCGCGCACCGAATCGGCGACCGGGTCGTTGTGGTCGTCGCCGTCGACCAGCACCGAGATGATGGCGGTGATCGATCCCTGGCCTTTGGCGCCGGGGCCTTCAGCGCCCGGTCCGGCACGCTCGAGCAGCTTGGGCAGGTCGGTGAAAACGGAAGCGGGATAGCCGCGCGCCACCGGTGGCTCGCCGGTGCCGGTCGCGACTTCGCGCAGCGCATGGGCAAAGCGGGTGATCGAATCCAGCACCAGAAGCACGCGGTGGCCTTGGTCGCGAAAATGTTCGGCGACGCGCATGGCGGTGTCGGGCGCACGCCGCCGCATCATGGCGCTCTCGTCGCTGGTGGCCACGACGGCGACCGTCTTGGCCATGCTTTGCGCACCGATCGTGTCTTCGAGGAATTCGCGCACCTCGCGGCCGCGTTCGCCGATCAGCGCCACCACCACGGTATCGAAAGCATGGGCGCCGGCCAGCATGGCAAGCAGCGTCGACTTGCCGACGCCGGATCCGGCGAAAACGCCGAGGCGCTGGCCGAAGCAAAGCGGCGTGAAGATGTCGATGACCTTGACCCCGGTCGTGAAGGCGGTGCCGACGCGTTGCCGCGCCATGGCGCCGGGCGTGGTGCCGTCGCCGCTTGCAGCTTCGCCGTTCCTGATCAGCGGCGGACCGCCATCGATGACGCGGGTCAGCGCGTCGATGGCGCGGCCGCGCCACGAGGCGTGCGGCGTCACCACCAGTGGTCCGCGGCGAAACACGGCGTCGCCGATGCCGGCATCGGCGCTGCGTTCGAAAGGCGCGATGACGACCTCGTCGCGGCCGATCCTGACGATCTCGCCACGGCGCGTGCCGGCCTGGCCGCGCTGCTCGACGAGGTCACCGAGCCTCGCGACTTCGGACAGGCCGCGCACCTTGTAGTGCGTCGGCGAAACCTCGGCGACGCGGCCGCCGCGCCGCAGCAGCGTTTCGGTATCGTCGAACCGGTGCCAGATCCGCTCCAGCGCAGCCAGCCGGTTTTCCGGTGCTGCTTCCGGCTGCCGTTCAAGCGCACGTATCGATGATTGCGGGCTCGACATGCGCTACGACTTGGAGCCGAGCGTCTTGATGGCGTCGTCGGTCGACGCGTCGGTCTGGCGCATCAGCGCCGCCGTGTTCTCGAAGGCGCGCTGAACCATGATCAGGCGCGTCATCTCGAGCACCGGATTGACGTTGGATTCCTCGACAAAGCCTTGCGCGACGCCGAGATCGGAGCGGTCGGTGACCGGCTCCGGCGCGCGTGAGGGAACGATGCCCGAATTGCCGTAGCGCACGAAATTCGGGCCTGGGTCGAAATTGAACAGGCCAATGGCGCCGACGAGCTTGTCGCCCTGGCGTAGCGAACCGTCGGCGCCCGCCTTGGGTGGGCCGTCGCGCGGGTCGAGCTGGATCGGCGCACCGCCGGCATCGAGCACCGGATGGCCCTCGAGCGACATCAACTCGCCGTTCTCGTTCATCGAAAAACGTCCGTCGCGCGTCATCACGGTGCCGGCCGGCGTGTCGATGCCGAACCAGGCATCGCCCTGGACGGCGAAGTCGAACGGATTGCCGGTCTGCGTCATCGCGCCATGCGCGCCGGACAAATAGGTTTTGCCGGAGGAGGCGAAGGATACGGATTTGGGGCCGCTGCCGGAGACGACATCCTCGAACTTCACGCCGGTGGCGCGAAAGCCGATGGTCGAGGCGTTGGCGACATTGTCGGCGATGGTGTCGAGACGGCGCTCGAGCGCGATCTGCGAGGAAAGGGCGACGTAAAGACTGTCCTGCATGGTGCTCTCAGAATTTCAGTTTCTGCATGGCCATCATCAGATCGGTCGAGATACCGACGGTGGTCGGTTGGGCAAACAGCACGCCGACCGATGTCGATGCCGTCGAGGTCGGATGATTGATTTCCCACAGGCTGGTGAAGCGGGTCAGGAATTTGTCGAGCTTGGCCGGATCGGTGAAATCGGTCAGGTCGAGCTTGGCCTCGAAGGCCTGCGCCTGCTTGTCGATGTCGGCGGTGGCGAAGGAATCGGGCAGGCCGATCGCGGTGCGCACCACGCTGGCCAAGGCGGTGTCGGCCAGCACGTCGTACCAGTTGGTGATGGTCGGCGCCTTGCGCTCGAAATAGAGTGCCAGCCGCACGCCCTCATTGGTCTTGCCGGCATCTTCCTCCAGTGTCTGGCGCATGTATTTGTCGATGACCGGCTGCTGCGACGGACTGCGTGTCGTTGCGGCTTCGCCGTAAGCCTCGAAATTCAGCGAGGTGGCGAGCCTGGCATAGGCCTTGTTGGAGAGCTTGTTGGCAATGCTGGCGGGATCGCGCACGCCACCCTCCAGGACATCGCGGACGAGATCCTTGTTGGTGGTTGCCGGATCGAGCCCACTTGCGGACAGCGCATAGTTGTAGAGGCGGCTGTCGGCCATCAGGTCGTCGATCGACTTCACCTTGGTGATGTTGGCGAGGTAGTAGCTGGTCTCGGCCTGGACGGCGTCGGCATTCGGCTTGATCAGGCCAAGACTGGACTCGGTCGTATAAAGCTTCGGCGTGGTCTTCAGCACGGCGTCGCGCGTGGTCGTCTGGTCGCCATATTGGGCGAAGTCGAAGGCGCTGACGAAGTTGGCGTAGCTCTTGTCGGTCAACTGGTTTGCGGGGCTGAACGGATCGGTGACGCCGCCGTTGACCATCGTGCGGATCTGCCTGGCCGTCTGGGTCGATGCATCCAGCCCATAGGCAGCCATGGCGAAGGTCAGCAGGCGCTTGTCCTTCAAGAGGTCTTCGATCGACTTCACCTTGGAGATGTTGGCCGCGTAGTAGTCGGCCTCGCCCTTGATGTATTGCGCGGTCGGCTTGACCAGCACCAGCCCGGTTCCGGCCATGATGGCTTTGGGAACCGCTTGCTGGACGGCGTCGCGTGCTGTCGCCTGGTCGCCATATTGGGCGAAGTCGAAGGCGGCGACGAAGGCCGCATAGCCCTTGTTGGTCGACGTGTTTGCGGGGCTGTTCGGGTCGGTGACGCCGCCTTCCAGCATGGCGCGGACGGTCGCAGGCGCTTCGGCGTCTGCATCGAGGCCGAATGCGGCCATCGCATAGGTGAGCAGGCGATCGTTGCCCATCAAATCGTCGATCGATTTGACGTTGGAGATGTTGCTAATGAAGTAGGAGGTTTCGCCCTTGTAGTAGTCGAACCCGTTCTGCAAGGCGCCGAGCCCAATCTGGGCCGTATAGTTCTTGGTCACGCCTTGCTGCGCGGGATTGTAGCTGGTGGCATCCGAACCCAGCGCTGCGAAATTGAAGGCCGAGACGAATTCCGCGTAGCGCTTGTCGGTCAATTTGTTGGCGAAGCTATCGGAGTCGGAGACGCCTTCCTTCAGGGCTTTGACCATGAAGGCCTTGGCGTAGGCCATGTCGCCAAGGCCAAAGGCCTTCATGGCATAGGTGAACAGACGGGTGTTTTTGACGAAATCGTCGATCGATTTCACGCTGCCGATGTTGGCCAGATAGTAGTCGGTGTCGCGCTTGGTGATCGGGTCCGCCTCGATGCGGTCGATCGCCTTGGGAATATCCCTGGCGATGAGCTGGTAGCTGGTAAAAGTGCTCAACACGACATGCCTCCGGTCGCAGCTTCAAACGGCAGAGTATGCCGGGTTGCTTGCGCGAGGCTGAATCGCCTCACCATGCGTGATTCAAGCCTCACACAAGGCACGAGGGCTATCGGTTAGGCCTGACGTGATGTGGAAGGATCTGGCGTGGGCATTCTGATCGGACTTGTGGTGACGCTCGGCTGTGTTCTCGGCGGCTTCATGGCCATGGGCGGCCATCTGCATGTGCTGATGCAGCCCTGGGAAGCGGTGGTCATCTGCGGCGCCGCACTCGGCACCTTCCTCGTCGCCAATCCGATGAAGACGGTCAAGGACACCGGCAAGGGCATCCTCGAAGCCTTCAAGCAGGCGGTGCCGAAGGAGCGCGACTATCTGGAGACGCTGGGCGTCCTGCACAGCCTGATGCGCGAATTGCGCTCGAAGTCGCGCAGCGAGGTCGAGGCGCATATCGACAACCCCGAGGAATCGGCGATCTTCCAGGCATTCCCGACCGTGCTGAAAAATCACGATCTGACGAATTTCATCTGCGACTACTGCCGCATCATCATCATCGGCAATGCCCGCTCGCATGAGATCGAGGCGCTGATGGATGAGGAAATCCAGACCATCAAGTCCGACAAGATGAAGGCCTATCACGCGCTCGTCGCAGTGGGCGACGGCCTGCCGGCGCTCGGCATCGTCGCCGCCGTGCTCGGCGTGGTCAAGGCGATG
The DNA here is from genome assembly GCF_056403855.1 of Mesorhizobium sp. P2_E7. Classification (NCBI taxonomy): domain Bacteria; kingdom Pseudomonadati; phylum Pseudomonadota; class Alphaproteobacteria; order Hyphomicrobiales; family Phyllobacteriaceae; genus Mesorhizobium; species Mesorhizobium sp. P2_E7. The sequence continues at coordinate 2,915,622 of NZ_JBFUER010000001.1, read as the reverse complement.
GGCGCGCTCGACCAGTCGCCGGAAATCCTCGGCGGCCTGATCGGCGCCGCCCTTGTTGGAACCTTTCTCGGCATCTTCCTGTCCTACGCCGTGGTCGGGCCTGTCGCCACCAAGATCAAGACGGTGCGCGAGAAGAAGAACCGCCTCTACATCATCGTCAAGCAGACGCTGCTCGCCTACATGAACGGCGCCCTGCCGCAGGTGGCGATCGAGTTCGGCCGCAAGACCATCTCGTCCTATGAGCGGCCGACGATCGACGCCGTCGAGCAGAGCACGATGAACACTGCCTCCGCCGAGAAGAAAGCGGCCTGAGCCATGCATGACGACAGACAGGACCGCACGCCGTCATGACAAGTCCTGGCAGCCCCTCGCAAGCCCGCTCGCTGATCATCGAGCGTCTGGTCGGTGACAGCGGCGAGGCCGCTCACGTCATCGGCACCGGGCGCTCGATGGGTGAGCGCGCGCTGCCGCTGCTGCAGAAGAGCCTGGCCGGCGAACTCGGCGCACCGGTGACGGTCGACCTGCGCGCCGTCGAGGTCAGCCGCGTGCCGGATGCGCGCGTGCATGCCGGCGACAGCTTTGCCATGACCATCATCCCATCGCCGACCTCTTCCGATGCGATGACACTGGTGATCGATGCACCAGCGATCGCAGTCATGGTCTGCGCGCTGTTCGGTGGCGATCCGGATCAGCCGGTTGCGCCGATCGAGCGCGAGCTGTCGCAGATCGAGACGGATGTGGCGACGACGGTGTTCCAGGAGGTTGCGCAGGCGCTGAACGGATCGGGCCGCCGCTCGCTCGAATTGCGGCTGCCGGTGCCGCGGGCGCTTTCGGGCAACGAAGCCAGGCGCCGCGTGCTGCGCGATGGCGCAGCAGTGCGCATCGTGTTCGGCATCTCGACGCCGACCGACAGCGGCACGGTCACGGTGATGATCCCGCAACGCATCCTGCTTGCGACCCGCGGTATCGCCGATGCCCATGACAGCGAAGGCACGACCTCCGACTGGCGGGCACGCTTTTCGGAAGAGGTGATGCGCTCGACGGTGACGCTCGAAGCGACCATGCCGTTGGCACGCCTGACGCTCGGCGACCTCGCCGGCTTCGAGCCTGGCCAGGTCATCGAATTCGAGGAAACGGCACAGTCGCATGCAAAGCTGAGCGCGCGCGACAAGACTTTGTTCGTCTGCGAGTTCGGCAAACTCGGGCAGAATTACACCGTCCGGATCAGGCACCCTTACGATGCCGGTCAGGATTTTATCGATGGGCTTATGCCGGGCTGACGCCGGGCAAACCCAAGCATTTGGAGACGACGTATGGCCAAGACCAAGGTGGAAGCCAATATCGACCAGCCGGACGAACAGCTCGACCGCGCCATCGAGGAATTGCGCGGCGTCCTCCAGGAGGAGGAAAAGCGCCCCGACGCCGGCTTGCGGGCCGCCATGTCCGGCACCAATCCGAACATCATCATGAGCATCCCGGTCGACGTGCAGATCATCCTCGGCAGCACGGAAATGCCGGTGTCGGACCTGATGGCGCTGCAGAAGGGCTCGACGGTGGCGCTCAACCGGCGCATCGGCGAACCGGTCGATGTGGTGGTCAATGGCCGCAAGATCGCGCGCGGCGAAATCACCGTGCTGGAAAGCGATCCGTCGCGCTTCGGCATCCGGCTGACCGAAATCATCGCTGCCACCAGGAGCGCATAGAGTATTTGTTTTTACGCAATTCCGGACGGAAAAGCCGCACACACTTTTCCTGGAATTGCTTCAAAGGGATAGACGATATGCGGTCTCAGCAGGAGCGGATGCCATGACGACGCCGGTGACGCTCACGCGCCCGCAAAAGGCCGCCGCCATCCTGGTGGCGATGGGCAAGCCGTCGGCCAGCCGGTTGCTGAAATTCTTCAAGCAGGAAGAGCTGAAGGCGCTGATCGAAGGGGCGCGTCTGTTGCGCACCATTCCGCAGAGCGATCTCGAACGCATCGTCGCCGAATTCGAGGCCGAATTCACCGAGGGCGCCGGCCTGCTCGATTCCGCCGACCGGATGGACACCATCCTCAATGAATCGCTGTCGCCCGAAGAGATGAGCGCCATCATGGGCGACAAGCGCTTCGAGGTTGCGCCGGAAGGACCGCCGCCGATCTGGCCGGAACTGGAAAAGCTCGAACCGACGCGTCTGGGTACGTTCCTTGCCGGCGAACATCCGCAGACAGCGGCCGTGGTGCTGTCGAAGCTAGCGCCGCAAACGGCGGCCAACATTCTGCTGACCATGGAAAAGCCGATGCGCAGCGAAATCATCAAGCGCATGGTGTCGATGGCAACGATTCCCGACGCGGCCACCAGGATCATCGAGAACCAGCTGCGCGCCAGCGTGCTGGCGCAGACGGCGACCAAGGACATATCGGCTGGACAGGCGCGCGTCGCCAGCGTGCTCAACGAGATGGACAAGCCGCAGCTGGAAGAGGTCATGCAGGATCTGGAAGAGGCCGGCACGCCGGATCTCGGCGGCGTCCGCTCCAGGCTGTTCGCCTTCGACGATCTGCCGCTGTTGACGCAGAAGGCGAGGGTGCTTCTGTTCGACGGGCTGTCGACCGAACTGATCACGCTGGCGCTGCGCGGTGCTGCGCCCGGATTGACGGAATCGGTGCTATCGGCGATCGGCGCCCGGTCACGGCGCATGATTGAGTCCGAGCTCGGACAGGGCTCGGAAGGCATCCAGCTTGCCGACATCATGACGGCGCGCAAGACCATTGCGGTGGCGACGATCCGGCTTTCGCGCGAGGGGGCTTTCGAACTTCCGTCCTCGTCGCAGCAGAGCGAAGCGGCTTAAAGCAGAGCGCTGACCTCAAATGGCTGAAGCGGCGGACAAAGACTCCAAAACCGAAGACGCGACAGAAAAGAAAATCCGCGACACCATCGAACAGGGCAAGTTGCCCCATTCGCGGGAAGCCGCACTCCTGGCGTCCTTCATCGCCATACTGGTGTTCACCGTCTTCTACGCCAAGGATGCCGTCGTCGATCTCGGCATGTTCCTGTCCATGTTCCTGGAAAAACCCGAGGCATGGCCGATGGACACTGAGACCGACGTCATCGCGCTCTACAAGACCGTGATGATGGAGATCGGCCGTGCCGTCGTCAGCCTGCTGGTGCTGCTGGTGGTGGCCGGCATCGGCGCCTCGGTGCTGCAGAACATGCCGCAATTCGTCGGCGAGCGGATCAGGCCGCAACTGTCACGGATCTCGATAGCCAAGGGCTGGACCAGGACGTTCGGTATTCAGGGCTGGGTCGAATTCCTGAAATCGCTGGGCAAGCTCGGCTTCGCCAGCATCGTGCTCTACTTCACGCTGTCGCAGGACTACCGCCAGCTCCTGGCCGGCATGATCACCAACCCCGTCGCTTTCGGCCTCGTCATCAAAAGCATCACCGTCGACATATTGGTGGCGATCGTCTTCGTCATGGGGCTGATTGCAGCTGTCGACGTCGTCTGGTCGCGCTTCCACTGGAAGCAGGATCTGCGCATGACCAAGCAGGAGGTCAAGGACGAGTTCAAGCAGTCCGAGGGTGACCCGATCATCAAGTCGCGGCTGCGCTCGCTGGCGCGCGACCGGGCGCGCAAGCGGATGATGACAGCCGTGCCGCGCGCGACGCTGATCATCGCCAATCCGACGCACTTTTCCATCGCGCTCAAATATGTCCGCGACGAGGATTCGGCACCGCTGGTGCTGGCCAAGGGCCAGGACCTGGTGGCGCTCAAGATTCGCGAGATCGCCAAGGAGCATAACATCCCGATCTTCGAGGACGTGGCGCTCGCCCGCTCCATGTACAAGCAAGTTTCGGTTGATAGCGTGATCCCGTCGCAATTCTACCAGGCCGTCGCCGAACTGGTGCGGATCGTCTACTCGAAAAAGGCTGAGCGGAGACAAATTTCATGAACCGCCAACCGCACGCAAAATCCCGTGAACTCATCGTTGCCAAGGCCATCGAGCCAGTGGTGGACGAGTTGCGGCTGATCGATGTCGCCGACTACATCGCCTTTATCCGGCTCGAGCATTTCGCTTGCTTGTCGGACCTGGTGGATTCGGCGGTTGAACTGTTCTTCCTGCCGGGCACGCTCAGGCTTGGTCATGGCGGCGAAGCGCATGTCGACTGGAGCGGCAGCCCGCGCATCGTGCTTGATCTGGAGCTCAGGCCGCCTGGCGTCACCGTCTATTTCCAGCTGACGCTGAGCGAGGAGAGGTCTTCGGTCGCCGTCAACTATGTATCGTTCGAGAAGCCCGGCGAAGACCCGGAGCACAACACGGTCCTGCTGGAGACCGTGATCGAAGAGGCGCGCATCCGGAGGACCGAGCCGCTCGCCTATCGCTGAGTGTCTGATCCAAAAGTCGCCATGCCGGGCTGCAAATGGCACTTTCTGCGCTTCCGGTGCTCGCGTACCTTCATGTACGCTCCGCTCCGGTTCTCGAAATCACCATTTTCGCCAGCGGCCTGACGATTTTTGATTCAGACACTTCGTTCCGAGACGACAGCCTTGGTCCTTGGATCACTCGATCAGCCCCAGCCGCAGCGCCTTGGCCACCGCCTGGTTGCGGTTGACCGCGTTGAGCTTCTGCGTGGACTGGGTGAGATACTGGTTGGCGGTGTGGACGGACAGCTTCAGCAGCCTGGCGATCTCTTCGCTGGTGTTGCCGTTGGCGGTCAGCTTCAGGCACTCCAGTTCGCGCTTGGAGATCGAGCGCATCCGGCTGGCGTCGTTGGGACGAATGCGGGCAACGGCGGCGAACAGCGAGAAACAGCGGGCGTGGATTTCGTAGAGCGTGTCCTCCGGCAGAGCGATCGTCGAGCCGAGGAACACCACCAACCCGCAATGGCCGCGATCGGCATGGACGGGGAAGGCAATGCCGTTGGTGCCCGGCGCCAGCGCCGCCGTGCGCTCCGCCCAGGCAAGGTTCTGGAAGACGGCGTCCGAGCCGGCGATGCCGTCATCGGCCCACCAACGCGGCGCTGTCGAGGCGCCGCTGTGGCGCACCATCTCCTCGCCATTGGCGCCGGCGATGAACTTGGTTGTCACCGCGGTGGCGGGATAGTCGGAATCGAAGCTCGGCACCAGGCGCGCGCGTTCCGGCGAAGGGCTGACGAAGTAGAGGCCGAAGGCCGACGCGTTGATGTCGACGGCGATCCAGCGGCAGCGGCGCACCGCGTCCGGGATGCTGACGGCGTGGTGCGTCTCGGAGCCGATGGAGAAGGCGCCGAACGGATTGCGCTGCTCGTTGAAAAGGGCTTCGGCAGCCGCCTTGATGTCAGCGTGTTTCAAATGATGCCGCTCCTGATCGCCGTGGCGATGGCCATCGCACGGTTTGAGGCCGCGAATTTCTGGATGGCGTGGGTGATGTAGCTGTTGACGGTGTTGGACGAGACCCCGAGGATGACCGCGACCTCATCGGTGGTCTTGCCTTCCGACACCCAGAACAGGCACTCGCGCTCGCGGTCGGACAGCGGGTCCTGCATGGCGGCGGCGGCGACCAATTGCGGAATGGCGGACAGCGCATAGCAGCACTTCAGCTGGGCCTTCATCAGCGCCGGCTGGTCGATCTTGCCGGCCTCCGCCGCTGAGAACAAGGCGAACAGCCGCTGGCGTCCGACATTGAGCCGCAGCGAATAGACTTCGGCATGGCCAAGCGCGTCGAGCAGGCGGGCCTCCTCGCCGGTGACCAGACCGTCGGTGTCGGGTGCTTCGGCGGCCACCAACGGCTTCGGGCGGATGCCGGGTGCTACAGTCAGCGGCCCCTGGGCAAGGCCAGCGATCAGCCGCTTGCCGATGAGCTCGATGGCGTCGAAAATCCAGTTGGAGGAGACGATGCGGGCGTCGTTGCGGTCCTGGTCGTGGACGATGGCGACGAGCATGTAGCTGTCGGCGCCGATCTCGGCGGCAAGCTGCATGAAAAAGGAGGTGAGATCGCCGCGGGACGCGAGGCGCGAGCCTAATGTGTCGGATTGGAGAAGCGCGGCGGAGCTGCTCATTGGATGCTTTGGTTGTATGTCATGGCCGGAATCTTTTCTTGAGCCCGGATGCTGGGGTCACCAGCGGCCGAACTTGAAGACGCATTACGTTTACGAAGCACTCACACGGGCGCGGCGGTCGCGCCGATCGCCGAATCCATCAGGGAACGCGAAGCCGTCCGCGTCTGGTGCCGGTCAGAGGCCGGAACTTGAGACTTTGGGTGGTCGCCGCGCCCCCCAGGACCGGCTGATTCGGGTCTAATCTACCCGCAGATGAATCCGACATCAAACGCGATTTGACAAAATCGTTTTTTTTGGACTCAGGCGACTCAGAGCCGGCTTTCGTGGGCTTTTCCTGCCTCGAACGACCCGAAACGCTGACACGAAAAAGACAGAGGGTGTTGCGACACTGCCGTATCGAGGGCCGATCGATTCCGATAGGTTCTCGGCGACCGGCAGGGGTGGGCATCCCTTCGGTCGTAAAAGGCGGATTTGGGCGCGCTTGCTTCGCGGCCATCAGCATCGGGGGTAGTGATGAAGCAGGTTTTCCTGGCGTTCACGGTGGTGGTGCTTGCGGTTTTTGCCGGCGCGGCAGCGCCCGCCAAGGCCGAGCCGATCGTCACCTATGCGCTCGACAACGGGCTGCAGGTGGTGCTGGTGCCGGACCATCGTGCGCCGAAGGTGGTGATGAACCTGCGCTACCGCGTCGGATCGATGAATGAGCCCGCGGGACGCTCGGGCTTTGCGCACCTGTTCGAGCATCTGATGTTTTCCGGCACGCCGGCCTGGCCGAACGTGTTTGGCGCGCATGCAGCGCTCGGCAACGAGATCAATGCCTGGACCACCGAGGACGGCACGGTTTATTACGTCGACGGGCTGTCGTCGTCGCTGCCGATGATCCTGTCGCTGGAGGCCGACCGCATGGCCAATCTCGGCCGTTCGGTGACGCAGGCCAAGCTCGACCTGCAGCGCTCCGTGGTCAAGAACGAGATGCGCCAGAACGTGCTCGACAAGGCCGGCGCCTCCGGCTGGGAAGCCTTCTGGTCCGGACTGTTCCCGAAGCCGCATCCCTATAGCCGCATGGTCATCGGCTCGGTCGCCGACCTCGATGCGGCGACGCTCGACGATGTCAGAGGTTTCTTCAACAGCTATTATCTGCCCAACAATGCGGTGCTGGTGCTGGTCGGCGATATCAAAGTCGACGACACCAAGGCGCTGATTGCCGACACGTTTGGCAAGGTGCCGCGCGGCGCCGATGTGGCGCGGCCGGCGGTGCCGGAACCGACGCAGGCGCGGCTCAAGCTGGTGCTCGAGGATCGTGTGCCGAGCGCGATCGTCGTGGTCGGTTTCAGCGGCCCGGTGGCGCAGTCGCCCGACAATGGCGCGCTCAGCATTGCCGCCGAACTGCTCGGCAATGGCGAATATGGGTTCCTGCGCAACCGTTTGGTTTCGCAGCTGGGCATCGCCACCTATGCCAATGCGAACTGGACCGTCGGGCTGCTCGGCGGCCGCTTCACCTTCGAGGCGGGCGCGGCGGAAGGTGTCAAGCCGGAGGCGCTGGAAAGCGCGATGAAAGCGGCGTTCGCGGATTTCCTCAAGACACCGCTCGATCCGGCCGATGTCGAACGCGCGCGTACCGGCTTGCTGCAGGCCGCGCGGCTCGGCAATGAAGGGCTGAAGGATCGCGCCGGCACCGTCTCCTACTATGCCGACGTGCTCGGCGATGCGCAGAGTGCGCTGGTCGACGATCCCAGGGTCAAGAATGTCAGCATCGCCGATATCGAAGCGACGATGAAGCGGCTGTTGAAACCGGAAGATGCCAGCGTGCTGGTGCTGAAGCCCGGTCCGCGTGGGGGCTATCCCGACGCTCTGATCGGCTCGTCCGGCACGCCGCAACCGTTCACCGCACCGGAGCGGGCAGCGATCGATATTCCAAAGCATGCGGCCGGCGAGGCGCCTTCGGCGACCTTGCCCGCAAAAGAAACGGCGACGCTGTCGAACGGCATCAAGCTCGTCCACTACACGATGCCGGAAGCGCCGATGCTCTATGTCGCGGCCATTGCCCAGGGCGGCTGGAACAGCGTGCCGGAAGGCAAGGAGGGGCTGCTGGAGCTTGCCGCAAGCATGGCGACGGGCGGAGCCGGGGATCGCGGCTCGGCTGACTTCGCCAAGGCCGCCAGCGACATCGGCGCCGGCGTCGGCTACCAGGCCGGCGCACTAACCACGACGATGACGCTGGGCGTGCCGCCGGAAAAGCTCGACCAGGGTCTCGGCCTGCTTGCCGACGCGGTGCTGAAGCCGCGTTTCGATAAGACCGAATGGACGGTGCTGATGGCGCAGACGATCGACTGGCTGAATGGCCGCGAGGCCGATCTGCCCGGCGTTGCCGGCCGCGTGGCGAAGGCAGCGCTGATCCCGCAGGTGCCGGGCAAGGCGTCGGTCGACTGGTCGGCAAAGGCGCTGGCCTCGATCTCGCTCGATGAGGCGAGAGACGCGTTCAAGGCGGAGTTCACGCCGAAGGCGGTGACCTTCTACAGCGTCGGCCCGATGCCGGTCGCGACTGTTGCAGCCGGCCTGGAAAAGTCATTCGGCGCATGGACAAGCGACGCCGCCAGCTATGCCGTCGAGCAAGCGCCGGTAGCGCATTTCGATGGCGGCCAGAAGGTGCTGCTGGTGCCCGAACCTGGCGCCAGCCAGTCGGCGCTGTTCGTGGCGCGGCCGGCGCCCGGCACCGACGAAAGCGAGCGCGCCGAATCGACCGCGGTCTCCAACCTGCTCGGCGCCGATTTCTCCAGCCGGCTGAATTCGGTGATCCGCGAGGAGAAGGGCTATTCCTATGGCGTGTCGAGCTATCTGATGAGCCCGATGAAGGCCGGTTCGGGACTGGTGGTGGCAACCACGGTCGAGCGCGCTAACACCGGTCCGGCGATCACTGAGATACTGAAGGGCTTTGCCGGCCTGACCACCTTGCCGGTGGCGCAGGATGAGGTCGACCGTACGGTGACCGTCTATCGCCGGGCGCTGGCTGGATCGGCCGAGACCTCGGCCGGCCTGTTCTCTTCGCTGATTGCTGCGGTCGGCAGCGGCTCGACGCTGGAGGACCAGCAAGGCCGCATGGCCGCGCGCACTAAACTTACGCTCGACGCCGTGCAGAAACAGGCATTGGCCTTGTCGTCGCTGGATCCGTCGCTGATCGTGGTGGCGGGCGACCCGGATGTGGTGATGCCGCAGCTTGCCGCGGTCGGCCTTAAGGATGTGCTGGTCGTCAAACGGGAAGAGACGGCGGAGCAGACCGCGATGCGGGCACTCGATCTTCTTGGCAACAAGCGGCAGGCGCCGCTGTCGGCTTCACCGTGGCGGGTCGGCGATGGCGGCACGACGCGGGCGGTGCACTCTTGCGCAGGCGACCGGGATTGCGGCGCGCAGATCCACGCAGACTAGTCAGTTCGGCGCGCGGCCGCCGGTCGCGTTGAAATTTTGGGTAACTTTGTTTCGGGGGAAACGATGAGCGATTCATTTCAAGAAGTCACATCCGTCTCGTGGTTCGGACGGATCAAGCGTGCGGTGGGCGGGGTCATCTTCGGCCTCATCCTGATCGTGCTGATGGTGATCGGGCTGTTCTGGAACGAGGGCCGCGCCGTGCAGACGGCGCGCTCGCTGGCCGAAGGGTCGGGCGCGGTGGTTTCGGTCGGCGCCGACAGCGTCGATGCCGCCAATGACGGCAAGCTGGTCCATGTCAGCGGACCGGTGACAGCGGACAGCGGTCTCGCCGATCCGGATTTTGGCATCGCGGCGCAAGGATTGCGGCTGTCGCGCAGCGTCGAGATGTATCAGTGGAAGGAAGAGTCCAAGTCGGAGACGACGAAAAAGCTCGGCGGCGGTGAAGAGACGGTGACGACCTACAGTTATTCGAAAGTGTGGGACGACAGCCAGATCGACTCGTCCGATTTCAAGAAGCCGGACGGCCATCAGAATCCGTCCATGGCGATCCACAGCCGCACTTTCCAGATCCCGCAGGGCAAGCTTGTCGCCTTCGATCTGGATACGCCGGTGCTGGATCGCATCGAGGGCGACAAGGACTATTCGCTGTCGGCCGATCAGTCGGCGGCGATAAAGGCCGCCTATACCGGGACGAAGCCGCTCAGCATCGTCGATGGCAGGATCTATCTCGGCAATGACAACACAACACCTGCTCTGGGCGACTACCGCATCGGCTACGAACTGGCGCCGCTTGGCGTGGTCAGCATCGTCGCGCGTCAGGCCGGCAGCCGGTTCGAGCCATACCAGACGCAAGCGGGCGATGCGTTGCTGATGGTGGATACCGGCAACGTGCCGGCCGAAAAGATGTTCGCCGACGCTGTAAGCGCCAACACGCTGATCACCTGGCTGCTACGCGGCGCCGGCCTGCTTTTGCTGACCATCGGCTTTGCGCTGTTCCTCAGCCCGATCGGGGTGATCCTCGACGTCATACCCTTCCTCGGCAGCATGGCGCGGATGGGAACCGGCATTATCGCCTTCGTCCTGGCGATCCTGGTCGGCACGACGACGATCGCCATCGCCTGGTTCTGGTACCGGCCGCTGCTGGCGGTAGGGATCCTGGCCGCCGGCCTGATCGCGGCGGTGATCGTCTACAGGATCGGCCGGTCGCGAAAGCCAGTCGTTCCAGCGGCCGCGCCGACCACCGGCGCAGCTGTCTAGGTGGAGTTCCGGGGGCGGCTGTGGCCGCCCCCCACTCCTACTTGTCCTCGAAGCCGGTCAGCACGCCCACGGCGTTGATGCCGATTTCCTCGACGGCGTAACCGCCTTCCATGACGAACAGCGTCGGCAGGCCGAGCTTGGCGATGCGGCGGCCGATCTTCGGATAGTCCGGGCTCTTCAGCTTGAACTGGCTGATCGGGTCCTTCTCGAAGGTGTCGACGCCGAGCGAGACGATGACGATGTCAGGCGCGTAAGCCGCGAGCCTGGCGCAGGCATCTTCCAGCGAGGCGTTCCAGGCGTCCCAGTCGGTGCCGAAGGGCATGGGATAATTGATGTTGAAACCTTCGCCGGCGTCGGCGCCGCGTTCGTCGGCATGGCCGAGAAAGAAGGGGTATTCGACCATCGGATCGCCATGCAGATTGAGGACCTGCACGTCGGCGCGCTCGTAGAAGATCTCCTGCGTGCCATTGCCGTGGTGATAGTCGACGTCGAGGATCGAAACGCGTTTGGCGCCCTGGTCGCGGAACCACTGCGCTGCCACCGCCGCGTTGTTGATGTAGCAGTAGCCGCCCATGAAACCGGCGCCGGCGTGATGGCCGGGCGGGCGGCAGAGCGCGAAGGCCGACCGTTCGCCGCCCTTGACCAGGGCAGCCGCTGTCAGCGCCACGTCATAGGACGATTTGATGGCGGTCCAGGTGCCTTCGACGAAGGTGGCTCCGGCGTCGAAGGAATAGTAGCCGAGCAGAGCATCGACGCGCTTGGGCGGCACGTCGCCGCGCAGGCCACGTGTCGGCCAGGTGAAAGGCATGGCCGTGCCATTGTGGCCCTCGGCGGTCCATCGCGGCCACACCGTCGGCAGGAAGTCGATGTAATCGGCTTTATGGATACGCTTGGCGGCGGCGAGATCATGCTCGACCGGTCCGACGATCGGTCCAAGCTTCTCGCTCTCGACCCGCGCCTTGATGAATTCGGCCCGCGACGGTTTTTCGAAACCTGGAACGATGGCTGATGTGACCAGTTCCATCTGGCCGGCATGGCCAGCATGAAGCGGCGAATAGACAGTCTTCATAAAATTCCTCTCGAAGTGAAATCAGTCAAGGTTGAGATAGGGGGTCACCAGAGCGAGCCACATTCTTTCCACATCGTCCTCGATGAGGTCGTATGTCTTGCGGTCTCGTTTCAGTCCCACAAGCCGGCAGGCGTGCCCGACATCCATCATCAGCACGCCGAGCCGGCTGGCGATCCTGTCTTCAAGGGCCGGGTTCACATGCTGCAGCCACGCGGCGTAGAGCGCGATGATCTGCTCGTCATATTCGTCCTGGATCGGCCTGAGGTCGGCATTGCCGGAGATGGCCTCGATCACCGGCATCAGGTTGGCGTTTTCGAGATATATCCTGGAGGTATCGATGAAGAGCTTGCGCACTTCCTGGCGAAACTCGTCGCGGTTGGTGGGCGGCGCGACCTTGATGCGCCTGGCGATCACCTCGGGAAAGGATGATAGCCAGCGCCGCGCGAGGTCGAGAAGAATGGCTTCCTTGTTGGGAAAGTACTGGTAGACCGACCCGACCGACAGGCCCGCGCGCTGCGCAATGGCGAGCGTTGTCGGCGTCTTGGTTCCTTGCTCGCGCGTCAGAGTCAGCGCCGCGTCGAGAATCCGGTCGACCACCTTGCTCGACCGCTCTTGCCGCGGCTGCTTGCGCGGCTCGAGCGCCATCCTGGTTTCGCGGCTGAGATTGCGCTTCACGTCCCGATGCCCTCGTTCGCCCGTCCCAAGCGCCGCATGCTGTCCACAATACATTCGAAATTCGGCACGTTGACAAACGCGAATAATTAGTCGCATTCTTTTATCCACGCTGTTTTCGGAGATCACAAGGGGAATTTCAAAACAGCGCACTGGCATCAGTTTTTGTTCGATAGCGCCGCTCCAGCGGAGTGGAAGCTTGTCGGACAAGAGGGTTGTCGGTCTCAGTCAGTCGTCAAAAGCGCGGAGTCGCGATGTCTGTCACGGGTGCGGGTGCTGATCTGATCGTCATCAATGGTCGCGTGCGGACCATGGACGATGACAATCCCGCCGCCGAGGCTATTGCCGTCAAGGACGGCGCCATCATCGCCATCGGCAGCCGCGCTTCCATCGAAGAACTCAAGGGATCGGCTACCAGGGTTATCGACGCCAAAGGCGGTTCGGTCCTGCCCGGTTTCATCGAAGCCCACATGCATTTGTTCTCCGGAGGGGCCGAGCTCGCGCATCTCCAGCTTGGTGGTATCCACGGCTTCGAGGCGCTGCAAAGCGCGATCCGCGATTATGCATCGACACGGCCCGAGGCGAAGATGCTGGTCGGGCAGGGGGTCGACTACACCGTGCTCGGCGACGAGCGGGTGACCCGCCACCATCTCGACGCCATCCTGCCGGACCGTCCCTTCTGCATGGCGGCGCCCGACCATCACACCATGTGGGCCAACACCAAAGCGCTGGAGATGGCGGGCATTCTGCGGGCGCGCACGCTCGGTCCAGGCAACGAGATCGTCATGGGCGAAGACGGCCTGGCTGCCGGTGAATTGCGCGAGGGCGAAGCGTTCGGTCCGGTGCTCGACCTTGCCGGCGAAAGCCGGGTGCGGCTGGGGCTGTCGACTGGCGGCGAGCCCAACCCGATGCCGTCGGCGCAAGAGCGGGCCGCCGACCGCGACATCATGCGGCGCGGCCTTGCCTGGTGCGCCCGCCACGGCATTACCTCGATCCAGAACATGGACGGCAATCTCTACCAGCTCGAATTGCTCTCCGAGATCGAGGCCGAAGAAGGCTTGCCCTGCCGCGTCAAGATCCCGTTCCACTACAAGAATTTCATGACCCTCGACATGCTGGAGAAGGCCTCTGTCATGGCTGAGCGGTACGACAGCGAATGGCTGTCATCGGGCATGGTCAAGGTGTTCTATGACGGGGTGCTCGACTCCTGGACCGCGGTTATGGTCGAGCCCTATGCGGACCGTCCCGACTGGGTCGGCGAGCCGCTGTTCACGCCGCAGCAATTCATCGATCTCGCCGTGGCCATCGACAAGCGTGGCCTGCAGATCGCCGTGCACTCGATCGGCGATGGCGCCGTGCGCTCTGTGCTCGACGGTTACGAGGCGGCGCAAAAGGCCAATGGCAAGCGCGACAGCCGGCACAGGGTCGAGCACATCGAAGTCACCACCGCCGCCGATGTACCGCGTTTCGCCGAACTCGGCGTCATCGCCTCGATGCAGCCGTCGCATCCACCCGGAGCCATGGATTTTCCGCTGGAGCCGACCGTATCGCGCATCGGGCGGGACCGCTGGCCGCTGAGCTATGCCTGGCGCACCTTGAGGGAAGCCGGCGCCCATGTCGTGTTCGCGTCGGACTGGCCGGTGGCTGCGATCGACCCGATCCTGAGCATCCAGGCGGCATTGCTGCGCAAACCATGGGCAGAAGGCGATCCCGACCAGAGTTTCTCGCTGCAGGAAGGGCTCGCGGCCTACACGGTCGAGGGTGCCTATGCCGAATTCGCCGAGCAGCGCAAAGGCGTTCTGAAACCCGGCTACATGGCGGATCTGGTGGTTTTGTCCGCTGATATCGAGAAGACGGCACCGGCTGAATTGCACAAGGTTCGCCCGGTGACGACGGTCTGCGGCGGCAAGGTCACCTACCAGGCCTAACAATGGCATGCGGCTTGCAAAGCTTGCGGCTTGCAAGACGAATTGACGGACTGAACTGTGATTCAATGCCGGACTTGCCAACCTACCGGCCGTGTGGTCACATCGAACAGGGGAAAAACTCCGCCGACAAGAGCGGGGTCAACAGTGAGGCGTATCGTGCCGGAAAAACCGGATCGGAATGCAATTGAAGTCGTAAACGTCAGTAAAATTTTCGGATCAGGGGAAGGGCAGGTCGCGGCCCTCGACACGGTCTCGGTATCCATCCGCGAGAACGAGTTCTTCACCCTGCTGGGCCCATCCGGTTGCGGCAAGACCACGTTGCTGCGGCTGATTGCCGGCTTCGACTTTCCAACCGCCGGCGAAATCCTGCTTTACGGCCAGGACATTGCGCCCTTGCCGCCATTCAAGCGGCCGGTCAACACCGTCTTCCAGTCCTATGCGCTGTTCCCGCACATGACCGTCGCCGACAATATCGGCTTTGGTCTCGAAATGCTGGGCAAGCCGAAGGCCGAGATCACGGCGCGCGTCGCCGAGATGTTGAAGCTGGTGAAGATGGAGGCGCTGGCGGGTCGCCGCACCAGCCAGATCTCCGGCGGCCAGCAGCAGCGCGTGGCGCTCGCCCGCGCACTGGCGCCACAGCCCAAGGTCCTGTTGCTCGACGAACCGCTGTCGGCGCTCGACTACAAGCTGCGCAAGGAAATGCAGATCGAGTTGAAGCGGCTGCAGCACGAGACCGGCATCACCTTCATCTTCGTTACCCATGACCAGGAAGAAGCGCTGACCATGTCGGACCGCATCGCGGTGATGTCGTCGGGCAAGATCCTGCAGGTCGGTTCGCCGCGCGACATCTACGACCGGCCGGCCGAGCGCTTCGTCGCCGATTTCATCGGCGAGTCGAACTTCCTCAAGGCGGATGTGGTCGGCGTGACCAGTGGCCGCGCCACGGTAAAGCTATCGTCGGGAACGGAAATCCCGGCCTCGTTGCCGGACGGTTTCAGCCCCAGCGGCAAGGTCACCATTGTGGTGCGTCCCGAACATGCGCAGCTGGGTGCGGCCAGCCCGAGCGCTTCGCTGTCCGGCACCGTCGAGAACATCGTCTATCTCGGCACCGACACGCACTTCCATCTGCGCCTTGCCGGTGGCGAACCGTTCATCGTGCGGCGCCAGAACAGCCGCGGCGCCGGCGACGGCATCGTGCAGGGCGGCCAGGTCGGCATCATGATCGGCAACGACGCCGCGCAAGTGCTGAAGGACTGATCATGGCGACCGCGGAAGAAGTCGCCAAGGCAGCGGAGCGGCGCGATGTGCGCGACCGCTGGCTGCTGTCAGCGCCAGCATTGCTGGTGATTTTCCTCGCCGCGACCGGCCCCTTGCTGATCGTGCTGATCTACTCGTTCCTGACGCCCGGCCCCTATGGCGACGTGAAGTGGCAGTTTTCGCCCGATGCCTGGCTGTCGGTGTTCATGGAACGCGACATTTTCGACGATACGCTTTCGCTTGCGGCGGCGCATGTCACCATTTTCTGGCGCTCGATCAAGCTTGCGGTGGTGACGACCATCGCCACGTTGGCGCTGGGGTTTCCCACCGCCTATTTCATGGCGACGCGCAGCGAGAAGACCAGGGATCTCTGGCTGTTCCTGATCACCATTCCGTTCTGGACAAACCTTCTGATCCGCACCTTTGCCGTGCTGCAGATCATCCGCAACGAAGGCATCATCAACACCATCCTTATCAAGCTCGGCATCGTCTCGGCGCCGGTGCAGATCCTCTACACCGACACCGCGATCCTGATCGGCATGGCCTATGTCTACCTGCCGCTGATGGTGCTGCCGATCTATGCCAGCATGGAGAAGCTCGATTTCCGCCTGGTCGAGGCAGGCTATGATCTCTACGCGACGCGCTTCAAGGTGTTGCGCAAGATCATCTTTCCGCTGGTCAAGCCCGGCGTCATTGCCGGCTCCATCCTGGTCTTCATTCCGGCGCTTGGCGCCTATGTGACGCCGAGCGTGCTTGGCGGCGGCAAGAACATGATGCTGTCCAACCTGATCGAATTGCAGTTCGGGCAGGGCCGCAACTGGCCGCTCGGCTCGGCGCTGTCGATCACGGTGATGATTATCGTCATGGTGGCGCTGCTTGCCTATGTCCGCAACGCCGGCAAGTCGGGGGTGCGACATGGCTAGCAACTTTTCCATCAAGCACCAGACCGGCTTCACGGCGATCGCCGCGACCTGTTTCATCGTGCTCTACCTGCCGATCATCGTGCTGGTCGCCTACGCCTTCAATGCCGCGAACTCGACATCCGAATGGGGCGGCTTTTCGATGCGCTGGTTCCAGTCGGCGTGGCAGAATGTGCAGGTTATCGACGCGACGTTGCGCTCGTTCCAGATCGGCGCCGTCGCGGCAGTGCTGTCGACCATCTTTGCCACCATGGCGGCGCTGGCCACCACCCGCACCGCGTCCTATCCCGGCCTCACCTTCAAATATGCGGCGATCAACCAGCCGCTAATGGTGCCCGAGATCGTCACCGGCGTGGCGCTGCTGATCTTCTTCTCGCGCATCAAGATTTTCACCGGCTATTCCGGCCTTGGCTACCTGATCGCCGCGCACACGGCGTTCTGCATTCCGTTCGCCTATCTGCCGATCCGAGCGCGGCTGGAGAACATGGACCTGACTTTGGAGCGCGCCGCGGCCGATCTCTACGCGACGCCATGGAAGACTTTTCGGCGCATCACGCTGCCGCTTTTGTGGCCAGGCATCCTGGCCGGACTGATGCTGGCCTTCGTCATCTCGCTCGATGACGTCGTCATCACCGAGTTCGTCAAATCCGGCGGGCAGGACACGCTGCCCACCTACATGCTCGGCCAGATCCGCCGCGGCATCACACCCGAGATCAACGCGATATCGACCGCCTTCCTGCTGCTTTCGGTCGCGATCGTCACGTTGTTTTTCTTTGTCAGCAGGAAACGAGACTGAACCTACAAATGGGAGTTAAAACCATGAACTGGAAAACAACGACAGCCGCCATGGGGTTGGCGCTGCTCGCAACGACGGGCCTGGCCCGCGCCGATGGCGAGCTGAACATCTACAATTGGGGCAACTACACCAGCCCCGACGTGATCAAGAAGTTCGAGGCCAAATACAACATCAAGGTGACCATCACCGACTACGATTCCAACGACACGGCGCTCGCCAAGGTGCGTCAGGGCGGCACCGGCTTCGACATTGCCGTGCCGTCGCAGACCTATGTGCCGATCTGGATCAAGGAAGGCCTCGTGCTCGAGACCGACCCCGGCAAGATGGAGAACTTCAAGAACGTGGCGCCCGAATGGGCCAATCCCGATTTCGACCCCGGCCGCAAATATTCGGTTCCGTGGGCGCTGGGCACCGTCGGTGTCGTCGTCAACACCGATGTCTACAAGGGACCGGCCGACTCGTGGGGCATCATCTTCAACACACCGGACGAGCTCAAGGGCAAGACCAATGTCGTTCCCGAGATGAATGACGTCATCTTCGCCGCGATCAAATATGTCGGCGGCCAGCAGTGCACCGACGACAAGGCGGTGCTGAAGAAGGTGCGTGACACGCTTGTCGCGGCCAAGCCGAACTGGATCGCCATGGAATACAACACCATCGAGAAGATGGGCGCCGGCGACTTCAAGGCGACCAGCGACTGGAATGGTTCGGCGCTGCGCCAGCGGCTGGCCAATCCGGCCATCCACTACAATTATCCGAAGGAAGGCTACGGCCTGTGGAGCGACAACGTCGTCGTTCTCAAGGAGGCCAAGAACGTCGAGAACGCCAAGCTGTTCCAGAACTTCATCATGGATCCGGAAAATGCGGCGGGCCTGTCGGCCTTCCACCGCTACGCCAACGCCATCACCGGCTCGGACAAGTACATGCCGGCCGACATGAAGGACGCACCGGAGGTTGTCATTCCGGAGGCTGCGAAGGCACAGGGCGAATTCCAGAAGATGTGCGCGCCTGAGATCCAGGACATCTACACCAAGATCTGGACCGAACTGCAGAAGTAACCGCTTCTTGAGAGACCCGGCGATCTTTCCCGCCGGGTCTCTTCTTTCCGGAATGGCTTTCATGGACTCCTATCGCAACAGCGATCTGCGGCCGCCGATCATGCAGGGTTCGCCGCCGCAAATGGTATTGCCGAAACTTGATTGGGACCGGCCGCCATGGAACCGCTGGGCCTTTCAGCACATCCGCGAATTCCTGCCGACCGTCGAGGTCTGGCGCGGTGCCGGCCATCGCCATCGTTTCGAGCGGGCCGAGACCGATCTCGACGCATTGCCGGTCGAGGACAGCGAGGGCCGTCCGACCACACTCGCCGGTCTGCTCGACGAGACCTATGCGGACGGCTTCCTGGTGCTCAAGGACGGCAAGGTCGCCTACGAGCGCTATTTCAACGGCATGGACGAGCGCACGCTGCACCTGTCGCAGTCGATGGCGAAGTCGATAACCGGCACTGTGTTTGGGATTATGGTCGGGCGTGGCCTCATCGATCCGGGCAAGCCGGTAACCACCTATCTGCCGGAATTGGCCACCACCGGCTGGGCCGGCGCCAGCGTGCAGCATGTGCTCGATATGACCACCGGCGTGCGCTTTTCCGAAG
This sequence comes from Mesorhizobium sp. P2_E7, assembly GCF_056403855.1. Taxonomy (NCBI): domain Bacteria; kingdom Pseudomonadati; phylum Pseudomonadota; class Alphaproteobacteria; order Hyphomicrobiales; family Phyllobacteriaceae; genus Mesorhizobium; species Mesorhizobium sp. P2_E7. The sequence continues at coordinate 2,896,638 of NZ_JBFUER010000001.1, read as the reverse complement.
AATACACCGACCGCTATTCGGATATCGGTCAGGTCGATGTCGCCACCGGCTGGAAGCCGGTGCCGCCGGACAGCGATCCGGATTTCCAGTGGCCGTCGCATCTGTTCGAACTGATCCTGCGGCTGAAGGACAGAGTGCGGCCGCATGGCAAAGCCTTCGAGTACCGTTCGATCGAGACCGACGTGCTGGCCTTCATCATGGAGCGGGTGACCGGCAAGCGGCTGGCGCAGCTGGTCTCGGAGGAACTCTGGCAAAAGCTCGGCGCCGACGAGAGCGCCTGCTTCACCGTCGACAGCGCCGGCTATGCGCTGGCCGATGGCGGCTTCAACGCGACGCTGCGCGACTATGCCCGCTTCGGCCAGCTGATCCTCGACGAGGGCCGCGGCATCGTGCCGGCCGACTGGATCGAGGCGACGCGCAATGGCAGGCATGGGCCGGATTTCAATCCGAGCTTGCCGGAGGGCAGCTACCGCAACCAGTTCTGGATCGAGGATCCGCGCTCACGCGCGCTGATGTGCCGGGGTGTGTTCGGGCAAATGATCCATATCGACTGGGAAACGAACATGGTCGTGGTCAAGCTCTCGACCTATCCGGATTTCAGCAATGTCGCCTATTCGGTGGCGACGCTGAAAGCCGTGCACGCCATCGCCAAGGCGCTTGGCTGAAACCACACAAACAATCCCTTTGAGGAAACGTTCATGACCGGCAAGACCGCGTTCGAGACCCGCCACGGCTTTAGCCGCAATGAGGTGCTGCTTTCCAACTGGCGCGAAAGCCCATTCAATCGCTGGTCGTTCCAGAATCTCGGCGAACTGGTGCCGACCGCTCCCGTGGCGGCAACGCCTGGGAGCGTCGAAGCGCCGGTGCCGGACCTCAGCGATCTGCTCCGCGACAAGGTCTCCGTCGCCAACGCGCCGGAAACGGTCGCCGAATTCCTGGCGCGTTCGAGCAGCGACGCGCTTACGGTGATGAAGGGCGGCAAGATCATCGGCGACTGGTTCGCGCCGCATATGGATTTCGGTGCTCGCCACATCATCTTTTCAATCAGCAAGTCGGTCACCGCCATCATCGCCGGCATATTGGAAGGCGAGGGCGTGTTCGATCCGCAAGCGCCGGTGACCCAGTACATCCCGGAAGCCGCCGGCTCTGCCTATGCCGACGCGAGTTGCCGGCATGTGCTCGACATGAGCGTCAGCCTCGATTTCGAGGAGGCCTATCTCGATCCCGAAAGCGCCTTTGCCCGCTACCGCCGGGCCACGCTGTGGAATCCGGGCGGCGGCACGGAAAGCCTGCGCGAATTCATCCTGACCTTGCAGCGGCTTGACGAACCGCATGGCGAGACCTTTCGCTACCGTTCACCCAACTCCGACCTGCTCGGCATCCTGCTGGAGCGCGCTTCGGGCCAGCGCTTCCCCGACCTGATGCGCGAGAAACTGTGGCTGCCGCTCGGCGCCGTCAGCGAAGCCTCGATCGGCGTCGACATGGAGGGCACGGCGCGCACCGCCGGCGGCATTTCGGTAACGCCGCGCGATCTCGCGCGCATCGGCGAGATGATGCGGCAGGGCGGAACGGCCAATGGCCGGCGCATCGTACCGGAAGCCTGGGTGCACGATACGGTCGTTACCGGCGGCAATGCGGAAGCCTGGCAGCGCGGCACCATGGTGCATCTGTTCCCGAAGGGCCGGTATCGCAACAAATGGTACCAGACGGGACACGAAAACGGCGCCTTCTGCGGCATCGGCATCCATGGCCAATGGCTGTACGTGAACCCCAAGACCGAAGTGGTGATTGCAAAAATGGGGTCGCAGCCTGTGCCGGAGGAGCCTGCGCTTGAACGCGAGATCGTTGCCTTCTTCGAGGCGCTGAGCGGGCTGGTTTAGCCCATCCCGGACATCCGAACTTCGGTGCTTTCCTGTGGACCTCGCGCGCTGGTGAAGACGCGGCAGTTGGCGGCGCCGATGTCTGCGCCTATGGTCGCCGCTCTTTTGCGACAAGGACCAGCATGGCATCGGACAGCAAGCGCATCGCAGCAATCATCGCGGCCGAGATCGGCGCGCGGCCGGAACAGGCGGCGGCAGCCATCGGGCTGCTCGACGAGGGGGCGACCGTGCCGTTCGTGGCGCGCTACCGCAAGGAGGTCACCGGCGGGCTCGACGACACGCAATTGCGCGACCTTGCCGAGCGGCTGGCCTATCTGCGCGAGCTCGATGCGCGCCGCGACACAATTCTCGGTTCGATCCGCGAGCAGGGCAAGCTGACTGAAGAGCTTGAAGGCAAGATCGTTGCCGCCACCACCAAGGCCGAGCTGGAAGACATCTATCTGCCCTACAAGCCCAAGCGCCGCACCAAGGCGGAGATCGCCCGAGAGCGCGGACTCGGGCCGCTGGCCGAGGCTATTCTGGCCAACCGCCCGCTCGTCCCTGCCGAGGCGGCGCTGGCCTATGTGACCGAAGAGGTCGCCGACGCCAAGGCGGCGCTGGAAGGCGCGCGCGACATTCTGTCGGAGCAATTCGCCGAAAATGCCGATCTGGTCGGCAAGTTGCGCAACTACATGAAGGAACGCGCTTTCATGCGTGCCCGTGTCGTCGACGGCAAGCAGGAGGCCGGGGCGAAATTCTCCGACTATTTCGACCATGTCGAGCGCTGGGCCAACGTGCCGAGCCACCGCGCGCTGGCGATGCTGCGCGGCCGCAACGAAGAGGTGCTGTCGCTCGACATTGAGGTCGACGCCGACGACACCTCGCCGGTGAAGCCGGTCGAGCGCACGATCGCCAACGCCTATGCCATCGGCTCCAGCCTGCCTGGCGACCGCTGGCTGATGGAGGTCGCGGGCTGGACCTGGCGGATAAAACTGTCGCTGCACCTGACGCTCGATTTGATGCGCGATTTGCGCGAGCGGGCGGAGGAAGAGGCGATCCACGTCTTTGCCCGCAACCTGAAAGATCTGCTGCTGGCGGCGCCCGCCGGCTCGCGGCCGACCATGGGGCTCGACCCCGGCATCCGCACCGGCGTCAAGGTCGCCGTGGTCGATGGCACCGGCAAGCTTGTGGCGACGACGACGGTCTATCCGTTCCCGCCAAGAAACGATGCGCGCGGCACGCAGGTCGAACTCGCCGCCCTCATCAGCCAGCACAAGGTCGAGCTGATCTCGATCGGCAACGGCACCGGCAGTCGCGAGACGGAAAAGCTGGTTGCCGACATGCTGTCGGATATGCCGGCCGGTGCAGGCCCAAAGCCGCTCAAGGTGATCGTCAGCGAAGCCGGCGCTTCGGTCTATTCGGCCTCGGCCACGGCGGCGGCGGAATTCCCCGGCCTCGACGTGTCGCTGCGCGGTGCGGTGTCGATCGCAAGGCGGCTGCAGGATCCGCTGGCCGAACTGGTCAAGATCGAGCCGAAGTCGATCGGTGTCGGCCAGTACCAGCACGATGTCGACCAGTACCGCCTCGGCCGCTCGCTGGAAGCGGTGGTCGAAGACGCGGTCAACGCCGTCGGCGTCGATCTCAACACCGCTTCGGCACCGCTGCTGGCCCGCGTGTCCGGCCTTGGCGCATCGCTCGCCGATGCCATCGTCGCGCATCGCGATGCGACCGGGCCGTTTGCCAGCCGCAAGGAATTGCTCAAGGTGGCGCGGCTCGGACCGCGCGCGTTCGAACAATCCGCCGGCTTCCTGCGCATTGCCAATGGCAGCGAGCCGCTCGATGCTTCGTCCGTGCATCCGGAAGCCTATGGTGTGGCCAAGAAGATCGTCGCCGCCTGCGGCCGCGATGTGCGCGCGCTGATGGGCGACAGTGCTGCGCTGAAAGCGCTCGACCCGCGCGTCTTCGTCGACGAGCGTTTCGGCCTGCCGACGGTGCGCGACATTATCGCCGAGCTGGAAAAGCCGGGCCGTGACCCACGCCCCGGCTTCAAGACGGCGACCTTTGCCGACGGCGTCGACGACATCAAGGATCTGAAGCCTGGCATGCTGCTCGAAGGCACCGTAACCAACGTCGCCGCCTTTGGCGCCTTCGTCGATATCGGCGTGCATCAGGATGGGCTGGTGCATGTCTCGCAACTCGCCGATCGCTTCATCAAGGATGCGCACGAGGTGGTAAAGGCCGGTGACGTCGTGAAGGTCCGCGTCGTCGACGTCGACATCAAGCGCAAGCGCATCGCGCTGTCGATGCGCAAGGATGGCGGCGAGGGCGGTGCCTCGAAAGGACCACGCGACAACGGCGGCGGCAAGCCGGCGCCGCGTTCGCCAGCGCCGCAGCGTCAGCCCGAGCGGCCGTCGCAAGGCGCGTTCGGCGCAGCGCTGGCCGATGCGCTGAAGCGGAAGTAGCTACCACGCCAGAACAGCCGGCTCCTTCTCGACCTGGCCTAGCAGCCAGTCGCGAAAGCTGGCGACCGGTGGATGGCCGCGCTTGTCGTGCGGGACGACGAGATAGTAGGCGCTGCGGCTTTGCATCGGCTGTCCCGGTGTCGGTACGAGCTGACCGCGCTGCAATTCGCCTGCAATGAGAACCTGCGGCAGCAGCGCGACGCCAAGCCCCGCCATGCAGGCCTGGGCGACGGTGCCGAATTGCTCGAACTGCATGCCGGGCCCGGTCGGCGCACTGAGGCCCTGTTCCTCGAACCATTCGCTCCAGGCGCCAGGGCGCGTCGCCATGTGCAGCAGCGGCAGGCGGCTGATATCGGCTGCCGTAGCGATATGGCGGCTGGCCAGGAAGTCGGGCGAGACCACAGGCATGACGGTTTCGCGCATCAGCAAAGTGGAGTCCGCGTCCGGCCAGTCCGGCAGTCCGTGATGGATGGCGGCGTCGAGGCGCTCGCGGGCAAAGTCGAAGCGGCCGATGCGGGTGACGAAGTTGATGGTGATGTCCGGGTTCGCTGCGACAAAATCCGGGATCAGCGGCATCAGCCAGCGTGTGCCGAAGGTGGGCAAGATGGCGAGGTTTAGCATGCCACTATGCCTATTGCTCATCAATCCGAGCGCTGCGTCGCACAACTGGCCAAGTGCCGAGCGCACCGCCTCGGCATAGGTTTCGCCTGCAGCCGACAGCCGGACATTGCGGCTGTCGCGCTCGAACAGCCGGCGACCGAACTGGTTTTCCAGAAGTGCTATTTGCCGGCTGACGGCGCCCTGGGTCAGGTCGAGTTCCTGTGCGGCGGCAGTGAAGGAGCCGAGGCGGGCGACCGCCTCGAAGGCGGCAAGGGCGCTGGTGCTCGGCAAAAGGCGGCGCTGGACGTTCATGATCCATTACTATCTCTCATTGATTGGTGATGCAATTTCGTTTGATTTTTAGGAGGCAGAGGCGGATAAGCCCGGGCAATCAAGATTTTCGCTGGGAGAGACCGAGCCATGGCCGCCGACAAGAACGCGTTCGTCTGGGAAGACCCTTTCCTGATCGAGAACCAGCTTTCGGAGGATGAGCGCATGGTGCGCGATGGCGCGGCTGCCTTCGCCGCCGACAAGTTGGCGCCGCGCATCGAGGAAGCCTATCTCGAGGAAAAGACCGATGCCGGCATTTTTCGTGAAATGGGCGAGGCCGGCCTGCTCGGCATCACCATTCCGGAGGAGTATGGTGGGCTCGGCGCCAATTACGTCACCTACGGGCTGGTGGCGCGCGAGGTCGAGCGTGTCGATTCCGGCTATCGCTCGATGATGTCGGTGCAGTCGTCGCTGGTCATGTATCCGATCCATGCCTATGGCTCGGAAGCGCAGCGCAAGAAATATTTGCCGAAGCTCGCTTCCGGTGAATGGATCGGCTGCTTCGGCCTGACCGAGCCGGACGCCGGCTCCGATCCGGGCGGCATGAAGACGCGCGCCGAGAAGACCGCGAATGGCTACAAAATCTCCGGCTCGAAAATGTGGATCTCCAACGCGCCGATCGCCGACGTGTTCGTCGTCTGGGCGAAGCTCAAGGGCGAGAACGGGAAGGACGAAATCCGCGGCTTCGTGCTGGAGAAGGGCATGAAGGGCCTGTCGGCGCCGAAGATTGGCGGCAAGCTTAGCCTGCGCGCATCGATCACCGGCGAGGTGGTGATGGAAGGCGTAGAAGTGGGCGAAGACGCGCTGCTGCCCAACGCCAAGGGCCTCGGCGGCCCGTTCGGCTGCCTCAACCGTGCCCGCTACGGCATTTCCTGGGGCGCCATGGGCGCGGCCGAGGATTGCTGGCACCGGGCGCGTCAGTATGGCCTCGACCGCAAGCAGTTCGGCAAGCCGCTGGCCGGCACCCAGCTGTTCCAGAAGAAGCTCGCGGATATGCAGACCGAAATCGCGCTTGGCCTGCAAGGCAGCTTGCGCGTTGGCCGTCTGATGGACGAGGGCAAGATGGCGCCGGAAATGATCTCGATCGTCAAGCGCAACAATTGCGGCAAGGCGCTCGACATTGCCCGCCAGGCCCGCGACATGCATGGCGGCAACGGCATCCAGATCGGCTACCACGTCATGCGCCACGCGCAGAACCTGGAGACGGTCAACACCTATGAGGGCACGCATGACGTGCACGCGCTGATCCTGGGAAGGGCGCAGACCGGTATCCAGGCGTTCTTCTGAGCCCTCTGCGTCGTCATCCTCGGGCTTGACCCGAGGATCCTTGCCGCGACGTCAAGGCGCCGCTGCGGTGAATTTCCGGGGCAGGTCGAAAACGGGTTCTTTCTGCGCCGTTGCGTTCTTCGATCGGCGTAACGGCATGGATCCCGGGGTCTACGCCGCGTCGCTGCGCTCCTTGCTTCGCCCCAGGATGACGAAGACGCGAAAGCCCTCGCTAGTCGCAGAGGCTGGAAGCCGGTGGAACCAGCCGCCAGCGCAGTCGTTAGCTGCTTAAATTAGGTGCACCGCAACATCTGTGCTTGGAGATTGGCCAGCAGATGTGTCAGGGTTCGGCGAATTCGTTTGAAACGCCGTTCTCCGGGGCCCCATGGCAATTCTGGCAGCCGTCTACCACCTGACCCATTACAAATATGACCGGCCCGTGGTGCTCGGGCCCCAGGTCATCAGGCTGCAGCCGGCGCCGCATTCCCGCACCAAGGTGCTCAGCCATTCGCTGAAAGTCGGGCCGGCTAACCACTTCGTCAATCTGCAGCAGGACCCCTACGGCAATTTCCTCGCCCGCTTCGTCTTCCCGGAGCCGGTGACGGAATTGAAGATCGAGGTCGATCTTGTCGCCGACATGACGGTCTACAATCCGTTCGATTTCTTCGTCGAGCCGGCGGCCGAGACCTTTCCGTTCGAGTATCCGGAAGACATCAGGGACGACCTCGCCATCTATCGCACGCCGGAGCCGGCCGGGCCGCTGCTTTCGGCTTTCCTCGCAACGATCGACCGTAGCGCCACCAACACCGTCAATTTCGTCGTCGACCTCAATGCGCGGCTGCAGCGCGAGATCGCCTATATCGTGCGTATGGAAACCGGCGTGTTCTCGCCGGAGGAAACGCTGGCCGCGAAAAAAGGCTCGTGCCGGGATTCGAGCTGGCTGCTGGTGCAGATCCTGCGCAACCTCGGCATCGCCGCGCGCTTCGTCTCCGGCTACCTGATCCAGCTCAAGCCCGATCTGGTGGCGCTCGATGGCCCGGCCGGAACCGCCGTCGACTTCACCGATTTGCATGCCTGGTGCGAGGTCTACCTGCCGGGCGCCGGCTGGATCGGCTTCGACCCGACCTCGGGCCTGCTCACCGGCGAAAGCCATCTGCCGCTGGCGGCAACGCCACATTTCCGCAATGCCGCACCGATTTCCGGCATGGCGAGCTTTGCCAATGTCGAATTCGGCTTCGACATGCGGGTCGACCGCATCGCCGAGCATCCGCGTATCACCAAGCCGTTTTCGGATGAAAGCTGGCAGGCGCTGGATGCGCTGGGCAACAAGGTCGACGCCGCGCTCCAGGCTGGCGACGTCAGGTTGACCATGGGCGGTGAGCCGACTTTTGTCTCCATTGACGATTTCGAGTCCGCCGAATGGAACACCGCCGCCGTCGGCCCGACCAAGCGCGAAAAGGCCGATGCGCTGATCCGCAAACTGCGCGAACGTTTCGCGCCAGGCGGCTTCCTGCATTATGGCCAGGGCAAATGGTATCCCGGCGAAAGCCTGCCGCGCTGGACCTTCTCGCTCTATTGGCGCACCGATGGCCAGCCGGTGTGGAGCGATCCATCGCTGATCGCACGCGAAAAGAGCGACGCAACGGTCGGACCGCAGCAGGCCGAAAGCCTGCTGACGGCGATTGCCGGCGAACTCGGCATCGACAAGGCTATGGTCAGCGAAGCCTATGAGGATCCGGCCGAATGGCTGCTCAAGGAAGGCAAACTGCCCGACAATGTCGATCCGTCCAATTCCAAGCTGGAAGACCCTGAAGAGCGCAGCCGCATGACGAAAGTGTTCGAGCGTGGGCTGACTAAGCCGTCCGGCTATGTGCTGCCGGTACAGCGCTGGAACAGCCAGGCTTCGGATCCGCGCTGGCGCTCGGAGAAATGGAAGACCAGGCGTGGCCGGCTGTTCCTGGTGCCTGGCGATTCACCGGTAGGCTACCGCCTGCCATTGGGCACGCTGCCTTACGTACCGCCGGCGCAATTCCCCTACATCGTGCCGGTCGACCCGTCGCTGCCGCGTGGACCGCTGCCGGCGCGTGAAGCCATACTGCCAGCTCCGGCAGAACTGGAAGGCGCCGACGAAATGGCGCGCCGCCAGCAGGCGATTTCTTTCACCGCGACGACCGGCCAGCAGGACAGGGTCGAGCAGGAAATCACCGAGATCGGCGGCGCGGTGCGCACGGCACTTTCGGTCGAGCCGCGCGAGGGACGGCTCTGCGTGTTCATGCCGCCGGTCGAGGCGCTGGAAGATTATCTCGAACTGGTCGCAGCCGCCGAGAATGCGGCAAAGGCGATCGGTCTTCCCGTGCACATCGAAGGCTATGGCCCGCCGCACGATCCGCGCCTCAACGTCATCCGCGTGGCGCCCGATCCCGGCGTCATCGAGGTCAACATCCATCCGGCTTCGAATTGGCAAGACTGTGTGGCGACGACGACCGCGATTTACGAAGAAGCGCGGCAGACGCGCCTCGGCGCCGACAAGTTCATGATCGACGGCCGCCACACCGGCACCGGCGGCGGCAACCATGTCGTGGTCGGCGGCGCAACGCCCAATGACAGCCCGTTCCTGCGCCGGCCGGATCTGTTGAAGAGCCTGGTGCTGCAATGGCAGCGGCGCCCGTCGCTGTCCTATCTGTTTTCCGGCCTGTTCATCGGCCCGACCAGCCAGGCGCCGCGTTTCGACGAGGCGCGGCACGATTCGCTGTATGAGCTCGAAATCGCGATGGCGCAGGTGCCGCACCCGGACCAGGGCAATGCACCCTTGCCGTGGCTGGTCGACCGGCTGTTCCGCAATCTGCTCACCGACGTCACCGGCAATACGCATCGGTCCGAAATCTGCATCGACAAACTGTTTTCGCCGGACGGGCCGACCGGGCGGCTCGGCCTGGTCGAGTTCCGCGGTTTCGAGATGCCGCCCAATGCGCGCATGTCGCTGGCGCAGCAATTGCTGGTCCGCGCGATCATCGCCCGCGCCTGGAAGAACCCGCTCGACGGCCGCTTCGTGCGCTGGGGCACCTCGTTGCACGACCGTTTCATGCTGCCGCACTATGTCTGGGCGGATTTTCTCGACGTGCTCGACGACCTCAAATTGAACGGTTTCGAGTTCCGTCCCGAATGGTTCGACGCGCAGCTCGAATTCCGCTTTCCCTTCTGCGGCGAGGTTCAGCATGCCGGCATCAAGCTGGAACTGCGGCAGGCGCTGGAGCCGTGGCATGTCATGGGCGAGCAGGGCGCCATTGGCGGCACCGTGCGCTTCGTCGACTCCTCGGTCGAAAGGCTGCAGGTCAGGACCGAGGGCCTCAACCCGGAACGTCATGCCATCGTCTGCAACGGCCGCGTCGTGCCGATGAAGGTGACCGACAATCGCGAGGTCGCGGTAGCCGGCGTGCGCTTCAAGGCCTGGCAGCCGGCGTCGGGTCTGCATCCGGCGCTGCCGGTCAACACGCCGCTGGTCTTCGACATCTACGACCGCTGGTCGGGCCGGGCGGTGGGCGGCTGCGTCTATCATGTCGCGCATCCCGGCGGGCGCAGCTACGACACCTTCCCGGTCAATGGCAATGAGGCCGAGGCGCGACGGCTTGCCCGCTTCGAGCCGCGTGGCCACACGCCGTCGGCCTATGTGCTGCGCAACGAAGAAGCCTCTGAAGACTTCCCGATGACCCTTGACCTCAGGCGGCCGGCAAGACTCTGATCAGCGATGGCAAAGGGGAATCACAAAAAGCTGCGCGGCAAGCCGCTGAGGCACAGTCTGCTGGAGCACTACCAGCCGATTGACGGCGTCGTCGACGAAATGGTCGATGCAGCGGGCAATCCGCGCCCGGTGTGGAAGAACTTCATCGATGCGCTGGAAGAGCTTGGCCCGGAAAAGCTCGGCCAGCGCTTCGCCCGCGCCGATCAGTATCTGCGCGACGCCGGCGTCTATTACCGCGTCTACGACAAGGCCGGCGCCAATGAGCGCGAATGGCCGCTGGCGCATATCCCGCTGCTGATCGAGGACAAGGAATGGGCCGAGATCAGCGCCGGCCTCGTCCAGCGAGCCGACCTGTTCGAGGAAATAGTCGCCGATATCTATGGGCCGAACCGGCTGATCGAGAAGGGCATCCTCCCGGCGGGATTGATTGCGGCGAGCCCTGAATATTTGCGGCCGGTCGCCGGCACGAGGCCGGCCAGCGGCCATTTCCTGCATTTTTGCGCCTTCGAGCTCGGCCGCGGGCCAGACGGAAGCTGGTGGGTGCTGGGCGACCGCACGCAGGCGCCGTCGGGCGCCGGCTTTGCGCTGGAAAACCGCGTCGCCACCACGCGTGCGCTGTCCGACATCTATGGCGAGATGCATGTGCATCGTCTTGCCGGTTTCTTCCGCCGTTTTCGCGACGCGCTGATCGGCATGGCCAAGGAAAATGACGGCCGCGTCGCCATCCTGACGCCGGGGCCGCTCAACGAGACCTATTACGAACACGCCTATATCGCCCGCTATCTCGGCATCATGCTGCTCGAGGGCGAGGACCTGACCGTGTCCGGCGGCAAGCTGATGGTGCGCACGGTTTCCGGCCTGATGCCGATCAGCGTGCTGTGGCGGCGGCTCGACGCCGCCTTCGCCGACCCGCTGGAACTCAGACCAGACTCGCAGATCGGCACGCCGGGACTGGTCGAGGCGATCCGCCGCGGCGCCGTATCGACGGTCAATGCGCTGGGGTCGGGCCTGATGGAAACGCGAGCGCTGCTCGCCTTCCTGCCGAAGATCTCGCGCGCATTGCGCGGCGAAGAGCTTTTGTTGCCGAGCGTCGCCACCTGGTGGTGCGGGCAGGACAGCGAACGCCGGCATGTGCTTGCCAATCTCGACCGTATGGTCGTCGGCCCGGCTCTGTCGACGCGACTTGCCTTCGAGGACGACGACCAAACCAGGCTTGGATCGGCACTGACGCCGGAAGAACGTGCCGCTCTGATTGCGCGCATCGAGAGCGACGGCGGCGGTTTCGTCGGCCAGGAAGCGGTGACGCTGTCGACGACGCCGGTCTATGTCGGCGGCTGGCTCGAGCCCCGGCCGGCGAGCCTGCGTGTCTATCTGGCGCGTACGCCCGAGGGCTGGACGGTGATGCCGGGCGGTTTCGCCCGAGTCGGCCTGTCGCTCGACCCGACGGCCATCGCCATGCAGCGCGGCGGACAGGCGGCCGACGTCTGGGTGGTCAGCGAGAAGCCGGTCGAGCGCGAGACGCTGCTGCCGCAGGAGCATGACAGTTTTGCCCGCACCATGCCGGGCAGCCTGCCCAGCCGTGCGGCCGAAAACCTGACCTGGCTCGGCCGCTACATCGAGCGCTCGGAAGATACGGTGCGTATCCTGCGCGCCTATCATGTACGGCTGGCCGAGACGTCCGATCCGGACATGCCGCTGCTCGTCGATATCAGGGATTATCTCGAACCGTTCGGCATCGACCTCGAATCGGCCATTCCGCCCGGATTGATCGGCACGCTGGACAGCGCCGTCTACAGCGCCGGACAGATCCGCGACCGGTTTTCACCCGATGGCTGGCTTGCGCTGAAGGATCTGTCGAAGACCATTCACCAGTTCGCCACGACAGTGGCGCCGGGGGACGATGCGACGCGAGCGATGACGGTGATGCTGCGCAAGCTCGCTGGTTTTTCCGGCCTGCTGCATGAGAACATGTACCGCTTCACCGGCTGGCGTTTCCTCGAGATCGGCCGGCGCATCGAGCGCGGCATCCAGATCGCCCGCACGCTTGCCCGCCTGACCAGGGCAAAAGCACCTGATGGCGCGCTCGACATGATGCTGGAGATCGGCGACAGCGTCATGACCCATCGCCGGCAGTATCCGGTGCGGGCGGGGCGGCGCACGGTGATCGACCTCTTGGCGCTCGACCCGCTCAACCCGCGGTCGATCCTGTTCCAGCTCGAAAGGCTGAAGGCGGAAATTGGCCTGTTGCCGTCGGTTGGCCCGGAGGGGCACATGTCGGTGGCGGCCAAGGAAATCCTGCAGCTCAACACGGCAATTGCCGTCATGGAGCCCTCGGAAATGTCGGCGGAGGTGCTTGACGATCTCGCCACCGAGATCGGCAACCTCTACAACAGCCTCGCCAAAGCCTACTTCGGTTAACATGCTGTACGACATCAGGCTTCATCTCAGCTACGACTATGACGCCGCGGCCGGCGGCAGCCGACATCAGGTGCGTGTGTTGCCACAGACCATTGCCGGCGTGCAGCGCGTGGTCGCCGCCTCGCTTTCATTTGTGCCGACCCCGTCGGAGCGCACGGATTTTACTGATTTCTTCGGCAACAATGTCACCGCGATCGCCTTTCGCGATGTCCATGACGGGCTCGACATCAGGATGAGCGCGCGCGTGTCGGTGTCTCGGCCGGAGCCTGGGCTCGATGTGTCGCCCGACTTGCAGCGCCTGAGGGAAGAACTCGGCGCGGTGCGGTCACTGGCGCCTGACGCACCGCATCACTTTCTCACGGCCAGCGATCATGCCGGCATCGATGCGGCGATCACCGCCTATGCACGCGGCAGCGCCGGCGGCTCGACGGTCGGCACGGCCATCGACCTGTGCAACCGCATCCACCGCGACTTCACCTATGATGGTGAGGCGACCACCGTTCATACCAGGGCCAGCGACGCTTTCCGTCTGAAGCGCGGCGTCTGCCAGGATTTCTCCCACATCATGATCGCGGGCTTGCGCGGGCTGGGCATCCCGGCCGGCTATGTCAGCGGCTTCCTGCGCACCATTCCACCCAAGGGTAAGCCGCGGCTCGAAGGCGCCGACGCCATGCACGCCTGGGTCAAGGTGTGGTGCGGGCGCGATGCCGGCTGGCAGGAATTCGACCCGACCAACGGCATGCGGGCCAGCAACGACCACATCACCGTCGGCTACGGCCGCGATTATTCCGACGTGGCGCCGATCGTCGGCGTGCTGAAGACCACCGGCGGTCAGGTCGGCGACCAGGCGGTCGATGTCATCCCGGTCGCGCTCGAGAAGGCCTGACAGCCTCGAAGCACAGCTTCTCAACAACGGCCATGCCCGTTATGCTCGGTCGAAACTTCGGGGAGGATCGGTCGGCAGGCATGCCGATGCGGAGTTCGGTATTGACGGCAATCAGTGTCATCATCCCGGCGCACAATGCGGCGGCAACCATAGCGGCCACGCTGGCCTCGCTTCGTTCTGAAGCCGAGGTTATCGGCGAGGTGCTGCTGGTCGACGATTCCTCCTCGGACGGGACGGCAGAAGCCGCGCTGAATGCCGCCACGCAATTCTCGTTGCCGTTGCGCGTGCTCAAGAGCAGCTGCCGGGACGCGGGCGGCTCCCGCAATGTGGCGCTGGCGCGGGCGCAATGCTCCTGGATCTACCTGATCGACGCCGACGACGTGCATCTGGAGGGCGGGCTGCGGTCGATGCTGGTCCGGGCGGGGGAGCAGCCGACCGCTGACATGGTGGTCGGCGCCTACCGTCGGCGCACCGATGGCGAGAATCGGAACCTCAAGCTTCCAGCCGGCTACACAGAAGACGGTATAGCCAATGCCTCGGCCTATCTGGAAGGTCGCATTCGCTCGATCGCCGTGGGCAGTGCGCTGGTTTCCCGGCGCGTCGTCGGCGACACGCGCTTCCCGACCGGGCTTGCCTATGATGAGGACACGCTGTTTTGGGCCAGGCTGATGGGCAGGGCGTCGCTTGCCCTCATCGTGCATCCCGTCATGATCTACGACGTTTCGGCAGTGCGTTCCGATGATCGCTTCATCATCAGGCCGGTGCGCCGCTTTCTCGACTGGCGGCTGGCGCTGCGTGAGCTGACTGACTGTGGCATCCCACCATCGTCGCTGAAGACCAGGGAAGGGCTGGTCGCCCTCAAGATCGCGCGGGTTCACTATGCGCGCGGCGATCTGGAGACGGCGGCGCGGTTCCTGAGGATCGCGGCGGCGGCGCCGAAGGCGCGGTCGAACACCTGGCGTTGCAGGCGCTACCAGCTGAAGCTGGCGCTGCGGCGCTGTTTTTCCTCTCCGCGCGCCCAGTTGCAACGTGCCTGAATCAGCCCCGCCGCAGCTTGCCGTCATTGTCATCGGCTATCGCGCGCCGGCTCAAATCGTCGAGGCGGTGACATCCTTGCTGGATCAGAATGCGTCGCTCGAGATCATGGTGGTCAACTCGGGCGGAGGTGAGGTGCTGGCGCTGCTGACCGGCGCCGGGGTCAAGGTGCCAGTGATCGAGGTCGGTCGAAGGCTGTTTGTCGGCGCAGCCCGCAATCTTGGCATTGCGGCCACCAAAGCGCCTTTCGTTGCCTTTCTTGCCGATGATTGCCTCGCCTGTTCGGGCTGGGCCGAGGCACGGATGCAGCGGCATCTGACTGGCGACCGCGCCGTGGCGAGCGCCATGGTGAACAGCCATCCGCGCAATCTGATCGCCTGTGCGGCTCATCTGATCATGTTCATGCGACGGCTTCCCGGTCTGCCGTCGGATCGTGCGCTGCGTTACGGCGTGTCGTTCGATCGGCGGCTGTTCGATGAATATGGCTTGTTCGATGAAACCATGCCTGCTGCCGAAGACACCGAATTCCTGGGGCGGCTGCCGCAGGAACTGCAGCCGGTCTGGGAGCCTAAGGTGCAAACCGTTCATCGCAACGAAACCCGGCTGTCGAGATTGCTTGCCGATCAGTACAGGCGCGGCTGTCGCCGCGGCGATTACCTCGCAGCGTCCGCCCCGAACACTCCGTTTCGGTGTTTTCGCGACACGTTTCGCGATCGGCGGAATGCCCGCAAGCTGGCGAACATCGGGCTTTCCGATCGGGATCGAACTTTCGCGATGATGTCGATGCCAATTGTCTGGCTTGCCCTGCTGGTCAAATCCGTGGGTGTCTATATTGGCGTGCGAAATCGCGTGAAAGCGGCAACAAGAAGATGATAACGAGCCAAATCAAGCCTCGACGCTGGCGACGGAGCCGACTGTTCTGGACGCGGCAGAGAACGATCGCAGTTTTCAGCTATCGCTATGACGCGCATCTGATTGCCGATCTGATCGCCAATATCGATCCGGTCGTCGACGGCTGGATTGCCTATGACGATCGCGGGGCGACCGGCGTGTTCAGCAGCGAGCCGCAGCGGCGGCGGATCTTGCTCGACGCAGCGCATGAAGCTGGCGCCGACTGGATCCTGGCTATTGATCCCGATGAGCGGCTGGAACGCGGTGCCGCGGAGCGGATCGGACAGTTGACGGGGGATTACAGGCGCATGGCCTGGGGGTTCCGGCTCCGCGAATTGTATTCGCCGACCGAGTATCGGGTTGACGGGCTGTGGGCCGAAAAGTTCCAGTATCGTCTGTTTAGAGCCTACGATCCGGCGAAGTACCGACCAGAGGACCTGCATGGGCTCTGGTACCCTCCCGATCTTGGTTTCAAGGCCCGCAAAAGCGGGCTCAACCTCTATCATCTGAAAATGATGGAGCCGAAGCGGAGGATCGCCCGCCGCAATCTCTACGACCACCTCGATCCAAAGGGCCTCCTGCAGGATGTGGGCTATGACTACCTTGCCGATGAGGCAGGGGCCGTGTTCGAACAGATTCCGCCCGGGCGCGACTACCATCCGCCTCACGTCGACGATGGCGGCCTCTGGATGGCCGACGTGTCGGCTGGTGCCGCCGCTGGTGGACCCGACGACATTCCGTAGCAACGCGGTGGAACCAGCTGCCGGTCCCGCAGCTTATCTACGGGAAAATTCCGTGGGAGAGGGCATGCTGGACAAATCCGCGTCGCTATCCGGCTCATCGGCGGCCCGGGAGCTTGCACGAAAGAACGGTGCGCCGACGAATGGCGCGCAAGCCTCTGCCGATCAGGCCTCGCTGATCTATGTCAGCGATAGCGAGCCGGGTATCCGCCGCCTGAAGGCGGGCGAGGGATTTTCCTACAAGGGCCCTAAGGGACAGGCCTTCAGCGCTTCGGCCATCGCCCGCATCAAGGCGCTGGCCATTCCGCCGGCATGGACGGATGTGTGGATTTCGCCCGATCCCGCCGGCCATATCCAGGCGACCGGCCGCGACCAGCGTGGGCGCAAGCAATACTGCTACCATCCGCTGTGGGCAGCTGAGCGTGATGGCGCCAAATATTCGAGCCTTGTCGCCTTTGCCGAAAGCCTGCCGGAGCTGCGCCGCAGGATCGACGCCGATTTGCGCCGCCACGGCCTGCCAGCCGAGCGGGTCGTGGCGGCAATCGTCTGGTTGCTCGACAACACCATGATCCGGGTCGGCAATGCCGCCTACGCCCGCGACAACAAGAGCTTTGGGCTGACCACGCTGCGCGACCGTCACGTCGACATCCAGGGATCGAGCCTGCGCTTTGCCTTCAAGGGCAAATCCGGCAAGGAATGGAAACTGAAGCTGGTCGACCGCCGCATCGCGCGCGTCGTGCGCGGCGCGCAGGATATTCCGGGGCAAAAACTGTTCCAGTATCTGGACGAGGACGGAGCGAGGCATCCGGTGCGCTCCGACGACGTCAACCGCTACATCCGCGAGGCGGTCGGAGAAGATTTCAGTTCCAAGCATTTCCGCACCTGGGGCGGCACCATCCATGCCGCGTCCCTGTTTGCACAGACGGAGCTTCCCGAAACCCAGGCCGGGGTGAAGAGGGTGATGAATACCGTCATCGACAAGGTCGCCGAGCGGCTGGGCAACACGCGCGCCGTCTGCCGCAAATGCTACATCCATCCGCAAGTCTTCGACGCGTGGTCGGAAGGGCGGCTGCTTGGCGAAATGACGGAAGCCAACAAAGGCAAGCGATCCATAGCCGGTCTCGACGACGAGGAGGCGCTGGTGCTGCGGTGGTTGAAGGCCAGCGAAGGTTGAAAAAATGCCCTAACTTTTTTGTCGACGCCATGTCGGCATAGGCCCTACTGTTTCGTCCTTTGATGAGAGAAAAGGACGTCCCATGCTCTACGCTATCCTCTGCTATGCCTCCGAAGATGTCGTCTCCTCCTGGAGCAAGGCACAGGATGACGAGGTGATGGCGAAACTCCTGAATGTGCAGCAAAAATACGCTGACGCCGGCCGGCTTGGCCCGGTGGCGCGGCTTTTGCCGACCACTGCTGCGACGACGCTGCGCAAGGTCAAGGGCGAATCGGTCGTCATCGACGGTCCGTTTGCCGAGACCAAGGAGCAGTTCCTTGGCTTCTACACGCTCGAATGCGCCGATCTCGATGAGGCCGTCGACTTCGCGCGCGAACTGTCCGAGGTCAATCCGAGCGGCGGATCCTATGAGATCCGGCCGGTTTCCGTCTTCGACCCAACCCGAGTTTTGAAATGACCGACCTTTCCTGGATCAGCTCCGCAATCTCAGCCGCCCGCCCGCAGGCGATGGGTGCGCTGCTGCGCTATTTCCGCGATCTCGATACGGCGGAGGAGGCTTTCCAGGACGCGTGCCTGAGGGCACTCAAGAACTGGCCGCAAAACGGGCCGCCGCGCGATCCGGCGGCCTGGCTGATCTTTGTCGGCCGCAACAGCGGCATCGACGCGGTGCGCAAGCGCGCCAAGCAGGCGCCGATGCCGGAAGAGGACCAGATTTCGGACCTCGAAGATGCCGAGAGCGATATCGCCGAGCGGCTGGACGGCGCGCATTACCGCGATGATATATTGCGGCTGCTGTTCATCTGCTGCCATCCGGACCTGCCGGCGACGCAGCAGATCGCGGTGGCGTTGCGCATCGTCTCCGGCCTCACCGTCAAGCAGATCGCGCGCGCCTTCCTGGTCGGCGAAAGCGCCATGGAGCAGCGCATCACCCGCGCCAAGGCGCGCATTGCCGACGCCGGCGTGCCGTTCGAGACCCCGGGTGCGGTCGAGCGGTCTGAGCGGCTCGCCGCAGTGGCAGCCATGGTCTATCTGATCTTCAACGAAGGCTATTCGACCAACAGCGGCGAGGCGCCGGCCCGCGCGCCGCTCTGCGAGGAAGCGATCCGGCTGGCGCGGCTGTTGCTGCGGCTGTTCCAGACCGAGCCGGAGATCATGGGGCTGACGGCGCTGCTGTTGCTGCAGCATGCGCGTGCGCCGGCCCGTTTCGACGAGAATGGCGAGATCGTGCTGCTCGACGACCAGGACCGCAGTCTCTGGAGCCGCAAGATGATCGACGAGGGCCTGGCGCTGGTCGACAAGGCGCTGCGCCACCAGAAGCCCGGGCCCTATCAGGTGCAGGCGGCGATTGCGGCACTGCATGCGCGGGCGGCAACGCCTGAGGATACCGACTGGACCGAGATCGACTTGCTCTACAGTCTGCTGGAAAGGATGCAGCCATCGCCGGTGGTGACGCTGAACCGCGCGGTCGCGGTCGCCAAGGTGCGCGGCCCGGAAGCCGCCCTTGCCATGATCGAGCCGCTCGGCGAACGGCTCTCCGGCTATTTCCACTTCTTCGGCCTCAAGGGTGGGTTGCTGATGCAGCTCGACCGTGGTGAGGAGGCGCGTGTCGCCTTCGACCGTGCCATCGCACTCGCCAACACGGCGGCGGAAGCCGCCCATATCCGCATGCATATCGACCGGTTGATGCGGGATGGCGCCGTGAAGGCGCCGGCGAAGACAACGCACTGAAGCCTGCTGGCTCAATCGTGCAATCCTGGCTTGGACCATGCCGGGGTGGCGATTTTCCCCTGAAACGAGTAATGCCACGCCATGACAGCGCCTGAGGTGCCTGCGGCACGCGGGCGACGTGGCGCGAAGGCTTGACCGCCGCCACATGATGGCGAGCGGATCTGAAAGGGATAAAAATGACGATAGCGAAGGAAACGGCAGAACTTCTGGCGAAATTGGGCGTGGCCAAGGACGCGCTCACCGGCGGCGACCTCATCGTGCGCAGCCCGGTGACGGGCGAGCAGATCGCGGCGCTGAAGACGATTTCACCGGCCGAGGCGGCCAAGACCATTGATGCCGCGCACACGGCGTTCCAGGCATGGCGGATGGTGCCGGGTCCGCGGCGCGGCGAACTGGTGCGGCTGCTCGGCGAGGAATTGCGCGCGCACAAGGCCGAGCTTGGCCGGCTGGTGTCGATCGAGGTCGGCAAGATCCCGTCCGAAGGCCTCGGCGAAGTGCAGGAAATGATCGACATTTGCGATTTCGCCGTCGGCCTTTCCCGCCAGCTCTACGGCCTGACCATCGCCACCGAGCGCCCTGGCCACCGCATGATGGAAACCTGGCATCCGCTCGGCGTCGTCGGCGTCATCTCGGCCTTCAACTTCCCGGTCGCGGTGTGGTCCTGGAATGCAGCCCTGGCACTGGTCTGCGGCGATGCCGTGGTGTGGAAGCCGTCGGAAAAGACGCCGCTGACGGCGCTCGCCTGCGAGGCGATTTTCGCCCGCGCGGTCAAGCGCTTCGGCGCTGACGCGCCGCAGGGCCTGGCGCCGGTGCTGATCGGCGATCGCGCCGTCGGCGAGATCCTGGTCGATCATCCCAAGGTGCCGCTGGTTTCGGCCACCGGCTCGACGCGCATGGGCCGTGATGTCGGCCCAAGGCTGGCCAAGCGCTTTGCCCGCGCCGTGCTGGAGCTCGGCGGCAACAATGCCGGCATCGTCTGCCCGACCGCCGATCTCGACATGGCGCTGCGCGCCATCGCCTTCGGTGCCATGGGCACCGCCGGCCAGCGCTGCACGACGCTGCGGCGCCTGTTCGTGCATGACAGCGTCTATGACGCGCTGCTGCCGCGCCTGAAGAAGGCCTATGAGAGCGTCTCGGTCGGCAACCCGTTGGAGACGTCCTCGCTTGTCGGTCCGCTGATCGACAAGGCGGCGTTCGATGCCATGCAGAAGGCGCTGAAGGAAGCCACCGCTCACGGCGGCAAATTGACCGGCGGTACGCGGGTCGAGAACGGCCATCCCGATGCCTATTACGTGCATCCGGCGCTGGTCGAAATGCCGAAGCAGGTTGCGCCGGTCACTGAAGAGACCTTCGCGCCGATCCTCTATGTGATGAAATACTCCGATTTCGACGCCGTTCTGGACGAGCACAATGCGGTCGGCGCCGGGCTGTCGTCGTCGATCTTCACCCGCGACCTGCAGGAATCCGAGCGCTTCCTTGGCGTCGATGGCTCGGACTGCGGTATCGCCAACGTCAACATCGGCACTTCGGGCGCCGAAATCGGCGGTGCGTTCGGCGGCGAGAAGGAGACCGGCGGCGGCCGCGAGAGCGGCTCGGACGCCTGGAAGGCCTATATGCGCCGTGCCACCAACACGGTGAACTATTCCAAAGCGCTGCCGCTGGCCCAGGGCGTGTCGTTCGACATCGACTGAGGCGCTGCGCCGGCTTCCCTGACCAGTTGATCCATCCCGATTCAGTCGGGGTGGATCGCTATCGTGCTGCCTGCATCGTTCCGCTTGCCGGCAACGGAATCGATGCAGCGAAGGCGCTATCGATGATGGCGAGCTTGACGGCCTGCGCGCTCATATACTCCTGGTAGAAGCTGTTCGAGATCCACATCACCGAATGCCTGCGCTGGCCTAGCCAGCCGACGCTGCCGAGATTTTCGGCGTCGCGCAATTTGCGGGCGAGATGGGTGCGTGACAGCTTCAGCCAGGTGGCGAAGTCGCCGATCGACACCACGCCGGTCGGGATCCGGTCCAGCCCGCCATGGTCGGGGTCGATGCCCGAGATCAGCCAGTCCATGACCGCGCCGCCATTGTTGAGCCAGGTGAACAACGAGAAGGTCTGTTTGGGCTCGCGTACGGGACTTGACGACAGCAGGCCGTCGGCGACCAGGGGCTGCACCCTGGCAAGACCGTCGGGTTGTTGAAGGAAATTCGCCAGCCGGCTGGCACCGTCCAGACTGTCCAATGTCTGCAGATGGGCAAGAAGCCAGCCGGTCACCGCCCCCAGCGAGGCTGCGGTGGGTTGCAGCGGGCGGATGCGCCTGTCCTCGCTGTTTTCCAGATACTCGATGAAATTATAGTGCAGCATCTCCCGGATGAAGGCATCGGCGGTGTTGCGGCTGGCGACGGAGTGCTGGCCGATGACGTCGAGAAAGCGCGACGTCGTCAATTGCTTGCGATAGTCGCCGGGATCGCGCCTGAAATGCAGGGCAAGGCCGAGATGCGCCATCAGCCAACGCTGCTGCGTGGCAAACACCGAAGAGCGGCGCTGGTCCGCTTTGAAGGCTGTGATCATCGCCAGCGCCTGTGTCCGGACACAGCGGTGCAGCGCCGGGTGACCGGTAATATTTTCCAGATTGAGCATTATTCCCCGTGCCTCGATCCCACCAAGCCACGGACTCACATTTTCAGGCTTCTACAACGGTGTCCAGATGTCCGTATCCCGGCGGCGAAGAGCCACCGATCTCGGCCATGGGCTGCCAGGTCCTGGCAAGTGGGATGATTACCTGTGAGCGTGGAGGTTCAGCCAGCCTTCTGCATCGGGCGACAGGCTTCGAAAGCGGCATCGATGACCGCAAGCTTGGCGGCCTGCACGGTCATGTATTCCTGATAGAAGCTGTTCGAGACCCACATCACCGAATGCCCGCGCCCGCCCATCCAGCCGATGCTGCCGAGCTTTTCGGCGTCGCGCAATTTGCGCGCCAGGTGGGTGCGCGACAGTTTTAGCCAACTGGCGAATTCGCCGATCGAAACCACGCTGGTCGGGATCTGGTCGAGGCCAGCATGGGCAGGGTCGATACCGGACATCAGCCGATCCATGACGATGCCGCCATTGTTGAGCCAGATGAACAGCGAGAAGGTCTGCTTGGGCTCCCGCACCGGGTTGGAGGAAAGCAGGCCTTCCGCCACCAGCGGCTGCAGCCTGGCAATCATGCCGGGCTGCTCGAGAAACGAAGCGAGGCGATTGCCGCCGTCGAGGCCGTCGAGTGTGCGCAGATGCGCAAACACCCAGCCATCGAATTCCTTCAGTGTCGCCGGCGTCACCTGAAACGGGTGAGCGCGCCCGTCACCGGTGTGCGGCAAATATTCGATGATGTGATAGTGCAGCATCTCCTTGATGAAGGCCTCGGCCGTGTTGCGGCTGGCGACGGAATAGTGAAGCACGGCATCGATGAAGCGGGCGAGGGTAAGTTCCGTGCGGGGATCGCGCGGGTCACGGGCGAAATGCAGGGCAAGGCCAGTGTGAGCCAGCAGCCAACGCTGTTGCGTGGCGAATACGGCGGCCAGGCGCGGGCTTGTTTCATAGATGTGCAGCAGCGCCTTCGACTGCGCCTGGACATGACGATGCAGCGCCGGATGGCCGACAATATATTCGAAGTTCAGCGCCATCCTCCTCGTCCTCCGGCCAGCCCCCCGGCAGCGAAGACGCAATCACATTTCCAGCCTTAGCCGCACGTGTCCAGCCATGCCAACCCGGACAAAAGACCTAGAGCGGTCAATCGTTCAACACACACGTTGAAACCGCCCCATCTCTTTGATTTCGAGGCAATTGCTCGGGGAAAGCGCCACACGCTTTTCGCGGGAAAAGCGTTTCACACTTTTCCCGGAAATGCTCTGGTCCGTTCGCGTCCAGCGGATGGCGCGGGCGGCATAGTCAAGCACAATACCGATGCGCGGCGGTGGGCGAGGTCGCTTGTCTGGTTCAGGGATTGCGGCCCGTCGGTCTGCCTGTGCGCGAAAATGACGTGCGCAGGCGGTAGCGGTCGCCGGCGTAGCGGATGGTGGAGGACAGCAGCGGCCGGCCGGCGGTGTCGACGATGAGCTGGCGCATCACCAGGGTCGATTTGCCGACATCGATGTCGAGGTGCCGCGCCAGAACGGGATCGGCGTCATGCGCCTCGATCGTGGTTTCGGCGCGCGCCAGATCGACACCGGCATCGATCAGCAAGCCGAACAGCGACGCGTTGCTGAAGTCGACGCGGCTGAGATCGGGAACGAGGCTTGCGGCAAAGAACGAGGTGTCGACAGCGACCGGGACCTGATCGAGACGGCGGATGCGCTCGAGGTGAAACAGCGCAGCACCCGGCGCGATCGACAGCTCCTCGGCTTCGTCCAGCGAGGCCGGCGCCTGTTCGGCGCGCAGCACGTTGGAGGAGGGCGTCAGGCCGAGGCGCCTGGCGGTCTCGCTGAACGATTCCAGCGTGTTGGGGAACTCCTTCGGCACCTTGGCCGAGACATACCAGCCGCGCCCGTGGGAGGGCGTCAGCACGCCTTCCTCGACCAGGCTCTGCAAGGCCCGGCGCAAGGTCACCCTCGATATCGACATGCGCGTGAACAGGTCGCGCTCGGCCGGCAGGCGCGCGCCCGAAGCGAGCTTGCCTGAGGCGATCTCCTGCAGGATCGCATCGGCGGCCTGCCGCCAGAGTGGTTCGGGTCCGTCCGACTGCAGTGGCGAGCCCTCCATCACGGTCACCCCTTGATCTTTTCCCATACGCCCGTTCGCATCGAACGGTAGCAGGCGTCAATTATGTGGTTGACGATAACGCCGTCCTCGAAGGTTTCCAGCGGCGTCGTCCCGGCCGCGAAATGGTCGACGAAATGGCGCATCTGCTGCGAGAAACCATAGGCGCGGGTTTCCTCGGGCACCGGATAGACCCAGCCGGTTTCGGCATCGGCCTTCTCGACGAGATAGCCGACCGGCTTCTCGATGAAACCCCAGACCGGACCGACCGACGTGTCGGTGACGATGCGGCCGGCCGAGCCGACCAGTTCGTGGCGAAGCTGCATGCCGCCTTTTTCGATCCATGAGGATTCGATGGTGGCAAGCTGGCCGCCGGCAAATTTCAACAATGCGATCGCGGTGTCTTCCCCTGACGTCTTGTCACCGTGGACCAGCGTCGCGCCCCACGCGAATACTTCGGTGATCTTATTGTCCTTGCCGAAGAAGTGACGGGCGCTTTCGACTGTGTGGCAGCCCATGTCGAGCAGGGCGCCACCGCCGGCGAGTTCGGCATTCCAGAAATGCGGCGCGTGCGGGCCGGAATGCGCCTCGCGGGCGCGCATGGTCAAGAGATTGCCGATGCCGCCGGCCTGGATCATCTGGTGGGCCTTGGCGATGTTGGGGGAGAAGACCGCGCATTCGGCATAGCCGTGCCAGATGCCGGCGCGCTTGACGATGTCGAGGATTTCCTGCGCTTCCTTGCCGGTGCGGGCCAAGGGCTTGGTGCAGATGACGGCCTTGCCGTGTTTCGCTGCGGTCCTGACAGCTTCGAGATGGATTTCGTTGGGCAGGGCGATGACCACCAGCTCGACTTTAGGATCGGCGCACAGCGCGTCGATGTCTTTGTGGGCGGTGACTTTGGGACCCCACTTCTTTGCGAAGGCCGTGGCGCGCTCGAAGCTGCGCGACGAGCAGGCGACCAGTTCGGCGTTGCGCACGTCGAGAATCGAGTCCGCATAGGTCTCGGCGATGAAGCCCGAACCCAGAATTCCAACTCCAATCATTCAAATCCTCCCAGATTTCTTGCCATCAATTTGGCTGTGCCCGAGGCGAACACGGCTTCTTGATTGGAAAAGACAACACAATACCACTTGTCACAAGATGTATCAGTAGGTATGGTCCGAGGCAACAGTGCAAAATCGTGAATCCACACGAGGCACCATCTTGAGGGAGAGCAGGACAATGCGTTCCATACGTGTATCGATCCCGCTGGCGGCGACGCTTGGCGTGATGTTTTCAGGGGGTGTCGGCGCCGCGTTTGCCGACCCGGTCACCATCACCTTGAGCAGCTGGCGCACCGAGGATATCGCCGTGTGGCAGGACACCATCCTGCCGGCCTTCGAGGCCAAGCACCCCGACATCAAGGTCGAGTTCGCGCCGATCAACACCAATGAATACAA
The DNA here is from genome assembly GCF_056403855.1 of Mesorhizobium sp. P2_E7. Classification (NCBI taxonomy): domain Bacteria; kingdom Pseudomonadati; phylum Pseudomonadota; class Alphaproteobacteria; order Hyphomicrobiales; family Phyllobacteriaceae; genus Mesorhizobium; species Mesorhizobium sp. P2_E7. Next base: position 2,871,343 of record NZ_JBFUER010000001.1, on the reverse strand, counting down.
TGCCGCCGTCCAGTCGCAGATCGAAGGCGGCGCCGGTGGCGACCTGATCACCTGCCGACCGTTCGACGTGAACCGCGAATGGATCAAGCGCGGCTATTTCGAGTCGCTTGACGGCTTGGCGGGCCTGGAAAACTTCGACAAGACGTCCCGCGCGGCCTGGACCGGCGCCGACGACAAGACCTACTGCCTGCCGGTCGCCGCGGTGCTCGCCGGCTTCTACTACAACGCCGACATCTTCAAGGAGCTGGGCCTCAAGGTGCCGACCACCAGCGCCGAATTCATCGACGTGCTCACGGCAATCAAGAAGGACGGCCGCTACACGCCGCTCGCCTATGGTTCGGCCGAATCCTGGCAGCTCGCCTATAACGGCCTCTACTCCATCGGCCCGGCCTACTGGAAAGGCGAGGAGGGTCGGCTTGGCCTGATCGACGGCAAGAAGAAGCTGACGGATCCTGAATTCGTCGACGCCATCGCCGCCTTCGAAGCCTGGAAGCCGTTCCTGCCGGCCGGGCAGGAGAGCCTGAACTATGCCGACATGACGCAGCTGTTCACGCTCGGCAAAGCGGCCATCCTTCCCGATGGTTCATGGGACATCAACCAGGCGACCTCGACCGGTCTCAACATCGGCGTCTTCGGCCCGCCGGTGCCGAAGGCTGGCGACAAGCGCTATCTCCAGGAAATGCCCGACATGGGCATCGGCATCAACGCCAAGAGCGCGCACAAGGATGCGGCAAAGACCTTCCTCGACTGGGTCGCCGGACCTGAATTCCAGGAACTCTATGTCAACGCCGCCCCTGGCTTCTTTGCCATGAGTTCGAAGCCGGTGACCTACAAGAACAAGCTGGCGCAGGATTTTGCCGATCTGAAGAAGGGCGCCGAGCTGACGCCGCGCCTGGCGCTGGACCGGCTCAGCGCCGGCACGCCGCCGCTCGACGACGAGACCTGGCGCCTGCTGCAGGTGATGTTCACCAAGTCCGACGTCACGCCGCAGCAGGTTGCGACCGAACTCCAGGCAGGCCTCGCCTCCTGGTACGGACCGCAGAAGAAGTAATCCGGCTCTGCTTAGCGCATGCCTTGCCAGTTGGCGGGGCATGCGCAAGCCTGACGGCACGCCGGCCATGACGGTCGGCGTGAAGATGAGGTTTTCCGTTGATATCTCCCGCTGCCGCTTATCGAAACCTGCTGCTGTTCGTGCTGCCGGCGCTGGCCGTCTATCTGGTCTTTGCCGTGCTGCCGCTGGCGACCTCGATCGTCATGAGCTTTTTCCAGACCAGCGGCGGCGCGGGTGACGTCTTTGTCGGCTTCGCCAATTACGAGCGGCTGTTCACCCACCCAACCATCAGCGCCCGCTTCTGGAATGCGCTCATCAACAACATGCAGTATTTCGCCATCCATCTGATCGTCGAAGTACCGATGGGCTTGCTTTTGGCGGCGCTGCTGACGTCCGGCAAACTGGCGCGTTCGGAAGGCATTTATCGGACGCTGCTGTTCATCCCGGCGACGCTGTCGGTGGTCATTGTCGGCTTTGTCTGGCGGCTGATCATCAACCCACTCTGGGGACTGGTCGGCTTCCCGTTGCTGGGCACGGAATCGACCGCCCTCACCACCATATCGCTGATGTCGGTCTGGCAGTATTTCGGCATCCCGATGGTGTTCCTCTACAGCGCCCTGCTGGCGGTGCCTAACGAGCTGGTCGAAGCCGCCAACATCGATGGCGCCAATGGCTGGACGACCTTCTGGAAGATCAAGTTCCCACTGATTGCGCCGCAGTTCGGGCTGATCGCGATACTCACCTATATCTGGACGTTCAACGGCTTCGACCTGGTGTTCGCGCTCAACGGCTCAGCGCCCGGTCCGAACTACAGCACCGACATTCTCGGCACCTATTTCTACCGCACCTTCTTCGGCTCGAGCGGACAGCTTGCCGATCTCGATCTGGGTAGCGCGGTCGCAACGGTCATCTTCCTCACCGTCTTGCTGGTCACCGCAGCCTATTTCTGGCTGATCCAGCGCCGCCTGAAATCCTATTCGGTCTAGGAGCTGAGATGAGCGCCCAGGACCTCATAATACCCGCCACCCGCCGCCGCCATGACCGCGAACACTGGACCGCCGAGCGCATCATCGTGCATGCGCTGCTGATCGTCTTTGTGCTGCTCGCCATCGGGCCGGTGCTGATCGTCATCATCAATTCGCTGAAGACGACGCCGGCGATTTTTGGCGGGCCGTTCGATCTGCCAACGGCCAAGACCTTCAGCCTCGAAGGCTACAAGCGGGTGTTCACCCGCGGCAATTTCATCATCAACTACCGCAACAGCCTGATCGTCACGGTGACGACGATCGGACTCACCGTGGTGCTGTCGACACTCGCCGCCTTCGCGCTGGTTGAATACCGGGTGCGGCTGGCGTCGCTGCTCGGTGGCCTGTTCGTGCTTGGCATCATGCTGCCGATCCGGCTCGGCACAATTCCGCTGATCCAGATGATGCTCGCCTGGCGGCTGATGGACACGCTGGCGGCACTCATCCTCGTCTACACCGCCATGAGCATCCCGATCGCGGTGACGCTGATGGTCACCTATTTCCGTACCGTGCCGACCGATCTCAAGGAAGCGGCGCGCATGGATGGTGCCAGCGAGCTGCGCACCTTCTGGATCGTGCTGCCGCTGGTCAGGCCGGGCCTCGCCGCGGTTGCAGCACTCACGATGCTGCCGGTGTGGAACGACCTATGGTTTCCTCTGATCCTGGCGCCAAGCCGGCAGAACCAGACGGTGACGCTCGGCGTGCAGCAATTCGTCGGCCAGTTCATGAACGACTATCCGGCGCTGCTTGCCGCACTGACGCTCGGCGCGGTGCCGCTGGTGCTGCTGTTCACCCTGTTCTCGCGGCAATTCATCAGCGGCCTGAGCAAGGGCTACAGCAAGTAATTTCCGACATTTCGAACTGATGGAACATTGAAATGCAGATAGGCAAATACATCCGGCGGCAGCCCGCGACGCTCACCAGCCTGCCCGCCGCGATCGGCGCGGAGCTCGACGGTTTTGCGAGCCTGCGCCAGGCGCCTCAGCGGATCGTGCTGCTCGGCACCGGCTCGTCGATGAATGCGCTTCTGGCCGGTGCCGAGGCGCTGGAAGAGGGCACGGGCGCATCGGTCATCGCCAAGGAGCCGGAAGCCTTCCTGCGCCTGCCGCCCAAGGCATCGGACCAGCGCACGCTGGTTCTGGCGGCGTCGCAGTCCGGCATGAGCATCACCACGATCGAGGCAGTGCGCCTGTCGGTGGAGCTTGGGTTTCCAACGCTCGTCGTCACCGGCGAGGCCGGCAGCCTGATTACCGCAACCGGCGCCGAGATCATCGTCATGCCGATCGGCCCTGAGACGGTCGGCCCCAAGACCATGGGCTACACCGCCACGGTCATCTCGGTGCTGGCGGTTGCGGCAAAGCTCGCCGGCAAGAAGGTCGATGTGTCGGGCCTGCTCGCGCAACTGGAGCAGACAGCCGAAACCGGTCTGGCTGCGGCGAAGGATCTGGTCACCCGCTTCGGCGTTCCCGACTACATCCTGGTCGCCGGCCAGGCGACGCATCTCGGCACTGCGCTCGAAGCGTCGCTCAAGATCGCCGAGATCAGCGGCGTGCCGACCTCTGCCTTCGACACCGAAGAGGCCTTGCACGGCCATGTCTACGGCACGACGAACAACAGCCTGGTGATCGCAATCGCGCAGACCGAGAGCGAGGCGAAGGTCGCGGCCAATCTTGGTGAAGCGCTGGCCGAGCTTGGGCCGCGCACCGTCGTCCTCAACCTCTCGGGACATCCGACCCGCTTTGACCTGGCGGTGAGCTGGCCGACCGCACCTGAGCAGCAATGGCTCGCCGGAAGTTGGGCGCCGATGCCGCTGCAATGGTATGGCTGCGAGCTGGCGATCGCGCGCGGCATCGATCCCGACAAGATGATCTACCCCAACCTCGGACGGCGGCTCAACGTGCGCATCCGCAAGGAGGCGTGATGGTTACCGCTGTTGGAATCGACATTGGCGGCAGCTTGGTCAAGCTCGGCGTCGTCGACGGTTCAGGTAAGGTGCTCGCGCGGGATGCGGTGCCTGTACACCGCGATATCGAGTTCGCGGATTTCGTCCATCTGGTCACAGAAGCGACCGAGACGCTGAGAAAAGCTTATCCCGACATCGCGGCCATCGGCATCGGTGTGCCGGGCACGCCCAATCCCGAGACCGGCATGCTGAACGGCCGTTGCCCGGCGATCCCCGCGCTGCTCAAGGGATCGCTGTCGAAACTGTTTTCCATCCGCTTCGGCGTGCCGGCCGTTGTCCGCAACGACGCCGTCAGCGCCACCCATGGCGAAATGCGCCATGGCGCCGGGCGTCCGTTCTCGCGCTTTGCGCTGCTGACGCTCGGCACCGGCATCGGCGGGTCCATGGTGATCGATCGCAAGGTCATCGATGGTCCGGACGGACTGCCGCCGCAGTTCGGCTGCATCTCGCTCGACCCGGCCCGCACCGACATTGCCGATCCGGTGCCTGGCATGGTCGAGAACCTCGCCAGCGCCCGGGCGCTGGTCAACCGGTACCGCCAGCTCAAGCCGGACACCGACGCAAAGGATGCCGAGACCGTCGTCGATCTCGCCAAGGGCGGCGATGCGATTGCCCTGCAGGTTGTCGACGAAGTTACGCGCTGGCTTGGCCAGATGATCGGCATCATGTCGAACATGCTCAACATCGAGGCGGCGATCATCGGTGGCGGCCTGTCGCTGGCCGGCCCGTTCTTCACCGACCGCATTGCCAAGAACGTCCGGGATTTCGTCCTGCTCAAGCCCGGTCGTCCCCCGGTGATCGTGGCGGCCGAGCATGGCAACGACGCCGGCGTGATCGGCACGGCTGCTCTGGCGCTCGATATGTTTGCGCTGACGGCAAAGGAATAGCGCCATGGCCGATGTCGAACTGCGCAAGATTTCCAAGAGTTTTCAGAACCTGAAGGTCGTGCACGATATCGACCTCGACATTGCCGAGGGCGAGTTCGTCGTCCTCGTCGGCCCCTCCGGCTGCGGCAAGTCGACGACGCTGCGCATGGTGGCGGGGCTGGACCGGCCAAGCTGCGGCGAGATCCTTATCGGCGGCAAGCTCGTCAACAACGTCCAGGCCCGCGACCGCGACATCGCCATGGTGTTCCAGAGCTATGCGCTCTACCCGCAAATGACGGTGGCGCAGAACATGGCGTTTGGCCTGCGCATCCGCAAAGTGGCGGATGCCGAGGTGAAGCAACGCATTGCGCGCGTCGCCGACATTCTCGACCTAAGCGAGCTTCTTCACCGCAAGCCGCACCAGCTCTCCGGCGGCCAGCGCCAGCGCGTCGCCATGGGCCGCGCCATGGTGCGCCAGCCGAAAGTGTTCCTGTTCGACGAGCCGCTTAGCAATCTCGACGCCAAGCTCCGGGTCAAGATGCGCGCCGAGATCAAGAAACTGCACCAGATGGTCGCCACCACCACGGTCTATGTCACCCACGACCAGGTCGAGGCGATGACGCTCGCCGACCGTGTCGTGGTCATGAACAAGGGCCGCATCGAACAGATCGGGCCGCCCAACGATCTTTATCATGAGCCGGCCAGCCGCTTCGTCGCCGGCTTCATTGGCAGCCCCGGCATGAATTTCTTCAAATGCCGGCTGGAAGGGCGAGGCGACCGTCTGGCGGTGGTGCTCGGCGATGGCGCTTCGCTCGCCGTGCCGGCGTCCCGCGCCGCGCGCTATGCCGCCCATGTCGGCCGCGAGCTCGAATTCGGCCTGCGTCCCGAGCACATCACCGAGCAACGCGAGCGGCCCGATAGCGTCGACATCAAGGTGCCGGTCGAGGTGGTCGAGCCGATGGGCATGGAGACGCTGCTGCATGTGCTGGTCGCCGGCGCCGAGGCAACGGCACGCATCGATCCGGCTGCGACGCCGAAGCCCGGCGAGATGGCGACGCTGTCGCTCGGCATGGGCCACATGCACCTGCTCGACCCCGAAAGCGGCAAGGTGCTCTGAGCGCAAAGGGTTCCGGAGCAGGTCAGAACGGTGTCCGCCACACATTCGCGTGTCGAACTGCAAAAACAATATATTATCCTTTGACAAATATAATTTTGGAGCGAATTTTTAGGTGCGGCGCCAGACGACCGTGATGGCCTTCCGGCCATCTCAAACGCAGTCCAGGAATGTGCCGGTCATGATCGACATCCACAGCGTGTCAAAGTCCTTCGTGACCAGGGATACCGATCCCGTCCACGCGCTGAAGGAAGTCAGCCTCGAAATCTACGACAATGAATTCTTCACGCTGCTGGGGCCGTCGGGCTGCGGCAAGACAACCCTGTTGCGCCTGATTGCCGGCTTCGAGGCGCCGAGCTCCGGCGCCATTCGCATCGCCGGTAGCGATGTCGCCGCGCTGCCACCGCAGAAGCGGCCGGTCAACACGGTTTTCCAGAGCTACGCGCTGTTTCCGCATATGAGCGTGGCCGAAAATGTCGCGTTCGGGCTGCAAATGCAGAACGCGCCAAAAGCCGTGATCGACGAACGCGTCAAGGAAGCGCTGGAGATGGTGCGGCTGGAAGGCTTCGCCACGCGCCGTCCGGCGCAATTGTCGGGCGGCCAGCAGCAGCGCGTCGCGGTTGCGCGCGCACTTGCCCCCAAGCCCAGCGTGCTTCTGCTCGACGAGCCGCTGTCGGCGCTCGACCTCAAACTGCGCAAGGGCATGCAGAGCGAGTTGAAGCGGCTGCAGCGCGAGACCGGCATCACCTTCGTGCTGGTCACCCATGACCAGGAAGAGGCGCTGGCCATGTCCGACCGCATCGCGGTGATGCGCAGCGGCGACGTGCTGCAGGTCGGCACGCCGCGTGACATCTACGACAATCCGCAGGACCGTTTTGTCGCCGACTTCATCGGCGAGTCCAATCTTTTGCCGGGTGCCGCGCTTGGCCGCGATCCGGCAAAGACCATCGTCGTGCGTCCCGAACACATCGTGGTGTCGCCGGCATCGGACGGCGCCAAGGGACATGCGACGGGCGCGGTCTCGGCCATCACTTTCCTCGGCTCAGACACGCTCTACGAAGTGGTGCTGGAGGAGGGGGCCAAGCTGCATTCGCGCTCGCGCGGCGGTGCAGCACTTTCGACAGGCGACAGGGTCGTCGTCGACTGGGCGCGCGGCGTCGAACGCGAGCTGGCGAGCTGAGATGGGTCCGAACCGCACCTGGCTCCTGATCGCCCCGGCCATGCTGGTCATCGGCATCTTCATGGTGCTGCCGCTGTTGCTGGCGGTCGGCTATTCCTTCATGACCGCCAACCCCTATGGCGGCGTCACGGCGCCGGCTACCTTCGATGCCTATCTGCAGTTTCTCTACCAGCGCGATTTCGACGACAGCCTGGTGTTTTCGCCGAGCTATGCGCTGATCATCCTGCGCTCGATCTATCTCGCCATCGCCACCACTCTCATCTGCCTCGTGCTTGGCCTGCCGGTTGCCTGGTACATTGTCTGCCAGACGCCGGAACGGCGGCGGATCCTTTTGTTCGCGGTCACGTTGCCATTCTGGATCAACACGCTGATCCGAACCTATTGCTGGATCCTGATCCTGCGTGACGAAGGGCTGGCGAATGGTGCGCTGCGCCATGCCGGCATCATCTCCGATCCGCTGCCGCTGCTCTACAATGACGGCTCGATCCTGCTCGGCCTCGTCTACACTTTCCTGCCCTTCATGGTACTGCCGATCTATTCGACGCTGGAGCGCATCGATCCCCGGCTGATCGAGGCGGCGCACGATCTCTATGCCAGCCGCGCCGCCGTCTTCCGGCGTATCGTCTGGCCCCTGGCAAGGCCCGGCGCATTGGCCGGCGCCACGCTGGTGTTCGCACCGGCGCTCGGTTCGTTCCTGGCCCCAGACCTGCTCGGCGGGGGCAAGAAGCTGCTGATCGGCAGCCTGATCCAGATGCAGTTCACCTCATCGCGCAACTGGCCGTTTGGCGCCGCCCTTTCGACCGTCGTGACGGTCGTGGTGCTGACCGTCTTCGTCATCCGTTCGCGCCGGGTACAGGAGGACCGGCGATGAATGGCGCCAAGCCTTTCGACTGGCGACATACGCCCGGCCTGTCGGCCTACACCGCGCTGATCTTCCTGTTCTTCTACGCGCCGCTGCTGATCCTGGTGATCTATGCCTTCAATTCGAGCCGGTTGGTCACGGTGTGGGCCGGCTTCAGCTTCAAATGGTTCGTCGCCGTCGCCAACAATGGCGCGATCCGCGACGCCGCCTACAACAGTGTCATCGTCGCCATTGTCGCGACCATAGCGTCAACGGCCATCGCCACGGCCGGCGCGCTCGCGCTGGAGCGCGGCCGGCTGCGCTTCGGGCGCGGTGCGGCGACAGCGCTGATCGCGATGCCGCTGGTGGTGCCGGAGATCGTCGTGGCGATCACCACACTGATCTTCTTCTCAGGGCTCGGCATGCATCACGGGCTGATCAACCTGATGATCGCCCACACCGTCTTTTGCATCCCGTTCGCGCTGCTGCCGATCCAGGCGCGGCTGCGCGACATGGGCGGCACGCTGGAGGAGGCGGGGCGCGATCTCTATGCCGATGAGTGGCGGCTGTTTCACCGCGTCACGCTGCCCCTGCTGCTGCCTGCGATCTCGGCCGGCGCCATCATGGCCTTCGTCGTTTCGCTCGACGATTTCCTGATCTCGATGATGGTGTCGAGCGCCGGATCGACCACGCTGCCTGTCTACATCTACGGCATGATGCGGCTTGGCGTGACGCCGGAGGTCAACGCCATCTCCACCATCCTGCTTGCCGTTTCCATCGTCTTCGTCGCGGCGGCCCTGCTCGTCGGGCGACGCAACAGATTTGCCTAGAAAACAAGAAAACAGACCAGAGGAGAACGACCGTGACCAAATGGAAAGAAGGACTTTCGAGGATAGCGCTTGCCGCCGCCATGCTCGGCGCGATCACCACCACGGCACTCGCCGATGCCGGCGAGCTGCACATCTACAACTGGACCGACTACACGTCGGACGAGATGATCAAGAAGTTCGAGGCCGAGACCGGGATCAAGGTCACCATCGACACCTACGATTCCAACGAGACGGCGCTGGCCAAGCTGAGCTCGGGCGCTGCCGGCTATGACGTGATGATCATCAGCAACGACTTCGTGCCGATCTTCGTCAAACAGAAGCTGTTCCAGGAAGTCGATGCAGGCGCGATGCCGAACTTCAAAAACGTGGATGCGAAATGGCAGCATCGGCCCTGGGATCCGGATGCGAAATATACGGTGCCATGGGTGTGGGGCACGACCTCCTATTCCGTCGACACCGCCATCTACAAAGGGCCGACCGACAGCCTGAAGCCGCTGTTCGATCCGCCGGCAGAACTGAAGGGCAAGGTCGGCATGTTCGGCTCGCCGACCGAGGTCATGTCGCTGGCGCTGGTCTATCTCGGCAAGGACCAGTGCAACAGCAATCCGGCTGATCTGAAGGAACTGAACGCGTTGCTCGAAGCGCAGAAGCCCTTCGTCAAAGTCTACAATTCCGACGGCATCGTCGAGCGCCAGGTCGCCGGCGAAACGGTCATGCATGAGCAATGGTCGGGCAAGGCGCTGGCGACACGGCAGCAGAAATCGACGGTCAAATACGTCTATCCCAAGGAGGGCGTCGTCGGCTGGATGGACAATGTCGCGGTGCCGACCAGCGCGCCCAATGTCGAGAACGCCAAGAAGTTTCTCAACTTCCTGATGGATCCCGAAAACATCGCGCTGCAGCAAAAATACACCGGCTACCAGAGCGCGATCGCCGGCTCCAACAAGTTCCTGGCGGCCGACATTGGCGGCTCGCCGGAGTTCAATCCGCCGGCGGACCTGAAGATCTCGTTCGCACCGTCATGCGACGAGAAGGCGATCCGTGCCTATGACCGGATCTGGACCAATCTGCGCCAGTAAGCCGACAGCAAAACGCCGCTCGACGGGCGGCGTTTTGTTTCCTCCGGAGGAGTTCGAAAATGAAGCGCTACGCCCGCACCTTGGTCTTGGGCGCTGAGAGGTCGGAGGCCTCCGCCGCCAGCAGGATGTCGGTGGTGACGGCCAGGTGCGCCGCCAGCAATTCGGCGGCCTTGTCGGCATTGCGGTCGAGCACGGCAGTGGCGAGGTCCTGATGTTCCTTGGTGATGTTGCGGGCCTTTGGCGCCAGCGAGACCGAGCGGCGGCGATAGCGCTCGCTCTGGTCGTAAAGCTGGTCGCGCAGGCGCAGCAGCCAGTGGCTGTCGCAGCCGGCCACCAGCGCCTTGTGGAAGGCCGCGTGCGCGGTCGCCCATTCGTCGCTCGAATGCACCGGATCGTCGGGCGTGTGCTCGGGCGTGCGCGACAGCCGGTGGAGCGCGGCGACCAATTGCGATTCCCAGGCGACATCGCCGACCTCGATGGCCCGGCGAATGCACAGCGTCTCGATCTGGATGCGCGTCTTGGTGAGGTCGAGCAGGTCCTCGGCCGAGATGGGGGCAGCGCGGAAGCCGCGCTGCGGCTCGGCCACGACCAGGCCTTCCGAGGTCAGCCGCGACAGCGCCTCGCGGATGGCGCCGAGGCTGACGGACAGCCGGTCGCAGAGCTCCTGGACCTTGAGCCGGCTGCCCGGCGCGATCCGGCACGACAACAGGTCGGCGCGCAGATCCTCATACGCGCCCTGGGTGAGATTGATCGAGCCTTCCCTAGCCATTCGCTTGCCCGCGGCCGAATCCGTCCATTGAGGAGTCTTGATACATTATCTCAGCCAGAAATCAGAATGCAAAATAATATATTCTCTGTTGACAGATATATAATTTCTCAACAAAGTCCAGCCTTCACCAACGAGGATATGGCCAGTGCGATTTGCAGCTTATAAATCGTCGCGGGGACCTGGGCTGGCGATCGCCTTGCCGGCAGGCGAGTTTCGCGGCATCGACGCAAGCGATGCGATGTTTCCGGGCTGGCTGGACGAACTGATCGCCGAAGGCGGGCAAGCGCTCTACGCCGCCGGCGAGAAGCTGGCCTGCGGTCGCAAGATCGATGCGAAGACGGTCGAATGGCTGCCGCCGATCGCGACCCCGGGCAAGATCATCTGCGTCGGCCTTAACTATGTCGACCACTCGATCGAAAGCGGTTTTACGCCGCCGGCCTATCCGACCTTGTTCGCCCGTTTCTCGACCAGCCTGATCGGGCATGGCGCGGCGATCCGCCGGCCGGAAGCCTCGATCCAGCTCGACTATGAAGGCGAGATGGTGGCAATCATCGGCAAGGCCGGCCGCCACATCGCGCCAGATAGAGCGCTGAGCCATGTGGCCGGCTATTCCATCTTCAATGACGCCTCGATCCGTGACTTCCAGACCAAGTCGCCGCAGTGGACCGTCGGCAAGAATTTCGACGGCACCGGTTCGTTCGGGCCGATCTTCGTGACGGCGGACGAGTTGCCGCCGGGCGGCAAGGGCCTGCGCATCCAGACGCGGCTCAATGGCGAGGTCGTCCAGAACGCCTCGACCAACGACATGATCTTCGACGTGGCATCGCTGATCTCGATCATCAGCGAAGCGATCACGCTGGAGCCCGGCGACATTCTCGTCACCGGCACGCCGGCCGGTGTTGGCATGGCGCGCAAGCCGCAGCTGTTCATGAAGCATGGCGATGTCTGCGAGATCGAGCTCGAAGGCGTCGGCATCCTGTCCAATGTCGTGGCCGACGATGTCGCCGCCCGGCAAGCCGTCAATCAGTAACCCGCCAAACGCGAAAGGACGATGTCATGACAAGAGTGATGTTTCGAAATGCCATGATCTGGGACGGCACCGGCGCCGATGCCTTTCCGGCCGATCTGCTGGTCGACAATGGCCGCATTGTCACCATTGCGCGTACGCCAGGACAATTGTCGGGCGAGGGCGCAACGACGGTCGAATGCCGCGGCATGACGCTGATGCCGGGCCTTGTTGAAGGCCATGCTCACATTTCCTTCGGTGGCGCGATCAAGGATTCCGATCTCGGCCTGATCCCGCCCGAGGAGCATCTGCTGCTCACCATGCGCAACGCCAAGACCTTGCTCGACCATGGCTTCACCAGCGCCTACAGCGCCGCGACCTCGAAGCTCAGGCTCGACATCGTCATCCGCAACGAGATCAATGCCGGCCGTCTGCCGGGACCGCGCATGCGCGCCGGCAGCCCGGAGATCACGGTCACCGGCGGCCTCGGCGACGAGCGCCAGCAGCATATGTATCACGAGAGCTTCGGCATGATCGCCGATGGCGTCGAGGAGATCACCAAGGCGGTGCGGCTGTGCTGCCGCGAAGGCGCCGACAACATCAAGATCAACATTTCGGGCGACGATCTCAGCCCCGCCGCACATGGCGGCCTCACCGTCATGAGCGAGGCCGAAGTGATGACGGCGGTGTCGGTGGCGCGTGACTTCGGCAAGAAGATCAACTGCCATGCCCGCGCCGCCGGTTCGGTCAAGCGCGCGGTCAAGTGCGGCGTCGACGTCATCTACCACTGCGAATCCGCTGACGAGGAAGCGCTCGATGCGCTGGAATCGGCCAAGGACCGCATCTTCGTCGGCCCGGCCATCGGCATCATCTACGGCACGCTCTACGAGGGCGAGCCCTTCGGCTTCACCCATGAGATGGCGGTGAAGTTCGGCATGCAGCGCATCCTCGACGACAGCCGCAAGGTCTACACCGAACTGCGCAAGCGCGGCGTGCGCGCGCTGATCGGCGGCGACTATGGTTTCGCGCAGACGCCGCAAGGCACCAACGCGCGGGATCTAAAACACTTCGTCGACCTCTTGGGCTATTCGCCCAGCGAAGCGCTGCAATGCGGCACACGGCTTGGCGGCCAGGTGATGAGCCTCGGCGACGAACTCGGCATGGTCAAGGAAGGCTTCATCGCGGACCTTCTGCTGGTCAATGGCGATCCGCTGAAGGATCTCGACATGATGGTGCATGAGAAGAACCTCATCGTCATCATGAAGGATGGCGAGCTCTACAAGGACCAGTCGGCCTCGTTCGCTTCGCAGCGGCAAGCGGCTTAATCGGCAGCCATCATGCAGCCCGCGGTTCCGATCGATGTCGACGACGAGAGCGGCATCTGGCGGACCGACGGGCTGCCGATGGTCTATCTGCCCAGGCATTTTCTGGTGAACAACCATCTCGCGGTCGAGGCAGCCCTCGGCCGCGAGGCCTATCGCGTCATCCTGCGCGCATCGACGGCGAAATCGGCCATCGAATGGTGTGAGGCGCAGGTGCGCGGCAAGGGTCTCGATCCCGAGGCGACGTTCCGCCACTATTTCCAGCGCCTGTCGCAACGCGGCTGGGGCCAGTTCTCGATTGACGTGCTGGATATCGCCGGCCGCCGCGGCAGCATCAGCCTGAGGAATTCGATCTTCGCGCTCGAAGCCGGGCAGCAGCGCGGACAGCGCGTCTGCTACATGTTCGAAGGTTTTATCACTGGCGCTTTCTCATTCCTGCTCGGCATCGTGGATCCGACAGCAGTGGAATGCGAGGAGAGCTATTGCGCCTGCGATGGCCGGCACGACCATTGCCGCTTCGACTTCGCGGCGTAAGCACGCCGGTTGTCAGCCGATTGCACGTGCATAGAGTTTTGTTGACACGATGGAACACAGTGGCATTGCCACGAGTGGAACGACGGCCTTACAAACGCTGACGACGAATTCTCAGGATGGGGCAGGCGCTACTATGAGTGGCTGGTTGCATACTCTTCCACTCGCCTGGATGACTGTCGTCGTGTTCGGGGCCACCTATGTCGTCGCGTTCATCTTGCACCAAGTCATCGCCGCTCTGTCAGCGGGCTCCACGGCGCGGTCGTTCAAGGCGCTTTCGCCTGGCATGTTGCCGCCGCTCGGTATCATCTTTGGCCTGTTTGTGGCGTTCACCGCCGCTCAGGTCTGGAGCGACAACGATCGCGCCAATGCGGCAGTCAATCGCGAGGCCAGTGCGTTGCGGTCGGTCGTGCTTCTGGCGAGCAGCTTTCCCGGGGAGCCCGAGGCGCGCCTACGGACGCTGGTGCGCAGCTATATCGAGGAAACGACGAGCCAGGAGTGGCCGCTGATGGCCGAGAGCGCGGCGACCCTCACCATAATTCCGCCGGCGCTTAACGAGGCGCTGCGGACGACGCTGGCTTTGACGCCAAGCAATCCCGGCCAGGAGATCGCGCAGCGCGAGATTACGAGGTGGCTTGAAGACGCCTTCGAGGCGCGTCGCCAGCGGGTTCTCGTCAGCTCGGCACAGGTCAACCCTACTAAGTGGGCCTGCCTGATCCTGCAAGCCTTCTGTGCTCTTCTCGCGATCGCGATCGTTCATAGTGATAACCGAATGGCATCGGCGATCGCTCTTGGAAGTTTTGCGACCGGCGTGGCGGCATCCGTTCTCTTGATTCTTGCCCACGACCGGCCCTTTACGGGAGAGATCGCAGTATCACCGCAACCGTTGCTGCAAGTTATGCCGGAAGCCAAGGCGGGCGGCGGCGGATGATACGGGCAGGAGTGCTAAGACGGGCCAATTCCATCGCGTTGTGAGGCTCTGATTTGGTGACAAGCAAAACAGCAGCCTCCTAGGAGTCGTCCCTCTCATCGCGTAGATTGGACACAACGCGGCGGTTCTGCGACCTGCAGGCGTTGTCGGGGCAGTCGCGGACGAGCCTGTCCTTGCCGTAGCCCTTGGCCCACATGCGGTTGCGGTCAATGCCGCCGGCGGCGAGGTAGTTCATCACTGCATCGGCGCGCTGCTGCGACAGCGCTGTTTCGCTTGCGCCGGGATCGTCGGCGAAACCCTGCAGCTTGAGCAGCCAGCGCGGATACTTTGACAACCAGGCGATCTGGGTGTCGAGGGTGGTCTTGGCGACAGAATCGAGCGCGGCCGAACCTTTCGTGAAATAGGTGCGGCGGCCGACATTGAGGATAAAATCCTCCTCGCTGCCCGGCTGCACGTTCTGGAAGCCGGCAATCTCGGCGTTGGTGACGTCGGGCGTGGGCGGGGCCAGCGTGTTGCTGGTCGAGCAGGATGCGGCCAGCACCAGCAGGCTGGCAGCGAGCAGCCGGCAAGCGTTTTCAATCATGCGGTTCATGATGCGCCATCATTCGACAGTGGTGGAAGGGGGCGCCTGGTCGGCGATGTGCGGCAGGACCTCCACCGCGGTGCCGATCGGGCAACGCTGGTAGAGGTCGATGATGTCTTCCGGGAACATGCGGATGCAGCCGCTGGAAGCGTCGGTGCCGATGCTCCATGGCTCCAGCGTGCCATGCAGGCGGTAGCCGATGTCGGCGCCGTCGCGGTACAGATAGAGCGCGCGCGGCCCGAGCGGATTATTGGGCGCGCCGCCTTCGATCATGGGCGGTAGCTCCGGCCTGCGCTTACGCATTTCGGGGGGCGGGACCCATTGCGGCCACAGCGCGCGGCGGTCGATCGTCGCGCGGCCGTACCATTTGAAGCCCTCCTTGCCGACGCCGACGCCGTAGCGGATGGCGGTCTTGTTTTCCATGATGAGGTAGAGGAAATGGTGGCGGGTATCGACCACGACGGTGCCGACCGGCTCGCTGCTGAAATACTTGACAATCTGGCGATGCCATCTCTTGTCGATCTTGGCAAAGTTGGTCTTGCGATAGACAAAATTGTTGTCGGTGGCGGTACCGGCAAAAAAGGATTTTGCCGCTGCGGCTTGAACAACAGTGCCGGTTGCACTGGCCGCGACCAGCGCCAGGCCACCAATCACGACACCCCTGCGTGACAAAACCATCGGCAATCCCCCATGCCTTAAGCGTGGCTGACCATAGTTGAGAATTATTTCGCCTCAAAGTGGAAAATGCTGCAATTGGCCCGTGGCGGACAGTCCGCTTTCGGAATGACGCGGACCGTCAATCGGGCTATCGTCCGGGTTGGATTTCGGGGGTGACACTGGCCGTTGAACCATTTGCGGAAGTTGCGCTGCACATTCGGGGCGGACAGCGGTGCCCATCCTGAGATGTTGCTGCGTTTGTGCCGGGCTCTCGCTGCCTTCGGCGCCGTTGATGATGCGGGCAGAGTAACCCAGACACACCAATCGGTATGCCTGAGAAGCGACGCATCACCGACCCTCCACTACGCAGCGCTCTACTGGAGCCTGCCGAGTACCTGGGCCGCCTGGAGCAACCTGCACCACACGATCGTGACGGGGGAGCCTGCATTCGAGGCGACCTTCGGTATGCCAAACTTCGAGTATCTCAAGGCCAATCCCGAGCAGGGCGCCGTTTTCGACGAGTTCATGCGGCACAGCCCCGACGATCGTCATGCGGCGGTGGCAGCAGCCTACGACTTCTCTGGTGCCGGGATCGTAGTGGACATTGAAGGCGGGAGTGGTGGCTTGTTGCGCGCTATCTTGGATGCCCACACTGATGTGCGAGGCATGCTCGCGATCACGCCAGAAGCATCTCACAACCTTCTGCATCGGTGAGGCGACCTTCGAGATAGCCATTCATGATCGTGAAGGTGGCACCGGTTTTTTCAAGCGCATCAAGATTCCAGCCGGGCCAGTTCCAAAGGCCGACGCCGAAGCCCATCTCCTTCAGGCGGCTCGCCCGCCATTCGATTGGCTTGTCGCGCCAGAGCATTTCGGCGCAAACGGCAAGTTGGAAGGTCATCTTAGATTTCCTGGAGTTTGAAATCGGCCGGTGCAACCGGCATGACATCCTTGAGAAGGGCCACGGATTTTTCGAGTCCTTCGAGCGAATTGAGAAGCACGTCCTCATGCTCGATGGAGAGCCAGCCATCGTAACCAGCCATTTTCAGGCAATAGCAGAACTGCCGCCACCATTTCTCGCCGTGGCCGAAGCCGAGCGTGATGTAGGACCAGGAGCGGGCCGGAACATCGGTAAGACTGCCGTTTTCGAGGAGGCTTGTCACCGCCTGCTTCGGGGCGTTTAGGAATGTGTCCTTGGCGTGGACGTGATAGACGGCCTCACCCAACGCCTCGGCTGCTATCAGCGGATCGGCCCCCATCCAGAACAGATGCGAGGGGTCGAGGTTTGCACCGACGATCGGGCCCACCTGCTGGCGGAGTTTCAGGAGCGACGGCACGTTGTAAACGCACTGGTTTCCATGCAGTTCGAGCGCAATCTTTTCCACGCCGCATTCATTTGCCAGCGCCACGATCTCGGTCCAGAACGGGAAGAGTTTTTCTTCCCACTGATATTTGAGGATCCCCTGCGTTTCCGGGGGCCAGGAAGAGACGACCCAATTTGGCATGGTATCGGACGGATTGCCCGCAGGCAGGCCAGACATGGTGCAGACCGTCCTGATGCCCATCTCGCCTGCGACCCGGATGGTGTTCTTCAGACCTTCGCCCTGGGCCGGATCGGTTGGGTGAAGCGGGTTGCCATTGGCATTGAGGCTGATCACCTCAAGCCCACGATCTGAAAAGCCCCTAAGGAAGTCCTTCTGCGCGGCCATGTTACCTACCATGGACCTGAGATCGAAATGCGGTGCGGTCGACCAGCCGCAGGTGTTGACCTCTATACCGGAGACGCCCATACGGACAGCATTGTCGAGAAGGTCTTCGAGCGGCATGCCGCCGAGGCTGTCGGATACGAAACCCAGTTTCATGCGTAGAACTCCGGCTTGGAAATCATAGTGACGCGGTGCTTTTGCCCGGAAGCGAGTGCCGTTACGCCTGCCTCGGCGGTAACGGCTGCGGCATAGCCATCCCAGCAGCTCGATGCGATGTCGGGAAACACGTCTGTGTCGACGAAGCGTAGGAAGGCGCGGTTCTGGCGGCGATAGGCATCGAAATAGCGGGTCCGCCAATCGGCATCGTAGCCGGTGTGGACGCCAAGCGAGCGTTCGAGATGGGTATAAGCGACATGGCTCATGGAAATGCTCGCCTGCTCGCCCACGAGTTCGGCACGAACGTCGTAGCCATACGCAGCGTTGTTGTTGATCTCGATGTTGACGAGCTGGCCATCGACGGTTTCGAGCACCATGAAGACCGGCGCGACGCGTCGATCAGAGCGCTTCGGCTGGAAGGCAGAGATCCAGGCATATTCGGTGCCAAGTAGATGGCGCACGACGTCGAACTCATGCGGGGCGGAATTGGTGATTGCCATGGCGCCGGTGAAGTCGGAGGCTGGCGTTTCCACATTGCGGTGGAAGTTGTGCATCATCAGGGCTCGGCCCAGCGTGCCATTTTCAATTGCCTCTTTCATCTCGACATAGGACTGGTCGTAGCGCCGCATGAAGCCGAGCTGGACGAACTTTTGACCAGATTCCTGTTCGGCCTGCATGACCAAGAGGCATTCTGCCGGGGACTGCGATAGGGGCTTTTCGCAGAGCACCTTCTTGCCCGCGCTGATGCAGGCGAGTGACAGCGGCGCATGCGTGAAGTCCGGGCTCGCGACGATCACCGCATCCACATCGGCACGGGCAATCACGGCTTCCGGATTACTTGCAACGTCTGCCGCACCATGGGCATCGGCCACCTTGCGTGCGCGGACTTCATCCATGTCGCAGACCACCTGAAGGCTCGCGCCCGGCATTTCCTCTACGACGATCCTGGCGTGGTCAGCGCCCATCAGCCCTGCACCAATGACTGCTACACGCACCATTGGACAAACTCCTTGCGTTCGGTTGGCCAAAGCCCAACCGCTTTCCATTCAACAAATTCCGCTACCTGGCGGCTATGCCCATATTCACTCAGTGAGCGGGGGGTGGCGGAAGACCGTCATGGGTCTCCATATAGCCTTCAATAGAGGCTTCGAGACTCGCCATGGATTCACCACCGGCCATCAGATCAGCGATCTGCTCGCGTGTCTTTTCCCCCTTGCGGAAGTCAGCTGCAATTGCACCACGAATGAGCACTGTGAAGTGATCGCCCACTGCCATGGCATGCATCACCTGATGGGTGATGAAAATGACCGCCAGGCCACGACGCTTAGCTTCATTGACGATACGCAGTACGTGAGCAGCCTGCTTGACGCCGAGGGCTGCCGTCGGCTCGTCAAGAATGAGAACACGAGCTCCGAAATAGACAGCACGGGCAATCGCGAGCGACTGGCGTTCCCCTCCGGAAAGGCCACCGACCAAACGATTACCGTCGGTGATGCGTGTGATCCCCATTTTCTGAATCTCTGCAACTGCCACCCGGGCGGCGGTTTTGCGGTCGAAAAATTTGAACGGTCCCCAACCCTTTGTCGGCTCCGAACCCATGAAAAAGTTACGTCCTATGGACATCAATGGATATGTCCCACCGAATTGGTGAACCGTAGCTATCCCGCGTTCCTGAGCCTCACGGGGACTGGAGAACAGTGCGGGCTGACCATCCATCAGAATTTCGCCACGCGTCGGCTGATAGACACCAGACAGCGTTTTGATGAGCGTCGACTTACCCGCGCCGTTGTCGCCAAGCAGGCAGAGCACTTCACCTTCACCGACCTTGAGGTTGATATCGTTCAGAACATCAATATGGCCGAACGATTTGTCGACGTTTCGAAACTCGAGAACGGGTTTCTTGTCGGACATTGCCGCTCTCCCTATTTCTTCTTGAACGTCGACCAGCTGGTGGCCAAATGACGAAACGTGTCATTGAGCAGGACAGCGATCAAAAGCATGACACCGATAATTAGGAAAGACAGGTTTCTGTCGATCTCTGTGAAACCAATAGCTTGGGTAACAATGGAAAGGGTGAGCACCCCGAAGACAATGCCCATTACAGTACCAAAACCACCCGTGAGGAGAACGCCACCTACGACCACGGCGATAATGGTGTTGAAGATTAGGCCAAAATTGGCCTGAGACGTTGCGGAGCTGAATGTCATCACCTGAAGGACGCCAGCAAAGGTCGCCGACATGGAACACAGCATGAAGAGTGCAATCTTCATTCTGGTTACAGGAATACCTGCGTTTCTCGCGCTTTCCTGGTCTCCACCAAGAGCAAAGACCCAGCTTCCCTTGGGAGAGTAATGCAGAAAGAAGACGAATGCTGCGACAAACCCACCCCACCAGAAGACGGAAGAATTGAAGCCATACACCTTCCCGCCGAAGAGCGATTTAGCCCAATCTGGCGCATGATAGAAGGAATTGGTGTTGTTGATGAAGAAGATCGACAGGTAGAGCGTAAGGCCTGCCACTGCAAAGAGCGTCGCCAACGTCACGATGAACGACGGCACGCGCGTGTGGGTTACGATGTATCCATTGATGAAGCCGATCAGTGCACCGATGGCAAGCGCTGCAGCTACACCGACAAGCACAGGCATCTGATAGTGCTCGCAGACAATAGCAACTGTCATCGTGGAGGCGGGAAGTACCGCACCGGTTGAAATATCGAGTTCACCGGCAATCATCAGGAACCCGACCGGAATTGCAATCATTCCTATGAGTGACGCGAAGTTCACCCACGTAGTTACACCGGCCACGGACAAAAAGTTGCGGCTATATCCGAACATAGCAAAAAGGATGAATACAGCCACGAACCCCATGAAAGCACCAGCCGCAGGGGTGCGAAAAAAGGCCTTGATGGATGAAATGGCCGATTCACTCTCGATGGCGGGTGTTTCAACGGTGTTGGTTCTTAGGTTTGTGGCGGTCATGGAAGCAAAATCCTCAGTTGCCGCAGACGAAGTGCATAGAGGGAGGCATGGATGAGACCCGGCCGGGTTAGCGGCCAGGTCTCAGCCTCGCGCCAGCCTCAACGTGCGCCGAGTTTGACGCCTTCGATTGCCGAAGCGACATTGGTCTTGTCGACAATCGCGGGACCAGTCAGAACCGGCTTCGTTGCAATCGCAGTGCCGAACTTCAGGTTTGCAAACAGCATGGAGGTCGCGAGGTACCCCTGCAGATAAGGCTGCTGGTCGATTGCGAAGGTCTGGGTGCCCTTTGAAATGCGATCCAGAACCGAGGCCGACATATCAAAGGTGCCAAGCTCAATCTTGCCGGTCTTGCTCTGCTGTTCGATGGAGCTAGCGGCAGCATCTGCAGCCCATGCAGCGAGCGTGATGACGGCGTCGATGGACGGATCGGCGATCAGCTCGGATTTGATTGCTTCAGAGGTACCATTCATGTCCTGGTCAAGGTTAGCAGGAACACGGAGGATGAAGGTGTCTGCGCCAGCCTTCTTCGCACCGTCTTGAACGCCCTTGCAGCGGGTCTCGAGATTTACGGCACCTGGGTTCTGGATGTGGCAAAGGATTTTCTTTGCGCCATGAGAAGCGAGATACTTGCCACCCTCAACACCTGCCAGATATTCGTCCGACCCGAAATAGTTTAGCGAGCCGTAATTATCCATCTCACTCTGGCCAGCGTTGAAGGAGATGATCACCACGCCCTTGTCCCGCGCAGCCTTGAGGGCAGGGGTTTCGGATTCAGGCAGCCAGTTCGGGATAGCAATACCTTTGGCACCCTGGGCTACAGCCTGTTCGATTAGCGAAGCGAGGTCCGGGCCGAAGTTGTCATAGTTTTGGGTCTGCATGAAATTGACGGTGCCGCCATTAGCCTTGACCATCAGCGATGCATCATCGACGCCCTTCTTGACCATGTTCCAGAAGCCGTCTTGGGCCGAACCCACAATGACGGCGATATCCGTGTTACCCGCATGAGCGCTGGATGCCAGCATGAATGCCATGGCTGCGGCGGCGATTTTCTTGGTGAACGACATGTCGAATTCCTCCTCAGGTTAAAGCCGCATGGCTGCGGCTCGACATACTTTTTTGCCTTTTTTGGCCGTGCGGCCGATGCCGGTAGGCACGCGCAGGTCCGCGACCTCAACACAACGACGTTGAGCCTCCTCGTCCAAATTGTGCGCTGGGCCTCCCCCAAAGCGCTGACGGCTCCTAGATCGCTGAGCACCGTCAACGCGTAATGAATGCTACGTTGACATCTTTCAGGTCAATCTGGATTATGATCGCTTCAGAAATTCGTCTCAAATCATCTCAACGATTTGTACGGATGATTTTTTTTGAGATGCCGAAACCAGAGTAATGGAATTTTTGACATGAAGAGACCAACCATTCCAGACTTGGCAAAAGCTGCAGGTGTATCCGTGTCAACGGTCAATCGTGTACTATCCGAGCCTGGATCGGTCCGGAGCAATACGCGCACTCGCGTTTTGGCAGCCGCTGAGGAAATCGCCTTCTACGGACTTGGCACCATCAAGCAGGCGGCGAAGGCACAAGAGGTGACCCACCGTGTCGGGGTTTTACTGCAGCGACGGGAGAGACGCTTCTATCGCCTACTCGGCGATTCAATTGCGCAAGCTGCGGAAGCTTATCCTGCCTGCAATATCGATCTAACGGTCGAGTATATGGAAGACCTCACGCCGGAGAAAGTCGCGGCACATATTCAGTCGCTCGGCGGGCGGTGCGAGGCACTTGCGATTGTAGCGCCGCAGCATCCTGCCGTTGCTGACGCGATTGACGCAGTTCTTGAAAGCGGCGTGCCGATCGTTTCACTTATCGGCCCCCTCACGGCCAAGGGAGGCATCAGCTTTGTGGGGCTCGATAATTGGAAAGTAGGACGCACCGCTGCCTGGGCGTTTGACCGCATGGTGAGACAGCCGGGGAAAATAGGCATTCTTGTGGGCAGCCACCGATTGCGAAACCAGGAAATGAACGAAAGCGGGTTTCGTTCTTACTTTCGTGAACATAATTCGGGATTCACGCTGCTCGAACCGTTGCCAACTTATGAGTCAGCCGTGGTTGCGCCGTGAACATGTCGAAAAGCTCCTGACAGACCATCCGGATATGTGCGGACTATTCATCTCAGGGGGCGGTGTTACAGGTGCGATAGCCGCACTCCGGGCTACTCCAAAACGGGAAGACTTCGTTACCGTAGGCTATGAACTCTTTGAAGATACGCGGGCTGCTTTGATAGACGGTACGATTTCGCTGATCCTGTCACACCCCATAGAGCGTTTTGCATCAGAGACTATTGCAACTCTGGTGAAAGCGAAGAACGCAGGTCCTGATCACGGGGTATTTAGGATCACGTTTCCATTCGATATGTACAGCCCCGAGAGCATTTGATGACGACTTGGCCCTTAAGTTGGCCATCCAAATTATAGGCTGGGGTGCACCTACCTCTTCACGTCCGCTTTGGGCCGAATCAAGACGTCCTCGACTCGACGATGGAAGGGGGCGCCAGATTGCTCACGTTGGCTCTGTACTTCGCGGCTCGGCAGCTTGCATCTCCGGAACGGTGAAAACCGGTACCTCGCCCTTGAAACCCTGGAGCTCAAAGGCGCCCGCCTGGACGACCGGCATCGGTGCTCCTGCCGCAAAGCCCGGTCCAAGCACCAGGGGGATGCCCAGCTTCTTGGTCGTCGATTCGAGCCGTGCCGCGCGATTCACCGGGGAGCCGATCGCGGTGTAATCGAAGCGTCGTTCGGAGCCGAAATTGCCTACCGAGCAGATGCCGGTCTCGATGGCGACGCCAATTTCGATGGAGCGATGGCCATCCGCGGTGAAAGCGGCGTCTTCGAGCTTCACCCGCTCGATCAGGGCAAGGCCCGCCTCGAGCGCACGCTCGCGATGATCAGGTTGATCAAGCGGTGCGTTCCAGAAGGCCAGCACCGCATCGCCCATGAACTTGTCGATGGTGCCGTCGCGCTTGAGGATCTCATCGGTCGCAATGCCAAGGAAGTGGTTGACCACCTTGGCGATTTCCTGGGTGTCGAGCTGTTCGCTCATCGTCGTGAAGCCGCGTATGTCGCTGAGCAGGATTGTGATCTCGCGCTTCTCGCCGGACAGGATTGCCTCTGTGTCCGAGCTTGCGAGGCGCTGTACCACGGAGGGCGAAAGATATTGGGAGAACTGTCGCGTCAGGGTGGACCGGCGCTGCTCGCTGCGCCTGTACAGGACATAGCCTTCGAAGCCCGCAACCATGATCGTTGCAAGCGCCGGCTGCAGCGGGTCATAGAGTGCGCCCTGCAGGCTGTACTCGAGAGCGCCGAATACGAACGGCGTGACGGCCAGCAGCGTCAGGGCGAGGGCGCCAACCACGACACGCCCAGCGAGCATGCCGGAAAGCCCGATGAAAACGACGGCACTGAGGAGAAACCAGAGCCGCTCGAGCATTCGCGCCTGCGTTGGCTCTGCCAGGTAGCGCCCGGCAAGCATCTGGGCGATTGCATCGGCGTGGATGTCCGCGCCTGGTCGCGTTGGATGCGTCGGCGTGGGCAGGTACTGCGTCAGTCCCACAGCCGACAGGTCGACAATGGCGATAGCGTTCCGTAGCCGCGGATCGCCATGGCCCGAAAGGATGGTGCTGGCAGACAGGCGGGGCGTATCGGTGGCGGTTTCCCAGAGGCGGATGCCCCCCTCCGGCTCGAGCGGCACAATGGCGCCGGCCATCCTGAGCGCGTCGAACCCGGCTGCATTCATCCGGGCTATGTAACCGTCCTGTCCGGCGTAAAGGCGCAGGAGTTCGAGTGAGAAGGACGGCCACAGTTGCACGCCTTGAGCGGTGTTGCGAATCCAGAGCAGCGGCACATGGCGCAGTACGCCGTCGGGATCGGGCAAGGTGCGAATCACGCCGAGGCCCACGGCCGCGTGCGAGAATTCGGCAAGCGAGCCGGTCAGGCCGGTGAAGCCGGGAAGTGTATCCGGGACTTGCCCGACGATCGACCAGCCGGCTTTGGGTTCTGCTTCTGAAACCGTCGCCTCATTGCCCAGGCTGACGGCAAGCGCCGTCCGATTTTTGGCCAGCGCTGCGGCCAGGCGCTTGTCTCCGGCGATGCCCTCAGGCGAGGTGTCGGCTTCGGGGAGTACCAGCGCAAGCCCGACCACCGACGCGCCGGATTGGGTGATGCCATCGACCAGATCGGCCAAGAGGCCACGGTTCCAGGGCCATCGCCCATGTGCATTGAGGCTGGCGTCGTCTATCGAGACGATCACGACAGGATTGCTCGTCGCTTGGCGTGGGGCGAGAAACTGGTAGAAGTCGTACGTGCGTTCGCGCAGGCGCGACAGCGGCCCGTCGAAAGCCAAATGGCAAGCGAGCAGCAAAAGAATGAGCACGAGACCGGATATCTTGCGCCTCACGGTCCAGCGCCAATCGGCCCAACGCCGATCAGCCCAGCGCCAATCGGCAAAGGGGCTCATACCGAACGACCGGGCTTAATTGCAGAAGCGGGAGCAGCCATCGCCCTCGCCATCGCCCCTCCGCCCCCCGCTGCCCACAGGTGGCGTTGGGCTGTCAGGGAATTCCATGACCACTCCTGGCAATGCGCCGTCCGTGGAGTCGCAGACTTTGAGCGAGCCGCCGAGCGCCGACGCACAAATTGCGCTTACGTCCAATCCAGGACCCGGTGCGCCTGGCAGGCCGGTACCGGCTATCCGGTCGATACTGTCCAATATCGGGAAGGTGTCGATTCCGCCGTAGCCGGCCAGCAGCTTGCCATCTTCCGATGTGCAGGCGTAGCCCGGGTTTGTGATGACTAGCCGTTTGCCATTGATCGTGCAGGTCATACGGCCGGCGCGCAGTATGCCGACGGTCTGGCCGGCTGCCACCAGCACTTCGATGATGCCGCCCCTCGCCCCGAGCACCATGTGCGGCGTCGCAACCTGCATGACGCCCCGTTTCGAAACCTGACCGCCATAAAAACGGGCCAGGCCGCTGTTCATCCCGATATCGATCTTTCCCGAGCCGGAGCCCGGATTATAGACGAATTCATCGATCGTCAGGCTGGTGTTCGGACCTATCTTGGCGCTGGATTCATCCCGGAACACCAGCATTCCAAGACCGGTGGGATCGCTGCGCAGCTGGTCGCCCAGTTCGACGCCGGCACCAACGTTCATTGTCCCACCGTTATTGCGGACGATGTTGGTCTGATAGGCTGTCATCGACCCGACCGTCTCAGCGGCGGAGGGTGCCGCGAAGGCAAGGCAGGCGATTAAAATCGCGATCGGACGGTACCTCATCGCGGCCCTTTCAATTGAGCGTCAACGTATAGCTCATGAGCATTTCGAACGATTTTTGGTCTCGGTTAGCGATGGCGAAGTTGGTTTCTCGATAGGCGAGATCAACGCTTATCTTCTGGGCTTCCGTCATCTGAAAATCGCTTTCCGAGGCAATGCGCCAGAAGTCGCTCTTGATATTTGTGCCGATGCCGACAGACAGATCGGGAGTGTCGCTGTGGCCGGCCGAGAAGGCGATCTGGTGCGACCATGCGAAAAAATCCGGTACGGTCATCAACAGGCCGCCATAGCGGACCTCGCCCGTGTAGCTGCGGCCGATTTCGCCAGATCCTGAAGCGAAGTCATTCGAGCCGACAAAGCGCAGTCCGAGCGCCTGGCCATTACGGAAGCGGTAGCTGCCGCCTGCCTCATAGAAGACCCTGCTATCGGCGAAAATGCCTTGCGAGGCGCTTAGATCGATGTAGCCGCCACCGGCGAAGAGGGTCGTCTCGACCGTCGGGCGAACGAGGAAACGTCCACTGAGGCCGACGCCGGTTTCGTGGATATCGCTGTCGAAACGATCTGTCGCGGTAAACGCGGAAAGCAGCAGGCGAAGCGAATCAATCCCACTGTTGGGCAGCCCCTTGTCCCAGGTAATCGCTGCGTTGCCGTGGACAAAAGTCTTCTCGCTACCCGGAACCGACAGGTCTTCCGTGAAAAAACGCTCTGTCGCCGTCAACGAGCCCGAAAGAACGAGGGCGTCAGCACTTGGCGTGCCGAGGTCCCACCGAACAAAGCCGTCGGCCCGCCCGTAGGGCGAGACGAAGCTGTCGTCGTCCTGCGCCCCGCCTGGCTCAAAATCGGTGAATGCGCTGAATACGCCTCCAGTCAGGGCGAGTTCCCAGGTGACGCCACGCAACGCGCGCTCGATGCGCGCCAGCAGGCGAACAGCTTCCTGCTGCTCACTTGCGGTCAGACCGCCGACTTCGATGCCGTACTGCACCTGCCTCCGGGCCAATTCATAGGACCCGACATGATAATACAGCCGGCTGGCCGCCAGCCGGGCGCGCGCATCGCGGGGGTATTTGATCAGATACTGCTCGATTGAGGAGATCGCCTGATCGTATTGTCCCGCGTTGACCGCAACCGTGACGAATTGGGCGAGTGTTCCATTGTCGGCCGGACTGGCGATGCGGGCCGAAAACGCATCGTCATAGACCGTAGAAAGACCTTGTGCGCCAGCCGGCAACACGCCGCTAAAAAGCAGCGCTGCGGCCAAGCCGAAGATCGTTCGAGCCGAAGATAGCATGCCGAGAACCCACCCGAACCCGACTAGTGCGAAGG
This sequence comes from Mesorhizobium sp. P2_E7, assembly GCF_056403855.1. Classification (NCBI taxonomy): domain Bacteria; kingdom Pseudomonadati; phylum Pseudomonadota; class Alphaproteobacteria; order Hyphomicrobiales; family Phyllobacteriaceae; genus Mesorhizobium; species Mesorhizobium sp. P2_E7. Next base: position 2,844,110 of record NZ_JBFUER010000001.1, on the reverse strand, counting down.
ATTTAGCACGACTACAAGAAAAAAGGCGACGGAACCGTCACCAGACCGTGCGAGCCTCAGCAGCTGTTGCAGCTGCGCAACAAATTTTTGGGTTCATTCCTATTTCGGCTACGCTGTTTGCCGAGACATCTTCTCAAGCGTTGCTGAACGTAATTGGAGTATCCGGCTCTAGTGGCAAATAATTCAAACTCCTAAGTGGAACAAGATCTACATTGTTTGCGCGATTCTGCGCGTATCCGGTCACCGGATGAGGCTTCAAGGTCGCGCACGTTTTATCCAAAGGTCTTCCTTCGCGTTGCACAAAGGTCGAAATGCTGAGGTGCTCCTCATGCGTCCGCGGTGCGGCCTGGCTCTCGCAATTTCTCCGAAGGCGACGAGGCCAGCTTATTGCCCCCAATCCCCAGGGACGCGTCCCTGGACGCGCCTTGCTACAGCACGAGCATGGTGGCCAGCCACAGCATCAGGCCCATGCCTACAATATCAGTCAAGGTGGTGAGGAAGATCGCCGAAGCGACCGCCGGATCGGCACCGACCCGGCGCAGGCCCAACGGGATCAGCACGCCGGAGATTCCGGACAAGAGGCACGCTCCGGACATGGCAAGCAGGATCACAAGTGCCAGCATGGGCGCTTGGGCCGCCGACTCCGGCTGCCTCGAGGCGTAGAACCACATCGCCGCAGCCGCAAGAATGCCGACCAGCAAGCCGTTAGCGATCCCGAGCGCGCCCTCTCTCATCACCAAGTGCAGCTTCGGTCTTTTGTCCACATCCCCCAAGGCAAGGCCACGCAGCGTCATGGCCAGTGCCTGGCAGCCGGTGTTTCCGCTCTGCCCGGCCAAGACCGGGAGGAACGCCGCCAGGGTGACGATCTTCTCTATCGTGCCTGTGAACGAACTGACCACGAATGCGGCCAGGAAGGCCGTCAGGAGGTTCAACTGCAGCCACGGATGACGCTTCAAGAAGGCTGAGAACAAGGGCGTAAAAGAGCGCTCCTCCTTCTGGACACCTACCATCTGGCCAGACTGGGCGGAAATCTCAATGATTTGCTGCTCGAACAAGCGCCAACCGCGAACCTGCCCGAGCAGCCGGTTCTCGGCGTCCACCACCGGGTAGACAGGGTAGTGACGCCGTACCGCTGCCTCGCATGCGTTGCTCAAAGGGAGATCGACATTGAGAGCGAACGGCTTGGGCAGCATGATCTGATCGACAATGGCGTCCGGTTCGCTCAGCATCAGATCGCGCAGGACCACCAGGCCAACCAGTTTATTGCCCTCGTCCGTGACGTAGAGATAAGTGAGCTCGGTCGGCACCTGGGCGCGTCTGACAGCTTCAACTGCGGCAGCAACTGTCGTCCCGACAGGAACGCTGGCGGAAATCGGGTCCATCAGCTCGATGAGCGACTCGGGCATCGCGATATCCTCGCCACCGTCATGAGGCCCGATGGGCCGCATGTGCAGTGGCAAATGCTCGGCCACCTTACGGGCGTGCCCGTCCGGTAACAGCTTCAGTGTGTCGCGGATGAACTCGGGAGACTCTCTGGCTAGCAATTCAGCTGCGTCATCAGGTGCTCGGGCACGTAGCGTGCGCACCAACTTCTGAACGCCGGTCTCTTCTTTCATTTGCTATGGCCCCCGATTGAAGGTCACATAGTATGTAAAGTATCGGATCGCACCAGTGCGGAAAATGACAGCTTCTTGCGGCCCCGGCAGTCCGCCTTGTGGTTCTCGAAGTTATTGCGGGCTGAGGCGCGAAGCGGGTCCCCTCAGGGCGCCCAGTCACACCTGCGGCGAAAGCCATTGACGGCGGACAGGAGGAGGGCAAGCCGGCATCGGAGCTGCCCCGCCCCTAGACGGGCTCAGCCGGCAACGTTGCGGTTCGGCTCGGATCGCCTTGCGATGCTGCAAACACGAGCGGTACAGGATACAATACCGAAGCGAATGCGTTCCCCGGATGGCTCAAAATGTCCTCCGCCGACTCTCTCGCCGCGAGGTTAATGTCGGCGACATTGATGTTCGATCGTGCGTCGTTGCTGGCGCTCGAGGCTTTGGCTGCCGAATCCGACCGTCGGGTCCTAAGGCGCGGTGAGGTCCTGGTTCGCGAAGGCGATCCATCGGACAGGTTCTTCGTCGTGCTGTCCGGTCGCTTTACGGTACACAAAGGAGATCGGATTGGCTCGGTCGCCGAGATCGCGCAGGGCGAACTGGTCGGCGAAATTGGTTTCTTTGCAGGGCTGCCCCGTACGGCCACTGTCCTTGCAGCGCGCGATTCGATCGTCCTTGAAATCAGTCGTAGTCATTTCGAGAAGGCGGCCGAGGCTCTGCCGAACCTGAGAGAGGCGGTCACAATATCTCTGGCGCGCCGGTTCGCCACGCAATCTCCGATTTTGTCAGGTCTCCAGAAACCTGCCAAAATCCGAACGCTTGCCATCATTGCAGCCGGCGGAAGTCGCATCTCACCGGTTTTCATCGGGCACCTACAGCAAGAGTTCGGCGCGGTCACACGCGCTCAGTTCGTTTCCCGGCTTGACGTCCACGCGAAGTTCCCAGGTCGTCCGATCGACGACCAGCCGGTCCTTAACTGGTTGAACGAACTGGAGGCGCAAGCTGAATTCGTTGTCTACGTCGCGGATGAAGAACCTAATGAATGGACACGAGTCTGCATTCGCCAGGCCGACACCGTTCTGCTGCTAGCGAACGCGTCCTCCTCGCCTCGCTTGAACACGTCCGAGGAATTGGCGCTATCGGTCCATTCACCATCGACCGGTCGGCTTGTCTTAATTCACGACAATCGCTCGGCTGCGGTCTCCGGCACCTCTGCGTGGCTCGATGAGCGCCCCCATGTCGGCCAGCATCATCATGTTGCGCTGGAGGACGCGTCTGATATCCAGCGCCTGGTCCGATTTATTTCCTGCAAGGCACGTGGCTTCGTGGCGGCAGGGGGTGGGTCCCTGGGCAGCGCCCATCTGGGCGTTTACAAGGCCTTCGTCGAGGCGGGCGGGCGCTTCGACTATCTCGGCGGGACGAGTTCCGGAGCGGCGATGATGGCCGGCTTCGCAAGAGGGCTGGACGCGGAGCAGATCGACCGCGGCACGCACAACGTATTTGTCAAGAGTCGGGCGTTTCGGCGCCCCACCTGGCCGCGTTTCGCGCTTCTGGATCACAAAGCCTTCGATCGAGCCCTTCGGGAGGAATACGGCGACGTTCTGATCGAAGATCTTTGGTTTCCGTTCTTTGCGCTTTCGAGCAATCTGAGCAGCCGTCAGCCCCATGTCCACCGTCGTGGAAAACTCTGGCAAGCCGTTCGGGCATCCGGCTCGCTCCCGGGTGTCCTGCCGCCGTTCTTTACGGCTGACGGCGATATGCTGGTGGACGGCGCCATCATGAACAATTTGCCGCTGGAACAGATGAGGGAACTCAAGACCGGTCCCAATGTCATCGTGAGCTTTGGGTCCAGTGCACCGCAAAAATACCACATCGACTATGACCGCATCCCCGGAAGATCGGAACTGGCGATCGCCCTGCTGAACCCTTTCGGCCGTGCCCGCCTGCCGCAGGTTCCGAGCATGCTTCAGGTTATTGCGGCGAGTATCCTGGCACACGGGCCGCAGGACATTGCCGTCGGCGACGAGGATGTCTTGGTCTGTCCGCAGGTTTCGAGCACCTTCATGGATTGGAGTCGGCATTCCGAGTTGTTTTCGGACGCCTACGACCGCACGGCGCAATGGATCGAGGAACGTCTCCGCGAGGACGACTCAGGGCTCCGGGCGGTGCTCGGTTGAGCAGGTCGGCGAGCGGATCGAGTTGAACGACGACCGGCTGACCGCGTTGAGGCGTGAAGCGGACATTCGGGTCCGATCCCCTCAGGACGCCCAAGTCGCGCCGGCGGCGAAAGCCATTGACGCCGAACAGGTAGAGGGCAAACCGGCATCGGAGCTGCCCCGCCACTAAAATCTCAACACCCAGGCTTCCACTTTTCCCTTGCCTTTGACTTCGATAGCGCCGCGCGGCTCGAAGATGAACTGGTCCTTGAGCTGTTCGTAGACGGGGCGCGTCACCTGAACGGAGTCGGGAACTCCACCCGACTCCATGCGGCTCGCCAGGTTCACTGTGTCACCCCATAAATCATAGATGTACTTACTCTTGCCAATGACGCCGGCGACCACTGGCCCGCTGTTGACGCCAACCCTGAGCTTCATCGAGACGTTGTGTTCCATCGCGTGCTCGCGGGTAATGTGGACCATGCGGATGGCCATGCGGACCATGCGCTCGGCGTGGTTGGCCACCGGCACGGGCAGGCCGCACACCGCCATATAGGAGTCGCCCACCGTCTTGATCTTCTCGATGCCGAGATCGTTGGCGGCAACGTCGAAGCGCGTGAAGAGTCCGTTGAGAAACATCACGACGTCGTGCGGCGGCATGTCCGATGTGAGTGCCGTGAACCCGACCAGGTCCGCGAAGGCGACCGTGACCTCGGCGAAGCCGTCGGCGATCCTCTCCTCGCCAGCGCGCAGCCGATTGGCGATCGGTGCCGGCAGGACGTTGAGCAGCAGCTGCTCGTTCTCGCGGTTCTTGGTCTCGATCACGACATTCTTCTGGCGCAGATCCTCAACCATGCCATTGAAGGCCGAGCAGAGTTCGCCAATCTCGTCGCGCGTGCGGACCGGCACGCTGGTCGCATAGTCGCCGGCAGAGAAGCGTTTGACCCCGGCAGTGAGATCGCGGAGCGGTCCGAGCAGCGCGCGCGAAAGCCAGGCGGCGGTGGCCGCGACCACGAGCATCGCCAGTCCTCCGGCGAGCAACAGATCCCGGCGGAGTTCGGCGATCGGTGCAAAGGCCTCGGCGCTGTCGATCTTGGCGACGATAGCCCATTTGAGATCGGAAATCGCGAGCGGTCCCCATGAAGCGAGCGTCGGGACACCACGGTATCCGATGATCTCGCCCGTGCCCTCGACACCGGCCAGCGCGGCACGGGAGGCCTTGGTGTCGATGCGCTGATGCAGCACTGGTGTCCCGTAACGCTGAATGGCGGCGATCTCCTCTTCCGAGGCGCCGACGGATTTGAGGTCGGCGAAGAAGCTATCCCGGTTCTCGTAGAACGCCCGCGGTCCAGAGCGCGCCAGATAATCGGGTCCGACGAGATAGGCCCCACCCGTGTCGCCGAACCCTTCCTGCCGCCAGCGGCGGTTACCGGTGACAACGTTGTCGATCTCATCATTCGACAGTTTCGCGACCAGCACGCCGATGACGACGCCCTGGGCAATCACCGGTGCTGCCATGAAGGCTGTCGGCGCGCCGCTTGATGGCGCATAAGAGGCGAAATCTACGAGGCAGATGGCTGACGGGTCCGCGATCTGCGAGCAGCGGGCGACGGCGGCCGCGACGTTGGCGCTGCGGTACGGACCCAACTGAAGAGACGTGGTGAAATCCACCTCCTTCTGGACCGCATAGATCAGGCGACCTGATTTGGGATCGGCAATCATGAGATCGAAAAAGCCGACCGTGGTAGCCGCAGCGCGCATCAATGGATGATATATGGCATGCAGCCTGGAGTATTCGCTTCCGTCGCCGGCGTCGTCGAGAAGGTTGCGTCGCTCCGCGGGGTTGGGATTGTCCACAATGTAGTGATACTGCAGAAAGTAGGGGGCACCATCGACCGGCAGGTAGTCCGACAGGGCTGGTTCCCGGCCCAGGGTGCGCGTCATTCCGGGGATGAAGTTCTCAGCGTACCAATCGCCGACCCTCTGCCGCAGGTCAGGCGGCGCGCCTGCCCGGTCGAGTTGGTCGACCGCGGTCCGGAACTCGCGTGTCGCATCGGCCACCATCTTTGAAGTGGCAAGCAGGCGCAGTTCCGCCTCGATCGTGCGGAAGTAGGTTTCTACCTGGCGCGTCTTGGTCTGACGAGCGGCCGTGAGTTGGTCGAAGACCGCTTTTTCGAGAGCGTCGCGGGCGCGGAAGTAACCGAGCACCCCGGTGACCATGACGGCGATCGCGCCAAGAAAGACGAGGGTTGTAAAAAGCTTTGCAGCCAATCCCCAGCCTGCGGGACTGGATGAGCCGGTCACATCTGAAGAAGACATGAGATCTTGCTTTGCTTTTGCATCAGGTCTTTGGAAACAGGAGCGTCGGCGCCGCGCCGGACGGCAAGCCAGGATCGTGTTTCATCTGTTTTTCCCCTCTCCCTCGCATATGCATACCAAATTTACTGCGAGACGTGTGCGGGAATGCGTTGTCGATGTCCCGTGGACCGCACGGCAGGAGCGAGCACTGCCGTACACTTCGCGACGTCTGTGAGCCTCTGTTGAAGTCGATCGAGACCATCACCGGCAAGAAGGCCGCGTGCATCCAGTGGAATGGAACGAGGCCGGCGCAGCCGCGTGAGAAGCCTCAGGGCTAGGTTCGGGCTGCCGCCCGCGCTGGCGATTGTTAAGGGCGTCTGGCGAGACTTTCAAACTGAGACAACGAAAAAGAGCCGGCGCTATGAACACCGGCTCCCTCTAGGCCGATAGCCTGGCGCAGGGGCAACCTCCAAGTCACCCCATGCCATCTATCGCATGCGCGCTGGTTAGGCGCGCGATGTGGTCAATTAGCTGCCGGAACCGGAAGCGCAAGAGCCGATGCCCGAGTTGTCCATGGCAGTGCAAAGGCCGGTGAAGCGGCCGGTGACCCAACCACCAATGCCGATGATGAACCCGATAGATGCGACTGCGATGATGCCGATGAGGATCGAATATTCGACCATGGCGGCGCCGTTTTCGTCGTCGCGGAACTGCTTGAGAAGTTTCGTCATTTGTCTAACCCCTGTTACCCATTACCCGGACAAAGGTGCCCCTGTAGGTGCTCATCCCCCAGTCCCGATGCTGATCGTCTTCCTCGAAACGGGGACGAGTCAACTATCGTTTAACAAACGGTTAACCTTTGGATGCTTTGGGCTCAGCTTTTTTTACAGCTAAGTATCTGTGAAGCAACATAAATTTCTGACTTAACTATAAGTCGCAGTTGGTTTGCGACCAATGCGTAGGCCCTAAGTCCCAGATATATCCCGTTATTTAGCGGGAGCTAATCTCAAGAACTCGCGATCGACCGATGCGGGTTGGGAGCAAGACATACTGTCCAGCGAGCGTGCGATGACCAGCTCGAGGAGACAGGCTATCATTGTGTCCATGGAAGATGCACACAACTCCTTTGGCCCGTTCGTGCTCGACGGCACGGACCGCTTGCTGCGCCGCGACGGGCAGCCTTTGCAGTTGGGACAAAGGGCGTTTGACCTATTGGCCGGGTGGTCAACTGGTTCGACCGGCTACGCGCCAGCGACGCCGCCCCGGCTGATCCGACATCGAATTTCTCGCTCCGCGAGTGGGCGGACTTGCCGACGCACCATCCTGCTTCGGATGAGTAAATCGACTCGTTGGCCTGTTGTTGGTTTGTAGTGGCCGCCAACCGCAATCCGGCTGGCGGCAGACGCCGAAGTCGCGGTCAGCCGCGCGTCCTGGAGCGGCTGAAGACGATCTCGCCGATGGCGATGGCGCAGGCGCAGATCGCCATCAGGACGATCGAGATGACGGCTGCCGATGGCAGGTCCGTGCCGGTCTCGGAGATCTTGCTGTAAAGCAGCAGCGGCAGAATGTTCACTTGCGTGCCGACCAGGGCGAGCGCGGTGCCATAGGCGCCGACCGACACCGCCGAAGTGAGGCAGAAAGCGGCGATCAGCGAAGGCATGATCTGCGGTATCAGAACATCCGCCAAAACCCGCAGGGGTCTGGCTCCCAGAGAGCGCGCTGCGCGCAGTTGAACGGTGTCGAAATTGCGCACGGCCGGCAGCACGATGAGAACGACGCGCGGCACCAGATAGTAGGAATAGGCGAGGCCGAGCCCGAAGGTGGAGAAGATGAAGCCGCCGACCGCCGCCGGGTCGAAGCCGAGCTTTGCCAGAAGCAGCGTGACGAAGCCCGCGCGTCCCAAGAGCAAGATGAAGCCATAGGCGACAATCAGGCCGGAGAAGGTCAAGGGCAGCGAGATGGCGATCAACAGCGAGGTGCGCATGTGCGGCGGCAGGCGCGCCAGCGTGATGGCCACCGGCACGCCAACGAGAAGCGAAAAGAGCGGGGCGGCAACGCCAAGCAGGATGGATCCGCGCAAGCCGGTCCAGAACGTCGGATCGTCCCAGACGCGGGCGAAGGCGGAACCGCCGTCGCTCGCGGCTTCGGTCAGAATGGCGGCCAGCGGCAAAACAAAGAACAGGCCGAATACCACCGTTCCTGGCACGGCGAATGACGCAGTGACGGCGCTGGGCGTTCTTACGGACATTTTTGTTCCTTGCTGTGCATCGGTCCGCGAGGTTCGTCCTCGCGGACCGCCATGCGGCAATGATTACTGGCCAAGCACCGCTTTCGCCCAGCCGGCATCGATCTCGCTTTTCCTGGCGGTCGCCTTGACGATATCGATCGGCTTCAGTTGCGGGGCGTCCGGCAATTTGCCGACCACGCTCTCGGGCAGTTTGACGCCAGGCACCGACGGACGCACGAAACCTTCCGCGAAGATGCCTTGTCCCGTCTCTGTCATGATGAAGTTGAGCCAGAGCTTGCCCGCATTCGGGTTCGGCCCGTTCTTGACCAGCGAGATGGCGTAGGGTGCGGCCGCGGAGGCTTCCTTCGGCATGACCACGGCAATGTCGTCGCCCATGCCGTCCGTGTATTTGGCCTTCAGGCCGTCATTCTCGTAGCCGATCCAGATCGGGATCTCGCCTTTCAGAAACTGGGCGTAAGGCGTCGTGCCGACGGTGCGCAGAACGTTGCCGGCCGCGGTCAGCTTGCCGAGATAGTCGATGCCGGGCTGAACGTCGTCCATGCTGCCGCCATTGCCGAAGGCCGCGGCGAAGGCAATCACCTGGCCTTGCCCCGTCGAGCGCGGATCCTGATAGACGATGGAATTCTTGTATTCGGGCTTCAAGAGATCGGCCCAGCCTTGCGGCACGTTCTTGACCAGCCTGGTGTTGACGAGGAACGACACGTTGAGCGTATGGACCGTGAACCACTGGCCGTTTTGATGGCGGAAAGCTTCCGGGAGCTTGTCGAAATTGACCGGTTTGAAATCGGCCGCCAGGCCCTTGGACGCGGCGTCGAGCGCGGACGCGGCGAAGTAGTAGGCGGAATCGGCCTGGGGGCGGTTCTTCGACTTGTCGAGCGTCACGACCGTCGCGGCCGAGCCAAGATCGTTGTAGACCATTTCGACGCCCGGATAGCGGGTCTTGAAGGCCTTGAATTCGGCAGCCCAGTTGGCCCAGGTCGGACCGGTGTCGAAGGAGACGACCATGCCCTCCTGAAGGGCCGCGTCGTAAAGGGCCTGCTCCCCCTGGTAGAGTTCCGGCCCATCGAAGGCGAAAGCAGGCGTGCTTAGCAGTGAGGCTGCCAGAAGGGCGGCGCCGAGGCCGATATGCGTGTTCATTGCGATTTCCTCTCTGTCGCTTGACTAACTGGTTTGCTGGCTGGGCGGCAGCAGCCGGATCGCGTCCGGCGGGATGGCGACGCCGCCTATGTCTTCGCGCATGCGAGTTTCCAGCCGCACCGTGCCGTTGCCGACGGCAAGATCGATGCGGCGCGTGGAGCCGAGGAAACGGTCGGCGACGATGTTGCCGGCAAGTGCGTTGACGTGTCTCAGGGCATCCGCGCCGAGCGGAACCACGCTTTCGGGCCGCACGAGCGCAATGACGGTCGCGCCAGGGGCATGGCCGGCCGTGTCGCAGGCGAGAACGCCGACCGGCGTTTCGATGTGGCCCGCGGCCGTAATGGTCGAGCGCCAGAGGTTGGCCTCGCCGACGAAGCGCGCCACCGCCTCATCGGCAGGGCTGTCGTAGAGCTCGCGCGGCGGCGCCACCTGGACCAGCCTGCCGTCGCGCATGACGGCGACGCGATCGGCGATCGACAGCGCCTCCTGCTGGTCATGCGTCACCAGAAGCGTTGCGATGCCGGCCGCGCGCTGCACGCGCAAGATCTCGTCGCGCATCTCGACACGCAGATTGGCGTCAAGCGCCGAAAGCGGTTCGTCCAGCAAAAGGCCGCGCGGCTGGAACACCAGCGCGCGGGCAAGCGCCACGCGCTGCTGCTGGCCGCCTGAAAGTTCGCGCGGTGCGTTGTCGGCGCGGTTGCTCATGCCGACGCGCTCCAAGGCCTCCAGCGCACGCCTGCGCCGCTCAGTCAGCGTCATGCCCCGCACCTTGAGCGGATAGGCGACGTTCTCCCAGGCGCGCATGTGCGGGAAGAGGCCGTAGGACTGGAACACGATGCCGAGATCGCGCCGCTCCGGCGGCATGGCCGAGACATCCTTGCCGTCGATGATCACGCGTCCCTGAGCCGGGGTCAGGAAGCCGGCAAGCAGGTTGAGCAAGGTGGTCTTTCCCGAGCCGGAAGCGCCTATGACGGCGACCAACTCGCCCGGCGCGACTGTCAGCGTCACATCGCTGACGCCGGCGTTCGCGCGCGGATAGTGGAACGAGACCTGGTCGAGATCCAGCATCAGGCCGTCCTCCCGCCGGCCGTCGTGCGTGCCGCGAGCGAGCTCGCCAGCGATGCCATGGTGGCCAATGCGAGGAGCACCACGGTTGCCGCGCAGGCAAATCCCGTCGCCCCGTAGAACGCCTGCAGCAGCACCACCGGATAGGTGCGCGAGAGAAAGCCGGATATCAGATTGGAAATCTGGAACTCGCCGATCGACAGCGCCGCCACCGTCAGCAGGGAAGAGGTCAGGCTCGCGCCAAGGAGCGGCACGACGATGTCGCGGGCGCGTTGGGCAAAGCCCGCGCCAAGCGAAGCTGCCACGCCTTCGTAGTCGGCAAGGCGCAGCTGTTCCATATCGGCAAGCAGCGTGGTGACGCTGTAGGGAAGCGTCAGCACGAGATGCGCGGCGACGAGCAGCCAGAAACTGCCGAGCCACGGCAGGCTGTCCGAGGAAAAGACCAGGATGAAGCCGAAGGCCAGCACCAGTTCGGGCGCAGCCACCGGCATCAGCGCGGCAAGCCTCGCGGCGAAGCGCAGGCCGCGATGGGCTGCCGAGTGGATGGCGTAGGCCAGCGGCAGGCCGACGATGATGTTGAGGACGCATGTGGCCGCCACGACCTGAAGACTGGTCGTGAAGGCGCGGCGGAAGCTCGGGTCCGCCGCGATCTCGGCATACCAGCGCCCGGTAAAACCTTGCGGCAGAAGCGTGTTGCTCCACGTCTCGCCAAACGAACCCATGAGCAACAGCAGGATCGGCGCTGCCAGAAAGATCAGATAGAAAACGGTTACTGGCAGCACGAACCGCGTCCCTCTGATTTGAATGGCTGTACGTGGAAGTTTTCGTTCATCGTGTCATGTATCCGCAGCGAGTGATAGATTTATGACAAGTTTGGTTTCTGACCTCGCAGAATGTATCCGGCCAGGCGGGCGAGGGCCTCGCCGGCATCCTTGCACAGGGTGGCGCCGTCGACCGGAGGCGTGTTGCCGAGCGCCAGAACCGGGCGGTTGAAATGCAGGCCAAGCGCCATTTCAGAAAGCGTGCCGTGCCCGCCGCCTATGGCGATAAGGATCTGGCAGCCGCGGGCGATGATGGCGTTGCGGGCCGGGCCGATGCCGGTGGCAATGGGAATGGCGACATAGTCGTTGGCCGCGGTCCATTCGTCGTCGGGCAGCAGGCCGATCGCCATTCCGCCGGCATCGCTGCAACCCTTGCAGGCGGCTTCCATCACGCCATTCCTGCCGCCGCATAACAGTTGCAGGCCGAGCCGCGCCAGCTCGCCGCCTATATGTTCGGCCATTGCCAATTCGTCGTCCGTGGCGATTTTCGGTCCGATTATGCCGACCGGTACGCGGCGGATGCCGCCATTGGCGGCCAGCCTGCGCAGTGCCTCGACTGCGCTGACGGCAACTGCGTCCGCAGGCCCGTCGCCAGGGCGCCATACCATGGCCCAGGCATCGAACCGGCCGTCCGGCCCGAACAGGGCTTTCTCGGACGCCGACCATAAAAACTCTTCGCTCACCATTATTCTCCTCTTGCCGCAGGCTTATCATGCTGCGATAGTGTATGGAAGATATCTTACACACTTCGAAGCTGCCGCGACAAGGTCGGACCCATGGAAGCCAGCTTGAACGACAAGATTACCGAAAGGCAGGCGCGCATCGTCGAGATCGTCAGCCAGCACGGTTTTGCCACCATCGACACGCTGGCCCGCGATTTCAGCGTTTCGGCCCAGAGCGTGCGTCGCGATATCATCAAGCTCGATGCCGAAGGCCTGTTGCAGCGCTTTCACGGCGGCGTCGGGGTGTGCGAGGCGTCCGTGCGTCTGGGTTACTCCGAAAAGCGAACGGTTGCCGCTGATGCCAAGCTGCGCATCGCTGAGCGGGCGGCGGAGTTGATTCCCGAGGACAGTATCGTCTTTCTGGATGTCGGCACCACCGTCGAAGCCGTCGCGCGGGCCCTATGTGGAAAGCGGCGGCTGCGCGTCTTCACGGCGGGCCTGCCGGCCGCGGCGATTTTGACCGGCCGCCCCGGTATCGATCTCTTCGTGTTCGGCGGCGCGGTGCGCGGCGCCGACGGTTCGCTGGCCGGCGAGACGACGTTGGCCATGATAGGTCGCTTCCGTTTCGACTACGCGGTGCTCGGCTATTCCGGCTTCGACGAGGATGGCGCACTGATGGATTTCGATCTTGAGAAAGTGGCGGTCAAGCAGCAGGCGATCGCACGGTCGGCGCATGTGCTCGCGGTCGGCGATTCCTCGAAATTCGCTCGTCGCGCACTGGTGCGCGTCGCCCCTCCCGGCGCCGGGTTCACGATCGTCACGGATGCAATCAGCCCGGCTGACCGCAAACGCTTCGTCGCGACATTCGGCTACCGGGTCGAGAAAGCTGGCGGTCCTTAGCGACCCCATGTTTGGTACCGGCAAGCAACGCAACAGGCATTGTTGAAGACGATCCGGGCAAGCGGCGACACGGGCTGACAGGATCCTTTCTCTCTAGGTCCATCACGATGAGAACGACAGCAATTCTCCCGGCGGCGACCAGGGGCGCGTGCGCCAGAAGCCTGCAGTTCAGGTCCTCTCACGATGTGTTCGAGATTCGCCGTGGCGCCGGAGGGACCAGGGAAACGGGCTGCTGGAGGCCACTGCAACAGCATGCGGTATCGGGATCAATTCATGCGGTATCGCGCACAGACCACTCAGATCATAGAGTCCATCCTGCCCTACGAGGGAGAAGGATGTCGGTCGCTGTAAATTCGATAATGAGGCAGCGACATTGCCACGCATCCTGCCGGAAGGTCGGATGCCTGAAACGATATGGCACGACCAGGCCGTGCGACGATTGCGGCCTGGGACCGTCTTGCGCCGACTTCAGGCTGCAACCCATTCAACCATTCCGCAGGGAAATCGGACCAGGAAAGCGCCCAACCCCGCCAATGGCCGGGACGGCTCTGCGCATGGTGTTGCCATGAGCGCCGCAACTCTCCGGCTACTCACATGGAAGAAGGACGAAGACGTCCGCAAAATGAGCGCGGCAAGGCTGCGCATTTCCATCAGGTTGGGGCAATTCGTAGGACGGACCCCTGGTCTGTCGGCAGGCAAACTTCAGGCAAATATCGTGGTGATCCCAAACAGATATGCCCACGAATTTCAGCAGTTCTGCGCCAGAAACCCAAAGGCATGCCCACTGGTCGCGGTAGGCAATGTTGGGTCGCCCCACATAAGAGCGCTCGGCGACATCGATCTGCGCACCGACGCGCCGCAATACGATGTCTACCGGTTTGGCGAATTGGTGAGCCGGAAGACGGACATAACCAAAGAGTGGCGGGGAGATTTTTCCACATTTGCCCTGGGCAGTTCCTTCACGTTCGAGAACAGGCTGATCGAAAGTGGCATCGAGCTGCGCCATGTGACGATGGGGATGAAGGTGCCGGTCTATCGCAGCGCCATCAGGGCAGTCCGTGTGGGACCCTTCAGCGGAAGCATAGCTGTTTCCATGCGCCCGATCCGCCGCATCGATATCGACAAGGTGAGGGCGATTTCGGTTCGCTATCCTCAGGCCCATGGCGCGCCAATCCACATCGGCGCGCCGGACGTCATCGGCATCAATGACATCGAGGCCCCGGAATGGGGCGACGCGGTTGGGGTTCGGGAAGATGAAGTTCCAGTATTCTGGGCGTCGGGCCTTACCGCACAGAATGCCCTGCAGCGCGCGCGCCCGGAAATCTTCATCACCAACGCGCCCGGCTACATGCTCATCACCGATGTCGATAGCCGCGCCGATATCGGTCCCTTCAGAGTCTATTGAAGCGGGATCGTCCGAACGCTCCTGCGCGGCGCGCTTCAGGTGAGGCCGTTGCGGGAGAGATGGCGAACGACCGGCGCGAACATCTCCTGCTTGATATAGGACCCCATCGGCGCCCCCTCGAACAAGGCTTCGGCGAGCGCCGCATCCTCGGCCACGACGATGCCTGCCTCACGCGCCTGGGCTGCCAGTTCGCCAGCCGCGCGGCCCTGGCCTTTGGCGACGACCGCCGGCACCGGCGTCTCGCCCTTGATGTAACGCAGCGCCACGGCACGGTCGGCGGAAACGAACACGATCACCGCATTTTTCACGCCAAGCCTTATCGGCCTCGTCACGGCCTGACGTCGTTGCCGCCGCTGTTCCTGGCGGATCAGGGGATTGCCTTCGAGGTCCTTGTTTTCACGCTTGTACTCGCTCACTGTCATGCGCATGTCGCGAAGAAACAGCCAGCGCTGCAATGGAACATCGATCACGCCGATAGCGACGAAGGCGAGGGCTGCGGCAGAGCCCAGCGGCACCAGTACGGCCAGGACGGTCGGCCCAAGGCATGTCTGGCCGCAGCCGGGCGCGTCGAACAACGGCTGCAGCGACGAAGCCAGGACAATTGCGAACAGGGCGGCCAACAGAACCACTTTGATCAGGCTCTTGGCGAATTCGATGACATTGCGCAGCGACAGGATTTTCTGAAGACCCTTTGCCGGGTTTATGTTGTCGAATTGCGGCTTCAGCGGTTCAAAGGAAAAGACCGGGCCGAACGTCGACAGCATGCCGAAGACGATGGCGAGCACGACAACGATCCCAACCAATGGCAAGGTGGCGATCATCAGCACCGAGAAGGTGTGTCGCACAGCTCGCATGCTGATATCGGCGAATGCGCCGCCGGGTGTGGTCACGGTCTGAACCAGTTGCAGAACGTGGTCCAGAAGCATTGGCCATGCGACGTAGAGATAGGCCAGCACTGCAAGGAAGGTAAAGCCCGAGACAAGATCCCGACTGTGCGACACCTGTCCTTTGCGGCGAGCATCGCGCAGCTTCTTGTCGGAAGCCGGCAGTGTTTTTTCTTCCGCTTCCTGGCTCATCTTTCGATCTTAACCGTGCGTCTCCCGCTCCCCGACAATATCCCGTCCGCCAGACTTGCTCACGAAGCGGCCTCGCGCTCGGACTCTGCCTGCGCCGGCGGCAGCGATTGCGCGCCGCCGCGCCCGGCCTTGCCGGAACGACCGGTGATCGTGGCCAGCGGCTGGACGTTGAATTCCTGCGCCAGTTCCTGAAAGGACAGGACCGGAAGTTCGATGCCATTGTGCACCAGCAGGCTGCGCATATGGCGCCGCACATCCATGGCTGCGAGCACCACGGGCGCGGCATTGGCGGTATTGTGCGCAAGCACCTGTTCGATCTCCCCGACCAGGGCCTGCGCATCGTCGTCGGACAGGTTCAGGAATGTGCCGCTCGACATGGTCTGCACGGCTTTTCGCAGGATGTCCTCGGCTGATCGTTGCAGCACATAGGCTGCAATGATGTTGTTGCGATCCGCGCAACGAAAGCTGATCTGGCGTTTCAGTGCCGTGCGCACCCCTTCCGTCAAAAGCACGACGTCCTGCTCGCGCTGGCCCCATTCGACGATGGCTTCGAGGATAAGGCGCAGATTGCGGATCGGCACGTTTTCGCCGACGAGCCGGCGCAAAACCTCCGCGATCTTTTGCAGCGGCACGATTTCCTGTGCCTGTTTGATCAGATCCGCGTACTCGCCTTCCATGTCGGACAGGAGCTTGCGTGTCTCCTGGATACCGACGAAATGACCGGCATAAAGACGAAGCGCGTTGCTCGCCCATCTTGCCGCCACTTCGGCCGGCGTCGCGAAGCTGAACCCTGCCTCCTTCAAGACGTGAACATTGCGCTCGTCGACCCATACGGATTTGCGCCCGCCGGCAACCGGCGACGCCTTTTCGAATGTCACGTCAAGCAGTTCGAGATGTGTGGCATCGGCTTCGACGAGGACGCGCGCGGCAGGAATTTCCTCGTCGAGGATCGGTGCGCCTTCCAGGTCGATGCGGATGCCGCGCGGCGAAGCGGTCTCGTCGACCTCCATGCCGATGGCTGGAACGTTGACCCCGAGGTCGCCGAACAATTCGCCGCGCACGCTTTCGGCAAGCGTGCTGAATTCGGTCTCCGATATAGCCTGCGCCAGCCCTCGTCCGAGACGCACGACAATGCGATAGGACGCAGGCAGCGCCAGGGTCTGAGGCGCTGCGAGCGCGGCTTTGCCGTCGCCGGCAGCCCCA
The DNA here is from genome assembly GCF_056403855.1 of Mesorhizobium sp. P2_E7. Classification (NCBI taxonomy): domain Bacteria; kingdom Pseudomonadati; phylum Pseudomonadota; class Alphaproteobacteria; order Hyphomicrobiales; family Phyllobacteriaceae; genus Mesorhizobium; species Mesorhizobium sp. P2_E7. The sequence continues at coordinate 2,827,541 of NZ_JBFUER010000001.1, read as the reverse complement.
GCCGCGGCCTGGCCCGCGTCCTCGTCCTCGTCGGGGCGCCGCATTGCGCGGTTTATCAGATAGGCGCCCGCCCCAAGACAGGCGCCGATTGCCAGGAACACCAGGGCTGGAAAGCCCGGCACCAGGGCCAGGCCGACCATGATGATGGCGGCCAGTGCGATGGCTCGGGGATCGCGCAGGAGCTGACTGGTAATCTGTGCGCCGAGATCGCCTTTTCCATCCGCGCTGCCGACCCGTGTCACCATGGTTCCGGCCGCAACGGCAACGAGCAGCGCAGGTATCTGCGCGACCAGCCCGTCACCCACGGTAAGCAGCGCATAGGTCGTGGCCGCCTCTCCGAGCGACATGCCGTGCTGCAGCGTGCCGACGCTGAAACCGCCGATGAGATTGACCAGGATGATGACGATGCCGGCAATGACGTCGCCTTTGACGAATTTCATCGCGCCGTCCATGGCGCCGAAAAGCTGGCTCTCGCGTTCGAGTTGCTGGCGCAGGCGGCGCGCCTCGGCCTGGTCGATATCGCCGTTGCGCAACTCGGCATCGATGCTCATCTGCTTGCCCGGCAACGCGTCCAGCGAGAAGCGGGCGGCAACCTCGGCGACGCGTTCGGCACCGCGGGCAACCACGATGAACTGCGCGACGGTGATGATCATGAAGATCACCAGGCCGACGGCGATGCTGCCGCCGACCACGAAGGTGCCGAAGGTGGTGATGATGCCGCCGGCATCGGCCTGCAGCAGGATCAACCGTGTCGTCGTGATGGTGATGGCCAGCCGAAACAGCGTGGCGATCAGGATGACCGACGGCAGCGAGGAAAACTGCAGCGGATGCGAAACATAGAACGCGGCCAGCAGGATAAGCACGCTGATGGCGATGTTGGTGGTGATGAGAATGTCGACGAGGAATGTCGGCAGCGGGATGAGCATCATCACCACCGCGAAAAGCAGGAGGACGGCGACGACCAGGTCGCTGCGGCGAGACAGCTTGACCAGGAGTTGCAGGAGCCGCTGCGTCATTGACTACCTCTTTGCGATAGGAAGCTGCGGAGCGCGCTGCGCGCTTCCGTCTTGCGGCCGGCCGCGAGCAGGGCGCGGCTCTTCAAGAGAGCGAGAGCCGGATGGTCATTCCCGTCCATGGTCTCCAGCCTGGCAACCGTCGCCAGCGCCTTTTCGGCTTCGCCCTCCAGGATCAGCAGATGGGCAAGCGTCTTCAGCACGCCGGCATTGCGTGGCTCGAGCTGCGCGGCGATGAGCAGGTAGGCCACGCCCCGCTTTGCCTGGCCGTGACACCCGTAGAGATAGCCCAGGACATGCAGCAGATGCACCGGTTCTTGCGGTTCAATCAGATTCCGCTTCCTTCCTGCATGCGACCGACCAGATTGCGATGGCGCTCGATTTCCTCTTCCATCAACGTCACGGCAAGCGTTCTGAGCTGCTCGCCGCCCTCAAGGTCTGGAACCAGGTCCGCTACGAAGCGCTGCAAAATCGGCACGCAGCGCCGCAGGATTCCAGACTCCGCGCCGACGGGCATGACGAAGTCGAGGAGCACCTCGTCGAGAGACAGGTCGGCTGCATTTCTGGCCGGTTGGAATTCCGGCACTTGCGGGTCTCCCGCGGCTCCGGCCGATGCCGCCTGCCGGGCGCGGCTTGCGGTTCTCTCCGCGTCGTTCATGCGTCGCCGGCCGATCGATTGGCCGCGAACGCTTTCGGCCTGGCGGACGTCGCGGCCGTCCGCTCGCGCCGTGTCCAGCCGTGGCCCTTCGAGCCGGCGGCTCATTGATACTTCAGCGCGACCGTGGCGCCGCCCTTGGTCAGCAGGAGTTCCGTGTCGCCGATATGCTTTATCGTCCAGCCGTCGTCGGTGAAGGCGCCTTCGTGATAGCGGGCTCCGTCGGCCGCGATGACATAGGGCTGCTCGCCATACCAGATCGCCTGCAGCATCAGCCGCGGCGCCTGCTGGGCGTTGCCGATCATGACTGCGGAGGCAAGCGCGACATGGGCGCCGAATTTCTGGTCGAACCATGACTGCGTTTCGGTCCATGTGCCCGACATGTCATTGGCGATCACGCCCGAGACCACGAGACGCTCCGATGATTTCTCAATGGTCAGAGCGCCCAGGCCGCTTTGGTCGAGGCGCTGCCTGAGCTGGCTTTCCGCCTCGGCAAGGGTCTGCGCCATGAGCGGCGAGGAATCGTCGAGCGTCCGTTGCCTGGCCTGGTCGGCGAAGGCGACTTTGACAGGCTCGCCGTCCGACGCCGACGCCAGGTGGGTGAGGCCGGGCAAGGATTTCGACAGCCCGCTTGCCGTGAAGGTGATCGCGCACAGGACGAAGACGATGCAGCCCGCGGCCATAGCCAGGCGGCCGGCAGCGGTCCAATCCGTCGACCGTCGCTGGCTGGCCAGCCGGACCGTCGCGCCACCGAGCGTCATGATGACGGGAAGCCTGCAACGGCTGCCATGTCCTTCCTCGATCGTCTCGCCCGAGGCGAGGACCACGTCACCGCCGATCGCTTCGATCTCGACGATGCCGCCGTGACGGCGCAGCCTTGCGTGAATCGGCCCTACGCCGGCATCGCCAAGGACTATGTCGGCTTCGGTGCTGGAGCCGATTGTGTGAACGGGTTCGAGCAGACTGATTTCGGCGCCGCCGTGCACGCCGTGAATGACGGCCAGGACGATCGGATGGCCGGCGGGCGTCGTCCCTGCAGCCCTCAACTGTGGCAACTGCACCGCTTCCATTGGCTTGCCGGCTGAAAAGGCGGTCATGCCGGTTCGTCTCCCCAATGACGGTTTTCAAGGTGCCGGGCGGCGAGGACGCCGCCGCTTGTTCGCGGCGGCGTGAATTCGGTAAGCCGTCAGACTTTTTCGGCGGACCGGCCCATCGTGCTCGCCAGGCCCATTTTCATGTCATGTTCAGATTTCGCGGTATCTTTCTTTACCTCGAGGCTGAACATGCGTTCCTGCTGCTTGATCATCTTCTCGAGGTTGTCTTCCGGCGAGCCGCCAGAGGTGATCGGAGGGGTTGTGGTCATGATCGTCTCCTTGAAGAACCATTCGAATTACAAACGCCAGGCGACCGCGCGATGCTGTCTGGCCTCTTGCGACTATCACCTTACGGCAGTCCAACTGAAATTGGAAGTCCATTTGGAATTTATGAACCAATTTAGTTCCAAGTGTTGCATTGCAGGCGTCTGAGGCGTAAGCTGCGATAGGGGTCAAAGGGGTTTGATGAAATGGAAAATGGTCCGTTGGCGGAACTATTGGTCGAGCGCTTCGAAACGATGCCGCCGCAGTTGCGGGTAGCGGCGCGTTTTGTGCTGGATCATCCCAAGGATGTGGCGCTGATGTCGATGCGCGAACAGGCGCAACAGGCAGGCGTTTCGCACAGCACGATGATGCGGCTGGCGCGATGGCTCGGCCTCGAAGGCTACGAGGATATGCGCAGCCTCTACGCTCGCGCGTTGCGCGAGGCGAGCACGCGAGGCACGACACGGCAAGCGATCGGAGGAGCCGGTGAAACGGGCTATTCGGTGGCCGGCGTCGTGGCCGACAGTCTTGCCGCCCAGATTTCGAGCCTCGGCGAATATACCAGCGCCATGCAGATCATTGCCGCCGCCGACGTCCTGCAACGATCGCGACGCCTTTTCGGTCTTGGCTCGCGCGCGGCCTATCCCGTCGCAAGCCACTTCGCGCACCTCATGTCGCTCCTGGCCGACGATGACCGCACTGTGGCTGTCGTTACTGAAATGGCCGGCCAGGGCTTGGACGCTCTCCGGCGCGCCGGCCGCGGCGACATGGTGCTTGCCATCAGCATGGCGCCCTATGAGCGCGCGACGATCGAGATGGCGCGTCAATCGGCCCGGCAAGGCGTCAGCGTGGTGGCGATCACCGACAGCAGCGTCGCGCCGCTCGCGCGGATCGCACAAGAGACGATCATCGTCACATCGAATTCGCAGTCGTTCTTTTGCAGCATGGCGCCGGCTTTCGCGGCCGTCGAACTGCTGGTGGCGCTGATGGCGGCGCGCTCCGAGCCGGATGCTGCGGAACGGGTAAGGCAGTCGGAAGAGCAACTCGCCGCTTTCGGCATTTATTGGAAGCCCGCGCGGTAGCATCCTCAAGGGGTGCGACCGGAGCGGGTGGCGGCTGTCTTGTCGCCGGCAACGCAATCCGGAGGTCGCCCCCATGATATCGTTCGCCAGGACCCTGCTCGATTTGCAAAAGGCGATTGCGAGCGCGATCGAGGCAGCCCGGCTTCAGGCGCAAGCGGCGTCGGTGACCAACCTGGCGCGCGCCAATGCGACCACAAACGGCTTTCAGCCGGTGCGCGCCTCCACGGCGCTGACGCCATACATCTTTCCTCAGCGCAACGAGTTTGCGCCGACCGCCATGGCTCCTCTCAAGCTTGGCGTCGGCAAGCCTGAGGATGACGCGGCAACGGCGCGCGGCATCGTCGATGAAGCCGTGCGCGGCAAGAGTATCGACCAGATCGCCGCCGCGCGCGGTATGAGGCCCGACCAGGTCATCGATGCACTGAGGTCCGGACATATGGATGTGTCCGTCAGCGGCAACGGCGACGTCCAAACCACGAGCATAAAAGACAGCACCGGTCGCACCGTCACGCAGTATTACGACTACCAGCATGACAGCTACTATACGAGCGTGCAGGAAAAGACCGGCGGGCCGGCGACCTCGACGCCGGTGCGCGACGGGCTCGGGCGCAAGGAGACCAGCAGCTACAATTCCGACACCGGCGCGGTGACGACGCGCTACGAGGACGATCTCGGCACGGGCACGGTAACGGAGCGCACATCGATGCCGAACGGCGCGTCGGTGGAGACGGTGACGCCGCGCGGCGGCCCGTCCATTCCGGTGACCACCGTTACCGGTCCGGATGGAACGAAGACCACCTTGGCTCCCAAGCAGAAGCCGGGCGGCGACAGCACGCGCATCATCACGGACGGCCTGGCCGCGGGGAAAAGCATCGACCAGATCGCGCGGGAGAACAATCTCAAGCCGGAACAGGTTACCGCCGAGTTGCAGGCGGCCGGCTACAAGGTCAAGAGCGTGGCGGCAACGAGCGACAATGGCGACGTCCAGTCGGTCGAAATCGTCGACGCGCACACCGGCGCAAAAACCGTTTACACCAACGACATCCAGCACGACGAACGCACTGTCGTGACCAATGCCGGTGGCAAGGAAACCACGCAATGGTCTGACGGCAACGGCAAGACCCGTGAAACCGTTCGCACCATCGCGACAGGCGAGACCACGACCACCGCCGTCGATCCAAAGGCTGGGACGCAAGTCAAGACGGTCACCGACAAGGACGGCCGGGTGACAACCACGACCACCGAGCAGATCAACGGCGGCAAGCCGATCGAGTACGAGGTGAAATCGGGCGACAGCCTGGGCGCGATTGCGAAACAATATGGCGTCACGGTTGACGACTTGCGGCGGGCCAACCCGCAGCTTTTCAGTTCACCTGGCGATTCAGTCATCCATCCGGGCGAAAAGGTCACTGTCGCGAGCGGCAGCCGTACGACCGTAACGGTCACCTTCAATGGCTACACGCTGACCACCAGGCCCGACGGCAGCATGACGCTGCACAACGCCGCCACGGGCGCCGATCTGGCCATCGATGCCGGAAGCACGCAGGCGGCGCTGGCCAAAACCTTGATGGCCGTGAACCCCAACAGCAGCGACCCCGAGGTGGCTAAGGAAGGCCAGGTCGTGAAGACCCTTGTCGAGGGCATTCTGGCCGGGGAGGCCTTGCCTGGTCTGATTGCGGATGCGTCGAAGGCCGATCTGGATTTGAAGGCCTTGCTCGACAAATACGGCCCGGGCAAGCCGGCCCAGCTTGACGGCAACAACAAGGTGGTTGGTACGTTCGGCACCCCGCCGCCAGGCAACGCCCCTTCCGGCGGGAAGTGGACGCCGATGAATATCGATGGCGTCTGGACCTGGGTCGATCCGCAAGTTGCCCAGGCCATGATCAACAAGAACATTGCGTGGTCGCGGGTAAATGAGACACGCGCGCTGGCTACCCAGCAGCAGGCTCAGTTGGACGTTCAACTTCTCGATCCCGCCTACAAAGACGCCGTCTCCGCAGCGCGCGCCACCGTCAACAAGGGGTTGGCCCCCTTGGGGCAGGTATGGACCGTGCAGAAGCCGCAGGGAACGCTCGCCGAGGCACAGGATCGGCTGACCAAGGCCAATACCATGCTCAAGAACGCGCAAGGCGCGCGCGCCGAGTATGAAAACGCAGGACGTGTGCTCAGCGAGGCCATTGCGGGCAACAGCAAGCTCGCCCCGCTGACCAATCCGAATGTGCCTTCCGTGGGGCCGGTTGGCGCCCCGCCCGGACCGTCATACGCTCAGAAGGTTGCCGACCATGCCGCCACCGATAGGCAGTTTTCCGAAGTAAGTCTGCATCTGAGCAAGGGCGACAAGCTCACCATCGACTCCATGCTGAATGAGGCCGACTTCAAAGGCGTTCCCGTGGACTCCAAGGAGTACAAGGACCTCAAGGCGCTGCAGACTGCCGCGACCAGTCAGCTGGATCTGGCGCAGGCCCAACAGAACTACTACGACGCCCACAACAACGCCGCGCAGGTCGGCGCGCGGCAGGACGCTCTGGAGCAGAAGTTGCTCATCGAGTATCTAGCCAAGCAGAAATTCGACCCAAGCGAGGCGGTGAGCCGTTACAACGGGGACTACCTGGGACACTATCACGAATCCACCCTCGAGGTTCGTGATGATGGACAGCTGTGGGTGGTCAATCATTTCGACAAGGGAACGACCGAACAGGCGCTTACCTACGGGCCGGACAACAAGCACGTCCGCAATGATTACCGCGACCGCCAGCTCAACAAGGACTGGCAGCAACTTCTGCAAGGGGATGGTTCCAACGCGCTGCAATGCACGTCAAACGGTCTGCAGTCCGTCAAGGTCGCCGAGCAGGATGCGGCCAAGACGCTCAACGACACATTCAACGGGCAGCTCGACAAGGGCATTGCGGACTTGAAAGCCAAGCTGGCCGGGCTGCAGGCCGACGTCAACAAGGGCCTTGCGGCGCCAAACGGATCTGGAACCATCAACGCGCCTGACGGAACCCTGGCCAAAGGCGAGAAGCCGGTCGAAATCGATGTTGACGGGCAGACCATCAAAGTGGCGCCGGACGTTGCCCAGGCCTATTCGCAGATAGGCATCGATGCGTTGACACAGAGCGGCAAGGCGGTCTGGATCGATCTCGATACACAGGACGGCGACGCCACCGGCCGCTGGGTCGATCCGAAGCTGGCTGCCGCCCAGCTGGCGCTGAAAGCAACGAGCAACAAGATCTCGAAAGCGGAAGATTTGCGCCAGGTGGTGCAGGGCTTCAGCGACTACCACAAGCTCATGGCGAGTGAGCCCTCGCTGTTGATCGAGCGCAACGCCAGCGTGGACAGATCCTACCTGGACAGGCATGAGCAGGAGACGCTCGATGTGATCTATCAGCCCAAATTCAAGCAGATGCTGAAATCGGGCTATGACAACACGTTCCACGAACAGCCGGGCAAGGACCTCGAGAACACTGTAGCCCGTGCGCTCAATCTCGATCCTTCGACCGAGCAAGGCGGCAAGACGGTCGACGATGTGGCGCAAGCGATTCGCGATATCGGCGGCAAGAATGCGGCGGTGCGCGTCGTGCCGATCTTCTACGTCGATAAAGACGTAGGCATGCGGCCGACGGCCCTCTTTGCCGTGCATGACGGCGACGGCGGCACCCGTTTTGTCGATGCGACTTCGCATGATTTTGCCGACGTGGCCGATATGCAGGACCACACCATACAGTTTGCCGAAGGCGGCAAGCTGGTTATTCCCAAGGGCCTTGAGATGAAGGCCGGCGATGACGGCAAGATCGCGCTCGAGGTGGTCGATGCGCGTCACGTCTCGGTCATGGACAGGCTTGTCGATCCGCTGATCGGCCTCGGCACCGGCATCGCCACCGTCCTGTCGTTTATACCGCCTTTAGCGCCGGTCGCGGCGCCAATAGCCTATACGGGAGCGGCGTATCTCGGGGCCCGGGCACTGATGAAGGAGGTCGACTATCTGGACCACGGTGGCGAGTGGGACGATGGCGCTTCATTGATGAATATCGGCAGCGTCGTGACAACGGTTTTGCCGGGAGTCTCCAGCACGTTTCGCACCGTGGGCATGGCTGGGAAGGTCGCCCTGGGCGAAAAGGAAATTAACGCGCTTCAGGCCTTCCGTGGCAGCATCGGCGCGACACGCGCGGGTTCGCCGCTGGCTGATGCGACGCAAACCTATATGCAATCGGGCACCAAGCTCAACAAAGCGGCCTGGGGCGTGGATGTCGGCGCTGTGTCTGCAGGCCTGCCGTTGGTCGGTGCGTCGGTTATCGATCTCGCCAGCAATGGAGACCAGATGAGCGGTCTCCAGTTCGCCAACGCAATCCTTGGCGTGGGTACCGGCGTTACCGGAACTGGCCTGGGCATACACGGGCTGCGCACGCTACGCCCGGGAACAGGCGACGAGGGAGGGCCCGCCAGCTTCAATGAGGATGCCTCGTCCGACTACACCGATTCCTGGACCTCCGGGCCAGCCATAGGCCATTCGGGAAAACCGATGAAACTTCTGGAAGCCGACGCAGACGGCGTGTTTGTGGACACAGGCGAACTGGTCTACCACGATCCTGCTTTTCCCGTCATTCGCCAAGACGTGGACGATGCCGGTGGCGCGAGCGAACCTGGCACCGCATTGGTTCCAGTCTCGCGGTCATCGACAAAGCCGGAGGGGGATGCGCCCGCCGACAGCGATCCGATCGTCGTGCCAGGCACGGTGGTCGCGGCGAATGCGCAGCGTCCCCTGATCTGGAACCCGGAAAGCCGCAGTTTTTCGGGCGATCAAACCTCACCGGACGCCAGCGGTTCCGCGGGAGGCTCCCATCCATTGATGCGCTATACGATCGGCAACCGCCATACCGGCGAGACCCTTTCCGACTTCAATCTGCCGGCGGAGCAAAGAACGACGGCCCTGCCTGAAACCAAAGCAATCGAGGCCGCAGCGAAGCCGGTGCCGGCTCCCGTCGTGCTCGACCCTTCCTTGCCGGTTCTTTATCTCGGCGACGATGGCCGCTGGACAACCGAACCGGTCACGCGGCAAGAGGCCGAGACGAGTGCGGTGACCGACACCGGGCAACCCCGGCCCGTTCGGTCCGACGGCACGCCGGTCATCAACAGGTTCTCGTCAAACCCGCTGAGCTTCGGCCAGACGTTCCTCGCCATCAAAGCCGGCCTGAGGCGCATCGGTACGCGCTACCTCGACACCGCCCCCCGCTATGACTATCCGAAGCTTGGCGAACTGGTCGACAGCATCTACCAGCGACCGGTTCCGGAAGGGGCCGCTGCGGGACAGCGCATCTATGTCGAGGCGGGCGGCAAATATCTGGAAGCGACAGTCATCATCGCCGGCCCGCAGGCAAGCATTGTCCACGGCGACGTCGTGCCGGTTGAACATGTCACGGAAGCCGGCTACCTCGGTTCCGGCTCGACCGTCGAGCGGGCCAAACGCCTGTCTATGACGACGCCAAACGGCCAGCTTCGGGTCAACACGCCCGCGCACGAGGTCCATACCTTCGATCCCAAGGACAATGCCGAGATCACGAACCGCTCGGCGCTGGGAGAAACGCTTGCCGCGACTTTGCCGGAACTGCCCGGCGAGACGGCAACGCCTGCATCGACATGGACACCGCAGCAGGTGGAACTCGTCGGCGACTACCTGCATTCGCTCGAGCGTTCGACGGATCCGGTTCTACGCGATGCCGTGACCACGACCAGGTTGCAACTGGGGGGCAGGGGCCTGCCAGAGGCCGGCACTGAAATGACGCCGGCTCAGCATCATGCGTTGACCGAAATACTCGGTGCGGACAAGAACAGTGTCTTCACCGGCTCGAAGCCGGCCGGGCAGCTTTCGACGAACGGCGTGACGACCCTCCAGGTGTTCGGCGCGCAAGGCAGACTGCCGCAGTCGCCGGCCGAAGTGATCGGCCGGCTTGGTCTGTCGTCCGAAAGCGGCTTGCCTGGCGGCGAGCAGTTGCTGACATCGGGAGCGCTGCCCGCAAATGCCCGGTGGACCGATGCCGGCCGCGATATCGTGCGCGATTACGTCGAGGCCGCGACCGGCGCCACCGATCCGAGCCTTGCCGCCGCGGCAAAGGCCGCGCTGCCGGCTTTGAAGGGACGCGCCACCAAGCCCGGCAAGGCCGTGACGCCACAGCAGCAGGACGCGCTTCTGCAGGTTCTTGCCGCCGATGCCGGCGGCACGTGGGTTTACGGTCCCAGGCTGCAGCCGGGACGGGCGTTCAGCCCATCCGGCAAGCTTTCGCCGGAAGGCCGCTACAATGAGAAGGTTCTGTCCGGGCACGACACGTGGACGCCGCATCTGTGGCGAGAGATGCGCGCCTATGCCGCCAACCAGCAAAAATCCGCCGATCCCGCTGTCCGGTCGCTGGCCCATTCCCTGGCGGACGCACTGCCTGGCGGCAAGCCCAAGGTCGGCACCGAAATCAACAGCACCGTGCCTGTCCTTCTGCAGCAATTGCGGGATGCCGACAGCGCAAGCTCGTGGCGCTCGCCGAACTTCTTCACCGATGCGCAAGGGGTCTGGCGTTCCGATCGCGCGACGGTCTCCTGGTTCCTGCAGGAGCACGAGTCCAACATTGTTGGCGGGCCGGCCCTGAACAGCCTGGCGACCAACACGCTTGGTCTCGGCGGATCGATGTTCGGCATCAGTTTGCCGCTGCCCAGCCGCCAGGCCTATGGGGAACTCAGCTTGAAGAACAACGGTCCCAGCGGCACCGGCTTCCTGCTGCCTGTCCATCCCGACGATGCGAGAGGTCAGACACTGTTCGCCAATGGCTACCGGCCGAACTTCGCTTTCGACGACGCGAACAGTCGGTGGGTCGGCGCTGCGCCGATGCTGACCAAGAATACATACCAGAGCGAAAAAGCCTTTGGCTTGTCCATATCCATCGGCGGCTTCTCCGTCGGCGGAGCCTTCGTCGCGCGCAAGCTCTACTATCTTGGCGGCGAGGGCGGCCGGCCGGGCTACACGCTGAGGCCAGAAGGCCCGCTCAGCCGTGAGGCGGCCTCGTTCTGGGAAGAGGCCACGCGAGGCGGCGCCAGCCACTACAGCGCCGAAGGCAAGGTGCCCGGTATGGACGATCGCGTCCTCTACCGGAACTTCAGCGTCGTTGCGCCTTTCGGAGGCGGCAAGGAGCCCTGGCGCGGCAGCGTTGCCTTCCAGGGTGTGCCACGTGAGGCGGGCGCTGGCCCCGTCAACCGGCTGGACCGGACGGATTACGGCTTCGGCGCGTCCGTGAGCCTTCCGCAATTGCCGCTGCTGACGGCGGAGGTCGGCTCGGTGAACAAGGCCTTGGTTTCCCATGACCGGACCGCGCGCCCGCATCCCCAATTCAGCGAAGGCGCAAACAAGGTCCTGTCCGCGCTGGGGACTTCTAGCGGGCGCGTGACACCGGATTTCCTGGCGCATCTCGATGCCTATCTCGGCGAGACGGCGGCCTCTCCAGATCCGCAGCTCAGGCTTGCCGGCGAACGCGTATCGGATGTGTTCCCGGAACTCGGCAATGCGCCGTATCCGGACCAGCTCGCCACTGCCCAGGGGCGGCCCGAAGGCATGAGCAAGGCGGCGTGGAAAGCACTGCGGCAACAATTGGATCAGCAGGCGCGGGGCGAACTGACGCCCACGCAGGCTCATTACCTCAATCTGTTGTTCGAGGGCGATGCCCGTCAAAACATACTGCCTTCATCGCCAACAGGCAGGGACATCGCCACTCCTGGCAATCCGGCGCCAAGGCCGCCATCGCAAGAGCAACGAGTCGTCCTGGATGGGTTATTCGACAACCCCATGGCCAAGCCTCTGACGCCGGCCGAAATCGCGGCAAATCGCAAGGAGGCGTCGAGCCTGCTCAATGACATGCTGCATCAGGATCTCGGCATGCCGGAAGTCACCAGGGACAATCTGGTGGATCAGTTCAGCAGGTCGCCAACGCTTATGGGCCTTCTGCGCGACGCTCATGACAGGGGCGTGCGTATCGTCAACCCGGCGCGGCGCGATCTCAGGCTTTCCGACGCCGGCACCGGCGAGGACGTGACAGCGACCGGATCGCAATTCGATAGCAATCTGGGCGTCATCTTTGTCGACGCCGAAACGTTCCGCGCGCCCGGCTCGGACGGCGACACCGTGCTTGCCGAATTCGTCGACCTTTTCAGCCATGAGTCAAAGCACGCTGCCAGTGGCGCGGTCGACCTCAAACCCGACAATTTCAGCGACCAGCAGGCTCATGGCGACGCGGTGGTCTCAGCCAATCTGCACCCCGAGGGCGAAGCGACATTCACTCAGTATGTCGTGGCCGACGAGCTTGCGGCCAATGGCGGCAAGCCGGCTGCAATTCTCGCCGGTGATGTGCCGATGGCCGAAATATTCGTCCAATACAAGTCCGGCGAGATCGGTCGGCCCCAGGCTATCGCCGACATGGCAAAGCTGATTGGCGACAAACAGCCGAGCACCAGCGAGGGGACTTACACCGAGTTTTATCGCAACCAGGCCGACAAATCGTATGACCACTACATAAGCGGCGCCACCGGACCTCTGCTGCAACCCGGCCAGCCCGCGCCCGCAAACAAAGGCCAGCCCAAGAAGGGGTTTACCCAAAGTAGCGTCCAGAAGGTCCCGCTCGCTCGAGTGCCGGGACTCGACATGAGCAATTTTCAACCGAACCAGGTTTCTTGGCTGAAACCCAAGCAGGTGGCGAAACTGACGAAACAGCAGTTGGGTGACATGGATCGTGCGGGCCTGCTGCCTCATCTCACCAGGGCCCAATTGCGCGCCATCCCTGAGACCAAGATCGTTGATGTCAACATTGCGGGTCTGGAAGGGAAACAAATTCCCTGGTTGACCAAGGGCCACATAGGCAATCTCACCGACAAACAGACGCAGGATCTGATCGATACCGGTTTGAGTTCAAACCTTACGCGGCCGCAATGGCAGCAGATCACGGGAGACAAGGTCGCCCTCTTCGATATGACGAAGGTGGATCCAAGCCGGATTGCCTGGTTCGAACCCGACCAGGTCGCGAAGTTCACCTCAAAGCAATTCGCGGATCTGGGCGAGGCTGGCCGGTTGAATTCATTTACAGAGCCCATGGTCGCAGCGATCCCCGACGACAAGATCGGCGGGGTCGATGTGACGAAGCTCGATGCAGGACAGGTCCCCTGGCTGACCGAAAAGCAGGTCCCGCAGCTGACCTTGGCCCAATGGGGTGACTTCCCGCTTGACCACATTGAAGCCTTCACCCAACCGCAGATCGAGAAAGTGCCGTCAAAACTGTTCGGCGAAATGAGCCCGGGCCTGTTTCGCAAGTTCACGCCCGAGCAGTTCGGGTGGATGTCAGCGGATCAGGCCAAGGCGCTTTCCTCGCTGCAGATGACGACTTTCCGGGCAACTCACAAGAAGACCATGACGCCTGTACAGGCCGCCGCGGTCGACGAAGTTCTGGGCCATGCAAGGTGGAAGGAAAACCGCGAATTGCTCGCGACGTTCGGCGGGATGACCACCGCCGCCATTACGATACGGGAGACCCTGCCGCCGCATATCTCGGCGACGGCCGCCGGCGTGGCCTTTGGCGTTCGTGGCCTTGTCTTCAGCGCCCAGGCATTGTTTCCCAACGCCACGGCAGGCAACACGCGGCTTGGGCGAACGCTCAACGCCATCAATGCGGTAACCTTCGTCCTCGCGGCGCCAGGGTCCGTCAACGCTGCCCTGCATGGCGACAATCTGTGGGTGAACGGCACCTATGGTCTTGGCAATATCATCTTCGGCACCAAGACCGGCCTGCAAGTCTTCACAGGACGGACTGTATTCCGAAATGCGGGCGAGCATCTCGGCGAACCGCTCTATGTGCTTGGGTCGGCCTTCTACACATTCCAGAACCTCGATTCCCCATTGGCCTGGGTAGCGGGCGGCCTGTTCACGGTCGGCTGCAGCGAATTCTGGGCGTCGGCCGCCAGAACCGATGTTCTGAACCGCAAGCCGGCTCCCAGGACGCAGCAGGAATCCGAGGACAGGGCCAAGTCCGACAAGCGCTGGGCGACGGCCGATCGCCTCTCGCTCGGAATAACCTTCGGCGTCGGCATGATCCTGTTTGCCTGGGACACTCTCGACGGCGAACCCTGGAAGGTAAAGCCTGCCACACCGCCGACACCGACACCGACACCAACGACGTCCCAGTCGCCGGTGCCACCATCGCCTAAGTCATCTCAGTCGCCGGCGCCCCAAACGACGGCCTCTCAACCGCCAGCACCACAGTCATCGCAACCGCCGGCGCCTCAATCGACGTCCTCCCAACCGCAGTCGCCGCCTCCCACAAGCGGGAGACCGCGTGGCGGCCTGAAGGCAGTCAACTATGTCGAGCCCCAGGGCAAAGGCGATGCCGAAGGCCGCACGAACCCCACGCTGGAGAAGGATGGCTATCGCTGGGTCCAGGCGCAAAGCGGCGACACCATCCGCTTGATCGCCAGGAGCCAGTCGGTCGATGTCGCGCAGACAATGATGCTCAACATGGATCACATCCTGACGCCGGATATGATCGTCTCGGGCGACAGGATCTATCTGCCCGACAGATCGGTCTGACAGCCCGCGGACAGAGCGCCCGCCGCATCGCCAAAGCGGCGGGCAGCTATGGTTCCACGGCTCGTGCCGCGTACCTTCGGGCGACGCAGGCGGCGAGATTGGCCGCCCTCTCGGCTACGGAGTTTGAGGGCTCCGAAGGATAAGAAGCGGTAAATTGCAGATCGGACGGATGCCATTCGCAGTCGACGATGCGCAATGTGCCGTCCGCGGTGTGTTCCCGCACCACTTGTTCGGGCAATGAGGCAATGCCGATGCCGTTGAGCGTCATCTTGATCGACGCCGCGAGCGAGTTGGCGGGAAAGATGCGCGGCGTCTGTTCCACTTCACCGCTGAGCTTGCGGTGGATTTCGCTGTAGAGCCTCGTGCTGCGGGCATAGCTGATGATTGGAAACTGCATCAGCTCGTTCAGGGTCAGTTGACCGGACTTCGGTAACTTCAGGTTTGGCGCGCAGACCCATACCAGCGGAAAGGACGGCAGATCGACATTCTCGATGCCGTACTCCAGCACGGGTCCCATCAGCACCGCCAGATCGATTCGATGAGACATCAGCTCGCTGCGCAGCGTTGTCGTGGCGTCGACGACGATATCGGTCTCCACAAGCGGGTAGTGTTCTTTGAGCTCGCCCAGGAAGTCCGAGAGCCATGTGTGCACGATTGATTCGGCCATGCCTAACCTCAGCACTCCCGCCGTTTCGGAAAGCGAGCTGGCGGCGAGTTGCAAGCGTTCGGCGTCGCGCAAAACGCGTTGCGCGGGCGGCAGCAGACGCTGGCCCTCGGCAGTCAGTTTGACCGTGCTGCTCTGGCGCTCGAACAGCCTGGCGCCGAGCGCCTCCTCGAGGCTCGCTATTCGCGCCGATACCGCCGGTTGAGTCGTGTTCAGCCGGTCGGCCGCCTTGCGAAAACTGCCGAAGGTCGCAACCAGCAGAAAGGTCTCGAGCTGTTTGATGTTAAAGGGGATCAAGGTTCAATGCCGGACAATGATCTGGGCGCCGATCTTTACCCGGTCATAGAGGTCGATCACATCTTCGTTCGTCATGCGGATGCATCCGGATTCGCCTGGCCGACGGTCCATGGCTGATTGGTGCCGTGAACGCGGTATAAAGTGTTGCCGATATAGAGGGCGCGCGCGCCCAATGGATTGTTTGGTCCTCCTGGAACGCGTGCCGGCAGGACCCGGCCCCTTGAAGCTTCCCTGGACAGCATTTCGGCGGGCGGCCGCCAGTCCGGCCAGTCTCTCTTGCTGGAGATCGTATCGCGGCCGGGCCACTCCAGCCCTTGCCTGCCGACGCCCACCGCATAGCGCAGCGCCTTACCGTTCCCCAGCACGTAGTAGAGACGCCGTTGCGTGGTGTCGATCACGATCGATCCCTTCGGTTGAGGCTCGTTGAAGTCCACGACCTGCCTTGACATCGCAGAGCGCGCCGGCGCCGGGCCTTCATCCGGCGCTTCGTCAGGAGCGGCAGGCGATACTAGCAGGCTTCTATCCTGGTCGTAGGTCCAGCTTCTGGGATCGTAGCCGCCATTCGATTGAGCGTGTGCCGACACAATCGTGCCGGCAATCAGCCATGCGCCGCCCGACGCCGCCCGGCCGCGGCTTCGCGCGGCAACCCCGGCCGGCTGTCTTGCAAGCGGACCGTCGTTTCCTGTCACAAAGACCGATCCTGTAGCTGTACTTCTTGCCTGTCCGTGCCGGCGATGTCGGTGGTTGCATCCGATTCGGTCCACACCATAGCGTTTTGCCGATCCTGCGCAACATTTGGCACGAATTTAATACTCGCATTCCAATTGGACTTCCAATGTCGATGTCCGCGCGATAGAATGATCAGGCGCCGCTTTCGAGCGACGTGGCGGATGATGGCCGATTGCAAGCCTCGTGCAGGATCAGATGACGACTGGACGCTACATTGACCGGTTAGACCTGAAGGCGGCGGCTGCGGCCGCCGGGACAGGCATTCTGGCATTGTTGCTGATGCTCGGTCTTGCCGACCGGTCCGCCGCTGCCGAACCGCACTGGCCGTCAGGGCCCTACAAGTACATTGCCATCGACCAGTCCGTGTCGGACGCGCTCGTCGAACTGGGGCGCAATATGGGTATGCCCATACGAGTCAGCGCCGAGGTAAAGGGGCGGCTGGGCGCCGGCATGCCGCAGAGTTCAGCCCGCCAATTTTTCGAAGCGATCTGCAGCCGCTATGGCCTGGTCTGGCATTTCGACGGCATCGTCATGAACGTCTCGACCGAGGCCGAAATTCGCACCGAGATACTGCCCCTCAGTGCCAACGCGGTGGCCGGAGCGCAGGACCGACTCTCGCGGTTGGGCGTGCTCGACCCAAGGTTTCCCGTCACGATCTCCAGGCAGGATGAAGCCGTCTCGGTATCGGGTCCGCCTTCCTACATCGCGCTGGTAAAGCAGACGCTCGGGCAGGCCGCGCCGCAACCCAAGCAGCAGTCCGCGAAAGTCACATCAATCCGCGTTTTTCGCGGCGCCAAGCAGGCCGAGGTGGTGGATGTGCCTTCCTACAAGCTCGACTGAGGACGGAGGTCAAGCCCATGGCTATCGCACCCATCGGAGCGCTGGAGGCCACGCTTTCGAGCCTGGCCGCAAGCGCCGGCACGCAGCAGCAAGCGATTGCCGCCGCGACGCCGGAGGGCAACCGCATGGTCGGCGCCATGCAGGAAAAGCATGAAGCGGCCAAAGCCGGCGCGGTTGAGCGTGGCGATATCACCGCGCAGCCGGGCCAGCAGGTGGCGCAGGCATCGGCCGGCGCCAGCCCGGCCATGGCCGGGCAATCCTCCAATCCTGAGAGAATCGAACCGATCGTTGAGCGACAGCTGTTTGAATATCTGGCCGAGGCGGAAAAGGCAGGCGGCATGGCGTTCAAAGGGCCATCCGAGATGTTCGGCGCGGCCGTCAACGCATTGAAAGGACCGCTTCAGGGCATGCAGAAGGCCTTCGGAGACCCGGCCTCGTCGGCGAAAGCAACGGCCGGGCAATCGCCCGAGCAGACGACCGGGGCAGCGGACAATCCGACCGATCCGGGGACGAGCGAGGAACTCCTCGACAAATACATCTCGGTCATGTGGGCGGCCGCCAATCTCGAACTGGTGACGAGCAGCGTCACCGCCGCCACCTCGTCGACCAATGCGCTCGTCAAGCAACAGTAGGCGTCAAGGAGTGTTCGTGCCCAACCTGTCCTTACCGCTGTTGACAAGACTGTTGAACCATTGCGTTGCGCGCGGGCGCTTCGCGCTCGTCTTGCTCCCAGTTCTTCTGCTTCAGGCATGCTCCGTGGAGCTCTATTCCGGACTCAACCAGAGGCAGGCAAACGAGATCGTGGCGACGCTGATGCGCCATGGCATCGCGGCGCAAAGCGAAACGGCCAAGGACGGCAAGATGGCGGTTTCGGTGGAGAAGGGCCGCTTCGCCGAAGCCATGGCCATTCTCGATGAGAACGGTTTGCCCAAACAGGAATTTCAGACGCTGGGCGATGTGTTCAAGCGAGGCGGGCTGGTCTCGTCGCCGGTGGAGGAGCGGGCGACGATGATCTACGGCCTGAGCCAGGAACTGTCGCAGACGATCTCCGACATAGATGGCGTGCTGTCCGCGCGCGTTCACCTCGTTCTGCCCGAAAACGACCCGCTGCGGCAACAGCTGGTCCCGTCATCGGCGTCGGTCTTCATCCGGCATCGTGCATCGGTTGCGATGAACGAGCTCGTCCCGCAGGTCAAGATGCTGGTGGCCAAGGGCGTGGCCGGGCTGACCTATGACAATGTCTCGGTCACGCTCATCCCGGTGGCGGCGCCGGCGCCCGAGGCGGTCACCGAGCCGAGGCTCACATCGTTCCTCGGCATCTGGCTGCATCCGGACAGCCTCAACGCGGCCATGTGGCTGTTTTGCGGGATGGCGGCGGTCATCCTGGCGTTGGGCTCGCGGCTTTTATACCTGCAGTGGCGCCGACGCCCGTCCGGGGTCTACGCGCTGGATCCCGCGGCAATCCCGTTGAAGAGGACGTGATGCAGCAAGATCCGGCGCCGAGTGTTGGCTGGCAGGCATTCGTGTTCAATCCCGCCTCCTATGCGGATGCGGCGCGGCTGGTGCCGTGCTTCAACGGTTCGATCGACGAAGCCGCATGCCTGCACATGCTTGGTGCTGAACGCCTGCATGGCCGGCTGTCCGGAATTTTGATGGAGCGCTACGGTCTGACCCTGGAAACCGCGCCGCCTGCCGATGACATCGATCGGGCCATCGCCCTTGCCTCCGGCGAGGCGCTGGAGGACATCGCGCTTCGGTCCGGTGCGATCTATTGGGCCGGCAGTCTGGCCTCGGTCATTGCCGGCCGGCAAGCTGCCGCCCTGCAGGCAGCGCTTGGAGCCGATGCCTACGCCTTTGCCCTCGCCAATCGCGATCTGACCGGGCCGCTGCGGCCGACCGGGCCGCTGGAAGATGTCCATGGCCTGGTTTATGCGGACGGCCTGCGTTGCCTCGGCGCCTGGTGTCAGTCGCTGTCCGGCGACACGGGCATGCGCGTGCGTTTGAAGCTCATGCCGCATCCGCTGATCGACCAGAAGGCAGACGAAGCCTTCATCAAGACCGGGCCTGCCATTGTGCGACGAGCGATGGGGCCATGAGCGAACCGCACAAGGCATCCGGCGTGATATCGCTACGCCCCCACGCCCGCATCCTGCGAGCGGCCGAGGCGCGCGAACTGGGAGAGGGCTATGCCCTTGTCGAGAATGCGCGGCGTGAAGCGCAGCAATTGCGGGAGGCCTCGCGGCGCGCCTATGCGGCCGAATATGCGCAGGGCTATGACGACGGCAAGGCGCGAGGCGAAGAGGAAGCCGCCCGCCTGATAAGCGAGGCAGCAGTCAAGGTGGATCGCTACCTCGGCGGCATTCAAAACGAGGTCGTCAGCCTGGCGCTTGGCGTGGTCGAGCGCGTGCTTGGCGAATTCGATGTCGGCACGCTTGTGGCGCAAGCCGCCAAACAAGCCGTTGCCGAACTGCGCAGAGGCAAACATCTGAAGGTCCAGATCCACCCCGGCGCCCTGGACAAGGTGCGCGATGCACTGGATGCGGTGTTGCGTGACAGCCAGCTGGGCATGACGGTCGAGATCGACACGAATGAAAACCTTGACGCCGGCGCCTGCACCTTGTCGACCGACTTTGCCGTCGTCGACGCGAGCATCGACGCGCAATTGCGGGCCATAGAAAGCGCGATCGCCGCGAGGGCACAGACATCATGACGGCGCCCGTGTCCGAGAGCGACAGCCGTCTGGCGTCGATCATTCCGAACCTGCGGTCGGTGCTGCGCGACGATGCCAGCCGGCCTCGCAAGGGGCGGGTGCGCAGGGTCACCGGCTGGGTCATCCATGCGACCGTCGAGGAAGCCCGCATCGGCGAGGTCTGCGAACTGTCCGACCCCAGGACCGGAGCCGTCGCCAGGGCCGAAATCGTCGGCTTCTTCGACGACATGGCGATCCTGGTTCCGCTCGGCGATGTGGCCGGCCTGTCGAACCTGACGGAAGTGCTTGCGACCGGAAAGGACCAGCGTGTGCCCGTCGGTCCCGGCCTCCTCGGGCGCGTCATCAGCGCGCTCGGCGAGCCGTTGGACGGCACTCCGCTTTCGCCCGAAGGCATTACCGGCACCTACCCCGTCAACGCCTATCCGCCATCGCCGCTGGAGCGCAGCCTGATCTCCGAGCCGATCCAGCTCGGCATCCGCGCGCTTGACGGGTTGCTGACCTGCGCGCGTGGCCAGCGCGTCGGCATTTTCGGCGAGCCCGGCGTCGGCAAGTCGAACCTCCTGTCCGACATCGTCAGCGGCACCGATGCAGACGTGTCCGTGGTTGCCCTTGTCGGCGAGCGCGGTCGCGAGGTGCGCGAATTCCTCGACCGCAAGCTCGGGCCGCACGGGCGCGCGCGGGCGATCATTGTGGTGGCGACGTCCGACAGGCCTGCAATCGAGCGCGTCAAGGCGGCCTATGTGGCGACCAGCATTGCCGAATATTTTCGCGATCAGGGCAAGCACGTCCTGCTTGCAATGGACAACATCACGCGCTTTGCCCGCGCGCAGCGCGAGATCGGATTGGCCTCGGGCGAGCCGCCGACGCGCCGCGGCTTTCCATCGTCGCTGTTTGCGGTTCTGCCGCGCCTGCTCGAGCGCTCCGGCCCCGGCCGCATCGGTTCGATCACCGGCCTCTACAACGTCCTTCTGGAAGGCGACGGCACGCTCGACCCCGTCGCGGAGGAGGTCCAGGCCCTTCTCGACGGCCATGTGTTCCTGTCGAACGAACTGGCGCAGCGCAACCATTTTCCCGCCATCGATGTGCTGCGCAGCCGCAGCCGCCTCATGGAAACGGTCACGCAACCGGCGCATCGCGCCGATGCGGGCCATCTGCGGGCGCTGCTTGCCCGCTACGCCGACATCGAACTTTTGCTGCGTGTCGGTGAGTATGAAAAGGGCAGCGATGCGATCGCGGACGAGGCCGTGGCCAAGATGGAAGCGATCAACGCCTTCCTGCGCCAGCCCTCTGCCACCCAGGAAAATTTCGAGACCACACGTCAACGCATGCGGGACATCGTCAATGACCGACCATGACATGATCGTTCGACTACGCGAGCTCAGGCGCCGCAGGCAAGACCGCGCGCTGCAGGACGTCATCAAGGGACATGGCGCTGAGCGCAGGGCGGCTGTGATCGCTCGGGATGCCTCCACGGCGGTCAGCCGGCATGTGCGTCAAACGGCCGATGCCGAGGATGCGGCGTTCGGTTCCCTCGTTGGCCGTCCGGTCAAGGTCGCGAGCCTGCATGGGCTTCGGGGCCGCTTCGAGGCCGCCGCCGGCAGGACCGAGGAACTGCGCGATCGGCAAAAGGCCGCGGATGCGGACAGGGACCGCCTGGCATCGGAACTGTCGGCAGCCCGCCGCCGCCATCATGCGCGCCAGCTGGCGGTGTCGAAACTGGACCGGTTGACGGAGGCCCTGGACAGGCGGGGCGCGCGTCGCCGTCTCGCATTGCTGGAACTCGCCGAGGAGGATGAACGTGGTTCGTCGCGCTAGGTCTTTCGCAATTGCTTGAAAACAAAAGGCACGAGACGCGCTTCGCCATTCTTGCGGAACGGCAGCGCCCCGGCCCGATGACGCGGCCCTGACGGTGGAGATCAACGCAACATGCTGCAGGCTTTGGCGTCAGCCGAAACGATGACGCGACAGGATCGGGAGCAGCGCCAGCCCCGCCGGACAGACGGTGCCGAACGGCTGATGCCGGCATCTGTGACGACAACCGAGATGGCGGCGTTGAACGCCTTCTACCGCCGGCGCGGCAAGGCGCGGATCACGGTTGCGGGCGACAAAGCCGAAATTGCCGCCCGGTGGCCGGCAACGGACGCGGCGGAGCAATCCCTGTGCGCGATCGGCGTGACGGTCGGTGCAAAGGGGGCAACATTGCAACTGCCGCTTCGCGCCGTCGAACGGTTGTTGGCCAAGGCGAAGCCTTCGGTGGACCTGAGCAAGCTTGCGCCTCCGCACGCCGCCTTGCTGCTGGAAGCTATCCTGGCGCACGACATTGAAAGGCTCGAGGGCGCGCTCGGCGAAAAGATAGAATTCATCTCGGTCGAACGCGGTGCCGCACCGCCGCCAACGACGCCTTTCGCCCTTGCCTTGAGCGGTGACGGTCAAACGACGGAATGCACGTTCTTTGCCGACGATGCCGTGCTCGCGGTTCGCATGGCCCGCCTCCTTGACGAGGCCGGCGCATCGCTTCCGGTTCCGGCCGATTTCCCGCTGCTGGTCTGTCTTCGGCGTGACGCCCTCACAATCACCCTTGGCATGCTTCGCAGCCTGCAGCCCGACGATGTCATCCTCCTGGGCGATGCCGAGAAGGACCGAACGGCGGCAATCATTGTCGCGGAGCGATTTTTCGCGCCGGTGCGCCTGACAGCCGCCGGGTCGCAATTGCTTGCCGCGCCGGCGGCAATCGCCGGATCGAACTGGGAGTGGACCATGGATCAGAAGACACCGCCAAGCGGCCAGACATTGGAAGAATCGAGCTTGGACGAGCTGCCCGTTGCGCTCGCTTTCGAGGTCGGTCGCACGGTCATGCCGCTTGGAGACGTCAGGCAGCTTGCGCCTGGTGCCATCGTTGCGTTTCCCGATGCCGTAGAAGAGACGGTCGACATCATGGCCAACGGCAAACGTGTCGGCCGCGGCGAGGTGGTGCGGGTGGGGGATCATCTGGGCGTACGGATCCTGCGGATGTTCGACAATGGTTGAGAATTCGCCCAACCTGCTCGCGATCCTGCTGGCCATCGGCCTTGTCGGCCTGTTGCCCCTGGCAGTCGTCACGATGACGGGCTTTCTGAAGATATCGGTTGTGCTGTTTCTCATCCGCAACGCCCTTGGCGTCCAGCAGATGCCGCCCAATCTCGTGCTTTACGGCATCGCGCTTGTGCTGACCGTCTATGTCACGACGCCGGTGCTGAGCGAGATGATGAACCGGCTTGAAGAGGGGCAGGTCCAGCTCCAGACCACCGACGACATCGCCAGGGCGGCGCAACTGGTTCGCGAGCCGTTGCGGCGGCATCTCATGAAGTTCACCAAGCCGCAGGAGCGGCAGTTCTTCCTCGACGGCACCAGCCGGCTTTGGCCGCCGGAAGCGCGCCAGAACCTCAGGGACGACGATCTCTCGATCCTTGTTCCGGCCTTTGTCGCCTCCGAGCTGACGCGTGCCTTCGAGATCGGCTTTCTGCTTTATCTGCCCTTTCTCATCATCGACATCGTCGTTGCCAATGTCCTGATGACGCTTGGCATGATCATGGTTTCGCCGGTCCTCATTTCGATACCGCTCAAGCTGTTTTTGTTCGTCGCCATCGACGGCTGGTCGAGGCTGATGCATGGCCTCATCCTGAGTTACGTTTGACGCGCAGGAGAGCTGCATGAACGACGACCTCATCCTGGCGAAGGTCCAGGGCGCGCTTATGACAGTGTTGCTGGCGTCCAGCCCGGCAATCGTCGCAGCACTTGCCGTCGGTCTCCTTGTCGGCCTTGCGCAGGCGCTGACGCAGATCCAGGACCAGTCGCTGCCGCAGACCATCAAGCTCGTCGTCATCCTGCTGGTCATCATGGTAACCGGCCCGCTGCTTGGCCAGCAGATTGCCCAGCAGGCATCGGCGGCGCTGGATGAATTTCCGGCCCTTACGCGCTGAGCCGCACGACATGGCGGCCGAGCTCCTCTTCGCGTCCCTCCGGGAGTTTCAGCTCTACCTTCTCGCCGGCAGCTTTGCGCTGGCCCGCCTGATCGGCTTCATGCTGCTGATGCCGCTTTTTTCGCGCGTGCCGCTGTCGGGGCTTCTGCGCAACGGCGTTGCGCTGGCGCTGGCGGTCCCGGTCTTTCCGATGATCGCAAGCAAGCTGGCGAGCGCCGACATCTCGATGACGTTGGTCGTCCTCTATATTCTCAAGGAGGCGGTCGTCGGCGTGACGCTCGGCCTGGCGATGGGGATCCCGTTCTGGGCCGCCGAGGCGGCGGGCGACATTCTCGACCTGCAGCGCGGCTCGACGATGGGGACCCTGATCGATCCCATGATGACCCACGAAACCAGTTCCACCGGCACCTTGCTCGCGGTTACGATGCTCAGCATGTATCTGGCGGCCGGCGGGCTCCAGCTCTCCTTGACCGGCATCTATGACAGCTATGGCCTCTGGCCGGTCGACGCGCTCCTGCCCGTGTTCAGCAAGGAGGCCGCCTTGCTGTTCCTGGGCCTGCTCAACCGCATCCTGATGATGGCGCTCACCCTGGTGTTTCCCCTCGTCATCAGCATGCTTTTGTCCGACATCGTGCTGGCATTTCTTGCCCGCGCTTCCCCCCATCTCAACGTTTTCGCGCTCTCGCTGGTCGTCAAGACGCTGGTTTTCAGCCTGGTCTTCGTCCTCTACGCCGCATTCCTCATTTTCTATATGAATCGCGACCTCGGTTTCCTGCATGAGGCCGGCCGGCAAATAGAGGCGATAGCCTGTCGAGGCTGTCGCTGAAGCATAGTGGCAGGATCTGTCTGTAGAGTAGGCATTGGCCGGCCAATAAATAGAATTTATCGGCAAGGAAAGATTATAAGAATTTGACAGGCAGACGAGGGGTCGATGATCTTAGACAATCACGACCTGACTCTGAACCGTGCATACCTCTGGAAGCCATGGCTTACCCTTCCACGTCACTGATGTCTGAGGATTTGCGGCTCGTCGAGTCAAGCCGGCTGCGCAAACTTGTCAGAACAGGCGCCTATGAGGGGCGCACAACCGGACTTGCGCGCGGCAAACTCCAGGCCAATGTTGTTATTTTGCCGCGCCGCTTTGCCGGCGAATTTCATCAGTTTTGCGTTCGCAATCCGAAACCTTGTCCGCTGGTCGGCATCAACCGCATCGGCAGCCCGTCGTTGCCGACCCTTGGCGACATCGATATCCGAACCGACGCCCCGCAGTACAACATCTATTGTTTCGGCGAGGTCATTGGCTGGAAAACGGACATCATCGATTTGTGGCGCGACGACTTTGCCGCCTTCGCGCTCGGCAGTGCCTTGAGCGTAGACTCAGCGCTTGCTGAAAAGGGGGTGAGGCTGCGCAGCACCGACTATCGAAAAACACCACCCACTTTCCGAACCAGAATCGAGACGTGCCAGGTTGGGCCGTTCGGGGGTGAGATGCTTGCCTCGATGCGGCCGATAAAACGATGCGATGTCGACAAGGTGCGCGCGCTCACCGCACGCTACCCGCATGCTCACGGCTCTCCCATCCATGTTGGCGATCCGGCGGCGATCGGTATCAAGGATTTGATGGCGCCCGACTGGGGCGATGCGGCCGAAATCAGGGAAGGTGAAGTCCCTGTATTCTGGGCCAGCAGCCTCACGGCCCAAGATGCCCTTGCACGCGCCGAACTGGCGTTGTGTGTCACGGTGTCGCCAGGTCACATGCTGATTACCGATGTGGATGCGCAGCAGGGTCAGATGCGTCGGTCCTGAGATGCCGCCCGAACAATCGAGTGGGCATCATTTTGCCGCACCTAGCGCATCGAATTCGGCTGCTGCTTGTCAGGCGAAGGCGATGCGGATCGTTCCGTAGGGACCGAAATCGGAGACGATGGTGTCGCCATGCCGGCATTCGACCGGTCGTATGAAGGAACCTGACAGCACGACCTGTCCGGCCTCGATGCGCATGCCGTATTGATGCAACCGGTTGGCGAGCCAGACGATGCCCTTGGCCGGATGGTCGAGCACGCCAGCGCCAAGGCCTGTTTCCTCGACCTCGCCATTGCGCGATACGATGGCGCCGATCCAGCGCAAATCGGCTTCACGCGGATTGGCCTTACGGCCTCCCACCACGATGCCGGCATTGGCGGCATTGTCGGAGATCGTGTCGAAGAAGGTTCGGATCTTGCCGGTTTCCCTGTTCATCCGCTCGATGCGGGTGTCGAGGATTTCCAGCGCAGGCGCGACGTAGTCGGTAGCGTCGAGCACATCGTCGATCGATATGTCGGGGCCGGCCAGCGGCGCCTTCATCACGAAAGCGATTTCGGCCTCGATGCGCGGCTGGATGAAGCGGCCGGCCGGCACCGTTGCGCCGTCTTCGAAAAACATGTCGTCGAACAGAATGCCGGAGTCGGGAATGTCGATGCTCAACGCCTGCTGCATGGCCTTCGAGGTCAGTCCGATCTTCCAGCCCTTGATCGTGAGCCCCGATGCGGCCTTCCGCTTCACCAGTGCTGCCTGAACGCGATAGGCATCGTCCATCGTCGCTTCAGGGAAATCGAGGCTGAGCAGCCTGATCTGGCGGCGGTCATGCTCGGCCTCGAACAGCCTGCTTGCAGCATCCTCGACTTGCGCTTCCGTTATCATCGGGCGGCTCCTTCGTCGATGACGCCATTGCGGAGCAGGCCGATGCCGTCGGCCTCGACCTCGATGACGTCGCCCGGCTTCAGCCAGATCGGCGGGTCGAAACGCGCGCCGGCACCGGTCGGTGTGCCGGTGACGATGACGTCGCCGGGCACCAGCGTGGTGAAAGTCGAGACGTAGTTGATGATCTTGCGGAACGAAAAGATCATGCGGCCGGTGCGGTCCTGCTGGCGCAGCTCGCCGTTGACGCGCGTGGTCAGCGCAATGTCGGCGATCTGCGCCTCGTCGGCAAACGGCACCAGCCATGGCCCGATCGAGCCGGTGCGGTCGAAATTCTTGCCCTGGGTGACGTTGAACTTGGCGTGACGCACCCAGTCGCGGATGGTGCCTTCGTTGCACAGCGACAGCGCCGCGATGTGACCGAGCGCATCGGCCTCCGCAATGCGGCGGCCGCCCTTGCCGATGACGATGACGATCTCGCCCTCATAGTCGAGCTGCGGCGATTCCGGCGGCCGCACCAGCGGCGCGCCGTGGCCGACGAAGGAGCGCGGAAAGCGGATGAACAGCGACGGGTTGGAGGGGGCAGCCTGTCCGTCCTTGTACTCTTCATTGCGGTCCGGAAAATTGACGCCGACGCAGATGATCTTTTCCGGCGAGGGGACCGGGATCTCGTAGGCGATGGCGTCGAGCGCGAAGTCGGGGGAATAGGCATCCGCTTCCTCGGCTATTCGCCGCAAGGCGCCAGCCTCGATCACCTCGCGCAGCGTTGGCCATTGGCTGTGCCGCGCTAAAAGATCGACAGCACCCTTGTCGGTGATTGCGCCGTAGCGCGTCTTGCCGCCGACGGTGAAGGTGGCGAGGCGTCCATGGCTCATACTCAAAACTCCGTGGCCATTAAGGCGCAATGATCGGCGAGGCCGCCAGATCCGACGTGCGCGGCTTTGCACCGGCAAACACGCTCCCTTCCTCGAACCAGCTTTTTGGCGCCGGCGCGCCCCACAGCGTTTGACGCTGCGGGTCCTTCAGATCCCATTTGATTGGCTCGAGGTCTGGGTCGACCGTCTGATAGTCCGAGCAATAGATCTCGATGCGATGGTTGTCGGGGTCGCGGATGTAGAGGAAGAAGGCATTGGAAATGCCATGCCGACCCGGCCCGCGCTCGATGTTCGGCAGCCAGCCGGTGGTCGACATCAGGTCGAGCAGGTCGATGATGTTGAGCGGCGTCGGCACCCAGAAGGCGACGTGGTGCAGGCGCGGGCCAACACCGTTGGTGAAGGCGATGTCGTGCACGCCGCCCTTGCGGTGCATCCAGGCCGCCCACAGTCTGTGGCTCTCCTCGTCCTGCGTATATTCCGTCACGCGAAAGCCGAGCTCGTTGTAGAAGGCAACCGCCTCGTCGACATTCGGCGAGAAGCAGTTGAAGTGATCGATGCGCAAAGGCTTCACGCCCTTGTAGAGTGCGTATTTCTGATGGATCGGCGGCAGCCGCTCCATCTTCGAATAGAATTCGAGCGGAATGCCGTGCGGGTCGCGGGTGCGGAAAGTGCGCGACTGGTAGGGGCGTTCGACCCATTCGACCGGCAGGCCTTTGCCCTTGAAGAAATGCTCGGCCTTGTCGAGGTCCTCGTCGGAAAAGACCTTGAAGCCGAGGTCGCGCGCTTCCGCCGTTGGCCCCTTGCGCAGAACGATGCAGTGGTGACCGCGCTCTTCCATGGCGCGCAGATAGATGGCGTCACTGGTCTCGTCGGTCACCTGCAGGCCGAGCGTGTCGACATAGAAGGCGCGGGATTTCGTCAGATCGGTGACAGCAAGCTCGATATGGCTGAGCCGCACGATGTTGAAGGCGGGATAGAGGTTGGGTTGGGGCAGGGGCATCATGTCTCTCCGGTCAACCGCCGAGCTTTTGAATCGAATGCGGCGCCGTGGCGAACGCGATGTTCTTGGTTTCCATGTAAAAGTCGAACGACCAGTCGCCGCCGTCGCGGCCGATGCCCGAACTTTTCACGCCGCCGAACGGCGTCGGCAGATGCCGCACATTCTCCGAATTGACCCAGATCATGCCGGCGTCGAGCGCATCGGTGAAGCGAAAGGCGCGGGTCACGTCAGCGGTCCAGAGATAACCTGTCAGGCCGTATTGCGTGTCGTTGGCGAGCGCCAGTGCTTCGGCTTCGTCCTTGAAGGGGATGGCGGTCAGCACCGGCCCGAAGATTTCCTCCTGGGCGATGCGCATCGTGTTGGTGGCGCCGGTGAACAGGGTCGGGCTGACATAGCAGCCGCCGCCCGGGCCGGCGAACTTGCCGCCACCGGCAGCAACGACCGCGCCTTCCGATTTGCCGATCTCGATGTAGGACAGCACCTTCTCCTCATGCACCGGATGGATCAGCGGGCCGACCACCGTCTCGGGATCGAGCGGATGACCGACCTTGATGCGCTTTGCCTTCTCCGCAACCAGGCTGGTGAGCTTGTCGTGTACCGAAGCCTCGACCAGCAGGCGCGACGACGAGGTGCAGCGCTCGCCGTTCAGCGAGTAGATCATGAAGACGGCGGCATCCGCCGCGCGCTCCAGATCGGCGTCGGCGAAAACGATCACCGGGTTCTTGCCACCGAGTTCGAAATGCACGCGCTTCAGCGTGTCGGCGCCCTGTTTCATGATCATCGAGCCGGTGCGGCTTTCGCCGACGAAGCCGATCGCCTTGATGTCGGGGTGTTCGGTCAGCGCGCGGCCGGCATCCTCGCCAAAGCCGTTGACGAGGTTCCACACACCCTGGGGCAGGCCGGCTCCCTCGGCGATCTCGACCAGCAGCCGCGCCGTCAGCGGCGAAAGCTCGGCGGGCTTGTGCACCACCGTGCAGCCGGCGGCGAGCGCCGGCGCGATCTTCCAGGTGGACAGCATGAACGGCGTGTTCCACGGGGTGATCACGCCGACCGGGCCGATCGGCACGCGCGTCGTCATGTTGACCTGGCCCGGCGCACGGATGGTTTGGCCGTCACGGGCCTCCGGCGCGCGGTCGGCGTAGAAGCGGAAATTTTCCGCACCCCGCAACGCCGCCTTGGCCATGAATTTCAGCGACTGGCCGGTGTCCATGCATTCAACGAAAGCGATCTCTTCAGCGCGTGCAACAATGGCATCAGCGATCTTATGCAGGAGCTTCTTGCGCGCGTCGCCCGAGATCGCCGCCCAGTCCTTGAACGCCGCTTTGGCCGCCTTGGCGGCGCGGTCGACGTCGGCCGCCTTGCCGCGCGCCACCGTGGCGATGGGTTTCAGGTCGATCGGCGAGATCGTCTCGTATGTCGAGCCGTCGACGGAAGGTACCGCCTCGCCGCCGATCTGGTTGAGCACGCCGTCCTTGCGGAAGCGCTCGAGATAGGCCTCGGCCTTCCTCAGATTGTCGTCCAGTGCCGCCATCGGGTCTTTCCTGTTTCTCTATCGCCTGATCACTTGCCGCGCAGGCGCGGATGGATGGCGTTTTTCTTCCAACTGAGTTCGGCGTCGATCTCGCGGATCTCCAGCGACAGCGCGAAATGCGGGGTGGCAAACAGCGATGCCAGATGGCCCGAGACCGCCGCAAAGATCGCCTCGCCGGCGCGTTTCTTGTCCTCGGCGCTGCGGCCCTTGCCGATGCGCAGGTTCATGTCGATGAAGCCGTTCTCGGGCAGACGATCGGCAATCGCATAGGCCTCGGCGCGAAAGGCGCGAACCCTGATCGCGCCCGGTTCGAATACGCCGGTGTCGAGCATGGTGCGAGAAACCAGTTCGCACAGCGCCGGCATGTCGACTTTCGCATCGAGGTTCGCGGAATATTCGATCGCCATATGCGGCAAGGCTTTCCTCCACCGGCGCCACGGTCTTGTAATTAACATGTGAATTACATCTTGACGCTGGAATGTCAAGCGTCGTTCTATGCCCCGAAGGGCCGGGATTGCCGCTCCCGGTAAAATGACGGATATAGCTGCGATCCAGGCGCTGATATCAACCGCGACTCGGACTGGATGGATTTTTCGGAGACCTGATCTTGCTACCGCCCAGCACACGCCGCTCCTTGCCGATGGCATTGCTTCGCGCCCGCGAAGTGATCATGGCGCATTTCCGGCCGATGCTGGCCCGCCACGATATTACCGAGCAGCAATGGCGTGTGCTGCGTGTGCTCGCAGAAACCGGGCCGCTTGAGGCAACCGAGCTTGCCAACCGCGCGTCGATCCTGCCGCCCAGCCTGACCCGCATCATCAAGACGCTGGAAGAGCGCGGCTTCATCACCCGCAACAAGGTCAAGGATGACGGCCGCCGGGCCTTGCTCGCCATCAGTTCGAGCGGTGTTGCGCTGATCGAGGAGTTGGCGCCCGAGCGCGTCGCTATCTATGATGCAATCGAGAAGCGCTACGGCGCCGAAGAGCACGAGCGGTTGCTGGATATGCTGGAGAGTTTGATCCAGTCGGAGTCGGCAGAAGAGTGAGCGCCTGTCCTTCTCCCCCTGTGGGAGAAGGTGGCCGAGCGAAGCTCGGTCGGATGAGGGGTGCTCCAGCTTGGCAATACGTTCGAAATCGCCGCGGCCTCATTCCTTCCAACACCCCTCATCCGTCTCGGCGCTGCGCGCCGATCCAGCTTCTCCCACAAGGGGAGAAGGCAAGAGCGCTCCTCACCCGCCAAAACTTCCGAGCGCGCTTGGCTGCATATAGTTGCGGCCGACATAGAGCAGAGCTGCCTCGTCGCTGCCGTGGCGGATGTCGACGACGCGGCCGAACATCACATTGTGCGTGCCGACCTTGTTGACCGCGCCGATCTCGCAATCGAAGGAAACGATGGCGTCGAGCAGCGCCGGCATGCCGGACGGCATGGTCTGCCAGCGCGCGGCTTGATAGCGCTCGGCCATGTCGCGGATCGCGCCGGCGAATTTTGCCGCCAGATGCATGTGCGACTGGGTCAGCACGTTGACGCAGAAGCGCCGGTTGGCGAGGAAAAGGCCGGTTTGCGCCGAGCGCTCGTTCATACAGACGAGCAGCGTCGGCGGATCGTCGGAGACGCTGCACATGGCGGTCGCGGTGAAGCCGCCGCGCCCGGCCGGGCCGTCGGTGGTGACGATGTTGACCGGCGCGCAGACCCGCGCCATCGCCTCGCGGAATTCCAGCCTCGCGACTTGCGGTGTCATGGCCACTTCCATGGTCGGCCTCGCTCAGCCGGCCGGGCCGGTCAGCGGCGGCAGCCAGGTGTCGCCGGTCCAGCCCGTCTCGTCATAGTCGGCCATGCATTGGTCGACTAACTCCTCCATCTGCTTCAGCCGGCCGCCGCGCTCGGCACCCTTCAGCACCTGCAGCCGCACCTCTTCGGGCGCGCCGGCATAGTTGAGTTCGTAGAGCGCGTGGCGGCCGCCGAATTCGGTGCCGGTCGCGTCCCACAAGAGTTTCATGATCTTGATGCGCACGACATGGCCCATATCGTTGGAGCCGCGCACATATTGCGCGAGGTAACGGTCAATCTCGGGATTGCCGAAATCCTTCACCGATGACGGGAGATAGATCAGTCCCGAGGCGATCACCCGGCGCACCGTGTCGATGACTCGCGGATAGGCTTCCGACATGAAGGTGCGATAGGCGAGCGCGGCCTCCAGGTTCGGCAGCACCGCGCCGTTCGCCCACGGGATCGGATTGTGCGCCATGGCGTTGGAAAAGCTCCAGAACATGTGGCGCAGAGCAATCACCTCACCGAGGGCCGCCTGGTTGCCGCGGAAGGCATCGCCGCCGGTGGCGCGCAGCGCCTTGGCGAGCAGGCCGGCGAGGAAGTCGAGTTTTACGGCAAAACGCGTGCAGCCCTGAAAACAATAGCCGTGCATGAAGCCGGACGCCGGATGGAAGGAGAGGATTTTTGGCGCGTCGCGTAGCACCAGCACGTCTTCCCAGGGGATGAAGACATTATCGAGCACCAGGATCGCGTCGTTCTCGTCGAAGCGCGACGACAGCGGGTAGTCGAAGGGATGGCCGACGGTGTTGGCCGTCTGCTCGTAGGAGACACGGCAGAACATTTTTATCCCCGGCGCATTCATCGGCACGATGAACATCACCGACAGCGACGGATCTTCCGTTACCGTCGCCGAACTCTGCGCGAGGAAATTGTAATGGGTGAGCGCGGACGATGTCGCCACCACCTTGGCCCCCGACACCCAGATGCCGGCATCGTTTTCCTTGGTGATGTGCACGAACACGTCCTTCACCTGCTCGGCCGGCTTGTGCCGGTCGATCGGCGGATTGACGATGGCGTGGTTCATGAACAGGACCGCTTCCTGGGCGCGCTTATGCCAGGCGAGGGCATTGTCCTTGAACGGCCCGTACCAGTCGGCATTGGCGCCGAGCGTGTTCATCAGCGCCGCCTTGTAGTCCGGCGTACGGCCCATCCAGCCATAGGACATACGCGACCACTCCGCGATCGCTGTCTGCTGCGCAGCAAGGTCGGCGGAAGAATGCGCGACGCGGAAATACTTGTGTGTGTAGCCGCCCGAGCCGGTGTCGGTGGGCGAAGTCAGTACGGCTTGCTGGGCGGGATCATGCAGCGCATCGTAGAGGCGCGCCAGCGAGCGCGCCGAATTGCGCATCGCCGGATGGCTGGTGACGTCGGCCACACGTTCGCCATTGATATAGACCTCGCGCCCGTCGCGCAGGCTCGCCAGATATTCGGTGCCCGTGAACGGCCGCGATTTGTCGGCCCGGAAATCTTCCGATCGCATCATGATCCTCCCTTTGATGGTGAGGACAGTAGCCTCCGGCGCCTCTATGGGTTATGGACGAAAGCACAAAACCGCTTGGACTTTTTCCGGCCAGCCATGAGTCAGACCGTCATCCCGGAATTCTTCGTCTATGGCGAGCCGGCACGCTCGCTCGACGTCGGTTTCCTGCATGTCGAGACTGTGCAGGCCCGTGCTTCCGTGCATCGCGGCCGGGTTCTTGCGCACAAGCACCCGCAAATGGCGCAGATCACCTTCTGGACGAGTGGCAGCGGCACCTACCGGATCGAGGACAAAAGCTGGAGTTTTTCAGCGCCGACCGTGAGCTTCATGCCGAGTGGGGTGGTGCATGGCTTCGAAATCGAGCTCGGCACCGACGCCATTGTCGTTTCGGTCGCCGATGCTGCGCTGGCGGCCATCGCCGAACATTCCGCGCTGGCGCTCGACCAGCCGGTCATCATCACCGGTCGCGGCGAGGCGGCACTTTGGCAGAGGCTCAGCGAGACGATTGGAATGATCCAGGCCGAATATAGCGAGGCGCAAGCCGGCATGGAGAAAATTCTGCCGCCGCTGGTTGCGGTGGCGCTGTCGCACATCGCCCGGCTCGACGCCCAATCGCATCCTGTGACGGTGCCGGCGGCTGTAGCATTGGGCGGACGGCTGCGGCGGCTGATCGACCGCCATTTCCGCGACGATTGGCCGGTCGAACGCTATGTCGAAGAACTCGCCACGACGCGTCATCTGCTCGACAAGGCAGCGCATCAGGTGCTCGGCTGCGGCGTGCGGCAAGCGGTCAACGACAGACGGCTGGTCGAGGCCAAGCGCCTGCTGCTGTTCACCATCCGCACCATCGAGGACATCGCCTATGAGACCGGCTTCAACGATCCGGCTTACTTCTCGCGGTTCTTTCGAGATGCGGCTGGTGTGGCGCCGGCGGCGTGGCGGAGGGGAGGGGTTAGGCAGTAGGCAGTAGGCAGTAGGCAGTAGGCAGTAGGCAGTAGGCAGTAGGCGCTTTCTTCCTCAGCCTATTCCCTACTGCCTAATCCCTATTCCCTATTCCCTAGGGCTGCGGCCGCGAGCCCCGCATCCAACCCCTCCGCAATCTTTGCCACATCGGCAGCGGTGATGATCAACGGCGGTGACAGGATGAGGTTGTTGCCGGAGACGCGCAGCATGACGCCGGCGGCGTAGGCGCCGTCAGCAATGGCGGCCATGGTCTTCTTGTCGGCAGGCTTCTTGGCGCCGCGGTCCGAGACGACCTCGATCGCAGCCATCAGGCCCTGGTAGCGGACGTCGCCGACGAGCTGGTGCTTCACCTTCAGAGCTTCCAGTGCCTTGCCGAGTTCGACGCCGCGCGCCGCTGCGTTCTCGTTGAGTGCAAGCCGCCTGGTCTCGGCGAGCGCGGCAATGCCGGCCGCGCAGCCGACCGGGTGGCCGGAATAGGTATAGCCGTGACCGATCGAGCCGAAGCTGGTCTTGTCGGCCTCGAAGACGTCGGCCACCTTGGCGCCGATCAACGTTGCGCCAAGCGGGAAATAGCCGGAGGTGATCGCCTTGGCCATGGTCATGAAATCCGGCTTCACACCGGTGAGCCGCGAGCCGGACCAGGCGCCGGTGCGGCCAAAGCCGGTGACCACTTCGTCAGCGATGAGCAATATGTCATGGCGGTCGCAGATGGCGCGCACCATCGGCATGAAGCTCTCATGCGGAACGATGACGCCGCCGGCGCCGAGCACCGGCTCCATGATGAAGGCGGCGATGGTGTCGGCGCCCTGGAAGGCGATCTCTTCCTCGATCGCGCGGGCACACAGTTTTGCCAGCTTCGCCGGATCGGTTTCGTCGAACGGGTTGCGATAGGTCATCGGCGCCGGCGTGTGGAAGACTCCGGGCAAGAGCGGCTCGTAGTTGCGGCGGAAATTGGCGTTGCCATTGACGGAAGCGCCGCCGAAATGCGTGCCGTGATAGCCCTTCTTCAGCGCCAGGAATTTCGTGCGGTCGGCCTGGCCGCGGATCTTCCAATATTGCCGGGCGAGCCTGAGCGCCGTCTCGACCGAATCCGATCCGCCGGAGGTGAAGAAGGCGCGCACCATGCCTTCCGGCGCGAACCATTCGGTGAGCTCATAGGCGAGCTCGATCGACGGTCCGGTCGAGGTGCCGCGAAAGCCGGAATAATAGGGCAGCGCATCGAGCTGCGCGGCGATCGCCTTCTTGATCGGATCGCAGCTGTAGCCAAGGTTGACGTTCCACAGGCCGCCGACGGCGTCGAGCACGGTGCGTCCTTCGACATCGGTGACCGAAGCGCCTTCGCCTTTGACGATGATCTTTGGTGGCGTCGCCCGCATCTCGGCCGGATGCGCCATCGGATGCCAGATAGACTTGGCGTTGTTTTCGGTGAGGAAGTTGATGTCACGCATCGGGGAGGACTCCGGGGTTTTCAATCAGGAGAGGGCGAGGCCGAAAAGGCCAAGCGCCTCGGCATAGCTTGGCGCCGGTCGGGCGAC
The DNA here is from genome assembly GCF_056403855.1 of Mesorhizobium sp. P2_E7. Taxonomy (NCBI): domain Bacteria; kingdom Pseudomonadati; phylum Pseudomonadota; class Alphaproteobacteria; order Hyphomicrobiales; family Phyllobacteriaceae; genus Mesorhizobium; species Mesorhizobium sp. P2_E7. The sequence goes on along the minus strand of NZ_JBFUER010000001.1, from coordinate 2,791,744 downwards.
GTCGAAATGTACGGTGAGCATGCCGGCAGCATCAGCGCCGTCGATATTGCGCTTCTGGTCGTCGACGAAGACGCAGGCCGCAAGCGGCAATTGCAGCGCGTCGCCGACCATCGCATAGGCGCGGGCGTCGGGTTTGAGGATTTGCGTATAGGTCGCATCGACGACCGTCTCGAACAGCGAGAGCATTGGCAGTCGCTCGCGAAACGATGCGCCGTAGAACAGGTCGAGTTCGTTGGAGAGGATGGCGAGTCGCACGCCGGCTGCGTGCGCGGTGCGGATCGCCTGCTCAGCCTCGGGCCGGATCACGGCTTGCGGATCGGCGCCGCGCGCCCGCTGCACGAAGGTCGACATGTCGTGCCAGTCCTCGCCGACCAACCGGCCGACCTCGCTTGTCCGTGTCTTCCAGTAGTCGCGCTCGCTGATTTCGTCGGCCTGCATGGCGCGCCACAGCGGATCGGAGGCCGGGTCGAACGGTCCGCGCCAGCCCAGTGTGCCTGGCTTCAGTCCAAGCGCTTGCTCGGTAAGCGCATGCGTCTCGAACAGAGTGCGCGTAACGACGCCGCCGAAATCGAGCACCAACGCCTGAGCCTTTACACTGCTCATGCCGCGCGCCCGCCTGTCGGCGCGCCCAGCGGGACAATGCCTTCGGCCACCCAGCGATCGAAGATTTCCAGCGCCTTGGCGCTGAAGGCGGCGTCATTGATGTGGCCGGATATCTCGTGCAGCTCGGCATTCTCCGGCACGCTCAAGCGCATCTCCTCGACAAACGCCGAAAGCGCGTCCGGATCGTGCAACGGCTCGCCCTGCTGGTCCCATTGCTGGATGCCGCCGGCGGGCAGGATGAAGGCGGTCGGACCGGTCGCGCCGGCAAGCTTCTCGCCAATGGCGCGCGCGATCTCCCGGCGTGTTTCACCGCCCGACGTCACCGACGCAAGCAGGCGGTTGTGGGCATGGTAAGGCCGATCGGCAAAACGCGGCGGCACCGGCTGCCAGGTCGGAAAATCCACCATGTCGATGGCGCCAGGCGCGACGATCTGCGGGATGCCCTGGCGGCCGGCATTCTCCAGCCGGTCGGCGCCGGAACTCACCACCGAGCCGGTGAAATGGTTGGCGAGTTCCTGCAGGCTGAAGTCCATCACCGCGACAAAACCCTTTTGCGCAGCGATCGCTTCCAGCGCGCGGCCGCCCATGCCGGTGGTGTGGAAGACGATGACTTCATAGCCGCGCTTTTCCAGCTCCGGCTTCAGCGTCACCATATAGCGCAGGCAGCTTTTGCCGAGCGAGCTCATGCCGATGCGTGGCCGGGATTCGTCCGGCTTGATGGCAGCGCGCGCGGCGCCCACCACCGCGCCGCTCGCCTGCGACAGCACCGCCTTGCAGGCGCTGTTCAGGCCATAAAGGCCACCCGCCCACAGGATCATCATCAGGTCGGTGGCGATCCGGTCCGGCGGCAGAAGGTGCGAATAGGCGATGGTCGAGACGACGAATTTCGGCACGCCGAGCGGCAGCGCCAGCGCGACGTCGAGCGCGAGGTCGGTGCCCATCGAACCGCCAAGCGCGATGAAGCCGTCGATTTCGTCCTGATCGTACAAAAAGCGCGCGAGACGGGAAGCGCCAAGCGCCATCAGCGTCATCGCCGAGTTCTCGTCGCCGCTGGCGATGATCGCCTCGATCGTCGTCTCGGCGGCGCGCGCCACCGCATGGCGGTCGTGCTCCGGTCTGTAAGGCGGGTCGCCGAGCACGCTGACGTCCATCATCACGGCGACGCCGCCGACGGCCTCGATGCGCTCGCGCATGAACAGAAGCTCGTCGGCCTTGGTGTCGCCGGTGCCGATAACCAGGATTCGGCGTTTGTCCTCCACGTCAGTCTCCCTGCAGTCTTTTGTTGGTTGTTATGCCCGTTTCTGTCCAGGCAGCTTGCCGAACAGCCGGTCGCCGATCTCGTGCGCGGCGGCGGCCGCGCTGACGCCAAGGCGTTCGATCTCACCCTTTTGCGTCCGCACCCGTGGGGCTGCGACCGCAATCGTACCGATGGCGTAGCCGTCAGCGCCGAGGATCGGCGCGGCAACACTCATCACGCCTTCTTCGAAACCCTGCGCGCCGATGGAATGGCCGCGGCGGCGGGCGGCAGCGATATGCTCGGCCAGTACGGACGCATCGCCGATGGTGAACGGCGTGAAGGCAGGCATCGGGCCGGCGAGCGCTTCAGCGCGCGTACGCTCGTCGCTGAAGGCCAGGAAGGCGATGCCCGACGCGGTCGCGTGCAAGGGCAGGGCCTCGCCGAGCGGCACGCTGACACGGTTGGCCCTGGTCGATTCGACGACGTGAATGGAGAGCAGGCCGCGCCTGGAATATTCAGAGAGATGCACAGTCTCTTCGGTCTCCGCAGCCAACGCCTCGACCACCGGCACCGCCATGCGCAGGAACGGGAACTGCGCTTCACGCATCAGCGCCAGCCGGGTGATGCCGGCGCCGAGCCGATAACGGCGCGTCGTCTCGTCCTGTTCGACAAGGCCTTGCGCGATCAGCGAGACGAGCAGCCGGCGCGTCGTCGCCTTGTCGAAGCCGGCGCCCCTGGCGAGGTTGGCAAGCGCCGTCTCGGGCGCGCCGTGCCCCAGCCTCTCCAGCAGCGAAATGGCTTTGGCCACCGTGCTCATATCGTCTCTGATCCTCCACCAGATACTTAACGTGCGAATTAACTTGACAGCAAGTCGATTCCTTTGCAAGTCTAATATCGAAATGCCGTTGCAAATAGTGAAATGCATACTGGCCTCACAGAAGGCCCTCGGCGTCTCAGGGACACTTGGCTTCCGCAGCGCGGAATGGAGGGAAAGATGACGACAACAGATACCGGCGAAACAAACCGGCTGAGGAAGAACAGCCTCGGCGTCGGCGCCGTGACATTCCTTGTGGTTTCGGCTGCCGCGCCGCTGACGGCGGTGGCCGGCGGCGTGCCGCTCTCAATGCTGATGGGCAATGGCGCCGGCATTCCCGGCACGTTCCTGATCGTGACCGTGCTGCTGCTGCTCTTTGCGGTCGGCTATGTCGCGATGGCCCGCCATGTCGCCAATGCCGGCGCCTTCTACGCCTACACCGCGCGTGGTCTTGGCGGCACGCTGGGTGGCGCCGCCGCGCTGATCGCGATCCTCAGCTACAACGCCATGCAGATCGGCGTGTTCGGCCTGTTCGGCGCCGCCACCTCCGGCCTGTTCGCCGGCTGGGGCATCAACCTGCCCTGGTGGGTATGGTGCTTCGTCGGCATCGCGCTGGTCGGCGTGCTCGGCTATCGCCGCGTCGACCTCTCGGCCAAGATCCTCACCGTGCTCGTGCTGCTCGAATATCTCGTCGTGCTCGTTGTCGACCTCGCAATCCTGTTCAAGGGTGGCGATTCCGGCCTCAGCCTGGCGCCGTTCACGCCGACGCAGATCCTCAGCGGCTCGCCGGCGATTGGCCTCCTGTTCTGCTTCGCCGCCTTCATCGGCTTCGAGGCGACGACCATCTATTCCGAGGAAGCGCGCGAGCCGCACCGCACCGTGCCGCGCGCCACCTACATTTCGGTGCTGGTGATCGGCGTGTTCTACATGCTGACCAGCTGGCTGATGGCCAATGGCGAAGGCGTCGACAAGCTGGTGCCGTCGCTGAAGGCGCTCGCCGATCCCACCACCTTCCTGTTCGGTCTCTCTGACCGCTATGTCGGTCCGATGCTGACGCAACTGATGAGCATCCTGTTCGTCTCCAGCCTCTTTGCCGGCGTGCTTGCTTTCCACAATGGCGTCGCCCGCTACCTCTACGTCGCTGGCCGCGAGAAGCTGCTGCCGGAAGCCGTCGGCGTCACCCATCCGGTGTTCCAGAGTCCGCATGTCGGCTCGCTGATCCAGACGGTGATCGCGGCGGTGGTGGTGGGGCTGTTCGCCGCCACCGGCCAGGATCCGGTGCTGGCGCTGTTTTCCTGGCTGACCAATGTCGGCACGCTCGGCATCATCGTTCTGATGGCGCTCACCTCGCTGTCCGTGGTGGCATTCTTCAGCCGCAACCCGACGCTGGAGCCGAGCGCGCTGAAAGCAAAAATCCTGCCCGGGCTTGCGGCGCTGGCACTTCTGTTCATCATTGTCGAGATCGTCATCAATTTCGGCAATCTGTCGGGCGCTTCCGGCTTCCTCGGCGTGTTGCTGCCGGGGCTGGTGCTGATCGCCGGCATCATCGGTTTCGCGCTGGCGGCGTCGCTGCGCAGCCGCAGCCCTGAAGCCTTTGCCCGGCTCGGCAGCCAGCCGGTCTGATCTTGGAGGAATGAGTTGGATCAATCGGCCATCGATCGCCTGCGGGCGCAGACCATCGCGGCGCAGGGCCTGTGGATCGGGGGGCGAAAGCTCCCCGCATCCGACGGTTCCCATCTCGATGTGATCAGCCCGATCGATGGCCGCACGATCAGCTCCATTGCCAATGGCGGTGCGGCCGACATCGACGCCGCCGTAAACGCGGCGCGCAAGGCTTTCGAGAAAGGCTCCTGGTCGCGCGCGGCCCCAGCCTTCCGCAAGAAGGTGCTGATAAAATTCGCCGAACTGGTCGAGAAGTACGCGCTGGAACTTGCCGTTCTCGGCGTGCGCGACAATGGCACCGAGATCGGTATGGCCTACAAGGCCGAGCCGCTCTCGGCCGCCGGCACCATCCGCTACTATGCCGAGGCGATCGACAAGGTCTATGGCGAGATCGCGCCGACCGCCGACACTGTGCTTGGCCTGATCCACAAGGAACCGCTCGGCGTCGTCGGCATCATCGTTCCCTGGAATTTCCCGCTGATGATCGGCGCCTGGAAGATCGCGCCGGCGCTGGCGGCGGGCAACACCATCGTCGTCAAGCCGCCGGAGATCGCTTCGCTGACGCTGCTGCGGCTGGCTGAACTCGCCACCGAGGCCGGGCTGCCCGAGGGCGTCTTCAACGTCGTCACCGGCCGCGGTTCGGTCGCCGGCGAGGCGCTCGGCATGCACATGGATGTCGACGCCGTCGCCTTCACCGGATCCGGCCCTGTCGGCCGCCGGCTGCTCGAATATTCCGCGCGCTCCAATCTGAAGCGCGTCTTCCTCGAACTCGGCGGCAAGTCGCCCAACATCGTCTTTGCCGATGCGCCGGATTTGAGCCAGGCCGCCGTGGTCTCGGCCAACGGCATTTTTCGCAATTCCGGCCAGGTCTGTGTCGCCGGCTCGCGCCTGTTGGTCCAGGCCTCGATCTACGACCGCTTCATGGACGAGCTTCTCAAGGCAACCACGAAGCTGAAGGTCGGCGATCCGCTCGATCTCGGCAGCGACATCGGCGCGGTGTCCAGCGCCGAGCAGCTGACCAAGAATCTCGGCTTCGTCGCCAAGGCTTCCGAAGAGGGCGCGCATCTCGTCACCGGCGGCGAGCGCATCCTGACCGAGACCGGCGGCAGCTACATGGCGCCGACCATTTTCGAGAATGTGACGCAAGACATGCAGCTTGCCCGCGAGGAAGTGTTCGGGCCGGTGCTCGGGGTGATGCGCTTCGACACCGAGGAGGAGGCGGTGCGGCTCGCCAACGCGACCGTCTATGGTCTTGCCTCGGCCGTCTGGACATCGAACCTGTCGACGGCGCACCGCATGGTGCGCGCCATCAATGCCGGTGTCGTGCATGTGAACACCTATGGCGGCGCCGACATCACCGTGCCGCTCGGCGGCGTCAAGCAGTCGGGCTTCGGCCGCGACAAGTCCCTGCACGCGATCGAGAAATACACCGACTTGAAGACGGCGTGGATCAATCTCGGCTGACCGAGTCAGGCCGTGCCGAGGATGAAATCCGCGCAGCGATCGCCGATCATGATCGCCGGCGCGTTGGTGTTGCCGCTGGTCAGCCTCGGCATAACAGAGGCGTCCGCAATGCGCAGGCGCGGCACGCCGCGCACGCGAAGCCGGGGATCGACAACTGCCTCATCGTCCGTCCCCATCCGGCAGGTACCACAAGGGTGATAGACGGTCTTGGCGTGGCGGATGATGTGGTCGACGATTTGGTCGTCGCCGAGGTCGTCGGCTTTGCCCGGCGCAAGCTCCTCGGCAACCACTTCGCGCAGCGCGGGCTGGCGCAGGATGCTGCGCGCCACCTTCATGCCGGCAAGCAGCAGCGCCAGGTCATCTGGATGCGACAGGAAGCCGGTGGTGAACCGGATCGGGTCGCCTGGATTTCGCGAGCGCAGCCGCACCGAACCGCGCGATTTCGGCCGCAGCACGCACGGGTTCAACTCCATGCCATGACGCTCGACCGAGCCGTGTTCGGCATTTTCGATCATCACCGGCAGCACATGGAACTGGATGTCCGGCCGGCCGTCTCCGTCGGTGTCGAAGAAGCCGCCGCTCTCGACCACGTTGGAGGCGAGCAGGCCGCGCCGGAACAGCAGATATTCGATGCCGTGCCGCAACGCCTTCAGCCCACGATCCTCGCCGAGCAGCGAGATGGGTTTGCGGGTCAGCGCATAAAGCGGTGCCGCGACATGATCCTGCAAATCCTGGCCCACCGCAGGCATGTCGCGGATGACCGGAATGCCCATCTCGGCGAGATGCCCGGCCGGGCCGAGGCCTGACAGCATCATCAGCTTCGGCGTTGCCAGCGCGCCAGCGGCGAGGATCACTTCGGCCCTCGCTGAGGCGGTGTGGGTCTGTCCGTCCGGGGTCGTGTAGGAGAGCCCGCTCGCGGCGCCATTCTCCAGCGTCAGCGCCGTCACCTGCGCGTCGGTGACCACTTTGAGGTTGGCGTTGCCGGCGAGCGGCCGCAGGAACACCTTTGCCGCCGACTGCCGTTCACCATTGGCTGTCGTCGTCTGGTAGAAGCCGACGCCTTCCTGGCATTCACCGTTGAAGTCATCATTGAAGGGATAGCCGGCCTGCTGCGCCGCCCTGACATAGGCGAGCGACAGCGGATGCCGGTAGCGCGGATCGGAGACCGGTAGCGGACCGTCATTGCCATGGCGTTCGCCGGCAAGCCGCTCATTGCGCTCCAGTCGTTTGTAGACAGGCAGCACATCGTCCCAACTCCAGCCGGGGCAGCCGAGATCGCGCCAGCCATCGTAATCCTGCGGCTGGCCCCTGATGTAGAGCATGGCGTTGATGGACGAGCCGCCGCCGAGCGTGCGTCCTTGCGGGATCGGCAGCGAGCGGCCGCCGACACTGGGTTCGGGATCAGACTGATAGATCCAGCTGCGCGCCGTGCCGATCACCTTGGCAAAGGTGGCGGGCATGTCGATGAAGCGCGTATCATCGGCCGGTCCTGCCTCGACGAGGAGCACGCTTTTTCCTGCGGCAACCAGCCGGCTTGCCACGGTGCAGCCGGCCGAACCCGCGCCGGCGACGATGTAGTCGTAAACCTCCGTCATCGCGTCACGCGTAGCGCATGATGGCGGTCTTGGTTTCGAGATAGCTGTCGATCGCCGCTCGACCATGCTCGCGACCGATGCCGGATTGCTTGAAGCCGCCGAAGGGCGCTGCCGGATCGAGCGTGTTGTGCGAATTGACCCACACCGTACCGGCCTTGAGGCCGTGGATCGCTGTCATCGCCTTGCCCAAATCGCGGGTCCAGATCGAGGCCGACAGGCCGTAGCGCGTGTCGTTGGCGATGCGGATCGCCTCATCGAGATCGGCGACCGGCATCGCCGCGACCACTGGCCCGAACACCTCCTCGCGCACGATCTCCATCTCGGGTCTGACGTTGTGCAGAATGGTCGGCGCCACATAGTGGCCTTTGCCCGGAACCGTTCGTGCGCCGCTTAAGCGTTCGACGCCAGCCGCCAGGCTGCGGTCGACAAAACCTTGCACGCTGTTGCGGTGCTTGGCCGAGACCAGCGGGTTGATCTGCGCGCCCGCATCGCGGCCGGCGCCCATGATCATGCCGTCGGCGATCTCGGCAAGGCGTGAGAGCGTACGGTCATAGATCGACTTCTCGATCAAGATTCGCGCCGCCGAAGTGCAGACCTGGCCCTGGTTGAAGAACATGCCAAGGCCGGCCAGCAGCGGCTCGATGCCTTCTTCCATATCGGCCAGCAGGATCATCGGCGATTTGGAGCCGAGCTCCAGCGTGAAGCGCGCGACGCGGTCGACGGCGGCGTGGCCGACGCGTTTGCCGACTTCGGTCGAACCGGTGAAGGTCAGCTTGTCGACGCCGGGATGGCGGATCAAAGCCTCGCCGGTGACGCTGCCGCTACCGGTGACGATGTTGATGACGCCGGGCGGAAACCCAGCCTGCTGGATCAGTTCGGCGAGCCGCAGCAACCCCAGCGGCGTTTCCTGCGGCGGCTTCAAGACGATCGTGCAGCCGCAGGCCAGCGCCGGCGCGATCTTCCACATGCCGATCAGCAGGGGAAAATTCCATGGCACGATGGCGCCGACAACGCCGACCGGTTCCATGACCGTCATGGCGTGGTGTTTGGCGCCGGGCGGCACCGGGATAGAGACCTGGAAGGTCGAGCCTTCGAGCTTGGTCGCCCAGCCGGCATAGTAGCGCAGCCAATCGACGGAACCGCCGGCGCTTAGCATGCGCGCGACGCCCAGCGACTTGCCGTTCTCGATGCTTTCGATTTCAGCCAGCAGATCTGCATCGGCCTCGATGGCGTCGGCAAGCTTCAGCATCAGGTTCTGGCGGTCGACCGGCCGCATCGAGCCCCATGGACCTTCGAGCGCGGCGCGCGCGGCGCGCACCGCCTGGTCGACCAGTTCTGCGCCGCTCTCCGGCACATGGGTGACGATCTCGCCGGAGGCGGAATCGTCGACCGCAAGACCTTCGCCGGCGAGACCATTGACGAAGCGCCCGTTGATGAAGGGTCGGTGCGGGCGCGACAGGAATGCGGCTGCGGCGGCGCTGATCGGCGGCACGGTTCTCTCGTTCACGCCATCCTCCTCGAATGCTGATGAGCCGTTTTCGAGAGGGTTATGGAGCGCCTCGCCGCGCTTCAAGCCGCCATGGGCGCGAGTGCGCTTTCAGTCAAAACAAAGTTCCCGCTCGGACAAGACGGCAAACGCGTTGCCAATCAAGATTGGCTCGGCGTCGACCGGCGCGGAGCTCGCGTTTCGGGCTTTGAGATTGTCAAAGGAGTGTCGGCGATTTGAGCGTGTTTCTGGGCAATCCGATGGTCGTCACCGCGGCGCTGCCGATGCTGCTTGGCATCGTGTTCGCGTTCCTGGCGCGCTCTGCCTTGGCATCCTCGTCGCTGGTGGTGACCTTGCTGTGGGCGGCTCTTACCCTGTTCTTCTACTGGGACACGCTCGGACCGCCGGCCGTGCCGCCGGTCGCGGCCAGCCAGAAGCTGATCTATCTCGCCTTTGCCGGCATCGTCATAGGCCTTTTGCCTGGGTTGAGCGGTCGAACGGCAAGCATCATCGTCATGGCGGCGCTGGTGGCGGCATTTCTCTGGCTGGGCTGGCGGCGCATCGGCGCCGGCGCGCTCGATCTGCAGATGATTGCCGCCATCGTTGTCGGCCTGCTGGCGACCGTCGGCGGTGCTGTCGCGATGGCTCTGCGCGCATCGCCATCGCCTGAAGTCGAAGCGCCGTTCCTTGTGCCGGCCGCCGTGCTTGCCATGGCGCTCTCCGGCGCCATCGTTTCGGTGCTTGGCGCTTCCATCGTAACAGGACAATTGCTCGGGGCGCTTGCCGCCTTGGTCGGTGGCTGGTGCCTCGTCCAGTATCTGGCGACGCTGCGCGGCGGCACAGCTGCCGCCTGGGGCAAGAGTGTCGCCTTCCTGCTCCTCTACGCTACTGCCACGGTGCTGATCCAGGTGGCGCTGCTGGCGCCCAAGGCAAATCCCATGGCACTCATACTCTCACCCTTGCCGCTGATCGCTGCCGCGCTGGTGTCCGGTCCGCTGCAGCGCTTCCTTCCCGGCGCGCGGCCGTTGCGGCCGCTCATCGCCGGCCTGCTGATCGCCCTGCCGGCAATGCTGGCCATCCTGGTGGCGATCATCTGGGCACCGCATGGGGCTGCCCTCGGCTTTTCCTGAACCCGTTTCAACACGCCAACCAATGGAGAGACATGTGACACCGAAGAACCTGATTGCCGCGCTCGCTTTTGCCGGCGCATCGATGCTTGCCGTATCGGCGCATGCCGACACTTACGAGATCGACGGCCAGCACGCCTGGGTCACCTTCACCATCAAGCACGGCATCTATGGCATCGCGCATGGCCAGTTCGATGCCGTCAAGGGCGCGATTGTGATGGACAAGGCCGATGTCACCAAGAGCAGCGTCAAGGCCGAGATCGATGTCGGCTCTGTCCACACCGCCTTCGAGCAGCGCGACAGCGATCTGAAGGGACCCGACTTCTTCAACGCCGCCGAATTCCCGACGATCAGCTTCGAGAGCACCAAGGTCGAGAAGGTCGATGACAAGACCGGCAAGGTCACCGGCAATCTCACCATCAGCGGGGTCGGTAAGGAGATCACACTTGACGTGAAGCTGATCAACGAGGCCCCGGCGCCGTGGGATGCGACACTGACCAAAGCGGCCTTCAGCGCCACGGCTAAACTGAGCGCGGCCGACTTTCCGATGGCCAAGGCCGCCGACGGGTTTGGCCTTGGGCCGGAGGTGGACGTCGTCATCGATCTTGAGGCGGTGAAGAAATAGGCCACTGCGAATTGCTCCGGGGGTGTGCGGTGGCCGCCGTGCGACCGGGAGGTCGCGCGGCACGTCCGGGGGTAGGGCTGAAGTGCGCGCTCAGTCAAAACAAAGTTCCCGCTCGGACAAGACGCGCAACGCGCGTCCATCGCACACTTGGCCTCGACGAACAGCGACATTGGGCCTTGCGCCCTAGGGACAGCAGCGATGAGATTTTCCGGCAAGACGGCCTTCATCACCGGCGGCGGCACCGGCATCGGCGCAGCTGTCGCGCGGCGGATGGCCGCCGACGGCGCCAGAGTGGTGCTGATGGGGCGGCGGCGCGAACCGCTCGAAGCCGTCACCAGAGACATTGGCGGGTTGGTGGTGCAGGGCGATGCCGCCGATGCCAAGGCGGTGCGCGCCGCGCTTGCCGAAGTGCACGAGAGGTTCGGCCCGGTCGACATTCTGGTCGCCAATGCCGGCGGCCATGGCGTTGGCCCGACGGTGACGATGAGCGACGAGACCTGGGCGCTCGCGACACGTCTCAATCTCGACACCGCTTTCGTCTGCGCCCGCGAATGCCTGCCGGACCTCATTGCGCAGAAGGGCAACATCGTCGTCGTCGCCTCGATTGCCGGTCTCTTCGCCGGGCCGGCCGCGGCCGGCTACGTCACCATGAAACATGCCTGCATCGGCTTCGGCAAATCGCTGGCGCGCGACTATGGCCGCCAGGGCGTGCGCACCAACACGATCTGCCCCGGCTGGGTGGCGACCAGCATGGCCGACGAGCAGATGCAGGTGATCGTCGACAAGCATGGGCTGGGCTCGATCGACGAGGCCTACAGGCTCGTCACCAAGGATGTGCCGCTCGGCCGCCCGGCAACGCCGGAAGAGGTCTCCAACGTCATCTGCTTCGTCGCTTCCGGCGAGGCGTCGATGATGAACGGCTCGATCCTGACCGTCGATGGCGGCGCCACCGTCGTCGACCTGCCAACGCTTGCCTTTGCCGACTGAGGATTTGCCATGAACGACCAGAACAGACCCGCCGACTGGAAACATTTTGACGACTTTGCCGCCGGCATCGCTACCAACCGGATGGCCACGTCCAAGGCGCTTGTCGGCCAGACCTTCAAGATCACGCTCAACAGCGGCCGTGTCATCGATCTCGCCTTCACCGCCGCCGACACGGTGGCGTGGAGCGAGGGCAGCGATGCCGGCGTCGACTGGTACGAGGCGCTGGAAGTGGCGCCGCAGGTGTTCTTCATCAACATGACTTTCGCCGCCAGCCCGGCCGAGGATGAAGCCTTCATCGTCTCGACCGCCACGCGTCGCGTTCTGTCGGTGCGCGAGCGTGTGCGCGAGGCCGCGGAAGCGCCCGGCGAGCCGCGCGTGGCGCAGGTCTATGCCGCTGGCGTGCTCGGCGACGCTTCCGTGCCGCCGACCGGGCGCGAGCCGGCGCCGACGCGCGATCTGGTCGGGCTGACGGCGCACTACACGTACAGCCCCAACCACGTCTACGAGCACATCTATCTGAGCTCCGAGCGCTATGCCTGGCAGAACCTGGTCGGGCTCCAGCGCGGCCATGGCGACGTCGATCTCGCCACCACCTGGAAATTCGCCGATAACCTCTACGTCTTCGGCTTCCGCGAGTTCATCATCCCGGTCGCGTCGCTGTTTTTCTACAATTGGGACACGATGCGCTCGACCGGCAAATTCCTGGGGATCACCAGCCAAGGCACGATCGAGAACAAGCCCGCCGGCGCCTTCATCGAGAAGAAATCGCGGACCGTCTACGACCGCGGCCAGGAACCAGTCTGAGCGCTGGGAGAGAACCATGAGCAACAAGAACTACGACGCCATCAAGGCGCACTATGCCGGCTCCGACGCGAAAGATCTGGCTGCGATGATGGCGCCGCTTACCAGCGGCACCGCCTGGACCGAGATGGCCGGCTTTCCCTATGCCGGAACCTATGTCGGCCCGGACGCCGTCATGGCGGGTGTCTTCAAGCGCATCGGCGAAGACTGGGACGGCTACACATTCGCGCTGGAGAAACTGGTCGATGGCGGCACGACCATCGTTGGTGTCGGCACCTATTCCGGCACCTACAAGAAGACCGGCAGGCCGATGACCGCGCGCGTCGTCCATGTCTGGGAAATGCAGGACGGCAAGGCCGTCAGCTTCGAACAGTTCACCGACACCAAACGGGTTGCGGCCGCGATGGTTTGAGGCGGCCTGACCGATCACAACTGGGAGGATGAAATGGGAAACAATCTGAAGGCAATGCTGGCGGGCCTGGCGCTGTCGAGCGCACTGGCGCTCGGCGGCGCGGGGGCTGCCTATGCCGCCGGCGACGAGATCGTCATCGGTGCGCCGATCTCGCTGACCGGGCCACTGGCCGGCGACGGCAAGGAACAGAAATGGGCCTATGAGCAGGCCGTCGCCGACATCAACAAGGCGGGCGGCATCACCGTGGCGGGCAAGAAGCTGCAGGTGCGGCTGGTCGTCGCCGACGATGAAAGCTCGGAGGGCAAGGTCGCCTCGGCGTTGGAAAACCTGATCAAGGTGCAGAAGGTCGATGCGCTGCTGTCGACCCATTCCGGGCCGATGAACATTGCCGGCGCCATCGTCGCGGAAAAATACAAGAAGTTCTACATGATCACGACCGCCTTCCCGTTCGAATGGCAGCCGTTGAAACTGAAATATTCCGCACTGTTCTTCTTCCATCCGGGACCAGGTGCGGAAGTGCCGTTCGAGATCTGGGACAAGCTGCCGGCCGACGAGAAGCCGAAGCATCCGGCGCTGGTCTCGGAAGATTCGCCCGACGGCAAGGGCTTTGGCGGCGCCTTCGAGGCGGCGGCCAAGAAATACGGCTACACCTTCGCCGTCGACGACCCATGGGCAATCGGCGCCACCGATTATTCGGCTCTGATCACCAAGCTCAAGGCTGCCGATGTCGATGCCATGCTGGTCTTCGGGTCACCCGCCGACACCGTCACGCTGCTGCGACAGATGAAGGAGCTCGGCTTCTCCGTGCCTTATCTGCATGGCTGGAAGGGCACCTGGACCGGCGAGTTCCACGAAGCGCTCGGCGCGGATTCCGATTACATCATGACGGACGGTTTCTGGTCGGCGAGCTACCCCTACAAGGGTGCCAAGGAACTCGGCGATCGCTACGAGGCCGAGTTCAAGAAGGACTCCGTCACCGTCGGCGCCTTCTACGCCAACGCCCAGGTGCTGGCGCAAGCGATCGAGAAGGCCGGCAGTACCGATGCCTCGGCAATCCATGACGCCATCTTCGGCCAGGAGTTCAAGGACACCGTCGTCGGCGATCTCAAATTCGACGAGACCGGCTTTGCGCTGATCCCCAGCGTCGCGACGCAATGGTGGCAGGGCAAGCACCAGCTGATCTATCCGGACGGCACCTGGACCTACAAGCCGGCGCCGGCCTGGGACAAGCGCTGATCACAGCGCTCCTCTCCCCGTTCCACGGGGAGAGGATGCCGGCAGGCAGGTGAGGGGCGGCGCTGACCTCAAACAATTTCCACACGCGAGAAGTATCGCCGGAGAGACGGAAACACGATGCAGCCTGACGAAACCTTGCTGCGCCTCGAGGCGGTCAAGAAGCGCTTCGGCGGGCTTGTGGTGCTCAACAACATCGACATCGCGGTTCGTGCCAACGAGCTGATCGGCGTGATCGGTCCGAACGGCGCCGGCAAGTCGACGCTGTTCAACGTCATCACCGCCCTCTATGCGCCGAGCGAAGGCAAGGTGCTGTTTCGTGGCCAGAATATTACCGGCATCGCGCCACATCGTATCTCGCGGCTGGGCATCGCCCGCACCTTCCAGCTGGTGCGCACTTTCCTCACCATGACCGCTTTCGAGAATGTCATGGTCGGCGCCGTCTATGGAGCTGGGGGGCGCGTCAAGCATGCGAGCGAAGCGGCGAACGCCGCGCTCGAACTGGTCGGCCTGACCGACAGGCGCGATATGCTGACCGCGCATATGACGCTGTCCGATCGCCGCATGCTGGAGATCGCGCGCGCCGTTGCCTCCGAGCCGGCGCTGCTTCTGCTCGACGAACCGATGGCCGGGCTCAACCCGACCGAGATCCAGCGCATGGTCGATGTCATTCGCCGCGTCCGCGACGAGAAGGGAATTTCGATGCTGTGGGTCGAACACAAGGTCGACGCCATCATGAAAGTGTGCGGCCGGGTGATCGTGCTCGATCATGGCGAAAAGATCGCCGACGGCACGCCGCGCGACGTCACGCAAAACCGCAAAGTGATCGAGGCCTATCTTGGCGAACCGGCTGCTTGAAATCAGCGACCTCAAGGTCGCCTATGGCGATGTCGGCGCGCTTTGGGGTGTGTCGCTGCATGTCGATGCCGGCACCATCGTCGCCATTGTCGGCGCCAATGGCGCGGGCAAAACCACACTGCTCAGAACCGTCTCCGGCCTGCTGACGCCGAAGGCCGGCGACATCAGATTGTCCGGCCAGTCGCTGGTCGGCAAAGCGCCTGAAGCCATCGCCCGTATGGGCATTGCCCATGTGCCGGAAGGGCGCGGCCTGTTTCGCCAGATGACGGTGTTGGAAAACCTTGAGCTCGGCGCCTTCCAGCCAAAGGCGCGACCGCGCACCAATGAATTGCTGGAAAAAGCCTATGCACTGTTTCCACGCCTGAAGGAACGCGCAAACCAGAAAGCCGGTTCGCTCTCCGGTGGCGAGCAGCAGATGCTGGCGATCGCGCGCGCCACCATGTCGGAGCCGTCGCTGCTCATCCTCGACGAGCCGTCGCTGGGCCTGAGCCCGCTGGTCGTGCAGCAGATGTTTGCGCTCATCCAGACCTTGCACGGCCAGGGCGTCACCATCCTCCTGGTCGAGCAGAACATCCACCAGGCGTTGAAGGTCGCCGACTACGCCTTCGTGCTCAAGACCGGCGCGCTTGCCATGCAAGGCACCGGCGCCGAGCTCATCGCCGATCCTGAAATCCAGAAGGCCTATATGGGCGTGTTGGAGTAGATGATGTCTAGCATTCCGTCCCCCGACATCCTCCTCCAGCTGTCGCTCAACGGCGCGCTTGGCGGCGCCATGTACGGCGTCGCCGCGGTGGGCCTCAGCCTCATCTTCGGCACCATGCGGCTGATCTTTCTGGCGCAAGGCGCGATGATCATCCTCGCCGCCTATTTCGTGCGGGCGCTGTTTTACGGCCTCGGCATCGACCCGTTCCTGTCGCTCGTCATCGTCGTTCCGGTAGGGCTCGGCGTCGGCTGGCTGCTCTATCAGGGCCTGTTTCGCAAGGCTGCCGCTGAGGCCGACCGTAACGTCTCGCTGCTGATCGCCGTCGGCCTGATGTTTCTGGTGCAGAACCTGATGACGGTGGTGTGGGGCGGTAACACCGCTGCCGTGGTCACCTCCTATACCGCGACAGGCGTTGAGCTGCTCGGCGTGCGCACCTCGTTCACCCGCTCGATGGGTTTCCTGATTGCGCTGGCCGGCACCGGGCTGGTGGTGCTGTTCCTGCGCAAGACCATCATCGGCAAGGCGGTGCGCGCCGCTTCGGAAGACATGGATGCCGCGACGCTGATGGGCATCAGTCCTCACCGCGTCAATGCCATTGCCTTTGCCATCGGCATTTCGCTGGCCGGCGCCGCCGGCGTCGCAGTGGCCACCACCTTTCCGTTCAACCCGTTCGCCGGGTTCATCTTCAGCCTGAAGGCGCTGGTGGCGCTGGCGCTGGGCGGCATCGGCAACGTCAGCGGCGCGCTCGCCGGCGGCATCCTGCTCGGCCTGATCGAAGCCTATGTCCAGTTCTTCATCTCCGGCGGCTGGACGAACGCGATCGCCTACGGCGTGTTTCTCTTGGTGCTGATGTTCAAGCCTGAAGGCCTGTTCAGCCGACCCTACAAGAAGGCTTGAGAATGATGAATCAAGCCATGCAATGGATCGCCGTCGTTGTCGTCGCCGCGCTCGCGCTGGTGCCGTTCCTCCCCGGCGCTGTCGACGCCTACGCCTTCTCCTTTCTGTTCTTCGTCTTTCTTTACGCCATCATGGCGCAGAGCTGGAATCTGGTCGCCGGCTTCGGCGGTCAAATCAGCCTCGGCAGCCATGCCTTCTTCGGGCTGGGCGCCTACACCACCGCCATCCTGTGGAGCGGCAACTATCTCTGGGGCTCGCTCTATGACAGCCATCCCGGCATCTACTATTTCGATCCGGTGACGATGGCGCTGGGCGGCGTGGTCGCGGCCATCGCCGCAGCCATTATCGGCCTGCCGCTGCTGTCAAAACTGCGCGGCGACTATTTCGCGCTGGGCACGCTGGGTTTCGGCGAGATCGTCAAGGTGCTCTTCGTCAATGGCGGCGACTTCACCGGCGGCGCGTTCGGCATTGTCGCGCCGGCCAGCACCTTCGACACGCTGCGCCCGCATTACTGGGTCGCGCTTGGCCTGATGGTCGCCACCGCGCTCGCCATCCGCACGCTGATGCGTTCGCGCTACGGGCTGGCGCTGATCGCCGTGCGTGACGACGAGATGGCGGCGTCGGCCAACGGCATCGACGTGCTGAAGGTCAAGGTCGCCGCCTTCGCCGGCAGTGCCTTCATCGCCGGCGTCGCTGGCAGCCTCTACACCTTCTACATCTTCCATGTCGGGCCGGACTCCGTCTTCGACCTCGACTGGATGCTCCTGCCACTGATGATGACCGTGGTCGGCGGCACCGGCACAGTGCTTGGCCCCATCCTCGGCGCGCTGGTGATGTATGCGGTGTTCGACCTCGCCAAGATCGTCGTGCCGGATTACCACCCGGTGATTTCAGGCCTGACGATCATCCTGGCGATGCTATTTCTGCCAAAGGGTCTGATGCGTAGTTTTGCCGGCAGGGCGAGGGCGACCGGCGCCTGATTTGCCCTTGATCGGCCGTGCTCCTGCTGGCGCCGCTCAATAGGCCGCAGCTGAACCGGGCACGGCCTGAAGGCGGTCGATGTCTTGTCGGGGTGGCGCGCCGAACAGGCGGCGATATTCACGGCTGAATTGCGACGGGCTGTCATAGCCTACCGCGAAGCCGGCCGTGCCTGCGCTTGCCCCGTCGACAAGCATGATCCGTCGCGCCTCCTGCAGCCGCAACTGTTTCTGATATTCGAGTGGGGTCATGCGCGTGATCGCCTTGAAGTGGGCATGAAGCGACGACGGGCTCATGCCTGATGCGACGGCGATCTCGTCGATCCGCAGCTGCGCCTGGAAATGATTGCGGATCTTGGCGATGGCCCGACTGACCTGGTTCAGATGACTGTCCACCGACGCCATCTGGCGCAGCGTCGCGCCATGCGGTCCGGTGAGCAGACGGTAGAGAATCTCGCGCTCGATCAGCGGCGCCAGAACAGCGATGCTTTCTGGGCGATCGAGCAGCCTGACCAGCCGGCAGGCCGCATCGATCAGGTCGGGGTCGCTCGGATAGGTCGCCAGCACCGGCAGGTCCCTGCCGGGGGCAGCACGTCCTTCGTTCACCAGCAACTCGGCCAGTGCAGCGCTGTCAAAATCGATCTTGCAGCAAAGGTAGGGCGCCGCTGGACTCGCCTCCAGAACATGCCCGACCAGCGGCAGGTCGACCGAGACCAGCAAATAGCTTGCTGCGTCATAGACCACGCTCTGGTCGGCGAGCGAAACGCGCTTCGATCCCTGGGCGATTATGCAAAGCGATGCTTCGTAGACCGCGGGAATTGGCGCGCTGGGCTGATTGGCTCGAATGAGCGTCAGCCGTGGCACCTTGGTGCCTTCCATTCCCGAATTTGGGGCAAAGCGGGAGATCAGCCGGGCGAGTTCGTCGATTTTATCCATGCCGCATAAATCTCCATGGCGCCCAATGTTGCAAGCCGTTTCGCGCTCATTTGGAGGATCGTGCAAACTCTTTGGACGATCGCGCTACCGCCTTTTGCCGGTTCGCCGCCATTTATCTCCCCGTCACCGCAGCGAAAAGGATACGATCATGACGGGACTTAAAGACAAGGTTGTGCTCATCACCGGTGCCTCGAGCGGCATCGGCGAAGCGACGGTTCGGGAACTTGCCACGGCAGGTGCCAGACTGTTCATCGGAGCTCGCCGCACCGAGCGGCTCAAGGCACTGGCCGCGGAAATCGGCAAAGGCGTCGCGTGGCGCGAACTCGACGTGACGGATGCGGCAAGCTTCGACGCCTTCGCCGAGGCCGCCCATGCCGAATTCGGGCGGATCGATGTGCTGGTCAACAATGCCGGCGTCATGCCGCTATCGCCGCTTGCCGCGCTGAAGCGCGATGAGTGGTCTCGCATGATCAATGTCAACATTGGCGGCGTGCTGAACGGGATCGCCGCGGTGCTGCCGCGCTTCGTCGCCCAGAAGAACGGGCACATCGTCAACGTCGCCTCGGTCGGCGCGCATATCGTGCTGCCCACCGCGGCTGTCTATTGCGGCACGAAATATGCCGTCTGGGCGATCACCGAAGGGCTGCGGCAGGAGCATGACGACATCCGCGCCACCATCATCTCTCCCGGCGTGACCGCAACCGAACTGGGCGACGATATCAGTGATCCCCAGGTTGCCACGGCTCTGAAAGAGTGGCGGCAGAAGTCGCTGACACCGGACGCCATCGCGCGCGCCATCCGTTTCGCGCTCGACCAACCCGATGGGGTCGACGTCAACGAAGTGATCGTGCGGCCAACCGCCGCCAATATGTAGAAGCTGCTGCCGGATTTCGGTGAGCCATAACGCTCACCAAATCCGGCAAACGGCATGCCCCTAATGCACCACCGACATCATCCGCTCCCGCAATTCCCGCGGTGCCACATCGTACTTGCTTTTGAACGCCCGCGAAAAATGCGCGCTCGAATTGAACCCGCAGGCAAAGGCGATTTCGGAGATCGATGCCGACGCCCGCGCCGGTGACAGCAATTCTTCCTTGCTGCGCTCCAGCCGCCTGTCCCAGACGAAGCGTTCCAGGGTGGCGCCTTCGCCCTCGAAGGCACGATGCAGATAGCGGCGCGAGCAGCCCATGTGGCGGGCTATGTCTTCGGCCGAGAGCGTGCTGCGGGCGAGGTTGGCGTCGATATAGGCGACGATGCGCTCGCGCAGCGCCTCCAGCGGCGAGCGGCGGAATTCAGGCGCCATAGGCTTGGCCTGGATCAGGCCGTTGACGAGCTGGATCAGGCTTTCGCCGACGCGGCGGCAGGCAGCCTCGTCGAGCTTGTGCGCCGCGCCGATCGCCATCTGCATCAGACCGGAGACGATATGGGTCAGGCTGTCGTCTTCGCCTGGTAGCGGCAGCGGCGCCATGAGGCGCGCCAGCGTCTCGTCGCCGAAGGTCGAGCGCGGCACCTGCAGGATCAACTGGTCGACATCGCTGAGGTTCTGCAGCGAGTAGCTGCGCACCGGGTCGTAGATAATCGCCGCGCGCGGGCCGAGATCGACGGCGACCTGCTGCTGTTCGAAGCGGCTGCGGCCTTTCAGCTGCATCAGGATCTTGATCGCGTCGGGATCGAAGCTGCGCCAAAAGGCGCGGTCATTGACGACCAGATGCGACTTGGCCTTAATCTCGGACAGGCGGCAGGCGCCGAGATTGACCGAGACCAGTTTGGGCAACGACGGTGCCTCGCCGCGCGAAAAGCGCTGCGTGATTGGGCCGAACAGCATCCGCGATGCCGACAGGAATGCCTCGCCGTCGGCGACGCTGACATGGTGCATAGTCTCCTCCATCTTCATTCCGTTTCCTGTCTTCGCAGGATTGAGCAGCAAGGCCAGAGCCGGTGCAACCGGCAGGGAAGTTAACATGCTAATCATCTTCGCCGCAACGGCGGAGATTGCGTCATGCCTCGCCGGTCAACCGCGCCGAAATCTGCCCGGCCGCCCTGATCGCCGCCGCGCCCTGGCTCGCCGCAATCGCGTCGTCGATGCGCGAGACGGGCGAGGCGATCGCCAGCGTGCCGATCGGCTGGCCGTCGCCGCCGAGGATCGCCGCACCAATGCTGTGCACGCCTTCCTCATAGCCCTGGGCGCTGCGCGAATAGCCGCGTGAGGCGGCAAGCGTGACCGCCTTGGACAGAGCGGCAGGCCGCGTCATCGTGTGTGCCGTGAAGGCCTGCAACGGCTTTTCCAGATAGGCGCCGACCACTTCGGGGCGCGACGCCGCGAGGAAGGCGATGCCTGACGCCGTGCCATGCAGCGGCAGCACCTGGCCGACATCGACATTGACGCGGTTGGCCTTGACCGACAGTTCGACATGGACGGTGATCAACGCGCCGGCGCTGAATTCCGTCAGGTGCACCGTCTCGCCGGTCTCGAGCGACAACTCGCGGATGATGGGCGTTGCCAGCCGCACGAAAGGAAAATGCGCGTCGCGGATGCGGGCCAGCCGCGACAGGCCGGCGCCCAGTCGGTAGTGCCGGCTTTGCGGCTCCTGTTCGATCAGCCGGTGGTCGGCGAGCGCCATCAAGAGCCGCCTGGCGGTGGCCTTGTCGAGGCCGGCCCGGCGGGCGAGGTCGGACAGGCCGATCTCGGGTTCCGTTAGGGTGAACAGCTCCAGCAACGACACCGCCTTGCTCACCGTGCTCATTGTGCATTCTCCGAGATACTTCGCATGTGAATTAACTTGACAGCGCTCATTCCTGTCGGCAGTGTGTCTATAACATACAAAACACAGGTTCAAATAGTGAACCGATGTGGGCGCGGTCTTGTGCCCCGAAAAATCGCGCGAGGGAGAGTTCAGCACTGTGATGGCTGCCAGCAGAAGCGATGCGCATGCCGCATCAATCGACGAGCTGCTCGATCGCGAGCAGGCGCGGTTCCTCGACACGCATCCGCGTTCGGCGGCGGCGTGGGAAGAGGGCAAGACACACTTCCTCTATGGCGGGCCGTCGCACTGGATGCGGCGCTGGGCCGGCGGCTTCCCGGTCTATGCCGCCTCGGCGCGCGGCGCGCATATCAGGGACATTGATGGCCACGACTATGTCGACTTCGCGCTTGGCGACACGGGCGGCATGTGCGGCCATGCACCCGAGGCGGTGACGCGCGCCGCGGTGCGCCAGCTGCAAAACGGCACCACGATGATGCTGCCCACGGAAGAGAGCCTGTGGGTCGGCGCCGAGCTGACGCGCCGCTTCGGCCTGCCCTACTGGACGCTGACGACCTCGGCCACCGATGCCAATCGCGGCGCCATCCGCATCGCACGCATGATCACCGGGCGCGCAAAAGTGCTGGTCTTCTCCGGCTGCTATCACGGCGGCGTCGAGGAGGCGCATGTCGAGATTCGCGACGGCAGGATCGGCATGCGCAACATGATCCATCCCAACGGCGTCGATCATTCCACTGTTTCCAGGGTGGTCGAGTTCAACGATGTCGCAGCCTTGGAAGAAGCGCTGTCGCATGGCGATGTCGCCTGCGTGCTGACCGAGCCGTTGATGACCAATTTCGGCATGATCCCGGTCGCCGATGGTTTTCACAAGGCGTTGCGCGAGATCACGCGGCGCACCGGCACGGTGCTGATCATCGATGAGACGCACACCATCTCCAGCGGCCCCGGTGGCTACACAGCGCTGCACGGGCTGGAGCCTGATATTCTCGTTGCCGGCAAGGCGATCGCCGGTGGCATTCCAGCCGGCATCTTCGGCGTCTCGCAGGAGATCGCCGAGCGGCTGTGGAAAATCGTGCCACTGGTCAATCCGCGCGTGCGCCAGTCGGCGCATCTGGGCATTGGCGGCACGCTCGCCGGTAATGCTCTCACCATCGCCACCATGCGCGCGGTGCTGGAAGAGGTGCTGACGCCTGCGAATTTCGAGATCATGATCGCCAATGCGACGCGGTTGGCCGAGGCGGCGTGGGGCGTGATCCGCGCCAACAAACTGCCCTGGCATGTGACGCAGACCGGCGCTCGCGCCGAGATCATGTTCATGCCGCAGCCACCGCGCAGCGGTGCCGATGTCATTGCCGGCCGGCGCGGCGATCTCGAGACGCTGCTGCATGCTTTCTACATGAATGAAGGCATATTGGTCACGCCGTTCCACACCATGTTCCTGATGTGCCCGGCGACGTCGCCAGCCGATGTCGAGCGCCATACCGAGGTCTTCGGCCGCTTCGTCGATCTGGTTCGCGGCGTCGTCTGAGCGATGGCGAACCCGTTCGACCTCAAGGGCAGGACAGCGCTGGTCATCGGCGGCGGACGTGGCATCGGCGCCGCCATCGTCACGCGACTCGCAGAGGCCGGAGCGTCGGTGATCATCGCCAACCGCACGCTCGATGTCGCCGAGGCGCTTGCGGCGGACCTCACGGCGCGAAGCCTGTCCGTTCGTGCCGTCGCGCTATCCGGTCTTGACCGCACAGCGCTGCTTCAACTTGTCGGCGCTATTATGGGCGAGACCGGTCGGCTCGACATCGTGGTTCACAATGCCGGCGGCTGTCCCTGGGCGTCAATCGAAGAGCTTGATGAAGACAAGCTCGAAGAGGCGCTGGCGATCAATTTGAAGGCATGCTTCTGGCTGGCGCAGGCGGTGGCGCCCGCGATGCGCAAAAACGGTTTTGGCCGCATCCTCGTGACGTCGTCGGTCTCGGCGCGTGTGGCTATGGCCGGTGGCGCGCATTATTCGGCGGCCAAGGCCGGCGTCAACGCTTTCATCCGGGGCGCGGCCTTCGAGTTCGCGCGCGACGGCATCACCGTCAACGGCGTCGAGCCCGGCTTCATCGCCAAGCCTGGACGCGGCACGATGAGCAAGCCGGAGGTGACGGGCCGTCTCGGCCAGTTCATTCCGATGGGCCATCTCGGCGAGGCCGACGACATTGCCTATGCCATGCTCTATCTCGCTTCCGAGCAGGCGAAATACACGACCGGCCAGACCATCGTCGTCGACGGCGGCTCGACCTTGCCGGAGACGGGCTATGCCGTCGAGCGGCACTGGGGGCTCACATGAGCCGGCGTCTCGAAGGCCGCAAGGCATTGGTCACTGGTGGCGCCACCGGCATGGGCCGGGCCACCGCTGAACTGTTCGGGCGCCGCGGCGCCGAGGTGGTGGTGTTCGGTCACGGCGGCGAGGTTCTGGACGAGGCTGCGAAGGCAAGCGGCGGCATTGCCGTGCGCGGCGATATCACCAATGGCGAGGATATAGCCAGAGCCATCGATGCCTGCGCCAGCCGACTCGACATCGTCGTCAACGCCGCTGGCGTAATGATCCTCGACGAGCCGGAGACGCTGAGCGACGAAACCTGGGCGAAGAGCTTTGCCGTCAACGTCACCGGCGCGATGATGGTGTGCCGGGCAGCGTTGCCGCTGTTGAAAAAGAACGGCGGCGCGATCGTCAACATCGCCTCGGTCGGCGCCTTCAACGCCAGCGGCCAGAACGCCGCCTATTCGGCCAGCAAGGCGGCACTGGTTTCCTACACGCGCTCGCTCGCCTTCGCACATGGCCAGGATGGCATCCGCGCCAATGCAGTTGCGCCCGGCTGGGTGCGCACGCCGATGAGCGTCTACGAGATGAAGGTGGCCGCAGCCGCCAACGGCTCGACATCGGAGGAAGAGTTCGTAGCACTCACCAGCCGCATCGCACTGCGCCGTGTCGCCGAGCCGCAAGAGATCGCGTCCTGCTGCCTGTTCCTCGCATCCGACGATGCGTCCTTCGTCACCGGCGCGGTGCTGGTGGCGGATGGCGGCGGCCGCGCGCCGACGCAGAGCCGGGCGGTGTGAGACGAGCTGAAATCTATCAGCTGGCGTGGAGGCGCTGGCCATCGAAATGGGAGGAGAAAGAATGCCTGACAGAAGTGCCGAGCTGGTCTTCACCAATGGCCGCATCTACACGCTGGACCGCAAACGGCCCTGGGCCTCGGCCATCGCGGTCAAGGGCGGACGTATCATCGCGGTCGGCGAAGGCGCCGATATAGCGGCGCTGACAGGCGCTTCGACGCGCGTCGTCGACCTCAAGGGCGCCATGATGATGCCGGGCATCGTCGACGTGCACGCGCATCTGATGATGGGTGGCATTGCCGAACTGTTCGAACTGCGCTTCCCGCCGACGTCGAGCTTCGAGACGCTGATCGCGCGCGTCGGCGAGGCGGCGGCCAAGGCGCCCGAAGGATCCTGGATCATCGGCGGCCAGTGGGGCAGCGATCTCTTGCCTAAGCTGAACACGCTGGAGGCGCTGGCGGCGCTCGACCGCGCAAGCGACGGCCGGCCGGTGATGCTGCGCGACGACACCTATCACAACCGCTGGGTCAATTCGGCGGCACTCACGCTCACCGGCCTTTCCGCCGCCTCGGCGGATCCGGAGAAGGGCTCGATTGGCCGCGATGCTGCGACCGGTGCACTGACCGGCATGATGATCGAGACCGCCGCCGGTATCATCGAGCGCACCATTGCGCTGTCCGGCCACTACACAGACGAAATGGGCCGCACGGCGATGGCGCGCTCGATCGCGACGCTCAACTCCTATGGCGTCACCGCTTTCCTCGACGCCGCCGCCATGCAGCCGGTGCTGGCGGCGCTGAAAGGCCTCGACGATCGCGGTGAGCTTACTGCCTGGTCCGTGTCGGCGATGCCGGCGGTCGAGCCTTCCTTCATGTTCGGCATTGCCGGCGACGAACTGATCGCCTTGCGCGAACACTATCGCGGCACTCATGCCAAGCCGGATTTCGTCAAAATCTTCCTCGACGGCGTGCCGGGCGCGCGCACCGCAGCCTTCCACGAGCCCTATATCGAGGATGCGGTAGTCGGCTGCTGTTTTCGCGGTTCGACAATCGTCACCGTGCCGGAGCTGATCCGCTGGGTCGGCAAATGCGAGAAGCTCGGCCTCGGCGTCAAAATCCATTGCGCCGGTGATGCCGCCGTCAGCCAGGCGCTCGATGCCATCGATGTCGTGCGCTCCTTCAACGGGCCGACCAAAGTGATGCACCACATCGCGCATGCGAGCTACATCGCGCCGGAGGACATTGCCCGCTTCGCCGAACTTGGCGTCGTCGCCGATCTCTCGCCTTTCCTGTGGTATCCGACCAGCTTTCTCGAAGGCCACAAGCAGACCATGGGCGAGGCGCGCGCGCTGCGCTTCTGGCCGAACAAGGATCTGCTGGCCGCCGGCGCACTGCTTGCCGGCGGGTCCGACTGGCCGGTGATGCCGAACCCCGACCCGTGGGATGGCATTGAGGGGCTGGTGACGCGCCGCAATCCAAGCGGCGAATTCCCGGGTGCCGCGCTCTGGCCGGAGCAGGCGATCGATGTCGCGACGGCGCTGGAAATCTTCACCATCAACTCGGCCCGCGCCATCGGCCTCGGCGACACTGTCGGTTTGATCGAGATCGGCAAGTCGGCCGACCTCATCGTGCTCGACCGTAACGTGCTGGAAACGCCGGCGGACGATCTCGCGGACACCAAAGTGCTGGCGACCTGGTTCGAGGGGAGGGTGGTCTATGAACGCGCCTGATCCCAGCAGCGATGGCAGGATCCCGGTGACGGTCCTCACCGGCTTTCTCGGCAGCGGCAAGACGACGGTGCTCAACCGTCTGCTGCGCCAGCCGTCGCTGACGGGCGCTGCTGTTATCGTCAACGAGTTTGGGGCAGTCGGCCTCGATCATCTTTTGATCGAAGCGAGCGACGAACAGTTCACGCTGCTCGACAATGGCTGCGTCTGCTGCACGGTGCGCGGCGATCTTATCGCCACGCTGAAGGAACTCGACCGCAAGAGCCAGGCGGGTGAGACGCCGCCGCTGTCCCGGGTGATCATCGAGACGACCGGGCTCGCCGACCCGGCGCCGATCCTGCACACGCTGATGGCCGAAAATGAGGTTGCGGCCAGCTTTCGCATTGGCGGCGTCGTCACCACGGTCGACGCGGTCAACGGCGCGACGACACTTGCGCGCCACACGGAAGCGGCCAAGCAGGTCGCGGTCGCCGACCGGCTGCTGATCACCAAGACCGATCTTTTGGCGGGTGATGCGCTTGCTGACCTGCGGCATCGGCTGGAGCATCTGGCGCCGACTGTCGAGCAAATCATTGCCCTGAACGGCGAGGTCAATCTCGATCTGCTGGCAAGCTTGCCCGCCGACGCTGCGGCCGACGTGACACGCGTCGCCGCAAGGCTGGAAGCGGTCGCGCATGGCCATCACCATTGCGGGCCAGACTGCCACGATCACGACCATCATCACGACGCGCATCACGGCATCCAGTCGTTCAGCTTCGTCATCGACAGGCCTGTCGAGTGGAGCGCCTTTGCCCGCTGGCTCGACTATGTCGCGGCGCTGAGGGGCGAGGATCTCTTGCGCTTCAAAGGCCTTGTCTATGTCTCCGACCAGCCGGAGCGGCCGCTTGTCCTGCACGGCGTACAGCACGTGTTTCATCCGCCGACGCGGCTCGAGCGCTGGCCGTCCGCCGATCATCGCACCCGACTGGTGTTCATCGTGCGCAACATCGAGCGCGAGACCATAGCGCGCACGCTGGTGAAGTTTGCCGCCATCGACCCCGCCAGCATCGCCGCGCCGGTGCGCGCCGCCGCCTGACCAAAACCGCATGACAAAAATGGGAGAGACAAAGATGCATTGGAAATCGAGACTTCTCACCGCGGCACTGGCCGGCATCGGCCTTTCCACTGTCGCTGGTACGGCTTTCGCCGCAGGTCCGACCTGCAAGGACGGCGCGATCAAGGTCGGCGCCGTATCGACCGTCACGGGGCCTGCTGATTTCAGCGAGGTGCCGAAGGCAACGCAGGCCGCTTTCGACGCGGTCAACGCCGCCGGCGGCATCAATGGCTGCAAGATCGACTACACGATCGCCGACGACAAGGCCGATCCGGCGGTCGCCGCACAAGCTGCGCGCGACCTTATCGACAACAAGGAAGCGGTGGCGCTGGTCGGCTCGGCGAGCCTGCTCGACTGCGCGGTCAACTCCGCCACTTACAGCCGCAAGAAGATCCTCTCGGTCCAGGGCCTTGGCGTCGACGCCGCCTGCTTCTCCTCGCCCAATGTCGCGCCGGTCAATGTCGGTCCCTACACGCTGTCGACCGCGATGGCCTATTACGCCACCAACGAGCTGAAGGCGAAGAAACTCTGCGCCTTCTTCATCATCATCGGCGGCACCCAGGAGGCCTACAAGAAGGCGATCGAGAACTGGGAGACGATCAGCGGCCAGAAGATCCATCTGCTCGACCTGACGCTGCCCTTCCAGGGCGATCTCACGCCCTATGTCATCAAGGCGCGCGACGCCGGCTGCGATGCGGTGCTGACCAACCAGGTCGAACCGCAGGTGGTGCAGCTGATCAAGACGGTCGACGCGCAGAAGATCTCTGGCATCAACTGGCTGTTCCTGGCGCCGGGCTACACGCAAGAGGTCGCCAAGGCGCTGGCCGACAGCAAGCAGCCGATCTATGCCGGCACCGAATGGGAGCCTTATACCGAGAAGGGCTCCGCCGCGAACGCGCAGTGGATCGCCGACATGCAGAAGGCGAGCCGTCCGCTCACCGCCTTCTCGCAGGGCGGCTATCTCGCCGCTGAACTGTTCCTCAAAGTGGTCGCCTCCATCGATGGCGAGGTGACACGCGAAAGCGTCGGCCAAGCCCTGCACGACATGCAGCCGCTAACCAATCCGCTTGCCGGCAGCGCCTACGTCTTCGGCAAGGACAAGACGCATTCGCCGATGCAAGCGACCAAGGTGATGAAACTCGAGAGTGGCGCCTGGGAGGTCGAAACGCCGGACTGGGTCGTACTGCCTCAGGCCAAGTGAGGTCCTCCCGGGCGTCGGCGCTGCCTCTTGCGGTCAGGCTCTTTCTCCCCGTTTACAGGGAGAAATATCCGGCAGGACTATGAGGGGCAGCGCCGATCTCGACAAATATGTCGGGCCGACGCTGGCCCGCTTTCCAAAATCGGGAAAACGATGAACGCATTGCTCACATCCGCCGTGGCGGGACTGACAGCCGGGGGCACCTATGCGCTGCTCGGTGTCTGCGCCGTCTTCACCTACCGGCTTGTCGCCGTGGTGAATTTTACCGGAGCCGCCATCGGCACCGCCGGCACCTTCGTGCTGATCGCGCTGTTCGAGGCCGGCTTTCCGATCTGGCCATCGGTGCTGGCGGGCGTTGCGGCGGGCACGCTCACCGGGGCCGCGATCGGCTTCATCATGACGCGGTGGTTCGGCGAGGCCAGCGCCTCGACCAAGGCGGCGGTCACGGTCGCACTGCTTGTCGGCCTGATCGCCATCGGGCTGCGCCTCACCGGCGGCCAGCATCCGCACAACATGCCGGACCTCTTCCCCGGCTCCGCCTTTCGCCTCGCTGGCGTCGAGGTGACCATCGCCTCGGTGCTCACCATCGGGCTGGCTGTGTTGTTCACGGTCCTCTCGGACCTTTTCCTCAACAGGACCAAGGTCGGCCTCAATTTGCGTGCGCTGGCGGACCGGCCGATGGCAGCGGAACTGCTCGGCGTGCGCGTGCAGCTATTGTCACTGCTCGTCTGGGGCATGACGGGCGCCTTCACCACCTTCGCGCTGATGATCATCGCGCCGCAGCGCTCGCCGAATTTCATGACACTCAGCCTGCTGGTGGTGCCGGCGCTGGCGGCGGCACTGGTCGGCGTCTTTCGCAGCTTCTGGTGGACACTTGCCGGCGGCATTGCACTCGGTGTCGTCGAAGGGCTGGCAAGTTCGGTCGATTCCATCAGCCAGTACCGCAGCGCCATTCCGTTCCTGGTGGTGCTTGCCGTTCTTCTCTGGTCACAGCGGGAGGCCCGCTGGGATGAAGCGCGCTAGTCTGCGAGCCTCGCTCGCCATCATCGTCGTCGCACTTGTCGCCGGCTCCGCCGCCCTTGCTGGCCTACTGCCGCCCTATTGGGTGTTCCTCGCAACCTCGGTGTTGATCACTGGCGTTGCGCTGCAGAGCCTCGGCCTCGTCGCCGGCCGCACCGGAATGATCGCGCTTTGCCAGATGTCATTCGCCGGTGTCGGCGCCTGGACGGTCGGCTATCTCAACCTCGCCGAGGCGCCCGGCGGCCTGGCCGTGTGGACCTTGATCGGTGGACTGGCGGCAGTGCCGTTCGGCATTGCCATCGGCCTGCCGGCGCTGCGCCTGCGCGGTATCAACCTCGCCATCGTCACGCTGTCCTTCGCCACCGCCTTCGACACCATTCTGGCCACCATGACCTACCCCGGCCAGACCGATTTCCTGCAGGTGCCGCGGCCGGAACTGTTCGACAGCGACGAGGGCTATTTCGTCTTTGTGCTTCTGTTCTACGTGGCGATTGCGGTGGCGCTTGAATTCGTCAGCCGTTCGCGGCTCGGCGCCTCCTGGCTGGCGGTCCGGCATTCTGAGCGTGCCGCCGCGGCGCATGGCGTCAGCATCGCCACGGCCAAGCTCTCGGCTTTCGCCATCAGCGCCTTCGTCGCCGGCATTTCGGGTGGCCTGCTTGCCGGCTATCTCGGCACGCTGGTTTCGGAAAATTTCAGCATGATGCAGTCGCTTTCGCTCTATGCGGTGTCGGTGATGGCCGGCGCGCATTTCGCCGAAGGCGCGATCATCGGCGGTCTGCTCGTCGTCATGTTCCCGGAGCTTCTGCGTCGCCTGGATTGGCCGCAGGACATCGGCAATGTGCTGTTCGCCGTCGGCGCCACCCAGGCGCTGGCGTCCGGCGAGACGATGAGCGAGACTTTCCGGCGCCAGTTCCGCAAATTGCTGCCGGTTCGGGCGCTGAAAAGCACTGCGGCGAACGCGCAGGATTTGCCGTCGGCGGTCCAGCGTCCGGCAGGGGCTGCGCTCGCCATCGATGGGCTGACGGTCCGCTATGGCAGCGTGGTCGCGCTGAACAATGTCCGCCTCACCGTTGCCGCCGGCACGGTGGCCGGACTCATCGGTCCGAACGGCGCCGGCAAATCGACCTTCATCGACGCGGTCGCCGGCTTCCTGCCGTCCTATGAGGGCCGCATCAGCTTGAGCGGCCAGCCGCTCGAAGGCATGTCGGCAAGCAAGCGCGCCCGTGCCGGCGTTCGCCGCAGCTGGCAGACCACCCGCATCGCGCCGGAACTCACCGTCGGTGGTTATCTGGCGTTGGCGGCGAAGGGACTGTCGGCCGGCGAAACCAAGGCGGTGCTCGACTGGCTGGATTGCCCGCATCCTGACACGCTGGTCGCCTCGGTCGATGCCGGCACCAGGCGCCTGCTCGATGTCGCCGGCGTCGTTGCGGCGCGCCCCGCCGTGGTGCTGCTCGACGAGCCGGCCGCCGGCCAGTCGCATGAAGAGACGCTGCGGCTCGGCAAGCGCATCGTCGAGATCCCAAAGCTGTTCGGCTCGGCGGTGCTTCTGGTCGAGCACGACATGGATCTGGTCCGGGCAGTCTGTTCGGAAGTCACCGTGCTCGATTTCGGCCAGGTCATTGCTTCCGGTCCGCCGGCCAAGGTGCTTGGCGACCGTGCGGTGAAGAAAGCCTATCTCGGCATCGAGGAAGAGAGCGTGGCGGCATGAGCAGGCTCGTCGTTTCCAACCTGTCGATCAACCGTGCCGAATTGCCGGTCGTCAGCTCGGTCGATCTCGTCGCCGAGAGCGGCGCGATCAGCGTTGTGCTCGGCGCCAATGGCGCCGGCAAGACAACGCTGCTCGAAGGCCTGTCGGGCATCATCCCGATCGCCGGCGGCACCATCGTCATCGATGGCCGCGAACTGCAAAAGGCGCGCCCTGGCGCTCGTTCGCGCGAGGGCCTTGCGCATGTCGAACAGGGGCGCACAGTCTTCCGTCAGCTCACCACGGAAGAGAATTTGCGCGTCAGCCTGCATCCGGGCGCCGACATCGAGGAAGCCTATGCGCTGTTCCCCGAACTGGTGCAGCGCCGCGCGGTGAAAGCAAGTCTGCTGTCTGGTGGCGAGCAGCAGATGCTGGTCATTGCGCGTGCGCTTCTCACCCGGCCTAAGGTGCTGCTCATCGACGAGATGTCGGCGGGCCTCGCCCCGGTCATCGTCACGCGACTGATGAGCGCGGTGCGCAAGCTCGCCGATGACGGGCTCGCCGTGCTCCTGGTCGAACAGTTCGCCGCGCTCGCTCTGTCGATCGGTAACCGCGCCTATGTCATGCGCCGTGGCCGCGTTGTCTATGACGGCGACTGCGCGAAGCTCAGCCAATCGCCGGACGAACTGCACCGGCTCTATCTCGGCGGAGCCGCGGAGGCGGCTTGACGGCTGGTCCCTTCGGAAGGCGTAAAGCATTCCCGATGCCGCACGGACACACCAACCGGGCGACACCTTGATGCGGATCACACGCGCCGTGGAGATCGAGGGATTCGGGGGGCCGTCCTGGTGGTGCGCATCGGCGGTTCGTATCGAGACAGTATCGCCGACACCATAGTGCAGGATGATTCTGGTGCAATGCCCGCGGGGTGCGAATGCCCACAGGCGCGAGGACGCATCACACGATGACGACACATCACGCGAGAAAGCCTTCCCCAACAGAGTCAAAGCGTCGGGGGGAGTAGTGGAAGCGGGAGCCCGTTTCGTCCCCACCCCCCCCCGGTTCAAGTCCCGTTTGGCTGGGTCGAGACGGTCCAGCGGCGAGGGTTGGCAGGCGCTAAAAGAAAAATCGTCTTTCGAACGTCAGCAAGATGAGCTCGACGAGAGCTCGCATCTGGTAGAGGGTGCTCACAACAGGCTCTCTTTCAAATCCCTCGAGGTCGCCAAACGCTACGTTGAAGGTGGGCTGAAGGTCCGCCTCAAACTTCGTGGTGGGGGTCACCGTCATGATCTCCATGCAATCTTCGACCGTGGCGGGTCCTTCGACTTCAAGGATAATTTTCGCTTTACCATCGACAAACTCCATGCGGGGCTGGTTCGCGGTTATATGTTGGCTAAGGTTGTTGTCTTCGTCCCTTATGAAGTGACGACCCTTGCGGGGGCCGACTGTGAGCACACGTCCTTCTGAAACGATAAGAGCTTGAATATCCGTGGCGCACCGCATGGCGATTGGCACCAAACCAACACGATGCTTGTCACTTTTGTTGAGGAAATGGACGCCCGCCAAAAGTGGGGCGCCCCCAGAAAAATAGGGCTTGGTTTCTTTGATCATTTGGATTGCGTCAGGAGGGAGCTTTTTTACTCGGATCAGTTGGGATTCGAATTCTTGCTGGTTCCTGCCGAAGGGGTAAAAAACATCTCCCTGCGTCCAACCGTGCTTGACCGCAACGGCGGCAAGAATTTGGTCCAGGGGGGTCCGGATGTTATGGAGGATCTCCCCCGCGATTACCGCCAATCGGTTGGGAACACTGCCCTTAAGCTTGAACCTGAGGACAATATTTGGACTGTCAACATCTGGGTGGGGCGTGATTCGATGCTGAGCGGTTTTGAGAAACAAGCCGAGCGCGGTATTGAACTCCTCGATTTGGGCTTTGGCCCTTTCGATCTTTTCGAAAGGAGCGGTTAAAGGCTCCGGTTTCATTGTCATCGACCGCTCCGAAATCCAATAATGATAATCTGGACGAAGCCAACGTATCATGTGCGTTCTGATAGGAATTCACCCTTTCGGCTCGATAGCGGCGAGGTCAAGAAGGGTTAGGGGCTAAAAAGCCAATCCAGGCTTGGGGGCGGTCAATCGTCGCCGCTGTACGACTTGATCACCTCATTCCCGTTGATGACGAATCTGATGCCTCGCTTACTCCAGGTCACCAACGCCTTGTTCGGTTGGTTCAACCGGATCGCACTCAGATCGACATCCAACGTGTGGTGTCCGGCCTTCTCGTGCCATATTTCCACCCGTGCACGGTTGTTAAAATCTTGCCAAACGTTGATCTGTTGTCGGCCATCTTGAGAGCAATATTGGACAATATGAACGCCCCCATGGTCCGATAACTCTGTTTCGGGCGCAAACTCTGTCAGCAGGCCTCCTTCCTCACCCATTTCAAATGGTCTTTCGACGTCATTCTCGTCGGTGATCACCATATCAGGATGAGATCCCAGCAACCGAAAATCCTTCGGAAGGACAAATTTGGCGTTATAGTTTGGAATGACGGAATGAAAAGTGAGGATCGGATCGCTTCCCGCTTTCTTGTGCTTTCCTTTGTCTTGAAAGCGCCCTGTTATTACAATAGCGCATATATGAGCCCGCTTGGAGCTCTCGTCATCGACTGCGCTCTTTACTTCATCCAGAACCGACTGAAAGTGGCGCGGATCTCGATATGGAATCTGCAGATGAATTATGCCCGGGGCGTCAGGCGGGAGCTGTTTTTTGCTGGCATTCTTAATGAGGCCAATGATTCGTTCTGACTGCTTCGTGTCCGGGAATGTAAATGTATCGATCTTCCAGAGCTTTCGGGCAAACGTTTTTGTGACTCCCTCAATTTCTGCCTCGTAATACTCGGCGCCTCCCATCATCGAATCTGCGCCCTCAAGGGCGTGAACTTCAAACGGCAACTCCATGTGCTGGCCGACTTCCAAAATCTGGGAAACTCGCAGTGCGAAGCCATCTGTGCCCGCACGTGTCCGTCGCGGATAATTATCGATCATGTCGGAGGCTGTTACTATAATGGCGTCGCCGTCGCGCGCTTTAATCCTACTATTAGCGCGTATGACCACCGCAAGACCCATAGGCGAATTTTCCAATTTCCTAGCAATAGCAGCCTGAATATCCAACCAAACTCGCTGCTCAATTCGCACGTCGTCGAGCATGCTTTTGCACTCAAGATAAACGAGAGCACCGTCACTTGATTTGAACACGAGGTCGGGCCGCTTTTCACCGTGGACAGTGCTCTCTGGAACGAAATTAACATCTTGCCCCAACTCAAATGAATATGTGCCAGATATAAATAATTCAAATAATGTGGAAAAGAATTGCTTTTTATCGATTAGCCTCTTGAGTATCTCTGCGTAACTTTCACTCGATTTATGAAAATAGAGAGCGAATTGTAGTTCAAGCAAAAATGTCGCTTCCTCCGAAATTTGCATAGAGCCGGCCGCGAGTGACTTAGCTGCGCTGTCCAATGTTTCATACCAAGCGTGTACGAACGGGTGGACGGCGTTCATTGCCCGAAAGCGAGCTTCTAAATCTTCCGCGCTGGCATACTTTTCATGGCCGCGCATCAATCTAGAGAAGATGGGTTCCGTCAATAATTCACGCAGAGAGTTCGCTTTTTCCTCGATGTTTCTGAATGTGACCCTGTTCGGAGGAATTTCGTCGTCGTCCATTTGATCTAACCCGCTGAGTTGACCGCACAACCGAAGCGTATAGCGCGGTTTCATTGGGCCACGAAATTTGGCTGGGCCCAGACGGTCAGATGGTGAGTGCAGGGCGGCCTGACCGTCGCCAGCATTCTCATGTTCGCGACGCCCTTCGTCGCGGTCGGCTGGTTGCTGCCATGAGCGGGCGCGACGCAATCGACCGGCTCAACCGCTTGTGGCGCACAGGCCTTTCGCCCTGATGATCTGAACGAATCCCGCAGTGGCCCCCTTTCGATCTGACGCCGCTGACGGTGGCACCAGACGGGAAGCAGCAGCACGTCTGCAGCAATTTCCCGGAATGCGATTGCGAGGGCGATTGCACGGCATGATCTCCGAGGCCGAAGCCGAGCAGCGCCTACCCGAGCTGCGCGCCGAGCGCCAGCAGCTCGAAGCTGCGCTGGCCGTCCTGCCTCAACCGCCCAAGGTTGTGACGCTGAAACCGGCACTTGTGGCGCGTTACGCACGCGACCTCGAAGCCCTTGCCGACGCTATCGCAACCAATGGCTTGGTCTCGGAAGGGGCGAGGAAACACCTCCGTTCGATCGTGTCAGCAGTGACCGTTCATCCGCCAAAGCCGGGTGAGCAGCGCGCGATCGTGATTGATGGCTATCTGTCGGCGATGGTCAACAGGACCTGAAACAACGCGTCTCCCTTCGGGGGGAGCGGTGGTAGCGGGAGAGGGACTTGAACCCCCGACCCCAGGATTATGATTCCCGTGCTCTAACCAACTGAGCTACCCCGCCAGGGCGGCGAAAGGCCCGAAATGCGCCTTAAATCGAAAGGCATTTCGAGGCGTTCGCCAAGGTCGCGCGGATATAAGGTTGGGAGGGCGAGCCTGTCAAGCATCGATGCGTCGACCATGCCGGCATATTGTCGCCGGGCGAAAAGCTTTGCCGGGCAGACATCTGACGCTAGAGCCTGTTCCATCCCGATGGAGTCGCGACGGGGCTCCAGTCTTTGTTTGAGCATGGTCTCTGGACAAAACGGGTTCCCCGCTTGTCCGAGAAAACCGGTTCCCACTTTTCGGGACCATGCTCTGGTCCCCGGGGTTGAGTTCGGCGAGGCACGTCGCTATGTCTCGGCCAAGAAATCTAGAGTTTGAAGCTGATGAAGCCGCGCATTGCAGTCCTCGGTTGCGGATACTGGGGCAGCAACCACATCCGCACCCTCAAGGCGCTCGGCGCGCTGCATGCGGTTTCCGATGCCAACCGGGCGCGGGCCGAAGGTTTTGCCAGCGAGCAGGACTGCCTGGCGATCGAGCCCGACCAGCTGTTCGTGCGTGACGATATCGACGCCATCGTCATGGCGCTGCCGCCGCAATTCCATGCCGATCTCGCCGTCCGCGCCGCTGAAGCCGGCAAGGATGTGCTGGTGGAAAAGCCGATTGCGCTGACGGTGCCCGACGCTGAGCGTGCCGTGCAGGCGGCAAAGGACAATGGCCGCGTGTTCATGGTCGGCCATGTCCTGCGCTTCCATCCCGCCTTCGAGACGCTGAAGGCGCTGATCGACAATGGCGAGCTCGGCGAAGTCCGCTACATTCATTCGCATCGCCTCGGCCTCGGTAAATTCCACACCGAAAACGATGCGCTGTGGGATCTGGCGCCGCACGATCTGTCGATGATCCTGGCCATCACCGGCACCGAGCCGATCGAGGTCAGGGGTGAGGGAGCGGCACTGCTCGACAATCTCAGCGACTTTGCGCATCTGCATATGCGCTTTCCCAACGGATTGCGCAGCCATCTCTTCACCTCGCGGCTCAACCCTTACCGCGAGCGGCGGCTGACCGTGGTCGGCACCAAGGCGATGGCGGTGTTCGACGATGTCGAGCCGTGGGAGCGCAAGCTTGCCGTCTATCGTCACGCGGTGTGGCAAGACAGCGGCCAGTGGGCCTTCACCACCAACGAGCCGTCCTATGTCGCGGTCGGCCAGGGCATGCCGCTGACGCGCGAGCTGGAGCACTTCATCCAGTGCATCGAGACGCGGGCCGAGCCGCGCACCAGCGGCGAGGAAGCCATCAGGGTGCTGCGCATCCTGACCGCGGGCACGGTCACCCACACCAAGTCCTGAGACCGAGACCGGTCTACTCCGGCGGCCATCTGATGGCGTTTTCTGCGCTTCCGGTGCTCACGGACCCGAATGTCCGCTCCGCTCCGGTTCTCGAAACCACCACCATATGACTCGCCAGAGCGAATTTCGAAACGGCCTCTGAGAGGGCAGAACCTATTCCGCGGGAACCTGTGCCGGACGGGCGGCGAGCCGGGTCAGCATGGCTTCGGCCTCGGCGCCGCGCTCGGAGCGTTCGATGAAGCCGCCGCCGAAGACGCGGGCCTCGTTGCCGTCATCGGAATAGAGCACGCAGGCCTGCCCGGGCGCGATGCCGGACTCGCCGTCGACCAACTCCACCCATGTCGCGCCGGCGCGGTGATGCAGCACGGCCGGCCGCGGCGGCCGCGTCGAGCGGACCTTGGCAAACAGCTCCATGCCGGCCGCCGGGATGTCCGACAGCGAGCGATCGCCCAGCCAGTTCATGTTGCGCAGGTAGATCTTGTGCGTCTCCAGCGCCTCGCGCGGGCCGACAATGACGCGGGCCCGGTCGGCATCGAGATGGACGACATAAAGCGGCTCGCCAGACGCGATGCCGATGCCGCGGCGCTGGCCGATCGTGTAGCGCAATATGCCGTCATGGCGGCCAAGCACGCGGCCGTCGATGTGGACGATGTCGCCCGGATTGGCGGCAGCCGGCTTCAGCTTGGCGATGATGTCGGAATATTTGCCCTGCGGCACGAAGCAGATGTCCTGGCTGTCCTGCTTGGCGGCGACGGTCAGCCCCATCTCTTCGGCAATGGCGCGCACCGCAGGCTTCGACAGGCCGCCGAGCGGAAAGCGCAGGTAGTCGATCTGCGCCTGCGTGGTGGCAAACAGGAAGTAGCTCTGGTCGCGGTCGGCGTCGACCGGGCGGTAGAGCGCGCGGTGGACGCCATTGGCGCCGGAGCGGATGTAGTGGCCGGTGGCGAGCGCGTCGGCGCCAAGGTCCTTGGCGGTGGCCAGCAGATCGGCGAACTTCACCGTCTGATTGCAGGACACGCACGGGATCGGCGTCTCGCCGGCGACGTAGCTCTCGGCGAAGGGATCGATGACCGCCTTGCGGAAGCGCTCTTCATAGTCGAGCACGTAATGCGGGATGTCCAATGTCTCGGAAACACGGCGGGCGTCGTCAATGTCCTGGCCGGCGCAGCACGAGCCGGCGCGGTGGGTTGCCGCGCCATGGTCGTAGAGCTGCAGCGTGACGCCGACGACATCATAGCCCTCGCGCTTCAAAAGGCCCGCGACGACGGACGAATCTACGCCGCCCGACATGGCGACGACGACGCGGGTGTTTTGCGGGCTGGCGGGAAGGTCGAGGCTGTTCATGGTTCTTTCGTTCTGCGCGGCGCTTCAATGGCAGTGGCGCGAATATAGGTCAACCACATCAACGGCGCCAGCTTTGCGGCAGCGCCGATTTCGCGGGAAAATTGCGCGTCTCCCGGCCGTTCACTCAAATGCCGACGAAAAGACTAACGCGGCGTTCATGATCCTTACCTAGTCATTAGGGTTCGCTTAGGCAATTTTTAAAGCTGTGGCGGTAATGTGGTGGGGATTGGGTCTTTGAGTTTTTTGTAGAGAGTACGATGACCGATCTTGTTAGACCGCGAGTCAAATATGTTATCGGGCCTGACGGCAGCCCTCTTACGATTGCCGATCTGCCGCCGACGAATACACGTCGCTGGGTTATCCGGCGTAAGGCGGAAGTGGTTGCTGCGGTTCGCGGCGGGCTTTTGAGCCTCGACGAGGCATGCCAGCGCTACAAGCTGACCACCGAGGAATTCCTGTCCTGGCAAGCGTCGATCGACGAATACGGCCTTGCCGGGCTGCGCACGACGCGCATCCAGCAATACCGGCACTAGAGCCAGGATCTCAACAGAAAAGGGCGCGGTAACCGCGCCCTTTTGCCTGTCTTAAGGCCTGTTTCAGACCGTCAGCACCACCTTGCCGATCGGCCTGGTGGCGAGAAAGGCGTGCGCCGCGCCTGCCTGTTCGAGCGGAAAAGCCTTTGCCACATGGACAGTGAGCTTTCCCGCATCGACCAGTTTGCCAAGCTCAACGAGGCCTTCGCGGTCAGGCACCACGGACATGCGCTCGACGCGGATGTTTCGCGCCGCAGCCTTGGCCCGGGTGGTGTCGTGGACGTTGAGCAGCGACACCAGGACGCCACCATCCTTCAGGACTGTCAGCGATTGGTCGGCATGGTCGCCGCCCATCGGGTCCAGCACCAGATCGAGGTCGCCGACCTCGGCGGCAAAATCGCCCTTGGTGTAGTCGATGACCTCGTCGGCGCCGAGCGAGCGGACGAAATCGAGTTTTCCCGGGCTGGCGGTGGCGATGACATAGGCGCCTCGCGCCTTGGCGATCTGCACCGCCAGATGCCCGACGCCGCCGGCCGCGGCATGGATCAGCACGCGCTGCCCGTGCTTCAGCCCACCATGGCGGACAAGGCCTTGCCAGGCGGTCAGCCCGGCCAGCGGCAGCGCGCCGGCCTGATTGTGGTCGATGCCTTGCGGCTTCGGTGCGATTTCATCGACCGGGGTGACGGCAAGTTCCGCATAGGCCGCGGCCTGCTTAGGAAAACGCGGCATGCCGAACACGGCGTCACCGACCTTGAGGCCGCCGTTGACGCCCGGGCCAACCGCCTCGATCGTGCCTGAAATATCCCAGCCAAGGGTGAAGGGCGGCTCGCCCAGCAATGGATAATAGCCGGCGCGCACCGCACCATCGACCGGATTGATGCCGGCTGCGTGGACGCGAACGAGCACTTCGCCTGACTTGGGCGAAGGGGTTGGACGATCGGCGATGACGAGCACGTCGGGTTCGCCGACGGAATTCTGGACAACGGCACGCATGGGATATCTCTCCTGATTGGGTTCTTTATGCCGCTATCATTTGGATAGTAATATTCTCTTGTCTAGTATGTACCTTTTCTATATATAGGTACCCCATGGATAGTGACAATGATTGTGGCTTCGGCTATGATGCGTTCCAGCGGACGTGCCCTTCACACGCCGTGCTCGAAATGCTGGCCAGCAAATGGGTCTATCTGGTGGTTTGCGCATTGCGCCGCGGCCGGATGCGCAATGGCGAACTGGCGCGCAGGCTGGAAGGCATCACGCCCAAAATGCTGACGCAGACGCTGCGCATTCTCGAGCGCGACGGGCTGGTGCGGCGCGAGATCTTTCCAGTGATTCCGCCGCGGGTCGAATATGAATTGACCGAACTTGGCCAGAACCTGGCGGGGCTGCTCACCCAGATACGGTCCTGGTCGGAAGAGCATGTGCCCGACATCAAGGAGGCGCGGGCAAGGGCGGCTGCGATCCAGGATGGGGAATTGCAGGCACAGGTGTGAGGCTGCGGCCGCCTTGCGGCCAGATCAGCAGCGCTCGAGCCTTTTGGCGCGGCTACACGCAAAGCACGGCGTCAGTCGGCGCCGGCTGGGTCGAACCCGGTCTTCAGCCGATCATGGCGCTGCGGCCGCCGAGTTCCGCATCGCGGATCTTGGTGTCACGCGATTCCAGCATTTCGGCCTTGGAAAGCTCCGCTTCAGCTTCGCCGAGTAATGATTCGGCAGCGCTTCGCTGCTGGGCGAGGTCGCTTTGCGAGTTTCTGAGGTTGTCGCGGCGCAGACGCGCCGCCTTGGCGAAGGTCGGATAGGCAAAATGATTGATGTCGGTGATGCCGGCCTTCTTCTCTTCAGCGGTGATCTGAAGCTCCAGTTCAACGGCCATGCGCTCGAACTCGGCGATCATCATGTCGAGCTGCAGCAGCTGCCGCCGCTTCTCATTCACCTGAAACTGCTTCAGCCGAACGAGGTTTTCACGTGACTTCATGATTCGGTACTCCCGCAAACGCACACCTGCACATATCGTCCAATCCGCCCGCCAGGGCCTGGCGCCACCCGTATCCACCGGCATTCCCCGAACTATGGGAAACAAATTCCTAAAGTTTTTTGCCGGCGGTAACCATTCGTTTACGGGCATTGTTAATCATAAGGGCGAGGACTTAAGGCCGGGTAAAAATTCCGGCTCCCGATACGGAAGCCGGCCAGCGAGTCCCTTGAGTCACTTAGTCCGACTTATTAATGTGTTGCATTAGCGATTTGGTTCTGTGATTCATCATTAGATTCAAGAGGGTGTAGAAAGCGGTTAAAAAATCTGGTACCGTCCTGGGTGCGGAATTAGGTTTTGTTAACCATTCGATGGCAGCCTTCTGTTCAGGCAATCACTGCTCCGGTCCCGGATGGGTCGTGACATGGTCCGGCGGCAGAAAAGGGGAATGAAATGCGCGTTCTGCTGATAGAAGACGACAGTGCAACCGCTCAGAGCATCGAGCTGATGCTCAAATCCGAAAGTTTTAATGTTTATACGACCGACCTCGGCGAAGAAGGTGTCGATCTCGGTAAACTTTATGATTACGATATCATTCTTCTCGATCTCAACCTTCCCGACATGTCAGGCTACGAGGTCTTGCGGACACTTCGCCTCTCCAAGGTGAAGACGCCAATCCTGATCCTGTCCGGCATGGCCGGCATCGAGGACAAGGTGCGCGGCCTCGGCTTCGGCGCCGACGACTATATGACCAAGCCGTTCCACAAGGACGAACTGGTCGCCCGCATCCACGCCATCGTGCGCCGCTCCAAGGGCCATGCTCAGTCGGTCATCACCACCGGCGACCTGGTGGTCAATCTCGATGCCAAGACCGTCGAAGTCGGTGGCCAGCGCGTGCATCTGACCGGCAAGGAATACCAGATGCTGGAGCTGCTCTCGCTGCGCAAGGGCACCACGCTGACCAAGGAAATGTTCCTCAACCACCTCTATGGCGGTATGGACGAACCGGAATTGAAGATCATCGACGTCTTCATCTGCAAGCTGCGCAAGAAGCTCGACGCTGCGTCCGGTGGCCAGAACTACATCGAAACGGTCTGGGGCCGCGGCTATGTGCTGCGCGAGCCGGAAGACATCCGCGTCAGCGCCTGAGCGAACACCATCTGATTGAATTCAATGCAAAAAACCCGGCTCAGGCCGGGTTTTTTTGCTGTCCCTTCCGTTCGACCTCGACCCGAATCAGGCGGCGATCTTCAGGGTACGAAAGCGTTCGAGCAGTTGCGGCCGATTGAACGGCTTCAAGAGATAGCCCTGGGCGCCGGCACGCTTTGCCTTCATGATCGAGGCGACATCGACCTCGACCAGCGAAATCAGGATCTGCGGCTTGATCGCGCTTTCCATGGCGCGGACCTGGCGGATGACATCGACCGCCTGCATGTCGGGCAGGGCGCCGTCGACGACAATGACATCGGGCATTTCGGCGGCGCACATCTCGACCGCGTCAAGTCCGGTGGCCGCTTCGATCACAATCATGTCGGAGCCGCCAAGAATCCGTTTTGCGACCTTCCTGATCACACTTGAATCGTCGACAAACATGCAGCGCTTCATTTCCGGGTCCTCTTTGCCTTGGGGCGAACCGGCGGCATCCGGGGTATCGGAATGCATCTTAGGCCGATCTGGTAAAGAAGCCGAAAAGCCGTTAGGTAAAGTTTTTGCAAAAATGTCGTTTGCGCGCCCGTGCCCGCGGACGCGCCACAGGCGATGAAACTTGGCTGTTCTGAATTTCGGCCAAGCCCGCAAATATCAGTGGCGAAAAATACTTGGTTTGTTCTTGGCTGTCGGTCGAGCCGGCAAACGGCCACGGATCGTCAGGCCGCGGACAGCACGATCTCTTCGGCGGTAGCGTGGATCGAGATCGTCATGTTGGCCTCACGCGCCAAGAGCAGCGTGTAGTAGGGTTGGACCGAATGAGCGTCGATCGGCTCCTCGGGCTTGTTGCCGGAATGCAGTTCGAGGAATTTCGGCGGCACGCGCAGCATCGGACCACTGGCGGCAAGCGCGAAGCGCGGCTCGGTGTCGAGGCTTTCCAGCGTGACCACAAGCTTGCCGCCGCGTGGGATGGCGGCGTTGGCGACGAGCAGCAAATTGAGCAGCAGCTTGACCTTGTTTTTCGGCAGCAGGGCGCGAATCCCGTTCCAGACCAGGTCCGGCTTCTCGTTCTTCAGGAAAGCGATGGCGACCGACTCGGCGTCGCCGGTGTCGATCATCATGCCGGCCGAACCGGCGGCGCCGAAGGCGATGCGGGCGAATTGCAGGCGGGCCGATGCGTTTCTGGCGCTCTGGCGAATCAGCTTCATGGCGTCTTCGTCGGCGCCGCCCTCGTCGAGGAGTTCAAGGCCGTTGTTGATGGCTCCCACCGGCGAAATGATGTCGTGGCAGACACGGCTGCACAACAGCGCTGCGAGATCTGGTGCGGAGAGAGAGAAAAGCTCGGCCATCGGCGAAAATCCCTGCTAAAAATTCACGTCCTGGTGGCCACGCGACCGTCAGCCGCGCCTTACCCACCCGAATCACGCCCTTTCCCCAGCGCTTCTGAATACACAGCGCCCGGGCGTGCAGCAACAAATCCACAATTCTCGTTAGCAAAAATGGCGAGTTTACACAGGATGGGAGCCCGCGCAGACGGTCAGAACAGCCTTCGAACCGCCATGTTCATGTGGGAGGTTAATGGTTGAAAAAGGATTACGGCATAGTTTGCCCGTAACAGTCATCCTTAACGGCCGCCTAAAGAGCCGTGCGGGGTGCGAGGCGTCGGCGAAAGTGCTCCCTGACGGAGATTGGAAGCATGGTTTCCCGATTCTACGACCGGACCTTTGTCCGTGTCTTCTTCATGGCGATTGCCCTCATGGGCGCTCTCGCCTTTTCAACCTCTGCGTCGCG
This sequence comes from Mesorhizobium sp. P2_E7, assembly GCF_056403855.1. Lineage (NCBI taxonomy): Bacteria > Pseudomonadati > Pseudomonadota > Alphaproteobacteria > Hyphomicrobiales > Phyllobacteriaceae > Mesorhizobium > Mesorhizobium sp. P2_E7. The sequence goes on along the minus strand of NZ_JBFUER010000001.1, from coordinate 2,748,141 downwards.
GGCGCAGGAATACACCGCTCAGGAGATCGTCGATTCCGGCCACAAGTTCTTCGGCGCGACGTCGGGCGGTCTCGCCACCGTCGTCGAGAAGATTTTTGCCTCCTACGGCCTGCCCAATGGCTATCTGCTCGGCGAAGAGGGTTCCGGCGCGGTGATCGGCGGCCTGACCTATGGCGAAGGCACGCTCTACACCAAGAATGCCGGCGACCATAAGGTGTTCTGGCAAGGTCCGTCGCTCGGCTGGGATTTCGGCGGCGAGGGATCGCGGGTGATGATGCTCGTCTACAATCTCGACGACGTCAGCAATCTCTATAACCGGTTCGGCGGCGTTGCCGGTTCTGCCTATGTCGTGGCCGGCGTCGGCTTCAACGTGCTGCAGAACAACAGGGTGCTGCTGGTGCCGATCCGCACCGGCGTCGGCGCGCGGCTTGGCGTCAATCTCGGCTATCTGAAGCTGACGCAGAGGCCGACCTGGAACCCCTTCTGATCGGGCATATTGATATTCAGGTCAGGCCGAGCCGAGAATGGTTGATACCGAGAACCGGAACGGAGCGGACATTGGTCCGTGAGTACCGGAAGCGCAGGTATCAGCCATTCTCGGCTCGGCCTGACCTGAATCTCAACATGCCCTCAGCCCGAGATCATGCCATCGAGCGCATTTTGTGAGGTCACAAGCCGAACCTGCGGCATACTCTTGCCGCAGCGCTGGATTTGCGTCATGCGAACGTGGCAAAGTCCAGACTTGGCGGTTGCCGAATAGCGGCCCGCCCGTAACGGGTAGTCACCTTGGTCCAGTCGATCCTGTTCTTCGCCCTCGGCTTTCTGTGCGCCGGCTTTCTGGCGCTGCTGGTTGCGCCGGCCATCTGGCGGCGAGCGGTCGCGCTGACACGCAAGCGCGTCGAGGCGTCTGTGCCCCGAACGCTGGAGGAGATCCAGGCCGACAAGGACAGCGTGCGGGCCGAGTTCGCCATGACGACGCGCCGGCTCGAAATGAGCGTCAAGACGCTGCGTGAGCAGGCCAATGAGCAGCTCGTCGAGATCAGTCGCGGGCGCGAGGCGCTGAAAGGCTTGGCGGTCGAGCGCAAGGACAAGAAGCAGGCGCTTTCGGAGCTCGGCGAAAAAAACGAACTGCTCCTGCATCGCGAGCAGCAGATACAGCAGCTGACGGACAAGCTCGTACAAGCCGAGCGCTTGATGGAAAAGCGCGCGCTTGAGCTCGAAAAGCTTGAGCACATGTATGACGACGCTTCCTTCTCCTCCAGCAACCGCCAGATCGAACTGGTGGCGCGCGAATCCGAGCTGGAAAAGCTTGCCAACGACATTTCGGTGCTGCGCGGCCAGCGCAAGGAAGCCGACAAGCGCCATCAGGAAGTCGTCGCCGAGGGCAAGGCCACGCGCGACGTGCTGAAGGCCGAGAAGAAGAGAACCGCCGACCTCGAGAAGAAGCTCGAGCGCCTGCTCGCCACGCTTGCCGATCGCGAGGACAAGCTCGATCGCCGCGAAAAGGACCTGGCCCGGCTTCGCGAACGGCTAAAGGGCGAGGCAGGGGGAGGCGCCGTGGCTGCTGGTCTGACTGGTGTTCAGGACAATGTCCCCGCGAGGAACGATGAGGTCGACAAGGTGCTCGCCAAGCTCGAAGGCGATCGCGAGCGACTGGAAGCCAGGCTGACGACCCTGGCGCGGGAGAACAAGCGGTTGAAGACGGAGCTCGGCGCTGCTGGAGTCGCGAAGCCCATTATTAATGGCAATGATGCCAGCGATGCGTTGCGCGAACAGATGAACACTCTGGCGGCGGAGGTCGTCAGCCTCACGGCCAAGCTCGAAGGACCGGATTCGCCGATCGCCAAGGCATTGGCGGCGCCGCAGGAAGCGCGATCGGGAACCGTCAGCCTCGCCGATCGCGTCCGGGCGCTGCAGAGGGCAGATTTGCCGAGTTGAACGGCGAGGGCGCTGGCTTGCGCCCATAACAGGCCATTCCCATGTCTAACGTCATGATGGTCTATGGCGTGCTTGTCATCTCGTCGCTCCTGCTCTGGCACTTTCATCCGTTGCTTTTTGAGGTGTTGGACGCTGTGGCGTCGCTGTTCGAGAAGACGGTAAGAGATCGCGGGGCGACCGGCGCTCCGATACCGTTGACCGACGACGTCGAGACTTTCAGGATCGAGGCCGCGCCGAGCGAGGCCGGCACCACGCGCGTTGTCCCGAAACCAGCTCAACCTTCGATCAGATTGGCTCTGACCGCCGGCCGAGGCGCATCAGCGCGAAAAATGATGCAGCGCAATCGCTGAGGCGGCGGCGACATTGAGGCTGTCGAAGCCTTGCGCCATGCCGATCCGCACGGTCTGCAGGCGAGCAAGCAGGCTTTCGGGCAGGCCTTCCCCTTCGGTGCCGAGGTAGAGCGCCAGCCGGTTCGTCCTCTCTGCGTCGCGAATATCGGCCGCGCCACGTGGCGACAGCGCAAACTGGCTGAAGCCCAGCCGGCCGAACGCGGTGATGAAACCGGTCGTGTCCTCAAACGATGCAAAGGGAACCTTCAGCGCCGCGCCGACGGAGACACGGATCGCCTTGCGGTACAGCGGATCGCAGCAGGTCGCGTCGAGAAATACGGCATCGGCGCCGAAGGCGGCGGCGTTGCGGAAGATCGACCCCATATTGTCGTGGTTGGCGATGCCGACGAGCACGACGATCAACGCGCTCGCAGGCAAGGTTTCCAGCAAGGCTTCGGCGGGCAGCGCGGTGCCCTTGCTGCCGATCGCCAATATGCCGCGGTGCATGTGGAAGCCGGCGATCCTGTCCATGATGTCGCTTGTCGCGACGTAAACCGGCAGGTCGGCAGGGGCCTTGCGCAAGATGTCGTCGAGCCCGGCCAGCCGGTTTTCAAGAACCAGGACCGACTCGGCGGCGAAGCGTCCGGCCGACAGCAGGACGTCCAGCACCACCTTGCCTTCGGCGACGAACCGGCCATGGCGGCCGGTGAGATCGCGTTCGCGGATGTCGAGATAGGCGGCGACCCGCGGATCGCGCGCGTCGTCGATCTGGATTGGATCCATCATTACCTCGGCCGGCGAAAATCGTCAGCGAGGTAAGGAGCGATCGGAGCCGCAGGTCAAGTCCCGGCGCGGCGCAGACGTGTTGCCATCTGGGACAAATCGCCGGCGCCGAAAATGCCGTCCAGCATGCGCAAGAGATCGCGCACGGCGTCCGACTTGCACGAATAGTAGATCATCTGCCGGTCGCGGCGGGTCTCGACAAGGTCGAGCGCCCTGAGCTTGGCCAGATGTTGCGACAAAGCGGACTGGCTGAGCACCACCTTTTCGGCGATGGCACCGACCGACATTTCACCGTCGGTCAGATGGCTCATGATCAAAAGCCGCTTTTCGTTGCCCATAAGGGTCAGAAATGTCGCCGCCGATTCGGCATTGGCGATTAATTTGGTCGAGACCATCGATGCCCCATGTTTCCCTGCTCATCCGAACGCTATGGGGGCAAATAGCGTTGGGTGCTATAATTCAGCTGTGGATGCACGCTGCTGATTCAGCGCTACCTGAATCGTAGATCATTTCGCCCAAATCTCAAGACATGCTTTTGATTCATGACGATTATCCTTGGTAACCCTGCGTAGCCGGCGCACGTCCGGCCTTGGCCATGTCGACCAGAACCGGCCGCAGGTCACGCGCTGTCTTCAATGGTTGCGGGAAATAGACCCTGCAAACGGCGTCGCCCGATGCCAAGTCCATGCCCTCGGCATCGAAGCCGGTCATGGTCCAGCCATCACCGTCGGCCTTGGCAAAATGACGGGCATAGACGGCGATTGCGTCGAGGTGGTCGGCGTTCATGTGGTCGAGGGCTGACTGTTCGCTGGCCGCCAGCTCGTCGACGATCGGTCCATCGGTGATGAGATCGGCACGTTCCAGCAGATAGGCCTTGCCGAAACCGCCATTGAGGCTGGCGCGCTGCGGCTCGAGGCGGAAGATCGAAAAATCGCCGAGCCCGGAATACAGCTTTGCCTTGGGATTGCGGTTGAGATAGCGCCGCTCGGCGCGGACATGCGCGCTCGAGCCGCGCTCAAGCGGCTGCGCCCGGCAAACCAGCGTAACCCTGGGATGCGCCAGCGGATCGCCCTTGCCGGGCTCGCCGACAAGCAGCGAGCAGCGTGGGTCGGCAAGGATCGCGCCGGTGTGGGCGGACAACGCCGAGACAAGGATCAGCGGCGCGCCATCAATGTCGGTGGCGACACCGACCCGGGAGGCCAGCGGCGAGCCGGTTTTGGGTTCGATCACTGCCAAGGCGCCGAAACGGGCGCTGCGGATCAGCGTCGCAGCCAACCTGGTCGCCTCGGCGTCCGTCGCGCGAATGACGTCCTTCTTCGGCTGGTCCAAGATGCTCACCGGGTTAAGTTGATTTTAGTCGTCCAGTTATTGGCCAATCAGACCGGATTTGACAAGCGCTTTGATCTCATCCGCCGAAAAGCCGAAGCGCGCCAGCACGATTTGCGGCCGCTGGTCTTCGTCGACCGGTGTGGCGGCGAGCGACGGTTGCGAGCCCGAGAAGCGCGGCGCGGGCGCCGGTCGCTCGAACGCGCCCGTCTTCACAAATGCGTGACGAGCGCTGATATGCGGGTGATTCCCGGCCTCTGTCAGTGACAAGACCGGCGCAACGCAGGCGTCGGTCTCCTCAAACAGCCCGGCCCAGTCGTCGCGTGTCTTTTGCCGGAACCGGCCGGCAATGGCGGCGCGCATCTCCGGCCACAGCGCCTTGTCGTACTGGCCGCGGACAAAATGCTCACTGAGCGGCAGCAGGTTTGCGAATTCGGCGAAGAAGCGCGGCTCAAGGCAACCGACCGCGACATGGCGTCCGTCCGCCGTCTCATAGGTGTCGTAGAAGGGCGCACCGGAATCGAGCAGGTTCGCGCCGCGCCGGTCGCTCCACAGGCCGGCCGCCATGAAGGCGTGTATGGGCGCTGCCAGCATCGAAGCGCCTTCGACCATCGCCGCGTCAACCACCTGGCCCTTGCCGGAGCGCGAACGCTCGAACAGCGCGGCGAGCACGCCGGCGATCAACATCATGGCGCCGCCGCCATTGTCGGCGATCAGGTTCAGCGGTGGCACCGGCCGGCCGTCCTCCCGACCGATGGCATGCAGCACACCGGAATAGGCGAGGTAGGTGATGTCGTGGCCGGCGCGGCCAGCCAGCGGCCCGTCCTGGCCAAAGCCGGTCATGCGGCCGTAGATCAGCGCCGGGTTGCGGGCCAGTGCCGCATCCGGACCGAGACCGAGCCGCTCCATGACCCCGGGGCGAAAACCCTCGACCAGCAGATCGGCTTTCTCGACGAGACCCAGCACCATTTCGATGCCTTGCTCTTGCTTGAGGTCGACGCGCAGGATGGAACGGCCGTGACGGTCGAGATTGTGCGCATCGGAGAGCGGCAGCATGGGTTGTTCCGCACCGGCCCGCTCGATGCGCAGCACCTCGGCGCCCATTTCAGACAGCACCAACCCGGCCAGCGGCACCGGGCCGAGCCCGGCCATCTCGATGATTTTGAGGCCGGCAAGGGGGCCGGTCTTCACTGCGGCTGCGCCGGCCGCCATGGCCGTCTATTTCGGCGCCATGCGGATCGCCCCGTCGAGGCGGATGGTCTCGCCGTTGAGCATCTGGTTCTCGATGATATGGAGCGCCAGGGCGGCATATTCGGACGGTTCGCCCAGGCGGGACGGGAAGGGCACGGCTGCACCAAGCGAATCCTGCACCTCCTGCGGCATGCCGGCCATCATCGGCGTCTTGAAGATGCCAGGCGCGATGGTGCAGACGCGAATGCCGGAGCGTGCGAGATCGCGCGCGACCGGCAGCGTCATGCCGACGACACCGCCCTTGGAGGCGGCATAGGCGGCCTGGCCGATCTGGCCGTCATAGGCGGCGACCGATGCCGTGTTGACGATGACGCCGCGCTCGCCGCCTTGCAGCGGCTCAAGCTTGGCGGCCCGGTCGGCGACGAGGCGGATCATGTTGAAGGTGCCGATGAGATTGATCTCGATCACCTTGCGGTACTGGTCGAGCGGGTGCGGGCCATCCTTGCCAATGGTTTTCACGCCGATGGCGATGCCGGCGCAATTGACCAGGATGCGTGCGGGGCCAAGCCTTTTTTCCACTTCGGCGACCGCTGCTGCACCGCTGTCGGCGCTGCTGACGTCACACTGGATGGCGGTGCCGCCAATATCGCCCGCCACCTTCGCCGCCCGGTCGATGCCGATATCGAAAATGGCAACGCGCGCGCCCTTGTCGGCCAGCGCGCGGGCGGTTGCCTCGCCGAGGCCGGAGCCGCCGCCGGTTACGATCGCAATCTGGCCGTTCGAGTTCATGCCGCGTCCTCCCTCTTTTGCGGGTCATGCTACGGAGGTCGCCGCCATGGTGCAACCTGACCAGTCAATCGAGAGCCTCGATCGACTGGAATCAGGCCATCGCCGGGATGTTCTCGGCAATCCTGGCAAAGCTGGCATGGCAGACCTCGCCGGAGAGCCGCGCCACGGCACCGGGTACGATCTCGTGCGACAGCAGCCGGTCGAGGTCGACCGGGCGTGGCATGGAAATCTGGCCCCGCGGGATCTTCCTGAAGCCGAGCGGGCCGTAATAGGGCTCGTCGCCGACAAGGATCACCGCCGGCGCGCCGGCCTTGGCGGCCGCCTCCAGCGCGATGGCCACCAGCCGGCGGCCAATGCCGAGATTTTTGAAGGCAGGGCGCACGGCAAGCGGCCCGAGCATCAGCGCACGGCCGGCGCCGGCGGCGATGCGGGTCATGCGCACCGAAGCGACGACGATGTCGCCGTCGACGGCGACGAAGGACAGCGAGCGTTCGTGGCCGCCGGCCTCGCGGATCTTGTAGGCGGCCAGCACGAAGCGGCCGGGCCCGAAGGCTTCGTCGTTGATGGCTTCGATTTCGGGGTCGTGCACCGGAGTTTCCGGCAGGTATTTCACGTCGGCAAGGCTCATGGTCTTCGCGGTCCGATATACGAGGAAGGTTGCTGCAAGCGGCAGCGTTCGCCAGTCAGCGCTTCAAGCGCGGGCGCCCTTTCGTCGTCGGTCAAACCGTATCAAGGCAAAGTCGAGCATGCGGAATGTCCGCTAGCATCATTTTTCAGCCGCTGCAATCGGTCGCTTTTATCAGGCATTTCGGACGAGTGACGCTCTGTTCAGCAGATGACGACTTCGACATTGTCGCTTTGCGCCTACATTGGCCAAAGCAGGCAAGGAGATTTCGCATGGGTTTGCTGGTCGAAGGCAAATGGCAGGACCGCCCGGTCAAAGTCGATAGCGGCGGCAGGTTCATCCGCGCCGAGACGCAGTGGCGTGACTGGATCACGCGTGATGGCGCGCCGGCCGAAGGCCGCACGCGCGGCTTCAAGGCCGAACCCGGCCGCTATCATCTTTACGTCTCGCTCGCCTGTCCGTGGGCGCACCGCACGCTGATCTTTCGCGTTCTGAAGAAGCTCGAGGGCGTCATCTCGGTCTCGGTCGTCCACCATTTCCTCGGCGCCGACGGTTGGACTTTTCTGGCCGAAGACGGCGCCACCGGCGACAGGGTCAACGGTCTCGATTTCCTGCATCAGATCTACACCAAAGCCGATCCCGCCTATTCGGGCCGGGTGTCGGTGCCGGTGCTGTGGGACAAAAAAGAACAGACCATCGTCTCCAACGAATCCTCAGAGATCATCCGCATGCTCAATTCCGCCTTCGACGAATGGGGCGATGCGAGCATCGATTTCTGTCCACCGGCGCTGCGCGGCGAGATCGACAAGGTCAATGCGCTGGTCTTTCCGGCCATCAACAATGGCGTCTACCGCGCCGGCTTCGCCACCACGCAAGCAGCCTATGAAGAAGCCTTTGGCGAGCTGTTCTCGGCGCTCGACACGCTGGAGGAGAGGCTGTCAAAACAGCGCTATCTCACCGGCGAGCGCATCACCGAGGCCGACTGGCGGCTGTTCACCACGCTGGTGCGGTTCGACCCGGTCTATGTCGGCCATTTCAAATGCAATCTGCGCCGCATCGCCGACTATCCGAACCTGTCGAACTATCTGCGCGATCTCTACCAGGTGCCCGGCGTCGCCGGCACGGTCAACCTGCACCACATCAAGACGCATTATTACGGCAGCCACGAAAGCATCAACCCGACGCGCATTGTGCCGGTCGGGCCGGAGCTGGACTACGCCGCGCCGCATGATCGGGCGCGGTTCAGGAAGGCGGCGTGAATCTGCCCGTTGGCAATCTGTCTATTTGAAGGGTTCTGTATCGAGTTGGATCTGTCTGGCACTGAACGTCTTCAGCATGACCTTGCCGAACCATTTGGAGAAGCCGACTGCATTGAGGCAAAAGCCAAAAGCCGCCAACACGACAAACACTATGATCCAGGCGACAGCAGGGATGCCGGCGACATCGGGCGCGATGCCGACTGTAATTGAAACCAGCAAACATGCCGCTGAAAACATTAACGCTGCTGCTGTTGAAAAGAGCACCATTCTCCAATACTCACCTCGGCTAAAAAGTCTTCCGTTTCGCCGAATGAACACTGAGTAGGCGAAAAATGTCGAAGCAAATATAATAACGAAGCTGGCGGCTGAGTTAACACTGCTCGGAGCAGGTATCAGGAAGCCAAAGCCAAGCCAAGCGAAGTAAAGTGTCACTTGCGTAAAAATATAAACCCCAACATAGGGCCACAGATTTACGGCTTCGGTCCTGTCGGATGGCATTCAGTTTTCCCCAGAGCTCAGGTGACAATAGCGGCTTGCCCCCTCACGACAAGATAAATCGCTGCTCACCAATAGGGCGACGCGGGGTTGCCTCCAAAAACCTCACCAATCCGCCGCAGCGTTGCCGGCGTCGTGCCTTCGGGCAAGCGGTCGAGCGGGAAGAAGCCGGCTTCGGCGATCTCGTGGTCCGGCAGTTTTGGCGCGGTCTGGCTAAAACTTTCGATCAGGTACAAAGCGACATGGTCGCGGCGGCTGGAGCGGCGGTTGAAATGCATCGATTTCAGCACCGGCGGGGCGGTGAGCGCGATGTTGCATTCCTCCGCCAGTTCCCGCGCCAGCGCTTCGCCAAGCGTCTCACCTGCCTCGACACCGCCGCCCGGCAATTGCCAGCCCGGAACATAGGTGTGGCGGATGAGGAAGACGGAGTTCGACGCGCGGTCATGGATCAGGCCGCGCACGCCAAGCGTCATTGGCCGCCGCAGCACGAAATAGAGATGGAACAGCCTTGCCCTGAGGCCCGCCCAGCCGGTCTGGCGAAACGCCTGCTCCGGGTCCGATATCGCCGTCATCGGCGAAACCGCGAGCGGACAGGAAACAGTGAGTGGAAAGCCGGAGGCGCGTCGCCTATGAAGGAAAGATGTTCAGGCTCGCGCATATTTCCGATGTCCATCTGGGGCCGCTTCCCGGTGTAACCTATCGCGAACTCGCGTCCAAGCGCGTGGTCGGTTACGTCAACTGGCAGCGCAACCGCCGCCGCCATATGCATGATGCCGTCATCGACACCATCGTCGCCGACATGAAGGCGAGCGGTCCCGACCACCTCACCGTTACCGGCGACCTGGTCAACCTGGCGCTGGATGGCGAGATCGAGATGGCCAAGCACTGGCTGGAGACGCTGGGCTCGCCGGAAGATGTCTCGGTGGTGCCGGGCAATCACGACGCCTATGTGCCGGGCGCCTTCGACAAGGTCTGCCGCTCCTGGGCAGCATGGATGACCGGCGACGGCGTGAATGCGCCGATCGACCGCAACACCTTTCCCTATCTGCGCGTGCGCGGCAATGTCGCGCTTATCGGCGTTTCGACGGCGCGTGCCACAGCGCCGTTCATGGCCAATGGCTTCTTCCTCGAGGGACAGGCGGAAAGGCTGGCCTCGGTGCTCGACGCCACGGCCAAACGCGGGCTGTTGCGGGTGATCATGATCCATCATCCGCCGGTGCGCGGCGCCGTCACCCAGCAAAAGCGCCTGTTCGGCATCTCGCGCTTCCACAAGATCGTTCACCGGTACGGCGCCGAGCTTGTGCTGCACGGCCATTCGCACCTGCCGTCGCTGTCCTTCATCGGCGGCCGCGGCGCCAGGATACCGGTCGTCGGCGTTGCCGCTGCCGGGCAGTCGCCCGGCGGCAAGAACCCGGCGGCGCAGTACAACCTGCTCGATATGGACGGCGAAAAGGGCAGCTGGCGGATCCGGCTGACGCGACGCGGCCTGACAGGGCCGGCCATACCGCCGTCGGACCTGCAGGTGGTCGAGCTCGGCGTCGATGCCGAGGCCTCGCAACCGCTGATCAGAAGCTGATCTTCATCGCCATCAGGCGATCCCAGAACAGCGCGGCCGCCACAGCAAGGCCAACCAGCGCGCCGGCGGCGACCAGGCCGAGGCCCGACAGGAAGGTCGACCAGCGCTTGGCCGATGCGGCTGCTTGCAGGGGTGGTTCGGCTTCCCGCACGGTGGCGCGGTTCAGGCCGGCAGCGGCCGGCTCGACGCCGCCTTCCATCATACGCTGACGCTCGACGATGCGCTCCGCCACATAGCGCGTAACCTGATCGGCGACCGGTTTCATATCGGTCGATTCGGCGAGCACCACGCGGCCGATGCGGGTATCTCTGAGGAAGCGGTAGGTGCGGCGGTCGCGCCCCATGGCGACATGGCTGACGGCGTCGATCCACAGCCGCGGCTGCAGGCCGGAGGAGACGACGAAGTCGAAATTGTCCATGTCGGCGGGTACGTCGGCAAAGACCGGGGTGAGTTCGGCAGCAAGCAAATCGAGCCGCATCCTGTGCGCCTCGCGCATGTCGACCACGACATCGTCGCGGTCGGCAAAAGCGTTCTTCACGTCGCGAATGGCATCGGACAGTTTGCGCGACGAGTTTATAGAGGTGAATTGCTCGTCTGGGTCCTTCATGATGCCTCGCTAATATATGGTTAATAGCGAGTTAACACAGCCGCCGGCAAAATGCACTCGCGAGATGCCGGAAGCCAGCGAGGTTCAGCTCGCCGCGGCGCCGAGTGTCGGACGCGCAAGCCTACCGCGGCGGGCCATGTTCCGGCGCAAGGCCTGGGCGACCACGCCCGGCGCCTCCTCGACCAGCATATGGCCGGCATCGAGCACGTGATGGACATGAAAATGCGCCGGCAGGCCATCAGCCTGGGTGACGGGCAGCACCGGATCGTCCGTCCCCCAAACCACCAGCACCGGCATGCTGAGCGTGTCGAGCTGTTCGCGAGGGATGACGCCTTGCCGCTCGTCCCTGGTCATGACGGCTGCGATCTCGATCAGCTTGCGCAATTGGCCGGGGCGACGGCGTCCTTCCGCCAGGACGCTGACGATGCGTTCGGGAGGCGGGCTTTGCGGTCCGGACATGGCGGCAAGGCAGGCGCGGATTTCACGCCTGTCGGCCGCCGCGGCGTAGCGGCGCAATAGCGGTCCGTTGATCTCCGGGCCAACACCACCCGGCGCCACAAGCGTCAGCGAGGCTATCCTATCAGGCTCGGCCAATGCCATCAGTGCAGCTACCGCACCGCCCATCGAATGACCGGCGACATGCACCTTTCCTATCCCGCGCGCGGCTAGATCCGCGAGAACGCCTCGCGCCGCTGTCCTGGCCGGACCGCTGCCCGGGAAATCGAGTGACAGCCCGTGTCCCGGAAGATCGTAGGCCAAGGTCCTGATGTCGGGCGCCAGCGCCGCAGTCACCTCGCGCCAGATGTCATGGCAACCGCCTAAGCCATGCAGCAGGACGACCGTCTTCGACCCGGCGCCCCGCTCGGCGACATAGAGGGATGAGACCATGAAAAATGTATGATTGTTGCAAGATCGGACAGGAAATTTCGAATTGAGGCTGGATTGCTCCCAGTCCAGACCGATGGCCAGTAAAATTTTCGCGATCCGATATCAGCTGGCGTTGCCGAGGCCCGCGGCGCGCAGCGCCTCGACCAGCCGCTCGGTCAGATCGGCGGGATATTTCCGCTCGGCGAAAGCTGCGCGCGGATCGGCCGCGAATTTCGGGAACTTGGTGTTCAGTTCGTCGAGAAGCTTGGCCGCCAGCTGATCGCGGCCGGCGGCCTTGGCGCCGATCACCCGCGCCGCCAGATAATGCGATTTCATCGCCGTAGTGCGCAGCGACTCGCTGGCGATCGCGGCCTTGTTCATGTCGCCCAGCATGAATTGACCGGCGAAGAGTCCGTAGTCCCACCATGTCGGGTGGCCGCTGAAGGTCTCGACGGCATGGGCCAGGATCGGTGTTCCCTCGGCATATTTGCCGGCGAAGATCAGGCCATAGCCGTAAGCGGCAGCCATGCTGAGGTCGTAGGGGTTGAGCTCATAGGCCTTGCGCATCCAGCGGATCGCTTCCTCGGTGTTGCCGAGGCGTGAGTAAAGGTAACCGTATGCGCGGTGCGCATAGGGGCTGGTCGGTCCCATCTGGATGGCGCGATGGGCAAAAGACATCGCCTGTTCGACCGTCGCGCCAGGCGGATAGGCGTAATGATCGGTGGCAGCCTCAAGGGTCAGCGAGGCCAGTTCCGAATAGACCAGCGACGATTTCGCACTCTGGCTGGCGAGGTTGTCCAGGCAGCGATAGGCGGCCTCGTGTGTCTTGGTGCTCTGGTCGAGATAGTATCGGTCGTTGAGGATCAGGCAGCTCGTCAGGCCGGTCTGGATGCCGTTCTGTTCGATGTAGCTGTAGAGCGGGCCGGAGGCGGGAATGGTCGAACTGAGGATGGCGGCGATCCGATCCTCGACGGCGCCAGGTGCATTGTCGGCGGCCGTCAGATTGCGGGACAAAAGCACGCGGCCGGTCGCCACGCTCTGCAGTTCGAGCGTCACGTCACCTGCCATCGGTCCCGGCAGGACATCGAAAACGAAGCTGGTCGGGTCGGTGCTCGGGTCGCGCTTGCTGTCGGCGTCACGGCCGATGAAGTCGATGGTGTCGAAACCGGCAAGCCCGGCGCGCAGCGAGGCAGCGACGCGGCCTGCCTCGGGGCCGGTGGCTTTCACGGCGATGTAGACGAGGGGCAGGGCTTCCATCGATGGCGATGCGATGCTGCTCGTCGCACCTGCGGTGTCGACCACCGCCGCCGGATCGCTATTGGCAAGCAATGCGCCGCTGCCCTGGCGCAGGATGAGCATGCCCAGCATGAGGATGACCAGCGTCATGGCGACCCAGAAGAACTGCAGATGGCGCGCCAGCGAAGGCCCAGGTTCCGGAGCCACCGACGTCGCGGGAACCGCGGCAGGAGCCGCCTGCTCAGGCGATCCGGGCAAGGCGGCTACCGCCTGCGCCAGCGCCACCGGCTCCTGCCCAACCGGCAGGCGTATGGCGTTGAGTTCATAGGACGGCACATAGCCGCCACGCGGAATGGCGATGCGGACCGGTTCGGCTATGCCTTCATTGGCGAAATAATGCTGGAGAAGTTCGCGCAGCCGGCCGGCCTGCACCCGGACCACGGCATCGGTCGACGAATCGAAATCGCCGTCCTTGCCGAAGACGTCCATGGCGATGGAGAAACCCTTGAGCCTGTCGGCTTCGCCGGCCTGCTCGCGCTCTACAAGATAGCGCAGCAACTTGCGCGCGCGCTCGGAGCGTCCGAACGTTTCGCTGGCGAGTAGTCGCTCCAGTGTCTCGCGCACTGCGGGGGCGGCAGGCGTGGCATGCTGCAAGTGTCGATCCTCTCGAAGTCGGCACAGGTTGAGGCGCAATCATATAGCGCCTGCAGGTCCATACAAGCTTGCTTATGTTATGCGATCGCGTACCGCACCAGATAATTACCGATGGTTAACACGAAAAAATCGGAATTTACCCTGGCAGATGGGGGATTTCCGGGCGCCGCGGACATACGGCGCCCGGGAGAATATCAGCTGACCTTGCGGCTGATGATGCGGTTGGCGGCCGAAACCACGGCTTCCAGCGAGGCGGCAACGATGTTGGTGTTGATGCCGGCGCCGAACAGCTTGCCGCCGGGATATTCCATCTCGACATAGGAGATCGCCGAGGCGTTCGAGCCGCGCTGGAGCGAATGCTCGGAATAATCGAGCACTGACATGTCGACGCCGACATGGCGCGACAGCGCATCGACGAAACCGTCGATCGGGCCGGTGCCGGAGCCGGTGATGGTCGTCTCCTTGCCGTTGTCGAGGATAACCGCCTCGACCACGCGCCGGCCCTTTTTCTCGGTGTCGGGATAGGTTTGATGGTCGAGGAATTTGATCCGACCGCCGGGCTGGTCGACATAGGTCTCGATGAAGCGGTCATGGATGCGCTTGGCCGGCACTTCCTTGCCTTCGGCGTCGGTGATCGCCTGGATCTCCTGGCTGAACTCGATCTGCAGGTTGCGCGGCAGATTGAGGCCGTAGTCGGCCTGCAGCACATAGGCGATGCCACCTTTGCCGGACTGCGAGTTGATGCGGATGATCGCCTCGTAGCTGCGCCCGACATCGGCCGGATCGATCGGCAGATAGGGCACTTCCCAGACCGGCGTGTTGGCCTTCTTCAAGGCCTTCATACCCTTGTTGATGGCGTCCTGGTGCGAGCCGGAAAAGGCGGTGTAGACCAGTTCGCCGACGTAAGGGTGGCGCTCGGGGATCTTCAGCTGGTTGGAATATTCGTAGACGTCCTTCATCCGGTTAATGTCGGAGCAATCCAGTTGGGGATCGACGCCTTGCGTGTACATGTTGAGCGCCAGGGTGACGATGTCGACATTGCCGGTGCGCTCGCCATTGCCGAACAGCGTGCCTTCGACGCGGTCCGCGCCCGCCATCAGGCCGAGTTCGGTGGTGGCGATGCCGGTGCCGCGATCATTGTGCGGGTGCAGCGAAATCAACAGGTTGTCGCGGTTGTCGAGGTTGCGGCACATCCATTCGATGCGGTCGGCATAGATGTTGGGCGTCGACATCTCGACCGTCGAGGGCAGGTTGATGATCAGCTTGTTGTCGGGCGTCGGCTTCACGATCTCGGTGACGGCGTTGCAGATCTCCAGCGCGACTTCGAGTTCGGTGCCGGTAAAGCTCTCCGGCGAATATTCGAAGCGGTAGCCGCCGCCGGCCTTGGCCGCCATGTCGGTGATCATCTTGGCCGCGTCGGTGGCGATGCGCTTGATGCCGCCGACGTCCTTCTCGAAGACGACGCGGCGCTGCAACTCGCTGGTCGAATTGTAGAAATGCACGATCGGATTGGTGGCGCCCTCCAGTGCCTCGAAGGTGCGGGTGATGAGTTCGGGACGGCACTGAACCAGCACCTGCAGCGAGACATCGGCCGGCACATTGCCTTGTTCGATGCACCAGCGGGCGAAATCGAAGTCGGTCTGCGAGGCCGAGGGGAAACCGATCTCGATCTCCTTGAAGCCCATGTCGAGCAGCAGGGCGAACATGCGCGCCTTGCGCTCATGGCCCATCGGATCGATCAGCGCCTGGTTGCCGTCGCGCAGGTCGACCGAACACCAGATCGGCGCCGTGTCGATGACCTTGTTGGGCCAGGTGCGGTCGGTGAGGCCGACGGTCGGATAGGGTTGGTATTTGCGGGCGGCGTCCGGCATATGGCCGGCCGCGCGTTTTACGCTTTCGGCGTCGCCGGATCGGATCTCTTCTCGTGCGTTCATCGTCTTGTTCTCCCGGCGGCTCACGGATCGGTCTTCGGACGGATTCTAGGGCGAGCTGCGCCTTACCAGATTTTCGTTCGCTTGATGTGAATTGCCAATTTTGAAACTGGCCAAGGAGCGTGCGCGTAAGCGGCGGTTCGACCGCCGGGCGCTCCTTCAGCGAACCCGGCGATCGCCGATAAGGCCGAGAAGAAGCAGGGTCGATGCCAGCGCGCGCACGGTCTCGCCGGCAAAGCCGGTCGGACGGGAAGCGACGGAGGTGTGGCGCGTGTTCATGGCGGGTTTCTTACAGGAGCGGCCATGGACAGGCAAGTGGGCTGCCGTTTCGACCGCTCCCGAGCGCTCTTCCCCATGCGCGGCAAATGCGCCAAACTTGCGAATGGCCGAGGTCGCAATGCTTCGCCGTCGAGGGGGTTATCCATGAATTTCGTTTTCTTCTCGCCGCATTTTCCCACCAATGGCGCCGATTTCTGCGACCGGCTGAAGAAGGCCGGCGCCACGGTGCTGGGCATCGGCGATGCGCCCTATGAGGCGCTGGACGGCAAGCTGAAGGCGGCACTTTCGGAATACTACCGCGTCGCCGACATGGAGGATTACGATCCGGTGTTCCGGGCGATGGGCCATTTCATCCACAAATGGGGCCGCATCGACCGCTTCGAGTCGCTCAACGAGCATTGGCTGGAGCTGGAAGCCAACATCCGCACCGACTTCAACATCTACGGCACCAAGCTCGACTTCGTGAAGAATCTGAAGCGCAAGAGCCGCATGCGCGCCTTCTTCCGCAAGAGCGGCGTCGACACCATCGCACAGCGCAAATGCTCCGACCGGGCAGGCGCCATGACCTTCATCCGCCGCGTCGGCTACCCCGTGGTGGTGAAGCCGGATTCGGGCTCGGGCGCCTCGAACACCTTCAAGATCTCCAACGCCAAGGAGCTCGACCAGTTCTTCCGAGACAAGCCCGAGGATGTGACCTTCGTCATGGAGCAGTTCATCGAAGGGCTGGTGGTCACCTATGATGGGCTGGTCAACCGCGACGGCGAGGTGGTGCTGGCCGCCAGCCACCGCTACGACCAGAGCGTCATGGAGGTGGTCAACAAGGACCGCCACATGAGCTACACCTGCTTTCCCAGGATCCGCCCGGCGGTGGAAGAGGCGGGCCGCAAGATCCTGAAAGCGTTCGACGTGCGCGAGCGTTTCTTCCACATCGAGCTGTTCGAGACCAAGGACCGTGTCATCGCACTCGAAGTCAATATGCGCCCGCCCGGCGCCTGGATGACCGATGCGATCAACTACACGTTCGACATCGACGTCTATGCGGCGTGGGCCGACATGGTGGTGAAGGACGCCGCGGGCGGACCCTACGAGGGCAAGTATTTCACCGCCTATGCCAGCCGTAAGCACCACCTCCACTATTTGCACAGCCATGAGGACGTGCTAGCCGCGCATCGCGACAAGATCGTCCACCATCAGCCGATAGAAAAGGTTTTCAGCCGCGCCATGGGAAATTACGCCTACCAGATGCGCTCCAAGGACGAAGCGGCGCTGCGCGCAGCCGTCGCCTATATCCACGCGGAAAAGGCTTAGACGCGATGGACATTTCCTATCACAAGCATTTCTCGGAAAAGCTCGGCCGCGACATGGAATACAAGCGCTACGGCCATGCCGGCCGGCCGGTGGTGGTGTTCCCGACCTCGCAGGGGCGGTTCTATCAGTTCGAGGATTCCGGCGGGGTGGGCGCGCTCTCCGAATTCATCGACACCGGCCGCATCCAGCTGTTCGCGGTCGACGGCATCGATTCAGAATCCTTCTTCAACAAGCATGCCGACGCCGCCCACCGCATCGGTCGCCACGAGGCCTATTTCCGCTATGTCCGCGAGGAGGCGTTGCCGGAGCTTTTGGCGACCGCCGAGCAAGCCAATGGCGGGCGCAAGCTGAAGCCGCTGTTCACCGGCTGCTCGATGGGCGGCTACCATTCGTCGAATTTCGTCTTCCGCTTTCCCGAACTCGCCAGCGGCGTCATTGCGCTGTCGGGCGTCTACTCGGCGCGTGACTTCTTCGGCAAGGCGCTGGAAGGCGACATCTTCTACAATTCGCCGCTCGACTATCTGCCCGGCATCGTCGATCCCAAGCTCCTGGCACGGCTGAAGGCGCTGAGGATGATCTTCTGCTGCGGGCAGGGCGCCTGGGAAGAGCGCATGCTGGTCGAGACGCGCAGGCTGGAACAGATCCTGCGCGACAAATCCATTCCCGCCTGGGTCGACTATTGGGGTGGCGACGTCAGCCATGACTGGCCGTGGTGGCACAAGCAGCTGGTCTATTTCTTCGGCCGCTGGCTGGATGATGATCTGATGCATAGACTAGATTGATGACCGCACCCGAGCCCATTCGCCGTTTCGTAGAGGCCACCAATAAAGGTGACACCCAAGCGTTTCTCGACACGTTCGCAGCGGATGCCTCCCTGACCGACTGGGGTAGATCATTCCATGGCCGCGAGCAGATCGCGCGCTGGAACCAGTCGGACAATATCGGCGTGAAATCCAATCTCCGCATTGTCAGCATCGTCGAGGCCGATGGCAGCTACCACGTCCGCATCGCCGTCAAAGGCGATGGCTTCAACGGCGAAGGGGACATGGTTTTCACGCTGAACGGCGACCGCATAGCGAGCCTCGTCATCAGCTGACGCCGCGCTAGCCTATCCTTCCTGGCATACCGGCAGCGGAACGGTTTCGTGCTCCACGGTCGATCCGCGGCGCAGGCCGAGGAAGACGACAAGCGCGGTGACGATGGTGATTGCCGCCAGCACGATCAGCAGCCTGTCGAACGCCGTCTCGTAGGCCTGGACCAGGACCGAGGCTTCGGCTCCCGGCAAGCGGGCTGCCGCCTCGCCGACGTTGCCGGTCACCAGCAGCTGGGCGGCGGCGGTTGTGCTCGGGGAAGATGCTGTTCCCTGGACCGCCAATTGCGCTGACGTGAAACCCGACAGGACAGCCATGACGATCGCCAGCGCCACACCTTCGCAAGCGACGCGGGTGGTGTTGAAGATGCCGACCGCCATGCCGGCGCGCTCCTTCGGCACGACGCTGACGGCAAGCCCGTCCATCAGCCCCCAGGGTAAAGCGATGCCGACGCCGATCAGCACCAGCGGCGCCACCAGGGCGATGGCGACCGGCGGCGTCAGGCTCAGCCAGACAAGGCCGCCGGCGGCGATCAGCAGGCCGACGCCGCAGATCGTCGCCGGAGCGATCCAACGCGCCACCTGGCCGGCAAGCAGAGGCAGGATCAACAGCGGTCCCGACAGGCAGATCATCAATTGCCCGGCCTTGATCTCGCTCATCCCCTCAATGCCGATGAAGCGGATCGGCAACAGCACGAGCAGGACGACGAAGCCATAGGCGGGGGCAGCCGCCAGAAACTGGACGCCGACGAAGCGGGGAAAGCGGAACAGCGAGAGATCGAGCATCGGCCGGCGCACGCGCCGCTCGACGATGACGAAGGCGGCAAAGAAGAGAGCAGCGATGGCAAGCAGCGCGACGACGAGCGGATCGCTCCACCCGATCTGCGGCGCCTGCAGCACGCCATAGGTCAGCGTGGCCAGCGCGATGGTGAAAGTGCCGGCGCCCGCCCAGTCGAGGCCGATCGCATCGGGATCGCGCGATTCCTTGATGGTGCGCCGGCCGAGCAGAGCGGCAGCAATCGCAAGCGCTGCCACCAGAACGAAGATCGACCGCCAGCCGAAGGCTTCGATGATGAGACCCGATGCGATCGGTCCGAAGGCGAGGCCGATGCCGAAACTGGTGCCGAGGAAAGAGAAGGCGCGCAACCGCAATTGGCCCTCGAACTCCTGGGCAAGCGCGGAGGCGCCGCCGGCGAAGGCGGCGGCGCTGCCGAGCCCTTGCGCAGCCCGAAGTGTGTCGAACCAGACGATGTCAGGCGCCAGCATCGCGCCCAGCGTGGCCAGGACATAGAGGCCGAGGCCAACAAGGAACATCCGCTTGCGGCCATGATTGTCAGCGAGCGCGCCCAGCGCCATCAGGGTGGCGCCAAAGGTCAGCATGAAGGCGTTCGTCACCCAGTTGAGCGCGATCGGGCTGCCGCCGAGATCGGCCGCAATGCGCGAGAGTGCGACGGCCGGGCCGGTGAAGGTCAAGGGCATGGTCATGGCGGCAAGGCATACGGACAGCAGAACGAGCCATGGCGCGGCCGCGCCGTTTATGGTCTTCGAAGTCATGGATTTTCCTATCTGAAGCAGGATCCGCCGGCCTGCCGTTGGGAGCGCGGCACCGGTCGTGACGAGAAGATAGGCTGGCGACACTTCCAGAAAAATAGTATTAAATCTCCATATATACCGGACTGAAACGCTCGAATGGAGAGATGTGATGGAACGCCTCAACGGCCTTCTGGCCTTTGCCCGCACGGCAGAGTTCGGCAGCTTCATCGCCGCCGGCCGAACGCTCGGCATCTCGGCATCGGCCGTTGGCAAGAGCGTCGCCAGGCTCGAACAGGACCTCGGTGTGCGGCTTTTACAGCGCAGCACCCGCCGCATCGGCCTGACCGAAGAGGGCAAGCTGTTCAACGAGCGGGTGCGGCGCATCCTCGACGACATCGACGATGCCGAGGCAATGCTGTCGCGGACACGGGAAACGCCACATGGACGGCTGCGTGTGTCGACGCCGATCGTGACCTATCACCTGCTGTTCCCGGTGCTGTCGGAGTTCATGGCGCGCTATCCCGAAATCGAACTCGACATCGACTTCAACGACCGCATCGTCGACCTCATCGACGAAGGTGTCGACATCGCAATCCGCAGCGGAGACCTGCCGGATTCCCGTCTCGTGGCGCGGCCGCTTGCGCCCTTCCGGCTGCTGTTGTGCGCGGCACCTTCCTATATCGAGCTGCACGGCAACCCGAGCGGACCGGACGATCTCGTGAACCACTACGGCATACGCTTCCGCTTTCCCAACAGCGGCAAGCTGCAGGGCTGGCCGTTCATCGGCGGCAGTGCCGAGCCGCAGGTCCGTTCGATGCTGACCTGCAACAATACCGAGGCGCTGAAGGGCGCCACGATGGCGGGACTTGGCATCAGCTCGATGCCCGATTTCCTCGTGCGCGAGGCTCTGCGCGACGGCATGCTGCGCACCGTGCTGGACGATCACGTCGACGGCCGCGGCCAGTTCCGGTTGCTGTGGCCGTCCAACCGGCATCTGGCGCCGAAGGTGCGCGCCTTCGTTGATTTCCTTCCTGACCGGCTTGCCGCGGCACTGAGCGGCTCGTAGTCCTTCGCGGCGCCGATGGCGATGACGAAGACAGCGAGGAATAGCTCTGCTTCTCAGTAAGTGGCGCGGCCGCCGGACAGGTCGAAGGTCGCGCCGGTGGTGAAGGAATTCTCGTCCGACAGCATGAAGGCGACCATGGCGGCCGCCTCTTCGACTTCGACGAACCGGCCGCGCGGCACCTTGCCCAGCATGTAGGCGACCTGCGCCTCGGTGAGCTGCTCGAGGATGCGGGTGCGGGCAGGCGACGGCGTCAGAGCGTTGACGGCGATGTCGTGGCCGGCGAGTTCCTTGCCGAGCGATTTTGTCAGCGCCAGCACGCCAGCCTTGGCGGCGGAATAGGCGGCGGCATTGGGATTGCCTTCCTTGCCGGCCACCGAGGCGACGTTGACGATGCGGCCGTAGCCGCGCGCGATCATGCCGGGCACCAGGCGCTTGCAGCAGTAGAAGACGCCGTTGAGGTCGATGTCGATGATCTGGCGCCATGCGACTGGATCATAGTCCACCACGGTTGCCGCGGGCCCGGCGATACCGGCATTGTTGACCAGCAGATCGACCGGACCGAGCGAACGCTCGGTTTCGGTGGCGGCGCGATCGACGGCCTCGATCAGCGATTGATCGCACAGCAAAGCCTCGATCCGACCGAGCGGGGCGAGTTCGGCGACGGCGTTCTTCATCGCGGCCTGGTCGACATCCCAGATGGCCACGCTGGCGCCCGACGACAGCAGGCGCCGGGCAACGGCAAGGCCGATGCCTTGCGCGCCGCCGGTCACCACGGCGACACGGCCTGAGAGATCGACAGCATTCACGCGACGGTTCATGGGCAATTTTCCTCTTCCTGGATTTTTGAAGCTCAGTCCCTGACGGCTCTCGCCACCAGCCGCGCTATGCTCGGTCCGGCGATGAGCACGACCAGGAAACGGGCCGACTGCAGCGCCATGACGAAGGATATGTCGACGTTCTGCGCCGCGGCGGCGATGATGGCGACGCTGTCCATGCCGCCTGGGCTGGTTGCGAGATAGGCGGTCAGTGGATCGATGCCGAGGACATGGCTGATCAGCCAAGCAAGCCCGCCGCAAAAGGCGATCAGCACGACGATCGAGCCGACGATCTGCGGCAGTGCCCGCGTCGCATGGCGCAGGATCGCCCGGGTGAAATTCAGACCGATCGACCAGCCGACCATCCCATAGGAGAGCGCCAGCAGCCATGGCGGCAATTGCATCGCCACGCCAAAGCCGAGATGGACGATGGTGCCCAAGATGAAGGTGCCGAGGAAGAAGGGTGAGGGCAGCCGGCAAAGTCGGCCGAGCAGGCCGCCCATCAGCGCCACGCCGAGCGTGGCGGCAAAGGCCTTTGCGTCGATCGGCGGGAACCAGACAATGGCTGGGATTTCAACGCCTGATGTGTCGACCCACATCTTGGCCACGAGCGCCGCGGTCATCGAGACGAAGATGACGCGCAGATACTGCATGAAGGCGACGAGGCGCTGGTCGGCGCCGAAAGCGCCGGCCATCAGAACCATGGCGGTGGCAGCACCCGGCGACGAGCCCCAGACCGCCGTGGTGCCGGGCAGAATGCGCCAGCGGCTGATCAGCCAGCCGAGCAGGCTGGACGCCGCAAGGGTCGCCAGCACCACGACGAGGAACAGCGGCCATTCCTTGTAGAAAACCGAAAAGATGTCGGCCGAGATCGACGCCGCGACCAGACAGCCGACGACGGCCTGAGCGGCGCCGAACAGCGGGCGCGGCACGCGCACCGTGGCACCATTGGTGCCGGCAAGGATCGCCGCCAGCATCGGTCCGATCAGCAGCGCCGCAGGCAGTGCGGCGTATTCCAGAGCGCCGGCGAACAGCAACGAGAAGATCAGCAGCACCAGCCACTGCCGGACCGGACGCATGCGTGCCATGCGTTCGACTGCCGGCTGTTCTGGCGAGGAGTCCATATCAGGGTCTTAGACCTGGAGAAGAGAAATGCGAACCCCGCCCGCGAACAGCATTCAGGGTCCGCGTTGCTTGGGATGTCAGCCGGTTTTGGTCTCGGCCAGGCCGAAGCCGCCGGCGGGATGGGTCTCGACCTGGAATTCGAAGCCGGCGATGATCGGCCGCGCCTTGGCGATCGCCGCCTGGACTTCGGGCAGCTGCAGCGAAGCCTTGTGGCTCGCGGCGTCGGTCCACACTTCAGTCACCCAGATCGCGTCGGCATCGGCCGGATCGCGGGCGATGACATAACTCAGGCAGCCGGGCATGGCGCCGGTCGAGGCGAGCAGGACGTCCATGATCGCGTCGCGCTGGCCGCGCGCCGCCCGCATCTTGCCGATCAGTCCGTACATTGCCTTACGTCTCCCCTTCAAAACTCAGCAACGCTCGCAGAACGTGCATGGTTGCGAGGCGTAGTATGCAGTTGACGGCTCAAGGCATCAACTGGCCACCGTTCACCTCGATCACCTGGCCGGTGATGTAGCCGCTCAGGAGGTCGGACGACAGGAACAGATAGGCGCCGACGCAGTCTTCGGCGGTGCCGGCACGCCCCTGCGGAATGGTGGCAACCATGCCCTTGATCTGTTCGTCGGTGGAATAGCGCTCGTGGAATGGCGTCAGGATGGTACCGGGCGCCACCGCGTTGACGCGGATGCCGAAGCCGATCAGTTCCTTGGCCATGCCGCGGGTGACGTTGGAGACGAAGGCCTTGGCCGATCCGTAGAGCCCGGCGCCGCCACCGGCGCCATTGCGCGCGGCGATCGACGAGGTGTTGACGATGAAGCCGCCCTGCTTCTTCAGCCATGGCATGGCCTTGCGTGACGCGGTCAATACCGAGCGGGCGTTGAGGTCCATCACCGCGTCGTAGTGCGCTTCGGTCTGCTCGGCATAGGGCACGCGGCCGAGCATACCGCCGGCATTGTTGACCAGCCCGTCGAGCCGGCCGAAATGTTGCGCACTTTCCTCGACGACACGCTCGACATCGGCGGCAGCTGAGAAATCGCCCTGGGTCAGGAACACCTCGCCGCCGCCATCGCGGATGGTCTTGGCCAGCTTCTCGGCCGCCTCGTGGCTCGAATTGTAATGCAGCGCGACCCGGCATTTCTGCGCGGCATAGGCCAGCGCAAGGGCGGCGCCTATGCCGGTCGAGGCGCCGGTGACCAGCACCGCCTTGCCGGCAAGATCGGGGATGACGAGGGTGGGGGTTGCGGGCACGTCGGTTCTCCGGGAATTTCTGCCCGTCCTTCGTAGGCGCTCGCAGCCCTCCTGTTCAAGCCCCGGCTATGGCCTGAGATAAGCGTAACCCTGGCGCTGCAACTCGGCGAGCTTGACGACGCCGCCCTTGTCGGCGGCGTGGAAGCCCTCGAGCAGGTCGGCAAGCGTGATCTCCATGCCTTTCATGGTGTTGCCGCACGCGTGCGGCTCAAGACCCTGCTGCACCAGGCCGGCGAAGCGTCCCGAAATCGCTGCCGATATGCCTTTCGATTTGAAGGCGGCAAGGGCTGGACCATGGACGACCAGCACGATGTCGACATTGCCGCCGGTGCCTTCATAGTGGTTCTTGATGTTGCCGAGCACGAAATTGACCTTGTCGACATCGCTGAGGTGATAGGCAACCTTCGGCCTGTCTTCGGCGGCGGCCGCTCGGCTCAACCCGAACAGGCCGGCGGCGCCGGCAAGGCTGGCCCGGAACATGTCGCGTCGGCGCATGGCATCCTCCTCGTCCTGGCGCTCACCGCAAATTGCGTGGCTGCGGCCATGATCCTAGCATAAACTGACGTTACGTCCTGTCGATGCGAGGGAGGGGTCACATGACGTTCAGAAAGTGGAAGAATTTCGCTGGCACCGGATTTGGCGCCATGCTGCTCGGCGCGCTTGCGGGTCCGGCCGTTGCCGACGATGCGCTCAAACTGCCCGAACTCAGCCCGAATGGCGCCGATGCCTGTTTCGGCCGCGTCTATGACGCGGCGCACCTCAAGGCCCATCCGAAGCAAAAGGTGGCGCGGATTTTCTTCCTCTATGGCCATGATCCGGTGAGCCGGCCGAACGAGGAGCCGATGGCAAACGCCGATACCTCGTACAATGGTTTTCTCACCACCACCGTGCGCGGCGCCAAGACGCCGCAATGGGCCGGCGGCTGGTGCAATCACGAGTCCGAGGACGGCAAATCAGGCCCGATCCGCTGCGGCATGGACTGCGACCGCACCATGGCTTCCCTGAAGCTCGACGACAAAGGCCGCCTGATCCTCACCGATGTCTCGTCCGATCTCTATCTCGACGCCGGATCGGAAGACGAGCTGGGCGAAGCGGAGTATGACCGGCAGGCGCTGGGCTCAGAGGACGACAATTTCCGCCTCGACCTGATGCCGGTCGCAACCTGCAAGGCCGAATTCGCCAAGATCGATCCGATCGATCCGGCGCTTGGCGCGCCTTTGCGCGAGCGGCTGAAGCCGGACCAGCCTTTCTGCTTCGGGCGCGACTACGATGCCGCGCATCTCTCCTCTCATCCCGATCAGGTGACGCAGTCGATCCGCGTATTCCGCGGACCGGTCGAACTGGCGTCCTTTGCCTCAGGCGGCGATGTCGCCAACTGGCCCGACGGCGCCGACATCGCCGTTTCGGTGACCACCAGGAAGAGCGGAGCCAAGGTCACCCAGACCTATTCCTGCCAGGGCGAGGCGGACCAGTGGCGCTGCGCGGCCAGTTCGAAGATGAGCAATTTTTCGTGCGACATCAGCCAAAAGGAAATCTACCTCAAGCGCGGCGCCAACGGCACCATGATGCTGGCCAACCCCAACAGCAGCCTGGCGATTGTCGACATGTGTTCGAAGGCGGCGGAAGGCAAGACGAAGTCGGACGACAAGGTCTATCGGCTGGAGCCGATGCCGCAGTCGGCCTGTGCTCCTTAAGGCCTATCGATATTCAGGTGATGCCGGTCTGCGAACGGCGGCTTCCTGCGCTTCCGGTGCTCACGTACTGCAAGTACGCTCCGCTCCGGTTCTCGGAAGCCACCATTCTCGGCTCGGCCTGACCTGAATCTCGACAGACCTTGCCACCGAGCGAGATTACGCGAAAGGCACCGCCGTCGTGCCTTTCGGCAGTTTCGCCTCGTCGTCGGGCTCGACATGGATGGTCACGCGCACGGAGGGGATTTCGGCTTTCAGCGCATCCTCGATGCGGTCGCAGATGACGTGGCTGGCGCCGACGGTCATGTCGGCATCGACGACCAAATGGAACTCGATGAAAGTAGCGCGGCCGGCGATGCGGGTCTTGAGGTCGTGAACCTCCAGCGCGCCCTTGCAATTGGCCGAGATGATGTCGCGGATATGCATGTGCTCCGTGGTGTCGACTGCGCGGTCCATCAAGCCGTTCATCGACGAGCCGATGACATGCCAGCCTTGCCACAGGATGTTGAGCGCAACGATGACGGCAAGCGCCGGATCGAGGATCTGCCAGCCGGTCAGGATTGCGCCGACGAGACCGCCGAAGACGCCGACGGAAGTCACCACATCGGTCATGATGTGCTTGCCGTCGGCAACCAGCGCCGGTGATTTCGCAGCGCGGCCTGTGCGGATCAGCGTCCACGCCCAGAAGGCGTTGATGACGGTGGCGACGCCGTTGATCCCCAGCCCTTCCCAGGGTTGCTCGATCGGCGTCGGCGTCTGCCAGGAGCGCCAGACCTCGTTGAGGATCAGCAGTGCGGCGACCACGATCAGCACGCCTTCCAGCACGGCCGAGAAGTACTCGGCCTTGTGGTGGCCGAACGGATGGTCCTGGTCGGCCGGCTTGTAGCTGACCTGGATCGCCCAATAGGCGGCAGCCGAGGCAATGACGTTGACGATCGATTCCAGCGCATCCGAATAGAGCGCGACGGAGCCGGTGACGTACCAGGCGGCAAGTTTCAGGGCGAGCACGATGCAGGCGACGATGATCGACCAGAAGGCGAGGGCGGCAACCCTTTGCTTGGCCGCCTCCTTTGCCGCGATCGCCGTTACGCTGTCCGCTGCGGCCATATCGGTCAGGCCGCCTTTTCCTTGGCCTTGCGCGGCAG
Organism: Mesorhizobium sp. P2_E7; assembly: GCF_056403855.1. Classification (NCBI taxonomy): domain Bacteria; kingdom Pseudomonadati; phylum Pseudomonadota; class Alphaproteobacteria; order Hyphomicrobiales; family Phyllobacteriaceae; genus Mesorhizobium; species Mesorhizobium sp. P2_E7. The sequence goes on along the minus strand of NZ_JBFUER010000001.1, from coordinate 2,721,235 downwards.
ATGGGCAACGATGTTCTCGATGATGCGCATGCCGGCATTGTGGCCGAGCGTCATGATCGATTCCGGATGGAATTGGACGGCGGCGATCGGCTCCTTGCGGTGCTCGAAGGCCATGATGACACCGTCTTCCGTCTCGGCGGTGACAACGAAGCCGTCGGGCAGCCGTACCGGATCGGCAAAGATCGAGTGGTAGCGGCCGACGGTCACTTCCTTGGGCAGGCCGGAGAAGATGATGCCGGGCTTGGAGACGCGGATGCGCGACGGCTTGCCGTGCATGGGCACATGCAATTGCCGGAGCTCGCCGCCATAGGCCTCGGCCAGCGCCTGCAGGCCAAGGCAGACACCGAAGATCGGCAGGTCGCGGGCACGCGCCTTCTTGATGGTCGCGGCGCAGTCGAAATCCTTCGGCGTGCCCGGCCCGGGCGACAGCACGACGAGGTCGGGCTTCAGCCGTTCGAACACCTCTTCGGGCACCGGCGTGCGCACGGTCGAGACATTGGCGCCAGTCTGGCGGAAATAGTTGGCCAGCGTGTGGACGAAGGAGTCCTCGTGGTCGACGAGCAGGATGTTGACGCCGTCGCCGACGCGCGCGGTGGTGCGTTCGGCGCCGGCGGCATTGCCTAGTTTGGCGTCGCGGATGGCGGAGAGCATGGCGGATGCCTTCAGTTCGGTTTCGGCTTCTTCTTCCTCGGGGATGCTGTCGAAGAGCAGCGTGGCGCCGGCGCGGACCTCGGCGATGCCATCCTTGATGCGGATGGTGCGCAAGGTGAGGCCGGTGTTCATGTCGCCGTTGAAATTGACCATGCCGATGGCGCCGCCATACCAGGCGCGCGGGCTCTTCTCGTTCTGCTCGATGAAGCGCATGGCCCACAATTTCGGTGCGCCGGTGACGGTGACCGCCCAGGCGTGCGACAGGAAGGCGTCGAAGGCATCCATGCCTTCGCGCAGCCGTCCCTCGATGTGATCGACGGTGTGGATCAGGCGCGAATACATCTCGATCTGGCGGCGGCCGATGACGCGCACAGAGCCGGGATCACAGACCCTGGACTTGTCGTTGCGGTCGACGTCCGAGCACATGGTCAGCTCGGATTCGTCCTTCTTGGAGTTGAGCAGCTTCAGGATCTGCTCCGAGTCCGAAATGGCGTCGTCGCCGCGCTTGATCGTGCCGGAGATCGGGCAGGTCTCGACGCGGCGGCCATTGACGCGCACGAACATTTCGGGCGAGGCGCCGATCAGATATTCGTTTTCGCCGAGATTGATGAAGAAGGAATAGGGCGAAGGGTTGATCGACTTCAGCTTGCGCGAAATCTCGGAGGGCTGTGTCTCGCAGCGCTCGTAGAACATCTGCCCGGGCACGACCTCGAACAGGTCGCCGCGCTTGAAACTATCCATCGCCTTGCGCACCAGATTGGCGTACTCGCCGGGTTCGTGGTCGCCGCGTGGCGGGATGCGGTCGGCGGTCTTGAACGGTTCGGCGATTTCGTCGCGCGGCAGGCCCTCGGTCGAAAAGCCCTCGCCGGAATAGTCGTAGCGATCGGTCCAGGCCTTGGTCGAATAGTGGTCGACGACCAGGATCTCGTCGGGCAGGAACAGCACGAGGTCGCGCTGGCTCTCTCTGCGCTCCAGCTTGTAGTCGACCGGATCGAACTGGAAGGCGAGGTCGTAGCCGAAGGCGCCGTAAAGGCCGAGATTGGCGTCTTCATCGGTCTTGAACAGAGCGGTGATGGCGCGCAGCACGGTGAAGACGGAGGGAACGCGGCTGCGCTCTTCCTCGGTGAAGACCCGGCCGGGCTTGGCGACGTCGAGGCGGATCAGCTTTTTCGAGCTTTCGGTGATTGTGACTTCGGCCAGGGCGGCAAGCTTCGCACCGATCACCGGCAACAGCACCTCGCCACGGCTGTTCAGTGCTTCAATGCGCATGGCACGGCCGCGCGCGGAAATCACCAGCGGCGGATCGATGATGGCCGTATCCCAACGCGTGTAGCGGCCGGGATATTCGTAATTCGAGGAAAACACCGCGCCACGACGGGAATTCAGCCCGTCGACATAGGCGTCGATCGCGCCGGCATAGGGCTTGTCGTGACGATCGCGGGTGATGGTGACGCCACCCGCGGTCACGAAGCGTTCCGCGCCGTTTTCCAGAACCTTCATCGTCGTCATTGCCGTCTCCATCTGGCTTGTTGGGCAACGGACCCGGGACTGGCTTTGAAAAAACAAATGGCCGCCCGGACATTCCGTTGCGGCCACCTTCTATTTTCACGCGCACGCGTTCGAACAGGCCGCTGTCAGCGAGCCCACCACCAAATGGTCTTGATCGAACGCATGTTCATGGGCGAAATCCATAGCGGCGAAAAGCCGGATGCGCAACAGGTTTGAAAAGCCGGTTTGTGGCCGCCGCTTCCGGGGCTCATGGCACATCGCCAGAGCTGGAGGGCGTGCCTAGACTACCCGTCCAACACCGAGGAAGACGGGAAAGTAGCAAATGACCGACCAGATCGAGCGCGCACGCACGTTCCACGCCCTTCACGTCAAGGGAAACCCGATCGTTCTGTACAATGCCTGGGACCCTGGCTCGGCCAAGATTGTCGAGAAGGCAGGCGCCAAGGCGATTGCCACAGGAAGCTGGCCGGTCGCGGCCGCCTTCGGCTATGCCGATGGCGAGAAAATCCCGCTGGAGCTGGCGCTCGACAACATCAGGCGCATCGTGGCTGCAGTCGACCTGCCGGTGACCATGGATCTCGAGGGCGGTTACGGCGTCGAGCCGGAGGCCGTCGCTCAGACGGTCACGCGCGCTCTGCAGGCTGGCGCTATCGGCTTCAATTTCGAGGACCAGATTGTCGGCGGCGCCGGCCTGCACGACATCGCCGTACAGGTGAAGCGGATCGAGGCGGCAGCGGCGGCGGTCAAAGCGTCGGGCATTCCCGCCTATATCAACGCCCGCACCGACATCTTCCTCAAGGCGAAGCCGGATGCGCATGACAAGGCCCTGCTCGACCAGGCGATCGAGCGGGCGAAGGCTTATGAAAAGGCCGGCGCGAGCGGCTTCTTTGCGCCGGGCCTTGGCGATGAGGGGCTGATTGAAGCGCTGTGCGAGGCCACCGCCTTGCCGGTCAACATCATCGCGCTGGCGCATGTGCCGCCGCGCCAGCGGCTGGCGGAACTGGGTGTCGCGCGTGTCAGTCACGGGCCTGTGCCATACCGGCAGATGGCCGAATGGCTGGAGGCCAAGGCGCGGTTGGCTATTTCAGGCTAGGTCAGTCCTCCAGCGTCCCCGACCTGGCGTCGACGCTCTTCTTGTCGCCGACCAGTTTCAAGAGATCCTCGCCGGCGCGGATGATGCGGCGCGAGCGGCGGGTCAGGATGACGCCGTCCTGCGGCGCCAGCACTTCGGTGCGGCCGCCGGCCTCGCCCGGTGTGTGGACGATGGTGGCTAGGCGCTCGCCCTTGGCGACGCGGTCGCCGGGCTTCACGTCGTAGAGGATCGCGCCGGCCCGGGGCGCCGGCATCATGTCGATGTTTTCCAGCGGCGCGACGAAACCGGCGAACTTGCCTGGCGCGGGGAGGGCGGTATCGGCGATCACACCGCGCGCCACCAGCAGCCGGTAAAGCCCTTCGGCATCGGAAGCGGCGAGCGCGCCGTCGACATCGAGCATGCCGCGATATTCGACCGTGGTGGCGACGCGCCGCTCGACCTTCGCTACGTCGGAGGGGACGTTCTGGTAGGGCATGATCGTGGCGCCCTCGAAGGTGCCGTCGGTGTCCTCGCTCCACAACACCACCGCATCGATGCCCATGGCGGCGGCGCAATCGGCCATCGCTGGCCACAGGCTGGTGTGGACGTAGAGATAGGCCAGCCCCTCATCGTCGCAATGCAGGTCGAGCACGATGTCGTGGCCGAGCGAAAGCTGCACCAATCGGGTCTTCAATCGCTGGTCGGCGTTGCCGAGCGTGGTGTCCGGCAACAGCGAGGTGTCGGGCGCGGCGAGCAGTGGAAAGCCGCGGTTGAAATTGTTGCGGGTGCCGAGATGGAAGCGGCCCTGATGCTCGCCGAAATGATATTGCGCGCGGCCAATCGGGTTGGCCCAGGGCACGACAGTGATGTTGCCCTTGATGCGTCCCTCGGCTTCGGCCTTGCTCAGTGCCGGCATCAACGCGTCGATGGCGACGACGCCCGGCAATTCGCCGGCATGAAGGGCCGCCTGCAGATAGGCCGAGGGTGCGGCCTTGTCGGCGCCGGCGAAGCGGAACACCGGAAATTCGTAGAAAACGCCTTCGCTGTCGCCGGCAATGCGTTCGATCGATTTCTGCATGGGATGCCTCCAGGAAAAGAGGCAGAACACATGCACGTTTGCCGGAGGGCTGTCGATTGGTCCAGTTCACGCCGCCATGGGCGCAATGGGATTATTCTGCGGCCGCCGGAACGGTCGCCACAGGTGCTGAGCGTTCTAGCGCCTGCGAGACAACGGCGACGGTAACCGCCAGTAGCGCCAGCACCGCGCCGACCAGCGGCAGATGGGCGTAGGAAACGCCGGCGGACAAGGCGACGCCGCCGATCCAGGCGCCGCTGGCATTGCCGACATTGAAGGCGCCCTGGTTGAGCGTGGCGGCAAGGTTCGGCCCTTCGGACGCCGCCTCGACGACGCGGATCTGCAGCGGCGGCACGACGACGAAGATGAGCAGACCCCAAAGGAAGACGACGCCGATGGCGACGCTGGCGATGGCGCCGAACTGCATGAAGCCGACAAACAGCACGGCCATCAAAAGCAGCGTGCCGATGACTGTTGGCATCAATTTCCAGTCGGCCAGCCGGCCGCCGATGATGTTGCCGATGGTCATGCCGGCGCCGAACAGCAGCAGCACCCAGGTGACCGCGGAGGTCGACAGGCCGGAGACCTCGGTGAGGTAGGGCTTGATGTAGGTGAAGACGGCAAACAGGCTGGCCGAGGCCAGCGAGGCGATCAGCATGGCGAGCCACACCTGCAATTTGCCCAGCACGCGCAACTCACTGCGCAGGCCGCCGCCGCTGGGTTCGGCGACATTGGAGGGCACCAGCCAGGCGATGGCCGCAACAGAGATCAGGCCGATGCCGACGACGGCGAAGAAGGTGGAGCGCCAGCCGAACGCTTCGCCAAGCGCGGTGCCGGCGGGAACGCCCAGAATGTTGGAGAGCGTCAATCCCGCGAACATCATCGCCATGGCGCTGGCCCGCTTGTTGCGCGGCACCAGGCTCGCGGCAACGACTGAACCGATGCCGAAGAAGGCGCCATGGCCGAACGCGGTGAAGACGCGCGCGGCCATCAACAGCCAGTAATTGGGCGCGATGGCGCAGAGCAGGTTGCCGACGACGAACAGCGCCGTCAGCGCGACCAGTACCGGCTTGCGCGGCAGATGCGCGGTCGCCATGGCAACGATCGGTGCGCCGAAGACGACGCCCAGCGCATAGCCGGTAACCAGCAGGCCGGCCGAGGGGATCGACACGCCGAGATCGGCGGCGACTTCCGGCAGGAGGCCCATGATGACGAATTCGGTGGTGCCGATGCAGAAGGATGCAATGGCAAGCGCAAGGATCGGCAAAGGCATGGAAAGTCCAGACTGAATCGGTTCAATTTCAGACTGAACGAGAAGCCTAGCCATGCGCAATGCACATTGCTGCAATGCACCAATGCAGAAAGTCGAGAGCTTGACGCCGAGTTATCTCAGGCGAGCGGCTTCAGCTCCTGGGCGATGGTTGGCAACAGCTCGGAGACGTTGGGATGGATGTGCACGGCGCGCGCCAGCGTGTCGACGGGCGCCTTGGCGTACATCAGGTCGAGCACGCAGTGCACGGCTTCGTCGCCGCCGGGGCCGAGCACCGAGCAGCCGAGGATTTCCCTGGTGTCGGCATCGACCAGGATTTTCATGAAGCCTTGCGTCTCGCCCTTTTCGACGGCGCGGCCGACGCGGGTCATCGGCCGTTGGCCGACCAGCGCCTTGCGCCCGGATTTCTTCACCGCGGCCTCGGTCATGCCGCAACGGCCGAGCGGCGGATCGATGTAGAGCGCATAGGCCTCGATGCGGTCGCTGACCTTGCGCGGATCGTTGTCGAGCAGATTGGCGGCAACGATCTCATAGTCGTTGTAGGAGGTGTGGGTGAAGGCGCCCTTGCCGTTGCAGTCGCCCATCGCCCAGATGCCGGGCACCGTGGTGCGCAACTGGTCGTCGACAAGGACGAAGCCGCGCCGGTCAACCTCGACGCCGGCCTTGTCGAGGCCGAGATCGTCGGTGTTGGGGGTGCGGCCGAGCGCCAGAAGCACATGCGAGCCGACGGCCGGCGGTTCGCCGGCGGAGAAGGTCACGGCGATGTCATTGCCCTGTTTGGCGAAGCCGATGTCGTCGGCGCCGACATGGACCGCTATGCCCTCGTTTTCGAGGATCGACAGGATGGCGGCCGAGACGTCCTCATCCTCGCGGCCGGTGAGGCGCGGGCTCTTTTCGATGACGGTGACTTCCGAGCCGAAGCGGCGGAACATCTGCGCGAATTCGAGCGAGATGTAGCTGCCGCCGACGACGATGAGATGGCGCGGCAAAACGTTGAGATCCATCATCGACGAGTTGGTGAGATAGTCGATGTCATCGATGCCGGGCAGGTCCGGCACCGAGGCGCGACCGCCAGTGTTGAGGAAGATCTTTTCGGCGGTCAGAAGCTCGTCGCCGACGCGCACCGTATTGGCGGATTCGAAGCGCGCATGGCCGCGATAGAGCGTGCACTTGTCCATGCCTGAAATCCAGGTCTCCAGGCCTGAGCGGGCGTCGATCGTCACCTTGTCCTTGCGCGCCTTGATCCTGGCGTAGTCGACCCCGACAGGGCCGGAGAGCGTCACGCCATAATCCGCCGCGCGGCGAGCCAGATGCGCGGCATAGGCGCTGGCGACCATGGTCTTGGTCGGCATACAGCCGGTGTTGACGCAGGTGCCGCCGACCAGCTTGCGCTCGATCAACGCCACGCTCATGCCAGCTGACGTCAGCCGGCCGGCAAGCGACGGGCCGGCCTGTCCGGCGCCGATGATGATGGCGTCGAATGTCTTGGCGTCAGAGGCTTGGGCCGTCATGCCGCCGCTGCCACGATCAGCAGGCCGCCAATGATCGCCACCGCGTCCTCGATGAGGGCGGCAGGCAAATCCTTGCCGAAGGTGGCCGCCAGCCGGCCGCGTGCTTCGGCGCCGCCATAGGTGCCGATGACGGCGCCGATGGCGCCGGCAATCAGGCCGCCAATGGTGGAACCGGCGGTGGCGCCGATCACCGCGCCGGCAAAGGCGCCCATGAGAATGCGGGCGCCGAATTGCTGCGGAACTTTGCGGCTCGGGGTCGAGGGCAGCTGGTCGGTGACGAGTTCAACGATGGCGAGGATGGTGAAGATGCCGACGGCGGCCCAATGGCCCATGAAACTTGCCCAGGTGCCGGCAAGCGGCAGCCAGCCGAGATAAGCGCCCCAGGCGACTGCGGCCGGTGCTGTCATGGCGCGAAGACCGGCGATGATGCCGATCAGAAGTGCAAGCAGATAGAGCATGGTTGATCCCCTCAGAACCTCGGACGGTCCGCGCGGCAAGCTAGCATAGGCCGGGCAGTTGGACAGCGGGCTTTTCCCCGGATGAGGATTGTGCTTTGGCAGGAGATCAAATTGGAGGCGTGGCCATGTCCGCAAGCGAACGTACGAAGATGATTGCAGGCAAGTGGTACACCTGCATCGACGACGAGTTGGAGGCGTTGCGGGTGATCGCGCGCGATGCGGTGTTCGAGCACAATTCGCTGCCGCCCCGGCAACGCGGCAACATAGGTCCGGCGCTATCGGCCCTGCTCGGCAGCGCGGGCGAGGGCGCCCGCATCGAGGCGCCCTTCCACTGCGCCTACGGGCTCAACATCCATCTCGGCGCAGGCGCCTTTCTCAATGCCGGCTGCACCATTCTCGACACCGCGCCGGTGCGTATCGGCAGGCGAACGCTGCTTGGCCCGAATGTGCAGATCTATTGCGCCGAGCACCACAAGGAGGCGGTGGGTCGTCAGGCGGGGCTGGAGACCGCCAGGCCGGTCACCATCGGCAATGACGCCTGGATAGGCGGCAGCGCGATCATCCTCGGCGGCATCACCATCGGCGATGGCGCCATTGTCGGCGCCGGTGCGGTGGTGACGCGCGACGTGCCTGACAACACCACGGTGGTCGGCAATCCGGCGCGGGCGGTCAAGCGCGGCTGAACCCTTCGCAGGGCGATTAGTGCGAAGCCACGCGCGCCATACGTTCATCCGGACCGGCTCGTCGTGAGAATTCACGCCGGTATTGGGCCGGGGACGTCTTGAGCCGTGCTGAAAAATGCTGGCGCAGCGAGGTGGCGCTGCCGAAGCCGGCTTCGAAGGCCACGATGTCCATCGATTTTTCCGTCGCCTCCAGCAGCCGTTGCGCCAGTTCGATGCGCTGGCCGGCCAGCCACTCGCCAAAGCTGGTGCCGATCGATTTCTGGAAACGGCGGGTGAAGGTGCGCCGGGTCAGGCCGGCGACCTCGGCGACGCGGTCGAGGCTGTGCGTTTGCCCGAGCGTTGCCCGCACCGTGTCGAGCGCCTGGGTGAAGCGATCGGTTGCCGGGGTCTTCGCCAGCGGGCGCTCGATGAATTGCGCCTGCCCGCCCTGCCGGTGCGGCGACAGCACGATGTGCCTGGCCAGCCGCAACGCGACTTCGGCGCCATAGCGGGCGCGCACGATGTGCAGGCAGCAGTCGAGGCCAGCGGCGACGCCGGCCGAGGTGACGATGTCGCCATCGTCGACATAGAGCACGTCGGCGTCGACTTCGATGTCGGGATGCAGCGCCTGCAACCGGTCGGTCGAGGACCAGTGCGTGGCCGCCCGTCGGCCGGCAAGCAGCCCGGCGGCGGCGATGGCGAAGGTGCCGAGACAGAGTCCAACGATCAGTGCGCCGCGTCGGTTCGCGCGCGTAAGCGCTTCGAGGAGCGGGGTGGGAAGCGGGGCGTCGAGATCTTTCCAGCTCGGAATGATGACGATGTCGGCATCGTCGAACGCGGAGAGCCTATGTGGCACCGCGATCGTCAGCCCGGCATCGGTGTGGATTGGCCCATTGTCGAGCGCGCAGACGCGAAAGTCGAAACGCGGCAGGCCGAGCTTGGTGCGGTCGGTGCCGAACACCACGCACGGCACGGAGAGGTGGAAGGGACTGATGCCGTCAAAGGCGAGGACGGCAATGATCGGATCAGTCATGGGCGTTTCCGGCAAGTGAGATCGGATTGTCCCAATTCTTTCGAATGATGTCAATCGGGCCACTTTTGGCAGCCGGGCGATCCGACTATTTTCGGCCCGTCCCATTCAAGCCCTAGAGGAAACCACCATGTCCGCCAACACCACGCCGCGCCGCGCACTCATCGTCATCGATGTCCAGAACGATTATGATGGCGGCAACCTCGCCATCCAGCATCCGCCGTTTCGCGACAGCGTCGTCAATGTGGCCCAGGCCATGGACGCCGCCACTGCTGCCGGCGTCAAGGTGGTGGTCATCAAGCAAATGGCGCCCGAGACATCGCCGGTCTTCGCCAAGGGCAGCCATGGTGGCGAACTGCATCCCGAAATCGCCAGGCGCAAGCGCGACCACTATGTCGAAAAGAACTTGCCGAGCGCCTTCACCGGCACCGATCTCGAGGCGTGGTTGCGCGCCAATGCCATCGATACGATCACGGTCATTGGCTACATGACGCATAATTGCGACCTGTCGACCATCATCCATGCCGTCCATATGGGCTTTACGGTCGAGTTCCTCTCCGACGCAACCGGCTCGCTGCCCTATGCCAACAGCGCCGGCTATGCCTCGGCCGAGGAGATCCACCGCGTGGTGAGCATCATCCTGCAGTCGCGCTTCGCGGCCGTACTCAAGACCGCCGAATGGATCGACTGCCTGAAGACCGGCGCACTGCCCGAACGCGACACGCCCTATGCGTCCAACCAGCGCGCGCTGGCGCGCAACGCCGCATAGGCAAATCCGTCCCGGAAAGCAAAAAGGACGGCCATTGGCCGCCCTTCTTGAATCTCGCAACGATCTCGAAATTTTTAGAACAGGCCTTCGATCTGGCCGGCTTCGTTGAGGAAGATCTTTTCCGAGGATGGTGCCTTGGGCAGGCCGGGCATGGTCATGACCTCGCCGCAGATGACGACGACGAAGCCGGCGCCCGCCGACAGCCTGACCTCGCGCACCGGCACGGTGTGGCCGGTCGGCGCGCCGCGTAGGTTCGGGTCGGTCGAGAAGGAATATTGGGTCTTGGCCATGCAGACCGGCAGGTGGCCATAGCCGGCCTGCTCCCAGGCATGCAGTTGATCACGCACCGACTTGTCGGCAATCGCCTCGGAGCCGCGATAGATGCGCTGGACGATGGTGTTGATCTTCTCGAACAGCGGCATGGCATCTGGGTAGAGCGGTGCAAACTGCGAGGCACCGGATTCGGCCAGCGCCACCACCTTGTTGGCGAGATCCTCGATGCCGGCGGAGCCATGGGCCCAGTGCTTGCACAGGATCGCTTCTTCGCCCATCGAGGCGACATAGTCCTTCATCGCCTGGATCTCGGCGTCGGTGTCGGAATAGAAGTGGTTGATGGCAACCACCGCCGGCACGCCGAACTGCCTGATGTTCTCGATGTGGCGTCCGAGGTTGGCGCAGCCCTTCTTCACCGCCTCGATGTTCTCCTTGCCGAGGTCTTCCTTCTTGACGCCGCCATTCATCTTCATGGCGCGCACGGTGGCGACGATGACGGCCGCGGCTGGCTTCAGCCCTGCCTTGCGGCACTTGATGTCGAAGAATTTTTCGGCACCGAGGTCAGCGCCGAAGCCGGCTTCGGTGACGACATAGTCGGCGAGCTTCAGCGCCGTCGTGGTGGCGACCACCGAATTGCAGCCATGCGCGATGTTGGCGAACGGGCCGCCATGGACGAAGGCCGGGTTGTTCTCCAGCGTCTGCACCAGGTTGGGCTGCATGGCGTCCTTGAGCAGCACCGCCATGGCGCCATCGGCCTTGAGGTCGCGGGCATAGACCGGCGTCTTGTCGCGGCGGTAGGCGACGATGATGTCGCCGAGGCGCTTTTCAAGATCCTTCAGGTCGTTGGAGAGGCACAGGATCGCCATGACTTCCGAAGCGACGGTGATGTCGAAGCCGGCCTCGCGCGGAAAACCGTTGGCGACGCCGCCAAGCGAGGCGATGATTTCGCGCAGAGCGCGGTCGTTCATGTCCATGACGCGGCGCCAGACGACGCGGCGGGTGTCGATGCCGAGCTCATTGCCCCAGTAGATGTGGTTGTCGATCAGCGCCGAGAGCAGATTGTGCGCCGTGGTGATGGCGTGGAAGTCGCCGGTGAAGTGGAGGTTCATGTCCTCCATCGGCACGACCTGCGCATAGCCGCCGCCGGCGGCACCGCCCTTGACGCCGAAATTCGGGCCGAGCGACGCTTCGCGGATGCAGACGATCGCCTTCTTGCCGATGCGGTTCAAGCCATCACCGAGGCCGACCGTGGTGGTCGTCTTGCCTTCGCCTGCCGGCGTCGGGTTGATGGCGGTGACCAGGATCAGCCTGCCGTCCTTGTTGCCTTTCACCGACTTGATGAATTCAGCCGAGATTTTCGCCTTGTCGTGGCCGTAGGGCAAAAGGTGTTCGGTCGGGATGCCGATCTTCTTGCCGATCTCCTGGATCTGCTTTTTCTTGGCGCCGCGCGCGATCTCGATGTCGGACTTCACTTCGGCCATGACGGCTTTCCTTCGGATTGGACGGTGGAGGGGACGGGTTTGGTCTCACTCGCAGGCATGTTGAACCCGGGCGCGGGCATGTTCTAACCCTGTCGCTGCCATGGCGTCAACTTGCATGCAACTATGTTTCCTATGAAGAAAATCTCTGTGCGGCTGGGCCGACCTGCCGTCGGTTCTTCCTGGCTCCGTTGCCGCGCCGTATAGAAGCCAGAGGACGCGTCGTTCCGCCGTCTCAAAACAGCCGCCCAATGCACGGAATGCGACAGAGGCGACGGCGCAAATTCGCCATCGCCACGCCTAAAGCGCAATGCGCTTTAGGCAATTATTCTTGTGCATGTCGTTATCCCAAAACCGGGACCACTTTTGGGCGACATGCATCGAGCGACAGACGTTACTGCGTCAGAACGTTGCTGATCTCGACCATGTTGGAGCGCACGCGAAGGACGTAGAAACCCATCGTCGTCAGGTGGGTCGGCATGATCCAGCCATCCTCGCGACCATTGGCGATGATGAAGGGCTGGATGCGCAGCGCAGAGACGAATTGCGCATCCATCGTGTCCCACAGATTGCCGAGATGCTTTTCCTTGATGACGTCCTCGAAATCGGCCTGGGCGCCCTTCATCAGGCCGTAATAGGCATAGAGCTGGCCATAGGCGAACCAGAAGCGGTCGTCGGCGCGGAAGTCGAACCAGCCATTGTTGTGGTTTTCGGCGCGCTCCTTGAGGATCGCCGAGGTCGAGCCGATGTCGGAAGAGATGCGGTCGATATACTGTTTCAGATTGTCGGCGCGGGCGTCGAACGTCGCCTGGCAGGTGGCCAGGCGGGCGTTGAAGGAGCGCAGCTTGGTGACGGCGTCGCGATAATAGCTCGGCGTCGGCGTCTTCGGTCCGAACGGGTTGAGGCCGAAATACCAGGTCTCCTCGTCGAACTGCAGATTGCCGCGCGCATCCTGCAGGTCGGCGTCGATCTGCGACGTCGTGCGCACGCGGCCGAGATTGTCGGCAAGCTCGGTGGAGGTGCGGCGCACTGCCTGGTTGATACCGCGCTGGAACGAGGCCTTGTTGTCCATGAACGGCGTGTGATCCCAGTCGATGCCGAACAGGCCGAGCTTGTAGAGGATCATCGACGAGATCCAGGCGTTCTGGTTCACGTTGAAGTCGGTGAGGTCAGCCGCCACCTGGGCGATGCCCGAATTGCCGCAGGTCTTGGCGGTCTCGGTGCCGGCACCGGCGGCGACCTGCTCGCCGGCGGAAATGTTGCGGTTCTCGAAGGTGTATTTGTCGACGTAGTTGGGGTCGAACTTGTTCCACCACTGGGTGGCGTAGAAGAAGTTGGCGTAGAGGCCGATCAGCACCAGAAGCGCCAGGCCGACGACCGCCTTCAGGATCCAGCCGCGCTGCGTATACCAGCGCCCGGCCCATAGGAAGGGCCACAGGACCACGCCGATGGCGAGGCCGATACCGCGGCCTATCCACTGGAAGATGCGGGTGAAGAAGTTCACGATCGGATCAAGCATGGCTCACGTCACCCCTCAGTCAGTCAGGCCGTAAAGGCGCGTGCGAAACGCCACCTTGTCCTTCAAATATGTGGTTTTCAGAACGTCCACAACATGCGATCGCCAGGCGTCGCTGTAGCCGTCATAGTCCTTGTAGAAGCCGGGCTTGTTGAAGACGTAGCGCGAGACGAAGTCCTGCGGCACGAAATCCGAAATCAGCTGGTTGGTCAGCCAGGCGTCGGGATGGTCGGGCTTGCCGCGGATGACCAGGAAGCGCTGGCGCGGCGGGACATCCTCGATCTTGAGATGGCCGAGCTGGGCAATCTCGCGCTTGGCGGCGTTGAGGAAGGGAAAATTGCCGTCGCTGGTGATCAGGTCGGCATGGCCGTGGATCCAGGTCTGCAGCCAGACCTTGTCGACGTCGGTCAGATTTCGGTTTGGCTCGGTGTCGCGGATCAGCGAGCGCACCACCATCTCGGCCCGATGCTCGAGATAGCCCGAGCTTTCGACCCATGACGCCCTGGGCAGTTCGATGCGGCCTGTGCCGGCCAGGAATTTGAACACCTTGTCGGCATCGTTGATCGAGAGGTAGCTGACCTGCCATGGCCGCGAGCGGCGAAAGCCGGGTGCCGCCGGGTCGCCGATCACGGTCGTCATATCAGGATCGACGAAGACGTAGAGGCCGCCGAAATGGCTGGTCCAATAGGCGTTGTGGCGGAAAATCACCTGGTCGGGCACCAGCGCATTCTCGCGGATGTCGCCGCAGACCTTGGCCAGCTCGACCATGCGGTTGAGCATGGCGCTATCACGCCAGGCGTCGGGCTCCTGCTTCAGCCGGTCGACCAGCTTGCCGAGCTCTGCGGCCTTGCCCAGCACGTCCTCGGCCGACAGCACCCTGAACTCGACCTGGCTGATCGACAGCAGGTCCTCGATGTCGTTGACCAACGGGACGGAATCCTCGATCTCGCCGTAGATGACGTCCTTGATGGTCAGCGCGTCGATGGCGCGCTGGTTCTTGGACATGAACTCGAACATCAGCTGCGAGGTGTTGGAGAAGGCGGTGTGCACCACCGGCAGGTCGATCTGCGACGGCGTCAGGATGATGAAGCGGCGGTTGACCTCGTTGGGATCGAGATAGTCGTAGTCGCCGCATTCCTCCGCCACTTCGGGCGAGAAGCCGGTGCGGTCGATCTGGAAGCTCTTCAGCTTGGTGGGTTTGAGGCCGAAGGCAACAAGCGCCTTGTTGTAGCGCTGGATGAGATGCGACTCGTCGACGGTGAGCAGCCGGCCGTAGATCAGCTCGTTGTCGCGCAGAAGATCGGGTTTTTTGCTCACCTTGCCTTCTCCCCGTTCACGGGGAGAAGGTGCCCGAAGGGCGGATGAGGGGCGGCGCAAACGCTCATCATCTTTCTCCTGACGATGGCAAAAACTTCACATCGACAGCAATCATTTTTCGGTTGAGCCGACCGTCCAGAGCCGCAACAATCGTATCCAACACGCTCTTGTGGCTTGCCAGAACATCAGCGTGCCAAACCCTCAAAACCGACCAGCCGTTCCTGTTCATGGTCTCATCCCTGTATAGATCATGAGATCGATTTGCATGCTGGCTTCCATCGACTTCCACAACCAGATTGGCTTCACGACAGGCGAAGTCTGCGAAATATGGACCTATTGGCAGCTGGCGAACAAATTTGTAGCCGTTCAGTCGTCGCCCGCGCAGTTCGTGCCAGAGCTTTTCTTCGGCATCATTCTCCACTTTTCGGAGCTGCCGGGCTCTTGCTACCTTTGGCTCGTTACTGCCTCGCACCGCGCTGCCCCTCATCCGCCCTTCGGGCACCTTCTCCCCGTGAACGGGGAGAAGGAAGAGGTGACAGGTTTACGCATTCCAAAGCCCCTTCTTCTTCATCTCCTCCATTTCCCGCGCCGCGCGTTCACGCAGCCTCGCGTCGCGCAGAAGCTTCTCCACAGCCGCGTCGTCTGACTTGTCGGAATAGCGGAACTCTGAGTCGGCGTAGCGGTTGATCTCCTGCATGACCATGTCCATCGAGAACGGCCCGCGCAGTTCCTCGATCATGGCTTTCTTCTCGTCATAGCCCTTGTGCATGAAGGCTTCCGGCTTCTCGAACCACTCATCCGGCAGCTCGATGTCCATGGCGCGCATCTTGATGGCGTCGGTGACGTTCTTGATGGCGCGCCCGGTGAAGCGTGGTTCGGTGTCCTTGATCAGGTGCAGATAGGTGCCGATGTCGGCCATCGATTTCGGCGCGCCATTCTCCTTCATGTAGCGCTCGTAGACCTTCATCAGCCCGTCTTCCTGCGGCTTTTCGTGCTCCTCATAAGCTTCGGTCACGGCGCGCTGGATTTCCTGCGCGGCGTAGAGCTTGTGGTCGCCGAGCGGGATCTTGTGGTTCTTGCCGGCGAGCAGAACGAAGATGTCGATGTAGTCGTCGCGGGTCTGCGGCCCGTCGACCAGCCAGCGGGCGCCGGCGCGCTGGCGCAACGCGTCGTCGACATTTTCGGGATAGTTGGAAAACATGCCGAAGGCGCAGTTGCCGCGCACCACTGTGCCGGCGCCCGCAAAGGCGTCCATGAGGACGCCGGTGATTTCCTGCTGGCCGGCCGAGGCGCGGTCGTCGGAGCGGCGCGCCGCCACCTGGTCGATGTCGTCAACGGTGCCGAAACCGATGACGCGCGGATTGAGCACGTTGTTGATGAACTGGCGGCAGTTCTGGCCGGATTTGCCCTGATAGGACGAGATCTGGTCGACACCGAAATTCTCGTACGCGAAGGGATAACCGGCGACCTGGCAATAGTTGTTGACGAGGCCGGCGATCATCTGGATCAGCGTCGTCTTGCCGGTGCCGGGCGCGCCATCGCCGATGAAGGTGAAGAGGAAGCCGCCGAGTTCGACGAACGGGTTCAGTTCGCGCTCGAAATCATAGGCCATCAGCATCTTGGCGAGCTTGACCGACTGGTATTTGGCGATGTGATTGCCGACGACCTCTTCCGGCTTCTTGAAGGTCATCACCAGCGGCTTCGAGCGTTTGCCGGGTGCTACGTCGAAGCCGTCGAGGGTAAAATCGTCGGCATCGATGCGGATATGGGCGTTCTCGAACGGACCGATCCCGTCGAAACGGCCTTTGCGGGCCAAGAGCCCGTCAATGGCGACGCGCGCGAAAGCACGTGCTCGCGTCGTAAGATCGCCATCATCCTTGGAGCCGGCAATCGCCTTGTCGAGACCGGCGACGATCGACTTCACCGCATCCTGCGGCGTGTCGAACAGGAAGTCGGGTTCGGGGATATCGTTGGGCGCCTCGCCGTCGCTGTCGACCAGCTGGAACAGATAGGAGGCAAGGCTGAAAGCGGAAATGTAAGCCGAGGCTGACAGAAGTTTTTTGAAGGTGGTGGCCTCGTCGCCTTCGAGCGGGGCGCGGGTGTTCTTGGCCTGCAGGCTTTCGAGGTCCGAGCCTTCGGCGAAGACATCGGCGATGGCCAGCGCAATCGCCAGGCCGCGCCGGGCGCGAAACAACAGCGTGTGCTGCGGGATGGTCATCAACTGATCGTTGGGATGAACGGCGGCGACTGTCTTCGACAGTTCGACCTCGCGCGTGCGGCGTACCGAACCGACCGAGACGGTCGAGACGAAGCGGCGATTGGTGCCGGCAAGCGCGGTTCCGGATTCCCGTGCAGGGTCTTCCAGCACGACGACGCGGGTGATGAAGCTCTGCGCCGTGGCGCGGTGCTTTTCGATCGCGGCTTCCGGGATGGTGGTCAGGCCGGTGTCCATGAAGGATGCTCCGTGGTGTGACGGTCAGACGTCTGAGATGACCTGCCCGTTGGACAGGATGTGAACCTTGTAGCCGGAAAAGATCTTCTGCGCTTCGCCGGCGGCGTAGAGCGCCTGATAGGCTTCATGCGGGATGAGCGCGTGGTTCTCGTAGCTCGACACACCCTGGCGCGCGGCTTCGAGATCGTCCGTGTTGATGAAGAATTCCTGCGTCGTCTTCTCGCTGGAAAACAGGCCCTTGCGGCCGGGTTTCTCGCCCTTGGAATAGACCTCCTGGATGGTCCAGGTGAGCAGCCAGGCATTTTCGGGCTTGCGCACCTTGGCCAGTACCTCGGTCACCGTCGAATTGTTGTCGGTAATCCCTGCGGAATAGAAGGGGCCAAGCACGACGCGGCGCAACTGCTTGGGGTGCAGCGGCTCGAAATCCTTGTCGAGATTGACCGCAATCGTCGCCGGCGACAGCGTGTAGGCGGAATTCTTCTCGGTGAAATCGTCGAAACGGTGGGCAAGCTCGGGGTTGAGCAGGCCGTCGACGGGCAGCGGGATGTCGACCTGTTCGTTGAGCTTGCCGTTACTGTCGACAAGCTGGCGGATCATGGCTTCGGAGGAATCTTCCACCGTCACCATGTAGACCAGCGGCAGGTTGGCGCTGCCGTCGAATGTCGCCCAGTGGACGAGGTAATAGGGCCGGAAGGTTTTTGGATTGACCGAGACTTTGGCGGTCTGCGCCAGCGAGAATGGGCCAAAGGTCTGCTCGCTCTTGACGTCCTCGAGATAGAGCCGCTCGGCCATCGATTTCTGCAGCGCCTCGGGGAACTCCTTGTGGCGCAGGATGAAGTCGGCCATTTCCTCGCGCAATTCGCCGGCGAGCGGGATGTTGGCCAGGCGCGCGTCGGCCTGGCGGCGGTCGTTTTCCAGTTCGAGCAGGTTCTGGAAGACGGGATAACCGCTGTCGGCGCGCGAAATGCGGAATGTGTCCATGAAGCCGAGACGGTTGCGCCAGCAGGAGAACGATTTGTCCAGCCGGGCAATGTATTCGGCAACGATCTTGGCGACGATGCCGTGCCGGTAGAGCGGCGAGCGGTCGTCGCGCATGAACACTTCAAGGCCGCTGAGTGCGGCCGTAATGGCGGAAAAATAGCGCGCCGCCGCTTCGTTTTCGGGAGTCATGCCGGGTGTGCTCGCGTACAGCCGCCCCTTACGACTGCACGTAGTTCGCCGAATTGTGCTTCTTCATCACGTCGTCGAAACGGCGGGCGAAGGCATCGTCGGCGAGCTTCTTACGGCGCTGGATGTCGGCGGAGGCGACCATGTTCTTCTCGTGCATTTCGAGGAGATCGCCAATGTGCTTCTGCGCGGCGGCACCAATGCCGGCCATGGTCTCTTCGGCGGTGTTGTCGACCTGGCTGCCCAGCGTGTTGATCTTGTGGGCGACGTCCTGCTGGGCGGCGGTCTTCAAAGAATCTTCCAGCGCCTTGTAGAGCACGATGCGCTGCTCGGTATCGATGGTCAGCTTGTTGATCAGCGTCGACTGCGCCGCAATCTGGTTGTTGAGCGAATCGACGAAGGTCTGGAACATCGAGGTGTAGCGCTCCAGCGTCTGGCTCTCGGCTAGCAATTCCTGCTCCTTGGCCTGCTTTTCATTGTATTCGGTGGCCAGTTTCGAGCGCTCGCCCTCAAGCTGCGTGCGCTCCTTCTGGCTGGTCGAGGCCGCGATCTTGTTCTCGATGTCGAGCAGCAGCGGGTTCACCTCCTCGATGCGTTTCTGCACCGCTTCTAGGTTGGTCATGGTGGTCTTGCGCCGCTCGATCACCTGCGACAGGCTGGCTTCGGAGGTCTTGTAGCGCTGGTCGAGGACCTCTTTTTGCGCCTTGAGGATGCCGACGATGGTGTCGGATTTGACCAGAAGCTCCTGCAGATTGCCGGCCAGCGACATGTTGCGGACGCGGTCGGTGCGCATGCGCTGCTTGCGTTGTGCCGAGAAGACGCCGACGAAGCTTTCCCAGCCGGTGTAATTCTTCATGCTCTCGAATTCGGTGCCGAAGACGTTGGTGGCGTCTTCCAGCCCGATGATCAGGTCGGCGATGTTGCCTTCCATCACCTTCTGCTGCTTCAGCACGTCTTCGATGCGGGCATTCTCGATGTCGAAATTGGCGTCACCGATCTTCTTGTCGGCCGTGGCCAGCGTATCAAGCACGGTGCCGGACTGCTCGATCTTGGTGCGCATGTCCTGCACGACTTGCCTGGTCTTGGCAATTTCGGCATCGAAATTCTGCAATGTCGCCATAGGAGCCTCCCGCTTCGGCATCAGTTTCGTGTCGGCGCGAATATATGTGGGGCATTTCAGGAATGAAAGGCGCAAGACATCGAAGGCCGCGAAAACAAAAGGATGGGCGCGGCGATTGTATGGCGGGCAGGCCATGCATAAGGCGATGCCACCAAGTCAGCCGCTGCCGATTCAACTGTGGCTGGACTTTGGCAGCCGGCGCGGCAATCGCTCTCAAGTAATTTTCGATTCTAGCCGCGGATCAGGGTTTTGGATCGGCCTTCAGATAGGCGATGACGTTGGCGATGTCCTCGTCGCTGCTCAGGCCGGAGAAGGCCATCCTGTTGCCGGGCACTTTCAGTTTTGGAGCGCCGAGATAGGCCTTGAGATTCGCCTCGTCCCAGACGAGGCCGGCGGCGCCGGCGTCCTTCATGGCCTGCGAATAGTTGAAATTCACGGCCGTGCCGGCGGTGCGGCCGACAACACCCAGGAGATGCGGGCCGATCTTGTCGTGGTCCGTTGCCGCCTCGTGACAGGCCATGCAGCGGTAGAACACTTTCTTGCCCATCGCGGCGTCGCCGTCGGCTTGCGCGGCGAGGATGCCGGCTAAGTAAAAGACAATAGCTGACGAAATGGCTCGAAGCATGGCGGTCCCCGGCTGGCTCTGGCTGCGGGCAAAATAGACCGCAGGCCTTAACAAACGCCGCATGGTGGCTGGATTGCAAGGCCGGTCCTATCCCGTTCGGCGGAGCGGCAACTCCGCGACTGCCTGCCGGATCGCTTTTTCAATTGCTGCCGATGAGTGGTTGTCGCGCACGAAGGTACGGCCGCTCTCCGCCATCTCGGCCGCCGCTTGCGGGCGTTTCGCGAGATCGACGATTTTCGACGCCAGTTCTCCGGCATCGCTGCCCGACAGGAAATGCCCGCCCGCCTGCAGGCCGAGGCCTTCGACGGCTTTTTCGGTGGCGGCGACGACCATGCCCGCCGCCATCGCCTCCAATACCTTGATGCGGGTTCCGCCGCCGAAGCGCAGCGGGATCGGCGCGTAGCCGGCACGTCCGAGCAATTCCGGCAGATGCGGTGGATTCTCGATCAGCTGCAGACCATGCCTGGCGCACAAACCACGCACGACATCGGCTGGCGTCTTGCCAGCGACGGTGATCGACCAAGGCCGGCCGGAGGCGGCAAGGCGCGGCACCATTCTGCGGCCGATCTGCTTGACGGCGTCGATGTTGGGGAAATAGCCGAGATGGCCGATGAAGCACAGGCTGAGCGCGCGGTACCGCTCGGCACCAATCGGCAGGGAAAGCACGCTCTCGTCCGGAATAGGGTTGGCGATGAGCCTGACGTCGGTGACGGGGCCGAGAGCCGATAGCAGCGTCCCGTCGGTCCGCGAACAGACCCAGACCTGATCGGCGGTGGCTGCCGCACGCCTGTCGGCATCGCGCGCCTCTGCCTTCTTGCGCCTGTTTTGGCGCCAGCCTCGAAGTTGCTGCCACAGCGTCAGGCCGGCAATCCGGTCCGCCACTGTTTGGGAATCGATGTTGTGCAGGTCAAGGACGGTGCGCGCGCGATGCTTCGGCGCCAGCGTCAGCAACTGCGCAAGTACGACCTCCTCGATAACCACGAGGTCAGGGTCGAATTGCCCCCACAGCGCGTCTGCCTCAGCCAGTTCGTCGTCTGGTAGGATGTGCATGGTCGGGTGGGGGCTACGCCTGGACCAGGAAGCCCGGCCGCGCGCCGCCTCGATGGTCCGGTGCCGGATATTCGGCGGTGGCGAGGGCGCCGGGGCGCCAGTCAGGCTTACCGTCAGAACCTCGCCCATCGATGCCAGGGCGCGCGCATTGGCGGCGTTCCTGATCTCGCCGCCGGACACAGGCGGAAACGGGCAGTCGACTGTGAACTGGAGAATTCTCATGTTGCCCCGGCCGCTCAGCCTCTGGTGAAGCCGATGAAGTCGTCGGGCGCGGCGCGGCCCATTTCCTCTTCCCAGTGGCGGCGGCAGAGCGAGACATAGACGTCCTTGCCGATCGCCACCTGTTCGCCTTGCCGCGCCACCTTGCCGTCAGGGCCGAGGCGCACGACCATTGTCGCCTTGCGGCCGCAGCGGCAGATGGTGCGCACTTCGCGCAGGTCGTCGGCAATGGCCAGAAGGGCGCGCGAGCCGGAAAACAGATTGCCCTGGAAATCCGTGCGCAGGCCGTAGCACATCACCGGGATGTTCAGCCGGTCGGCGATCCGGGCCAGCTGCCAGACCTGCTCTTCCTCGAGGAACTGCGCCTCGTCGACGAAGATGCAATGCACGGTCGTGTGCTCATGATGCTCGGCGACGCGGGCGTAGAGATCGTCACCGTCGCGGAACATCTCGGCCTCGGTCTCCAGGCCGATGCGCGACGAGATCAGCCCGGTGTCGCCCTTTCTGTAATGGCCGGCGACGAACAGCATCGTTGTCATGCCGCGTTCGCGATAATTGTAGGACGCCTGCAGCAGCATCGTCGTCTTGCCGGCATTCATCGTCGCATAGTGGAAATATAGCTTGGCCATGCCGCCCTTTTAAGCCGAGTTGTCCCGCCGCGGGGAGGGGGCACCGCAGCATTTCACTGGAAAAGCCATCTGCCATCGAAAAAGCGGCAGGCGTGTCGCTGTTTGGCCAGTCCGCGCCGTTGATCGTGATTGCCTTAGCGCTTGAAACCACACCAGAATGGTGTTTGGCTGACGAAACAAGGCGGGCAGAGAAACCGTAACTACGCTTCGCCAAAGAATCACAATGGGAGACTACCAATGTCGCGTATGAACACCTTCGTCGCCGGCCTCGGTCTGGCGACTTTCCTCTCCACGAGCGCAGCCCTCGCCGGGGATCCGGAAAGCTGCAAGGCGGTGCGCCTTTCCGATGTCGGCTGGACCGACATCCAGGCGACGACCGGCGTCGCTTCGGTGCTGCTCACCGCGCTTGGCTACGAGCCGCAGACGATCCAGCTTTCGGTGCCGGTGACGATGGCGTCGCTGAAGAACAAGGATCTCGACGTCTTCCTCGGCAACTGGATGCCGTCGATGACCAACGACATCAAGGACTATACCGCCGACGGTTCGGTCGAGACGATCAGCACCAACCTGACGGGCGCCGGCTACGGCATCGTCGTGCCGACCTATGTCGCGGACGCCGGCGTCAAGTCGCTGACCGACATCGGCAAGTTCAAGGACAAGTTCAACGGCAAGATCTATGGCATCGAGGCCGGCAATGACGGCAACCGCATCATCCTCGACATGATCAAGAACCCGAAGGATAATCTCGAAGGTTTCGAACTGGTCGAGTCCTCGGAAGCCGGCATGCTGACGCAGGCCGAGCAGTCAATGAAGAACAATGAGTGGATCGCCTTCCTCGGCTGGACGCCGCATCCGGTCATGGGCGCCATGAAGATCACCTATCTCGACGGCATGGGCGACAGCGGCTTCGGCGCCGCCACCGTCTTCACCAATGTGCGCAAGGGCTACACCACCGAATGCCCGAATGCCGGCAAGTTCATCGCCAACCTGAAGTTCAATCTCGACATGGAAGGCGAGATGATGGACGCGATCCTGAAGGGCGGCGACGCCAACACGGTCGCAAGCGACTGGCTGAAGAAGCACCCCGACGCGGTTGCGCCGTGGATTGCCGGCGTCACCACCTTCGATGGCGGCGATGCGGCGGCGGCGGTCAAGACCGCGCTCGGAAGCTGAGCCGACTGAATTCGGCAAAGCCGAACCAGGAAGGGCAGCCAATTTAGAAAAGGCTGCCCTTTTTCATATCCTGTGAGAAGATGACGTAACGACAGCAGAGGCCGGGGGCAGGCGGTCTCGCGCATGAGAGGGGCAATATGGATCCGATTTCGAAATTCATGGTCGATCACAAGATACCGATCGGCGCTTGGGGAAAGGCGTTCTTCGGGTTCCTCACCGACAATTTCGACACTGTGTTCAGGGCTTTTTCGAACGGCCTCAATTTCCTGCTCGACGGGCTGGTCGACATCCTGCTGTTGGTGCCGCCGGTGCTCTTGGCGCTGATCGTCGCCATCATCGCCTGGCTGCTGCAGCGCTCGCGGCCGCTGGCCATCGGCGTCTTTCTCGGCCTGATCTTCATCATCAATCAGAACCTCTGGAAGCAGACGGTGCAGACGCTGGTGCTGGTCGTGGCGGCGGCTACCATGGCGATGGCGATCGGCGTGCCGCTCGGCATCTGGGCCGCGCACAAGCCGAAGGTCTACCGCATCATGCTGCCGGTGCTCGACCTGATGCAGACGCTGCCGACCTTCGTCTACCTGATCCCGGTGTTGACGCTGTTCGGCCTCGGCAATGCGCCCGGCCTCATCGTCACCATCATCTTCGTCATCCCGACCGCGGTGCGGCTCACCCATCTCGGCGTCGTCTCGGTGCCGAAGTCGATCATCGAAGCCGGCGAGGCGTTCGGCGCCACCAAACAGCAGCTGCTGTGGAAGGTCGAGCTGCCCTCGGCGCTGCCGACCATCATGGCCGGCCTGACGCAGTCGATTATGCTGTCGCTGTCGATGGTGGTGTTCGCCGCGCTGATCGGCGCCGGCGGGCTCGGTACTGAAATCAACCGCGCGCTCGGCTCGCGCCGCATCGACCTCGGCCTCGAGGCCGGCCTGGCGATTGTCGTGCTCGCCATCGTGCTCGACCGGATGACGCGTATCGGCGTTGGAGGCAAGAAATGACCGTCGCCGTTGACTTCAAGAATGTCGATATCGTCTTCGGGTCCGACCAGGCCGGTTCGCTGGCACTGATCGACGGCGGCGCCACGCGCGCCGAAATTCTCGAAAAGACCGGCAATGTGCTGGGCTGTGCGGGCGCCAGCCTGACCGTGCATGAGGGCGAGATTTCGGTGCTGATGGGCCTGTCCGGCTCAGGCAAGTCGACGCTGCTCAGGGCCGTCAACCGGCTCAACGTGGTGTCGCGCGGCCAGGTGCTGGTCAAGGACGGGGACAACATCGTCGATGTCGTGACCTGCGACCAGGCCACTTTGCGGCGGCTGCGCCAGAAGCAGGTGGCGATGGTGTTCCAGCAGTTCGGCCTACTGCCATGGCGCACCGTGGAGGAAAATGTCGGCCTCGGCCTCGAGCTTGCCGGCGTGCCGGAGCAGGAGCGCAAGGAGCGCGTGAAAAAGCAGCTCGAACTGGTCCACCTCGACCAGTGGTCGAAGAAATACGCGCATGAACTGTCCGGCGGCATGCAGCAGCGTGTCGGCCTGGCCCGCGCCTTCGCCACCGAGGCGCCGATCCTGCTGATGGACGAGCCGTTCTCGGCGCTCGATCCGCTGATCCGCACCAAGCTGCAGGACGAGTTGCTTCAGCTGCAGGCGGAGCTGAAGAAGACCATCATCTTCGTCAGCCACGATCTGGAAGAGGCGCTGAAGATCGGCAGCCACATCACCATCATGGAAGGCGGCCGCATCGTGCAGACCGGCGCGCCGGAAGACATCGTGCTGCGGCCCGCCAACGACTATGTCCGCGACTTCATCGCCAATGTGAACCCGCTCTCGGTGCTGACCGCCTGGAACGTCATGCGCGACAGCCGCGACCTCGAGCACGGCGATAACGGTTGGGTGTGGCTCGACCGGCGCAGGACGACGCGCTTCAAGATCGATGAGCACGGGCTGGTGGCGGCGGCCGAGCGCGACGGCAAACCGGCAGTATGGGTGTCATGCGCCGATGTCGAGGCCCAGAAGGAAGAGACGGCCCAGGTGTTCTGGGCCAATCCCGGGACGTCGCTGAAGACGGTGATGCTGGCCATGCACCGCTCGCAGACGGCACCGGTGGCGCTGTTCGATGACCAATCGCGCTTTGTCGGCGCCATCGGCATACGCGATGTGCTGAGCGCGGTGTTGCGGCGGTAGGACTTCAGTTCAGTCCGATGCGCGTGGCGCCGAGCTTGAACAGGGCTGTGGCGTCCGGGTCGAAGCGGAAGGTGTCGATGAAGTCGGCGGCGCGGTAGCCCGGAAGCGTCTTGCGGATGGCGGCGGCGAAGGTTTTCGCCTCGTCGAGCCGCCCGGCCAGCGCCAGGCAGTGGGCGGCGATCGACAGGATGATAATGTGGGCGTTGGGGCGAGCGGCTGCCTTCAGCGCCCATTCGGCTGCCTCGTCGAACTGGCCGAGGCGGACATGGGCCATGGCGCGCGCGCCCAGCATGCCGAACAGCATCGGGTCGAACGGCGACAGATGGCGCGAATGATCCGACGACCCGATTGCGGCTTGCGGGTCGCCCGACTGCGATTGCACGAAAGACAGCGCATAGTGGCCGAGCGCGAAATTGGGGCTGAGGTCGACGGCCTGCTCCAGCTCGAGCAGGGACGCGTTGGCTTCGCCGCGCAGCCACAGCGCCCGCCCCATCGCCCAGTGCGCGGCCGGATTGTGATCGTCGATCAGCAGGCTCTGGCCGGCCGCCTCAAAGGCGAGCGCGGTGTCATGGTCGCGGTCGCCCCAGCGCTGGAAGGCGCTCTGCCAATGGGTAAAGGACAGGCCGGCATAGGCGCGGGTGAAGGTGGGGTCTTGGCTCAGGGCGATGCCGAAGAAATGCCTGGCCTGATCGTTTTCGCTGCGGGTGAAGCGATACATGTGCCAGAGGCCGCGATGGTAGGCCTCCCAGGCATTGAGCGAATTGGGCGCCTTCAGCATGGCGCGGTTGCGCTCGACCGTCTCGATCTCGGATGAGATCGAGGCCACGATGCTGTTGCCGATATCGTCGAGCACGGAGAAGATATCCTCGGGCTTGCGCTCGAAGGTCTCGGCCCAGACGATCCTGGCGGTGCGCACTTCGACCAGTTCGACCGTGACGATGACGCGGCCTGTTAGGCTACGCACGGTGCCGGTGGCGACATAGTCGACATTCAGCCTGCGGCCGGCATCCTCCGGCGCGATGTTCTTTTCAGCCAGCGCGAAGACCGAGCCACGGGCAATGACGAAGAAATCCCGGAGCTTGGCGAGGCGGGTGATGATGTCGTGGGTCAAGCCGTCGGCCAGCCCACCACGAACGCCGCCGGCGTCTTCGGCGAACGGCATCACGGCAAGCGAAGCCTTGTGCGGCGTTGCCGCTTCGGAGCCGGCAAGCATGATCGGGCTCTGGTTCGGCGTGGGTGGGGCCGCCGGCCGTGCCGGCGCAGTTGCGCCGGGACGTTCCGCGCGAATGGCCAGCCACGCCTGGCGCACAGGACCGAAATCCAGCTCTTCCGATTGGAAGAGCGTTGCTGCGGCGGCAAGATGGTCCTCGCAGGCGCCGAACTGGCCGCGCCGCGCCAGCCTTGCCAGAAGCGCGATGTGGGCGCAGCTGTCGAACGGGGTCAGCTCCAGCCATTTTTCGAGATGGGCGGAGACGTCTTCGGACTCGGCCGGGAGCGTCTTGACCAGGTGCTCCAGTATGGCCGCGTGGCAGGAGCCGAAACGGCGGCGCTGCGCGGTTAGCCAGCTGTTGAAGAGCGGGCTGCGGTCGATCTCCAGCCCCTCCAGAAAATCACCGGCGAAGAGCTTTGACAGCGCCTGCAGTCGCTCGGGGTCGAGCGTTTCGATGCCCGCGGCAGCCGCCGACGCGACATCCAGCACGTCGACAGAGATGCCGTCGAGATCAAGCGCGATCGTATCATCAGCGGTTTGGATCCTGCGGCGGCCCGGTTCGTCGAGAGCGGCCCGCAATTTGCTCAGACACCAGCGAAGCTCGCCCCGTGGGTCATTTGGGACATCCCACAGCAATTCGCACAGCTTGCCACGTCCTACCGGGTGAGGCGCCAAGGCCAGATAGGCCAGCAGCGCGCGCAGCTTGCGCGAGGCAGGCAAAGCCACCGGGACGCCGTCGCGCACAATCGCCGGCGACCCAAACAGGCGCATGCTAAGACCTTTATGGCTTTTCGCCTGGCTCGATTCCACGCCAGTTTCCACGCCTGCTCCCACGCTGGGCCTCCAGCCCTTGCTTTATCACCGAACACGACAAAGTGCACCCGGCTCGCAAAATGTGCGCGCCGAATGTGGGATTTACCACATTGCGACACGTCAAGCACCTGTAGTGCGGCAAGGTGTCGAAACCTCGTCGCCCAAACCGCCGGTGTGTAACCGGCCCGTGAGCAAAACCAGGAGTTCATCCATGTTGCATAAGCAGAAAATCAGAACCACGGCCGGCCGCGGCCGCCTGTTCGACAGCATTCTCGACACGGTCGGCGACACGCCGGTCATCCGCGTCAACAATCTCGGCCCGGCGCACGCCACCATCTACGTCAAGGCCGAGTTCTTCAATCCGGCGGCGTCGGTGAAGGACCGGCTGGCGCTCAACATCATCGAGGAAGGCGAGCGCACCGGCGCGCTCAAGCCGGGACAGACCGTCATCGAGGCGACCAGCGGCAACACCGGCATCGGCCTTGCCATGGTGTGCGCGCAGAAGGGCTATCCGCTGGTGGTGACGATGGCCGACAGCTTTTCGGTCGAGCGCCGCAAGCTGATGCGCATGCTGGGCGCCAAGGTGGTGCTGACGCCGCGCGCCGAAAAAGGCTTCGGCATGTACAAGAAGGCGGTCGAACTGGCCGAAGCCAATGGCTGGTTCCTGGCCCGCCAGTTCGAGACCAAGGCCAACGCCGACATTCATGAAGCGACCACGGGACGCGAGATCATCAACGATTTCGCCGGTTCGCGGCTCGACTATTTCGTCACCGGCTACGGCACCGGCGGCACTGTCGCTGGCGTGGCGCGTGTGCTGCGCCGCGAGCGGCCGGAGACCAGGATCGTGCTGACCGAGCCAGCCAACGCACAGCTTGTGGGCAGCGGCAAGCCGCAGGAGCGCGGCGCCGGTGGCGCGCCGGCCGCCAGCCATCCGGCCTTCGAGCCGCACCCGATCCAAGGCTGGACGCCGGACTTCATCCCGAACGTCCTGCAGAAAGCGATCGATGGCAACTTCTATGACGAGGTGATGCCGATCGCCGGGCCGGAGGGCATGAAATGGGCCAAGGCGCTGGCGCAGCAGGAAGGCATCTTCACCGGTATTTCCGGCGGTTCGGCTTTTGCCGTTGCACGCCAGATCGCCGGCACGGCGCCGGCCGGATCGGTGATCCTGTGCATGCTTCCCGATACCGGCGAACGCTATATTTCGACGCCGCTGTTCGATGGCATCGAGGCCGAGATGAATGCGGAAGAGCTTGCTCTCTCGCGCTCGACGCCCGGCTGCCAGTTCCCGGCATGATGGCGCGGGAGCAATCTGCATGGACGCGATGTCTGGACACTCGGCTACCAGTACCGAGGAAACGCTTGACCCCTCGGACTGGGCCGATGTGCAGGTCCTGTCGCATCGGATCGTTGACGATGCCGTTGCCTATTTGCGCGACGTCAGGCAACGGCCCGTGTGGCAGGAGATGCCTGGAGATGTGAGGGATTTCTTCACTGCGGCCCTGCCGCAATCGCCGACGCCGCTTGCCCAAATCTATGGCGATGTCGTCGACAAGGTGATGCCCTATCCGATGGGCAACATCCATCCGCGCTTCTGGTCCTGGTATATGGGGTCGAGCAATTTTACCGGTGCGCTCGGCGATTTCCTGGCGGCCATCCAGGGCTCCAATCTCGGCGGCGGCAACCATGCCGCCGCCCTGATGGACGGCCAGGTCGTCGACTGGTGCAAGCAGATGATGGGCATGCCGGCTTCGGCCAGCGGCACGCTGGTCAGCGGCGGCTCGATGGCCAACATCATCGGGCTGACCGTGGCGCGCAACACCAAGGCCGGCATCGACGTGCGCGAGCATGGCGTTGCCGCCATCGAGAAGCCGTTGCGTTTCTATGGTTCGGACCAGATCCATTCCTGTCATCGCAAGGGAATGGAAGCACTCGGCCTCGGCAACAGGGCGCTGCGCCGCATTACCAGCGACGCCAGCCTGCGCGTTGACATCGCGGCCTTGCGGGCGGCGATTGCTGAGGATCGCGCGGCCGGGTTCAAGCCGGCCTGCATCATCGGCAATGCCGGCACCGTCAACACCGGCGCCATCGACGATCTGCAGGCGCTGGCCAAGCTGGCGCATGAGGAAGACATGTGGTTCCATGTCGACGGCTGCATCGGCGCGTTGATTGCGATCGCGCCTGAGAATGCGCATCGCGTCGCCGGCATCGAATGGGCCGATTCCATCGCGCTCGATCCGCACAAATGGCTGCATGCGCCGTTCGAGGCGGGCTGCGCTCTGGTCAGGGATGCCTCGGCGCATCGCAAGACCTTCGCGGTGACGCCGGAATATCTCGAATCGACGCCGCGGGGTCTCGCCTCCGGGCAATGGCTGCACGATTACGGCCTGCAGACGACACGCGGCTTTCGCGCGCTCAAAGTGTGGATGGCGCTGCGGGAACATGGCGTCGAGAAGTTCGGCCTCCTGATCGACCAGAACATCGCGCAAGGGCACTATCTCGCGGGCTTGATCGAGGCCGAACCGGCGCTCGAACTGACGGCGCCGACCAGCATCAACATCGTCTGCTTCCGCTATCGCGCGGGAGGGCTGGATGGTGAGCGCTCGAAGGCGCTCAACACCGAGATCATGCTGCGGTTGCAAGAAGAGGGCATCGCCGCCATTTCCGACACGACGGTGCAAGGCCGGCATTGCCTGCGGGTAGCAATCAACAACCACCGGACCCGGCGCGAAGACCTCGACCTTCTGGTCGCCGAAACGGTTCGCTTGGGCAACGAGATCGCGGCTGCCTGATCTTGCCGCGGTCGGGGCCGTTGCTGGATGTCCTCAGTTGCTCGCTACCGCTGCCTTGCCGGAGGCGGCTTTGCCGCCCTCACTCGGCCCCTTCCGTGACGGGGAACGTCAGGCCGGGCAGGTAGAATGTGATCGGTCGGATCTCGTAGACGGCCGAGGGGTTCACGCGGCGCAAGTCGCGCGCGGCCGCGATGGCCTCCTCCTGGGTCGCGCAGTCGAGGACATACAAACCCAGCAATTGTTCCTTGGTCTCGGCAAACGGCCCGTCGATGACGATGCCGTCTCCCGGGCCGCGCAGCGTGACGGCGTCGGCGGTCGCGCCCAGCCTTGCCGCCGGCCCAAGCTTGCCCTCACGGGTCAGCCTGGCATTGACCTCGAGCAGGTCGTGCATCAGCGCCGCATCCTGCTGCGGCGTCAGGGCCTGGATGGTCTGTTCGACGTGATAGGCCAGGATGGCGTAGAACATGCGGCGATCTCCTCGCGTTCGAGCGGCCGCACTATTGCAAGGTAGGGCGGCCCGATCCAGCCCGGCGCTCATCGAGACGGTAGCCTGCTGCCTTATACTGCCAGTGGCAGGCGCAGTTCCGTTTGCAGGCCGCCGCCGGGATGGTTGGACAGGTGGACCTCGCCGCCGGCGGCACGCGCGATGTTGCGGGCAATGGTCAGGCCGAGGCCGAGACCGCCGGTCTGGCGGTTGCGCGACTGTTCCAGCCGCACGAAGGAACCGAACACCTGGTCGAGCTGCGCCTGCGGAATGCCCGGTCCTTCGTCGCGGATGACCAGCGTGATGGTGCCGTCGGACTGGCGCAGGCTCAGATGCGCCTTCTTGCCGTAGGTCACCGCATTCTGAACCAGATTGTTGACGCAGCGCTTCAGCGCCACCGGCCGCGCCATGCAGATCATGCCGCGCGGCCTTGCGCCGTCATGGTCGAACGTGACCTCTTCGAAACCGTCGGCGATCGATTCCGCCAGCGACCAGAAATCGATCCGCTCGCTCTTTTCCTCGGTGACTTCGAAGGTGGCGAAGTCGATGACGGAACTGGCGATGCTCTCGATGTCGGCGAGGTCGTGCGCCAGCGCCTCGCGCGCCGTCGATTTGCGCAACAGTTCGAGGCGCAGCCGCATACGGGTCAGCGGCGTGCGCAGATCGTGGGCGAGCGCGGCGGCCAAATGTTCGCGATCTTCGACATAGTCGCGCAACCGGACCTGCATGGCGTTGACGGCTTTCGCCGCGGCGCGGATCTCGCGGCTGCCTGTCTCGGCGATCGGCGGGCTCTTCAGATCCGTGCCGATCCGGTTCACCGCCGTTTCCATCATCCGGTAGGGCGCCGTCAGCCGGCGGAGCGACCAGATCGACATGATCACAACCAGGGCCGCGATCAGCGAATAGAGCGGCAGGCTGTCGAAGCTGAGGATCGGCCCAACCGGCGTGTTGGGCTCGGTGAAATTCAGCCACTGGCCGTCGGCGAAGCGGACGGATGCCGTCAGCTTGTCGCTCTGGGCGAAGCTCGCCGCCAATCCCAGCAAGTCGCGCTCCACGGCGCCGACATCCTTGGTGAGCACCACGCCGCCAGGCGCGTTGGTTGCCTGCGATGCCGGATCGCGCCGGACGCGTGCGTCGGTGATGCCGAATTTCGATAGCCGCCCGACCAGAATGTCCTCGAGTTCGGCCAGTTCGTCGTCGCCGGCGATCGACGAGGTGACGGCGGGCGTGTCCGAAACGGTGAGCGCATAGGTGGCGTTGAACAGGCCGGACGCCGTCAGCTTGCGCTGTTCGGGCGTATCGTCATGCATCAGCTGCACCAGCGAATAGGCGCGGTCGTTGAGCCGGTAGAGATCGACCTCGTCATTGGCGACGGCGCGGTCGCGTGAGACGATGTAGAGGGTGGCGACCTGGCTGATCAGCAGGCCGGCAATGACGATGAGCAAAACCCAGACCGGCAGGGTTTGCGGCAGGAAGCGTCTCATTCGGAGGTGGTCTCGGGCAGAAACTGGTAGCCGCCGCTGCGCACGGTCAGGATCAGTTTCGGCGTTTTCGGATCGTCTTCCATCTTGCGCCTGAGACGGCTGACCAGGATGTCGATGCTGCGGTCGAAGGAATAGTCGCTGTCGCCGCCGGAAAGCTCGATGAGCTGGTCACGGGTGAGCACGCGCTGCGCGCTCTTGACGAAGGTCTGCAACAGGTTGAACTCCGCCATGGTCAGCTCGACCCTGACGTCGCCGGGCGCCATCAGCCGGCGGCGCGAACAGTCCATCGTCCAGCCAGCGAAGTGATAGATCTGCTTGGTGCTGGCGCGCTTCGGCTCGGCAGCACCATTGCGCCTCAGCACCGCACGAATGCGGGCCAGCAGTTCGCGCGGATCGAAAGGCTTCGGCACATAGTCGTCGGCGCCCATTTCGAGGCCGACGACGCGGTCGGTGGTTTCGGTGACCGCCGTCAGCATGATGATTGGCGTCGAGTAGCTGGCGCGCAGGTCGCGGCAGAGCTCCAGCCCGCTCTTTCCCGGCAGCATCACATCGAGAACGATCAGGTCGACCTGCGTGCGGCGCAAGATGTCCTCCATCTCGATGCCGTCGGCCGCAACAGTCGTGCGCAAGCCACGCTTCTGGAAGAACTCCTGAAGCAGGTCGCGAATGCCCTTGTCGTCATCGACGATCAGTATGTGCGCATCGGATTTCACGGCGATCCTGTCTTTGTTGGCGGCCGGTCTGTGGCTGCCTTCTTGAGTCTGCTTCTGTGGCGTCACCCACACGATAGAATTCTGGCCAGATGTTGGCCAGCGGCGATGATCGCCCGGCAGCGGCTTTTGCCAGAAACAATCCAGAAACAAAATTCTATAGTTCGGAAAAACTCACGAAAAAAATCAAAGGCATAAAGGGTGCCGTGGCGGTCAGGACATCGGCTGCGACGCTAGTCTCCGGAGTAACGGACATTACCGATGCACAGGTTCACGATCAGCTTGATGAGTGCGCTGTTCAGCATTTCGCTCGTCACGGCCGCGGTCGCAGCCTCCAGCGCAAAGGTGACGCCGATCACAAGGAGCGAGCGCTGCATCGATCTCAATCGCCAGGTAGACGAAGCCCTCGAAACCCATGCCGCGGCAACGCAGGTCACCGCGGCGAAAGCACTGCAAAGAAAGGGAAACCGGTTCTGCGCCAACAAGAAACAGGCACAGGGTATCCGGATGCTCGCGAACGCTTTGAAGCTGCTTGGAGTGACACCGATCGACCCGGTTCAGTGACACTCAAACCGACCCGCACCAAAAAGGAAATGAAGCCATGAAAAAGTCCATCCTCTCCGCCACCGGTCTCGCCGTCGCTCTCGCTTTCGCGATGCCGGCTCTGGGCAACGCTGCTGCCACCACGACCGCTGCTCCGGCTGCCACGACGACCGCTCCGGCGACCACGACCGCCAAGCCCCCGGTGAAGAAGGTCGCCGCCAAGACGCCCGTCAAGAAGCACAAGAAGCACAAGAAGGTCGTCAAGAAGGACGCGCCGAAGGCCTGATTTCAGACAAGCCAGTTGGCTTGTCTGGTACAGGGCCGCTCCAGCACCCCCCGGGCTGGAGCGGCCTTGTCGCATGAGTTGATATGATTGCCCATTGATGGGTGCCGGCCACCCAGGACTTTAACCCGTTTGCAATGCCGGTCGGATAGGACAGCCAGCATGAAGAAGCGGATTTTATCCATTCTGCGCTCGATGGCCATCGGCGGCCTTGTCGCCTCGGCTGTAGTCAGGGTGCTGATCCAGTTTACCGCCAGTCCGGTACCCGACCCGGTGAGCGGGCGCACCGAGCCGTCGCTGTTTGCGCCGGCGATATCCAGCAACTGGCAATACATCACGCCATGGCAGAGCCTGCTGCTTGCCGTGCTCACCGGCGGTGCGCTGGCCTGCTTTGTCGGCTGGCTTGCTGTCGCCTGGATGGAGCGCAGGGCGGCCGGATCGAGGCCGGATGAGGCATCTCCCACACGGCAATTCCAGGCCCGTCGCATCGCCGACCGCCAGGGCCGTTGAACCGCGGCAGACAGTTCCTAAATTTGTGAACGGCAGCACTTCCGGGAAGCCGGTTTTGCGCGCCGATCAAAATGGACGACCGCTTTCCCCCATGACAAAGTGAGAGCGACGCTGGCGCGATGACGGTTCCCCATGCCTGAGATCACCTCCAAGCCCCGCACCAAGACCAAGCCGCAGACCGAGCGGCCGAAGCTCTACAAGGTCATCCTGGTCAATGACGATTTCACGCCGCGCGAATTCGTCGTCACGGTGTTGAAGGGCGAATTCAAGCTCAGCGAAGACCAGGCGCGCCGGGTGATGATCACCGCCCACCAGCGCGGCGTCTGCGTCGTCGCCGTGTTCACGCGGGACGTCGCCGAGACCAAGGCGACGCGAGCCACAGATGCCGGCAAGGCCAAGGGCTATCCGCTGCTGTTTACGACGGAGCCGGAGGAGTGAGGAGTGGTCGCCCGTAGGGCGATCAATCGACAACGATTTGTCGATTGAAACGACGAACGCCCGGAGCCATAGCGGAGGGCAGAGGCCGTGCGCGCGTGCTTCCTTCTCCCCTTGTGGGAGAAGGTGTCGCCGAAGGCGGCGGATGAGGGGTGTTCCAGCGGAGTGAGGCGTTGGCGTTCCCTGGAACACCCCTCATCCGTCTCGGCGCTTCGCGCCGATCCACCTTCTCCCACAGGGGGAGAAGGAAGAAGCTCTCACCGTCCCTCTCTGAACCACATAGCGCCCATCGCCAGCAGCAGCAGGCCGAGGCCGAGGAAGCCGCCGAATAGCGGCACGCGCGAGACGGCTTTCAATACGCTGTCGTCGGTGGTGCGCAGGCCGATCCAGTCGGCGCCCGAGGCCGCGCCCGAGGCGCGGACAGGGACGATGGAGGGCAAGGCGACACTGCCGGTGAGCTGGCCAAAGGTCGAGGACGCTGCAAGCCGGCGCACGCTGCCGCCGGTGGCTTCCGCCGGCGCCTTCAGCCGGTTCTCAGTGGAGATGACGTCGGAGAATTCCGGCGCGTTGACCGGACCGACATGGGCAAGTGCGGTCAGGTCGCCATTGCCGATCTGGTAGAGGCCGATCTCCTTGGTCTCGACGCTGCCCAGGAAAACGCCGGGCTCGGATTTTTCCAGCTTGACGATCAGCGCCTTGCCCGACGGGGTGATGACCTGGGCCGAGCCGGGGTCGTCGCTCATCGTCTGCCGGCGGATTTCCAGCACCATGCCGCGTCCGTCGGCGGTTAGCCGCTCTTCCTCAAGCTCGGGCTCCTTCATCAGCCAGTGGGCGATGCGGCGATAGAGCTGGACATGCGGGCCGCCGCCCTCGAAGCCGCGCGCCCACAGCCAGCCCTGATCCGACAGCAGCATGCCGACGCGGCCTTCGCCCTTGTGGTCGAGCAAAAGCAGGGGACGGTTGTCTGCGCCCTTCATCACCACTTCGCCTTCGGGATTCTGCACGCCGATGGTGCGGAACCAGCGGCTCCAATGCGGCGGCTCCGTCGCTGAGCCGTCGAGCCCGCGCGTCACAGGATGGCGCTGGCCGACATCGGTGAGGCGCGGATAGAAGGCCTTGTCAATGACTTCGCCGGTCGGCATCGCCGGCAGCGACGACATCAGCGGCGTGCGGGCGATAGAGGCATCGCCGGCATATTCCGGTCCGGCCGCGATCAAAAGCGCGCCGCCCTTTTCGACATATTCGGAGATGTAGTCGTAATAGAGGATCGGCAGCACGTCGCGGTGCTGGTAGCGGTCGAAGATGATGAGGTCGAAATCCTTGATCTTCTCGACGAAGAGTTCGCGCGTCGGGAAGGCGATCAGCGACAGTTCGTTGATCGGCGTGCCGTCCTGCTTTTCCGGCGGCCGCAAAATGGTGAAATGGACGAGATCGACCGAAGCGTCTGACTTCAGCAGATTGCGCCAGGTGCGCTCGCCGGCATGCGGCTCGCCTGAGACCAGCAGCACGCGCAGGTTTTCGCGGATGCCGTCGATCAGCGCGATGGCGCGGTTGTTGGCCTCGGTCAGTTCGCCCGGTTCGCGGTCGATGGAAAGTTCGACGATGTTGCGGCCAGCGCCGGGAATGGTCACCTGCAGCGGCATCGCCTGGCCGATGGTGGCCTCTTCGACCGCGACCTGCTCGCCATTGACCGAGACGCGGACATCGACTGGGCCGGTTTCGCCGTCGGTGGCGATGACGCGGTAAGTCATGTCGAGCGGCTTGCCGACGAGGCCGAAGCGCGGCGCGTTCTCGAAACGGATGCGACGGTCCTTCTCGTGCTCATTGCCGGTGATCAGCGCATGCAGCGGGGCGTTGAAGTCGGAAGCGGCGGGTGGCGCGTCATGCACCTCGCCATCGGTGATCATGATGGCGCCGCCGATGCGCGAGGGCGGTACGTCGCGGAACGCGCCTTCGAGGGCTGCGAAAAGCTTGGTTTCGGTGCGCTCTTCGGCGGCTTCGGACTTGCCGGCCTCGACGACGCGGACGTCGAACTGCTTGAAGCGGCCAAGGCGCTGCTGAAGGCCGGCGAGCGCCTCGTCTGTCTGCTTGGTTCGGTCGCCGATGTCCTGGCTCTGGCTGCGGTCGACGATCACGGCAACGACGCTTTTCAACGCCTCACGCTCCTCGTCGAGAAACACCGGGTTGAGCAAGGCGGCGCCGAGGGCAATCAGCGCTGCAAAGCGGAAGATCGCGCCGCGCTGGCGAAACCACAGGCCGACAGCCGCCAGCATCAGCAGCGGCACCAGCACCAAAGTCAGCAAGGGCCAGGACAGCAGCGGTTCGAAGGAGATCGACCAGTTCATGATCCTACTGCCCCAACCGTTCGAGCAGGATGGGCACATGCACCTGGTCGGATTTGTAGTTGCCGGTCAGCATGTACATCATGATGTTGACGCCGGCGCGCAGCGCATAGATGCGCTGCATCGGGTCCGACGGCACGGTCGGCAGCAGCGGGTCGCCATTCTCGTCGACGGCCCAGGCGCCGGCAAAATCATTGGCGGTGATGAGGATCGGCGAGACGCCGTCGCCGACGCGCACCGGCCGGTTCTCGGCATTGCTGGCGTCGAGCGAGGCTTCCACCCAGAGCGGGCTGCCGGCGAAGCGGCCGGGAAATTCGGGCAGAATGAAGAAGGATTTGGTCAGCACATGGTCGGCAGGCACCGGCTCCAGCGGCGGCACGTTGAGATTGCCGAGGATGTCGCGCAGCCGCTCGGTCGCCGGGCTCGCCGAATCGGCGCCGATGCCGTTTGCGAACTGGTCGCGGGTGTCGAACAGCACCGTGCCGCCCTGCTGCATATAGGCGTCGATGCGGGCGATCGCGGCCTCGCTCGGCATTGGCGCGGAAGGGTCGATCGGCCAATAGATCAGCGGATAGAAGGACAGCTCGTCCTTCGAGATGTCGACGCCCGCTGGGGCGCCCGGCTCGAGCGCGGTCTTTTCGATCAGGAAGCGGGTCAGGCCTTCAAGCCCGGCGCGGCTGATCGAATCGTCACCGGGCACACCGGTCAGCACATAGGCGATGCGGGTCTTGGCAATGTCCTCGATGGCGGCGGCGTCGCCCGGTTTGGCATCGTCGGCGCGGGCGAGGTCGGCATGGCCAAACAGCATGCCGAGGCCGAGCAGCAGCGCAGCCGTCGTTGCCGCAGCCGTGCGGGCGCGGCGCGGCCGGCGCGACAACAGCCCGCCCATCCAGAACACCGCCAGCGTATCGAGCAGCATCAGCACGAGTGCTGCGGTTACCAGCGGACCCTTGAGGTCGCGCGATTCATCGAAAGCATACTGGATGTTGGTCACTGGCACGGTGAACTGCGGACGGACCAGCGGTGCGAAGGCGGTGGCCGGATCGAGCAGATTGTGGGCGAAGACACCGGTTTCGGAGCCGTAGAGGCCGGGCGGGTTCTCGAACGTCACCGGCAGCGGGCCGGCGACGGGCACCAGCGGCCGCGCATCCGGCGTCGGCGGCACCAGCGTTCCGTCGGCCGCGATCATGCGGTAGGGCGCCAGCGACGTCGCGGCGGCTTCGGCATTGGCGACCGCCGCACCCTGGTTGCGCGACAGCTGCACGATGCGTCGCAGCATCTCGACGAAGCTGCCGGAGATCGGCAGGGTCGACCATGTCGCTTCCGGCGTGACGTGGAACAGGACGAGGGTGCCCTTGCCCTTTTTCAGCCCGGTCACCAGCGGCGTGCCGTCGGCGAGCGTTGCCCAGGTGCGCTCGACGATATCGGGCGTCGGCTCGGCCAAAACTTGCCGGCTCACCGTGACTTCGGCCGGCGGCGCGAGGTCGGCAAAGGGGCCGTTCTTCGGAAATTCGGTGACCGGCTGCGGCGTCGTCCATGACAGGGAGCCGCCGAGCGAGCGTTCGCCGGTGCGCAGTCGGACCGGCAGAAGATCATCGTCATTGCCGGCGGCGGCCAGCCGCGACCCGGCGAAGCGCACCAGCGTGCCGCCATTGTCGACCCAGTCGACCAGCCGCTGACGGACCTGCGGCGGAATGGTGCCGATATCGGCCATGACGATCATCGCCGGCTTCTGGTCGAGGAGCTGCGGGATGGCGTCGGCGAGGTCGGCGCTCGACGGTTCGACCAGATCGGCGAAGGGCTGCAGCGCGCGCCTGATGTAGTAGAGCGGCGACAGGAGCGGCTGCGCCTGGTCGGCCTCGGCCTGCGACAACAGCCCGACGCGGCGGCGCTTCGAGCTTTCGTCGAGCACGCGCACCGCACCTGCCTGGCGCTCGCCATCAAGGGCGATCGAGGCGAAGTCGTTGCGCAGTTCGAACGGCACCGCCATTGTGCCGGTGGCGGTGGTCTCACCCGGTGCGAAAGTCAGCGTCGCGTCGGCGATACGCCGGCCCTTGTCATCGAAGGCGCCGGCGGTGACCTGCGCCGGTGCTGGATCGCCGGGTGCGCGAATGGCGGTCAGTGCAAAGCCGTCGACCTGGTTCTCGGCGCCGGTCAGCCCGGTCAGCGCCAACCGGTCGGCACTGGCCCAGACGACACGGGCGGCATTTTTCGACAGCAGCGTGTTGAAGGCGGCCTCGTCGCCTTTTGCGGCAAGGCCGTCGGCGAGAACCGCAACGCTGGCGCCGGGCAAGGTCTCCAGCACGCCGACAACACGGGCATAGACGGCGGGGCGGTCGGTCGGGATCGGCCGCGGTTTTGCCGCGCGCAACCGGTCGAGGGCGGCCGCGGCGTCGAAGGGGCCGATCTCGGCATTGGGCTTTTCGGCGGTGAAGGCGATGACGACCGGCACGCCGTTCGAGCCGGCATCGGCGATCAGCCGCTGGGCGGTGGCGACGCGCTTGCCCCAGTCGGCGGCACTTGCCCAGTCATTGTCGATGACCAGCGCAAGCGCAGCACCCTCGGCCGGCAGTTTTTCGCGCGGGTTGAAGACGGGTTCGGCCAAGGCGGCGACGACAAGGGCAGCCATCAGCAGCCGCAGCAGCGTCAGCCACCATGGGCTCTGCTGCGGTGTTTCCTCGCGCTTCAGCACGCGGGCGAGGATCTTCAGCGGCGGGAATACTTCGGTCTGCGGCTTGGGCGGCGTCAGCCTGAGAAGCCACCAGATCACCGGCAGCGCCAGAAGGCCCCACAACACCATGGGAGCGCCGAAGGAGAGCGGCAGCCAGCTCATGCGCCGGCCTTTCCGGCACGGCCGCTGGCGGCCGGCCCGGCAAAGCCATCGGCGGTCATCGCCATGTGGATGCGCACCAGCGCCTCGGAGGCGAGGCGATCCGTGTGGTTGACGGTGTAGCTCCAGCCGAGGCGCTTGCACCATCCGGCCAACTCCTGGCGGCGGGCGGTGTAGAGCAGGCGGTATTCGTCGCCGAGCATTTCGGCGCGGCCGGCGGTCAGCTTGTCGCCGGTCTCGGGATCGGTGAATTCGGTGCGTCCGGCGTAGGGAAAGGTTTCCTCGGCCGGATCGGCGACCTCGATCAGATGCGCACGCACGCCATGGCGGGCCAGCACGTCGAGCCAGGCCATGG
This sequence comes from Mesorhizobium sp. P2_E7, assembly GCF_056403855.1. NCBI lineage: Bacteria > Pseudomonadati > Pseudomonadota > Alphaproteobacteria > Hyphomicrobiales > Phyllobacteriaceae > Mesorhizobium > Mesorhizobium sp. P2_E7. The sequence continues at coordinate 2,681,248 of NZ_JBFUER010000001.1, read as the reverse complement.
TCTCCTCGACCGGATCGAGGAAATCGCTGACGATGACGATGTCGCAGAAGCGGCGGATGCTGGACAGGTCAGGCTTTGCCGGCGGATCGGCGGCGTGCATCAACTGCGCTGCGATGCGCTCGGCGCCGTTGCGGGCGGTGAACGGATCGGTCAGACCGGGCCAGGCGATGCGCTCGCCGCTGCGCGACAACAGTTCGGCCATGGCCAGCGCCAGCACCAGCGCGCGCGATTCCTTGGACACGCTGGCGCCGGTCGATTTGTAGAGCATGGAAGGCGAGGGGTCGGCCCACAGCCATACTGTATGGGCGGCCTCCCATTCGCGGTCGCGCACATAGGTGTGGTCGTCGCGAGCCGAACGGCGCCAGTCGATGCGCGAGGAATCGCCTTCGACATAGGGGCGGAACTGCCAGAAATTTTCGCCGATGCCGCGCTTGCGGCGGCCATGCCAGCCGGCAATCACCGTGTTGACGATGCGGCGCGCCTCGACCAGCAGGTCCGGCACCAGCGAAGCCCGCAACCGGCCCCTGGCGAGCGCGTCGCGCGTCGCGGCCGGTGTCTGGACTTCGCCAATACGCGCCATCAGATGCCTTTGGCCAGTTTCGCCACCACATCACGCACGGTCGTGCCCTCGGCGCGGGCGGCAAAGGTCAGCGCCATGCGATGCTGCAGGACAGGCTCGGCCAGTGCGCGGATATCGTCGACGGAAGGCGCCAGTCGTCCGTCATAAAGCGCGCGGGCGCGGGCGCAGAGCGTCAGCGCCTGGCTGGCGCGCGGGCCCGGACCCCAGGCGACGTGCTTGTCGGTGTCGGCATTGCCCTGGCCGGGACGCGCCGAGCGCACCAGCGTGAGGATCGCCTCGACGACGCTTTCGGGCACCGGCATGCGGCGGATCAGCGTCTGGATCTCCTTCAGCCGCACGGGCTGCAGGACGTTTTGCGCCTTGGCGTCCTCGATGCCGGTGGTTTCGAGCAGGATGCGGCGCTCGGCCTCGATTTCGGGATAGAGGATGTCGACCTGCATCAGGAAGCGGTCGAGCTGCGCCTCGGGCAGCGGATAGGTACCTTCCTGCTCCAGCGGGTTCTGCGTCGCCAGCACGTGGAAGGGTGCGGGCAGGTCGTGGCGGACGCCGGCGATGGTGACGTGATATTCCTGCATCGCCTGCAGCAGCGCCGACTGGGTGCGCGGCGAGGCGCGGTTGATCTCGTCGGCCATCAGCAATTGGGCGAAGATCGGGCCGGAGATGAAGCGGAAGGAGCGCTTGCCGGCTTCGTCCTGCTCCATCACCTCGGAGCCGAGAATGTCGGACGGCATCAGGTCGGGGGTGAACTGGATGCGGCGCGAATCGAGGCCGAGCACGACGCCCAGCGTTTCGACCAGCTTGGTCTTGGCAAGGCCGGGCACGCCGACCAGCAGTGCATGGCCGCCGGCAAGCAGTGCCACCAGCGTGCGTTCGACCACCGCTTCCTGGCCGAAGATGACGCGGCCGACGCCGTCGCGGACCCTCGAAATATCGGCCAGCGCCGCCTCCGCCTGGGCGATCATGTCCTTTTCGTTGATCGGGCTTTCCTTGACCATCACGCTCATGCCGCATCGATCCTTGTGCTGGAAGTACCGGCTTGCACTGTAGCAGTGCCGCAGAATGCCGCGATTCGGCCTCGCCTGGCGCCTGCATTTCAACTTAAATCACAGACTTAGGCTGACAAGCGGAACAACAGTGACTATTTCGTGACCATGACGGACCGCTCCGAACATAACGAACAAGGCCTTACCGGTGCCACAGAGGCGCGGGGCCTCGAGGCGCTGATCTCGCGCGCCACCCGTGCCGGCAAGGGTGCGGCGCCGGTGGAGCGCTGGAATCCCGACTTTTGCGGCGATCTCGACATGGAGATCAAGCAGGACGGAACCTGGTTTTATCTCGGCACGCCGATCGGTCGGATGCCGCTGGTGCAATTGTTTTCCACCGTGCTGCGCAAGGACGAGGATGGCAGGACCTATCTGGTGACGCCGGTCGAACGGGTCGGCATCCGCGTCGTCGATGCGCCGTTCGTTGCCGTCGAAATGGACGTTTCCGGCGCCGGCGCCGAGCAAATCATCACTTTCCGCACCAATGTCGGCGATGTCGTCGAGGCCGGCCCCGGTCATCCGCTGCGCTTCGTCGACGAGGACGAGACCGGCGGGCTGAAACCCTATGTGCTGGTGCGCGGACGGCTGGAAGCGCTGGTGGCGCGGCCGGTGATGTACGAACTGGTCGAGCATGGCGAGGAAATCGACATCGACGGCAAGGCGATGTTTGCCGTGCGCTCTAAGGGCGAGGTCTATCCGATCATGCCGGCGGAAAGACTGAAGCGGCTGAGCGCATGATGGACCAGGTGACGCCGCCGCCGTTTTCCACAGCTGATTTTCGCGCGCGGGTCGCAGCGCAGGCTGACGCCCATGCCGGCGACGATTATGGCGACCATCGCTTCAACCCCGGCCATCCCCGGTTGAAGCAGTTGAAAGCGCTGCGCGATGCGGCCGTGCTGATCCCTGTCGTCGATCACGGGAGCGATGCGACCGTGCTCTTGACCAAGCGGGCGGAAAAGCTGCGCAGCCATTCCGGGCAGGTGGCATTCCCCGGCGGCACCATCGATCCGGCCGATCCAACCCCGGAAGCAGCAGCGCTGCGCGAGACTTTCGAGGAAATCGGGCTTGGCCACGATCGCATCGAGATCGTCGGCCGCATGCCCGACTACGTCGCCGGCAGCGGCTATCGCATCGCCCCGGTGCTGGCGATCGTGCGACCTGGTTTTACGCTCTCGCTCAACGCCGATGAGGTCGATGCCGCCTTCGAGGTGCCGCTCTCCTTCCTGATGGATCCGGCCAATCACACCAGGGACAGCCGCATGTGGAACGAGCTCGAATGGTTCTTCTACGAGATGCCCTATGGCGGCCAGCGCATCTGGGGCGTCACCGCCGGCATCATCCGCACGCTCTATGAAAGGCTTTATGCGTGAAGGTTTCGATTGCGGGCAAAGCAGACTGGCTCGGTGAAAAACATCTGCAGCGCCTGCTCGCCGTGCTGTCGGATGGCAGCGAGGCGGCGCGTGTCGCCGGTGGTGCGGTGCGCAATACGCTGATCGGCCAGCCGGTCGCCGATATCGACATCGCCACCACTTGCTTGCCGCAGGAAACCATCCGCCGTGCCGAGGCGGCGGGCTTCAAGGCGGTACCGACCGGCATCGAACACGGCACCATCACCGTGGTCGCCGGTGGCAAACCCTATGAAATCACTACTTTGCGCGCCGATATCGAGACCGACGGGCGTCGCGCCAAGGTTTCGTTCGGCCGCGACTGGAAGGCCGACGCGGAACGGCGCGATTTCACCATCAACGCGCTCTATGCCGAAGCCGACGGCACCGTCATCGACCTGGTCGGCGGTGTCGGCGATATCGAAGCGCGCCGGCTGCGCTTCATCGGCGATGCCGAGCAGCGCATCCGCGAAGACTATTTGCGCATCCTGCGCTTCTTCCGTTTTTTCGCCTGGTATGGCGACGGCCGACCCGATGCCGAGGGATTGAAGGCCTGCGCCCGGCTCAAGGATGGCATCAGCCAGCTCTCGGCGGAGCGCATCTGGTCCGAACTGAAGAAGCTTCTCGCAGCCCCGGACCCGTCGCGTGCGCTGCTGTGGATGCGCCAGGCCGGCGTGCTGACCAGCGCCCTGCCGGAAAGCGAGAAATGGGGCATCGATGCTATTCACGGGCTGACCAAGACCGAGAAGGATCTGGGCTGGGCGCCGGATCCGCTGCTCAGGCTGGAGGCCATCGTGCCGCCCGATGCGGCGCGGATGAAGGTGTTGGCGGAGCGGCTGAAACTGTCCACCAATGAGGCGGAGCGCCTGCGACACTGGGCGCTGACGGGTACCATCGAGCCCAAGACGAGCGAAGCGGAACTGGCAAAAAAGCTTTATTCCGGCGACCGCCAGGGTTTTGTCGATCGCCTGCGGCTGTCGCTCGCGTCGGCACGGGCGCGCGCCGTCGAGGACAATGATGCAATGATCCAGGCGGGCGGCTTTTCGCGCCTGCTGGCTTTCGCCGGAAAATGGGAAAAACCGGTGTTTCCGATCAAGGGCGCCGATCTGACCGCGCTCGGCGCGTCGCCGGGGCCGAAACTCGGCGCGATCCTGAAAAACCTGGAAAAGGAATGGATCGGCTCCGGCTTTGCGCTTGATCGCGACGCGCTGCTTGAGCGCGCCGCGGAGGCGTTAAGGGCCAGTTGAGCCTTAGGCCGCGTCGCGAACCTTTTCGATGCGCGAGCGGATCGCTTCGATCATCGTCTCGCGGATGACCGTTTCGCCATGCGTCTCGCGCAGGTGGTCGACGGCACGGCGCATCACCTCGGCTTCTTCGTCAGCACGGGTGTGCCACTCACAGCCGGGAACCAGCGAGCCGCAATGGAATTCCTTCATGGTTTTTTCTCCTTTCCTCCTGGGAGCCTGTGCCTCTCACGGGCACGAAGCTCCGCCACCTTTGTTCCGCGCCCTGTCGTAGCAGTCGGTTTTGAGGGCACGTATGGGGGAACAAGCATAACACGGTTCGGCGGTTTTGGTTGCCGCTAAAGCGCGTCGCGTCGAAGCGGATTCACGCGACGCGCTTTAGGCCTTTGATTTTATGCATGTCATTTTCCCAGAACCGAGGTCGCTTTTGGCTGACACGCAGAGACGAAAAAGGCGGAGCAGCGCTGCTCCGCCTCTCTACGCTACCCCAGAGCAAGACCAGCGTGGTCTTGTCCCGACAGGGCCGTCACTTCACGATCTTGACGGACTCGGCAACTTTGTTCTTGCCGCTCATGTCCCAGGAAACGCGGACCTTTTCGCCGGCCTTCAGGCCAGGATCCTTGAAGGTCTTGGGCAGCGTAAAGGTCGATCCATCGTCCAGAACAAGGCTCATGGCCGTTCCATCATAGGTTTTGACCGTGCCGGTGGTGTGCTTGACCGCGGCAAAGGCGACCGAACCGGAAGCGAGAAGGGCAGCGGCGGCTGCCGTTACAATGAGCTTTCGCATGGTAAGTACTCCTGGAAAATGCGGGCATCCGTTTCTTGAGAATGCTCCGCCTTGTTCAGGGCCGTCCGGTAGCGTCGTGTCGCGGTTCGGGACTGAACCGCCGGCGCTTCCCGGCCCGGAAACGACAAATAGTCGTTTTATTTCAATTGCCTATTAGACGAAAAAGATAGTTTGCGCGCCACATTCCATGCCCAGATTCAGCGAATGGGACGTCAATGCGGCGCTGGTCTCGATCACCGATTTGTTACGGCCACCTGACCTCCGGCGGCAGGCTGGACAGGATCGAGGCGACATTGCCGCCGGTCTTCAGACCGAAGATGGTGCCGCGATCGTGAAGAAGGTTGAACTCGACGTAACGGCCGCGCCGGATCAGCTGTTCGTCGCGGTCGTCGTCGGTCCAGTTTTCGTTGAAATGGGCCCGAACCAAATGGCCGTAGACGACAAGAAAAGAACGCCCGACATCCTGCACGAAGTTCAAATCGGCATTCCAGCCGCCTTTGTCCTCGGCTGAATGCAGCCAGTCGAAAAAAATGCCGCCGACGCCACGCGGTTCGTTGCGGTGCGGCAGATAGAAATACTCGTCGCACCAGGCCTTGAATTTCGGGTGGTCGGCGACCGCAGCGTTCTTCTCGCAGGCGAACTGCATGGCGCGGTGGAAGGCGACCGTGTCGGGGTGATCCTCGGTGCGGTTGCGGTCGAGCACCGGGGTCAGGTCGGCGCCGCCGCCGAACCAGTGGCGCGACGTCACCACCATGCGGGTGTTCATGTGCACGGCCGGCACGTTGGGGCTCCAGGGATGCGCGATCAGCGAAATGCCTGAGGCCCAGAAGCTCGGGTCTTCCTCGGCGCCAGGCATCTGCTTCCTGAATTCGGGTGAGAATTCGCCATAGACGGTGGAGGTGTGGACGCCGACCTTTTCGAAGACGCGGCCATGCATCATTGACATGGTGCCGCCGCCGCCCTTGCCCTGGTCGCGCTCCCACGGCGTCTTTTCGAAGCGGCCGGGCGTCCAGGCGGCCATCGGCCCCTGCAATTCCTGCTCGATCTGCTCGAAGGTCGCGCAGATGCGCTCGCGCAGCGTCTCGAACCAGAGCCTGGCCTTCATCTTCTTCTGTTCGATGTCGGCCGGCAGGCCTGCCGGTATTTCTGGTCGTTCCAAAATCAGGTCTCCGGTCGCAGCCGACAAAGGACTCGTCTTTTCCGGGCGCGATCCCTAATCTCTTAGGGGCAAGGGTCAAGTGTCATCTGGTTCAGGCCCAGGAGTTCTTTCATGCGCGCCCCGGCAAGACCGCCGCTGCACGGCTTGAAGAAAAGGCTCGATCGTTCGCGCGCCGAGCGCGAGCGCATGCCGCGCGACGGTTTTTTGCGCGAGACTTTCGTCCTGCCGCGTTCGGATGCGCGGCTCAAAGCCAAGGAATGGTTCGAGCGCTTCCCCAAGCAGGCCTACTGGACCGAAATCGAAAGCTGGTTCGAACGGCCGGGGGATGTGATCGAATTCACGATCCGGCGGCTGCCGGCGGCGGATTAAGGGTAGACCCAAGACAGAGGGCATGCCCCCCTACACGTAGGATTGCCGTGCCGGGTTGAAGACGACCGGATAGGCTTGCTCATCAAGCACATCGAGGAACGCATCCAATCCTTTTGTCTTGATGAAGTCCAACTCCATGCCAGAGATCAAATGGACGCAAAGGATTGCGACCTCATCGTCGTCGATGGTGAGCCGCTCTGCGATACGTTGGTCCGGCGCGATGATGGGCGTCAAAAGCAGGAAAGTTCTGAAGTCCGATCCTGAGGCTGGCGGCCAGGGCATCGCGATGCGGTGGCCAAAGCCCAACCATGTATTGTCTATGAACGGATACTCCGCCAGCCACCTAAGATTGCTCAGGATCTTCGGTTCAGGTTCGCGAACGTACCACATCAACTCAGCCCGCCGGTTGATACCGTCGCCAACGGTTGAAGGAACAGCCATGCGCCGGTCGCTCATGCCGTTGGTCAGAAGTACAAAGCCGTCACTCACAGGATCGATGAGTGAAAAGTCTCGGCCAAACGCAAGAACCTCGACGCTATCGGGCCCGTTGGCAGGGAAGACGCGGGCAGGTTCACCAAGCTCTTCAGTGTAGGCAGATCGTCTGTATTCGCTATTGGAGCTTCCGGATTTCGGCGGCTCGCCTCCGAGAAATCTCTTCAAACCTGGAAGCCGGGCCATTTCCCATCCGCTCCTAACGTGCCAACCACGCATGGCATGCTTCAGTCGCATGAGTCACTGCTAGTGTCATCGGGCTGAGCGGTGATCTGCCGCTATTTTGTTTCGGTGCTTTCTTGCCGCGCGTGTGCGCTAGGGAGAACCACCAGCCGCCTCGCGCCCGGTCCTTGCGCACTCAGCCGGTCTTCCCTGTTCCTTAACGGACATTTGTCGATCGACATGCAGCCGCAGCCGATGCAGTCGGTCAGGCCGTCGCGCAGCTTCTTCAACTGGCTGATCTTGCGGTCGAGGTCGTCGCGCCACCCGGTCGACAAAAGGTTCCAGTCTTCGCGGGTCGGCGTGCGGCCTTCCGGGAGTGATTCAAGTGCGGCGCCGATCTCGGCCAGCGAGATGCCGACCTCCTGCGCCACCTTGATGATCGCCACCCGCCGCAGCACGTCGCGGCCATAGCGCCGCTGGTTGCCCGATGTGCGGTGGCTGCGGATCAGCCCGCGCGCCTCGTAGAAATGCAGCGCCGACACCGCCACACCGCTGCGCATGGCCACTTGGCCAACCGTCAATTCCTTTACCGGAGCCATCTCGATCTTTCCGCTTGACCTCAAGTTAAGTTGAGCTTGTAGCCAGGAAATGTCGATAGGGCAATTGAGGAGAAGGCGATGTGCGCCTGGGTGAGAATGACGCAAGAAGCAGCAGCCGTTCGCGACGGCGCGTTTAAGATCCTAGCCGAGCTGCCGGATGGCTTCGCCGGCAACCATGGCGACGGACAGCGCGACGTTGATGCTGCGCGTGCCCGGCTGCATCGGGATCGTCAGCCGCGCATCCGCCGCCTGGTGGACAGAATCCGGCACGCCGGCCGATTCGCGGCCGAACAGCAGGATGTCGCCGTCGGCGAAGGCAAAGCCGGTGTAGGCGGTCGCGCCTTTGGTGGTGAGCAGCACCAAACGGCGCGATTCTCGCTTGCGCCAATCCTCGAAGGCGTTCCAGTCGACATGCCGGGTCAGGGCAGCCATTTCGAGATAGTCCATGCCGGCGCGTTTGAGCGCTTTGTCGGAGAGCGGGAAGCCGGCGGGCTCGATGATATCGACGCCGAGACCGAGGCAAGCGGCGAAGCGCAGGATTGTCCCGGTGTTGCCGGCAATGTCAGGCTGGTAGAGGGCGATGCGGAGACGGTGGTTCATTTCCGCGTCTTTCTAATAAGTGGCAGATCGGCCACAGCGGGTGGCTGGTTTCGGAAATTGCTGGACCTGCGGGTGGCCATTTTCTGCGAAGTCGAGTATACCGCACGCATTGTCAACCCGAACCGATGGAGGGGTATTTCATGATGACCATGCACATCCAGCGCCCCTCCCGTGGGCTTACCTGCCTGCCGGCGGTTTCGGTACGACGATTTACCTGACTTCTTAGATCTGATCGCACCGATTCCCGCCGAACCCAGTTTTCGGCCGTTGAAGGAATCCTGCGATGTTTTTCAAACTGTTAAAGGGGCTGCCCGCCCCAGCTGAGCGCGTCCCGACCGAGGTGTCCCCTCGCGTCCCGACCGACGCAATCCGTGCCTCCGGCCGAATGCCGGCGCACGTTGTTGCTTCGCCTTTCTATCTCTATTTGCACACGGAGGATGGACCGATGTTCGATCCCTACAAAATACCTGGTTCAAGAAGCCTGCACGAGCGCAAGACGGCGACCTGGGCGCTGCTGATCGGCGAGACCTATTCGTCGGCAGTTCACGCCGAGACGCGCCGGCGTCCACATCGCGGCATGCTGCCGGATGTCGATTTCTCGCGCGCGGTTCCCGATCACAGCCGGCCGTCGCTGGTGCGCCGGATCATCCGGCTGATCCGGCCGGGCGCGAAAAATCGGGCCAGCAGCGTGCCGTCAGGTCAGTCTAACGCGTCTGTCGGCGAAAAGCCCGCAAGTCCCTATATTGCGCGAAGCAGGACTGATGGCCCGGGTGATTCCGGGCCGTCGGTCCCCGATTTCGTACGCTCCGGGGATCTTTCCCACGCCGCTTGAGCGGAAAACTGATTTGTGAGCATCACTATGTTTAGCTGGTTTGAAAAAAGGCTCGATCCGTTCCCAGCAGCGGAACCGGTCGAGCCGCCGAAGACGCTGGTTGCCTTCTGCGTGCACTATACGCGCGGCGCCTGGCCCTACATCATCGTCGATGCGGTGCTGGTGACGGCGATCGCGGTGGCCGAAGTGTGGATGTTCGGCTTCATGGGTCGTATCGTCGACTGGCTGTCCGGCCAGAATCGCGAAACCTTCCTGCAGACCGAGAGCTGGAAGCTCGCCGGCATGGCCTTCGTCGTGCTGTTCGCGCTGCCGGGCACGGTATGGCTGCATTCGCTACTCAACCAGCAGACGCTGATGGGCAACTATCCCATGCGCATCCGCTGGCAGGTGCATCGCTATCTGCTCAAGCAGTCGATGAGCTTCTACCAGGACGAGTTCGCCGGCCGCATCGCCACCAAGCTGATGCAGACGGCGCTTGCCGTGCGCGAATGCGTCATCAAGGTGATCGACGTCCTCAACTACGTCATCGTCTATTTCCTCGGCATGCTGTTCATCGTCGGCTCGGCCGACTTGCGGCTGGCGGCACCGCTTGGCGTCTGGCTGCTCGGCTATATCGGGCTGTTGCGCTACTTCATCCCGAAGCTGGGAAAGGTCGGCGAGGCGCAGGCCAATGCGCGTTCGACCATGACCGGCCGCGTCGTCGACAGCTACACCAACATCCAGACGGTCAAGCTGTTTTCCCATGCGCGCCGCGAAGCAACGTTCGCCAAAGAGGGGATGGCCGGCTTCCTCGACACGGTCTACCGGTCGATGCGGCTGGTGACGGTCCTTTACGGCCTGCTCTACGTCCTCAACGCGCTGCTCTTGTTTTCGGTGACGGCGCTGGCGCTGTGGCTGTGGCTCGGCCAGGCAGTGACGATCGGTGCGGTTGCCGTGGTCATCGGCCTGGTGCTCCGTATGTGGGGCATGTCGCAGTGGATCATGTGGGAAATGTCGGGCCTGTTCGAGAACATCGGTACGGTGCAGGACGGCATTGCCTCGATCTCGCTGCCGCGCCTGGTCGAGGACCGGCCGGGGGCGAAGGACATTGCCGTCACCAAGGGCGAGATTCGCTTCGACGATATCCGCTTCCACTACGGCAAGCAGAAGGGCGTCATCGAGAGCCTGTCACTGACGGTGAAGCCCGGCGAGAAGGTCGGCATTGTCGGCCGCTCGGGTGCGGGCAAGTCGACGCTGGTCAACCTGCTGTTGCGCTTCTACGACCTCGAGAATGGCCGGATCCTGATCGACGGTCAGGAGATCGCTTCGGTGACGCAGGATTCGCTGCGCGCGCAGATCGGCATGGTGACGCAGGACACCTCACTGCTGCACCGTTCGGTGCGCGACAACATCCTTTATGGCCGGCCGGACGCCACGGAAGAGATGCTTGTCGAGGCAGCCGGACGGGCCGAGGCGCTGGAGTTCATCGCCGGGCTTTCGGACCACACTGGACGCAAAGGGCTCGACGCCCATGTCGGCGACCGCGGCGTCAAATTGTCCGGCGGCCAGCGGCAACGCATCGCCATTGCTCGCGTTATGTTGAAGGACGCGCCGATACTTATCCTTGACGAAGCGACGTCGGCGCTGGATTCCGAAGCCGAGGCCGCCATCCAGGAGAATCTCTACAAGCTCATGCAAGGCAAGACCGTCATCGCCATTGCGCACCGGCTGTCGACCATCGCGGCGATGGACAGGCTTGTCGTGCTCGACAAGGGCCGTGTCATCGAGGAAGGGTCGCACGAGGAACTCGTCGCCAGCGGCGGGCTCTACGCGCAGCTCTGGCAGCGCCAGTCGGGCGGGTTCCTGCTCGACGACGGTCCGGTCGATGCCGCCAATGACGCCATGGCCAAAGGAGAAGCCGCGGAGTGATGACGTCAGCATGATGACAGCCGTCTATCGCTGGTTCGAGAACTGGGTCTATCCGTTCAGGGAGCCAGCGAATCTTCGGCCACCGTCAAGCGTTGGCGGCTTCCTCTGGCACTATGTCGGCCAGGCGAAGTTCGCCTTCTTCGCCATGCTGGTCATCGGCGGCTTCGCGCCGCTGATCGAGGCCGGGCTGTTCTACTTCGTCGGGCGGCTGGTCGACATTCTCGACCAGCTTCCCGGTGAACGCAGCTGGCACGCGCTGTGGGCCGCTGCCGGGCCTGAGCTTGTCTTCATGATCGCGGTGGTGCTGGTCATCCGCACCGTGGTCGTCGGCATGGCGGCGCTGGTCAACGAACAGACGATTACGCCTGGCTTCTACAATCTGGTGCGCTGGCAGGCGCACCGGCATGTCTCGCGCCAGTCCTACACCTTCTTCCAGAACGATTTCGCCGGCCGCATCGCGACAAAAGTCTGGCAGGCGGGGCAAGCGACCGGCGACCTGATGGAGAGCTTCATCGAGGTCATCTGGTTCATGCTCATCTATACGGTGACGACGCTGGCGCTGGTCGCGGGGCTCGATCTGCGCCTGGCCGTGCTGGTGGTGGTCTGGATCCTTGCTTTCGCCTGGCTGGCCAAGCTCTATCTGCCGTCGATCCGCAGGAATGCCGAGGCCACGGCTGAAGCCGGCTCGATGATCAATGGGCGCATCATCGATTCCTATTCCAACGTGCAGACTCTAAAACTGTTCTCGGCCGATGGCGACGACCGCTACATCAGGAACGGCTTCGACATCTATCTTGACGCACTGCGGCCTTTCACCCGCCGGCTGACCGGCGTGCGCATGGCGCTGACCACCCTGTCGGGCATCATGATCACCGCGATCGGCTGCTTTGCCGTCTATCTCTGGGTCGAAGGCTCGATCACGGTCGGCGCCGTCGCTTTCACGCTTTCGCTGGTCCTGCGGCTCAACATGCTGCTTGGGCGGGTGATGATGCAGCTCAACGGCATATTGCGAAATCTCGGCGTGCTGGAAAACTCCAAGGCGCTGATCTCGCAGCTGCTCGGCCTCATCGATGCGCCGGACGCGAAGGAGCTTGTCGTGGCCGGCGGCCGCATCGACGTGAAGAATGTCGAGTTCCATTATGGCAAAGGGTTCGGCGTGCTGAACGGCATCAACCTTGTCGTCAGGCCGGGCGAGAAGGTCGGGCTGGTCGGGCCGTCTGGCGCCGGCAAGACGACACTCGCCAACCTCATCTTGCGCCTCTACGACCTCGAAGGCGGGTCGATCACCATCGACGGCCAGAACGTTGCCGATGTGACGCAGAACTCGCTGCGCGCCAATATCGGTGTCGTCAGCCAGGACACCGCGCTCTTCCACCGTTCGCTGCGCGACAACATCAAGCTCGGCATGCCGGACGCAACCGACGCCGAGGTGATCGCGGCGGCGAAGAAGGCCGAGGCGCACGACTTCATATTAGGCCTGCGCGACAACCGGGACCGTGCCGGCTACGAGGCCTTTGTCGGCGAGCGTGGCGTGAAACTGTCAGGCGGCCAGCGCCAGCGCGTGGCGATCGCCCGCGTCTTCCTCAAGGATGCGCCGATCCTGATCCTCGACGAGGCGACCTCGGCGCTTGATTCCGACATCGAGGCGGCGATCCAGGAGAACCTGGCAAAGCTGATGGAGAACAAGACGGTCATCGCCATCGCACACAGGCTGTCGACCATCGCCGCGCTCGACCGGCTGGTGGTGCTGGACGGCGGCCGCATCGTCGAACAAGGCACGCATGACGAACTGGTGGCCACGGACGGGCTCTATGCGCGGCTGTGGAAACGGCAGTCCGGCGGCTTCCTCTATCACGAGGAAAGCGTGCTGGAAGAGACCCGGCCGGCGGAGTAGAACGCTGGAATGTCGGTCAGGATGCCCTCGAATTTTGGACAAAGCAGCGCGCAGGAGAGCGCGCTCGACCTGCTTGGCCACGAGATCCTGGCCGAAAAGGCAGCCGCGCTCGGCCGCGCCGGCCAGCGTGTCGAGGAGGCACTGAAGAAGCTGCGCGAGAACAGCGATGACGACCATCGCCCGCAGTTGCTGAAAGAAGCCGCCGCGGCGGTGCACGCCTATTTCATCCAGCGCGAACTTTGCGGTTTGCGCCGGCATGAGTCGGTGATCCGTGAATATGACATCCCAAGGGCCGTGCTGGTCAGGCTCGGCGCCAGCTAGAGGTCGCCGGCCGGCAAACGATCATTCCAGCCATTCGGTGATGAAACTGCCGTTTTCGTGGATGTCGGTCGATTCGAGCGGGCCGGGTCCGAGATTGGTGAATTTGTGTGGCGTGTTCGGCGGCACGATCAGGATCTGGCCAGCCGTGGCCTCGATCTGCTGATCGCCGACCGTGAACAGGCCGGTGCCCTGGCGGATGATGAAGATCTCGCTATAGGGGTGGCTGTGCAGCCGCGGGCCGCCGCCGATCTCCGCCTGGTAATTGAAGATCAGGCAAGAGTTGGAGCCATGGGCGGCGAGTTGCAATTCGCCCTGCCAGCGGCCGGGCGTCCTGGTCCAGGTCTCGAGGTCGATGATGTGTGCCATGTCGGCGAGACTAGATCACGGCAAGCTGTCCTGTCGAGACAGGCGGGATGCCCAGGATTTGCTGAGATTTCCCGGTTGTTTAGCCGCCTTTTCCGGCCGTTGGGCGTCTGGCCGACTGACACGGTGTTTTGTCCCCGCGACAATCTGCCCTTGTGGCCTCACCCCGCTGGACAAAAACAGGCTTCACGCATAAACCGAAATCCAAATGCCGGAGGAATTCGCTAGCTTGTTCGCCATGCGCTGTCGGGCCGGCGCGATGGAGCGGGGAACAAAGCTCGACCGCCGGCTCGGAAGAGGCGAAAGGATCAGGCACCCGTGAGCGCAACCGATACCCAGGATCCCAACCGTCGTGATTTTCTCTACGTCGCCACCGGCATGGCCGCGGTGGTCGGCGCAGGCGCTGTCGCCTGGCCGTTCATCGACCAGATGCGCCCCGATGCTTCGACGCTGGCGCTGGCCTCGGTCGAGGTCGATGTTTCCTCGCTGACCCCTGGCACGTCGCTGATCGTCAAATGGCGCGGCAAGCCGGTCGTGGTGCGCAACCGCACCGAGCAGGAGATGAAGGACGGCGAGGCCGTCAACCTTGCCGATCTCAAGGATCCGATCGCCCGCAACGCCAATCTGCCGGCCGATGCGCCGGCGACCGACGCCAACCGCACCACGCCCGGCAAGGAAGCCTGGATGGTGATGGTGCAGGTCTGCACGCATCTGGGCTGCATTCCGCTCGGCCAGGAAGGCGATTTCGGCGGCTGGTTCTGCCCGTGCCACGGTTCGCAGTACGACACCGCCGGCCGCATCCGCAAAGGCCCGGCGCCTGAAAACATGGCTGTGCCGGTATTCAAGTTCATTTCCGATACCAAAATCCTTATCGGTTGAGGCAGGGGATATTTCGATGAGCGAGGGACACTCGACCTATACGCCCAAGACCGGTATCGAACGCTGGTTCGACGCCCGCATGCCGCTGCCGCGCATGGTCTATGACAGCTTCATCGCCTATCCGGTGCCGCGCAACCTCAACTATGCCTGGACCTTCGGCGGTATCCTGGCGATCATGCTGGTGGCGCAGATCCTGACCGGCATCGTGCTGGCCATGCACTATACGGCCGACACCAATCTCGCCTTCAATTCGGTCGAGAAGATCATGCGCGACGTGAATTCGGGCTGGCTGTTGCGCTACATGCATTCCAACGGTGCCTCGTTCTTCTTCGTCGCCGTCTACATCCACATCTTCCGCGGGCTCTATTACGGCTCCTACAAGGCGCCGCGCGAGCTGCTGTGGATCCTTGGCTGCATCATCTACCTGTTGATGATGGCAACCGGCTTCATGGGCTATGTGCTGCCCTGGGGGCAGATGAGCTTCTGGGGCGCCACTGTCATCACCGGCTTCTTCAGCGCCATTCCGCTTGTCGGCGACTGGATCCAGCAGCTGCTGCTCGGCGGTTTCGCCGTCGACAATCCGACGCTCAACCGCTTCTTTGCGCTGCACTATCTGCTGCCGTTCATGATTGCCGGCGTCGTTGTGCTGCACGTCTGGGCGCTGCATGTGGTCGGCCAGTCGAACCCGACCGGCATCGAGGTCAAGTCGAAGACCGACACCGTCGCCTTCACCCCTTACGCGACCATCAAGGACGCGTTCGGCATGATCGTGTTCCTGTTCTTCTTCGCCTATTTCGTCTTCTACCTGCCGAATTTCCTCGGCCATCCGGACAATTACACGGTCGCCAACCCGTTGAAGACGCCGGCCCATATCGTGCCCGAATGGTACTTCCTGCCGTTCTACGCGATCCTGCGCGCCATCACCTTCAACATCGGGCCGATCAACTCCAAGCTCGGCGGCGTGCTGTGCATGTTCGGCGCTATCGTCATGCTGTTCCTGGTGCCGTGGCTCGACACCTCCAAGGTACGCTCGGCGGTTTACCGGCCCTGGTACAAGCTGTTCTTCTGGCTGTTCGTGGCCGATGCCGTCCTGCTTGGCTGGCTGGGCTCGCAGCCGGCGGAAGGCGGCGGTCTGCTGACCCTCGTGATAGGTGAGGTCTCGGGCAACTATGTTGGCTACGCTCAAGCGGCGACGCTGTTCTACTTTGCCTTCTTCCTCGTCATCCTGCCGGTGCTCGGCCTGATCGAGACGCCGCGCAGACTGCCGAATTCGATTACCGAGGCGGTGCTTGAGAAGAACAAGGGTGCCGGTGGGGGACATCCGGCCGGTGCAACCTCCGCGCCGGAAACCAAGGGCTGAGCGAGAATCTAAGGGGATTTGGCATGAAAAAGATTCTCACCTCGCTCGCCCTGCTCGGCCTGTTTGCCGGCGGCATCGGGTCCGTCGGCAGCGTGGCTATTGCCGCCGAAGAGGCACACAACCCGGCAGCGCCGACGCATTTTCCGATCGACGAGCCGAAGGAAATGGACTGGAGCTTCGCCGGTCCGTTCGGCACCTATGACAAGGCGCAGTTGCAGCGTGGCCTGAAGGTCTACAAGGAGGTCTGCTCGGCCTGCCATTCGATGAATTTGGTGTCGTTCCGCACGCTGGAAGGTCTTGGTTATTCGGAGGCGCAGGTGAAGTCCTTTGCCGCCGAATACACCATCCATGACGGTCCCAACGATGCCGGCGACATGTTCGACCGCCCGGGCAAGCCATCCGACTATTTCCCGGCGCCGTTCGCCAATGAGGCGGCGGCCGCTGCCTCCAACGGTGGCGCTGCTCCGCCCGACATGTCGCTGCTGGCCAAGGCACGCGGCGTCGAGCGCGGTTTCCCGCGCTTCGTCTTCGACATCTTCACCCAGTATGCTCAGGGCGGCCCGGATTACATCCACTCGCTGCTGACCGGCTACGACCAGACGCCGCCGGCCGGCATGGTGATCCCGGAAGGCACGCACTACAATCCGTACTTCATGTCCGGCGTGTCGCTGAAGATGCCCAAGCCGCTCTCCGACGGCCAGGTCACCTATGATGACGGCTCGCCGCAGACGGTCGACCAGTATTCGCGCGACGTCTCCGCCTTCCTGATGTGGGCCGCCGAGCCGCATATGGAAGACCGCAAGAAGACCGGCTTTCGCGTGCTGGTGTTCCTGCTTCTGTTCGGGACGCTTATGTATCTGACCAAGCGCAAGGTATGGGAAGGCGTGGCGCACTAAGCGCCACCAGCAAAGTCAAAAAAAGGGCGCCGAGAGGCGCTCTTTTGCTTTTGCGGAGGCGGCTTGTCACATGGCGGTCACTGCAGCTGGCGATCCTGTGACGCCCTCATCAAAGGATCGCACCCATGAAAAGATATGCATCGCTCGCGGCAGGACTGCTGCTGCTCGTCGTCGGCTCGGCCGCCCAGGCCGAAGACGCAAAACCCTTCGTCACCAACAAGGATGTCGACCTGACGATGATCCTGCCGCCGCCGCCGGCCAACGATTCGGCCGAGACCAAGGCCGAACTCGGCGCGGTGCTGACGCTGCAGGTGACGCGCACGCCCGAAATGGAGGCCAGCGCCGTTGCCGACGCCGAGGGAGACGTCTGGCGCTTCACCAATGTCATGGGGCCGAACTTCAACAAGGAAAAGCTGCCGAAATTCGCTGCCTTCTTCGATCGAGTGGTGGCCACCGAAGGCGCCGTCGTCGATCCGGCCAAGGATGTCTGGAAGCGCCCGCGTCCGCACCAGCTCAGTGACCTCGTCAAGCCGGTGGTCAAGCTGTCGAGCTCCGGCTCCTGGCCTTCGGGTCATGCCACGGTCGGCACCATGATGGGCATCATTCTCGCCGACATGGTTCCGGAAAAGCGCGCCGAGATCATGGCCCGTGCGGCCGAATATGCCCACAACCGCGTGGTCGGCGGCATCCACTATCCGTCCGATGTCGAGATGGGCAAGATTTCCGGCAGCGTCATCGCCGCCGTCCTGCTCAACCGCGACGACTTCAAGGCCGAGTATGACGTGGCCAAGGCCGAGCTGCGTTCCGATCTCGGTATGTAAGCTATTCCCAACGATCGGTTTTCGACGGGAAGGGGCGCCAGAGGCGCCCCTTTTTCGTTTTTGGCTGTGGCCAAGAGGCAGTTCGGCAATTCGCCCGTTGGCATGGCGGCATCCGATTGATATTCGACGCAGCGAGCTTGTCTTGCCATGGCAATGGAAATCGATGATGCGGCTACGCGACTGTCACAACTTTTCCGATTTCCGCCGCATGGCGCAGCAGCGGCTGCCGGGGCCGATCTTCAACTACATCGACGGCGCGGCAGACGACGAGGTCACCTATCGCCGCAACACCGAGAGTTTCGAGCGCTGCGACCTCGTTCCCAATGTGCTGCGCGGTGTCAGCGAGATCGACATGTCGGTGACCGTCATGGGCCAGAAGCTGGCAATGCCCGTCTATTGCTCGCCGACCGCCTTGCAGCGGCTGTTCCACCATCAGGGCGAGCGCGCGGTGGCCAAGGCTTCGGCCAAATTCGGCACTATGTTCGGCGTCTCCTCGCTGGGCACGGTCAGCCTCGAGGAAGCGCGCAAGATCAGCAGCAGCCCGCAGGTCTACCAGTTCTATTTCCATAGGGATCGCGGCCTCAACCGGGCAATGATGCAGCGGGCCAAGGCGGTAGGCGTCGAGGTGATGATGCTGACCGTCGACAGCATCACCGGCGGCAATCGAGAGCGCGACAAGCGCACCGGCTTTGCCATTCCCTTCAAGCTCAGCCTTGCCGGCATGCTGCAGTTCGCGCTGAAGCCGGGCTGGGCGATCAACTATTTCACCCATGAGGGGTTCAAGCTGCCGCAGCTCGACGAGCATGTCGACATGGGGGGCGGCACGATGTCGATCAGCCGCTATTTCACCGAGATGCTCGATCCGTCGATGACGTGGGACGATGTCGCCGAGATGGTCAGGCTGTGGGGAGGTCCGTTCTGTCTCAAGGGTGTCATGTCGGTGGAGGACGCCAGGCGCGCCGTCGAGATCGGCTGCAGCGGCATTGTGCTGTCGAATCATGGCGGCCGGCAGTTGGACGGCTCACGCGCTGCGTTCGACCAGTTGGCGGAGATCGTCGATGCCGTTGGCGACAGGATAGACGTCATCATGGATGGCGGCGTGCAGCGCGGCACGCATGTGCTGAAGGCGCTGTCGCTCGGCGCCAAGGCTGTCGGCGTCGGCCGCTACTATCTGTTCCCGCTGGCGGCTGCGGGCCAGCCGGGCGTCGAACGTGCGCTCGAGCAGATGCGGGTCGAGATCGAGCGCGGCATGAAGCTGATGGGCTGCAGTTCGATCGAACAATTGTCGCGCACGAATCTCCGTTTCAGGTAATCTCGGCTCATGAAATCCTCGCTCGAAGACACGCTGCTGGCCGCGATTCGCACCATTCCGGACTATCCCAAGCCCGGCATCCTGTTTCGCGACATCACCACGCTGCTCGGCAATGCGCGTGCGTTCCGCCGCGCTATCGATGAGCTGGTGCATCCCTATGCCGGCCAGAAGATCGACAAGATCGCCGGTATCGAGGCACGCGGCTTCATCCTCGGCGGCGCCGTCGCGCACCAGCTTTCGGCCGGCTTCGTTCCGATCCGCAAGAAGGGCAAGCTGCCTTACGAGACGGTGCGCGTCGCCTACAGCCTGGAATACGGGCTGGACGAGATGGAGATGCACAAGGATGGCGTTGCGCCGGGCGAGAAGGTGATCCTGGTCGACGACCTGATCGCCACCGGCGGCACGGCGGAAGCGGCGGTCAAGCTGCTCAGGCAGATCGGCGCAGACATCCTCGCGGCATGCTTTGTGATCGATCTGCCGGACCTCGGTGGGCGAGCCAAGCTTGAGGCGCTGGGTGTGCCGGTGCGGACGCTGATCGGGTTTGAGGGACATTAGCTGTTTTCCCTCGCCCCGTTTACGGGGAGAGGGACAGCGAAGCGAGCAACGCGAGCGCGGCGTAGAGTTTGAGACACCGCCGCTGGCGCTGCCCCTCATCCGCCCTTCGGGCACCCTCACCCGTGAACGGCGAGAAGGAAGAAGTTACTCCACCTTCACCAGCACCGCGCTGTCGAATGCGATGACCTTGTCGCCGGTCGAATCGGAGGCCTCGCAGAGCAGCGTCAGCAGGCTCCAGCCGGGACGCGCGGCAAGCGGGCGGTGGGCCAGCGCCGTGCGCGTGAAGGTGACGGTCTCGCCGGCATAGACCGGCTTCAGCCATTTCAGGTTCCGGAAGCCGGGCGAGGGGCCGAATTCCGGCTGCGGGCCCGGGCCGGTCCAGCGCACGCCCTCGGTCTCCATGCGCTTTTCGAGGTTGTATTTCATCCAGGTGGCGGCGGTGTGCCAGCCCGAGGCGCAGAGCCCGCCGAGCACGCTCTTCTTCGCCGCCTCCTCGTCGACATGGAAGATTTGCGGATCGTATTTGCGGGCGAAGGCCTTGATCTCGTCGGGCTCGAATCTGTGTGAGCCCAGCGTCACGGTGACGCCGATCAGGAAGAACTCGTCGAGCGTCATGCGGCGGCCTCGCGGGTCAGGAACATGCCGGTGTTCTCGAGCTCGAAGACGCTTTCGCCGCGCTGGTTGAACAATTCGCTGCGCATGATGACGAGGCCGAGCTGAGGCCGTGATTTGGACTGGCGCTTGGCAAGCACGGTGAGGGTGCCGGTAAGCCGGTCGCCGGCCAGGACCGGCTTCTTCCATTTGACATGGTCGATGCCGGGCGAACCTTGCGAGGTCGAGTCGAGCAGGAAGGCATCGCACAGCATGCGCATGAACATGGCGCAGGTGTGCCAGCCCGAAGCCGACAGGCCGCCGAGAATGCTGGCTTTGCCGGCTTCCTCGTCGAGATGCATCGGCTGGGCATCGAATTCGCTGGCGAACTCGATGATCTCGGCAGCACTCACCTGCTTGACGCCGAGGTCGAACGAGCCGCCCTCGACGAAGTCCTCATAGGCCCAGGTCTTTGCGGTCATGATCCTAATCCGGTTCAAGGTTGTACGATCACCGGGCATCCGGATGCCGTCCGGGCGGCGTTTGGTCAAGCAATTTTCACTGATCCAGGCCTGTCAGAGCCAGCCGCGGCGGCGGAAATACCAGAAGGGCAGGATCGCCGACAGGATCATCAGGCCGATGGCGAAGGGATAGCCGAGCTCCCACTTCAGCTCCGGGATGACGTCGAAATTCATGCCATAGATCGAAGCCACCAGCGTCGGCGGCAGGAAGATGACGGCGGCGACCGAGAAGATCTTGATGATGGCGTTCTGTTCGATTGAGATCATGCCGAGCGTCGCGTCGAGCAGGAACGAGATTTTCTGCGACAGGAAGGTGGCGTGGTCGGCGAGCGACAGCACGTCGCGCGATACGGTCTTGATGCGGGCGCGGATGTCCTTGCTCATCTTGATCTGGGTCGCGACATGGGCGAGGAAGCCGGTGAGGCGCTGCAGCGAGATCAGGCTGTCGCGGATCGAGGAGGCGATGTCTTCCTTGCGGCCGATGGCCTTGAGCAGCTCCTGGAAATCGCGGTTGCGCTTGTTCACCTTGGTCGAGCGCGCTTCGAAGATATCGCGCGAAATCGTCTCGATGTCGCG
Source organism: Mesorhizobium sp. P2_E7 (assembly GCF_056403855.1). Classification (NCBI taxonomy): domain Bacteria; kingdom Pseudomonadati; phylum Pseudomonadota; class Alphaproteobacteria; order Hyphomicrobiales; family Phyllobacteriaceae; genus Mesorhizobium; species Mesorhizobium sp. P2_E7. The sequence goes on along the minus strand of NZ_JBFUER010000001.1, from coordinate 2,659,999 downwards.
GCCGGCGCGTTCGAGAATATCGGCGAGCCGGTCGACGATCGCCTCCAGCAGGCCGATCAGGATGGTGTTGCCGGTGGTGCAGCCTGTCGCCACCTTCTCGGCGCGCAGCGGAAAGGTCTTGAACGCCTTCGGCTCGTGATAGCGGATGGTGACCAGTCTCGGTCCGGCAAGCACGAAAGTGACGGGCGACATCAGCGGATCGTCGATCTCGGTCTGCGCCGGCAAAGTCGCGGTCATGAAATAGGCGCCGTCCTCGATGTAGAGGCGGCTCGAAATCTCGATCTCTTCCATCTCCTCACGCGTCGGGATGGCGACACCGAGCCAGGTCTCGATCGTCGCTTCTTCTTCCTTGGTCGGGTTGAGAAGGTCGGCCCAGACGACATGGTCGCCGTCGGTCGCTAGATCGTCGGCGATGCGCAGGCGGTCATTGTCGACGACGAAGGCCTTGATCATCGCCGCTCTCCGTTGGTTGGGGCAGGCGTGTCATGGACGACGCCTGTTTCAGGACTATGACCGGCTCAACGATCGAGACAGGCGCTGCCGGAGGATGTTTGCTGCGCTTAGACCCGGCGACTGGCAAGGTCAAGCCAGGCCCACCTCATGGACATGGCACTCTTAAGTGTTGAACTTGAACAGCAGGACGTCACCGTCCTGGACGACATATTCCTTGCCTTCGTCGCGCGCCTTGCCGGCTTCCTTGGCCGCCACTTCGCCGCCCAGCGTGATGTAGTCGTTATAGGCGATGGTCTGGGCGCGGATGAAGCCGCGTTCGAAGTCGGTGTGGATGACGCCGGCCGCCTGCGGGGCCTTGTCGCCCTTGTGGATGGTCCAGGCGCGCGTCTCCTTCGGCCCGGCGGTGAAATAGGTGATGAGATGCAACAGATCGTAGCCGGCGCGGATGACCTTGTTCAGGCCAGGTTCGTCGAGCCCGAGCGAGGACAGGAATTCCATCTCTTCTTCATCCGAGAGCTGGGCGACCTCGGCCTCGATCGCGGCCGAGATCACAACGGTGCCGGCGCCCTGCGCGGTCGCCATCGTCTCCACGGCCTTGGTGTGTTCGTTGCCCGTAGCGGCATCGGCCTCGGCGACGTTGCAGACATAGAGCACTGGATGCGAGGTCAAGAGGTTCAGCCCCTGCAGGATGCGCAGATCCTCGGCTGAAATGCCCTTGAGCAGGATGCGCGTCGGCTTGCCGGCCTGCAGCAATTCGAGCGCAGCCTCCATCATCGGCAGCACGGTGGTGGCTTCCTTGTCCTTCGAGCCGGCGCGCTTGCGGATCTGCACGATGCGGCGCTCGAGGCTGTCGAGGTCGGCGAGCATCAGCTCGGTCTCGACCGTCTCGGCGTCGGCGACCGGGTCAATGCGACCCTCGACATGGGTGATGTCGTCATCCTCGAAGCAGCGCAGCACGTGCACGATGGCGTCGACCTCGCGGATGTTGGCGAGGAACTGGTTGCCCAGCCCTTCGCCCTTGGAGGCGCCGCGCACCAGGCCGGCAATGTCGACGAAGGAGATGCGGGTCGGGATGATTTCCTTCGACTTGGCGATCGCCGCGATCTTCTGCAGGCGCGGATCGGGCACCGCGACTTCGCCGGTGTTCGGTTCGATGGTGCAGAACGGATAGTTGGCGGCCTGCGCCGCCGCCGTCCTGGTCAACGCGTTGAAAAGCGTCGACTTGCCGACGTTGGGCAAGCCAACGATGCCGCATTTGAAACCCATTGTGTCCGGTCCTATCGGGAAAACTAGAAATTTGATGAGGGCTATGGGCGATAGGGGCGAGGAACGTCAAGCCCTGCGGCCCCAATCCTATCGAAGCTCAGTCCTTCTTGCCGAACAGTTTCTTCAGCATGGCGGCCATCGGGCCGCTTTCGGGCAGCTTGGCCGGCGCCTGCTGCGGCCGCGCCTGGCGAATGTGGCTCTGGGCTTTCGGGCCTTGCACTTTCGGCGCCTTGGGCGGTGGCCGGTCGTTGTCGTCGGTCGGCACGAGCTTGTCGCGCAAGGCCAGCGTCACGCGGTTCATGAAGGAGCTGTCGTCGCCCTTGGCCAGCAGCCCGGCATCGTCGGCGATGGTGTCGAGCAGAACGTTCAGCCATTCGCGGTCGGCCTTGGCGAAGTCGCCGAGCACATGGCCGTGCACCATTTCCCTGACGCCGGGATGGCCGACGCCGATGCGCACGCGGCGGTAATTCTTGCCGACATGCTGGTCGAGCGAGCGGATGCCGTTATGGCCGCCGGCGCCGCCGGCGACCTTGACCCGCAATTTGCCCGCGGGCAGGTCGATCTCGTCGTAAAAGACGGTCAGCGCCTCAGGGCCGAGCTTGTAGAAGCGCAGAGCTTCGCCGACCGGCTGCCCCGACAGGTTCATGAAGGTCTGTGGTTTGATCAGCAGGATCTTTTCGCCTGCAATGATGCCTTCGGCGATCAGGCCCTGGAACTTCTTCGACCAGGGCGAAAAGGAATGGCGGCGGGCAATTGCGTCCGCCGCCATGAAGCCGACATTGTGCCGGTTATCAGCGTATTTCGCGCCCGGATTGCCGAGGCCTGCAAAGACAAGCATCGTGCGCTCCGGACCCGAAAATTACTTCTCTTCGGCAGCAGGAGCCGCCGCTTCGGGGGCTGCCGCTTCCGCCGTCTCTTCCGCCTCCGGCTTCATCGCCGAGGAACCGGCAATGGTCGCGATGGTGAAGTCGCGGTCGGAGATCACCGGCTTGACGCCGGCCGGCAGGGTCACCGCCGAGATGTGGATCGAATCGCCAATGTCGGCGCCGGTGAGATCGACGGTGATGAATTCCGGGATCGCATTGGCCGGGCAGTGGAACTCGACTTCGTGACGCACGATGTTGAGCACGCCGCCGCGCTTGATGCCGGGCGACTTGTCTTCATTGATGAAGTGGACAGGCACGTCGACATTGACCTCGGTGTCCTTGCCGATGCGCAGGAAGTCGACATGGACCGGGAAATCCTTGACCGGGTCGAGCTGGAAATCCTTGGGCAGAACCTGGATTTTCTTGCCGTCGACATCGATCGTGGCGATCGTGGTCAGAAACCCGCCGCCATGGATTTTGTAGAAGACGTCCTTGTAGTTCAGCGCAATAGCCAGGGGAGGCTGCTTGTCGCCATAAATGACTGCAGGCACTTTACCGTTACGGCGAACTGCACGGGCGGACCCCTTACCGACCTGTTCGCGCGCTTCGGCCTTGAGCTCGTAAGTATCGTGGCTCATGGCATTTCCTTTCGCGTGTTATGGAGCGTTTGCGGCGGGCAATGTGCCTGGACCGTAAACGTCGAAAGCCGCCAGGCCTGGATATCCCAGAGAACGCGGCCGCTTTGACACGGAGCTTTGTTCGGGATCACCAAGGGGAAGGCAGCCTTCCGCCGCGTTGCCTCCAAGGGTGTCTACGCGGGTGGCGGCTCTATAGCGGAAGGCGGGAAAGGGTGCAAGTCGGTGGCAACGGTCTGCTTTGCACCGTGTTTGGACACTTCAAGGTCCAAAGCTGTCGATAGCGCCAGAGCGGGAAATATTCCACCGCCTAGATATTCTCCCGGGTATAAATCTCGAAAGGCAGGATGGTGGTGACGTTGCCGCTTTCGTTCGGCGCGGACACTGCGCGGATCATGCCGGCCAGCGCTTCCTGCGCGATGCGGGCGAGCGGGTGCGAGATGACGAAGGTCAGCGTGCCGTCGAGCAGTGCCGGGCGGGTCGAATCCATCAGTTCATAGCCGACGACGACGATGCTGCCGGCGCGGCCGGTGGAGCGCAGCGCAGCGATGGCGCCGGTGATGCCACCGCCTGCGACATAGAGGCCGGAAAGATCCGGATTTTCGTTGAGCAGCTTTTCGGTCATCTCTTGCGCGATCGCGCTGGATTCGAAGGTCAGCAGCGGCTCCAGCAGCGTGAAACCAGGCGCGTGCTCGCGGAAATAGGAGCGGAAACCGCTTTCGTTCATCTCCTGGCAGCGATAGCGATGATTGCCGACGAGGATGCCGAGCTTGCCGGGCGCCTTGCAGACATGCTCGAACACCCAGGCCGCGGTGCGCCCGACCTTCCAGCCGTCCAGTCCGATGTAATGAACCTGACCGGTCGCCGAGATCTGCGAGATCAGCGCAAACACGGGCACGTTGCGGGCCTGCAGCGCATCGACCGCCTGGCTGACGAGAGGATGGACCGCGGCGACAACGCCGACGGCGTCGCATTCGGCACCTAGCGCCAGCAGGCGGGCGGCGACGTTCTGCGGTGACAGATCGTCGAGAAACTCGGTGCGCAGTTCAATCTCGCAGTCAGGCATGGTCGGCGCCACCGCGCGCAGCGCCTCGGCGATGTTGCGATAGAAGGCGCGGCCGGGCTGGTGCAGCAGAAAGCCGAAGCGGTAGCGCGGCCGGGCGGCCGCTATGCGGCTGCGCAGCGCGCCCATGCCGTAGAAGCCGATCTGCTCGGCCGCCAGCCTGACGCGCTCGCGCGTGCCCTGGCGGACGGCGCCGGCGCCGCTCAGCACCCGGTTGACGGTGGCCACCGAGACCTTCGCCTCGGCGGCGACATCCCTGATCGTCGGTCGCTTGTTCTGATCCATTTCGTCTCATCCGTCTGTAGCAATTGATACGAAGATATCATTTGCCGCGCACGATTGATATGAATGACACAATCAATTTGGAATAAACATTCTATTCTTGATTCATTTTGGATCAAGATGTTTATCTCCGCAAAAGCAAGCAAGGCGGACGCACCCGCCAGCCCAGGGATAGCAGCAGCACAGCGCAGACGGGTTTTTGCCCACCGCCCCGGCGGTGCCTGGCAGCGCGCGCGTGTGGCCCATCCCAAGGCGTTGTGGTGCGGCATTGCGGGTGGAGGATTGGCATGGACGATCTCAAATACGGCGCGCGCGACAAGCGCGGTGACTGGAAGCCGAACGGGCGCATCGAAGGCGCGCCGTTGTTGAACTGGCCGCCCAGGCTGCCGAAAATCCTGGCATGGCTGCCCGGCTATATCTGGCCGTGGAATGCGTTCCACATGGCGACGGCGCTGATCTATTGGTTCTATGTCGTCCCCGGCGTCGAGACGATGAAGACGCTCAGTTGGGGCTGGGCGCTTTGGCTCTACGCCGTCAACGCCGCGGCGATCCTGGTGTTCTACGGCATCTTCGAGTTGCGCTATTACGTCAGGCGCGCCCAGGCGACGCGATTCAAATACAACCACAAATTTCCAGGGGATGCGCCCTCGGATGTGTTCTGGTTCCAGAGCCAGAACCTCGACAACTTCCTGCGCTCGTTCTTCATCACCATCCCGTTGTGGACCGTGGTCGAAGTCATTTTCCTGTGGTGCTTCGCCAATGGCTACGCACCATGGGTCAGCTGGTCGGATCATCCAGTCTACCTCGCAGCACTGGTGCTGATTGCGCCGGCCATCCACGAGGTGCACTTCTTCTTCATCCACCGCCTGATCCACTGGGGGCCGCTGTATCGCTGGATCCACTCGGTCCATCACAATTCGATCAACCCCTCGCCGTGGTCGTCGCTGTCGATGCATCCGGTGGAAGGCTTCCTCTATCACGCGGTGGCCTTCTGGCACCTTGTCATCCCGTCCAATCCGATCGTCGCGCTGTTCCAGCTGCATGTCGCCGGCTTCGGTGCCGTCAACGGTCATCTCGGTTTCGACAAGCTCGAGGTGAGCGAAGACACGGCCGTCGATAGCCATGCCTACGCGCACTACCTGCACCACAAATATTTCGAGGTGAACTACGGCGGCGACGGGCTGATCCCGCTCGATCGCTGGTTCGGCACCTGGCACGACGGCACCAGGGAGGGCGACGCCATGATGGACGCCCGCTTCCAGAAAAAGAAGGAACGCATGAACGCCAAGGCCGCGGCGAACCATTGATCAATTGACGCCACGCGCAACGGGAGGTGCGCACGCAGATGAATTCAACGTTTTTCTGAATCCGTCCAAGGACGGCAACCGGGAGGAAATGACATGAAACGCACCACGAACCTTTTGACGGCGATGATGACGGCCGCCGTGCTGGCGATAGGCGCCACAGCGGCGTTTGCCGACGGGGCGAAGATCTTCGTCATCGGCGGCAAGGCGGACGACCCGTTCTGGTCGAAGGTCAAGAAGGGCGCCGACGATGCCGGCAAGGTCGCCGAACTGACCGGCGGCTCGGTCACCTGGCTCGGTCCGCAGAACTACGACAATCTCGGCCCTGACGCGGCCAAGCTGATCCGCACCGCGCTCAGCCAGAAGCCCAGCGCCATCGTCGGCCCCGACTGGGTGCCGGAGGCCATGGATGACGCCTTCAAGGAAGTCGTTGCCGCGGGCGTGCCGCTCATCATCTACAATTCCGGCGGCATGGATGCAGCCAAACGGCTCGGCGCCATGAACTATGTCGGCAACGAAGAATACACGGCTGGTCTGGGCGGCGGCGCCTATTTCGGCAACCACGGCGCCAAGAACGTTTTGTGCGTCAACACCTTGCCTGGCTCCACCAACACCGAAGACCGCTGCAAGGGCATCGCCGACGCCATCGGCAAGAGCGGCGGCAAATCGAGCCAGCTGCCGCTGCCTTCATCCAGCTTCGGCAATCCGACCGCGGTCGCCGAAGCGATCAAGGCCGCCGTCTTGAAAGACAATACGCTCGACGGTGTCATCACCATCAGCGCCGGCGACGCCAACAGCGCGGCCAACGCCATCAGCCAGGCCAGTGTCGGCGACAAGGTCAAGCTTGCGTCGTTCGACATGGATGAAACCGGCCTGGAGCGCATCAAAGACGGGACACAATTGTTCGCTGTCGACCAGCAGCCCTATTTGCAGGGCTACCTCGCGGTGTCGCTGCTCAACGGCTTCGTCAACTATGGGCTGGACCTGCCGACGAAACCGGTGCTGACCGGGCCGGGGATCGTCGACGCGGCCAATGTCGAGGCGACGATGGGTGGCGCGGCGGCTGGCGCCCGGTAGTGCTGCGCAGTTGCCTTCTCCCCTTGTGGGAGAAGGTGGATCGGCGCGCAGCGCCGAGACGGATGAGGGTGTTGGAAGAAACGCCAACACCTCACTCCGCCCAGCCCCCTCATCCATCGTTCAAGCCAGGGAGCACTTCGATGACATCCCAAGCCCATCACCAACCTGCCGTGGCCGCGACCGCGCCACCCGCCTCTTCGATGCCCTCGCTCGGCAGTCTGGTGCGGCGCCCGGAGGTGGGCTCGCTGATCGGCATGATCGCCGTTCTGGTCTTCTTCTCGATCTTCGGCGGCGCCAATTTCCTGTCGGCCGGCGGGTCCGCCAGCTGGCTCAACGTCGCTTCGGAACTCGGCATCATTGCGCTGCCGGTGGGGCTGCTGATGATTGCCGGACACCTCGATCTCTCCATCGGGTCGATGATCCCGGCCAGCTCAATGACCATTGCCATCCTCTCGGGCCACTTCGGGTTGCCGATCATCGTCGGCATCCTCGCGGCGCTCGGCCTCGGGCTGGCCGTCGGCTTCATCAACGGGGTCCTGGTGATCCGCACCAAGGTGCCGTCCTTCGTCGTCACACTGGCAACGCTGTTCGCGCTGGCCGGCCTGACGCTCGGCCTCTCGGTCATCCTGTCCGGCAGCACGAGTGTGGCGCTGAAGAGCGGGCCGACCGCCAAGCTTTTGTTCGGCGACTATCTTGGCGGCAAGTTCCAGGTCACCCTGTTCTGGTGGATCGCCATCATCCTGATCGTCGGCTTCATCCTGAATTTCTCGCGCTTCGGCAACTGGATCCTGGCCATGGGCGGCGATGCGGTCAGCGCCCGCAATGCCGGCATCCCGACCGACCGGGTCACCATCGCGCTGTTCATGAGCAGCGGCCTGTGCGCTGCCTTCGTCGGCATGTCGCAGGCGATCCTCTACAACAGCGCCCAGGTGGCCGCCGGGCAGTCGTTCATCTTCAACTCGATCATCGCGGTGGTCATCGGTGGCGTGCTGCTGACCGGCGGCTATGGTTCGGTGGTCGGCATCGTGCTTGGCACGCTGACCTTCTCCATCGTCAACCAGGGCATTTTCTACACCGGTTTCGACGCCAACTGGGCGAGCCTGATCATCGGCGTCCTGCTGCTTGCCGCCGTGCTGATGAACAACACCTTCCGCACCATGGCGCTCACCTACGCACCGCGCACCAGACAGAGGGCCCGCTGATGACCACGCCCCTGCTCAGGCTGACCGCAATCAACAAGTCGTTCGGTCCGATCGACGTCCTCCATGACATTTCGCTGGAGGTTAACGCAGGCGAGGTGCTGTGCCTGCTCGGCGACAATGGCGCCGGCAAATCGACGCTGATCAAGATCCTCTCCGGCGTCCACAAGCCGACATCGGGGACAATGGAAATGGACGGCAAGGCGGTCGAATTCGCCAGCCCGCGCGACGCCAGCGACCATGGCATCGCCACCGTCCACCAGTTTGGCGGGACGTTCGCGCTGATGAGCATCGGCCGTTCCTTCTTCGTCGGCGCGGAGCCGACGCGGCGCTGGGGACCGCTCACCATCTACGATCGCAAGCGGGCCAACGAGATCGCCGTCACCGAGATGCGCCAGCTCGGCATCACCCGCATCGACGATGGCGACCGCCTCGTCGGCGGACTGTCCGGCGGCGAACGCCAGGCGCTGGCCATCGCGCGCGCCGTGCATTTCGGCGCCAGCGTGCTGATCCTCGACGAGCCGACCGCGGCCCTTGGCGTCAAGGAGGCGGCGCATGTGCTGCGCATCGTGTTGCAGGCACGCCGCAAGGGCATCGCGGTCATCTTCATCACCCACAATGTCGTCCATGCGCTGACCGTCGGCGACCACTTCGCCGTGCTGATCAGAGGCTCCAAGGCCGCCGATTTCCGCAAGGGCGAGAAAAGCCGCGAAGCGATCACCGATCTGATGGCCGGCGGCGAGCAGATGGCTGAGCTCGAAGCCGAGATCGAGAGCTTCAGCGCGACACAGTGAAGACGCCCATCTCCTCCTCCCGGGCATCTTCCTGTGCGGCCGGCGGAATTCCGCCGGCCGCCTTTTCAACCAACCAGAGACAGACTTGCAGGAACCAGCAATGGCAAAGTGGATTGATGCGTGTGCGACGGACGATATCGAGGAAGAGGACGTCATCCGTTTCGATCACGAAGGCCGGACCTTCGCCATCTTCCGCAGTCCGGACGATACCTTCTTCTGTACCGACGGGCTGTGCACGCATGAGAAGGTGCATCTCTGCGACGGGCTGGTTATGGAATACAGGATCGAATGCCCGAAGCACAACGGCGTGTTCGATTACCGGACCGGTGAAGCGGTGCGCGCGCCGGTCTGCGTAAACCTTAAAACCTACAACACGAAGGTCGAGGACGGCCGCGTGTACATCGAGGTCTGACATGTCCGATAGTTTTACGCTTGCGGCTTGCGCCGAAATGCTTTGGCGCGACCGGCCGATGGAATTCCGCGTCAAGCGCCTCACCGAAATGGGCTTCCAGGTCGGCCTGTGGAACTGGCCCGAGCATGACCTTGCAATGCTGGAGAAATCCGGCGCGACCTTCTCGATCATGAACGGCTATCTGCGTGGCCGGCTGGCCGATGACGAGGGCGCCGCCGAACTGTTGAAGACGGCAAAGGAGACGGCGGCGGTCGGCAAGCGCCTCGGCGTCGCACGGCTCAACCTGCACGGCACCGGACTGGGCGAGGGCGGCCTGCCGGTGACGCCTTGCGAGACCGTTACCGGCGCGATGTGGCTCAAGGCGCGCGATACGCTCAACCGCATCGCCGACCTCGCAGACGCCGAGGGCGTGACCTTTACGCTGGAGAATTTGAACCTTCCGGTCGACCATCCCGGCGTGCCGTTCGGGCGCGCGGAAGACACGCTGGCGCTGGTGTCGAGCGTGAACCGGCCGGGACTTCGTCTCAATCTCGACCTCTACCATGCGCAGATCGGCGAAGGGAATCTGATCGAGCTCTGCCGCGCCTGCCTGCCATGGATCGGCGAGGTGCAGGTCGCCGACGTTCCCGGACGCATGGAACCCGGCAGCGGCGAGATCAATTATCGAGGCATTGCCCGTGCGCTGAAGGACATGGACTATAGCGGGCCGGTCGGCATGGAGGCGTTTGCCTCCGGTGATCCCGAGGCGGCGCTCGAAGCCTTCCGCGAAGCTTTCACCGTCTGAGGAACGAGAATGGTCACCAAGAGCAGCCGACCCACCGTCGCCGACATCCGCGCCATGAAGAGCCGCGGACAAAAGATCTCCATGCTTTACGTCACGTCGCTCGAGGAGGCGGCGGCGGCGAACGCGGCCGGCGTCGACATGCTGTCGATCGAGGGCCGCTTCTTCTCGCCCGAAATGCGCGAGGCAGCCGGCCGCTGTTTCGTGCAGGTCGGGCTGCCCTACGGCCCCGCCGGCAATCTGGTCACCGCAGAGGATTATCTCAAAACCGCCTACCACTTCATGCGCATCGGCGGCGACTGCTTCTACTGCGCCGCCTCGCTCGATACCCAGAAGGCGCTCTGCGACAATGCGGTGCCTGTTGTCGCCCATGTCGGCCTGATCCCTTCGCAATGCACCTGGACCGGCGGCTTCAAGGCCGTTGGCAGGACCGCCGAGAGCGCGCGCGCCGTGTGGGATCACGTCAAGCGCCTGGAAGCCATTGGCTGCTTCGGCGCTGAGCTGGAGGTGGTGCCCGACCGGATTGGCGAACTGATCACCAGGAATACGCCGATGATCATGCTTGGCATGGGCGCCGGGCCGCATGCCGACGCGCAGTATCTTTTCAGCGAGGACGTGCTCGGCCACACGGCTGGCCACAGACCGCGCCACGCCAAGACCTACCGCAACTTCGCCGCCGAGTATGAACGGCTGCAGCGAGAGCGTGTCGCCGCCTATCGCGAGTTCATCTCCGACGTGCAGACGGGCGCGTATCCCGAACCGCAGCACGTGGTCCCTATCACCGACACGGAACTGTCCACTTTCAAGGCAGATCTGGGGCTGTAGCGTTTTCGCTGCCGACCTACCGGTCGCCGCTCAACGCATCGCGCAGCGTCTGGATCTGCCGGTTGAGCGCATCGAGCTGAGGCAGCGTCATGCCCGAGCGCTCGATCAGTGTTTCGTTGAGGCAGTTGCACTGGACGAGCAGGGCGCGGCCGGCAGGGGTCAGGTCGACCTGCACCTGGCGCTCGTCGGTCTGGCTGCGCTGACGGGTGACCAGGCCCGCCTGTTCCATGCGCTTCACCAATGGCGTGATCGTGCTCGATTCCAGAGCGAGCCTGTGCGCAATCGAGCCGACCGACATGCCGTCGGCCTCGGCAAGCGCGTTGAGCACGAGGTACTGCGGATAGGTGATCCCCATCTCGTCCAGCATCGGCTTGTAGGTGCGGTTGATCGCCATTGAGGTGGCGTAGAGGGTGAAACAGAGCTGATTGTCCAACGGGAGAGGCACGATATATTCCTTTGCCGACTGAGCGTTTCAGATATGTACCACGAAAAATTATATCGCGATATATATTTTCTGTAGACAAGGGTTTCGATCTGCGCTAGTCATATCGTTATCGCGATATTGATTATCGCGAAAGACAATTAACGGAGATTGAGATGACCAAGCCCGGCAGCAGCACGATCACCACCAAGGACGGAACCGAGATTTTCTACAAGGATTGGGGAACCGGCCAGCCCATCGTCTTCCATCATGGCTGGCCGCTGAGCAGCGACGACTGGGACGCCCAGATGCTGTTCTTCCTGTCGAAGGGCTACCGCGTCATCGCCCATGACCGGCGCGGCCATGGCCGCTCGACCCAGACCGATACCGGCAACGAGATGGACACCTATGCGGCCGACGTCGCGGAACTTGTGGCGCATCTCGACCTCAAGGGCGCCATCCATATCGGCCATTCCACAGGCGGCGGTGAAGTGGCCCGCTATGTCGCGAAGTATGGTTCAGGCGGTCGCGTCGCCAAGGCGGTGCTGCTCGGCGCCGTGCCGCCGATCATGCTGAAGACTGCGGCCAATCCCGGCGGCCTGCCGATCGAAGTGTTCGATGGCTTCCGCGCTGCCCAGGCCGCCAACCGCGCCCAGTTCTTCCACGATGTTGCAGCCGGTCCGTTCTATGGCTTCAACCGTCCCGGGGCTCAAGTCTCGCAGGCGGTCGTCGAGAATTGGTGGCGCCAGGGCATGATGGGCGGGACCAAGGCGCACTACGATTGCATCAAGGCGTTCTCGGAAACCGACTTCACCGACGATCTGAAGGCCATCGACGTGCCGGTGCTGGTCATGCATGGCGACGACGACCAGATCGTCCCGATCGCCGACTCGGCGCTGCTGTCGGTCAAGCTGCTCAAGAAGGGCGAACTCAAGGTCTACAAGGGCTTCCCGCATGGCATGGCGACGACCCACGCCGATGTCATCAATGCCGACCTCTTGGCCTTCATCAAGGCCTGATACCGTCTAGCTGGAACAAGCAAGGCACCCGCCGTCAGGCGGGTGCCTTGTGTTTTCATTGAAATGTCCGCGGGGCCTATTTGGCGAGAAAATCCGTGATCAGCTTGACGGTGGCGTCGGGATTTTCCTCCATGATCCAGTGACCGGAGGCGGGCACAATGCCACCGGTGACATCGGTCGCAACAAGCCGCAGTGTATCGGCCTGCGTGGTGCCGGCGGATTTTTCGCCGCCAACTGCCAGCACCGGCATGGTCAGTTTACCGCCGGCGGCGAGCATCGCCTGGTTGTCGATCGCGTCCTGGTCGAAGGCCTTGAACTGCTCGAAAGCGTCATGCATCGCATGCGGGCGGGCATAGAGTTTGGCGTAGTGCCTGCGCGTTGCCTCGTCGATCTTCTTGGGGTCGGCCGACAGCTCATTGTAGAAGCGGTCGAGATAGATGCGCTCGCGCCCCGCGACCAGCCGCTCCATGTCCGGGCCGCGGAAGTTGAAGTGCCAAAGCAGCGGGCTCTGCTTGATCTTTTCCCAGTCGCCGATTCCGGGCAGCGGCGCATCGATGATGACCCATTTGGTGATGCGCTTGGGATATTGCGCGGCAAGCGCGTAGCCGACCATGTTGCCGATGTCGTGCGTGACCAGGTCGGCCTTATCGATCTTCAGCGCGTCCATCACGCCGGCGATGTCGACGGCCTGGTTTTTCTTGGTGTAGCCCGCCTCCGGGTGAGCGGACAGACCCATGCCGCGCAAATCCGGCACGATGACGGTATGGTCCTTCGCAAGTGCCACCGCAGCGGCGCCCCACATGTCTCCGGTATCGGCAAAGCCGTGCAGCAGCACGACCGCGGGACCTTTCCCGCCGACGCGCACATAGAGTTTGGTCCCATTGGTTTCGACGGACTGCGTCTTGAAACCCGAGGGAAAGGGAACGATGCGTGCCATAGCCGGCACGGTAACAAAAAGCACACCCAACACAGCCAACACGATCTTGCGCATATCATTCTCCAGAGACGTTGAGGATCTGTGGCAGCGTTGCCCCGCGCGCACGTCTCGAACACTAACAGGCTTTTCACCTGGGGAAAGAATCAATAAGGGCGTGGCAGCTGCCACGCCCTTATTCGAGTGCTGAAGATCGGGGTTTTTAACTGGTCGCCGCCTGCGCCTTCCTGGCTTCCTTCATGTTGGGCAGGAAGACCGTCAGCAGGCCAAGCAGCGGCAGATACGAGCAGATCTGGAAGACGAAATCGATGCCCTTCATGTCGGCGATGACGCCGAGTACGGCAGCGGCGATGCCACCCATGCCGAAGGCGAAGCCGAAGAAGATGCCGGCGATCGTGCCGACACGCCCCGGCACCAGTTCCTGCGCGAAGACGACGATGTTGGAGAAGGCCGAGGACAGGATCAGGCCGATCAGCACGGTGAGCACCATCGTCCATTCGAAATTGGCGTAGGGCAGGGCCAGCGTGAAGGGCAGCACGCCGACGATCGAGAACCAGATCATCGCCTTCTGTCCATAGCGGTCGCCGAACGGGCCGCCGAGCAGGATGCCCAGTGCCGAGGCGCCGAGGAACAGGAACAGCATGACCTGGCTCATCTGCACCGACACGCCGAACTTATGGATGGAGTAGAAGGTGTAGTAGCTGGAGAGCGAGGCGATGTAGGCGTTCTTGGTCAGCACCAGCAGCGTCAGCACAGCCAGCGCTCCCATCACCTTGCGGCGCGGGAAGGGCGAGACGAAGCTAGTCGCCTTGCGATTGCCTTGCGCTGCGCGCATGCGGCTGTACCAGCCGCCGACCCGCGACAGAACGATGATGCCGATCAGCGAGCCGACGGCGAACCAGGAAATGCTGGTCTGGCCGAAGGGCACAACGATGAAGGCGGCAAGCAGCGGCCCCATCGACTGGCCGAAATTGCCGCCGACCTGGAACAGCGATTGCGCCAGACCAAAGCGGCCGCCCGAGGCAAAGCGGGCAATGCGCGAGGATTCCGGATGGAAGATCGCCGAGCCGATGCCGATCAGCGAGGCGCCGACCAGAAGCAGCGCATAATGGCCGGCATAGGCCAGCACGATCAGGCCGATCAGCGAGGAGGCCATGCCATAGGGCAGGGAATAGGGCATTGGCCGCTTGTCGGTGATCATGCCGATGACCGGCTGCAGCAGCGATGCCGTGACCTGGAAGGTGAAGGTCAAAAGACCGATCTGCCAGAAATCGAGACCGTAATTCTCTTTCAGCAGCGGATAGATCGCCGGCAGCAGCGACTGCATGATGTCGTTGATGCCGTGGCAAAAGCTCACCGCCAGAATGACGGTGAAGGCGGTTGCCTGGACTGATGGGAGGCTGGCGGACGCCGGCGGCGCAATGCTGGTGGCTGTGGTATCGGTCAAGGCAGGCTCCGAGGTCTTTTTGGCGGGTGTTTGCCCGCGGGCAGGCTTGGCGGCCGCTCCTGCGGACCGCCTTAAGGACGCTCGTCTGAAGCGCCTTGGGGGATGGTTGCCTTATAAGCTGCTTGCGAGGCGACTTCTTTCGTGGTTTGGTCCAATAGTTTCGCAAGTGGGCCATAGCCGATGCCACATGGCAGGGACATCTTTCGCGCCGGCAATGCCGATCTCGGCCAATTGCACGAAAGCCGCTGGCAGTGGCTGGAGGAGGTTTCCGGGCCGGCGGTGGCTTTGCCGACCGAATATCCCGACGGTTACCATGTGCCGCAACACCGCCACAGCCGCAGCCAGCTCTTGCATGCGCTGGTCGGCGTCGTGCTGGTGACCACCAGGTACGGGCGCTGGATGGTGCCGCCCGACCACGCTATGTGGATACCGGCCGGCACCGAGCATTCGGTCGAAATGCTGGGCGATGTCTCGATGCGCTCGGTCTATGTCATGCCGGGCGCGATCCCCGGCCTGCCGGAAGGCTTGCGCGTCGTCGGCGTCACCGAACTGATGCACAGCCTGATCGTGGAATCGGAAAAGCTGCCGCAAGGCGGTGAACTGGAAGGGCGCGGCGGGCTGATCATGAACCTGCTGTTGCACGAAATCCCGATCTTGCCGGAACGGCCGCTCGGGCTGCCGTTCCCGACCGATCCGAAGCTGGCAGCGCTCTGCCGGCGCTTCGTCGCGGCACCGTCGCCGCATGCCACGATCGACGAATGGGCCGATGCCGCAGGCATGAGCCGCCGTTCGTTCACCCGCGCCTTCCACCGCCAGACCGGGCTGTCACTGTCGACATGGCGCCAGCAAGCCTGCCTGTTTGCAGCACTCCCTAGGCTCGCCGACGGCGAGCCGATCACCAGGGTGGCGCTCGATCTCGGCTATGACAGCGTGCCGGCCTTCATCACCATGTTCAAGCGCATGCTGGGCGCTTCGCCGCGCGGTTATATGCGCGGCGCGCGCGACAGCGGCGAAGCCATGCGGCGGGCTCCGCCTCGGCTCGAGGCTCCGACACCCTAGATAGCGTCGGAGCGGTACGTCGACGCCGCTAGTCCATCTGGACGCCGCTGGCCTTGACGATCGGCTCCCATTTGGCGAGCTCGGCCTTCACATGCGCGCCAAGCTCTTCCGGGGTGGAGGCCACGATCGAGGCGCTGAACTGCGCCATGCGGGCAATCACGTCCGGATCCTTCAGGGATTCAACTGCCGCCTTCTGTAGAACGGCGATCACCTCCGGCGGCGTGCCCGCGGGTGCGAACAAAGCGTTCCAGCTGTAGGTTTCATAGCCGGGGATGGTTTCGGCAATGGCCGGCACGTCGGGGAAGGAGGGAACGCGCTCCTTGGTGGTAACGCCGAGCGCTCTCAGCGTCCCGCTCTTGATATGGCCCGACGAAGACGGAAGGTTATCGAACATCATCGGCACCTGGTTGCCGATGACGTCGTTCAAGGCCGGTCCGGCGCCCTTGTAGGGAATGTGCTGCATGCTGACGCCGGCCATCGTCTTGAAAAGTTCGCCGGAGAGATGCAGCGGAGTGCCATTGCCCGACGAGGCGTAGGCGTATTTGTCCGGATCCTTCTTCAGCATCTCGATCAGTTCCTTGACGTCCTTGGCGGGGAATTCAGGGTTCACGACCAGGACGTTCGGCACCAGGACAAGCAGCGATATCGGCGCAAAATCCTTCTCCGCATCATAGGGCTTTGTCTTCAGGATCAGAGGGTTGAGCGCATGTGTCGCAACCGTGCCCATGAGGATTGTGTAGCCGTCCGGTTCGGCCCGGGCGACCTGTGCAGCACCAATGCTGCCGCCGGCGCCGCCGACATTTTCGACGACAATCTGCTGGCCCAGCTTCTCGGACATCTTGTTGGCGACGAGACGGGCGACCAGATCCGTCGAGCCGCCGGCGGAAAAGGGGACGACCATTGTGATGGTCCGGTCCGGAAAATTGGCGGCCGAGGCCACCGGCGCCGAAAAGGCGGCCGCGATAAAAACCGCAAGCCCGAGCAAAGTCCTTCGCCGCATTGGCATCTGTTACTCCTCCATTGTTTGGAGAGGCAGTATGCCATGGTAGGCGCGTCAGAAGAAACGTCTGCTTCGGGCAACAATGCAGATTACGCGCCGCTAATGTTAGCGTCCGCTCTATCTTTGTTTGACGCAATGCCCAAGGGAAAACGCTACGCGCTTTTCTCGGGAGAACCGCTTCACACTCTTCCTGGAATTGCTCTAGTCGAACAGGCTCGACACCGACTCTTCGGTCGCCGTGCGTGAGATCGCCTCGCCCATCAGGTCGGCGATGGAGATGACGCGGATGTTCGGCGCATCGAGCACGCCCTGCGTCGGCTGGATCGAATCGGTGATCACCAGTTCCTGCAGCTTCGAGCCGCTGATGCGGGCAACCGCGCCGCCCGACAGCACGCCATGGGTGATGTAGGCGGTGACGCTGGTGGCGCCGTTGGCAAGCAGCGCGTCGGCGGCGTTGCACAGCGTGCCGCCGGAATCGACGATGTCGTCGATCAGCAAGCAATCCTTGCCGGCAACCGCGCCGATGATGTTCATCACTTCGGATTCGCCGGGGCGTTCGCGGCGCTTGTCGACGATGGCCAGTTGCGCGTCGAAGCGCTTGGCGAGCGCACGGGCGCGGACCACGCCGCCGATGTCGGGTGATACGACAACCACGTTACCGAGCTGCTTGTATTTCGCCTTCACGTCGCGAGCCATCACCGGCACCGAGAACAGATTGTCGGTCGGAATGTCGAAAAAGCCCTGGATCTGTCCGGCATGCAGATCGAGCGTCAAAACGCGGTCGACGCCGGCACGGGTGATCATGTTGGCGACCAGCTTGGCCGAAATGGGCGTACGGCCCGATGCGCGGCGATCCTGCCTGGCATAGCCGAAATAAGGGATGACCGCGGTGATGCGCTTGGCCGACGAGCGCATGAAGGCGTCGATCATGATGAGCAGTTCCATCAGATGATCGTTGGTCGGGAACGAGGTCGACTGCAGGATGAAGACATCCTCGCCGCGCACGTTTTCCTGGATTTCGACGAAGATTTCCTGATCGGCGAAGCGCCTGACGCTGGCTTTGCCCAGCGGGATGTTGAGATAGCGGGCGACCGCTTCGGCCAGCACCCGGTTGGAATTGCCCGCGAAAAGCTTCATGCACCGTTCCTGGCGAAGGATGGGAGGGGTCCTCTTAACCCGGGCTTTTAGCGAGCCGTGCCGGTATTGCAAGCCCGTTGACGGGAATCCGCCGGCTAATCTCAAAAACGTCAACAGTGACGAAAGCCTGCAACAGGCAGATCAGCCGGCGCTGCCGCCGAGCCAGGCCGCGAACTGGTCGATCGTCTGGTCGGCGATCGCCTGCATTGTAGCCGGCGCGACCGCGGGCCAGCCTTCGGTGGCGCCGACCGAGGGCGCCTTCTGCTGGCCGTTGATGCGATGCAGCCGGTTGCCGGCGGGATCATAGATATCCCAGACATAGATGACGGTGGTGTCCTTACCCTCCGTCATGGTCGAGAAATAGCCCTTCAGCACATGTGTGGCGGCCTGATCGGCGCTGCCGGCAAGGGTGATGCCGCGCTGCCTGGCGCGCGTCTGCAATTCGGCCGTCAGCGGTGTCGCCGCTTCCACCGAGGCGCCGACGATCGGCGCGATCTGCAGCCGCGTCTTCGACAGGGCGGCGGCGCTTTGCGCTGGACTGGCGGGTGGTGCGGGTGCAGCCGGCGACGATGGCGCCGGTGTGGCAGGGGCGCCGCCCGGGTCTGCCGATAGGGGCTGAGCGGGCTGGGCCGAGGCTGCCGGCGGCGTAATGGCGGAGGGTTCGAGAACGTCCTTGGCGTTGGTGCAGGCGGTGAGCACAAGCGCTGCGAGCAATGACACGGTCGTCACATGCGATCGTCTCATCTGCCCGAAAACTCCTTAGTAGTGAACGCCCCCGCGTGAACCAGCCATTATGGATTCACTGTACGATCAAGTCGAGATCATGGCGTGAAAGCGGCTTCGGTTGGGATTCGGTGGTCAGGTAAGTGCGGCCAAGCGTCATTGCCGTCTCGGTTTCGGAGTCCATGATGATCATGTGGGCGAACAGCGTCATGTTGGGCGCGATCGGCTCGGGATTGCCCTGGTAGAACATCGGCATGTCCATCCAGGACGGGGTGAAGCGGGCGCCTACCGAGTAGCCGCAGGCGTTGAGCCGGTGCTTGGTCAGATTGTGTGCTTCCAGCGTGCGGGCATGGGCGTCGAAGACGTCGCCGAAGGTGTTGCCCGGCGTCATCGCCTTCTCGACAGCCAGCAGAGCGGCGCGGGCTGCGTCGAACAGCTCCTGGTGGCGCTTCGACACCTTGCCGGTCAGCACGGTGCGCATCATCGGCGCGTGATAGTGGTGGAACACACCCGCCCATTCGAGCGTCAGCTGGTCGTTCTTGGTCAGTTTTCGCCGCCCGGCCTTGTAGCGGCAGAGCAGTGCGTCGACACCCGAGCCGATGATGAATTCATTGGCTGGATAATCGCCGCCGCCGGCAAAGACAGCCCCCTGCATGGCGGCAAGGATCAGCGCCTCGTCGCCGCCTTGCTTGATCAGCGGCAGGGCCGCGTCGAGCGCGTCGTCGGACAGCTTGGCGGCTTTTTCGGCCTTGGCGATTTCGGCCGGGCTCTTGAACAGGCGCAGACGGCCGACAATGCCGGAAGCGTCGGCGATCTGGCCGAAGGTCTGCAACTGCTCGTCGACGCGGCGGCCATTGAAGGCGGTCAGGCCATGGGTGTCGTATTCGACGCCGATGCGGGCGCCGAGCAGATTGAGGTCGTTGAGCAGGTTGCGCAGGTCGATCGCCGGATTGGCGCCGTCGCGGTCGGTCCACAGGACGATCTTGTCGATGATCGAGGTGTGGCGTGCCTGACGCAGGTCGGCCGAGCGGGTGAGCAGCACCATCGAACCATCGGCCTTCACCACCAGGCACTGAAAGAAGCAGAAGCCGAACGTGTCGTAGCCGGTCAGCCAGTACATGCTCTCCTGGGCGAAAAGCAGCACCGCATCGAGCTTCTTCTCGGTCATTTCGATCATCAGCCGGTCACGCCGGGCGTCAAATTCCGATCGTTCGAAATGCAGCGCCATCAGTCATTCTCCAAAACAATTGCCGAAACCTGCCGACCGTAGTCCGGTTCCTTGCGATGCGTCGTGCGCCGGTAGGAAAAGAAGAGATCCTCTTCGGCATAGGTACAGCGGCCAAGCCCCTCGGCGGTCACGCCCGCCTTTTTGAGCCGGTCGACCGTATAGAGGTTGAGGTCGAACATGGCATGCCCGGCATTGGCCGACGCCATGAAATAGCTGATGTTTTCGGCATCGGCTTCGACAAAGCGGGCGACGAATTCCGGCCCGACTTCGTAATTGTCGGGTCCGATCGAAGGACCGAGAACCGCAACGATGCGATCGCGGCGGGCGCCGAGGCTTTCCATCGCCGCAATGGTGTTTTCAAGCACGCCCGTAAAAGCGCCCTTCCAGCCGGCATGCGCTGCACCGATGATGCGGGCTTCGGCGTCTGCGAACAGCACGGGGCCGCAATCTGCCGTCGAGGCACCGATGGCGATGCCCGGGCGGTCGGTGACGATGGCGTCTGCCTTGGGCCGCGGGCCGGGGAAGGGCTGGTTCACGATGACGACGTCGGGCGAGTGGATTTGATGCGCGGTCAAGAGATGGCTGGCCGGCACGCCCATCCAGGCGGCGACGCGGCGGCGGTTCTCGGCGACCAGCGCCTGGTCGTCATCCGAGCCGGTACCGATGTTGAGGCCTTGGTAAATGCCACTGGAGACGCCGCCGACGCGGGTGAAATAGCCATGGCGGATGCCTTGCGGCTTCGCCGCTTCCAGCAGCGGCGAGCGAACAGGATCCGGTTTGGTCTGATTCAGCATGGATGGGTTTGTTGTCCGCGCCAGCGCTTTCGTCAAGGCGAAGTTCGGCCAAGCATTGGCGGCAGCGGTGCCGGATTGGGCCTATGTTGGCGAAAAGCAGGCATTCGACTATAGGCAATGGCCAGACAATTTCCGGGGCGGGCGAAAGTGCATGGGCTGGAATCCAGTCAAAAGCCTGATCCGACGGATCCACCGGAACCGGCAGGTGCGCAAGGCGAAGGATTTTCGCAACACGCTGGTGAAAGGCTATTTCCGCTCACGCAATGCGGCGTCGGGCGCGGAATTTGCCGAAGGCCTGCGGCGGACCGGCGCCCGGCATTTTTGCTTCTCCATTGCCTACAACACGCCCTGGGTCATCGATGCTCTGACCAAGGCCTGGCTGACCTATTCCACCGGGATGACGCTGGTGGTCATCGACAATTCGTCCAGGCCCGCGGCGCGGCAGGCGATCGAGGCCATCTGCCGGCAGCGCGGCATTGCCTATTTCGGCCTACCGCGAAACCCGGAATGGAATCCGAACCGGTCGCACGGCATCTCGATGAACTGGGTCTTCCATAACATCGTGCGCCCGCTGCGGCCCGAGCTACTCGGCTTTCTCGACCACGACTGTTTTCCCGTGGTTGCCCTCGATATAGCCAGGCGCATGGAGGGCAAGGACGCCTACGGCACCAAATACCCCGCCAAGCGGGGCCATGAGGGATGGTATTTCTGGGCGGGGCTTTGCTTCTTTCGCTTTTCCGTCGTCGAGGACCTTGAGCTCGATTTCACGCCGCGCTTCGACACCGGGCTCGATACTGGCGGCGGCAACTGGCCGATGCTGCGCGACAGGCTGGACGACGACAACATCGTCAATGCCGGGAAGACCACGATCAGGCTGAAGCTCGGCGGCATCGAGGCCGATCATCGCATGCTGGATGACAGCTTCTTTCATGTCGGCGGCGCTTCGTATCGCGACCTGATCAGCGCGCGGCACTATCGCCGGCTGATGTGCGATCATGTCTGGGCGACTTACCTTGGCGGTGTGGCGGGGCGGCTTGTAAACGATCTCTGACGGTCAGCCCGGCTGGTGCGGCAGGATTTTCAAGACCTTGAACAGCGTGCCCATGGCGTCGGGGCCAGCGAGGCGCTCGACGGCGTCGGCAATGGTTTGCCGTGCCCCTTCACCTGCCTGGCTGCCCAGCAGGCCGGCCCGTTCGAGCAAACCCATGGAAAGCAGGAAGTCGCCCTGCGTCGTCAATTCCGCTTCAAGGCCATGCGCGCGCACGACAGCGGCCAGTGCTGCGAAGTCGACATGGGCGGTGAGATCGGCTTGCCCGGGATTGGCCAGCACATCTTCAGGGGCGTGCTTGCGCACAGCCTGCAATGTGTCGCCGAAACCAGGCTGGAGATGGCCGTAGTCAGGGAATAGCCCGGCGCCGCCATGGCCGGCTATACGCTCGGCAATAGCCGCCATCAGCGCGGCTCGCGCCGGCGCCACCTCGGCAACAGCGCCTTGCGGCGCTTCAGTGGCATTGTCCGGCAGCAGCGTCGCCTCGACCGAACCGGCGCCGACGAAGAAACTCAGTTCGTCACTGTCATCGAGACCGATCATGCGTTCTCGCCAACCGGCGCCGGCGCGGATGAACTGGCGGATCGGCACGGCGTCGAACAATTCGTTGCCGACGATCAGCAGCGGCGCTTGCGGCAGGGTGGTGATGGTTTCGTGCCAGCCGACCTCAACCGAACTTCCGGCAAGCGTCTGTTTCTGGATTTCGGTCAGGCGCGGGCTGGTCTCGATCAGAGCGAACGATGCGCCTTCGGCGAGCGCAGGGTCGAGCCGCGCCAGGGTACGCAGTATGTCCTTCATCAGCGTGCCGCGGCCGGGGCCGATTTCGGCGATGGTGACCGGCAGCGGCCGGCCGATCGCCGACCAGGCCTGATACAGCCAGACGGCGACGAGTTCGCCGAACATCTGGCTGATCTCCGGCGCGGTGACGAAGTCGCCCTCGGCGCCGAACGGCTCGCGCGTCGTGTAGTAGCCATCGCTGGGATCGAACAGGCAGAGCGCCATGTACTCGTTGACGGGAAGGGGGCCTAGCGCACCGATCAGGTCGACGATGCGGGTTTTCAGCCGTGTCATGCCGGCTGTGGCTGCGGCACCGGCCTGGCGGTGGCCATCGCCCAGATGCCGGCGAGCACCATCGGCAGCGACAGCACCATGCCCATGGTGAGCCAGCCGCCGAGGAGGTAGCCGAGCTGCTGGTCGGGCTCGCGGAAGAACTCGACGAAGATGCGCGACAGGCCGTAGCCGCAGATGAAGGCGCCGCCGACGAAGCGCGGCGTCTTCAGCTTCAGTCGCGAATGGGTGAGGAAGCGCAGGACCAGGAACAGCACCAGGCCCTCGAGCAAGGCCTCGTAGAGCTGGCTCGGATGGCGCGGTTCGAGGCCCGCGACACAACCCGCCACTGTCTGCTGGAGGCGCTCGTTACAGAAGACGACGCCCCACGACATATCGGTGACGCGACCCCAGAGCTCCGCATTGACGAAGTTGGCGATACGGACAAGGCCGAGGCCGACCGGCACGCCGGCCGCTACAACGTCGAACAGCGTCCAGGTGCGGATGCCCCGCTTGATGGAAAACAGCGTCATGGCGAGGATGACGCCGAGCAAACCGCCATGGAACGACATGCCGCCCTGCCAGATGGCGAGAATGTCGAACGGATGGTCGATGTAGCGCTTGAGGTCGTAGAACAGCACGTAGCCGGTACGTCCGCCAAGCACGACGCCAACAGCGGCCCAGACGATGAAATCATCGAGATCGATCGGCTTCATCGGCAAGACGCCGTCGGGCCACAGCCTGGTGTTGGTGACCAGCCGCTTGGCGTACCACCAGGCGAACAGGATGCCAACGATGTAGCCGATGCCGTACCAATGCACCGCCAGCGGGCCGACCTGGACCAGGATCGGGTCGACGTTGGGGAAGGGCAGCGAGGCCATCGGCAGCAGCAAATAGTCGTTCAACAGGGTCTCCCGGGAGGGCTCGCGTTTGGGCGCGGACCATGCGGCAGGGTTTTGGCAGGGTCAAGGCAAGGTGACGGCTGCCTGATCGTCGCAGGTGGTGGCTCAGCGCTGCGGCTTGTCGGCGACCAATTGCCTGAGCGCGTCGTTGATCCTGTCCTGCCAGCCGGGACCATCCTCCTGGAAATGATCCAACACGGCCCGGTCGATCCTGATCGAAACAAGCTCCCTGACGTTTGGTGCGGCCGACGCTTCGCGAATGGGAGGGGCGGCTTTTTTGATCGGCTTGAAGGCCGCTTCAGCGGCTTCCATCGGATTTGTCGGTCGGCGCGGGGGCGTTGCCATGGGGTGATCCTGAGTGAGGGCGGCTTGACGCAAGCCGACTTGAAAGCACTACAATAGGCGACGTCGCGCCATCACGTATAGGCCGCGATGCCGCAGCCATCGCAACGTTCTTGCATTCCGCAGGCAGTGCCACTACGTCAATTCGAGCAAGCGAGGATTTGCCATGTCGACCGGACCGAACCGCATTCTCGATGAATTCGCCAAGCTGATGACCGACGCCGCGGGTGCCGCGCAAGGGGTGCGCCGCGAAGTAGAGACTGCCTTCAAGGGGCAGGCCGAGCGCATCCTGAATACCATGGACGTGGTGCAGCGCGAGGAGTTCGAGGCCGCCCGCGAGATGGCCGCAAAGGCCCGGGAAGAAAACACCAGGCTGGCTGCCCGCATCGACGCGCTCGAGGCCAGGCTTGCCGAATTGACCGGACAGGCCGCACCGGCGGCTGCGGCAAAGCCCAAAGCAAAAAAATAATCTTTAAACTTTTCCACAAAGCACAATCCGAAAAAGTGCTTTGCCGTGAATCGTTTACCGGCAATGCATGAATCTTTGTGACAGCGCCTTTCCACATGCTGATGACGCAGTGCGAAAAATTAGGCTGTTCACGCGACTCCCGATCAATAGACTGAATTTGTTGCATGATTCGGAGCAGGGTCATGCGGCCGGGCGGTGGGGTCCGGTCTGGGTCTTTGTGTCATGAAGTCCTGGCCGTCCGAGTTCTAGACAAGATTGTTCGTCGTGTGTGCCCCGCGGAGCGTGTGGCGCTCCCCTGAACACAGGAAGCATTCCATGGAACTTCTCGAACTCGAATTCTCCCGCGAAATCCATCCGGTGGATGTCATCGAGCAGGTGGCTCACAACAATGACTGGGCCTTCGAACGGGCCGGCGATGACGAAATCTCGATCTCGGTTGCCGGCAGCTGGACCGACTATCACGTCTCCTTCTCATGGATGGAGGATTTCGAGGCGCTGCATCTTGCCTGCGCTTTCGACATCAAGGTGCCGGAAGCGCGTGCGCTGGAAGTGATGCGGCTTCTGTCGCTGATCAACGAGCAGATGCTGTTTGGCCATTTCGATCTCTGGGAGCAGGAGGGCGCGATCATGTTTCGCCAGTCGCTGCTCCTCGCCGGCGGCGTCGAGCCGTCGAGCCAGCAGGTCGAGGTGCTTTTGTCCTCGGCTCTGGAAGCCTGCGAATGCTATTTCCAGGCCTTTCAGTTCGTCGTCTGGTCGGGAACCTCGGCCAAGGATGCGCTAGCCGGCGTCCTGTTCGAGACCTATGGCAACGCCTGATCGTCCCATAGGAAAAAGATGAGTTCGAGCAGCGCGCGCAAGCCTGAGATCAGCTTTGCCGATTTTGATCGTGTCGACATCCGTGCCGGCACCATTGTCGAAGCCGAACCTTTCCCTGAGGCGCGCAAGCCCGCATTCAAGCTGAAGATCGATTTCGGTCCCGATATCGGCGTGAAGAAATCCTCGGCGCAGATCACCAAATATTATGCGCCGGAAACGCTTGTGGGACGGCAGGTGTTTGCCGTCGTGAATTTCCCGCAGCGCCAGATCGGCCCGTTCATGTCGGAAGTGCTGACGCTGGGCTTCCCCGATGAGGAAGGCGCCGTGGTGCTGGGCGCCATCGAGCGCAAGGTGCCGGACGGCGGCAGGCTGTTCTAACGATCGTCAGGCTGCCAGCTTGCGCTTGGTGCCAAGCGCCTCTTCCACCGTGTCCATGAACATTTCGGCGCAGGCTTTCCAGCTGTAGCGCATGGCGCGTTCGCGCGCTTCGGTGCGGTCGACGTTCAGGGCCGTGAGGGCTGCCTCGCGCAGATCGGTCGACACCGCGCCGCCAATGCCGTCGCCGACAATGTCGATCGGGCCGGTGACCGGGTAGGCGGCGACCGGCGTGCCGCTGGCCAGCGCCTCGATGATGACGTTGCCGAACGTGTCGGTGCGGCTGGGGAAAACGAAGACGTCAGCCGAGGCGTAGATTTCGGCCAGTTCGTCGTTCGGACGGTGGCCGAGGAAGTGTGCCTGCGGATATTTCGCCTTGAGCTTGGCCAGTTCCGGCCCCTCGCCGACGATCACCTTGCTGCCGGGCAGGTCGAGATCGAGGAAGGCGCCCAGGTTCTTTTCAATCGCGACACGGCCGACGCACAGGAACACCGGGCCGGGAAAGCCGAGGTCCTTCTTCTTGTCCGGACGGAAATGATCGGTGTCGACGCCGCGCGTCCAGGGCCTGAGCTTGTTGAAACCGCGCGCGGCGAGATCGTCGGCCAGCGACTGGGTGGCGACCAGCGTGCCTTGTCCCGAATTGTGGAAATCGCGCAGCCAGCGATAGGCCCAGCTTTCCGGCACCGGCAGGCGGGCGCTGAGATATTCGGGGAAGCGGGTGTGATAGCTGGTGGTGAAGGGACGGCCGGCGTTGCGGCAATAGCGCCGCGCCATGATGCCGAGCGGTCCCTCGGTGACGATATGGATATGATCGGCCTTGCGCTGATCGATCAGCCGCGCGACATGGCCGGGCGTGGTCAGGGCCAGCCTGATGTCGGGATAGGTCGGCAAGGGCAAGGTGCGAAAAATGTTCGGGGTCAGAAAGTCGACCGCGACGTCGAAGGATTTCAGCGTTTCGGTGAGCCGCTCCAGCGTGTGGACGACGCCGTTGACTTGTGGGCGCCAGGCGTCTGTGACCATCAGGATGCGCATGGCGGTCCTTTGCTCGGATGGTCGGTTGCCTTGATGCGATGGCGGAACGGCACCCACGCGGCTGCCCTCGCTTCGCTCCAGCGCACCCGGGCAGGCACGAGGTCGAAGTGAGGCGGCTGAGCCGAATCAACTGAGGTCGGGCGCTTCATGCGCGCTCTTGACCATGGTTTCATGACGGGCGGATGAAGGTGGTTCTTGGCCGAGCCGCCTGGTGGATCATGCGTTGATCAGGCAGGCACCTTGATCACGGCCCGCAGGCCGCCGAGCGGGCTGTCGTCCAGCATGATGTCGCCGCCATGGCTGCGGGCAATGTCGCGGGCGATGGAGAGGCCAAGGCCGGTGCCGCTGGAGTCGAGGTTGCGCGCCTCGTCGAGCCGCACGAACGGTTTGAACACGTCCTCGCGCTTTTCCAGCGGAATGCCCGGACCGTCATCATCGATGGTGACGACCAGCGAGCCGCGGCCGTGATTGGCGCTGATCTCCACCGTCTTGGCATAGCGCAAGGCATTGCCGGCGACATTGGACAACAGACGGGCGAAAGCGTGCGGGCGCACATGCACGTCCGGATCGCCGGCAAGCACGGTCGACAGTTTGCGCTTGTGCAGCGACGCCTCCTCGCCGAGCTTCTGGAAATAGGCCTCGAGATCGAAATGGCCGGCATCTTCCGAGGCTTCGCCGCGGGCAAAGGCGATATAACCTTCCAGCATCGACTGCATGTCGTCGATGTCCTGGTTGAGGGCCGCCTTGGTCTCTGGCTTGCCGCCGGCCAGCGCCAGCTGCAACTTGAAGCGGGTGAGGATGGTCCTGAGATCGTGGCTGACGCCGGTCAGCATGGCGGTGCGCTGTTCCAGCTGGCGTTCGATGCGCTCGCGCATCTGGATGAAGGCAAAGCCGGCGCGGCGAACCTCCTCGGCGCCGCGGGGGCGGAAATTCTGCGGCATAGGCCTGCCCTTGCCGAAACTTTCGGCGGCCTCGGCCAGCATCAGGATCGGCCGGATCTGGTTGCGCAGGAAGGGAATGGCGATGGTCAAAAGCACCAGCGAGGTGCCGACCATCCAGATCAGGAAGATGTGGGTGTTGGAGGCATAGGCCTGGCTGCGGCGCACGAAGACGCGCAGCACCTTGCCCTCAAGCTGGATGCGCACCTCGACGATGTTGGAATTGCCGACGGTGTCGATCCAGAACGGGCGGTTGATCTGGCGCGTGATCTCGGTGGAAAGGACGTCGTCCAGGATCGAGAAGAAGGGCTTGGGTCCAGGCGCCGGCAGCGGGTCGGGCGGCAGAAGGTCGACCTTCAACTGCATGCGGTCCTGCGCGATGCGGATGATGTTGGCGTAGTCGCCATCGTGCGGATAGGTCTCGATCATGTCGATGATGGCGGCGATGTCGCGCACGGTCGCCTGCGACAGGCGCTGCGTCACGGTTGCCCAGTGGCGTTCCATGAAGTCGAAGGCGACAACCGATTGCAGGAGGATCATCGGCGCGATGACGATGATCAGCGAGCGGGCATAAAGCCGCTTGGGCATATAGAGCGCGACCAGCCGCCAGAACCGGTTCCAGGCGCGCGGCATGGCTTTCAGCGCGCGTGATATGCGCGCGCCGAAGCCGTCCGGCCGTTCCAGTTGCGTGGTCGCCATGTGTCCTTCCGCTGGTCGCTCGTCGATGGCACTCGTCTATGGCCAAACGGCGGCCATCGGTGGCATTCTATTCCAGGCTGAGCAGTTCTGGAACAGCCGTGGCATGGCGGCCGATCACCGCTGTGGCGCAGAATCGCAAGAATCGTGATCAAGTTACTCCGCCGTGACGCTGGAACCACTTCGCGGATTGAGCGTTGCGAGCGGATGATCAGATTATTTGCTTACGCCCTTATCTTTGTCCAGGTATCCATTGCGTCTGCGCTGGCTACACAGGTATTCCTGTCGACCACCGAGGAAGCGCTTAAGTCAGAACAATGGCTGGCCCTGGCGCCAGACGACAACGAGGGATGCGCCAAGGCGACGTGGCCCAATATTCCGCAACGATGTCTGCAACGAGTTGAGCCCGAGGTGGTGACGCTCGTGCTCAGCCAAAACAACTGATGGGGAACGGTTTCTTCCGACTTGCAGGCTGCAATTCGCAGCTGGCCACCCTGCCGCAGGACCAGCAACGCTCCGTTAAGCCTCGCGTAATCTCTGCAATCTATCTTGAATGGCAGATTGTCGAGGGTGACATGAGGCGCAAGTCGATACTGCTGTTTGCCTTCCCGGCCCTGATCCTGCTGATTCTTGCAGGGGAACGGATGGCTGCCTTGTTGCTTGGAGCGTTTCCGGCCAGTCCCACGATGTGGTGGATCTGGCTTGAACTAAGGCCGCTGTCGACGATGTTCTGGCAACAGATCGATCTCTATCTGGGAGCGTCGATGGTCGTTGATGCCTCCATCGTGGCCGCCGCGTCGATCGTTTGCTGGACGGCGTGCCGCACAAGAAAGTCGGCCGCCTTCTTCTTCCTTGCCAATCACGTCGCCCTGCTTTTTGCCGGGTTGATGATCGCCGCCACCAGCCATTCCGAAACAGCGAGCACGATCGCCTCGTTCACGGTACCCGGCGGCCTTCCATTCTCACTCATGGTCGATTTCACCTTGAAGAACAGCCTTGTGCTGTTTCTGGGCCTGACAGCATGCGCCTACTGTCATGTTGCCTTCCTCAGCGAAACCCGACAGCGGTCCGAAGCGCTAGCCGCGAGGCTTGTTGCTTTGCAGCGAGATTACTAGGGGAGCCCCACTCTTTCCGGCGCTTGAGCGTTTCGCCTTCACGGAACCAGCGAACCGCTCTATCTCTTTGTTTTGATGCGGTGCCTCGGGAAAGCGCGTCACACTTTTCCCGGAACGGCCCTAGTTGATCTTTTTGTAGTAAACCTTGCCGTCGGCCTGTTGTATGCGCTGATAGTTGGGGCTTGGGGCAGGTGCAACAGCTACGATCCTCTTTTTCGGAGCAGGCGGCGCATCGACAATGCTGGGCTCAGTCGCGTCTTCACCATCGAGAGCGGCGGGTGCCTCCGCCGCGGCGTTGGCCGCGACCATCGAAGGTTCCGCTGCGCTCGACATGACTTCGTCACCGGCAACAGGCTGGTTCTGTTCCAGTCGGGCGATGCTCCTGTTGATTTCACCAAAGCTGCTCTGCAGTTGAGTGTCGAGTTTTTCAAATCGGCTCTGAAAACCGTTGTTGACGGTGTCCAGCCGGCCCCCGATTCGTTGTTCGAACGTGCCGAGTTGTTCAAGGCGCGCTTCGAGAAAGCGCATATCGCTGATGCCGCGGTAGAGATAAACCGCGGCTACCACATTCACCAAGGTGATCAGGGACGTGCCGATGATGACCGCGCCGATAATGCTTTTGTCGCCCGGTTTCCCAACGGCAGCCTGCTCTCCAGTGCGGGCTGCTGTCCCAATCTCGATTGCCGGCATGTCCGGTTCGCTGATCATGGTCATTGAACCACCACCTTTGCGCCGATCGCGACGCGCTTGAAGAGATCAATCACATCGGTGTTGGTCAGGCGAAAACACCCCGATGTTCCGTCGAAGCCGACCCCTTTGGGATCGTTGGTGCCGTGTATGCGATAGAGCGTGTCACGCCCGTCCCGAAGCAGATAGAGCGCCCTGGCGCCGAGTGGATTGTAGGGACCGGAAGGCACCATTTCCGGCAGTTCCGGCTGGCGGGCGCGCATTTCCCTCGGCGGGCGCCATTCCGGCCATTCGGTCTTCGCCCCGACCTTGACGACCCCGGTCCAGCCAAATCCGTCGCGTCCGACGCTGATCTGATAGCGAAGCGCCTGGCCTTGCCGGGTCACCAGATAAAGCGCTTTCTCGTTCTTGCGGATAACGATCGTGCCGGGTTGTTCGGTGGTTTCGAAGGCGACAGTCTTGCGCAGGCTCGGCCCCATTGCCGGCAGCGGCGGCCGATCGGAAAGCGCCGATCGCGCGCTGGCGAGGTCCTGGACCGACATCGCCAGCGCCATACCCATCGCGCAGGCCAAGACTGGGACAATCCGATGCCTACTTGGCCGATACCTATTTGGCAGCGTCATCAAGCCGCTCTTTGAACATCCGCTTGAGGTCCTTGTTGAAGCGCGCACGCCCATCCACCTCGGCGGGCAGGATAGCACGGTTCAACGCATCTGCCAGAAGCGCATTGTCCAGCGCGACCGATTTGATGTGCGGCGCCTTGAAAATCTTTTCCAGCTCGCTGCGCGAAAAGTGGTTCCCGAACCATTTGCGCTTGTGCTTGTTGGCGACCAGCGTGATGCTCACTGCATTGCCACGCAACTCACGGATCTTCTTGTAGAGCCGCTTGCCTTGCCGCAGCGAGGCGACGTTGAGTTCGAAGACGATGAAGATCTCATCGCTCGTCGACAGAACGGAATTATGCCAGCGCGTCTCGATGTTCGGCAGGTCGATGACGATGTCGTCGAACCGGTAGGCGACGAGGTCCAGCAGACGAAACACGAAATCGGCGCCCTGCGGCTCGAAAGGCAATTGCGGCCTCTCGAAGGAATAGAGCGTCAGCCCGGACGGACGCGAGAGCTTGATGACATCCATCAGCTCGACGTCGAGCCTCTCCGGCTGGCCGATGATGCCGCCGAGGTCGAACTGGTTGAACTGGTTGAGATAGGCACCGCAATTGGCGCTCTGGAAATCGAGGTCGACCAGACAGGTGGAAGCCCCGCGTTCTTTCGATTTCGATGCCAGGTGTTCGGCCGCCGACAAAGCGAGCGTCGTCGCGCCGGCGCCGCCGCTGGCGCTGATGAAGGTGATGATGCGGCTTTTCGTTCCCTGGTTGCCGGTGTCGTGGAAGGTCACGGCGTTCAGCAGTTCCTTGCCGTCGAGCGGCTTATGCAGCCAGTCCGAAGCATTCATGCGCACCAGAACGCGCGTCTGCTCCGACGATAGTTCGTCGGAGACCGCGATCAGCGGCACGGTTGCCCAAAGGGCGCGCGCTTCGACGATGTCGGGCCTGCCGAGCAACTCGCCATTGCCGAGGTCGAGAATGACGATGCCGGGGCGCGTATCCGCGGGCGGCCCCCTAAGGAAGTCGCCGGTATCGGATACCCTGACGTCGTAGATCGCCAGCGCATCGAGCCGTGTCGTCACTTCGCGCCTGAAATTCGCATCCGACGAGAACAGCGCCACCTGCTTTCGCTTGGTCGGCGTAACCTTGGTGTTGATGGCATTCATGGCCAGGTGCTCTTCAAGTCTTCGCCCGTAACCGTGCTCAGCATGGAGGGCATGGTGAGGTTTCCGAATCCGAGCAGTCCGCCCAGGAAGAAGAACTGGATAGGATGATTGACGATGCTGACCGTGACGGTTGGTACAGGGCCGCTGGGGCGCGTCCAGTAGCCGAGGCCGGAGGCGGCGTATTCGATCCGCACCTGCGATTTCGTAAGCATCGGCAAGAAGTCCTGCATCCCGGCACGGTTGGCAGTGCCATCAAAGATCGCGTCGAACGAGGCCTGGCTCGCTTTCGAGGGTTGGCACGCGCCTCCTCCGACACTGCAGCAGGCGACGCCGGCTGTGCTTGCCGTACAGACATAATCATACGTGCCGGCCGGCACCGCGGTTCCGACCTTGGTCAGATCGCTCTGCGTTAGCGTCTCGGATGGAAGGCCGAGTGCTACGGGGGTCGAAATCTGCGCCAGCCTAGCGCCGGCTTGGACAGCCTTGTTCCCGGCGTTCCATTGGTAAAAGGCGTAGCCGAAATCGACGAAACCAAGCAGAAGCGTCAAGAGCAACGGTAGAGCGATGGCCATTTCGACCATTGCGGTGCCTGCCTGCGAGGCGCAAAACTTTCGGTTTTCCATCACCATCCGAAGACTCGCTCCTGATGCGATGCGGTGATGTTGATGGTTCCAAAGCCCAGGTAACCCCAGAACCCAATGCCGTTATAGGGCAACGCGGTGCTGACCTGCACGACACCAACGGTACTGGTGTTGCTCAGATAAAGTAGGTTGCCACTGCCATCGACGGCTGCGGTGGAAGTCTTGCTGATCGTGATTTGCCCCGTGGTCCATCCCGAAACCCTTGCGCTACCGCCTGTGACGGCACCTTTGACCGCAAGGTTCTTTGCCAAACCCTGGCAAGTATCCCAATCGCTGCTACACCGCGCCATGTAGCGCGCTGCGTCTTCGACGCCCGCCTCAAGGAGCAGGCGCGTGTTCAGAGCGTTGGAAAACTCAAACACACCGGCCGACAAAAGCAATACGAGTGGTGCGGTGATCGCGACTTCCACCAAGGCGGCGCCCCTTTCATCGCCTTGGAACCGCCGGATGATTTGGCCAAGCTTGGTCATGTCGGCTCTACCGGTACAGCTGGGCTTCATTGCGGAATGCTTTGTCTACAAGGGTGTTGTTGGCAAACCCTCCATCGACATCGACGATCTCAAGGCTGATCGGCTTCTCACCGGCCGAGGTGTCCTCATCGTTCTTGCTGTTATCCTGCTTCTGGATGGGGCTGTTTATAAAGACGCTGGCATAGCCATCAGGCTTGAGCTGGATATGGCCATTGATCTTGGCCTGGTTGGCGATGCAGTTGACGATCGCCATGTTGAGCAGCCGCCGGTCGGGATCGGCAGTCGGGGTCGTGCCCTTGAAGCAGGCTGGAACGCCGGTCTCCTTCGTCGGCGCCTTGGACTTGTCCCCGACGAGCCCGTGCGAAATCTCGTATTTATAGACGTCATACCTGGAAGCCGGCACGGCGGCGCCGGTCGGGTTGGTGGTGCTGGGTACGCTGGGGTAGGCCGCGCCGTGGTTGATCAGCCAATAGTTTGTGCGATCCCATGTCGAGTTCGTCATCCCGGTCGTGGAATCGAAGCTATTGCCCGGCGGTAGCGCCATGGCCGTGCCGTCTGTGTTGGGCGTATATTTGTTGCAGTTGGAGGTCTTGTCCACTCCCTTGCGCACGTTGCTTGCTGGCCGATATTTCCAGTCATTATCATGCGACTTGAGCGAGGAACTGTAGATGTCGAAGCGGACGTTGAGCCCAGCGTTGACCTGGCCCAAGGTGACGCCGGTTTTCGTGGTGAGCGCGTCGCGTCGATAGCAGGTGCCTGCAGTGCCCATCGCCATGGCATCTCGCAGCGAGGCCAAATTGTTGTCGATCAGTCCGAAGTTGCCGGGGCCAGGATTCGAGTCAACCTTGAGGATGCGGTATTCGCGGCTATAGGTGAGGCCGGCGGCAAACGCCTGCTGGATCGTCTTGCTGGTTGCCGGAACGGTCGTCTCGAACGGGTTGCACATGAAAATCGGCACGGTTTCGCAGATCGACTGAACGAACCCGGCCACGGCCTGCGGACGAATGTCCATAGTGTCGCTGGCGCCGACAAAGGCTGCGGGAAATATCGTCGCGAACGCGCCGGCACCATCCGTCAGGCCGGAAGCGTTCACCGTCACCACGGAGAACGTCACGGCGGTCGGGTCGGTGCTCTCCCAATGCGCACCGTTGGCATCAACGCCATCGGCGCCCAGCCTGGTATTATCGCTAGCCGGAATGCCGGTCAGATAAGTGATGGTCACGTCAGACAGTGTCAGCGTGTGATCGCCTGCTGTCGAAAACTTCGTCTTCTGGTCATTTAGAAGGTTGGCGGCCGCTCGGTTGGCTCGAACGATCGAATCCGATTTGCCATCGAGTTCAGCCGCCGTGGCAAGCGCCAGCGCGTCGACGCCCTTCTGCAGATCGTTGTGAAGGCCGCTGGCCCGGCTGCCGTCGATTGCAAGAACGGCGAAACCGACAAGCACAGGTAGCATAATAGCCACCAAAATCATCGCGATGCCGCGTTGATCGTTCCAGAACGCCCTAATGGTCCCCAACATGACCGTTACTCTCTAGTTACCTTGCACCAAGCCCCTCGCTCACCCGGCGCAATGCGACCCGCATCCTTCTGTTCAATTCGCTCCGTTGTTCACTGCCCCGCCTACATTGACCGTTATCGCAGGCGGTGGTGGTGGTGGTGGTGGAAATTTGTAGTTGCGGGCAACAAGCGCAGCCCGCGTGCCGTCGCCTTCGATATGTGTGTTCTTCGAATTCGGATTGAACGGATCGACCGTCTGCGCCAGCGAATTGAATTTTTGCGTATCGCCGGCGGCCAGGGTCACCGTGTCATAGTGATTGAGATAGTCGGCGGCGCAGCCCGATAATGCACCGGCGCACAGCAAGAGGATCAAGGCGCTATTTCTTGACATAGAGCATCTTGTCCTTCGATTTGAAGTCCAGCATGTGGCCATAGGGGCCAGTTACGCCGTCGCCCGTTTCATATTTGCGGATCATGTCCTTGTTCACCTCGAGCTGACCGAGCACGAAGAATTCCGGATCGTTGGCCGGCCGCGTCTTGTCGAACGGCGTCGCCAGTTGCTCGCCGGGCTTCACCGGCCGCACGACGTGTGGCGTGACGATGACGACCAGTTCGGTCTCTTCCTTCTGGTTGCTCGAATTGCGGAACAGCGAGCCGATGACCGGCACCTGGCCGAGCCAGGGCACCTGGTTCTGCAGCTTGGTGGTCTTGCTGGACAGCAGCCCTCCGACCGCGAAGCTCTGGCCGTCGCGCAGTTCGACGACGGTATCAAGCTTGCGGTTGGTGAAGATCGGGTCGCCGGCGGTTGTGAAACTGGTCAGATCGCTGACCTCCGGCGCCAGCTTCATATGGATCTTGCCGTCGTCGAGTACGACCGGCGTGAACAGCAGATTGACGCCGAATTGCTTGTACGTGACGGTTACCTGGCCATCATTGCCGACGACACGGATGGGCACTTCGCCGCCGGCGTTGAAGCTGGCCGGCTCACCGGACAAGGTGGTAAGATTGGGTTCAGCCAGCGTGCGCACGACGCCCTTGGCCTCGAGCGCTTCGATGATCAGGTCGACCTTGATGTTGCTGTCGATCACCTGGGTGATCAGTGTCGCGAAAGGATTCGACTTCGACAGCAGGCCCGACACCAGGGTGCCAGGGTCTACGCCGTTTGGAGTGGTAGCCGCGATGCCCGTTCCAAACTTGGTTGCATTGCTGTCCCTGCTCCTGAACGAGACACCGAGATCGCGCCCGGCGTTGCGCTTGGCCTCGAGAATGCGCACTTCCAGGTTCACTTGCTGGCTGTCGTCGACAATGACGGAATTTATGATGGCGTCAGGCCCATATTGCTGTACCACCTCCATGATCGACGCCAGCGTCGCGCCATCCTTGACGTGACCGCCAAGCCTGACCTTGCCGTTGATCGACCCGATTTCGATGCGCGCCCTGGGCGCCACCTGGCGGATCGCCTGCGCCATATCGCTGACGTCGACGCCGACCTCAATCTGGATGACGCCGAGCGAGCGCTTTTCCGGGGAGAAGAGATTGACCGTGGTGGTGCCGGCGCTCTTGCCGATGACATAAAGCGTCCGGTCGGTCATCGGCTGGGCATCGGCGATCTTCTCGTCGCCGACAACGATATCGCCGAGATTGGCGCTCACCTGGAGAGTCACCGACTGCGACATCGGCAGGAAGATGCGATGGACGCTCGGGTTCGATACGTCGATGAACCGGTCGGCTGCTTCAGCCACCGCAATCGACGTCAGCGGCGCAGCCAAACAACACAGCGCGGCCGCCGCTACCCTCATCCAAAACCCCTGCATCCCCATCTCCCAAACTGCTGCCACAGCAGCCCCCCGATTCGCCGCGGCCCTTTATGGTTGCCGCGGCACGTCATAGGATTCAAGCTTCACGCCGCGAAACACACCCACTGTAACATTCTTCGGCGGTGCTGGCTCCAAATACTTGATAACTTCCTTGACGACTTCCTTTGATGCGGGTGCCGTTACCACAGCCGGAGCCGGCTTGACCTTGCTCAACTGGTCGAGCTGGTTTCCCACCCTGTCCACGGCCTTTTCCAATCCGGCGATCTTGTCAGCCGCGCGCTGGCGTTCGGCGGCGGCTGCAGCGTCGGCTGCGGCCTGTCTGTCCAGCTCGGCCTGCCTCTTTGCGACATCATCCGGTGTCTCGCCGGTCAGGTCGGAAAGCGTGACGCGTTCGGTCGTCTCGCCCTTGCTGCCGGCGGCCTGGCGCAGTGCAAGAGACAACTGCCCAGCGCCGGCGGCCAGCGTCAGTTTCTGCGCGTCCTTCGTGGTGGCTTCGAGCGTCACCGACTTAACCACCGTCGGGTTATCCTTGCTCACGTCGGCGACCTGGTCGACGGCGAGCACCTTCATGCTCTGCAGCAGAACGTCGACAAAACTCTTGTCCGAACCGTCATCGCCGCGCACCGAGCGCGTCAACAGCACATCGACCCGGTCACCCGGGAAGACGAAGCCGGCGACTCCGAGCACGTCGTTGACCCTGATGGAAACTGCCTTCATGCCTTCGCCAAGCACGGCCGAAAGCGTGGCGCGCTGGCCTGGACCGGTGATCTTGCTGGCGAGGATCGGCTCGTTGGTGCTGATCGCCTGCAGGGCCTGCCTTGCGCCACTGCCGGCCAAGGCTTCCTTGGTGGTCTTGAACGCTCCAGCCGGGACTGCGCCCGCGGGCCAGGCTATCTCATGCAACTTGTCGGCGCTCAATGTGTCGCCGAACTTCAGTGGCAGTGCCGCTACAACGATCGTATTGCCTGTGCCGTTTGATTGAGCCAAGGCACTACGCTGGCCAGCCAGCCAGATGTTGATCAGCACGACCGCCAGCACCCCGAAGACGCCGGCGAGGACTATCATAATAAGTGTGTTGGCGCGCATAACCCCAAGCCCCCAACCAATAGAGCGGGAATTCGCCCGCCACGAGTGAATTCAGGCCCGGGTTTGGACAACCCGGGCCTGATGCCGATCAAACGATCAAGAACCGCTACCGCTGGCGCAAGATCCGATACCGGAGTTGTCCATGGCGGTGCAGAGGCCGGTGAAGCGGCCCGTAACCCACCCGCCGATACCGATGATGAAGCCGATAGAGGCGACTGCGATGATGCCGATCAGGATAGAATATTCGACCATAGCAGCGCCGTTTTCGTCGTCGCGGAACTGCCGGGTCATCGTCATGAGCTTTTTCATGTCAATTTCTCCCTTTGGAGGTTTTAACCCGACGAGACAGAGCCAAGGATGAACCCCATACCCAAGCATCCCCCGTCACCTCAATCCTAGGTCCCACGAAAAAGCAGAGTCAAACGGATTAACGGTTCCTTAACCTTCGAATACCTGATCGAAAGGCACTTAAATTTCGACAAGATCTTGATTCGTTTAATTTTTCAAGCCGCCTTAACCATTCATTCACAATTCCGCCACGGTGCCGCGGCGAAGCAGTTGAATTAGTGGTTATGCATATTCCTTTATATATAAGGGGTTAGAGATGGCTTCCGGAGGTGCACGGCTTGTTGCGTGCCGAAAGGTTCCGTGAGGTTCGGCGGAGAGGCGCCTTCAGGAAAGATAAGACGTCGTTTTCCCGAAGGCATTCTTAACTATGTTGTAAGTATCGGTCGCCTTGGCCTTGCTCGGCGCTTGTGCCCCTTGTGGTTAACGCTTAGTTTCAGCTCGGGGATTTTAGAGGGCTGGGCGAAATGTTGGGCCGCTTCATCAAGGGACCGAGTGAACCGCAGGCGCTGCAGCAGTTGGCGCCGCTCGCTGCAACCGTTTCGACTCCAGCCCCGCCGCCGGAAGTCGAACCACACGGCGACGATTTTCTGACGCTCAAGGTCGAGCTGCACCGGCACCTGATCGACAGGTTCAATCTGTCCGCTCTTGAAACAGCGTCCAAGGATCAGATCCTCAACGAGATCCGCCCGATCGTGCGCGAGTTCGTTCGCACTCGTGCCGTGCCGCTAAACGCCCGCGAACTGGATCAGTTAACCAGCGACACCGCTGACGAGATGCTGGGCCTCGGACCGATCGAACCACTGCTCAAGGACGATTCCATCACCGATATCCTCATCAACACGCACGACCGCGTGTTCATCGAGCGGCGCGGCGTGATCGAGGAGACGGCAATCCGTTTCCGCGACGAGGCGCATCTGTTGCGTGTCATCAACAAGATCGTCTCGGCTATCGGCCGGCGCGTCGATGAATCGGCGCCTATGGTCGACGCTCGCCTGGCAGACGGCTCGCGCGTCAACATCGCGGTGCGACCGGTTTCTGTAGACGGTCCGCTGGTGTCGATCCGCAAATTCTCCAAGAATCCCTATTCGCTCGAGCGCCTGATGGCGTTCAATTCGATACGCCCGCCAATGATCGAGCTGCTGCGGATCGCCGTCCAGGCGC
Source organism: Mesorhizobium sp. P2_E7 (assembly GCF_056403855.1). Classification (NCBI taxonomy): domain Bacteria; kingdom Pseudomonadati; phylum Pseudomonadota; class Alphaproteobacteria; order Hyphomicrobiales; family Phyllobacteriaceae; genus Mesorhizobium; species Mesorhizobium sp. P2_E7. Next base: position 2,621,023 of record NZ_JBFUER010000001.1, on the reverse strand, counting down.
GCAAGTCGATCCTGGTCTCGGGCGGCACCGGCAGCGGCAAGACGACCTTGCTCAACGCGCTCTCGAGCTACATCCCGGCCAGGGAGCGCCTGATCACCATCGAGGACGCGGCGGAACTGCAACTGCAGCAGCCGCATGTCGGCCGTCTGGAGACGCGGCCACCGAATGTCGAGGGTAGAGGCGAGGTCCGTCAGCGCGAACTGCTGAAGAACGCGCTGCGCATGCGGCCGGACCGCATCATCGTCGGCGAAGTCCGCGGCGAGGAGGCCTTTGACATGCTGCAGGCCATGAACACCGGCCATGAGGGGTCGATGACCACTATCCATGCCAACACGCCGCGCGACGCGATCTCGCGGCTGGAGCAGATGGTCGGCATGGCCGGCATGCCAATGACGCACGAATCCATCCGGGCACAGATCGCTTCAGCCATAGACATCATCGTGCAGACGCAGCGGCTCTCCGATGGCGGCAGGCGCGTAACGTCGATTTCCGAGATTACCGGTATGGAAGGCAATGTCGTCCAATTGCAGGAAATCTATACCTTCATAAGGCGCGACGTGGCCGCGGATGGGACGATCATCGGGGATTTTCGCGCCACTGGTGTTCGTCCGCGCTTTGCGCCTGAGGCCGCAACGCTGGGTCTCCATTTCGCCAAGGATGCCTTCAACCCGCAGGTTGCCCTCTGATGCTTACCGGACAGGCGCTGCTTTATTTCATCTACATGGTTGCGGCAGCTTCGGTGATCCTTGCCGGCGAAGCCCTTTACCTTTCTCTAGCCGGTCGCCGCTCCCGCATAGTGGCGGTGAACCACCGGCTCCGCCGCCTCGCTGATGAAGCGCCCGCGGAAAAAACCCTGCAAAGTTTGCTGCGAGAACGCGGCCTGACCGATTCAGGAGATTTTATCTTCGGCTTTGTCTCGCTGAACAGGCTTTATACCCAGTCCGGCATCACCGGAAACCCGATGACCTTCGCAGCCTCGTTTTTTCTGGCCGGCCTGGCGCTGGCTTTGCTGCTCTGGCTTTTCCTGCACTTAGCGGCGCCGGCAGCCTTCATCATCTTTCTTGTGGTGGGCTTTGCCTTGCCTGTTCTTGTTTTGCGCCGGGCACGTAACAGACGGATAAAGAAATTCGCCAAGCAATTGCCCGATGCACTGGACATGATCGTTCGTTCATTGCGCGCAGGGCATCCTGCGTCAGTTGCGATAGGTCTTGTCGCCCGCGAGATACCTGATCCGCTTGGCACGGAATTCGGCATCGTCGCCGACGAGATTACTTTCGGACTCAGCATGGAGCAGGCCGTGCGGAAATTAACGCAGCGGGTCGGCTTCGAGGGACTCAATCTGCTATCGGTGTCGCTTTCTATTCAGGCGAGGACCGGCGGGAATCTTACCGAAATCCTGGCCAATCTCTCGACCGTGCTGCGGGAACGCCAGAAACTGCGGTTGAAGATCAGGGCGTTGTCGGCCGAAGGCCGGGCCTCGGCCTGGATCATTTCCTTGTTTCCGCTCGTGATGTTTGGGATGCTGTGGGTCATCGCGCCCGGCTACTACGGCAAAGTCTGGAGCAGTCCTCTCATTACGCCTGCATTCGTCATCTGTGGAAGCTGGGCCCTGTTGGGAGACTACATCATGTACCGAATGGTTAATTTCGATTTCTGACAGGAGCGCGTCATAAATCTGCTTTCGAACACCGACGACCTGACCTTTTTTGTATCCATCGCAGTCTTCGCGTCGGCGGTGGCGCTGTTCCTGTTTGCGGCGCTGGTCTTCCTGCCGGCACTGCAAACGCGAAAGCTGGTCGCGGACAGCCTTTTGGGCGAAGGCTCTGTTGATCCGCGATCGATCCTGGGACGGGACCGCCTTGCGAAGATCGCGGCGCAGAAGCCGGTCGACGCTTACTTCAAGTCGATCGAGAAAGAGCGCACCGAGCCCAATGCTCTGGAGGCGAAACTCTTCCGCGCCGGATTTTATCGAGCGACTGCGCCTCTCGTCTACACGGTTTGTCGCCTCGGCGCCGTTTGCATAGGGTTTCTGGCCATGTATGCCCTGCTGTCGTGGGTGCTGCCGCCACGACTGCCGGGATTCTTTACGTTTGGTGGTGCGGCCTTGTTTGGATTAGGCTGCATTGTCATACCCAGCATCATGCTGGACCGATTCGAGAATTCACAGAAACAGATCTATCGTCGCGCCTTCCCCGATTTCATGGATATGATGATCACTTGCGCCGATGCCGGTATGAGCCTCGAGGCCGCGGTCGAACGGGTAAGCCAGGAGCTTGCGGCCACGCACAAATGGCTGGGAATTCAGCTCACGATCATGAATCTGCAACTGCGTGCCGGCAAGCCACTTCGGGAAGGGCTTCGCGAACTGGCTGACCGCATTGGCCTTGACGAGGCGCGGGCGCTGGCCGTGCTGTTCCGGCAGTCGGAAGAACTGGGCACCAGCCTGACTGACGCCCTGCGTGTCTACAGCGCGGAGATGCGCAGCCAGAGGATTCTGCAGGCGGAAGAGCGTGCCAACGCCTTGCCCGTCAAAATGATGATACCACTGGGACTCTGCATCTTTCCTGTGGTTATGATGGTAATCATGCTGCCGGTGATCATTCGCATGAAGGGCATTTTCTTCTAGTTGCGTATATGCTTTGGTCCTAATATGGGTCGGGGGACTCACGGGGAGATTGTATGAAAAGGCCAATTGCAGTCGTGGCCTGCCTGTTCATGGCGGCACTTGTCGGCTGTCAGACGAACCCCACAGACGGTGTCGTTCGCACCAACGAACCGTCGAAAGGCGACGTAACGTCCTTTGGTGATGCCTTTGACGGGTTGAAGACGGTCGGTGATGTTGAATACTACGCCTCGGACCAAGCCGTCGCAGAGGCCAAGAACCAGTTCCGTGCGGAAAATTACGGCAATGCCGGCGCCTTGTTCTTCAAGGCGACGCAGCTCGCTCCCAATGATGGTGGCGCCTGGATGGGACTGGCCGCCTCCTGCGACCGCATACACCGCTTCGACCTTGCCGATCGGGCCTATGGCCGTGCCTTCAAGCTGGTTGGCGCGACGCCCGAGTACTACAACAATGTCGGCTATTCCTATCTGCTGCGCGGTAAGCTGCAGGACGCGCGTAGCAATTTCCTCAAGGCCTACGAACTGGCGCCCAATGATCCGACCGTGGTCAACAATCTGAAGCTGCTATCGTCCAGCGTGCAAAACATCGAGCGGTAGAATGTTGTTTGCCGTATCGCTGCTGCTGAAAGCGCTCGCCGTTCCTTTGCTGGCAAGGATCGCCTGGCTCGACTTCGTCACTCAAAAGATAGCCAACCGCGAAGTGCTGTTGCTGCTTTGCCTCGGGCTGGGATCGCTTCAGCTTGTTTCTGTAGCAAGCGGATCGTGGTGGGATATGGGATTGAGTGCGATCGCCGGACTGGTGCTGTTCGTTGCGCTCTTTCCTTTCTGGATCATGCGCAAGGTCGGAGCCGGCGACGTCAAGCTGCTGGCGGTCGTTCCGTTTCTGACCGGTGGAAGCGGTCTCGCCGTGTTCTCGGTGCTGCTGCTGGTTTTCGCCCTCGCCACCGCGGCGATCGTGAAAAACCCCTTCATGCTGCCGGCAGGCGCGTTTCGCGTCTACATACAGCACTTGGACCGCAAGGGCGTCGTGCCCTTCGGGGTGCCGATTTCGGCGGCTGCGATCTGCACTATAGCGGTCCAGATCTATGCAAGTCTGGCGCTGGTGGGTAGCTCGGGGATACTGCAGCAGCTTAACTAGCGCTTGGTTCCGGAGATTTCTTCCATGTCGATAGCGCGGCTAGCAATCCGTAGCACTTCGGAGGCTTGGCGCGCCAATCAACCATTTTTAGTGACGGTGGTCGCCTATGTTCTACTCGCGCTTATTGCCGCGGAGCATTGGAAAATCGTCATCAATTTAAAAATATATAGTAAGAATTTCCTGTTTTTTGGGGCAGCGGTGACCCTGATCCTTCTTGCGGTGGTCTTGATTCGGTTGATTATTCAGCGGCCAGAGCAACCGTTACGTGCCATGAAGGATCTCATGCTGGCCAACAACCTGCCGGATCGAATTGCAGCCGGGCTGCCGGTTGCGCTCGTCATCCCGCTCTTTTTCTCGATGTTCACCAGCATCAAGGGAGGGATCAGCAGGATTCAACCATTCTATGCCGACACGCCCCTGGTGGCGATCGACAGGGCAATTCATGGCGGGGTCGATGCATGGAGATTTTTTCAACCTGTGCTTGGCTTTGGCCCTATGACCTTTTCGCTGAACGTTCTTTACAATCTTTGGTTTGCTGAGGTTTTCATCGTTTTGTTTTGCGTCGCTTTTTCAACGAGGGACGGGCGGCTGCGTTCGCAGTTTCTGGTCACGTTCGTCCTTACCTGGGTGTTGATAGGTAACGTTTTGGCGGCGGCCTTCGCTTCAGTCGGGCCAGTATTCGTCATGCCCTTTTATGGCGAAGGCACGTTTTCTCCCCTGATGGACTACCTTCAAACGACCAACTTGACCTATCCCGTTTCGGCGCTGGCTACGCAAAATTATCTGCTGGCCGATGCCGGGCTTGATGGTCCACGCCTAGGCAGCGGCATTTCAGCCTTTCCATCGTTGCACGTGGCAGTCGCAACCCTCAACGCGATTTATCTCTGGCGTTTTGGGCGTTTGCTCCGCTGGGCCAGCATTGCGTTTCTGGCAGCAATCCAGCTGGGCTCGGTGCACTTGGCCTGGCACTACGCGGTCGATGGATACGCTTCTATGCTGTTGACGCCAATCATCTGGGCTATTGCAGGACGACTGTTAAACGCCCAGCCTGGCCTCCAGATCGGTATGAAAGATCGCCGGGTCGACATGGACTGAGCTTACTTGGTACCGCCATTGAACCCAACTACCTCTTATTCCAACAAGATCACCTTCTCACCAACAAATCGCCCAACATATCGCCAGATCACGACGGTGCCGAGGATCGCCAAATAGCCATCGATCGCATAATGCCAGCCGAAATAGACTGATCCGAACATGATGGCGGCGAAGTAGAACAACCCCCAATATCTGCACCACCGGCCAAATTGAGACAGGAACAGCGCGTTGAGAAGCGCCACGGCTACATGCAAACTTGGCATCGCGGCTATGCCTGTTCCAAAAACCGTACGGTCGTGAGCGTAGGATGAATAGAGATAGTTTGAGGTGGCGATCATCCCTCTGCCGGATGCGGTTGTGCCGAGGGCCGAAATGAGGTCGGCGAAGCGAGGATCACCGACGATCCTCTCGAAGAAAATCGGCCCGGCCGACGAGCCGATGATCCTGACGACATTTCCAAGGACGATGGCAACGAGAAGGAACGAAAGCAAATAACGAGCTCGACGTGCGTGATCCGAAGTAAAGGCCGCCACAAGTACCATGCCTACCATCTGGACAAACCAGACAGGTCCGTAGAGCACGAACAGAGCTGGCTCCAGCACCCGGGGGAAGATGGCGTGCGTGACCTTCCAGGGATCGCCCATATGAATGACAGCATCCAGGTCCGCCAGGAACGGGTCGGCAAAAAAGGGGACATAGATCGGGGTGACATGTTTCAGTGTGGAAAACGCGGCCGCACCAAGAATGAACATTCCGGTGATCAGCAACGCGCCCTTGCCTCTGACGCGCAACTTCTCCTGGACGAACGCCAAAGGCGAGGAAGGCCGCGACAACACCGCAACGCCTGCCATTCCGAAAAGTAGAAGTACGGGGATAGCGAGCGAGTATTTTTTGAGCGTGTATTCCGTCAACATCTCGAAGTAGGTTGTTGGTGCTACCGCAACGGCCACAGCAACATACGCGATGCAAAGGGCGGCCACGCTGGTCGTGGTCACACGACAAAGCCGCGCTGTAACCCTTTCTGAGACGTCCATTTCCCCCACAAAGCATACATGATCCCGCGCACCTAAAAACGCAACGCTGAAATCCAGCCCGCAGCCGCCGTGTTCCCAGTGCCGCAAGGTAGGTTTCAGAGAACAGGCCAGCCGCGAGCTAGCCTAGCAAAGGCCGAAGATCGCCAGTTTTGCCGATAGCCCTATCCTCGGTGCGGAAGTTACGTCAGCGCTCGCCGCCATATTCGTTTCTTTGGCGGAGCTTTTTTCAGAAGGACCGGAGCGTCGAGCGCGACCGGTGGTGGTGGGGTAAAGGTCAAGTATTCGACGACCTTGACGAAACCACCGGCACCGGCGCTCGCAATCGCGCAAATCAGAAGCATTCTCAAAAAGCCCACGCGCAAATCGCTCCTCAAGCCGCGAGAGAAGATGCGCTCGACCTGATTAACAAGCAACTAATTCATTAGGGAGCGCATCCACATGAAGTGATGAACGCCATGGCCTGGCACCATGCAAGGACAAAAACTGGCAAACCAAATACCAGCTTTGCCAGCAAGCAACTGAAATCGCCCGGCCGACGAGCCAGCTATTCCACGCTGAGCCGATAGCCAATGCCGCGCACCGTCTGCAGCCAGACCGGATTGGACGGGTCGCGCTCGATCTTGCGGCGCAGCCGGTTGATCTGGACGTCGATGGTGCGCTCCCCGACTTCCGAATCGTCACCGACCAGCTCGTGGCGCGGAATGGTTTCGCCGGCGCGCGCGGCGAAGATCGCCAGGATCTCCTGCTCGCGGTCGGTCAGCTTCAACGCCTCGCCGCCACGCTTCAGTTCGCGCCTGGCGATCTGGAAGGTGTAGGGGCCGAACACCAGTTGCTCGACCTTGGGCGTGGTCGCCGGGCCGCCGCGGCGCAGGATGTTGTTGATGCGCAGGATCAGCTCGCGCGGGTCGAAGGGCTTGGGCAGATAGTCATCGGCGCCGGCCTCGAGCCCGGTGATGCGGCTGTCGGTTTCCGACAGCGCCGTCAGCATCAGGATCGGCACGTTCTTTTCCTCCCGCAACGCCTTGGTGAGGTCGACGCCGGTCTCGCCGGGCATCATGACGTCGAGGACAAGCAGGTCGAAGTCGAGCCCGGCGAGCTTGCGCCTGGCCTCGCCGGCATTGCCGGCGACAGTGACGCGAAAGCCGTTTTCGGTCAGATACTGCTTCAGCAGATTGCGGATGCGGGTGTCGTCGTCGACGACAAGCAGATGCGGCGCGTCATCGTCCGGCGCCGCCGGCTGGTCCACCCTCTCAATGGTCTCCATGGCTTTTCCCTGACATGTTTGCGGGCACAATGTCGATCTGCGCCCTTAGTTCCGGATTGACCATGGCTTCCAGGAATCTTTCGATCAAGGGGCGCTCGCTGGCTCCGGAATCCTCCAATGCAGCACGGATGCGGCGTGACTGTGGCCGTGCCAGGGCCAGCGCCAGGGCGCGGCCCTTGGCCGTCGGGTAGAGTTCACGCTGGCGGCGGTCGCGCGGGCCTTGCAACTGCACGATATGGTCGGTGTCGATCAGCTGCTTCAGCACCCGCGCCAGGCTCTGCTTGGTGATCTTGAGCACGTCGAGCAGTTCGGCCACCGTCAGCCCCGGCCGGCGGTTGACGAAATGCAGCACCCGGTGATGGGCGCGGCCGAAACCGTAATCGGCCAGGATCTGGTCGGGATCGGAGGTGAAGTCACGGTAGGCAAAGAAGAACAGTTCGATGATGGCGAAGTCGATGCCGTCCTCATCGGTGATTGCCGTCTTGATCGGTTTTCCGGCAGCTGGGCTTCGATCCGTCATCATTTCTCCGTCCATAGAGGGAAATTATGTCAGTACTATTGACGTAATTTCCCCGCAATGGTAATTTTTGACAAGCTTTTGGGCGGATTGCGAACGAAAAGGCAAGGGAGCGCGGTTTTTCCGGAACTTCCTGAGTTTGCCAGAGTTCGATTATCCGCTTACGCTTCACGATATCCGGCCGCCTGATGCGGCTGTCGCGAAACAACAACAACACCAATGATGTGCGGGCCGCCGCCCGCGGGAGGTTTCCATGGCATCCGTTCCCTTCGACCAGCTGGAAGGCTTCATCTGGATGAACGGCGAGTTCGTCAAATGGGCCGACGCCAAGATCCACGTGCTGACCCACGGCCTGCACTATGCCAGCGCGGTCTTCGAGGGCGAGCGCGCCTATGGCGGCGCGATTTTCAAGCTGAACGAGCATACGGAGCGCCTGCATGAATCGGCGCGCCTGCTCGGCTTCAAGATTCCTTATTCGGTGGCCGAGCTCAACGACGCCTCGACCACGCTTCTGAAGAAGCAGGGTTTCCAGGACGCCTATGTCAGGCCGATCGCCTGGCGCGGCAGCGAACAGATGGGCGTGTCGGCGCAGAACAGCCGCATCAACTGCGCCATCGCCATCTGGCAGTGGCCGAGCTATTTCGACCCGGCGCAGAAGCTCAAGGGCATCCGCCTCGATCTGGCGGAATGGCGCCGGCCCGACCCGCGTACGGCGCCATCGAAGTCGAAGGCCGCCGGCCTCTACATGATCTGCACCATGTCCAAGCATGCCGCCGAGGCCAAGGGCTATGCCGACGCCATGATGCTCGACTGGCGCGGCCAGGTCGCCGAAGCCACCGGCGCCAACATCTTCTTCGTCAAGGACGGCAAGATCCATACGCCGAAGCCCGATTGCTTCCTCGACGGCATCACCCGCCGCACCGTCATCGGCCTCGCCAAGGACCGCGGCCTCGAGGTCATCGAGCGCGCCATCATGCCTGAGGAACTCGAAGGCTTCGAGCAGTGCTTCCTCACCGGAACGGCGGCGGAAGTGACGCCGGTTTCCGAGATCGGCCCCTACCGATTCGAGGTCGGCGAGATCGCCAAGACTTTGATGAACGACTATTCTGCCGCAGTGCAGCCTAAGCATGCGATAGCCGCAGAATAACGCAAATCACAGCTTTTTTCGCAAGCAGGGGCGGTTTTAGGGCCGCCCCTTTTATTTCAGCATTTACGCATTTGACTTTCGTCTAATTCGGCGTCTCATGATGGTGTCGGCCCGGGAGGCTGGCAGCTATGGAGGGACTAGGTACATGGATACGAACACGCTCATTGCGATCGTTGTGCAGGTAATAGCGGGTGTTGTCGGTGGTCAGGCAATCGGCGTTGCGCTGAAGAATGCGGCGATGGGCCAGTTGACCAAAATCCTGGGCGGCGCCATTGGCGGCGTCGGCGGCGCGGCGATCCTGGGCCAACTGCTTGGCGGCGCGGCGGCCCCGGATGTGACGGCAGCCGCTGGCGGACTTGGCAGCGCATTCAACGTGGACAATCTCCTCGGCGGCGCAGGCGGCGGCGCCATCCTGACCGGCATCATCGGTGCGGTCATGGGCGCGATGAAGAAATAAGCCTCGAAATCTCGGGCTTCGTCAAATGGGCGGCCGTTGGGCCGCCCATTTCTGTTTTCGGGTCTGTCAAGATTGTCGCGGAGCTGTGGACGTTGCCTGCCTGTGCCTCTACATCACGCCAGACACAGCGAAAGGACAATCATGGGTCAGCTCAACGCCGGCATCGTGCCGGTCACGCCCTTCCAGCAGAACTGCACCATCCTGTTCGACATGGATGACAAGCAAGGCGTCGTCGTCGATCCGGGTGGCGACATCGACCAGGTGCTCAAAGTGCTCAAGGACAATGCGATCTCGGCCGGCGCGATCTGGATCACCCATGGCCATATCGACCATGCCGGCGGCGCCATGGAACTGAAGGAAGCGCTCGGCATCGAGATCATCGGCCCGCACGAGGCCGACAAGCTGTTGCTCGACAATCTCGAAAAGCAAGGCCAGCGCTATGGCATTGCAGGCGTGCGCAACTGTGTGCCCGACCGGTTCCTCACCGAAGGCGAAACCGTGTCGTTCGGCTCGCATGTGTTCGAGGTGCTGCATTGCCCCGGCCATGCGCCCGGCCATGTCGTCTATTACAACCGCGCAGCCAAGTTTGCCCATGTCGGCGATGTGCTGTTTCGTGGCTCGGTGGGGCGCACCGACCTGCCGGGCTGCGACCATGCGATGCTGATCGCCTCGATCAAGGACAAGCTTTTGCCGCTCGGCGACGACATCGGCTTCATCTGCGGCCACGGCCCAGGCGGCCGTTTTGGCGAGGAGAGGCGGACCAATCCGTTCCTGACCTAAGTGTGTGCCGATATTCAGGTCAGGCCGGCTTGCGAGCCATGGTCTCCTGCGCTTCCGGTGCTCACGTACCCAAAAGTACGCTCCGCTCCGGTCTCGGAGCCCATAGCTCTCGGCTCGGCCTGACCTGAATCTCAACACACACCCTGGGTGGCGTACCCAACAACAAAAAAGCGCTGACCTTGCGGTCAGCGCTTTTTGTTTGGGGCAGGGAAGTTCTACGGCGCTCCGCGCCCTAGAGTCTTTGTCTTGTGCAGGTCGTTATCCCAAAACCGGTACGCACTTTTGGGCGACATGCACTAGTTGGCGGTGCAGAAATGCTGCTCGCCGTCATTGCCGGTGAACGTGCCGCTGCGGGCATTGAAGGTCCGGTAGCGGTCCGAGCAGTATTCGTACCAGTCGCGGGTCCACGGCTCGGCATAGCGGTCGGCATAGACGACGCGCGGCTCTGCATAGTAACGGCGCACCGGCCGCACTTCGCGATAGTCGTAGTCGTCGTCATAGCTGCTGTTGTAGCGCGGCTGCGGATTGCTCAGCGCTCCGGCGATCAGGGCGCCGGCCGCAAGGCCGACGACACCGGCGGCAATGGCGTCGCCATTGTGGTGACGGCCATGATGGCGATGGCGCCACTCGTCGGCGTTGGCGGCGGGCAGAGTGGCGAGTGTGGTCGCGGCGAGAGCGGCGCCCAGAATGGCGGTTTTGAAAATGCGATTCATTTTGGTCTCCTTCGTGCCGGCCCGGGTCGTTTTTTCGGGGATGCGGTCCGGCCTTGGGGACGATTAATAGGAGACCGTGGCTGAACGGGGGCTGAACGGAATTTGCATCTCTGATTCAGGCCACGCGGCAAAAACCAAGCGCGTGCGGAAGGCGCTCCGCCTCGTCAATCTCCGTCCAGCCTGTCTCGAGCCGGCTTAGCCGACTGACAGATTGACGGCCTTCGGACCCTTGCCGCGCTTGTCCGGCTCGGTGTCGAATGTCACTTTCTGCCCATCCTCCAGACCGGGAAGACCCGATGCCTGCACGGCGGAAATATGGACGAAGACATCCTTCTGCCCGTCGTCCGGCGTGATGAAGCCGAAGCCTTTGGCATGATTGAAGAATTTGACGGTGCCGGTCTGCGGCATGGGAAGCTCCCTTTGATCCCATAAAGTCCAGTTTTCGGGCCGGCAAATGCCCGAAGGGAAATTTGTCCTTTATTTTAGCGCTATCGGCAAGAGAAAGTTTTGCCGGGGCCGGCAACGGTCAAGGGGGCTCAAATAGATCGTTGCGGCCAAGGCAAATCGCGCCAGACGATCGCCCCGGCGATCGGCCATTCCCTGAACAGGTCGAGCGTCCTTTGCCACGGCGACGGCGGACATGAAAAAGGCGCGACGGGAAACGTCGCGCCTTCGAAAACTCGGGGGCGGCTGACAAAGCCGCTTCAAGCACGCTTCAAGTGCTTTTTCGCGCGCCCTGGCGGGCGCGCGGGCACCGCCGGTTCAGGCCGCGCGGAGATTGACCGCCTTCGGACCCTTGCCCATGCGATCGGGTTCAACGTCGAAGGTGACCTTCTGGCCGTCGACGAGGGTACGCAGGCCCGATGCCTCGATCGCGGAAATGTGGACGAACACATCCTTGGCGCCGCCGTCGGGCGTGATGAAGCCGAAGCCTTTGGTCGCGTTGAAGAATTTAACGGTGCCGGTCTGGGCCATTGGGGAAACTCCTTCACCCGTGTCAGTCTTGTGGTTTGCCCGCCGCCTGGCATCGTGGGCAAGTCCCGGTGGTTGTTTCGGCAGTCCTGCATTCGCGCATGGTAAAACCCCCCGCCGAAAACGGGGCCGTCAGAGATTCACAGTATCGGGGAAAGGTCGTCCAAAACGTTCCGCTCTCCGGGTCGCAAATGCCCGAACACAAAATTTATCGCACGGAAACGTGATAGTTGCAAGATAGCGCCGCGGGCCGCGCCCATCGACGCATCCCAACGCAGGCGCTTCGATAAACCCGGCCCCGTTGGCGGTCATCAGCCAGAGCCCGGCCACGCATGGTCCAGCTGCTATAGTCCAGCATCGGGCGATGTGTGGCGAGGGCATTGCGTGGCTCCGCAACGCCGCAAACAGGGGTTGCATTTGGCAAGGGAATGGCGAGGATCGACAGGCGCGTTTTGCGCCGGGACGAGGGATCTCGAGGGAGATATATTCATGAAATTTCTTGCGACGATCTTCTCGCGCCAGGGTTTTACCATTCTCTTCCTGTCGGGTCTTCTTGCCGCCTGCACTGTCGTCGTCGACGACGGGCCGGGACCGCGTCCGCGCCCGCCACGGCCGGAGCCGGAATTCTGCACCAGGGAATATGAGCCGGTCTGCGCGCGGCGCGGCGGCGATCGCCAGACCTTCGCCAATGCCTGTCTCGCGGAGCGCGAGGGCTACCGCATCGTGCGCGACGGCACTTGCCGTGACGGTGGCGGTGGCGGTGGCGGCAGCGAAGAGCGGACATTCTGCACCCGCGAATATGCGCCCGTCTGCGCCCGCCGTCATGGCGAGCTGCGCACCTTCCCCAATGCCTGCGAGGCTCGCGCCGCCGACTATCGCGTCGTCGACGATGGGCCGTGCTGAAGACTCGCGGATCAGATCGGAATGGTTGCCTACGACGGATACGCCCCGTCGGCCGGGCCGGCGTAGAGCTCGGCGCCGTCCTCGTCGCAAATGCGCAGACGGTCGGGGATCTGCGGCATGGCCAGGCTGTGGAACAGCGCGGTGGCGCCCTGCAGAGCAGCGCGCAGGTTGGGCGCTTCCAGCGACACTTTGTCGAGCGTGGCTTCGTCGGCGTCGCGCGAACGGTAGAACTCGATGAAGAAGTTCAAGCAAGTCTCCGTGGCAGAGCGTTGCGCGCTTGTTGCCGTCACCTAGAGCGTTTCACCGTTTCCCGGAAACGGCGAGCCGCTCTATCTCTTTGGTTTTCGCAATTCCGGACGGAAAACCGCTCACACTTTTCCTGGAATTGCTCCAAGGCGACGGCGGGGCGCACGAGGCGCCCCTGGCTGGTCAGTTTTTGGACTTCGGCTTCAGGCTGTTCTCTGCCTGCTTGACCGCGGAACCGAACGGGGAGGGGGCCTTGGCCACCACCTTGTCTTTCTTGGGCTTGCGCGTTTCGCGATTGCTGCGCTGCTGACCCTTGGCCATCTGTCTGCTCCTTTAATGTGTTGGGTGGACGGAGTGTCAGATGGCCGGGTTGTTGGCAGCAACCAGATCGTCGGCCACTTCGAGATTGTCTTCCGTGGTCACCCGCTCATAGGTCTCCTGCTCGCTGCGGATGCGGTATTGCGGCGAGCCGTCCTTGACCGGCAACCTGCTCTTGATCTCAAACAGTTCCACGGGCTTCTGGAGCATCCCGATGCGGCTCTTCATGCGGACCGTCTGGCCGACGGCGAAGCGGTGCGAGGGCGTGTCGGTGCGCGGACGCGCATTCTGCTGGAAGCGGATCATGCTGCGTTCTCCTGGTCGCGCCTCAGCGCTGTTTCGAGTTCGAGGTAGTCGATGGCGACAAGCTGGCTGGTGGTCGGGTTCTTCACCGCCCGTGCCGGCAAATGGATGAAGGTGGCGATGCGACGCCAGGCAAGCCGCGACATGCCCTCGATCAGCTCTTCGTCGTGGTCGATGTCATAGTCGCCAGCCGGCAATTGCCCTTCCAGCCCGCCGAGCACGAAGGGTGCTGCGAAATGGGCGATGGAATGGGTGGTGCGCTCCGACATTGGCTTGGCTCTGGTTCCGCCTGGACGCGCTGCACGCCACTGTGCCGGCAATTCAGATATCGGCTATTTGGAATGAGTTTGGCGGGTCGAGAACTTCTGACGCCGCGATATGCCAAGCTTGGCCCAAAAACGATCTTGCAATCCATAGCCTTAAACAGCGGCTTGTTCAAGATAATTTCTGGCTAGATTCGACCGGCCTAAAAATTTAATGCATATAAATCTTGGATAAAACTGCTATGACGTCATTATATCAACAAATCCCTTATCGATGGCGCGCCGGAATAATTGTCCCGTCGCCCGCTTTTATTTTTCCTGAAAAGGCGAAAACTATGAGAATCATGAAAACACCGGACGGCCCATCCATAACCATCGCGCCAATCGTCGCGTTCCCGAAGGTCCTCTCCGTGCGCCTGACGATAAGGAGCGACGAAGCGGCACGGCGCAAGGTCGCCGACACCGACGGGACGCTGCGGCGGGAGCGCCAGCTTGCCGAAAGCAACCGGCTGATTTGACCGGGGCTTGGTCATGACCTGTAGCGCTGCGCGCTCGCTGGACACCCCCGCAGCACTTTGATTTTACGCACGGTTGTTGCCCTGACCGAAGCGACACCCGGCCGCGATCTGCCCTTGAATCTGTCTCTTCCATGCCTTAGGTCCGGCAAGCGGACAAACACGGCAGGTTTCCCATCAACAGAGATCAGAGAAGGGCGGCGGGTGCTGGAGCTGGCGGACAACCGCCGCTGGGCCTCGACCAATATGTGCAGCAGGCGCTGCAGCTGCATCAGGCCGGGCGCCGGCAGGAGGCCGAGACGCTCTATCGGCAGGTGCTGGCGCGCAAGGCCAATCACGCGGCGGCGGCGCACTTCCTGGGCCTGCTGCTGCACCAGACGGGGCGCAGCACCGAAGGGCTGGAACTGATCGAGCAGTCGGTGCGTCTGCAGCCGAAGAATCCCGATTTCCTCAACAATCTCGGCACGGTGATGCGCGATCTCGGTCGCGTTGCAGCGGCCGCCGATTTTTTCCAGGGTGCGGTCGATCTGAAGCCCGACCAACTCGCGGCACGCGACAATCTCGGCTCCGCGTTGAAACAGCTCGGCCAGTTCGAGGCGGCCGAAACGATGTATCGCGGCACGGTCGGACGCAATCCCTTCCATGTTCGTGCGCGTATAGGGCTTGCCGAAACGCTGCAGGAAGCTGGGCGTCTGGACGAGGCGCTGGCGACCTTTCGCGAGGCGCTGACGATCCGGCCCAAGGATGCCGACCTGTTGCACGGGCTCGGCGTCGGGCTGATGGAAAAGGGCAAGCTCGATGAAGCGGCCGACCTGTTCCGGCAGGCGCTGGCGATCACGCCGGGCATGGCCAAAGCCTGGCTGATGCTGACGCAGGTCAAGCGCCAGAAGGAGCGCGACGCCGAACTCGCCGGCATGGAGGCACAGCATGCCAAGGCGCCGGCCGACAGCCTGGCGCGCATGCAGCTCTCCTTCGGCCTCGGCAAGGCCAATGACGATTTGAAGGATTACAGCAGGGCCTTCGACTATTTCGCCGAAGGCAATGCCATTCGCCGCAAGGGCATCGACTACGATCCCGTCAGGACGCGCGCCGAATTCGACGCGATGAAGACGGTGTTCGACACCGGCTTTTTCGAAAAGCACCAGCCAGCCGCGATATCGGACGATACGCCGATCTTTGTCGTCGGCATGCCGCGTTCGGGCACTACGCTGGTCGAGCAGATCATCGCCAGCCATCCTCAGGTCTATGGCGCGGGCGAGCTCAGCATTTTGAAGACCGCGGTCGGCAAGCAGTTCCCGACGACCATGCCCGGTGGGTTCCCGTGGGGACTGGTCGAGGTATCCGACACGGAGTTTGCCGAGGCGGGCCAAGCCTATCTCGACATGCTGCATGCCCGCTATCCCGACTTCAGGCATGTCACCGACAAGATGCCCGGCAACTTCCTGCTCATCGGCTTCATCCACATGATGCTGCCGAAGGCGAAAATCATCCATTGCGCGCGCGATGCGGCGGCGACCTGCCTTTCGATCTACAAGGTGCATTTCCGCGGCGACAGTCACCGCTACGGCTATGATCTCGGCGAACTCGCCGACTTCCACAATCTTTACACAGACATCATGGCGCATTGGCGCAGCGTGCTGCCCGGCGTTGTCCATGACGTGCGTTACGAGGATTTTGTCGCCGACCAGGAGGGGCAGACGCGGGCGCTGATCGCGCATCTCGGCCTGCCCTGGGATGACAAGGTGCTGTCGTTCCACGAGACCGATCGTCCCGTGCGCACCGCCTCGGCCGCGCAGGTGCGCCAGCCGATGTATCAGGGATCGGTCGATCTGTGGAAGCGCTATGGAGACCGGCTGAAGCCGCTGCTCGACAAGCTGGCCTGAGGTAGCGCTACAGCTCCACGAACGGCTGGAAGCCGCCGAAGATCATGCGCTTCATATCGAACGGCATGGGCCCCCAATCGGGTGTCAAGCGCGGGTCCGCCATCACCTTGGGCATCACCGTGTCGCGGCTTTCCCTGGATTCATAAACCACCCAGGCGAAGACGACGATCTCGTCGTCCTTGGCCTGAACGGCACGCGGAAACGAAGTGACCTCGCCATAAGGCACATCGTCGCCGACGCATTCGACGTAGGCGAGCGCGCCGTGTTCCATCCATATGGGGCCTGTGAGGTTGGCCAGTCTCTTGTAGTCATCGAGATTTGCCTTGGGCACGGCGAGCACGAAACCATCGACGTAGGACATGAGGTTCTCCTCCTTGTTCTTCCTTCTCCCCTTGTGGGAGAAGGTGGATCGGCGCGCAGCGCCGAGACGGTTGAGGGTGTTCCAGCTTGGCACCAAGTTACCCCTCACCCGGATTGCCAACCGAATTGCGAAGAGCAATTCGGGGCAGTCCAACCTCTCCCACAGGGGGAGAGGTAGAGAGCCTCAGCCTTTCTTCGCCGGTGCGTTCATCGCCCATTCGACACCGAAGGGGTCGCGCATGTTGCCCCACTGGTCGCCCCAGAACATGAGCTGGAGCGGCACGGCGACTTCGCAGCCGGCATCGACGGCGCGCTTCCACCAGGCGTCGATGTCGTCGGCGCCGAGATGGAGCTGCATGGTGTAGCCCTGCGGCTTGACCGCGGGCATGCCGTTTTCGGGATAGAAATCGGAAATCATCAAGGTCGAGCCGTTGATGTGGAGATGGATGTGCATGGTGCGGCCCTGGTCATCGGGCGGATAGAAGAACACCTGCTCGGCGCCGAAGGCTTTCTTGTAGAATTCGGCGGCCTTGAAGGCGCCGTCCAGTTGCAGATAGGGGGTCAATCCACCGAGAACTTTCGCGGCCGGCTGAACGGGGGTCTGGTCGGTCATGTCTTGCTCCTCTTTGCGTTTGGTCTGGGCTTTGGTCTGGCCTTGCGAACCCTAGGACGAATGAGGCAGCGGCAATCCTACATGGGCCATGGATTTTTTTGGCGCGAAATGAACTTGCGTTGGGAGCGCCCAATCAGAGCGCAATTCTCGCCACCCGCAGGCTAGAACGAGGACTGCTTCCTCAACCGCCTGGGACGACAATGATCCTCTACTACCAGACCCACTCGCCCTTCGCGCGCAAGGCGCTCGTCTTTGCCCATGAGGTCGGCCTTGCCGATCGGCTCGAGGTCATTCATCACGAGACCAGCCCGACCTTGCGCAATGCGCGCGTCTATTCCGAAAACCCGCTTGGCAAGGTGCCGGTGCTGCTGCGGCCGGATGCGTCGCCGCTCTTCGATTCCGATGTCATCTGCGCCTATCTCGACACGCTGCATGACGGCCGCAAATTGCTGCCGCCAGATGGCGAGGCGCGCTGGCAGGCGTTGCGGCTGCAAGCAGTCGCTCAAGGCCTGGCGCAGACGGGCATAGCCTTGCGTTGGGAGACGGAAAGAAGACCCGAACAATTGCGCTACGGCGCCCTTGCCGAAGGCTACCGCGAAAAAATCGAGGCGAGCTACGACTGGATCGACAGCACGCTGGACGATGAGGCGCTGCTGCATGTTGGCCACATAGCGCTCGCCACCACGCTGTCCTGGATGGCGTTCCGCCAGCTGCCGTCGTTTCGCGCGTGGGCACGGCTGGCGCGCTGGTTCGAGGCGTTCGAAAAGCGCGGATCGATGCAGGCGACGCCGCTGTCGGGCGATACGCATGACTGAGCAACAGTCGCCCCATGGCGGCCTGCATCGATATTTCCCGACCGCATGGTCAGGGCGCCCTGCAGATCCGCGGGCCGTTTTGCGCGTCGATGACGATTTCCGGCCAGCCGATATCCTTGCGCAGTTCGATCGGCAGGGACAGCAGCTCGCGCTCGCTGCGATGGCGGGCGCGGTTTTGTGCGTAACGGGTGGCGACGCGACCTATGGATGACAGAATGGACATGATGCTTTCTCCTCAGATGAAGCCGGCATCACTGTGTCGGCATCCCAAGGACGCGGCAGAATCAGGCGATCCGACAGAGCGCTGAAACTTTTTTTCAAATCACCGATGCGACCAAGGCGGTGTCGTAATATTCAATCATCTTGACGACCTTGCCGTCGCGCAGCGTCCAGAAATTGGCGGTGCGCGCGAGAAGCTTGCGGCCGGTTTCCTTGTGCACCAAATGGATCTCCACCTGCGCCGCAACCTTGTCGCCGCCGTCGATGATCTCCACCGGAACATAGCTCTGGTAGTCGAAGTCGCGATCTAGCATCATAAGCCGGGCAAGGAACTCCTGCTTGCCGTTGGCAACTCCGGTGTACCGGGCCTCCGGTTCGGCGACCCAATGGAAGACGACATCGTCGGCGCAATGGTCCAGTGCACCTTTGATGTCGCGTTTTGCATATGCATCATAAAGGCTCTTGACGACGTCTGCCCCACCCATGACTGGTTCCTTCCCCTCAGTTTGCTGAAGGTTCAGAATGCGCCTTTTCCAGCCGATGGGGAAGTATGGATGTGTCGCCAATACTTTTGACGGGCCGGCAGTAGTTCCAGATGCCGGCCCGGACTATGTAGTCATCCCTCAATCGTGTGTTCCGGCCACCGAACGGAAGAAGGCCTCGGGATCCTCGACTTCCGTCAGCCGGCGCTTGTCGATCAGCCAGAAGCGGTTGCCGATGGCGCGGATGAAGGAGCGGTCGTGCGAGGCGAGCACGCAGCTTGCCTGATGCTTCAGCAACTCCTCCTCCAGCGCTTCCTGGCCGTCGATATCGAGATGGTTGGTCGGCTCGTCCAGCAGGTAGAAGTTGGGGTTGGCGAGCCGGAGCGCCAGCATCATCAGCCGCGCCTTCTGGCCGCCCGACAGCACGCCGATCTTTTTCTCCTGCATCTCGATGACCACGCCGGCGCCGGCAAGCAGCGAGCGGGCGCGCTGCTCGCCGACATCGTAGCGGCGCGAGACCATGGCCAGTGGCGTGTCGTCGCCGCTGATCCCGGCCAGCGCCTGGTCGCTGTAGCCGAGCACCGTCGACGGCGTCACCTTGACGTTGGCCGCCGTGTCCGGCTCGGCGATGGCGTTGCGGATCAGAGCGACGAAACGCGACTTGCCGACGCCATTGCGGCCGAGCAGCACGATGCGGTCGCCCTGGCAGATGTGGCGCTTGCCGGTCTTGAACAGCAGCGTGCCGTCGGGCGTTTCCACCGCCGCGTCGTCGAGCGTGATCAGCACCTTGGCATGGGTGCCTCGGTTGGCCAGCCGGATCGCGCCGGCCGATTTCTCGCGATGCGCTGATACCGCCGCGTCTTCCAGCTTCTCCGCCCGTTCCCTCAACTGCTTGGTCTTAACCGTCAGAAGGTCGCTGCCGGAATTGATGCCGATGTTGTTGAGCTTGGCGGCCTGCTTGCGCAGTTGCTGGGCCACCTTCATGTCGCGCTCGAACCGGCGCGCCGTCGAAGCGTCCAGTTCATCCAGCGCCTGCCTCGCCCGCGAATAGGGCAGCGCAAACACCGGCGATTCCTCGGGACGCAGGAACAGCGTGCGGTTGGTGACGGCGTCGAGGAAGGCGCGGTCGTGGCTGGCGATTACCACCGGCACTTCGCGCGGCAGCGCGTTCAGCCATGTCTCCAGCTGGCTGATCTTGGCGAGGTCGAGATGGTTGGTCGGCTCGTCGAGCAAAAGCACATCGGGGTCGGTGACCCAGACGCGCGCGATCAGCGCCAGCCGCTGCCAGCCGCCGCTCAGCGCCTGCATTGGCCGTTCGCGCATCGGCTCCGGCACGTCGAGCGAATCCAGCACCACGTCGACACGCCACATCTCGCTGTCGACCTGCTCTGGCGGCAACGCGTCAGCCACTACCTGGTGAAAGGTGCGGCCGAGAAGGGCAGGGGGAACCGATTGTTCGACATGGCCGACGCGCAAGCCGCGCGTGCGGGTGATGTCGCCGGAGGTCGGCTCCATCGCGCCGGTCAGGCATTTCAGCAAGGTCGACTTGCCGCGGCCGTTGGCGGCAACGATGCCGAGCCGGTCGCCGGTGCCGATGGTGAGGTCGAGATTGGAAAACAGCGGCGCACTCAGGGTGACGCCGAGGGATTTGAGGCTGATCAGGGCCATTGTGATTTTCTCTGGTCTTTGCCGGTCACCGGCTCAATGCACTTTGACGGTGCGCATACCGGCCATCAGGCTCAGCTTTGCGTACCACGAAGGGCAGACCAAAAAATCGAAGCGGGAAAAAACCCGCGATGTCCCTGGTCAGCCCTGCAAGCTAGCTCGCAGGGCAGAAATCGGGCCACGCTGACGATGGTGACGATGAAACGTGAACACGTGAGCCCTCCTTTCAAGACAAGACGGTGAGTGTGCGGAGCGATTACACCAAAGGCGGGGGTGGAGGCAAGTGGGGCAGGGAGTGCGGAGCGCTGGCGCTGAAGCGGCCAATCTCCCCCCTCGTGGGGGAGATGTCCGGCAGGACAGAGGGGGGCGCTGTCCCGCCAGCGTTTCGAATAAACTACTTTCCCGGTCTGCCCGTCTTGCCAGGCCGCCGCTTTTCGCGGCGAGCGTCGCCTGGGTCTTCGTAAGAACCAATCCCGGTTCGCTGGCGAACGATTGGCTTGACGTCGCGATCCTTCGCGCCCCCCTCTGTCCTGCCGGACATCTCCCCCACTTGGGGGGAGATTGGCTGCGGCTTGGCCGGCACTTTTCCTTCCACCGGCTTTTCCGTCCGGCGCACCGTCATCTCATCGAGCGAGTTCTTCTTGAACAGCGGCTTGGTGGCGTCGCCCGGAATGCCGAAGTCGGAGCCGTGCGCTTCCTGCGCCGACTGTTTCTTGAACAGAGAACGCGAGACCGCGCCGGACGGCGTCGGCATGTCGGTGCCGGGCCCCATATCGTCCAGCGACGGTTTTGCAAACAGCGGCTTCTTCACCGGCACAGCGCTATCGGCGCCCATTTCGTCGAGTGCCGGCTTGCGGAAGAGGTTGGACCGGGCAGCCCTGGCCGCTTCATCGGCGGCACGCGCCTCGTCGAACTTGCGGAAACGCTCCTGTTCCTCTGCGGTACGATGCTTGGCAACGCCCTTGTTGTGCTTGCCCTTCTCGCGGCCGGAGACCGGGCTTTCCATGTCGGCATATTTGGCCAGCGGGTCTTCCGAGATCGACAGTTCCATCTCGCGCAGCCGCTTGATCTCGTCGCGGATGCGGGCGGCCTTCTCGAAGTCGAGATTGGCGGCGGCGTCGCGCATCTGTTTTTCCATGGCGTCGAGATGGGCTTTCAGATTGTTGCCCATCATGGCGCCGGCGCTGTCGGTGAACTGCGAGATGTCGGCGCGGACGTGGTCCTTCTCGTAGACCGAATCCAAGATATCGGAGATGCGCGACTTCACCGATTCCGGGGTGATGCCGTTGGCGGCGTTCCACTCCATCTGTTTTTCGCGGCGGCGGTTCGTCTCTGCCATCGCCCGCTCCATCGAGCCGGTGATCTGGTCGGCATAGAGGATGACCTTGCCGTCGACGTTGCGGGCGGCGCGGCCGATGGTCTGGATCAGCGACGTTTCGGAGCGCAAAAAACCTTCCTTGTCGGCATCGAGAATGGCGACGAAACCGCATTCGGGAATGTCGAGACCTTCGCGCAACAGGTTGATGCCGACCAGCACGTCGAAGGCGCCGAGACGCAAATCCCTGAGGATCTCGATGCGCTCCAGCGTGTCGATGTCGGAGTGCATGTAGCGGACGCGAATGCCTTGCTCATGCAGATATTCGGTCAGGTCCTCGGCCATGCGCTTGGTCAGCACCGTGACCAGCGTGCGGTAGCCGGCGGCCGTGGTGTCGCGGATCTCGCCGACGACATCGTCGACCTGGCTCTTGGCCGGACGCACCTCGACGGGCGGGTCGATCAGGCCGGTCGGGCGGATGACCTGTTCGGCAAAGACGCCGCCGGACTGTTCCATCTCCCAGCCGCCGGGCGTCGCCGACACCGCGACCGAGAGCGGGCGCATGGCGTCCCATTCTTCGAAGCGCAGCGGACGGTTGTCCATGCAGGAGGGCAAGCGGAACCCATACTCCGCCAGCGTCGCCTTGCGCCTGAAGTCGCCGCGATACATGCCGCCGATCTGCGGCACGGTGACGTGGCTTTCGTCGACGAAGACCAGCGCATTGTCCGGAATGTATTCGAACAAGGTGGGCGGCGGATCGCCCGGCTGGCGTCCCGTGAGATATCTAGAATAATTCTCGATGCCGGCGCAGGAGCCGGTGGCTTCCAGCATTTCGAGGTCGAAGCGGGTACGCTGCTCCAGCCGCTGCGCCTCCAGCAGACGCCCAGCCTTTTCAAGCTCTTGCAGGCGCTGCTTGAGCTCTTCCTTGATCGACTTGATGGCTTGATTCAAGGTCGGGCGCGGCGTCACATAGTGCGAGTTGGCGTAGATCTTGACGCTTTTCAGCTCGCCGGTCTTCTGGCCGGTGAGCGGGTCGAATTCGGTGATCGCCTCGATCTCGTCACCGAACATTGAGATGCGCCAGGCGCGGTCCTCAAGGTGGGCCGGGAAGATCTCGATCGTGTCGCCGCGGACGCGAAACGAGCCGCGGACGAAGTTGATGTCCTGGCGCTTGTATTGCTGGGCGACGAGGTCGGCGAGCAAAGCCCGCTGGTCGAGCCGGTCGCCGATCTGCATCTGGAAGGTCATCGCCGTATAGGTCTCGACCGAGCCGATACCGTAGATGCAGGACACCGAGGCGACGATGATGACGTCGTCGCGCTCGAGCAGCGAGCGCGTCGCCGAGTGGCGCATGCGGTCGATCTGTTCGTTGATCGAGGATTCCTTCTCGATGAAGGTGTCGGTGCGCGGGACGTAGGCCTCCGGCTGGTAGTAGTCGTAATAGGAGACGAAATACTCGACCGCGTTGTCCGGGAAGAATTTCTTGAACTCGGAATAGAGCTGCGCGGCCAGCGTCTTGTTGGGCGCCAGGATCAGGGCAGGGCGCTGCGTCTCCTCGATCACCTTGGCCATGGTGAAGGTTTTGCCCGAGCCGGTGACGCCGAGCAGCACCTGGGTGCGGTCGTTGTTGTCGACGCCTTCGACAAGGTCCTTGATGGCGGTCGGCTGGTCGCCGGCCGGCTCGAAATCCGACACCATCTTGATGGCGATGCCGCCTTCGGATTTTTCCGGGCGGGCAGGGCGGTGCGGCGTCCACAACACGCCGTCCTTGTGCAGCGGATTGCCGGATTCGATCAGCGCCGACAGCGCCGCGACCGTGGCGGTGACGCTGCCCGAGGCCATCGTCTCGGCGTCTTCCAGCGAGATGTCGAGGCCGGCAACCGGATTGAGGCCGGCGGCGGTGCGTTCGCGGGCCGTGGCGGCGCCGCCCATCGAAGTGCCGCGTGAACTGCGGCCCGGCGCGGCGGAGCGCTCCGGGATCTTTTTCGCAGCCTTCGGCGATTTGCCGCCGTCGCCCTTGCCGGCGAGACGCCCTTCCTTTTCGGCCTCCTGCTCGATCTGCTCGGCCCAGTCCGCAATCGAGCCGGTCAGCGGCGTGCCGGTGAAGTCGGCCTGCGGCGCTTCGGCGAAGCCGCCCTTGTGCAGCGGCTCCGAGGCATCGAGGAAATCGGTCAGCGGGCTGCGCCGCTTGGGCGGCGAAGCGCTGTTGTCACCCGCCGTCGAGGGCGTCTTTTTGTCGGGGAGTTTGGCCATGCCCCGAATATGGGCAGAGTCCGCCGAAATGGAAAGGGTGCAGTGGCGCCGGGCATTGGGCGAACCGAGGCTGCTGACACAAGGGTGTCAGGAGCTGTGGCGCGAGTGCCTGGCGATTGCCCTCAGTTGAACCACAGCGCGAAGGTCAAAAACCCGGCGCCGCCGAACTGGCGCTGGATCTGGTCGAACTCGTCGCTGGTCAGGATCTTGCCGCTCTCGAGATAGGGCGCGATGGCCGGGCCGGTGATCGACAGCACCAGGTCGAAATTTTTCGGCTCCTCGAAGAAGCGCTTCATGTTGATGCCCTTGTCGGCGATGCGGAAATGCGGCAGCAGCGTGCGGCCTTCGAGCAGATCCTCGGCCATGGTCAAGGCGGCGAGCCAGGCCTGCACCTGCTCCTCGCCGACTTCGAGCCCGGTCAGCGGATTGGCGCCCTTCTGCTGCGGGCCGGGCAGCCATTCGCGGTCATTGTCGGTCTCGGCGCGGATCGCCTTCCAGTCTTCGCGCGACAGCCGGATCATTTCCAGGAGATGGCGGCGGGCCGCCTGCCGGCGCTCGGGCTCGACCACCGGCCAGTTAACGAGGTGGACCAGCGAGATGAAGTCGGCAATGCGCCATTCGGAGGCCAGCATGCCGCCGCCGGCGCCGCCATCCAGCGGCACGAGAATGTCCTGCAGCGGCAGTTTGGCGTGCGGGAACAGCATGTGGAACGAGCCGTCGAACATATTTCGGAAATCATGTGCCAGCCAGAAATCGGCTTGCGCCATCAGGAACTCTGCGTAGCCCTGCAGCCAGAAACCGTCGGCGCGATCGAAGCGGAAGGTGAGCGCCGGCGCGGTATCATCCGGCGCCATGCCGCCACGCGCCAGCGAGGCCATGATGGCGGCCATGCTTTCGTCCGGCGCGATATTGCCGTCCTCGTTGAGATCGATGCCGACATGGGTGAGGTCGATGACCACGCCAATATCGGCATCCGCCGGTACCGAGCCAAGCGTGGCGGCCGACTTTTCCAGCCGGTCGCGGAAGGCGACGAGAATGGCGCGAAACTGCTCATAGGTCAGCGGTTCGGGATTGGGATTGTCGGGAACCGGCAGCCGCATCAGCGGCAGCATGAAGGATTGCGGGCTGTCGAAGCCGTGGCGGTGTAGGCCGCCGGCCAGGATTTCCAGCGCGGTGAAGAACTCGCCCGCGCCGGCGGCATAGGCCGATGCGGGATCGCCTGACGCCGCAGCCTCGAGCGTGGTCAGCGCGGCATTGCGGTCGGCCACGGTTTTGGCCTCGAACAAAGCGGTTGCCGCTTCGGGCGCCGCGGCGGATGCCGAAGACAAGGGCAGCAAAAGAAGGAGGGCGGACGCCAACAAGCTTGCTACACGTGTCATCTCATTCCTCCACTATGCCATTGCGCGGACCATACACGTATTCAGTGCACCGCGTCTGCCCATCACGGGCGGCAGTGTTTCGAGGCTGACGGTCGACACTTCCCAGGCAGACCGTCTACACAAGCCAACCGATTGGGCAAACGATTGGGCGTCGCGTGTCGAACTATCCGCTTTCCTATAAACTGTCATGGCTGCCGCGGTTCCTGAAGCCGTCGCTCGGCGGCGATGTCAGGGACTTTGCGCCGATCGCGGCGACAACCATCATCGATCCGCCGCCGGGGCGGAAGGTGCGGCTGGCGTTTGTCGGCGACATTTCGGCGGTGGCCAATCGCAGCGCGCCCGAATGCGATCCGCAAATCGCCAAGCTGCTGGCTTCGGCCGATCTGGTGATCGGCAATTGCGAAAGTCCGGTGGTCGAGCGGCCAAGCGTGGCGCTTGGCACGCGGCTCGGTACGCACCATGCGATGAGCGAGCGGTTCCTCGCCGAGGCACTGGCCGCCGCCGGTATCCCGCGCGAAAAACTGGTGCTGTCGCTGGCCAACAACCACGTGCTCGACCAGGGTATCGCCGGTTTCGACGAGACCGTTGCGGCGCTGAAGCGGCTCGGCATCCGCACCATCGGCACCGCAAAGAAGGGACCGGTCGAGCAGGTCAAGGCCGGGCCGCTGACAATCGGCTTTGCCGCTTTCACGCTGTGGCGCAATGCCGACGCTGCGCCATTCACCGAGCGTGTGTCGATGCAGAGCGACCCGGTCGCATGGCAGCGAGGCGCGGCGGGTAAGAGCATCGATCTGCGCTGCGCCATTCCGCACTGGGACTGGGAGTTCCGGCATTTCCCGCGCCCACAGACGCAGGCGCTGGCCAGGCAGCTTGCCTCGCATGGCGTCGGGCTGATTGCCGGACACCACGCCCATGTCGTCCAACCGGTGCAGTGGGTCGGCAAAACGCTTGTCGCCTATGGGCTCGGCGACTTCCTCGGTACCGCTTTGGTGCGACAGCCATGGCCCGGTCGCATCGGCGGCATTTTCGTCGTCGACGTCAGCGCCGATCTCGGCAAGCGTGGCGCCATTGCCGGCTACCGGATGCATCCTTTCATGCGGCTGCGCGCTGGCGGGCATGAGCGGCTGGTTCCGGTCGAGGCGCTGGCGGGCCGGATGAAGGGCAAGGTCGAGGAACGACTGAAGGCGATTTTCGGCGACTGACGACTTTCCGCAAAAACGGTATGGTAGGCGAAATGGGCTTGCGAGGGGGCGATGGAAGCAGCTGAGTTCATGCCTGATGAAACGGTCATCGCCGGCATCAGGAAAAACATCGAAGCCTATGAGGCCGGACGCGCCTCGGCCTATCGCCAGGTGCGCTGGCGGGTGCCGGTCTTTCTGGGGCTGCTGCTGGTTTTCGTCGCGCTGGTGGCCTGGCTGTTCAACAAGGTCGCCGACTTGAACGAGCAGTGGTTCTCGACACCGCATGTGTTCCTCTATGTCGTTGGTTTCTTCGCGGCGCTGCTGCTCTATTTCCTGGCGATGAGACCGGCGACGCGGCTGCAGCAATCGTTCCGCGACACGCTGCTGCCGATCATCTTCGGCTTCATCAGGGATGTGCGCTACCAGCACAGCGTGACGCCGAATTCCTTCGACCGGCTGCCGCGCGCCGTGGTCGGCGCCTTCAACCGGCAGAGCTTCGACGACATCGTGTCGGGCCGCTACGAGGAGTTTCCGTTCGAGCTTTACGAGGCGGAGTTGCGCCAGGGCACGGGCAAAGGCTCGTCGACGGTCTTCAAGGGTGTCATCGTCGCCTTCGAGACGATCGCGCCATTCCCAGGCACATTGGTGGCGACGCGGCGCAGCAATGCTGTCGTCGGCTTCTTCCGCGGCATCTTCGCCGGCAAGATGCAGGAGCTGTCGAGCGGCGATCCGCTGCTTGATGGCGACTATGAATTCCGCACCGACAATGTCGCCGCTGCCCAACCGCTGGTGACCGGCCGGCTGGCGCAGGCGCTGAAATGGCTGCATGAGACATGGCGCGATGATCCGGCGCGGGTGGCGCTCAACGGCAGCGACGGTTTCCTGCTTTTGCCGCAGTCGAAGAACTTTTTCGAATTGCCCGCCATTTCCGTGCCGCTCGACTACACCACGCATATCGCGCCGATGATCGCCGACATGGGCGCGATCCTGGCGACGGCAGCGCTGGTGCGCAAGATCGGCGCGACGGATGGCGAGGTTCAGCCCGGCTGACGCGGATCAGCAGTCGAAGCCGTAATTCTGGCGATAATAGTCGGCCTCTTCCTTCGATATCGTCTTGAACAGCACGCAGACGGTGAAGCTGCCGACCTGGCGGCCGTTTTTGGTGTAGCCCCAGTCGGAAATCTCGTCGCGGGTGAATTCGAGCTCTTGGCCGGCCACGACATTGTGCACGACCTGCGGTTCATTCGACAGCGTTCCGACAAAGCCGCTTGCGGTCTTGTGGAAGGGGATGATCCAGAAGTGCTCCGAGTTGTCCCCCTCCTTGACCTCGACCTTCAATTTGTACTCGCTGGTTCCGGCCGGCGGTGCTTCAGACAGTGCCAGGAATTGATCGAGGCTGGCGCGCGCTTGCGCAATTGCCGCCGCCATGTCCGGATCGTCCCTTGCGACGTTGACAACCTTGTCGTCGCCCTGCTGGGAATTCTGCGCCCCGGCCGAAATCGGAACGGACGCCAGCATCAGGGACAGCATCACGCGAATTGCATGCTTCATGGAAAGGCGCTCCTCCGTGTCGATGCCTCACACCTTCATGCATCTACCTGGAGTTTTCAACGGCAGTACGACGGTGCGGTATTGGCCCCGAACGGCGCGTCCGCTCACAACCCGCCGGGCAGCAGTCCTGCCAGCCAGTTCGCGGAGCGCTTGGCCATGCCGACCGTTGCCGAGGCGGCACGGCCGAGATCGGTCTTGACCACCGCATAGCCGTTCCTGGTGCGGTAGAGCACGCCGGTTCCGCCATCGACCACCTGCTCGTAGGCGACGGGCCGGGCTGCTGCCGCTTCCATGGCCGTCGTCGGCGAGCCGACGGGAACGCTCGGCCGGTGGCTCAGTTCCGGCGGCAATGGGCTTTCCGACTGAACACTCCGGCTGGCCGGCTTCAGTTCCGGGCGGGATGCGGTCGCCGCCAGTTGTGATGAGGAAGCCGACCCCTTGGTGCGGCAGATGCCGGAAACCAGCGGATAGTCGAAGTTCTTCTGGTGCAGCATCTGGCTTTTCATCGCCGCTTCGCAGTCGGCGATGGTCGCCCACTTTGCCGGCGTCTCGCCGATATATTCGCAAAGCTTGGCGTCGCAGTCGCAGCCGACGATGGTCATGGCGACAAGGGCGGTCTTGATCACGGTCTTGTCCTTCGGATTGCCCCCCGGCAGCCCGCCTTTCCATCGCGCGCGAACAAGGCGGGAATTTGGCCGCGCTCCTGCAACGAGCCAGTCGATACGTTTTCGGGAGCGGCTCACTATAGGTGGATTTCGAAACGCCCGAAAGCAGATGGGTGGTGGCCATGGAGCGTTTGCGGAAAGAAGCGCAAAATAAACATTGCCTTCTATCGCAGCGACAACTGTTTCCTGGAGCGGTTTTCTATTACGATACTGACGGTGCGATACAACAAATGTCGGGGGGTACCATGGGAAGAATTGTCCGGTCCGCGGTGGTGTCGAGAGGCAGGCCGGGGCTTGAGGCCGTTGCAGGCGCTGAAGACGACGAAGGCGGGCAGAACGGTCAGGGCGAAACGGACTCGAAAGACGGCGATGGTTATCTCGACCGGGTGGCGAAATATGTGCCTGCCGAGGTCGTGGCCTTTTTCATCTTCGTCAATTCCATCCTCGTCAATGCGGTCGAGAAGCCAGCCGCCAAGGCGTTGACCGATGCGGTGGCCGCAGACTCCAAGAATATCCCGGGGGACGTCCGGGCAGCTATCTAC
The DNA here is from genome assembly GCF_056403855.1 of Mesorhizobium sp. P2_E7. NCBI lineage: Bacteria > Pseudomonadati > Pseudomonadota > Alphaproteobacteria > Hyphomicrobiales > Phyllobacteriaceae > Mesorhizobium > Mesorhizobium sp. P2_E7. The sequence goes on along the minus strand of NZ_JBFUER010000001.1, from coordinate 2,591,813 downwards.
AAGATTGAAATGGCCGGCATCAGCGTCTGGACCATTTCATGGGCCGTGCTGTTCATCGCGCTGGCAATGACGCCAGTGTACCTGAAATCGGTGAGCGATGCCGCCGACAATGCGGAGGCTCCGGGCGCCAACATCGTCATGTCGATGCTCGCTTTCCCGTTCTGGGCTTATGCCGTCGATGCTCTGGCCTTCAGGCCTTGGCATGACGGAGCCCTGGCCAGCATCATGCTCGCCACCTTCACGCTCATCAGCGGCGCTGTACGGCCGGAATATATAAACTCGGTCCTCAAATTGATCCCGGGCATCGGGCCAAAGCAGTAGGCCGGCGTGGAGGCCGGCCTCGTCGCAGTGCGGCCGTCGCCGCTTCAGTAATCGTAGACGTGTTCCAGCCTTGCGCCTGCCTTCAGCAGCGCTGGCAGCAGAAGGTGCAGCTTGCGCACGGCGACAATCAGCCCAGTGCGGCGCGTGGCCGGATCGACCGGGATCGGCTGGCTGAACAGCGCGCGGGCGCCTTCGGGCGGCGCAAGCTCGGCCGCCGACAGGACGTTAGCCGATTTTACCGAGGGTTGCAGCCCCAGCTGGAAAGGTGTGTGGGTCCAAAAGACAGTCGGCGCCGGGATTTCTCCCAGCGCCTCCCTGTCAGATCAGGAACCAGTCAGGCAGCAACTTCCCTAAAGATGTCGCGCCATGCCGGCCTTGATTTTGACGGCCCTGCCAGTCACCACCCGAGGGCGATGCCCGTTCCAGGCCACGCCGTTCTCCACCCTTGCGAGCTTCGCTCAGCGTGCCATCGAAGGTTTTGCCGTCCTTCATGGCAGCATCGGTCCGCCGTCGGCGTTCGCACGCTTTCCGCGGCCCCGTAGGTCTCGGCATCCGTCCCTAAAACAGGCAAGCCTGCTCTCGCTTCGGGCCGTACGGGCCTCAGGAAATCCGCCTTTTCGCTTTGCCTTTCGGCGTGGCGATCGGTAGCCGCCTGAGATGAGTTAAACTTACGCCGGGTAAGGGCTTTGGGGAATGGGCGCGAGCCTGTGGATAACGGGATTATCGGGGATCATTTGCCACGAATCTCGCAATTCTTGCGACTGCTGCTTTAGACAGCCTTCCCGCTTTTTGACACTCCCATCGGCAGTGCCCCTTGCTCCGGCGGTCGGCACGGGTTTCAATGCCGGCAAAGGACTCTGCGGCCACCACGTCCCGCCGTCCTTTTGGGGAGGCGTCGTTGAAAGTCGGGGTGGTGCTCAATCCGATTGCGGGTGGCGGCCGGCTGAAACGGCATTGGCCGGAGGTCGCCGCGTCGCTGAACAAGCATTTCGGCGAATTCGAGCTGCGCGAGACGCAAGCCGAGGGCGATGCCGAAAGGCTGGCGCTCGACCTCGCGGCCAGCGGCTTCGATCTGGTGATCGCGGCCGGCGGCGACGGCACCGCCAGCGAGGTGGCGGACGGCTTGCTGCAGGCATTCGACGAGAGCGGCCGGACAACCGAACTCGGTTTGCTGCCTTGCGGCACCGGGATTGACTTCGCCCGCGGGCTCGGCCTGCCGAAAGAGGTGGATGCCGTGCTGAAACGGATCGCCGAGGCCAAGGCGCGCAAGGTCGATGCCGGGCGCATCTGCTACATCGACGATCATGGCGCGCTGGCCAGCCGCCATTTCATCAACATCGCCAGCCTCGGCCTGTCCGGCGCGACCGATCGCGCGGTCAATGCCGACAAGCGCAAGGGCAAGATGTCGGCAAAGGCGCTGTTCCTGTGGCGCACAGTGGTCGAGTTCATCCGCTACCGTTTTCAGGATGTCCGGATCACCGTCGATGACCGCGCTCCGGTCGAAGCGCGCATGGCGCTGGTGGCGGTGGCCAACGGAAGGTTCTTCGGCGGCGGCATGATGATCGCACCGGACGCCGAGCTCGCCGACGGCCAGTTCGACATCGTCATCCTGCGCGCGGCCGGCAAGCTGAAGCTGATCTGGGACATCCGCCTGCTTTATGGCGGACGGCATCGCAATCATCCGGCCATCACCATATTGCGCGGCCGGAAAGTGGTGGTCGAACCGCTCGGCGATGTCGAGAAAAATGGCGCGCTTGTCGACATAGATGGCGAATCGCCAGGGCGTATTCCCGCGACCTTCGAGATTCTGCCCGGTGCGCTGACGTTGAGATATTGAATCAAGTGCCTTAGGCGCTGATTCTGAAGGCCAGACCAAGCCGCTGAAGACATTGGCTAAATGCTTTGCCGGCTAGGTCTCAAGTTTGGACGGGAAGCCGGGCGCGCGCAGGTCGGTTCCGACCGCATCCTCTAGCAGTTTGACGATCTGGGTCGACCAGGCGCTGCCGCCATAGGCCGCTTTGCCCTGCTCGAAAATCGCGTTGACGCGCGCGGCAAGGTCGAGCGGTACGCCGGATTGTTCGGCCATGCGAAGCGCGAAGCCGAGGTCCTTCAGCGCCAGGTCCATGGTGAAGCCGATGTCGTAGGAGCCATTCAGGATGAGCTGGCTTTCGGTCTCATGAACGAAGCTGTTGCCGGAGGACGCGACGATGGCGTGGTAGGACTGGGCGAGATCCAGCCCGCCCTGTTTGGCCAGCATCAGCGCTTCGCCGGCGGCGACGAGATGGATGAAGGCCAGCATGTTGGTGATGACCTTGATGACCGCCGCCGAGCCGATCGGTCCCATCAGAAACGATTTTGCGCACATCGCTTCGATGGCCGGCCGATGCCGTTCGTAGAGGGCTGCATCGCCACCGACCAGCGCTGTGATCTTGCCGACCGCTGCGAGGTGCACGCCGCCGGTGACCGGACACTCCAGCGTCTCGACGCCCTTGGCCGAGGCGAGGGCGGCAAGTCGCAGAATCTCGTCGCGGCCATTGGTCGACATTTCGATCCAGGTGCCGCCCTTGGGCAGACCTTCGAGCAGCCCGCCCGGACCGGCAAGCACGGCTTCGCTGACCTTGGGCGAGGGCAGGCAAGAGATGGCATTGCCGGCCAGCGCTGCTGCTTCTGCGGGGTTGGCTGCCGCCAGCGCCCCGAGCGCAACCATGCGCTCGACGGCTGCGGGGTCGCGGTCGAAGACGGTCACGGTAAAACCGTTGCGCAGCAGGCTGGCGGCAAGGTTGCCGCCGAGATGGCCAAGGCCGATGAAGGCGTAGCGCTCGCTCACGGCATCAGCGGCGTTTGCATCATCTGCAGATGCAAATCCTTGCCGGTGTAGGGATGCGCGTCGCAGACCGCTTCATTGAGTTCGACGCCGAGGCCGGGTTCCTTCGAGGGAATGACGTCGCCGTCCTGCCACTCGATCTTCTTCTTCAACAGCGTGGCGTGAAAGCCATCCCACTGCTTCAGCGATTCCAGGATGAGGAAATTGGGCAGCGTCACCGCCAGTTGGATGTTGGCCGCGCCGACGATCGGCCCGCAATAGCAATGCGGCGCGATCTGGATATGATAGGCCTCGGCCATGGCGGCGATCTTCTTGGTTTCCAAAATGCCGCCGGAGCGGCCGAGATCCGGCTGCAAGATGGTTGCGGCACGGTTTTCGATGACGCGGGCGAATTCGAACTTGGTCGTCAGCCGTTCGCCGGTGGCAATCGGGATCGAGGTGCCGCGGGCGACCTGCGCCATTACTTCCGGCATATCAGGCGGCACCGGCTCTTCGAACCACAGCGGATCATAAGGCTCGATGGCGCGCGCCATGCGCAGCGCGCCCGATGCGGTGAACTGGCCATGCGTGCCGAACAGAATATCGGCGCGGGTGCCGACGGCTTCGCGGATCGCCTTGATCATGCGGGTGGAGACATCGATGTCGACGAGGCGCGGCTGGTGACCGTCAAAGGCCGTGTAAGGGCCGGCCGGGTCGAGCTTGACGGCAGTAAACCCCTGCTCGACATATTCGAGCGCGCAGGCTGCCGCCATTTCGGGGTCGTTGTAGACGTTCCTGCCGTCCGGCGCGTCTTCCGAATGGACGCTGCCGGTGTGCGGATAGAGATAGGTGTAGGTGCGCAGCGTTTCGTGCACCTGGCCGCCGAGCAGTTTGTAGACAGGCTTGTTGGCCTCCTTGCCGACAATATCCCAGCAGGCCATTTCCAGCGCCGAGAAGCAGCCCATGCCGGTCACGTCGGGGCGCTGGGTGAAACCAGAGGAATAGGCGCGGCGGAAGAAGTTCTCGATGTCGTGCGGATCGTGGCCGATCAAGTAGCGCTCAGCCATGTCTTCGACGAGCTTGGCCGTAATGTGGGCCGAGAAGGTGGCGTTGTAGGCCTCGCCATAGCCGACGACACCACCGTCGGTGGTCAGCTTGACGAAGATGAAATACTTGCCGCCGATGCCTGGCGGCGGATTGCCGACAACCCAGGTCTTGACGTCGGTGATCTTCATTTTTGGTCCTCCAGAACCAGTTCGGCGCCCTTCCATCCGGTCATGATGGCGGCGGCGTTGGTGTTGCCGGTGATGTTGGCGGGAAAGATCGAGGCGTCGATGACGCGCAAGCCTTCGAGGCCGTGTACTTTCAGGCGCGAGTCGACGACGGCGCTCCCGGCATCAGGGCCCATGCGGCAGGTCGAGACTGGGTGATAGACGGTGCCCGAGCGCTTCCTGAAATCGGTGATCAGGTCGGCGTCCGACTGGATCGATGGCCCCGGCAAGACTTCTTCGGCGATGATCTCGGCCATGGCCGGCATCGAGGCGATCTTGCGCACGAATTTCACCGCCGCCAGCATCTCGTCGACATCGGCATTGGTGGAATAGGCGTTGGCGACGATTTTGGGGTAATCGCGCGGGCTGCTGGAGCGGATCATGATCTCGCCGCGGCTCGACGGGCGGCAATTGGACAGGCCGATGGAAAAGCCCGGCCACGGGTCCGGCGTCAGGATCGGCCGCTCGCCGCTCTTCGTAATGACGGTCGAGAAGGCCTGGAAGTAGAGCTGCATGTTGGGGCGTGAAAACGCCGGGTCGGTGCGGAAGAAACCGCCGCCATGGTTCATCGACAGCGACAGCGGGCCGGAATGGGTCAGGATGTATTGCATGCCGACCAGCAGCTTGCCCCACCAGGGACGCAGGATCTGGTTGAGCGTCGGCACCTTGCCCTTGAAGGTGTAGTTGATGCCGACATGGTCCTGCAGGTGCGCGCCGACATTCTCGTTGGCGTGGACGACCGGAATGCCAAACCCCTTGAGCAGCGCCGAAGGGCCGACGCCGGACAACTGCAAGAGCTGCGGCGAGTTGATCGAACCGGCGGACAGGATGACCTCGCGGCCGGCCCGCGCCGTCTTCGTCTCGCCGTTCTGCAAATACTCGATGCCGACGGCGCGCTTGCTCTCGAACAGAATCTTGGTCGCCAGCGCGTTGGTCTCGACGTGGACATTCTTGCGCTTCATCGCCGGGCGCAGGAAGGCGCGCGCGGCCGACATGCGGCGGCCACCCTTGGTCGAGATCTGGTAGGTGCCGACGCCTTCCTGGGCAGCGCCGTTGAAGTCCGGGTTGAGCGGCAGGCCGGCCTGCTGGCCGGCGGCGAGATAGCGTTTGGTCAGCGGATGGACGGCGTTCGTCGTGTCGGTGATGTGCAGCGGTCCGCCGGTGCCGCGCCATGCGTCGGCGCCGGCTTCATTGTCCTCGATCGCCTTGAAGCCGGGCAGCAGATCGTCATAGCCCCAGCCGGGATTGCCGGCATCGCGCCAGTCGTCAAAGTCCTCGCGCGCGCCCCTGATCCAGACCATGGCGTTGATCGAGCTCGAGCCGCCCAGCAGCTTGCCGCGCGGCCAATGGTCGACATTGCCGCCGAGACCGGGATCCGGTTCGGGCTTGTAGTTCCAGTTGACCGCCGGGTCGAAGAAGGTCTTGCCGTAGCCGAGCGGCATCTGCACGTAAAAGCGGCGGTCGGTGCCGCCGGCTTCCAGCACCAGCACCGAGTAACGGCCGGAAGCCGACAGTTTGTCGGCGAGAACCGAGCCGGCCGAGCCGGAGCCGACGATGATGAAGTCATAGGTCTGCATGTGAATTTGGACGGCTCCGGAAAACTGGCCGCAGCCTAGACGCGGCAGGCTCGCCGCGTCGCCGCGCCTTCCGGCATGCGTTGTGAAAAAAGCGACTGGAAGGCGCATGGTTCGGAAATGTCACCAGGGAAACGACATCACGCGCAGCCGGCCTCGCGCATCGCGTTGACCTGTCAACGCCATGACGCTACGGGATCGAGGGCAATCGTTTCAGGGGATTTGGCGCATGGTGCACTACGCGGACGGACGGCCGGTCGGCGATCTGACCTTGCGCACGCTGGCCATGCCCGCCGATGCCAACGCCGCCGGCGACATCTTCGGCGGCTGGGTGATGGCGCAGATGGATCTTGCCTGCGGCATCCGCGCCGCCGAGCGCGCCAAGGGCCGCGTGGTGACGGCGGCGGTCAAGGAGATGTCCTTCGCCAAGGCGATGAAGATCGGCGACACGTTGTGCATCTACACCCAAGTCGAGCGCGTCGGCCGCACCTCGATGACGCTCAAGGTCGAAGCCTGGGCGCAGCGCTACCTCTCCGATCTGATGGAGAAGGTCACCCATGCCGATTTTGTCATGGTGGCGCTGGATAGCGACGGCAAGCCGAAGCCGATTCCAGCGGAAAGCTGACGCAAGTCGATTCGCCCAAGCTTGTGCTTATGTAACATCCCCCACGTGGCCGATGCGCTGCGCGACATCCGATGGTTGCCTTCCCATCCGATTCTGCGGATGGCGGAGGGAAGACAATGCGTCAACACATGCTGAACGGCTGGCTCGTGGCAGCCCTTGTCGCGCTGGTCTGTCTGCTGTGCACGACCGCCTATACCGAGATCAGGAAAGAGCTTCCAAGCGTCGCCTGTGCGCGCGACCGGACCGTTGGCAACGAGCGGACCGCCCAGCGGGCTGCAGGCGTCGAGACGTGCGGCGCGATGTGTTGCAGCAACCCCGCGACAAAGGCCTGAGGGCCTGTCAGCGGAAGCTGCTTATCAGCCTCAAGATGATCATGCGCCGGCGAACGAGACGCTGCAGTCTTGTCGCGACGGCGTGACAAGCGATGCGATACAGATCCGGTCAAACCTGGGCCACGCGCCCTCGCGTTGGAATTTCATAAACCCTTGCAACGCAATGGTTTTCAGGCGTTAGCGCCGTCGAATCTTTCACGCGCTGCCTGGACGCGCTCGGTGTTTTTGCGCGCCCAAGCGCCCAGCGCGCCGACCGGGACCAGCAGCTCATGGCCGAGCTCTGTCAGCTCATAGTCGACGCGTGGCGGGATGGTCGGGAACACGGTTCGGGTGACGAAACCGTCGCGCTCCAGCCCGCGCAAAGTGGTGGTCAGCATCTTCTGCGAAATGCCGCCGACGGCCGCACGCAATTCATTGAAGCGCAGCGGCCCGCCGCCGAGTTTGCCGACGACCAGGACGGTCCATTTGTCGCCGACGCGTTGCAGGATTTCCGAGACGGCGCGGCAGTCTTCGGTGTTGTGCGGGTGCCTCAGTAACAAAACGGTGCCTCCTTGCGCGGCCAGTTGTCAGTATCTCATATAGCGCCGGTATCCAAACGATACCAGCTTTTACATATATGGAGAGCCCCATGTCCAAGCCCAAAATCGCCATTGTCGTCGGTTCGACACGCGCCGCGCGTTTCGCTGATGTGCCCGCCCAGTGGATCGCCAAGATCGCCAAGTCGCATGCCGACATCGATGTCGAGATCGTCGACCTGCGTGACTGGCCGCTGCCCTTCTTCGACGAAGTCGCTTCGTCCGCCTGGGCGCCCTCGCAGAACGAAGTTGCGCAGCGCTGGCAAAAGAAGGTCGCCGAGTTCGACGGCTTCATCTTCACCGCCGCCGAGTACAATCATGGCCCGACGGCCGTGCTGAAGAACGCCATCGACTACGCCGCCAATGAATGGAACAAGAAGCCGGCCGGTTTTGTCGGCTATGGCAGTGTCGGCGGTTCGCGTGCTGTCGAACATCTGCGCCTAGCCGCCGTCGAGCTGCAGATGGCGCCGGTCAAGTCCGCCGTCCACATCGCCTGGGGTGACTTCCTGGCGGTCCGCCAGGGCGAAAAGAAGCTCGAGGAGATCGAGCATCTGAACCAGGCAGGCGCTGCCTTGGTCAACGACGTTGCCTGGTGGGCCCGGGTGCTCAAGGCTGCGCGTCAGGCCGACGCGATTGCCGGCGAAGCCCAGGCGGCCTGAGCCTTATCCTCCCAAGGATCAATCATCTTCCCAAGGGGGCGGCGCTTGCGCCGCCCTTTTTCATTGACGATGGTGCGGAATAGATCGCTGTCCGTCACAGCCAACCGCCGGAAAAACCAGCGCGGCGCAGACCTGTTGTGATAGCCGGCACGCGGCGCATCAGCCGCCACAGGAAGTCCGTTCGGTAATTCTCGATCATCAGGGCGATAGGCCCCTGATTGATGCCGACATGGTCCGGCGATACCCAGCCGCAGGCGCGGCCGTCGGCGGCGGCGATGGTGGGATTGAAGCTTGCGACGAAGCCGTAAGGATTGCCCACGTGCAGGTCCATCTCGTGAAAATGGCGCAGCGCCGGCAGCACGATCTCCGGCGCAAAGGGCAAGGAGGCGATCGCCGCCCACGGCGAGAGCGTGCCGTCATCCGGGCCGAACGGTGCGCCGCGTGCGAGATAACCGTAGAAGCGACGGCCATCGATCGTCATTTCCCGTTTGATCGGGCCTGGGCCGTCGCTGGCGGTGACGCCCCAACAGTTTTCGCCATAGCCGATCAGTCCCTTCGGATTGCGGATGGCATAGTCGCGCTGCAGGTAGGTCGCCTGGCGGGTGTTCTGGAAATAGTCGCTGTCGTGATCGCGCATGAAGGCATCGCGGATGCCGCGAAAGTCAATCCAGATATGCGAGAACTGGTGGATGAAAAGCGGTCCGGCATAGATCAGCTCCCGGCCGTAAATGGTCTTCCACTTGTAGGTGGACAGCCAGGCCGCGTAGCTCTCAGGCGGCAGCGCGTGTGTCGGCGATCCCAAACCAAGCACGTAGAGGATCAGCGCCTCGTCAAATCCTTGCCAGTGATAGCGCAGAAAACCTTTTTCGGGCCGCCAGCCATGGGTGACGGTGGCGCCGCCATTTTGCGCCCAACGCCAGTCGGTGCGGCGGTAGAGCGCATCGGCGAGCTGGCGGATCTCCAGTTCGGGTTCGTCGTCTTGGTCAAAATAGGCGCCGGCGGCCAGGACGCCGGCCAGCAGAAGTGCGGTATCGACCGTCGACAGTTCGCACTTCCAGACGCGGCGGCCGGTCTGCATGTCGAGGAAATGATAGTAGAAACCCTTATAGCCGGTGGCATCGGGCTCCGGTCCGTGCGGGGCGTTCCAGAAGAAGCGAAGGGTAGCGAGCGTTCGCTCGATTGCAGCGGCGCGGGTCATGAAACCGCGCTCGACACCGACGGGATAGGACGACAGGGCAAGCCCGACGGCGGCTATGCTGGCAGGCGACGCGGCCGTGTTGCGGTCGGCGACCAGGCCATTGGCAGGGTTGGCCTCATTGAGAAAATACTCGAAGGACAGGCGCTGGATGTCTTGGAGAAGCTCGTCGTTCCGGGCGTGTTCGTTCGATGCATCCATGCCTTTCGATATAGAGGCTTTGGCCGCGTTTCCCAATCTTCCCGTGGATCAATCATGGGTGAGGATGGCGCAGGCCGATAGCGAACCTATTGTGCGAGCGGGGCGGAATTTATACCGGCCCCGAGCCCCTTCACTCATGCCTCTGCCTTGCGCGGTTCGGCGAGCATGCGCAGGCACGCGAGCATCTGACCAAATCGTCCTGACTCCACATCGCGGGCTTGCCTGCCAACTTTGAGCTGCCGTATCGGCGTGCAGGCGCCCTCGTTCCGAGCGCTCCTCTCCGCGATCACGGCTGAGTGACTTGCATAATGCAATTAACATGACTATGTGTCACTTTCATTTTGAAAGAGACCTCTGTCATGGTTGCAAAGACAAGCTTCGAAAACCGCCCGTGCCCGATTGCGCGCAGCCTCGACGCCGTCGGCGAGTGGTGGAGCATTCTTTTGCTCAGGGACGCGTTCCAGGGCCTGACGCGCTTCGACCAGTTTCAGAAGAGCCTGGACATTGCGCCCAACATTTTGACGCGGCGGCTGAACAGCCTGGTCGAGCGCGGCCTGTTCGAGAAGCGTGTCTACTGCGAACGGCCACTTCGCCATGAGTATGTTCTGACCGCCAAGGCGCGCGATTTCCGCCCGGTTCTGCTTTCGCTGCTCGCCTGGGGCAACAAGCATCTGGCCCCTGAAGGCCCGAGCCTGGTCGTGGTGGACAGAGCGGATGGACGCTGGGCCGAGCCGGTTCTGGTCGACCGCCAAACCGGCAGCGAACTCGATAGCGAGGGCTTCACCCTGGCGACGGGGCCGACGGCGACCGACCGCATGCGGCAGCGCTATCGCTTCAGCAGCGAAGGCTCAGGCCTTCCACTCATCGACAACACATTGTTTGACCAAAGTCGCGAAGAGGCGCGGGGCAAATGAACAAGGTCTTATCCGCTGCCGAGTTGCAGCCAGCGCAGCCGTCGACTGTGCAAATCCCTACGCATGCCAAATCGCGCCGCAAGCCGTTGCTGATGCTGGGCGCGCTGGTGGCGATCGGCCTCGCTGGATGGTACGGCGTCGACTGGTGGCAGGCAGGCCGTTTCCTTGTCTCCACAGACGACGCCTATGTCGGCGGCAACGTGACGCCGCTGGCGCCGCGGGTCGCCGGCCACATCGATCAGATCCTCGTCGAGGACAACCGGCATGTCGCCGCAGGACAGCTCATCATCCGCATCGACGATCGGCCGTTCAAGGCGGCGCTGGAGCACGCGCAGGCGTCCGTCCAACAACAGCAATCGGCCCTCGACAATCTGCGCGCCCAGGTCTCGCTGCAGAATTCGGTGATCGAGCAGGCCGAGGCCGATCTCGAGGCCAAGAGCGCTGCCGCGACCTTCACCGCCCAGGATGCCAAGCGCTATGAGGTGCTGGCCACCACCAGGGCCGGAACGCAGCAGGATGCGCAGAGAAGCCTTGCCGCCGACGGTCAGGCCAAGGCTACCGTCGCCGCCTCGCGCGCGGGGCTGGCAGCCGCCAAGCAGCAGCTCGACGTGCTCAACACCCAGATCGCCGAAGCGACCGCCGCAGTAGCGGCGGCCAAGGCGGATGTCGATACGGCCGAGCTCGATCTTGGCTTCACTGAGATACGCTCACCCATCGACGGCGTGGTCGGCAACAGGCTGGCGCAGGTCGGCAGCTATGTCTCGCCGGGCAGCTATCTGCTGACGATCGTTCCGGCATCGGGCCTGTGGGTCGACGCCAATTTCAAGGAAGACCAGCTGCGCGAAATGACCAACGGCCAGGCCGCGACGGTCTACACCGACATCGCGCCCGACGCGCCGCTGAAAGGCCACGTCACCAGCCTGGGGCCGGCGACGGGAGCAATTTTCAGCGTCATCCCGCCGCAGAATGCGACCGGCAATTTCACCAAGATCGTCCAGCGCGTTCCCGTCCGGATCGCGATCGACCAGGACCAGGCGCAAAAGGTCGCGCTGCGGCCGGGCCTGTCGACCACGGTCACCGTCGATACCGCTTCGCACTGAGGGCGTCATGTCCGAGCGCCCGCAATCCTTCATCACCAGCATCCTGCCGTTCATGGTGATGTGCGTTGGCATGTTCATCGCGCTGCTCGACATCCAGATCGTTGCATCCTCGCTGCAGGATATTGGCGGCGGCCTGTCGGCGGCGCAGGACCAGATCGGCTGGGTTCAGACCTCCTACCTCGTGGCGGAAATCATCGTCATCCCGCTGTCGGGCTGGCTCACCCGGGTGTTCTCGACGCGTTGGCTGTTCACCTTCTCGGCAGCCGGCTTCACGCTGGCCAGCATGCTGTGCGGCTTCGCCTGGAGCATCGAAAGCATGATCGTGTTCCGCGCGCTGCAGGGGCTGCTCGGTGCGTCGATGATCCCGACGGTGTTCACCTCGTCATTCCACTATTTCCAGGGTCCGAGGCGCGTCTATGCGGCAGCGGTGGTCGGCAGCATCGCGTCGATCGCGCCAACGCTCGGGCCTGTCATCGGCGGCTGGATCACCGACACGCTAAACTGGCACTGGCTGTTTTATGTCAACGTCGTTCCCGGCACCATCATCACCATCCTCGTCGCGCTGCTTGTCAAGATCGACAAGGCCGATCCGTCGCTGCTGAAGGGCGCCGACTATATCGGCATGGTGCTGATGGCCGTCAGTCTCGGCACGGCCGAATATGTGCTGGAAGAGGGCACGCGCTGGAACTGGTTCGACGACGCAACGATCCGCAATGGCGCCATCTTGGCCAGCGTTACCCTGGTCCTGTTCGTCATCCGCAGCCTGACCTATGCGCAGCCGGTGGTCGACTTTCGCGCCTTCGGCAACCGCAACTTCGCCATTGGCTGCTTTCTCTCCTTCGTCACCGGCATCGGCATCTTTGCCACGATCTATCTGACGCCTTTGTTCCTCGGTTATGTCCGCGGCTACGACGCCTATCAGACGGGGCTCGCGGTGTTTTCCACCGGCGTCGCGTCGATGGTCGGCGTGCCCGTCTACATCTTCCTCGCCAAGCGCTTCGATACGCGCTGGCTGATGATGTTCGGCCTGGCCTCCTTCGGCGCCTCGATGTGGAGTTTTTCCGCCATCACCAGCCAGTGGGGCGCCGCACAGCTGCTGCTGCCGCAAATCTTCCGTGGCTTTCCGCAGGTGTTTGCCGTGGCGCCGAGCGTCAATCTCGGCCTTGGCAGCCTGCCGCCGGAGCGGCTGAAATATGCCAGCGGCCTGTTCAACACCATGCGCAATCTCGGCGGCGCGGTCGGCATCGCCATTTGCGGCGCGATCCTGAATGATCGCACCAACTTCCATTTCCTGACCATCGCCTCGCATCTGACGCCGCAAAACGAGGCGGCGATGCGGCTGCTCGACAATGTGGGCGCACGCTATGGGCAGTTGCCGGGCGCCGTCGATGATGGCCATACCGCGGCGCTGAAGCAGCTCTGGCAGTTGGCCTATCGCGAGGCCTCGACCATGGCCTATGCCGATGCTTTCCTGGTCATCATGGTCGCCTTCGTCATTGCGACTGCGCTGGTCCCATTCCTGCGCAACGTTACGCCAAAGGCGCTGCCGCCGGACGCGCATTGAGGGCAAACTTGCCTTGGACCGCCATATGGACAGGGCTGCCATCTGGCCCTGCTTTTTTGCCCTGATATATCCGGCTGCGATCCATCACATGAGCAGTCCCCGTGAAGTCACCCAGCCTGACAGGCGTCGTTTCCCCCATGATCCCGGTGCTGGTCTGCGCGCTGGCGATCTTCCTTCTGTCCGCCATGGATGCGGCAATGAAGGTTCTGGTCATCGCCGTCGGTGTCTACAACACGGTGCTGTGGCGAAGCATGCTTGCAACCGTCGTCGCGGGCACGGCCTGGGCGGCAGGGCGGCGCGTGCTTCCCGCGCCTTCCGTGCTCAAGCTGCATGCGCTGCGTGCCGTCGTTGTCTGCATCGTCCTGCTGTCATTCTTCTGGGGGCTTGCCAGGCTGCCGCTGGCGGATGGGATCGGGCTTAGTTTCGTAGCACCGCTGTTTGCTCTTCTGCTGGCCGCGCTGCTGTTGGGCGAACGCATCCAGCGCCAGGCGATCTGGGCGTCGCTGGCCGGCATTGCCGGCGTCGTCATCATCATGGCCGGACAGTTCGGGCAAGGCAGTTACACCGGGGATGCTCTGCTTGGCACGGTGGCGGTGCTCGCGTCGACAGTGTTCTATGCCTACAACCTGATCCTCTCGCGGCGACAGGCGCTGGTGGCCAAGCCAGGCGAGATCATGATGTTCCAGAACCTGTGCGTCGCCACCGTCCTTCTCCCCGCCGCGCCCTGGCTGGCGGTTGCCCTGCCGGGCAATCTCTGGCTTCCCCTTGCGGGTGTGACGGCTTTGTCGCTCTCCGGCCAGTTCCTGATGAGCTGGTCCTATGCGCGCGCCGAAGCGCAATATCTGATCCCGACGGAATATTCGGCCTTCATCTGGGCGATCGTGTTCGGCTGGCTGTTCTTCGATGAGGCGGCGACCTGGACCACGTTGGCGGGTGCCGCCCTGATCGTGGCCAGTTGCCTGATCGCCTCGCGGTCCAATCCCAGACTTGCCGAACCGATCGAAGCCGCGGTGTGAAGGGACACTGTTGTCAGCGCACCACTTCGCGATGGCCGCTGGGCAGGCGGGTGGCGATCAGCTTGTCGATGCGGCGGCCGTCGAGGTCGACGACCTCGAAGCGCCATCCCTGCGCGTCGACGCATTCGCCCGTCGCCGGCAGATGATGCATGTGCGACAGCACATAGCCGGCGACGGTTTCGTAGTCGCGGTTTTCCGGCAGGTCGATGCCGAGAACCTCGGCCATCTCATCGGCCTGCATGTAGCCGGCGAGCAGCCATGAGCCGTCCTCGCGCTTGACGGCGTTTTCCTCCTCGCCGGCATCGAGATCGGCGCGGAAGACGCCGGTGATGGCTTCGAGAATGTCTGCGGGGGTGACGATGCCTTCGAAATGGCCGTATTCGTCATGCACCAGCGCCATCGGCACGTCGGAATCCTTCAGCTTCTGCAGCACGTCCAGCGCGTCGGCCTGGTCATAGACGATGGGGGCGGCGCGTACGTGCTTGCGCGGGTCGAGCGCGCGGCCGGCCAGCAGGGCGGCCAGCACGTCGCGGGTCTGGACGACGCCGACCATGACATCGACGCCGCCATCGCCCGCCGGCAGGCGCGAATGCTGGGTGTCCATCAACAGCTTGCGGATGGCGCTCTCATCCGCCTGCAGATTGATCCAGTCGACCTCGGTGCGTGGCGTCATCACCGCGCGCACCGCGCGGTCGCCAAGTCGCATGACGCCGGCAATCATGCGCCGTTCGTCGGATTCGATGGTGCCGTGATGCTCGGCCTCGGCGACCAGCATCTTGATCTCCTCGTCAGTGACCTTCTCGTCGCTTTCGCCGCGCTGGCCGAGCAGCCACAATATGGCGCGGCCGGAAATGTCGAGCAGGAAGACGAGCGGCGCCGAGACGGTGGCAAGGATGGTCATCGCCGGCGCCGCGCGGGCGGCGACGCGTTCGGGATCGCGCAGCGCGATCTGCTTGGGCACCAGTTCGCCGACGATCAGCGAGAAATAGGTGATGATGGCGACGACGATGCCGACGCCGAGCGGATCGGCGATGTTTTCGCGGATGCCGGTCGAGGCCAGGTACACCGACAGCCTGTCGCCCAGCGTGGCGCCGGAGAAGGCGCCTGACAGCACGCCGACCAAGGTGATGCCGATCTGCACCGACGACAGGAACTTGCCGGGGTTGGAGCCGAGCGCCAGCGCGCGCCCGGCGCCGTTGACGCCGCGGT
This sequence comes from Mesorhizobium sp. P2_E7, assembly GCF_056403855.1. Taxonomy (NCBI): domain Bacteria; kingdom Pseudomonadati; phylum Pseudomonadota; class Alphaproteobacteria; order Hyphomicrobiales; family Phyllobacteriaceae; genus Mesorhizobium; species Mesorhizobium sp. P2_E7. The sequence goes on along the minus strand of NZ_JBFUER010000001.1, from coordinate 2,576,454 downwards.
CGATCATCGCCTTGAGCCGTGCCGGGCGCGACGAAACGATGGCGAGCTCGGACATCGATAGAAGGCCGTTCACACAGATGAGGACGACCACGGTAGCGATTTCGACGTATAGCATCAGGGGTCAATAGCATTGCCGCGCGGTTTTCGAAAATAGATGGCCGCGATTTTTCAAGATGACGGGCGCGGATCTTTCAAGCGACATCCCAAGGCGGCGACGAAAAACGCTCGACCAGGGCATCGACGACGACGCGAACCTTCGGCGCCAGGTTGCGTGTCACCGGCCAGATGGCATGCACGACGACGTTTTCGACCAGACAATCCGACAGAACCATCTCAAGTTCGCCGCTTTTGAGGCAGTCGGCCGCCAGCCAGGTTGGCAGAAAAGCAATGCCGCAGCCGGCAAGCGCTGCATCCAGCATCGGTTCGCCATGACCGAGGACGAGCCGCGCTTTGGGCACGAATTTTCCGAGATGTCCGTCGCTATGCCTTACGGTCCAGGGCCTGACGACGCCGTCGCGGCCGTAACCGATGACGCTATGGGCGGCAAGATCCTCGATCGATCGCGGCCTGCCGTGGTTTTCGAGATAGGCAGGGGCGGCGCAGATCGCCGAGCGCTGGGCATAGATGCGACGCGCGGCGAGCGACAGGCTGTCGTCGAGATCGCCCATCCGGATGGCGAGATCGATGCCTTCCTCTATCAACTCGACCCGCCGGTCATTGAAGGAGATTTCTACCGTCAGATCCGGGAACTGCCTGGAAAGATCGAACAGAACAGGGGCGACGCAGCGGCGGCCGAAGGCCAGAGGCACGTCGACACGAAGCCGGCCGGAAGGCACCTGGCGACGCAAGGCAATCAACGCGTGGGCAGCCTCGATCTCAGCCAGCGCCCTGACAGAGGCTTCATAGTAGCTGACGCCTTCGCTGGTTGGGCTGAGGCTGCGAGTGGTGCGGTTGAGCAGGCGAACGCCGAGGCGCTGCTCCAACTGCGCAATCGTCTTGCCGACCGCCGATTTCGTCACATGCATACGTTCGCCGGCACCGGTGAAGCTGCCGGCCTCCACCACGTGGACGAAGGCGACGATGCCTTGCAGGTTGGCTGATTCCATTGGTCGCTCTATTGTAGAGGTCAGGTATTCAATCTGTTGCCGAATATGCCGCATAGAAGCGCTATTTTCCATAGAGAAATGGCATAGATGTCTCGCGTGACGTCAATCAGGGAGCGCGAAACAAGATGAGCACCCAAGGCAACAGATCCTGGCAGATGACCGGCTTTGGCCTGTCCAGGCTGAAGAGGGTTGAAGGCAAGGTTCCCGAGCCAGGCCCGCGCGAGCTTCTGGTGCGAACCAAAGCGGTATCCCTGAACTACAAGGACAGGATGATCATCGACGGCACGCTGATCCCTGACCTTGTCTTTCCCTTCGTGCCGACATCCGACGCACTGGGCGAGGTGGTAGCCGTCGGCAAGGAGGTCAGCCGTTTTCGAGTCGGGCAGCGCGTGCTCGGGCAGGTGATCGCCGACTGGCCGGATGGCGAGGCTCCACCGGTGCTGCACAAGCACACGCTGGGGTCGTCGCTCTCGGGCATGCTTTCCGATCACGTCGTCCTTGGCGAGGAAGCCGCAGTGTCGGCGCCACCATCGCTCAGCGATGTCGAGGCCGCGACGCTGCCGATCGCGGCGCTGACAGCGTGGTTCGCATTGGTCGAGGCGACCAAGCCGGTGCCAGGCCAGACTCTTCTCATCCAGGGCACCGGTGGTGTGTCGCTGTTTGCGTTGCAGTTTGCCAACGTATTCGGTCTGCGCTCCATCGTTACGTCGAGCAGCGACGAGAAGCTCGAGCGGGCGAGGCAACTCGGCGCCTGGCAGGTGATCAACTACCGGACCCAGCCGGCATGGGACAAAGCCGCGCGCGACCTGACGGCGGGCATTGGCGTCAACCATGTGCTGGAAATGGTCGGCGGCGACAATGCGCGGCGTTCGCTCAGTGCGCTGGCCGCGGATGGCCGCCTGTCGATCATCGGCGTCCTCGGCGGCACCGAGCTCAGCTTTCCGATCCTGCCGTTCATGCGCAACCGCATCACCGTGCAGGGCCTGTCGGTCGGCCATCGCCGTGCTTTCGAGCGGATGAACCAGGCGATCGAAGCGTTGGCGCTCAAGCCGGTCATCGACAAGGTGTTTGGCTTCGAAGAGGTGCCGCTGGCGTTGAAGCATCTTGAGAAAGGGCCGTTCGGCAAGATCGTGATCACCATGACCTGACCCTTTGCAATCTTTTGCTATGGCAGCCGCTTCAGGGCGCCGACAATGGCCTTGCCATCGGTGAAATAGGGATCGCCGCCGCCATTGCGTCCGGTTTTGGTGGCGCCGATGCCGGGGATATCACTCACCGAGATCACCATGCCGGCCGCAGTCAGGTCGTGGATCACGAGATCGCGCTCGGCGTCGATGTCGGGACCGATGTGGTGGGTGATGGCGCCGGTGTCGTGGCTGAGCCCAACGCCGCGATCGAAGCTGGCCGAGCCCAGCCAGAGCGGGCGGCCATCGTCGCCGGTCGCATCGGTGTGCCAGAAGCGGACATGATGACGCCGGTCGGCGCTGCCGCCGACCGGTTTTTCAAAGGCGAGGTCCTGGGCGCGGCCTTCGAACAGCAGCCGGCTGACCGGTGCGTCGGGATAGGGACGATCGAACAGCACGCTTTCCCCGATTTCGATCGCGGTCTTCAGCGTCACGCCATCGGCAGTGTCCCATCCGGCAACGGCGAAGGCATGCACAAGCTCCTTTTCGCTGCCGACAAGGCCGACATTGATCGGGTCGCCAGGAATGCCTTGCGGCGTATGCGTCACCATTTCGAAGGTCTGCTTGCGAAAGCCGCGATCGCGAAACGTCCAGAACTCAGGTGCGGCGACATAGGCGAGCGCCAGCCAGGCGGCCACGAAAGCCGCAAGCCAGATCGTTGCGCGTCGTCTGAGGCTTTTCTGTCCCACCTGTCGCCGCCTGCTTGCGAGGCGTCACTTTATGCGGGGTAAGCGGGCTTTGGCAAAGAGCCGGCTACCGGCAGGCGCGGTAGCCGCTCTTGCGGTTCTTGATGTCGAAATGGAAATGGTTGCGGTGGTCGTAGTTGTAGCCGGGGCCGAGCACGGTGGTGAAATACTGGCAGCCGTCGGCGCGCACATTGTTGAGGAAACCACGGGTGCGGAAGGCAAACAGCCCGGGCTTGCGCACGTCGATGTCGTCGCCATTGTTGAGCTCGATGCTCATGACGTCGAGCGCGTTGCCCTTGCCGTGCTCGGACAAAACACCTTCGCCGGCGATGTTGCGGCAGGAATAGCTCGAGCCCTGGTGGATGGTCTTGACGCCCGAGAAATAGCGCCAGCGGGCGGAGGGGACCAGCTCGTTCCTGGTCCAGGCGGCAAAGCTGGCGGCCATGTCGCAGGTCAATGTCGCCGCCGGCTTCATCTGGATGCCGCCAATGGCCGAGACCTTGACCGGATAATCGATGCCGCATTGTCCTTCATGGATCGGCTGGACGTCGGTGTATTCGACGCCGAGGCGCCGCAATTCGCCACGGCAGTCGGTTTCGCTGGCCGGCATCTGTTCGGGCTCGGACATCGGCTCGTCCATGCGCGGATAGGCTGCGGTCATGTAGGGGTTGGACGGGACGAGCTTCTGCATGCCTTCATATTGCGGTTCGGCTTGCGGCACAGCCGCGGTCTGTGAGCCCACATCGACGGCCGGCTCCAAATTTAGCACGCTGCCGGTGTTGCAAGCCGAAACGGCGGCGAGCGCAAGGCAGGCGGCCACCATCGCTGCGCGTTTCGATTGGCGCAAGGTGACGAGAAAAACCGCGCGAAATCTGCCGGCCATTGACGGAATCCCTTTGACGGATATCCGGCATTTTAACGATCAAGGGTAAAGGAAAACTCAGCGCACGCGTTCATGCCTGCGGCCGAAATGCGGCACATGGGTCACCCTGCCGGCCTACTGGCAGAATGTCCCGCCGTGCCGGCGCGGTTCGAGATCGAGATGGAAATGCAGGGAATGGTCGGCATCGGCGCCCGGTCCGAGCACCGTCTTGAACGGCCCGCAGGCGGCCTTGCGCACCGCGTTGAGGAATTTCGCGTCCTTTTCGGGCGGCGCCGGGCCGACCTCGATCTTCCTGCCATCGGACAAAGTGAAGCTGGCGATATCGAGGGCGTTGCCGAAGGCGTGTTCCGACAGTTTGCGCGTACCGTGGCGCGGCCGGCAGACGAAGGCCGATGCCTGGTTGATCGATTTCAGGTCGGCGCCGAATTCAGCTTTTGCTGCCGGCTGGATGACATTGGCGGCAAAGCGGGCGGCGGCTTCGGCCATGGGGCAGTTGAGCTCGGTCGCGGGGCCGATGGCGATGGATTTTCCGAACGACTTCAACATGATGGGATAGGGGATCGAGCAGCCGATATCGGGATTGCTTTCCGCCTTGTGCTCTTCGAACTCGACGCCAAGCGCCGTCAGCCGCTCACGACAGGCAACTTCCTCCGCCGGCATTTTGGCGTCGGGCAGATCGGCCGAGCGCGGGTCGGGCAGCATTTTCTCGTCGTCGGCATCCGCGGGTTTGTCAGGCGGCTGCGGAGCGACGACCGGCGGCTCTACCTCCGGCTTCGTGACGTCGGGCCTTTCGGTCGGAACCGGCACCACGGACGGCGGCTCGGGCTCGCTTTCCGTATCGGTCGACGGCTTCGGCCCTGAGTGTTCGGGAGCTGGCAGTTCGGGCCGAGCCTGCTTTCTCTCACGGGATTTTTCTTCATTGAATCGATCGTCATTGGATCGGTTGGGCGCGCCGATGGTCTTCGGACCTTCGGTCTTTTGCTCTTCGGTCGTTGCGGCGTTGGTCTTCGGCACCTCTGCGGGACGTGCCTCAGGCACCGGAACAACGCGCGAGGGCTGTACCGGAATATCGGCGGGTGAGGGTTTTGGATCCGGCTTCGTCTGTTGCACCTGGTTTGGCGTGATATGCCGCTTGGCCCTGGGCTTCTGGCGGTGCTTGCTGCGAGGCTTCACCGGCTGGTCAGCCCGCGGTGAAAACAGCTGTTCCAACCGTTGTGACAGTGGCGTGTGATGCTTGCGACGCTGTTTGGCGTCGGCTTGCGTCAGCAGCAGGGACGTCACCAGCAGGGCCGTGACGGCCATGACCAGTGCAATCCGGAATGTTCTGGAAAAGACAAACGACCCCATCGCCCTCAACGGCGCAAGCGGCGGGAGGTTGCCTGCGGCCCATCACGAACGGTTACCCCGGCGTTACGCGCCGATCGCCTCCAGCCCTTCCTCCAGCCAGTCGGCCAGCAGCGGCATGCCAAGCAAATATTTCGCCGTGCGCTTGTTGGCGCGCTCGCGGGCGGCTGCGACCGCATCAGTCCATTCCGCCGCGTCATAGTCGCCGCGGCCGACCCAGGCCAGCGCGATGAGTTCGGCGGCTTCGTCGACATTGAGGTCGTTGATCAGTTCGCGCAGCTCTTCTTCGGTGAGGTTTTCCGAGCTTTCCTCGGCAAGCCCGTCATGGTGGTGGTTGTCGTGCCTGTCGCCGTCGAACTCGACCTCGTGCTCGGCGCCATCGTCATAATCTTCGTTGACCGCCGCGCTCAGCGCCTTCGCCTTGAGAATGAACAGGCGCACGGTGTCCGGGCCGATCGATAGCTCCCATTCCCGTTCACGGCGCTGTTGCACTCTCGCGCACTCCGCTGGTCATTTCGCGGATGATAGCGGATTTGCAGCGCGCGTCACGTCCGTTCGGCCGGCTGGGCTCACCGCCCGGCGGGATTCCGACTCGCGTGCCTGTCTTTTGAAGTGGTTTTGCGAAATAGTTTTGGTGGCGCGGCTTTTCCGGGATGAAACGGCGCTCGCCTGGCGTTAGCATTTCATCATTATCCCTCAAGGAGGCTTCGATGCGCAGACGTTTGCTGATTCAAGTTCTAGCTGTTGTCGCTCTGCCGCTGTTTGCGGCGCCAGCATTTACCGCCGGCGAGGGCGGCGGAGGCGGCAGCGACGGCGGGAGCACGAAATGCAAGAAGGGCGAGGTCTGGGACAAGAAGCTCAAGAAGTGCGTCGCGCCGAAGTACGGCATGCTCGACGACGACAACATCTATGAGGCGGGCCACGATCTGGCGATGGCTGGGCGTTATGATGAGGCGATCGCCGTGCTCAGCCTGGCCGAGAACAAGCAGGATCCGCGCATTCTCAACTATCTCGGCTATTCGCATCGCCATTCCGGCCGCGTCACGGTCGGGCTCGGCTATTACGAGGAAGCGCTGCGCATCAATCCCGATTACACGCTGGTGCGCGAATATCTCGGCGAGGCGCATCTGCAGATCGGCGACCTGGCCGGCGCCCAGGAGCAACTGGCCGAAATCGAGAAGCGCACCGGCAAAGGCTCGCGCGAATACGGCATGCTGGCCGAACAGATCTACCATTTCATGAGAAGCTGACCCCACCCCAACGGCTTCTCTGGGCCGGTTGCGAGCAATCGCAGCCGGCTTTTTGCCGTCTCAGCCGCAACACAACGCGCATGCCGTGGCGGCAACTGCACAATCGGCTCATGATTTTTCAAAAGCCCGCTTTTTCAGCGTGAAAAGCGCGCGAAGATCGCTATATTGGGGGAAATTGCGGTGAAACGGTTCCGTTAGCCCGAGGCTGCCGGACCCGTTTTCTTTTTGTACCCATCGACAAGGCTTTCCCCGAAACGCGGGGGTGGCGGCAGGAAAGGTCAGGCATCATGAACAAGGTCCCGATGACAGGCGAGGGCTTCGCGTCATTGAAGGAAGAACTGCGTTGGCGCCAGCAGGAAGAGCGGCCGCGCATCATCGAGGCGATCTCCGAAGCGCGCTCGCATGGCGACCTGTCCGAAAATGCCGAATATCATGCCGCCAAGGAGTCGCAGAGCCTCAATGAGGGCCGCGTCAACGAGCTCGAAGACTATATTGCGCGCGCCGAGGTGATCGACGTCACCAAGCTCAGCGGCGACAAGGTCAAGTTCGGCGCCACGGTCGTTCTGGTCGACGAGGACACCGAGGAAAAGAAGACCTACCAGATCGTCGGCGACCAGGAAGCGGATGTGAAATCGGGCCGCATCTCGATCTCGTCGCCGATCGCTCGCGCGCTCATCGGCAAGGAAGTCGGCGACGCCATCGAGGTCAATGCGCCCGGCGGTGCACGGGGCTACGAGATCGTCCAGGTGCAGTTCATCTAGGACCTTTTGACAATTCTACTCTGGCGGCCGACTAGCGCGGTTTTCTGCGCTTCCGGTGCTCACGTACTTAAGTACGCTCCGCTCCGGTTCTCGAAAACCACGCTATTCGGCTCACCAGAGCGAATTCTGAAAAGGTCCTATGCTGGAGCTTGCAGCTTAAGGGCTGATAGCTTTTCAGCCTCCGCTACCGTCTGCGCAGGCGTCACACGCTCTCCATCTGAGGCCAGCAGCGTTGACGCATATTGCCCGCGCGGGCCGGTCAAACCCGGCTCCGTCGCCAGGAACACCGCGACCGTCGGCAGGCCGAAGGCGCTGGCGAGGTGGGTCAAGCCGGTGTCGGCGCCGATGACCAGCGTCGAGCGGCCGAGGATGGCGGCGATGTCCGCCAGCGGCGATTTCGGCACCACGATTGTTGACGGCACGTCTCTGGCGATCGCCTCGGCCACTGCCTTCTCGCGCTCGTTCGACCAGGTGGTGACCGGCGTCATCCCTCGTTCAGCCAGCAGGCGGGCGGTTCCGATCCAGTCTTGCGCCGGCCATTTCTTGTCCTCGCGGCTGGTGCCATGCAGCAGGAAGGCCGTTTTGCCGTCGATGCCGGCTAGGCCGCCCGGCGGCGGCACAATCCCCGATGCCAGCGCCGAAAGATCAGGCTCGTAGCCGAGCGCCAGCCCGAACAGCCGCCGCGTGCGTTCGATGGCGTGCAGAACACGCGGCACGGCGTATTTGCGCTTGTAAAACAGCGTTGCCGAGGGTTCTCGCGCGCTTGGGCGGTCGAAACCGGCAACCGGCGCGCCGGCCTGGATGGCGACAAAGGCCGATTTCAACAACCCTTGCGCATCGATGACGAGGTCGTAATGGCTTGCTCGCAAGGCGCGGCGCAAGCCTGACGCCTCGCGCCAGGTGCCGGCGTCAAACAAGTGCTTGCGCCAGCGCCGGATGGCGACCGTGTGAATCTTGCCGATCGCCGGATGCAGCGCCACGATGCCGGCAAAGGCCTCCTCGACGCACCAGTCGAAGGCAATATCGGGGCGGTTGCGGCGCGCATCCTCGAGCGCGGGGAAGGTGTGGATGACGTCGCCCATCGACGATGTCTTGACGATCAGCACCTTCATGCCGTGGCCGGGACTTCCAGCAATCGATCGGCCGCCGCCGCTACTTTGGCGACATCGAGCGTCTTCAGGCAGTTGAGATGGCCGAGCGGGCAGACCTTCTGATGGCAGGGCGAGCAGGAAAGATGCAGCCAGATCAGCTCGCGCTGTTCAGCGAGAGGCGGCGTGTTTTCCGGCGAGGTCGAGCCGTAGACGGCAACGACCGGCGTGCCGACGGCAGCCGCAACATGCATCAGGCCGCTGTCATTGGACACAGCCAGCCTGGCCGCGGCGATCAGGTCGATGGCGTCTTCCAGCCGCGTTTTGCCGGCGAGATCGACGACACCGGGCGCCAGCGCCGCGATCTCGGCGGTGACGTCGCGATCGTTCTTAGAGCCGAACAGCGCGACCTTGAAACTCTTGGCCATCATCTCGCGGGCGAGGCCGGCATAGCTTTCGCTCGGCCAGCGCTTGGCCGGACCGTATTCGGCGCCGGGCATCATGGCGACGAATTCTCCAGCCTTCAGCTCGAAGCGGGCCAGAAGCTCTTTCTGGTTGCCGGCATCGACGGTGAGGTGTGGCGGCCGGAAATGACCGCCCTGGGCTAGGCCGAAATAGGCCTGCGCGGTGCGCCGCTTGACGGCATCCGGCAGCGGCACGATGTCGGTCAGCAGGCCATAGCGCATTTCGCGCAAATTGCCGAAGCGGCGCGGAATACGGGCAAAGAACGGGATCAGCGCCGATTTCCAGCTCCCCGGCAGGACGTACGCCATGTCGTAGCGGCCGCGCAACAGGCGGCCGAAGCGGCGGCGAATGGTGAATTCGAGCGCGCCGGGTTTCAGCGGGAAATCGATCTGCTGGCGCAGTTCAGGCATGCGCTTGACCAAAGGTGCAGCCCAGGCCGGGGCCAGCACGTCGATGGCGGCGTTGGGATGAAGTTCCTTCAGCGCCGAGAACAGGCACTGCGCCATGACCATGTCGCCCACCCAGCGTGGGCCGATCACGAGGATCGTTGGGCTTTCAGCCATTCGACATAGTCTCTGACGCCGGTTTCCACGCTGCGGAATTGCCCATTATAGCCGGCTGCGCGCAAGCGAGACATATCAGCCTGGGTAAAACTCTGGTAGCTGCCCTTGAGGTGATCGGGGAATTCGATGAACTCGATCTCGCCCTTGCCAAGCGTGTCGATGACGGTTTCGGCGATCGCACGGAACGGCTGGGCGCGGCCGGTGCCGCAATTGAAGATGCCGCTCGAGCCCCGCTTCCACAGCCACAGATTGACGTCGGCGACATCGCCGACATGGATGAAGTCGCGGCTCTGCTCGCCCGGCCCGAAACCGTCATAGGCGCCGAACAATTTTGGGTTCTCGCCGCGTTCGACCTGGTTGAACAAATGGAAGGCGACCGAGGCCATGGCGCCCTTGTGCGCCTCGCGCGGACCATAGACGTTGAAATAGCGCAGGCCCGCTACCGGCGAATGGTCGGTATCGAAGACGGTGCGCCGGACATAATCGTCGAACAGTTTCTTCGAATAGGCATAGACGTTGAGCGGCCGCTCCAGCGCCGGATCCTCGCGAAACTCCGAACCGCCGCCATAGACGGAGGCTGATGAGGCGTAGAGGAAGGGCACGCGCAGTGACAGGCACGCATGCAGCAGCCGCTTCGAATAGGCGTAGTTCACGTCCATCATGTACTTGCCGTTCCACTCGGTGGTGGTCGAGCAGGCGCCCTGGTGGAACACGGCCTCGATGCGGCCGAGCCCGCCGGCTTCAATGCGCGGCAGGAATTCGTCCTTGTCGAGATAGTCGGCTATCTGCAAATCGGCCAGATTGGCGATCTTGTGGCCATCGGTGAGGTCGTCGACGACGATTATGTCGTCATGACCCTCGGCATTGAGTGCGGCGACGATGTTGGAGCCGATCATGCCGGCGCCGCCCGTGACGATGATCATGAAGGCCTCTGGTTGCTTGCGATTCCGGTCCTTATAAGGGACGCCAGCCGGGCTGTCGATGAAGCAGGCGCATGTGCCACAGTGAGGCCGCAAAGCTTCCGTTTCAGTCGATCTGTGCCGCCCCGGCACGTTGAGGGACAAAATGCCGTCGACCGAACTGCTCATTGCGTTTTTCGCCACCACGGCGATCTTTGCGTACATCCCAGGCCCGGCCATGCTCTACGCTGCCGCGCAGACCATGGCGCGCGGGCGCTGGTCGGGGCTGACCGCGGCGCTTGGCATCCATCTTGGCGGTTATGTGCATGTCTTTGCGGCTGCGGCCGGGCTGTCGGTGTTGTTCCACGCCGTGCCGCCGCTCTATGTGGCGGTCAAGCTCATCGGCGCGCTCTATCTGATCTGGCTGGGCGTTTCCCTGTTCCGCAAGCGCGGGGAGGGGGATCCGGCATTGCCCATCATCGAGCGCAAATCTGCACGCCGCGCCTTTTTCGAGAGCATCACGGTCGAAGTGCTCAATCCGAAGACGGCGATCTTCTTCATGGCGTTCCTGCCGCAGTTCATCGATGCCTCGGCGGCGTTGCCGGTCTGGCTGCAATTCGTGGTGCTGGGCACCATCGTCAATCTGATGTTTTCCTCGGCCGACATTGTCTGTGTCTTCCTGGCTGGCATGGTGATCGGCCGGCTCAAGCGCTCCAGCCGGGCGCAGCGGATGATGCAGCGGGCGGGCGGGGCGGTGCTGGTTGGACTGGGCGTCCACGTTGCGCTGCAGAAGAGCTGACGGCTGCCTGACGTTGCGCTGCGTGGATTTGCGGTATATCGGCTTCGCCATGAACGATCCGGCCCGTAAATTGACAATTTTCAGGGTGATTGAGATCGGCCTTTCCCTCGCATTGCCAGTGACATGATCAAGCACAATCCGCCTTCGCCCGAACCTTTGCACCGCGCCATTGCCCGCTTTGGCGACGTCGCCGTGCTGGTGGTCGGTGACTTCATCCTCGACCGTTTCGTCAATGGCGTCATCGAGCGGATATCGCCGGAAGCGCCGATTCCGGTGCTGCACGGGCGCGGCGAGACATCGACGATGGGCGGCGCCGGCAATGTCGTCGCCAACATCGTCTCGCTGGGCGCCAGTGCTATTCCCGTGTCGGTGATCGGCACCGATGTGGCCGGCGACAATGTGGTGCGCATGCTTGGCGAGCTTGGCGCCGACACGTCTGGCCTGGCGCAGGCGCGCGGTCGCATGACCTCGTCGAAGAGCCGCTTCAGCGCGCTCAATCAGCAGGTGCTGCGCTTCGACGAGGAAGAGATCAAGCCACTCGACGACAAGGAGCGGGCAGGCTTGATCCGGCATTTCCGCGCAGCTTTGGCGCACGCGGACATCGTCATCCTGTCCGATTACGGCAAGGGCATATTGCTCGACGGTGTGGCGGCCGAACTGATCGCCATCTGCCGCGAGGCGGGAAAACCGGTGCTGATCGACCCCAAGGGCCGCGACTATGCCCGCTATGCCGGCGCGACTGCCATCACGCCCAACCGCAAGGAACTCGGCGAAGCGGTCGGTCATCCGGTTTTCGCCGATGAGGAGATCGTCACAGCCGCACGGCAGCTGATTTCAGCGCATGGTTTCGACTTTGTCGTTGCCACCCGCAGCGAAAAGGGCATGAGCGTCGTCGGGCCTGATGAGGCGCGCCACATCGCCACCCAGGCGCGCGAAGTGTTCGACGTGTCGGGCGCCGGCGACACGGTGATCGCGAGCTTCGCGCTGGCTCTGGCCGCGGGCGCCGATCGCGTCATGGCCGCGTCCATCGCCAATGCTGCCGGTGGCGTGGTGGTCGGCAAGCGCGGCACGGCGCGGCTCACCGTCGAGGAACTCGCCGGCGCGCTGTTCCGCTCGCACGGCCCGACCGCCCACAAGGACGCCATTCTCGATGCGGCATCGGCGGCGCGCATGGTGGCGACGTGGAAGGATGAGGGTTTGACCGTCGGCTTCACCAATGGCTGTTTCGACATATTGCATGCCGGCCATGTCAGCTTGCTGCACGCTGCGCGCAGCCAGTGCGACCGGCTGGTGCTCGGGCTCAACAGCGACGCCTCGGTGCGCCGGCTGAAAGGGCCGGGGCGCCCGGTCAACGACCAGCATGACCGCGCCTGTGTGCTCGCGGCGCTTGCTTCCGTCGATGCCGTCGTCGTCTTCGAAGAGGATACGCCGCTGGCGCTGATCGAGGCGCTGCTGCCCGACATTCTGGTCAAGGGTGCCGACTACACCGTCGAAACCGTGGTCGGTGCCGATGTGGTGCAAAAGGCCGGCGGTCGCGTCGTGCTGGTCGACCTCGTCGCGGGCAAGAGCACCACCGGCACCATCGGCAAATTGCGCGCCGGCGGCGCCACCAACTGAGGGATTTCATGTCCGGACTGAACGATTACCTGGTCCGCTCGGCGGCCGCGATATCAGCCACGGCCGAGCGCGACCTGACCGATAAGATGGAACGCGCCGTGAGCGCTGTGGTGTCGGCGCTCTCGTCGGGCAAGGCTCTGCTGGTCTGCGGCAATGGCGGTTCGGCCAGCGACGCCATCCACATCGCCACCGAACTGGTCGGCCGCTTCCTCAAAGAGCGCAAGGCATACAATGTCATTGCGCTGCCGGCCAATGCCGGGATGCTGACCGCCTGGGGCAACGACTACGGTTTCGACACCGTGTTTTCGCGCCAGGTCGAGGCGCATGGCGCGGCCGGCGGCGTGCTGCTCGCCATTTCGACCAGCGGCAATTCGCCGAGCATCCTTGCCGCCGCCGAGCAGGCGCGGATGATGGACATGACGGTGGTCAGCCTGACCGGCGACACCGGCGGCAAGCTTGCGCCGCTTACAGACATCCTGCTCAACGTGCCCTCGACCTCGACGCCGATCATCCAGCAGGGGCATCTGTGCCTCTATCATTATCTGTGCGAAGTGGTCGAAGCGCGTCTCAGCGATGGCTGACACCGGCGCCACCGGCTCGTATCCGCTGGCCGAGCCCGGCCTCTGGGTCGAGCGGGTCGGTTCGCGAGTGTTTCCAACCAACATACCGGCACTGTTCCTCGACCGCGACGGCACCATCAATGTCGATACCGGCTATCCCGACGATCCCGCCAAAATGGCGCTGCGCGACGGCGTCGTGCCGGTCATCGCCGCAGCCAACCGGGGCAAGATCCCGGTGGTGATCGTCACCAACCAGTCCGGCATCGCACGCGGCTATTTCGGCTGGAAGGAATTTGCCGCCGTCAACGGCCGGGTCCTTGAACTGCTCAGTGAGCGCAATGCCTTCGTCGACATGGTCGTGGCCTGCGCCTATCACGAGGCGGGCAGCGGGCCACTGGCGGTCGCCGACCACCCGATGCGCAAGCCCAACCCCGGCATGCTGATCGAGGCGCAGAAGCGTCTCCACCTCGATCTTAGTCGCTCGCTGATCGTCGGCGACAAGCCGGCGGACATGCAAGCCGGGCGACGCGCCGGCCTGCCGCGCGGCTGGCTGGTGGATGGCGAGGGAAGCGAAGAGCCGGGATTTGAGGTTTTGCCGCTGCGGGATAGTAGCGACCTGAGTGCACTGCTGACGGCGATCAACGACCTGCAGGCTTGATCGCCAATCGATTCAAGTATCGGAGCTATCCTGCTGTTCTTATAGCGATTTTAAGTGGATACATTTGGTCAAGCGCTGAACGCTACCAGCCCTTCGTCCTTGACGCGGCGGATGGTCAGCGCGGTGCGCACCGTGTCGACATTGGGCGCCGAGGCCAACTGCTCGATGACGAAGGTCTGGAACGTGCCGAGGTCGCTTGCCACGCAATGCAGCAGAAAGTCGGATTCGCCCGATACCATCCAGGCATCGCGCACGATCGGCCAGCCGCGTGTGCGCTCGGCGAAGGTCTTGAGCTCGGCATCGGCCTGGTGGTGCAGGCCGATCAGGCAAAAGGCGACGACGTCCATGCCGAGCGCCGGGGCGTTGAGCAGAGCGCGGTAGCCACGGATGATGCCGGTTTCCTCCAGCCGCCGGACACGGCGCAGGCAGGGAGGGGCGGAAATGCCGACACGGCTCGACAGTTCGACATTGGTCATTCGTCCATCGCCCTGAAGCTCGCGCAGAATCTTCCAGTCGATGGCGTCGAGGTCGGCTTTCAGGGGCATGGCTGTCTCGGCTTAAACGCAAGAATCTTTCGCGATCTCGTCATTAAACGACTTTTGTGGCGATGCCAGCCCTTGGTCAGGTGATTTTAGGGCGGTAACGAAAGCGGCGATTGTGCGAATAAGCCTGTGGGCCGAAGCTTTCCGGGGACGACGGCCCGTTCGTCTTGCTGGCGTGGTTGGCAACCCTTACATTACCGGCGACATTTCACGTCTTTTTCCACGGCACACTCGATTGTCTGCCCCGTAGAGGCTTTAGATGACCACCAAGCACGCGCCAGTCCTCATCATCGGTTCCGGTCCAGCCGGTTATACCGCCGCGGTCTATGCCGCGCGCGCCATGCTGAAGCCGATGCTCGTCGCCGGCCTGCAGCAGGGCGGCCAGTTGATGATCACCACCGATGTCGAAAACTATCCGGGCTTCGCCGATCCGATCCAGGGTCCCTGGCTGATGGAACAGATGCTGAAGCAGGCCGAGCATGTCGGCACCGACATCATCAACGACATCATCACCGAGGTCGATCTCAACGTGCGGCCGTTCCGAGCCAAGGGCGATTCCGGCACCACCTACACGGCCGACGCGCTGATCATCGCCACCGGCGCGCAGGCGAAGTGGCTGGGCATCCCGACCGAGCAGACCTTCATGGGCTTCGGCGTGTCGGCCTGCGCCACCTGCGATGGCTTCTTCTACCGCGGCAAGGATGTAGCGGTGATCGGCGGCGGCAATTCGGCGGTGGAGGAGGCGCTTTACCTCTCCAATCTGGCGAAGAGCGTGACCGTCATTCATCGCCGCAACGACTTCCGCGCCGAGCGCATCCTGCGTGAGCGGCTGCTGAAGAAGGATAATGTCCGCGTCATCTGGGACACGATCGTCGACGAGATCACCGGCCGGCCTGGCAAGACGCCGCTGCCGCCTTCGGTCGAAGGGCTGAAGCTTAAAAATGCGGTGACCGGCGAGATCAGCCATCTCAAGGTCGACGGCGTGTTCGTGGCGATCGGCCATGCGCCGGCGGTGGAGCTGTTTGTCGGCAAGCTGAAGCAGAAGCCGAACGGCTATCTGTGGACGGCGCCTAATTCGACCCGCACCGACGTGCCCGGCGTGTTCGCCGCCGGTGACGTGACCGACGACATCTACCGTCAGGCGGTGACCGCCGCCGGGCTCGGCTGCATGGCTGCGCTTGAGGCGGAAAAGTACCTGGCCGGCATTGAGGTGCACCGCGAAGCGGCGGAATAAAATCTATCAAGACGGCAGAGCAAGCCGTTCAAAAGCCTGATTTTTCATTCAGACGCCAAAAACAGAACGAGGGGAACTCAATGGCGTTGGACTGGGACAAGCTTCGCGTGTTTCACGCTGCGGCGGAGGCTGGGTCGTTCACCCATGCCGCCGAGACATTGCATCTGTCGCAATCGGCGATTTCACGCCAGGTCAGCGCGCTTGAACATGATGTCGGCGTGCCGCTGTTCAACCGCCATGCTCGCGGCCTGGTGCTGACCGAACAGGGCGAGATGCTGTTTCGCACGGCGCATGACGTGCTGATGAAGCTGGAGACCATCAAGTCGCGGCTGACCGAGGCCAAGGACCGGCCGTCCGGCGTGCTCCGGGTGACGACCACGGTGGGCTTGGGCGCCGGCTGGCTGACCGAGCGGGTGCAGGAGTTCATCGAACTCTATCCGGAAATCAGCCTGCAGCTGATCCTGGCCAATGAGGAACTCGACCTCACCATGCGCCAGGCGGATTGCGCGATCCGGCTGCGCCAGCCGCAGCAGCCCGACCTGATCCAGCGCCGCCTGTTCACCGTGCATTTCCACCTCTACGCCTCGCCGGCCTATGTCGGCAAACACGGCAAGCCGACCTCGGTCGCCGATCTGAAGAACCATCGCATCGTCACCTTCGGCGTGCCGGTGCCGTCGCATCTGTCGGAGCTGAACTGGCTGGAGACGATCGGCGATTTCGAAGGCGGGCAAAGGGTGCCGACGCTGCAGATCAACGATATCTTGTCGATCAAGCGCGCCGTTCAGGGCGGCGCCGGCATCGCCATGCTGCCCGACTATGTGATCTCCAAGGAGTCGGATCTGGTGCAGTTGCTGCCGGAGACCGAGGTGCCGTCCTTCGACACCTATTTCGCCTATCCCGACGCGATGAAGAACCAAGCCAAGCTGCACGTGTTCCGCGATTTCATCATCGCGAAGGCCAGAAGCTGGTCGTTCTAGGGATACGCCGATATTCAGGTGAGGCCGGCCTGCGACCGGCTGATACCTGCGCTTCCGGTGCTCACGTACTTTAAGTACGCTCCGCTCCGGTTCTCGGCCTCAGCCATTCTCGGCTCGGCCTGACCTGAATCTCAGCATATCCTTAGGGCTGACTATCCCTGCCACGGCGTCAGCCGTGGCAGCCACCCGGGGACGTTGCGGCGGTAGGTCTCGTACTCGGCGCCGTAGCGGCTGGCCAGCGTCGGCTCTTCGTAGAACCTGACGAAGGAGCCCATGACGACCCCGCCGATGACGGCATATGCGACGACGGTCCAGCTCGAAAACAGCAGCGCCTGGCCGAGGATGATCGACAGCACGGCGACATACATCGGGTTGCGGACATGGCGGTAGACGCCGCCGATCACCAATCTCTCGGTGGGCGCGACAGGCGCCGGCGTGCCGAGGCCTTCGAGCGCAAAGCGGGCGAAGGAGTGAACGAGCAGGGCGATGGCCGCGACGATCAGAAGCCAGCCGAGCGGAACGAAACCGGGCACAGTCGACAGCGGCGCGCGGTAATGGTCCGTCAGCAGCCAGGGTACCACACCGGCGACGACGCAAGGCGCTGCAATGAAGAAGACCGCGCTGCCGGCGATCGCCTGCGGTGTTCGCATTTCAGGTCTCCCTTGCCAGCGGCCAGCGTTCCGATTCTGGCCGGTGCCGCAAAAATAAACGCGCTCTGCCTGATTCCGTGTCATTTGGCGTTTTCGCGCTTCGGCGCAAAATCGGGTCGTGTTACGGTTCTGTGACAGCAATGGGCTGGCCGCACAGGCCGTTTGAAGGTTCTTTCTGGTCCTATCGGGCTCTAAAATGGGTTAGACCACAGCCTATGCCTTTTTGCATGCGTGTGTTGCAAAATAGATGCTTGTTTCTTAGGCATGATGAGCACATATATAGATCATCTCCTGGGCGCGTTCTCCTCCCATTAGCGCCCTCGAGTGTTCCCCTCTGGAGGTTAGCCCTAACAGGCACTTCCAATCAAACTCAGCCGGATCTTCGTTGATCCGGCTTTTTTGTTTTCAGGCCTGCCGCAGCCGGCGAAAAAACTGATCAGAATTGCCGCGTAACAGTGACATGTAACCTCAGGTAACATGTCGCAAGCGCGATTCATCGTTTAAGCAGACCATAGGACGCGGTGTGGTTCGTCCGGGAGATGGGGGCATCACTCGGAAGATCCGGGCTCAGGCGGCTACCGCGTCCGAACCTATTCGTCTGCCAGTGCCGCCAGGCGCGGCGGATACATGCGGCGGACCTGCCGTTTTCCTCCCAAGAAGACGGTCCGCAATAGGAGCGGCGTCCGGATCATCCGGGCGCCGTTTTTTGTGCGGATCAACTGCTCCTGTCAGGCAGCCTTGCCGTTGGAGTTCATCGCCTCGTCGGCCAACCGTCCGGTAAGCTCGGCCATATGATCGAAGGCGCAGCGGTAGCTGGCGACGCCGGCGGTCGCCGAGCGCAGTTCGATGATCAGATCGCCGATCTCGGCCTGCGGCATGGTCGCCTCGACGACATCCCATCCCGGCCAGTCTGGCCGCGCGTCGTAGCCGAGGATCTGGCCGCGCCTTTGCGGGATCAGCGCGATGATCTTCGAGGTGGCTTCGGATGGCGTGACGATCTCGACCTTCATCACCGGTTCGAGCAGCACCGGCGAGCACGCCGCCATGCCTTCCTTCATCGCCAGCTTGGCCGCCATCTGGAAGGCCATGTCGGAGGAATCGACGGCATGGTAGGAGCCGTCGGAGAGGTTGACGGCGACATCGACCACAGGGAACCCGAGCGGGCCGGATTTCAGATAGTCGCGAACGCCGGTCTCGACCGACTGGATGTAAGTCTTGGGCACGACGCCGCCGGTGATGGTGTCCGAGAACTGGAAGCCGGAGCCACGCGGCAGCGGCTTGATCTCGATCACCACATCGCCGAACTGGCCATGGCCGCCCGACTGCTTCTTGTGGCGGCCGCGCTGCTGCACCGTCTTGCGGATGGTCTCGCGATAAGGAACCGCAGGGGCATGGCCTTCGACCGGGATCTGGTTCTTGCCTTCCAGCCGCTCGCGCACGACCCGCAGATGCATCTCGCCATGGCCAGACAGAACGGTCTCTGCCGAGTCCTGGTTGTGGCGCAGGCTGAGCGAGGGATCTTCCTCGGCCAGGCGCTGGATGGCGGCCGACATCTTGACCTCGTCCTTGCGCTCCTTTGGCCGCAAGGCAAAGGCAAAGACCGGCTGCGGCGGCGTGAGCGTCAGCAGCGGCTTGATGCCGCCCTTGGTGGAGCTCAACGTCTCACCGGTCTTGACCTCGTCCAGCTTGCCCAGCGCCACCGTGTCGCCGGCCTTGGCGGCAGTGAGCTTGGACTGGTCCTTGCCGAGCATCTTGTAGATGCCCGAGACCTTCGCTGTCTCGCCGTTCGACAAATAAAGCTCGGCGGCATCGGCGACCTGGCCGGAGAGCACGCGCGACACCGACAGTTTGCCGCCATGCGCGGTGTGGATGGTCTTCATCACTTGGACCACGGTCTGGTTGCCGTCCGGGACGCCGAGCCGCTTGCGCGTCGCCTCCACATCCGGCGCGTCATGGCGGATCGCCTTCAGCAGGCGCAGCACGCCATTGCCCTTTTCGGCGGTGCCGATCAGCACCGGGGTTATCGCGCCGGCCCGCAGGTCGGCGGACAGATCGTCGAACACCGCGTCCTTCGGCGGCTCGATCTCCTCCAGCAACTGTTCCATCAACTGGTCGTCATGATCGGCGAGCGTCTCCAGCATCGAGAAGCGGGCCTCCAGCTCGCGCGCCTTTTCGTCGCCCGGAATCTCGGCGACCTGGCTTTCGGCATATTCGCGGTAGATGTAGGCGCGCTCCAGCGCCAGGTCGATCGAACCGATCACCACATTGTCCTTGCGCAGCGGAATCTGGCGCAGCAGCAGCGGCGCCGCGCTCGTCGGCTGCAGCATCTTCAGCGTATCGCGCACGCCGGCGATTGCCTTGTCGACCTTGTTGAGGAACAGGATGCGCGGCACGCCGAGATCGTCGAGCTTGCGCATAATGAGCTGCAAGGCGGGGATCTTCTTCTCGTCGGCCTCGGCGACGACCACGGCGAGGTCGCAAGCGGCCAGCACCGGCTCGGCCTCGAAGGAGAATTCGATCGAGCCGGGACAGTCGACGAAGGTGATCTGCTCGCCCATGAATTCGGTGGTGGCAAAGGTCGCCTCGACGCTCATGGCGTGCGCCCGCGCCTCGGGCGAGTGATCCGAAACTGTGCTTCCCGATGAAACGGGATTTTGGCGGGGGATGGCGCCCGTACGGGCGAGGATGGCTTCGAGAAGTGTCGTCTTACCGCTTGCAAAGGGACCGACTATGGCAATGCATTTCGGTCCCGTGCGTCGTCCTCCGGCGCGAGTACCCATGGCTGACCTCCACTCAGGCGTTGGCCTTGGAGTACGATCAGCAAAAGTGGAAACGGTTTTGCGCCGATCGCACCCTGTCGTGAGCGGCGGCCGGCCTGTTCGACCGTCGCGGGGGCGGGGTTGTTTTCATTTAGCCACCTGCCCAAACCCATCGTCCCACGGGTTAGGCGGCAGGGCAAGGAAAATAGAAACGCGCCGCCCTCAGGCGGACAGGGCCAGAGCCAGAAACCGTCGGGAGATTTTCAGCGAGCCTGGGTGCGGCGCGCCGGCGTGGCCACAGTCTGCCTCACCACCGCCTCGGCGTAGCGCGACAATAACGGGTTGAACAGGTCCGGGCGTTCCCAGAACGGCGCATGGCCGGCGCCTGGTATTATATGGCACTGCTCCCATAGCGAGGCGTAGGCCACCGTCTCGAAGTAGCTCAGCCGCACCAGCGGGTCATGCTCTCCGTTGATCACCGCAACCGGGAACGGGGCGTGTTCCACCACCTGTTTCTGGTCGGCGCCCTTGCCGGCAAACATGCTGCGCGCCACGCCCGCACGCAGCCTGCCGTCGGTGCGCCTTATGGCTTCGCGGAAAGACGGACTTGCGGTGTCGCCGAAGCAAAGCGCCTCAAAGCGCTCGACGTCGCGTTCGGAGTAAACCTTCTTGGAGGCGAGCAGCATGTCCCAGTTGGCGTGAAAGCCGCGCAGCATTCCGAGCGGTCCTCGCGACACCGGCGGCGCCCCGGTCAGCACCAGACCGTTCACCGCATGGTGGAAGCTGGCAAGTTCGATCGCCACATGGCCGCCGAGCGACCAGCCGAAGATGATGGCGCGGTCGATGCCCAGCGCGTCGAGAAGGCGGGCCGTCGTCTGCGCGAGACCGGTAATCGTATAGGCGGCTGCCGGGTCGCGGGCATCGGAGGAATCGCCATGGCCTGGAAGGTCGAAGGCGATCAGCCGATGGGCATCGGCGAGCGGACTGTCGAACTGGCGGGCAAACACGGCGCGCGAGGCGCCCGAGCCATGGATCATGACGATGGGCATGCCGGAACCGGACGACTGGCTGAGGCGCAAATCGGCCTGCGGCGTGCGGATGGTGCGATCAGTGACGCTCATGCTGGATTAGACCTTCAGATTTGCCTGAAGGCCAACATCGCATCGGGGGCTCTATATGTTCTTTAAACATGTGGTTAAGAAAGGGTTTCTGGAAATCGACCGCCGGCGCGACAACCGGCTGCATGACACTGCGGAATCCCGACAATGGAACCAGTCCTCGATCTTCTTGTCTCGATCTGCAGCATCGCGACGCTTGGCCAGTATGTCTGGTCGATGCGGGCGCATTTCCAACCGCAGGCCATGTCTCCGGGTGCCATGGCGATATCGGCGGCGGTCGTCGCCACGGCGCTGTTCTTTCTCGCCATACTGTGGATCCAGTCGCAGCCGGTTTCGGCAAAACTCACCGGACTTGTCATCGAACTGGCGAGTTCTGCCCTGTTCTGGTGGGCGATTGCCACGTCGCGCAAGGCGCGGCTGCGCTTCGCCTTCGCACCCGACGATCCACACAGCCTTCTGACCGACGGCCCCTACGGCTATGTCCGCCACCCCTTCTACACCTCCTACATCGTCTTCTGGATCGGATGGGGGATCGCGACCTGGTCGATCTGGGCGGTGGTGCCGGTCGCCGGGATCGCCATCCTCTATGTGTTTGCCGCGCTCGACGAAGAGAAAAAGTTTTCGCGCACGCCGCTGGCCGGCGACTATCAGGCCTATCGCGGCCGAGCCGGCCTGTTCTGGCCGCGGCTGGGGTGGTAGGCAGGGGTAAGGTTTTGCCGGATTGAGGATCGCCAGATGAAGATCATTGCCTGCGGCAGCGTGCCGACCATCATCGCGCCGGACAAGTATTTCACCGGCCGAGTGCTGCAGACGCCGATCATCGAGAAGGAAGCGCCGGCGCGGCTGCGGGCCACGCTGGTCAGCTTCGAGCCCGGCGCACGCACCCACTGGCACACGCATCCGCTGGGACAGACGCTCTATGTCACCGCGGGCGCCGGCCTTGCGCAGACATGGGGCGGGCCGATCCAGGAGATCAGGGCCGGTGACGTCATCTCGTTCGAACCCGGCGAAAAGCACTGGCACGGCGCGGGTCCGAAGACGACGATGACCCATGTCGCCATGCAGGAAGCGCTGGACGGCGTCCATGCCGATTGGATGGAAGCGGTTACGCCTGAACAGTATGGCGGCTGAGCGCATCGCGGGCGAAAGCGGGATGCACCGCCTATACCGGAGCATGAGGCGCCAACAAAAAACCCGGCGATGACGCCGGGTTTTCTGTTTCAGGCCGGCCTGATCAGGTCAGCGACGCGGTAAAGCGCTGGATGCGCGTGCAGGCTTCCTCCAGCAGCGTCTCCGACGTGGCGTAGGAGATGCGGAAGTTGGGACCGAGGCCGAAGGCCGAGCCGAACACCACCGCGACGCCCTCGGCCTCGAGCAGTTCCGAGCAGAAGGCTTCGTCGGTGTCGATGACCTTGCCGGCCTTGGTCTTCTTGCCGATCAGCTGCGCGCAGGACGGATAGACATAGAAGGCGCCTTCCGGCGACGGGCATGTAATGCCGCGCGCCTGGTTGAGCATCGACACGACGAGATCGCGCCGCCCTTGAAAGATCGCCTTGTTCCTGGCGACGAAATCCTGCGGACCGTTGAGTGCCTCGACCGAGGCCCACTGCGCGATGGTGCAGGCGCCGGAGGTCTGCTGGCCCTGGATCATGTCCATGGCCTTGATCAGCTGCACCGGACCCGCGGCATAGCCGATGCGCCAGCCGGTCATGGCATAGGCTTTCGACACGCCGTTCATCGTCAGTGTGCGCTCATAAAGTTTCGGCTCGACCTCGGCGATGGTCCTGAAGACGAAGTCGCCATAGGTCAGGTGCTCGTACATGTCGTCGGTCAGCGTCCAGACGTGCGGATGCTTCAAAAGCACATCGGCCAGAGCGCGCAACTCGGCCTCCGTATAGGCGGCGCCCGACGGGTTGGACGGCGAGTTCATCAGCAGCCATTTGGTCTTCGGCGTGATCGCCTTTTCCAGCACTGAGGGAGTCAATTTGAAACCATTCTCGATCGAGGTGTCGGCAAACACCGAGGTGCCGCCGCAGATCGCCACCATTTCGGGGTAGCTGACCCAGTAGGGGCGGGGGATGATGACCTCGTCGCCCGGGTTCAGCGTCGCCATGAAAGCATTGAACAGGATCTGCTTGCCGCCAGTGCCGACGATGGTCTGCTCGGGCTTGTAGTCGAGATTGTTCTCGCGCTTGAACTTTTTGGCGATCGCCTCGCGCAGCGGCACGATGCCCGAAACCGGCGGGTATTTGGTCTCGCCGCGGCGGATCGCCTCGATCGCCGCATTCTTGATGTTGTCTGGCGTATCGAAATCCGGTTCGCCGGCGCCGAGGCCGATAATGTCACGGCCGGCATTTTTCAGCTCGCGGGCTTTCTGCGTCACCGCGATGGTGGCGGAAGGCTTCACGCGGGAAAGGGCGTCGGCAAGAAAGGCCATGACCAGATATCTCCAGAGGGTCGACGCAGCGGGAACAGCTGCGGCGCTTCTCATGTCGCATCAACCCGCCAAGTGCAAGCATTGTCGGATGAGCCAGGGATCAAGGGCCTGTGAAGATCGGCTTTGGGGCACCGCCTGCGTCGGGTTTACACCCAGTTCGTGTGAAGCAATCCATAGAGCGCTTCCGCGGCAAGAATAAATTCATCAACGGCCGTTAAAACCTTTGACGGCAGGATCGCCAGCCATTTCGCCTGTCTCGCGGAGCGAGGGACCCTTGTCGCGCAGCATCGGGCTTGCCCACATTATCCGCAACGATGACGGCACCTCTTCAGGTGTCTGGGGCATCTATACGCTGCAGAGCGCCTTCCAGCCGATCTTCGCCTTCAAGGAGGGCAAATTGTCGGTGGTGGCGTTCGAAGGGTTGATCCGGCCGTTTCGTGACGGCGAGCCGCAATCGCCGATGAATTTCTTCTCGACCTGTCCAGCCGGCGACCGTCTGCATATCGAGGCGCTGACGCGCACGCTGCATTTGCTCAACGCCGGCGCCTGCCTGCCGCAAGAGGCCGCGATCTTCATCAATTTCGACCCGTCGGTGTTCACCGAGCGCTCCATCGCCGACAACGCGCTGCGCGACATGCGCCTGGTGCTGCACGAGGCCGGGATCGATCCGCGCCGCATCGTGTGCGAGGTGACCGAGCAGAAGTCGGCGTCGCAGGAAACGCTCTACAGCTTCGTCGAGGCGCTGCGGGCCAATGGCTTCCGCATCGCTGTCGACGATTACGGCGCCGATGAATCCGACATCAACCGCATCAAGGAACTCAAGCCGGACATCGTCAAATTCGATGCCTACTGGATCACGCAGCTGATGGAGTCCGGCGCCGGCTTTGCCCTGTTGACCACCATGGTGACGAACTTCGAGAAGCAAGGCATCCGCACCGTGTTCGAAGGCATCGAGGAGGGCTGGCAGCTTGAGCTGGCGGAGAAATCGGGCGCCTCGATGGTACAGGGTTTCGTGCTGGCGAAGCCGGAACTGGCGCCGACCAGCTTTCGCGTTTTCGGCAAGGATGCACAGGCACCTGGCGCGGCGGCCGAGCCAGTCAAGGCGCCTGTCGGGCGGACCGCTGCAGCGCGGCCGGGCAGGGTGTTCGGGCGCAGGATCGGGCCATGACCGGGCACCGCGAGCGGCGGCGTGACGTCGCAGAAGCGATCTTTGCCGACGAGGTGGGCATCGAATATGGCGTCCATGGCGCGTTTCGGCTGAAGAGCGCCTACCAGCCGATCTTTGCGCCACGCGGTGGAGCGCTGGCCGCGGTCGCCGTCGAGGCTCTGATCGAACCGCACCGCGCGGCCATGCCGGTTGCGCCGGCCGTGTTCTTCGACAGCGTCGCGGCGGGCGACCGGCTGTTTGTCGAAACGATGTGCCGGATGCTGCATCTGAGAAATTTCCGCAACATCGGCATCGATGGGCTCGACCTGTTCTTCAACTACAACCCGATGATCAACGATCATCTCGGGCGTGCGCTGGCCGAGATCCGGCTGATGACCCGGCATCTCGGCGATCTCGACCTGCACACCGGCATGCTTGTCTGCGAAATCACCGAGCAGGCCGCCGACGATCATGTGCTCGCCTCGCTGGTGCGCGAGATGCGGCGCCACGGCGTTCGCATCGCCATCGACGATTTCGGCACCGGCCATTCGACCGCGGAGCGGATGAACCTGCTTCAACCGGATATCGTCAAGATCGACGGCGGCTGGTTCGCCGAATTCTGCCGCCACACTGCCGCCGAGCGCTTCTTCCGGCCGCTTGTCTCGTCGCTGCACGATCGCGGCGCCAAGGTGCTGGTCGAAGGCATCGAGCAATCCGTGCATCTGCGCGTCGCGCTGGATGGTGGTGTCGACCTGCTGCAGGGGTATCACCTCGGGCGCCCGGCGCTCGCAGGTACGCTCTTCAACCGGCAGCCGCTGTCGATCGAGGCGCTGCTGGGCGCTGACAACAAGGTGGTGCCGCTGCATCTGCGGCGTTAATTTTGTCCTCACGCTTGCCGCCGCTTCGCGGCTCGCTCCGGACGGGGCGCGCCAACGGGCGCGACGCCCGGTCGCGCTTGCGGCCTTCGGCCGCTAGCTGAACCCCAGACAAACAAAAAGGCGGGATAAATCCCGCCTTCCCATTTTCGGTAGCCTGATCGGGAGCTTTAAGTCCGGGCTGGCAGCTATCTGCTGATCCAGCTGGTCGGGTCTCTCCACTCCAGCGCGCTTCTCGCGCGACTGTCAGTACATCCGTGACTTGCCGCGCGCCCCGAACTCTCGTCCGGCGCGCGCTGTTTGCTAAATCAGGCTGCCTTGCTCAGAGAACCAGCGGACGACTTGCCAGTGCGGCGGTCCTGCTCGATCTCGAAGTTGATTTTCTGGCCTTCGACCAGGGTCGACAGCCCAGCGCGCTCGACAGCGGAGATGTGGACGAAAACGTCCGCGCCGCCCGAATCAGGCTGAATGAAGCCGAAGCCCTTGGTGGCATTGAACCACTTGACCGTACCAGTTGCCATATGAATAGTCCTCGCATTTGCTTTGGTTTGACCGAACCGAGGTTCAGCCGGTGTGTATCGAGATTTTGGAGATAGACGTCAGCAAACGCGAAGATCGCGAGGCCCGGATCGATCGGCCGAAATATCAATGGACCTGATATAGGCGGGTTTTGCACCAAAAACAAGATGGCTCGAAAAAAGGCGCCGCCGTGGCGCCGCCCAAAGGCCGCCCCAATCGCATGAAAGCGTTGAGCAATCGGGAAGATCGGCACGCTCCGCGGCGTTAGTCCGGTTTTGGGAGACGACCATGAAAGCGATAGTGAAAACCATTCTGCTTGCCGCCTGCCTGACGCTGGCGGCCGCCGAAGCGCATGCGATTTCGCGCTACGACCCCACCCATATGAGCTGCGACAGGGTGCAAGGCACAATCGCCCGCCAGGGTGCGGTGATTCTGCGCTACCAGTCGACGCGGGTGCCGGGCCTGCCGCTCTTCGACCGCTATGTGCAGAGCCAGGCGTTCTGCAATTTCGGCGAGGTCAGGAAGCGCGCCTATGTGCCGAGCGCCGATACGAGATCCTGCCCGGTCTATCTCTGCAAGCGGATCGAGAACGACCATTTTCATCGGCGCTTCCTGCGCCGTCATTAGACCGCTTCGGGTTCTGATTTTTCAGAACCCGAACGAGACCTGCGCCGGGGGTGGCGGGCCGACGCGCACGCCTTCCATGGCCAGCATCTTTTCCTTGGTGGCCGAGCCGCCGGGCGCGGAGAAGCCGCCGATCTTGCCGCCCGCGGCCAGGATGCGATGGCACGGGATGACCAGCGGCACCGGGTTGGCGCCAAGCGCTGCCCCGGTTTCGCGCGGCAGGCCTGGTTGGCCGGCGCGCTTGGCCAGTTCGCCATAAGTGGTTGTTTCGCCATAGCCGAGTTTTCGCGCCGCGTCGTAGATGGCGAGGCGGAAGTCGTCGACGCCATCCAGATCGACCGGCACGTCGGAGAAATCGACGTCTTCACCTGCGGCATAAGCCTTGATCGAGGCGATCAGTTCGACGACCCATTGCGGCTGCCCAATGTTGGCGGTCGTATTGGCTGCGACGCCGGCGTGACGCATCAGCCGACGCTCCACCACTTCGCGGCTCTTTTCGGGCAGGCAGAGCCGGATCAGGCCCTTTTCGCTCCAGGCGATGCCCATGAAGCCGATCACTGTTTCTAACACTGCGTGGCCGGCTGTGATCGAAGATGTCGTTTCCATGATGCGCTCCTTTCCGCAAAGTGGCGAAAACCGGCATACCGACCGGTACATATGCAGAACAATATGGCATCTGGGCCCAGCTCTCGCCACCCGAAAACCACCTGACGGCCGCGATTGCTCACCAGGAATCGCTGGTGTAAGGAAATTCTTAACACCCCGACAAACCGGACCCGCGCGGCTTGCCAGCAAAATTCAACCTTATTGCGATCTGCGTGATCGTCGGTGCCGCCGCACTCAGCGGCTGCCAATCGACTTCGCAGATGAAGGCTACGCCTGCGCTGACCGAAACCGCGACTGCCGCCGGCAGCGATGCCGGCTTCACGGTGCCGCTGCCCGACACGGTTTCGGTGCTGCCGGAATCCTCAGGGGTTACACCCGTCCAGGCAGCCGAAGCGACACCCGCCACGCCGGCACTCGATGCCGCCGCGCAACCGGCTGCCGCGACCGCCGCCTTTGCCGGCGCGACGCCGGCGGTGGCAGCCATGCCCGCCGCAATGACCGCCAATGCCTGGCAGGCGCCGGCACCTGCCAAAGCCGGGCAGCCAGTCACTGCTGAGACATACACGACCGCCGGGCTTGTCATGCCGGCGACTGCCGCAGGCGGCCAGAAAACCTTGCCCGGCGTGCAGCAGGTGGCCTATGTCGGGCCGCAGAACCCGGCTGCCCTGGTGCAGTTCCCCACCGCGCCGCTCAACCCGGCGCCGGCAGAACAGCATGCCACCGGTGCTCGCGGCGACATCGACCAGCTGATCCAGAAATATGCCGCACTCTACGAGGTGCCGGTGGATCTGGTGCGCCATGTCGTCAACCGCGAAAGCACCTACAATCCCAAGGCCTACAATAACGGCCATTGGGGCCTGATGCAGATCAAGCACGCGACGGCGCGCGGCATGGGCTATGTCGGGCCGGCCAAGGGCCTGTTCGATGCCGAGACCAATCTGAAATACGCGGTCAAATATCTGCGCGGCGCCTGGCTGTGTGCCGACGGCAACGCCAGGAAGGCCGACTGGCTCTACCAGACCGGTTATTATTTCGACGCCAAGCGCAAGGGCCTGCTCGAGGCCACCGGCCTCGGCGTCGACCGCAAGCGCCGCCGGCTGCAGCCCGACGCCTGAGTGTCATGCCTGAACCGCGCCCGCCGGCTCCAAACGACATCCGGCTGCGCAAGATCCTCGACGAGACACTCGTTGCACCGCACTGGCCGGACGGCTTTGCCATGCGCCGCTTCGAACATGGTGACGCGCAACCCTTGTATGCGCTGCTGACCGAGGTGTTCGACGACGGCACCGATGGCCCGTTCGACGAATGGTGGCCGCGTATATCCAGTGATGCCGAATTCGACCCGGCGCTGTGTTTCCTGGTCATCGACGCCAAGGGAAGGCTGGCGGCGGCGGCACTGTGCTGGACAAGGGCCTTCGTGAAGGACCTCGCCGTTCACCCCGAGGCGCGCGGCAAAGGCATTGGCGAAGCGCTGATGTGGCAGGCCTTCAACGCCTTTCGCGATCGAGGCGCTGCCCATGTCGACCTGAAGACCAACACGGTCGAGAACGCCGCCGCGCTCAGGCTCTACGAGCGGCTGGGAATGATTCAAGTCCCTTGGGAAGGCTAAAAGCGGCTGTTGAAATCCTTCGGTTTGTGAACTGCTTCACATAGGCCGCTGCAACCGGATGCTACTTCACCATCCATGCCTTTCGACCGATGGCGGATCGACGACTGGCTGATGTGGAGGGGCTGCACCGGCATGTGTTCAGCCACTCCTTGGCGGGTCCCAGGCGGGGGTTTGGGGCCCGCCAGTCGTTTACAGCCAGCCTTCAAATATCAGGCGCCCCTTAGATATCAGGCGCATTGCCGATCTTCTTTTTGAGATCGAGCGCCCAGGCGCGGCCCTCGTCGCCGCCCCACAACAGCCAGGCGATATGGCCGGCCGACGGATTGTCTTCATTGCCATAGTTCTTGCCGCGCTTGTCGACCTCGTGGCGGGCGAAATAGCTGACCATGCGGCGGATGGTGGAGGGCGCCAGTTTTTCGCGGTTCTTCAATTCGGTGGCACGGGCCACGCCGATCTCGGTGCCGCCGCGGCCGAACTGCTTGCGCAGCCTGAGACCCCTGGCTGCGTTGTCGGCGACGATCTGCGGGCAACGCAGGTCGATCTCTTCGGCGTTCTGCTCGTGCATGTGTGCTCCCCTGATCCCCAGAGATCTAGCTGACCGAAAGAATACGGCAAGGCGGGCTCGTTTCCCGGATCAAAAATGTCGGAGCCGATCGCAGTGAAACGTCCTTGGGCCGTAGAGCAATCCGCGCCGGGACGCCGCGCGACGCCAAGGAGACGATCATGATCACCTTCCCCAACGAATCCGCCAGATATCGCACCGCCCGCGAAAAACTCCTGCAGAAGGAACTAGAATTGCGCCGCGCCATGGAGGCCGTGGCTGTCGCCAGGCGCGCTTTGCCGCCGGGCGGGCTGGTTCCGCAGGATTATGTCTTCGATGGGCTGGATGCGGACGGCAGGCCGGCGCGGATAAAACTGTCGGAGTTGTTTGAACCGGGCAAGGATTCGCTTCTCCTCTACAACATGATGTTTCCGCGCCATCCGCAGGAAACGCGTGATGTGGCGGCAAGCGGCGAAACCGCGAAGCTGGCAAGGAAGGACCAGCCTTGCCCGTCCTGCACGGCGCTGCTCGACCAGCTCGACGGCGCCATCGGCCATCTCGAAGGCGCAGGCTTCAATTTCGCCGTGGTGGCCAAGACCGCGCTGGAAAACATGGTTGCGCTCGGCCGCGACCGCGGCTGGAGGAACATCCGGTTCGTTTCGTCCGCCGGCAATACCTTCAAGCGCGACTACCACGCCGAGGCCGATGACGGTGCGCAGCTGCCGCTGATGTCGGTGTTTCACCGCGATGGAGACGGCATCAGGCATTTCTGGTCGTCCGAGCTCGGCTTCGCGCCAACGGATCCCGGCCAGGACCCCCGCGCCCTCGGTCCCTGCGAGATCCTGTGGAATTTGATGGATTTCACGCCGGAAGGGCGGCCGGATTGGCACGAGCAGCTGCAATATGGGTGTTGTCATTGAGGGTGGCGGCTTCACCTTCTCCCCTTGTGGGAGAAGGTGGATCGGCGCGCAGCGCCGAGACGGATGAGGGGTGCTGGAAGGAATGAGACGGTGGCGATTGTCGCCTTCTCTGTGCGGATGAGGCGGTTGTAACACGGGCGTATCGCCAAGCTGGAACACCCCTCATCCGACCTCGCTTCGCGAGGCCACCTTCTCTCACAGGGGGAGAAGGTAAAGCGCGCTTCGGCGGCAGCTATAATTTACAATGCGATGCAGAACTTTGGAGGCAGCCATGCCCAAGATCGACCTGTCTACCGTGCCCGTGCGCAAAGGCTCGGGCTACCCCGCGCCCTTCGACGCCCCATGCGCCAACCGCACGCGCCAGCGCCTGGGCGATGCGGGCGGCCTCGGCGATTTCGGCGTCAACCTGATGACACTCCCGCCCGGTGGATGGTCGAGCCAGCGCCACTGGCACAGCCATGAGGACGAGCTCGTCTATGTGCTGGAAGGCGAACTGGTGCTGGTCGAGGATGGCGGCGAGACGCTGCTCAAGGCAGGCGACTGCGCGACCTTCGCCAAGAACAGCGGCAACGGCCATCACATGATCAACCGCTCCTCGACGACCGCGCGCTATCTCGAAGTCGGCTCGCGGAACCCCGACGATGTCATCACCTGCTCTGACATCGACATGATGAGCCCGAGTTCGGATGGGCGGTTCCTGCACAAGGACGGCATGCCGTATCCAGGGCAGGGGTGAGCGAGGCGCCGGCCTTTCCTTCTCCCCTTGTGGGAGAAGGTGTCGCCGAAGGCGACGGATGAGGGGTGTTCCAGCGGAGTGAGGCGTTGGTGTTTCCTGGAACACCCCTCATCCGTCTCGGCGCTATCGCGCCGATCCACCTTCTCCCACAAGGGAGAAGGGAAGAACGCCGCTGGCGTTCCTCCGCCGCCGCGATAGGCTCGCTCCCAACCAAAGGAGATCCATCATGCCCAAGGAAATCATCGAAGTGCCGGTGCTGTCGGCTGCAGTGCGGGCGCTTGGCGTGCCGCTGTCGCTGGTGACCAAAGGGGCGGGGCTGGTCTTCGTCTCCGGCACGCCGCCGCTCGATCTCTTGACCGGCAAACTGGTCAAGGGCGACATCGAGGTGCAGACGGAGGCATCGCTAAAGGCGCTGAAACACTGCCTGGAAGCAGCGGGAAGCTCGCTGGAAAACGTGCTGATGGTGCGCATCTACGCCGCCAATGCCGGCTTCTACAACGCCATCAACCGCGTCTACGCCAGGCACTTCCCAGAGAACCCGCCCTCGCGGACCTTCGTGCCGGTGGCGTCATGGCCGATGGAGTTCGATATCGAGATCGAGTGTGTGGCGGTGGGGTGAGCTCTGGACCATGGCTCGGCGCTGGCGTTCCGCCCGCGCCGGGATAAGCTCCCTGCAAACAAAGGGAGATCACAGTGAAGAAAGAAGTCATCGAAGTGCCCGTCATGTCGGCCAAGGTGCGGGCGCTCGGGCTACCGTGCTCGACGGCGGTAAGGGCCAACGGCTTCGTGTTCATCTCGGCGACGCCGCCGGTGGACATGGTGACCGGCGAGATGGTGCGCGGCGACATCGAGACCCAGACAGAGGCGTCGCTGAAGGCGCTGAAACATTGCCTGGAAGCGGCCGGCACCTCGCTGGAAAACGTGGTGATGGTGCGTATCTACGCCGTCAATTCCGGCTTCTACAACGCCATCAACCGGGTCTATGCGAAGTACTTCAGCGTCAATCCGCCGGCGCGCAGTTTTGTCCCCGTGGCGTCATGGCCGATGGAGTTTGATATCGAGATTGAGTGTGTGGCGGTGGAGTGAAGGGTGGCCTAAACCCCTTCGTTGGTTGTCACCGACGTTGCGATCGCCAGACGCTCTCGCTATGGTCGATTGGGGAAGATGTGGAGCCGTAAGGCAAACGGGGGTGGATAGTGAATCTTGATGTTTTTGGTCTAAATTCTCAAATGACCCCAGATGAGAACAGGATTGTTAAAAAACGAGATCTTAGAAACCTGCTTACTTCGTACGCTGACGAAGCTGACGTTTTCACCGAAATAGTTCAAAATGCCTTAGACGCGATACGTACTGCCTTTGATACAGGCCTCTATCAAGGAAAATCTCCAAAGCTTACGATATTTCTCGGCCGAAGAAGCAACGAGTCTCACTATTTTGCCGTCCAAGACAATGGCATCGGGATGAGTCCCGAGACTGCAGCAAAATTCACTGCTCCTGGCTTTTCTTCTTTGAAGAAGATGGGCAAGACCGTTGGTTACAAGGGAGTTGGGGCATCCTTTTTCTTCGCTGCGTCCAATCGAATAAGCTTCCGCACCGTAGATCCAACGGGGATCGTGAGCTCGGCTGGTATTGTAGGCTCGCTTCAGTGGGTCCTAAATGACACGTCTCCGTTGCCCATAGTGAATGGAAGTTTCGACGCCCCTCAGGCTGTCATCGACCGTAATTCAGCTGAACATGGCACTGCCGTCGTCTACTATTTTGACACGGCATGGAAACCTTCAAGTCTAACTTATGTTGTTCGGAAAGAGGATGACGCAAATCTAGAAATTGAGCATTGGGCCTTCTTCCTTTGCTGCCGTACCTCTCTGGGGCGTACCCAAACCGTTGGTGGGATCGAGATCGAAGTTGAGTTTGTGCTGGATCGGGGAGATGGAGATGTTCAATCCTCAACTTGGCGGATGGGGGAGTGGAGTCCGCAAGAGAAGAAGTTGGGATATCCGTTTCCGCATAAAGTTCTGAAGGTCGCGCATTCAATCAAGGATATAGAAAATACCCCGGATCATTCGAAAACCCGCCACAATCGAAAGTATCAGGCCGTAAGAGAATTTTTCACAAAAGATCAAATTTTGAGCATCGAACCGAAGATCGATTTTACCGACGAAGAGGTGGAATTTATAGAAGACCACCTTGATTTTGTCGAAATATTCTTTGCCTATTCGACGGATGTTCTGAAGGAAATAAATAATCGAAGTGGTTGCCGCGCCGCGCCTATCCGATATGGCATTAAGCTCTCAGTGGATGGCGTTCCACAAGGACGTTCCCTGGATTTTGACCTCACGTCCAATCAAGGTCTAGGGCGTCAGGCTCATTGTGTTATCGGGTTCTCTAGATTGGAGCTCGATGTCGGCAGAAAGATACCGGCTAATGAAGCGGTAGCTGAAGTAGTTAGAAAGATTGGAGTTCGCATGATGACTGTCGTAGGTGAGTTTCGATGGGCTATGCGGATAAAAGACCGCCCAGACATTGCGACAGACCTGTCCGCATGGCTATCGAGTGTTGAGACCCGGTCTAAGCAGTCCATTGTACGGCACCTGTTCAAACTTGCTGAATCGCCATCTCCGCTAGAGGTGGATCCTGACAGTGAAAACGATGTGATATATTTGTTCGGCGCCATGATAGCTAAGCAGTTTTTAAAAGGCTATCGGGTTAGGGCGCTATCTGGGTCGGCGCGATACGATGGCTTGCTGGACATCAATCACGGCGAGGGTACTGATCTTTATAGTGATCCCCTTTCACGAAGAGATGCAGAAAATACCGTCGACGGTATTGGGAAGGTACTCGAATTCAAATACGCATTCTCCTCTCTGATTGACGATTTCGAAAGTAAGAAGAAGAACCCAAGAGAAATTGATGTGGCGGTAGTTTGGACTCTTCCGATACTTGGAGTGAATAGAGGCTCGATCGAATATTGTTATGATGATAAAGAAGATGTTCGCCCAATATATGGAGGAACACATATTTGGCGAGATGAGAATGACACTTCAAGAATCCCGATAATTTGTCTGCAGCATGTCTGTGCTCTTTTGTCGAAATCCCTTGAGTCAAAGGATGGTAAGCCAGGTTTTGGGACTGGCATCTACGCTAAATTTTTGGAGGAGGATCGAGACCAATCGATATGAGATGGTCATATGGCGCCAGACGAGAGCTTGTTGTTCAACCTAATCTGAGCCAACGATAGGGAGGGTAGGCAATGGATATTACAACCGATCAACGCGATGCATGGTCAAAGCGACCAGAGAATCGTCAATGGGAAGCGACGATTGCTCCTCACTACAAACAATCTGAGGGCGTGGCAGATATTGAAGCGCTTCATGAGATCGCTCGCCTCAACGGACTGATGGATACTCGTTCCAGATACGATCAATTGAATGCTGGTCAGGTTGCTATGAACATTAGAAACCGACTGCGGGTCCTCTGGAAGCAAGGGAAATTGAAACTTCCAAATTGACGGATGCCAGCAGGTTACGGCAAAGCTACATATCAGGTGCATCGCTGCCCCTCATCTGCCTGCCAGCATCTTCTCCCCGTAGAACAGGGACAAGGGAGCCAATCACCTCAGGCAAAATACTCCTGCAGCGGCCTGACCTCGAGGCTCCCTGCCTTCAGCGCCGCAATCGCCTCGGCGACCGCCGCAGCACCCGACAGCGTCGTGTAATACGGCACCTTCTGCATCAGCGTCGCGCGGCGCAGCGACTTGGAGTCCGACACCGCCTTCTGGCCGTCCGTGGTGTTGAAGACGATCTGCACCTGGCGGTTGCGGATGGCGTCTTCGATGTGGGGGCGTCCCTCGAGCACCTTGTTGATCTTCTGGGCGTCGACGCCGTTTTCGGCGAGGAAGCGCTGGGTGCCGGATGTCGCGAGCACTTTGAAGCCCTGGCCGGCAAGGCGTTTCACCGCCGGCAGAATGCCGGCCTTGTCCTCGTCGCGCACCGAGACGAACAGCGTGCCGGAGCGTGGCAGGTCGACACCGGCCCCTAACTGGCTCTTGGCGAAGGCGAGCGCAAAATCGCGGTCGAGGCCCATGACCTCGCCGGTCGAGCGCATTTCCGGGCCGAGCAATATGTCGACGCCGGGGAAGCGGGCGAAGGGGAAGACAGCTTCCTTGACCGCGATGTGGCCGGGATTGCGGGGGTCGGGCATGGCGCCGTAGTGGGCGAAGGCGTCTTCCAGCTTTTCGCCGGCCATGATGCGGGCGGCGATCTTGGCGATGGGACGGCCGATGGTCTTGGCGACGAAGGGCACGGTGCGGGACGCGCGCGGGTTGACCTCCAGCACATAGACCGTGCCGTCCTTGATCGCATATTGCACGTTCATCAACCCGCCGACATTGAGCGCACGGGCGAGAGCCGCCGTCTGGCGCTCCAGCTCGTCGACGAGGTCCGAAGGCAGCGAGTGAACAGGGAGCGAGCAGGCGCTGTCGCCCGAATGGATGCCGGCCTCTTCGATGTGTTCCAGAATGCCTGAGACGAAGGTCGCCGTGCCGTCGCAGAGGCAGTCGACATCGACCTCGATGGCACCCGAGAGATAGGTGTCGAACAAAAGCGGGTTCTTGCCCAGCAGCGTGTTGATCTGGCCGGTCTTGTCGTTGGGGTATTTCTGCTTGATGTCCTCCGGCACCAGGCCGGGAACGGTGTCGAGCAAATAGGACTGTAGCATGCCCTCGTCATGGATGATCTGCATGGCGCGGCCGCCGAGCACATAGGACGGGCGCACCACCAGCGGGAAGCCGAGCTCGCCAGCGACGAGGCGGGCCTGCTCGACCGAATAGGCAATGCCGTTCTTCGGCTGGGTCAGGTTGAGCTTGTGCAGCAGCTTCTGGAAGCGGTCGCGGTCTTCGGCGAGATCGATCATGTCGGGTGACGTGCCGAGGATCGGGATGCCGGCCTTCTCCAGCGCATCGGCGAGCTTCAGCGGCGTCTGGCCGCCGAACTGGACGATGACGCCGACCAGTTCGCCCGAGGCCTGTTCGGCGCGCAGGATCTCCAGCACGTCCTCCGCCGTGAGCGGCTCGAAGTAAAGCCGGTCGGAGGTGTCGTAGTCGGTCGACACGGTCTCAGGGTTGCAGTTGATCATGATCGCTTCGTAGCCGGCGTCGCGCAGCGCGAAGGCGGCATGGCAGCAGCAATAGTCGAACTCGATGCCCTGGCCGATGCGGTTGGGACCGCCGCCGAGGATGACAACCTTCTTGCGCGATGAGACCTGCGCCTCGTTGGCGAGCGCGCCGGCGAAGGGCACTTCGTAGGTCGAATACATATAGGCGGTCGGCGAGGCGAACTCGGCAGCGCAGGTGTCGATGCGCTTATAAACCGGATGAACGTCGAGCTTTTCACGAATCTTCTGAATCACTTCGGTGTCGGTCTTCGTCAGCGACGCGAGGCGGGCGTCGGAGAAGCCCATGGCCTTCAGCATGCGCAGATTGACGGCGTCTTGCGGAATGCCGTGCTCGCGGATGCGGGCTTCCATGGCGAGAATGCCGGCGATCTGTTCGAGGAACCACGGGTCGATCTTGCACATGGCGTGCACGTCTTCGAGCGAGGTGCCCATGCGGATCGCCTGCGCCACCATGCGCAGCCGGTCGGGGGTCGGGGTGCCGAGCGCAGCGCGGATGGCGTTGCGGTCGTCGACGTGGCTGGCGGGCGCGGTGCCATGACCAAGGCCGGGGATTTCGATCTCGTCGAGACCGGTCAGGCCAGTCTCAAGACCACGCAGCGCCTTCTGCAAAGACTCCTGGAAAGTGCGACCGATGGCCATCACTTCGCCGACTGACTTCATGGCGGTGGTCAGCACTGGTTCAGCGCCGGGGAATTTCTCGAAGGCAAAGCGCGGGATCTTGGTGACGACGTAGTCGATCGACGGCTCGAACGAGGCGGGCGTCGCGCCGCCGGTGATGTCGTTCTCCAGCTCGTCCAGCGTGTAGCCGACGGCGAGCTTGGCCGCGATCTTGGCGATGGGGAAGCCGGTCGCTTTGGAGGCCAGGGCGGACGAGCGCGAGACGCGTGGGTTCATCTCGATGACGACGAGGCGGCCGTCAGCCGGGTTGACGGCGAACTGCACGTTGGAGCCGCCGGTCTCGACGCCGATCTCGCGCAGCACCGCGATCGAGGCGTTGCGCATCATCTGGTATTCTTTGTCGGTCAAGGTCAGGGCAGGGGCGACGGTGATGGAGTCGCCGGTATGCACGCCCATCGGGTCGATGTTCTCGATCGAGCAGACGATGATGCAATTGTCCGCCTTGTCGCGGACAACCTCCATCTCGTACTCCTTCCAGCCGAGCACGCTCTCCTCGATCAGCACTTCGGTGGTCGGCGAGGCGTCGAGGCCGGACTGGACGATGTCGTAGAATTCAGCGCGGTTGTAGGCGATGCCGCCGCCGGTGCCGCCCATGGTGAAGGACGGGCGGATGATGGCGGGCAGGCCGACATGGTCGAGCGCCTGGGCGGCGATCGCCATGCCGTGGCTGATATAGCGCTGCTTGCGGTCGCCTTCGCCGAGGTTCCAGCGGGTTTCCAGCGCGTCGAGCGCGGCATCGAGATCGGCAGGCGCCTCGGCCTTGAGCGCGGCGCGCTCGGCCTCATGCATCTTGCGGTCGGTGTTCTTGACGTCGGTGGCGTTGGCCAGCATCGACTTTGGCGTTTCCAGGCCGATCTTCTTCATCGCCTCGCGAAACAGCGCTCGGTCCTCGGCCTTGTCGATTGCCGTGGCGTCGGCGCCGATCATCTCGACATTGTAGCGTTCGAGCACGCCCATGCGGCGCAGCGACAGAGCGGTGTTGAGTGCGGTCTGGCCGCCCATGGTCGGCAGCAGCGCGTCGGGGCGCTCCTTGGCGATGATCTTGGCGACCACTTCCGGCGTGATCGGTTCGATATAGGTGGCGTCGGCCAATTCCGGGTCGGTCATGATGGTGGCCGGGTTGGAATTGACCAGGATGACCCTGAAGCCTTCCTCCTTGAGCGCCTTGCAGGCCTGGGTGCCTGAATAGTCGAACTCGCAGGCCTGGCCGATGACGATGGGGCCGGCCCCGATGATCAGGATCGACTTGATGTCGGTGCGTCTTGGCATCGTTATGAGTTCCGTTCGGCGAGCGGCTTGCACGAAAAACCGGGACGGGAAGACCCGGCCGGTTGTGCTTGCGATTCTGGTATCAGGCTAGGAGGGCCTTATAGGGAAGAGTTTTGGGAGATGTAACCCCGAAAATGCAAGGAAGGCAGTCGGGATTGGGCAGTAGGGATTAGGCGAAGTTGAAGTGCCTACTGCCTATTCCCTACTGCCTAACACCTAATCCCCGAGCGCCAGCGTATCGGTGATCTCGAAGCGCTCGGAGATGCCGATGCGGATCATGTTCAAGCTGCCTTCGCGGGTGAAGCGGAGTTCGTCAGCAGAGTCGGAGCTGGCTGGCAAGCCGCCATGGAAGCTGATGATGCGCGCGCCGCCGTCCGGCCAGGTCACGGTCACGGCGCTGTCGCCGCCGGTATGGGCGACGCTTATCTGGCACTGGGTCATCGGCTCGCCGACATGGCGCGCGCAGGGGATGCCGGGCGCGGGCGGAGCAGGGGAGGGCTCGATCGCCGCGAACGCCATGCCATAGGCATCGTCCATCGCGGTCTGGCCGATCTCGGCGGCGGACT
This sequence comes from Mesorhizobium sp. P2_E7, assembly GCF_056403855.1. Lineage (NCBI taxonomy): Bacteria > Pseudomonadati > Pseudomonadota > Alphaproteobacteria > Hyphomicrobiales > Phyllobacteriaceae > Mesorhizobium > Mesorhizobium sp. P2_E7. Next base: position 2,537,612 of record NZ_JBFUER010000001.1, on the reverse strand, counting down.
TTGGCGCGCCTGGATCCGTGCCGCCGAGACGCTGCGTCAGGTCAGGCGGCGGCGCAGGTGCGGGCGGTGGGGAAGGCGTCGTGGCGTCCGGGTTGGCATCGGTGGCCGTGGCGACAGTGGGCGCATCCGCCGGCTGGTCGGATTCAGGCACGGTCGCCGGATTGACCGGAACGAGATAGCGCGCCGGCGCCCAGCCGGTGGCGCTGGGATTGTCTGAAACAACCTTGCACCAGGGATGTCCGTCAATGTCGTTGCAGCCGAGGTTGCGCACGCTCGCGCCAGCAGCCACCCGCGCCTCGGTCTTGCCGATCGGCGATGGCTTGGCGCGGATGTTGAGCAGGTCGTCGGGGGCAAGGCCGGTGACGATGGAGATGAAGGGCGCCTCTTCGGCATGGGCCGGGACAACTGCCGGCCACGCCACCGTCAGCAGCGGAGCGGCAATCAGCGCATGCAAACTTGTTCGGAGCGTAACGATGCGCCTCATCATTGGCCGTGCACGGATACTCTGTACCTTTGCCGCGACATGTCTGCTGCATGCCGAGGGCGGTTTATAAGGGACGATACGGCGCCATGTAAGTCCGAAAATGCGTCCGATCTTTGGTGCCTGGAGGCGGAGGCAGGGCACAGCTGCGCGGTCACACGGAGCCTTGCCAGGAGGATTTCGGCATGAAGCCGGTTCTCAGCGCATGCGCCCATTCCGGCCGTCCCGCCTGTTCGGCCTGCCTGGCCGCCGCTTCGTGGTCGTAGTCGACGGCGATGGTCTCGAAACGGTCCGGTCCGTCGCCAAGCGTAACGAAGCCGTAGCGCGCATGCGGGCTGCCTTGCTCCGAAACATGCGCCGGCGGGGTGTCGTCGTCATAGGCGGGGGCGCCGACACTGCCGGGGTTGAATAGGACGGGGCCGCCGGGAATGCGGATCAGCTCCGGGCGGTGGCTGTGTCCGCACAGCACGATGCGGCAGGTGGGGTCGAGCGGCTCCAGCCGTCGCTGAATAGCCGCAAGCGGCGCCCGCACCAATTGGCCACCGACGATCGCATCGAGCAGATAGTTCTCGTCATGGTCGGGCCGGGCATGGAAAGCGACCACGCCGGGAATGATCTCCAGCATGAAAGGCAAAGCGAACAGCGCCTCGCGCTGCGCTGATGTCAGCCGCTCCTGTGCATAGCGGTCGGAAGCCCACATCGTGTCGTCGGCCGGATCGACGGCGACGCGTCGGTCATGGTTGCCGCGCACGGTCGGCAGGTCGAGCGCTTCGAGCCGCTCAAACGTCTCACGCGGCCACAGCGGCCCGGAGACGCAATCGCCGAGATTGATGGTGAGATCGGCGCCGCCGCGCCGCTCGAGATCGGCGAGCACGGCATCCAGTGCCAGCACATTGCCATGGATGTCGGCGAGAACGGCAATGCGCATGCGGCGGGCTCCCTGGTGCAGCCGCGTTAGAGGCTTTGCGGCAGTCTTCGTTATCAAGCCCCTGCCTTCGGTATCAAGCCCTTGAGATTGTTCGGGACAGCCGGCAGCCACGACCCGTGGCTTTTGTGGAAGCACTCCATCTGCTAGCGTCCACGCCGTTCCAGAGTTCATCTGGGGGAAGATCTGCTCAAGACAGCCTTGGAGGGACCAGGCGATGACCCGCGACCAGATGGTTGCCCACCTGCGCGCCGCCAATGACGTCGCGCGCGAGACTGCCGCGCACGGGCATCATCCTTTCGGCTGTGTGCTCGTCGGCCCCGACGATCGCATCCTGATGCGGCAAGGCAACATCAACACCGTGCGCCACGCCGAAACAGAGCTCTCCCGGCGTGCCGCGGACGCCTATCCGCCGGAATTCCTCTGGTCGTGCACGCTGGTCACAACCGGCGAGCCCTGTGCGATGTGCACCGGAACGCTCTACTGGGCCAATATCGGCCGGCTGGTTTATGGCTACGAGGAGACCAAGCTTCTCGCGCTGACTGGCGACCACGCCGCGAATCCTACGATGAACCTCTCGTCGCGCACGGTCCTCGCCTCCGGGCAGAAGCCGGTCGAGGTCCACGGGCCCTTCCCCGAGATGGACGAGGAACTTCTCGCGCCGCATATCGGTTTTTGGCAGCGCTAGGAACTTGACTTCGGAACCGGTTAGGCCGGCAGTTCGATGTCGTGACCGCCAACCGCGGGCAGGGCGGGATCGTCTCCGGCCGCGGCAATGACGCTGTCGAGCAGGCCGGGGAAGCGGGCGTCGAGATCGGTGCGGCGCAGCGTAATCATCCGATTGGTGCCGACCACTTCGGCGCGTGTGACGCCGGCTTCGCGCAATTTGGCGAGGTGATAGCTGAGGTTGGTCTTCGAGCCGAAGTCGAGGAACTGGCTGCAGTTCAGCGCCAGGCCTTCCTTGCTGGCGAGATAGCGCACAATGGCGAGCCGGGTCGGGTCGCCAAGCACGGCGAGCACGATCGGCAGGCTGATCTGGTCTGTGTTGGGGTGCGGCAAGGTCATGGCCCGAAACTAAGCACAGTCGGTGGCGATTTCAACGCGTGGCTCTTTCGGTGCCCGTACACACTGTTTCTCCGTTTCGCGATTGGCCCAATGGCTGTCCTGACACAGGGCTGTCAGCAGGCTTCAGCTATTTTCGCCTGGCTTCATTGACATCATGCCCTGTTATGTCCAATTGTTCAATAACTTTTGAACTAAGGACACCCCCAATGGACAAGCGCCTCTTCTGGCTTGCGCTCGGATCGTTCACGATCTCGACCGAAGGCTTCGTCATTTCCAGCCTTTTGCCCGATATCGCCGGCGACGCCGGCATCTCCATTCCGCTCGCCGGCACGCTGATCACCGCCTTCGCGCTCGCCTATGCGATCGGCACGCCGATCCTGGCGACGCTGACCGGCGAATGGGACCGGCGCCGCGTCATCCTGTGGACGCTGGTGTTCTTTGTCATCGGCAATCTGGTGGCAGCACTAAGCTCCTCCTTCGAACTGCTGCTCATAGCCCGTATCATCATGGCGCTGTCGTCGGGCCTGTTTGCGGCGACCGCGCAGGGCACGGCGGTGGCGCTGGTCGATGACCATCACCGGGCGCGCGCCATTGCCGTCGTTGTCGGCGGCACCACCGTGGCGGTTGCGCTCGGCGCGCCGCTCGGTGCGCTGGTCGCCACGATTGCCGGCTGGCGCGGTACCTTCTTTGCCATTGCCGGGCTCGGCGCGCTGGTTGGCGCAATCCTGTGGTACCGGCTGCCGCACGGCATCGTCGGCACCAGGCTGCCGCTGCGGCGCCGGCTGGCCGCGGCGCTGCGCCCCGGCGTCATGCCGATCCTTCTGACGACGGCTCTGGCCCTGATCGGCGCCTTCTCGGTCTTTTCCTACATCGCACCGCTGGCCATCCAGAGCGGCGGTTTGAGCCCGCTGGCGCTGCCCGGCATGCTACTCGCCTTCGGTGTCGGCGCCGTCATCGGCAACATTGCCGGCGGTCAGGCTGCCGACCGGTTCGGTGCGACGCGCACCGTCGGCTGGTCGCTGGCGCTGAGTGCGGCGATGCTGGTCATGCTCTCGGTCATCCCGACCTTCCTGCCGCAGCACATCGCCGGGCCGGTGCTGATGGCCATGATGGTGCCGTGGGGCATGGTCGGCTGGGCGTTCCCGCCGGCGCAGGCCAGCCGCATCATCAAGCTGGCGCCCGACGCAGCACCCATCGTGCTGTCGCTCAACGCCTCGGCGCTCTATCTCGGCGTTGCGTTGGGCGCGGTGGTCGGCGGTGCCGTGCTGCGCTACGGCGTGCCGGCCGATCTCGGCCTCATCGCCGCAATCTTCCCGCTGATCGGGCTTGGCGTGGTGCTGGCTGGCCGCTGGGCGGCCCGCCCGGTCGCCGTGCCGGCGGAGTAACCTGCTTGTAGAACCTTACTGGCGGCCGCTCTTTCAGTCCTGAAGGGCGGCCGCCGGCATTTCGTAATCCAGCGCCGCGACTTCATCCAGCATGGCGCGCAGCTCTGCCGCCCGGTCCTTGCCGACCATGTCCTCAAAACGCTGCTGGGCAAGGCTCCACAATTTCGTCGCCTCTTCGAGCTTGGCGAGGCCCTGGCTTGTCAACCGCACACGCTTGATGCGGCGATCGTCCTTGTCGGCGAAGGTCTCGATATAGCCGTCGCGGATCAGCGGCTTCAGCGTGTGGCCGAGCGCCGACAGATCCATGACCATCTCTTCTGCAATGGTGCCCATCGCCGGCTCGCTGCCGACATAGATCTGGTAGAGCAGGCCGTATTGCGTGCCCTTCAGGCCCGAAGGCGCGATCACATCGTCATAGAAGCGGCTGAGCTTGCGCGCCGCGCGCCGCAGCGTGGCGTTGTTGCAAGGGCTGAATCCCGGCATCGCAGTCTTGGTCATCACGGCTCCTCGCCGACAAAAGCGTCTGCCGGCCTGCCGCAGAAATAGTTTCTGTCGCCTCCGTTGACAAGATAGTGGCATATGCCTATTTCCCCGATAGTGGTATATGCCACTAATCGGAAATCAGGCGGCGGGATGAGAGATTTCCGTCTCGCCGGGCAGCACCAAAAGGAACAGGACAATGAGTGGACAGGACAACAAGGGCACGGCAGTCATCACCGGCGCATCGGCGGGAATCGGCGCGGTCTATGCCGACCGGCTGGCAGGGCAGGGCTACGATCTGGTGCTGGTGGCGCGGCGCGCCGACCGGCTCGAGGAACTGGCTGAAAAGCTTCGTTATGCCTACCAGCGCAAGGTCAGCGTGATTGCCGCCGATCTCGCCGACGACAATGATGTGCGCCGCGTCGAGCAGGCGATCGCAGCCGACGACAGCGTGACGCTGCTGGTCAACAATGCCGGCATCGGCGGCCAGGCCGTGGTGGCAACCGCCGACGCCGACGAGGCCGAGCGCATGATCAAGGTCAACGTCATTGCCTTGACCCGCCTGACCCGCGCTGTGCTGCCGGGGCTTTTGGCGCGCAACCGCGGCGCCATCATCAACATCGCCTCGGTGCTCGCCTATGAGACCTCGTTCGGCGGCATCTACAGCGGCACCAAGGCCTATGTCGTCAACTTCACCGAGGGGCTGCACCGCGAAGTTGCCGGCACCAATGTGAAGGTGCAGGCAGTGCTGCCGGGTGCGACCCGCACCGATTTCTGGGAGCTTGCCGGCAGCGATATCGACCAGCTGCCGAAGGAAATCATCATGAGCGCCGACGACATGGTCGATGCCGCGCTCGTTGGTCTGTCCCGGGGCGAAGCCGTCACCGTGCCAGCGCTTGCCGATGCGGAGAAGCTCGACACCTTCCTTGGCGCAAGGCAGGCCTTCTACGGCAGCCTGCACGCCGACAAGCCGGCTGCCCGCTACGCGGCTTGAGCTGACAGGACTTGGGTTCCTCGCCCCGCAAAGCGGGGGAGAGGTGGCCGCGAAGCGGCCGGAGAGGGGCCTTCGTAGGGCGGATGTCTTGCGGGAGCCTGGCCGCCGTCGTCGCGCCAGTCCCCCTCTCCGTCTCGGCTTCGCCGAGCCACCTCTCCCCCACATTCGTGGGGGCGAGGAACTGGAGCGTCTAAGCCCCCCGCCACATCGGAATGATCGACGCCGCCAGCACCAGCGCCAGCACGATGTTGAGCGCGCGCCATTGCCATTCGGTCCTGAGCAGCCGTGCCAGCACCATGCCGGCCACGCACCAGATGGACAACATCACCGCGGCCGCCAGGCCAAAGGTCGAGCCGAGCAGCAGTGCGAGTTGTCCCGGTCCGTCGGCAAGTGCTGCGAACGAAGCCGCGGCGCCCAGACCCATCGCCCAGCCCTTTGGGTTCAACCATTGGATGCCGGCGCCGCTGAGGAAACTGGTGGGCTTGGCCATCGTGACATCGAGATTGGGCGGCCCGGCGCGGCCGATCTTGATCGCCAGCCAGACGAGATAGAGCGAGCCGACAAGTTTCATCGCCAGCTGTAGCGATGGCACGGCGAGCAGCAGTCCGGCGAGCCCGGCGGCCGCGGCTCCCGTTACTGTGGCAAGACCGGTGGCGCTGCCCGTCATAAGCGGGACGGAACGACGGAAGCCGAATTGCGCGCCGGAGGCCGTCGACAGCGTGGTCGCAATGCCAGGCGTGCCGGTTGCGATGATTGCGAAAACGACAAGGGGAATGATGGGCTCGAACATACGGGCTTCCTCGGTGGGCTGCCCATCGTAGCCGCGTACCACCTTCAGTAAATGCAATGTTTGCGATGGTTGGCATTAGCAGATATAATGCAAGCCATGATCCGAAACCTCGACACGGCGCTGATCCGCACCTTCGTCACCGTCGCCGACAAGGCCAGCATGACGGCGGCGGCGAATGCGCTGCATCTGACACAAGGCGCCGTCAGCCAGCAGGTCAAGCGGCTTGAAGAGGCGCTCGGCTGCAGCCTGTTCGAGCGCGACCGGCGCGGCTTGCGGCTGACGCGGCCTGGCGAGCGGCTGTTCGGCAAGGCAAAGCGGCTGCTCGGCCTCAATGACGAGATCTGGGCCGAGATGGCGGGCACGGAGGTTGCCGGCCAGGTGCGGCTCGGCGTGCCCTACGACCTCGTCGGCACCTTGCTGGCGCCGGTGCTGAAGGCCTATTCGGAAGCCTATCCACGGGTCGAGATATCGCTGCTCTGCGCTGCCTCGCCGGACCTTACCGCTGCCCTTGCGGCCGGCACGATCGATCTTGCCGTCATTGAGGAACGGGTTGGCCCGACGGCCGGCGAGTGCCTTGCCATCGACCGGCTGGTCTGGGTCGGGGCCAAGGGCGGCGTTGCCCGCGCCAAACGGCCGCTGCCGGTGTCGATCGTCGCCGACACCTGCGCCTTCCGCCCGGTGGTGCTGGCCGCACTCAACGAACACGGGCTGGAATGGCGCACCGTGTTCGAGAACGGCAACATCGATGCCACGACGGCCACGGTGCGCTCCGACCTCGCCGTCACCACCTGGCTCGCCTCCACCGTGCCGGCCGACCTCGACATCCTGCCTGTCGATGCCGGCCTGCCGCCGCTGCCGAATTTCTCTATCAATTTGCATCTGCCGAGATTTGGCGCGGCCCCGGCGGCGCAGGAGTTTGCGCGGTATATCAGGGATGGACTGGCGCGGCGGGCGGTGGCGGCTTAGGCGTCGCACTTCGCTGGAGCACCCCTCATCCGTCTCGGCGCTACGCGCCGATCCACCTTCTCCCACAAGGGGAGAAGGCAAGGCGCACGCAGGTTACCACTAATTGCAAATGCTGGAGATAGGCAGAGCCGTATACGCCAGGCTCCCCCTTCTCCCCCTGTGGGAGAAGGTGGCCTCGCGAAGCGAGGTCGGATGAGGGGTGTTCCAGCTTGGCGCTATGATCGGTGATCTTACTTCCAGTTCCTACGTCGCTCGAGCTCGGCGTCGGACGGCTCCTGCGTGACAAACGACCCAACCTTGACCTCGCCTGATCGTTCGTAGGTCGCCATGATGACGCCAGTGGTCGTGGCCTGCGACTTGACGAGCTTGAAGGCGGCCGGCATCGCGCCACCATCGAACAGCCGCTTGCCCTTGCCCAGCAGCAGCGGGAAGATCATCAGCCGGATCTCGTCGATCAGCCCGTTGGCGAGCAAGGTCTGGATAAGCTCGCCCGAACCCTGGATGAGCAGGTCAGGTCCATCCTCCTTTTTGAGGCGGCGCAACGCCGCGACGATATCGTCGCCAAGCCATTGCGTGTTCTCCCAGGTGAGTGTGTCAGGCCGATTCGTCGCCACATATTTGGTCGCAGGATTGAAGGCATCTCCGATCGGATCTTTCTGGTAAGGCCAGTATGCCGCGAAGATGTCGTAGGTTCTGCGGCCGAGCAGCAGGGCGAAAGGTTTGGAGAACAGTTCATCCATCGCCACACCCGCCACTTCGTCAAAATAATGGAAGGTCCAGCCGCCGAACTCGAAGCCGCCGACCGGATCTTCCTCGGGACCACCTGGTGCTTGCATGACGCCGTCCAGGGTGACGAAGGTGGCGGCGATGATCTTTCGCATTGGATTTTTCCTTCTCTTTGGTCCGCGCCGTCAGGGCCGGACTTCGATCCAAGGACGCACAAGTCAGCGGCCATCCGACAGGTAACGGCAAAAAACGATACCTATTGCCGCTGTCGCCTGCCGCCAAGCGCCTGCGACGAAAACCAGACGTCGCCGATGACAGCAGTGGCGGTCCGGTCCGGCGCCCTGTCTGATGTCAGCCAGATGGAGCGGCTTCGCGCCGCTTGCTGGAGGTCGGGGATTTTAGCCGCTGAGCCGGCGACCGAGGCGCCTACGCAGGGGATGAACCATGAGCGCATGAACGGGTCGCAGGTAAAGCCCTTGTCGGTGCGGGTCACCATCACCGCAAGGCCGACGCTCTGGGCCGGGCGCCAGGGAAAGATCATACGGCCGCCAGACTTCAGCGCCCGTAGCCATCTAACCGGTGGGGCGACGACGCCAGCGTTGACATAGATGATGTCGGATGGCGGCAGATCGCTCGTGACGGCATCACCGTGAATGACGATGACATTGTCATAGGTTTCGAGGTTCTTTGTCGCTTTGGCGGCAAGGTCGGCCTCCAGTTCGAAGGCGGTGACCGCGCCAGGCGAAACCAGCCGGGCCAGCAAGGCGGTGTAGTAGCCGGTGCCGGCGCCGACATGGGTGACGGCCTCGCCCGGTCTGGGGGCGATCCTGCCGATCCACATGGCGTGCAGGGAGGGTTCGCCATTGTTGATGCCTTTGTCGGCATCGAGCGCCACCAGCACATCCTGATAGATGTGAACCGGATCGGCGCTCGGCGTCATGATCTTGCCGTTGCCGGTGATGAGCGCCCGGCCGGCGACCACCGTCCACGGGCCGGGACCAAGAAAGGCCTCGCGCGGCACTGCGGCGAAAGCCTCTTCGAGGCGCGGATCGGCCGAGCCGGCACTGGCCGCCATCAGCTGCGCATAGAATTTTCTTGCGTCTTCGACACTTGTCATGATGCGCTACAAAATAGCGCGAAGCGCCGGTTTGTCTCGCTCGGAAGAAGCAGAAAAATCAACCGACGCCGAAGATGGTGTCGTAGAGCAGCTTGAAGTTGAGCACCAGGATGATCGCCGCGACCACCCAGGCAAGCGCGGCGACGCCGCGCGGAATGGCAAGGTTGCCCATCTTCTTCTTGTCGGAGACGAACTGCACCAGCGGGATGACCGCGAAGGGCAACTGCATCGACAGGATCACCTGGCTGAAGACCAGCAACTGGCCGGTGCCCTTTTCGCCATAGAGCGCGGTGACGATCACCACCGGGACGATGGCGATGCCGCGCGTCAGCAGCCGGCGTGCCCATTGCGGAATGCGCAGGCGCAGAAAGCCTTCCATGACGATCTGGCCGGCAAGTGTTGCGGTGACGGTCGAGTTGAGGCCGGAGGCGAGCAACGCCACTGCAAACAGGATCGAGGCGATGCCGAGGCCAAGCAGTGGCGACAGGAGTTCGAAGGCCTGGCCGATCTCGGCGACGTCCTGGTGGCCGGTGCCGTGGAAGGCGACAGCCGAGACGATCAGGATGGAAGCGTTGACGAACAACGCCAGGATGAGCGCGATGGTGGAGTCGGTCGTCGCCCATTTGATGGCGTCGCGCTTGCCCTTTTCGGTCCGCTCGTAGGCGCGTGTCTGCACGATCGAGGAGTGCAGGTAGAGATTGTGCGGCATCACGGTGGCGCCGATGATGCCGATGGCGATGTAGAGCATGGCCGGGTTGGTGATGATCTCCGTCGACGGCACGAACATCGAATGCAGGATCGAGCCGACCGGCGGCGCCGCGGCAAAGATCTGGATGGCGAAACAGCCGAAGATGATGATCAGAAGCGCGATGACGAAAGCTTCGAGATAGCGGAAGCCCTTGTTCATCAACAACAGCACGATGAAGGCGTCGAGCGCCGTCAGCATGGCGCCGCCGATCAGCGGAATGCCGAACAGAAGCTGCAGCGCAATCGCCGTGCCAATGACCTCGGCGAGGTCGCAGGCGATGATGGCGAGCTCGCAGGCGATCCACAGCACGAAACTGACCGGGCGGGGATAGTAGGCGCGGCAGGCCTGGGCGAGGTCACGGCCGGTGGCGATGCCAAGTCGGGCGGCAAGCGCCTGCAGCAGGATCGCCATCAGGTTGGACAGCATGATGATGAACAAAAGCGTGTAGCCGAACTGCGCGCCGCCGGCGAGGTCGGTCGCCCAGTTGCCCGGATCCATATAGCCGACCGAAACCATGTAGCCCGGTCCCATGAAGGCGAACAGGCGGCGGAACCAGACGCCGGTCTGCGGCACCGCGATCGTGGAATTCACCTCGCGCAGGCTCGGCGGATTGTCCTCCGGCCTGTCAAATCGCCAGGCTGATCCCACGGTTGCGTCGGCTTCGGACATGGAGGGCTTTCCACTGGATGGATTGGTTGATGTCATCCTATCTATGCCAGGGCTCAACATTATGCAATAGGCTATATTTCATTGTATGTGCTTCTTGTTGGGGCAGGTGATGGACGCGCTGGGGGTGATCGCAAACGCCGGTTGCGCCTGCCATGGAATGCAAATAAACGGCTGGAACAGTTAAGCCCGTGCTATGAATGGCAAAGGGCGATTGATTTGTCGAAAGCCAAGAGGGAACAGGTATTGGCGCTGAAGCATAAACCGGTTCGACGCGAGGAGCCGCTTCCGGATGCCGATGTCCATTCCGAAGGCTTCCGGCATACGCGCGAAGCGCGCCGCAGCGCGCTGGTCGAGGATTATGTCGAGCTGATCGCCGACCTGATCGAGGACGGCAACGAGGCGCGCCAGGTTGATATCGCGGCGCGGCTGGGCGTCGCCCAGCCGACAGTGGCCAAGATGCTGACCAGGCTGTGCGCCGACGGGCTTGTCTCCCGCAAACCGTATCGCGGCGTGTTCCTGACCGATGCCGGCCGCAAGGTGGCGGAGGAAAGCCGCATCCGCCACCAGACAGTGGAGGCCTTTTTGCGCTCGCTCGGTGTCAGCGCCGAGACGGCGCGCATTGATGCCGAAGGCATCGAGCATCATGTCAGCGCCGAGACGCTCGAAGCCTTCCGCAAGGCGATGATCGCGCCGCGCTAAGGCTCGCCGACCCCGGACCAAAGTCCACCGGAACCTCCGCATCCGACGCACGTTGCTCCTGAGATCGCGTCACGCGACAAGGAGGAAACCATGGGCGTCGACCAGGCACCGACCGCAAAGGGCAAGCAGGCTGCCAAGGGATTGAAGCAGGCGGCCGCGAAGGACGAGCGCAAGACCGAGGCCGAAACCGGCCGGCCGCTAGAGAAGGGCGCCGCGCGTTTCGAGGAGCGCTCCAAGAGTTCGGACGGCAAGAGCGCCGGCGCCAAGCAGAAGAGCTGAAATTTCCAGCAGCTAAACCGGTATCGGCAGGGCGTCGGCGAGCAGTGCTGCGCCCGGCACCAAATGGACGATGGTAGGCTCTCGTCTTGAGCTCGGCCAGCAGGGCGGGCGGCATTGCCCCCGTTGACGCCAACACAGGAGCACTGCCAGGTTGAGCAAGGCAAGGCCGTACAATGTATGCGTGTCGACAAGGCCGCAATCCGTATGCACTCTAAGTTTCCAAATAAATTTGCGTGCTTTCAACATCGTGTCGATACTGTCTTCGATTTCATGCTATAGTTGGTGAAAATGGGGGGAGTAATGAGACAGCATATAGTTTTCGTCGGCAGCATACTGGTATCGATGCTTTTTGGTTTTTCGGCCCGCAGTCAAGAGCCGTCGGAAGAAGATCAGATTGGGAAGATTGCGGCAGAATCGACATGTGCCGCAACCAATTGGCAAGACATGGGTGTTGCCAAGAAAGCTTATTTTCGTGGCATGGCGATGGTGTTTGCGGAAGCCGTATGTCAGCCTGACCGGACTGATGTGAAAGTTGTTGCCGCGGCGCGGAATTCCTGGCACAGGATCTGACAGGAGCGACGCCTTGACTTGGTACGATGCCAAGTTTCAGAGCCTTGGCATGTCGAATGCAACCGATGGAGCCGATACTCTAAGGCACGCCTATGCTCTTTTGATCGGTCTCGGAATGCGAGAATCGTCTGGAAGATATTGTGTCGGCGGGGACCGGAGCGCGGACTTCAGTTCGGCCGACACGGCAGAAGCAGGACTGTTTCAGACATGGTGGGGCGGGCACATACACAGCCAGGCGATGTCGGATTTGTTCTCGAAATCCAAAGCCGACCAGAAAGGATGCCTACTTGATGTTTTCAGCGATCACGTGAGCTGCTCCGCGTGGGATGCGAAGACATGGGGAAGCGGCACCGGGGCCGACTGGCAGAAATTGACCAAATCCTGCCCGGGCTTTGCCACTGAATACGCGGCTGTGCTGCTCAGGACAAGCGGCGGAAAAAAGGGCGAGTTCGGTCCAATACGGACCAGGAAGGCGCAAATCCTGCCGGCATGTGACTCAATGCTTTCACAGATTCAGGCGTTGATAAGAGCCAAGCCGCAGATTTGTGATTCATTGAAATAGCAATCGGGATGCTTCTTGCGAGGGGACGACATGCGGCGGGTCGAAATTTGCGTGGCCGTGCTGGTTCTCGGTCTGACTTCGGCTGCAGCGGAAGAGGTTCTGTTTTCGAGCAGCCGGCTGACTCCAAAAGGCGAATACACCACGGGCATCGAGGGCCCGGCAGTTGATGCGGCCGGAAACCTGTTCGTCGTCAACTATAATCAAAAGGGGACAATCGGCCGGCTGCGCCCTGGCGCCACGCAATCTGAACTTTTCGCCAAGCTTCCTACCGGCAGTATCGGCAACGGCATCCGCTTCGGCCGGGACGGTCGCATGTACGTCGCCGACTACCGCAAGCACAACGTGTTGGTTATCAAGCCCGGCCAAACCAAGGCGGATGTCTATTTTCATTCCAGCGGTTTCAATCAACCGAACGATCTGGCGATTGCTGCCGACGGCACGCTCTATGCCAGCGACCCAAGTTTTGCCCACCGATCCGGGCAGATCTGGCGCATCGAGCGCAAGCCAGACGGAAGTGGCAGCGGTGTGGTCATGTCCAGCGATCGCACCATGGGGACGACCAACGGCATAGATCTCAGCCCCGACGGCAAGACGCTCTACGTCAGTGAATCGCAATCCAGAGAAGTGTGGGCCTATGCGTTGCAGGGCACGAAACTGACGTCGGCGCATCTGGTCAAGAAGTTTGATTCTGGGGAATTGGACGGGCTGCGGACAGATGCCGACGGCAAGATATTTGTCACCCGTCCGACCAAAGGCAGTGTAGCTGAACTTGCGCCCGATGGTACTCTGGTGCGCGAAATCAAACTATCGGCAACAAACCCCACCAATCTGACCTTCGGCGGGCCGGATGGAAAAACCGTCTACGTCACGCAAGCCGATGGCGGCTATATTGAGAGTTTCCTGGTTGACCGTTCCGGCCGTGAACCATGCCTGCAGTCGGACGGTCCGACCTGTGCGACACCCAATCCCTGACGGACTGGCCGGCCCGCCCGCCAGAGATCGGCGTTCAATCGACGCCAATGATTCTCACTCCTCCGTGTCCTGCACCCAACTGCGCGGATGGCCGTCGACGCGGAACTGGAAGATGAAGTAGGGCGGGATGCAGGTGCCCTTGTCGGGCTTGGCTTCTGCCAGATCGTCGTAGCCGGCGGTGCAGATATAGTCCTCGCGGCACGGGTGCGCCTTGTCGCAGGCGCGCAGGCCAGCGGTCTTGGTGAATTCGCTGGTGCAGAATTTGTGGTCCTTGCCGGATGCGATGCAGTCGTTGAAGCCGGTCTTGGCCAGCCGCCCGCAGCTTGCCTCGTCGGGAAGCCTTTCGCAGCTCGCCTTGCGCAGCATGCCGCCGGGAAAGCCGCCGGTCTTCTGCTCGGGATTGTCGTAGCGCTGGCGCGCCGCGCCGTAGCCGGCGAGCTTGATCACCGGTTTCTTGTCGCGCGCCGGATCGATGGCGCAGGCTTTCGCCGTAGCGGGCGACAGGCGGCAATACTGGTCGCTGCCCCATGTCGACATCTTGATCTCGCCGAACTCGACGGGGTCGCCGACCGCGGTGCCCTTTTCGCTGACGCAAGTGCCGAAGCCCGGATGGATGGCGCTCTCATGGACGCCGGCGCAGCGCAGGCCCGCGCCGCAGCTCCAGTCCTTGAAGCTTAGATCCTCGCCGCGATAGCAGATCGAACCCCAGCCATTGTAGAGATCGGTGCCTTTCAGCGCCTCGGCATATTTGGTATCCGGACGGGCGGCGAAACCTTTGGTGAAATCAGGATGGCCGCCGGCGGCGAAGCCTTCGACGATGGCGCGTCGGCGCGGCAGGTCGGCGAAGAACACAGCCGAGCCCGGCACGAAGACGGCGTTGCGGCGCGGCTCGCTGGAAGGGTCGGCGCCGGTATAGTGGAAGCCGGCAATGCCATGCGTCTGGTGGCAGCCGGTGCAGGACATCTCGTTGAGGCGCAGATTGAAGCCGGCCACCGATTTCACGCTGCGCAGCGTGTTGCCCCTGGCGACATAGTCCTGCAGCGCCTTGTCGACATCGGCGTCGTCGAGCAGCCCATAGGCGATGTTGTTCTGCGATCTGGCCATGCCGCCCGGCGCGACCGAGACGGCGCTCGTCGCCAGGAATTTGTCGTCGATCACCAGCCGGCCGCGGTCGAGGTCGTAAATGTTGCGGTCGGTCAGCAGCCATTTGGCGAAGGCCGGCCGGTCGGCCAGCACGATCTTCCTGTCGATCTGGTTCTCCATCTTCGATTCCTGGAAGGTGGACGTCGCCGGATCCCATTTGAAGATTTTCAGGAGATATTCGGCGTGGCCGCCGAAATCGCGCCGGCTTGAGGCCGACAGCCGCAGAACCTGCATGTTGAGTTCGAGCCGCATGATCTGCGATGAATTCAACATGGCGTTCGACAGCGGACCTTCGTCGGAGCGCAGCCACGCCGCCAACTGATCGGGGGCAAGATCTTTCTGGCCGGCGGCCAGCCAGCGCTTGGCCACATCGGCACACGACACGGCGGTGGCGCTTGGACGGTCTCTCGATGCGCGGGCGCGGGCCTCACCAGGCTTGGCATTGAAGACCAGGCTCATGGTCAGCGGCAGGCGCGATGAAATGCGCTGGGCAGTCTTTCCCCCGATTGGCTTTCCCTTCGCCGGCTTCTCCGCCACCGAATAGTGGAAGCGGTAGATCAGCCTGATCTCGCCGCATTCGGTGTGGCCGAGATAGCCGCGGTCCATGCGGTTGACGACGCCGGTCAGGTCGAGCGTCGAGCCGTCATCGTCAATGTATTTCGGGTTGAATTTCTGGCTGGGGTCCTTCGACTTGGCCATAGCGGCGACATAGGGGTCGGGACTGCCGGCCGGTTCGTCGGCGATCTCCTGCTTTACGGCGTTGCGCACCGGGGTCAGCGCACGCACCGAAAACAGGCCGCGATTGTCGACCTCACGCGTGAGGCCGAGCGCCGGGCCGAGCAGGCGGCTGATCGACAGGCCGCCACGCTCGAGCGCCTGCAATGTGTCGGGATCGGTGACGGCGACGCTGGAATCGAGCGTGACGGCGCCAACCGGCCATGAGCCGAGGCACAACAGCACCGCCAGCAACAGAAATCGGCCGATCGTCCGCAAGCCCCTGATACCCCCGTTCGAACCGGATGCTACAGCGCGCAGGCCGCCTCGACCAGAGCGCGAAGCCGCGATGCCGGCGGCGCGAAAAATAGGTAGTGTCTCAGTTTGAAATTCCGACTTCGACCATGGAAGATTCGCTATGCCGCCTCGCCGGGTGTAGGGTGCCTTGTCGTCCGATCTACGGAGCAATTCACGGAGCATAGTATGCGTGGCTTGATCCTTGGCGTGGTTGCCCTCGTGGTCACGTCGTCATCTGCGCAGGCAGCAGGCGACAGCATCGCCGGCCGGACAGTCACGGTGAAATGCCAGTCGTGCCACGGCAAGGATGGCCTCGGCAGAGCTCTGACCGGCGGTGGCGAAGCGCCCAATCTCGCCGGGCAGAAGTACGACTATCTCGTCCACTCGCTGATGGCTTACAAGGCCGGGGAGCGCAAGAGTTATATGATGTCGTTGGTCGTCAAGCACCTGAGCGATGAAGACATTGCCAATGTTGCGGCTTACTATTCCTCGATCAAGATTACCGTCGAAGCTCCGCCTTAGGCCCCTTTTTTGTATGGTCCGCGCGGACCCGGCTTAGGCGCTCCGGCGTCCATCTTCTCGCAAAGATCGTCCATCGACCACAACGTGGCGGATACGCCAGTGAAGCGACGGTTTGTCATCCGCATGGTGAGGTTTGCGCGCTCGATATGCGACGTGCTGACATGCACCGGATCGGGATTGCCTTCAATCCGCGTCTTGGTTGCGCCAGTGCAGACGGCGGGGCTGTAGCGGCGCTCTGGCGAGGTCTTCTTGCCTTCCGGCTCGCCATACTGCTTGATCAGCACCGCATAGTCGATGTCCGCTCCAAAGGCTTCCTCGACCGCATTGAGATAGGCGCGGTGGCCGTCCGTCGTAAGCTGGACGCGATTGGCAAGACGTTCCTTGACGTCGTCCATGAAGGCCGGCGCGTATTCGCCATCACGGCCGCCGACGAGCCAGGAAATGATAGACTTGCTGTCGCTATCCAAGGCGGTCCACGTCCACACGTCGCCAGCGCCGTCAACCGGCTGCTTCATGGCCGAAACGTTCTTCGCCTTCGCGCCGACCAAACGAATTAGGCGTTTCCGCAAATTTCAAACTGAGACACTACCGAAAAATACTGTGACTTGGTGCAACCATTGGGATATTCGTTTGTTGGGTCGGACCGGGCCATACCATCGGCCGGGTCTGCCGGGAATTTGCATCACGGGGAGTTGCCATGCTCTGGAAGGGCCGCCGTCAGAGTGACAATGTCGAGGACGAGCGCAGCGACAGCGGCGGCGGTGGTTTCGGCGGCGGCAGCCCTGGCCAGTTCCGCGTCCCGATCGGCGGCCGCACCGGTGGCGGCGGCAGCATCCTGCTCGTCATCCTCGTGGTGCTGGCCGGATGGTATTTCGGCTTCGATCCATCGCAGATCCTGGGCACAGGCGACAGCGGCGGCGTGCTGCCGGGCGGCGGCGGCCAGATCACCGACAACAGCGGCGGCCAGGACGAGGGTGCCGGTACGCCTGCTTCCGACGAGATGAAGCAGTTCGTGGCGACGGTGCTGGCCGAGACCGAAGAGACCTGGACCGGCATCTTCCAGTCACAGGGCCTGAAGTACGAGGACCCGAAGCTGGTGCTGTTCAGCGGGCAAATCCGCTCGGCCTGCGGCTCCGCCTCGACGGCGGCCGGTCCGTTCTATTGTCCCGGCGACCACAAGGTCTATCTCGACACCACCTTCTTCCAGCAGCTCGACCAGCAGTTCGGCGCCTCGGGCGATTTCGCCCAGGCCTATGTGATCGCGCATGAGGTCGGCCACCATGTGCAGAACCTCACCGGCATCCTGCCCAAGTTCAACCAGATGCGGCAGTCCATGGGCGAGGCCGAGGCCAACCAGATGTCGGTGCGCATCGAGCTACAGGCAGACTGCTTCGCCGGCGTGTGGGCACACTTCACCGCGCAGAAGGGCATTCTGGAACAAGGCGACATCGAAGAGGCGCTGAACGCCGCCAAGCAGATCGGCGACGACACGCTGCAGAAAAAGATGCAGGGCTATGTCGTGCCGGAAAGCTTCAACCACGGTACCTCGCAGCAGCGGCAGACCTGGCTGGCGCGCGGCTACAAGAGCGGCAAGCTGTCGGATTGCAACACGCTGACAGGTCCAATCTGAGGCGCTCGCAAGTTTCAGCCGACAGCGGTTGAAAGCGCATCCGTCGGCGGACCGATTCATCACCGGCAACAGATGTCAGGAGGAGAACGCCTAAGGCGTTCTCCTATTGTTCCAAAGTGACGCCTCGCTTATAACGAGCGCCCGCCCAAGGGCGGTCCCAGGGAGCAGACGCCATCATGATCGACCCCAAAACCGCCAGGCGGGGCCTTGCGCTCGTCTTCACCACCCTGCTGCTCGACATTATCGGCTTCGGCATGATCATGCCGGTGCTGCCCGCCTTTCTCAGGGAATTGAGCGGCGTCGGCATCAGCGAAGCGGCGATCGAGGGCGGCTGGCTGTTCTTCGTCTATGCCGCGATGCAGTTCTTCTTCGCGCCGATCATGGGCGGCTTGAGCGATCGCTTCGGGCGGCGGCCGATCCTGCTTGCTTCCGTGCTCACCTTCTCGATCGACAATCTGATTTGCGCCATCGCCTGGTCCTATCCGATGCTGTTCATCGGCCGCGTGCTGGCCGGCATTTCGGGCGCCAGCTATTCGACGACGTCGGCCTTCATCGCCGATATCTCCAACGACGACAACCGGGCCAAGAATTTCGGCCTGCTCGGAATAGCCTTCGGCGTCGGCTTCGTCATCGGGCCGGTGCTGGGCGGGCTGCTCGGCACGTTCGGGCCGCGCGTGCCGTTCTATTTCGCCGCCGGGCTTGCCTTCGTGAATTTTTTGATCGCGCTGTTCTTCCTGCCGGAAACACTGGAGCAAAAGCACCGCCGCCGCTTCGAATGGAAACGCGCCAACCCGGTCGGAACGCTGCTGCAGATGCGCCAATACAAAGGCATAGGGTGGATCGGGCTGACCTTCTTCCTGATGACGCTCGGCCACATGATGTATCCGGCGGTGTGGTCGTTCGTTTCCAACTATCGCTATGGCTGGAGCGAGCAGCAGATCGGCTTCTCGCTCGGCGCGTTCGGCCTGTGCGGTGCGATCGTCATGGCGACGGTGCTGCCGCGCGTGATCCCAAAACTTGGCGAATGGAGGACGGCGGTCATCGGCCTGACATTCACTGCGGCCAGCGCCTTCGGCTACGCCTTCGCCTCGCAAGGCTGGATGATCTATGCGGTGATCGTCGTCGGCTGCCTGGAAGCGCTGGCCGATCCGCCGCTGAGGAGCCTTGCCGCCGCCAAGGTGCCGCCTTCGGCGCAGGGCGAATTGCAGGGCGCGATGACCTCGATCTTCTCGATCACCTCGATCATCACGCCGCTGCTTTATACCGCGATCTTTTCCTGGTTCACCGGGCCTAATGCGCCGGTCGTCTTCGGTGGCGCGCCCTATCTGCTCGGCGCGTGTTTCCTCACGCTTGCAGTTATCGTCTTTGTGACGAAAGTGGCGCGGCCGGCGGCGGTGAGAAGCGCCGCCACCGGCGTCGCTGAAGACGGAGCACAGGTATGAGCCACGACAGCCGCATAAAGCTGACCAAGGACGGTGTGTCGCTGTCGCGCCTGGTGTTCGGCGCCTGGCGCCTGCTCGACAGTGCCGCCCGCCCGGATGCCGATCAGGTCGCCCGGTTGATCGGCAACGCAGTCGATCTCGGCCTGACCAGCTTCGACCATGCCGACATCTACGGGAATTACGAGGTGGAGGCGGCGTTCGGCGCCGGCTTGTCGCGCTGGAAGGGCAAGCGCGACAGCATCGAACTGATCTCGAAATGCGACATCATGCTGGCATCCGACAACCGGCCGCAAAACCGGCTGAAGCACTATGACACCAGTGCCGGTCACATTACCGCTTCGGTCGACCGCTCGCTAAGCAACCTCGGCACCGATTATCTCGACCTGTTGCTGCTGCATCGGCCCGATCCGCTGATGGATGCCGACGAGACCGCGGCAGCCCTTGCCGGGCTGGTCAACTCCGGCAAGGTGAGGGCGGTCGGCGTTTCCAACTTCACGCCGTCGCAGTTCGATCTGCTGGCCTCGCGGCTGCCGTTTGCGCTGGCCACCAACCAGATCGAAATGTCGGTGCTGAAAACCAACGCGCTGACCGATGGCAGTCTCGATCATGCGCAGCGCCTCGGCTACGCGCCGATGATCTGGTCGCCGCTCGGCGGCGGCTCGCTGTTCACCGGCAAGGAGGGGCGCGAGGCGCGGGTCCGGGCAGCAATCGCGGCCGTGGCGGCGGAATCCGGCGTGGCTGATCTCGCTGCTGTCGCCATCGCCTGGCTGTTGCGCCACCCGGCCCGGCTGGTACCGGTGCTGGGCACGATGAAGCCGGAGCGGCTGGCGGCCATGGTCAAAGCGATCGATATCGTGCTCGACCGCCAGCAATGGTTCGCCATACTGGAGGCCAGCGAAGGCCGGCCAGTGGCGTAAGGCTCAAGCCCGCTCGGCCAGCAGTTCCTCGCCGCGCTTTTCGCGGATCAAATTGACGAAGCGGCGGAACAGATAGTGCGAATCCTGCGGACCGGGCGAGGCCTCGGGGTGGTGCTGGACCGAGAACACCGGACGTCCCGTCAGCGCGATGCCGCAATTGGAACCATCGAACAGCGAGACATGGGTTTCCTCGACGCCCTCGGGCAGGGAGTCGGCATCGACGGCAAAGCCGTGGTTCATCGAGACGATCTCGACCTTGCCGGTGGTGTGATCCTTGACCGGGTGGTTGGCGCCGTGGTGGCCCTGATGCATCTTGGCGGTCTTGCCGCCCAGCGCCAGCGCCAGCATCTGGTGGCCGAGGCAGATGCCGAACACCGGAATGTCGGTCTTGAGCAGGTCCTGGATCACCGGCACGGCATAGTCGCCGGTGGCTTCGGGATCACCCGGGCCATTGGAGAGGAAAATGCCGTCCGGCTGCATGGCGAGGATCTCTTCCGAACCGGTGCTGGCAGGCACCACGGTGACCTTGGCGCCGAGGCCGGAAAGCAGGCGAAGGATGTTGCGCTTAACGCCATAGTCGATAGCGACGACGTGCATCGACGGCTCGGCCTGTTCGCCAAAGCCTTCATTCCAGACCCAGGGCGTTTCGCGCCAGACCGAGGACTGGCCCGAGGTGACTTCCTTGGCGAGGTCGAGCCCGATCAGGCCGGACCAGGCGGCCGCGCGCTGCTTCAGATCGTCGAGGTCGAAAACGCCGTCGGGCGCATGCGCGATGACGGCGTTGGGCATGCCCTTTTCGCGGATCAGCGCGGTCAGCGCACGGGTGTCGATGCCGGAGAGCGCGACGATGCCACGCTTCTTCAGCCATTTGTCGAGCCCGGTGCCGGCGCGGTAGTTGGACGGGTTGGTGACATCGGCCTTGAATACTGCACCGACGGCGCCGGCGCGGGCGACCGGGTTCAAGTCTTCGATGTCCTCGTCATTGGTGCCGATGTTGCCAATATGCGGGAACGTGAAGGTGACGATCTGGCCGGCATAGGACGGGTCGGTGAGGATTTCCTGGTAGCCGGTGAGTGCGGTGTTGAAGCAGACTTCGGCAACGGCGGAACCGGTGGCGCCGAGACCGCGGCCCTCGATGACGGTGCCGTCGGCCAGCACCAGAAGGGCGGTCGGCTTTTCGGTTACCCAAGGCGGGGTCAGTCCGGGCGTCATCTCGGCCATGGCGGCGCTCCTGTCAGGTTGCGCGCTTCGATGGCGGGCCATCGGCGCAGCAAACGGCGCGGCCGATTTCTCGAGCCTGCGCGCATCAATTCATTGTCTTATGCAAGGCCGAGTACATAGGGGAAGGCGCCAGAGCGGTCAATGATGCCGGGCCAAAACGGTGGACATTTGTTTCGTCGAACGATATCAGAGGCTTGGCGCGTTTGCTTTACGAGTTCGCCGCGGTTATTGTCCGCGCCGTTCGAAGGAGAAAGCATCATGCGCGCAAAAATCGCCGAATCCCTGAAGACCGCGATGAAGGCGCAGGACAAGCACCGGCTGCCGACGCTGCGGCTCATCCAGGCCGCCATCCACGACCGCGACATCGCCAATCGCGGCTCGGCCAAGGAGCCGGCCAGCGACGAGGAGATCCTGCAGATCCTGGCCAAGATGGTGAAGCAGCGCGAGGAATCGGCCAAGGCTTTCGAGGACGGCAAGCGGCCGGAACTGGCGGCGCAGGAGCGCGGCGAGATGGAGATCATCCGTGGCTTCCTGCCGACGCAGCTGGACGACGCCGCAGTGACGGCGGCGGCCCGCGAGGCGATCGCAGCCACGGGTGCGGCGAGCCAGAAGGACATGGGCAAGGTGATCGCCGCGCTGAAGCAGAAATATGCCGGCCAGATGGATTTCGGCAAGGCGAGCGGCATCGTCAAAGGCCTGCTGCAGTAGGTATTGTCTCTCGCTACGTCCGGCTTGCGGGCCGGACGCCAAGCCGTCTGTCGTCATGATCGAAATCGTCAAACCCGCGCTCGAACACCTGCCATCCTACAAGGCCGCGCTCGAGCGCGGCTGGTCGCCGGATAATGTGCGGCTCGAAGAGGCAACGCGCGAGCAGCTTGTGGCGATCGAAGAGGATCCGGTGGCGTTCCTCGCAAGCCTCGACGATCCCGAAGCCAAGGGGCCGCCGATCGCTCTGCCCGACGGCACGACAGTGCCGCGGCTGCCCGGCTTCCGGCGCTGGATCTGGGACGGCGAGGCCGCCGGCTCCATCGGCTTTCGCTGGCAGACAGGCACATCGGCGCTGCCGTCGCATGTTCTCGGCCATATCGGCTATGCCGTGGTGCCGTGGAAGCGCGGCCGCGGCTATGCCACCGAAGCGCTGCGGCTGATGCTCCCCGAGGCGAAGGCGGTCGGCTTGTCTTACGTCGAGCTTACCACCGACCTCGACAATCCGGCCTCGCAGAAGGTGGTGCTGGCCAATGGCGGCCGGCTAGTCGGGCCGTTCACCAAGGACGCCGTGTATGGCGGCGCCGAGAGCTTGTTGTTCCGGATCGATTTGTAGCGCGCGGGTCAGGCGCTATTCGCCGGGCTTGGCCAGCCTACCCTCTTCCGCCTTGTGGTAAAACTGGCTTGCCACCAGCCAACCCTTGAGGGGCCGCAGGGGTGGAATGCATGTGGCAAAAACTATGGGCAAAGAAACGAAGACATGGAACCACATGGAGGGTTCAAAGGTCACTTGCGCCCAGACGGCGAACAGCACGGAAGGCACGCAGGCGAAGCAGATCACGAAGAAGGCAGGGCCGTCGGCCGGATCTGCAAAAGAGTAGTCGAGCCCGCAAACCTCGCATTTTGGCGCAAGCGTCAGAAACCCGTTGAACAGCCTGCCTTCTCCGCAGCGGGGGCAACGGCCGCGAATTCCGACTTGCCATGGCACAAGCGGGGGATAGTGCGCGTGATCGTGCATGATGGTCACTCCAACCGACCTCATCAAAGGGCACTCTCATCCGGCCTTGAGGTCCGTGATACATACTAGTATCATGATTGTATGCATACAATGCGACAAAATGTATGGAGCTGAGAAATGAAGGCGGTAGCAGGATGACTGGTGACGGCGAGTTCGGGTGGTTTTCCGCGTTGGGAGATGGCTCCGGGCCGATCTATCTCAGGATCGTCGACGCGCTTGCCGACGCCCGTTCAAGCGGTCGGCTGCAGCCGGGGGACAGATTGCCTGCGCAGCGTGAACTGGCCCGGTTGCTGGGGGTCGATCTGACGACCGTCACGAGAGCGTTCACCGAGGCGCGCCGCCGCAATCTCATCGACGCTGCCGCGGGGCGCGGCACGTTCGTCACGCCGGGGGAAGCCGAGGAACCGATCCTGGATCTGAGCATGAACATCCCGCCTGCGCCTGCGGGCCTCAGCCTGCCGGCATTGATCCGCAGCGGCATAGACGGACTGCTGCGTCGTTCGAGCGCGGAGGCGCTTCTGGCCTACCATCCCGGGCCAGGCTCGCCCGCCGAGCGTGCCGCCGGTTCCGCGTGGCTCTCTGCATCCGGCGACAGGCTGCCGGTCGATCGTGTGGTTGTCGGTTCAGGCGCGCAGGCTTTGCTGGCAGCCGTTCTTCTGTCGCAAACCCGCGAGGGCGACACCGTCGTCACCGATGCGCTGACCTATCCGGGCCTGAAAGCGCTTGCCAGGACGACGAGGCGCGAACTGGCCGGTGTGGGACGTGACGATCAAGGCATGCGGCCGGACTATCTTGAGGACGCGGTGCGGCGGCACGGCGCCCGCGTCCTCTATCTCAATCCGACGATGCACAATCCGTCGGCGCTGGTCATGCCTGAGGGTCGACGCCGCCATCTGGCGCGGGTGGCAGGCAGGCTGGGTCTGACCATCATCGAGGACGATCCGTACAGCCCCCTGGTTGCAGCGTCTCCGCCGTCCTTCCTAAGCCTGGCGCCCGAGCGCACCATCCATATCGCGACGATGGCGAAATGCGTCTCCCCGTTCCTGCGCACCGCGTTTTTGGTGGGGCCGGGCGCCGAGACCATCGAGCCGATAGCTGAAGCAATCCGCGGGACCACGATGATGGCCCCGCCGCTGATGACTGGCCTTGCCTGCGAATGGATACGCAATGGCCTTGCCGTCGAGATCACCACCGCGGTGCGCGTCGAAGCGCAAGCGAGACTGGAGGTGGCGCGCATGATCCTGCCCCGAGGGTTTGCCTCAGCGCCATCCAGCCTGCATCTTTGGTATCCGCTCGACGGGCGGTTGGGTTCTTTGGAACTCGCCGATCTCGCACGGCGGCGAGGATTGGCGCTTAGTCCGGCAGAGGAGTTTTCCGTTATGCCCGATGGCGCCAACGGCGTGCGCCTGGCGCTCGGCGCGGCGGCTAGCCGCGAAAGGCTCGAACAGGGCCTGCGCAGCCTCGTGTCGATCCTTGCGGGCAGCCCAGGACACGCGCCCGCTCCGGTCTGATGCAGCCAATGGCGATCGGTGCTGCTACTCCGCCGCGGCCGGCAGCGGCGGCGCTGCGCGGCTGCGCCCTTCCCAGATGTAGGAGGCCAGCGCCACCGCCACCGCGACCAGCATGGCCGCGGCGCCGACCACCGGCAGGCTGCGATAGCCGTAACCGGCATTCAGCATGGCAGCGCCCAGCGATGCCGCGAGCGCGATGCCGACATTGAAGCCCGAGGGGATGAGCGATGAGGCGAGGTTGGAGGCGTCCGCCGTCCAGGCCAGAATGCGGGTCTGGATCGGCGTGCCGATGGCGAAGTTGAGGCCACCCCAGATGAAAATCGCAACGACCATCGGCACGGGGTAGGGACTGACCGCATAGATCACACCCAGCATCACTGCCTGCAGGGCAAGCATGGTGATCAGCGACGGCATCAGCTTCCAGTCCGACAGCTTGCCGCCGAGGAAGACGCCGATCGTGGCGCCGACTCCGTTGAGCAGCAGCACCCAGGGAATCAGGCTCTCGTCGAGGTGGGTGACCTCGAGCAGTGTCGGGGTGATGTAGGTGAACAGGCCGAACTGGCCGATCATCAGCATCAGCATCAGGATGAGCGAGGTCCAGACCTGCTGACGCACCAGCACACGAACCTCGCTGCCAAGGCTGGTGGACGGGCTCGATGCGCCCGTTTTGCGCGGCAGCAGTGCGGCCATGGCGGCAAACGACACCACACCCAGCGCGCACATCACCCAGAAGGTGGCGCGCCAGCCCCAGAGATTGCCAATCGCGGTGCCGGCCGGCACGCCGATGACATTGGAGACGGTGAGGCCGGAGAGAATGACGGCGACCGCCATGCCGCGCTTGTCCTCGGGGACAAGGCTGACAGCCACCACCATGGCGACGCCGAAATAGGCGCCATGCGCGACGGCAACGGCAATGCGCAGCAGCAGCATCGAGGTAAAGTCGGGCGCCAGCGCGCAGGCGGCCTGCCCGATCGTGAAGGCGACGGTGAGGCCAAGCAGCAGGGTTTTGCGGGAAATGCGCTTGGTGGCGAGCGCCAGCAGTGGTCCGCCAACCGCGATGCCGCCGGCATAGCCGGAGACGAGATAGCCGGAGGTCGGGATCGAAACACCGAGACCATCGGCCACTTGCGGCAATACACCGGCGATGACGAATTCGGTGGTGCCGAAGGCGAAGGCGGCAATGAACAGGGCAATGAGCGGAAGCATGGCGCGGAAGCGATCCTTGAATGAGGTCGCCTCAAATCATGGATGGTGCTTGCCGGCAATGCAGAAATTGTCGACGCCGCTTTAGCTTTTCTTGATCGGGCTCATTCCGATCGGGCGGTCGGCCGCCAAGCCTAAGCGGCATTCTTTCTGCCGTAGGGGATTTTCAGCCACGCCCGCTCATGAAGGTAATACAGCAGGGATTTGGTGACGACCTCGGTGGCGCCGATGGCTGCGGCAAGCTTGATGCTGCCGGTGATGACAAGTGAGATGATCATCGTGTCGATGGTGCCTGTGGCGCGCCAAGACAGCGCCTTGGCAAAGCTGCGCGAATGAGTGTCCATCGATTTTCCTCCCGGTGGCCTGGCCGATGCTTAGCCGACGGATGGCTGGAGGCGCAAAGACTAATTTTGCCGGCGCTGGTTCGGGCCTAGCTCGCCTTCAATCTCGACCCGCCGAGCAGGCCGCGCTCTTCCAGCACCGGGTAGGCCATCGACGCCAGCAGCGAGTTGATCTGCTTCAGGTCGCGGATGGTGTCGAGGTGGATGGAGCTGGTCTCGACGCTCTTGGCGGTGCCGTCGCGCAGGCGCACGAAATGGCTGGCGCTGGTTTCCTTCTCGCGGTCGCGCAGGCGGTCCTTCTCCAGCACCAGCTGGCGCGCGGTTTCCGGATCGCGCGAGACCAGTACGTTGAAGGCAAGCCTGGCATTGGCCAGCACCGAAGTATGGAAGGCGAGCAACTCGCTCCAGCCCTCGGGCGTGAACTCCAGCCCTCGCTCGAACTTCTTCCTCACATGCACCAGCATGTTGCGCACGATGATGTCGCCGACCTGTTCGAGCTTGACGCAGGCGCCGATCAACTCCTGGCACCGTAGCGCCTCGTCCTCTGTGAGCGAGTTCCTGGTCAGTTTGGCCAAATAGAGCTTGATCGCGGCGTGCTTCCTGTCGACGCGGTCGTCAAGGGCAGCCAGCGCCTTGATCTTGTCGCCGTCGGCGCTTTCATAGAGCTCGATGATGCGCTTGAGCATGATCTCGACCGTTTCGCAGACCCGCACCACCTCGCGGGTGGCGTTGGCCAGTGCCTGGCTCGGCACGTCGAGCGCGCTGTCGTTGAGCGCGGACAACTCCACCACGTCGAGCGCTGCAGCCGGTTCGGGCTTGGTGCCCATCGCCACGATCTTCTCCGAAGCGCGATAGACCAGGCTGGCAAGCGGCAGGCCGGCGAGCAGGACTAGCACATTGAACAGGATGTGGGCGTTGACGATCTGGTCGGGTACAGTCGTGCCGAGGAAGGCCACCGGCGGCCTCAGCGTCATGAACAGGATCAGCATCACCAGCGAGCCCATGCCGCGCATCAACAGATTGCCGATCGGCACGACGCGCACGCCGGGCTCGGCGCTGCGGGTGAGCAGCGGCGCGATGATCGACGAGCCAAGATTGACGCCGAGTACCAGCACGATGCCGAGTTCCGGTGGGATGAAGCCACGGCCGGCGAGCGTCACCAAAAGCAGCACCGCGGCAATGGAGGAGTGGAACAGCCAGGTGATGAGGGCTGCAAGCAGGTAGGCGGTGACGAAATCGCCGGAGAAATAGTTGACGATGAGCGGCATCAGCGTGCTCTGGCGCAGCGGCTCAGACGCCTGGCCGATCATTTCCAGCGACAGAAGCAAAAGGCCGATGCCGACCAGGATGCGGCCGGACTGGCGCCAGTCGCGCCGCTCGGTGGCCATGAACATGATGGTGCCGGCGACAAGGCAGATCGGCACCAGCAGCGTGAGATCGAAGGTCAACAGCTTGACTACCAGTGCCGAACCGATCTCGGCGCCGCGCACCGCAAGCTGGCCCGATATGCCGGACACGATGCCGGCGCCGGCGAAGGAGCCGACCAGAAGCGTGACGGCGGTGGAGCTCTGCAGCGCGATCGACAGGCCGCAGCCGGCCAGCACCGCCATGATCGGATTGCGCATGGTGGCGCGCAGTTTGTGTCGCAGCACGTCGCCATAGGCACGTTCGACGCCTGTTTTCACCATGCGGGTGGCAAACAGCATCAGCGCCACGGCGCCGGCCAGATGCAGGAGGACGACGGAACCGCTCATGTCGAGGCCTGCATGCGACGAGCAACGGCGACGCGAACAGCGCGGGATCCGATTGGGAGAACGAGAGTGCGAATCATGATCATGGCTGCAGTTGATAATAGCTCGATTAGTTTAGCCGGGTAATAAAATATTGTCGATTTCAAGGGCGCGTCGGCGCACGACAACGGGTGTCGGAAATAAAGGAATTGCGGACGCTTGCGTATCGACGCGCCGCATTCGTGCCGATCGGCTCCGGATTTCATGGTGATGTTGAAATATCGGGAATAAGCGAAGGAATTCATTACATAATTGTAATGCTGGTGTTCAGTTTCAGTTCATCCTTCGAACGCTACTCCTCTGGCATCGACAACCAAGGAGCCCCGTTATGAAACGCATTGTTCTTTCCGCCCTCGCTTTCTCGATGCTGACTGCTACTTCGCTGACCGGCCAGGCCGCACCGGTGAACGCGCCGGTCGCACCGCAGTCGAACTACACCAATGTCGACTGGCAGAAGCCCACCAACAGGGATGTCAAGAAGCGCGTCATCCAGAAGCGCGTGATCCACAAGCGTTTCGAAAAGAAAGTGGTCGTGAAGCGCAACAACTGGCGCAATGGCCAGAAATATTCGAGCTGGAGACAGCACCAGCCGATCCGCGACTATGGCCGTTATGGCCTGCATCGTCCCGGCCGAGGCCAGGAGTGGATCCGCGTCGGCAATGACTATGTGCTGGTCAGCATCCTATCCGGCATCATCTTCGGCGCCATTGCCGCGCAGTAGGCCGCACTGTTGGACCTGAAAGGGAGGCGGCCCGATACGGCCGCCTTTCTTTTTGCCTGTGGAAACCGGGTATGGCCGGTATTCGGGGTCGTCGGATTTCGCCGGCATGATTATATGGTGGGGAAACGAGTTTCCCGATGCGCTTTCCGCCCGCCTTTCTTGACGAGATACGCGACCGTGTGCCGATTTCATCGGTTATCGGCCAGCGCGTCGCATGGGACAGGAGGAAGACCAACGCTTCGCGCGGCGATTACTGGGCATGCTGTCCGTTCCATGGCGAGAAGAGCCCGTCCTTTCACTGCGAGGACAAGAAGGGCCGTTACCACTGTTTCGGCTGTTCGGTGTCGGGCGATCATTTCAAATTCCTGACCGAGCTCGATGGCATGAGTTTCCCCGAAGCGGTCGAGAAGATCGCCGAGATGGCCGGCGTGCCGATGCCGGTGCGCGACGAACGGGAGGAACAGCGCGAGAAGGAACGCGCCAGCCTGACCGACGTCATGGAGATGGCGACTGTCTTCTTCCAGGAACGGCTGCAGGGGCCGGAAGGCGCCAAGGCGCGCGCCTACCTCAGAGACCGCGGGCTGACGCCGGCGACTCAGCAATCGTTCCGGCTGGGTTTTGCACCGGACAGCCGCAATGCGCTGAAAGAGCATCTTGCCGCCAAGGGCGTGCCCAAGGCCGACATCGAGGCCTGCGGGCTGGTGCGCCATGGCGACGATATCCCGGTCTCCTATGACTGGTTCCGTGACCGCATCATGTTCCCGATCCCGGATTCCAGGGGCAAGATCATTGCATTTGGCGGCCGCGCGCTGGCGCCGGATGCGCTCGCCAAATACATGAACTCGCCCGACACCGAGCTCTTCCACAAGGGCAATGTGCTCTACAATTTCGCCCGCGCCCGCAAAGCCTTGGCCAAGGGCGGCACGGTGATTGCCGTCGAAGGCTATATGGACGTCATCGCGCTGGCGCAGGCCGGCTTCGAAAATGCCGTGGCGCCGCTCGGCACCGCGCTGACCGAAAACCAGCTCGAATTGTTGTGGCGCATGGCGCCCGAGCCGATGCTGTGCTTCGACGGCGACCAGGCCGGGCTGAAGGCGGCATGGCGGGCCGCTGATCTTGCGCTGCCGTCGGTGCAGTCGGGACGTTCGGTACATTTTGCACTGTTGCCCGAGGGCAAGGATCCCGACGATCTGGTCAAGGCCGAGGGACCGGATGCGTTTCGCACCGTGCTTGCCGAAGCACGGCCGTTGGCTGAGTTGTTGTGGATGCGCGAGACATCCGGTGGCGTCTTCGACACGCCCGAGCGGCGGGCAGGGCTGACAAAGACGCTGCGCGAACTGACCAGCCGCATCCGCGATGAGAGCCAGCGCTATCACTACCAGCAGTGGATGCGCGAGCGGGAGCAAACCTTCTTCAGCGCCCAGCGCTTTGTTCGGCAACCGCGCCAGGACTGGAAGCCGGGGCAGGGCAAAACGGCGGCACCCGGCGGCCAGTTCGCGAAAGGCAGCGGAGTCGGCGCGCGCGCCGCGATCACCGAAAGCCTCGGCCGTTCCGCCATGGTCAAGCGCGGCGGCGAGATGATGTCGGTTCGCGAGGCGACGATCATCGTCGCTCTCGTCAATCACCCCGCGCTGATCGACGAGAATTTCGCCCATGTCGAGTTCCTCGATCTCGCAAACAGCGATCTGCAGCGGCTGCACGCCGCCATACTCGACGCCATGGCGCATGACATGGCCAATGACCGCGGTGCGGTGGTCAGCACGATCGAGCGTGCCGGCTGCGCAGAGATCTGGGGGCGCGCGGTGGCGCTGATCCAGCGGGCGAGGCAATGGCCGGCGCTGGAAACCGCCGCCCTTGACGATGCTCGCGACGCCTTCAACCAGGCGCTGCACTTGCAGCGCAGCGCGCGCACCTTACATAAGGAGCTGAAGCAGGCGGAAGCAGCGCTCGCCAGCGATCCCACAGACGAAAACTACCGGCATCTCGTCGAGATTCAGGCGCAATTTCGTGATGTGCAGGCAACGGAAGCGCTGATCGAAGGGTTCGGCGTGTCCTCGGGCAAGGCTGGGCGTGTGTAGGTCGAAACCTGCGCAAGAATGAATGATGTAATGTGCTGCGCGTCGAATCGACGCCTCTAAGTCGGGTAATTGATTCGCTTTTTTGATGCGAATCATGCGAGAGGCGCTTGACCTTCTGGCAGAATGACGGAATCAGGACGATTCGAAACGTTAACCCGTGCCAGCGTCGATGGAAAATGCAGCGATGCGAGGTGCTGATCACTGGACAGGCTGTTAGCCTGCCACAGATATCAGGGTTAATCTGGACTTAATGCATGTCGCCCAAAAGTGAAAACCGGTTTTGGGGTACGATATGAACCAAACAAAAGAGTTGATGCGGTTACCGGCCCGGTGAAGCGCGTTTCGTTACGAGCGCATAATTTGACCGGTGCGGAAGCTTACGCGGCTTCGCTGTTCGGCCGCTAGGAGAAGATAAAGACTATGGCGACAAAGGAAAAGGAAGAGGTCGAGACCGAACGTGAAGGCGCCACCGATGGGCCTCTGCTCGACCTTTCCGATGATGCTGTCAAGAAGATGATCAAGGCCGCCAAGAAGCGCGGCTATGTGACCCTCGACGAGCTGAATGCGGTGCTGCCTTCGGAAGAGACCGATCCGGATCGCATTGAGGACATCAATGCGATGCTGTCCGACATGGGCATCAACGTGGTCGAGGATGACGACCAGGGCGAGGAGCCCGAGGCCGCCGACAGCACTGCCGACGCCGAGGAAGACGCCAACGAACTGGCCGAGCAGACCGGCACCGCCGTCGCCGCCACGACCACCAAGAAAGAGCCGACCGACCGCACCGACGATCCGGTGCGCATGTATCTGCGCGAAATGGGCTCGGTCGAGCTTCTGTCGCGCGAGGGCGAAATTGCGATTGCCAAGCGCATCGAGGCCGGCCGCGAGACGATGATTGCGGGCCTGTGCGAAAGCCCGCTGACCTTCCAGGCCATCATCATCTGGCGCGACGAGCTCAACGAATCCAAGATCCTGCTGCGCGAGATCATCGACCTTGAAGCCACCTATGCCGGCCCCGAGGCCAAGCAGGCGCCGGTGGTAGAGCGCATCGAGGAAACCCCGAAGCCCGAGGAAAAGCCGCGCCGCGGCGGCCGTGACGACGAAGACGACATCACCAATGTCGGCACCGACACGCGCGGCCTGGTCGATGACGACGAGGAAGACGAGGACGAGGCCAGCCTGTCGCTGGCGGCGATGGAAGCCGAACTGCGCCCGCAGGTGATGGAGACGCTCGACGTCATCGCCGACACCTACAAGAAGCTTCGCAAGCTGCAGGACCAGCAGGTCGAGAACCGACTGGCCGCGGCCGGCACGCTGTCGCCCAGCCAGGACCGCCGCCTGAAGGAGCTGAAGGACCAGCTGATCAAGGCTGTGAAGTCGCTGTCGCTCAACACCGCGCGCATCGAGGCGCTGGTCGAGCAGCTTTACGACATCAACAAGCGTCTGGTGCAGAACGAAGGCAAGCTGCTGCGCCTGGCCGAAAGCTATGGCGTGCGCCGCGAGGAGTTCCTGAAGGAATATCAGGGCTCCGAGCTCGACCCGAACTGGACGCGCTCGATCGGCAACCTGACCTCGCGCGGCTGGAAGGAATTCACCAAGAACGAGAAGGACGCGATCAAGGATCTGCGTTCGGAGATCCAGAACCTCGCCACCGAAACGGCGATCTCGATCCTGGAATTCCGCAAGATCGTCAACCAGGTGCAGAAGGGCGAGCGCGAAGCGGCAATCGCCAAGAAGGAAATGGTCGAGGCCAATCTGCGCCTCGTCATCTCCATCGCCAAAAAATACACCAATCGCGGGCTGCAGTTCCTCGACCTGATCCAGGAAGGCAATATCGGCCTGATGAAGGCGGTCGACAAATTCGAATACCGCCGCGGTTACAAGTTCTCGACCTACGCGACATGGTGGATCCGGCAGGCGATCACGCGTTCGATCGCCGACCAGGCGCGCACCATCCGCATCCCGGTGCACATGATCGAAACGATCAACAAGATCGTGCGGACGTCGCGCCAGATGCTGCACGAGATCGGCCGCGAGCCGACGCCGGAGGAACTGGCCGAAAAGCTCGCAATGCCGCTCGAAAAAGTGCGCAAGGTGCTGAAGATCGCCAAGGAGCCGATCTCGCTCGAAACGCCGGTCGGCGACGAGGAGGATTCGCATCTGGGCGATTTCATCGAGGACAAGATGGCGATCCTGCCGATCGACGCGGCGATCCAGGCCAATCTGCGCGAGACCACCACGCGCGTGCTGGCCTCACTGACGCCGCGCGAAGAGCGCGTGCTGCGCATGCGCTTCGGCATCGGCATGAACACCGACCACACGCTGGAAGAAGTTGGCCAGCAGTTCTCGGTCACCCGCGAGCGTATCCGCCAGATCGAAGCCAAGGCGCTGCGCAAGCTCAAGCACCCGAGCCGCAGCCGCAAGCTCAGGAGCTTCCTCGACAGCTGAGGATTTTCGGGTGGGCGCGACCTACGGCACCATCAGCATAAAAGGGCCAACGCGAGAAGCGTTGGCCGACTGGCTAAGATTAAAGAACATCGACGCCTTCGTGACAGTCGAACAGAACGGCTGGACCACGTTCTCAGACCAGTATTCAGACGGGCTGGACCCGCGCTGGATCGAACCTTTGCTCCAGCGCCTGACTCTCGATCTATCGTGCATCGGCATAGCGATCACCGTCTATGACGAGGAACAGCTTGGCCTCTGGGTTGCAAAGCACGGTACTATTAAATCTCGCTACAATTCCTGTCCCGGCATGGAGATGAGTGACCCAGGCGAGGAGGACATGCGCCCCCGGCTCGAAGACGCTCCGGCATTGCTGGCCACGCTCGGCGCACCGGGCGCAACGGACGATCTGCTTCAGATTTTAGGAATGGATGGGGCGAAAGACTATATCTCGCCGCTCGACCTCCACGAGGAACTCGCCACTTATCTGGGACTTCCAGAAGAATCAGTCGGCCTTAGCCATCGATACATACTGAAGGACCAAATCAGTCGGTCGGAGGGTTTGATCAGGACGGTCGACGGTTAGACGATGGGCGAAGGACCTTTTCTACAACGGCACGTTCAGCCGGGTCCCCTTGACGATGATGCCGCCCCGGTCGCCAATTTCTATTGAGCCATAACGCTGTCTGAAGCACTCGGGCAGCGGGCGATCGCCTGGCACCGACAGCCACAGGCGCAGCATATGGCGCCGCCTGTCGGAGTCTGGCCAATCGCGAAAACCCATACGGTCGTGAAGCAGTGAATGATTGTAGACAAACTGCATATCGCCGGGCCGCAGCCGCATCGACAGGTTTAGTTTCGGGTCATTGGCAAGGCTGTCGAAGAGGTCCAGCGCCTCGACATGCGCGGGGCTTAGCCGCATGGCATCCGGGAAGCGCTGCGCGCTGTCGATGTACTGGCGTTGATAAATGCCGGTCAGCAATCCCGCATGCCAGTTGAGGACCGGGATTTCGAAGTAGGGCTTTGCGCCTTCCGGTACCTCGCCGCGCCGGTCGGTGGCAATCGGATCAAACAGCAGGCGGACCAGATCGGGCCATCGTTTTCGCATCTCGTTGTAGATCGTCACAGTGCTTACCAGCAGGGACTCGCCGCCTTGCATGGCATCTCTAAGGCAGAGCAGACCGACGACGTCGGCGGAGTCGGTGTGAAATGTCTGGCGCTCCGCCGTCTGGTAGATGCGCGTCGTGGCATCCCTGGCGTCGGCGCCTGTGTCGCGGACATGGCCGAGTATGTGACCCTGGGCATTCTGCGACCGTGCGCTTCCCAGATGCGCGCCAATCCCGCAGAAGATCGTTGCCGCCATTTGCGCGGAATATTTCTCGACCGGGAGGCCGCGAAGCACCTCGAACCCAATGCCTGCGATGAGTTTTTCGCGAAGGGCGGCGAGATAGCCGGCAAGCCGGGGCAAGGGGAAATCGGCCCTGGTCAAGTTGCCGATATCTTGCGAGCGGGCGAGAAAGCCGGTTGCCGCCAATTCCAGTTCCGCGACATCCCGCCTGTCCAATTCGACCAGCCAATTTTCAGGATGCTTCGCCATTTCCTCGCCAGTCCATGCGGCAGGAATTTCGATCTGTCCCGGCGGCAGGTCGATGGTCTCGCGCATGAAGCTCTCCAGCGGCTGGATCGGCGGGGACTTCCGCCAGGTCGATGGCCACAAACGGAGATTGCCGTAGTCAGGTGGATTTTTAAACCGGCTTTCCCTGGTCGGCGCCGACAGTTTTGCGGTCGTTGCTATGCCGCCGCCCTGGCGCTTGGAGAAATCGCCTTCACGCATCAATGGGGCTGGCACGGCGGTCCTTGCACGAAGCTCGCTGCGGGCGGATACTTCCCGTCGGATGCGTGTTCTGGGTGACAAACCGGATGTTCGCCCCGGCCCAGGTCTACGACCTGAGCCGTGCTCCGTGGCGCCGGAGGGAGGTGTGCGATGACAACCTACATCCTGCTGATGAACTGGACCGAACAGGGCGCCAGGAATGTGCGCGAGTCGCCGAAGCGGCTCGATGCCGCCAAGAAGCAGCTGGCCGACATGGGCGGATCGTTCAAGGCGTTCTATCTCACCATGGGCGAATGCGACATGGTGGCCGTGGTCGAGGCACCCGACGATGCGGTGTTGGCGCGTTTTGCGCTGATGCTGGGGGCGGGCGGCAGCGTCAGGACGCGAACGCTCAAGGCTTTCCCAGAATTTGCCTATCGCGAGATCGTCACCTCGCTTGGGTAATTGCCGGCAGCTTGAAGTAACGAGGCCGGAAGCATTTCCAGGCGGTCGGTGCGGGGTGCCGCTTGACGGTGCCTGATCTGCCGATATTGAAGAGAAATGCTCCTCTCGCTCGAGAAGAACTTCATTTTCATCCACATCCCGAAGACGGCCGGGACCTCGATCACCCGTGCGCTGCGGCCATGGTGCCTGAGGCCGAAGCCGACGCCATGGCGGCGCCTGCTGTCGCATCTGCCGGTTCGCGAAGCGCCGGAAAGGGCAAATTTCAACCAGCATGACAGAGCCAGCTGGCTGCGGCGCAAATTGCCGCCCCAGCTCTATGACGGCGCCTACAAATTCGCCGTGGTGCGCAACCCTTTCGAGCTGGTCGTTTCCAACTACCAGCATTTGCGCCGGAAAACCTCGCGGCGCCGGCATCGCCAGGCGCAGCGCTGGGACTTCAAGGCATTCCTGCGCTACCTCGAACGCAAGAACCGGCTGGCGCGCGTGGATCAGACAAGCTGGATTTCGGACGGAGATGGAAAGCTGATCGTCGACGAGATCCTGCGCTTCGAAACGCTGGCCGAGCAGTTCAATGTCCTGGCCGAGCGGCTCGGCCTTCCCGCCGAGCTTCCCCGATCGAACGTCAGCGCGCCGGTCGACTATCGCGCCCTCTACGACGAAGAGGCGAAAGCGATCGTGCGGCGGCTCTATGTCAGAGACTTCGAGCGCTTCGGCTACGAGTTCTGATTTGCGGCGCGCAAGGGAAAGACGGGACGCAGCGCTGTGGTAGGATGGCGTCATGTCTGAACCGCTTTCACATTCGCATCTATGGCCCGGTGTGCCGCTTGCGCTTGGCTCTGCCGCCTTGTTTGGCGCGGCACCGCCGCTCTCCAAGCTGCTTCTTGATACAGTCAATCCCTTCATGCTGGCGGGCCTGCTCTATCTCGGCGCGGGTGTAGGGCTGGCTGTGTTTCGCCTGCTTAGAGGCATGCAGGCAGCCGCCGGCGAAGCACAACTGGCCCGCAAGGATATGCCATGGCTGGCGCTGGCGATCGGTATGGGTGGCATCGTCGCCCCCGTGCTTCTGATGTTCGGCCTCACACTGAATACCGCATCCAGCTCCGCTTTGCTGCTCAACCTTGAAGGGCTGGCTACCATGGCGATAGCCTGGCTGATCTATCGCGAGAATGTCGATCGTCGACTGCTTTTCGGTGCCTTCGCCATCCTTGCCGGTGCGATTCTGTTGTCATGGCAAGGCCAGGGTGTTGCCTTCAACCTTGGCGCGTTGCTGGTTGCCGGAGCTTGCCTGGCATGGGGCCTGGACAACAATTTCACCCGTAAAATCTCCGCCACCGACCCGGTGGTGATCGCCATGCTGAAGGGGCTGGTGGCAGGCATCGTCAATGTTGGGCTCGCCTTGATTGCCGGTGCATCATTTCCCGCTGTGTCCATCGTCGCCGCGGCAGCGACAGCCGGCTTTTTCGCCATCGGCATCAGCCTGGTAATGTTCATCCTGGCGCTGCGCCATCTCGGCACGGCACGCACAGGGGCCTACTATTCGCTGGCGCCGTTCATAGGTGCTCTGCTTGCCGTGTCTGTCCTCGGTGAGCCCCTGACGTTGAAGCTGGTAATTGCCGGACTTTTGATGGGCGTCGGCCTGTGGCTGCATCTGTCCGAGCGTCACGATCATGAGCATGATCACCAGGCTCTTGAGCATGAGCATAGTCATGTGCATGACGAGCACCACCAGCACGATCATGATGGGATGGTGACGGAACCGCATTCGCACTGGCATCGGCATGCGTCGATGCGCCATGCGCACGCGCACTATCCCGACCTGCACCACCGGCACGACCACGGCTAATGGCGGGCTCTCTGCTGACCGTCTGGTACAACACGCGCTGTCCGGTCTGCGATGGCGGCATCACCCGGCAGAAACGGCGGCTGATCGAGGCGATCAAGGCCGGGCGAATCGAATTCCGCGACATCAACCTCGAACCGGCGGCGCTCGCCGATCACGGCGCTTCGCTGGAGGACATCCGCCGGCGGCTGCATGCCACCGATCCCCAGGGCAGGCTGCTGGTCGGCGCCGATGTCGCTGTTGCCGTCTGGAAGGCGACGCCGGGCGAGGGCTGGCTGGCTGCGCTGTTCGGCAATCCGATCGCACTGCCGTTGACCCGGTTCGCCTATGATCGCTTTGCTGACCTTCTCTATGCCTGGAACCGGCGCAAAGGCCGCTGGTAAAGAGGCAGGCCCGAAATTTTTTTCGGGCCTGCCGTCGTGAGCGTTACCGGGCCGGCAGCTCGCATAGCCAGCCGACGATGCGTCGCACGGCCGGCAACACAAGCAGCAGCGTCGGAAACGCCACCAGCCAGGACAAGCCCCAGGCGGTGAGCCAGACAGAGGGCAGGTTGGGCTGAGGGCCAAGGCTTTTCAGCGTCGAGATGAACGAGACGATGAAGGTCATCAGCAGCGACAGCACCAGTGGGCTGACGATGGCAGCATAGCGCGCCGGCAGCTTGCCGCGCTTACGGGTCGTGGTCATTTTTGGATTTTCCTGAAGTATCCGGTCCGTCGCATTTGGCATCCATTGCGCCGGGTTTCCGGCGAAATTGCCCGGAAAGACCGGGGTTGGATGCGTTGCTTGACGTCAGACGCTTACGGAGAGGTCGGGCCCCTCACGTGCCTTCTAGCTGTCGGTGTCGGTGAAATCAACCATCTGGCACTGCCTTTAGATACATCGTAAGATATATCTTGACTCGTCGATGGCGCGAGCCTACTTAAGATGTATCGTAAGATATAACTCAAGGAGCAATTCATGCACAGACATCATCCCTTTGGCGAGCGCGCCGAGCGCGCATTCCTGCATATGGCCGGCAAGTTCGGCGGCAAATTTGGTGGCAGAGGGGGCGGCGGCTTCGGCCCATTCGGTCACGGCGGACGTGGCGGAGGACGCGGCGGCCCGGGCGACATGTTTCGCGCCGGGCGCATGCTGGCCGACGGCGATCTCAAGCTGATCACGCTGTCGCTGCTGGCCGAGGCGCCGCGCCACGGCTACGACATCATCAAGGCGTTGGAGGAGCGCACCAGCGGCATCTACAGCCCGAGCCCGGGCGTCGTCTATCCGACGCTGACCTTCCTCGAAGAAGCCGGCTATGCCGCTTCTGCGGCCGACGGCAACAAGAAGGTATTTTCGATCACCGAGGCGGGGCAGGCGCACCTCACCGAAAACCGCGAGATGATCGACGGCGTGCTCGAGCATCTCGAGCGCTTCGGCCGCAAAATGGCCAAGGCGCGAGAGTGGTTCGGCTGGAACGACGAGAGCGAGGAAGGCGGACGGCGTGGCCGCGGCGGCCGTTCGGAAGCCCGCGACGAGTTCCGCACTGTCCGCCACCGGCTGCGCGCAGCGCTCGGCGAGATCGTCGATGCACCGGCTGAAAAGCAGGCCGAAGCGATCGCCATACTGGAAGGCGCCGCCGAAGCTCTTGAGGCGCTGTCGCGCAGCTAACGCGGATTCGCGGAAGGGCCACGGCCCTTGCCCACCGAGCCAAGGACCGCTAGTGAAAATCATCTCGCATCACACCATGTGATGCGGGATGATTGCCGTTGGAGGGTCCCCCATGTCTTTTCTGAAACGTCTTTTCGGCGGCGGAGGCGGCGGTGACAGCGGCGAGCCAAAGAGCGCAGCGCCGGCAAAACAGATCGAGCACAAGGGATTCCTGGTCAGCGCCACGCCCTACAAGGCGGATGGCCAGTACCAGACCTGCGGCGTGGTTTCGAAGGAAGTCGGCGGCGTGATGAAGGAGCACCGCTTTATCCGCGCCGACCGTTTCGCCGGGCTCGATGATGCCGTCGACATCTCAATCAAGAAGGGCATCCAACTCGTCGACGAGCAGGGCGAGAAGATTTTCGGCTAGATTACAGCCTTGGGTCGATCGGCTCGCTCTCCAGCGCCAGGACGCCGAAAACGCATTCGTGGATACGTCTTAGCGGTTGCCTGGCGACAAACCGCTTCAGCGCCTCGTGACCGAGGGCGAACTCTCTGAGCGCCAGATTGCGCTTGCCGCCCAGGCCTCGTTCGCGCAGCCGGACGAGATTGTCCGGTGCATCATACTCCGGGCCGTAGATGATGCGCAGATACTCCTGGCCGCGCACTTTCAGCGCCGGCTGGATGATCCCCTTCTTGTTCCGGCTGACGAAGTCACGGGGCTTCACCACCATGCCTTCACCGCCCAAACCGATCAGCGTCTCCCACCATGCGACAGCCTCTGCACAAGCGGTGGCGTCGGCCAGATCGACCACCCGCCATTGTGTTCGCGTCACCACGCCATTGCCCGCGGCCAGACGGTCTGCAAGGGTCATGTGCCAGACGTGGTCCTGATCGAACCAGACACGTCCCTCACTGGCGAGCAGGTGAAACGGCGCGACCTTCAGGTCGTCGATATCAGCGACCGGCCACACGTAAGGTGCCCAGGCGGTGGCATATCTGGCGGCACGCGCAGCCCGGTCTTCAAGGCGAGCGGCCAGCGCGGTCGCATCGACACCGCGCGCCACCGCACGGGCCAGCGCCTGGCGGCTGGTTTGGAAGCCAGCGGTGGCGGACGTCGCCACCGGGGCGTACTGGCTTTCAATCAGCCTGCCGGCCTTCGCCGACCAGGGCATGATCTCAGCGTCCAGCAGCAGCCAGTCGCTGTCCAGTTCCTTCCACAGATCCGCGGCGTCGACACTGGCGCGGAGGCGGGCGAGCAGTCCCTCCGTCATCCCGATGTCGTTGAAAAAGGCGCGTCCGGTCCGGGTCCAGATCGCGCCGGTTTCGCCCCCCATCACGCCGAATCGGTCGCGCGCCGTCTGCGCGTTTCGGCACAGTGCGATCACCGCGCGCGAACCCATGTGCTTTTCCTCGCAGACGATCTGGGCGACACCCCGTTCGCGGAAGTAAGCGAAGGCTTCCTCGGGACGTTCCAGCCAGCCGCTTTCGCTGCTGGTCTCGGACGGCGACATCGTTGGTGGCAGGTAGACCAGCCACTGCGGCGACAACGCGAAGCGGCTCATCACTTCGAGTGCGGCCGCGGCGTTCTCTTCCGCCACGACGACCCGGCCCCTCAGTTCAGTCTCGATCCAGCGGCGTCCGGAAACATCCTGATAGTCGAGCACGCCGTCGGCGTCGGCCTGTGCCGATTTGCCGAGACCGGATCCACCGAGCGGACGCACGGGCTCGGACCAGGTCCGGATAGCCGGGACGTCGACCAGTTCGCGTTCCGGCCAGCGCAAGGCCGTCAGCTTGCCGCCGAACACGCAGCCGGTGTCGATGCAAAGCGTGTTGTTGACCCACTCGGCCGAGAGCACCGGTGTGTGTCCATAGATCACCGCCGTCTTGCCGCGATAGGCTGCCGCCCAATCAGCGCGGACGGGCAGGCCGAATTCGTCGATCTCGCCCGTGGTTTCGCCGAAGAGGGCGAACTCGCGCACGGCGCCGGAGCCGCGTCCGATCATCTCTTCCTTGAGGCCGGCATGGGCGACGGCGAGGTGTCCGCCGTCCAGCCAGACGTGGCTGCGCAGGCTGTCGAGGAAGGCCGGCAGGGCTTCTCTCAAGCCCCGATCCTGGGTCTCCAGTTGATCGATGCTCTGCTGCAGGCCGTGGGCGACCGTGACCTTGCGGCCTTCCAGCCAGCGGCTGAGTTTGCGTTCGTGATTGCCCTGGACGCAGTAGGCGGTTCCGGCCGCGACCATGCTCATAGCGATGCGCAAGGCGTCGGGCACGTTGGGGCCGCGATCGACGAGGTCGCCGACAAAGACGATCTTGCGGCCCTCCCGCGGTGTCACCGTGACGGTTCGTTCGCCATGGTCCTCGGACCAGGCGACGCTGTAGCCGAGTTGAGCGAGCAGGGCCTGAAGTTCGTCGGCGCAGCCGTGGACGTCGCCTATGATGTCGAACGGACCATGGTCATCGCGCTTGTCGGTCCACAGCGGCTGGCGCGAGACCTTGGCCGCGTCGATACTGGCCTCGCTGGTAAGCTTCCAGACCTGACGGAAACCTTCGCGCTGCAGACTACCGAGACCCTTGCGGATTTCGGTCGTCATGCGCTGGGCCACGCCGGCGCCGAAGGGACGGTCGGCTCGCAGCGCGTTGCGCGCGACGCATACATCGACGCCCGGATCGATGACCACGGCGACCGGCAAAGCGTGCCACTTGCGCGCCAGTTCGACCCAGGCCTTGCGGTCGGCGGCCCGCACATTCGTGGCGTCGATGACGGCCAGCTTGCGGTGCTTCAGCCTTTTGCCGGCAATCTCGCGCGCCAGATCGAAGGCGTCGGCCGAGACATCCTGGTCAGTCTCACTGTCGCTGACGAGCGCGCGGCAGCGATCCGAGGAGATGATTTCGGTCGGCAGGAAGTGCCTGGCGGCGAAAGTCGACTTGCCCGATCCGGTCGAGCCGATCAACACGACGAGGGCGAAGTCGGGGATGGTGAGGTCGGTCTTGTCGGGCTCTCTCATCGGGTGAACACCGCCATCTGCGTCGGCGCGCCGAGCACGGCGTCCACGGCTCCGATGCCGCTGAAGGCGGCGCTATAGCCATAGGTCTCGCCGATGCTGGCTGCCCAGGCTTCAAATCGAGCCCGGCCCCATTCGAAACGGTGATCCGGATGGCGAAAAGCACCGGCAGCGAGATTGGGGAACAAGGCGTTGTAGTCAGCGTTCGGCGTGGTCACGATCACGAATTTGGGCGCCGTCTCGCCGAAGACGACACGTTCGATCAGGGGCAGCCTGTCTTCATCGAGATGCTCGATGACCTCGACCAGCACGGCGACATCAGCTTCAGCCCAGCGGCTGTCGCGATATGTCAGCGATCCGTGCAGCAGCGTGACCCGACCTTCGGGCGGTCCGCCGAACTCGTTCAGCTTCAGACGTTTGGCGGCCCATTCCAGTTCGCGTGCGGCGGGGTCGAGGCCGAACAGCTTGTGGACCCATTTTTCGCGCACGAGCCGATAGAGCAGCTTGCCTTCGCCGCATCCCAAATCTGCAACACTGGTCCCGCCGGTCGCGCGAATGGCTTGCACCACGGCGTCCATGCGCAGATCGTTGAGCCGGATGGGCGCCTCCAGCGCTTCCTCGGGTGCGACCCGTGCTTCGGTCGGCAGGGCCTCGTTGGCTGTCTCGGGTGCCAGCCGCTCCAGAGCGATGCGAGCCAGGGCGCCGCGATTGCGCAGATAGCGGCGTATGATCAGGTCTTTGGCGGGATGGCTCTCCAACCAGCCTTCACCCTTGGACAGCAGCTTGTCGATCTCCGCCTCGCCAACCCAGTAGTGCTTGGCGTCGTCCATCACCGGGATCAGGACATAGAGGTGGTTGAGCAGGCTGCTTAGCCGACCGGTGCCTGTCAGCCTCAGATGACCGTATCGGGGGCCTCCCGCGCCAGATCCGATCGTTTCGATCGGCGTCAGGTCGACGGCCCATCCCAAGGGTTCGAACAGGTCTCGAACCAGAGCCTCACCGCCGCGCAACGGCAGCGGGGTCACCACGGCCTCCAGCGGCAGGTCGCTGTCGGCCAGTTGCTGGCGCTCCTTCGAGATGCCTGTCATTGCGGTCCGCAGCGCCTTGTTCAGCGCCACCGACAGGAAGGACGATGCCGCATAGGGCCGGTCGTTTACATATTGATCCAGCAAGCCGTCCGCCTGCCCCTTGCCTCGCACGAGGCCTATCGGGTCGACGTCAAGCAGCAGTGCGGCCTCGCACCGTTCCTCGGTCGCCTCCGGATAGAATAGCCAGGCCTTGCCGAAGGACAGTTCAGTCTCATGCAGCCGATCGGGATGCTTGTGCAGCAAGAAGCCGAGATCGGTGGCCGGACGGTGCGTTGTGGCGAC
The DNA here is from genome assembly GCF_056403855.1 of Mesorhizobium sp. P2_E7. Classification (NCBI taxonomy): domain Bacteria; kingdom Pseudomonadati; phylum Pseudomonadota; class Alphaproteobacteria; order Hyphomicrobiales; family Phyllobacteriaceae; genus Mesorhizobium; species Mesorhizobium sp. P2_E7. Next base: position 2,494,367 of record NZ_JBFUER010000001.1, on the reverse strand, counting down.
GGACAAAAACATCCGCGACCGATAACGCAGACAGGCCGAATAACCAATGGCGTTGCGCGGCGATCCTGTAGCGCCGCTCGACAAGAAAAAGGCAGGCGCTTCGGCGCCTGCCTTTTTCAATCGAGCGAGTGAGCGCCGGCGCTTTACGCCGCCGCTGCGATTTGCTGGTTGGCGGTTGCGGCCACCACGGCGTCGACCTTGGCAGTTGCCTTGGCGAGCGCTGCCGTCACGGCATCGGCGCCCATGCCGACACCTTCGATGCGGATGACTTCGACATCGGTCATGCCGAGGAAGCCGAGCACCGAGCGCAGATAGGGGACAGCGTGATCAAGCTGCACGGCCGCGCCTTCGGAATAGATGCCGCCGGAGGCAAGCACGATGTAGACCTTCTTGCCGGTGACGAGGCCCTTCGGGCCGCCCTCACCATAGGAGAAGCTCCTGCCGGACCGGGCGATATGGTCGACCCACGACTTCAGCGTCGAAGAGATGTTGAAGTTGATGAAGCCGGTGGCCAGGATCACGGTGTCGGCGGCGAACAGCTCGTCGAGCGCGACATCGGAAACACCAACGACGTCGGCCTGGCGCGGGGTGCGGGCCTCGGCGGGCGTATAGATGCCGGTGGAATAGTCGGCGTCGATGTGCGGCAGCGGGTTGGCGACGAGATCGCGCACGACAAGCTCGGCCGACGGATCGGCGGCGACAAGCTTCTGCGCGAATTCGGTGGCGATGCGGGTCGAGTGCGAAGCAGAGCCACGCGGGCTCGAGGTTACAAGAAGGATGGACATAGCGGTTCTCTCCAGTGGGAATTGAATTGTCCCGCTTGATATGGGTCTATCCATCCATTCAAAAAACTGGTATATTTTCTATATGATCCATCCATAAAGTAGATATGCCATGCAACCCAATCCGACGCTTGACCAATTGCAGATCCTGGTGGCGGTGGCCGACACCGGCAGCTTCTCGGCCGCCGGGCGCAAGCTCAACAGGGCGCAGTCCGTCATCAGCTACGGCATCGCCAACCTCGAGGCGCAGCTCGGCTTAAAACTGTTCGAGCGCGAGGGCACGCGCGAACCGCAGCTGACCGAAATCGGCCGGGCGATGCTGGAGGATGCGCGGCGCATGGTCGGTGTGCTGCAGCGCATCCGCTCGCGCGTCGACGGCCACCACCAGGGGCTGGAGGCGGAGCTCGCGCTGGCACTCGATGCGGCGCTGCCGGCGCCGGTGCTGGTGCGGGTGCTGAAAGCGTTCGAGGCGCAGTTTCCGACGGTGATGTTGCGCCTGCATATCGGCACGCTCGGCCTGATTCCCGACCTTGTCCTCAGCGGCCAGGCCGATCTCGGCATTGGCGGGCTGCTGGGCGAGGTCGACGTGCATCTGGTGAATATTGGCTACATGTCGATGGTGCCGGCCGCGGCAGCCAACCACCCGCTGGCGCTGCTGCCGAAGCCAGTGGCGCTCGAGGATGTGCGCGAACACATCCAGCTGGTCGTCTCCGATCAGTCCGAGCGCACCAAGGGACGCGATTACGGCGTCTTTGCCTACCGCACCTGGCGGCTGACGGACATGCGCACCAAGCATGTCCTGATGCGCGCGGGGCTGGGCTGGGGCGGGTTGCCGCGCTGGCTGATCGCCGACGACCTGGCGAGCGGCAGGCTGGTCGAACTCGATCTCGAACCGTTCAAGGAGGTGAAGGGGCCGCTCTATGCCATGCACCGCGTCGACCGCAGTCCGAAACCGGCGGCGGCCTGGCTGATCGACCAGTTCAAAAGCCAGCTCGGCTGTTTCAACGAGTTCGAGCCGGGCCAGGTGCCTGTGGACGAGCCGGAGCCAGTCCGTCGATCAGCGCCATGAGCACGACGTGATAATCCTCGGCCGAGGCACCCGCCTCGACGGCCAGCGCCGCACGATCGAAAGCCGCGGCGAGCAAAGCGGTCAGCGCGTCGACCGGCAGTCTGATCATCGACTGTTCGCGCATCGCGGCAACCAGACCTTCGCGTAATGAACGGTTGCCATGGCGGTTGTCGATCGCATCCATGGCGGCACGGCCAAGCACGGCCGGGCCGTCGAGCAGCAACAGCCGGGTGCGGCCGGGAAGGCGCATGGCGGCGAGATAGGCATCCGAGCCGGCTATTAGCGCATCGCGGGCAAACAGCGAGGGCGGCGAGGCGCGATCGATCTCTTGCGCCACCACTGCCGCCTCCTGCTCGACTACGGCGGCAAACAGCGCCTGCTTGTCGGCGAAGTGGTGATAGAGCGCGCCGCGGGTGACGCCGGCGGCCGCAACAATCTCCGGCGTGCCGGTCTCGGCATAGGATTTTTCGATGAACAGTTTGCGCGCCGCGGCGATCAGGTCGGCGCGCGTCGCTTCGGTGCGATCACGATTGGAACGGCGGGCAGTTTCTCGTTGCATACATGCAGCCTGTATGTTATTCCAATTTACATGCAGACTGTATGTTAATTGGCGGGAGAAAGAAAGATGAAGACGACGAGCTACTATCCAGTGCTGATGACGGGCGACGTGGCCGGCACGAAAACCTTTTATATCAACCACTTCCGCTTCAAGCCGCTGTTTGCGAGCGACTGGTATGTGCATCTGCAGTCGGCCGAGGATCGGCGCGTCAATCTCGGCATCGTCCACGGCGACCACGAAACGATCCCGGAAGAGGGGCGCGGCCGCACGTCGGGCCTGCTGATCAATTTCGAAGTCAGGGATCCGGACGCGGTCTATGAGCGGATCGTTGCGGCCGGGCTGCCGATCCTGCGCTCGCTGCGCGACGAACCCTTCGGCCAGCGCCATTTCATCACCAGGGATCCCAATGGCGTGCTGATCGACGTCATCAAGCCGATCCCGCCAAGCGAGGAGTTTCTGGCGCAGTTCGCGGAGGGCGCGGCGGGCGCGTGAAATCCGTACCGATGGCAGCAAATGTCGGCAGCGGCTCCGACCTCTGTGGCCGGGGTCACGCGATGCAGTCTATGCTGGATGGATGCTGAAGCCGGTCCTGCTGCATGCGTGACATCTGTCTCATCCATGCGCCCTCCAATCTCGGCCTTCGGCCGTTACGCCCGGGCCATGTGCCCGGCACCTGGCGGGCGCCGGAGGCGTTGAGCGAGGCTGGGCTGGTCGACGTGCTTGCGCCGGCGCGGGTGGTCGATCTCGAGCGGCCTGCCTACAGCACCGAGCCGCAACCGGGCACCCGCCTGCGCAACGGTCCGGCGATCCGCCGCTTCAACCTCGAACTTGCCGAGATCGTCGCCGGTGCGCTTGGGCAAGGCGAGTTCCCCGTGGTCATCGGCGGTGATTGTTCGATCCTGCTTGGCGCCCTGGCGGCGGCGCGACGCGCAGGCGCGGTCGCGCTTATCCATGTCGATGGCCACAGCGATTTTCGCCATCCGGGCAATTACGATGTCGATGCCGCGCTCGGCTCCGCCGCCGGCATGGATCTGGCGCTCGCCACCGGACGCGGCGAGTCCTTGTTGACCGAGTGGCCTGGCATTGCCGGTCCGCTCGTTGCCGACGAAACGGTGGTGCAGATCGGCGAGCGCGAGAGCCGCGATGCCGATTTTGCCTGGCCCGACATCAATGCGACTGCGATCACGCGCATCGATGTCTTTGCCGCGCAGGACCTCGGCGCCGAAAAAGTGCTGGAGACGACGAGAGCGACGCTGGCGCGCGCCGATTGTCCCTACTGGCTGCATCTCGATGTCGACGTGCTCGACCAGACGATCATGCCGGCGGTGGATTCGCCCGGCAGTCCCGGCATCGATCCCGACGATCTCGTCCCGATCCTGTCGGCGCTGGCGGCGGATCAGCGCTGCATCGGCATGGACATGACAATCTACGACCCCGACCTTGACCCGACCGGCGACCTGGCGCGGTTGCTGGTGTCGCTGCTCGGGCGGGTGCTCAAGCAGCGATGAGGCTCAGCTTGCCCTTGCCACCGGCGTCACCGTCACCTGGCTGACGCCGCTGCGGCGCACCACGGTGCACAGCGTCTCGCGGCCGATGCGTTCAGCGTCGAGCATGCGCACGAGGTCGTCGACGCCGGTGACCGGGCGCCCGTCAATGGCCGCGATGATGTCGCCCTCCTTCAGCCCGGCCTTTGCCGCCGGGCCGTTCTTCTCGACGCTGCGCAGCCGCACAGCGGTGTTGGTCGACACCTGTGACAGAAGCGCTGCGCGACGCGGCAGGTTGGTGGTGTCGGCGGAGATGCCGATGAAGGCGCGGCGCACGCGACCGAAGCGGATGATCTCCGAAATGACGAAGTTCGCGGTGTTGGAGGCAACCGCGAAGGCGATGCCTTGCGCGCCATGGATCATGGCGGTGTTGACGCCGATGACCTCACCGGCCGACGACACCAGCGGCCCGCCGGAATTGCCGGGATTGAGCGCCGCATCGGTCTGGATGACGTCGTCGATCAGCCGGCCGGTCGAGGCGCGCATCGAACGGCCGAGCGCGGAGACCACGCCTGACGTCACGGTCCATTCGAAGCCGAGCGGATTGCCAATGGCAATCGCAATCTGGCCGCGCCGCAGCCGTTTGGAATCGCCCAGCGGCGCGACATCGGCGAAGCTGCCGTCAGCGCGCACCAGCGCGATGTCGGTGTCGGGATCGCGGCCAAGCACGCGGCCTTCGCTGGAGGCGCCGTCCGGCATCGAGACACGCACCGTCCTGGCGTCGCCAACGACATGGAAGTTGGTGACGACCAAGCCGTCCTGCGCGATGACGAAGCCGGAGCCGTGGCCGCCCTGGCCACCGACACGCTCGATCCGGCAGACCGCGGGGCCGATGCGGTCGACGGCATCTGCCACTGTCGTCGAATAGGCATCGAGCAGTATGTCGTCCGGTTGAAATTTGGCGGCGGCGAGGGCCATGGCTGGGCTCCGTGTTTTCAGGCGTGTTCGTGATTTTTTCCTGTGCGTGTCGTCATCCCAAAACCGCTGAGCACTTTTGGGCGACACGCACTATATGTGCGGAGCGGCTGGAACCGCCGCGACCTGACCAGATGGCCAGTGAAACCTTGAACTAGCCGTCAGGCGAGTATCTGCGAGCCGGCTGCCGAGCGATATCTGGGGCATGCAAGAAACCCAGGAGACCCAAATGAGCGACTTCAACCTGAGCGCCTTTTCCGAGGCCATCGCCGATGTCGCTGCTGCGGCAGCACCCGTGACGGCAAGTTTCGCCACCCATCACCATCGCACCGCCAGCGCCTTCCATTGGCGTGACGGCTATTTCGTCACCGCCGAGGAAGCCGTCGAGGCCGGCGAGGAGATCGAACTGGCATTGGCTTCGGGCGAGACGGTCAAGGCCGAACTGATCGGCCGCGATCCCTCGACCGGCGTCGCGCTTCTGAAGCCGGCAGCTGCGGCCACGGCGCCGGCGCTCGCCAAGGCGGATGCGGTGCGGCCGGGCAACATCGCCATTGCCATCGGTAGCAGCCAGGGTTCGGCACTGGCGGTGTCGGGTTCGGTCGGCGAGGTCGGTCCGGCCTGGCGTTCTATGCGCGGCGGCACCATCGACCGGCGCATCAATCTTGCCGTCAATGCCGGCGGCCGTTTCGAGGGCGGTCCGGTGCTCGACGCCAAGGGCGCGCTGATCGGCATGCTGCTGTTCGGCCCGCGTGGCCGCGCCCTGGTCATGCCTTATGAGACGATCGAGCGGGCGGTGGCGACCCTGCGCGAAAAGGGTCATGTCGCGCGCGGCTATCTCGGCGCCGGCCTGCACCCGATCCGTGACGGCGCGGCGCACGGCGCCATGGTGATGAGCCTTGACGACAATGGTCCGGCCAAGGCCGCTGGCCTTGCGCTGGGCGACATCATCGTGGCGTGGAACGGCGAGGCCGTGCACGGGCCGCGCGAGCTGATCCGCAAGCTTGGGCCGGATAGCGCGGGTGCTGCGGTGACGCTCGGCGTGGTGCGCGGCGGCGAGCAGCGCGATGTCGCTGTGACCATCGGCGAGAAGCCTCTGAGCTGAGGGATTGATGGACACGTTCGCCAACGATCGGATCATGGCTGACGGCCCCGCTTCGCGGCGGCTGGTGGTGCTGATCGCGCTTGGCGACGTTGTTCGCGCTGAGCGCTTGGCTGCTGCGCTGGCGGCCAGCGACGACCTGTTGCCTGTCGCAGCCGGCGACGGTGCGGCCGACGTCGCCATTATTGACGACAGCAGCGCTGATGCCGTGCCAGCTGCCACACCGCGGGTGCTGCTGTCGGGGCGCGTGGGCGGCGAGCGGCCAGGCGGCGATGTCTTTGCGATCATGCCCGCCGGTGCGGACGATCTGCTGATCGCCGCGGCGGTGCGGCTGGCAGCCGCGGGCTACCGGGTCTCAGGCGACGGCGGACGCAATGGGGATTTTCATTCCGGCAATGGTGAGCCGTTCGAGGAAGATCTCTCCGACGAGCATACCGCCCGCCCGGCGCTGTCGCCGCGCGAGGCCGAAGTGCTGGCGCTGCTCGCCGAAGGCGCTCCCAACAAGGTGATCGCGCGGCGGCTGAACATCTCCGTGCACACGGCAAAGTTCCACGTCGCCGCCATCCTGATCAAGCTTGGTGCCGCCAACCGCACCGACGCCATTGCGATAGCGATGCGGCAGGGCCTGGTGCTGGTCTGACCTCCTTTTCCATTCGAGCCTACGCTGCGTAACCCGCCTGAGGGCTGCTAGGGCCTTGCGCACTGCAAGGTCGCCGCGCAAAGGTTCGCGCCAGTGATGTTGCAAGGGAGGTGCCACGACATGTCGCTCAAGGGAAAGACGCTGTTCATCTCCGGCGGGTCGCGCGGCATCGGGCTGGCGATTGCGCTCAGGGCGGCGCGTGACGGCGCCAATGTGACGATCGCGGCCAAGACCGCAGAGCCGCATCCGAAGCTGCCGGGCACGATCTATTCGGCGGCCGAAGAGATCGAACAGGCCGGCGGCAAGGCGCTGCCTGTGCTTTGCGACATCCGCGAGGAGGCGCAGGTTGCCGAGGCCGTCGCCAGAACCGTGGAAAAATTCGGCGGCATCGACATCTGCGTCAACAATGCCAGCGCCATCCAGCTTACCGGCACGCTGGAGACCGACATGAAGCGCTACGATCTGATGCACCAGATCAACACGCGCGGCACCTTCCTGGTCTCCAAAATGTGCATTCCGCACCTGAAGTTGGCTACGAATCCTCACATCCTGAATCTGGCGCCGCCGCTCGACATGAAGGCAAAGTGGTTCAAGAACCACGTCGCCTACACCATGGCCAAGTTCGGCATGTCGATGTGCACGCTGGGGATGAGCGCCGAGTTCGCCAAGGACGGCATCGCGGTCAATTCGCTGTGGCCGATCTCGACCATCGACACGGCGGCCGTGCGCAATCTGCTCGGTGGCGCCACGGTGGCGGCTATGAGCCGTTTGCCCGACATCATGGCCGATGCCGCGCATGCCATCTTCCTGCGGCCATCGCGCGAGACCACGGGTAATTTCTACATCGACGAAGAGGTGCTGCGCGCCCAAGGGGTCAACGATTTCTCGCCCTACGCGCCGGGTGCGACCGGGCCGCTGGCGGGCGATTTCTTCGTGCCGGACGAGGTGTTCGCGAATTCGACGACGAACGTCAAAAGCATCTACTAGCTGATATCACGCGCGGCGCTGCCTCCCGTCCGTCTGTCGCACCCCCCGTTTAGAGACGGGGAGAAGGGCTCATTCCTCGAACTTCTTGCCCTTGGCCAGGCCCATCAGCCGGTCGATATAGGCCAGCATGAATGCCGAGAGGACGAAGGCGAGGTGGATGATGGTCAGCCACATCAACTGCTCGGTCGTGTAGGAAGCCGAATTCAGGAACACCTGCAATAGGTGGATCGATGAGATGGCGACAATGGTCGAGGCGACCTTGACCTTCAGCGAGCCGACATCGATCGTGCCCAGCCAATGCACCTCGCCGTCATTTTCGTCGAAACGGCTGACGAAGTTCTCGTAGCCGGAGATGATGACCATCACCACCAGCGAGGCGACCAGGGCCGCATCGATGAGGCCGAGCATTTTCAGGATGGTGTCGGTATCGCCGAGCGTGAAGGCCAGGGTGATGAACTCGTAGAGCTTCTTGCCGAACGACAGCGCATAGACGGCCAGCGCCAGCGCCAGCCCGATATAGAAAACGACCAGCAGCCAGCGCGAGGCGAGAATGATCGATTCGATGGCAAGTTCGAGACGTTTCATGCAGCGGTTCCGGTCAGCTTTCTGAGGTCGAATGGGGTATTTCGGCCAGCCAGCCCTGGTTTGCAAGGCTAATTGTAAAGCAAAAAAACCCCGCCGGGAGGGCCGGCGGGGTTCAATGCATCCCGCTGGAGTCGGGACGGGCCAGGGAACGCCCAGCCCAGAATCTGGGGTTTGCCGCCTCGTGATTCAATGAGCCGGCTCTAATGCTTGTACAATTCTTGTTGACTGGGCTTGTGGTTCGTACGTCCACCCATCCCGGTCTGCCGGGATGGGTCCTTCTTGCCGATCTGATTCCAGAAAGCCACTCAAGCTACTGAAAAATCAGATCAATTGTTGCTGGCCACCGGCGCCACCAGAGAGGTGATGCGGCGGATTGCGACGCGGCGGTTCTCACGGTTGGGCGCTGACGTGTTGACCTTCAGATACTCCTCGCCATAGCCCTGCGTGGTCAGGTTTTCCGGCGGGATGCCGAAGGCATTGGTCAACGCTTCGGCAACCGCCTCGGCGCGCCGGTCGGACAAAGCAAGGTTCGCTTCCGGCGTGCCGACGGCATCGGTATGGCCTTCGATGAGGAAGGTTTCGGCCGGGTTCTTCTTCAACAGCTTCTCCATGGCGCTGGCGACGCCTTCCAGTTTCTGCACCTCGGTGTCGGAGACCGAAGCCGAGCCAAATTCGAAGTTCAGCGTGTCGAGGTCGACACGACGGGCAATGTCGCGCACGCGGGCCGAACGCTTGACCTCGTCGACCGAGTAGAGGCGTTGGACCTTTTCCACCGGCGGCTGCTCGAGGAAGTCGTAGTAATCGTCATCGCTCTCGACATCCTCGGAATCGAGGATGTACTCCCGCCGCGGGATGGTCAGCCGCATCGGCGGCAGGTCGTCGCCGGGATCGCGCCAGTCGGTATCGTCGTCATAGCTGCGCTCGTCGACATAGCTCAGCACATATTCGCGGCCATCGGGCGTGATGCGCGAACGCTGGATGACGTCGCCGTTGCGGTTGCGGATGGTGACGATCTGGACGCCGTTTGCGCGTACCACGGTCTCGCGGATACGGCCGCGCGGCAGATCCTCGTAATAGACATCCTTGGCGCCACGATTCATGCGCGGGCCGTCATTGCTTTCAACGATCGTCTGGTTGTTGAACTGGATGATCACGCGGTCGCCGATTTCCTTCAGCACGTCGACACCCTTCGGGCGGCGGCGATCGCGAATGTTCTCATCGGGGGCGCGGTCGACGCGCTTGCCCTTTTCTTCCGTCACCGGAACGATCTTTTCAGGCTTGATCTCCTGTTGCGCCGCCTTGTCGTCGGTGGGCGGCGGTCCCTGATCGACCGGAGCCGGCTTCGGGGTCTGCGCTTCGGTGCTGCCCTGCGCGGGCTGCTCGCCCGTCTGGCCGGCCGCATTCTGGCCATTCTGGCCGTCGGCGTTCTGGCCGCCCTGGTCCTTGCGGTGCTTGCGCTTGGCATCCTTCTGACTGTCCAGAATGGGGGCTTCGTCAGGATTGGCTATGGCTTCGCCCTGTGCCGGCTTTTCGCCCTGCGCCGGCTGCTCGGCATTGGCGGGTTGTTGCTCACCCGTCGCGGGCTGCTGTTCACCGGCTGCAGGCTGCTGTTCGCCCGTTACCGGCTGCTCGCCGACAGGTTTCTTGCCGTGCTTCTTGGGTTGTTCGCCCTCGGCGGGGGCTGCCTGCTGCTCGGCCGGCGGCTGGAGCGGTTCGGCCTGCGGCACGGGTTCTCCGGCAGGGGCAACCTTGGTGGCTGGCGCCTGTTCGGCGGGTGCCGCCTCGATCTGCTGCTGGTCCTGCTTGTGCTTTTTCTTGCCCGGACTGTTGTCGTTTGCCGGCGCCGCCTCTTCGGTGGGCGCCACTTGCTCAACCGGCTGCTGGGCTGGCTGTTCGGCCGGCGCCGCTTCGATCTGCTGCTGCTGGTCGCGCTTCTTTTTGCGCGGCTTCAGCGGCTGTTCTTCGGTTGCGGGCGCGGCCTGTTCGGCCGGTTGATCCGCTGGTGCAGCCTCGATCTGCTGCTGCTGGTCACGCTTCTTCTTGCGCGGCTTGGGCTGCTGTTCATCAACCGCGGGTGCTGCCTGCTCTGCAGCAGGAGCTGCCTGCTCCGCCGGCGCTGCCTCGATCTGCTGCTGTTGATTGCGCTTTTTCCTGCGCGGCTGCTGCTCTTCAACCGGGGCGGCCTGTTCAGCGGGAGCCTGCTCGGTCTGCTGCTGTTCGTGCTTCTTCTTGCGGGGCTGCTGTTCCTCGACGGCTGGCGCGGGTTGCTCGGCCGCCGGTGCGGCCTGCTGCTCTACCGGCGCCTGTTCGGCCTGCTTGTGCTTCTTCTTGCGTGGCAGTTCCTGGTCGGTCTGCTGACCATCTGCAGCAGGGTCGTCCTGGGCCAGGATCAGCGGTGTGCCATTGTGCTGCAAGGGGCCGAACACGGCACTTCCCTGAAGCGGGAACGCGCCCAACGGCGCGGATGCCATCAACAGGCAAATAGCCGTGCCTGCCAGAATCCGTGGTTGGCGTTTCATCAGAAATTCTCCTTATGGGGTCCCATCCCTGCCCAAACTGTCCATGACCGGATTGGTTCCGGTTTGCAGGCATTACCCGCAACCAAGGACGATTGACCGGCCTTTTGAAGGCAACTTCATGTTTTTCGTATGGTGCGGCGGCAATTTGCGGCAGCGGAACCGCTTGACCTTGCCGCGAGCGGAGGCCACATCTCAGCCCATAATGGACACCCCGTTCTGGAAAACCAAGACGCTGGAAGCGATGACGCCCACCGAGTGGGAATCGCTCTGCGACGGATGCGGCAAATGCTGCCTGTCGAAACTCGAGGACGAGGACACCGGCGAGATCTACTGGACATCGGTCGGCTGCCGGCTGTTCGATGGGCAGACCTGCCGCTGTTCGGACTATGCCAACCGGCTGTCGCGGGTGCCGGACTGCGTCGGGCTGACGCCGCAGAATGTGCGCACGATCAGCTGGCTGCCGAAAACCTGCGCCTACCGGCTGGTTGCCGAGGGACACGATCTCTACTGGTGGCACAGGCTGGTGTCGGGAAGTGCCGAGACCGTGCATGAGGCCGGCATTTCCATCCGCGGCCGGGTCCGCGCCAGCGAGACCGACCTGGCCGAGCCGGACGACTATTTCGACTATATGCTCGACGACGAGCCTTGAAGGTTTGGAACAGACAGGGCCGCCAGCCGTTCTGGGCCATCGGACGTTTTTGACGGTCCGGATCGTTTGCAGTGGCGGAAGGGGCGGTTGCTTGCGACCTGTCCGGCAGATTAACCGAGAATGAACGGCCGGTTCGCAAAGAGTTCAGACTGCAAGGCGCATTCTCCCCCCATCGGTTCCACGAAGTCGGGCGCCAGCCCTCAACAAGGAGAGAAGACAATGTTCAACACGATCAAAACCGCAGCCCTTTCGGGTCTCGTAGCCCTCGGCACGCTTGCCGCAGTCCCCGCCCATGCGGACTCGATCTATCTCGGATTCGGCAACAACCACGACCGCCGCGTCGGCGTCTATACCGGCGACGACGATGACGGCTTTCGCCGCGAGCGCAATTGGCGCCGCTGTTCGCCGGAGCGCGCCCTCGACAAGGCCGAGCGCATGGGCCTGCACCGCGTCCGCCTCGTCGACATCAACCGCCGCGTGGTAAAAGTCGCCGGCCGCCAGTATGGCGATCGCGTGGTGGTCGTGTTCGCCAATGAGCGCGGTTGCCCGGTTATTTATCGCTAAGCGAAGATCGGTAGCGGCGACCTTCTTCGAGGGTCAGCCAGGAGCCCCTTTCCCTCAGCGGAAGGGTGCGGCTCGAAAAAAACCCCGGAGGACCAAGTCCTCCGGGGTTTTTCATGTCTGCAAACCATTGGCGACCAGCTCAGCCGATCAGCCGGCCGCACCGGGCCGGCGGCCGCCTGTTACTTGAGCTCAAAGGTGACGGTGACCTGCACGGCGTAGGCATTCTCGCCAGCCTGCACCGGAACCGCAGCACCCGCCGCATCGAAGGCCTTGGCGTTGATCGGCATCGGCGCCGGCGCGATGTTCTGGTCGGTGATTTCCAGCACCCGGCCGATGCTAACGCCGGCAGCCTCGGCCAGCGTCTTGGCCTTGGCCATGGCGTCGGCAACGGCCTTCTTGCGGGCCTCGGTGACGGCTGCCTTCGGGTCCTCATTGGAGAACGAGATGCCGCCGCCCTGGTTGACGCCGAGCGATACCGCCTTGTCGAGAATCTCGCCTGTCTTGTCGATGTCGCGGATGCGCACGGACAGCGTGTTGGTCACCTGGTAGGCGACCAACTCGGCTTCCTGGCTGCCGTCGGGCTTGTTGGTGTAGTTGTAGCGAGGGTTGATCTGGATGCCGGCGGTCTGCAGGTCGCGGTCCTTGATGCCTGCCGATTTCATCGCCGCGATCACGGCGGCCATAGCGTCGTTGTTGGCGTCGAGTGCCGCGCGCGCGGTCTTGGCCTCACGCATGACGCTGAGCGTCAGCAGCGCCAGGTCGGGCGCCACGGTCGACTGGCCTTCACCCGACACGATGATGCGGGGCGGGGGAAACGAATCGGCAGCGGTGGCAATCGCCGGAAAAGCGATCGCGGCGGCAAGGGCGAGCGGCAAAAGATGTCTGGTCATGAAAATCTCCTCAGTCTGCGATCCAGTCGCGCCTGTCGACTAGGATGCGAATATGGGCTGATTTGGGCGATCTCGGCCAGCCCGTCCGGAAAGCCTTGTGCGGCGCAAGGAAAAACACTAATCCAGCGCTCGTGGGGCCTGTAGCTCAATGGTTAGAGCCGGCGGCTCATAACCGCTTGGTTGGGGGTTCGAGTCCCTCCGGGCCCACCATTATCGTTATTTATCAATGACTTATTGACAGATTCGCCACGAGGTTCGCCAACAGGTTCGCCAAGCAGCGGCTTCCGCGTCACCAGCCGTACAGCGCCACTTGTCGCGCTGGTTTACTATATGACCTGCCAGGCCTGACTGTCGGGCAAATGGTTGGCCGTGCCGCCCATTCCCGCGCGATCGGAATTGGCGAAAGTTGGCATTTACGCCAGCTGCAACGGCTGAAGTCTAGCAGTGAAAGACGTCAGCGTTTGACGCCTTGCCCAACACCACTTCGTATATCACCCCTCGAGGATATCTATCGATGCGCGTCCGCGGCGCACCAGGGGATGCAGGTGTGAACCTGCTTATTCGCTTACCTGCGGGGGTCGAGCAGGCTGCGTGCGACGTCTTCAATATGCGAGCGCATGGCGAGTTCGGCTTGCATGGGGTCGCGCGCAGTGATCGCATCCAGAATATTCCTGTGCTGCTGCGCGTAATGCTCCCGTCGCTCCGGCGTGAGTACCGCCTGACGAAGCTGGCTCCATGTCCTTTGCCGTCTTATAGCGTTGAAGCTGTCGAAGATGGAAAGCAGGAGCCGATTGCCTGTGACCAGACACAGCGCCCGGTGAAACTGTCCGTCCCAGGACTCCCACGCAGCGGGGTCTCCAGAGGCCCTTCCCTTCTGAACAAGTCCGAACATATCAGAGATCTGAAGTTCGCTCGCGCGCAGAGCCGCCATTCGGGCAATCTGAGGTTCGATTGCCAGTCGTGCCTCCAGCGCCTCGGCCGGGCTCGTGTTTGCGGTAACGAACGACAGTTGTTTTGGTGCTTTTTCGGGACGCGGACCAACAAAAGTACCTTGACCGACATGACGCCAAATTCGTCCTTCCGCCTCGAGCCGGTCAAGCGCCACTCGCAGTCCCATACGACTGACGGCGAGCTGACGGGCCAGATCTCGTTCCGGCGGCAGCCGACTCTGCGGCTGGAAGCGATTTTCCCGCAGCATTTCGTCAAGCTTCTGGTGAGCGTAGTCGGCTCTCTTCATTTTAGACCATTCCATATTGGTTTATTTTGGTGGGCCGGTACCCAATGAGTTGACAGGGCCCATACGTTGGGGAATAGATAACAAAAATCATAACAGAACACTATCGGGATATAGACCAATACGCAATGGTCCAAATTGTTGGGCCGATAAATTAAGGGGAAGGTTGTCAAATGTCTCGTGTTTCCAAAACTGCCGGTTGTGCCATCGCGCTCGTCTTTGCGGTTGGCCTTGCCCATGCATCGGAAGTGACGCCGCCGGCAGATATCGCAAAGGCAGGCAAGATCACGTATTGCGCGGAATTCGGAAATCCGCCGCTCGGCTTCTATGACGAAAATCAGGTTCTAGGTGGCATGGATGTCGATATCGGCACCGAGATCGGGAAGCGGATGGGGGTGAAGGTCGAGTGGAAGGAAACTGCGTTCAGTGCCATCATTCCGGCTCTCCTGGCCAAGCAGTGCGATGCCATTCTGTCGCAGCTTTTCGACAAACCGCAGCGCCGCGAAGTCGTGGATTTCACGAACTACATGTATTCGAGCCAGTCGCTCTTGGTGGCGAAGGGAAACCCGAAGAATGTCAAAGGGCTTGAGGATCTTTCCGGCCTCAAGGCCGCGGTGGACAATGGCACGACGATCCAGAGCCTGCTGGATGAACAGAACAAGAAATTCAAGGAAGCTGGAAAACCTGAAGTAACGGTCACGGTCTTCCCGAAGGATTCCGATGCCCGCCAGGCGCTGCAAATTGGTCAGGTCGATGCATACGGAACCACCCTCGAAACAGCTGCTTTTTTCCTACAGAAGGCGGGCCATATTTTCGACATAGGCGGTGAGCCGTTCGCCAAGATCAAGACCGGGATCGCCACCCGCAAAGGTGAGGCCGAGATGCATGATGCCGTTCAGAAGGCCTTCGATTCGATGAGGGCCGACGGCACCTACAAGAAGTTACTCGCGAAGTGGGGGCTCGAAGGAGACGCCATCGAATAGGCGGTCCCCATGAATTTCGAATGGGGCGTTTTTTGGGAATACCTGTTCCGGCCAAGTTCGGTCTATTTGCACGGTCTCTGGCTGACCTTGAGCATCAGCGTGATCTCCCAAGGCTTCGGAACCCTTCTCGGGCTTTTCATAGCCTTGGCCCGGATCTCGAAGCATCACATACTGCAAGTGCCCGCGCGAATCTTCGTGTGGGGTTTTCGCGGCACGCCATTGTTGGTGCAGATCGTCTTCATTTACACCGGGTTGGCGGCCGCGAACATTTTCCGTTTCGAGGATATCAATCTCGGTTTCGCCGTCCTTCCCGGCAATATGCAGGCAGGAATTCTTGCGTTGACGCTGAACGAAGCGGCCTACATGGCGGAGATCATTCGGGCGGGGATCAATTCCGTCGCCATAGGCCAGACGGAAGCGTCAAAGTCCCTGGGAATGACATATGGCCTCTACATGCGGCGCATCATACTGCCGCAAGCGGCACGCGTGGTTGTGCCGCCGCTTGGCAACGAGTTTAATAGCATGCTGAAAAACACGACACTGCTGAGCGTGATTGGCGTTCCCGAACTTCTGCTCGCAACGCAGATGGTTACGTCCGTAACCTTTCGTGTTTTTGAGCTGTATATGGTGGTCGCCTGCTACTACCTGACGCTCACAACGCTCTGGGGCTTCGTACAGCAGCGGCTCGAGTCGCGGTATGGCGATCCTGCTGCGGCAGCTTCCCGCAAACTCGGCTCAAAGGGGTACCGGCGCCTGTTCGGATTTGGCCAGACTGGAGAGCGGCGATGAGTGGTGATCGGGCGGATGAGCCTGCGGTTGTCACCGCGCGCGGCGTGGAAAAGCGCTTCGGTGACCTTCAGGTCCTCAAGGGAATCGATCTTATCGTTCGCAAGGGAGAGGTGGTCGTCATCGTTGGTGCGTCGGGGTCGGGCAAGACCACGTTCATACGCTGCATCAATCATCTCGAGAGGATCCAGAAAGGTCGGATTGAGGTCAACGGCCATTTGATCGGCTACCGCGAACGCGACGGCCAACTTGTGGAAGACAGCGAGCGGAACATTGCCCGCCAGCGCTGCGAGATTGGAATGGTCTTCCAGCTGTTTAATCTATTTCCGCACCTGACGGCTCTCGAAAACATCATCGAAGCGCCGATTCACGTGCGCAAGATTCCGCGTGAGGAAGCGCTCCGAACCGGCCGCACGCTGCTCGCTCGCGTGGGCCTGGCCGATAAAGAGAATACCTATCCCGCGCAACTCTCTGGTGGTCAGCAGCAGCGTGTGGCCATTGCCCGTGCTCTGGCCATGCGTCCTGCGCTCATGCTGTTCGACGAGCCGACCAGTGCGCTCGACCCTGAGATGATTGGCGAAGTGCTGGACGTCATGAAGGAACTCGCCCGCGAGGGCATGACCATGATTGTGGTGAGCCACGAGATGGGCTTCGCGCGCGAGGTGGCAAACCGCGTAATCATGATGCATGGCGGCCGGATAATAGAGGACGCTCCTCCGGAGCAATTCTTCACCGCGCCGACACATGAGAGGACCGTGGCATTTCTGTCTCGGGTCATTAGCAAGTGAGACCAAGAGCGGTAAGCATGAATACGATCCGCGATATTCTAAGTACCGGGCCCTTGGAGGCTCGAGCAATTGGAGCTCCAGCTCGCCCGGATGTCCCCTTGGGAGAACTGCTGGCTTTTGTCGACCGGACGGTCATATCTCTCAACAATCTTGGCATTGGGAGGGGTGACAAACTCGCCATTGTTCTCGACAACGGCCCCGAGATGGTCGCCGCCTTTCTCGCCTGCGCAACCGCCTGTACCACCGCTCCACTCAATCCAGCCTACCGCGAAGACGAGTTTGTCTTTTATCTGGACGATCTCAAGGCGAAGGCGCTTCTCGTCGCAGCCGATAGCAACAGTCCGGCGCTTGCTGCGGCTGCGCGTGTCGGGATACCGATAATCCACCTGCATGCGCGAACGGAAGGTCCAGCGGGGCTCTTCGATCTCTCGGGCGCGTCGGCGGCGGCCACCACGCCTGGACCGGCTGAGCCTGAGGATGTCGCTCTGGTCCTGCATACTTCTGGTACGACCTCCAGACCCAAGATAGTGCCGCTCAGTCATACGAACCTGCTGACTTCAGCGGCAAATATCGTACGGACGCTCAAGCTCGAGCCGTCGGACCGTTGCCTTAACATCATGCCGCTCTTTCATATTCACGGTCTGGTCGCGGCCGTGCTGGCAAGCCTGTCAGCTGGCGGCAGTATCTTCTGCACGCCCGGATTCAACGCCCTGAAGTTCTTCGGCTGGATGAACGAGGCTAGACCGACCTGGTATACGGCCGTGCCGACGATGCACCAGGCGATCCTGGCGCGCAGCAGTGGCAATGCGGAGATTATTTCCGCCAACCCTTTGCGGTTCATCCGTTCAAGCTCGGCATCTTTGCCAGCGCCCGTCTTCGCCGAAATGGAACGGGTTTTTGGGTGTCCGGTGATCGAAGCATACTCGATGACTGAGAACGCCCATCAGATGACGTCCAATCAGTTGCCGCCAGGCCAGCGCAAGCCAGGAAGTGTCGGCCTCGCCGCGGGACCCGAGGTTGCGATCATGTCCGAAGACGGAAGATTGCTTCCTCAGGGTCAGGAAGGAGAAATCGTCACACGCGGGGTAAACGTCACGCGTGGTTACGAGAACAACCCGAAAGCGAATGCCGAGGCATTTGCTCACGGCTGGTTTCGCACCGGTGATCAGGGTGTGATGGACGATGACGGTTTTCTTCGCCTTACCGGCCGGCTCAAAGAGATCATAAACCGCGGTGGCGAGAAAATCGCTCCGCTTGAGGTCGACGAAGTCCTGATGGCCCACCCGGCGGTTCACCAGGCTCTCACCTTCGCCATTCCGCATAACAAGCTTGGTGAGGAAGTTGCCGCGGTCATTGTCCTGAGGGAGGGGGCCCAGGCGGGCGAGCGCGATATTCGCGAGTTCGTGGCAGGTCGTCTTGCCGACTTCAAGGTTCCACGACGTGTGGTCTTTGTGCCGGAAATCCCGAAGGGCGCCACGGGCAAGATGCAGCGCATTGGCCTCGCGGCGAAACTTGGGCTGGCATAGCTATGATCAACTACAATCACGCGCCAGCATTGTTCCGAGCGATGCCCACTCGCTTGAGGGAAGCGAATGCGAGCCCGATAGGATGCCAGGCCCGGGGCCGGCGCGACATTTTGCAATCGTAACTGACAAGCAATGGGAATGGTGACTCAGCTTGAGGCCCGCCGTTTTCATTCTGCGCGTTGCCAATAGGAGAACACTGTGCGCGACTTCCAACTACCTGGCCGCTCTCCGGCAATGGCCACGAACGGCATGGCGGCCACCCACAACCCGCATGCGGCGCGAGTGGCCATTGAGGTGCTGCAGAGAGGAGGCGCGGCAATCGATGCGGCCGTTGCCGCGGCCGCGGTGCTTGCGGTCGTGGAACCGCAGCAAACCGGAATCGGCGGCGACTGCTTTGTCATCATGGCCAAGAACGGCACCGATGAGATCGTCGCCTATAATGGATCTGGGCGCGCACCTTCCAGGCTTCCAACTGACGGGCTTGCCGTTGGCCATGGCCAACTTGAAGATTCGAGCCCGCATGCCGTCACCATCCCGGGCGCTATTGATGCGTGGACCCGGCTTGTGGCGGATCATGGACGCAAGGAGATCGGCGAGCTTCTTGCACCGGCAATTGCCTTTGCTCGGGATGGATTTCCGGTTCACCCTCGGGTGGCGCAAGATTGGGCTGTGGATGAAGCGCGGTTGCGGCGCGACCCCAATGCAACCCGCGTTTTCCTTCCGCGTGGCCGGGCCACTCGGGCCGGTGAGATATTTCGCAACCCCGGCCTGGCTGACGCGCTCAGCTTGATCGCCGCCAAAGGGAGAGATGGATTCTACAAAGGGTCTGTGGCTGAGGATATCGTGAGCTATCTGCGCAGCCTGGGTGGCCATCACACGCTTGAAGATTTCGAGATCGCCGCAGGCGAATACGTCGAGCCCCTGCGTACGAACTACCGTGGCATGGAGGTATGCCAGATCCCGCCCAACAACCAGGGCATCACCGCGCTCCTCATGCTCAACATCCTCGAGGGTTTTGATCTCGCGGCGCTCGAGCCTTTGGGCGCTGAGCGTTTCCATCTTGAAATCGAAGCCGGCAGGCTGGCCTACAGGGATCGTGATGCGTTCATCTGCGACACCCGCCATGCAGCCGTTCCAGTGAATGAACTCCTGGCCAAGGACTATGCCGCACGCCTGCGCAATGAAATCCGTCGCGACCGTGTGGCAGACCATCTGCCGCCGCCGCTCATGCGCAAATCGGATACTGTTTACCTGACGGTCGTCGACCGCGATCGCAACTGCGTCAGCTTCATCAATTCGGTCTATTGGGGCTTTGGCTCAACCCGAGTCTCGCCGACCTATGGCATCACGCTTCAAAATCGCGGCATGGGCTTTTCGCTCGATCCGGCTCACCCAAATGCGATAGGGCCGGGCAAGCGCCCCCTCCACACCATCATGCCCGGGCTCGCCTTGAAGGATGGTCGGCCATTCCTTTGCTATGGGGTCATGGGGGGCGACTATCAGCCATTCGGACATACGCACGTACTGACGGGCATCGTCGATTTCGGACTCGATCCGCAGGAGGCGATCGACCAGCCTCGCGTCTTCTATTCGCTGGGTGACACTGAGGTCGAGCGTGGCGTTCCGGTCAATACAGTCGAGGGGCTAAGAAAGCTCGGCCACCGGGTGGTCCAGCCAGCCGAACCGCTCGGCGGCGGACAAATGATAAAGATCGACTGGTCCGAAGGGGTGCTTATCGGGGGTTCTGATGCGCGTATGGATGGTTGCGCCCTTGGCTACTAGGTCGTCGACACTGGCCCCTCCATGCCGACAGTCCGGCCGCGAGAGCTGGATGGGATGCTGATGCAAGGTTCGGCGGTGCAACGGGGGATCGGCTGATGCGGATCTGCGTCTTCGGCGCGGGAGCGATCGGAGGTCTCGTCGGCGCCAGGCTCGCCGCGCAAGACGGCGCCGAAGTGAGCCTCGTTGCCAGGGGTGCGCACCTTGCCATCATGCGCGAGAAGGGTTTGACACTGAAGTCTGAAGAGGGTGAGACCACCGTCACGGTGCGCGCGACGGATCAGCCGGCAGATCTCGGGCCGCAAGATTTCGTATTCCTGGCGCTCAAGGCTCATTCGCTTCCAGGCATCCTTGAAAGCCTGAAGCCGCTTCTGGGGCCTGAAACGGCGGTCGTCACGGCGCAGAATGGCGTTCCCTGGTGGTATTTTCATAAGCATGGCGGCGTGCATGAGGGGCGCCGTATCGAGGCCGTCGATCCGAAGGGGCTGCTGTGGGGCACGATTGGGCCTCAGCGTGTGATCGGCTGTGTCGTGCATCCGGCCGCAGAAATCGAGGCCCCCGGCATCATCCGCCACATCGAAGGCGATCGGCTGCCGATCGGCGAACCTTCAGGCGAGAAGACCGAACGCATCGCCAAACTGGCTGCGCTCCTCGTCTCGGCGGGTTTCAGGGCGCCTATTCGCCCGCAAATCCGCAATGAGATCTGGGTGAAGCTGTGGGGCAATCTCTCGCTCAATCCAGTTTCCGCCCTGACCGGCGGAAAGCTCGATGAAATCTGCGCCGATCCAGGCACGCGGGCGATCATTCGCGCAATGATGGTCGAAGCTCAAACGATCGGCGAGGCTTTGGGGGCAAGTTTCGGCGTCGATGTCGATCGACGCATTGCCGGCGCGGCCGCGGTCGGCGCGCACAAGACATCAATGCTGCAGGATTTGGAACTGGGCCGGCCGATGGAGGTCGATGCTCTGGTGTCGGCCGTCCAGGAGCTAGGCCGTCTCACCGGTCGGGCGACCCCGACGATCGATATCGTCGAGGCGCTCATTCGGCAGCGTGCGAAGCTCGCCGGCTGTCTTTGACGACCACCCCGTGCAGGCCATTTTCATCCAGACCGCCCTTAGGGAGTGGGCGTAATGAGGGTCAATTAGGTTCGGATCCGGCTATATCGCACACGGATCGTTGCTTCTTCTTAGTTGAAGTCTATATTGCAACTCCACGTATTAATCAAATTTATCCAGATTTCCAACTTGAGCGCACTTCCGAATTGTGCGTTCCAATTGCTCACGACATGATCACACAGAGATTGGAACTTTGGTTGAAAATCATGATCGCTAGTTGAAATCTTTATTACGACATCTGGGACGGCAGCCGCGTGCACTGCCAAGGAATTAAATGCTATTGCTGTACACTGATTTAGCTCGACGATGATATCGTGATCAGGAACGTTGAGAACCTCCTTTGTCGCCTGATAAAGAATATCCATCACTGAAGCGCAGCGATCGGTCAACTGTTTCTGGGCTTCAGCGGATTTAGGAAAAATTTCGATGTACGCCATTATAGCATATTCCTCTGCATTCCGTTGTTTTTCCTATAAAATTAAACTAGAAAATCATGATAATATCAAATAGTATTTGGCATTAGTTATTTTTCTCTGCTTTTTACTTCCATAAGTTCTATCGGAAATCCAATGGACGGTTCCATGTCCATCTTAACTTCTCTAGAGAATTCAGATGAAAGCGTGTCAGTCACCTGCCACCCGAGTTTTGATAGCCGGTCCAATTCTGCGTCCATATTAGGGGTGAGGAAGCCAATTTCACTCAAGTGCCCAATTGGTGCACCGCACCCGGTATCGTATCCCAGCCGTTGTTTTTCGAGCGGCTCCATTAGTTCAAGATAGAAATTGTCGTTCACCCACGCGCCGCTGACAAAAGCTTCACCTTTGAATAGATCTCCTTCAACGCGAGTAAACCCTCCTGTGCCGATACCAAAAGACTCAGTCAGCAACCTTTCCGTGCGACCGATGTCGTCAACCCGAATGCAGACGTGGTTCATGATGAGCCTCTGTTCCTGATGGCATTTTTTTACCAACCGCATCATTCGGCTCTCGAAACCTTCTTCTCTGTCTTGATTTTCCATAGCTAATTCCTCCAATAGTTTCGCTAATCAAAGATAGGAAGTATTGACAAAATCGATCGTCAAGCGCGGGCAACCAATTAGTCGTGGCTGTCAACGCAAGCGGCAACTCGCTCCTTGAGGTCAATCCCGTCCCTTAGGCCGGGTCGGTCAAAACATCCGGCGAGGCACAGACGCATCTAACCCCCCGGCGCGACAACATTCAGGACGCAGGGACCAATCGCATCAAGGCAGTATCCCCCTTCGAGCACAAACAGGTGGGGGCAGCCCAAAGATGCAACGGTTTCGCCAATCCGGTTGAAATCAGCCAACTCCAGGGCCAGGCGCCCCGCGGGATCGTTGGCATAGGCATCCACGCCGAGTGCCACCACCATATAGTCAGGAGAATAATCGCGCAGCCTCTCGAGTGCGGTCGTCAAACCTTCGCTATAGCCCGACCAGTCGGTGCCGGGTTGCAGTGGCAGGTTCAAGTTGAAGCCTTCTCCAGCCTCGGCCCCGATCTCCTCGGCGTAGCCGGAGAAATAGGGATAGTCCACCGCAGGATCAGCGTGGAGAGAGATGGTAAGGACATCGGACCTGGTCCAGAAGATGTCTTGAGCCCCGTTGCCATGGTGAGCGTCAACGTCCAGGATCGCGACCCGAGCGCCATCTCGCGTCAGTTCCTGTGCCGCCAGCGCGGTATGGTTGGTGTAACTCGTTCCACCACCCATGTTCCAGCAGGCATGGTGCCCCGGAGGACGAGCCAGGACCAGGCCCGGCAATCCAGAGACGCGAAGGTCCCTGGCAGCCTGAAGGGAAGCCCCTGCTGCGCCCAAGGTTGCAGGCCACATCCCCGGCGTGATCGTGCTTACGCCGTCGAACATGTAGTAGGCGATCTTGCCTTCTATCGCGCTAGGGCATCGAGGCGGCCGGTTGCGGTGCGGCCAGACGAAGCCGACGCCGTCGAGTTCGGTTCCGAATGAGCTCGACCATTCATCCCAAGCCGTGGCCAGGAAATCGAGGTAGTCTTCGGAATGAATGGTGCGCAGATCTTCCTTCGATGCGGGTGCACAGTCCAAGACATCGGTGTGGCCAGCCTGTCGTAAGACGTCCAGAACAACGCTGGTGCGCTCCGCCACGTCGAGCGTCGGGATGAACCTCCCAGGGGTGAGTTCGACTTTCGATTGATGCTCCAGATGAGCATCGCATTTGTAGATTTTCATCTGCTAATCCCCGGTTGGCTCAGGCGCTATTTGCGATCCGAAGATCGGGCGGCACCTCTGTCAGCGCGGTGTGAAGGGCTTCGAAGCACCGGTCGGCGTCGGCGGTGCTGAAGGCCAATGGCGGCCTTATCTTGATGATGTTTCCCAAGGGACCTGTCGAGGCAACCAGGACACCGAGGCTCTTCATCCGTTCACGCACCCAGCGGGCTGCGAGTTTCGCGGGAGCGCGCGATGTCCGGTCGACGACAAGCTCGACTCCGTAGAAGAGGCCGCGCCCATGAATGTGGCCGACAAGCTCGTGCGTGCCGATCAAGCCGTCGAGAGATGCCTTGAGATGCGCACCGACACGCTCGGCGTTGCCTTGCAGGTTCTCGCCCTGCAGAACGTCCAAGGTGGCGTTGGCGACAACCGTCGAGACCGTGTTGCCGCCAAACGTGTTGAAATAGCCAGTGCGACGCTGGAACTCCAGGGCAATTTCGCGACGCGTCACGAGCGCGGCGATAGGGTGGCCGTTGCCCATCGGCTTTCCCATGGTGACCATGTCGGGACGAACATCGAAGGCCTCGAAGCCCCACATGTGCGTGCCCGATCTTCCGAAGCCCATTTGAACTTCGTCGGCGATGCACAACGCCCCTGCGCGGCCCGCTTTCTCGAAGGCAAGGCGCATGTAATCCTGTGGCGGCACCAGGGCGCCGTTACCGTCAAAGATCGAGTCAATCAGCAGCGCTGCAGCGCCCGGCCCCCTTGCTTTGAGACGGGCCGCTGCTTCCGTCACGTGATCGGAGTATCGTTCCGCTAAATCGGCCTGGGCATCTCGATGGATGCCCCGGTAGACATTTGGAGGCGGCACCGCCTCGACCCAGCTCGGCTTGTCCTTGATTTCGTATTCCAGCAACGAAAGCGGCGCGACCACCGATGTGTTGCCATGATAGCTGTTCTCCGTGATGATCACGCCTTCGTTGCCGGTAACCGACCGGGCAATGCGAACCGCCAGGTCGTTGGCCTCCGAGCCGGTGCAGACAAAGATCCAGGTATCCAGGCCTTCGGGGAGGGTCGCAGTCAGCCGCTCTCCCAGCCGCAGGATCTCGCTGTGAAGATAGCGGGAGTTGGTGTTGAGCGTGGCCGCCTGCTGGGCGAGCGCCTGCACTACATAGGGGTGGCAATGCCCCACGTTGGCGACGTTGTTGTAGCAATCCAGGTACTCCGTCCCGGAAGCGTCGAAGAGTTTTGTGCCGCGACCGCGCACGAGTTGCAGCGGCTCGTTGTAGAACGTGTAGGCTTTGCCTAGGACGGATTCCCTGCGCGACACCAGGGCTTGGATATCGGTCGCAGTCTGTTCCACCACGAGCGATGATATCGGAGTGGGCACCACGGACGGTGTCATCGAGGCGACGAACGCGTCGTCGTCGATGTTGGCGAGACGTGATATGGCGGCCGAATACAGGGATTGCAATTCACCGAGGTGCTGGTCGTTCCGGCCGTTGACGACAGCCTGGTAGCGGACGAGCCCGACCTGCAGGATCAGCCGGGCCAGCACCAGATCCTTGAGCACCGCCAGATCGGCGGCCTCCAGGGGCATATACCTTTGGTAGCCGCGTACGACGGCTGCCGCGGCCGCCACAGGCTCCGGGCTCCAATGGATGAAAGACGCCACAGCAACGGCGAGGTCCTGCGCGACCGTCCCATAGACCATGTCGCCAAAGTCGATAACGCCCACAACTTCGAGCAAAGGCTCAGCCCGGACCAGAACGTTGCTCTCGTGGAAATCATTGTAGATGACCTGGGATCGGAGGCGCGGCAGCGCCGCCAGGGTTGATCCGGCGAAGTGCTCCAATGCCCGGTCGACGTCTGGGCGGATTTCTTCTGAGATATAGTCCCGCAGCCAATCACCAAGGACCAGGCCATTTGCCAGGTCCCACGGCATCGGTCGAAAGGCGCCGCGATGATTGAATCCCTGGAGCGCGCGTGCCAGACGGCCTTGCGCCGCACCGAGGCTCAGAAGGTCGTCGGTGGACAGATTGAAGCCTCGCTGGCTCAACAGATCCATGACGGTCTCGCCGGCGACGAACGAGAGAACCCGCAAAGCATGCCTTCTTCCCTCTCCAGCCGAGATGCTGGAGAGCAGGTCACCTGCAAGGGTCCTGCGCACCCGTGGGACCTGGAGCGCAGGGTCTACCTGTTCGATATGTTCAAGTGCTTTCGCCTGAAAGATGAGACTTTCCTCATCCTCTTCGAGAGATGCGATCTTGACGACAAACCTCTCGCCGGCGGCAGTGACAAGACGATAGTTCTGTTCTCTTTCCCCTCCCAGCTGATGCCATTCGCCTGCCAGCCCGTAGTGTTCGAGCACATGGTCTGCGACCGGCTTCAGGTCCAGTTGCGGCGCCTTGATGCTGCGCAGGAGCGAGCGCGCTTCTGTCTCGGTGATTGTCGTTTGCATGGTCGAACTGGTACCTCGATTTCGACGCCCGGCCAGCTACGCAGTCATAGCAGACGTGAGCGCGTCGCCCAGATCTTGACGTCTCATGAACCCTACCGTTCTGCCGGTGGAATTGCCGAAGGCGATCACGCTGGCCCCGCCCTGGAAGGTTTCCGCGACTCTTCGAAGTGTCGCCTCAGCCTCGAGTTGCACGTCGAATGCGCCCGGCTCTCCACGCTGCATGAAATTTTCCGCCGTCAGTATTCGACTGCGTTCCGCGCTCGCGGTGAATGCTCTCACATAGGAATCCGCGGGATTCAGGATCAGTTCCGCGGCGCTGCCGGTCTGGACGAGCTCGCCCTTGCGCAAAAGGGCGATGCGATCTCCAACGCGAGCAGCCTCGTTGAAGTCATGGGTCACGAACACGGCAGTCTTCGACAGCGTTTTCTGTAGCCTGAGAATTTCGTCCTGCATCTCTTCGCGAATGAGTGGGTCGAGCGCTGAAAAGGGCTCGTCCAGCAGCCAAAGGCTAGGATTGGTTGACAGACTGCGAGCAATGCCGACGCGCTGCTGTTGGCCTCCGGAGAGCTCGTGCGGGTAGTGATCTTCTTTGCCGGACAGCCCGACGAGCCCAATCATATCGAGCGCCTTCTGCCTCCGCTCAGCTGCGCGCACGCCTTGGATTTCCAGGGGCAACTCCACATTGCCGACAACGGTACGGTGGGGAAGCAGCGCGAAATTCTGGAACACCATGCTCATGTGCGTACGACGCAGCAGTTGCAGGCTCTTTTCGGGCACGGCGCGCAAGTCCTGACCCTCGAAGCGCAACTCTCCGGCCGTCGGCTCCACCAGGCGCGTCAGGCATCTCAGCAGAGTGGATTTTCCGGACCCTGAAAGGCCCATGATGACCAGGATCTCGCCCTTCGCCACGGAGAGATCGATGCCGGCCAACGCGACGAAACCGCCGCGCTGCTCCACCGAGGAGATGTTCTCACTCAGTGGCACTTCTGGACCGATACTATGTGCCTTGGCCGGACCGTAAATCTTCCAGAGGTTCTTGCAACTCAACATGGCTATTCCCGACAATCCTCAACCCAGTTCCCTGGCTTCGTTCAACATGATCGCGTCAGAGGAGGTATAGCCGCCATCGACGGCGATGCTCGTGCCCGAGACAAAGCTGGCCCTGTCGGAGAGAAGGAAGGCGACCACGCCAGCGACCTCCTCCGGCCTTCCGTCCCGGCCAAGAGGCGTGACTGACGCAGACCCGGAGGAAGCCCCAGTCGTCATGTCGGTTTGGATCCATCCCGGCGAAACGGCGTTGGCGCGGATGTTTCGGGAACCGAAATTGCATGCGAGGCTCTTGGCCAGATTGATCATCGCCGCCTTGGACGCCGCGTAAGCCATGCTTGCGTAGGAGCCGAAGAATGCGTCGGTGGAGGCGACCAAAACCACAGATCCTCCTGACACGATCTGCTTCTGCAGTCCAAGAGTCAGCCGCAAAGCTGCATTCAGATTTACTTCGAAGGTGCGGTCCCAGATCGAAATGTCATATTCAGTAAATCGCTCGAATTTGACGATTCCCGCATTGTGGACGATGCCCCGAAGCTGGACACCCTGCAGGCGCCGCATCAACTCGTCCTGACTCTCGCGCGTGCCGGCATCGAAATGGTGAAGCGTGACATTGCGCCCCAAGTCGTCGCCATACGAAACGAGGCCCTCTGCCGCTGTCGCATCGCTGATGTAGGTGGCATGAACATCGTAGCCATCCCGAAGCAACATCTCCGCAGTCGCTCGCCCAATACCGCGGGACGCGCCGGTGACCAGCGCGATCGGAGCTTCACTTGGATTCGACATACTGTTCCTCGATCCTCTTTTTGGCTTTTGGCTTCATTTTCTGATCTTGATCCATTTCAAGGAACAGGTTCACGCCTTTGCAGGCATACTGCAGGGCCGAGGTCAGAATTTCCTTGGCACTGGCCGCGTCGGCCGCCTCCAAGGCGTCGATGATCGCAACCAGGGCCGCATTCAGTCGCGTGACGATGCCTTTTTCCTCGAAGGCCTCGCGCGCCGGTGGAGCTGTCTTGATCCAGACGCTTTCGATCATCTCAATGAGCGCCTGAGATTCCCCTCGCACATAAATCTTCATCAGAAGGCCGTTGAACCGAGGGGCGTAGCCAACGGTGTCGCCAGCCTCGATGTCGCGCTGCATGCACTCGGCTTCGCTTCGGAGCGCCTGGATCGTTTCACTCGATATACGCCCGGCGGCCCTCTCCAAGGCCAGGCATTCGAGGCTCACCGAGATCTCAAGGTATTCGTTGAAGCTCTGCCGGGAAACGAAGGGGACACGAGCCGACCGGTTTTCCTCGACGATAAGAATACCCTCTTCCCCTAGGCGCCGGAACGCCGTACGGACCGGCATCGGGCTGACCCCCAGTTCGGCGGCGATATCGCGGATCTTCAGGCGCTGTCCGGCCCGCCAGCGGCACTCAAGGATATCCCGACGGACAAGCTTGTACACGCGGTCCGAAGCGGTCGTGCTCTGCTCGTCCTTCTTTGTCATTTGTGACTCATTTGTGATATATATCGTCCATATATATGCTGTATTCAACCCGATATTTCCCAGCAACGCAACCTCTTTTTCCATTTTTGTGATTGACATGTGATAAGAAGTGCGCCCTACTTTGGCTCGTAGGTCATTTTGAAAGGGTGTTTCGCGATGCGGTTTCCACTTTCGTCAGTCACGTTGGCGTCTGTGCTTTGCGCCAGTCTGTGCATTTCTTCCGGCGAGGCGCTCGCCGCCGCGCAGTCCCAGGATCCGGTACGGCTGGCGGTCGTTAGTGCGCCTGACGCGGACTTCATCACGAACGTGTTCGGGGCCTTGCTCAAGAAGGCCGGATACAACATTCAGTACGTGCATACCGATTACACGGCGCAGTTCACGGCCATTGAGCTCGGCGACCTCGAGATCAGTCCCGCAATCTGGTCGTCTTCTCCCGAGCTGATCGCAGCTGCGCTTGCGTCGGGCTCTGTGACGAAGGTGGGGTCGGTCGGCGTCAAGATCAGGGAAACCTGGTGGTACCCCAACTATGTTGCTGAGCTATGTCCGGGATTGCCGGACTGGAAGGCGCTCAAGGATTCTGCATGCATCAAAGCGCTGTCCAACCCCGAGACGGACGGAAAGATCAATTATCTCGGAACACCGGCAGACTTTGACGCCGACGACGAGCGCCGCATCGCGGCGCTAGGCCTCGACGTCCACATAACCTTGCCGGGTACCATGGCGGCCATGGTCGCCACGATGCAGGGCGCTATCGAGAGGAAAAAGCCGATCATCGGATTTGGTTTCGTGCCTCACTGGCTGTACGGCTCCGGCGTGGGCACCTTTGTCGATTTCCCCCCCTATGAGGACGCGTGCCGCAGCGATCCCGCCTGGGGCGTCAACCCCGATCTCGTGGGTGACTGCGCTTTGCCCACGGGAGATATCATCGAATTGATCAACAATGATTTCGCCAAGCGCGAGCCCAATGTAACGGATCTCTTGAAGAAGTTTGTTCTGACCAATGACGATGTTGCCTGGGGCATCCTCAAGCAGGATAAGGGCGGACTAACGCCCGAAGCTGCCGCGGCTGAGTGGATTTCCACCAACGAGAAAAAGTGGTCACCGTGGCTTCAATAACCTTCGGCGCGACATCTGTGGCGCCGCTCATCCGCCACAAATGGCTGCTGAGCAGCCGTTTGTGGGTGACATTCGGCCTCATTTTGCTCGTCGCTGCCTATGTTGGGCGGGAGGTGCTGCCCGAAGGGTTGTACGTCTGGCCGAAGCAATGGCTGCTGCCGTTGCTTAAGATGTCCAACGATGTGCTCAACCAGTTGCTTCGCCGATCCGAAATTTTTGGCGAGCCTCTCCGGGTCTGGACGCGTGCGGGTGGGGAGGCAGTCGGCCTTCCGATGCGGGGCCTGCAGAACCTTCTGACCACCGGCTGGTCCTTTCCGGGTCGCACTGCAGCCGAAACGGTTACTCTGCCGCCATTGTCGTGGGTGTCGGTCGTTCTTGCTGCAATCTACATGGGTTGGCTCGCCGGTGGGCGCCGCCTGGCTGTCCTGGCGTTTGCAACTTTTGCGTACTTTCTTGTTTTCAATCTTTGGGCTCAAGCGACATTGACGCTCGCTTCCGTGGCGTTTGCGATCGTCGTCGGCGTGATCTTTGGCCTGGCGCTGGGCGTGATGCTGTTTCGTTGGCGTTGGCTCGAAACCGTATTGAACCCCGTCTTCGACGTCATGCAAACGATTCCGCCATTTAGCTATCTGGTGCCAATCCTGATCCTCTTCGGGTTCGGTCCCGTCGCGGCGTTGGTGGCAACACTGATCTTCGCTTTGCCGCCGATGGCGCGAGCGGTGGTGTATGGCCTGCGTCGGTTGCCGGACCATACGTTCGAACTGTCCAGCATGACCGGTGCCTCCCGCTGGCAGGGCACATCGAAGATCCTTTTGCCAAGCGCGAGGGACGACCTCCTTTTGGGCGTCAATCAACTGGTGATGATGGCTCTGGCTATGGTCATTCTGGCTTCCATGATCGGCGCAGGTGGTCTGGGAGCGGAAGTGCTTCGCGCGATCCAATCCCTCAAGATCGGTCGCGGGTTGGAGGCGGGGATTGCGATAACACTGCTGGCCGTACTGCTTTACGGCTACGGACATTCGATCGCCGTGCGTCGACCTTCTCATCTGTCTCGACCGCAACCGATAAGGCACCTCGCAATCCTGGCCGCCATCCTCGTCATTCCCACAGTCGCGGGAGTCGCAATCGCACCTCTGGCGCAATATCCGGTCGAGTTGACGATCTCGACCGCTGATTTCTGGTCACGCGTCATCAGTTGGCTGAACGGCAACTGGGGCGATGGTTTCGAAACCGCCCGGCTGACCATCACGCTCGGCGTCATTCGGCCCTTGTTGACGATACTGAGAGATCTCGGCTGGGCGTCGATTGTTGCTTCCATGCTGTGTTTCGGCTTCGCGCTGCGGCGGCCTTCTCTTGCTGTCCTGTCTTGCGCCACGCTCATCCTGATCGCTGCCATTGGCTATTGGGACAAGTTGCTGATCACCTTCAATCTGGTGACGGTCGGAACGCTGCTCTCCCTTTTTGTCGGAGCGCCCTTGGGAGTATGGGCCGGATCTTCGCGCCGCGTGCACGCGGTGTCGGAGGTTGTCGTCACGACCCTGCAGACGTTGCCTTCCTTCGTATACCTGGTGCCCGTTGTCATGCTTCTGGGTCCCGGAGATGCAACCGCGGTGATCGCCATTGCGCTCTACTCCGTGGCGACGACGGTGCGATACACGGACCATGCCATCCGCAATGTCGATCCAACCACGATCGAAGCCGCGGTGGCGTTCGGGGCCACCCCACTTCAAACGTTCTGGAAGGTTCGTCTGCCTCTTGCCCGACCTGGTCTGATGCTCGGTCTCAACCAAACGATCCTCATGTGTGTTGGGATGGTGGTCATCACGGCGCTTGTTGGCTCACAGGGGCTTGAACTGGAGACCGTGGATGCCATCGCTCGCGTCGAGGCCGGCAGAGGATTGCTTGCAGGCCTTGCGATTTCCGCACTGGCAATCATCCTGGACCGCTATGTAGGCGCGGTCGCGGAGAAATTGAACGCCCCCGGCTCGCCCCGCGCCAAATCATCATGATCATATATGTTCCGGCTGCCCGCTACGGCTGCGGAAATGTGAACATTGAGGGTGGCACGTTGAAGCCATTCAGGGACCTCGATGGCGGGACGCGCCGTCGGCCAATTCCATGTCTTCTGATCCCAGGAACAACGCGACACAAGGAGAGGGTTTCGCAATGGTTGACTTTAATGAGCGCCTTGTAGCGCTGCGGGCGAAGTTCGCCGACAGTCTCGAGTTTCATGATCCGAAATTTCGCAAGGTTGGTGAGAAGATATTTAGCGGGGGGACACGTCTGGCGCCGTATTCCGGCATCTCAACCTTTGCCGGCTTGCCATTGAAGGCAATCGATTTCAAAGCACCCGACTTCGGC
Source organism: Mesorhizobium sp. P2_E7 (assembly GCF_056403855.1). Taxonomy (NCBI): domain Bacteria; kingdom Pseudomonadati; phylum Pseudomonadota; class Alphaproteobacteria; order Hyphomicrobiales; family Phyllobacteriaceae; genus Mesorhizobium; species Mesorhizobium sp. P2_E7. Next base: position 2,462,681 of record NZ_JBFUER010000001.1, on the reverse strand, counting down.
GATCTCCAGGTAGCGGTAGTCGGCGTGCCAATGGACCTTGGTGTAAGCAACCGACCCGGATCGCGTTTCGGGCCACGTGCAATACGGGCAATTGAGCGGATTGGGCCGTACAATCACGTCCTCGAATGCGCGCCTGCGCTCGATCTTAGGATCGCCGACATAGGCGATATTCCTTTCGCAAGCCGCTACCGCCTGGAGCAAAGTCACGATGATATCCAGGCGGCGATTGCGGCGGTCGTCGCTGCGGGCTTAATTCCCGTCTCGGTTGGAGGTGATCACTCGATCACTCATCCTATCCTCAAGGCCGTCGGCCGCGATCGTCCGGTCGGGTTGATCCATATCGATGCGCATTGCGACACGGGCGGCCCTTTCGATCAGACGAAGTTCCATCACGGCGGCCCGATGCGTAACGCGGTCTTGGACGGCGTGCTCGATCCCGCTCGGACAATCCAGATCGGAATTCGCGGCTCGTCGGAGTATTTGTGGGAATTCTCCTACGCCTCCGGCATGACGGTCATCCACGCCGAAGAAATTTCGGGCCTTGGAATCGAAGCCGTGATCCGCAAGGCGAGGGCGATTGTAGGCGACGGCCCGACCTACCTTTCTTTTGATGTCGACAGCGTCGATCCGGCCTTCGCACCGGGGACAGGCACTCCAGAGATTGGAGGGCTCACGACGCGCGAGGTGTTGGAGCTCATCAGGGGACTGAAGGGCGTCAATCTTGTTGGCGCAGACGTCGTCGAAGTGGCTCCGCAATACGACTCGACGACCAACACAGCGCAGGTCGGCGCACAGGTGCTCTTTGAAATTCTGGGCCTGCTGACGTTTAGCCCTTCGCTTGCTTGAGCGAGGGAGTGAGCCTTATTCGAATTGGGAAGGAGCGTCGTTATGCTCGATAAGCGGAAGTTCTATATCGGCGGCGAGTGGGTATCGCCAATCGCCGGGCAGAACCTGGAAGTTCTGAACCCTGCAACCGAAAAGCCGATTGCCGTCATTTCCATGGGTACGGCAGAAGATATCGACAAGGCTGTCGCGGCAGCAAAAAATGCCTTCGGGTCCTACAGCCAAACCACTCTTGAAGAGCGCCTCCGGCTGCTCGAAAGATTTCTGGCCATTTATGTGCGTCGTTACGACGAGATGGCTGAAACAATCACGTTGGAGCTTGGCGCCCCTATCACCATGAGCCGGCAGCAGCAGGCCGATGTCGGTGTTGGCCATCTGCAGGGATTCATCGATGCGCTGCGTGGTCTGAAAGCTCGCGAGGAATTGCCGAACGGCGATATTATTTTGCGCGAACCTATCGGCGTCTGTGGTCTGATTACACCCTGGAATTGGCCGATTAATCAGATCGCTCTGAAGGTGGTGCCGGCCCTCGCGACGGGTTGCACATGCATCTTGAAGCCCAGCGAATTCACGCCTCTCAATGCCATGCTGTATGCTGAGATGATTGATGAGGCGGGCTTTCCTGCGGGTGTCTTCAATTTGGTCAATGGCGGCGCCGACTGCGGCGCGGCTCTTTCAAAACATAGGGACGTCGACATGATGTCTTTCACAGGCTCAACGAGGGCCGGGATCGCAGTCAGCAAAGATGCTGCGGACACTGTGAAAAGGGTCACCCTGGAGCTTGGTGGCAAATCTCCGAACATCGTTTTTGACGATGCCGATCTCGACGAGCGGGTTTCCGCCAGTGTGGCCGAATGCTTCAATAACTCCGGCCAGTCCTGCGATGCACCGACGCGGCTCCTCGTACAGCGCTCTGTCTATCAAAGGGCAATCGAGATAGCGCGTCGCGCCGGCATCGGTGGTCGCAGTCATCATTGCTCCGGCCGACGGCGGTTGGCGATCAGGGTGAAGATGTAGGAGGCCCCGGCGATCACGACGCCAAGCACGAACGAGACGGCGGCCGCATAGCCATACTGCTGGTTCGAAGTCGCCAGCGAATAGGCATAGAGGTTCGGCGTGTAGCTCGAATTGATGGTGTTTCTGGCGAGCGCGCATCGAAGAACTCGCCCTTGCCGGCTTCGATGCCGAATTGAGACCGGATTCAGCTCCAACAGGTGGTCCTCAATCTGATCTTGAACGCTGTAGACGCAATGAAAACAACCGCCGTAGGGTCAAGGGAAATCCTGATCAGTACGACGAATGCCGAATCGACCGACGTACTCGTGGCGGTGCGTGATTCCGGCATTGGCGTTGAGGATTCCGATCACGAGCGCATATTCGACGCGTTCTACAGCAACAAGCCCGATGGTTTGGGCCTGGGGCTCTCGATCTGCCGCTCGATCATCGAAGCCCACGGCGGGAAATTGTGGGTGACCTCGGAAGCAGGCCAGGGAGCAACCTTCCAGTTCACACTGCCGACCAGCCAACCGCCATCTGCCGCTGACGCGGCCTGATCGACTGCTACGACGGCTCAGTCCAGATCGCGGTTGTTTTCCAACGCTGCCAGCCAGCGCCAGAGCGTGCCACGACCGCGGCGCGAGCCCGCTATGACGGCCGCGACAATGATGATGCCCTGGACCATCAACTGCTCCGGCGCGCCGAAGCCGGCAAGAAGGAGTACATTGCTCAGCATGCCGATCAGCAGCGACGCGGTCACCGCCCCAACGACGCTGCCTCTGCCGCCGGACAACGAGCAGCCGCCGATGACGGCGGCGGCGATGACCGGCAGCAGATCGGCCGAGCCGAGCGTGAAATCCCCGGCCGCGTACTGGCCGTCATAGAGCACGCCGGCAAGTGCCCCGGCCGCGCCACTTGCAACCATGACACCGACCTTTATGCGCTCCGTGCGGATGCCGGAGTAGCGCGCTGCGCCGGCATTGGCCCCGGTGGCGAGCACCCGCCTGCCGAGACCGGTGTAGGACAGGATCACGCTGCCGATCACCAGTACCCCGAACGACCAGAAGGCGAGGATAGGGACCGGGCCGACCGATCCCGAACCGAACCAGAACAGAAACCGATCGTCGGAGATCGAGATCGTGTTGGTATGCGTCACAATCTGGGCCAGACCTTGCATGACCCCCATCGAGCCGAGCGTCACCACGAACGACGGTATGCCGAAGAAAACCGTGGCTAGGCCATTCACCAGTCCCACCAAGGCGCCAAACGAAATCGCCACGGCGACGGCGAGCAGGAAGTGGAGGTGCAGCGACAACAGGACCGCGGCGATCAGCGCCGAGACCGGAACGATCGAGGCGATGGACAGATCGATCTCGGCGGCGCACAGCACATAAACCGTCGCGACGGTCATCACGGTGGTGGTCGTGGAGATGCGGACGATCGCGAGCAGATTGGCCGTCGTCAAAAATGCAGTGTCGCGCAGTATCACCGAAAAGATCGCCAAAACGACCAGCATCGCCCCGACCAGAATGGCCGGGCTCTGGCCGCGGGAGGCGCTCCACAACGCCCAGCCCAGGCGCCGGCCAGCCCGTAGCAACAGTTTCTTTTCGCGCGTGTCCGGCTGGCTCACTGGCACGCTCTGTCCGGCTCTGCGTGGATCGCCGCCGAGAGGTAGTGTTCGCTGAACGCATGCTCGTCTTCGCTGGCGAAGGTGGCCCGGATGATCCCGTCCCGCAGGATCACGATGCGGTCGGAGATGGACGTGGTTTCCAGCAGGTCGGACGAGACCCACAGCACGGTCGCGCCCGCATCCGCCAAGCCGCGGACCCGCGTCATGATTTCGCGCGCCGCGGCGATATCCACGCCGAAGGTCGGCTCGTCGAACAGCAAGACCTGCGACCCGGCGGTCAAGGCTTTCGCCAAAACGACTTTTTGCTGATTGCCACCCGACAATTCCTGGACCGGCTGATGCATGCTGCTCACCCGGATCCCGAGTGTGTCGATCATCCGCCGCACCTGCCGGCGGCCTTCTGCACGCTTCAGGAATCCCAACGTGTCGATCAGACGTTTCAGCGCGACGAGGATGATGTTCTCGGCAACTGACTCGAGCAAGACGAGCCCGTGTGCCGCGCGATCCTGCGGAACGAGAAAGACACCGTGCGCAATCGCGTCGGCAGGAGAGTGGGGCCGGTACGGCCTGCCGAACAGGCGAAGCGCGCCGTCACTGGCACGCAGGTCGCCGAAGAGAGCCCGCAGCAGGGTGGTGCGACCACTGCCCGCAGGCCCGACGATGCCGAGAACCTCGCCGGCGAAGGCCTCGACCGAAATGTCGCGCAGCTTTGTCCCGACGCGCAGATTGCGGACGGTCAGGGTCGGGACCTGGCCCGACCCGTGACGCGCCGGCGCGCGTCGGCGCGCATGCGCCTCCGGCAAGGAACGTCGCCCGAGCATCGCGGAGACGAGCGCAGCCATGTCCACCGACTTCGTCGCGCAGGACAGGACGACCTTTCCTTCACGCAGGCAGGTCACTTCGTCGCTGACCGCGAACACCTCCGAGAGGTGGTGAGTGATCAGCACGATACCCGTTCCTCGGGCGGCGATGGCGCGCAAGACCGCGAACAGCCTCTCGATCTCATCGCTGCCCAGGGGCGCCGTCGGCTCGTCGAGCACCAGAACCCGGTTGCCAAGGCGCAGCGCCTTGGCGATCTCGATCAACTCCTGCTCAATCGTGCTCATATCCGACACCCACAGTCGAAGGGTGGACGGCCGGATGCCGAGCTGCTCGAGCATGTCCTGGGCCTCGGTCCGCTGACGTCGCAGGTCGACACCGCCCAAGGCATTCTGGCGCTCGGCGTTGAGAAAGATGTTATCGATGCCCGTCATCGTCGCGATGAGGCTGCGTTCCTGCATCACCATCCCGAGCCCCAACGCGCGCGCTTCCGCAGGACGGGAATAGGTCAAGCTTCGACCGCCGATGCGCACTTCACCCGTGGTCGGCCTCTCGGCGCCCAGCGCGATCTTCATCAGGGTGGATTTGCCCGCGCCGTTGTGGCCGACAATCGCATGGATACTGCCGCGCCGGACCTTGAGGTTCACATCCTCCAGAACCCAATTCCGATCGAAGCGCTTGCCGATATGCGCCATTTCGAGAGCGCATGCGTGTTCGTCAGCCTCGGACACCGGGCTCGTCCCCTCGCAACGCTCTTGGCCAACTCATCTTGGCTCGGAAAAGCGGGCATTTCACTGGCAGGCTGTATCCGGGCATTTTATCTCCGGTCCGTGCATGAAATCCCAGGCAGCACTCATGTCGGAATTCGAAAAAACGGGGAAGGTCGGAACCAGAACATACTGGTAGTTGCTTTTGCCGATCGACGACAGCGCGGCCGTCAGCGCCATCACCCGTCCGGCGTCGTACACATCCGGGGCCATGTCCAAGACGATAGGACCATTGTGTCTGAGTTGGTAGATCCCATCGCCGCCCAGGTCCATGGTCACGATCTTGATCTTATCTTCGAGATGCAAGGCCCGGATTGCCGCAGCCTCGCCGAGTGCGGGCGGATCTTCCCAAGGGGCGAACAAGAGATTCACGTTCGGGTGCTGAGTCAGGAAAGCGATCGTGAAAGCCTGCGGCGAGCTAAAGTTGGTGAAGCCGGACGCGGGATTCGATGGGTCCGGCTCGCCGTTGGTCACGATCTTGATGTTGGGGTATTTCTTCAATCCGTCGAGAAACCCATGCTCGCGCGCCTGAACCGGCGGCGAGTCGTTGATCCAGTGGATGTAGCCGAGCTCGGCGCCGTTTGGATACTGCTGGTGGACGGCATCAGCGAGTTGCAATCCGAGCCCGTAGAAATCGTAGCCGACCAGGGATTTGATCGGACCGTTCTGCCCGATCTCGAGTTTAGGCGATGCGACAGCCCATAGGCTGATGACAATGCCTTGATCCACGGCGGGCTTCAAAATCGCGCCGAGCTGCGCCGGGTTTGCGACGCCACCGGTGAGCAGAATGTTCGGTCGCAACGGCAGTATGGCGGCGAGCACGCCGCTCAATCCGTTGGGATTGAAGGCGTAGTTTCCAATCCGTAGCAGTCTGATGCCCAGGGCATCAAATACAATCTTGGCGCCGCTGTTCATGGCGAGGTTGTATGGCGCGCTTGCCCAATCGATGTAGACCGCCGTCAGGTGCTGATCGCAAATCCGCTTGGCATCTTCAGGCGTCACCCTGACCTGGTCGTACCAGGTTACCGGTATGTCCTTGGGCGCCCCCAGCATCGTCGCAGGCGTGTGGAAGCCTTGCTGCAGCAACGCTTCGATCATCGCCGGGCCGCCGATGGCACTTGGAACCGGTCTCGGATCGAGCGCCGCGGCATTGTACGTCCCGCACGGCGCCAGATTGGGGTCCACGGCCACGATCGAATTCTGGGCTGAGACGCCCGCAGGTAAAATCGTCGTCCCGAGAACGACCAACAGGATCGACCGGAATGCACGCAACGCGAAATTGACGTGCTTTCTCTCTGTGCGTTCCATGCCCTTGATCCGCCCGATACCCCAGTCTGAATGCTAATTCAGAATCGATCTTGACACCAGACTAGGCGACCTAGCATCCGACAGGAGCCTGGACCTGAGCTTGTATTCGTTCGCATTTTGTGCCAACGGACCCTTCCGAGAACGAAGTGGACTTCCACACTTGGCAGCTCATCAGGTGCGTCGTGCTCGCCATCGCGCACGGCCCCCGCAACCACAACAACCATCGCGAAGTGGCGGTCCGCCTGGCACCTGCTTCTCGGTTCTACAATAGCTCAACTCGTTGCGCCAAAGGTGACATGAGTCAATGAGTTCACTGTTTGGCTTCGGCGGAACGATACGGAACGATACGGGAAGACTTCTGATTTTGGCCCACGAAAAACCAATGAAATCAAAGATTTTAATACGTCCTCCGGGCCCACCAAAATACTCATTTAAGTAATTGAATTTGCTGTATATTTATGATGTGTCCCACGATGTGGACTCGAACCCCCTCTTTCTGACCAAAAACTAACCCCCAGCGATTTTCATCGCGATTTCAGAATCGCCTGAGGCGATATCGCATTGTCGGGGTTCAAATCGCTGGAGCGCTGCCGTCTTTCCCACGTTCAGAAAACTTGCGATATCTCTTACTGGGCATGACAGCACCGATTTCGGGGGTGCCGCAACCTGCTTTGAATGCGCTGGTACGATGCCGCGGGTGCGCAGTGCGGCCGGGTTGGAACCATCCGAATTCCTTCTCGATGGGCCTCTAGAGACCCAGCGGCTTGGCTCGCGCCTGATCGTCAACGACAAACACGGCGCTCGCTTCGCTGACGATGGACACGTGATCCCTGGCGGCTTTGCCGGCAGCAGCGCTGTCGCCACGCAGGATCGCGGTGACGATGGCGTCATGCTCCTGCCAGGATTTCGCTAGGCGTCCGGCCAGCCTGAACTGGGCGCGGCGGAAGGGAGCCAGCCGGCTGCGTGTCGTGGCGGTCAGCTCGTAGATGTGCGTGCTGTGGGCGCCGCGATAGAGCCGGCTGTGGAACTCGGTGTTGAAGTATTCATAGTCTTCCTCGGCGCCCAGCCGCACCAGCCGAGCCGAGGCCTGGTGCTCGGTCTCGAGTGCACGGCGTTCGCCGCCGGTCATGCGCTCGGCGCAGAAGCGCGCGCAAATCGCTTCCAGTTCGGCCATGCTTTCGAACATCGAGGCGAGGTGCTCCTGCGTCACCACGGCGACAATGGCGCCGCGGTTGGGCCGTCTTTCGACCAGGCCCATGGCGCTGAGATGACCAAGCGCCTCGCGTACCGGCGTGCGGGAGACGTCGAAGCGGGCAGCCAGCGACGCCTCGTCGAGCTTTTCGCCGGGGCGCAGGAAGCCGGTGACGATGCGGTCGCCGATCGCCCTCACCATCTGATCGACGGTCGTGCCCGACCTGACCAAGCTGCGCTTTCCCGACACGTCTCCTCCGTCCAGTCTTTTTGCAGGGTTGGCTCGCCGGCCAGTCTCGACTCGGGGCTCCTCACTCTATGCCTTTATTTTAATCTACATGTCAAACTGGCTATTTCCAAGGCAAAAAGTGTATGCAATTGCCTTCCACTTGAGCAGGTAGCCTCGACATACCAACTGATTTTATTGCATAAATTACGATTTTAGAACTGGCACGTTGATTGCATGCACTTTCCTGAGAAGGCGTTAACCGGCCCGGAAAGGGTCCAACAGGGGAGCATAAGAGATGACCGACAGATTCATGCTTAGCCGCCGCCAGCTGCTCAAGACCTCTGCCGCAGGAGCCGCACTTGGTCTTGCCTCTGCGGCTTTTCCCGTCAGCAGGGCCTTAGCCGCCGCTGCCACCGTCGGCTTCATCTATGTCGGGCCGAAGGACGACTATGGCTACAACCAGGCGCATGCCGAGGGTGCGGCGGCGCTGAAGGGCATCGAGGGCATCTCCATCGTCGAGGAGGAGAACGTTCCCGAGACGGTCGACGTCCAGAAGACGATGGAATCGATGATCAATCTCGACGGCGCCTCGCTGGTCTTCCCGACCTCGTTCGGCTATTTCGATCCCCACATGCTGGCCATGTGCGCGAAATTCCCCGACGTGCAGTTCCGCCATTGCGGCGGCATGTGGGACAAGGCCAAGCACCCGATGAATGCCGGCTCCTATTTCGGCTATATCGGCATGGGCCAGTATCTCAATGGCGTCATCGCGGGCCACACCTCGAAGACCAAGAAGCTCGGCTTCGTTGCCGCCAAACCGATCCCGCAGGTGCTGCTCAACATCAACTCCTTCCTGCTTGGCGCACGCTCGGTCGACCCGACCATCACCTGCCAGGTGATCTTCACCGGCGAATGGTCGCTGGCGGTCAAGGAAGCGGAAGCCACCAATGCGCTGGTCGATCAGGGTGCCGACGTCATCACTTGCCATGTCGACAGCCCGAAAGTGGTGGTCGAGACGGCCGCCGGGCGCGGCGCCTTCGTGTGCGGCTACCACGCCAACCAGAGTCCGCTTGCGCCGGAAAAATACCTCACCGGAGCCGAATGGAACTGGGCCAAGGTCTACAAGATGTTCGTCGACGATCTCGTCGCCGGCACGCCGCTGCCCAACTTCACGCGCGGCGGCCTGGCCGACGGCTTCGTCAAGATGAGCCCGCTTGGCCCGGCCGTGAGCGAGGCGGCCCACAAGCAGTTCGACGCCACGCTGGCTGAAATGATGAAGGGCGGCTTCTCCGTCATCAAGGGTCCGTTGAAGAGCAACAAGGGCGCCGTGGTGGCGACGGAAGGCCAGGCCTTCGTCGAGACCGCCATCGAGCTCGAAAGCATGGACTATCTCGTCGAGGGCGTCGTCGGCTCGACCGCCTGAAGCTGAGCGCGGAGACGGGGATCATGACGGATACGGTCAGCAGTGCGGAGGCGCCGGCCATTCTCGGCGCCAGGGGATATCCAGCGGCGCTCGAATGGATCGCCAGGCGGGCGGAAGCCTTCGTCATTCCGCTCGCGGCGCTGGTCGTCGGCATGGTCCTGTTCAGCCTGTTCATTGCGCTGGTCGGCAAGTCGCCGCTCCAGCTCTATGAAACCATGTGGCGCGGCGGCTTCGGCTCGTGGTTCTCCATCCAGAACTCGCTGTCGCGCGGAGCCCCGCTGCTGCTTGCGGCGCTCTGCGTGGCGCTGCCGGCCCGGCTCGGCCTTGTCGTCATCGGTGGCGAGGGCGCCATCGTGCTCGGCGGCGTCGCCGCCGCTGCCACAGGCGTGGCAATCAGCGGCGCGCCATCCTTCATCGTCATTCTTGCCATGGGCGTGGCGGGCATGGCCGCCGGCGGCATCTGGATCGGTGCCGTCGGCGCGCTTCGCCACTACCGTGCCGTCAACGAAACCATCTCCAGCCTGCTGATGGCCTATATCGCCATCGCCCTGATGAACCATCTGGTGGAAGGGCCGCTGCGCGATCCCGCCTCGCTCAACAAGCCCTCGACCCAGCCGCTGGCCGACGCCTATCGCATCGGCAACATTCCCGGCATGGAGGTGCACTGGGGCCTTATCGTCGGCATCGTCGCCTGCATCCTTTCCTGGCTGCTGATCGAAAAGACCCGCTGGGGCTTCGCCGCCCGCATCGCCGGTGGCAATGTCAGGGCAGCCCAGGTGCAGGGGCTGGCCGTCGGACCGCTGATCGTCGGCTTCACCGCGCTTGCCGGCGGCTTCGCCGGCCTTGCCGGCATGCTGGAAGTCGGCGCCGTGCAAGGCAGCGCCAATGCCTCCCTCGCAGCCGGCTACGGCTATACCGGCATTCTTGTTGCCTTCCTTGCCCGCCACAACCCGTTGGCGATCATCCCCGTCGCCATCCTGCTTGGCGGCATCAACGCGTCCGGCGGCTTGATCCAGCGCCGCATGGACCTGCCCGATGCCACGGTGCTGGTGCTGCAAGGGATGCTCTTCGTCGTCATCCTGTTCAGCGAAACCTTCTACGGCCGCTTCAAGGCCTTCAATCCGGACCTCTGGAAGAGAGGCGCCTGATGGACGCGACCGAGATCGGCCTCTGGGGCGTCCCGCTCGCCATACTCGGCGGCGCCATCCGGGTTTCGACACCCTTCATCTTCGTGTCGCTTGGCGAAGCCATCACCGAACGCTCCGGCCGCATCAATCTCGGCCTCGAGGGCACGCTGGTTTTCGGCGCCATGACCGCCTACGCGGTGGCGGTGATGACCGGTTCGCCCTGGCTCGGCCTGCTGGCGGCCGCAGCAGTCGGCCTCTGCTTCGGCCTGTTCCACGGCTGGATCTGCAAATTTCCCGGGGTGAACGACATTGCCATCGGCATCGCGCTGATGCTGCTTGGCTCGGGTCTCGCCTTCTTTTTCGGCAAGCCGTTCATCCAGCCCTCGGCACCCGACCTGCCGGCCATCCCCTTCGGCAGCTGGTCCGATATTCCACAGGTGCAGGCGGCGCTAAACGTCAATGTGCTCTTCCTGATCGGCGCGGCACTGGCGGCGTTCCTGTGGTGGGCTTTCCGCAACACCCGCGCCGGCCTGATCCTGCGCGTCGTCGGCGACAGTTCCGATGCAGCGCGCGCCATGGGCCTCAACCCGAACACGGTGCGCCTCATCGCCACCGGCCTCGGCGGAGCACTGGCCGGCATCGGCGGCGCCTATCTGTCGCTCTACTATCCCGGCAGCTGGACCGAACGCATCTCATCCGGACAGGGGCTGATGGCGGTGGCGCTGGTGATCTTCGCGCGCTGGAATCCGCTCGGCTGCTTTGCCGCCGCCCTTCTGTTCGGCGGCGCCGGCGCGCTCGGCCCGGCGCTGCAGTCAGTCGGCGTCACGCAAGGCTACTATCTGTTCTACGCCGCCCCCTACATCCTCACCCTGATCATCATGATCGCCACTTCGTCGCCGAGCCGATCGCTTGCCGGCGCGCCGGGCGAATTGTCGATCACCAAGTAACTGGAGTTTTTGCCATGAACGCCAGAGCCGAGATCACCCAGCGCTACATCGACGCCGACCCCTATCCATGGCCCTACAATGGCGAACTTCGCCCCGACAACACGGCGCTGATCATCATCGACATGCAGACCGATTTCTGCGGGCCGGGCGGCTATGTCGACCATATGGGCTACGACCTGTCGCTGGTGCGGGCGCCGATCGAGCCGATCAAGTCGGTGCTGTTGGCCATGCGCTCGAAAGGTTACACCATCATCCACACGCGCGAGGGTCACCGGCCCGATCTCGCCGACCTGCCGGCCAACAAGCGCTGGCGCTCTCGGCGCATCAATGCCGGCATCGGCGATCCCGGCCCGTGCGGGCGCATCCTGGTGCGCGGCGAACCCGGCTGGGACATCATCCCCGACCTCTATCCGGCCGAAGGCGAGCCGATCATCGACAAGCCGGGCAAGGGCTCGTTCTGCGCCACCGATCTGGAGCTGATCCTCAACCAGCGCGGCATCGAAAACATCGTGCTCACCGGCATCACCACCGATGTCTGCGTGCACACCACGATGCGTGAGGCCAACGACCGCGGCTTCGAATGCGTCATGCTGGAGGATTGCTGCGGCGCGACCGACTACGGCAACCATCTTGCCGCGATCAAGATGATCAAGATGCAGGGTGGCGTGTTCGGCGCGGTGTCGAATTCGGCGTCCTTCGTTGCCCAGCTGCCATGAGGTTCGACCATGAGTGAAGGCGGCAGGAAAGCGGTCAGCGTCGAGACCATCGGCATGACCATGCGCTTCGGCGCCTTCACCGCGCTCAGCGACGTCTCGATCAAGGTGCCGGCCGGATCGTTCCATGCGCTGCTCGGCGAAAACGGCGCCGGCAAGTCGACGCTGGTCAAATGCATGATGGGTTTTTACCACCCGACCTCCGGCGACATCCTCGTCGACGGCCGCGAGGTGGCGATCGCCAGCCCCCGCGACGCCTCGGCGCTCGGGCTTGGCATGGTCTACCAGCACTTCACGCTGGTCCCGTCGCTGACCGGCGCGGAAAACCTGGTCATCTCGCGCGAAAAGGTGCCTGGTATCATCGACTGGCGCAAGGAGCGCGCCGACCTTGCTGCCTTCATGGAACGGATGCCGTTCAAGCTGCCGCTCGACGTCAAGGTGGCCGAACTCGCCGCCGGCGAAAAACAGAAGCTGGAGATCATCAAGCAGCTTTATCTCGGCCGCAGCTTCCTGGTGCTCGACGAGCCGACTTCCGTGCTCACCCCCGGCGAAGCGCAGGAAGTGCTTGGCCTGGTGCGCGACATGACCAGAGCGAGCGGCCTCACCGTGCTGATGATCTCGCACAAGTTCCATGAAGTGACTGCGTTTGCCGACGACATCACGGTGCTGCGCAAGGGCAGGCTGACCGGAACCGGAAAGGTGTCAGCTCTCTCGCACAGGGAGATGGCGGCGATGATGATCGGCGACCAGCCGATCGCCGCGCTCGACAGCCGCGCTCCGGTTCCGGCCGACGCCAGGCAGATCCTGACGGTAAAGTCGCTGAAGGCGCCCGACCGGACAGGCCTGAAAACCATCAATATCGGCGAACTCGATGTGAAGTCCGGCGAGATCGTCGGCGTTGCCGGCATTTCCGGCAACGGCCAGAAGGAGTTTCTCGAAGTCCTGGCCGGGCAGCGTACGCGCGACGGCGGCGACGTACTGGTCAAGGGATCGCCTTACGGCGCCAGCCGCGCCGAGGCGCGGACGCTCAATGTCCGCTTCATTCCCGAGGAACCGTTGCGCAACGCCTGCGCGCCGAAGATGACGGTGGCCGAAAACATGGCTTTCCGGACCTTCGATTTGAACGAAGCCGGCAAACCGATCAGCTGGATCAGGATGAGCGCCATCCGCGACTATGCGACCCGTCTGGTCGAGCAGTTCAAGGTCAAGACCGCTTCGCTCGCCTCGCCGATTTCGTCGCTGTCGGGCGGCAATGTGCAGCGCGCCGTCCTCGCCCGCGAACTCACCGGTGCGGTCGATCTGCTGATCGTCTCCAACCCCTGCTTCGGCCTCGATTTCTCGGCGGTAGCCGAAATCCGCGCCCGCATCATGAAGGCGCGCAATGCGGGTGCCGCCGTGCTGCTGATGTCGGAAGACCTCGACGAACTGCTCGAACTGTCCGACCGCATCTTCGTCATGTCGGATGGCGCGCTGGTCTATGAGACGCCGATCGCGCAGGCCAGCGTGCAGACCATCGGCGAACACATGGCAGGACATCACTGATGGCGGAAATCGATGCGCTGCCGTTTTCCTTCGCCTTCAAGCCACAGACCATGGCGCTGGTGGTCATCGACATGCAGCGCGATTTCGCCGAGCCCGGCGGCTTTGGCGCCAGTCTCGGCAACGACGTCAGCCGGGTCACGGCCATCGTGCCGACGGTGAAGAAACTAATCGAAGGCTTCCGTGCCGCCGGCCTGCCTGTGATCCACACCATGGAGTGCCACAGGGCCGACCTTTCGGACCTGCCGCCGGCCAAGCGCAATCGCGGCAATCCGACCATCCGCATCGGCGATGCAGGTCCCATGGGCCGCGTGCTGATCGTCGGCGAACCGGGCACGGCGATCCTCGACGAGCTTGCACCGCTGCCGGGCGAGATCGTCATCGAAAAACCTGGCAAGGGTGCGTTCTACGCGACCAGTTTTGGCGAGGATCTGAAACGGCTCGGTGCTCAGCAACTCGTCTTTGCCGGCGTCACCACGGAAGTCTGCGTGCAGACGACCATGCGCGAGGCCAACGATCGCGGCTATGAGTGCCTGCTCGCCGAGGACGCCACGGAAAGCTATTTCCCAGAGTTCAAGGCGGCGGCATTGGCCATGATCAGGGCGCAAGGCGCCATCGTCGGCTGGACGGCGACGACCGACCAGGTGCTTCAGGGAATTGCCAATGGCTAATCTGAGTTTTGCCGGCCTCATCGGTGGCGGCTGGCGCGAGCTGGCGTTCGAGCCATTTCGCGAGGGCATCACCGTGCACTGGCTGCTGAAGGGCGGGCCTGTCGAGCCGTCGGTCGCCATCCTCAACTACCGGCCCGGCGCCACCGTGCCGCACCACCGCCATGTCGGGCTGGAAACCATCGTCGTGTTGGAAGGCACCCAGAGCGACGAGAACGGCGGCTATCCCGCAGGCAGCGTCATCCTGAATCCAGTCGGCACCGAGCATTCGGTGTGGACGGAAGACGGCTGCGTCGTGCTGATCCAGTGGGACCTGCCAGTGATCATTCTGGGGGAGGTCAAATGAGCGAGATCCGCTTCGACATCGGCAGTCTGCATGCGGCCTATGCGGCCGGCGTCACTGTCGCCGACATGATCGATGCCGTGCATGAGCGCATCGCGGCGGCTGACGATCCCGGCATCTTCATCCATCTCGCCGCCAAGGCGGAGATGCTGACGCAGGCGCAAAAGCTCGGGCCGCTCGATCCGGTGGCCAAGCCGTTGTGGGGCGTGCCGTTCGCGGTCAAGGACAACATCGATGTCGCCGGCATGCCGACGACCGCCGCCTGCGCCGAATATGCCTATACGCCCGACAGGGACGCAACTGTGGTGGCGCGGCTGAAGGCGGCCGGCGCGCTGGTGGTGGGCAAGACCAATCTCGATCAATTCGCCACCGGCCTGGTCGGCGTGCGCACGCCTTACCCTATCCCGAGGAACGCTGTCGATGCCAGCCTGGTCCCCGGCGGCTCCTCGTCTGGGTCTGCCGTGGCGACCGCGCGCGGCATCGTCTCCTTCGCGCTCGGCACCGATACCGCCGGTTCCGGCCGCATTCCCGCCGGGCTCAACAACATCGTCGGGCTGAAGCCGACGGTCGGCGCGCTCTCCGCCGCCGGCGTCGTGCCGGCCTGCCGCACGCTCGACTGCGTCTCGGTGTTCGCGCTCACCGTCGACGACGCCTATGAGGTGTTTTCCGTCGCGGCCGCCAAGGATGCCGCCGATGCCTATTCACGCGCCATCAAGGTGCCCGCCCTTGCCGCCCTCCCGCCGGTGCTGAGCGTCGGCGTGCCGGCGAAGGCGGATCTCGAATTCTTCGGCGACCGTTCCATGCAGGCCGGCTTCGAGGCGGCTCTGACCACGCTGAAAAAGCTCGGCTGCCGGCTGGTCGAAATCCCGTTCAGCGATTTCTACGCCGCCGCCAATCTTCTCTATGAGGGCGCCTGGGTGGCCGAACGCTACGCGGCGATCCGCGACTTCATGGACGCCAACGAAGCGGCGATGCATCCGGTGACGCGCAAAATCATCGGCGGCGCGCGCAGCCTGTCGGCGGCCGACGCCTTCAAGGGCCTCTATGCACTTCAGTCCTACAAGGCGAAGCTCGCCCCGCTCATCGCCTCGGTCGACCTGTTCTGTGTGCCAACCGCGCCGACGCATTATGCCCTTGATACGGTGCTCGCCGATCCGATCGTCACCAACAGCCGGCTGGGCACCTACACCAATTTCGTCAATCTGCTCGACATGTGTGGCATCGCCGTGCCGACAGGCAAGCGCGACGATGGGCTGCCGATGAGCGTGACATTGCTCGCCATGGCAGGGAGGGACTGGCAGACTGCGGCACTGGCCGGCGACATCCATGCCGCCAGTGGCCTTCCGCTTGGCGCCACGGGCTGGCCGCAGCCCAATCTGCAGCCGGCCGCTTTCGCGCCCTGCGACGGTTTGATCGACCTTGTCGTGGTCGGCGCGCATCTGTCTGGCATGCCGCTCAACGGCCAGCTCAGCCAGCTCGGTGCGCAGTTCCTGCGCGCAACCAGGACGGCCCCCGCGTATAGACTCTATGCGCTGGCTGGCCAGTCTGTGCCCAAACCCGGCTTGATCCGCGTTGCCGATGGCGGCATGCGGATCGACGTCGAGGTCTGGCGGCTTGAGCCGGAGGCCTTCGGCCGTTTCGTCGCTGCCATTCCGGCGCCGCTCGGCATCGGCACGGTCGAACTCGACGACGGGGCCCCGGCCAAGGGTTTTCTGGTCGAAACCGCCGGCTTGGACGGTGCCTCCGACATCTCCTCATTCGGCGGCTGGCGCCGCTTTGTCGCACGCAGCAAGGACATGGTCGACCAAAGTGAGCTGCAGCGGAACTGGCCCGCTGCCGGTTAGTATCAGCGTCTCCTGGAAGCTCCGATCTTCATCTGCCTGATGGCATTTCCGGTCGTGAAATCGGATGCAAGTGAAAAAACTACCGGGCAATCAAAGCAGACATTTCTGGACTGTTTGCCGACTGGGGCGGAGTTCGGCGCGACGCTTGAACTTCAGCCGGAACCCAAATGGCTTTACCGTCCGATATCGAGTTCGGGCAGGTGCCGGATGCCAGACAGATGACCTTATTTGAGGTGACGTCGGTTGGGGCCTGGATCAATGATCTTGGCCGCGCCTCCACATTGCATCCGGCATCACGACGAGCTTGCCGACGAAGTCCTTGCCCATGAAGTCTGTCTGGGCACGGTGGAAGTCCGACAGTTTGTAGACGCCGCCAACGAGAGGCTTGATTTTCTTCTCCTCGACGTAGCGCACGACGCGGCGAAAATCAGCCCGCGTGCCCTGGCTGGAGCCGTGCAGCTGCAGTTGCTTCAGATACATCGTCCTGAGATCGAGTTGCACAACCGGGCCGGCAATCGCGCCGGCGGTCGTGTAACGGCCCTCGGGCCTGAGGATGCGCAACAGGTCGTTGAAGATCGCACCGCCGACGAGATCGGCCACCACATCGATCGGCTGGCCGCCGGTCGCTTCATTCACGGCCGCCGGCAGATCGGCACCGCCACGAGTGATGACCGCCTCGGCGCCGATGTCGCGCACCGCCTGCTCCTTGCTCTTGCCGACGACTGCATAGGGGATCGCACCGCGCGCCCGTGCCAGCTGCACGATGCCGGAGCCAACGCCGCCCGAGGCACCGGTGACCAGCACGCGCTCGCCGGCTTTCAGCCCGGCACGCTCCAGCATCTGCTCGCCGGTGAGATAGGCGCAGCAGAAGGTGGCGAGTTCTACGTCGCTCATCTCGGTGTCGACGACATGGGCGTTTTCAGCCGGCACCGCCTGGTACTCGGCGTAACCGCCGTCACGGCCGTGGCCCATATAGTCAATGTCGGCGAGTGAGTCGTCGTCGCGGTTGTAGATGGAGAAATCGACCATCACCCGTTCGCCAATGCGATCCGGCGAGACGCCTTCGCCGACAGCAGCAATGGTACCGACCGTGTCGGTGCCCTGGATACGCGGGAAAACAAGCGTGTTGCCCTGGCGTCGCCAGGTCGATACGGCGGCGGCGTCTTCCTCGGTGCCATAGGCGCCCTGGCGCACCCAGACATCGGTGTTGTTCATACCGCAAGCGCTGACCTTGACCAGCACTTCGCCGGCTGCAGGCACAGGCACTTTGACATCGGTGCGGTAGACGAGCTTTTCCGGTCCGCCATGCCCGGTGAGCAGCACGGCGGACATGGTGGCCGGGACGGTTCTTGTTGTGGCGTTCATGGACAGATCTCAGATATTGGCAAACAGCTTCTAATGCATCCGTTGACCTGGAACCTATGCGACGTCCAGGCAGAGATATTTGAGATCGGTGAAGGCTTCGAGCCCGTGGCGCGAGCCTTCGCGGCCAATGCCGGATTGCTTGACGCCGCCGAACGGGATCGGTGCCCCGGTGATCTTGACGCGATTGATGGCGACCATACCGTAGTCGAGGGCGCGGCCAAGGCGCTGTTGGCGAGCGCCGTTCTCGGTCACCACATAGGCGACGAGGCCGTATTCGGTGGCGTTGGCGCGGGCGATCACCTCGTCCTCGCTGGCGAAGGGCGTCATGGCAGCGACTGGACCAAAGGTCTCTTCGCGCATGATCAGCGCTTCGTCGGAAACATCGACCAGCAGCGTCGGCTGGTAGAACAACGGCCCGGCCTGATGTCGTTTGCCGCCGATCAGGCAGCGCGCGCCATGGGCGATGGCATCGGCGACCTGCTCCTCGACCTTGGTCACCGCGCGCTCATGCATCAGCGGCCCGATGTCACACTTGTCGGCAAGCCCATTGCCGGTTCGCAATATCTCGACGCGCCTGGCAAAGGCGGCGCAGAAGCGATCGTATATCGGGCGATGGACATAAATGCGGTTGGCGGCGAGGCAATCCTGGCCCGACGTGGCGAACTTGGCGTCGATAGCGATGCTCACCGCTTTGTCGAGATCCGCATCCGCAAACACGATCAGCGGCGCATGGCCGCCAAGCTCCATCACCAGCCGCTTCATCGTAGCAGCACTTTCCGCGGCGATCAGCCTGCCGATCTCCGTCGAGCCGGTAAAACTCATGGCGCGGACGCGCGCATCCTCGCACATGCGGCCGACAATCGTCGCGGCTTTGCCGGTGATGACGTTGAGGACGCCGGCGGGCAGGCCGGCACGCTCGCCAAGCTCAGCCAGCGCGAGCGCCGACAGCGGCGTCTCCGAGGACGGATGCGCGACGATGGTGCAGCCGGCGGCAAGCGCTGCCGCCGCCTTGCGGGTCAGCATCGCCGACGGAAAATTCCACGGCGTGACGACGCCGACAATACCGATCGGCTCGCGCCGCACCATCATTTCCGCGTTGGGCAGATGGTTGGTGACGCTCTCGGCGTTAAGGCGTTTAGCTTCCTCCGCATACCACTCGACGAAGGAAGCGGCGTAGTCGATTTCGCCAAGCGAGTCCTGCAGCGGCTTGCCTTGCTCCAGTGTCATCAGCAGAGCGAGATCGTCTTTTGCGGCAATGATCAATTCGAACCATTTTCGCAGAATTTTGGACCGCTCCTGCGGCAGCAGCGATCGCCAGGCCGGGAAGGCACGCGCGGCGGCATCGATCGCCCTGGTTGTCTGCCCGGCATCGAGCGCGGCAACAGAGGCAACGGTGGTGCCAGTGGCCGGATCGGTCACTTCGAAGCTTTTGGCGGCATCGCTTGCCGTCCAGTGGCCATCGACATAGGCGAGTTCGCGAAGCAGCCGGCGGTCGGCAAGGCGTTCCAGCGCCTCATGGCGATGCGAGCGAGCGAAATGCGCGGACATGATCGAGGCCTCCCGTTTCCGACTGTACGGGAAGACTATCGGTCATTAAGCAGACAGAGAGATTGTTTGCGTGCCCGGTCGTGGAGAGAGTCTCTCTATTCTGCCGCCTTGGCAGACGATCTCTCCGGGCTAGGACGATGCCGGCAGCAGGTCGGCGATGGGGAGAACGAGCTCCTCCTTCACTGTCTTGGTGACAATGTAGGTGAAGTAGCGATCGATGCCGATTTCGCGCTCGAGCAAGCCGTCGACCAGCCGCTGATAGGCATCGATGTCGCGCGCCATCACCTTTACCACATAGTCGACGCCGCCGCCGACAGACCAGCAGGCTACGATCTCGGGGATATCGCGGATGACGCGCTCGAAGCGGTCGAAATCGGCCTGGCGGTGGCTGGCCAGCGTCACCTCCATCAATACGGTGGCGACCGGCGTCACGACACGCATGGCGATCCTGGCGTGATAGCCCGAGACGATGCCGGCCTTTTCCAGCTTGCGCAGCCGCATCCAGCAGGGCGTCGGCGAAAGGCCGACCTGCTCGGCCAGCGCCAGCTTGGTGATGCGTCCGTCGCGCTGGATGGCCTCGAGGATTTTCAGGTCGATGGCGTCGAGTTTCGCTGATCTCATCGGCGTCCACTTTTTGTCGGCATCACCATGACGGCGCATGATTTCGATTGTCAATTGCACTGATTCTGATCTCTAATAAGTCATGACATTGTGGCAACCCGATCCCGCGCTGCTTCGCCGGCCGGCCTATCAATCGCTGGCCGACCAGTTCGCGCGCGCCATCCATGACGGGCGGCTGGCCAATGGCGCGCGGCTGCCGACGCATCGCCGGCTGGCAGACGATCTCAAATTGTCGGTGCAGACGGTCAGCCGCGCCTATGAGGAACTGATCCGGCGCGGCTTGATTTCGGGCGAGATTGGCCGCGGCAGTTTTGTCCAGACGCAACGCCGCGAGCCCGAGCCGCCCTATCTGCCGGAACGCCTCGGCGAGGTCATTGATCTCTCCATCCTGAAGCCGGTCTGCGAGCCGATGCATCTGGAGCGGCTGAAACAGGCGCTGGGCTGGCTGGCGGAAAACCTGCCGTCAAGTTCGGCGCTGTCGTTCCGGCCCAACATGGTGTTCCCGCGCCATCGCGCGGTGGCGGTGGACTGGCTGAAGCTGTGCGGGCTGGATGTTTCCGCACAGAATATCAGTCTCACCAATGGCGCCACCGCCGGGATGACGGTGGCGCTGATGAGCGTTGCGCCGCCGGGCTCGACCGTCGCCACCGAGGCCATCGGCCATCACACGCTGGTGCCGCTGGCACGCTATCTCGGTTTCAACCTGGAAGGCCTGCCGATCGACGGCAACGGGCTGATCCCGGACGCTTTGGACGAGGCCTGCCGGCTCTCGGATATCCGCGCGGTCTTCGTACAGCCCTCGGTGATCAACCCGACGGCTACGCTGATGGATGCGCGGCGGCGCGAAGAGATCGCCGCGGTGGCGCGCAAGCACGACATCGCCATCATCGAGAACGATGTGCTGGGGCCCCTGGTCGAAGACCGGCCGCCGCCGGTTGCCGCCTTCGCGCCGGAGCGGACGCTCTATGTCACTTCCTTCACCAAGATCACCGTGCCCGGCCTGCGCATCGGCTACCTCGCCGCGCCCGACCGCTATGTCGCGGCGGTGGCCAACCGGCATCTGGTGTCCAACTGGATGGCGACGCCGCTGGTGGCCGAGATCGCTACCAAATGGGTGACCGACGGCACGGCGATGGACCTCGTGCGCTGGCAGCGCGCGGCGTTGCGGCGGCGCCAGGATATCGCGGCCGAAGTGCTGGCCGGGGTCGACTACCGCGCCCGGCGCGACGGGCTGCATGTCTGGCTGCAATTGCCGGCCAACCGCGCCGAGGACAGCTTCGTCGCCCAGGCCCGCTTGCAGGGCGTGGCGATCGCGCCCGGCACCTCCTTCCGCATCTCCGATGCGCCTTGGCATCCGGCGGTGCGCATCTCGTTGGGCTCGACCACCGAGGGGGAACTGCGTGCCGGCCTCGGCGTTGTGACCAAGCTGCTGCTTGGCGATCCGGAGCATCTGCTGCTCGCAATCTGAGCGGAAATTGCCCTGAAATCATGCGGTGCCGGAAATATTGTCATGAGATTATTTTCTCAATTGACATGATTTGGCGCCTTCCCCATCGTTAAGGGCACAGGCTTCTCCAACAGGGGAAATTCATTTGTCCACACCCATCATCAAGGTCGACGCCATTTCGAAGAGCTTCGGCTCGTTCAAGGTGCTCGACGGCCTGTCGATGCAGGTCATGCCCGGCGAGAAGCTGGCGCTGATCGGCCCGTCCGGCTCGGGAAAGACGACAATCCTGCGCATCCTGATGACGCTGGAAAGGATCGATGGCGGCCATATCCAGATCGATGGCGAGCAGCTCTACCACATGGAGCGCAATGGCCAGCTGCTGCCCGCCGACGAGCGGCACCTGACCAAGATGCGCCAGAAGATCGGCATGGTCTTCCAGCTGTTCAACCTGTTCCCGCACAAATGCGTCATGGACAATGTCACCCTGGCGCCGATGCTGACCAAGGGCACGCCGCGCGCCGCTGCCGAAAAGCGGGCGATGGAACTGCTCGACATGGTCGGCATGGCCGACAAGGCGAAGTCGATGCCGGCGCAATTGTCCGGAGGCCAGAAGCAGCGTGTGGCGATTGCGCGCGCGCTGGCCCTGTCGCCGAAGATCATGCTCTTCGACGAGGTGACCTCGGCGCTCGATCCGGAGCTGGTCGAAGAGGTGCTCAACGTCATGCGCAAGCTTGCCGCCGAGACCGACATGACCATGCTGCTCGTCACCCATGAGATGGGCTTTGCCCACGACTTCGCCGACCGCGTGCTGTTTTTCGACCGCGGCAGGATCGTCGAAGAAGGCAAGCCCGACGAGATTTTCCGCCATCCCAAGCAGGAGCGCACGCAAGGCTTCCTGAAGAAGATCATCGCGGCCGGACATCGTGTCTGACCGCTTTGCGGGGCGGAAGACCGCCTCAGACAAAACCAAACAAGAAAACAAGGAGTTGGGAACAATGAAGAAACTTGGCATTCTGGCCGGCGTCTCCGGTCTCGCATTGACAGCGGTTCTGGCCGCGTCAAGCTCCGGTTTCGCCGATGACAGCAAGCTCGAGCAATTGAAGGCGCAGGGCTTTGCCCGCGTCGCCATCGCCAACGAGCCGCCCTACACGGCCGTCGCCGCCGACGGCAAGGTCTCGGGGGCGGCGCCCGACGTGGCCCGCGAGGTCTTCAAGCGTCTCGGCGTTGGCGACATCGTCGCGTCGATTTCGGAGTATGGCGCGATGATCCCCGGCCTGCAGGCCGGCCGCTTCGACGTCGTTACTGCCGGCCTGTTCATGAAACCGGAGCGCTGCGCGGCGGTCGTCTATTCGGAACCGGTGCTGTGCGACGCCGAGGCGATGTTGGTGAAGAAGGGCAATCCCAAGGGGTTCAAGAGCTACGAGGACGTCGCCAAGGACACGTCAGCCACGATCGGCGCGCCCGGCGGCGGCACCGAAGAGAAGCTGGCGCTCAACGCCGGCGTGCCACGCGAGCGCGTCATTGTCGTGCCGGACGGCCAGAGTGGCCTGAAGATGCTGCAGGATGGCCGCATCGACGCCTATTCGCTGCCGGTTCTTTCCATCAACGACCTGGTCAAGAAGGCCAATGATCCGAACCTCGAAGTCATTGCGCCAGTGCAGGGCGCGCCGGTCTATTGCGACGGCGCCGCCTTCAAGAAGGGCGACGAAGCGTTGCGCGATGCCTTCGACGTGGAACTCGCGAAGCTGAAGAAATCCGGAGAGTTCGCCAAGATCATCGAACCCTACGGCTTCTCGGCGGCAGCGGCGATGTCGACGACCCGCGACAAGCTCTGCGCCGCGAAGTGATTTTTCCTTCGCCCCGTTCAACGGGGAGAAGGTGTCACGAAGTGACGGATGAGGGGCAGCGCTTTCCCTTGAGAGGCTGGCTCCGCCCCTCATCTGCCTGCCGGCGTTCGTCGCTCGAAAAGCCAAGCAATTGGCTTTCGCCCGCTACGCGGACCGCTCCTCAACCCCCCGTAAACGGGGAGAAGGGACTCTGAAACCGCCAATGTTGGAACCTAGATGACCCAGTGGTCCGGCTATCTCGGCCTGATATTGCAGGGAGCGCTTGTCACCATCGAGCTGACGCTGATGGGGTCGGTGCTCGCGCTGGTCATGGCCTTCCTTGCCGGCATGGGGCGCCTGTCGCGCTTCTTTGCGCTGCGCTGGCTGGCAACCGTCTACATCGAATTCTTCCGCGGCACCTCGATCTTCGTGCAGCTGTTCTTTGCCTATTTCGTGTTGCCGTTGATCGGCCTCGAACTGACCCCGCTGCAGGCCGGCGTGCTGGCGCTGGGCCTCAATGTCGGCGCCTATGCGGCCGAAGTGGTGCGCGGCGCCATCCAGTCGGTCGGCCGTGAGCAATACGAAGCCTGCATCGCGCTCAATTTTGGCCGCTGGCAAGGCATGCGCCACGTCATCCTGCCGCAGGCGCTGCTGATCATGCTGCCGACCTTCGGCAACAACGCCATCGAACTGCTCAAGGCGACTTCCGTGGTGTCGCTGATCTCGCTCGCCGATCTCACTTTTCAGGCGCAGGTCGTGCGCTCGCAGACAGGCAACACGCTGGTGCCGTTCGCCACCATCCTCATCATCTATTTCATGCTGGCGCTGATCATCTCCTGGGGCGTGCGTTCTCTGGAACGCCGCATGGCGCGTGGCCTCGATGGGGTGCGCGTCTGATGGATTGGGATTGGAACTTCGTCTGGGAAATCATGCCGACGCTGATCCAGGGCGTGAAGATCACCATCCTGGCGACGCTGCTTGGCTCCGTGCTGGCCGCCATCGTCGGGCTGGGCATCGCATTGGCGCGCCGCTCCCCCAGCAAGGCGCTCTCGCGCAGCGTCGGCTGGGCGGCTGAATTCATCCGCGGCACGCCGCTCTTGGTGCAGCTCTATTTCATCTTTTACGTGCTGCCCGATTTCGGCATCCTTTTGCCGCCGCTGGTCGCCGGCGTCATCGGGCTTGGCCTGCACTACGGCACCTACACGGCCGAGGTCTACCGCGCCGGCATCGACAACGTGCCGCGCGGCCAGTGGGAAGCGGCCAAGGCATGCAATCTCAGCGCCACGCAGACCTGGACCAACATCATCATCCCGCAGGCTATCCCCCCGATGATCCCGGCGCTGGCCAACTATTTCATCGCCATGTTCAAGGAGACGCCGCTGCTGTCGGCGATCACCGTGCTGGAACTGATGAACCAGGCCAAGAGCGTCGCCAACACCTACTATCGCTACATCGAGCCGATCACGCTGGTCGGCGCCTTCTTCCTCGTCATCAGCCTCTTTTCGGTCGTGCTGCTGCGCTGGCTGGAACATCGCTACGGCAAGATCGAAAGGTAATCCTCAAGATGAAACCGCTGCCCGAAATCAGGCTGATGCCGACAAGGCCGGCACTCGACGCGCGCCCGCTGGAAAAGCGCGTCGGCCTGATCATCCTTGCCACCGACCACACGAGCGAGCCGGATTTCCGCCGCATGGTGGCGAGCGAGCGGCTCGGCGTCTATGTCGCGCGCATTCCCTACAAGAACCCGACCACGCCGGAAAACCTTCGCAAGATGCAGCCGGAGCTGGCGGCGGGCGCGGCGCTCATCCTGCCCGACGAGAGCCTCGACGCCATCTGCTATTCCTGCACCTCGGCCTCGGTGGTGATCGGCGATGCGGAGATCGAGGCGGCAATCCAGTCCGCCAAGCCGGGCGTTCCCGTCGTCACGCCGCCTATGGCAGGCGTGCGCGGGCTGAACGCGTTGGGCGCGAAAAAGATCAGCATCCTCACGCCTTACACGGTGGAAACCTCGAGGCCGATGGCCGCCTATTTTGCGGCGCGTGGCTTCGACATATTGAGCTTCACCTGCCTTGGCTTCGAAGACGACCGCGAGATGGCGCGCATCGCGCCGGCAGCGATTGTCGATCTCGCACGCGAGGCGACGCACGCTGAGGCCGATGCGCTGTTCGTCTCCTGCACGGCGTTGCGCGGCGCGCTGGCAGTCGCCGGCATGGAAGAGGCCATTGGCCGCCCGGTGGTGACCAGCAATCAGGCTAGCGCCTGGAATTGTTTGCGGCTGTGTGGCGATGAAACACCGCATCCGGAGTT
This sequence comes from Mesorhizobium sp. P2_E7, assembly GCF_056403855.1. Classification (NCBI taxonomy): domain Bacteria; kingdom Pseudomonadati; phylum Pseudomonadota; class Alphaproteobacteria; order Hyphomicrobiales; family Phyllobacteriaceae; genus Mesorhizobium; species Mesorhizobium sp. P2_E7. Next base: position 2,437,180 of record NZ_JBFUER010000001.1, on the reverse strand, counting down.
CGGCCGTCTGATGACGCTGCCGCTGCCGGGCGATTGACGATCATGACAACAGTTAGCCTTAGCGATATTCGTGCCGCGCGTGAGCGCATTGCCGGCAGGATCGAGCGCACGCCAACAGTATTATCCCACAGCCTGTCCGAACGGCTGGGCGTCCCCGTCCATCTCAAGCTCGAACATCGCCAGATTACCGGCAGCTTCAAGCTGCGCGGCGCCTCGAATGCTGTCGCTATGCTGAGCGCTGAGGAGAGGGCGCACGGCGTGGTCGCGTCATCGACTGGCAATCATGGCCGTGCGCTTGCCCATGCCGCGAAGCTCGAAGGGATGCGCGCGGTGATCTGCATGTCTCGGCTGGTGCCGCAGAACAAGCTGGATGAGATCCGTCGGCTCGGTGCGGACGTCCGCATCGTCGGCAGAAGTCAGGATGAGGCGCAGCAGGAGGTCGAGCGGCTGGTGACGCAAGAAGGGCTGGTGATGCTGCCGCCCTTCGACCATCCCGACATTATCGCCGGGCAAGGCACACTCGGACTGGAGATGATCGAGCAGGTTCCGGATGCCGCTCTCGCTCTGGTCCAGCTCTCTGGCGGTGGGCTGGCCTCGGGCACCGCCGCAGCCATCAAAGGCGTCAGCCCTCGGACAAAAGTCATGGGCGTTTCGATGGCGCGAGGGGCGGCGATGAAGGCGAGCCTCGATGCCGGTCGCCCGATCGAGGTCGAGGAGCTGCCGACGCTGGCGGATTCGCTCGGCGGCGGCATCGGCCTCGACAACCGGCTGACCTTCGCCATGTGCCGCGACCTGCTCGACGACGTCATTCTGCTCAGCGAGGACGAGATCGCCGCCGGCATCCGCCATGCCTACGCGCAGGAACGCGAGATCGTCGAAGGCGCCGGTGCGGTCGGCATCGCCGCGCTGCTTTCCGGCAAGGTCAAGGTGAACGGGCCGGTGGTGGTTCTGCTGTCCGGACGAAACATCGACATGAACACGCATCGCAAGATCATCTGCGGTGACGCCATTGCGGAGCGCGCGGCATGAGCAGCATGACGATCCTCACCGAGAGAGAACTGCGTACCATCGTGACGCTCGATCTCGACGCCGTCGCCTGTGTCGAAAGCGCCTTCCGCGCGCTCGCCACCTTGCCGGTTGCGATGCCGCCGATCCTGCGGCTGGACATTCACGAGCATCGCGGCGAGGTCGATGTGAAGTCGGCCTATGTGCCCGGCATAGACGGTTTCGCCGTCAAGATAAGCTCCGGCTTTTTCGACAATCCGAAACTCGGCCTGCCGAGCGGCGGCGGCATGATGGTGCTGCTCTCGGCAAGAACCGGCGTGGTCGAGGCGCTGCTGCTCGACAATGGCTATCTCACCGACATCCGCACCGCTGCTGCAGGCGCTGTCGCGGCGAAGCACCTTTCGCGGCCGGACTCATCTGTTGCCGCGATCTTCGGTGCCGGCGTGCAGGCCGGGTTGCAGCTCGAAGCGCTCATGCTGGTGCGGCCAATCACCGAGGCACGCATCTGGGCGCGCGATCCCTTCAAGGCGGAGGCGACGGCAAACTCCCTGCGCGAAAAACTTGGCATCTCCGTGCGCGCCGAACCGGACGCGGCAAAGGCTGTTGCCGGCGCCGACATCATCGTCACCACCACGCCGTCGACTGAACCGCTGGTCAAGGCCGGCTTCGTTTCCGCTGGGCAGCACATCACCGCCATGGGATCTGACGCCGAGCACAAGAACGAGATCGCGCCGGCGATCCTGCGCATGGCCGACCTCTATGTCGCTGATAGCGCGAAGCAAACGCGGCGTCTCGGCGAACTCCATCACGCCATCGCGTCGGGCGTGATGGGAGCCGACGCCGAGGTGACCGAACTCGGCCAGATTATCGCCGGCGACAAACACGGCCGGCGCTCGGCCAGCGAAATCACCATCGCCGATTTGACCGGCACCGGCGTGCAGGACACGGCGATCGCGACGCTCGCCCGCGACCGGGCGCAAGCGGCCAATGCCGGAACCATCTTCGAAAGCTGATACCGGCCGCGAGGCCCAACAAACGAGGACCAAGAACAATGCAACCGAACCTGAAATTCTCGCGGGCCGAATTTGCGGATCGCCTCGCCAAGACGCGGAAGGCCATGGAGGTAAAGGGCGTCGATCTGCTGGTTATCAGCGATCCGTCGAACATGGCTTGGCTGACCGGCTATGACGGCTGGTCGTTCTACGTGCATCAGGCGGTCATCGTGCCGCCATCGGGCGAGCCGGTCTGGTATGGCCGCGGCCAGGATGCCAATGGCGCCAAGCGCACCGCCTATCTCGCGCATGACAACATCGTTGGCTATGCCGACCACTACGTGCAGTCGACCGAGCGCCACCCGATGGATTTTCTGGCCAGCGTGCTCAGTGATCGCGGCTGGGGCAAGCTCACCATTGGCGTCGAGATGGACAATTACTGGTTCTCGGCCGCCGCCTTCGCTTCGCTGCAGAAACACCTTCCCAATGCCCGCTTTGTCGATGCCACAGCTTTGGTCAACTGGCAGCGCGCGGTGAAGAGCGCGACCGAGATCGATTATATGCGCAAGGCGGCCCGCATCGTCGAAGCCATGCACCAGCGCATTGTCGACAAGATCGAGGTCGGCATGCGCAAATGCGACCTTGTCGCCGAGATCTATGATGCCGGCACGCGCGGCGTCGATGGGATCGGCGGCGACTATCCGGCAATCGTGCCGCTGTTGCCGTCGGGCGCCGACGCTTCGGCACCGCATCTGACCTGGGACGACAAGCCGATGAAGTCCGGCGAAGGCACTTTCTTCGAGATCGCCGGCTGCTACAACCGCTATCACTGCCCGCTGTCGCGCACCGTCTTTCTGGGCAAGCCGACGCAAGCTTTCCTCGATGCCGAGAAGGCGACGCTGGAAGGCATGGAGGCGGGGCTTGCAGCGGCCAAGCCCGGCAACGCCTGCGAGGACATCGCCAACGCCTTCTTCGCCGTCTTGAAGAAGTATGGCATCGTCAAGGACAACCGCACCGGCTACTCGATCGGTCTTTCCTATCCGCCGGACTGGGGCGAACGCACGATGAGCCTGCGCCCCGGCGACCGCACCGAACTGAAGCCCGGCATGACCTTCCATTTCATGACCGGCTTGTGGCTGGATACTATGGGGCTGGAGATCACCGAATCCATCCTGATCACCGAAACCGGTGTAGAGTGCCTGGCCAATGTGCCGCGCAAGCTGGTGGTGAAGAATTGAAAACGATGTCCAGTCTCCGCCCATCCCCAATCGCGCCGACCGTCGATTTCGACAGGGATGGCGTGCAGCATGGTTTCCTGCGCCTGCCCTACAGCCGCGACGACTCGGCCTGGGGTTCGGTGATGATCCCGATCTGCGTCATCCGCAACGGCAAGGGACCGACAGCGCTGCTCTCGGGCGGCAATCATGGCGATGAGTATGAAGGTCCGCTGGCGCTCTACGATCTCGCCCGCACGCTCGATCCCCGCCAGGTCAGCGGCACGGTGATCATCGTACCGGCGATGAACTATCCGGCCTTTCGCGCCGGCACGCGGACGTCGCCGATCGACAAGGGCAACATGAACCGCAGCTTTCCCGGCCGGCCCGACGGCACGGTGACGGAAAAGATCGCCGACTATTTCCAGCGGAAATTGCTGCCGCGCGCCGACCTCGTCTTCGACTTCCACTCCGGCGGCAAAACGCTGGACTTCGTGCCTTTCTGCGCCGCGCACACCGTGCCCGACAAGGCACAGGAGCAGAAAGCCTTTGATGCGGTCGCGGCGTTCTCCGCACCGTTCTCGATGCGCATGATCGAGATCGACTCCGTCGGCATGTACGACACGGCGGCGGAGGAGATGGGCAAGGTCTTCGTCAGCACCGAGCTTGGCGGCGGCGGCACCTCGCGTGCGCAAACGGTGCGGATCGCGCGGCGCGGCATAAGCAATGTGCTGCGCCATGCCGGCATTGTTGAGGGTGCGGTCGAGACAGGCACGACCCAATGGCTGGACATGCCGTCGGGCGATTGCTTCTCCTTCGCCGAGGATGACGGGATGATCGAAACCATGGTCGATCTCGGCGAGCCTGTCGAGCAGGGCGCGGTACTGGCGCGCATCCACTCCACCGGCCGCACCGGCATCGCTCCGCAGGAAATCCGGGCAAAGATGTCCGGCATGCTGGCCGCGCGGCATTTTCCCGGCTTGGTCAAAGCCGGCGACTGCGCAGCGGTGGTGGCTGTGCTGGTCGACTATGCCTGACGAACTCGCTACGAAAGATATGACAACTTGACCTGGCAGCCAGCCGGTCGCTGATCTGTTGGCCCTTTCGAAAGTGGTCGCGGAACCATGCGGAATGGTACGGGGAGGTTTCTGATTTCGGCCCACGAAAAAGCCAATGAAATCAACGATGTTAATAACCCTCCGGGCCTGAAGGCGCGTCCTCGTGGCTGCGGAGTAGCAGCGAACGCCAGCCGGCATCCCAGCTGCAGGACTGCTTGGTTGCTCTCAAATGTTTGTATGCTTCCAGACTGGGAATCATGCCGAGCCCTTGAGGTCGACCCTTGAAAGGAACCTGCGATCAGGTCCACGTTTCTCACTAATGAAATGCGTGATCGCCGATAAGCTCGGTCTTCAAGGCGGATTTTGGGGCTTCGTCGGGGAGATGAACGACATCTCGCCAATTTCGGCTACGCGGTCGTCGGCATCTTGGTTGCCAGTTGGCTCGTTTCGACGATTGTCTACCGGGCCAAGGGCTACGCGCAGAGTGCGGCTGGGAAAAGTCCTTACTGAAAAGCGGTGTGCGCGTCTTTCGCGCGCCATCGAACGGCAAGAAAGCGTCATCGGGCGATGAAAAGGGACAGGCAGCCCATTCGGCTGTGCTGCATAAGCGGTTGTATTTCGATAAAATCTCCGTAACGTGCGCCGCAGTCACAGTCTAATGGCGAGGTATTCTGGACATGGCGAAGAAACTTCCAGGCGAGGGCAAAGAAGCCGCGACGCCGCAGCAAACAAAGCCGGCAAATGGCCATGGCGGGACGACTCCGGAAAGCCAGCCGGCCATCGATCCGGCTGTACTGGAAAAGATCAAGGGCATTCGCGCCCGCGTCCACGAAACTTTCGGCAAGGTGGCGCTGGCGATGATGGCCGTGCCGCGCTACCGCCATCTGTCGATCGCCGACCTGCAGCAGCTTGTGCTCGAGCCGCTGATCCGCGACCGCATCGCCATCGCGCAGCCGGCCAAGGAGGATGGGCCGCAGCTGGAGGCGCTGGCCGGCATCGCCATCTGGGCCAGTGTGTCGGACGAGGTCGACGCCAAGATCCGCGAGCAGATCAAGGCCGGCATCTTCCCGGTTCGCCTCAAGCCCGAGGAATGGACGAGCGGCGACATCAACTGGCTGATCGACGTGATCGCGCCGACCCCCAAACTCGCCACCGCCGTGATCGCCAATTTCAAGCAGGTGATCAAGCAGGGCGACCTGCGCATCCACCCGCTGGTGACCCGGTTGGTCGACCCGGAGGCGCTGAAGAAGATGGGTGCTGCGCCGATGCCAGCCAAGCAGGCCGCCGACGCCTGATAATGGCGGACGCCGTCACTGGACGGGCTAGCTGAGTTGAGCAGTCTGTCGATGGGATGTCGTCAGTCATCGCACCTCTGGGCGCCCACCCAGGCGGGCTGGCCCGCCTGCCCGAGGCGGATCACCGAACGCGGGAGGTCGGGGGTGGCCGCGCCGCCTGGCGCGACAAGCGCTTTTCGGTGCCGCCGTTCCATTCGGACGCCTTTTGTGGTGAGGGCGCAAGCTATGATCGGCATGCTTGGCAAGAGAGTGCTGTGATGGTTTGGCAGGTCAGACCAGACAGCAACGCTCAAAATACACCGGAGCTCCACGCCACGGAAGAAGATCCGCAATTCAATGAGATGAGAGGCGGAAAGATTCTGGGAGCCTTCTCACTGGCCGTGATTGGAGATTTCCACGAAGGGCGCGAGCTTCTCCATCCCGAATGGGTACCGGAGATATTTTATCTGAGGGAGGTTCCAAAGAAGTTCTCGCCAATCATATCGATTAGGGGTCTGTTCGCGGTTCAACGGGAAGTTATCGAACTCATCGAGGAATTCGAGCCTCGCGTTCATCAGTTTGTCCCGATCAGGATTGCGAGAACCGGGACAAAGCAAGCGCTACCTGTTCGGTATTCTCTCGTTAATATCGGCCAGATGTTGCACTCGGTGGTACTCGACGAGAAGGTGCTCAGGTCGAGTATATAGGCGACAGAGTCTTTTGGATGCAGCGTCGCGGAGACGTTCCTTATCTGTTCAAGAGAGAAATTGTGCTTGGAAAGCACCTCTGGCGAGATACGGGCGCGAAAAGCCTCGTCTTCGCTTCAGACGCTTTCGTCCAGGCAGTGGAAGACAGGAATATCAGGGGGCTGTTGAAGGTTGGCTACCATCAGGAAATGTGAGCCGAGGTCAACCGATCGCTCACCGTGCGGCGTCGGAGCAAGGCGCTGAGATCCGGAGATCATTGCATGGCCTATGAGTTCACCACCAATGTTGGCCCCAAGATCACGGCACAGAAGACGGGGCCGGTTACCGCGCTAGCGGTCGATACGCCTTCACGCCCTTTCCGGTCAAGCCATGACAGACGCGCTCGACTTCGGCTGGTGGCGCTTTTCGCCGACGCCCGAAGGCGGACGGATGGATCATATCCATACGGGCGAGGCGTTCGTGGCGGGTTCCCTGCTCTCGCCGCAACATGCCGAACTTGCCGATAAAGCTCATCCAACGCATCCCGCGCTGGTTTGGCGGCATTTTCATTACCGGCATCCAGACCTCGAAATGCAGTTGGCTATCGGCTTCGCCGGCGACGCAAGCGCGGTCATTCTCGACTACAATCTGTCGCTGTCTGGAGTCGACGGTCAGGCGCCGGCCTACGGCACCTGGGCGCGCGTCGACGACGCCGCGCTGGAGGCATTTCGCATCTGGCCGAACTGGCGCACCGCCACCGACGATGCCGCCATGCTGCGAACGTTCGGCGGCTGGTTCAACGGCGCCTGGGCCGCCGGCCTGCGCCGCGAGGGTCCGATCTTCCCGCACGACCTTTATGCCGCAATGCGCAAGCGGCAGTTCCGTTCTCCCGAACCGTCGCCGGACATGCTGCAGCCGCTCGACGCGCATCGGTACCGCTGGGAGAAGGTCTCAGATCGGCCTGGATTGTTTTCTCCGCCGAACGCCCGGTTCGGGGGACTGCGGTGGCCGCTGCCGCAGGCCGGTGAATCCAACGAATTGGTGATTGGTTTGGGTAGAGGGCCGGATCTACTAGGCTGCAGCTTCGCCACTCGCGAAAACGCCGACCGACTGGATGTCATCGCTTGGAATTTTGGCCGTCAAGTCGAGGACATTCGCAGCACCAGATTATGGCTTGTCCGGGATACGGATTACTATTCGCCACCCGCCGTTCTCGAGCGTCAGGAACTCCCCAAGGCGATCCGCGATGGAGTGCGCGCCGCCGAGCCGGCCGCTTTCCGGGCGATCTGGCGGGCATTCGAATCCGGTTGCCTCGTGGCGCCCCTGACCGATGACCGCCTCGTCCCTCAGGATGTTCCCGCAGCTCACTTGCCGCGGCGCTTCATTTTGAAAGACAGCCAGTGGATCGGCGACTGGATGCCGATGAGCATCGCTTTCGACCCGGTCCTGCGCCCTTACTTCCGCTCTATCCCCTTCCATGAGTCCTTCATTGACCCGTCAATCGCGACATGGGTGGTCCAATGACCGTACAAAACGACATCGGCCTCTTGATCGACGGATATGACCGTACTGGCGGGCAATACGTCGTGAACCGCGGGCAGGTCGGCGAACACAATATCTGGATCGACCCGCGCATGAATTCTTTCAAGCGTCCTTTCATTTCAGAAGTGTTCAAGCAGGCTATGGCCGATGCCGGTGCCAGCGGTATCGGCTATCATGAACTGCCAACGGCGTAGTCGCTCAGGCATCGTCGCTTTGGGCGGCGTCCGAGACGGCCAATCGGTCGGCTGCGGCGGTAAAGTCGGTCAGTGAAAGTGCTCTTGGATGGTGCAGCCTTACATGAAAACAGTCCGGCGCGGAGCAGAAGTAGGCATGACCGACCGAAGCGCCGAATGCGTCTGGTGCGTTCGGGGCGGCGATATAACTAACGTCAGAGGCTGGCGCTCGTTCGAGGCTGATGAGGCCGACAATGAACCGGAACATATTTTGGATGCTGTCAGATTAATAAACGCTGGGGGCGTTGTTGAACCCAAACGATTTCCGGCTGATCTTAAGCCCATGAAGTATGACAATGCGCATCGCCAACGCATCCCGCAAATGTTTAGCTCCGGGTATTTATTCGTTACGCAGCCGAGCGCAGACATCTTGCGGCTGTTCGATTTGGGTAACGGCTGTTTAGTGCCTGTGAGGCTTTGGCATCCTGATCGCACTACGCAAGTGCAGGGCGAGTTCTTTTACCTTAACCAGGGCAATCGGAAGGATGCCTTCCTGCCAGAGATGTCGCCGCAAGCTTACAAGCCTTATAAATCTCGCGAGGTATGGCGACTTCCCCCTAATCCGGTTAATGATCAGTTTACATTTTCGACTGCCGCCTTGGGCGGGCCAGACATGTGGTGGGACGAGAGAATTCTTCGAGTTTTTTTTATCTCCGACAGGCTTGCGCAAGCACTGAGGGCCGCAAAGGTAGCTCGCGACTGGAAATTGCTACGCTGCCCGGTGGTCAAGGACTTGAAGTAAGATAAGAGTGGCTGGTCCATCCAGTGAGGGCGGCGGCCGGCGCCTGATGCTCTCAGCGTTGCAGCTTTGAGGCTCCAATCGGCGGGCTGGCCGGCTCACCAGTTCAGTAGCGCATTCTAATATACATATTAGAATATTCTACCCAGATATGAAGCATCGACGGCATGGCGCTGCCGCTGTCATCTTCCTGTTGTAGAATTGCTCAAAAAAAATGGTCCTGGAGCAACTATTGCCCTTCCCAACCATCGATAGTTTTGCTTCATTGCCAAGTAAGAAGAAGCGCTGGCAAAGGCGCCGGAGGCGGATCATCCAACATGAGGGGTCGGGCATGGCCGGGGGGCTTGTCCACGAAAGCCGTTGGCGGTCACTGACGCTCGCAAGGGTCGCGGCAAGGCGCGCTTTTGACAGGCGGCTGGATCATGCTGTGCCGGGCTCGATACCCGGGGAACGAATCGGTGCGAATTTGACGCTTTCAAAGCGCCGTCTCCTCGCGGCCGGCATATCAGTCGGGCTAAGCTGCACGGCAGCGCTTGGCCCGGCATCATCATCCTGTGCGGCAGGCAGGGCAGAAGCGCAACCGCAGCGCCCGCAAGGGATGGTTCAAAAGGAAAGAAGAATGGCAGTCTACACGATCTTCGACGATACCGGAGAAGAGTACGAATCTGGTTTCGGTTTGCTCGACGGTGACATGAAGAAGGTGCTGCCGGTCGGCTTCCAGTTCCATCCGGTTACGAATGGGGCAAGATTGCCGGATGGGACCAGAGTCAAAAAGAACGAATTCTACCAAGGTGTTCGCGTCGATCTGGCGCACCTGCCAACCAAAGTGCTGGTCAAGGGCAAGAAGCGTGAACTCACCGATCTTCAGAGAACCAACAACATCTTCATGGTCAGCGATAATTTACGCCGAGTGGTGGACCAACTGGAGCCGGATGTTCATCAGTTCAAGCCCGTCGAGCTTGTATGGGAGGACGGCAGCCATGCTGGTTCTTTTTTCTGGTTCTACCCTGGCAATAGCATTGACAGTATAGACCGAGAAAAAACGACGCATGCGTTCGACGAGTCGGCTGGGCTTTGGGTAAGTAAGCCTGGTGGTCAGTATGTTGTCAATCTCGCGAAATTATCTGGGAATAATATATGGATCGACCCGCGAACTCATTTTGGCTCTGTCTTCGTTTCAGAGAGCTTTAAACAGGCTATGGCCGATGCCGGTGTAAAGGGTATTGGCTACAACAACTTTCCAACTGTGTAGTAACCGTTAAACATCGGCAAGCGGGGGCATTGCAATGGCTTTCGAGAACATCGAGCGTCCTGACGACTTTCTCGGTGTGCGACCGTTTACTCGTTCCAACGGTGAGGCCCGCAATCCTTTTGATGCCGCCCATGGCTTTGGCGACTCGCTTTGGACCCGTGAGATGGGAAGCTACCAGAGCGCACTGGATCCCAGCGGGCGTTTCGGCTTCAACGCCGATGCGCGCTACAACGGAGCGCTGGTGGCAAAGCGCAAGATTGACGCAGCCGTCCTCGGGACGACGGCGCACGGCAATCATAGCAAGTCGGTGGACGAGATTCATTGGAGTAGCGACCCCGACAATAGGCCGAGCTTTGCTCAATCGATTTTGGAAGAATTCAACGTCAAGGCCGAGCGCGCCGCGAACCAACTTGAAAACAACCTGATAAGCCAAGCCGAGTACGATCGGCTGACTAATGAAGCCCGGATCGAAGGGATCAAGGAACACATCGCCTTCACCAAGACGATGGAGGCGGGCTATTTGCGCCAGGATAGTGGTGGGTTGCACGACGCCACGCTGCAGGCGCATGAAGTCGTCCGCGGCACCCATTTCTTATCGTCCGTTGGTGCGATCAAGGGGCGCTGTTATTCGAACCGTATCCTGAGCAAATCAGACGATCGTGACCGGACAGCTTGTGACTGGAAGTTATTGCGCTGCCCGATTTTGAAAGAGCATGCTGGCTGGCTTGACCGTCGACCGACTGGCCGCTCGATACAGTCATTCCTAAAGTCAGGATGCAAGATATGCGCTTGAGAATGCCAAAGGTCACTAGCGTGACGAGCAAGGATGGGAGAGCCACCCTTCAATACAAGGGCATAACGATACATCCGGATGTTGGCGGGGCGACCTACCTTCTGGAAGTAGAGTGGCCTGGAAGTAAGACAGGAAAAATGACTATTGAAGCGATAGTGGTCGCGGCGAACTCGAAACGGATCAGTCGTGCCGCCTACGAGGCTGGTCTGGACTATGACAATATGACTTTGCCAGAGCAAGGAAAATTTGATGAAAGGTTCTTTCAAGAGCATGGGAGATACGGGAGCGTAAAGAATTTCTATGGTGACTTTATAAAAGCGATGAAACCATCAGAGATAGAGTTTACTAGAGAAATATTTATTAATCTATACTTTATAATGAATTCTTCCTATAAATTTAACGATAAAGATATATTAGAAGAAGATTTAATTAACTTTTACCCCGATACTATTGAGTTCAATCCGATTTCGTTGCCTCGTAAGTATTGGAAATTATATCATTCACCAAGTGGAGCGGGCCGATGACAAGTATCGTCGACTACCCCAATCCACTTGTTCAGATATTTGCCGACAAATTTGGACTTACTGTCACATTCGATGCGAATGGGGTTCCCGCCTTTGCCGGCGGCAAGGTGACGCTGGGCCAGCTGCAGCAATTTGTACAAGATGCGATTGATGGCAAGGTAGGGTCGAATAATCTTGATCGCTTACTGGCGGATGGAAGTACGAGCCATGCCACGATAAAGGTCTTCTACGACGGCGCCACGGGAGGCGATGGACGATTAACAGGAGGTGTATTTAATAGCGTTTTGGCCAATGACTTGGTGGAGCGCGTCGGTGATGAAGCAGTATCCATCGATAGAACGAAACTTGGGCAGTTTATATTTCGATCTAATATTGCAAGCGTTGTTGATGGTGGTTTGGATTTTGAGGCCTCAAATAAACTAAATGGGAAAGTTTCTCTTGCATATGCGACCCAAAACCCTGCTGAACATAATGTAATTTATGCGCCAGATAAATCCAGCGGTGACCTTAGCAGGGACTCTATTGTCCGAGACATCGAAATTCCCGCCGCAATTAAAAATGCCTCGGATTCAGCTACTTTTAACGGGGTGACCAAGGCAGAACTTTTTGCCGATCACATTCCGGGAGAGGACATCACTAACAGTAAAAGAGATGTTTTTCGTATCTTTGATGCCTACCAGGACGCAAATCGTGTGGGGCACCCCGACCTTTTCCTGTCCAGCGAGACTGACCCGGCTAATAACAGCAGGACGTTCAAAGGAGCTATGGACGTCGATTCTCGCTGGGTAAGGGAAATCGTCGGTGCTAACGTCTCGTTGGAACCCATCGATTCCAGTCTGCCGCTGAAAGGGCACGTCACCCGCGCATATGCCGCCGAGCAACAGGCGCGTTGGAAGTCTGCTTTTGATTTGCCAGACAATCCTAGCGCACTCAGGAGTTTGCTTGAGGGGACAAGCGAAGCGCTTGAGAAGTCTGTTAAGATTCTTGGGGAGGCGCTTTCTGAGCTGGGTGACGCTGCCGCCTCCGCCAAAGGCGGCGCGGTAGCTGCCTGGCACCAGGTGCTTGAGGCTGCATCGAAGCTCACAGAAGGCGCCGAGCAGGCTGGTGAGACCGCCGTTAGAAATATAGCGCGCTGGCAAAAATCGTTTCTGGATGCGGTTCCCGACGTTTTTGATGGACTTCCCGAATCTCTTGTCAAAGTTGGAAAGGGTGCGCTGTCCCACTATCAGCAAGCATGGGATGACACGCTCGGGCTATTCAAGTTCGAAGGAAGTCTGGCAAAATATTCGCTAAAACTCACCGGCGCGACGGTTGGGGCTATGCTTGCAGCTCTCGATGGCGTGGCCGAGTACAAGAAGGCCGGCGGTTTTACCGAGAAGTTTTTTGAATGGGCGGCGACGACGGCAGCCATTGCGGCGGTGGCAATCCCACTTGCTAACGCGGCCGCTAGTTTCGCGATTGCTTCCTCGCCCGTTTGGGGCTCGGTTGCAGTGTACACCGCCGTGGCTGCGGGCTTTTATTTTGGCGTCAGAGCGGTAGCGCAGAATCTGGTCGAGGCCTTTGCAGACGAGCCAGATTCGGTTCTCTACATTTCGGGGAAATACATCCTCGATCATATGAAGATCTTCGAGGGGCATGCCGTCGCGATCCTAGAGGTCGCTGCCAACTTTATCGTGTCTTCCGTTCATGCTGGCGAACTTCATAATGGCGTCGACGCGTTGCCGGTCGACTCTTTTCAGGTCGCGAGCGGCGATGCCGCAATCTACACCTTCGACGAGAGCAACGTCTGGCTGTTGGGTCAGGACAGCTCCGCGATCATCGGCGGTGACAAGAACGACTGGTTGTTTCATACCGGCCATGGTGAGGCGTTCGGCCAAAAGGGCGATGATGTTCTGATTGGCCTTTTCCCGGATTACATTTTCAAGGGCGAGAAAATTGGGCCACCCCCTGCGGCGGGCCAGCCTGACACGCGTCCTGTAGCCGAAACGGACCTCTATTTGAAGTTGGACGGCGGTGAAGGAGACGACTGGGTCATCGTCATCGGCGGCACAGGCGCTATCGCCGTCGGCGGGCTTGGCCGCGACTTCATCTTCAACACCTCCGAGAAGGGCCAGCTCTTTGGCGACACGATCGACGGCCAGGGCGGCGTCTCGACATCGGGCCTGACCGATTCCGACGTGTTCTGGTATTGGCCGAACACGTTCATCATGGACGCCCAGCCGAACGATCTCCTGCAGATGTTCGGTTTCCCGTTGCTCGGCGGCTCCAATTCGATCGCCGGTATCCCTGCCGGCGACGGCTCGCTTGCCATCGACTGGCTGTTCCCGTTCATCTTCTATGGCTACACCAATAGCGGCCAGCTGCTGGTCATCAACACCCTGAGCATGGCCATCGACGGCATTGCCAACAATGGGCAGTATGGCGGCATTGGCAAATACGCCATGGTCGTCGAGAACTATGATTTCGGCGGCTGGAAGGACGCGAACTGGGGTGTGCCGAAGGCCGGCGATCTCGGCATGACCTTCCGCATCTATGGCGGCGAGGGCTCCAAGGAAATCTCGCTGTGGAATGCCGTCTGGGGCAGCCTGTTCACCTATATCGACGTGCTCGAAAACCTCGCCAAGGCAATACGCTGGCTGCCGGTCGACGATCCGCTGGTGCTCGACCTCGACGGCGATGGCATCGAGACCGTTTCGAAGTCGCAGTCGGGCGTGCATTTCGATCTCGACGGCGATTACTTTGCCGAGCGGACCGGCTGGGTCGGCGCCGATGACGGCTTCCTGGTCATCGACCGTAACGGCAATGGCCGCATCGATGATGTCTCGGAAATGTTCGGCGGCCCGGATCGTTCCGGCTTTTCGGTGCTGGCCGAACTCGACGGCAATCATGACGGCGTCATCAATCTGAACGATGCCGGCTTTGCCGAGCTGAAGGTCTGGCGCGACCTCGACCAGGACGGCACCACCGACAGCGGTGAATTGTTCAGCCTCGGCCAGCTCGGCATCGTCTCCATCGACGCGCACGGCCAGGCGCTGAATTCGACGACGCCGCAAGGCGCGACACTGCGCGAAAAAGGCGGCTTCACCCGCGCCGACGGCTCGCACGGCAATGTCTTCGAGGCGATCTTCGAGACCGACCCGACCGACACCATCTTCCGTGGCGACAGGGGCACGGCCGCCTGGCTGGAGGGCGTCAAGCTGCCCGACGCCAAGGGCTTCGGCTCGATGGTCAATCTCGCCGTCGCCGCGTCCAATGATTTCCAAGTTGCCGACACGGTGAGAACGGCGGCCGCGTCGATGACGGTGGCCAACCTCAGGGATATCCGCGAGAAGGCGACGCCGGTGTTCGGCGCCTGGGCCGAGACGCTGGAGTTGACGCGCGAATTGGCGCCGGTCCTGGTCTCGCAAGACGCCAACGGCGTCTCGCTGGTCGACCGTGGCGTCTATGTCGAGGATGCCGCCGGCGGCTACTGGACCTTGAAGAGCGGTGCTGCCGTGCACGATGCCGGCGGCCATGTAATCGCCCGGCCGACGCTGGAAAACATCCTGGCGCAGGCTACCGCCCAGGGGCAAGACTGGCGGCTGGAGCAGACATTCTCGCCGATCTCGCGCGCCGAGCCGCTCGAGCATCGCGATGCCGCGCCCTATCTGGTCGCGGTCGTCGACGGCCGCGCCGTCATTTCCGACTACGGCATTGAAAATCCCGACGGCAGCTGGCGTCTGGCCAGCGGCGCACCGGTGTATGATGCGGCCGGCCACGTCATCTCCCATCCGACCGTCGCCGATATCCGCGCCATGGCGGCGCCCGCCGGCATGGAATGGCGCGTTGAAAGCCTTGGCGCCAATCCCTATGCCGACCTGCCGGTCGACAAGATCGGCGTCTACCTGATCGACGGCGTCGTTGTCGACTACACCGTCCAGGTCACCGACGCCGACGGCAGCTTCTATGTCTGGGCCCGCAATCTCGACCGCGCGATCGAATTGCAAAACAAGCTCGGCCATCCCGGCGAGTTCCAGCTGCGCAATTACGAAGTCGATTTCGACACGCTAGACGAGGTCGGCTCGACCGATGACAGCGCTTATCGCGTCGAGGTGATGACGGCCGGCCAGCTGCATTTCGCCACTTCGATCTACGGCGTCGATTTCCAGCCGCAGATGATGGAGGCCGTCACCGATCCGGTGACCGGCATGCTCGACTATTCCGTCGGCTCCTTCAACGGCCAGGAAGCGCCCGACACAAATCCCGACGGCAGCTATCACAGCGTCATCAAACCGGCCATCGACATGCTCGATGTGCTGATGCAAAACTACATCGAGGTCAGCCGCGGCTTTGCCGTGCGCATGGCGTTGCAAGGCGGCCTGTCGGAGTTCGCGCAGGGTCTCGCCTACAACGCCGACACCGACCAGTTCTACGCCACCACCGACCGCGAAATGGCGCCGATGTTCGAGGCGATCTTCCGCGGCGCTCCGGATGGCGCAACGGCTGCCTACGATTATCTCGTCGATTGGCGCGAGATCCTCGAAGTCGTCTATCCCGACTACCACCTCGATGCCACGGCCAACATCATCACCGGCACGATGAAGCTGGACAAGGAATTCGTCTTCCAGATGATCATCCCGGCCTTCGAGAATGTCGGCATCGACGCCGACCTTCAGGCGGTGATGGACGCGCTCGGCGTCGACGAAACCAAGCTGGTCGCCGAGACCGGCGGGCCGGTCGTCAACGGCACCGGCGGCGCCGATTATTTCTATATTTCGGCGGCCGGCGACCAGACCTACAAGGGCGGCTATGGCCGCGACGTCTATTTCGTCGGCAAGGGTTTCGGCCACGACGTCATCGAGGATCGCGAAGAGCCCCTGCGCGCGCATTCGGCCGACGAATTGCGCTTCGCCCAGGCCAAGTCGACCGATGTCTACGCCACGCGCGACGGCCAGGATCTGGTCCTCAAGATCATCGGCACCGATGACGTGCTGCGCGTCAAGAACCAGTTCGTCGGCGACAAGATCGATCCGCTGTTCGGCTTCAACTTCGCGCCCGACACCAAGATGGTCAACATCGTCTTTGCCGACGGTGTCATCTGGGATGCCTTCCAGATCGCTCAGGCGGTCAGCCATCCGACCAATGCCGACGAACTCGTGCTCGGCTCGGAATCGCGCGACTTCCTCGAAGGCGGCAAGGGCAACGACGTTCTGCGCGGCGGCCGCGACGGCGATATCTACATCTTCCGCCAGGGTGACGGCGACGACCGCATCGCCGATTCCAACGACTGGCCGACGGACGATCCCAAAGTCAAGATGGACATCCTGCAGTTCGTCGGCGACATCACGCCGGAGAACATCCGCTTCCATCGCGCCGGCGAAAGCAACGACGTCACGCTGACGATGCTGAACGCGGCGGGCAACCCGACTGGTGACCGCGTCACCCTGGAGAACCAGTTCGGCTGGTACAACATTCCGTTCCTGGGCCTGCTTTTCCCGGACACGATCGAACGCGTCGCCTTCCAGGACGGCTCGTTCATGACCGAGAAGGACATCATGGCGCATGTCCTGGAGGACATGAAGACGACCGGGCAGGACGTCATCTACGGCTTCAACAACGCAGACACGCTGGATGGCGGCGCCGGTGACGACCTTCTGGTCGGGCGGGCACAGGACGACACCTACATCTATGGCCGCAACTATGGCCGCGACGTCATCGCCGACGGCCACAACGACTATTTCGGCAGCAGCTACGATGTGCTGAAGTTCGAGGACGGCCTGCGCTGGACAGACTTCGATTTCGAGCGCGAAGGCGCCTCCGCCACCATCACCATGCGGGTCACCGGCACCAACGACACGGTGACGCTGAAGGATCAGTACAAGAGCGAATTCCTGCTCGGCTTCGCCAATATGGTGGAGCGGCTCGATTTCGCCGACGGCACCTCTTGGGACTACGTCAAGCTTGCCCAGCATGTCATCGATCTCGCCCGCACCGACGGCGACGACGTCATCTACGGCTTCGACATCGGCAACACCCATGATGGCGGCGCCGGCAATGACCGGCTGGAAGGCTTTGGCGGCTCCGACACCTACGTGTTCGCGCGCGGCTATGGCCGCGACGTCGTCTATGATACGTCGGGCGACGGCGACACACTGATCATGCAAGGCATCGCTTTCGACGATGTCATCATCGGCCGCGCCGGCAATGATCTCATCTTCACGGTGCGTAACACCGGCGAGAAGCTGACGCTGTCGGACCAGTACTACCGCTACGACCAGCAGGGCCATGCGGTCGAGACCTTCGTCTTCTCCGACCAGACCGTGGATTTCCGCAATCTGAACCCCGAGGATGTCGACCTTGTCGGCACGTCGGCCGGCGAGACCCTTGTCGGCTCGGACTTCGGCGAAGTCATCGACGGACGCGGCGGCGACGACACGCTGATCGGTAATAGCGACGGCGACACCTATCTGTTCGATGTCGGCTACGGCCACGACGTGGTCCAGGACCACCAGACCCGGCTAGCCTGGCAGGGCCGCGACAACAAGACCGTGGCCGAGCGCGACGACACCATACGCTTCGGCGACGACATCACCATCGACAATGCCGTGTTTACCAAGGACGGCAACGACCTGCTTATCTCGATCTCCGGCCACACCGACACGTTGCGCGTACGCAACCAGTTCGGCGCGATCGAGGACGGCGTCGAGTGGTTCGAATTCCACGACGGCACGCGCTGGCATATCTCCGATATTGAGGAGCGCCTCGCCATTGTCGGCGGCAGCCGTGGCGACGACGTCATAACCGGCATTGTCGATCAGCCCAACGTGCTCGACGGACGCCAGGGCGACGATCAGCTGATCGGCGGCCGCCAGGGTGACACCTATGCCTTCGGCGGCGCCTACGATCTCGACGAGATCGTCGAGCGGACCGACGGTGTCGCCGGCGCAATCGATCGCGTCATCTTCGGCAGCTCGGTCGATCCCGATTCCATCATCGTGCGCCGCGATGGCAACAACCTCATCATCGACCTTGGCAATGGCGAGGATCGTCTGACCATCATCGACGGGCTGACGACCAGGCAGGTGGAGGAATTCCAGTTCGGCGACGGCACCACGCTGACGCTGGAGCAGATCCGCACCAGGATGCTCACCGGAACCGACGGCGACGATGTGCTGGTCGGCTTCGACGACCGCAACGACGTGCTGGATGGCGGCACTGGTTCCGACGCGCTGCAAGGCGGCCAGGGCAACGACACCTACAAGTTCGGCCTGGGTTCGGGCGACGATTCCATTCTCGATACAGGCGGCGTCGACAAGGTCGTCTTCGGCAGCGGCATCAGCGCCGCCATGGTGACCTTCTCCGACGAGCGCGGCGACCTGTTGGTCCAGCTCAAGGGCAGCGGCGACACGCTGATCATCTTTGGCGGCTCAGGCACGGGTCCCTACAGCGGCCAGCAGATCGAGAGCTTCGTTTTCGAGGACGGCACGGTGCTCGGCATGGATTCCGTGCTGCGCAGCCTGCTTGCCGACGCACAGACGCCCGGCCATGACATCGTCGACGCCGACATCAATCTGCCGGTGACGGTCGAACCGGGGCATGGCGACGATTCCGTCTCCATCGGCGAGGACGGCGAACTGATCTTCAGGGCCGGCGACGGCTCCGACATCGTCAATGCCAACCAGTATGTGGCGAGCCGCGTGCAGTTTGCCGATCTTGCCTCGAGCGAAGCGGTGATCCGCCGCGTCGATCTGGACGGCCCGGATCTCGTCATCGCCTTCCCCAATTCAGGCGATCAGCTGCGCATCGTAGGCGCCCTGACCAACGCCACCATCCCGTCGATCGAGTTCGCCGACGGCGTTGTTTGGGACCGCGCCGAACTGGTGCGCCAGGCGATCCTTGCGCAGTCCACCGAGCGCTCCGACGTCATCACCGGTTCAAACCTCGCCGACACGATCGACGCCGGCAAGGGTGACGACGACGTCCAGGGCGGCGAGGGCGCCGACACCTATATCTACAACCGCGGCGACGGTCGTGACGTCATCTCCGATCTCGGCTCTTCGGGCGAAGATCGCCTGAACATTCGCGGCTACCGCCCCGATGAGGTGGCGATCAGCAAGCCGGTCGCCGACCGTGACGAAATCGTCCTGTCCTTCGCTGGCACCAATGACGAGATCGTGCTGCGCTTCGGCACCTATCAGGGCGTCGAAAAGGTCGTCTTCGGCGACGGCACCACCTGGACGCGCGAGCAGCTGTTCGAGGCCGCCGTCGGCCAGGGCACGCCCTATGACGATGTCATAACCGGCACCATTGGCGCCAACACGATGGCAGGCGGACAGGGCAACGACACATTGTCGGGCCGCTCCGGCAGCGACACCTACATCTTCTCGCGCGGCGACGGCCGCGACATCATCGACGACCAGGGCACAAGCTCGTCGGAGGTCAACCGGCTCGTCATCCACGACTACGTGCCGGATGACGTCACGGTGGTGCGCTATACCGACCGGCCGGACGATATGGTGCTGCGCTTCGACAATGGCGACGAGATCGTCATTGTCGACGGCTTCGACACATCGAGCCGCGCCCGCATCCAGCAGATCACCTTCGAGAACGGCCAGACTTGGACGATCGCCGACGCGTTGTTTGCGCTGGAGAACCATCGGCAATCGGCGCGCGATGAAATCATCAACGGCACCAGCGGTGCCGATACGCTGGTCGGCGAGGGCGGCAACGACACGCTGTCCGGCGGCTATGGCAGCGACACCTATGTGTTCAAGCGTGGCGACGGCCATGATGTCATCCGCGAGAACGGCGGCTATTCCGACACCGATACGCTCGATATTCGCGGCTACACGGCCGATCAGGCGATCTTCCTGCGCTCGCCGCGCAACGACAGCGATCTGCTCATCCGCTTCGCTGGTACGGATGACGAGATCCTCATCGTCAACGGCTACGCCGGTTCCAACTACAACCGCATCGAGCAGGTGAAATTCCCCGGCGGCGTGACGCTGTCTTACAATGACATCATCAACAGCATCGATGCCCCATCGGCGACTGCTGGCGACGACTACATCATCGGCTCCAGCAATGCCCAGACGCTGACCGGCGGCCACGGCAACGATTTCATCGACGGCGGCTACGGCAGCGATATCTATGTCTTCACGCGCGGCGACGGCCAGGATGTCTTCGCCGACAGTGGCTACGAAAGCAACTCGCTGAAGATTGTCGGCTATACGCCCGACCAGGTGACGGTCACGCTCGATCCGACCGATCCAGGCTCGATGATCCTGACCTTCGCCGGCACGACGGACCGGCTGAAGCTGGACGCGAACGACAACTACACCCACAACATCTCCTCGATCTCCTTTGAGAACGGCACCACCTGGTACCGCACCGAGATCGATCAGCGCGCCGCGCTAAATGTCGCCGCAGGTCCCGGCAACGACGAGATCACGCTTTATTCGTCGATCGATACGGTGCATGGCGGCGCCGGTGACGACGTGATCGACACCGGCAGCGGTGTCGATGTCATCGAATTCGGCCGCGGCGACGGCCATGATACGGTGCTCGGCTACAAGGACTATCCCGCGTACGAATACGATACGCTGCGCCTGACAGATCTCAATCCGGGCGACATCGTGCTTCTGGGCGCCACGTTCAACGACGGCAGCGTCACCCTCCAGGTCAACGGCTCAACCGATTCGATACGCTTCGAAAGCGGCCTCCTAACGCTTGGCCGCATCGAATTCGCCAATGGTACGGTCTGGCAACAAAGCGCCATCGCTGCGGCGATCGAGCAGCGCCCGGCCAGTCTCGGCGCCACGCGCGACGTCAATGGCGGCAGCGGCAACGACATCCACGAAAGCACGGCCGCCAACGAAAGGTTCCTCGATTCCGGCGGCAATGATGTCTACCGCTACGCGATCGGCGACGGCCACGACCGCATCTATGATGATGGCGGCAATGACGACGCGATCGAGTTCGCCGGTATCTTGTCGACCGAAATCACCGTTCGTCACGACCCCTTCGACAGCGACAACCTGCAGATCAGCTTCGACGGCGCCGAAGGTTCGGTCAGCCTCCAGTACTTCTTCCTGAGCTGGGCGACCGACTATCGCGTCGAGCGTTATGTGTTCGCCGACGGTGTGACATTGACCGCCGCCGACATGGAAGCGCGCGCCCTGGCGTTCCAGATGCGGACGACGGAATACGCCGACACGGTCCAGGGCAGCGATGCCAACGAAGTCATCAACGCGCTCGGCGGTGACGACACCGTTTTTGCCGGCGACGGCGACGACACGATCAGCGGCGGCCTCGGCAACGATTATCTCGAAGGCGGCGCCGGCAACGACAGCTATTCCTTCACCCGTGGCGACGGCAACGATACGATCGCAACCGAATTTTGGGTGCTTGGAACCGGGTTGCCATCGGAAGGTGACGTCCTGCATTTGCACGGCTATGAACTCAGCGATCTGCATTTCACAGCAGCATCGCAACAATTCAGTGCGACACTCACCTTTGACGGCAGCAGCGACAGTATAAGGTTCATCAGCTATCCGCCGGACGGTATGCGGGATTATGCGTCAGTAGCCCTCAGCATCGCGCTCGACGACGGGACCGTGCTTTCGATCGACGATATCGCCCAGCTGATCGTGCCGCATGAGCCGCAGCTCATCGTCGGCACTGAAGGCGAAGACACGCTGAAGGGCACCAACGATGGCGAGATCATCGACGCGCTGGGCGGCAACGACGTGGTGTTTGCGCGCGACGGCGACGACCAGATAACCGGCGGCCTCGGCAACGATATTCTGAGCGGTGCCGGCGGCAGCGACGACTATGTCTTCACGCGCGGCGACGGACAGGACATCGTCGCCGACTACGCCGTCTACAATGACGGCCTGGTCGAGAACAACACGCTGCACCTCCACGGCTATACGGCCGACGAACTCGTCTTCAGCGCCGACTTCCTCGAGCCGCTGCTGACGCTGGGCTTCACCACCAGCGCCGATACGATCGTGTTCCGGCAGAGCCTGGACATTTTCTGGCACTATCAGGGGCCAAACCGGTTCTGGTTCGGCGACATCGTGCTCGACGACGGCACGACCTTGACCGCCGAAGACGTCAGCGCCCTGATCACCTTCCCCGACAGCGACGAACGCTATGGCACGGCCGCCGACGACACGCATACCAATGACGCCGCCAACACCTATTTCGAGGATGAGGCCGGCAGCGACACATTCACCTACGCCAGGGGTGACGGCCAGGACGTCATATACGACCTCGGCCGGGGCGAGGGCGAGGTCGACCGACTGATCTTCAGCGACCTCAACATCAGCGATCTCACCGGCGTGCGTGACGCCGGTGGTGGCGACTATATCTTCACCTATGGCGAATCCGCGCCCGGCGCCGGCGATGGCGGCAAGATGCTGGTCTGGGTGGCCAATGAAGGCACTTTGATCGATCCGGAAACCGAGCAGGAGATCACTGCCGAGGGCATTGAACAGATCCAGTTCGCCGACGGCACGATCTGGACGCTTTCCGATGTCCGCGATCACTTGACCGGCAACGGCCTGCCGGTCGACGACAATGGCGACGGTGGTGACGGCGGCGATGGTGGTGACGGCGACCCGACGGTTGCGCACGGAACGCCGGGCAACGACAATTACGACGGTGACTACTGGTCGCCTGACATCATCGAACTCGGCAAGGGCGACGACATTGCCCATGGCAATGGCGGCGCCGACCAGTTCATCTACAACCGCGGCGACGGCCAGGACATCTACTATCAAAACCACAGCGATTTGGCCCCCGAAACCAGTGTCATCACGCTGCATGGCATCACGCCTGAGGAACTGACGGTATCGCGCCGTTTCGAGCATCTGGTGCTTTCGATCGCGGCCCATGAGACGAACGGGTCGGATGCCGGCAGCATCATCATGGCTTACGCCGCCGCCGATCTCGGCTGGACCGGTGTGTCCATCGTATTCGACAACGGAACGATCTGGTCGGAAGCCGATATTTCCACCCGTATGCTCGCGGGCGACCAGACCGCGGGTGATGACCGCGTGGTTGGCCTGCCCGGCGCCGATCTGTTCGATCCCGGCACCGGTAACGACCTGATCGAGGGCATATCCGGTCAGGATAGCATCCGGTACGCACGCGGCG
Source organism: Mesorhizobium sp. P2_E7 (assembly GCF_056403855.1). Lineage (NCBI taxonomy): Bacteria > Pseudomonadati > Pseudomonadota > Alphaproteobacteria > Hyphomicrobiales > Phyllobacteriaceae > Mesorhizobium > Mesorhizobium sp. P2_E7. The sequence goes on along the minus strand of NZ_JBFUER010000001.1, from coordinate 2,413,727 downwards.
ACGGCAACGATATCGTGGCCAATCAGGATGATGGCGGGCGCTTCGCCCTGGATCTGAGCGGCATCGCGCCTGGCGAACTGACCGTGTTGCGCCAGAACCATGATCTGCTGCTTGAATTCGCCGACAACCCGGCGGGCTCCGGCAATGGCGGCAGTATCCGTTTCCTGGGCGGCTACAACGCGTATGGCTACGAACGGCTTGCCGTGTCTTCGATCACCTTTGGTGACGGCAGCGTCTGGGACGAGACGGCGATCGCCGCCGCCTGGGTTGCCAGCCGCACGACGGCCGGCGCCGACTATGTCGTCAATGCCGGTCCGGCACTGACCTATGAACTCGGCCACGGCGACGATTACATCGAAACCGGCGCCGTCGGCGACACTTATGTCTACCGCAATGGCGACGGCAACGACACCATCGTCGAGAATGGCAGGGACGCCTATCTCGGCGTCATTCATGGTGGCGAAGGTCCCGAAATCGGCCTGGCACAGCTCGTCGAAGAAACCGGCCCCGATGTCGTCGATTTTGCCGACCTCAATGCCAGCCAGGTCTCCTTCAGGCGCTTTGGCGACAATCTGATCGCCAATGTCGCGACCGGTGCCGGAGTCAGTGCCGGTTCGGTCACAATCGTCGACGCCTTTGGCCCCAGGAACAACGACGACGACACCAATGTCGAGTTGATCCGTTTTGCCAATGGCGATGAGCGCACGGTCCGCGGCATCATCGCCGATCTCATTGCCGCGAAGGCAACGACCGGCAATGACGACATCGTCGGTAGCGGCTTCGATGATGTGCTGACAGGCGGTCATGGCAACGACACGCTGTCAGGCCATGGCGGCGCCGACACCTATGTCTACCATCGCGGCGATGGCGACGATCTGGTGATCGATGAGCAGGGTCGCGGCGAAGGCAGCGTGCTGAGGCTCGAAGACGTTTCGCGCGACGATGTCTATTTCCGCGACGTCTATGACGGCGTGCTGGTCGAGATCGACGAGAGCAGCCCCGGCGCCGGCGATGGCGGCAGCGTGTTGATCGACGGTCTGTTCGGCGAGAGTTTCTTCGGCAACCCTGGCGTGGCCACGGTGGTGTTCGACGACGGTACGGTGGTCACTGCCGACGAGATCCAGAGCCTGCTGTTGCAGGCGGCGGGCACAAATTTCGACGACATTATCCACGGCGATACCTCCGACAACACGTTCGAAGGCCGCGGCGGCAACGACTACTTCACCGACGACGGCGGCGCCGACACCTATGTTTACAAGCGTGGTGACGGCTACGACGTCATTGTCGACAATGGATACTGGGACCAGGACACGCTGGTCCTGCGCGGCATCTCACCGGATGAGGTGACGGTCAGGCGCGGCCTCCATGACGATCTCGAACTGCTCATCCCCGAGAGTGCCGAAGGCACCGGCGACGGCGGCCGCATCACCCTGCGGGAATCTTTCCTGGCCAACCAGGGCAACGGCATCTGGCAGGTCACCTTTGAAGACGGCACGGTCTGGACGCGCGAGATGTTCGAGACCTTGGCCCAGCGCAACGTCGCGACGACGGGTGATGATCGCATCACCGGGACCTCGCAGGCCGATCGCCTCGCCGGTCTTGCCGGCGACGACTATGTTTCGGGCGGCGCCGGCGACGACACCTATGTCTTTGCGCGTGGCGACGGCCAGGACATCGTGCGGGATGCCGGATCGGGCACCGACACGATCGAGATTTCAGGCTATGCGGCAAGCGAGATCAGCTTCACCCGGCGTGGCCGCGATGGTCAGGACCTCATCATCCGGTTGGGCGACAGCGGCGACAGCATCACAATTGTCAATGGACTGAGCGATGGCTTCGCGGACGCGATCGAGCGCGTGGTCCTCGTCGATTCCGGCCGTGTCTACAACTGGGCCGAAATCCAGAGTTCGCTTGTGCTCGGCAATCCAAGCCCGGAATCCGACCAGATTATCGGGACCAGCGCCGCCGACACGTTGCGCGGCAATGCCGGCGCCGATCTGCTGATCGGCCTCGGCGGCAACGACACTTACATCTACGCCGCAGGCGACGGCGACGACCGTATCAGCGACGGCGCCACCAGCACCGGCGACCGGCTGGTGTTGCAAGGCATTGCCTCGACCGATCTGCAATGGGCCCGCCGCAGCCCCGCCGACGGCAACGATCTGGTGCTGCGTCTCCACGGCGCGCAGGATCGCATCACGCTGACCGACACTCTGTCGGGTTCCGGCCACGGCATTGAGAAGATCGTCTTTGCCGATGGCGTCGAATGGAATCTCGCTGCCATGCGCGCCGCGGTCCTGTCCTCGGCGACGACGGCGGAGGCCGACACCATCCGTGGATTCGACGGCAACGATCTGCTGGTCGGCGGACGCGGTGACGACTGGCTGCTCGGCGGCCAGGGCAACGATGTCTATCGCTTCTCGCAGGGCGACGGCCACGACCTCATCGAGGACACCGGCACCACGCTCGGCGATCGCCTGGAAATCACCGACCTGCTTTCGCTGGAAGCAACGGTCGAGCGCCTCTACAAGGGCAGCGACACGGTGGTCATTTCCTTCGCCTCCGGCAACGACACCATCACCGTGCTTGATGCGCTGTCGCAAACGGGGGCTGGCGTCGAGCAGATTGTCTTTGCCGACGGCGTGGTCTGGACCCGCCAGACGCTGCTCACCTTGCTCGACAATCATGCGCCCGTGACCGTCGAGGACGGTATTTTCACCGTCAAGATGGAGCAGGAGCTTCGCCTCGATCCGACGCTTCTGCTGCGCAACGACTATGATGCCGATGGCGACATGCTGCGCATCATTGCGGTGCATGGCGGCCCCAACGGCACCGCCCAGATCGGCGCCAATGGCGAGATCATCTTCACCGGCGCTCCCGGGTTCACCGGCGCGACCACCTTCACCTATACGGTCAGCGATGGCCGCAATGGCCTGTCGACCGCGACCGTCGACGTGCGTGTGATGCCGCCGGCCAGCGCCAAGGACGATTTCGGTTTCACCGTCAACGAAGACGAATTCCTGTCCATCGATGTCAGGCGGCTTCTTTCCAACGACATCGACGGCGACCGGATGATCGTCGCCCAGGTGCTGGATGCCGTGAACGGTACTGTCAGCCTGTCCAGCGATGGCCATATCGGCTTCACGCCGTCCGAGAATTTCCACGGGCTGGCAAGCTTCCGCTATGTCGCGAACACGCCGGAAGGCGGACGCGCCGAAGCGATCGTCTACATCGATGTGACGCCGCGCAACGACGCGCCGGACGCACGCAACGATACGGGCTTCGTCACCGCGGAGGACGAGGTGTTCCAGATCAACGTGTCGGCCCTGCTGCAGAACGACATCGACATCGACGGCGATGCGCTGCGGGTGACCTCGGTGATCGGCAATGAACACATCCGCGTCGAGCTCACCGACGACGGCGTGATCCTGGTGACGCCAGAGCCCTTCTTCTTCGGCCAGACCACCTTCACCTATGTGGTCACCGACGCGCAGGGCGCAACCGATACCGCCACGGTGCGGATCGACGTCACGCCGGTCAACGATCCGCCGGCGCCAGTGGCCGATGCGCTCACCATCGACGAGGATGAGCCGATCCTGATCGCGGCCGCGACGCTGCTGGCCAACGATATCGAACATGACGGCGACCCGCTCCACATTGCCTCGGTGCGCGGCGGCAGCGGCGGTTCGGTGCAGTTGTTCGAAAACCAGACGGTGCTGTTCACGCCGTCATCCAACTATTTCGGCCAGGCGTATTTCTTCTACACGGTCGATGACGGGCAGGGCGGCCTCGTCGAGGCGCGGGTCAATGTCCAGGTCGATCCGGTCAACGATGCGCCGAACGCTCGCGACGACCACTACACGGCATTCTCCCTGAGAGGGACCGAGGACACGCCGCTCATCATTTCGGCCGCTTCTCTGCTTGGCAATGATGGCGACATCGATGGGCTGAACCTCACCATCCAGTCAGTCTCCGCCGCCGAGAACGGCACGGTGGAGCTGCGTGCGGACGGCACCATCGTCTTCACACCCGATCCCGACTATTGGGGCGAGGCTGTCTTCCACTACGTCGTTGCCGACGAGGGCGGTCTGGTCGACGATGCGACCGTTACCCTCTATTTCGCGCCGGTCGGCGACGCGCCGCCGGAAGCTCACAACGACATCATCTATGTCTATGAGGATGTCCCGACCGTCATTCCGGTCGCAGCCCTTTTGGGCAACGACACCGATATCGACCGCGACCCGCTCGAGATCATCAGCGTATCGATGGGCTTTGGCGCGCATGGCAGCGTGGCGTTCAACGAGAACGGCGATATCGTCTTCACGCCGGCACTCAACGCCACCTCGGGGAGCCAATTCTCCTATATCGTGACCGACAATGCCGACGGCACCGACAGCGCCACCGTCTCGATCGTCATCATCCCGGTCAACGACGCACCCACGGCGGCGCCCGACACCGGCTCGACCAGCCTCGACGCGCCGTTGGTGCTGCGCATTTCCGACCTGATGGCCAATGACAGCGACGTCGATCTCGATCCCGACGACTACGCTGCCTTGCTGTCGTTCGCGGGCGTGCGTTCGACCAGCGCCGGCACGGCGACCATCTACAACAACGAGTTCATCGTCGTCGAATATGCGCGCGGCTTCTCAGGCGCGGTCTCGCTCGACTACATCATCAAGGACGAGGCCGGCGTCGAGGACGACGGCACCGTGCACGCGACGATTTCGGCGACGCACGCCGCAACGCTGACCGGCACCGCCATCCGCGATCTCATCATCGGCACCTATCTCGGCGAGCGCATCGAGGGCCTTGGCGGCAATGACGATATCTTCGGCCGCGAAGGCGACGACTACATCGTCGGCGGCGATGGCGCCGACCGCATCGATGGCGGCGACGGTTTCGACACGGTCGATTTCGCCGGGTCGAACATCGGCGTTCGCGCCGATCTTGCCGCGCGCATCGGCCAGGGCGGCCATGCGCAGGGAGACGTCTATTTCTCGATCGAACAGCTCATCGGCACCACCTTCGCCGACGAGCTCGACGGCGATGCCAACGCCAATGTGCTGAAAGGCCTCGGCGGCGCCGACCTGCTGGTCGGCCGCGAAGGCGACGACATCCTGGAAGGCGGCCTGGGCAATGACCGGCTCGACGGCGGCAAAGGCGCCGACCGGCTCGATGGCGGCGCCGGATCGGACACTGTCGACTATTTCCTCTCCGATGCAGCCGTGCAGGTTTCGTTGGCCGCTGGCACCGCCACGGGCGGCGATGCGACCGGCGACATTCTCGTCGGCATCGAAAACCTCATCGGCAGCGATTTCAGCGACGTGCTGGAAGGCGATGGCAATGACAACACGCTGACCGGCGGCCGTGGCGACGACCACCTCTTCGGTGGCGCCGGCAACGACATACTGATCGGCGGCCGTGGCGCCGACGAGATGGTCGGCGGCGACGGCATCGACCAGGCGGACTATTCGACGTCGGTCGAAGGCGTCAGCATCAACATGGCCAATGGCGCGGCCGGCGGCGGCGATGCGCTCGGCGACACCTTCTCGTCGATCGAACTGGTGATCGGCAGCTTCCACGACGACACCATCATCGGCGATGCCGGCGACAACGTCATCCGCGGCGGCCGTGGCGCCGACCACATCGACGGCGGCAGCGGTTTCGATACCGCCGACTACAGTGCGGCCGATGAAGGCGTCATCGTCGACCTCGGCAGCGGCCTCGGCTCCGGTGGCGAAGCGGCAGGCGACGTGCTGGCCAACATCGACATGCTGGTCGGCTCATCCTACCAGGATTATCTCGCCGGTGGTGCAGCGGACGAGACGTTCGAAGGCGGCTTCGACGACGACACGCTTGTCGGCCGCGCGGGCTCTGACCGCTATCTCTTCGGCTTCGATTCCGGCGCCGACACGATCTACGAAAACGGTCCGGTCAGCGATACCGATCGCATCGTGCTCGATGCCGACGTGCATGTGCGCGACGTCAGCGTCATCCGCGAGGGCGACGACCTGGTGCTCGAGCTCGAGCATGATGACGGGCTGCTGATCGACACGGTGCGCGTCGTCAACCATTTCGTCGGGCCGGCAACCGGCATCGAGGAGGTGGTGTTCGCCGACGGCACGGTCTGGGATCGCGACGATATCGCCTTCCTGCAGCGCAATGGCAGCTTCAACGCCGAGGACGATGTCATCCGTTTCGCCAATGAGGACGAAGCGCTGGTGATCGCGCCGCATCGGCTGACCGCCAACGACGCCGCCGAGGGCGCGGAACTTCTGACCATCGTTTCGGTCGGCAATGCGGTGAACGGCACAGCCACGTTGCTGGCCGATGGTTCGGTGCAGTTTGTCGGCGCGGCGAACTTCAATGGCGACGCCTTCTTCGAATACACGGTACGCGACCAGACCGGCCGTGAATCGACCGCCAGGGCCGAGGTCGACGTGCTGCCGGTCAACGATGCGCCGGTTGCCCACAATGATGGCGTCTTCACCGGTGTCGAAGACACGGTCCTGTTCATCTCCTATGCCGATCTGTTCGGCAACGACGTCGATGTCGACGGCGACGATCTCCGGGTCGTGGCGGTCGGTCCATTGCTCGACGACAACGGCCATCCGCTCTACCAGACATTGCCGGGCGCGGCCTCTTACGGCATTGCCTTTGCCGGCAGCGACGGCATCTATTTCACGCCGGACGGCGACCATTACGGCTTCGTCGGCTTCACCTACACGATCAGCGATCCGTCGGGCGAAACCTCGACCGCCTCGGTGGAGCTCAACTTCGTCGGCGTCAACGATGCGCCATATGCCGAAAAGGACGGCGCCACCGCGCGCCTCGGCCAGACCAAGACGATCTACGTCCGCGACCTCCTGGCCAATGACCACGACGTCGAAGGCGATGCCTTCTCCTTCGTCGGCATTCACTCGGCCAGCAACGGCACGGCCACGCTGCGCACCATCATCGAGAACGGCGTCGCGGTGCAGGTCATCGATTTCGATGGCGCGGCACTTGGCGACGCCTCGTTCCTCTATGATGTCGTCGACGTGCATGGCGCACAGTCGACCGGCCTGGTCGAGGTCCATGTCATTCCGCTCAACGATCCGCCGGATGCCCGCAACGATGGCGGTTTCGAGACGCTGGAAGACCAGCCGATCATCATCGATCCGTCGATCCTTCTGGGCAACGACACCGACCCGAACGGCGATCCGCTGTCGATCATCGAGCTCGAGCGCTTCCCGCTCAACGGCAAGGTGGCGTTCAACGAGGACGGAATGATCGTCTTCACGCCGCGCGCCGACTACAACGGCGCCGCCGGATTCACCTACACCATCTCCGATGGCCGTGGCGGCACGGACACAGCCTTTGTTTCGATCACCATCCTGGTCGACAACGACGCGCCCGTGCTCCATGACGACATCACCTCCGGCCTCGAGGATCATCCGATCACCGTCCTGGCGGCCGAAGCCTTCGCCAACGACATGGATCCCGAAGGCGACGTCATCTTCTTCGAGGACGCGCACGTCATCGGCGTGGTAACCGACGACTTCAGCCATCGCACCTTGCATGAAGAGAGCGTCGATCTCGCATCCCCATTGGTCGACGCCGGCGTCACTGTTGTTGCGACGCTGGCCGACGGCACGCCTTTGCCGTCCTGGCTGGCCTTCGACACGGCCACGCTGACGTTCACCGGCACGCCGCCCGCAGGCACCGTCGACCCGGTCAATGTGGCGCTGACCTTCTCCGACACCGACCCGCACAGCGGCCAACCAGTGTCCTATCAGGGCCATGTATCGATCGACCCGGCGGATGCCGCCGCTCTCGCCACGGGCGTGGTCTATCACCCCGACCTGCTGGCTGTGGGGCTGGGCGAAGGCACCTGGTCGGCGGAGCTGGCCTCGGGCCGCGAGTTGCCGGGTTGGCTGTCGTTCAATGCCGAGACGATGCGGTTGGAACGCACTGCTGTCGAGCCTGGCGCGGGCGAAGACATTGCCCGCGTGCGCATCGCCTTCGCGCCGACGGACGCCGGCCAACCGGGTTTTGCCGTCGAGTTCCGCATCGATCCCAATGCGCCGCTCGATCCCGCCATCAATGCGCTGCTTGCCAATCCGGCGTTCTTCGCCGCCAATGGCCTATGGGTGTTGCCGGTGGCCGACGATGCCGCCGTCACCGCCGCCAAGGCGAGCGGCACCGACCTGCCGGGCTGGCTGCATTTCGATCCGCAAACGCTGTCGTTCACCGGCACGCCGCCTGCCGAATATGTCGGCTCTATCCCGGTGCGCATCGATGTCGGCGCTTCGGCGGAAACCGGCATGCCGGCCTTCGCGCTGATCAAGAACGTCGTCATCGACCAGACCTACCATCTGGGCAACCAGGGCGGCTTCTCGGTCAGCACGGATGGCGAGCACATCTATGTCTCGACGCCGGAAGACTTCAACGGCGCTTTCGTCATCGAGTACAACGCCCATGACGTGAAGGGCGCCGTCTCGCACGATCCGGGCCGCATCGTCGTCAATGTCGCGGCCGAACGCGAACTGCCCGACCCGGTCAACGATACGGTCAACACCTCGGAAGACACGCCGGTTACCTTCACGCTCGCCTCGCTGCTCGCCAACGACCGCGACGATGACGGCGATGCCATCCGCGTTGTTGCGATCGGAACACCGGATCGCGGCACGCTGACGGTCAACATCCCGCAGTTCGCCGTCGACCTGCCGCCCGTCTCGGGTCTGGATTCCGGCCCTGTCACGCATTCGGCGACGCTTGCCGACGGCAGCCCGCTGCCGTCATGGCTCACCATCGATCCGCAGACCGGCCGCCTTTCCGGCACTCCGCCCCTCGGCCTGCACCAGACGCTGGCCGTCCTTGTGCATTCGACCGATGGCACCGAAACGGTGGACACGGCACTTTCGCTGCCGGTCGACGGCAATGCCGGCGTGACGCTGACCTACAATCCGGCGCCGCAGCAATCAGGCCCGGTCACCTTCACCTATACCATTACCGACGATCACGAAGGCACGAGCACGGCTCAGGTTCACGTCAATGTCGCCGCGGCAAACGATCCGCCGGTGGCGCGGGACGACCATGTCAACGGTCTCGAGGACACGGTGCTGTCGATCGATCCGGCGACGCTCACCACCAATGACAGCGACATTGACGGCGACGCCTTGCGTGTCCTTTCAGTGTTCAATGCCGTGCACGGCGCGGTCCAGCTGTCGGGCAACACCATCCTGTTCACGCCCGACCACAATTTCGACGGCGAAGCCTGGTTCGAATATGTGGTGACCGACGATGCGGACGGTGTCGACATCGGTCGGGTCACGGTCAACGTCGTCTCGACCAACCAGCACCCGATCGCCGCCGCCGACCATTTCCAGGGTGTCGAGGACACGCCTTTCGTGGTCGCGATTGCCGATCTCCTGGCCAACGATCCCGACCCCGACGGCGACGTTATTTCCTTTGTCGGCGTCGATCAGAACGGCGATGGCGGCCAGGCTTTCATCTTGCCCGGCGGCCGCATTTCGCTGGTGCCGCGCGACAACGTCAACGGTCCGGTCACCTTCACCTATACGGTGACGGACGGGCGGCTCGGGTCGGTCGAAACGCACAACATCGTGGTCGACTATGCCGCGGTCAACGATGCGCCTGATGTGGCGAACGAAAGCGGCTACACCACGCATGAAGACCAGCCGATCGCCATCGCCCTGGCTGATCTGCTCGCCAACGACAGCGATGTCGAGGGTGAAGCCTTGAGCATCATTTCGGTGCTCGATCCGGTCAACGGCTCGATCCGCATCGAAGGCGGCCAGGCGATCTTCACGCCGCGCGCCGACTATTTCGGCAATGGCGGCTTCTCCTATGTTGTCTCCGACGGTCATGGCGGCAGCACCACGGGCACGGTTACGCTCACTGTGCTGCCGGAAGGCGATCTGCCAATTGCCGTCTCCGACAGCGGCTGGACCATCGACGAAGATGGTTTCATCGACATCGACCCGGCCGAACTTCTGGCCAACGACTACGATCCGGACGGCGGCACAATCAGCTTCGTCGGCGCCTTCGGCAGCGGTGTGGAAGAGCTGCCCAACGGCATGATCCGCTTCACGCCGGCCGCCAATGCCAATGGTCATTTCACGCTGAACTACACCATCACCGATGGCAGCGGGCCTAACGTGACGGGGACCTTCAGTGTCGATGTCCGTCCGGTCAACGACGACCCGACGGCAGCCAATGACAGCGTGTCCGGCACTGAGGACCAGACGTTGGTCATCCCGGTCGCCGCCCTGCGCGCCAATGACGGGGATGTCGACGGCCAGTCGATCTCTATCACCGCGCTCGCCAATGCCGTTGGCGGCACGGTCAGCTTCGATGGCGCCGGCAACATCGTCTTCGTTCCGGATGCCGACCGCAACGGACCGGCAAGCTTCGATTATGTGCTGACCGACATCACCGGAGCGACCGACACGGCGACGGTGACCATCAACTTGCAGCCGGTGAACGATGCCCCGACGATCGGCGCCATCGCACCGCTGACCGGCATCGAAGACACCTACTTCGCCGCGCAACTGCCTGGCTCGGCCTTTGCCGACATCGATGGCGACGCCATTGCCGTCAGCGTGCTGCTCGCCAATGGCAATCCGCTGCCCGACTGGCTGGTTTATCATCCTGAGGCAAGAGGCTTTACGGGCCAGCCGCCGGCCGACTTCGCCGGCACGATCGAGCTCCGCGTCACCGCCAGCGATGGCACGGCACAGGTGAGCCGCACCGTCCAACTGGTCATTCAAGGTGTCAACGACGCGCCGGTTGCCGTCGACGATGCCGTCGAAGGCCAGGAGGACCAGCCCACGACCATCAGCGTGCAGTCGATACTGGCCAACGACCATGACGTTGACGGCGACACGCTGACCATCACTTCGGTCTCCGCCGGTCCGGGTGCCACCGCGGTGCTCGACGGGCACGGCAACATATTGGTGACGCGCGAAGCCAACGCTTCCGGCGACGTGCAGATCGAATATGTCGTCTCCGACGGCCATCTGACCGATACCGGCACGATCACCGTCAGCGATCATCCGGTCAACGATCCGCCCGTCGTCACACCGCTGCAGAACCGGCATTCAGCCGAGGACGCGCCGGTTGACTTCACGCTTCCGGAAGGCTGGGCGTCGGACGTCGACAACGACATTTTGACGATCACCGCAACCAGGGCCGGCGGCACGGCGCTGCCGTCATGGCTCGCCTTCGACCCGACCAGCATGCGCTTCACCGGCACGCCCCCGGCCGATTTCAACGGCACCATTTCGCTGCAGGTCACCGCCAGCGACGGCGAACTGTCGGCGTCGTCCAGCTTCGACCTCGTCATCGATCCGGTCAACGACGCGCCGCGCATCGTGGCGCCGTTCTCTGACCGCTTCGTGCTCGAGGACCAGGCCTTCGACGTGACGCTGCAGCAGAACCTGTTCACCGATGTCGAAGGCGATCACCTGACCTATTCGATCACCACCGCCAGCGGTGCGGCGCTACCGTCCTGGCTGGTCGCCGATGCCGAGCATCTGCGGCTGACCGGCAGGCCACCGCAGAACTTCAACGGTTCGATCGACCTCAAGGTCACTGCGTCCGACGGCTCGCTGTCGACTTCCGATATCTTCAAATTCACGGTGAACCCGGTCAACGATGCGCCGGTGCTCGACCATCCGCTGCCGGATGTCAGCACCAACAGTTCCGGCCAACCGCTGAAAACCGGCAGCGCCTTCAGCATCAACATTCCGGCCAACACCTTCAGCGATCCGGACGGCGACGCACTGCATTACGCCGCTCGCCTCGCCAACGGCAACGCGCTGCCGTCGTGGATGACCTTCGATGGGGCAAAACTGACAGGCACGGCGCCGCACAATGCGGCCGGTGTCTGGAATGTCCAGATCCTGGCCAGCGACGGCTCGCTGCAGAATTCGGATATTTTCAACGTCACCTTCCAGCAGGGCAATGGCGCGCCCGTCGTGCATAATGACGGCCGCTACTACGTCTATACGCCGAACGCGCTGACGCTTAACACCAGTGTGCTTTTGGCCAACGACACTGACCCGGACAGCGACCCGCTGTCCGTCGTCGGTGTCGGCCAGGGTGGTCACGGTACGGTCACCCTGCAGAACGGTGTCGTCACCTATCGCGCGGCCACGGGCTTTGTCGGAGACGACCAGTTCATCTACTCGGTGAGCGACGGCAAGAGCACCAGCAACGGCATTGTCTATGTCAAGGCCGACAACACCTATGCCAACTATCAGCAGCACACGTCCGGCGACGACAACATATTCGGCGGCTTCGGCGGCGGCTCGCATTTCGGCGGCGATGGCAATGACCGGATGGTCGGTGGCTTGCTTGGCGGCAACATGGCCGGCGGGCGTGGCAACGATACGTTGATCGCCCTTATGGGTGACAATCGTCTCGACGGTAACGAAGGCGACGACAGCATCACTGGCGGCATCGGCAGGGACAGGATTTCCGGCGGAACCGGCAATGATCAGCTGACCGGCGGTCTGGGCAACGACAATTTCATCTTCTCCCAGGGCGACGGCAGCGACACGATCACCGATTTCGATCCGGGAGCCAGGCTGCTGCGGACCTTCTTCATCGCCGGCGACGAAATCAGCATCGACGTGAATGGCATCGATGACTTCCAGGACCTGATGCAGACCGCGCATCAGACCGATACCGGCGTGCTGTTCGATTTCGGCAGCGGCGACCAGTTGTTCTTGAAGGGCACGCAGCTTGCGGCGCTCGACAAGGACAGCTTCAGCTTCTTCTAATGGCTTGAGGAGAACACCCTGACCCTATCCTTGTTCAGACTGTCCGAGGCATGATGAGCCAGTCGCGACCGGCCAAATCGGGCAAGGACAAGAACCCGCTCAGCCTTGCCATACGATCCCTGCGCACGGCTTTTGTCGGCGTCGGCCTGTTTAGTTTCGCCATCAATTTGTTGATGCTGACCGGGCCGATGTTCATGCTGCAGGTCTATGACCGCGTGCTGACGGCGCGCTCGGTGCCGACGCTGGTGGCTTTCTTTGCACTGGTGGTCGGGCTCTATCTGTTCATGGGCGTGTTCGACTTTTTGCGGACCCGCATTCTGTCGCGCTCCGGCTATTGGCTCGACCAGCGGCTTGGCGCGCTCACCTTCCGCACCTGGGTGTGTCAGGGCGTTGCCGGTCGGCCCGAGGCCGGCAGGCCGATTCAGGATCTCAACGCGGTGCGGGCGTTTCTCGGCAGTTCCGGCCTGCTCGGCTTTTTCGACATGCCATGGATGCCGTTCTATCTCGCTTTCGTCTTCTACATGCATCCCTATCTTGGCTTCCTGTCGCTCGGTGGCGCTGTCGTGGTGACGGCACTGGCGCTCGCCAACGAAATGCTCACAAGGCGCCATCTCGGCCGCGCTGCCGCCATCGAGGGGCTGGAAAGCCGGTTCGTCGAGCAGAGCAATCGCAATGCCGAGACGATCCTGTCGATGGGCATGCTTGGCCATGTCGGCCGCCAGTGGCTGCTGATGCATGGCGAAAGTGCGGAACGGGCACAGGCCGGCTCGGAGAATTCCGAAATCTTTGCCGCCATCTCCAAGGCGGTTCGCATGCTTCTGCAGTCGGCCAATCTGGCGCTCGGCGCCTGGCTGGCCATCCAGCAGGAAATCTCGCCGGGCATGATCGTGGCCTCATCCATTATCTCCGGCCGCGCGCTGGCTCCGGTCGATCAGGTGATCGGGCAGTGGACGGGCATCGTGCGCGCCAGGCTTGCCTACAGGCGGCTCACCGCGCACCTGGACAAGGCCGAGACCGCGCAGCCGCCCATTCAACTGCCTGAGCCGAAGGGCAACCTGCAACTGCGCAACGTCACCAAATATGCGCCGGGCCAGGCTGCCGAAGCCCCCGGTGGCCGGCGCGTCATCCTCAGTCAGATCAGCTTTGCGCTCGAGCCCGGCGATGGGCTTGGCGTCATCGGGCCGAGCGCTTCGGGTAAATCGACGTTGGCGCGGCTGCTGGTCGGCGCCTGGATGCCGGATACGGGATCGATCCGGCTCGACGGCGCCTCGATGGAACAGTGGGACACCGAGGCTTTGGGCCGCTTTGTCGGCTATCTGCCGCAATCGGTTGAACTGCTGGCTGGCACAGTGCGGCAAAACATTGCCCGTTTCGATCCGGACGCACAGGACGCCGACATTATCCGTGCCGCTCAGACCGCTGGCGTGCACGAGATGATCCTGCGTCTGCCCGAAGGCTACGCCACGACAATCGGTTACGGCGCGACGCCGCTTTCCGGTGGACAGATCCAGCGCATCGGGTTGGCGCGAGCGTTGTTTCGCATGCCGAAGCTGGTCGTTCTTGACGAACCGAACGCCAATCTCGATGCCGATGGCGATACCGCCCTGACCGCGGCGATCGAGCATATGCGAGCAGCCGGGTCGGTGGTGATCGTCATGACGCACCGGCCGAGCGCGATAGCCGCGGTCAACAAGGTGATGATGCTGTCGAACGGAGCCGCGGTCGAAATGGGCGACAAATCCGAAGTGCTGCGCAAGGTGACGCGCACGGCCTGACAAGGTCTGGATTCGATGGGATGAAGCGATGAGTGACCAAACGCAAACGAGCGGCAAGCCGCGCACCAGTTACCGGACATTTATGGTCACCGGTCTGGCGGCCTTCCTTGTTTTGTTCGGGGGCGTTTTCTTCTGGATGGCTTACGCCTCGATCTCGGGCGCGGTTATCGCTTCCGGCACGATCATCGTCAGGGGCAAACCGAAACTGGTGCAGCATCTCGACGGCGGCATCATCAAGGATATTCTGGTCAAGAACGGCGACATCGTGAAAGCCGGAGACATTCTGGTCAGGCTGGACGAGACCCTGCTCGACGCCAACCTCGAAATCTACCGCAACCGTCTTCGCGAGGGACTGGCGCGCAAGGCGCGGCTGGAAGCGGAGCGCGATGATACCGAGACCCTGACCTACGACGAAACCGTCATGCGCCTCACCGGCGTCAACGACGACGGCGGACATCGCCATGGGCAAGAGCGGCTGTTTCAGGCACGGCGATTGAGCCGCATCGGCCAGATCGAGCAGCAACGAGAGAAGATCAATCAGTTCGGCAATCAGATCACTGGTGTCCAGGGCATGGTGAAGTCGAAACGGGAGCAGCTCGACTATATCGTCAGGGAACTCAACGGCATCAAGAAGCTGCGCGACCAGGGACTGGCGCCGGAGACGCGCGTGCTGGCGCAGGAAGCGCGCCGTGCCGACCTGGAAGGGCAGATCGCCGAGAGCCAGGCAGATCTCGCCCGCATCGAGAATTCGATCCGCGAGACCGATATCGCCATCCTGCAGATCGACCGCGAGTTCCAGGAGCAGGTGCTGTCGGAGCTGCGCGAAGTGTCGACGCAGGTCGATGATCTCGTTCAGCAGATACTGGCCACCAACAAGCAGCTGGAGCGCATCGAGATCAGGGCGCCCGTCAACGGCATCGTCCATGAGCTCAACGTCTACACGATCGGCGGCGTCGTGCCGCCCGGCGGTACGCTGATGCAGCTCATTGCCACCGACCAGGGCATGGATCTCGAGGTCAATGTCGAGCCGCGCTCCATCGACCAGCTGCACACCGGGCATAAGGCGCTGATCCGCTTCCCGGCATTCAACCAGCGCACGACACCGCAATTGTTCGGCACGATAGACATGATTTCGCCGTCCACGATCGTCAACGAAAAAACCGGTGTCGCCTTCTACCGGGTCGGCATCAGCGTGCCGCCCGACGAGATGGCGAAACTGGGCGACCTCACATTGTTGCCCGGTATGCCCGCTGAAGCGTTTATCGAGAGCAATTCCCGCACAGTGATGGGGTTCATTTTCAAACCCTTGTCAGACAGCATCCGCCATGCATTCCGGGAACAATAGCTTGCCTCACTGCTGTGCGAATTGGCTTTGAAGAAACAGTCCTGCTGCCAGCATAGACACGGTCGAACTCGACGACGGCGCCCCGCCTCGGCCTGACGTGTAACGCAAAATAGCAGTTGGTCGAGAGCGCGAGGCCTGTCGAAAAGTTGCCTTGCGGTCTGGCAGTGGCGTCGACGCATCAGGGAATCCGCCTTTACCCGGTCGATGATCCCGCATTGCACAATCTCCCCGCTTCGACATATTGGAGGCATGGTCCGCTCCTCACTCGCCGTCCTGGTGATCGACGAAAATCGCATCCGTGCCTCGATCATCGAGGCAGGCTTGCGCGAGGCTGGGCATGAGCGGGTGACTGTCATTCATGACGTGACCGGCATCGCACGCCGCATTGCCGAGATCGAGCCGGATGTCATTGTCATCGATCTCGAAAATCCGAACCGCGACATGCTGGAAAGCATGTTCCAGCTTTCACGCGCTGTTAAGCGGCCGATCGCGATGTTCGTCGACCGCTCCGACCAGGCCTCGATCGAGGCGGCGGTCGATGCCGGCGTGTCGGCCTATGTCGTCGACGGCTTGCGGCAGGAGCGCGTCAAGCCGATCCTCGACATGGCGGTCAGTCGCTTCAACGCTTTCTCGCGCATGGCGCGCGAACTGGAAGAGGTTCGCGGCGAACTCGAGAACCGCAAGGTGATCGATCGCGCCAAGGGCATATTGATGAAGTCGCGCGGCCTGACGGAAGAGGCCGCCTACACGCTGTTGCGCAAAACGGCGATGAACCAGAACCGCAAGATCAGCGACATCGCCCAGAGCCTGGTGACCGCCGCCGGGCTGCTGGGACCGATGGAGGACGAGTGAGCATGACTGCGCCGCATCAGATCACCGCCGGCTTTATGCCGCTTTTCGACAGCGCTGTGCTCGTAGCCGCCCGTGAGTTGGGTTTTGCCGCCCGCGAAGGGCTTGAACTCAAGCTGCAGCGTGAAACATCCTGGGCCAACATCCGCGACCGCATCGCCATAGGCCATTTCGATGTCGCTCATATGTTGGGACCGATGCCGCTTGCCTGCTGCCTGGGTCTGACGCCGCTCGCCTCCGAGATCATCGTGCCATTCTCATTGGGCCTGGGCGGCAACTGCGTCACCGTCTCCAACGCGGTCTGGGGCGGCATGGCGGCACATGGCGCCGAGCCGGATCTCGACCCGGCGCGCGCCGGAGCAGCGCTTGGCGCATTTATCCGCGAGCGGGCGGCAGCCGGCCGGGAACCGCTGCGCTTCGCCGTCGTGCACCCGCATTCCGGGCACAATTACGAACTGCGCTACTGGCTTGCCGCCTGTGGCATCGATCCGCAGCGCCAGATCGAGATCGTCATCGTGCCGCCGCCCTTCATGGCCGATGCGCTGGCCACCGGGCGCATCGACGGCTATTGCGTCGGTGAACCCTGGAACAGCGCCGCGGTTGCCGCCGGGATCGGTCATATCGTCACCGTCAAGGCGCTGCTGTGGCGCAACAGTCCAGAGAAGGTGATCGGCGCGCGCAAGGCCTGGGCGGAGGAAAATCCGGAGGCGCTGGCGGCGCTTCTGAGAGCGCTGCATCATTCCGCCCGCTGGTGTCAGGATGCGGCAAACCGAGGGGATCTTGCCGCGTTGATGGCTGAGCCCCGCTTCCTCGGCCAACCGCCCGCGATCCAGATGCCTGTCCTCACCGGACATCTCCAGCTTGGCGGCGGCGCGGAGCGGGGCGTCGAGGATTTCTTCGTGCCCTTCGACAAGGCGGCGAACTTTCCCTGGAAGAGCCATGCGCTGTGGTTCTACACGCAGATGGTGCGCTGGGGCGACATCGCGCACACGCCGGAAAACCTCGCCATCGCCAGGGATTGCTACCGGCCCGACCTCTATCGCGCGGCGCTGAAGCCGCTCGGCGTGGCGCTGCCCGGCGCCAACGCCAAGGTCGAGGGCGCGCTTAAGGCGGCGACGCCGGTCGGTTCGGCGGGTGCCAGCCTTGTGCTTGGTCCCGACGGTTTCTTCGACGGCCAGATCTTCGATCCCGACGAGATCGACGCCTATATCGCCGGGCAGAAACACGCTGGTTCCTTGGCGCAGTAGTTCCGAAGTGCCGGGGTGGCGGATCGCCAATGCGCAAGTAGATCAGTTAAAGGCAACTTTGGTGTGCTATATACGCTGCGTTCTCGGGCGGATACGAGATCGATGGATCAGGAAAGACTTCTAGCCGCAGTCCTTTTGGCTGATGTCGTGGGCAGCACGCCCCTCTATGAGCGCATCGGCGACGATGCCGCTCTGCAGCAGGTTTCGGATTGCCTGGACGCGATGCGCGAGATCGTCGCCCGGAACGGCGGTGATTTCATTTACTCGAAGGGCGATGACGTGCTCAGCCTGTTCGAGAGGCCGGAGGCGGCGCTGAGGGCCGTTCGCCAAATTGGCGGCCAACTGACGAAAGGGCCGTTGAGCGCCCGGATCGGATTGCATTTCGGGGCGGTCATTCGCGCGCGGGGCGCAATCTTCGGTGATGTTGTCAATGTCACCGCAAGGTTGTCCACCACGGCGAACCCCGGGGAGGTCCTGATCAGCCAGAGCTTCTTCGAAGCCCTTTCCGCGGGCAGTCGCAGTACCTTGCGGCTGCTCGACAAAATGGCCTTCAAAGGGAAGCAAGAACTCTTCGATGTCTATACTCTGGGGAGCGGCGATCGAACCCTCAGCACGCAGATCACCAGCCGGGGCACCATTATCGATACGCGCTCCGCCCAGCCGCCGCAGATCAAGCTGGTCATCCGCTATGGAGATCAGTTGCTATCCTGTCGAAACAACGGATTCGTGACCATCGGCCGATCTCCGGAATGCAATATCGTCGTCCAGCGGCCCTGGGTCTCAAGGCACCACGCGACCTTCACCATTTCGAATGGAAAAGCCCGGCTTGTCGAACGAAGCTCGTCGGGCACATTTGTGTCGATGGGACCCGGCGATGAAGTATTCGTACGCCGCGAAGATATTCTCCTCTTCGGCTCCGGCGTCATCTCGCCTGGAATGAGATCGTCCCTCCGCGACGCCCAGGTTCTTCATTACGAAATTATCTCAGACTGACCCCGCCGGACCGTTGGCGGCGACCGGCTGAAGCGGCTGCGACAGACATGGATCCCGGGGTCTTCGCGGCGGAGCTTCCCTCCCGCTTCGCGCTGGGACAACGAAGTTGCGAGGCGCCTGATCATTTCAGCGCCATTCTTGTGCATTGCACAAAATTTGTGCGCACTGCTTACCCTTTTGATTAACGTTTGACCGTGTGGGCGGCAACTCCGCACGACGCCAGAAACATGTATCACATTGATTTTATTAAGAAATCATAATCAATCCAAAACTGGCACGGTTCCTGCTTTGAAATAGTCAGGCCCTTAGCGGGTCACGGAACAGGCGTCCAATGGCGGGCGCCACAGGCAAAGCTGCCGCTCAGGTCTACACGCGATCCCGGATGTACGGACGCGAGGCCTGGACGGCAGCTTTTTTGTTTTGGGCCAGCGCCCTCGCGTTCAACCGGAGACGACGATGAAGAAGACGATGAAGCAATGGATCGGGACGGGCACGTCGCTCAAGGATGTGACGCGTCGCGATTTTCTTGTCAGCAGTGCCATGACCGCAGGTCTGTTCATAGCGGCTCGCAAGCTCTTCCCCTCGGGCGCCTATGCCGCCACGGTTGCTCCGGAAGTCACCGGCGCCAAGCTCGGCTTCATCGCCCTGACCGATGCGGCACCGCTGATGATCGCCAAGGAGAAGGGGTTGTTCGCCAAACACGGAATGCCCGATGTCGAGGTGCTGAAGCAGGCCTCATGGGGAGCGACGCGTGACAATCTGATGCTCGGCGGCGAAGCCAACGGCATCGACGGAGCCCACATCCTGACGCCGCTGCCTTACCTGATGCACACCGGCAAGGTGACGCAGAACAACCAGCCTATGCCGATGGCGATCGTTGCGCGGCTTAACTACGACTGCCAGGGCATTTCGGTGGCGCAGGAATATGCCGCTACCGGCGTCGGCCTTGATGCTTCCAAGCTGAAGGATGCCTTCGCCGCCAAGAAGGCGGCCGGCAAGGAGGTCAAGGCCGCCATGACCTTCCCCGGTGGCACTCACGATCTGTGGCTGCGCTACTGGCTGGCTGCCGGCGGCATCGATCCCGACAAGGACGTCTCGACCATCGTTGTGCCGCCGCCTCAGATGGTCGCCAACATGAAGGTCGGCAACATGGACGTGTTCTGCGTCGGCGAGCCGTGGAACGAACAGCTCGTCCACCAGGGCGTCGGCTTCACCGCTGCCACGACAGGCGAGTTGTGGAAAGGCCATCCCGAAAAGGCGCTCGGCCTGCGCGCCGAATTCATCGACAAACACCCGAACGCCACCAAGGCGATCGTGATGGCCGTGATGGAAGCGCAGCAATGGTGCGAGGCCAAGGAGAACAAGGACGAGATGGCCGCCATCATCGGCAAGCGGCAGTGGATGAACGTGCCTGTCGCCGACATTATCGGCCGCCTCAAGGGCGACATCAACTACGGCAACGGCCGCGTCGCCACCGGCACCGACCTCTATATGAAGTTCTGGAGCGGCGGCGTCTCCTATCCTTTCAAGAGCCACGACAGCTGGTTCCTCGCTGAAAACATCCGTTGGGGTAAGTTCGCGCCGACCACCGACATCAAGGCGCTGGTCGATCAGGTCAACCGTGAGGACATTTGGCGCGAGGCGGCGAAGGATCTCGGCGTCGCAGCGGCCGATATTCCGGCCTCGTCGTCGCGCGGCGTCGAGACCTTCTTCGACGGCAAAATCTTCGATCCGGCCAACCCGTCCGCCTATCTCGACAGCTTGAAGATCAAGGCATCCGCCTGATCGCCGGCGCCAGTGCCCCAAGGAGTTTTTCCCAGACATGTCGATTCAGACTATCGAGGACACAACGGTGAAGGCGTTCCCCGCGAAGCCGGCGGAGGTCATCGCCTTCACCGCCAAGGCGCTGCGCCGCATTGATCCGATCGTGATCGCCGGCAAACTGGCCAGTGCGCTGGTGCCGCCGGTCATCGTCATCGCCTTCATGCTGGTCGTCTGGCAGATCGCCTGCTCGTCGCCGACCGCCAGCCTGCCGCCACCCAGCCAGGTGTGGAACGAGGCCTATGATCTGATAGCCCATCCGTTCTTCAACAATGGCCCGCAAGATATCGGGCTGGCGTGGCGGGTGCTGATTTCGCTGCAGCGTGTCGCCATCGGCTTTGGCCTTGCGGCGATCGTCGGCGTCGCGCTCGGCGCGCTGGTCGGCCAGTCGATCTGGGCAATGCGCGGTCTCGATCCGGTGTTCCAGATCCTGCGCACCGTGCCGCCGCTGGCCTGGCTGCCGTTGTCACTCGCTGCCTTCCGCGATTCCAGCCCGTCGGCGCTGTTCGTCATCTTCATCACCTCGATCTGGCCGATCATCATCAACACCGCCGTCGGTGTGCGCAACATCCCGCAGGATTACCGCAACGTCGCCCGCATCCTGCGGCTCAACCAGTTCGAGTTCTTCGTCAAGATCATGGTGCCGGCGGCTGCACCCTACATCTTCACCGGCTTGAGGATCGGCATCGGCCTGTCCTGGCTCGCCATCGTCGCCGCCGAAATGCTGACCGGCGGCGTCGGCATCGGCTTCTTCATCTGGGACGCCTGGAACTCGTCGCGGCTGCCCGACATCATCGTCGCGCTCGCCTATATCGGCGTCACCGGCTTCTGCCTCGACCGCCTGGTCGCTGGCGTCGGCGCCTTCGTCACCCGCGGCACAACGGCAAAGTGAGGAGAGGGCGATGAAGGCCTATCTGAAGCTCGACCATATCGACAAATCCTTTGCCCGCGGCAGTCAGGTCAGCGAGGTGCTGAAGGACATCAGGCTGACCATCGACAAGGGCGAATTCGTCTCGATTATCGGTCATTCCGGTTGCGGCAAGTCGACCTTGCTGAACCTGATCGCCGGGCTGACCAAGGTTTCCGCCGGCGCCGTGCTGCTCGAAGACAAGGAGGTCGACAGCCCCGGACCCGAACGCGCCGTGGTGTTTCAGAACCATTCGCTGCTGCCGTGGCTCACCGTCTATGAGAACATCAGCCTGGCGGTATCGAAAGTCTTCGGTCGTTCGAAGAGCAAAGCCGAGCGGCATGACTGGATCATGCGCAATCTCGACCTCGTGCAGATGGCGCATGCCAAGGACAAGCGGCCGGCGGAAATTTCGGGCGGCATGAAGCAGCGCGTCGGCATTGCGCGTGCACTCGCCATGGAGCCAAAAATCCTGCTGCTCGATGAGCCGTTCGGCGCACTCGATGCGTTGACCCGCGCCCATCTGCAGGATGCGGTGATGGACATCCATTCCAGGCTCGGCTCGACGACGATCATGATCACCCATGATGTCGACGAAGCGGTGCTGCTTTCCGATCGCATCGTCATGATGACCAACGGTCCGGCGGCGACCATCGGCGAGGTGCTTGCCGTGCCGCTCGCCCGGCCGCGCCGCCGCGTCGAACTCTCGTCCGACCGCACCTTCCTGCGCTGCCGCGAGGCGGTGCTGAAGTTCCTCTACGAACGCCACCGCTTCGTCGAAGCCGCGGAGTAACGCCATGAGCGAAAAACTCGTCATCATCGGCAATGGCATGGCCCCCGGGCGCATGCTGGAGCACCTTTTCGAGCAGGCACCCGGGCGCTACCAGGTCACCATCTTCAACGCCGAGCCGCGGGTGAACTACGACCGCATCATGCTGTCGCCGGTTCTGTCCGGCGAAAAGGCCTATGAGGAAATCATCATCCATGGCGACGGTTGGTACATCGCCAACAACATCACCCTCTACAAGGGCCACAAGATCGTTGCCATCGACCGGACGGCGAAGACCGTAACGTCCGATCACGGCGTCACCGAGCCCTACGACAAGCTCGTCATCGCCACCGGCTCGGTGCCGTTCATCATTCCGGTGCCCGGTCATGATCTGCCTGGCGTGCTGACCTATCGCGACCTCGACGACGTGCAAGCCATGATGCTTGCCGCCCAGTCGCGCGCCAAGGCCGTTGTCATCGGCGGCGGCCTGCTCGGACTCGAGGCGGCAGCAGGTTTGAACGCCCAAGGCATGGACGTCACCGTACTGCATGTCATGCCGACGCTGATGGAGCGCCAGCTCGATCCGGCCGCCGGCTATCTCCTGCAGCGTGCCGTCGAACAGCGCGGCATCAAGGTCATCACCAAGGCCAACACCCGGGCGATCACGGGCAACGGCAAGGTCGGCCAGGTCGAGCTTGCCGACGGCACCATCATTCCGGCAACGCTCGTGGTCATGGCGGTCGGCATCAGACCGAATTCGATGTTGGCCAAGGAGGCTGGCATTGCCGTCAATCGCGGCATCGTCGTCGATGCCGGCATGCGCAGCAACGATCCCGATATCTACGCGCTCGGCGAATGCGCCGAGGTCAACGGACAGGTCTACGGGCTGGTTGCGCCGCTCTACGAGATGGCGCGCGTTGCGGCCCGCCAGCTTGCCGGCGACGAGGCAGCCGCCTTCGTCCATATGGACACGCCGACCAAGCTCAAGGTCACCGGTATCGACCTGTTCTCGCTCGGCGACTTCGCCGAAGGCGAGGACCGCCAGGAGATCGTGCTGCGCGACGCCGCCGCCGGCGTCTACAAGCGCCTGGTGCTGAAGGACGATCGCATCATCGGCACCGTGCTCTACGGCGAGACGGCTGACGGCGCCTGGTTCAACGACCTGAAGAAGAAACAGACCGACATATCGGAGATGCGCGACACGCTGATCTTCGGCCAGTCCTATCAGGGGGGTGCCCCGCTGGACCCTATGGCGGCCGTTGCAGCCTTGCCGGATGATGCGGAAATCTGCGGCTGCAACGGCGTCTGCAAGGGCAAGATCACAGCTGCGATTTCAGGCAAAGGCCTGACCTCGCTCGACGATGTCCGCGCCCACACCAAGGCCTCGGCCTCCTGCGGCTCCTGCACCGGGCTGGTCGAAAAGCTGATGGTGTTGACCATCGGCGACAAATACAACCCGGCAGCCGTACAGCCGATGTGCGGCTGCACCACGCTCGGCCATGACGAGGTGCGCCGGCTGATCATCGCCAAGAGCCTGAAGACCATTCCGGCCGTCATGCAGGAGCTGGAATGGACGACCTCCTGCGGCTGCGCCAAATGCCGGCCGGCGCTCAACTACTATCTCGTCTGCGACTGGCCGGATGATTACGCCGACGACTACCAGTCGCGCTTCATCAATGAGCGCGTCCACGCCAACATCCAGAAGGACGGCACCTATTCGGTGGTGCCGCGCATGTGGGGTGGCGTCACCAATGCCGCGGAACTCCGCGCCATCGCCGATGTCGTCGACAAGTTCGAGATCCCGATGGTCAAGGTCACCGGGGGACAGCGCATCGATATGCTCGGCATCCGCAAGGAAGACCTGCCGGCGGTGTGGGCCGATCTCGGCCAGGCCGGCTTCGTCTCCGGCCATGCCTATGCCAAGGGGCTGCGCACAGTGAAGACCTGCGTCGGTTCGGACTGGTGTCGCTTCGGCACCCAGGATTCGACGGGGTTGGGCATCCGCATCGAGAAGTTCATGTGGGGCTCGTGGACCCCTGCCAAGGTCAAGATGGCGGTGTCGGGCTGCCCGAGGAACTGCGCCGAGGCAACCTGCAAGGATGTCGGCGTGATCTGCGTCGACTCTGGCTACGAGATCCATTTCGCTGGCGCCGCCGGCCTCGACATCAAGGGCACCGAGGTGCTCGGCCTTGTGAAGACAGAAGACGAGGCGCTCGAACATATCGTGGCGCTGACGCAGATGTATCGCGAGCAGGGCCGCTATCTCGAGCGCATCTATAAATGGGCCAAGCGCATCGGCATCCCCGAGATCAAGCGCCAGATCATGGACGATGGCGACAAGCGCAAGGCCTATTACGATCGCTTCGTCTTCAGCCAGAAATTCGCCCAGGTCGACCCGTGGTCGGAGCGCGTCTCCGGCAAGGACAAGCACGAGTTCAGGCCGATGGCCTCGGTCGGGTTTGCGCAGGCGGCGGAGTGATGGAGATGAACTGGATTGCAATCGGCACCATCTCCGACATCCCCCGCCGTGGCGCGCGCTGTGTCGACACGCCGGAAGGCAAGATCGCCGTCTTCCGCACCGCTGACGATCAGGTCTATGCCATTGACGACCATTGCCCGCACAAGGGCGGGCCGCTCAGCCAAGGCATCGTGCATGGCACGGCGGTGACCTGTCCCCTGCACAATTGGGTGATTTCGCTGGAGACGGGCAGGGCGCTCGGCGCCGATGAGGGCGCGGTGCGCACCATTCCGGTGCGGATCGAAGGCGAGCACCTGTTCATCGCGCTGGAAGCGCTGGCCAGCCGCGCGGCCTGAATCATGGAAATCGACGCAGCACGCGAGGTGAGGACCACCTGCCCCTATTGCGGGGTGGGTTGCGGCGTGCTGGCGAAGGTCGCCGCGGACGGTGAAATCAGCGTCCGCGGCGACCCCGATCATCCCGCCAATTTCGGCCGGCTTTGCTCCAAGGGCTCGGCCCTGGCCGAAACCATCGACCTCGATGGCAGGCTGCTGTACCCAGAAATCAACGGTCGCCGCGCCGGTTGGGACGAGGCGCTCGACCGCGTCGCCTCGACCTTCTCGCAAACCATTGCCGAGCACGGTCCGGACTCGGTCGCCTTCTATGTCTCCGGCCAATTGCTGACCGAGGATTACTATGTCGCCAACAAGCTGATGAAAGGTTTTGTCGGCTCGGCCAACATCGACACCAATTCGCGGCTGTGCATGGCCTCATCGGTGGCCGGCCATCGCCGCGCCTTCGGCTCCGACACCGTTCCGGGCACGTACGAGGATCTTGAGCTCGCCGACCTGATCGTGCTGGTCGGCTCCAACCTCGCCTGGTGCCATCCCGTGCTCTACCAGCGCATCGCAGCTGCCCGTGAAAAACGGCCAGAGATGAAGATCGTGCTCATCGACCCGCGCCGTACCATGACCGCTGACATCGCCGACATGCATCTGGCGATCGCACCGGATGGCGACGTCGCTTTGTTCACCGGGCTACTCGCCTGGCTCGGCCAGCACAACGCGCTCGACCGCGGCTACATCTCGGCGCACACGGCCGGTTTCGGCCAGGCGCTTTTTGCCGCCTCGAAACTCGACCTTGCCGGTGTCGCCGCCGCCACCGGCCTCAGCGAGGATGAGCTTGGCCGCTTCTACAGCCTGTTCGTGGCCACCGCGAAGACCGTCACCGTCTACAGCCAGGGCGTCAACCAGTCGTCTTCGGGGACAGACAAGGTCAATGCCATCATCAACTGCCATCTCGCCACCGGCCGCATCGGCAAGCCTGGGGCAGGGCCGTTTTCGGTGACCGGCCAGCCCAACGCCATGGGCGGCCGCGAGGTTGGCGGCATGGCCAACATGCTGGCCGCCCACATGGAGATCGAAAACCCCGAGCACCGTGACCGCGTGCAGCGCTTCTGGAATGCGCCGGCCGTTGCGCAAAAGCCGGGCCTGAAGGCAGTGGAAATGTTTCAGGCGCTGGCCGACGGGCGCATCAAGGCACTGTGGATCATGGCCACCAACCCGGTCGATTCCATGCCGGACGCCGACGCCGTCGAAGCGGCGATCAAGGCTTGCCCGTTCGTCGTGGTGTCGGACGTGCTGGCCAAGACCGACACGGTCCGCCATGCCCATGTGCGGCTGCCCGCCGCCGCATGGGGCGAGAAGGACGGAACCGTCACCAATTCCGAGCGCCGCATCTCGCGCCAGCGCGCGTTTCTGCCTTCGCCAGGCGAGGTGAGACCGGACTGGTGGATCGTCGCCGAGGTGGCGCGGCGGATGGGGTTTGGCGAGGCGTTTTCGCACGAGGCGCCGGCGGAGATTTTTGCCGAGCACGCGGCGCTGTCCGGTTTCGAGAATGATGGCGCTCGGGATTTCGATATTGGCGCTTATGGTGAAATGGACGCGGTGGCCTACGAGGAGTTGGCGCCCTTCCAATGGCCAATGCCGAGCCAAGGCACCCCCCTCTGGCCTGCCGGCCATCTCCCCCGCAAGGGGGGAGATCAGCCTGCACCCCGGCCTTCGCCAATGTTTGGCGTTGCAGAACAGGCGGCGAGCCCGACGCTGCCAATCTCCCCCCTTGCGGGGGAGATGTCCGGCAGGATAGAGGGGGGTGCTCAAGCTCGACGTCTGCCAGAGCAAGCCGAATGTGGCCCCTCCACTCGCTTCTTCGCCAACGGCAATTTCTACACCCCCGACCGCAAGGCGCGCTTCATCGCTATCCGCCCAACCGTCGAAAACCGCACCAGCCCGGACTATCCACTCATCCTCAACACCGGCCGGGTCCGCGACCACTGGCACACGATGACGCGGACCGGCAAAAGTCCACGCCTGTCCCAGCACATCGCCGAGCCCTTCGTCGAAATCCATCCGGCGGATGCACAGCAACACGGTATCGGCGACGCCGACATCGTGCGTGTCTCCAGCCCGCGCGGCGAGGTGCTGGTGCGCGCAATGATCACGTCCCGCCAGCGCCGTGGCAGTCTGTTCGCGCCGATGCATTGGACCGACCAGTTCGCCGCCAAGGGCCGGCTCGACGCGCTCACCGCGCCGCTGACGGATCCTGTTTCCGGCCAACCCGCCTTGAAACACGTCGCGGTTCGGCTTGAGAAATTCGCCGCAGAAGCGTTTGGCTTCGCCGTGACGCGGCGACGTCCCGAGGCGATCGACGCCGACTACTGGGCAGCAGCCCGCTGCAAGGGCGGCTGGCGGGTCGAACTCGCTTTTGCCGACGGCGACATCGACTGGGCAGGTTTCGCCCAGTCCCTGTTCGGCGCGCCGCCGGAAACCGAAATGCTCGCTTATCACGACCGCGACGCGGGCCAGCACCGTATCGCCGCCTTCGATGACAAGCACCTCGCCGGGGCCTTGTTCGTTGCGCCCGGCCCGGTTGCGGTATCACGCGGCTGGGCAGCGCAACAGCTCGAGGAGGTGCACGCCAGCCAGCGCGAACGCTTCCGCGTCGTCGCCGGCCGTGCTGGCGTCGAACGGCCAGATGCCGGTGCGATCGTCTGTTCCTGTTTCGGCGTCGGGGTCAACCAGATCGCCACGGCTGCTGCGGCCGGCTGCACGACCGTCGATGCCATCGGCAGCCTACTGAAGGCCGGCACCAATTGCGGCTCCTGCCGGGCCGAAATCAGGGCGATCATCCAGGTCAATCGGGTTCAGGCCGCGGAGTAGATGCGCGTCCGTTCTTGGACTGCCGATGCCTTCAAGCTTCGTGCTTCAAGCCACGATCCAAAGCAGAGGTGACCTGTGACTTATAGTTCAGGAACCGGATCCTGCTTACTGTGGCATCTCAAGTCCCGGCCGCAATCCTGTCGCGACGACTGAGACCCGGAATTTTCCGGCAAGTGCCCGGTCGAATATCGCGCCAACGATGATATCGGCGTCGGCGTCGACCTCCTCGCGGATGCGGGTGGCGGCCTCATCGACTTCGAACAGCGTCATGTCCATGCCGCCCGAGATCGAGACCAGGACGCCCCTGGCGCCGATCATCGAGGCTTCGTCGAGAAGCGGGTTTGCGATGGCCGCTTCGGCGGCCCTCTTGGCGCGACCCTCACCCGTGGCTTCGCCAGTACCCATCATCGCGCGGCCCATGTCGCGCATCACCGACTTCACATCGGCGAAGTCGAGATTGATCAGCCCCTCCTTGACGATCAGGTCGGTGATGCAGCCCACGCCCGAATAGAGGACACGATCGGCCATGGCGAAGGCGTCCGCGAAAGTCGTCTTGGCGTCGGCGATCCTGAACAGGTTCTGGTTCGGAATAACGATCACGGTATCGGCGCATTCGCGAAGCTGCTCGATGCCCTCTTCGGCGGCCTGCATGCGGCGTTTTCCTTCGAAGGTGAATGGCTTAGTGACGACCGCCACCGTCAGGATGCCGGCTGTCCGCGCAGCGTTCGCTATGACGGGCGCGGCACCGGTTCCGGTTCCGCCTCCCATGCCGGCGGTCACGAAGCACATATGGGTTCCCGCAAGGTGGTCCCTGATCTCGTCGATCGATTCCTCGGCCGCCGCACGGCCGACCGCGGGCAGCGATCCGGCGCCCAGGCCCTCCGTGACATGGGCTCCCAACTGGATCAGCCGCGAGGCTTTGGACATGGTGAGAGCCTGGGCATCGGTGTTGGCAACGATGAATTCCGCCCCCTGCAGATTTTCGGCAATCATGTTGTTGACCGCGTTGCCGCCACCGCCGCCGACGCCGACAACGGTTATCTTCGGCCGCATTTCAGAGATGACGGGCCTTGCCGCGGTGCTCATCGTCTTGTCTCCTTGGAATTGATCGACAAAAATTCATCCCGGAACGCGCCGTTTGAACACGCCAGGAGCAAGAATCAGCTTTTACAGCCTTGGCGCAGGGAATCAGAGGGTGAATTTCGCGGCAAGACAAGATGTAGCGCTTGTACCATATGCGCCGACTTGGCAGAGACGTCATCGCTCGCGTCCGCCTATGGACAGCGCGCCACGCAGCAGCGACATTGGCGGCACACAGCAGGCGAACCAGGGCAGGCGACATGACATCGGTTTCGGATTTCGAGCAGGGGCAGAGTTTTTCCATCGAAGCAGGCGGCAGGACGATCGCACTGGAACTGAGCGCGGTGAAGCCCATTGCCAACAGCGCGCGCGAGGGCGGCGGCTTCACGCTGCTGTTCAAGGGGCCGCGCGACGCGGCGCTGCCGCAGGCGACCTATCGCTTGGTCGGCGAGGGTCAGTCGCATGACATCTTCATTGTTCCGGTCGCGGCCGACGCGGCCAGCTATGTCTACGAGGCCGTCTTCAACTGATTTTCGATGGTTCGGCCGGTCATGGCGACGATCGGACCAACAGAGCAGTCCGCAGGTGAGGGCGACTGGAGCCATGATCGACTTCATCGAGATCGCAGGTGTGCTTGACGAAGCAGCGTGCAGTGCGCTGTGCGCGGAAATCAGAGCTGGCTGCGGCGGCCCGGCCGGCCTGATGGGACGCGCGAGCCAGAAGCCGGAATGGCCGGAGGTTCGCAGGACCAGGCGCGCCGAGGTCTCGCCGACCAGCGAAGCGCTGGTGAATACGCTGCTGGCGCAGCAGAAGGCGGCGCTGGAGCGGCATTTCGCCGTCGCGCTTGGCCTTGTTGAAAAACCCCAGTTCCTCCACTATCGGGAAGGCGATTTCTTCGTGCCGCATCAGGACGGCAACACGCCGCTCATTCACGACGAGTCGCGATTCAGAAAGATTTCGGCGGTGATCTTTCTCAACCGCCAATCGGACGATCCCTCGCCCGAAAGCTACGCAGGCGGCTCGCTGGTCCTGCATGGTCCTTACAGCGGTCCGGACCTGCGCGTTGCCATGCCGGCAGCACCGGGCACCCTTGTCGCGTTTCGTTCGGAAACGACGCACGAAGTTACCCCGGTCACCCGCAACGAACGTTTCACCATCGTATCCTGGTATCGCGGCGCCTGACGATCAGCCCGGCAAACGGATCATCAGGTCGTAGACGCCCTTGTCCTCGGCAACGATGAAGCCGAGCCGCTGGTAGAGCCGTCGCGCCGGGTTGTTCTTCTCGACATGGATCGAGACCGACTTGCCGGCGGCGGCGGCCTCACCGATGAGATCGGTGAGCAGCGCACCTCCAATCCCCTTGCCGCGATGCGCCGGCAGCAAGGCGATGTCGATGATGCAATGCTCGCTCGGCAAGCGCTCGATATAGAGGCGGCCGATGTCTTGCCCGGCCTGCTCGATCACCAGCCAGTCGGCAGAGGGATAGTATTTCTGATAATGCGCGTGCTGCGCCTGAAACTGCATATCGAGGAACGCCGCTTTCTGTGCGTCGCTCCACGTTGTGACGGCAAGCTCTTCGGCACGGGTCGAGGCGTAGAGTGCCGACAGGAACGGCAGATCGGCGCCCGCGATCGGGCGGAACGTCAGGCCAATCCGTGCCGCGCGCGCCCAGCAAAATGGAACTCGCGCGCCGTCCGCGATCGGAAACCGGATCATGGAGTGGCGCTTACGGACGCGCCGGAAAAACGCCTTGCATGGCGATGATGAACGTCATCGCCAGATAGGGAGGCAGGTTGTTGTGAGGCAACGTACTGCCCGTCATGCTGAGCGCCTGGGGGTCCATCTGGACCAGATTTTGCGACGTGTTGTTCTGATACAGCATTCCGCCCCCCGACTTCCCCAGAACAACCGCATCGGTCAGAGTTCCTTGGGCGCCATTCTCGGTGGATATCGCGACAAAATGATTATGTTGCGGCATTTCCGTCTGCAGAAGGGTAACGGACGTTTCGCCACCCGTCTCGCCGAGAAACCGCTCCGACAATCCGTTGCCCTGTCCTTGCGCCATGGGTGCGGAGCCGGCCATGTTGGGCAAAGCGAAGGTCGACTTGCCGTCGCCGCCGTAATACGTGCCCAGCAGTGAAAACAGCGCCGTATTCTGCGAGATTGGCAGGAGCTGACCATCGCAGGTCGCCCAACCTGTCGGGGCGAAATCTCCGGCAAAAATTCGTATTTCGGCGACGAACGGATTGGTCATGACAATCTCTAGCTTTGCTGGGGGAAGATGCCATACAGCGAGATGATGAAACTGACGGCGAGGAACGGCACCATATTGTCGTGAGGTTGGCTGCCGCCGACCGGCGAAATGGCTCCGGCGGCCATGTTGCCATCAGGTGCGATACCCACATAGGGCGTCAGCAGGCTCGATGTCGCCAGGACACCGCCGGACGGACCCGGATTCTTGGCGATATTCGACGAACCCGTCCATGTATGGGAATGGTTCGGCATTTGTTGAGTTGAAACAGTGACGGATTCGACCCCGCCCAGTTCTCCGAGTTGATAGGTCTGGCTGACCAGCGGGCCTTTGCCAGCATGGACGGGGATGCGGGATGCGAGGTTGGGCAGGGCGAATGTTTCCTCCCCGTCGCCGCCATAGGTCGTACCGATCAGAGTAAACAAGGTTTCGTTCTCGGAGATCGGCATTAGCTGGCCTTGGCAGAACGCCCAGCCATTCGGAGGGAAATTGCCGCCGAACATCCTGATCTCGCCGACAAAAGGTTGGCTCATCGAAGCGTCCTCTTAATTTCGCGACGGGAAAATGCCTTGCAGGGCAATGATGAAATTCAAGACGAGATACGGCGATCTGTTCTCATGCGGCTGACCGCCACCGACGAAAGTGATGTTTTCCTTCGCCATAGCCACCGCGCTGCCCGGCGGTTGATAGATCGGGCTGGCGCTCGCCCCCAACAGTGCGCCGGATGGATTGTTGACGTTGCCGGCAGTGTTCGATGCGTTGACGAAATGGTTGTGTGTCGGCATTTCGCCGAGCGTGAGCGTGTGAAACTCTTCTCCGCCCTGACCGCCGACAACTGCACCGATAGGACCGCCGGTATGAACAGGCGCGCGTCCCCTGACATCCGGAAGAGCAAAGTTTGTCTGGCCGTTGCCGCCGTACTTGGTGCCAAGAAGTGAGAACAATGCCTGGTTCTGGTTAATCGGCAACAACTGGCCGTTGCAAAATGCCCAGCCGCGCGGAGCATAGTTCCAGGAAATGATCTTGACTTCACCTAAATAAGGCTCACTCATCCCGGCTCCCCTCGGTTCGCGGCTTACTGTCTGAATTCTTGTATTATGCCTAACTAAGGCAACAAGTCGATATCAGATTCATAAAATATATTTCCCAAGGTGAAATCCAAGGTTGCGATTACGGCGTGGCTGCAGGCAGCAGTGGCAGCGGCTGGCTGAAGAACGTCCGGCCGTCCGTCAGCGCCGTTGCCCCGCCATTGACGGCTTCGATACCTGCCTCGTTCGCCTGCGGCACGTTGATGGTGCCGTCGGCGGCGCCGAGGCCGTCCGCGAGGAAGCGGATGGCATTGGCGTTGTTGACATTGGTGATGGTGTTGGCGTGAACGTCGGCATTGATGATGGCGCCGGCAAACGTGGCGGTGACCGTGATGCCGCGGCTGTCGGCATTGTCGCGAATGATATTGTTGGTTACCGTCGCGTGCACGGTGCCCGGCTGGACGAGTTGCGAGATCGTGATGCTGTCGCCACCGCTTACGCCGTTGACGCCGATGCTCTGGATGATGTTGTTATCGATCAGCACCTTGGCGACGCCGAGGCTTTCATGTCCAATCCGGATGCCAGAGCCGGCTACCGATCCCGAGGTTGCCACGCCTTGCGTACCGATGACGTTGTTGGCGATGATGCCGTCGAGCGTCCGGGCGAGGTCGCCGCTGCTGAACACGTTGATGGCGTTCCCTTCGCTGTTGGTGACGGTGTTGTTCTTGACGGTGAAATTCAGATTGCCACCCGTGCCGGCGCCGGCATTGCTGCTCTGGGTGAGGTTGATGCCGTTGTTCAGGTTGTTGAAGAGATTTCCCGTGGTCTCGCCGATGTGAGCGTTGACGGTACCGTCATTGGCAATGACGAACAGGCCGGTTCCAGGGATGACGCCCGGCCCGGGATAAGCGTTGTTGCCGGTAAAGGTTGCGCCGTCCACGGTCAGCGTCATCGTCGGCGTGCCGGCGACACCGGCGCCGTCCGCTTCGAAGATGAAGTCGCTGCCGGCATTGTCGGAGGCGCCGTTGTTTGAGAACGTGCCGCCGCTCACCACCAGATTCGTCAACGTGCCGCCGGAATTGATGACCTGCACGTTGTGGGTGAATGAGTTGGAGACAATAAGGTTGGTGAACGTGGTGACGTGCGAGGCATTGCCGGTAAGTTCGTTGAACAGGATTCCGGACTCGGTGTTGTTATCGGCATTGCTGTTCAGGGTCAGACCGTTGAGTACCACACCGTTGACCCGCAGGCCCTTTATGCCGTTGCCCGCATTGTCGCTGATGATCATGTTGCTCAGGCTGACATCCTGAGTGTCGGTCAGGCTGACGCCGTCGCCGGTCGAGTTCTGGATCGTGCCGCCGCTGCCCGCCGTCGCGCCGGTGCCGGTCACCACCAGATTGCCGCTCGTACCGGTGTTGTTGAGCACGATGCCGTTGGCTGCGCCATTGGACGCAATGCTCCTGAACGTCACGTCGCTGACGCCGATCGTCGTGTTGGCGATATTGAGGGCCGTGCCCGTGCCGGACGCGATGGTGTTGCCGGTGCCCTGCACCGTCACCGTGCCGCCGCCCGTGGCGTTGAAGCCGGCGCCGCTGGTGGAGCTGATGACAAGCCCGCCGCCGGTGAAGTCGATCGTCGCGCCGCCATTGTCGGTCAGGCTGACGCCCGCCGCCGTCGTCGAGGTGATCGACTTCGAAGCGCCGGAGAAGGTGATGGTGCCGGCGGCATTGTCGTCCATAAAGATGCCGGTCTGGCCAGCCACATTGTGCGTGATGTTGCCCGACAGCGTGATGTTGCCCGCGCCCGCGGCGCGATCCTGGATGTCGATGCCACGGCCGGTGCCGCTGGTGATGGTGCCGGCATAGGTGAATGCTGCCGTGCCGCCGCTGTTGGCGGTGCCTAAGCCATCGCCGATGCGGATCACGGCACTGGTGCCGCCGACCAGCGCGCCGGTGCCGAGATCGATCGCGCCGGCACCGGTGACGGTGTCGAGGATGACGGCGCTGGTGGCGCCGGCGCTCTTGTTCGTGGAAGCGAAGGTCATGCCGCCCGCGCCGATGGCGACGGTGTCAAGATTCACGGCGACGCCGCCCGTCGTGGTGATCGAATTGCCGGCACCCGTCACCGAGATCGTGCCGCCACTCGTGGCGTTGAAGCCGGTGCCGTTGGTGGTGTTGATCGCCAGCCCGCCATTGCTGAAGTTGATCACTGTGCCGCCATTGGCGCTCAAATCGACGGCGTTGTTGGCGCCGGTGGTCAGCGTTTTCGTGGTGCCGCCGAACGTGATCGTGCCGCTTTGATTGCTGGTGGCGAGGATGCCCAGGCCATTGTCGCTGCGGGTGATCGAGCTGGCGGAGTCGAACGTGACCGAACCGCCATTCATGCCCCGGATGTTGACGATATTGCCGCCCGGGTTGGTGATATCGACATTGTTCAGGTTGACGACCGCGCTGACATCGTTGTTGGGCGGCAGGCCCTGATCGCCGTCGATGACGAAGGCATGGTTCGTCGCGCCGGCAGCAGTCTGGATGGCGACATTGTTGAAGGTGAAGGTGCCGGTCGCGTTGTTCGCCGCATCGCCGAGGATGGTGATGCCGCGCGCTCCGGTGAGGCTCGCATTGTTGACGGTGACGTTGCCCGCCGCGCCGTCGATGAGTATGCCGGTGCCGGTGACCGCCGAGTTGTTGAGGCCGTTCACCGTCGCGGTCGTGAAGTTGATCGCACCGCCGGTCGTGTTCGCGATCGCGATCATGCGCTGGCCGGCGGTTGCCTGGGTGATGGTGCCGGCATAGGTGACGGTGGCGCTGCCGCCACTGACATCGAACGATGTGCCCGTCGCGCCACTCAGCGCACCGGTGCCGAGCGCGACCGTGCCGGTGACATTGGTCAGCGCGACATTGTTGACGCCGCCGCTCGACGTCGTCGAGGTGAAGTTGACGCCGGCAGCGATACCGTTGAGGTTGACCGCCTGCGCGCCGGTGGAATTCACCGTGCCGGTGGTGACATTGACCGTGCCGCCATTGCTGGCGCTGAAGCCAGTCGTGCCGTTGCTGACGATGTCGAGGTTGGCGAAGCTGACCGTCGAGGCGGTGCCGTTGTTGTCGATCGAGACGGCGGTGCCGGTCAGCGCCGTGGTCGTGCCGAGAGCGACGCCGCCGGTGAAACTGACCGTGTTCGCCGCTGTCGCGCCGGAAACGCTGATGCCGCTCGCCGCGCCATTTGCCACGACCGCGCCGGCAAAGCCGAAGCTGCCGCCAGTCCGGTTTGCGATGGTTACCGCCGTGCCGCCCGACGTGCTGGCAACAAAGCTCGCCGCATCGAACGTGATGGCCGCGTTGCCGCCGGTAACCTTGATTCCCCCACCGGCGCCGCCCGTGACATCGACATTGGTAGCGGTAATCGTGCCCTGGGGGCCGGACGCGCCACCGAAGACGATACCGGTTCCCGTCGCCGCCGTGGTGACATTGACGTTGGTCAGCGTCGTGGTGCCGGTGGTGTTGCGCAGGTCGAAGGCGATGCCGGTGGCGCCGGTGCTGCTGACGTTGGTGATGGTGGTGTTGAGCGCATTGACGATGACGTCAGTGGCATTGCTCGAGAATGTCACGTTGTCGATCGTCGTGTTGGTCGACGGCGTGATCTCGACGCCGGCGGTCAAGAAATTCTGGATCGTCATATGGCTGATCGTGGTGCCCGAGGCACCGGTACCATTGTCCTTGATGCCGCGCGCAGCACCCGCCGGGCTGCCATTCAGGATGAAGCCGTCGATGATGTTGCCGCTGGCGCCGAGCGTGATGACATTGTTGCCGGCGCTCGTCGTCAGCGTCGCGGCGCCATCCGGCGTCTGATCGGCGATCGAGATGTTGTTGCTGGCAAGCTGGATCGTCGACGGCACCGTCAGCGCCAGATTGATGTTGCCATTGCCGAAGCCGCGCACCTGTTCATTGGCGGCAAGCACCAGCGTGTTGTCTGCATTGGTGCCCGCCGCGGTGATGGTGCCGCCATTGTTGACGAGAACCAGGATGTCTGTGGCGCCAGACGCCGCTTCCGCCGTTGTCAGCGTCGCCAGATTGTTCTGGTCGCGGCCGGTGCCATCGCCGGTCGCGCTCGCGCCGACGAAATAGACCTTGCCGATACCGAAGCCGAGGCCTGGGGTCGCCTGGAAATTCACGTCCTGGAAGTTGTAGGTGCCGGCCACTGGCGCGCTGGAAGCGTCGATGCCGACATTGGCGCCGATGGTCGAGTTCTGATCGATCGCCGATTCGCCGTCGCCATAGATGAAGGCAAGGTTGGTCGTGCTGTTGAGGAACACGCCGGTGTTGACGCCGGCAATGCTGGAGCTGGCGCCGCCGACCACGGCGTCGCCAAGGCGGACCGTCTGGCCGCCAATGGCGCCGCGCAGGTCGACGCCGATCGAGGTGCCGGCGGCGGCCGCGTTGGTCACGTCGAAATCATTGGCCGTCACCGCCGCATTGATGGTGGCGCCGTTGAGGTCGAAGGCGACCCCCGTGGTGCTGTTCAGGCCGATGTCGAGATCGTTGAAGGATAGCGCCGCGCCAAGCGTGCCGGAAACATCGACGCCGCGCGAGGTGATGCCTTGCAGGTTGACCGTTCCGAGCGCAATGGCGCCACCGCCGGACGAGGCGATGTTGTTCAGCGAGATGCCAGTCGCCGCGCCATTGACGGAGATGGAGCTGAAGTTGAGGCCGCCCGCGCCGATCGTCGCGCCGCTGAGGTTCAGCGCGGTGCCGCTGCCGGTCGAAATCGTGTTGGCGCCGCCGGTGACGCTTATCGTGCCACCGCCGGTGGCGTTGAAGCCGGTGCCGGACGTGGTGGTGATCCCCAATCCGCCGCCGAAATTGATCACGGCTCCGGTGTTGGCAATCAGACTGACTGCCGGGCTGGCGCCGGTGGAAAGCGTCATGGCTCCGTTGAAATTGAACGTGCCGCCACTGTTGGTGTGGACATCGATGCCGTTGTCGAAGCCGCCGGTGGCGCTGAGGTTGCCCGACAGGGTGACCGTGCCGCCGGCGACGCCGGAGATGTCGACGATATTGCCGGCGGTGGTCTTGGTGACCGTGCCGCCATAGCTGACGGTCGCGTCGCCACCGCCGAGCAGGAATGCGACGGCCGACGCGCCGGTCAGCGAGCCGGAACCGAGGCCCACCGTGCCGGTGACGTTGGTCAGGCTGACATTGTTGGTGCCGCCACCAGACGATGTCGAGTCCAACGCAATGGTCGCCGCGACGCCGGAGAGGCTGATCGCCTGGCCGAGGGTTGAGTTTACCGTCTCGGCACCGCCAGTGGCGGTGATGCCCATCGTGCCGCCAGTGCCGACGATGGCCGTGCCAGTCGTGGTGTCGATGGTCAGGCCGCCGGTGAAGCTGGTGGTACCGCCGCTCTGCGAAAGGCCGACGCCGCTCGTCGTATCGATGTTGGCGAGACCGGTGACGTTGACCGTGCCGGATACCACATGGATGCCGCCGCCGGCGGTGGCGGTGTTGTTGACCGTCACCGCGCCGAAGGTGAATGGGCCGGTGTTGGCGCCGGTGACGTCGATGCCGACGCCGCTGGTGCCGGTGATGCTGGTCGCGCCGGAGACATTCACCGCCCCGGTGAGGCCGTTGAGGATGATGCCGCTGGCGCCGCCGCTCGAGGTGATGCTGTCGAAGTTGACGCCGCCGGCGCCGAGCGTGCCTTGCAGCGACAGTGCCGTCTGGCCTGTCGCGTTGATCGTCGTGGACCCGGCATTGGCGACGGTCAGGACATTCAGGCCCGACAGGCTGAGGCCGGTGGTGGCGGACGTCGTGATGTCGAGGCCGCCGTTGAAATTGACCGCGGCTGCCGCGCTGCCACCCGAAATCGAGACGCCATTGCCGCCGGTGATGGTCACCTGGTCGGTGAAGGTCACCGCGCCGCCGGTTCGGTTGGCGATATTGATGCCGCCACCGGTCAGCGTTCCCGGTGTTGCGCTGTTGGGCAGGATGCCGCGCGACACAGAGATGGTGCCGGTGCCGCCATTGACGTCGAGCAGCGTGCCGGCAACGTTGATGTTGTTGTTGATGACCGACAGATTGCCATTGAGGCCGGCAACCTGGATCGCCGTCCGGCCTGCCGCGACATTCGAGATCGTCACGCCTTCGATGGTGATGCCGCTGGCATTGCCGAAGCCAACCGCGCTCTGGTCGATCAGGAAGGCGGCACCGGTGGCGCTGCTGAAGTCGAATGCGGTGTGGCGCACGGCATTGTCGCCGAGCAGCTGCATCAGGTTGGCCGTTCCGCTGACCACGGCCTCGTCGCCGGTGATGTTGCCGCCGGTGGCGCCGAGATTGCCCTGGACGTTGGCCGGCTGGATCGTGCCGGTCGAAACCACATTGCTGTTGCCGAAACCGGTGATCGTCTGGCCGGAATCGAGCGTGAAGGCGGTGGCGCCAAGATTGATCGTGCCGACGAAGGCGAAGTTCTGCGCGCCGGTCAGCGCATCGGCGGCGGCGAGCGAAATGGTGTTGACGCCCATGCTGAGATTGCCGGTCGTGCCGGCGGCGATGAAGCCGCCCGACTGCGAGACCAGCGTGACCGAACCGGGCGCTGTGGCAAGGTTGGCGCTGCCGGTGAAGAACACGTCGTCGAAATCGTAGTTGCCGAGCGTCGGATCGAGGCCGACCGTGTTGACGGTGAAGCCGCCGGCGGCGGCGATGATGAAGGATTCCAGCCCGTCGGTGGAGTCGCCGTCGCCGAAAGTGAAGGTGGCGTTGGCTGAGGTCGCGGTGGTGCCGCCGGACGACAATTCGACGCCGACGCCAAGATTGTCGATCTTGGACCCCTGCAGGAAGGTGATGACCTTGTTGCCGGTGGTCGACGACAGGTCGATGCCGCGCGAGGTCAGATCGCCAAGACCGGTGATCGTCGTCAGGCCGAAATCGGCCGTCGTGGCGGAGCCGCTGAAGTCGATGCCGGTCTGGTTGGCGCCGACATTGTCGATGGTCGTCGTGCCGAAGCTCACATCGGCATTGGTGCCGCTGAAATTGATGCCGGCCGTATTGGCGGCGGCGCCCATCGTCACCTTGGTCGTGCCGAGCGTGACAGAGCCGGAATTGCCTGAAATGTCGATGCCGTTGCCGCCGGCGCCGCTCACCGTCACCGCTCCGAAGGTGGCGCTGCCGGCAACATTGGCGACGGACAGGCCGTTGCCGGTCGCGTTGGTGACGGAAAGCGCCGCGCTGGCGTTGAAGGTCGCGCCGACGTCGAGCCCACCGATCACCGCACCGCCGCCGCCGGTCGCCGTCAGCGTCGAGCCCGTGAAACTGATCGTGCCGCCGCTCGGTGCCGTCGTCGAGCCGATGTCGAACAGATTGCCGGTGCCGGTCGAGGTGACATTGCCACTGAAGGTCACCGAACCACCGGTGATGCCGTCGACCTTCACCGCCGTGCCCGGCGCGGTGGCCGAGCTGGAGATGCCGGCCGAGACCGTGATCGCCGCACTGCCGCCGGATACGACCACGCCGTCGCCGCTGCCGGAGTTGGTGATGGTGCCGCCGATGCCAATCGTGCCGGTGTTGTTGGTCAGGCTGACGTCGGCGCCCGAAACCAGCGTTGTCACCAGATTGTTGACATTGACCGTCGCAGCGCTGCCTTGCACCACAAAACCGGCGCCGCCGCCAACAACCGTGTCGATCGTCGTCGTGCCATTGAAGGTAACGGCGTTGGCTACGTTGGTAAGGCGGATGGCATCGCCATTGACGCGGTTGATGTCGACAGCGCCGAAGGTAATATTGCTGCCGATGGTGTTCTGGATGACGATGCCCGTCGCCGCCGCTCCGCCAGAGCCGTCGACAGTGACACTGTCGAAAGTAAACCCTTGCGCGATGACCAGGGTGTTCGGGCCGCCCTGCAGTTGAATACCTCTTTCGGCTAGCCCGGCCCCCGTTGTAACCGTGTTGCCGGAGCCTGTGACGCTCAGTATGCCGCCACCGACGGAGCTGAAGCCAAAGCCGCCGTCGGTCGTCAGGTCGAGCCCGCCGGTGAAATTGATCGTACCACCCAGATTGTTGGTCAGGTCGATCGCGTTGGCGGCGCCGGTGCTGGCGGTAATCTTACCGCCGAAGGTGGCCGTGCTGCCGCCGGACATGGCATTGATCTTTACCGCGCTTGCCGCGCTGGTCTGGTTGATGGTGCCGTTGTAGGTCAGGTCCGGCTGGGCATTGTCGATGTTGAACGCCACGCCCGTCGTATTGGCAATCGAGCTCGCGGCGTCAAAGTTCAAGGTGCCTGTAGAACCACCAACGAGGTTGATGCCTATACCAGCGCCATTGATATCGAAATTGGCAAAAGTGGCGTTGCCACCGAAATTATCAAGCGATAGGGCGGTTCCGGTGACGCCACCGATCGTCGTCGTGCCGCCGAAGGTGACCGCAGCCCCGGTATTGTCCAGAGCGATGCCGTTCTGAGCCGCCTGGATTGTTAGGTTGGTGACGCTGACGGCGCCCGAGGCGGCGGTCAGGTTGACGCCGGTGACCGCGCTTTCGATGGTCACGCCGTTGATCGTCACGCCGACGGAGCCGGCCCCGTCAATCGCAGAGCCCGAGCCGGCGTTTCTGACGCTGAGATCGGCGACGCGGTTACCGTTGGCCAGGTTGATTGCGCTGCCGGTCGAATTGTTGAGCGTGGCGGCGCCATTGCCGAACGGATCGACCTGGGTGCCGGCGGTCACGACCTCGGTGCCGGTAACGTTGGCCGGAGGCCCGCCCAGAGCGATCGTGTTGCCGTTGGCAAACGAGACGATCTGCTGGCCGTCGGCAAGCGTAAAGCCGTCGGCATCGGTGCCGAGGTTTCCGTTGCCGTCATTGACGAGGACGAAAATGGTACTGGCATCGGTCGTCAGATCGTCGGCAGCCGCCGCATTGATCAGGTCATTGACGCTGGCGCCGGTGCCGGAACCGGTATTGGCGGCACCGACGAAGACAACGTTGGCGGCATCGAACAGCTGCGGGCCGACCAGGTGCGTAGCGTTGAAGGCATAAGTGCCGCTGCCGGCCATCAGGCCACGCATGTCGAGCGAGGCGGTGGTGCCGGTGATCGCGCCGCCGCCGGTGGCGCCGAAGGAGAACACCGTGTTGGCGGTGGTTCCGGCTGCCCCATGCGTGCCCATCTGCACGCCGGTATCCGCCGTAATTGTTCCGGTGCCGATCGTGACCGAGCCGCCGGTCGTGCCCGACAGGTCGATGCCGGTTGAGGTGGCGCCGCCGAAGACGGTGAGCGAATTGGCGGTAAAGGTCGACTGGCTGCCTGACAGGTCGAGGCCGGTGGCCTCGACGCCGCCGATAAATATCGTGCCGAAGCCGATCGTGCCGTTGACGCCTTGAACGTCGATGCCGTTGAGGCCCGGCAGACCAATTTCCGCATAGCCGAAGCTGACGGCGCCGGTGTTGCCGTTGAGCGCGATGCCGTTGCCAAGCACCTGGCTGATGAGCACATCGCCGCTGAACCCGACCGTTGCCGTGCTCCCGCTGACCGAAATGCCGTCGCCCGTGGTGCTGTCGATCGTCGTTGGGCCGGTGACGCTGAAGTTGCCGCTGACGCCCGTAAGGCTGACGCCGGTCGTGCCGCCGACCTGGCCGATATTGTCCAGCGTGACGTCAAGTCCGATGTTCGTGGCCTGGAAGGCGGCTGTCGTGTTGTTGCTGACGATGCCGCCTTCGATCGAAAGCGAGCCGGTGCCGGTTGACGTGGCCTTGACGCCGCTGCCGCCATTGCCGGTCGCATTGAGCGTCTGGAAGCTGGTGATGGCGTTGCCGTTGATCAGCAGGCCATCGCCGGTATTGTCCGACAACGTCGTCGTGCCGGTGAAATTATACGTGCCGTCGCCTAGGATCGACAGGCCAGCGCCGCCATTGCCGGTCGAGCTCAAATCGCTGCCGGAAACGCCGTTGGTGCCGTCGAACAGCACGCCGTTGAGGTTGGCGCCGGACACGGTCATGCCCGTCAGCGTGACGCCGGTGACGCCGCTGCCATGGATGCCGTTGGCAGTGCCGCCCGAGATGTTGAAATCCAGCAGCGAGCTATTGCTGGCCAATGTGACGACGTCGCCGCTGCCCGAAGCGGTCAGCGTCGCCGCGCCCGCGCCGTCCGAGACGGTGGAATTGTGCTGGACATTGTCGCCGACGACGTTCATCGGCACGCCGCCGAGCGAGAAGGTGCGGCCGTTGCCGAAGGAGGCCAGCGTCTGCCCTGCGTCGAGCGTGAAGCCGTCCGTATCGTCGATGAGGCCGCGATTGACCAGCACGAAGATGGCCTGGTCGTCCGCGTTGGCGTCCGCATCGGCAATCGTGGCCAGATTGTCTAGGGACGACCCGTCGCCGGTGCCGGTCGCCGCCGCGGCGACAAAGAGCAGATGCGCCACGTCGAATAGCTGCGGCCCGTTGAACTGGGTCGAGCCGAAATTGTAAAGCCCGGAACCGGGGTTCAGCCCGCGTGCGTCGAGTGAGGCAAGGTTGCCGCCAATCGAGCCGCCGCCGAAGGTGAACTGGGCGTTGGCGGTGTCGGCCGGCGAGCCGGCAATGCCGAGCCGCACGCCGGTGCCGACATTGGCGATGGTGCCGCCATTGGTGATGATGATCGTGCCGCCGTCGGTCTGGGCGAGATCGATGCCGATCGAATTCGTGCCGCCGGTGCCGGTTATGTTCAGCGACTGCGCCGTGAAATTGGTCTGGCTGTCCGAGAAGTCGAGGCCGACGCCGGAGCCGAGCCCGGAGATGATGATGTTGCCGGCGATGACGGACGCATTGACGCCGGTAAACACCATGCCGTCGGTGCCGGGATTGGTGATGTTGATGTCGCCGAAGCGGATCGCCGCCGGCGATTCCGTGATCGCAATGGCGGGTCCGGTGGTGCCCGTTGCATTGGTCGCGCCGGTGACGATAAAGCTGCCGGAGACATGGTCGAGGACAACGGCCGACGTGCCGCCGGTCTGGGTGATCGAATCCAGCACGATATGGGCGGTGATCGGATCGATGAAGACGCTGACGCCGTCATCGCCGAGCGCCTTGTTGCCAGACACCTGGCCGCCGGTGATGGTGATCGAGCCGGCGACCCCGGTGCCCTTCACGGTTATGCCGGCATCGTTGTTGTCGAGGGTATTGAGGGTGGCGAAGGTGTAGGTGCCGTGGCCGGTTGCGTCCAGGCCGTC
Organism: Mesorhizobium sp. P2_E7; assembly: GCF_056403855.1. Taxonomy (NCBI): domain Bacteria; kingdom Pseudomonadati; phylum Pseudomonadota; class Alphaproteobacteria; order Hyphomicrobiales; family Phyllobacteriaceae; genus Mesorhizobium; species Mesorhizobium sp. P2_E7. Next base: position 2,370,013 of record NZ_JBFUER010000001.1, on the reverse strand, counting down.
GTCGCCATTGCCCTGCAGCAGCGTCGTGCCGGTGAAGTTGTAGGTGCCGTCGCCTTCGATATGCAGGCCGTCGAGGCCGTTGCCGGTCGCGGTGAAGTTCGAACCTCTGACGCCGGTCGACGTGCCGGTGAAGCTGGCGCCATTGCCGCCGGTGCCGGTGACCGTGACGTTGGTCAGCGTGGCGCCGGTGATGTTGTTGCCGAAAATGCCGTCCTTGCCGCCGGTGATGGTGATGCCGCTCAGCGTGTTGCCGTTGGCGAGCGTCAGGACATTGTTGGCGGGATTGGTGCCCTGAATGGTGCCGTTGGAGCCGCCGAAATTATAAGTGCCGATGCTGCCGTCGGCGAGCTTCGCCTGGACGCCGCCGCCACCGCCGATGACGATCTGGCCGTTGGCGAGCGTCACGCCGGCTGTCGTAATGTTGCCCTTGCCACCGAGCGCGACGACAACGCCATTTGCGCCGGCGCCGGCGACTGCATTGTCGAGCGTGGTGGGGTCGCCGATCGTACCAAGGCCGAGCGCGTCGTTGTCGCCATCGGCGAAGAAGAACTGGCCGAACGCCGTGTTGGTGGCGGCGTTGATCGCCACACGCGTCGTCGAGCTTGTGACCTTGTCGTGGCTCTCGATCCGGACGCCGATGTCGCCGCGCACGCGCTCGTTGAGACGTTTGCGCAGGCCGGGGCTGACCGGGTAGACTGGCTCGGTGCCGTCATCGACCGATGAAGTGGTCTGGTCGAAAGCGTTGAGCGGCACCGTCAGCCGGATGCTGCCGGCGAACTGGGTGTCGTCGCGATTGTCGTTGCGCACCTCGCCGGTGACGGTCAGCGACGTGCCTCTGCCGATGACGTCGCCGATCGAGTATTCCAGGCCGGCCTTGGCGCCGGTGATGCTGCGGTCGTCGCCATCCGGATCGCCGAAATGGTAGGCGCCGACATCGAAGCGCAGCGAATGGTTTTCAGGCAGGTCGAGCGGCACCTGGACGCCGATCTCGCCCTCTATGCCCCAGGCCGCGTAGTCGCGGTGGTCGATGGCCGATATCTGCTCGATCAGCTGATGGCCGACCAGCGACAGGCTGGACTCTTGCCCGCTCGAGTGGCGGTCGCCGCTGATCGGCAGATAGACGTTTACATGCGCGTCATATTTCGAGGTGATGGCCTCGAGGCCCAGCGTCGAGGCGACGAACTGGTGGCTGTCGTGATTCTGGATGTTGAGGTAGGCGTAGCCGCCGACCATCAGATCCGGATTGACGATGCGGCGAACGCCGAGGCCGACATCCTGGCCGAAGCCGTCGTCGAAATCGTATTTCGAGCGCACATCGAGGAAGAGAACGGATTCGAGGTTCTGCTTCAGCGGCAGGAAGCCCTCGATGGCCGTGTTGCCGCCATTGTTGTTGGCGCCGATGATGGCGCGGACCTGTGGCTGCCACAGTCCATTGTCACCCGCCTGAGCGGCCATGCCGGAAAGGGCAAGTGCCAAGGTGGAAAGTGCTGTTGTCTTCCACAAATGTCTGGAAAAGCCTGACCGGCGATACTCAGTATTCGCCCGGAAGCGTCTTCCGTGCGTCGCCATGCCATTGATTTGCCGAGTTTTCTCGGTCGTCTCCATCCCGTACTGACCCCGTGGAGTACACGCTCGGCGCGAATATTTATCCGAATCCTACTGTATAGCGAGCGCCGATTCTTCTTTTTACACCTACAAGATTGCAAAGTTGTTTATTGTGGCAGCAAGGCAACAGTACATTAGCCCGCTCTAATTCACCTGTAGTGGCTTCCCGGCCAGGCTCGGCTGTTGTATCAAGGCCGCGAAAACCCTGACACGGCGAGGATCGCGTGGCTCCACTGCTGAAAACCATCTTTGGGCGGGCCGCGTGGGTTGGCATTTTGTGGCTTGTGCTTTCGGCAATGGGGCCGGCGCTCGCCGAGGATGCCAAGCCTGCCGAAACCAAGCCTGCGCAAGTCAAGCCTGCCGACGCCAATCCATGGGCGGTAAACTGCTCCAGCGGTTCGGCGAACGCCGAGCTTCAGTGCCAGGTTTCGCAAAACCTTACCGAAGCCAAGACGGGCCAGCGTGTGCTGACCGTGACCGTGCGCCGCGACCCTGGCAATGGCAGCCTGGCAATGCTGCTTGCCCTGCCGCACGGCTTGTTCCTGCCGTCCGGCGCCAGCTATCAGATCGACCAGGGGCAGAAAACGACCATCGCGATCCAGACCAGCGACCAGAACGGCGCCTACGCCGCCACGCCGCTGTCACCGGAGCTTGTCAAGGCGATGAAGTCGGGAACCAATCTGAACATAGGCATGGAATCGGTGACGCGTAAGCCGGTCACCATCCCGGTGTCGCTAGGCGGCTTCACCGCAGCTATCGCCAAACTGGAAACCCTCAAATAGCGGTTCAGGTCCCAAACTTACGAAAGCATCGGCTTACGCAACGCCCGATCACCTCACACCTGCTTGCGGCCGGCCTCGCCGCTGGGGCTGCGACTAAGATGCGTCGAAGCGGCGGCCGTGCTTGATGCCGCCGCAGTTTCGCTCCACATCGTGAGGGATGAAGACGGAGACATCGCAGCGGCGTCGGACTTTGCTGTGGGCCTTGCCCGCATCGCTGATCCTGCACGCGCTCATCGTCGCGCTCCTGGTCTACGGCCTGCCCATGCCTCCTCAGGAGCCGCAGGAGGAGCAGCCGATCAATGTCGCGCTCGTGCCGCCGCCCGAACCGCCGAAGCCGAAACCTGCTCCGAAGCCGCCGGAACCGAAAGTAGAAAAGCCGCCTGCGCCACCGAAAATCGAGGGCCTGAGGCCTGTTTTTCAGTTCGGCGACAAAAATGCCGGCTCGCGGAAATCCCTGGATGGGGCCAGCGCCCAGGACAACTCGCCGGCGCCGGCCAAGGATGACGGTTCAAAACCGCCGGGCGAGCCGAAGGCAGAGAGCAAACCCGCTGCATCGCCAGACTCCGGGGAGCAGGCGGGTACGACCAAGGCCGAGGAGAAGCCGGCGACCGAGGACGCAAGCAAGCAGGAAGCAGACAAACAGCAGCCGCAAGACGCTGACAAACAAGCTGCGGCCGCAGTGCCTTTGGCGGCTCCCGGCGACGATGGTGAGATCGAGCTTCCTGCGTCGGCCCAGGCTCCGAAGGCCAGGCCCGAGAACACGTCGAAACCAAGCCCAGCAAAGGTCTCGAAGTCTGTAAGTGGCGGCGAGAGCAGGCCAAGCTCAACAAACGTGGCCGCTGCCCAGGCTTATTCGGGCCTCCCGGGCGTCCGCAAGCTCTACTCGCAAGGCGCTACCGGCGATGCGTTCGCCACGACCGCGATAGATGGCCTACCGCGCGATGAGCGGGCCGGCCAACTTTGCTTCAGCGTCCTGGGAGAGCAGCTGAAGGGCGGCTCATATGATCCCTACGCGTGGCCTCTCTATGAGTTGAAGGAGGGCAATGTCATCGCCCAGCCGCATGCTCATTTCCGCACGCGAACAGCAGGATGGTACGATCTGAGCTTCCGGTGCGTAATCAATGCCAATGCGACGCGGGTCGTGTCATTCGCCTTCCGTGTCGGAGCACCCAACTCGCCCGAGGAAAGCGCCCGCCTTGAGTTGGAGATGCGCCGGTAGCGCATTCTGACATAAACGGGCTCGTCTGTGGGTGCTCTACCGATTGGCCTTGCGCCATTCCTCATATTCGCCGCGGGCATCGTCCTGCAGCGGATAGTAGCGCTGCAGTGGCGCACCCTGCATCAGCTTCATGCGGGAGAATTCCTCCCACTCGTGATGCTTCTGTGATTCTTCGATCACTTTTGCGGCCATTGCGAGCGGAAGCACCACGACCCCGTCGTCGTCGGCCACGATGATGTCGCCGGGGATCACCGTGACACCGCCGCAGGCAATCGGCACGTTAACGGCATTGGGATAAATGCTGGTCTGCACATGATAGTTGGGCGTCCAGCCGCGCAGCCAAAGGGGGAGGTCGAGCTTTTCGACATTGGGCCGGTCGCGCATGCATCCGTCGATGACGATGCCCGCACCGCCTCTGCCCTTGAAATAGGTCGACATCATATCGCCGAAGACGCCCGAGCTCATGTCGCCACGCGCGTCGACGACGACCACATCGCCTTCCTGTGCGTGATAGAGCACGTGCCGGTGCAGTTGGGTCTCCGGATCGGCATATTCTCCCTCGCTGAAGAGGTCGGGCCGTTGCGGCAGGAATTGCAGCGTCAGCGCCGGCCCGACGACCGACTTGCCGTGGTTCTGCGCCACCGGACCGACCATGTGCGGATTGCGGAAACCCATGTGGCCGAGCGTGCCGGCAACCGTCGCGGCGCCGATCTCCCTGAGCGCGTCGATCAGATCTTTGGGCGGCCGCGTGATGTCGGGGGTATGCGTCATTGTGGACTCCGGTTGAAAGGAAACTACCAGTTCGTAACAGACCCGTCGCGGCGCTTAAGGTGAGGCGCTTCCCAGAAGCGGAAGCTCTGCGCCTGGATCGCCTCTTCGTTGATCTCGACGCCCAGTCCCGGCAGGTCGCTGACCGGGTAATCGGGGCCGTCAAGCCGTGGTTGCACGGGAAAGAACTCGGAATTGTCGAAGCCCAGCGTCCTTTCCGGCGCCCTGGTCTCGAGCCATGCGAAATTCGGCACCGCCGCGGCGAGATGGATGGTTGCGGCTGTGCAGACCGGGCCAAGGGGATTGTGCGGCATCAGGTCGACATAGTGCGCCTCGCTCCAGCCAGCGACCTTCATCGCCTCGGTGAGCCCGCCGACATTGCAAACGTCGAGCCGGTTGAATTGGTGGATGCCACGCTCGATGTAGGGCAGGAACTGCCACTTGCTGGCAAATTCCTCGCCGATGGCGAACGGGATGTCGGTCATCGTGCGCAGGGATTCGTAGGCCTCCGGGGTCTCGTCGCGTATCGGCTCCTCAAGAAAATCGAGCACGCCACCGTCGAGTTTGTTGCAGAAGCTCGCCGCCTCGGCGACCGACAGCCGATGATGATAGTCGATACCAAGGACCACCTCGTCGCCCAGCGCCTCGCGTGCCTTGTTGAGCATCCTCGCGGTAGCGCCGATCGACTCGCGCGGCTCGAAGATGTCCTTGCTGCTTTGGCCTGCGGGGAAGAAGCGGATCGCCTGCCATCCCTGCGCGCACAGGTCCCGGGCTCGGTCGATGGCAACATCGCCCTCGGCCTCGTCTCCGGTCGAGGCGAAGGTGGGGATGCGGTCGCGCTGCTTGCCGCCGAGCAACTGGTAAACCGGTACTCCCAGCGCCTTGCCCTTGATGTCGTGAAGGGCGATGTCGATGGCGGAAATCGCCGCCTGCAGAACGCGTCCGCCTTCGAAGTACTGGCTGCGATAGACCTCTTGCCAGATCCGCCCGATCTGCATCGGGTCGCGGCCGATGAGAAATTCGCGATAGTGCTCGATTGCGCCGGCCACGGCTTTCTCGCGACCGCTCAAGCCGCTCTCGCCCCAGCCGAAGATGCCCTGGTCGGTCTCGACCTTGACGAGCATCTGGTTGCGGGTTCCCACCCACACTGGATAAGACTTGATCGCCGTGATCTTAAGTTTCGTGGTCATTCACACGCATTCCCCCAACGCATCCGCCCCTGTCTCAATCGGCCTGGAGGGCCATCTGCGTTTCGCCGTCGAACAGATGGATGCGTTCTTGATCGAACTCGAGCCAGATGTGCTCGTCGGGTGTGACGGCGATGTTGGGAGACACGCTGATGTTGACGATCGCGCCGGAGAGGAACGCTTGCACGAAGGTGACGTCTCCGGTTGGCTCCACCGTATAGGCCTTGGCCGGAATGGCGCCGGGGGCGGCGCTCTTGTGCAGCTTGATCGTCGAATGTCGCGCGCCGAGCACGACCTTCCTGGTGGTTGCTCCCAGCACCTTGCGCGCGTTGAGTTGCGACAGCGGGAGGCTCCAGCCTTCGGCGCTCGTCAGAGTGGTGCCGCCGTTTGCGGTCGATGCCTCCAGTGGGATAAGGCTCATCGCCGGGCTGCCGACGAAGCTCGCGACGAACATGTTGGCGGGATGGGCGAAAACTTGCGCCGGCGAATCGTATTGCTGCAGGAAGCCGCCGTTCATCACGGCCATCCTGTCTGCCATGGTCACGGCCTCGAGCTGGTCGTGTGTCACATAGACGATCGTCGCCTTCAGGTCCTGGTGGAACCGCTTGATTTCAGACCGCATCTGCACGCGCAGCTTTGCGTCGAGATTGGAGAGCGGTTCGTCCATCAGGAATACCGCCGGATCTCGAACCAGGGCGCGCCCCAGGGCCACGCGCTGCTGTTGCCCGCCCGAAAGCTCGCGTGGCTTGCGCTCGAGCAGTTGAGTCATGTCGAGCACCTTCGCCGCTTCCCTGACCTTCCTGTCGATCTCGTCCTTGGGCAGCTTGCGCATCTGCAGGGGGAAGGCGAGGTTCATATAAACCGACTTTTGCGGATAGAGCGCGTAGTTCTGGAACACCATTGCGATGTCCCGGTCCTTGGGGTCGAGGTCGTTGACCACCCGGTCGCCGATGAAGATATCGCCCGACGTGATCGGGATCAGCCCCGCGATGAGATTAAGCGTCGTCGTCTTGCCGCAGCCTGAGGGGCCGACGAGCGCAACGAATTCGCCGTCATTGACGGTCAGCGAGACATTGTTGACGGCTTTGAAGCTGCCATAGGTCTTGACCAGATCTTTGAGGACCACGTGGGCCATCGGCAGCTCCTTAGTGCTTGACCGCGCCTTCTGTAAGGGCGCGTACGAAATGTCGTTGCAGGACGAGGAACAGCACCACCACCGGCACGCTCATCATGAAGCTGGCGGCCATCAGGCCGGGAAAGTCCGTCGTATTTTCCGAGAAGAAGCGCTGGATACCGACCGGCAGTGTCAACTGCTCGTTCTTCGACAGAAAGGTATAGGCGTAGATGTACTCGTTCCACGCGCCTATAAAGGAATAGATCGCCGTTGCGATGATCCCCGGCGTCGAGAGCGGCATCACGATCAGGATAAAGGCCTGGAACCGTGTTGCCCCATCGATGCGCGCGGCCTGTTCGAGCTGCACCGGAATGTTGTCGTAGAAGCCTTTGAGCAGCCAGATCGCCAGCGGCAAGCCGAATGTGAGGTAGGTGAGGATGAGCGATCCGTGCGTGTTCACCAGCCCCAGCATGCGCATCAGGATGAAGAGCGGCACCAGAAAGATCACCGCCGGGAACATGTTGCGCAAAAGCACAGTGAAGAACAGGAAGTTCCGGCCGGGAAAACGGAAGCGCGAAAACGCGTAGGCCGCAGGGACAGCCACGATCACCGAAAGGATTGTCGTGACGGTCGACACGAAAAGGCTGTTCCAGAAGAAGCGGAGGAAGTCCTGGCCGACGCTGTTCTGCGGATCGAGCAGCTTCTGGTAGCTGGCGAGGGTAGGTTCATCGGGCCACCATTGCGGCGGAAATTGCATCGCCGCGAACCCGGATTTGATCGAAGTGATCAGCATCCAGACCATCGGCAATGCTGTGTAGAGCAGCATGAACACGAGGAAGATACGTCCGGCCCACCGCCATCCGTCGACGCCGCTACGGCGACGGGACCGGCTTCGAGGAGCAGTCTCGGCAATCTTGCTCATGAGTCCGCCTCTTTCCGCTCGTTGCCGCTGAGCGCACGGACGTAGAAGTAGCCCAGCGTCATCATGAACAGGAACAGGAGCACCGAATAGGCGGAAGCCACCCCCCAGCGCTGCCGGCCGAAGGCGAGCTCGTAAATATGGGTGATCCAGATATGTGATGCGTTGGACGGCCCGCCACCGGTCATGATCCAGGGGATGATGAAGGAATTGAAGTTGGCCACCGCGAGCAGCAGGATCGTCACCGTCGAGACGTCTCTCAGGTGCGGGAAGGTGACATGCCAGAAGCGCTGCCACGCATTGGCCCCGTCGACTTTGGCGGCACGCAGCAACTGGTCGGGAACTGTCTGCAGGCCGGCCATCATCATGATCATGGCAAACGGAAACTCGCGCCAGATATTGACGACGATGAGAGAGGGCAGCACCGTGCTGACGCTGTCGATGAAGTTCGGCGGCCGGTCGGTCAATCCGAGGCCGACCAGCACCGCGCCGATGATGCCGAAATCCGAATGGTAGATCCATTTCCAGATATAGGAGGCGGCGACCGCGCTGATCACCCAGGGAACGATCAGGATGGCGCGCAGAACGCCACGGCCGACAAAGTCGCGGTGGAGCGCCAGCGCGGCAGCAAAGCCGAGGGCGAAGGAGATGAAAGTGGATGCCAATGTCCAGACAAGGGTGTTCCACGTGACCTTCCAGAACACCGGGCTTGTGAGGATGGCCGTGTAGTTGTCGAAGCCGATGAAGATCTTGTCGCGGAGCTGCAGGCCCGGCGGCGTATTAAAGAACGACAGCTCGACCGTGTAGTAGATTGGATAAGCGATGACGATGAGCATCACGACGATCGCAGGCAGCACATACGCGTAGTCAGCGCGATGCTCCCAGATCTTGCGCAGCAGCAGGCTCCAACGAGCGGGCCGCAACTCTTGCCGAGCTCCGGCCTTGCCGGTCACGATCGTCACTTTGGCGTGCCCTTGTTTTTCGGAACGGACCGGCTGCACTCTCGGCGCAGCCGGTGGATCGCAGGTCAGGCTTCGGCTAGAGTCCGCCGTCCATCAGCTCTTTCACCCTCTTGGCCGCGTCGTCCGCTGCCTGGTCGACGGTCATCGCTCCGGTCAGGGCATTTTGCAGCATGTCCGGGACGATGATGTTCATGATCTCGGGGGACTGCGGCAGCGCCGGGAACGGGATGCCGTATGGCAACATCGACGTTGTGACATCAAGGAACTTGATGTTGTCCAGGCGTTCCTTCATCCATTTGGTCTTGAAGCCGTTTAGGTTGCCGGGGTTCGAGCCGGCATAGGCCATCTTCAGCGACCATTCCGGGCTCGTCCACATGCAGATGATGGCCTTTGCCGCCGGCTCGTCCACCTTGCCGCCCTCGACATATTCGGGCTTGAGGATGTGGATGTTCGAGCCGCCGAACACGACTGCGCGCTTGCCGTCCGGGCCGGTCGGTATCAGTCCGTAGCGCATGTTGTCGATGACGGTCTGCGCCTTGTCCTTGTCAGTGCCGGTCGCCTTCTTCTGCAGGTCGAGCATGACGTTGTAGTCGGACGGGTGCGAGACCATCATGCCAAGCTGGCCGGCCAGGAACAGGGGCTGGTTGTCGGCCTGCTGGTTGGTGAGTGCCGAAACCGGAACCGATTTGTCCCGAACATACATGTCGTAGGAGGCCTGCAGCGCCGCCTTGCTTTGCGGGCTGTTGAGCTCGATCTCCTTGTAGGTCGGGTTCGCCGTGGCTTCGTCGAAGACGCCGCCGCCATAGGCCCACAGCTGCGGCATGAAACGGTACGGCGTATTGCCGGCATTCTTGCGAGCCACGAGGCCGTAACCGGCAATGCCGAGCTTGTCGTGGATTTGCTTGGAATCCTTGACGACGTCGTCCCAGGTGGCTGGAGCCTTGTCCGGATCGAGGCCCGCACGCTTGAAGATATCGGCATTCCAGATGAACGCCATCGTCTCGTTGTTGGTTGGAATTCCGTAGGTCACCCCATCCCAGGTCACGGCCTTCATGGCGCCGGGCCAGAAATCATCGGTCGAATAGCCTACATCCTCAGGCTTGAGTGGCTGCAGATAGCCCTTTGCGGCGAATTCGGTGCCGCCCAGGATTTGCAGGCGCACCGCCATCGGCGCGGCATTGCCAAGAAGCGCCGTGCGGAACTTGTCGAGGAGATCGTTGTAGGTGAGGGCTTGTTCTTCCAGCTGGATGTTGGGGTAGGTCTTGCGGAAGGTTTCGAAGAAATCCTTGTAGTACTGGCGCAGGAGGTCGGGGTCGCCCTCGAACACGCCCTGATACCAGAAAGTCAGTCGCCCCTTGTAGTCGAGCGGGGTGACCTTGCCGCAATCGCCCGCCGTGTCAAAATCCTGCGTACCCGCAATGGAGCGCACATATTCGGGCGACCACTTGCTCAAGTCGACCGGCGCCGCACCCAGCGCCGATGCGGACATCAACGATACCATCAAAGCAGTGGAGACAGTGCCGCGCAGGACGGCACCGCCGAGTGAAATCCTCGTCATAGGGTATCCTCCAGGTTTCTCTCCCACGCCGCTCTGCGTCGAGGCGAGCGGTCCTGCTCGTCGGTGGCCGAACGCTCCGTTCGATGTATCCCTTCGAGCATTTCATACGTTTTCAGATCGTGGATTGTCTGTCAACGCGCCAAATCGTACATTGTTTATGGAAACCGTGCGTGATATCGGTTGAAGTGTGTATTGATCTGGGGGCAACCTTGGCCGAAGCAAGCGATTTCAAAGCAGAGCCACCCGAAGGGATCGACCCTATCGGGGCCTCCAGCGAGGGCGCCTCGCTTTATCAACTGATCCGGGAAGACATCATCGAGGGGCGGCTCGCCGCCAACGAGCGGCTTGTGGTCACCGATCTCGCTCGCCGTCACGGCACCTCGACCAACCCGGTCCGCGAGGCTCTGCAGCTGTTGCGGGGCGAGGGCTTTGTCACCTTTGTTGCCAACCGTGGGGCGCGTGTCCGGCCTATAGACCAGGACTTTGTCCGGGATATCTACGAGATCGGAGTCCTGATCGAGCCGGCCCTGACGCGATGGTTTGTGAATATGGCTACCGTCGAGGACATTGCCGAACTCGAACGTATCCAGGGCCTGATTGAAGAGAACAACTTTGCCGACACGTTCAGGCACAGCGAGCTGGATACCGCCTTTCACACCGTGATGTACCAGAGGCACTACAACCGCCATGCCGCCGAGCTTTGGTGGAAGCATCGCGAAGTGCTGCGGGCTGTGAGCCGGCGTTTCAACTTCACGCTCGCCCGGCGTGCCGCGATCCTTCGCGAGCACCGCGAGCTCATCGCGCATGTAAAAGCGGGAAATGCCGACGAGGCAGCCGAACTCATCGCGCGGCATGTCGAGGGCTCCGGCCGGCATGTCCTCGAACATATGCGCGCGCGCAGCGCCGCGCGGGCTGGATAGAACATCCGGTCCGGAACGCCGCTGTCCCGATCCACTTCATATAAGGCAGTTGAGATGAAAATCACGAGCGTTCGGCCGTGGCTGATCAAGTCCGGCGCTTCTTATTGGGGGGAGTTCCTGTTCGTCGAAGTGACGACTGACGAGGGGGTGAGCGGCTGGGGAGAAATCACCACCACCACAAGGCTCGCCAACCGCGCTCTCTGCACGATCCTGCGGCAGATCGGTGCCGCCGTGACCGGTGAGGACCCGGCGCGTATCGAATATCTGTGGCACAAGATATTCCGCAGCTTCACCTATATGGGCAGCCGCGGCGCCGCCGTCGAATGCGTGAGCGCCATCGACATAGCGCTCTGGGACATTCGCGGCAAAGTTCTCGGCAAGCCGATCTACGAGCTGCTGGGCGGACCGATACGCGATGAAATCGCGCTCTACACCCATCCCGACCAACGCAAGTTTACCAGCAAGGAGGCTGTGGTCCGTGAAATTCGAGACATCGTCGAGTCCGGACACACCGGGCTGAAGTTCGATCCTTTCCCCCACCAGGGTCGCACCGCCGATGGCTTGTCGCGCGAACAGCGGGACGGCTACCTCGATGGCAGCATGACCCGCAAGGACGAGCGCGAGGCCGCCGAACTGACGGCTCTGATCCGAGAGACGGCAGGCCCCGATGTAGACATTCTTATCGATGCGCATGGCCGCTTCGATGTGCCCACCGCCATTCGCCTCTGCCGGAGCCTCGAGGAAGCCGGCCAGATCGACTGGTTCGAGGAACCTTGTCCGCCCGAGAGCCTCAATGCCCTCAAGCAGGTGCGCGAGAAAGTCAGCGCCGCTATCTCGTGGGGCGAGCGCGGCCACACGAAATGGGATTTCGTGCCGGTGCTCGAGAACAAGCTCGCCGACTACATCATGCCGGACGTGACCTGGACCGGCGGCATTACCGAACTGAAGAAGATTTCTGCCCTGTGCGAAGCCTACTACATCCCGGTGTCGCCGCATGACGCGGCAGGACCGATCAACGTGGTTGCGGGAGCGCAGGTGATGATGACCGTTCCCAACTTCTACAAGCTCGAAACGTCGGAGTGGAACCTGGCCAAATACGATCACCTCATCGACCGACCACTCGATGTCTCGAACGGCAACCTAAAGCTGACGTCGAAACCTGGTCTCGGCGTCGAGATGAACCGCGACTATCTGCAGGCTCACGAAATAGAGCTTGCCTAGCAACGCTCATGCCGGACGGGCATGGGCGGCGACAAGCCCACCGATCAGAACGAGGATAAGCCATGCCAAAGACGGGTGGCGCCGGCGAGGCGCTCAATCGGGTAAATACGAACTCCAGGCCGTCCGAGCTGCGCATCACCGACCTGCGCGTCGCCGAGATCGTCGGCGCGCCGTTCACCTCAGCGCTCATCAAGATCTACACCAACCAGGGCATTGTCGGCCTGGGCGAAGTGCGCGACGGCGCCAGCGCGACCTATGCGCTGATGCTGAAGAGCCGGTTGCTGGGCGAGAACCCCTGCGACGTCGACCGGTTGTTTCGCCGCATCAAGCAGTTCGGCGGCCATGGGCGGCAAGGTGGCGGCGTCTCGGCTGTCGAGATCGCGCTGTGGGACCTCGCCGGTAAGGCCTATGGCGTGCCGATCTACCAGATGCTCGGCGGACGGTTCCGTGACAAGGTGCGGGTCTATTGCGACACCGATGCGGACAAGCCCAGCGGCACCGAGACCGGCAAGCGGCTCAAGGCGCGGATGGATCTCGGTTTCACCTTCCTCAAAATGGACCTCGGGCTGGCGCAGATCGCGCACATACCGGGCGCGGTGGTGGCGCCGGCCGGCGTGCTCGACGGTTTCCGCAGCCATGCCGCCCGTGGTCCGGCACGCACGCTGGACGAACGCCGGGCGCGCAACGCGGCCTATGACGCGCAGAACGTGCCGCATCCGTTCACCGGCCTGCACTTCACCGAAAAGGGCATCGACCTGCTCGACCAATATATCCATGAAGTGCGCGAGGTGATTGGCTACGAGGTCCCGCTCGCGATCGACCATGTCGGCCACATCTCGCTGCAGGACGGCATCCGTCTGGCACGGCGGATCGAGAAATACGCGCCGGCCTGGCTCGAGGACGTGATCCCCTGGCAATACACCGAGCAGTATCGGCAGTTGCAGCAGGCGACGTCGGTGCCGATCTGCACGGGTGAGGACATCTACCTCAGGCAAGCATTCGAGCCGCTGCTCAAATCAGGCATTTCCGTCATCCACCCAGACCTGCTGACTACCGGCGGTATCCTCGAGACCAAGAAGATCGGCGACGCGGCGCAGGAGCATGGCGTTGCCATGGCCATTCACATGGCCGAAAGCCCGATCGCGGCGATGGCCGCCGCCCATGTCGCGGTGGCCACGGAGAACTTCATGGCGCTCGAATATCACAGCGTCGAGGTCGACTGGTGGGACGATATCGTCACCGGACTGCCCAAGCCGCTGGTCAAGGACGGCTTCATCACCGTGCCGGACAAGCCTGGCCTCGGCATCGACGACGTCGTCGACGAAGTGATCAGCCAGCACCTGCAGCCCGGTGTCACGGGGATATGGCAACCCACCGAGCATTGGGACAATGAATATAGCTGGGACCGGACTTGGAGTTAGCCCAGACCTCCTGCCATCATTCCCCCCAGGCTCACAGGGCCAAACGACCGACCATTCGTGTCGACCTCTCCCAAGGGTGCAAAGAAAGAAACGGACGAAACCATGATCTACGAACTGCGTATCTATGACTGCCTGCCGGGCAGGCTGCCGGCTTTGCTCAAGCGCTTTTCCGACCAAACGCTGGCCATCTGGGAGAGACATGGCATCCGCCAAGCCGGGTTCTTCACCACGGTGGTCGGCGAAAACAGCAATCGACTGACCTATTTCGTCGCCTGGGAATCCCTTGCCGAGCGCGAAGTGAAATGGAAGGCCTTCACCACCGATCCGATATGGCTCAAGGTCCGCGACGAGTCCGAGCGCGATGGCCCGATCGTGGCCAATATTTCCAGCCAGTTTCTCGCGCCAACCGCCTTCTCGTCGGTGAAATAGAGGACATCATGAAAATCACCGATCTCCGATGCGCCGTCATCGGCAAGCACCCCATCGTCCGCATCGTCACCCACGAAGGTCTCCATGGCCTCGGCGAGGTCGAATACACCAAGCCCTATCTAAAACCCTGGGTGCTGCATTTTCGCGAGGCGCTGATCGGCGAGGACCCGACCGACGTCGAGCGCGTCATGCTGAAGATCCGGCAGCGCGGCTCGTTCAAGCCCTATGGCGCCGCGGTCAGCGCCATCGAGCATGCGCTGTGGGACATTGCCGGCAAGGCGGCAGGCGTTCCGGTCTACAAGCTGCTCGGCGGCAAGGTGCGAGACCGGGTGCGGGTCTATAACGGCTCTATCCGCAAGAAGCGCACCGGAGACAGGCCTGAGGATTACGCTGCCGACGTCAAATGGATGATGGAGCGGCCGGAAAACTTCTTCATGGTCAAGCAAGGCATCAGCTTCCACTCCAACATGAAGACATCAGTGCCCGACTTCCACTACGGCGTACGCCAGCCGCCGACCTATCACGGGGCGATGGACCAGGGGCAGATCAGCGAGCGCGGTATGGCGCATATGATCGACTGCGTCATCGCCATGAAAGAAGTGCTGGGCGACAAGGTTTCGCTGGCGCTGGATTGTGGTCCGGGCTGGTTCCTGCCGGACGCCATCCGCTTTGCGCAGGCGGTGGAAAAATACAATCTGATGTGGCTGGAGGACATGCTGACCGGCGACTACGTGCCATGGGTCAACCCGCAGGCCTACCGCGAACTGACCACATCGACATCCACCCCGATCCACACCGGCGAGCAGATCTACCTGCGCCACAATTTCAAGGAACTGATCGAAACCCAGGCGGTCCGCGTCATCGGCCCTGACCCCGCCGACATTGGCGGCATCGCCGAGCTCAAATGGGTGGCCGAGCACGCCTATATGCACTCGATCATGATGGCGCCGCACGGCACGGCCAACGGCCTGCTCGGCCTCGGTGCGCTGATCAATGTCTGCGCCACGCTGCCGGCCAATTACATTGCCTTCGAATATCCCAGCGCCTCCGACCCGTGGTGGGAGGATATCGTCATCGGCCTTCCGAAGCAGATCGTAAAGGATTCGATGATCGACCTGCTCGAAGCACCGGGGCTGGGCCTCGACATCGATGCCGCGGGAGCGAAAAAATATCTCGCGGAAGAGGACGCCGGTTTCTTCGACTAGCGTGTGCGGCCGCCGGAGGCCGACGGTTCTAACCCGTCAGGAGCGCAGTTTCGCGCTCTTGCCAATTATAAAAGCCAACCACCACCCTATTCGAAATAGCATTGGAAATAATTATTCGGTTTTCGCGCGAAGTATCTTTAAACCCGTTGGCGCTATGCCTACGTCATTTGGTGTAGTGTCTATCAAGGCAACACCGATGTGAGATAACTCACGGCCACGCCGCCCCCACTGGGGACTCGGGACGCGCGGTCATTTTTCCACACAATGAGCAGCCCAAACGTTCGACACGCCCTTGGTGCGTCGGGCGCGCAGGTGCGCAATCTCCCCGCTTCATCAATCAACACCAACCGAGTGGCCCTCGGGTGAACGAACCTGCGCGCCCCATAGGAGAGAAGAGATGGAAGCCCTACAATATCTCGGCCCGATCGAATGGACGGCGATCAAGGTCGCCGTGCTGGTCATCGTGCTGGCAATCCTGTTCTGGTGGAGCGGCGTGGTCCGCTACATCCCAAACGACAGGCTCGGCATCCTGGAAAAACTGTGGAGTTTTCGCGGCTCCATCAGCAATGGCTTCATAGCACTCAACCGTGAGGCGGGCTACCAGCCGGAAGTCGTGCGCGGTGGCCTGCATTTCTTCATGCCGTTCCAATATTCAATGCATCGCGCCAATCTTGTCACCATCCCGCAGGGGCAGATCGGCTATGTCTTTGCCCGTGATGGCAAGCCGCTGCCTCCGACGCAGACACTTGCTTCAAACACCGAAGCCGATGATTTCCAGGATGTGCGCGGCTTTCTGGAAAAGGGCGGACAGAAAGGACCGCAACGCAAGATCTTGCGTGAAGGCACCTATGCCATCAACCTCGCACAATTCATCGTGCTGACCGCCCAGTCGATCCATTCCGTCAATCTGAGTTCGTCGGAACAAAGCCTTTTTTCCAACATGTCCAGCATGATCTCGGAACGGGGCGGCTTCGAGCCGGTCGTCATCCACAATGCCGATGACATGATTGGCATCGTCACCATCCATGACGGACCGGCCCTGCCGGACGGCGAGATCATCGCACCGACCGTCGCCAACGATCCGAACGACCCGAACTTTCACAACAATTTTCAGGACCCGGAGAAGTTTCTCAATGCCGGCGGCTACCGTGGCCGGCAGTTGCAGGTGCTGGCCGACGGCAGCTACTTCCTCAATCGCATTTTCGCGACCGTCGAACTGGTCGAGAAGACGATCATCGACGTTGGCACGGTGGGTGTCGTCGTCTCCTATAACGGCCGCCACGGCACGGATATTTCCGGGCAGGCTTATCGTCACGGCGAGCTGGTCGAAATCGGCGCACGCGGTGTCTGGTCCACGCCGCTGCTGCCAGGCAAGTATGCGTTCAATACCTATGCCGGCAATATCATCACCGTGCCGACCACCAACTTCGTGCTCAAATGGACGAAGGAGCAGTTTGGCGAACACAGGCTGGACGAGAACCTGTCTGAAGTGTCGTTGATCACCAAGGATGCGTTCGAGCCTGTGCTGCCGCTCTCCGTCGTCGTGCATATCGACTATATGAAGGCGCCTCTCGTGGTGCAGCGTTTCGGTGACATCAAGCGGCTGGTCGAACAAACGCTCGACCCGATGGTCTCTGCCTACTTCAAGAATATCGCCCAGACAAAGACGCTGATCCAGCTTTTGCAGGAGCGCAGCGATATCCAGCGCAAATCGGGCGAGGAAATGCGCGAAAAATTCAATTCCTACAGCCTCGAGCTGCAGGAAGTGCTGATTGGTACGCCACGTGCCGCCAATGGCCAAAACAGCATCGAGCAGATCCTGATCCAGCTGCGCGATCGCCAGATCGCGGTCGAAAAGGTCGAGACCTATAAATTGCAGGAGAAGGCGGCCATTCAGGAACGCACGTTGCGTGAGAAGGAGGCGCTCGCCGAACAGCAAGCCAAGATCACGACGTCGGCCCTGACCATCGAGATCAGCGAGAACGAGGGCAAGGCGCAACTCGCCCGCACCCGCCAGGAGGCGGAAACCATTCAGGTCAATGCCAAGGCAGAGGCCGAGAAGGTGCGCCTCGGCGGCCAGGGCGAGGCCGACATGATCAAGGCTATCGCGCTTGCCGATGCCGAACGCATCAAGGCGACCGGTTTTGCGGAAGCCGAGAAGGTGCGCGCCGTCGGTCTGGCGGAGGCCGAGGCCACCGAGAAGAAGGTCGCCGCCTTCGGCGGCCCGGACTATCAGCTCAATTCGCAGGTTCTCATGCGCTTTGCCGAGGCGATCGAGAATGGCAGGCTGCCGCTCGTGCCGCAGATCCAGATCGGCGCCAGCGGTGGTGAGAAGGGGGCTGCCAATGGCCTTGTCGAGATGATGCTTTCGATGCTCGTTGCCGACCGGGTTGGACGGCAGAACCTGCCGGATGCGATTCCCGAACCCGTTGAGGAGGAAGCCGTTCAGCAGGATTGATTGAGGATGGGTGAGGAGATTGATTGAAAATGGGCCGGTTGTACCGGCCATTTTTCTGCGCTCTGCCGAACCATGTTGTGGCAGGGCGCAATCTTCTGCTGGGGATAAGGGCAGCATAGCCAGCGAAGGCGAGGGCGACGGCGGCGGTCTGAGGGGCGGGGAGACCCGCGGCGGCCCAGCAACAAGGCGTGCTTTTAGCTCTGCCGGTTACATCCCTGGCAGCTGGCACTGTACACGCGCCTTCTTCGCCTGACGCTCAAATAAAGCTGTGGATATTTTAGATATGACCGGATTGTGTCGTATCCGCCAAGTGAAGCCGGAGTAGCTTCCAGCAACTGACTCGGGGGTTTCAATGAAGCGGTTGCTTTTGGGCGCGGCTATGTTTGCCGCAGGCATCTTTGGTGCGGATGTATCTTCCCTTTCTTATATTAGAGGCGGTGCAGGAATAGAAGCCTTTGCGCAGAGCGCCTCGCCCGAGGCGCCGGCCAGCGGCGGCCTCGGCAATGGCGGCGCCGCACTGGGCACCGGCTCTTCGACCGCCAAGCCGGCCCCGGCAGCAGGCACGACGGGAGATGCGGCGTCCACGACCGGCAGTCCCGATGCGGCCGCCAAGGTTGGAGCCAAACCGGCCGATGCCAAGGCTGGCGATACCAAGGCGAGCGACACCAAGGCTGCCGACACGAAGACGACCGATACCAAGGGCAAGGAAGCCGGTAAGGCCGATACGGAAGCAGCGCCGGAGGAACCGGCTGCCGCAGCCGCGGCAGTTGCAGCAGCCACGGCGACGGACAGTGGCGATCCCGAGGCTGTCGGCACGCCGAAGGTGGACCTGCCCAAGGCCGCCGGCAACGGCAATCTGGGTTACGACATCGGCATCGACGTCCCCGACTATCACGGTATCGAGCCGCAGATTGCGCTCAACTACAATTCTTCCCGCAAGACCAAGCTAGGCGGCCTCTACCAGGGCTGGCTCGGTTATGCCTGGGGCCTCGACGGCTTCGACGTCATCGAACGGGCCACGCCCGGCTACGGTATGCCCGCCTTCGACGCCAATGACATCTATCTGCTGGACGGCCAGGCGATGGTCGCCTGCGTGGCAGGTATGGTCTCCCCCTCGTGTGCGACCGGCGGCACGCATGCGACGGAGAATGAATCCTACCGCCGTATCGCGTTGAACAGCACCACCAATGAATGGAAGGTGACGGACCGCGACGGCACGGTCTCCACCTTCCGCTCGGTAGCCGCGGTTGCGAATCTGACGCCGACGGCCGGCACGCCGGCCTATGACCTTGCGATGAGCTATCGCTGGCTGCTGACCTCGGTCACCGACACCAACGGCAACAGTGTTGCCTACAGCTACACATGCCCGGCCAGCCCGGTCTGCTACCCCGACGCCGTCAGCTACAATGGCACGGTGGTAAAATTCTATCTGGAGACGCGGCCCGATTTGATCCTGATGGGCAATGGCCGCGACATCTCGGTGACCAGCCAG
Source organism: Mesorhizobium sp. P2_E7 (assembly GCF_056403855.1). Lineage (NCBI taxonomy): Bacteria > Pseudomonadati > Pseudomonadota > Alphaproteobacteria > Hyphomicrobiales > Phyllobacteriaceae > Mesorhizobium > Mesorhizobium sp. P2_E7. The sequence continues at coordinate 2,350,753 of NZ_JBFUER010000001.1, read as the reverse complement.
CGCATCAAATCTGTCAGCGTCAAGGTCTCCGGCACGCTGCGCGGCGCCTACAAGCTCACTTACGACCCGGCGCCGTTCTCCAACGCCTCACGCCTCACCGCCGTCTCCCGCTACGGCACCGATGCCGCCATTGCTACCGACGGCACCATCTCGGGCGGCACGGCGAAGTCACTCGGCCAGATGACCTATCAGGATGCGGCTTGGAATTACACCACCGTCAACACGCCGATGTATGAGCACATCCCCGCGCTTGGTGACAATCCAACCTACGGGAATCCTACAGAAAACCTTGATGTTGACTTCGATGGCCGGGATGAACTTTGCTGCAAGTATACCGAGACGACGACAACAACAACCAATACAGGAGGAGGATCAACCGGCAATCACGAAGTATTGACGACAAAGACGGTTAAACATTTCAAAAGAATAATCAAATTCGGCAGCAATGGAGCGCCTTTTGACGTAAAGAGTTTGTTTGGCAACACAAGCTCAACAACTACGTCATCGCTTGGCACTGATCTTACACCGAAAGGCAGCTCTGGGCTAAGCGTTTTTGATCCTGGACGCTTCCTGGCGACAAAGAACGCGATAGATTTTGCCCAGTATCAGAATACCAAAACAGCTTCTTGTCACGGCACGAAAGACAACGGGGAGGTTTGCACTTACACTTACTCGGCAACTCCTTCTCTGGTGTTGACAGATGCTAACCTGGCGATGACCACTGCGTCCTGCAGCCCAGCGCCTGCGGGCTATGAGGCCCTGTGCAGCAGTTTGCCAAACTACAGCAATGTATCGTCACTTCCCGCGATCCCGTCATTTGTGGCTGACACGAATGGCGATGGAATTGATACGCTGGAGTTTAAAGGCGGCAATTCCTCCGAAACGAACATGGGTGTTGGCGATTTCCTCGGCAACGGCCGGCAACAGCCGTTGTTCGCGGTGGGCACTTCCGTCAAAAAGGGCGTGCTTTCAAGCGGCAAATGGCAGGCTGGCGGATCGTCATTTGGGATCAATTGCCAGTTTGACACTCAGTCAAATCCTGGCGCCTGTGTTTTCGCCGATATCAACGGCGATGGCGCAACGGATGTCGTAAGATACAGGTCCAGCGTCGATGAGGCCACCATATTCCTGTCGACCGGCACCGGTCTCAAAAGCTATTCTACAGCGACCGGCATACTAGGCGGCCCGGCAATTCTGCGTGATTTCGACAATGACGGAAAGGTCGACATATTCACGTTGGGCACCACGGCCACTGTTGCCGTACCTGACTTGCGCGTGATCAAAGTCTACTCGTTGCAACCGTCATCCGCCACGGCCTACATTGCGGTGAATCTTGCGCGCCCGGCAGAGATGGGCCCCGTTGGTAGTGTGATCGGTGACTTCAACGGTGACGGCCTGCCGGACCTGACCGACTACAGCCACATTTTGGTGTCGAACCCCGGCACCGGCAATCCGAACCTGTTGAAGCAGATCGTAACCGAGCTCGGTGGCACGGTTGCTGTCGAGTACTCGCCGTCCTCGACCTGGGCGAACAACTACCTGCCGCAGGTCGTACATGCCGTGACGAAACTTTCGGTCAGCGACGGACGCGGCCAGACGGCGGTGAGCGCGTATACCTATGCCGGCGGTAAATACGATCCGGCGGCGCGCAAGTTCCTGGGTTTTGCCTCGATTGTCGAGACCAGGCCGCTGGCCAATGGCGAGACGGCGGCCTCCAAGATCGAGACCACCTACCGCCAGGATCTGGCGAGCTATGGCCTGCCGTCGCTGACGGTGTGGAAGGATGGCGCGGGCACCGTGCACAAGCAGGTGGCCGAGACCTATGTCGTCAACACAGCGACAAAACCCTACACCGTGCAGAACACGGCGACCGACACGACGGTCACCGAGAGCAGTGTCGTGCGCAGTTTGCGGGTCGAGCGGGTGTTCGACACTTACAACAATATTGCGCAAATCAAGGATTACGGCCGCACCGACGTCAGTGGCGATGAACTATGGACGGCAGATTGGTTCGCGCCGAACACCGGTGCCTATATCGTGTCGCTGCCACGCGCACAGACGGCGCAAGCAGGTTTCGATGCATCGCTTCCCTACATTCACGTCCACTACGACTTCTACGACAACAACCATGCCGACAACACGACCCCGCCAACCAAGGGCAATCTGACCTGGTCAGTGGATTATGCCGATATCTATTCCTCACCGGCGAGGGCGACCTATCAGGTCTTTGCCTATGACAGCTATGGCAACAAGATCTCTGCCACCAACGCGCTCGGCCACAAGACCGAGTGGGACTATGACGCGACCTATCACCTCTATCCGATAACGGAACGGGCGGCGAAGTATTTTGCTACAGGCGGCCAGGCCGCCGACACCCGCTTTGTCTCGACGGCCACCTTCAATACAGCCTGCGGGCTGCTGGCGACGAAGACCGACCTCAATGGTCTGGTGAAAACCTTCACCTACGATCCGTTCTGCCGGCTCTACCAGGTCTCGCAGAGCGTCACCGGCGCCTATGCCAAGACGCGCTTCGAGAATGAGGGCAATCCGGCAACCCAGGCGCTGGTGAAGTACACGCCGCTGCCCAATGGTGCGGGCGAGGATTTTACCCGCTCCTATTATGATGGGCTCGGCCGCGTCTATCGCGTCGAAACCCCCGGAGAGACAGCGGCCGGCGCCAAACGCATTGCCGATACCGACTACGATCCGCGCGGCAATGCGCTGCGCACCGCCTTCCCGCGCTTTGTCGGCGACGCCGCGCAATGGGCCACCAACTCCTATGATTGGGCCGACCGGCTGGTGAAGACGGTCAATCCGGATGCAAGCCAGCGGACCTACATACACTTCCTCACCGACACCGCCGGCACGCCCAATCCGCGACTGTTTGCCGTGATCCTGATCGATGAGCTCGGCCATAAGACCAAAACCTGGTCGACGACGCGCGGCGACATCGCCGGCATTATGCGTGATCAGGACGGTCTCGCTCTGACCGAGAGTCGCGGCTACGACTTGCTTGGCCGGCTGATCGGCGTCACCGATCCCGGCGGCTCGACCTGGAGCTACACCTACGACATGGTCGGCAACCGGCTGTCGGCGTCCGATCCCGATCTCGGCACATGGTCCTATACCTACGATGCCGCCAACCGGCTGGTCAGCCAGACCGATGCCAGGGGCACGGTGAGCACGCTCAGCTACGACCAGATGGACCGGCTGACGCTGAAGACGGCAACGGCGCCCGGCGGCAGCGCGGTGACGCAAACGCAGAACACCTACGACCAGGCGGCTGCCGGTTTCTACAATATCGGCCAGCTGACCACCTCGACCAACGCGACAGCGACGCACAGCTACAATTATGACGGGTTTGGCAAGCTCGGCTGGCACGACATGACCATTGCCGGCCTGATGCACACCACGGTCGATATCCACGACGGGTCCGGCCAGACCATCCTGAAGAATTACAAGCCGGGCGAGCTGTGGTTCGGCGACTGGGACCACCGCCTGCAATACACCGCCGGCAACAAACTGTTCTCCGCCCCCGGCTTCATCACCTCGACGATCTATGAGGCCGATGGCCAGACCAAGGAGATCACCTACGCCAACGGTGTGAAGACGACCTTCATTTATTCGCCGACCCGGCGCTGGGTGACGCGTGTCACCACATCGAAGGGCGCGACCATTCTGCTCGACGATCAGTATGCGCGCGACAACCTCGGCCGCATCACCGGCACGACGGGGCTGACCGCCGCCGACAGTTGGACTTATGGCTATGACAATGCCGACCGGCTAACCTCTTCAGACAATCTCGGCGACAACTCGCTGGACGAAACCTTCGTCTATGCCGCCAACGACAATATGGTCTCGCGCACCCGTGTTGCCGGCACCTATGTCTATCCCGCGGCAACCGCAGCGCGCCCGCATGCGCCAATCTCCGTCGGCGCCAACGCCATGGCCTATGACGCCAATGGCAATCTCACCTCCGATGGCAGCCGCACGCTGATCTGGGACGAAGCCAACCGGCTGAAGACCGTCACGCGCGCCTCCAACACCGTCAACCTCGCCTATGGACCGGACGGAGCGCGGGCAAAGAAGACCTCGAACTTTGCCACCACACTCTACCCCGACGCCGATGTCGAGATCAATCCGGCAACACCGGGTGCGGAGATCTACACCAGATATCCGCATCCCGACATCAAGGTGACCGGCACGACAAAAGCCTTCCTGCACCGCGACCACCTGGCCTCGGTGCGCATGGTCACCGACGCCTCGGGCAACATAGCTGAAGCCACCAACTACGCCACCTATGGCGAACGCCTCAACACCGGCTTCCAGACGCAGAAGAGCTACATAGGCGAGCGCTTCGATCCCGAGACCGGGCTGCTCTATCTCAACGCACGCTACATGGATCCGGTGCTGGGGCGGTTCATTTCGCCGGATGATTGGGACCCGACTAAGCCCGGCGTCGGCACAAATAGGTATTCCTATGCCCACAATGATCCTGTGAACGATAGTGACCCAAATGGACATCAGGATTTGGCGGGCATCGGGAAGGGCTACATAAACTCTCAAATTAACTCTCAAGTACAAGGCTTGGCTAATTTTGAGCAAGACGTTGGCCGAGTTTCGCTAGCTGTTGGAGGCGCCAGTGCCCAAGTAGCGATAGACGTGTCTCCAGTTGGTACCGCTTTGGGGATCATTGATGCGATTGAGCACCCGACATTTGGCAATATCGCGATGGCTGCTATTGGCGTTGTTCCAGCAGGAAGAATAGCTGGCAAAGTAGGGAAAGCTCTCTCTGGCTTCAGTAAGGTCGAGAAATCTATCATATCCGAGGCACGAGCCATCCTTGGGTCTAAGCAGATGGGTGCGATCCGCGCAGCGCAGGCAAGCGGCGTACCGACATCAGTCACTATTGGTGGTCGGCTCGTTCAGTATGAACCAGGATTGCCAGCTGCTGGGATGACGATGTTTGGAGAGAATGGCTTCCTCATAGGACGTGAAGCGTTTACTTCAGAAACGGAATTGGAGAAAACTGTATTGCATGAGCTGCATCGCCTGGCGACATCGAAGTCCAAGAAGGGCGTCTCGGCAGATTTGGCAACGAAAGAAACCCGGGACGCAGCTAGTTTTGCTGATAGGGCTTCCGACGCCATGGGAGGAAGCGATGGCGCCGGCGGTGGCGGCGGCGCAGGCGGCGGACAAGCTAAGCCAGATTGGACCGGAAAATGAGATCAAAGGAAGAAGTCAAAAGAGGGTGGATCAATGCTGGGAAAATCGCTGCGGAAGACAAAAATGCTCGAATAATTTGCCCTGTATGCGAACAAGAATACCTAAAAATATTTGATATAAGCGGCGGTACTGCGGAATCATTATTAGAACGAGCACTTAGTTGTCCAAATTGTGGCTCTATTAACTACATACTTATTAATCCTAAGTCCAGGCAATGAATCTGCAAGCGTTTTGGACTACGGTGACGACGCACCTTTTCTACGTTCGAAAGGTTGTCGCGAAGGGTGGGCGACCTGCGACGAATGCGGTGAAGCCAAGGAAACGCGGCAGGTGTAAAAGGACAATAGGGCGCGTCACCGTAGTTCCTATATGGCATAGGGTCATGGCGCTGACTTCGATCGGTCTGAACTCTAACCAACCAACAAAGCTGTGGCTAATCCGCTCCCCGCGCCTTCGCTGATATCCCCGTCACACCAGCCCCTGTAATCTCGACCTGAAAGGCTCTGGCCAAGAATCAGCCGGGGTGGGGTAGGTCGTGGCGGGACTTGGCGCGCAATGTCTGGATTTCCGGGACTGGTGGCTCGAGGAGCTGCGAGGGGTGCGGCTTTCGCCGAAGCAGAAGCAGGCTCCTACCGGCGACTGGATTGTCAGCCTGGCCGATGACGGCATTCGCGTGCGCGAGGCGGGTGCGCCGGAGTTTCAGTCGATCCCGCTGGCGCTCTCCGCCTCTTCCGACGAGATCCTGGCGCTGCTGCAGGGCGGGCGCCGTGTCCGGCGGCCGCGCTTCGATATTGTCATCCAGCCCGGGCTGTTCCTGACCCGGCAGTTGGCGCCGCGACGGCTGCCGGCGCGGCAGGCGCGCGACATGGCCGAGCTGGACCTTCTGGCCGCGACGCCGCTCGATCCGGCGCAGGTGCATATCGTGTTTGCCAGGGATGCCGGGGCCAGGCCTGCCGGGCAGGACAGTTCCTACCATGTCGTCAAGGGCAAGACTCTTGCCGCGGTGCTGGATGCGGTGCGCCGGGCCGGCGGTTCGGTGCGCAGCCTGTCGCTGTCGCAGCCGGACGACACGACGTTGCGCGCCGATCCGCTCAGCCTAGCCGCCATCTGGCCGCCGACGGCGCGCGACCGGCGCAGGCGCCGCGCCTGGATCGCCGCCTGTTCGGCGCTGGCCGCGGCGCTGCTTATCACCTTCGTCCACGCGCATTGGCTGACATGGCAGGCCGATGGCGAACTCGACACGCAGATTGCTGATGCGCAGGTGCTGGCCAAGACGGCACGCGCGTCGCTGCAGAAGCGCCAGGCCGGCATCGAGCGGGTCGAGAAAATCCGCCAGGAGAAGAAGACCACGGCGTCGCTGGTGCGGGTCTGGGCCGAACTCACGCATCTGCTGCCTGACACGGCCTGGCTGACCGATCTCTCCGCCAAGGGCGACGACCTGACCATCACCGGCTTTTCCACGTCGGCAGCCGAACTGATCCAGCCGATCGATGCCTCGCCGCTGTTTTCGGCGCCTGAATTTGCCGCACCCGTGGTCAAGGTACCCGGACAGGACGGCGAACATTTCACCATCTCGGCCAAGATCGGAGCGCTCTGATGCTCTCCGCCATCCTCAACACCAGCCCGCCGCTGCGCCGCCTGATCGCACTGGCGCTGGCGGCGGTGGCGGCGTGTCTGTGCGCCTGGCTGGTGTTCGCGGCATTCGACAGTGTCGCCTCGGCGCGCGCCGGGATCGAGGAGAAGCGCGCGCTGCTCGGCCAGCTGCAAAACGTGGCGGCCCTGGCCAAGCGCCTCGACAGCGACGCCAGCCCGGTGGCGGCGGCCACGCCCGAATTCCTCACCGGCGAGAGCGAAGCGATCATTCGCGGTGGGCTGCAGACGCGGCTCAACGCCATCGCCGCCGCCAATGGCGTCAGCGTGCTGTCGGCGGGCAATGCCCCGGTGCTGAGCGAAGGCGGCGTCGATTTCATCGGGCTGCGGGTCAATCTGTCGGGGCCGCTGGAAGGCATCCACAACGCAGTGCTCGCCTTGGAGACCTCGCTGCCGGTGCTGTTCATCCGCGAGGCGACGCTGCGCACCACCGATGTCAGCCCCGCCGCCGGGCGCACCGGCGACCCCGAGCTGTCTGCCGAGATCCTGTTTTACGGCCCGCTGCAAACGCAAGCCGCACCTGGCGGGGCCAAGCCATGAGCGGCAGGTTCGCGGCCCTGGCGATTGCTGGAGGTATCGCGGTTCTCTCCCTCGTCAATGTCGCGCTCTACAACACACCGATCGACATCACGCCGATCGCTTCCGGCAAGGGGCATGATGGCGGCCCGGCATCGGCGACGGGAGCGCTGCAATTTCCCGAGGCCGGCGATTTCAGCGAGACGTTCCAGCGGCCGCTGTTCACGCCGACGCGGCGGAAGATCGTGCCGCCGCCAACGCCGCCGGCGGTTGAGGTTGCCGTGGCGCCTGTCGAACAGGCGCCGGCGCCGGTCGACGTCGCGCCGGCGGCTGCGCCATCGCTGCTGGGCATCAGCATTCAGGGCGGAGCGGGAAAAGCGCTGCTGCGCGTCGCCGGCAAAGACGAAGCGGTCTGGTATGCCAGTGGCGAGACCGTCGATGGCTGGACAGTCTCGGCGATCGACAGGGATCAGGCCGTGCTGGAGAGGGACGGCAAGGTGGCGCGCATCCTGCTGAATCCGCCATGGACGAACCCGCCGCCAGCCCCGCCGCCGCCGCCTCCACCGGCTGAGCCGCAGCTATGAGCGGGCGCGCAGCTCCCGGGAGTGCAGGCAGGACAATCACATACGGCAGCGCCGCCCCCTCTCCGTCCGCTGCGCGGCCACCTCTCCCCCACTTCGTGGGGGCGAGGAACCCACGCTTTTCGAGGTCGCGCCCTCGGAGGTCAGCGTTTCCTCGCCCCCATGAAATGGGGGAGAGGTGGCTCGGCGAAGCCGAGACGGAGAGGGGGAGCTCCATATGCGATTGGCTCGACGACGCAGATGCTGATAGCGCAAGCGCCGGCTTTTCGCTGGTCGCGGTGCTGGTGTTCATGCTGATTGTCTCGGCCATCGTCGTGCCCTTCGCCGTCACCGCCAGGACGCGGCTGATGATCGCCAACAACGAGCTGGAGCAGGAGCGCCTGTCGCTGCTTGCCGAGGGGCTGAGCAATGTGGTTGCGAGCGAACTGACCGCGGAGCAGGCCACGGAAAAGCTGCCGCTGGATTCCACGCCGGCCGCTTGCCGGTCGGGAAAATACAGCTTTATCCTGCGCGTCCAGGATCATGGCGGACTGATCGATCTCAATGCCGCCGACGACCGCCTGCTGGGGCTGGGCTTTGCCGCGCTTGGCTTCGAGCAGCAGATGTCGGACGAACTGGCCAAGGCCGCGATCCGGTTTCGCGACAGCGCCAAACTGTTCGCCGGCCTGCCCCAGGCCAGAAGCCCGGTCGGCCCGCCTGAGGATAAAGAGGCGCCGTTCGAATCCGTATCTGAGTTGCAGGAGTTTTCCGCGCTTGCGCAAATCCCGCTGCGCAGCCTGCAGGGGATTTTCACCGTCAACTCCAAGCGCGGCACGATCAGCGCCGACCGGGCGCCGCGCCGGCTTCGCGCTGTTCTCACCGGCGGCCCCAACGCTTCGGTCGTTGTGGGCGCGACCGACACATCGGCCTACACGGTTGACGTCGTTGTCAGGCGGGACGGCTCCGGCATCACAGGCGAGGCCGGCTTCATTATCGAGAAATCGCAGGCGGGCCCGTCGCCGTTCTCGCGCGTCTCACGCAGCCCGGCCGGCGATGCCACAGCGCTGTCGGCAGCCGTGGTCACCGCCGGCTGCGAGGCGCTGTTCGGTACTGAGGCCGCGCAATTGCTGGCGAGGTGGAGCGTATGAACGCGTCCGCCCAGACCAAGGGGATCGAGGCGTTTCTCGCTTTTCTCGAGGGTGAGAAGGTGCTGACTGCGCACGCCGCGCAGCGCGCCTTGGGAGCGTCGCGGACATCCGGGCATCCCTTCGACACGGTGATGACCGAACTCGGGCTGATCGGCGAGCAGGAGCTTGCCAACAGCCTCAGCCGTTATCTCGAAGCGCCAATGCCGGTGGAAATCCCGGAGCAGGTCAGCGCCGAAATGCTGGCCGGCGTGCCGCTCGCCTATCTCCGGGAAAACGCCATCCTGCCTTTGCAGATGGATGCCGAGCGGCTGGTCGTCGCCGTCGCCGATCCGTTCGCGTCGGCCACCATCGATGCGCTCGCTTTCCACTATGAGCGGACGCTTTCGCTGCGCATCTTGCCGAGGCGCGTGATTGCCGAATGCATCGACCGTATCGAGCAATCGGCGCTGGCGGCCGTCTCCAATGGCGGTGCTACCGGCGAGATCATGGATTTTGGTCCTGACGATCTCGAACGGCTAAAGGATTTCGCCCGCGAGGCGCCGATCGTACGCTTCGTCGCCGAGACCATCCACAAGGCGGTGGATGCCAGAGCCACAGATATCCACATCGAGCCGCTCGAGGATCACGTCCGCATCCGCTTCCGGCATGACGGCATGCTGTCCACCGTCGACACTGCCTCGATTGCGATGCTGTCGGGCATCTCCACGCGCATAAAAATCCTATCGCGGCTGAACATCGCCGAACGCCGTCTGCCGCAGGACGGGCGCATGCGCATTGCCGTGCGCGGTCGGGATGTCGATTTGCGCGTCTCGGTCATTCCGTCCATTCACGGCGAGGCCATCGTGCTGCGCATTCTCGACCGCGCCGGCGTCGAGCTGAAGCTGGAGAAGCTCGGCTTCGACGCTGCCGCGCAGGCCAAGATCCGCTCCATGTCGCAAGCCGCCAATGGCATCGTGCTGATCACCGGGCCGACCGGCAGCGGCAAGACGACGACGCTCTATTCGATCCTCGCCGAGCGGTCGCGGCCGGACGTCAAGATCTTCACCGTCGAGGATCCGGTGGAATACCGCATGGCCGGGATCACCCAGCTGCAGGTCAATCCGGCGATCGACCTCGACTTTGCCGCAGCACTCCGTTCGATCCTGCGCCAGGACCCGGACATCATCCTGCTCGGCGAGATCCGCGACCGCGAGACGGCGCAGGTCGCGGTGCAGGCGGCGCTCACCGGCCATCTGGTGTTCTCGACGCTGCACACCAACAGTGCGGCCGGCGCGCTGACGCGGCTACGCGACATGGGCATAGACGGCTATCTCCTGGGCGCGACGATCCGCGGCGTCATCGCGCAGCGGCTGTTGCGCCGTGTCTGCCCGGCCTGCCATGGCGTCGAGCAGGCCGGCTCGCCCTGCCGCACCTGCAACGGCTCCGGCTATAGCGGGCGCACGGTGACCTATGAAATGCTGCAAGTGTCGCCGCGCATTGCCGAGCTGATCGACCAGGGCGCCGGCGAAATGGAGATCGGCCGCATAGCGGCGGAGGACGACCTCGTGCCGATGTCGGTCCATGCCACTGCACTTGCCCGCGCCGAGGTTACCACGATGGACGAGGTCCGGCGCGTCATCGATCTCGCCGGAGGTGGCTGATGCCGGCCTTTGCCTATCGCGCCTATCTCGTCGACGGCAGCACCGAGACCGGTGTTCTCGATGCCTCGACCAAGCAGGAAGCGGCGCGCAAGCTGGCACAGCAGGGCCGCCGTTCCTATCACCTCGCGCCGGTGAGCAGCGACAAGACGAAGCTGCGTCTGCCGGGGCGCAGCGTGCTGACCTTTACCAGGAAGGTCGATCTCAGCCGGCTGTTTTCCGAACTTTCGGTGCTGCTCAATGCCGGCTTCACCGTCGACCGTGCGCTCGGCGCGGTCATCGCGGGCGAAGCCAATGGCCAGCGCCGCCAGCAGCTGCAATCGGTGCTCGATCTAACGACCGGCGGGCGGCCGATCGCCGAGGCCTTTGCCGCCCTGCCAGGCATCACCTCCGATGTCGCTGCGCTTCTCGCCAGCGGCGAGCGCAGCGGCAAGATGGCCTATATCTGCCAGCGCCTGGCGGACACATTCGAGGCCACCGCCAAGCGCCGCGCGGCAATCGGCGAGGCGCTGGCCTACCCCGCCTTTCTGCTTTTGGTGATGAGTGGGGCGCTGGTCATTTTGGCGACGGTGCTGGTGCCGGCGCTGGAGCCGATCTTCGAAGGATCGTCCGCCCCCAAGCCGTTCACCATGAAAATGCTGTCTGTGTTCGGCACGGTGTTTCGTGACTATCCCTTCGTCTTCCCGCTGGCTGCAGTGCTCAGCCTCTTGTCCTATCTCCTGATATCCCGCTCGGCAGGCGCCAGAAGACAGGTCTCGCACGCGGTGTTGAAGATCCCGCTGATCGGTGCGCTGGTCCGGGATGCCGTCATTGCGCGCTACCTTGAAACTCTGGCCCTGCTGCTCGGCAATGGCGTGGCGATGACCGAGGCGCTTGGGCTTGCCGCCAATGTGTCGAAGCAAAGCTCGCTGGCGGCAAGCTTTGCCTCGATCGAAGACAATGTCGCCAATGGCGCGCGCCTGCATGGCGCTGTTGTCAAGGCGGGGATTTTCGATCATGCGACCATGTCGCTGGTCTCGCTCGGCGAGGAGGCGAACGCGTTGCCGGTGGTGCTGGACCGCGCCGCCAAAATGCTGCAGCTGACGCTGACACGGCGGATCGACACGGTGCTGAAACTGCTGACGCCGGCGCTGACGATTTCGCTCGGCTTCCTCGTCGGCAGCCTGGTCATCTCGGTGATGACCACGATCCTCTCGATCAACGATCTGGCGCTGCAATGACCGTCGCCCCGGAAGCCAACCAGCAGACGGAGGCCGGGTTCACCCTGGTCGAAATGCTGGTGGTGCTGGCGATCATGGCGCTGGTCGCGACTATTGCCGCACCGGGGCTGGTCAGCCACTATCGCAGCAAATCCCTGGAGGCGATGGCCGGCGAGATCACCATGCGGCTGCGCCTGTCGCGCACCTCGGCAATCGCCACCGCGCGGCCGAAGCAGGTCCTCGTCGACCTCGGCGCCCGCACCATCCGCTTTGGCGAGCGCGATGTTTTCGCCTTGCCGGACGATGTCAAACTGACTGTGGTCACCGGTCAAGAGACGGTCGTCGCCGACCGCCAGACGGTGCTGACTTTCCTGCCTGACGGCAGCGCGTCCGGCATGGACATCTCGCTGCAGCAAAAAGGGCGGACCGCGCGCATTGCGGTCAACTGGCTGACCGGGCTGCCAACATGGCGGGCGCTGCCATGACCGAGCCTTCTCCCGAAGACGGATTTTCGATCCTGGAAATGATCGTCGCCATGACGATCCTGGCGCTGGTTCTGGGCATTGCCAGCCAGTCGATCGTGCTCGCCAGCCGCAGCATCGCCACCGCCAAGGCGCAGATCGAAGCGGCGAGGGCAGCGCGCATCATGCTGGCGAACTACGAGGCCGGGACAAACGGTTCAGGCGAGCGGGTGCAATCCGGCTGGCGGTTGCAGGCGCGCCCGATCGTGGTGTCGAAGGCAAGGATGGCCGCCGTCGTCATTGCCAGAACCAACGGCGCCGGCCAGCCATTCCTGACCTTCGTGCCGGTGAAGGGCCCGCAATGATCCTGCGGCTGATCCGGGCTCAAGAGCATCGTCCGCCATCTGGGTGGCGTATTCTCTTCCGCACCGGCCGGCCCAAATCATCGGCATCCATCGACGGGTTCGCGCTCATCGACGTGCTGGTCGGGTTGGCGATGATCGGAGTGATCTCCGCGCTGATGATCGTCTTTCTCGGACAGGCACGCACGATGATGCGCATCCAGAAGACGACCGAGATGCAGATGGAGGTCGATGCCGCGGCGCGGTTTCTCGAGACAGCGATCGGCAGCGCCGAGCCGCTGCCGCTGTCGCAATCGACGCCAGACCAGGTGGTTTATCTCAGTGGGACAAGCGCACGCATCGAGTTCAACGCCGTTCAGGCCATCGGCTTCAAATCCTCCGCACTGCGTGAGATCGCCGTTTCGCTCGGCAGAGACCTGACCATCGTCCAGAAGATCCGACGCGGCAGCGATGCCGCCAAAGCGACCGAGGGCGAACCGGTGCGGCTGATCGCCGGCGTCAGCGCGGTCAGGTTCGAGTATCTCGACGGGTCGGCCAAAGTCCCGTCATGGTCCGCGAGCTGGGCCGAGCCGCGGCGTCTGCCCGCCGCCGTGCGCTTCACCATCTCGGTGGTGAGGGACGGCGCGACCTATTCGTCGGCAGGCTTTGCCCGCCTCGACCTGGCGGCTGTCCAACCGCCGCCGGCGAAGGGAGGGGCATGATCCACCCGGCCTTGGTTCAGCCGGGGTCAATCACGGGATCAGTTGGTGATGTCCTGGTCCTCGCCGGTGCCGTCCGGCTTGCCGTCCTTGCCAAGTGTGCGGATGACCACGCCACTCGCATCGGCCTTCACCTCATAGGAATAGGGCTTGCCCCAGGGATCCTTGAGACCGCCCTTGAGATAGGGCCCGTTCCAGCGTGCTTCGCCGGCGGGTTGTGTGACCAGCGCGGCGAGGCCCTCTTCATCGGTTGGGTATTTGGCGTTGTCGACATAGTAGAGTTCGAGCGCGCTTTCGATGTTGCGGATCTGCGCCTTGGCGGCGTTGGTCCTGGCCGAGCCGAGATAGCGCAGCACCTGAGGGGCGGCGAGCGTCGCGATCAAGGCGATGATGGCGAGCACCACCAGAAGCTCGACCAGCGTGAAGCCGCTTTCGCTGGTGTCGCGGTTGCGGGCGGATTTATCGGAAGCTTGGTTAAAGCGCAGCGTGATCATCAGAGCAGTCCCATGTTCAAACCGGCATATTGTTCCAGCACCCAGCTGGAGCCGAGGCCGATGGCGATAAACGGACCGAAGGCGATGCGGGCCCGTGCGGCTGCCGGTCCAGTCGCAACCACATGCCCACCGACGAAAAGCAGCGCGGTGGCGCTGGCGGTGAACAGCAGCACCGGCAACAGCAGCGGGTCGATCCAGCATGCGGCGGCGGCCAGCATCTTGACGTCGCCGAGGCCGAGCCCGATCCGACCGGTCATCAGGAAGTGGCCGCGCCGCAACAACCAGGCAGCGGCGAACGTTACTGCGGCGAAGAGGAGATGCAGCGGCAGGCCGTCCGCTCCGGCGGCTCCTTGATAACCAAGGCCGATGGCAGCCAGTGCAAGGTTCAAGCCGTCCGGGATGATCTGGCGGCGGAAATCGGCGATCGAAATCGCGGCGAGAATTGCCACCAGGGCGATCGTGGCGGCCAGCAGGAGCGATGGGTGCGCGGGCGTGATCAATAGGCAAGCCTCTTCAAATCCTGCTGCAGCTTGGTGCCGCCGCGGCGCTTCTGGATCGGCGTCTGCAGGCTGATCTTGCCGCGGAATTCGTCGGTCACCTCGCGCGCCTCGTTGATGTCGCGCACGACATGCGGCCGGATGAAGATGATCAGCTCGGTGCGCTTGATGCCGTCTTCCTTCTGCTTGAACACATTGCCGAGTATCGGGATGTCGCCGAGGATCGGCACCTGCGTGCGGCCGACGCTGTTGTTCTGCTGGATGAGACCGCCCAGCGCCAGGCTTTCGCCGTCATTGACCAGCACGCGGGTCTGGATCTTGCGCTGCTGGATGGTTGGTGAATCAATATCGGAGCTCTCCGTCTTGGTGACGTTGGAGACCTCCTGCTGGATGTCGAGCATGACCCGGCCGGCATTGTTGATGCGCGGCGTCACTGTCAGGATCACGCCGGTATCCTTCATCTGGACCGAGTTGATGATCGGCGCAGAGCCATTCCCGGTGTCTTGCGATTGCTGGGTCAAGATTGGCACCTGGTCGCCGACCTGCAATATCGCCTTCTGGTTGTTCAGCGCCATGATGGTCGGCGCCGAAATAACGTTGACGTCGGTGACCTTGGAAAGCGCGTTCAGCGTCACCTGGATGTTGTCGGTGGCATAGCTCCAGTTGAAACCCGGCAGAGTGGCGGCCGCAGCCCCCTTGGCCACGTCGGTCACCGATATCTTCGTGCCGCCATTTTCGAAGAACCAGCGCAGGCCGTATTTCAGATCGTCGTTGAGGGTGACTTCGGCGATGACGGCTTCCAGCATGACCTGTGTCGGCAGCACGTCGACCTTGGCCAGGATCTGCTCGATACGTTCGTAGTCGCGTGCCGTGGTCTGGATCAGCAGCGCGTTGTTTTCGATGTCGGCGACGACGGTGGCGTGGGCGGGCGGCTGTCCGTCCTGCTGAGGCAGCGAAGGCGACGGTCCGGTCAATGGCACCGGGGTGACGCCATCCGACTGCATGGCGATCGGTGTCTGGTCGGGCGAGACGTTCGAGCCGCCGGAATCGCCTTCGGTCTTGACCGAGGTTCCGAGAACCGAACTCAGCACAGCGGCCAGTTCCTTGGCCGGGCGGTTCTGAATCTGGTAGACGAAAAGCTGGTCCTCGTTGGACTCGGCCAGCCTGTCGAGCTTGTTGATCCAGCTTGCGGCCCGCGTGAGATAGGCCGGACGCGAGGTGATCACCAGCACCGAATTCAGCCGGTCGTTGGGAATGAACTGGATGAGCTTGGCGCCCGGCCCGTCCTTGGTGCCGAAGATGGAATCGAGCTCTGCGGCGACGGCTTCCGGCTTGGAGGTCTTTAGCGGATGCAGCGCGACCGACATGCCGCGCATCCAGTCGACGTCGAACACCGACACCGCCTCGCGGATGGCATTGAGGTCGCTGTCATTGCCGGCGACGGTGATCAGGTTGCGGGTGGCATCGACCCTGAGCACCGAGCCCTGGCGGGTGATCGGCTCGAGAATGGTCTTCATCTCGTCGGCGGCGATGTATTGCAGCTGCAGCACCTGCACCTTGACGCCCGGACCCGACGGCGACACCGAAGGCACGCTGACCGGCGGTGTGTTGGACATGATCTCGGACAGCGGCACGATCTGGTAGGTGCCGGCGCGCTTGGTGATGCCCGCGGCGTTCACGGCAAGCGCCGATTCCAGTATATCGACCAGCGCGTCCTTCGACACCGGCTGCGAGGTCTGCAGCGTCACCGTGCCTTGCACGCGCGGGTCGACGATGTAGTTAAGGTGCAGCGCGTCGCCCAGCACCGCCTTGGCCGCGTCGGCGATAGGCGCGTTGACCAAATTGAGCTCGAACTGGCCCGAGCCGTCTGTCGTCACCCTTGTGACCGGGGCGCTGGACGAGACGAACTGGCCGGACCCCTGATACTGCGCGCCGTTGAAGCGCTGCCCGGCGGCTGCGGCCGAGGTGACGGTGGACGGTCCGGTGTATCCTGCCCGCAAGGGTGAGTTCTTGGCGTGCAGGCTGTCGATGGTCTCGGTGAAAAAATCCTTGCCCGGCGCGGACGTACAACCGGCAACAGCAAGCATCATCAGGCACAAGATTACGCGATTGCTTGACCCGATTGCCATACGCCCGATTCCCCAAGGGCTTTAGTCTAGGACGTCCTGAGGTTGAGCGCTTGAATTGATGGGGGGATTTGGAGTCTATCCACAGGGTTGGTGGTGGCGATTGCTGCATTCAACTCACGACGCTGAAATAGGGCGGCAAGAAATGCCCGGTCTTTCTCTGGCGGGGATGAAGCCGGCAAGGCGCCGTGCGAAGAAGTGTATCTGCTTCATATGAGTTACCGCTTAAGTACAAGTATGATTTGGTCGTTCGGGAATCTCGCTTGCTTCCTCGCCGTCGCGGCAGTCTCAGCAGGGATGGGGTAGTACCATCGGTCAAAGTTGTCACTCGTTTGAATCCGGATCGTGGAGGCGCCCATTTGTCGCGGCGATATCAACGAAGGCCCCGCCGTTTGTACCACCTCCGGGTCCGACAGCATCGTCGACCTGATCGCACGCGACCCGGCGGACCAGGTCGCGACGACGATCATCCACGACTGCACGGTGCGCTGGGGCACTTCCTGTTAAACCGGACGGACTGCGTCCAGGCATAGCGTTATCGCCTATTTGACACCTCTCGGCCGTGGGCACATAAATCGCGCCCCAAGTTACGGAGACCTCAATGACTGTCGAGCAGACGCTGCCGAATGCGGCGCCGGTTGAGGCCGAAGCCAGGCCTGATCTGACGACACTGGTCGTCTATTTCGGTGCGTTGATCGCCATGTTCATGGCCACGATCGACATGCAGATCGTCGTCACGGCCTTGCCCACCATTGCCGGCGAACTGGGTAATCTGCATTTGTTCGGCTGGGTGGGTGCTGCCTATCTGCTCTCGACGGCCGCGGTCTCGCCCTTCTACGGCAAGCTCGGCGATATGTATGGCCGCAAGAATGTGGTGCTGACGGCAATCGGCCTGTTTCTCGTGGGTTCGCTGGTCTGCGGCATGGCGTGGTCGATGG
The DNA here is from genome assembly GCF_056403855.1 of Mesorhizobium sp. P2_E7. Taxonomy (NCBI): domain Bacteria; kingdom Pseudomonadati; phylum Pseudomonadota; class Alphaproteobacteria; order Hyphomicrobiales; family Phyllobacteriaceae; genus Mesorhizobium; species Mesorhizobium sp. P2_E7. Next base: position 2,333,241 of record NZ_JBFUER010000001.1, on the reverse strand, counting down.
AAAGTCTGATCGCCGCGCGCGTGCTGCAGGGCATCGGCGGAGGCGGCCTGATGGTGTCGGCCTTTGCCATGATCGGCGAATTGTTCGGACCGCGCGACCGCGCGAAATACCAGGGCTACAGTTCGGCGGTGTTCGCGCTGTCGTCGGTGCTCGGCCCGCTGGCCGGCGGTTACATCACCAGCCTGTTCGGCTGGCGCTGGGTGTTCCTGGTCAACCTGCCGATCGGCATCGCCGTGATGGCGGTGCTGGCGTTCGCCATGGGCAGCCGGTTTAACGAGAAGCGGCACCGCATCGACTATCTAGGCGGTGCGCTGCTCGCCATCGGCACGACATCAATCGTCTATTGGGGCTATCACGTGCTCGACCCTACCGGGCCGGACCTCTTCACCTTCGCGCTGCCGCTTCTCGCACTGGTCGCAATCACCCTGTTCATCATGGTCGAGCGCCGGGCGGAAGAGCCGATCGTGCCGTTGCGGCTGTTCGGCAATTCGACGGTCAGCATCGTTTCGGGCGTGTCGCTGGTCGCCGGAACGGTGACGCTGGGCATGTTCTTCTATTTCGCGCTCTACATGCAGACGCTGACGGGGCTGAGCCCGGCCGAAGTCGGCTTCCTGTTCCTGCCGGCGTCGCTGACGTCGATGGTCATCTCGATCGTGGCCGGGCGGGTGATTGCCGCAACCGGACGCTACAAATGGATGCCGGTGGTGGCGATGGCCATTGGCGGGTTCCTGATGCTGGGCTTCGTCATCACCAACCAGCACACGCCGATCTGGGTGCTGGCGACGATGATGGCTGTGTTCGGGATCAGCATGGGTCTGCAGTTCCAGGTGCTGATCGTGGCGATCCAGGCGGCAGCACCCCTGCAGGACATCGGCGCGGTGACCTCGCTGATCACGCAGGCGCGGACGCTCGGAGCATCGCTTGGACTGGCGCTGAACGGCGCGGTGATGATCTGGGCGCTGAACCGGCAGACATCAGAGCTCCCCGCCGATGCTGCGGCCCTTTTGCCGCAGGGCCTGAACGGGTTGACCCCGCACCTCGCGTCGAGCCTGCCGGACGCGATCCGTGAAGTGGTGCTCGACCATTACTCCAGTGGGTTCAACGTGATGTTCATCTGGGTGGCGGCACTCTACTTCGTCGCCATGGGGCTGACATTGCTGCTCGAGGACAAAGAGATCCCGAAGCGGGGTTGAGCGGGCAGACGACCTGTTATGCGTTGGGCACCGGTCGACGCTCTACGATGTAGATGTGGTCGGCGGCCAGCACGACTTCGCCATGCTGGTTGATCACTTCGCAGCGCTCGATGATCCGTCCTGAGCCCGGCCGCTTCGGATCATCTTCCCTGGCGGTGATCGTCGTGCGGGTCTTGATCGTGTCGCCGATGAACACCGGCTTGATGAAGCGCAGCCGGTCGTAGCCGTAGGAGAAGGCGACAGGATTGACGACGCTTGCCGTCAACCCGACGCCGACCGAGAAGACCAGCGTGCCATGCGCGATGCGCTGGCCAAACGGCGTCGTCTTCATGAACTCGGCGTCCATGTGATGCGGGAAGAAATCGCCGGTGTGGCCGGCATGGACGATGAAGTCGGTCTCGGTGATGGTGCGGCCGCTGGTCAGGCGCGACGAGCCGATTTGATAGTCCTCGAAATACTGGATCTGTTCCATCAGGGTCTTTCCGCGATCGGCGTCGCCGGCGCCGCGCTCGATTTATAGGCCGCCTCGACTAGCGCCATGGTGTTCCAGGCGTCCTCGACGGAGCTTATCAACTCGTTGTCCTCGCCGGCGGCAAAACGCTGGACATTGGCCATGCGGCCTACAAAGGCATCCGGAAACCATTCGCCGGCCAGCGGCACCGCAACCCAGTCCGTTCCGCCCTTCGGATAGATCTCCAGAATGTCCGGCTCTCCGGTGGGATAGTCCAGGTTCAAGCCGAGCTTGAGATAGGCCGCGCCCTCGGTGCCGCAGATGCGGAATTCGCAGACCTGATGCCGGCGGCCGAATTTGTGATCGTGATTGATCGACAGCGCGCAGCGCACGGTGTCGCCATAGTCGAGGATGGCGCTGGTGCGGGTCTGCGCCACCTTATGGTTGGGATGGCCGAGCGTCTTGGCGTGCACGCCGTGCGGGTCGCCGAGCAACTGCCGGATCAGGTCGAGATAGTGGATCGAATGCATGGCGATCTCGACGCGCGGCGCCTTGAGCAGGAACTCCCACAGTTGCCACGGCGTCGCCAGCGCCAGCCAGGCGTCGAAGTCGACGATGTCGCCCAACCAGCCCCTGGCGATGGCGTCTTTCAGCGCCAGCATCATCGGTGCGAAGCGTAGCTGGAAATTGACCGCTGCCTTTAGATTTTTCGTACGGCAGATTTCGAGGATTTCGGTGGCTTCGCCGAGATAGTTTCCCATCGGCTTCTGGATCAGCGCGACCGCGCCGTCAGGCAGGGCTTTCAGAATTTCGGCGTGCCGTGCCGGCGGCGTCGCAAGGTCGAAGATCGCGTCCTTGACCGCTGCCGCTTCTTCCACTGTGCTGAATGCCCCTAGGCCCCATCTTTCGGCCAGGGCCTGCGCCTTGGCCTGGTCCGGATCGTAGAGGCCGGCGATCGGAAAGCCGGCCTTGTGATAGGCCGGGAAATGCGCGTCGCCGACAATCGAACCCGCGCCGAAAGTCACAATCGGCCGGGGCTTTGATGGCCTTGGCCAGGACTGAACGAGCGAGGCCGGGTCAAAACCGCCGTTAGTCATGATGGAAGACTTCATCCATCGACGCCCACCACTCACCGTCCTTGCGCGTCGCCAGTGGCTCCTGACACGGCATGCAGACGGCCCACCACTCCTGCGTCCTCGGATCGGCAGCCATCTTCGCCATGTCGGCGGCGTAGTCGGTGCCGTGATATTCGAAATAGGAAAACAGCAGGTTCTCCGGCCGCTTCAGGTAGATGGAATAATTCTTGATGTTACAGGCCGAAATCATGGTCAGCACGTCGGGCCACACGGCAGCGTGCAGACGGACATATTCCTCGACCTTTTCCGGCTTGAGGCCGAGCACCATTCCCATCCGCTGCATGTGCCGGCTCCCTATTTGGCAATCGTCGTGGTGAATTCGGCGATGCTCTTTGCCTTGACCGCGTCCCAGTCCCAGTCGATACCGATGCCGGGCTCGTCAGGCGCCAGCGCCTCACCATTCTCGATGCGCATCTTCTTGCCGGTCAAATCGTCCAGCTGCGGAATATACTCGACATATCGTCCGTTCTGAACAGCGCAGGCGAGGCTGACATGCAGTTCCATCAGGAAGTGCGGGCAGACTGGAATGTCGAAGGCCTCGGCGGCATGCGCCACTTTCAGCCAGGGGGTGATGCCGCCGATGCGGCCGACATCGACCTGCACGATCGAGCAGCCGCCCTTTTGCATGTATTCGCGAAAATGCCGGATCGAGTAGAGCGACTCGCCGATGGCGATCGGCGTCGACGTCGCATTGGACAGTCGCACATGGCCGTCGATGTCGTCGGCCGGCAGCGGTTCCTCGATCCAGGCGAGGTCGAGGTCGCGCAGGCGTTCCGCACGGCGGATCGCTTCGTCGACGGAAAAACCCTGGTTGCAATCAGTCATGATTTCGTAGCCGTCACCGACCGCCTTGCGCACCGCCGAGAGGCGAGCGAGATCTTCAGAACCATGCGGCTTGCCGATCTTGACCTTCGAGCCGCGAAAGCCTTTCGCCTTGGCGGCGAGCGCATCGTCGACCAGTGCCTGTGTCTCGATGTGCAGCCAGCCGCCTTCGGTGGTGTAGAGCGGGCGGCGGTCCTTGGCGCCGCCGGCGAGCTTCCACAATGGCAGGTTCTGTTTCTTCGCGCGCAGGTCCCATAGGGCCGTATCGATGGCGGCAATCGCGATTGCGGTAATGGCGCCGATGGTGGTGGCGTGGGTGGCGAATTCGAGCTCGTGCCAGATCGCTTCGATCTGGTCGGCGTCGCGGCCGATCAGGCGCGGCGCCAGATGGTCGGACAGCAGCCGCATCACCGAGGAGCCGCCGGTGCCGATCGTGTAGCTGTAGCCGGTGCCGACCGTGCCGTCGGCATCGGTGATGGTGACGATCGGTGTTTCCTGGCTGACGAAACTCTGGATGGCGTCGGTGCGTTTGACCTTGGGCACGAGGTCGACGATGCGCAGCTCGACTTTTTCGATTTTCGCCATGTCGGTCAGCTCCGCAATGTCTTGCCGGTTGCGGCGGAAAACAGATGCGCCTGCGACAAATCGAGGCTCATCTTCACCCTGTCGCCGGCCTTGAGCGGCTTCGGGTTGAGCATGCGCGACACCCAGTCTGTGCCGTTGAATTCGGCGAACACCAGCGTCTCGTTGCCGAGCGGTTCGGTGACCGTGACGGGCAGCTCGACCTGATGGACATCGGTATCGGCACCGGAGTTGAGGCCATGGCCGGTCGGGTAGATGTCGTCCGGCCGCAGCCCGAAAACGACCTTGTCACCGGCGGTGGTGTTTGCCTTGAACTGGCCGGGCAAGGGCAAGCGCTCGCCGCTGGCAAACAGCAGCTCGCCGTTGTCGACCGTCGCTTCGTGCAAATTCATCGGCGGCGAGCCGATGAAGCCGGCGACAAAGCGTGTCGCCGGCCGGCGAAACACTTCGTCTGGCGTACCGACCTGCTCGATGAAGCCGTCGCGCATGATGACGATGCGGTCGGCCAGCGTCATCGCCTCGACCTGGTCGTGGGTGACGTAGATCACCGTCGACTGCACCTTGGCGTGCAGCTTCTTGATCTCGGTGCGCATCTGCGTGCGCAGCTTGGCGTCGAGATTGCTGAGCGGCTCGTCGAACAGGAAGACATCAGGGTCACGCACGATGGCGCGGCCCATGGCGACGCGCTGGCGCTGGCCGCCCGACAGCTGCGACGGCCGTCGCTCCAGCAGCGCATCGAGGCCGAGGATGCCGGAAGCCTCGGCGACGCGGCGGTCCATTTCCTCTTTGGCCGCGCCCGCGATCTTTAGCGAGAAGCCAAGGTTCTCGCGCACCGTCATGTGCGGATAGAGCGCGTAGGACTGGAACACCATCGAGATGTTGCGCGAGCGCGGCGGCGAATCGTTGACCTTGCGGCCGCCGATTTCGATCACGCCACCGCTGATGTCCTCGAGGCCGGCGATCATGCGCAGCGTCGTCGACTTGCCGCAGCCGGACGGGCCGACGAGCGCGATGAATTCGCGGTCGGCGACCTCGAGGTCGATGCCGTGCACGACCGCGACCGGGCCATAATTCTTGCTAAGGTTTTTCAGGGATACGGTTGCCATGTCAGCCTTTCACCGCGCCGGAGGTGAGGCCGCCGACGAGGTGTTTCTGGACGATGAAGGTAAGCGTGAGCGCCGGTATGATCATGACCACGGCCAGCGCGCACATACCACGCCAGTCGATGGTGAATTCTGAGGTGTAGTCGAGCAGGCCGACCGGCAACGTCTTGGAGTTGATCGAGCGCGTCAGCTGCGAGGCCAGCGCGAACTCGTTCCACGAGGTCAGAAACGCGAAGATGCCGGCGGAGGCAATGCCAGGCCCGGCCAGCGGAAATTCGACCTGCCAGAACGCCTGCCAGCGCGTGCAGCCGTCGATCTGCGCGGCCTCGGCAAGGTCCTTCGGCACCTGGCGGAAGAAGCCGTCGATGAGCCAGACAGTGAACGGCACGTTGAGCGCGACATAGACCAGGATCAAGCCGAAATGGGTGTCGATGATGCCGAGCCGCGCATAGACGAAGAACAGTGGCAGTGACAGTGCAATGCCGGGCACGGTGCGGGTCAGCATCAGGCCGAGAAACATCGCCGACTTGGCACGAAAGCGATAGCGGGCGAAGGCATAGCCGCCGGCCATGCCGATGACGATGGCGATCACCGTCGAGGTCACCGAGATGATCAGCGAATTGCGGAAATAGTCGAGCACCGGAATGCCGCCCTTGCCGACGCCGCTGAACATGGCGATGTAGGCGTCGAGCGACAGCTCCTGCGGGATCCAGACCGGCGGCTTGGCCATGATCTCGACGGTTGGCCTGAGCGACGACAGCACGATCCAGATGCCGGGCAGGCAGATGACCAGCATGGCCAGGAACAGGCCGACGCCGTGGGCGATGCCGAGCGCCTGGCGGCGGACGCGATGGATGCTGTTCTGATCCATCGTCACCACTCCGCCGCGATCTGGGTGCGCGCCGCGGCGAGCTTGCGGTAGAAATAGACGGTGAAGCCGATCGACAGCAGGATCGAGAAGTAGGCCATGGCGTTGGCCAGCCCCATCTTGGCGTCGCTGTAGGCGGTGCGGGCAACCAGCGTCCAGACCAGCTCGGTGCGGCCGGCCGGGCCGCCATCGGTCATGATCTTGACGATGTCATAGGCGCGGGCCACGTCGAGCGAGCGGATGGTCATGGCGATGAAGGCAAACGGCATGATGAACGGCCAGGTGACATAGCGGAATGTCTGCCACGGCGTGCAGCCGTCGACGCGCGCCGCCTCGACCGGTTCGCGCGGCATGGCGAGCAGGCCGGCCAGGATCAGGATGGCGAATACCGAGGTCGACGACCAGATCTCGGCGGTCAGGATGGCGATGAAGGCGAGGTTGCCGTCGATCAGCCAGGGGATGGCGCGGTCGGTCAGGCCAAGCGCCTGCAGCGCGTTGTTCACCAGACCGATATTGTCGTTGAACATGAACTTGAACTGGAAGCCGACGAGGATCGGCGAGAACATCATCGGGAACATCATGATGGTGCGCAGCAGGCGCTGTCCGCGCGATGCCTTCTCGACCAGCAGCGCCAGTCCGAGGCCGATCAGCATTTCCAGATTGAGCGCTACCGTGAGCAGCACCACGGTGCGGGCGAAGGCGACCCAGAAATCGCGGCTGGTGAAAATGTTGATGTAGTTGCGGGCGCCGATTAAGACCCAGAAGGTCTCCGGCCGCGTCAGCCGGAACGGCGTGAAACTGGAATAGAGCGACAACAGCAACGGCACCACCACCACTGCCGCCAGCACGATGACGGCCGGCAGCAGAAGCAGGAAGGGTGGCGAGGATTTCCAGCCTTTCATGTCGATCCGGTTCTGGTTGGCGCCGTGATGCCGCAAGCCACCAGGCGAGGGGACATCAGAGAGCATCTTGCTGTTGGAAACAATTCGGGGGCGCCGCTCCTTTGGAGATGCCGCGCCCCCGAGGGAAAAATCAAAGCTTGCCGGCGTCCTCGAGGATCTGGGTGGCCTTGGCAGCCGCATCGTCCAGGGCCTGCTTGGAGGTCTTGTCGCCGAGGATGGCGGCCTGCAGCTCAGGATAGACGGCGTTGGAAATCTCGATCCACTCCGGCGTCTGCGGCACCGGGAAGGCGTTCTTGGCGGCTTCCTGGAAGGCCTGCAGCACTTCGGTCTTGTAAGGATCGGACTTCGCCTGCTCGATGTCCCATTCCCACACTTTGGTGCGGGTGGGCAGGGGGCCGGCGGCTGCCTCCAGCTTCTGGCTGTCCTCATTGGTCAGCCACCAGACCAGAGAAGCCGCGGCTTCCTTGTTGGCGCAGTTCTCGGTCACCGAGAAGCCATGCGCGCCGGACCAGCCGGAGCGCTTGCCGGACGAGCCCTTGGGCTGGACCTTGACGCCGACGTTGCCGGCGACCTTGGACGATTTCGGGTCGTTGAAGAAGCCCGCCCAACCCGGCCAATCCAGGTTGATGGCGACGGTGCCCGAGGCGAAGCCCTGGCCGAGATCGTCCCAGAGATAGTTGGTGGTGCCGGCCGGCACGGCCTTGGCCTTGTAGAGATTGACGAACCAGTCGAGCGCATGCACGCCGGCTTCCGAGTTGAAGGCTGGCTTGCCGTCCTTGTCGAGATATTCGCCGCCATCGGCGATGACCATCTCGTAGAAGCGGCCGTTGATCGCCTCTTCCTTGCCGGCAAACTGGGTGCCGTAAAAATCCGGCGGGCTGGCGAAGAATTCGGCCTGCTGCGCCATCTCGTCGAACGTATCCGGCGGCACGAGTTCCTCGCCGTATTTGTCCTTGTAGGCCTTCTTCTTGGCTTCGTCCTGATAGAGGCTCTTCTGGTAATAGAGCGCGGAGACGTCGAACTGGGCACGCGGCAGCATCACCAGCTTGCCGTCAAGCGTGCCGGCGGCGATGTTGGCCGGAACGAAGGCATCGATCTCCTCCTTCGGCAACAGCTTGGCAAGATCGGTGTAAATCCCGGGATATTGCGGCGCGAACGAGGTGTGGTTGGAGCCGACGCACCAGTTGATGCTGCCCGAGGCGATGTCCGATTTGATTTCCTTGTCGAGCTCGAAGTGGTTCTTCTTCGAGATGACGTTGACCTTGGCGCCGGTCAGTTTTTCCCATTCGCCGATGCGCGCGTAGAGGCCTTCATATTGCTGGCCGCCGATCAGCTTGGCGTCGATGGTGACGCCCTCGAATTTGCCCGGCAGGTCGCCGGCAAAGACGACGCTGGCAGACAGAGCAAGCAATGTCACGCCGGCCGACAGGCCGGAAAACAGTCTGTTCATTTGGTTTCCTCCCAAAGAGCCTGCGTCGAACCCGTTGTGGGATTCGATTGACAGTCTTCATTCATATACAAACAAAACATTTATGGTAGCGTCAAGCCGGAAAGTGCTTTCAGATGACGATCGGTATGCGTATATGAAGTTTGAAATTCACTGGAGAGTGAGCATGGCCGAGGACGATGACGACGACCGCTATCGCGCCCCCGCGCTGGACAAGGGGCTAGACATTCTCGAGCTGCTGGCCGGCGTCGATGGCGGCCTGACGCAGGCGGAAATCGCCAAAAAACTCGACCGCAGCCCGAACGAATTCTACCGCATGCTCGACCGCCTGGTGCGGCGCGGCTATGTCACGCGCCCCGACGGCGATCGCTACTCGCTGACGCTGAAACTGTTCGGCCTGGCGCAGTTGCATGCGCCGGTGCGCAGGCTCGGCTCCTTTGCCACGCCGCTGATGCGCGAGCTGGCCGAAACCTCGCAGCAGGCCAACCAATTGGTGGTCTTTGACCGCGGTTCGGCCGTGGTGATCGCGCAGCAGGAGGCACCGGACTATTGGGGCATCTCGATCCGCGTCGGTTCGCATATCAGCCTGTTCGACACCGGTTCGGGCCATGTGCTGCTGGCCTTCCGCTCGGACGAGGAGCGACAGATGATGATTTCGGAGCATATCCGCAGCACCGACAAGCCGGCGCAGTCGCCGGAATTCTTTGCCCGCCTCGACCAGATCCGCGAGCGCGGCTACGAAATGATGGCGTCGCTGCAGACCGCCGGCGTGTTCAACCTGTCGGCACCGGTGCTGGGATCGGACGGCAAGGCGATCGCAGCCCTTTCGGTGCCCTACATCACGCTGGTCAATTCGCCCCAGGCGCCCGACATCACCAAGACCATCGCGCTGTTGCAGGCGGCGGCAGAAAAGCTGTCGCAGCTGGCGGGGTCAACCTTCAAGCCATCGAAGTGAAATTCTTATTTGAATGAACGATTTCTCCGTGAGATGATCTGAAATAGACGAGGAGGACAGCGCCACCATGATCATCGACACCCATCTGCACCTGATCGATCTGTCGGCGTTGCGCTATCCCTGGCTCGGCGGCGTGCCGGCGCTCAATCGCGATTTTTCGCATCAGGAATATGCGACGCAGGCCCGCCGCGCCGGCATCGAGGCGGCCTTGCACATGGAGGTCGATGTCGACCAGGCCGACATCCAGGCGGAGACCAACCATGTCAAGGCGCAGTCGCTGCAGAAGGGCAGTCTGCTGCGCGGCGCGATCGCTTCATGCCGTCCGGAGGAGGCCGGCTTTGCCGCCTATCTCGAGCGCCAGCAGGCCGATCCTTTCGTCAAGGGGTTTCGCCGCGTGCTGCACGTCATGCCCGACGAGCTTTCGGAAAGCGCGCTGTTTCGCGAGAACATCAAACGACTTGCCGGCACCGGCCTGACCTTCGACCTCGTGGTGCTGCCGCATCAGATTCCGCGCGCGATTGCGCTCGTGGATCTCGCGCCCGATGTGCAGTTCGTGCTCGACCATTGCGGCGTGCCCGATATCAAGGGCAATGCGGAGCACCCATGGCGCGAACACATGGCCGAGATTGCGCGGCGGCCCAATGTCATCGGCAAAATCTCCGGCGTGGTCGCCTATGCCGATGCCGGCTCGTGGACCGTCGAAAGTCTGCGCCCCTATGTCGAACACACGATCGGAAGTTTCGGCTGGGACCGCGTCGTCTGGGGCAGCGACTGGCCGGTGTGCACGCTCGGCGGCGGCCTTGCGACCTGGGTGGCGGCGACGCATGCGCTGATCGCCGGCGCCAGTGCTGATGAGCGGACGAAACTGCTTTCGGGCAATGCCAAGCGGATGTGGAAGCTGTAGCGGCGGACGGACAGCGCTCGCCTAGTGGCGAGGAGCGCATCTGTACCTCCTGGGTTCAGGCTCCAGCGCCTAGCGCCGGGCTACTCTTCCGGAACAGGTGATTGAGATCGGCAACGACCCGACCGGGCCGATGCCCTGAAATCAGGCCGTCGATGATGCAGTCGGATGCTTTCTGTTGGAACGCCATGTAGCCGTCATGGCGCGGCCGCACCCATGCGCCTTCCAGCGTCGCGCGCGTGTCGCTGTAGAACTTGCCGGTCGCGGCGTTGACCGCCTGGTCTTCCCAGGCGGCGGCATGGCCGGGCTGGCCGCCGGCAGCGGCGTAGGGACCGCGCTGAACATCGCCGCTGGCAACCCAGTAGGCGAAATCGATGGCCGCGTCTTTCGCCTTGGAGAAAGCCGAGACGGCTATACCTGTACCGCCGAGCGCCGATCCGACCGGGCCATTGGAGCCGATCACCGGGATATCGGCAAAGGCCAGGCGGTGCGCGCGAAAACCAGATAGTGCATAGGAGACGTAGCCATAGATTAGGGGCGCGCAGACGATGGGGGAGTTGGCCTCAGCCATGCGTTCGGAAACGGCGATCGGATCCATCTCGAAGCAGGTGGGATCGACCAGCGCCGCGATCTCGCGCATTGCCTCGAAGACTTCGCTGCCGGTCTCGCTGTCGATGAGATCGCCCGACGGATCGGTGGCGCAAGCGTGGCCGAGATTGCCGGCCAGCGTGTAGAAGGTCATCAGGGAATGCGGCGGCCGCAACGGCAGCAGCACGCGGCCTTGCCGGGCGAGGTCGAGCACCTCGCTCCAGCGCGTCGGCGGCGTATCGAGCGCATCGGGTCGCCAGGCCTGGACCTGCGTTGCCGCATCGATGGGAAAGGCCCATTGCCGTCCCTGCCAGCTGTAGCTCGGATAGGATTGGCCGACGCTGCCCGAGGCAAGCGTTGCGCGCTCGGCTTCGCGGCCGGCGATATCGAGCGGCGTGAGGCAGCGCTCCGCGGTGATCTGGCCGACATGCGGATGGTCGATGACGATCAGATCATAGGCGCGCGCCAGTTCCTCGACCGGGAAGGATTCGAAATCCTGCAGCGAGCGCTTGTCCCACTCGATGGCGACGCCGGTCTTCTGCTCCCACAGCGCCGAGCAGGCGACCATTGGGTCGTAGCCGCGCGGGTGGCTCCAGGTCATGCCGCGGAGCGTCATCTGGCTCACAGGCCGAACTCCGCGCGGATCGCAGCGCTGTGCTCGCCGATGCGCGGTGCCGCCCGCTCGACCTTGGCCCTGATGCCGTCGACCCGAAGCGGCGAGCTGGTGGTGAGGATCGAGACGTCATCCTCGCGCGTCACTGTCTGCAGCATGTCGAGCGACTGGAAGCCATCGCTGGCCAGCATCTCGGGCCAGGTCAGCACCTTGGCGCACCAGATGTCGGCTGGCTCGAGGACGGCGAGCCATTCGTCGATGGTCTTGGTGGCGATGCGCTGCGCGATGATCGCCTTGATATCGTCGCGTGCAGTGAACCAGGATGCCGGTTTGTCGCGATAGGGCGCGAGCTCATGGAGCGACAAGAGATCGGCGAGTTTGGGGATCGGCGTCATGGCGATGGCAAGGTAACCGTCCTTGGCCGGATAGACGCCGTAAGGTGCTGAGAGATAGGCATGCGCGCTGCGGAAGCTGGAGCGTCTGGGCAAGCGGCGGCCATCGTTGAGATGCGTGGTCAGCACCTCGAACTGGAAGTCGACCAGCGCTTCGAGCAGACTGGTTTCGATATGGCTGCCCTGGCCGGTAATGCCGCGCCGAACGAGGGCGGCGAGAATGCCTTGCGCGCAGGCCGCACCGGCCAGCATGTCGCCGATGGCAAGGCCGAACGGCACCGGTCCCTGGTCCTCGTTGCCGTTCAGCCACATCACGCCCGAGCGCGACTGCGCCAGCAGATCCTGGCCCGGCCGTTTGACCCAGGGACCTTCCTCGCCATAGCCGCTGATCGAGGCATAGACGAGCCGCGGATTGATCTTGCGCACGGATTCGTAGTCCAAGCCGAGCCGCTCGATGACGCCGGGGCGAAAATTCTGGATCAGCACGTCTGCCTTGGCCAGAAGCCCGCGCAACGCCTCCAGGTCGGCCTCGTTCTTGAGGTCGACAGCAAAACTTTCCTTCGCCCGGTTGATGGCATGGAAGATGGTGGAATCGCCGCCGATCTCGGTGTCGCTGAGATAGAGCCGCCGCGACAGGTCGCCGCCATCCGGACGTTCGATCTTGATGACGCGGGCGCCGAGATCGAGCAGCCTGAGCGAACAGTAGGGCCCGGACAGGAACTGGCTCATGTCGACGACAGTGAGACCGGCAAGCGGCAATTCGGCTGCCATCGTCATTTCTCCGTCTTGCCGATGAAGTCCGCGGGGTTGCGGTACTTCACCGTCTGCAGGTGCTCGCAGTAGAGAACAAGCTCGCCTTCGCCCTTGAACACTTCGTAGGAGGCGCGGATCAGCCCCATCTCCTTGTAGCGCGGTTTCTTGTCGAGGTTGGAGCGGATCGAATAGATCGTGTCACCAATGAAGACAGGTTTTATGAAGCGCAGCTTGTCATAGCCGTAGGAAAAGGCGTTGATGCAGTTGGTGGCGACGAGGCCGAGACCGGCCGAGAAGACGAAGGCGCCAGCGATCAGCCGCTTGCCGAAAATGCCTTCCGTCTCGGCGAACATCTGGTCCTGCACATAGGGGTGGATGTCGAGCACCAGCGTGTTGAACAGATGGCTGTCGCCTTCGGCCATTGTGCGGCGCAAGGAGCGGATTTTCTGGCCGACCGGCCAGTCCTCATAGAACCAGTTTTCTGCATTCCAGACCGGGATATCGGTATGGTCTTTCGGCATGTTGGCGGGGTGCGTCGATGCCACGCCAACGGTCGGCGCAAACTCCGTCATGGCAACATCTCCAGAACGGGCAAAGCATCCGTCCGGGCGCGCCGCGGACCCGCTGACTGCATGATCGATCCTCCCGTCAATCTTCTTTTGTGAATAGTATTTTCACATATGGGGTTACGTTGCAAGCGTGAACAGGCGATTTCGCAGCCTTACTTCACGCCGATGCCTGCGGTCAGGCCGCCATCGATCCGGTAGTCGGAACCGGTGCAGAAGCCTGCCTTCGACGAGCACAGGAAGGCGATGAGTTCGGCCACCTCTTCCGGTTCGCCGATGCGGCCGAGCGGGTGCGCCGCGCCGAAGCGTCTGTAGGCCTCTTCGACATCGGCATCGCTGCCATTGTCGCCGCGCGCGGCCTTCTCCAGGATCGGCGTGCGGATCGAGCCTGGGCTGACCGAATTCACCCGGATGCCGGCTGAGGCATAGTCGAGCGCTAGCGAGCGGGTCAGCGTGTGGATGGCGCCCTTGGTCGTGGCGTAGGCGGCAACGTTCTGTTGGCAGGCAAAGCCCTGCACCGAGGCGACGTTGACGATGGCGCCGCCGCCGCGCTTGATCATTTCCGGAATGCCGAAATGTGCCGTCAGATAGATGGAGCCGACATTGACCGTCATCGTCCGGTTCCAGGTTTCCCAGTCGGTCGTCGTCGCGGTTCCATAGGGGTGGACGGCGGCCGAATTGACGATGACGTCGAGGCCACCGAATTTCGCCACGCCGGCCGCCACCGCGTCGCGCACCTGGTCGGAGACGGAGACGTCGGTGTCAATGACCAACGCTTTGGCGCCGGCGCTTTCCAGTTGCGCTTTCATCGCCGCATTGGCGGCGCGGTCGATGCCACAGGCGATGATTGCAGCGCCGCCGGCCGCAAGGCGTTTGGCGGTCGCCAGACCAATGCCGGTCGTACCCGTCACCAGGGCCACCTTGCCCTCGAAATCCGTCATTTCTAAAAACTCCTTCCTTTTCTATCGACTCCCGTCGCGGTCCAACAATAAGTTGCCAACCTCTCGCAGAAGGAAAGCCGAAAATGGAACAATGCTGGCGCTGGTATGGACCTGACGATCCGGTGACGCTCGATCATGTCAAGCAAGCGGGCGCCACCGGCGTGGTCTCGGCACTTCACCATATCTACGACGGCAGGGCGTGGCCGGAAGCCGAAGTGCTGGAGCGCAAGCGCATCATCGAGGAAGCCGGACTGACCTGGTCGGTCGTCGAGAGCATCCCGGTTCACAACTCCTTCAAGATCGGCGCGCCGGAACGCGAGCGCTATGCCGGCTACTATCGCGACTCGATCCGCGCGCTGGCCAAGGTGGGCATCGCCACGATCTGCTACAATTTCATGCCGGTGGTCGACTGGACCCGCACCGATCTCGCCTACCGGCTGCCGACGACGGGTTATGCCCTGCGTTTCGATGCGATCGATTTCGCCGCCTACGATCTGTTCGTGTTGAAGCGCAAGGACGGTGCGGCGAGCTATACGCCGGCGCGCATTGCCGAGGCGGAGAAGCGGCTCAAGGAATTGCCGCCCGAGAAGATCGACCAGATCGAGCGCAACCTCATCGCCGGCCTGCCGGCGACCGAGCGCAAATATGATCGCGAGAGTTTTCGCGAGGCGCTTGCCGACTATGACGGGATCGGGCCGAAGGAGCTGCGCGACAACCTCGCCTGGTTCCTGCGCGAGATCATTCCGGTGGCGGAAGAGGAGGGGGTGCGCATGTGCATTCACCCCGACGATCCGCCGTTCTCGCTCTACGGCCTGCCGCGCGTCGTTTCGACCGCTGAGGATGCGCGTTTCATTCTCAATGCCGTCGACAGTCAGGCCAACGGGCTGACGTTCTGCACCGGCTCCTACGGCACGCGCGCCGACAACGACATTGTCGCCATGGTCAAGGAATTCGCCGACCGCATCCATTTCGCCCATCTGCGCAACATCACCATCGAGAAGGACGGCTCGTTCTACGAGGCCGAGCATCTCGAGGGCGGCACCGACATGGCGCATGTCATTCTGGCGTTGATGCAGGAAGAGGCGCGCCGCCACAGGGAAGGCCGCGCCGACTGGCAAATCCCGATGCGGCCGGACCATGGCCATCTGCTGGCCGACGATATCGGCAAGACCAGGATCAACCCCGGCTACTCGCTGATCGGCCGCCTGAAGGGGCTGGCCGAACTGCGCGGTATCATGCGCGCCGTGGAGACGTTCGGGCTGGCGTGACAGGGCTGGACTTCATGCCCTGTCATCCCGGCGCCGGCCCAGCGTGCCGTCACTGTAGATCATGCGGCCGGCGCGGAATGTCGCCCGCACCCGCGCCACCGGCTGGCGATCGGCCACCACGAGATCGGCCAGCAATCCCGGCTCGATGGCGCCACGATCGGTAAGGCCTAGTGCCGTCGCCGGGTTGGCACTCGTCAGTGCCGCCGCTGCCACAAGACTGCCTTCGCGCAGTTCGGCCAGCCCGAGCACGGCTGGCAGGATCGAGGCCGGATGATAGTCGCTGGCCAGCATGTCGAGCAGCCCGGCTTCGTAAGCCTGGCGTGCCGAAAGATTGCCGGAATAGGACTGGCCGCGGAGCGCATTGGGGGCTCCCATCACTGTGTGCATTGCCAGCCTCCGTGCTTCCTGCGCCGCTTCCAGCGTCACCGGGAATTCGCTCAGCGTGGCGCCGAGGCCATGCACCAGTTCCACCTTTTCCAACGTGTCGTCGTCATGCGAGGCAAGCGCGACGCCATTGGCCTGCGCACGGGCTGACAGGTCCTGCAAACCGTTGAGCACATCGCCTTGGCCTTCACGCCCGGCGATGCGGTGGCCGACGACCTCGGACGCCTGCGCAACTGACATGCCGCGCTCCTTGGCGATGCGGGCGATGTAAAGCTCGACATCGCGATACTGGCCCTGTCCGGGCGTGTGATCCATCAGCGAGATCAGATGCAGCCTGCCGGCATCCATCAGCTTCTGCAGCATGGCAATGGCCGGCGTGAAGGTGACTTCGAAGCGGGCGTGGATACGGTGATCGACCAGTAGGTGGTCCTTCATGCCGGCAATGGTGTCGATGATCGCCGATGTATGCTCTTCCGAGCGCGCCACGCCGCTGGTGATGCTGGCGCCGATGAAGGAGAGCGCGGCATAGGCCGTTGTGACGCCACAGGAGGCGAGCTTCTTGTCGAGTTCGGCGATACCGATCTTCATTGGAACATGCACGCCGAGGCGCGGCTCGACTTCCCTCTCGACCATATCGCCATGCATGTCGATGAAGCCGGGCAGAAGCAGGCGACCGCCGCCTGAGATGTCGGCATTTTCGACCGGCTCGTTGCGGATCTCGGCGATCCGGCCGCTTTCGATGCGGATGGCGCCGTTCGGGACGACGCGGTCGCGCAGGACAATTTCAAATTCACTTAGCCACATACGATTTCTCTTCGGGGGACAGGCGGTTCAGGACGGGGTTTTCGGTCGACAGGACCGAGCGACAGCCGTCCCATAGCAGCTGCTTGCCCCTGAAAAATGACAGTCGGTGACATGCCTGGTGATTGACGCGAAAAGTCACAGGCCATGAGGTCGACGGTGCTTTTCTTTCGAAGCCGGCTTGCAACGGCTTAGCGCTCGATTGCCAGCTTGACAGAAAGCTGACAATGTATCATATCCAAAAAGCTGACTATGTATCATATTATTTTGTGCAGCGATCAAGACCGGTCAAGCCGGCCGTTCCAGGGAGGCGATTGTGGGAGAGGCTATCAGCCAGTGGAGCAATTGGTCGGGCTATGTTACGGCCACACCGCAGGCTCTTGCCGAGCCGCAGAGCCTCGATGAATTGCGCGAACTCATCCGCAGCGCCCCATGGCCCGTGCGCTTCGCCGGCACGGGCCATTCCTTCACGCCACTGGTCAAGAATGACGGAACGATCCTGTCGCTCGATCGCTTCGAGGGGCTAAAGGCGCACGATCCCGACAAGCTTACGGCGCGGGTCGGCGCCGGTACCAAGATCGGCACGATGGCCAAGCTGCTGCACGGCGTCGGCCAGGCGCTGCCGAACATGGGCGACATCGACAAGCAGGCCTTCGGCGGGGCGCTCGGCACAGCCACGCATGGTTCGGGCATCACGCTCGGCGCCTATCATACCCAGCTCGAGGCGATGCAGATCGTCGACGGGCGCGGCGTGGTGAAAGAGTTCGATCGCACCAAGAGCTCCGACATGATCGAAGCCATGGGCGCTTCGCTCGGCGCCTTCGGCGCGGTCACCGAAGTGACGATCCGCAACATGGCGAGTTACCGCATGCGGCACCGCCGCTGGACGGCGCCGATTGCCGATGTGCTGTCGCAATTCGAAAGCACCATGACGGCGCATCGTTCGGCCGAGTTCTACTACGTGCCGTTTTCAGGCCAGGCGCTGCTGATCGCCAGCGACATCACCGAGGCGCCGGCGACAGTGCGCCCGCCGACGGAAGACGACGATGCCGTCACCACGCTGAGGAGGCTGCGCGACTATCTCACGTGGTTTCCGTGGCTGCGCCGCCGTCTCATCGGTTCGGCCTTCGCGAAAGTGCCGGCAGAAGACTATGTCGAGGACTGGCTGAAGGTTTTTACCTCCGAGCGCAACGTCAAGTTCAACGAGATGGAATACCACCTTCCGTTCGAGGAAGGGGCGGCGGCGCTGAGTGAAATCATCGCGCTGCTCGAGACGCGGTTTCCGGAGGTCTACTTTCCGATGGAAGTGCGCGTGGTTGCACCGGACAATGTCTGGCTCAGCCCGTTCTACAAGCGGCCGACCTGTTCCATCGCCATCCATCATGGCGTCGAGCGTGATCCGATGGCGTTCTTCAACGCCGCCGAGCCGATCTTCCGCAAGCGCGGAGGGCGCCCGCATTGGGGCAAGATGCACAGCCTGACAGCCAAGGATTTGAGCGCGCTCTATCCGCGCTGGAACGACGCCATGGCGGTGCGCCGCGAGATGGACCCGGACAACCGCTTCGTGTCGCCCTACATGGCCAGACTGCTCGGCGTCGCGGCATGAGCCTGACCGACACCTATTTCGCCGAACTGTCGGGCGCGCTGAGAACCGCCGAAATCCACCAGCCGTGCCTGGTGCTCGATCTCGACCGGCTCGATCACAACATCGCTGCGATCAGGGCGAAGTTCGCCGCTGGCCTCGATCTGCGCCTCGTCGACAAGTCGCTGCCTTGCCTGCCGCTCATCGAGCACATCCGCGCGGCGTTTGCGACCGACAGGCTGATGACCTTCCATTTGCCGATCAGCGCCGAGATGCTGCGGAATTTTGCCGACGTCGATCTGTTGCTCGGCAAGCCGATGCCGGTTGCTGGTGCCAGGCACGCGCTGACCAAGGGCGTGCTCGCCGGGCTCGGCGAAGCGACGTCGCGCATCGTCTGGCTGATCGATACCGAGGAGCGGCTTGCCGCCTATGGCTCGCTCGCCACTGAGCTCGACCGCGAGCTGCGCATCTGCTTCGAGGTCGATGTCGGCCTGCATCGAGGCGGCATCGGCGACCCCGACGTATTAGCACGGGCGGTTGCCGCGCTGACGAATTATCCGCGGCTGAAATGCGATGGCATCATGGCCTATGAGGCGCATATCGGCCACATCCCCAAACTGCTGGGTGGGCCTGCGAAGGCGCGCGCCAAGGCCGTCAGCCTGTTTCGCCAGTATGTCGGCTGCCTCGCGCCCAACCAGCGCAAGATCCTCAATCTTGGCGGCAGCAGCACCGCTTTGCTCTACGATAGTTGGGTCGGCGCCAATGAATTGTCCATCGGATCGGCCTTTGTGCTGCCGACCGATTTCGACGTGCCCAGCCTCAGCCAATTGCAACCTGCCGCGTTCATCGCGGCGCCGATCCTGAAGGTGGTCGATGTCCAGCTGCCGGGCCTCGACGAGCGCTCCTGGCTGCTGCAGAAACTCGGACTGTTGCCGCGGCGCGGCTGTTTTCTCTACGGCGGCAAATGGATGGCCAAGCCCGTTTATCCCGTGGGCATGAAGACCGACAAGACGTTCGGCTTTTCGACCAACCAGCAGTTCATGGCGTTGCCCGACGATGCCAATGTCGGACCCGATGACTACGCCTTCCTGCGTCCGACGCAGAGCGAATTCGTGCTACAGCAATTCGGTTCGATCCAGGTCTATTCCGGCGGTAAGATCGCCGCGCAATGGGCCGCACTGCCGTTTTCGTAGGAGCAATTCCAGGAAAAGTGTGAAGCGGTTTTCCCACAGGAATTGCGGCAAACACAGAGATCGAAGTGGAGGAGGATACGATGGTCGCCAAGGCAGTCAAAACCCACCCCGTGCAGCCTGAATGGGCAGCCGAACTCGATTTGGCTCTGGCCGATCTCAATGCCAGGAAGGACGACTGGGCGCGCACCTCGAACAGCGAGCGGATCGCGCTGCTGCGCGAGGTCAAGGACAATGTACGCGAGGTCGCCGAGGCCTGGGTCAAGACGGCGGTGCGCAAGAAGGGCATCCCGACCGGCTCGCCGCTCGAAGGCGAGGAGTGGCTGGCCGGCCCGGCGGCGCTGATGGACGGCTGCAACCAGTTCATCCACACACTCAGCCTGATGGAGGGCAAGACCTTCCTCGACGGGCTGCCGGTCCGCACCTTGCCCAACGGGCAGGTGGCGGTGACGGTGGTTCCGAATTCGGTCTGGGACAGGGTGCTGTTCACGGGCTTGAAAGCCGAGATCTGGATGCAGCCCGGCGTGACCAAGGCGAACCTCGCAGCAAACACTGCCGCGGCCTATGACGCGCCGGCGGCGAGCCGCAAGGGCAAGATCGGCCTGGTGCTCGGCGCCGGCAATGTCGCATCGATCGCGCCGCTCGACTGCCTGCACAAGCTCTTGGTCGAACATCAGGTCGTCCTGCTCAAGATGAACCCGGTCAACGACTATCTCATCGATTTCCTGCGGCCGGCGCTGCGGCCGCTGATCGAACTCGGCGCGCTGCGCATCGTGCGCGGCGGTGCCGATGTCGGCGGCTATCTGTGCAATCACGATCTCGTCGACGACATCCACATCACCGGTGCCGCCACCTCGCACGATGCGATCGTCTGGGGTCCCGGCGAGGAGGGCCGAAAGAACAAGGCGGCGGGCACGCCGAAGAACAAAAGGCGCATCACCTCCGAGCTTGGCGGTGTGGCGCCGACCATCGTGGTTCCCGGCCCATGGTCGAATGCCGACATCGCCTATCATGCCGAACTGATCGCGACCCAGAAGCTTAACAATTCCGGCTTCAACTGCATCGCCTGCCAGATGCTGGTGCTGCCCGAAGGCTGGGACAAATCCGATGCGCTGCTGGCTGCGCTCGAAAAGGTGATGCAGAAGGCCCCGTCGCGGCCGGCCTATTATCCCGGCGCCGCCGAGCGCCTCGCCGCGTTCGAAGCGCATGCCGACAGCCTGCAGAAATTCGAGCGCCCGGGTGGACCTGCCTGCGTGGTGGTGCCGTTCCGGCCGGGCAGCGATGCCTATCTCGAAAACGCCGAAGTGTTCGCGCCTGCGCTCAGCGTCTTGCGGCTGCCGGCGGGCAATGCCGAATCCTACCTGCGCGCCGCAGTCGCCTACGCCAATGAAAAGCTACACGGCACGCTGGCCGCCAACATCCTCATCCATCCCAAGACGATCGCCGAGATCGGCCGGACGCGCTTCGAAGAGATCGTTGCCGAGCTGCGCTATGGCGGCATCGGCATCAATTCCTGGAGCGGTGTTCTGTTCGCACTGCTGCGGCCGACCTGGGGCGCCTTCCCCGGCCACACGCTCGAGGACGTGCAGAGCGGCATCGGGGTCGTGCACAACACCTTCCTGTTCGACAAGCCCGAGCGCAGCGTACTCGAAGCGCCGTTCCGCATCATGCCGAAACCGGCATGGTTCCTGACCCACAAAAGGGCTGATATCGTCGGCCGGCTGATCACCGAGTTTCACTACAGACCGAGCGTCCTGAAACTGCCGCGCATCATCTGGAACGCACTGCGCGGCTAGCAACAAGCATCCGATGTCAAAACCAAAAAGCCGAGACAGGAGTGACGACAATGGCTGACGCGGATGCAATCATCGTTGGTGGCGGCCTTGCTGGCTTGGCCGCGGCTGCCGAACTAGGCGATGCCGGCAAGCGCGTGATCATCGTCGAGCAGGAGGGCGGCGGTTTTCTCGGCGGCCAGGCGTTCTGGTCGCTCGGTGGCCTGTTTCTGGTCGACACGCCCGAGCAGCGCCGCTTGCGCATCAAGGACAGCCGCGACCTTGCCTGGCAGGACTGGCTGGGTTCGGCCCAGTTCGACCGGCCAGAGGACCATTGGCCGCGGAAAGTCGCGGAAGCCTATGTCGATTTCGCCGCCGGCGAGATGCGGCCGTGGCTGCACGGCATGGGCATGCGTTGGTGGCCTGTCGTCGGCTGGGCCGAGCGCGGCGGCGCGCTGGCCAATGGCCACGGCAATTCGGTGCCGCGCTTCCATCTGACCTGGGGCACTGGGCCCGGCGTGGTCGCGCCGTTCGAAAGGCGCGTGCGCGACCATGTCGCCAAGGGGCTGATCACGCTGAAATTCCGCCACCAGGTCAGCCGGCTGATCAAGACCAACGGCGCGGTCACCGGCGTCGCGGGCGAAATCCTGGAGGCGTCCAACGTCGAGCGCGGCAAGCAGTCGAACCGGACAGTCGTCGGTGATTTCGAACTCTCGGCCGGTGCCGTCATCGTCACCTCCGGCGGCATCGGCGGTAATCACGATCTTGTCCGCAAGGTCTGGCCAGTCGAGCGGCTCGGGCCGGCGCCGAAACGTATGGTCGCCGGCGTGCCGCACCATGTCGATGGCCGCATGGTGGCTATCACCCAGAACGCCGGCGGCGCCGTCATCAACGCCGACCGCATGTGGCACTATGTCGAAGGGCTCAAGAACTGGAATCCGATCTGGCCGAACCATGGCATCCGCGTGCTGTCGGCGCCGTCGCCGCTATGGTTCGACGCGCTCGGACAACGCATGGAGGCGCCGTTCTTCCCGAGCTTCGATTCGCTCGGCACGCTGAAGCGCATCCTGTCGACCGGCCACGACTATTCCTGGTTCGTGCTGACCAAGACGATCGCCTCGAAGGAGTTCGTGCTGTCGGGCTCGGAGCAGAACCTTGACTTCACCGGCAAGGATTGGCGGGCCGTGCTGAAGAACCGGCGCGGCGGCAAGGCGCCACCATCGGTGGCGGCGTTTCTGGAGAAGGGCGAGGACTTCGTCGTCCGCGACAATCTGGCTGATTTGGTCGCCGGCATGAACGCGCTCTCCGGCGACAACCTGGTCGACTACGACCGGCTCAAGGCGCAGATCGTGGCGCGCGATCGCGAGGTCGACCATGCCTACACCAAGGACGCGCAGGTCACGGCCATCCGCGGCGCCCGCAACTACATCGGCGACAAGATCTTCCGAGTGACCAAACCGCACAAGATACTCGACCCCAGGCACGGACCGCTGATTGCGGTGCGCCTCAACATCCTGACGCGCAAGACACTGGGCGGCCTACACACCAACCTCAATTCGCAGGTTCTCGACGGCAATGGCGAGCCCATCGCCGGGCTCTATGCGGCGGGCGAGGTGGCCGGCGGCGGTGGCGGCGGCTATCACGGCTACAATGCGCTGGAAGGGACATTTCTCGGCAGCTGCATCTTCTCCGGCAGGAATGCAGGTCGGCACGCGGCGGGCAGGTGACGCGGGGAACCGGCCAACGCTGCCATCGACACCGAGACAGACCGTCATCGGGTGCCATGGTGGGGATATTCCCCGATGACAGAGGAGATTGTTAATCGTCCTGCGCTATTGGGAGGCTGGGGGTGAATGGATCTGGTAATTTGATCGTTCACGGGTCGACTATGGCAGTACTTGGTACCCTTCCTCCCGATCTCAGCTGCCGGCCAATTCACCAGGGTGATTGGGACGGCGTAGCCGATTGCCTGCGCCGGGGTTTTCCAGAACGCAGCCGTAATTACTGGATGCGGGCGCTCGCACGTTTGTCGCAACGCCCCATCGTCGCCGATTTTCCGCAATACGGCTTTGCCTTGGAGCATGCTGGCAAGATCGTTGGCGTCGTGCTGACGCTCTACGCCCGCTTCCCTGGCCTGGAAGGCGACGAAATCCGCTGTAATATCTCAAGCTGGACGGTGGACGAGAAATTCCGCCCCTATGCGACCAAGCTGATCATGGCGGTTCTCAAGCAACGGGACATTGTAACCTACATCAATATCTCGCCGGCGCCCGCGACATTGAAAATCAACAAGGCGCTCGGTTTCCGGCTGTTTTCCGAAGGACAGTTTGCCTTTCTGCCCGTCCTGAATTCAGGGCGGTCCTGCCGCATGGTTGAATTTCGCGCCGATCTTGCCGAAGCGGCGATGCTGCCGGAGAACGAACGATACATACTCTCGGAACACGCCGCTCTGGGCTGCCTCTGCCTGATCTGCATCTGTGACGGCGAAGCGCTTCCGCTGGTGCTGATGAAGCGGCACGTGCTGCGCGGTCTCATTCCTTGCCATCAGGTCGTCTACTGCCGTTCGGTGGCCGATCTCGACCGCTGCGCCGGCGCCCTGGGGCGCTTTGTCTTGCGAAGGGGAATCCTGCTTTGCCTCGTCGACGCCAGGGAGCCCATCCCTGGCCTGTTCGGCCGCTACTTCGCCAACCGGGGGATAAAATACTTCAAGGGTCCGAATCCGCCGGCGCCGGGCGACCTGACCTTCACCGAACTTGTGGTGTTCGGGCCGTAATTGCGCTCTCTCTTCCTGACGCAATTCCCAAGGGAAGGCGCTACGCGCTTTTCCCGGGAAAACCGTTTCACACTTTTCCTGAAATTGCTCTCTGCATCGCCAGTTCGCGCCAGCGCGTGCCCAGCGACACACCGACAAGCAACAGGCAGAAGCCGAGCGCAAGCGGCGAGTAGAAGGCTTCTTCCTGCAGCACTGCATTGGCCGAGATGGTGACGATGACGACGAAACCGAACAGGAAATCCGGGTCGCGGGTTTCGATCAGCTGACGCCGCGCCGCCATGGCGAGCGCCGCCAGGAAGCCGAAGAAGACAAAGCTGCCTATGCCCATCTGATAGAGCATGACGCCGACCGCGCTTTCGACGGGGACCGAGGCGACGCCTTCCGCCTGGGCGTTGGCCCAGCTGAGATTGACGCTGGTGCTCGACAAATTGCCGCCAAAGCCCAGTCCCTGTCCAAGCGGGTTGGCCAGGAAGTCGCGCAGGCCGGCCGTCAAGCCAAGCACGTGATAGTCCCCATGCGTCGCACCATAGCCGATTGCCGCGGTCGTCCAGGCCAAAGCCAGGACTATGACGGCGGTAAGCGTAAAACCGGCACGGGAGGGGCTGTAGATCAGACGCATGGCGAGCGCGATGAGCAGCAGGAACGTCGCGCCCTTGGAGCCGATGACGAGCAGCAGCGGCAAGGCCGCAATAGGGAGCAGCCAGCGTCCTTTGAAGAGCAGCCAGGCCGATATGATGCTGAGGGCATAGGCATAGCTGATCGGATGAAAATTCGGGCCGCCGACACGAAAGACGCTGGGCAGGATGTCGTTGAAGAACGGCGTGTTGAAGAAGGTCGTGGTCATCACGTCCTCAAGCCCACGGAAAACGAAGCCGGTTTCCGTCAGCGCCTTCTCCCACACGCCGGTCTCGATCTGCCGCGATATGCTGCGTTCGATGTAAAGGTCGCCATGGAAGAGGCTGAGGAAATTCATCGTGAAGATCAATTCCAGATATCCGTAGACGACCGCGCCGGCACCGAGCCACAACATGCTCTTGCGCAGGTCGACCGGATAGAGGCTGGCGGCGAGCACGGCGATGTGGAAGCAGGCAAGCGGCGTGATGGTGTTGCGGAAATAGACGACCGCGTCCTTGGGCTGGCCGTGCACGATCCCCAGGGCGAGATAGAAGGTGATGGTTCCACAGAGCACGAGGCTGAGCAGCAGCCAGAAGCGCAATTCGATCAGGGCGCGCACGCGCTGCTGGAATGACGCGGCAAGGAAAATGCCGAAGGCGCTCATCAGGATGACGAAATTGGTACCGCGCAGCGAATCGAACGTGTCGTTGTCTGGGATGTAAGGGGTGAACCAGGTGACCACGAGGTTCTGGTAGAGGAAGGCGCAGATGATCAGGACGGGAACGCCCGCGGGCAGGGCGTTGGACACGATCAGCGTCAGGAGGAAGGTCGCCGCAATGCCGAACGGGGTCCAGACGGCAAAGGCCGAAACCGTCAAGACAACAACGATCAGCGATACGCAGACATGCAGCAGCGCCTCGGTGCTATCGGGTGCGCGCAGCCCGACTCGCGGATATGCGCCGGTGACGCTCATTGCCCGGCCGCCTCGTCGCCCAGCAGGGCAACCATCATCGAGGCGTCGAACCCCTCCGTGCTCAGCCTGCTCTTGATGAAGCCAAAACCCTGGTCGAGCTCCCAATAGGTCCAGCCGATATGATTGGCTTCGGCGGCCTCGCGCACGGCACGGACCCAGGCCGCGCGGCTTTGTGCATCGACGCAGAAATTGAGCACGCCGAACTCGTTCAGCATCACCGGACAGTCATGCGCCGCCGACCAGCGTCCGGCCTCGGCAAAGCTCGCGGCGATCGCGGCCTCTGTCCATGGGTTCGAGAGTTCGTTCTCGAGCAGGGAGGCGGCTTCTTCGTCGCCGGCAGTGCGCAATTTTGCGATGAGGTCGCGTACCGCAGAGGTCTCCCTTGTCGCGGGAAACGGCAGGTTGGCCATGCGCGCCAGCGGCGACGTATCCCAGTTCTCGCATTGATGGGTGAAGGCCATCGGCGCATAGAAGTGGATGGCGGCGATCTGGTTGTCGTCGGCCAGAGGCGGCGTATCGGCGATTTCCCATATGCCCTGGAAGCGTGCCGGGCCCCAGACCAGCGTGTGGCGCGGACATGTTGTGCGCAGCGTCTCGGCGAGCCTGTCGCGCAGAGCAAGCCAGACGGCGCGTTCCATCGGTGGCTCGTTCAGCAGCTCCGGATAGACCGAAGCCGCCGGCAGATCGGCGATGACGGCACGCAAGGCTGTCCACGCCTGCACCACCTGTCCGCTTGCGGCTGCCGGATCGCGCTCAAAAGCGGCGTGAAGGTCGGCGGACGGGTGCATGTCGACGAGAACGGCAAAGCCTAGCCCGGCAAGATCGGCGACGCCGTCATGGATGCGGCGGAGCCCGGCCGGGTCACCGGCCGAGATAAGATCGCTGTTCACCGGCAAGCGGATGGTTTCGAACCCGGATTGGCGCAGCTTTTCCAGCGTCGCAGGGGCGGGAGCAGTCCCTGCCTCGCGATCGAACCATCCCGGAAGATTGAAGCCGCGCGATGGAACACTGCGCACGGTTGTCGCCGCACGGGCCGGAAAGGGGAGGGCCGCAAGCACAGCCCCGCCAGCCAGCGCGAGCGCCTGCCGCCGTGACATCACCGGCAGCGATGGCAGCTCCGCCAGCACGGATCAGCTCCTCGCGGCCAAACCGCGGCGCCAGTCGGCAGCGCCGGACGGCTGTACGGGCGCGCGGGCGGCCGACTGCGCGGTCTGTGGTGCGATCACCAGCGTGGCGCTGCGCCCGATCTGGGCGGCGCCCAGCCGTTGCGCCAAAAGGGCGGCAGCGTCGGCTGCCTGCTCCGACGGGTTCAGCGCCAGCAGCGTCAGATCGGCCTGCGTGAAAAACTCCGGGGACCAGGCCTTTTCGCTGAAGGCCGGGGCGCTGATGAGGATGAAGTCGAAGGCGTTTCCAGCCTCGGTCAGGACGTCGCCCAGGGTCCGGCCGCCTTTTTGCCCTTGCGGGCTGCAGATGGCGGTTCTGAGCCCGCTGGCGCTGTCGACGAATATACCGGGGCCGTGGTCCGCCGAAGCCGATGGTTGGCCTTCGATCTCGACGACCAGCACGTTCTGCTCGACGCGCTGCAGGCTTATTCCGATCAATGCGCCGGCAAGCCTTGCCTCGAGGCTGCTGCGAGTCGAGGACACGGCCAGCACAAAGGGTTTGGGATGGTCGTGCAGGCGCAGGATGATCTGCCGCATCAGCTTCAGCACGTCGCGCGAAAGCGCCTCGTCGCCGTCCTGGAAAAGCGAAGCCCTGATTGCCTTGATGCCCGAAAGCGCCGTACCGCTGGCCGGCACGCGGTATTCGCCCAGACTGGGCGGAACCGGCTTCGGAGTGGGCTGGGCAACCGGGCGCGATGCGTCCTGCCTGGGCTGGACCGCCGGCACCATTTCTTCCTTGGGCGCCCGCGGTTCGTCTTCCGGCCGGCGAACCGGGCCGAACGCCAGAGCGAGACCGCATCCGGCGAGGAGGCCAAGAACCGCGCCCACCGGCAGCAGCAGCGCAGGCTTTGGCCAGGTCGGCTGGATCGGCGGCGAAGCCTTGGCGATGGTACGCGCCTCGGAGGTCTGGACGCCCTCCATCTGCGAGGTTTCCTTGGCTCGCTTCAGATAGTCGTCGAGGACGCCGCGAGCCGCCTGGGCCTTGGATTCCAACTGCCGCAGCTGCACCTGGGCAAGGCTCGAGTCGGAAGACTGCTGGCGCAAGGCTTCGAGCTTGGCCTGCAACTTGCCGACATTTTGCGCGGCAAGATCGTAGCTGGCCTTCAACTGCTGCCTGATGCGGTCGGCCTCGGCGCCCATGAGCCGGTTCATCCGTTCGATCTCGGACCGCAGCCGCGCGATCGCCGGATGGCGCGGCCCATACATGGTTTCGAGATTGGCGAGTTCGGCGGTGCGCTGGTTGTAGTCGTCGCGCAATTTGATGGCCGAATTGGAGGACAGGATTTCCGCCAACCTGGCCAGACCCGCAGGCGAGCTGCCGGCGGCAAGCGCCTGATTGTAACGGTCCCTTGCCTGGTCGGCGTCGCCCTGGGCGGTGATCAGCTGCGTCGTCAGCTGATCGAGCTGGAATTGCAACGTGCCGCCATCGGTCGGGTCGACGATCCTGTGCGTCGTCTTGAAATCCTCGACCGCGCGCTCGGCGTCGCTGACGTCCTTCTGCAGGCCCTTGATCCGGTCGTTGAGGAGGGAGTTCACATCGCTGTTGGCGCCTTCGCGTTCCCCGGCAAGGCCGGTCCGGTAGCGCTCGACGATGGCATTTGCGATGCGCGCGGCCGTGTCTGGCGATTTCGAGGTGAAGCTGACATTGATGACATAGGTGAGCCCTTCGCGCTCCACCGATACCGCTTTTTGAAAGCGCTTGAAGGTTGCGTCGCGCGTGGCCTTCTTGTCGGGTCCGAATATGGAAAACAACCGCGATACCAGGCCTCGGCCCGAGAATTCGGGGTCGCTCTCCACCTTCTGACTGTCGAATACGTCTCCCAGCAGGTCCTGCGATTCGATGACGAAGACCTGGCTGGCAATGGCGGCGCTGTCGGAGCCGATGCCGGGAAGAACATTGTTGAAATTGGTGGAACGCGAGTCGCGTGGGTCGATCAGTATCGAGGCTGTTGCCGTGTAGCTCGGGCTGGTCACGGCGAGATAGAGCACGGTCAACAGCAACACGGCGCCGGCGATGATCAAAATCATCAGGCGGCGGCCCCACAGGATCGCCCACAGCGCCGCGATATCAAACAGCGGCGGAAGCGTGCGATCGTCGATGCCGGCAGGACTCATCATTTTTCCTCTGCAGAGTCACGTCACCCTACACCTCGCACTATTTCCCATTATCGTTAGCCTTTCGTTAAGGTTACCAAAGCGTTTCACCTTTGTATGCAGGGGTGCAGGTAACCATTCGTCGCGTAGGCACTGGCGCTTGCGTGAGTTTTTGTTCTATTCAGGGACAGGTTTCAGGGTCGGTTGGCTGCCGCGGGGGCAAGGCCATTGCCGATCGTCACGGGAGCCGATCTTGGATGACAACATAAGCGACAAAAAGGCCGCAATGGCTGGGAGCGGCAATCCGGCAGCCGACATGCGCATGTCCATCCCTGCGCTCGCCAGGAGCGGGGCGGTCGCGGGTGTGATCAAGCTTGCCAGTGCCGGCCTGTCGTTCCTGATGTTCGTGGCCGTGGCGATGGTGATGGACGAGCGGCAGTTCGGCCTCTACAGCGCCACCTATGCCGGCGCCAGCCTGGTTTCTTTTTTTGCCTCGGTCGGCCAGCAGAGCACGGTGCTCAGGTTCTGGCCGCAATATGTCGGCCTCGGCGACCTCAACTCGGCGCATGGCATGATGGCGCGCGCCATCGTGGTGGCGCTGATGGGGCTTGTCGCCTCCAGCCTGCTCATCCTGGTGGCGGGTTTTATGCCGTTCGCCAGCAGCGCCACGCCGGAGTGGTTTTCGCTGTGCCTGGCTGCCGCGGTGCTGTCGCTCTCGCTCGGCTGGTCGGAATTCACCTCCGGCGCCTTCCGCGCCAAGAATGCACTCATTTACGGCCTTTTGCCGCGCGACATCATCTGGCGGGCGGCGACCATTGCCGCCATGCTCGGCTGCCGCTTCCTGCATGTCGGGATGGGTGCGGTCGCAGCGACCTTTCTGACCGCCGGGCTGCTCATCCTTTCGGTCGTGCCGCAGACGGTGCTTCTGCTGCGCGACACGTCGCGCGCTGAGCGTGGCCCGCTTACGGAAGAGCAAAAAAGCGAATTCAAGACGGTAACGCTCGGCCTCTGGGGTGTCACCTCGCTGCCGCCGGCGCTCGGCCAGGTCAGCACCTTGCTGGTGGCCATGATCCTGGGGCCGGTGCCGGCCGGCGCCATCTTCGTCGCCGACCGGACAACCCGTTTCGTGGCGCTGGCGCTCAACGGCATCAATCAGGCGCTGGCGCCGCAGATTTCGAGCGCTTTCTACAGCGGCGACAGGGCGCATGTGCAGCGCATCACCAGCCTTGCGGCACTTGGCAGCTTTGCCATTGCGCTCTGCGTGCTGGCGGCGTTCTGGCTTTTCGGCGGCTTCATCCTGTCCATTTTCAATCCGGCCTATGACACGCCGACCATGCGCACGACGCTCGTCATCTTCGGCATCGGCGCGGCCTTCGCCACCGCATGCGGCCCGATCGAGATACTGCTGCAACTGACCGGCCTGCAGCATGCACTGTTCAAGGTGCTGGTCATCGTCAACGTGCTGGGGCTCGCCGCGACGGCCGCGACGACCTATTATTTCGGGCCGGTCGGCGCGGCGGTCACCATCGCCGGAACGGTGATTGCCTGGACTGCCCTCGCAGTCTCGATCGCACGGCGTCGAATAGGCATAAACCCGTCCATCTTCGGCCTCGCGACGAGCAAGGCGGCGGCCGTTTCCCGACCCGTGCTTAGAGACCGTACGTGAAGATCGTGCAGGTCCAGACGCAGGCGGAGGCGGCCGGCGCGCAACGCGTTTCCGACATGGTCGGTGAAGGGTTGCGGGCGCGCGGCCATGATGTCCGCACCGTCTTCATGTATCGCAAGACCGACGCCTTCGACCACGACGCCAGCGCTGATTTCATTCTTACCGAGCCGCCAAAAGGCTTGCCGGGACAGATCCGGGCGACCATCGGGCTGGTGAGCTACCTGCGCAAGGCGCGGCCGGATGCCGTCATCACCTATCAGCACTATGGCAACATCTTCGGCACGATTGGCGCGCGACTGGCGGGGGTCAGGCAGATCGTCGCCAACCAGAGCGGCGCACCGCACACCACGGGCATCATGGGCCTGCTCTCCCAGATCGACAAGCTGATGGGCGTGACCGGGCTTTACCAGGCAAACATCGTCAACTCGGCCTGGACGGAAGCGCAATTCGATCACTATCCGCAAGCCTACCGGCGGCGGCTCCACCGCATCGATCACGGCGTTCCGGCACCGCGTGAGCCATTCGACAAGGCGGCGGCTCGTGTCCGCTTCGGCTTGCCAGGCAATGCATGGCTTGCCGTCTCGTCCGGACGGCTGACGCGGACAAAAAACCAGATCGCACTGGTCGGGGCACTTGCACGGTTGTCCGACATCCATGTAGCGCTTGCCGGCGTCGGACCAGAACTGGAGACGCTTGTCGCCTTTGCCAGGGAGCAGGGCGTGGCGGACCGGTTGCATCTTGTCGGTGAAGTTCCGCCGGCACAGATTTTCGAATTCCTGGCGGCAGGCGATGTCTATGCGTTCCCGTCGACGAGCGAGACCTTCGGTCTTGCTTGCGTTGAAGCGGCGATTTCCGGGCTGCCGGTGGTGGCAAGCAATCTTGCCGTGATGCACGAGGTGCTGACCGCGCAAGACGGCGAACCGGCTGCGATCTTCGTCGAGGCCGACGCCGAGGGCATGGCCACAGGGCTTGCCGAGATGATCGCCAGGCCGGAGCTCATGGCCAGGCTTTCGGCAGCCGGGCGGCGGCTCAAGGACAAATACTCGCCGGCCCAGATGTGTGCCGGCTATGAGGCGCTACTGTTTTCATAGAGCGTTTCACGGAAACGGTGAACCGCTCTATGTCTTTGTTTTTGCGCAATTCCCAAGGGAAAGCGCTGCGCGCTTTTCCCGGGAAAACCGCTCACACTTTTCCTGGAATTGCTCTAACGCCTTCGCACCGCTGCGATCCCGTCGATCACCTCCAGCCTGCCGGCGCGATTGAGCGTATGGATTTTCGGGTATGGCCAGTCGCCGTCGGCGACGATCGGCCGGGGCGCCGAAAGCCTCACCGTCTGCCGGTCGAGCTGCAACAGTTCGGACAGGCCGAGGCCGCCGCCATAGCCGAGCGTTCCGTCCTGAACGGGAAGGACGACGCGTCCGTCCGGGCCGCGAACGAAAGCGCCGCCCGGACGCGCCATGCGGTGGTCGATCAGGATCGGGTTGCCGGCATGCGGTGTCCAGGGACCGGTGAGGGCGGAGGCCGAAAACACCACCAATGTATCGGAGGTGCTGCCGTAGCGGTCGCGGTCGGTGGCGAACAGCCAGAGCAGCCCGTCATGCTCGAGCAGCGTTGCGTCGGAAATCTCGCCCTCGACCAGAACGTTCTCGGCGGTCCAGCGGTCCGGAAAGCCGGAGGCGCGATAGAGAGTGAGCTTGCCGCTGGCGCTGGCTTCAGGAAGCATCCAGATTGCCCCGTCGCGCTCGAACACTTGCGGATAGGAGAGGTGGTGCGGTTCCTCCAGCACGACGTGGGGCGCCTCGGGAACTCCGTTGGCATCAAACGCAACGACCGAGATGACAGCCTTGCCGGTGGCGTGGGGATAGTCCTCGACGAACAGGAACGACCGGCCCTGCCATTCGAACGGGAACGGATCGGCGTAGAAATGGTCGCCGGGGTCGGGCAGCACCGACCAGCCGCTGCCGAGCCTGCCGGTTTCCACGACGCCGGGGGCATCGGCAAAGCGGTAGCCGACCCGCCAATGCGCGTGGCGATAGCGGACGCGCCGGATGATCTCCCGGCCAAGCCGCGGCAGCGCCGAGCCGACATAGGCAGGCAGGAATTGCCTTACCGGAGCGCTACGAGGTTCAGACGACGGTTCGTTCTGCAAGGTCCGGCCGTCGGCAAAAGCCTTGGCGAGCGAGACGATCAGCGTGATGGCGCGGGCGAGGACATCTTCCGTGCCGAGCGCCACCGATTCCCGCTTGTCCACCATCGGCCGTGCCCGGCCGACCACGTTTCCGTCGAGGACGGCCTCGATCACAGGCAATTTTCCGGCAACGATCGCTGCCGCCACTGCAAGATCGGACTGAGATCCGTCGAACAGCAGGCCAAGGGTTGGAACTTCGGATCGCGGCGCATTGCCGGCAAGGTCCAGCCTGAGCGCCGCGGGCCGTCCGGAGGGCTGGACCGGGATCTCGTTCAGCGCTCCGGCCAGATTGGGACGGCGGCGCCGAAACAGGCGCCGTTCGAAAGCAAAAGCGGCTTTGGCCGACCCTGGCCAGCCCGGCATTCCCGGTTGCCGCAGCACGGCGATATCATGGCCGTCCGACCGCAGCCGCTCGATGACAATCTTCTGCCACAGGCGCGGTGCAAATTGCGGAACAATGACGTCGATCGCCAGCATGTCGTACCAGTTCGCGATTGTATCGGGACCCGGCCTGGACATTTGAAAAGCAATGACCGGTACAAACAAATGACTGACCGAAAAAACTTACCTTGCGGTTACTTGGAAGTCTGGCCATCCGCTTTAGGGGAAGAACTTGACCAATCCTGCCGGCCAGCCGCCGAATGCTGGATTGACGACAGATATGCAATCAGCGCTTGAGGCCCCGTATATACCAAGTTCCTAACATTCCATGCGGTTGACCTTGACGTGGAACGCAAGACAGCGTCGATAGACCATGCTCAGCCGGTTCGGACCATAATGTTTGAAGTCACAGTCGAGGATTCGTTCGATTTTCGTTCGAAGGAATATGCCGAGCTTTTCGCCAGCTCGGCCGCGACCGCTTTTCAGCACCCCATTTGGCTCGCCCTCCTGTATGAGAAGATCGTCGGGCATGGTGCGGCCACGCCGCTGATAATCGTCGTGCGGACAGGCGGAAGACTGGCGATGGTCCTGCCGTTGGTCAGGCGTCGCTACACGCTCTTGAAAGTCGTGGAATTCGCCGACATGCGTGTTTCCGACTACATATCGCCGGTCGCCGACGAGGAGACGTTTTCGCGCATCGTGGCAGATGGCCGCACAGTGGCCGCCATCCGAAAACATCTGAAGCCCTATGATCTGTTGCGCATAGGCAAGCTGGCCGACCGCTCGCTGGCAATCGAGCGCCTGTTTGGCATCGACAAGCGTGAAAGCATGGGCATGAGCGCCTATTCCAGCAAGCTTGAAACGACATTCGCGGCGTGGCGCGAACACCAGCTCGACAATTCCTATCGCAAGGAACTCGACAAGAAGTCGCGGCAGCTCGGCCGGATGGGCCAGGCGCGTTTTGAATGTTCGGATAGTGTCGACGCCATCCGCACGACATTCGATGCGCTCAAATTGTACCGCGGCAAGCGTTTCGACGGCAGCGACGGCCCGGCCGACCTGTTGCAGTCGCCGTCCTATTTCGACTTCTACATGGCTGTGGCGGCGGAGGGATGTGGCGGCTTTTCCCGCACCTACACATTCTGGATGGACGATCGCGCGATTGCCGGCGCGCTCGGCCTCGCTCATCGCGGCTCGCTGCTGGTCATTCTCGGCGGCTTCGACGAGGCCGGTTACAGGAAGCAGTCGATCGGCAGCCTGATGTTCGAACAGATCGCCCGCGACTGCATCGAGCGTGGCGACCATTCGCTCGATTTCACCATTGGTGACGAACCCTACAAGATTACCTTCGGTGGCCGGCCATCGCCGATGTGGCAGATTTTCAGCGCCGGCAGCCCGCTCGGCTATGCCGCGCACATGACCGTCGAGAAACTGCCGGCGGCCAAGGCCCTGGCGCGGCGGCTGGTCGGATCGCATGGCAAGAAGCGCAAGCCTGACCGTACCGTAGTGCCGCAGGCGCCCAGCGACGAAGCGGCTGGATCCTGAACGTCCGTTTCACGGAAACGTTGACTGCCCTATCTCTTTGTTTTTACGCAATCCCCACGGGAAAGCGCTACGCGTTTCCCCGAAAGACCGCGTCACACTTTTCCTGGAATTGCTTGGGTGCCTGCGATCAGCTCGCGGCTTCGATGCCGGGCTTTCTGAAACCGCGCAGCCTGGCCGCGAAAGCGGGGCTGAAATTGCTGATCTGCTGCATCACGCGACGACGGCTGAAGTGAAGCTGCCGGCGCGCGCGCCAGCGCAGATCGGTGTCGATGGTCAGGCTGCGGCGAAAATCAGCCATGTGCAGACCGTGCTCATCCATCGCCCGTTTTGCCGGATCGTTGTAGAACGTTGCGATCTTGGCAGCCGCCATCCCCGGCGAAGCCATCCAGTTCGGCACATGCATGCACAGCCGCTCGACATCGGTGAGCAGCCGGCTGACGCCGGTTCCGGCGGCCGGACAGGATGTCTGATAGGCATCGCCGATCAAAACGACGCCGTTGCGCACGCAGTTCTGCGCCACGGTGATGTCAGTGAGCCAGCTGTCGACCCGATTGATGACCTCGAAATCGCCGAACGCGTTGACCAGCCCCGGCAGCGTGTCGATGAGCGTCTCGCGGGGACGTTCGCGCAGCGCTTTCACCCAGGGATCACGGTGATCGCGGAAGACGAACAGATTGGCGCGCGTAACGTCAGCGGCGGGAAACAGGTTAAGGTAATCGATGCCGTCGGAGACCCCGCCGTAATAGGTGAGGGCCGGGTGCTTGAAGGCGCTTGCTCCCACCGGGCGCAGATTGAAGCCGAAGGTCATTGACTGCTTCTGATGGACGAAATGGCGCTCGATGCCAACGTCGCGCTTCAGAATGTCGCCCATGCCCGTGGCGAGCACGAGCAGCCGCGCCGTTACGTCGTGGTGGTCGAGGATCGACACGCGCTGGCGGTCCGCTCCCGTCTCCAATGCGTTCACGCGGCCGGCTATGAAGCGAACGTTTTCGGGCAGTTCGGCACGCATGGCGGCAACGAGGTCATCGTAGAAAATGCCGTAGTGGCGCGCATGCGTACGATCGAGAAAGCGTCCCCTGCGGATGTTGACGATCTCGTCAAAAGCCACCGCAGCCGTCGCCAGCCTGTCCAGAAGGCCAAGCCGGCGCATTTTTTCAATCTGGTCGCCGGCGACTTTTTCGACTCGGAATTCCCTGGGAAAGACCGAATGGCGATCGATCAGGATGACGCTGTAGCCGGCCCGTCCGAGCACATTCGCCGCAATGGTGCCGGACAGTCCGGCGCCGACGATGGCGATCTCGGCATCTGTCCCTTCAGGCAGCGGACTGTGGCTGTGCTCGGCCGTCATTTGGAGTACCTCAACAGGGCGTACACGGCCCGGGGACTGGTGGTGAAATAGCGCCAGAAAAGCCTGCGCGGCTCCATCATCACACGCCAGAGCCACTCGAAACCAGCCTTCTGCACCCATAGCGGGGCGCGCCGGACCTTGCCGGCGATATGGTCGAAAAGCCCGCCCGACGTCTTGATCAGGCCGACATTGTGGAGCCGCGATGCATAGTCGCGGATAAAGATCTGCTCGCGCGGCACGCCGAGGCCCAGCCACAATATGTCCGGCGCAAGCGCGTTGATCTCGTCGAGTTTCCTTTCAAGCGCCAGGCCGGCAAGAAAGCCGTGACAACTCCCGGCGATGCGCAGGCGAGGGTATTTGGCGCTGATGCGGGCGACAGCCTTGTTGTTCTCCGCCTCCGTCGAACCCAGCAGGTAGAACGTCGTGCCTTCCTGTTCGGCGAGCGTGGCCACATCATGGAACAGGTCCGTGGTGGCGACCCGCTCCGGCAGGTGCACGCTGCACAGCAGGCGCGAGGCAAAAACCAGCGGCTGGCCATCGGCGAGGATCTGGTCGGCCTGGCGAAACAGCCGGGCGACTTCCGCGTTCTGCCCCACCTGGGCGATGACATCGCCATTGGCGGAGGTGAAATAATAAGGGCGGGTGTTGGGCAGATGCCCGCGCGCCGACGCGATCATCAGCCGGGCGGCATCTTGCCGGTCGATCACTGTGATCGGCAGGCCGCCGAGCACCACCGTCGGCAAGGCGGGAAGTGGCGCGCCGGTTGTCACGCCTGCAGGTCCGGTCTCGCCTGGCGAACGCGGATGGGAAACCTCATTTGCTGCGGACGCCTCGAGGCGCCGCGAATCCGCTTCGCGGATCGCGCCCTTGCCCCTTCGAGACTTTTTCGAAACGTCGCCCATCGTGGAGATAACCCATTTCGAAGTATTCTAAGTAAAATGAGGGGAAAGTTAAGCGGTTCGTTAATAGGTAGTTAATGCGTAAATTTTTCACAAAAATCTATAAATAAATCAATGCGTTGCATCGCCGCAGCGAAGCGTTGCCAATCGCGGAGACCGAACCGTTTCAGGTCGGGCTTGGTTTTTGGCCCTGGAGCGCAAAAAATCCAATGGGATCAACGCGCTCTGAGCATTTTTTTAGCCGACAGAATTCGATGGCGGCGTGGCGGGAGTTTGGGGTTGCGAACGCCCAGGCGGCCACCGGGCGACATGGAAATGTCGGCGCGGTCCGCGGCAAGAAAAAGTTGATGGAAACGGATTTCCACCATGGTTCATGGCTAGCGATAGCTTTCGAATGAAAGTCAAAGGTATCAACCGACGTGATGCTTGTAAGCAACCGCTATCAGTGGAATATGTATTTCTGGTTGCATTTACTTGCAGAAACTGTTGCCATCGCATGGGTCGAAAATCCGCGCCGCTGCTCGCCTCAACCCGCTTCGCTCTGTCGGACCTGCCCGAGACCGGTCATCGAAGGGCAGGCGCATCGTGAGGCAGTCGAGCAAAAATCCTTCCGACCCCTATCCCTTGGTGGGATGCCCATTGCGGCGGGAATGCCTTATCGTCGAGGGCGGGCGCAAGCGCAAAATCCTGTGAACCAACCTGAGTAAGATGCTGCTTGATTCAGGCACCGCGTCAGGGGATACCGAACGGATCAAGCATGGAGTCCAGTTTGCCAGCCGTTGTTTCGCAACCGGTCGTCGCCCTCTTGACGCGGGCCGCGATCTTTCTTGTCGTCACGCTCAAGCCCGGCCCCGAACACGACGCGACCGCACGCGGCCTGTGTGCCGATCTATCCGCACTCAAGCGAGCGGTCGGCTTTCGTGACCTCGAGGGCGGGTTGTCCTGTGTCATGGCAATTGGCTCCGACGCGTGGGACCGGTTGTTTGCAACGCCAAAGCCCAGGGATCTGCACCCGTTCCGCGAGATCCGTGGCCAGCATCACGCCGTTTCGACGCCGGGCGACTTGCTGCTTCATATCCGTGCGGCGCGAATGGACCTCTGCTTCGAACTGGCGACGCAGATCATGGCGCGGCTTGGCAGCGCCGTCGCCACGACGGACGAAGTGCAAGGCTTCAACTATTTCGACAACCGCGATCTGATCGGTTTCGTCGACGGCACCGAGAACCCGGTGGACCAAGGTGCAATCGACTCCACCATCATCGGCGAGGAGGATCCCGGCTTTGCCGGCGGCAGCTATGTGATCGTGCAGAAATATTTGCACGATCTGGCGCGCTGGAACGAGGTGCCGGTGGCGGAGCAGGAAAAGATCATCGGTCGAACCAAGCTCTCGGACATCGAACTCGACGATGCGGTGAAGCCGACATCGGCCCACAATGCGCTGACCTCGATCACCGAGGATGGCGAGGAACTCGAAATCCTGCGCGACAACATGCCGTTCGGCGATGCAGGCAAGGGCGAGTTCGGCACCTATTTCATCGGCTATGCCCGCTCGCCGCGACGTATCGAGCAGATGCTGGAGAACATGTTCATCGGCCGGCCGCCGGGCAATTACGACCGGCTGCTCGACTTCAGCCGCGCGGTGACCGGCACGCTGTTTTTCGTGCCGTCGGCGACGTTTCTCGACGGTGTTTCGGCGGATACCGCGGCCGCTCCGTTGTCGGCCCCACCCGAGGCAACGGATCAACTCCAGCCGCACTCGCGCGACGGCTCACTCGGTATCGGATCTCTTAAGGATGTGAGGCAGACATGAACAATCTTTATCGGGAACTCGCTCCCATTTCCGACGGCGCGTGGCAGCAGATCGAAGACGAGGCATCGCGCACCCTCAAGCGCCATCTGGCGGCGCGCCGCGTCGTCGATGTCGTCGGCCCGAAGGGTTTTGATCTGTCTTCTGTCGGCACCGGCCATACCAAGCCGATCGCTGCGCCCGGCGAAGGGGTGCAATCGGTGCAGCGCGAGGTCAAGGCGCTGGTCGAACTGCGGGTTCCGTTCGAACTGACACGCCAGGCCATCGATGACGTCGAGCGGGGCGCTGCGGATTCAGACTGGTCCGCGGTGAAGGAAGCGGCGCGCAAGATCGCTTTCGCCGAGGATCGTTCGGTGTTCGACGGTTACGCCGCCGCCGGCATCCAGGGCATTCGTGAAGGCACCAGCAATCCGGTGGTGGCGCTGCCGGCCAAGGTGATGGGTTATCCCGAAGCGATCGCCCAGGCGGTCAGCCAGTTGCGGCTCGCCGGCGTCAACGGTCCCTATGCGCTGGTGCTGGGTGCTGCGGCCTATACCGCCGTCAGCGGCGGCAGCGACGAGGGTTACCCGGTCTTCCACCATATCGAGCGCATGGTCGAGGGCGGCATCATCTGGGCGCCGGCCATCGAAGGCGGGTTCGTGCTGTCGACGCGCGGTGGCGATTTCGAGCTCGATATCGGCCAGGACCTGTCGATCGGCTACCTCTCGCACTCCAGCACGAGCGTCGAGCTCTATCTGCAGGAGACGTTCACCTTCCGGCTGCTGACGTCAGAGGCCTGCGTCACGCTCGCGCCGTCGCGGAAGTGACGCCGTCGGCGCCGTCTACTCCGAGGTTCCCGACCAGGTGTTGAAGCGCTCGTTCAGCTCTTCCAGATGGTCGAGCCAGAAGGCGCGCGCCTCTTCGCTGCCGATATGCAGGCCGGTTTTTAGATTGTCGCCGGCCGGCAGCAGCGCGATGCGCTCGGGCTTGATGAACTTCTCGGCGCCGTTGATCGTCGTGCCATAGGCGAAGATGTTGGTGAAGTCGGCCTGCCGCCTGGCGTCGGACGCGTATTTGATGAATTCGTGGGCGAGTTCGATATAGGGCGACTTGGCGGGGATGGCCCAGGCGTCGACATCGTACTGCGTGTTCTGCCACACGATGCCGAAATGCTTGCCACCGTCTAGGGCAGCGGAAACCCGGCCGTTATAGGCGAGCGCCATGGCGACATCGCCTGAAGCCAGCCATTCTGTCGGCTGGGCGCCGGCCTTCCACCATTGGATCTGCGGCTTGATCGTGTCGAGCTTGGCGAAGGCGCGGTCGATGCCTTGCGGCGTCGACAGCACCTTGTAGACGTCAACGGGTGCAACGCCATCGGCCATCAGGGCGAATTCGAGACTGATCTTCGGCCCCCGGCGCATGGCGCGCTTGCCCGGCCATTTCTGAAGATTGAAGAAGTCCTGAACCGTCGTCGGGCCGTCCTTCACGCTGTCCTTGTTGTAGGCAAGCACGATCGACCAGGCTGTGGTGCCGACGCCGCATTCCGAAACCGCGTATGGCACGAAATCCTTCTTGTCGCCGATCTTCGACCAGTCGAGTGGCGCGAAGACGCCTTCCTCGCAGCCGCGCACCAGTTCGGCGGTCTCGACCTGGACAACATCCCACGGTGCGACACCGGTATCCTGCATGGCCTTGAACGGCGCCCAGCCGCCCTCATAAACATCGTCGAGAACCTTGATGCCTTTCTCCTGGGCGAAAGGCGTGAAGTAGATGTTGCGCTTGGCGTCCTGCACCGCACCGCCCCACGCGGTTACCGTAAAGTCGCGCGCGTGTGCCACGCCGTGCTGCGTTACGCTGAGCGCGGCTGCCAACAACGCGCCCTTGATGAAACCCTTCATGCCCAACCCCTCTGTGTGCGGCCCCTCAAGGAGCGCTTGCCATCGCTTTGGTAGCCCAAGTCGTTCGAAACTGCCTGACGATTTTTGGGGTGAAGCCACCAAAAATGCATGCAGATCACGGAAGCACGCCGTCCACCGTGCCGAGGCTGCGCAAGGCGCGGCGGCGCAGGGCCTCGAACACAGCCAGGAAAATCAGCGTGCACGCAATCAGCAGCGTGGCGACGGCTACGATCGACGGTTCGAGTTGGTCGCGCAGGCCGGCGAAAAGCTGCCGCGGCAGCGTGAATTGCGCCGGCGAAGCAATAAACAGCGCGACCACGACCTCGTCGAAGGAGGTGATGAACGCAAAGGCCGCGCCCGACAGCACGCCCGGCGCGATGATCGGCAGCGTGATCATGCGGAAGGTGGTGAGCGGTGTGGCGCCACAGCTTTGCGAAGCACGCAGCAACTGGCGGTCGAAGGTCTGCAATGTCGCCATGACGGTGAGCACCACGAAAGGCGCGCCAAGCATGGCGTGCGCAAGGATCAGGCCGGTGAACGTTCCCGTGAACCCGATGCGGGCATAGAGGAAATAGACCCCGAGCGCGATGATGATGGGGGGAACGATCAGCGGCGACAGGAAGATCGCGATCACGATCCCGCGCCCGGGAAACTTGGCCAGTGTCAGCCCGCAGGCGGCCATGGTGCCCAGCACGGTGGCCAGTGCGGTCGCCGCGCCGGCCACGATCAGGCTGTTCTTCAGCGCGGTGAGCCATGGGTAGGGCTGCAACACCTGCTCATACCAGCGCAGCGACAGTCCCGGCAGCGGATAGCTGAGGAAGGTGCCGGAGCTGAACGAGATCGGAATGACGGCCACGATCGGCAGGATCAGGAAGGCGCAGGCAAACGCCACGACAACGCGTAACGCAATTGCGCCGAGACGCTGCTGCCAGGTGACAAAACCGTGTGAGGCGAAAAAGGTCCTCATGTCAGGAAGCCGCGCGCGCCAAACAGCCTGGCAAACACCAGGTAGCTGATCAGCGTCGAGACCAGCAGCAAGGTCGCGGCGGCACTCGCCATGCCCCAATTGCCGATCTCCAGCGCGAACTCGGTCACCAGCGAGCTCAGCATCTGGTCGCCGGGACCGCCGACCAGCGCCGGCGTGGTGTAGTAGCCGAGCGACAGGATGAAGACGAGCAGGGCGCTGGCGCTCAAGCCCGGCAACGACTGCGGCAGGTAGACGCTGAGGAAAGCCGACAGCGGCGTCGCGCCGAGCGAACTGGCGGCGCGCATGTGCAGCGCCGGGATGGTTCGCATGACGCTGTAGAGCGGCAGCACCAGAAACGGCAGCAGCACATGCACCATGACGACATAGACGCCGAAACGGTCGAAGATGAGCGGCAAGGGCTGATCGACAAGACCAAGCCGCAACAGCAGGCTGTTGACGATGCCGTTCTTCTGCAGGACGACGATCCACGCGGCCGTTCGCACCAGCACGGAGACCAGGAACGGCAGCAACACCGCGGCAAGCACCAGCGTTCTGGCAAGCGGCCGGCAGTGTGCCGCGTAGAAGGCGAGGGGATAGCCGATCGCGATGC
Source organism: Mesorhizobium sp. P2_E7 (assembly GCF_056403855.1). NCBI lineage: Bacteria > Pseudomonadati > Pseudomonadota > Alphaproteobacteria > Hyphomicrobiales > Phyllobacteriaceae > Mesorhizobium > Mesorhizobium sp. P2_E7. The sequence continues at coordinate 2,291,125 of NZ_JBFUER010000001.1, read as the reverse complement.
ACAGCAGCGTGACCACGATGCTCATCCAGAAGGTGCGCGCGAGATAGCCGATATAGACCGCGCGGTCGGGCGGCACGCGCACGATGCCGCCGTCCCACTCGCGCTCGAGGTCGAGCACCTGCAGGAGGTAGCGCGGCGTCAGCGGCCCGGCGGCCGAGCGCATGGCGCGCCAGGTGGCAATGTCGTCCCAGCGCGGATCGATGGCCGCGAAAGCTGTCCGGAAAGGCGGCGTCAGCGTTTCTGCCTTGCGCGCGGTCTGCATGACCAGGCTGCGCATGCCTGGGATTTCCTGGTTGAGCCGTGTTGCGATGCCTGCCACGGTCTTTTGCGCGTAGCCCTGCGCCAGATCGGCGGCAAGGGCGGCATAGGCGGGTTCAGATGGCGGTGCGTCGCCGGTCCAGCTGGCCAGCGCCGCGGTCGTTCGCGGCAGTGCCGCGCGCATTTCGGTGCTCGAAACCGAAAACAGCAGCGTCGAGGCGATCGGCAGCACAAAGATCACCAGCAGGAAGGCAAGCAGCGGGCTCACCAGCGCGAAGGCGCGCAACTGACGTCCCCGCTCGGCGCGGCGCAGGCCCGCGCGCAGATCGACCATCGGCGCGGCAGTGACAGTCATTGTGTCCGTCTCTCATCCAGCACGCAGGCCTTGTCGGCGTCCCAGCTCAACGCGACGCTTGCGCCGGCTGCAAAGCGCTGCGATCCGGCGGTTCGTGCCATGAAATCGGAGCGGCCATCGACCTCGATTTCATAGCGAAGATGATCGCCATGATAGATCGTCGAGCGCACTGTTGCCGGTATGGCGCCAGCTTCGTCAGGCGGGCCGAGACGCGTGTGCTCCGGCCGCACGGCGACGTTGACGCGCATGCCGGACCTGGCGTCAATCGCGTTGACGGCTTCCACGATGACGCCGCAGTCGAGCGCGACGCGGCAGACGCCATCGTCGTCGCGCACTGTGCCCGGAAAATTGTTCATCTCGCCAATGAAGTTGGCGACGAAGGAGGAATTGGGCGTCTCGTAAATCTGTTCGGGCGTTCCGATCTGCAGGATCGCGCCCTTGTCGAGCACCACGATCCTGTCCGACAGCGTCAGCGCCTCCGACTGGTCGTGCGTGACGTAGAGAACCGTCACGCCGAGCGCCGCATGGAGGTGCTTGATCTCGATCTGCATCTGCTCGCGCAACTGCTTGTCCAGCGCCCCGAGCGGCTCGTCCATCAGAACGATGTCAGGCCTGAAGACGAGCGCGCGGGCCAGCGCCACGCGCTGCTGCTGGCCACCGGAAAGCTGCGCCGGCAGCCGCTCACCAAAGCCGTCGAGATGGATCATGGCGAGCGCCTCGTTGACCCGCCGCGCGATCTCGGCCTTGGCGACGCCGCGCTGCAGCAGCGGATAGCCGATATTTCGGCGCACGTTCATATGCGGAAACAGCGCGTAGCTCTGAAAGACGATCCCCATGTTGCGCCGGTGGGCCGGGACTCGGTCGAGGCGCTGGCCATCGAGCCGCAACTCGCCGCCGGTTGGGTTTTCGAACCCGGCCAGCATCATCAGCAGCGTCGTCTTGCCGGAGCCTGAGGGGCCAAGCAGCGTCAGGAACTCGCCGCGACCGATATCGAGATCGAGGTTTTCAACGACGTTGGCCACGCCATCATAGGTCTTGCCGATGTTGCGGAATTCGACGAGAGGGGTGGCCTCCGCAGAGGGCCGCCCGGTGCTCAAGTTGCCAGCCGCGCCAGCTTGTGGCCGCCGAAGGGCTGAGAGCTGCTCGTTCATGTCCCCACCGAAGTCGTCTTGCCGCTGTTCCCGTTAAGCCGGTCCGCGGCGAAATAGCAAGGTTTCGTGCGCTTGCCGGGCGCGCGGCGTTGGTGTTTAGCTGGGAAAGGGCAGGGGTGCAGGTGTGTGGTGAATCGATCCGATCAGCCGCGGCGGAGTTCTCATCGGCGCGGGCGCCAGAGATGAAGACGAATGCCGAACTTTCGCTCGGCCAACGCTTCGTTCTGGCAGCGGCGCGGGTGCTGATCACGTTCCGGCACCCGGTTCTCGTCATCCGGTTTTTCCGGCGGCTGGGCTACTGGCCCAATCCCGCCGCGCCGGAACGCTACAATGAACGCATGCTGTGGCGGAAGGTGATCGACCACAATCCGCTGTTCATCACCCTGTCGGACAAGCTCGCCGTCAAGGATTATGTTGGCCGCGTCTGCCCGGATTTGCCGATACCCAGGACCCTGTGGCGCGGCCGCGATCCTGACGACATTCCGTCCTCGCTGTTGGCTGGCGATGTGGTGGTCAAGGCCAATCATGGCTGCGACATGAACATCTTCGTGTCCGGAGGCGAGCCTGATCGCGCGACGATCGTGCGCAAGATGAAGCGCTGGCTGGGCAAGCAGCATGGAAGGCGCTTTGGCGAGTGGGCCTATTGGTCAATCGTACCGGAAGCGTTTCTCGAGGAGGCGCTGCCCCTCAGTGGCGGCAGGATCGCAACCGAGATCAAGGTGCAAGTGTGCAGCGGCGTCGTCTGCCATGTCAGGGCCGAGGACAAGAAAGCCCTGATGTCGCGGCTGTTCGATCCCCAGGGCAATCCGTTGCCGGGGCGGGATATCGACTATCCGCGCGAGGATCAGGCGCTGCCGGTGACGCCACGTCTCGTCGAGTTCATCCGGCAGGCGGCCGAAATCGGGCCGCGCATCGCCGGCGATCTCGACTATGTCCGCGTCGATCTGCTGGTCACCGACGACTGCCTGTTCGCCGGCGAGGTCACGGTCTATTCAGCGGCCGGCTATGCCACCTGGAGCAATCCGGCGATCATGGCCGATGTAGAGCAGCGGTGGCGGCTCGATCAGTCGGATTACCTGCGCAGGGGCCACAGCGGGTTTGCAAGGCTTTATGCCAACGCGCTGTTGGCGAAGTACGGCGATCGGACACCGCTCGTCGAGAAAGTGCCTCTGCAAACTCTGCCGGGCTGAGGCGCGTCAACGTTCGAATGTTGCAGGCGACAGCACCTCACCACTCGGCGAAGGAGCCGTCCTTGTGGCGCCAGACCGGGTTGCGCCACCGGGCCGACCGCCTCATGGTTACCAGTCGAGGCGGATGACGATCTTGCCGAAATTACCGCCCTCCGCCAGCAAGCGGAACGCCTGGCCGGTTTCCGCCACGCTGAAGGTCCGGTCAATCACCGGTTCGATGCGAGCCGCGGCAATGGCTTGCATCGCCCGGCCCAGATCCTCGACGGAACCGGTGTTGTTGCCTTGCACGCGCAGGGCCTTGACGATGATCGGCATCAGGTCAAGCTCGAGCTTCGTTCCGGTCAGGAAGCCGATCGTGTAGATCAGACCGGCCTGGCGGGTCGCGGCAAGCGAGCGGGTGAATGTGTCGGGTCCGGCGGTCTCCAGCACCAGGTCGACGCCGATGCCGTCGGTCAGGCGTTGGACCTCGGCATCCCAATCGGGAAGTTTGCGATAGTTCACCGTCTCGTCGGCGCCAAGCGCATGCGCACGATCGAGCTTGGCGTCGGACGACGAGGTGATGATGACACGGGCGCCCCTGGCCTTGGCAAGCTGCAATGCGAAGATGGAAACGCCGCCGGTTCCCAGGAGCAGCACCGTCGAGCCCGGCCCTGCATCGGCGGCAGCGAGCGCATTCCAGGCCGTGGTCGCCGCGATGGGCAGCGTGGCGATCGCTTCCCATGACAGATGGTCCGCCGCCTTGACGACCGAAACGGCATCAACCGTCGCGATCTCGATCAACGAACCCGGTAGCGATATGCCCCGCATTGTATTTGCTTTCGCTGCCGTGGGGCGGCCGGCGATCCACAGCGCCTTGGGGTGAATGGCGACACGATCGCCGATCTTCAATCCGGTCACTCCATCACCGATGGCAATGATCTCGCCCGCGCCATCGGCAACCGGCGTCAGCGGAAGGGCGACGCCGGGATATTGGCCCTTGGCCATGGCAAGATCGATGAAGTTCAGGCTGGCGGCGCGCATGCGCACATTCACCTGGCCGTATCGCGGCACGGGCGGATCGGGCAGCTCGATTTGGCTCAGAGCTTCGAGCGAGGGCTTGTTCAAGATGATGGCACGCATGGGTCGGTCCTTTCGCGATGATTGCATGATCCCATTTGGCTGCTGCAAAAAACGAATTGAAGAGAGCAGTTTTGCAGTTTAAAGCTGCAACAGATGCAGCAATCGGACACCATCCCCGATATCGAAGCCTTGGCGGCGTTCATCGCTGTCGCGGAGGGAGGCTCGTTCAACGCCGCCGGTCATCGGCTCCATCGCGATGCGACAGTCGTCTCGCGGCGTGTCCAGACCTTGGAGCAGAGTCTCGGCGTCCGACTGGTCGAGCGCTCGACGCGCCGGGTGGTGCTGACGGAAGCCGGTGATCTCTATCTCAGCCAGATTCGCCCTTTGCTGGGCGGTTTGCTGGCGGCGGGTCAGGAAGCGGGGCGGTTTACGGATGGTGAGCCGCGAGGGCGCCTGCGGCTGGCTCTGCCGGGCAGCTTTGGCCGCATGTGGCTGATGCCCATGCTGGTCGAGTTCCTTGAGGCCTATCCCGGGGTGGCGCTCGATGTCTCTTTCTCGAATCGTTTCGTGGACTTGATCGGAGAAGGTTTCGATCTGGCCATACGCCTGGGGGTGTTGCCGGACTCGCGGCTCATGACCCGTAAGCTGGCGGAGCGAAGGCGGATGATCTGTGCATCGCCCGCCTATCTTGAGCGGCGGGGCGTTCCCGCATCACCCGAGGACCTCACCGGCCATGAGTGCCTCATCTTCTCCGGTAAGACAAACCCCAATGCCTGGGAGTTCATCATGCCGGCTACAAGGCAACTCGTGGTGCCCATTGCAGGGCCTTTCATCTCGGACGATGCGGAAGCGCTGGTTATGGCGGCCATCGCCGGACACGGATTGCTCTACGCAACCGACTGGCTGGTTGGCCGCGAGCTTGCCGATGGGCGCCTTGTGCGGATCCTCGAAGGCTTTCCGGTCCCCAGCGACGGTGCCATCTACATGGTGCACCCTTCATCCCGTCACGTTCCCAACAAGACCCGCGCGTTTGCCGACTGGATCGTCGAACGATTCACCCGGAGCCTGCCCTGGCAGCAGGCATGACGGTTTGATTTAAGGCACGGCTCTACACCGATGCGCTTCTCGCGAAGTACACCGGGGATGGCGACCGGCCCCTGCACGTCCGGTCGAAAGCTGCCACCGCAAGGCTTGCCAGGCTAGCGCGATTAGACGCGGTAAGGCCCCGCCCACCTCACCACTCGGCGAAGGAGCCGTCCTTGTGGCGCCAGATCGGGTTGCGCCAGCGGTGGCCTTCCTTGGCGCGCTCCTTGACGTAGTCCTCGTCGATTTCGACACCGAGGCCCGGGCCATCGGGGATGGCGACATAGCCATCCTCGTAGCGGAAGACGTCCTTGTTGGCGGCGTAGTCGAGCAAATCGTTGGCGGCGTTGTAGTGGATGCCGAGGCTCTGCTCCTGGATGAAGCAGTTGTAGCTGACGGCATCGAGCTGCAGGCAGGCGGCGAGCGCGATCGGACCAAGCGGGCAGTGGGGCGCGACCGCAATGTCATAGGCCTCGGCCATCGCCGCGATCTTGCGGCATTCGGTGATGCCGCCGGCATGCGACAGGTCGGGCTGGATGATGTCGACGGCGCCTTGCTCGAACACCGACTTGAAATCCCATCGGCTGTAGAGCCGCTCGCCGAGCGCGATCGGCGTCGATCCAAGGGCGGCGATCTCCTTCAGTGCGTCGCGGTTTTCGCTGAGCACCGGCTCCTCGATGAACATCAGCCGGTAGGGCTCCAGCTCCTTGACCAGCATGCGCGCCATCGGCCGGTGCACGCGGCCATGGAAATCGACAGCAATGCCGATATTGGGGCCGACGGCTTCGCGCACCATGGCGACGCGTTCGACGGCCGCATCGATCTTGTCATGGCTGTCGACGATCTGCAGTTCCTCGGTGCCGTTCATCTTCAGGGCCTGGAAGCCGCGCGCCACCACTTCCCTGGCGCCATCGGCGACTTCCGCCGGCCGGTCGCCGCCGATCCAGGAATAGACTTTTATCGTGTCGCGCAATTTGCCGCCGAGCAATTCGTGCACGGGAACGCCGAGCGCCTTGCCCTTTATGTCCCACAGCGCCTGGTCGACGCCGGCAATGGCGCTCATCAGGATCGGGCCGCCGCGGTAGAAGCCGCCGCGGTGCATCACCGTCCAATGGTCCTCGATCAGGCGCGGGTCCTTGCCGATGAGATAGTCGCCAAGCTCCTTGACCGCCGCCTCGACGGTCAGCGCCCGGCCTTCGACGACAGGTTCGCCCCAGCCGGTGACGCCGGCATCGGTCTCGATCTTCAGGAACAGCCAGCGCGGCGGCACGATGTACGTGGTGAGTGAAATGATTTTCATGCTGGTCTCAGTTGTTCTTGAGTTTCTTGGCGCTGACGAGATCGCGCGCCGCAAGGTCGAGTATCCGGCCTGCCGCGGCCCGCGCCGCCACGGCATCGCGCATGCGCAGCGCCTCCACCACCTCGCGGTGCGCCGCGACCGCTTCCATGCGGCGGTCGAGCGAGATGGTCGCGGTTGCTTCGAGGGAGAATTTCAGCCCGGTGTCGATCAAATTGCCGATCTGCCTAAAGATCGGATTGTGGCTCGCGGCATAGACGATCTGGTGGAAGACGATGTCGGAGCGCGAGAAGGCGGCGAGATCCTCGCCGGCGTTGGCCATGCCGCGCCAGGCGGCTTCGAGGTCGGCGATCTCCTGCAGCGTCGCGCGGGTGGCGGCGAGCTCGGCGACCAGCGGTTCGATGGCGCGGCGGGTTTCCAGGATGGCGTCGAACAGCTTGTCGTCCAGGGCGTGCGGCGCATGCCAAGCCAGCACTTGCGGGTCGATGATGTTCCAGTTGTCCTGTTCGCATACAACCGTGCCGATGCGCGGCCGCGACAGCACCAGCCCCTTGGCGGCCAGCACCTTCAGCGCTTCGCGGATGACGGTGCGGCTGACGCCATATTCGACGCCGAGTTCGTTTTCGGTCGGCAGGGATGAGCCGGCAGGATAGCGTCCGGAAAAGATGTCGGAGGCGATTGCCTTGATCACGTCGGGCATGACGCGCGGGCGGCGGGTGGGCGTGTCGCCCTGTAGCTTTTTAGAAGTCTCGGTCACCTCAGCCCTCCTCCAAGGCGGCGAACCCGCTGTTTCGCGCAACCGGCCCGGCCTTACCGGATGCGGATCAATTGCGCCAGCGATCCCTAGTCAGAGCATGTAGCTTAATTATCATACCAGATCAATTGACGAGTATGATAAAAAGAATTAGAGACTCTGCACCCGGGCTGAGCGCCCGGCCATCGCTGGGAGGTAATCATGCGACTTTTGAAGACCGCGCTCGTCGCGGGCGCGCTTGCCGTGCTGTCCGTCACGACCATCGCTGCATATGCTCAGGACACCAAGATCGGTTTCATCGTCAAACAGCCGGAAGAGCCGTGGTTCCAGGACGAATGGAAGTTCGCCGACCAGGCCGCCAAGGAAAAGGGTTTTACACTCGTCAAGATCGGCGCCGAGGACGGTGAGAAGCTGATGTCGGCCATCGACAATCTCGGCGCGCAGGGCGCACAAGGCTTCATCGTCTGTACGCCTGATGTGAAGCTCGGCCCCGGCATCGTCGCCAAGGCCGCCGCCAACAATCTCAAGCTGATGACCGTCGACGACCGCCTCGTTGGCGCCGACGGCAAGGCGCTGGAAGACGTGCCGCATATGGGCATTTCGGCGACCAAGATCGGCGAGGCCGTCGGCCAGGCGATCGTCGACGAAATGAAGGCACGCGGCTGGAAGGCCGAGGAGGTCGGCGCCATCCGCGTCTCCTATGACCAGCTGCCGACCGCGGTCGACCGCGTCGAAGGCGCCATCTCGGTGCTGAAGGCAAATGGCTTCAAGGCCGAGAACATCTTTGATGCGCCGCAGGCCAAGACCGACACCGAGGCCGCGCTCAATGCGGCGACGGTGGTGCTCAACGCCCATGCCGACATCAAGAAGTGGGTCGCCTTCGGCCTCAATGACGAAGCGGTTCTGGGCGCCGTGCGTGCGTCCGAAAGCGTCGGCATCTCGGCCGACAACGTGATCGGCGTCGGTATTGGCGGCGCGGATTCGGCGATCAACGAGTTCAAGAAGCCGACCGCCACCGGCTTTGTCGGCACGGTGATCATCTCGCCGAAGCGTCACGGCTACGAGACGGCGCTCAACATGTACGACTGGGTCGCCAACAACAAGGAACCCGAGAAGCTGATCCTGACCGCCGGTGCGCTGGCCAAGCGCGACGACTACCAGAAGGTCCGCGAGGGTCTCGGCATCGAATAATCCTCCCTGTACAAACAGGCGGCGGCTTGATGTCGCCGCCTGTTTGGCATCACACAGAAGGATCGACCCGTGTCCTTTCTCGACTTCTCGCGCATCACCAAGACCTATCCGGGCGTCAAGGCGCTGTCGGACGTTTCCTTCGGCGTCGACAAGGGCGCCGTGCACGGCCTGATGGGCGAGAACGGCGCCGGCAAATCCACGCTGATCAAGATCCTGTCCGGCGACCAGCATGCCGGCGAGGGCGAGATCCGCATCGACGGCAAGGTCCAGGCCTATTCATCGACGCGAGATGCCTTCGACAATGGCGTCATCGTCATCCACCAGGAACTGCAACTGGTTCCCGAACTGACCGTTGCCGAAAACCTCAGCCTTGGCCGTTTTCCCGCCAGCGCCGGCATCATCGCCCGCGCCAGGATGCGGGAAGATGTCGGCGCCAAGCTGAAATCGGCCGGCATCGACATCGATATCAGCCGCAAGGTCAAGACGCTGTCGATCGGAGAACGCCAGATGGTCGAGATCGCCAAGGCGATCATGCTCGACGCGCGCGTCATCGCGCTGGACGAGCCGACCTCGTCGCTGTCTTCGCGCGAAAGCGAAATCCTGTTTGCCCTGATCGGCCGCCTGCGTGGCGAGGGCAAGGTCATCATCTATGTCTCGCATCGGTTGGACGAAGTGTTTCGGCTGTGCGACAGCCTGACGGTGCTGCGCGATGGCAAGCTAGCGGCGCATCATGCATCGCTGAAGGACGTCACGCGCGACCAGGTCGTCGCCGAAATGGTCGGCCGCGAAATCTCCGACATCTGGGGTTTTCGCCCGCGCTCATCCGGCGATGCCCGCTTGAAGGTCGCGTCGCTCTCCGGCGCCAAGCTGACGACGCCGGCCAGCTTCGAGGCGAGGGCCGGCGAGATCGTCGGCTTCTTTGGCCTGATCGGTGCCGGGCGCTCGGAGCTGATGCGGCTGGTGTTCGGCGCCGACCCGCGCTCCGGCGGCACGATCAGCGTCGACGGCAAGATCGTCCATGCCGCCGATCCGCATGACGCGATCCGCTCCGGCATCGTGCTGTGCTCGGAAGACCGCAAGCATGACGGCATCATCCAGGGCCGCTCGATCGAGGAGAACATCAACATCTCGTCGCGGCGCCATCACACGCGCTTCGGCATCTTGAACCGTGCCAGCGAGATCGCCACGGCCGAGACCTTCATCAAGAAGCTCAAGGTGCGCACACCGTCGCGCAAGCAGGACATCATCAACCTGTCCGGCGGCAACCAGCAGAAGGTCATCCTGGGTCGCTGGCTGTCGGAGCAGGGCGTGCGGGTGCTCATCGTCGACGAGCCGACGCGCGGCATCGATGTCGGCGCCAAAGCGGAAATCTATGAACTGCTCTATCAGCTTGCCGAGGACGGCATGGCGATCGTCGTCGTCTCGTCCGAACTGCCGGAGGTGATGGGCATTTGCGACCGCATCCTGGTGATGTGCGGCGGCCGCGTCAGCGCCGAACTCAGCCGGGACCAGTTCGCCGAAAAGGCGATCCTGGCTGCCGCTCTTCCCGATACCAAGACCCCCGACGCGATCGCTTCCTGAGGATTTGCCATGACCGACCAGTTGAAGAAAATCCTGCTCGGCGAACAGGGCCTTGTCGTCATCTTCATCGTCGCCTTCGCGCTGGTGTCGTTGCTGGTGCCCAACTTCCTCACTGACCGCAACATGCTCGGCCTGCTGCAGTCGGTGGTTACCGTCGGCATCGTCGCCTGCACCATGATGTTCTGCCTTGCCGCGCGCGACTTCGACCTGTCGGTCGGCTCCATCGTCGCCTTTGCCGGCATGGTCGCGGTCATGGCGTCGAACTACACCGGCTCGATCATGCTCGGCCTTCTCGCGGCCATCGCCTGCGGCGCGTTCGTCGGCTTCATCAACGGCGTTGTCATCGCCAAATTCCACATCAATGCGCTGATCACGACACTCGCCACCATGCAGATCGTGCGCGGCTTTGCCCTCATCGCCTCAGATGGCCGCGCGGTCGGCATCAACAGCCCGGATTTCTATCAGCTGGCGCTCTCAAAACTGCTCGGCATCCCGACGCCGGTCTGGGTTTTGGCCGTGCTGTTCTGCATCTTCGGCTTCGTGCTCAACCGCACCGTGTTTGGCAAGAACACGCTGGCTATCGGCGGCAATCCCGAGGCGTCGCGGCTGGCCGGCGTCAATGTTGACTGGACGCGCATCTGGATCTTTGCGCTGCAAGGTGTCGTCTGCGGCATTGCCGGCATCCTGCTTGCGTCGCGCATTACATCGGGCCAGCCCAATGCGGCGGTCGGGCTCGAGCTTTCGGTCATCTCGGCCTGCGTGCTCGGCGGCGTCTCGCTTGCAGGCGGTCGCGCCACCATGTCCGGCGTCATCGTCGGCGTGCTGATCATGGGTATCGCCGAGAACGCCATGAACCTGCTCAACATTCCGGCCTTCTACCAGTACATTGTGCGCGGCGTGATCCTGCTGCTTGCCGTGCTGCTCGACAATCTGCGCTCGTCGGCACTGGGCCGGCGCTGACCATCTTCCAGTGGAGTGACAGCCATGGCTGAGCGCCTGTCCGGCAAACGCATTTTCCTGACCGGCGCCGCGCAAGGTATCGGACTTGCCATTGCGCAGGCCTGCCTTGCCGAAGGGGCAAAGCTGTTCCTGGTCGACCGCGACGGCGCGCTGCTGGACAAGACGGTTGCCAGTCTTGCCGCGCCGCGCGGTCATGTCGGGCATGTCGCGGCCGACATCAGCGACGCCGCCGCAATTGCCGCAGCCGTTAGACAAGCAGCCGAAGAGATCGGGCCGATCAACGCACTGATCAACAATGCCGGGGTGAATGTGTTCTCGACGCCGCTCGAGGCGAGCGACGAGGAGTGGAATCGCAATTTCGACGTCAACGTCAAAGGTGCCTGGAATTGCAGTAAGGCGGTGCTGCCGGGCATGATCGCAAGCGGCGGTGGCGCGATCCTCAACATCGCTTCGACGCACAGCTTCACCATCATTCCGCACACCTTTCCCTATCCCGTCGCCAAGCACGCGCTGCTTGGGCTGACCAAATCGCTGGCGCTGGAATATGCCGGGCAGGGCGTGCGCGTGAACGCGCTGGCGCCGGGCTATGTCGAGACACAGAAGGCGACCGACTACTGGAACAGTTTTGCCGATCCGGCTGCGGCGCGTGCCAAGACGCTGGCGCTGCATCCGGGCGGCCGCATCGCCTCGGCGCGCGAGATCGCGTTGGCTGCAGTGTTCATGATTTCCGATGAGTGCCCGTTCATGAACGCGGCCACCCTCGTCGTCGATGGCGGGCTCAGCCAGCTGCAGCATCCTGCCTGAACGCTGGAAAGAGATCATGACCAAGAGACGATCGCAGCACTGGTTCGGCGGCCTCGGCAAGGATGCCTTCATCCATCGCAGCTGGATGAAGAACAACGGCCTGCCCGACGACGCTTTCGACGGCCGACCGGTGATCGGCATCTGCAACACATTTTCCGAGTTCACGCCCTGTCACGTCCATTTCCGCGGCCTGATCGAGCATATCAAGGCAGGCGTGCTGGAGGCCGGCGGCCTGCCGCTGGAATTCCCGGTGTTTTCGTGCGGTGAATCCAATCTGCGGCCGACGGCGATGCTGTTTCGCAACCTTGCCTCGATGGATGTCGAGGAGGCGATCCGCGGCAATCCGATGGACGGCGTCGTATTGATGGCCGGTTGCGACAAGACCACGCCGTCGCTGGTCATGGGGGCTGCCTCCTGCGACCTGCCGGCGATCGTCATCTCCGGCGGGCCGATGCTCAACGGCCGCTTCCAGGGTCGGCAGATCGGCTCAGGCACCGATGTCTGGAAATTCTCGGAGGATGTCCGCGCCGGCGTGATGAGCGAACAGGATTTCGCCGATGCCGAAAGCGCCATGTCGCGCTCGCCCGGCCATTGCATGACCATGGGCACGGCCTCGACCATGGCCTCGATGGTCGAGGCGCTCGGCCTGGCGCTGCCCGGCAACGCCGCCTATCCCGCGGTCGATGCGCGCCGCAGCCGCATCGCCCGCATGACCGGGCGGCGCATCGTCGAGATGGTCAACGAGGATCTGCGCCCGTCGGCCATCCTCAAGAAGGCGGCCTTCGCCAACGCCATCCGCGTCAATGGCGCGATCGGCGGCTCGACCAATGCGGTCGTGCATCTGCTGGCGATTGCCGGCCGCGTCGGCACCGAGCTGACGCTGGACGACTGGGACAGGTATGGCCGCGACGTGCCGACCAGCCTCGACCTGATGCCGTCCGGCCGCTTCCTGATGGAGGATTTTTGCTACGCCGGCGGCATTCCGGCTGTGATGAAAGAGATCGCCGATATGCTCGATCTCGACGCGCTGACCGTCACCGGCAAGAGTGTGCGCGATAACATCGCCGACGCAAGGAATGACAATCCCGAGGTGATCCGCCCGCGCGACAAGGCGCTCACCGCCCAAGGCGGCATTGCTGTGCTGCGCGGCAACCTGGCGCCGGATGGCGCTATCATCAAACCTTCCGCCGCCACGCCGGCGCTGATGAAGCATCGCGGCCGCGCCGTCGTCTTCGAGGACATCGACGACTACAAGGCGCGCGTCGACGACCCCGCGCTCGATATCGACGAGACCTCGATCATGGTGCTGAAGAATTGCGGCCCTAAGGGTTATCCCGGGATGGCCGAGGTCGGCAACATGGCGCTGCCGCAGAAGCTGCTGAAAAAGGGCGTGCGCGACATGATCCGCATTTCCGACGCCCGCATGTCCGGCACCGCCTTCGGCACGGTGGTGCTGCATGCGGCGCCCGAGGCCGCTGTCGGCGGTCCGCTGGCGCTGGTTCGTAGCGGCGACATGATCGAGCTCGATGTCGAGGCGCGAAAACTGCATCTTGACGTGTCCGACCAGGAGTTGGCGCGGCGTCGTGAAAGCTGGCAGCCGCCCGTACCGGCGATGCGCGGCGGTTACCAGAGCCTCTATGTCGACCGGGTGCTGCAGGCGGATCGCGGCGCCGACCTCGATTTCCTCGTCGGCAGCCGCGGCCACGCCATCCCGCGCGAAAGCCATTGAGGCCATGCCGAATTTCCGCCCTGACGATTTCCACGGCATTCACGCCATTCTCTACGCGCTGTTCGACGAGAACGAACGGCTGGACCGCGCGGCGATGCGCAGGCAGGTCGAGATCTGCCTGGCGACCGGCGTGCACGGCATGGCCGCGCTTGGCCTGGCGACGGAGGTCGCCAAGCTGACCGAGGCCGAACGGCGGACGATCATGGATTGGACGGCGGAGGATACCGCCGGCAAGGTGCCGCTTGCCTTCACCATCTTCGGCTCATCGGTTGCCGAGCAGGTCGCGCAGGTCCGCCACGCCGAAAGCGTCGGCGCCGACTGGGTGATCCTGCAGCCGCCGCCTGTCGGATCTTATGGCGCGGCGGAATACATCCGATTCTTCGGCCGCGTCGCCGGGGCGACCGACCTGCCGGTGGCGATCCAGAACGCACCGGCCTTTTTCGGGCGCGGCCTGACAGCGGATGAAATCCGCGAGCTCGTCGCGCTTCATCCCAACATTCAACTGATCAAGGGCGAGGGGCCGGTCACCGACATTGCCGGATTGATCGAGCGTACCGAAGGCCGCATTCCCGTCTTCAATGGGCGTGGCGGGCTGGAGCTGATCGACAATTTCCGCATCGGCTGCCGCGGCATGATCCTGGCGCCGGATTGCATCGACCTGGCCGTGCGCGCCTATAAGGCGTTTCGCGCCGACAATGAAGCCACGGCCGAGGCCGAGTACGCAAGGATGCTGCCGGCGGCCGCCTTCGTCATGCAGGGGATCGAAAACCTGATCTGCTACGGCAAGCGGCTGTTCGGCGCCCGCGCCGGTGTGCCGATACACGACCGGGCGCCGGCGATGCGGCCGAGTGAAATCGGCCTTGCAATGGTGGAGCGCTTTGCTTCGGGTCTCGGCAGATTGCCGGGATGAGTAAGCATCAGTGCCCGCGGGCGCGAGCGGTCGCGATCAGAAACGCTCGCGATAGGCGCGCGGGTTGGTGCCCAGCACGCGCAGAAAGCCGCGCCGCATCGTTTCTTCCGAGCCGAAACCGCAGCGGCGTGCGGTCTGGTTGACGGGCTGGCCGCGCTCAAGCATCCGTCGCGCCGCCTCGATCCGGATCTCCTCGATCGCGCGGGCTGGCGTTCGGCCGGTGGCCTCGCGATAGCGCCGCGAGAAACTGCGCGGGCTCATATTGGCGTGGTCGGCCAACTGGGCCAGCGACAGGTCGCCGGCCAGATTTTCGAGGATCCAGCCATGCAGCCGGTCGAAGCGCCCGTCGCCCTCCTGCAGCTTGAGCGTCTGGCTGAATTGCGCCTGGCCGCCGGGACGTTTCAGGAAAACCACCAACTCGCGCGCCACGGCAAGCGCCGTGTGCCGGCCAAGATCGGCCTCGACGAGGGAGAGGGCGAGATCGATCCCCGCCGTTACGCCGGCCGATGTCCAGACATTGCCGTCGCGGATGAAGATCGGATCGGGTTCGAGGCGAACCGCGGGAAAGCGGCGGGCGAACTCAGCGCAGCGTCCCCAATGGGTCACCGCGCGACGCCCGTCGAGCAGGCCCGCCTGCGCCAGCAGCATGGCGCCGCTGCAGACGGAAGCGGTTCGCGTGGCATCGCGCGAGCGACCGGCGATCCACTGGACCAGCACGGGATCGTCGCAGGCCGCGTTGACGCCCCATCCGCCGGGCACAATCAACGTATCGATCTCGCCTCCGTGCGCCGGCAGCGCTGCTGCCTCCAGCACGAGACCGGCCGATGTCCTGATCCGTGGTGAGGCGGCGACGACAGTGACCTCGTAGGGAGCCGGCTCGCCGGCCTGCCTCTTGAAGTCGTTGGCGCTGGCAAAGACCTGAAGCGGTCCGCTGACGTCGAGGAGCTGGATGTCGGGATAGGCAAGCACTTCGATACGGCGCATCGGGTTTGGCCTGAAACGAGGGGTGAATGGCAATCGTGCCAAACCATGACGCCCTAGATTGGCGGAAGTCAACCCACGGAGATTTCCATGACCCTTCGTTTCGGCATCCTCGTATTCCCCAACGTCCAGCAGCTCGATCTCACCGGTCCCTACGAAGTCATGGCATCGGCCAAGGGCGCGGAAGTGGAATTGATCTGGAAGGATCGCAATCCGGTGATGTCCTCGACTCGGCTGTCCCTCACGCCGACGGCGACCTTCGACGATTGCCCGCCTCTCGACGTGCTGTGCATTCCGGGCGGAGGCGGGGTCAACCCGCTGCTGGAGGACCAGACGGTCCTCGATTTCGTCTGGGAGCGCGCGGCGCAGGTGCGCTACATCACCTCGGTGTGCAGCGGCGCCCTGGTGCTCGGCGCGGCCGGGCTGCTGAAAGGCAAGCGGGCGACGACGCACTGGTATGCCCATGATTTCCTTGAAGAGTTCGGGGCGATCCCGGTCGATGAGCGTATCGTGGAGGACGGCAAGCTCATCACCGCCGGTGGCGTCACCTCCGGCATCGATTTCGGGCTGGCGCTGGTTGCGAGGCTGCTTGGGCAGGAGGAGGCCGAGATCGTGCAGCTCTCGCTCGAATATGCGCCGGCGCCTCCTTTCCAGTCGGGCACGCCTGCCGAGGCTTCGCCTGCCGTGCTGGCGCAGGCAAAGGAGCGGCTCTCTGGTTCGAGGCGGGTTCGCGAGGAGATGTTCGCCCGCTGGCGCGAGGCTCGCGCGGCCGTAGAGCCGGCGAGGATACACGGCTGAAGTGGCAGGGCCGAAGGTGATTATCCCTCGCCCTTCGGCCCCTGGCTCGTTTCCACGGTTGACACGTCCCTTCGTCTGTGCAGAAATTGGTTGGACCATTGAACCACTTTGAGTTTGCACAGGCGTGACCGAATTCAGCCTTCCGCCGATCCAGACTACGGCCCGCGACGATGCGGTGCTGAAGGCGTTGGCTGGCTTTGTCATGCGCGAAAAGCTGGAACCCGGCGAGCGGCTGCCGACCGAGCGCATCCTCGCTGAGCGCCTGAAAGTCAGCCGCAACACCGTGCGCGAGGCGCTGACGCGCTGGGAAGGGCTTGGCCTGGTCGAGCGCCGGCAGGGCTCGGGCACCTATCTCAAGGCGGCCGTCTCGCTCGACATGCTGCACATGCCGCTGACACTAGCCGGCGGCAATGATTTCACCGGGCTGATGCGCACGCTGGAAATCCGCCGCGCGCTGGAGGCGGAAGCCGCAGCCCTTTGCGCCATTCGCGCCGACGAGGACGACCTCGCCGAGATCGAGCGCAAGCTCGACATCATGGAAGACGCCTTCAAGATGCGCGCCGGCATGTCGTCGGAAGAGGACTGGGAGTTCCACCAGGCGATCTACCGCGCCTGCGGCAATCCGCTGTTCGAGCAGATCATCGCCGCCATGCACGAGCTGTTCCACCGCTTCTGGGAGCATCCGCTTGGCGTGCGCGATTTCGGCCACGCCAGCTTTCCCTACCACCGCACCATGTTCGATTGCATCGCCGCGCACGACCCGGAAGGCGCTCGGGCCGAGGCGCTGAAGCTGATTGCCACCGTCGAGGACGACCTGAAGCGCGGTGCCGCCAACCTCAAACTTTCGGACCGCAAATGAACGAGCACAGCTTCGACCCAGGCATTTCCGGCAGCGACTATCTCGCCGAGGCGGCGACGCTTCTGGCGCATGACGATCCGTTCCCCGGCAATGCCGTGGTGCCGCCGATCTACCAGACCTCGCTGTTCACCTTCGGCAGCTATGCCGAGATGGCCGACACTTTCGCCGGCCGCCGCAAGCAGCCGATCTATTCGCGCGGCGACAATCCGACGGTGATGGAATTCGAGTCGCGGGTCGCGGCCCTTGAGGGTGCGGAAGCCGCGCGCGGCTTCTCCAGCGGCATGGCGGCAATCAGCTCTACCGTGCTCGCCTTTGTCGGCGCCGGCGAGCGCATCGTTGCGGTGCGCAACTGCTATGGCGATGCCTACCGGCTGTTCGAGCGGCTGTTCCCGCGTCTGAACATCAAGGTCGACTATGTCGACGGTTCAGATCCGGATGCGGTCGCGGCGGCCCTTCCGGGCGCGAAGCTGCTCTACCTGGAAAGCCCGACCTCGATGATGTTCGAGCTGCAGGATCTCGAGCATCTGACGCGGCTGGCGAAAGAGCAGGGCATCGTCACCACCATCGACAATTCCTGGGCAACGCCGGTGTTCCAGAAGCCGATCCTGCATGGCGTCGACCTGGTGCTGCATTCGGCCTCGAAATATCTCGGCGGCCACAGCGACACCGTCGCCGGCGTGGTGGCGGGCTCGGCCGCCCACATCAAGCACATCAACGACCAGACTTATTCGCAGCTCGGCGCCAAGCTGTCGCCCTTCGAAGGCTGGCTGCTGCTGCGCGGCCTGCGCACGCTGCCACTCAGGCTGCCGCATCACATGAAGAGCGGGCTCACCATCGCCGAGCGGCTGAAGGCGCATGACAAGGTCGAGCGGGTCAACCATCCCGCCTATTCCAACCATCCCGGCAAGAAGACGCTTGCCGGCTATGCCGGGCTGTTCTCCTTCGAGGTGACGGAGGATGTCGACATTCCTGCCTTCGTCGATGCGCTGAAATTCTTCCGCATCGGCGTCAGCTGGGGTGGTCACGAAAGCCTGGTCGTGCCGGCAAAGGCCTCGCTCGAGCAGACGCCGGGTCTCAATTCGATGGCGCGCTTCGGCGTCAGCCCCCGAACCATCCGCTTCAATGTCGGATTGGAAAGCGTCGAGGATCTATGGGCCGACATCGCCCAGGCCTTCGACAAAGCAAAAAAATAACTGGGTTCAAAATGGGAGTTCTGAACATGAAAAGACTGAGCATCATGCTTGCCACCGCTGCCGGCCTGGCGATTTCTGCCAGCGGCGCGCTGGCCGACACCACCCTCAAGCTGGTCGAGGTCATCACCAGCCCGCAGCGCACCGAATTTCTGAAGAAGCAGATCGCCGAGTTCGAGGCCGCCAATGCGGGCGTCAAGGTCGAGGTGGTCTCGCTGCCCTGGGGCCAGGCCTTCGAGAAATTCCTGACCATGGTGCAAGCCGGCGATACGCCCGACATCGTCGAGATGCCGGAGCGCTGGATGGGTCTCTACGCCACCAACGGCCAGCTCGAGGATCTCGGCCCCTACATGGCCAAATGGGACGATGCCAAGACGCTCGGCGACCGCGCCAAGCAGTTCGGCTCGACCGTCAACAACACCCAGTTCATGATCCCCTACGGTTACTATGTGAATGCGCTGTTCTGGAACAAGAAGCTGTTCAAGGAAGCCGGTCTCGATGGCCCGCCGGCGACGCTTGACGACTTCATTGCCGACTCCAAGAAGATCTCCGCCATTCCCGGCAAGTACGGCTATTGCCTGCGCGGCGGACCGGGCGCCTTCAACGGCATGCACATGTTCATGAACATCGCCGCCGGCAAGGGTGGCTATTTCAACGAAGACGGCACCTCGACCATCAACGACGAAGGCTCGGTCAAGGGCCTGCAGATGCTGGCCGACATGTACAAGGACGGTCTGGCGCCGAAGGATGCGGTGAGCTGGGGCTTCAACGAAACCGTCACCGGTTTCTATTCCGGCACCTGCGCCATGCTCAACCAGGATCCGGATGCGCTGATCGGCATTGCCGACAAGATGAGCGCCGACGATTTTGCCGTGGCGCCGTTGCCTGTAGGGCCAAGCGGTAAATCCTATCCGACGCTGGGCTATGCCGGCTGGGCGATGTTTGCCAATTCGCAACACAAGGACGATGCCTGGAAGCTGATGGCGACGCTGTTGTCGCCCAAGGACAATCTGGAATGGGCCAAGGAAGTTGGTGTCGTGCCGATCCACAACGGCGCCGACCAGGACGCCCATTTCAAGACCGAGCAGTTCAAGGGCTGGTTCACCGAGCTCAGCGACACCTCCAAGTATGAAATGGTGACGCCGCCGACGCATCTGGAAAACCTCGGCAATTTCGTCGACCAGGTGGCGATCAAGAACTTCCAGGAAGTGCTGCTCGGCCAGAAGTCGGCCAAGGAGGCGGCCGACGCATGGGCCGCGTTCCTGACCAAAGAACAGCAAGACTGGCTGGCCAAGAACAAGAAGTAGTTCTTCTTCCTTCTCCCCGTTTTACGGGGAGAAGGTGGGATGAGGGGCAGCGCGAGCACCCCAAGGTTAGCGCTGCCCCTCATCTGCCTGCCGGCATCTTCTCCCCGTATAGTGACGGGGAGAAGAGTGCTGTCGCCAACCTTGGCACCCACTCATCACCGTAGAGCGCCAATGACCTATGCCGTGTCCGAAATACGATCCGCAGGCCGGCCGCGAAAGAAGCGGCTGACGCATGCCGCCATCGAGCCCTGGCTTTACCTCTCGCCGGCGATCGTGCTTCTGGTCGTGGTGCTGCTCGTGCCGCTGATCATCGGCATCAGCTATTCCTTCCGCAAATTCTCCGCCTTCAAGTCCGAGTATGTCGGCCTCGGCCAATACGAGGCGATGCTGT
The DNA here is from genome assembly GCF_056403855.1 of Mesorhizobium sp. P2_E7. Lineage (NCBI taxonomy): Bacteria > Pseudomonadati > Pseudomonadota > Alphaproteobacteria > Hyphomicrobiales > Phyllobacteriaceae > Mesorhizobium > Mesorhizobium sp. P2_E7. The sequence goes on along the minus strand of NZ_JBFUER010000001.1, from coordinate 2,271,277 downwards.
CCGACCAGGTGCTGGGGCAGGCGCTGGTCAACACGCTGTGGTGGACCGTCGCCAGCCTGTTCTTCCAGTTCTTCCTTGGGCTTGGCCTGGCACTGCTGCTCGACAAGCCGTTCGTCGGCCGCAAGTTCGTCCAGGCGGTGGTGTTCCTGCCCTGGGCGGTGCCATCCTTCCTGTCGGGCCTCACCTGGGCCTGGCTGTTCAATCCGATCATCGGCCCGCTGCCGCATTGGCTGTTTGCGCTCGGGCTCAAGGCAGAGCCGACCAACGTGCTGTCCGATCCGGCCACCGCCATGTGGGGGCCGATCATCGCCAACATCTGGTTCGGCATTCCGTTCTTCGCCATCACGCTGCTGGCGGCGCTGAAGTCGATCCCGTCGGAGCTGCATGAGGCAGCCGCCATCGACGGCGCCTCGCCTTGGCAGCGCTTCACCAAGGTGACGCTGCCCTTCCTGGCGCCGACCATCGTCATTACCGTCATGCTGCGCACCATCTGGATCGCAACCTTCGCCGACCTGATCTTCGTCATGACCGAGGGCGGGCCGGCGGGATCGACCAGCACGGTGCCGGTCTACATCTATGTCAGCGCCTTCAAGTCGCTGGACAAGGGCTATGCCTCGGCGGTCGCGGTGCTGCTTTTGGTCCTGCTCATCGCCTATGCGATCGCGCTGATCGCCATCCGCCGCTTGCTGGTGAGGCACGTCTGATGATCGCCGGGCGCTCCACCTCTTCACGCATCTTCAGCGGCATCGGCCTCTACGCGGCGATTGCCGCCTACATGATCTTTGCGCTGTTCCCGATCTTCTGGACACTGAAGATCTCGGTGACGCCGGAGCGGCTGCTCTATTCCGAAGGCATCACTTTGTGGCCCTCGGAAACGACCTTCCGCAACTTCATCACCGTGCTCGAAGCCTCTGACTTCCCCCGCTATTTCCTCAACAGCGTCATCGTCTCGGTGTCGACGGCAGCATTCGTCACCGTCATCGCCACGCTTGCCGGTTACGCCATGTCGCGCTTCACTTTCCGCGGCAAGGCGACATTGGCGATCATGCTTCTGCTCACCCAGACCTTCCCGCTGGTGATGGTCATTCCGCCGATCTACCGGGTCATGGGGCAGCTCAGCCTGACCAACAGCCTAGTCGGACTGATCATCATCTACACCGCCTTCAACACGGCCTTCGCCACCTTCCTGATGCAGTCCTTCTTCGACGGCATTCCGAAGGATTTGGAAGAGGCGGCAATGATCGATGGCTGCACGCGGGCGCAGGCGATGCGCAAGGTGATCGTGCCGCTGACGCTGCCGGGCATGGGCGCCACGCTCGGCTTCGTCTTCACCGCCGCCTGGAGCGAATTGTTGTTCGCGCTGATGCTGATCTCCAGCGACGACCAGAAGACATTTGCCGTCGGCCTGCTCACCTATATCGGCAAGTTCGCCGTCGACTGGGGGCAGATGATGGCGGCGTCGATCCTGGCGCTGATCCCGGTCTGCATCTTCTTCGCCTTCCTGCAACGCTATCTCGTCACCGGCCTCACCGCCGGCGCCGTCAAAGGATAATCGATGGCTTCCGTCACGCTGCAAAATGTCGAGAAGGATTACGGGTCGCTGCGCATCCTGCACGGCGTCGATCTCGAGATCGCCGATGGCGAGTTCGTCGTGCTGGTCGGCCCTTCCGGCTGCGGCAAGTCGACCTTGCTGCGCATGATCGCCGGGCTTGAAGAAGTGTCGGGCGGCGAAATCCGCATCGGCGAACGGCTGGTCAACGATGTCGCGCCGAAGGATCGCGACATTGCCATGGTGTTTCAGTCCTACGCGCTCTATCCGCATATGGATGTGTCGTCGAACATGGGCTTCAGCCTGCTGCTCAAGAAGGCGGAGAAGACGACGATCGACGGCAGGGTAGGGGCCGCCGCCAAGCGGCTCGGCCTCGACAGTTTCCTCGGTCGGCTGCCGCGGCAACTGTCGGGCGGCCAACGCCAGCGCGTCGCCATGGGCCGCGCCATCGTGCGCGATCCCAAAGTGTTTTTGTTCGACGAACCGCTCAGCAATCTCGATGCCAAATTGCGCGTGCACATGCGCGCCGAGATCAAGGCGCTTCACCAGCAGCTGAAAACCACTTCGGTCTATGTCACGCATGACCAGATCGAAGCCATGACCATGGCCGACCGTATCGTCGTCATGCATGACGGCTACGTCCAGCAGGTCGGCCATCCGCTCGAACTCTATGACCGGCCGGTCAACACCTTCGTCGCCGGCTTCATCGGCTCGCCCGGCATGAATTTTTTGCCGGCGACGGTCGACAAGGGCGGGAAGGTGGACGCAGTGCTGGCCGACGGCCAGAAGCTGAGATTGCCTGACGGCCTGCCGCTCAAGGACGGCGACAAGCTCACCGTCGGGCTGCGGCCGGAACACATCCAGCTCGCCGACGATGGTCCGCTCAAAGCCGAAGTCGAAGTGGTCGAGCCGCTCGGCCTGTCGACGCAGTTCTATGTCAGATTCGCGGGGCAGCTGGTCTGCGTCTTCGTCATGGGGCGCAGCTCTGTCCGGCCGGGTGACACGGTGCGGCTGACAGCCGATCCGGCGGCGCTGCATCTCTTCGATCCCGAAAGCGGCAACCGCATCGGGTGAGGGCGACTGAAGCCGGCAGTCCCTCCTAGCGGTGGTTGCCCAGGCTGGCATACATGCCGGTGGTGCGGAACTGCGTCGGATTGATGCCGTAGAGCCGGCGGAAGACTTTCGAAAAATAGTTGGCGTCCTCGAAGCCGCACAGAATGGCGACCTCCTTGACCGGCAGGAAGTCGGCCTTGGTCAGAAGTTTCGCCGCACGCTGCAACCGCTGCTGCAGCACGAACTCGGCCGGCGGAATGCCTTCGCTCTCGGCGAAGCAGCGCGAGAAATGCGCGCGGCTGAGGCCGCTGATTTGCACGAGGTCGGCCACCGGCAGAGGCTTGTCGAGATTGGCATTGATATGGTCGATGACCGGCTGCATGGCGCTCTGCTTTTCGGTGAAGGCGTGCGAGCCGAAGACATCGTCGTAAAGCGCCATCGCCGCCTCATAGGCGATCGCCGAAGCAGACCCCGGCGAGGCGCCGCCCTTGATCAGCCGCAGGCTGCAATCGGCGAGATGATCGATCGTCTCCGGCTGCAGGCGGAACACCGGGCCGGAGACGCTGAGAATGGATTTGTGGATGCGCAGCGCCTCCTCGCCATTCATCGAGATCCAGAAATATTCCCAGCGGTCGCCTTTCTCCAGCCAGTAGCGGTGGTTGTGCGGCACCAGCACCAGCAGCGTGTCGTTGGCCTGCAGACGGTAGTTGCGGTTCTCATAGCGCAGCTGGCCGGTGCCGCTGATCGTGTGCTGCAGCACGGTGAACGGTGTCTGGCCGCGCTTGCGCCCATCCCAGTCGTAAGTCACGCCTTCGCGCACCTCATAGCCGGTGCTGGTCGGCATCGCGTGCAGGCGCTGACGGCCGCGCGGCAGCGAGATGGTGCGCATCAACTGTCCGTTGGCGATCAGATCACGCAGCACAAAATTACCCTCGAAAGCATAATCGTTCTCTGGCCGCGCCCGCGAATAACGGCATAATCCAAATCCTGAGAACGCGAAAGACCCGCGGTCGAGGAGCGGGCGGGGAGGAGAAAGAGCCGGAATTCCGGCTTCAATGGCATGCGCGCCAGTGGCGCGCCGCCATGCGCTTCTCCTTTGCTCCTTGCCTGGCATTCGATTGGATCGAGGTGAAGGTGATGAGTTTCAAAATCGCTATTATCGGCGCCGGCAGTGTCGGCTTCACCAAAAAACTGTTCACCGACATTTTGTGCGTTCCGGAATTCGCCGACATCGAATTCGCGCTGACCGATCTCAGCGAGCACAATCTCGGGATGATCAAGGCGATCCTCGACCGCATCGTCGAGGCCAACAAGCTGCCGACAAAAGTCACCGCGACCACCGACCGCCGCAAGGCGCTCGAAGGCGCGCGCTACGTCATCAGCTGCGTGCGGGTCGGCGGGCTCGAGGCCTATGCCGACGATATCCGCATTCCCTTGAAATACGGCATCGACCAGTGCGTTGGCGATACGATCTGCGCCGGCGGCATCCTCTATGGCCAGCGCAACATTCCGGTCATCCTCGACTTCTGCAAGGACATCAGGGAACTCGCCGAGCCGGGCGCGAAATTCCTCAACTATGCCAACCCGATGGCGATGAACACCTGGGCGGCGATCGAGTACGGCAAGGTCGATACGGTCGGCCTCTGCCACGGTGTCCAGCACGGCGCCGCACAGATCGCCGAAGTGCTCGGCGCCAAATCGCATGGCGAACTCGACTATGTTTGCTCCGGCATCAACCACCAGACCTGGTTCATCGATCTGCGGCTCAACGGCCGCAGAATAGGCAAGGACGAGCTGATCGCCGCCTTCGAGGCGCATCCGGTCTACTCGCAGCAGGAAAAGCTGCGCATCGATGTACTGAAGCGCTTTGGGGTCTATTCGACCGAAAGCAACGGCCATCTTTCCGAATATCTGCCCTGGTACCGCAAGCGGCCGGACGAAATCACCCGCTGGATCGACATGTCCGACTGGATCCATGGCGAGACAGGCGGCTATCTCCGTTACTCCACGGAGACGCGCAACTGGTTCGAGACGGAATTTCCGCAATTCCTCGAAGCGGCATCGCAGCCGATCGATCCGGCCAAGCGTTCCAACGAGCATGCTAGCCGCATCCTCGAAGCGCTCGAGACCAACCGCGTCTATCGCGGCCATTTCAACGTCAAGAACACCGGCATCATCACCAATCTGCCGCAGGACGCCATCATCGAGTCGCCCGGCTTCGTCGATCGCTTCGGCATCAACATGGCGTCCGGCATCACGCTGCCGGAAGCCTGTGCCGCGACCTGCATGGCCTCGATCAACGTCCAGCGCATGTCGGTGCATGCTGCGATATCGGGCGACCTCGACCTGTTGAGGCTCGCCGTGCTGCACGATCCGCTGGTCGGTGCCGTGTCGACGCCGGAAGAGGTCTGGCAGATGGTCGACGAGATGGTCGTCGCCCAGGCGCGCTGGCTGCCGCAATATGCCGATGCCGTGCCGGCAGCGCAGGAGCGGCTTTCCAAATCGAAGGTGAAGACCCGCGACTGGGCGGGTGCGGCGCGGCGCAATGTGCGCTCGATCGAGGAACTGCGCGCCGAAAAGACGGCACTGAAACAGGCCGGCTGAAATGCTTGCAGGCGAACCGCGGGAGGCCGGTTCGCCGATCAGCCGTCGTGAAGTGATGCAGGCAGCAGCAGACGTCGAAACATCTGGGAGGACACGATGAGGAACTTTCGCAGAATTGGCATTCTCGCCGGCCTGACGTTTAGCGTCTCGGCATTGGCGTTTAGCGCATACGCATCCGAGCCGACCACGCCGCCGGTACCGGCGCAGTTTCCCGCAGAGGGCAAGATCAAATACGTCGCCCGCGATTCCATCCTGGAGTTCAAGGCGCTGCCCGAATATCACGAGCCCGACTGGGTCACCGAGAAATACGTCAAGACCGGCAAGCTGCCGCCGGTCAAGGACCGCCTGCCGAAGGAGCCGCTGGTGTTCAAGACCGGCAACATGCCGGACGGCATCGGCGTCTATGGCGACACCATGCGCCACGTCATCGGCGGCCGGCCGGAAGGCTGGAACTATGGCGCCGGCCAGACGCAAGGCTGGGGTGGCATCGACATCGGCCTTTCCGAATGCCTGACGCGCACCGCGCCTTTGTTCCAGGTCGAGGCCAAGGACACCGAGCCGCTGCCGAACCTGGCCAAAAGCTGGGACTGGTCGAAGGACGGCCACACGCTGACGATGCACCTGGTCGAAGGCGCCAAATGGTCTGACGGCGTTGCGTTCAATGCCGACGATGTCATGTTCTACTGGGACGACGAGGTCGTCGATCCCAATGTCTCGCCGTTGAACGGCGCCACCGCGGAAACCTTCGGTGTCGGCACGACGCTGAAGAAGATCGACGACTACACCGTCGAATGGACCTTCAAGGACGCTTTCCCCAAACAGTATCTCTACGCCATGGCCTACGGCACCTTCTGTCCCGGTCCGGCGCATATTCTCAAGCCGCAGCACCCGAAATATTCCAAGAACACCTACGAGCAGTTCAAGAACGCCTTCCCGCCGGAATATATGAACATGCCGGTGATGGGTGCCTGGGTGCCGGTGGAGTATAGACCCGACGACATCATCGTCATGCGCCGTAATCCCTACTACTGGAAGGTCGACGAGAAGGGCAACCAGCTACCTTACCTCAACGAGCTGCACTACAAGCTGTCGACCTGGGCCGATCGTGATGTCCAGGCTGTTGCCGGCGCTGCCGATTTCTCCAACCTCGAGCAGCCGGAGAATTTCGTCGCTTCGCTGAAGCGCGCGGCGGACAAGGATGCACCGGCCCGGCTCGCCTTCGGCCCGCGCCTGATCGGCTACAATCTGCGCATGAATTTCTCGGCCAATGGCTGGGGTAATCCTGACGAACGCGGCCAGGCGATCCGCGAGCTCAACCGCAATGAGGACTTCCGCAAGGGCATCACCATGGCGCTCGACCGCAAGGCGCTCGGCGACTCGCTGGTCAAGGGTCCGTTCACCGCCATCTATGCCGGCGGCCTGTCGTCAGGCACCAGCTTCTACGACCGCGCTTCGACCGTCTACTACCCCTTCGATCTCGAAGGCGCCAAGGCGGAGCTCGCCAAGGCCGGCCTCAAGGATACGGATGGCGACGGTATCGTGAACTTCCCGGCCGGCACCGCCGGCGGCAAGGATGTCGAGATCGTGATGCTGGTCAACAACGACTACACCACCGACAAGAGCCTTGCGGAAGGCGTCGTCGCACAGATGGAAAAGCTCGGCCTGCGCATCGTGCTCAACGGCCTCAACGGCACCCAACGCGATGCCACGCAATATTCCGGCCGCTTCGACTGGCTGATCCGGCGCAACGAGCAGGAGCTGACCTCCGTCGTGCAGAATACCGTGCAACTCGCTCCCGTCGGCCCCAAGACCAGTTGGGATCACCGCGCGCCGGAAAGCGGCGAGGTCGACGTGATGCCGTTCGAAAAGGAGCTTGTCGACATCGTCAACAAGTTCGTCTCCTCGTCAGACAATGACGAGCGCGCCAACCTGATGAAGGAGTTCCAGAAGATCTCGACGGAGCATGTCTACAATGTCGGCCTGACGGAATATCCCGGCGCCTTGATCGTCAACAAGCGCTTCTCCAACATTCCGCAGGGAACGCCGATCTTCATGTTCAACTGGGCCGAGGATTCGATCATGCGCGAACGCGTCTTCGTCGCCGCCGACAAGCAGCAGAAATACGAACTCTTTCCCGAGCAGCTTCCCGGCAAGCCCGGCGACAAGGGTCCGACGAACTGAGTTACCTCCCCTGGCTGACGCCCGGCCGCGCTGCGCGCGCGGCCGGGACGGAGTAAGGTCAGCGGCAGAGAATCCTGAAACCTGCAACAAGGAGGAGAGACGGTGCTGCGATTTCTGGCCATGCGCATAGCATCGGCGTTGCCGGTTATGGTCATCCTGAGCCTGGTCACCTTCGCCATCATCCAGGCGCCGCCGGGCGACTATGCCGACTATATCCGCTCGCAGCTTATCAACCAGGGCGGGGCCTCGTTTGCCGAAGCCGACGCGCAGGCGCAGGCCTACCGGGTCGAGCATGGCCTCGATAAGCCGCTGCCGGTCCAGTATCTGAACTGGATCGCCGGCATCGTCACCCGCGGCGATTTCGGCTACAGCCTCTATTACAACAAGCCGGTCGCCGCCGTGGTCGGCGAGCGGCTGCCGCGCACGCTGCTGCTTGCGCTGGTCTGCCATTTGCTCTCCACGGTGCTCGGCATCACCTTCGGCATCTGGGCGGCGACCCGCCAATACACCTGGATCGACTCGACGTTGTCGGCCATCTCTTTCCTCGGCATGACCGTGCCGCGCTTCCTGATGGCGCTAATCATCGTCTATCTCATGGTCTTCCAGTTCAACGTGTCGGAGATCGGCAGCTTCTTCTCGCCGCAATATGGCGGCGCGCCGTGGTCGTGGGCGAAATTCGCCGACCTCGTCAAGCATGTCTGGCCGGTGGTGGCGATCGCCACCTTCGGCGGGCTCGCCCGCAATATGCGCGTCATGCGCGGCAATCTGCTCGATACGCTGAACGCCCAATATGTCGAGACGGCCAAGGCCAAGGGGCTCACCGGCGGCGCCGTCGTCATGCGCCACGCCGTGCCCAATGCGCTGCACCCGCTCATCATGTATCAGGGCGTGGTGCTGCCCTATATGCTGACCGGTGAGATCGAGACGGCAATCATCTTCGCGCTGCCGACGGTTGGGCCGGCCATTGTCGGCTCGATGGCGGTCGGCGACGTCTATGTCACGGCGACCTTCATGATGGTGCTGGCGGCGACGCTGATCGTCGGCAACATCATCGCCGACATGCTGCTTGCGCTGCTCGACCCGCGCGTGCGCCAGTTCGGGGAGAGCTAGATGCTGGCACGCGATCCATCCCCGCCGCCGCTGCCGCCCGAAGCAACCGCTGTTGCGACCCCGCGCGGCAATGAAAGCTATATGGCGCTGGTCTGGCGCCGGCTGAGGCGCTCCTGGACCGGCATGGCCGGGCTGATCCTGGTCGTGCTTCTGGTGCTGATGGCGCTGTTTGCCGATTTCTTCGCGCCGATGGACCCCAAGGTGACCGATGTCGCTTTCGCCCCGCCGCAAGTGATGAGTTTTCACGACAGGGACGGCAATTTCGTGCTCCAGCCGCGGGTCTATGCGCTGGCGGATTCTGCTGACCTCGACCCGGTCACCTTCCAGCCGGTCGTCGGGCCGGACTACGAGCATCCGCGCCTGCTCGGCTTCTTCGCCAAGGGCGCCGAGTACCGGTTGCTTGGCCTGATCCCCGCCAACCGGCATTTCTTCGCCTCGACCGACGGTCAGCCGGTGCATTTTCTCGGCACCGACAAATTCGGCAGGGATGTGCTGTCGCGCGCCATCCAAGGCTCGCGCGTTTCGCTGATGATCGCACTAACGGTGGTGTTCATCACCACCGTCATCGGCACCACCGTCGGCATGGTCTCCGGCTATTTGGGTGGCCGGTTCGACGTCTGGATGCAGCGCTTCGTCGAGCTGGTGCTCGCCTTCCCGCAATTGCCGCTTTATCTGGCGCTGACGACGCTGATCCCGGTTACCGCGCCGACCAACGTCTTCCTCGCCTTCGTCATCATCGTCATGTCGGCGCTCGGCTGGGCGCAGATGTCGCGCGAGGTGCGCGGCAAGACGCTGGCGCTGGCGCGGATCGACTATGTCCGCGCTGCCATGGCGGTCGGCGCCACCGACATGCGCATCATCATGCAGCACATCTTTCCCAATGTGCTGAGCCACGTCATCGTCGCCGTGACCATCGCCATTCCGACGGTGGTGCTGCTCGAAGCGTTTCTCGGGTTCCTCGGCTTCGCGGTGAAGCCGCCGCTGATCTCGTGGGGGCTGATGCTGCAGGACACCGCGACCTATTCGGTCATCGGCACCTATCCCTGGATCCTCTCGCCGGTCGGCTTCGTGCTGATCACCGTCTTTGCTTTCAACGCGCTGGGTGACGGCCTGCGCGATGCCGTCGATCCCTATTGAGGTGGCAGTAATGACCGTCGCGCTCGCACAATCCTTCGCACCCGCCGTCCGGCTCGACCATGCCGGCCGCCATGATCAGCCGATCATCGACGCCCGCAACATCGAGGTCGCATTCAAGGTCGAGCACGGCGTCGTCGACGCGGTGAAGGATGTCTCGTTCCAGCTCTATCGCGGCGAGACGATCGCCATCGTCGGCGAGTCCGGCTCCGGCAAGTCGGTGACGGCGCGCACCGTCATGGGGCTCTTGTCGAAGCGGGCCACCGTCTCTGCGAAATCAACCGTCGACTACTGCGGGCAGGACATACTGAAATTCCCCGAGAGCGCCCGGCGCAAGCTGCGCGGCAACCGCATCTCGATGATTTTCCAGGAGCCGATGAGCTCGCTCAACCCGATCTACACGGTCGGCAGCCAGATCGTCGAAGCGATCCGGGTGCATCGCAAGGTGAGCCGCAAGCAAGCCTGGGCGCGGGCGCTCGAGTTGCTACGCCATGTCCAGATCCCCGAGCCGGAAGCGCGCATCAAGCAATATCCGCACCAGATGTCGGGCGGGCAGCGCCAGCGGGTGATGATCGCCATGGCGCTCGCCAATGACCCCGATGTGCTGATCGCCGACGAGCCGACGACGGCGCTCGACGTCACGGTCCAGGCGCAGATCCTCAATCTGATCCGCAATCTGCAGAAAGAGCTCAGGATGGCGGTCATCCTGATCACCCACGATCTCACCGTGGTGCGCAAATTCTCCGACTATGTCTATGTCATGCAGCACGGCGAGATGTGCGAGCACAATGTCACCGAGCGCCTGTTCGCGGACCCGCAGCATGCCTACACCAAACGGCTGCTCGCTTCCGAGCCGCACGGCAAGCCGCAGCCGCTGCCGGAAAACAGCGGCACCATCCTCGAGGCACGCGACATGCGCGTCTGCTTCATGCTGCGCCATGGTTCGTTCCTGAAGCCGGACTGGCGTGAGCTGGTCGCCGTCGACAATCTCGGCCTGAAACTTTGCCGCCACGAGACATTAGGGCTGGTCGGTGAATCCGGATCCGGCAAGACCACCTTCGGTCTCGCTCTGCTCAAGCTCACCGAGGCCAAGCGCGGTGAGATCAGCTTCGACGGCCAGCCGATCCAGGGTCTGTCGCGCGCCGAAATGCGGCCGCTGCGCTCGCGCATGCAGGTCGTCTTCCAGGATCCGTTCTCCTCGCTCAACCCGCGCATGACGATCGGCCAGATCATCGAGGAAGGGCTGGTCGTCAACAGGTTAGGGGCGACGCGGCGCGAGCGGGTCGAGCGGGTGCGCGACGCCTTGGTCAGCGCCGGCATGCCGGGCGACATTCTCTCGCGCTTTCCCCACGAATTTTCCGGCGGTCAGCGGCAGCGCATCGCCATTGCGCGGGCCATCGCGCTGGAGCCCGAATTCATCCTGCTCGACGAGCCGACTTCGGCGCTCGACCTTTCGGTGCAGGCGCAGATCATCGACCTGTTGCGCAAGCTGCAGGACGAGCGCGGCCTGAGCTATCTCTTCATCTCGCACGACCTCAAGGTGGTGCGCGCGCTCTGCCATCGCGTCATCGTTATGCAGAACGGCAAGATCGTCGAACAGGGACCCGTCGACGAGGTCCTCACCCATCCCAAGACCGCCTACACCGAACGGCTCGTCAGGGCCGCCTTCGACGTGGCGTAGAACAGTGCCGGAGGTTTAGAAGTGGCAAGACATCCCAGGATCACCTTCATCGGCGCCGGCTCGACCGTGTTCATGAAGAACATTGTCGGCGACGTGCTGCAGCGGCCGTCGCTGTCGGGCGCGACAATCGCGCTGATGGACATCAATCCGCAGCGGCTGGAGGAGAGCGCCATCGTCGTCAACAAGCTGATCGCGACGCTCGGCGTGAAGGCGAAGGCCGAGACTTATTCCGACCAGAGGAAGGCGCTTGCCGGCGCCGATTTCGTCGTCGTCGCTTTCCAGATCGGTGGCTATGAACCCTGCACCGTCACCGATTTCGAGGTGCCGAAGAAATACGGCCTGCGCCAGACCATCGCCGACACGCTCGGCGTCGGCGGCATCATGCGCGGCTTAAGGACCGTGCCGCATCTGTGGAAGATTTGCGAGGACATGCTCGCCGTCTGTCCAGAGGCGATCATGCTGCAATACGTCAACCCGATGGCGATCAACACCTGGGCGATTTCGGAGAAATACCCCAGCATCAAGCAGGTCGGCCTTTGTCATTCGGTGCAAGGCACGGCGATGGAGCTGGCGCACGATCTCGACATTCCCTACGAGGAGATCCGCTACCGCTCGGCCGGCATCAACCACATGGCCTTCTACCTGAAGTTCGAGCATCGCCAGGCGGACGGGACCTACCGCAATCTCTATCCGGACCTTGTCCGCGCCTATCGCGAGGGCAGGGCGCCGAAGCCCGGCTGGAACCCGCGCTGCCCCAACAAGGTGCGCTACGAGATGCTGACGCGGCTCGGCTATTTCGTCACCGAAAGCTCCGAGCATTTCGCCGAATACACGCCCTATTTCATCAAGGAAGGCCGCCCCGACCTGATCGAGAAATTCGGCATTCCGCTCGATGAATATCCAAAACGCTGCATCGAGCAGATCGAGCGCTGGAAGGGACAGGCCGAGGCCTATCGCTCGGCCGACCGCATCGAGGTCGAGCAGTCGAAGGAATACGCCTCCTCGATCATGAATTCGGTGTGGACCGGCGAGCCGTCGGTGATCTACGGCAATGTCCGCAACAATGGCTGCATCACCTCGCTGCCGGACAATTGCGCCGCCGAGGTGCCGTGCCTGGTCGACGCTTCCGGCATCCAGCCGACCTATATAGGCGCGCTGCCGCCGCAACTCACCGCGCTGATCCGCACCAACATCAACGTGCAAGAGCTGACGGTGCAGGCGCTGATGACGGAGAACCGCGAGCACATCTATCACGCGGCGATGATGGACCCGCACACCGCGGCCGAGCTCGACCTCGACCAGATCTGGGCGCTGGTCGATGAGCTGCTGGCGGCGCATGGCGACTGGCTGCCGGCCTGGGCGCGTGGGAGCGCCAAAGTCCGGGCGGCCTGACAGCCGCTCCTGCGGCGGCTCTCACTGCGCCGTCAAGCCTCCGGCGCCGCCGGCAGCCGATGGCGCAGTTCCTCGACCAGGACGCGCTCGTTTTCCGAATAGTCGATAGGGACGACGACGAGATGCACGCCGCCGGCGGTGAACGCCGTTTCCAAAGTCGACTTGAGATCGGCAATGGCGCCGACCCTCGTACCCTTTGCGCCATAGGCCTCGGCATAGCGGACGAAATCAGGGTTGCCGAAGGTCATGCCGAAATCGGGAAAGGCGTCGACCGCCTGCTTCCAGCGGATCATGCCGAAGGCATGGTCCTCGATGATCAGCACGACCAGATTGAGCTTCAGCCTGACGGCGGTTTCCAGCTCCTGGCTGTTCATCATGAAGCCGCCATCGCCGCAGATCGCCATGACGCGGCGACCGGGATAGAGCATTGCCGCCGTCATCGCCGAAGGCAGGCCGGCGCCCATCGTGGCCAGCGCATTGTCGAGCAGCAGCGTGTTGGCGACGCGGGTGCGGTAGTTGCGCGCGAACCAGATCTTGTACATGCCGTTGTCGAGCGCCAGGATGCCGTCGGCCGGCATGACCGCGCGGATGTCATGGACCAGGCGCTGCGGCGTAAAACGGTCCTCGGTGGCGCGGGCGGCGATGCGGCTCAGAATGCCTTCGCGCAGCGGCAGCAGCGCCTGCGCGTTCGGGATCTTGCCCTCGATACGATCGGCAAGCAGCCTGAGCGAAGCGCCGATGTCGCCGATCACTTCGGTCTGCGGGAAATAGACCTGTTCGACATTGGCCGGCTGGTAGCCGACATGGATGACCTTCGGCCCCTTGTCGCCCATGATGAAGGGCGGCTTCTCGATCGTGTCGTGGCCGATGGTGATGATGAGGTCGGCTTGTTCTATTGCCTCATGCACATAGTCGCGCTCGGAGAGAGCGGCGGTACCCATATAGAGCTCGGTGCCGCCGGGCACCGTGCCTTTGCCCATCTGCGTGGTGAAATAGGGGATGCCGGTCCTGAGCACGAACTGGGCGAGGTCGGAGGTCGAGCGCGGCCGCGAGGCGGCGGCGCCCAGCATCGCCAGCGGGCGCTGTGCCTTGATGATCATCTCAGCGGCGCGGTCGAGCGCGAGCGGACTGGCCAGCGGCAGTTCGACGGGATGTGGCGGGATCAGCGCGACATCGTCGCATTCCTCGGCCGCAATGTCCTCGGGCAGTTCCAGATGCACCGGTCCCGGACGCTCCTCCTCGGCAATGCGGAAGGCTTCCCGCACCACGGCGGGAATCGTCTTTGGCGAGATGATCTGGCGCGACAGCTTGGTCAGCGGCCTCATCGCCGCGACGATGTCGACAATCTGGAAGCGGGCCTGGCGCGACGAGCGGATGCCCTTTTGCCCAGTGATCATGATCATCGGCATGGCGCCCAGCAGCGCATAGGCGGCGCCGGTCGTCAGGTTCAGGGCGCCGGGCCCGAGCGTGGTGATGCAGACACCGGGCTTGCCGGTGAGCCTGCCATGGGTGGCGGCCATGAAGGCGGCTGCCTGCTCATGCCGGGTCAGGATGAGCTGGATCGACGATTTGCGGATGGATTCGACGACGTCTAGGTTTTCTTCGCCGGGAATGCCGAAGATGCGATCGACGCCCTCATTCTCAAGGGCGGCTACAAGCAGGTCTGAACCTTTGGGCACGAAGCATCTCCTGGGCAAGCAGCGGGGGACCGCGTCGGATATGATCAGACATAGTGCTGACAAAGCCCTACCGCGAGGCGTAGCTGCCGCCAACGTCGTTTTGCGCTTACAGACCGTTCTGTTTCTCGCAGCCTGAGACCAGCGAGCGTTTTCGGGCAAACGGAAAAAAATTCCCTGGAGATGGCAATGGAGGGCCTATCCTTGCTTCTTGCGGCGGGCGCAAGCCTGTAAACAGGCGGTATGAAGCGGGCCTGCCCGCCGCGCGAGAGGTGCCAGACCATGCCCAATCCAACCGTCGTCGGATTTTCCGGCAATTTCACCCGGCCGTCCAAGACGCGCGGCTTCGTCGACCAGGTCGTGAACGATATTGCGCGCCAGCATGGCTTGTCCGCGAGCACCTACGACATCGAAGACCTCGGCCCGTCGCTCGGCAGTGCGAAATGGGCGCGTGATCTTGACACCCAGGCGCGGGCGATTTTCGACAGCGTCGTCAATGCCGATGTCCTCGTGGTGGGTTCGCCGACCTACAAGGGCAGCTACACCGGCCTGTTCAAACACTTCTTCGATCTGTTCGATCCGGCTTCCTTGCGCGGCAAGCCGGTGGTGCTGCTTGCCACCGGCGGCAACGACCGCCATGCGTTGATCGTCGAGCACCAGTTGCGGCCGCTGTTCGGTTTCTTCGAGGCGCTGACGCTGCCGACAGGCGTCTACGCCACGGATAAGGATTTTACCGACGGTGTGCTGTGGGCCGAACCCATACTGAAGCGCGTCGAGCAGGTCGTGGGCGAGGTCGGGTTGGTGCTGACAAATCGCCCGGCTGCCAACATTGCTGCCGGTTAGAGCGAGGCAGGCCGCCTCCAGCTTTAACGGCTCGGGAGTGAATAGAAAGGCCCGTCACCGACGCGAACCGTGACGGGCCTCCTTGGAGTACGCCGGGCCTCTCACTGCCCGGCTGTCTTTAAAAACTATCCGGCAGAAGGATGGTTCCGCGAGATCCGTGCAAGTCCTTACGCAATAGCCAGAATCAATACCCCGCCGGCGGAGGCGGGGGCCTTCGATGCCGGCAGGGGTCGCCGGAACCGTCGCAGCGCCTGTCCATTATCCCTGAGATGGAGGAACCGCTGATGCCAAAATACATCACGATCGGCTATGGCGACCGGGCCGGATATGATCGGACCCCGCGGGATGTCAGGCAGGCAGCCCATGAACACGATGCATCGCTCAAGCAGCGCGGCGTGGTGATGGGCATCGCCGAAACACCAGTGCAGGTACGAAATCCGGACGCCAGCGGCGTGCAGACGGAGGCCGGGCCTTATCTCTCGTCGGATCTGCCCATCGCCGGCTTTTCGATCATGGAAGCCAGCGACATCGACGAAGCGATCGCGCTCGCGTCAAAATCTCCCTGTGCCGTGGCGCATGGGGTGATCGAGATCTGGCCGCTCAACGAACGGTAACTAATTCCGGTCCGCCGGCTTCGACCGCATCCGCGACACCGTCTCGCGCTCGGTGCGCTTGGAGCGCAGTGGCGGCAGGCCGCGGTCGATCAGGTCCATGTCTTCCAGCACCATGTCGCCCATGCGCTTGAAGGCGATGTCGAGCGCACCGGCGCGGTGGGCGGAGCGCAGGAAGCCGGGGATGGTGCGGACCGGGTGATCCTGCGCCAGCGGCTCTTCGGGGAAGACGTCGCTGGCGGCGACGATGTGGCCGCTCTTCACGGCTGCCATCAGGGCAGGGAAGTCGACGACGCCGGCGCGGCTGAGCAGGATGAAGGCAGCGCCCTTACGCATCGAGGCAAAAGCATCGGCGCCGAGAAAGCCCTGGTTCTCCGAGGTCACCGAAGCGACGACGAAAACGAAGTCGCTTGATGTCAGGACATCGTCGAGCGAGGCCGGCTCGACGCCATTGTCGACCAGGATCGACGGCGGCAGCCAGGGATCGAAGACTTTGGTGCGGGTGCGAAAACCCGACAGCAGGCGGTTCAGTGCGCGGCCGAGATCGCCGAAGCCGATGATGCCGACATCGGCGCCCGACAAGAGCCGCGCCGTCAAATTGCCGTCGCCGCCCCACAGCTCCTCGCCCTTGCGGAAGGCAAGGTCGGCATCGACGATGTTGCGGGCAAGGTTGAGTGCCATGGCGAGGCCAAGCTCGGCCACCGGCTCGGCAAAGACCAGGCCGGTGGTGACGACATGGATGCCGCGCGCGAACAGCGTCTCATAGGGCATGTTGTTGATGAGGTTGGTTTCGACATTGAAGACGCAGCGCAGCGCTTTCATCTGATCCAGCGTGTCAGCCGAAATCGGCGGTTGGCCGATGATGTAGCGGGCCTCGGCCAGCACATTGGTCGGCAGTTTCGCCACGCCGTCAGCTGTCGTTTCGACAATGCGGTAGTGCGCCTTGAGGCGCGCCAACTGTGGTGGGGTGAAGATCAGCTCGAGCGTGCGTGGTTCGGGCGCGCTGATGACCAGCGGCAAGGCCTTGTTCGGCATGACGATTCCTCCCGGCGCGATCCGCATCGCGTATTTTGCTTGGCACTTGCCGTAATCCCAGAACCGCCTCACACTTCAGGGCGACATGTGCTCGTGGGACAAAATACCCACGATTAAACGATTTACAACTCCGAAAAATCGATTTACTCATTCCTCCAGCGGATGGAATGCCTCGGTCCGCGCCTCGGGAGGAGGACCAATGGCGCACAGGCAGGACCAGCAGCGGCGGGCGTCGATCCACGACGTGGCAAGCCGCGCCGGCGTGTCTGCCGCCACCGTCTCCAAGGTACTGTCTGGTGTTACCACGGTGAAGCCGGAAAATGCGCAGCGCGTCTTCGATGCCGTCGAGCAGTTAGGCTACCGCATCGATCCGCTGGCCTCCGACATGCGCCGTGCCAAGCGCCGCATTATCGGCGCCATCATGCCCGAGTTCGAAAGCGAATTTTTTGGCCAGATGGTCACGCAGCTCGAGAGCCTCGCCGAGCAGCGCGGCTACACGCTGGTGGCGGCGTCGAGTCGCGAATCCGAAACACGTGAAAAAGAGATCCTAGCCCGCATGCATGACTGGCGCGTCGCCGGCGTGGTGCTGGCGCCGGTGCGCAACGAGCATGGCCCGGCTGCCGACTTCATGAAGGCCAATGGCATGACCGGCGTGCTGATCGACCGCGTGCTCTCCGATGACGCCTTCGACACGGTGTCGGCCGACAGCGCCGCAGCCAGCGCCGAAGTGGCGCGCGAACTGATCGCCAAGGGCCATTGCCACATACTGGTCGTCGGCCTCGGCGAACAGGCGGCGACGGTGCGCGCCCGCCTCGACGGGTTTCGCACTGCTGCGCTGAAACTGGCGCCGGATGTGCGCATCGATGTCGTGCTGGCCGAAACCGATGTCGAGCCGCTGCGGGCGCAATTGCGGGACTATTTCGCCAAAGGTGAGCGGCCGACGGCGGTCTATTCGCTGTTCCTCAAGGGCACGCTGGTGGCGCTGTCCGAATTCCGCCGGTGGGGCTGGCATTGTCCAAACGACATTTCGCTGGTCGGCTTCGACGACGCGGAATGGATGCAGGTGACATGGCCGGCCATCGCGGCCGTTGTGCAGCCGGTGCGCCAGATCGCCGGCCACGCCATGGAAGCGCTGTTTGCCAGGATTGAAGGTGGGGAGGGGCCGCCGATCGCGCGGCTTGAGCCTTGCCGGGTTTTGATGCGGGAATCCGTTGGCTCGCCAGGCAACGGCCCGCATTCCGGGGGAGGACACCGACAATAGCCCCCATTGTCGACAACCAGAAGCCGCACCTGGCCTAGGCTCGCGGCACGTGACATCAACCGGAGGACAATAAAAATGACATCGCGCATTCTGAAGATAAATCGATTTACTTTGGCTTTTGGCGTCGCAATAGCCCTCTCGGCCGTCAGTGTGGCCAAGGCCGAGGACGGCGAATACGGCGTGCTGATGAAGACGCTGGCCAATCCATTCTGGGGCGCGATGGGCCAGGGCGTGGAGGACGGCGCCAAGGCAGCCGGCGTGAAATATTTCCAGCAGGCGGCCGACAGCGACCAGGCGGCCGAGCCGCAGCTCAATCTGTGTAATACGATGCTCGAGCGCAAGCCGGTGGCGATGATCACCGCCGCCATCAACTCGACCAATCTGCTGCCCTGCCTGAAGGCGGCGCAGGATGCCGGCATCAAGGTCGTCGACCTCGACGGCAATCTCGACCCGGCGGTGCTCGACAAGGAAGGCATCAAAATCACCTTCCGCATCGGCTCCGACAATGTCGCGGCAGGCGGACAAGGCGCCGAATATCTGGTCTCCAAGCTCGGCAAGGATGCCAAGGGTCCGGTGCTGGTCATCGAAGGCCTGTCGGGCAACATCACCGGCGAGAAGCGCGCCAAGGGTTTTGCCGACAAGCTCAAGGAACTGGCGCCCGGGCTGGAAATCGTCGCCTCACTGCCGGGTGACTGGGATCGCAACAAGGCGGCCTCGATCGCCACCGACACACTGACCGCGCATCCCGACCTCGTCGCCATCTTCTGCGCCAATGACGGCATGGCGCTGGGCGCAGTGGAATCGATCTATGCGGCAGGCAAGGGCGAGCAGGTGACGATCATCGGCGTCGACGGCAATTCGGATGCGGTCAAGTCGATCAAGGAAGGCCGGCTCAACGCTTCCGTTGCGCAGCTTCCCTATCTCGTCGGCAAGCAGGCGGTCGAGAACGTCAAGAAGGCGCTGGCCGGTGAAAAGGTCGAGGAAAGTATCGCGGTGCCCACTTTGGTGCTGACCAAGGATGTGATCGAGGCCGGCAAGGAGCCGATGCTCGAATACGTGAAATAGTCCTCCCGGACTGGGCTGGCGCGGGTTTGGCCCGCGCCAGCCACTTTATTTAAAGGTGAGGCAACATGGCTTCTGAAATGGCGCGGCCTGGTTTCTGGGCTCGGGTGCAGCGTGCGTCCGTCGAACGACTTCATATCCGCCTGGAATCGCTGGTGGTGCTGCTGGCGCTAAGTGCGGCGATGGCAGTGTTGTCGCCGTATTTCCTGTCGCTCAGCAATTTTCTCAACATCCTGCTCGCGACGTCGACGATCGGCGTGCTGGCCATTGCCGCCACCTTCGTCATCGGCTCGGGCGGCCTCGACCTGTCGCTCGGCTCGGTCATGGGGTTGGCCGGCGTTGCCGGCGCCTTCTTCGCCGTCAATCTCGGCTGGCCCTCGGTGTTCGCGGTCGTTGCCTGCATCCTTGCCGGCGGACTTGCTGGGTACATCAACGGGCAACTGGTCACCCGCGCGTTCGTGCCCGCCTTCATCGTCACGCTCGGCATGCTCGGCATGGCGCGTGGCCTCGCTTTGATCATCTCGCAGGGCAGGGCGATCTACGGCCTGCCGGCCGAGATCGTCTATATCGGCCAGGGCCGACCGTTCGGCATTCCGATGCCGGTCATCCTGCTGGTGCTCACCGCCGTCGTTGCCCATTGCGTGCTCGCCTACACGCGCTTCGGCCGCCACACGCTGGCGCTCGGCGATAGCGAGGGCGCGGCACGCGCCGCCGGCATTCGCGTCGAGCATCACCGCCGCATCATCTACACGCTGTCCGGTGCGCTAGCCGGTCTGGCAGGCCTTTTGTTCACCGCCCGCGTCAATGCCGGCGACCCGACCGCCGGCATCAATTATGAGCTCACCGCCATCACCGCGGCGATCATCGGCGGCACCAATCTGTTCGGCGGTCGCGCCTCGATCCTCGGCACCATGATCGGCGCGCTGATCATGGGCGTGCTGCAAAACGGGCTGACGCTGCTGGCCGTCCAATCCTACTACCAGCAGATGGCGATCGGCGCCGTGCTGATCCTGGCGGTGTTCATCGACCAGTATCAGGTCCGGAAGGAGTCACGCGTATGAGCCTCCTTTCGCTGCAAGGCATCCGCAAGAGCTTTGGCGCGGTCGACGTGCTGCACGGCGTGGATCTCTCGATCGATGCCGGCGAAGTGGTCGGCCTTGTCGGCGACAATGGCGCCGGCAAATCGACGCTGATGAAGACCATCACCGGCATTTACCGCGCCGATTCCGGCTCTATCGCTTTCGATGGCAAGGACATATTGCCGCTCGATCCCGGCCAGCGGCGCCGGCTCGGCATCGAGATGATCTATCAGGACCTGTCGCTGGCCAAGCAGCAGGATGTCGCCGCCAACATCTTCCTCGGCCGCGAGCCGGTGAAGAAATGGTTCGGCGTCATCCCGGGCTTTGTCGACAAGGCCGAGATGGACCGCCAGGCGGCCAAGATGATCGAGCGGCTCGGGGCGCATCTGCCGTCGATCAACCGCTCGGTCGGTTCGTTCTCGGGCGGCCAGCAGCAGACGGTGGCGATCGCGCGCGCGCTGACCTTCAACCCGAAGCTCGTCATCATGGACGAGCCGACGGCGGCGCTTGCCGTGCGCGAGGTACAGAGCGTGCTCGACCTCATCCGCCGGCTGAAGTCTGAAGGCATCGCCGTCATTCTGATCTCGCACCGGCTGAACGATGTGCTGTCGGTCACCGACCGCATCGTCGTGCTGCGACACGGCCGTGCCGATGCCGATCTCGTCACCGCAAACACCAACATGACCGAAGTCGTCAGCCGCATTGTCGGTGGCGGCGATATCGCTGCTGCGGCGGCGCACGAGCAACGAGGCTGAACTGATGAACACTTTTGGACTGCACACTTTTGCCATCGCGCCGGTCTGGGATCTCGATCTGATCGAGCCGCAGATGGAGCGGCTGAAAGGGCTCGGCATCGGCTTGCTCGAAATCCCGCTGCTGCGCCCCGAGGAGATCGACACCAAGCGCACCCGCGTTTTCGCCGAACGGCAAGGCGTCGAGCTCATCCCTTCGCTCGGCCTGCCGCGCGCGCTCGATGTGGTGGCGCGACCGGACGAAGCGCTGGCCTTTCTCGAACCGGCCTTTGCCGTCTGCGAAGCGGTGGGCAGCAAGGCCCTTGGCGGCGTCACCTACGGCACCATCGGCAAGACAACAGGCCGTGCGGCGACGGCGGAAGAAATCGACGGCATGTGCCGGTTCCTGGTCCGCGCGGCCAAGGCCGCCAAGGCGCATGGGCTGAAACTCGGCATCGAGCCGTGCAACCGCTATGAGACGCATCTGATCAATCGCGGCATCGATGCGACGCGGATCATCGAGCGCGTCGGCGCCGACAACATCTTCATCCATCTCGACACCTACCACATGCATATCGAGGAGGAGAGTTTTGCGGCCGGCTTCAAGGCAGCCGCGCCCTATCTCGGCTACGTCCATGTCTCGGAAGCCAATCGCGGCGTGCCGGGGCGTGGCATGCTGAACTGGGCTGCCTGCATGAAGGCCATCGCCGACATCGGCTACACCGGCGCGATCACTCTGGAGAGCATGAACCATGTCGATGTTGACATAGCCGGCGGTCTGGCGGTGTGGCGTCCGGTGGCGGACAATCCCGACGATGTCATTGGCGTCGGCCTGCCGTTCCTGCGCGAGGAAGCGCGGAAGGCGGGTTTGACGCTCGGGTGAGGGTTCTTCCCTTCTCTCCCTGTGGGAGAAGGTGGCCTCGCGAAGCGAGGTCGGATGAGGGGTGTTCCAGGGAACGCCGACCTCTCACTCCGCTGGAACACCCCTCAACCGTCTCGGCGCTAAAGCGCCGATCCACCTTCTCCCACAAGGGGAGAAGGAAGAAAGAAAGAATCAGAACGGATAGTGCTGGCCGGGATCCTCGATCGTCAGCCAGCGCAAATCGGTGAATTCGGCGATCGAGGCCTTGCCGCCGAAGCGGCCATAGCCCGAGCCCTTGACGCCGCCGAACGGCATCTGCGCCTCGTCGCCGACGGTCGGGCCGTTGATGTGGCAGATGCCGGCCTCGATGCGGGCGGCAACGGCCATGGCGCGGCGGATGTCGCGGCTGAAGACGGCCGACGACAGGCCGTATTCGGTGTCGTTGGCGACGCGCACGGCCTCGTCTTCGCCCTTGACGCGGATCACCGGCTTGACCGGACCGAAGGATTCTTCGGCATAGACGCGCATGGCCGGCGTGACGTGGTCGAGCAGTGTCGCTTCGACCACGGTGCCGGTGCGCTTGCCGCCGGCCACCAGCTTGGCGCCCTTGGCGACCGCATCGGCCACCAGCTCTTCCATCTTGTCGGCGGACTGGCTGCTGATCAGCGAGCCCAGCACGACATGGCCGCGCGGGTCACCCGCCGGCAGTTGTGAGGCGCGGGCGGCGAGCTTGGCGACGAACTCGTCGGCGACCTTCTCGTCGACCACCAGGCGTTCGGTCGACATGCAAATCTGGCCCTGATGCATGTAGGCGCCGAAGGCCGCCGCATTGACCGCGGCGTCGATGTCGGCATCGTCGAGCACGACCAGCGGCGCCTTGCCGCCGAGTTCGAGCAGTGCCGGCTTCAGGTGCTTGCCGGCGAGTTCGGCGATGATCCGGCCGACCTTGGTCGAGCCGGTGAAGTTGACGCGCCTGACCGCGGGATGCGCGACCAGCGCCTCGACGATTGCCGCCGCGTCCTTTGGGTCATTGGTGACGACGTTGATAACGCCTTTGGGCATACCGGCCTCGACCAGCACCTGGCCGATCAGCCGGTGCGTGCCCGGGCACATTTCGGAGGCTTTCAGCACCACCGTGTTGCCGCAGGCGATCGGCATGGCGATGGCACGGGTGCCGAGAATGACCGGCGCGTTCCAAGGCGCGATGCCAAGGCACACACCGGCCGGCTGGCGGATCGCCATGGCAAGCGTGCCTGGTTTGTCCGAGGGGATGACCTCGCCCGAAATCTGCGTGGTCATGGCCGCTGCCTCGCGCAACATCTTGGCGGCCAGCATGACGTTGAAGCCGGCCCAGGGACCGGTGGCACCGGTTTCTTCCATCATCAATTTGGTGAATTCGCCGACCTTGGAATCCATCACATCGGCTGCCTTGGAGAGCAGAGCGCGGCGCTCGCCCGGACCGGTCTTCGACCAGGCCTTGAAGGCGGTGGCCGCGGCTTCGACCGCGGCATTGGCATCGGCCACGCTGGCCGCTGCGGCGCGCGTCGCAAGCTTGCCGGTGAACGGGTCCATGCGCTCGTAAGAGGCAGCACCCGACGCATCCCTTTTATCGCCGTCGATCAGAAGTCCGATGTCCATTATGTTCTCCCTCGCTCGCAGTCGAGCGTCTTTTCTATCTTGTTATTGACCATGATCTTATCCGAAAACCGGTTCCCACTTTTCGGGATCATGGTCTAGAAGCCGAGCACTTCGGCGTTGATCGATGCTTCGAGGCCACCGTCGACCGGCACATTGGCGCCGTTGACCCAGCGCGCGCCGTCCGAGCACAGGAACAGCACGACAGGCGCGATATCGCCCGAGGTGCCGGCGCGTCCGACACGGGCGATGTCGCTGTCGACGCGGGCATCGCCCAGCACATTGCGGAATTGCTTCAGGATCGGCGTCTCGACCGGGCCGGGGCTGACCGCATTGACGCGGATGCCGCGGTTTTTGAACAGCTCCTGATGCGCAGCGCGGAAGGTCCACAACAGCAGCAGTTCCTTGGAGACGGGGTAGCCTTCCTCGTTCTTCACCTGATGGTCGGCGACCACCTTGGCGACGTCGGGAAAACCTTCGATGCCGACCATCGACGCCGCGCGGTTGAGGTTGGCGCGCCAGCCATAGCCGGCGATCGAGGCGACGTTGACGACGGCGCCGCCTTCGCGAAGCTTTGGCGCGAGGCCTTCGGAGAGCGCGCGCAGGCCGTAGAAGTTGACTGCCAGTGTCGACACCGCGCCGGTATTGCCGGAGAGGCCTGCGACGTTGCAGAGCGCATCGATGCGCTGCGGCAGGGATGCAACGAGATCATCGACGCCGGCCTTGGACGAGATGTCCGCCCTGACGAAGCTGCCGACCGGTGCGGCCGGCTCACGCACATCGACGCCGATCACGTCCGCGCCGAGCTGACCGGCAAGTTCCGCGGTGCGGGCGCCAATGCCGGAAGCGACACCAGTGATGAGGATGGTTTTGCCAAAAAGCATGGTCACGCCTTCTCCCGATGTGCCGTGGTTTCGTGCGACTCTGTCGCCGTCTCCGCATCGCCGGCGTTTGCCGGCAGCCGGACGCGGTAGCCGACGGGCAGGAGCCGGACGCCGAACCACTCCTCGATCGTTCCCCAAAGGCCGCGCGGCAGGAACAGCGAGAACAGCACAGCCGTGGCGCCAAGGCCGATGAGATACCAGACGCCGGTGCCGCCGAACCAGGTCTCGATGAGGAAGAACAGCAAAGCGCCGAGGATGGCGCCTTCGAAGGTGCCGATGCCGCCGACCAGAACCATGAAGATCATGTAAGCCGTCCACTGGACATTGAAGTAAGTCTTCGGCTGGAAGGTGATCGAAGTGGCCAGCCACAGCGCGCCGGCAATGCCGATGCCGAAGGCGGCGAGCACGAACAGAAGCCGCTTGGTGCCGGTGACACGCACGCCGACCGATGCGGCCGCATCTTCATTGTCGCGGATCGCCCTGATGGCGGCGCCGGTGCTGCCGCGCAGCAGGCCGAACAGGATGGCAAGCAGCGCCGTCATCGAGGCCAGCGCCAGCCAGTAGATCGTCGCCCGCCTGGCGCCGGCGTCATAGACGTTGAGCGAAATCAGCGACGTCCCGGTTTCGCCTTGCACCAGCCGGTCGAGATTGACCAGGAGATGGGTGAGCGCCGCGATCACCCACATGCCGATGGCGAACTCGCCATTCCGCAGCCGCAGCATGAACAGCGACATTGGCCAGGAGATGGCGCCGACGATGATCGCCGAGACGAACAGCGAGGCGAACGGGTTGAGGCCGGCATCGGCGAGGCGAATGGCGAAATAGGCGCCGAGGCCGAAGAACACTTGTTGTCCCACGGAGACCAGGCCACCGAAGCCGGCCAGCGCATTCCACATCGCCGCCAGGATCACGTAGATGAACAAGGCGGTCATGCGGTCGACCGCGCCGGCCGACAGGAAGTGCGGTGCGACGCCAAGCAGCGCGATGATGACGACGACCGCGATCGCCGAGATGCGCGAGGCAGGTGTGCCGCGCTCGATGACGGGGGAGGTCGAAACGGCGCTCATGTCGTCTTCCTCGCGGGCAGGCGCAGCAGGCCGCGCAGGCCGAGGCCGGACGTGGAGAGCCGGATGAACAGCACGATCAGGAATGCGACATGGCCGCCGATCAGAAAGCCTTGCGGATGCACCTGCGCGCCGAGCGTCTGGGCGAGCGCCAGCACGATGCCGCCGAGAAGCGTGCCCCACAGCGAACCGGCGCCGCCGATGACGGCTGCTTCGAAGGCGAACAGCAATTGCGGCGCACCGGTATAGGGATCGAACGTGGCGCGCATGCCAAGGAAGGCGCCGGCAAGACCAACCGTGACCATGGCGATGGCAGCGGCAAGGGCGTTGGCGCGGCGCGCGTCGACGCCGACGAGGCCAGCCGTATCAGGATCTTCCGAGGTGGCGCGGATCGAACGGCCAAGCCTGGTGCGGGTCAGGAACAGCTGCAGCCCGCCAAGCAGGATCACGGCGGCGGCGAACATGATGACCGCCAGCTTGCCGACATAGATGCTGCCCGGCCATTCCCAGGAATCGTAGGAGAGGCTGCCGATATAGGGCGCCAGCGACCGCGTGTCGGCGCCGAACTGTTCGAACAGCGCATTGTCGATGACGATGGCGAGGCCGAAGGTGGTGAGGATCGGCAGCAGCGCGCCGCCGCGGGCGCTCCGCTCAAGCAGGAAGCGTTGCAGCGCCCAGCCGATCGCCGCCATCAGCGGCAGCACGATGAGCAGGCCGACGAAAGGCGAAATGTGGAATTGCGAGGCGAGCCACCACAGCGCATAGGCCGAAAACACCGCCAGGCTGCCATGCGCGAGGTTGATGATGCGCATCACCGAAAACATGAAGGAGAGGCCGCAGGCGATCAGTGCGTAGTAGCCGCCGAGAAGGATGCCCTGGACGATCTGGTTGCTCATGCCGGCACACTCCCGGCGCTTTTCCGGTGCAGGCCGAAATAAGCCTTCGTCACCTCGTCGCGCGACATGCCCTTGCTCGGCCCTTCCAGCGCGACGCGCCCTTCGAGCATGCAGATGACCTTGTCCGAGACCGACAGCGCGCGGTTGAGGTCCTGTTCGACCAGGATGATCGTCGTGCCGGAGCTGATCAGCCCTTGCAGCGAAGCATAGACGCGGTCGACCACCAGCGGCGACAGGCCGAGGGAGACCTCGTCGAGCAGCAGCAGCTCCGGATTGCTCATCAGCGCGCGGCCGATGGCCGTGGCCTGCTGCTCGCCACCTGAGAGATGCCCGGTCTTGGCATGGCGGCGTGGTTTCAGATTGGGAAAGGTATCGAGCACGCGTTCCACGCTCCAGTCGCCGGGGCGCCCGGCGGTCGTGCCAAGCAGGAGGTTCTCCTCGACCGTCATCTGCACGAACAATTTGCGACCCTCGGGCACCAGCGCCACGCCCATGCCGACGCGCTTGTGGGAGGGCACGCCGGTGATGTCGGCGCCATCCAGAAGCACGCGACCGGCCGTCGGCGGATGCGCGCCGGCGATCGCCCTGAGCAGCGTCGTCTTGCCGGCGCCGTTGGCGCCGACCAGCGCCAGCGTTTCGCCGCGCTCGATCGTAAAGTTCACACCGCGCACCGCCTGCAACAGGCCGTGACGGACAACCAGGTTCTCGATTGCGAGCAGGCTCATTTCGGGCCTCCGCCGAGATAGGCGCGCACGACTTCGGGGTCGGCTATCACCGCTTGCGGCTCGCCGTCGGCGATGATCTTGCCGGCATCCATGCAGATCAGCCGCTCGGCCACCTGCAGCAGGATATGGACGATGTGCTCGATCCAGACGATGCCGATCTTGCGCCGGCGCAATTCCTTGATGGTGTCAACCAGCTCGCTCGCCTCGCCATCGGTCAGGCCGCCCCCGATCTCGTCGAGCAGCAGCAGCGTCGGTCTTGCCGCCAGCGCGCGGGCCAGTTCCAGCCGCTTGCGATCGAGCAGTCCAAGCGTTTCGGCGCGGCGGTTGGCGACGCCCATCATGCCGCAGAGTTTCAGCGAGCTGAGCGCCTCCGCGTAGGCTTCGTCGCGGGCGAGACCAGCGCCATGCGACGCGGCGACGAAGACGTTCTCGAAGGTGGTCATGCCGCTGAACGGTTTCGGCACCTGGTGCGTGCGCACCAGGCCGAGGCGACAGCGGGCTGTGGCCGGCAGCGCCGTCACGTCTCCACCCCTAAATGCGACGGTGCCGGCACTCGGCGGAAAGGCGCCTGAAAGCACGCTGAGCAGCGTCGTCTTGCCGGCGCCGTTCGGGCCGACAATGCCGACGGCCTCGTCGGCAGTCATGGCGAAGTCGATATCGTCGAGCACAACCAGCGCGCCGAAGCGTTTGTGGATGCCGGCGGCGCTGAGGATCGCAGCGTTTGATGAACCGTCCACGATGCGATCCCCGTAACCGTCGATCAGCCGTTATACGGCTGGAGCTTGGCCTCGACCGGCACCTTCGGGTCGGTGGCGTTCTCGGTGACGACATAGTCGAGCGGGAATTTGCTGCCTTCCTTGGCGGCCACCCACTGCGTGCCGATGATCGGGCCGGGCGAGACATTGGCGACCGGACCGCTGGTGAAGTCGACCTTGCCGATCATGGTCTCGGTGTTGAGCGTGCTCAGCGCCTTGGCGACCGCCGCCTTGTCTTTGGCGTCGGTGCTCACCTTCAGCGCTGCGAAGCCGGCGTCGAGAAGCGACATCGAGGCGCCAAGCTGCTGCGTCCACTGCTTGCCGCTCGCGGCCTCGTAGCCGTCGGCAAGCTCGGTTCCCGACACGCCGGTAAGCGGCGACTTGTAAGGGAAGGCCTTGTGCCAGTAGGCGGCGCTCGAAATCTTGTTGCCGAGATCGCCAAGCGCCTCGATGTCGGACGGGAACAGTCCGGTCTTGGCGACCTGGCAGATCTTGATCTGCTTGATCAGGCCTTGCTGTGCTGCCTGGCGCCAGAAGGCAGCGAAGTCCGGCGGAATCGGGAAGGAGTTGAAAATCTCGACGCCTTCCTGCTTGAACAGCGCGATCTGCGAGGAATAGTCGGTGGTGCCGGTCTCATAGGCGCCGGGATCGACGATGGTGAAACCCTGCTTGGCCAGCAGCGGCGCCAGATGGGCGCGGATGGCGTTGCCGTCGGCGTCGTTGGGATACATGACGCCGACCTTCTTGTTGGTCTCGATCAGGTTCCACTGGGAGATATAGGCCTTGAAGAATTCGCCGACGCCGAAGCCGAAATGATAGGTCCATTTGAAAGGCGAGGGGGCGTCCGGCTTGGCGCCGCGGCCGAAATACCAGGCCTCCCACGGCATCACAGTGGAGAGGCAAGGCACGCCTGCGGCTTCGCAGGCGTCGGCGACCGGATTGATCACCTCGGGCGTGGAGACGGCGAGCATCAGGTCGATGGCCTGGTTGTTGATCAGGTCCTTGGCGAGTTGGCCGGCGCGAGAGGGATCGGACTGGGTGTCCTGGTCGATGATCTCCACACTGTATTTCTTGCCGCCGATGTCGAGGCCGCCGGCCAGCGCCTTGCGGGCGAGGTCGAGCACATAGCCGTCGGTCTGGCCGAAGCCGGCGAGCGGGCCGGTGCGCGGGCTGACAAAGCCGACTTTCAGCGTGTCGGCGGCCTGCGCGAAGGCGTTGCCACGGCTGAGCGCAAGGGCTGCGCCGCCGGCGAGAGATGTGGCGATGAACTGGCGCCGCGAGACGCCGGATTTGCTTGAGGTCATGCTGATATTCCTCCCTTTCCTGACGGTGCCTGGAGGCGACCGCCGGCCTGCTCAAAATCGGTGCCGCCCGTTGTTCAGATCGGATATGCCCCGGCTGGCTCCAAGGCGGCAGCGGAACGCCGCCAATGCCGGCAAACGGCACGATTTCGATCCTCCCATCGTCACAGTGCCCTAGGTGTTTGGTTTGGTAAAATGATATTTTGCGGTGTTTCGTTAACCCTGGGGTTACGAGAATTGCACACCTGGGAACCGCGTCGCCGAAACTGACTGTTTACTGTGCCGGCGCGAAGGACGACTGCCTCAGCCGCCTCGGCTGGCTGCCTCGCGGATGGTTTTCAGCAGGATGGCGAAGGCCGGCGAGGGGGCGGTGTCGGTTCGCATGGTCAGCCCGACGGGTCCCTTGGTCTCTTCGGTGTTGACGGGAAGCGTGACGAAGGCGCCGCTGGAGATTTCATTGGCGACGACGCCGGTCGAGATGATCCAGACGGCATCGCTCTGCCGCAGGAAGGCGCGGCCGAAGGAATCCGAGACGGTCTCGATCTCGGTCGCCGGCGCGGTCATGCCGTTGGTGATGAACAGGCGGTCGACAAACGGGCGGATGACCGATTCCCGCGTCGGCATCAGCACCGGAAACTCGTCGAGGCGGGCGAAGATGTCCTGGCCGGGCTGCGCAAGCGGGTGGCCGGCCCGCACCACGAACAGAACCTGTTCTGAATAGAGATGCTCGAAGAAGAAGCCGGTCATGTTTTCCGGCGCTGCCAGCCGGCCGACAACGAGGTCGAGCGCGCCGACGCGCAACTGTTCGAGCAGCACCGCATTCTCGCCGGTGACGATCTTGATCGCCGCGCCGGTGTTTTCACTCAGGAACAGGCTCATGGCGAGCGGCATGACCCTGGCCGACACTGTCGGCAGGGCGCCGATGCGGATCGGATGGCGGTTGATGGCGCCGTCCTGCCTGACCGAATCGACGCCGCGCTTCAAGGCGGTGATCGCCGTGCCGGCATGACCGAGGAAGATTTCGCCGAGCCGCGTCACCCTGATGCCGCGGCCGTCACGTTCGACGACGGCGATGCCAAGCGCCTCCTCGAGCTCGCGCAATGTCTTGGTCACCGCCGGCGGGCTGACATGAAGAAAGTCGGCCGCCCTCGCCACGCTGCCTTGCCGCGCTACCTCAAGGAATGCCTGCAGGTGACGGAACCTTATGCGGCTTTCGGACATGGTTTTCGTAACCCCTCAGTTAATGAAACGGCGCAAAATATCATTTTACCAAACCAAATGCCTTGTGCAATGTGAACACGGAGGATCGAAATCGTGCCATTCGTCAACATTGGCGGCATCACGCTGCACCATCGCCACTTCAAGGCGGATGGGAACGCGCGACCGGTCGTGTTCATCAATTCGCTCGGTACCGACTTTCGCATCTGGGACGAAGTGGTGTCCGGATTGAACGCTGACATGCCCTTGCTGGTTTACGACAAGCGCGGCCACGGGCTCTCCGATATTGGCGGCATCTCCTCGATCGACGATCATGTCGACGATCTCTCCGGCCTCATCGATCATTTCGGGTTGACCAATGTCGTCCTCTGCGGCCTGTCGGTCGGCGGCCTGGTCGCGCAAGGGTTTTACGCGCGACGCCCCGACATCGTCGAAGGCCTCATCCTGTGCGATACCGCGCACAAGATCGGCACCGCCGACAGCTGGAACACCCGCATCGCAACGGTCGAAAGCAAGGGCATCCAGGCCGTCGCCGACGCCGTGCTCAAAATGTGGTTCACGCCAGCATTCCACACCGAGCGTGTCGCCGAGCTTGACGGCTACTGGAACATGATGACCCGGCAGGCCGTCGCCGGTTATGTCAGCACCTGCGCCGCGGTGCGCGATGCCGATTTCACCCAAGCCGCGCAGGCCATCGCGGTGCCCACGCTTTGCGTCGTCGGCGACCAGGACGGCTCGACGCCGCCGGACCTCGTTCGCTGGCTGGCTGATCTGATCCCCGGCGCGCGGTTCGAAATCATTCGCGACGCCGGCCACATCCCTTGCGTCGAACAGCCTGAGGCGCTGACCACCCTGATCCGAGAATTTCTCGCGTCGCTTCCTGAGAGAAAGCAGATCCATGGATGAAGTGTCCAAAAACGAAACCAGATACCGGGCCGGGCTGACGGTACGGCGCTCGGTTCTTGGCGACCCGCATGTCGACCGCAGCGAGGATGCCGTCACCGATTTCGACCGGCCGTTCCAGGAGCTGATCACCGAGGCGGCCTGGGGGACGGTGTGGGCGCGGCCGGGTTTTAGCAAGCGCGAGCGTTCGATTGTGACGCTGGCCCTGCTCGCCGCACTCGGCCATGATGAAGAGGTCGCCATGCATGT
This sequence comes from Mesorhizobium sp. P2_E7, assembly GCF_056403855.1. NCBI lineage: Bacteria > Pseudomonadati > Pseudomonadota > Alphaproteobacteria > Hyphomicrobiales > Phyllobacteriaceae > Mesorhizobium > Mesorhizobium sp. P2_E7. The sequence continues at coordinate 2,239,783 of NZ_JBFUER010000001.1, read as the reverse complement.
GCGCGCCACCGCCAACACCGGTGCGTCGCGCGACGACATCTGCGAAGCGTTCCTGCATGTCGCGATCTATGCCGGCGTGCCGGCGGCCAACCGCGCCTTCAGGATCGCGAAGGAGGTGTTTTCGGACATGGACGGAAGCAGGAATGGCCATGCCAGCTGATGCCGGCTCGAACCGCAGGCCGGAGACCGGCGCCTTCTTCCAGCGCGACCGCAGTTGGCATCCGCCGGCGCTGACGCCGGACTACAAGACCTCGGTGCTGCGCTCGCCGCAGAAGGCGCTGCTGGCCTTCGACAACACCGCGTCCGAAATAACCGGTCCGGTGTTCGGCCACGCCATGCTGGGCGAACTCGACGCCGACCTGATCCACAATTTCGCCAAGCCGGGCGAGAGCGCCATCGGCGAGCGCATCATCGTCTATGGCCGTGTCCTCGACGAGCGCGGCGTTGGTGTATCCGGCGCGCTGCTCGAATTCTGGCAGGCCAATGCGGGCGGCCGCTACCGCCACAAGAAGGACGGCTATCTCGCGCCGCTCGATCCGAATTTCGGCGGCTGCGGCCGCACCATCACCGACGCCGATGGCGGCTATGCCTTTCGCACCGTGAAGCCCGGCCCGTATCCGTGGCCGAACGGACCGAACGACTGGCGTCCCTCGCACATCCATTTCTCGGTGTTCGGCCACGGCTTTGCGCAGCGGCTGATCACGCAGATGTATTTCGAGGGCGACCCGCTGATCTGGCGCTGCCCGATCGTGCGCGGCATCCGCGACAAGGCCGCCGTTGAGACGCTGATCGCGGCGCTCGATATGCAGGCAACGATCCCGTTCGACGCGCGCGCCTACAAATTCGACATCGTGCTGCGCGGACGCCGCGCCTCGCTGTTCGAAAACCGGCCGGAGGGCAATTGATGGCGCAGGCGCTCATCCGGCTGAAGGAGAGCCCGTCGCAGACGGCGGGGCCTTATGTGCATATCGGGCTGACGCCGAATTTCGGCGGCATTGGCGGCGTCTATTCCGCCGATCTCGGCGCATCCATGATCAACGACAAGACCAAGGGCGAGCGCATTGGTTTGCGCATCCGCGTGCTCGACGGCACCGGCACGCCGCTCAGGGACGCGCTGATCGAAATCTGGCAGGCGGATGCGAACGGGTTCTACAATTCGCCGGCGGAGTTGCGCGGCGATGCCGATCCGGATTTCCAGGGCTGGGGCCGCCAGCCGACCGACATGGAAACCGGCCTGTGCAGTTTTCAGACGATCAAGCCGGGGCGCGTGCCGTTTGGCGATGGGCGATTGATGGCGCCGCATATCAGCCTGTGGATCGTCGCGCGCGGCATCAACATCGGTCTCCACACAAGGCTCTATTTCTCCGACGAGGAAAAGGCCAATGCCGAGGACCCGATCCTCGCCCGCATCGAGCACAAGCTACGGGTGCCGACGCTGATCGCCGAGCGGCAGGGCGAGAACTATATCTTCGATGTCCATCTCCAGGGGGAGAAGGAAACGGTCTTCTTCGACAGCTGATGCTCTGGAGACCTCGCGAATGACCGTATCGCCCTTCGACCATCCGCTGCTGTCCGGCCTTCTCGGCGACGAGGAGGCGGCGCGGCAATTTTCCGCCGACGCGGAAATCGCCGCCATGCTCGATTTCGAGCGCGCGCTGGCGGAAGCGGAAGCCGAAAGCGGGGTCATCGGCAAGGACGCCGCGGCGGCGATCGTGTCTGTCCTGTTGTCCTACAAGCCGGATACGGCAAAGCTGCGGGCCGGTGTGGCAAAAGACGGCGTGATCGTGCCCGAACTGGTGCGCCAGCTGAAGGCAGCGGTCGGCGCGCCGCACGACGCCAGCGTGCATTTTGGCGCGACCAGCCAGGATGTCATCGATACTGGCCTGGCGCTTCGGCTGCGCCGCGTGATCGACCATCTCGATCTCTTGCTGATTGAAAACATCGTGCGGCTGACGGCGTTGGAAGAGCGTTTGGGGGGCAGGACATTGGCCGGGATGACACGGATGCAGGTGGCGATCCCAATAAAAGTGTCGGACCGTGTCGCAGCGTGGCGAGCGCCGCTACAGCGGCATCAGCAGAGATTGTCGCAACAGTCGCCACGTTTGCTCGTAGTGCAATTTGGCGGCGCCGCCGGCACGCTGGAAAAGCTCGGCGACAAGGGCCCTGCGGTGCGCGCGGCACTTGCCGCAAAGCTCGGCCTTGGCGACGCGCCGCAATGGCATAGCCAGCGCGATGCGCTGGCCGAATTCGCCGGCTTGCTGTCGCTCATCACCGGCGGCCTCGGCAAGTTCGGCCAGGACATTGCGCTGATGGCGCAGGCCGGCTCTGAGATCACACTGTCCGGCGGCGGCGGCTCGTCGGCCATGCCGCACAAGCAGAACCCGGTGAAGGCCGAAGCGCTGGTGGCGCTGGCGCGCTTCAACGCCACGCAGCTTTCCGGCATGCACCAGGCGCTGGTGCATGAGCAGGAGCGCTCGGGCGCTGCCTGGACGCTGGAATGGCTGCTTCTGCCGCAAATGGCGGTTGCGACCGCGGCCGCCTTGCGGCTCGCCGCCGAACTTTCCGGACAGATCGAGAGCCTGGGCCACTGATGCGCACAAAGATCGTCATTGTCGGCTCGGGACCATCCGGCCTGCTGCTCGGCCAGCTGCTCAGCGGCATCGGCGTCGAGACGGTGATCCTCGAGCGTTCGAGCCGCGAGCACGTGCTTGGCCGCGTGCGGGCAGGGGTGCTCGAACAAGGCACGGTCGAACTGCTGGAGGAGGCGGGCGCGGCGGCCAGGCTGCATGCCGAGGGCCTGCCGCATTCCGGCATCTCGCTCGCCTTCGGCGGCGGCCTGCACCGGCTCGATCTCACGGCGCTGACCGGCGGCAAACACGTCACCGTCTATGGCCAGACAGAAGTGACGCACGACCTGATGGACAAGCGCGAGGCGGCGGGGCTCACCACTGTCTACGAGGCGGCCAATGTCGCGCTGCACGATTTCGACGGCGACGCGCCTTCCGTCACCTATGACAAGGATGGCGTCAGCTACCGCATCGATTGCGACTTTATCGCCGGCTGTGACGGCTATCACGGCGTCAGCCGCAAATCGGCGCCGGAACGGGCTCTGAAGACTCTCGAGCGGACCTATCCGTTCGGTTGGCTGGGCGTGTTGGCCGAGGTTCCGCCGGCCGATCACGAACTGGTCTATGCCAACCATGAGCGCGGCTTTGCGCTGTGCTCGATGCGCTCGACCCATCGCAGTCGCTACTATGTCCAGGTCCCGGCCGACGAGCGCGTCGAAGCGTGGAGCGATGACCGCTTCTGGGATGAGTTGCGCCGCCGCTTACCGGAACAAACGGCTGCCGCTGTCGTCACCGGGCCGTCCTTCGAAAAGTCGATCGCGCCGCTGCGTTCCTTCGTTGCCGAGCCGATGCGCTTCGGCCGGCTGTTCCTGGTCGGCGATGCCGCCCATATCGTGCCGCCGACCGGCGCCAAAGGGCTCAACCTCGCCGCCAGCGATGTGCGCTATCTCTTTGCCGGGTTTCGCGAATTCTATCTCGACAAATCGCAGGTCGGGCTCGACGCTTATTCAGCCAAGGCGCTGGCGCGAGTCTGGAAAGCGGTGCGCTTCTCCTGGTGGATGACGACGATGCTGCACCGCTTTCCCGATACGGGCGATTTCGGCCAGCGCATCCAGGAGGCCGAGCTCGACTATCTCGTGCATTCGCAAGCGGCGTCGACCGCGCTGGCCGAGAATTATGTCGGGCTTCCCTATTAGGGTGTGCCGATATTCAGGTGAGGCCGGCCTGCAAATGGCTGATACCTGCGCTTCCGGTGCTCACGTACGAAAAGTACGCTCCGCTCCGGTTCTCGGTATCAACCATTTTCGACTCGGCCTGACCTGAACCTCGGCACACCCTGGCGTGCGTATTTCAAACGCGTTCGAGCGCCACCGCGATGCCTTGGCCGACGCCGATGCACATGGTGGCGAGCGCATAGCGGGCGTTGCGCTCGCGCAACTCCAGCGCTGCCGTCCCGGCGATACGGGCGCCCGACATGCCGAGCGGATGGCCAAGCGCGATGGCGCCGCCATTCGGGTTGACGTGCTCCGTGTCCTCGGCGATGCCGAGTTGGCGGAGCACGGCGATGCCTTGGGAGGCGAAAGCTTCGTTGAGTTCGATGACATCGAATTGTTGCGGCGTCAGGCCGAGGCGGGCGCACAGCTTTTTCGTCGCAGGCGCCGGGCCGATGCCCATGATGCGCGGCGCGACGCCGGTAGCGGCACCGCCAAGGATACGGGCGATCGGTGTCAGGCCATATTTTTTCACCGCTTCTTCCGACGCGACGATCAGCGCCGCGGCGCCATCGTTGACGCCCGACGCGTTGCCGGCGGTGACAGTGCCGCCCTGGCGGAACGGCGTCGGCAGCTTTGCCAAGGACTCGACCGTTGTGCCGGCGCGGGGATGCTCATCCTTGGAGACGACGATCGCATCGCCCTTCTTCTGCGGGATCGTCACCGGGGTGATCTCTTTTGCCAGCCGGCCATTGGCCTGCGCTGCGACAGCCTTGTCCTGGCTGCGCACGGCGAAGGCATCCTGGTCGGCGCGCGACACCTGGAAATCCTCGGCAACGTTCTCGCCGGTTTCGGGCATGGAATCGACGCCGTATTGCTTCTTCATCAACGGGTTGATGAAGCGCCAGCCGATGGTGGTGTCGTAAATCTCGGCGTGGCGCGAAAAGGCGGTCTCGGCCTTGGGCATGACGAAGGGCGCGCGGCTCATCGATTCGACACCGCCGGCGATCATCAGCTCGGCTTCGCCCGACTTGATGGCACGGGCGGCAATAGTGAGCGCATCCATGCCGGAGCCGCAGAGCCGATTGACGGTGGAGCCTGAAACCTCCTTAGGCAGTCCGGCCAGCAACAGCGACATCCGCGCCACGTTGCGGTTGTCCTCGCCGGCCTGGTTGGCGCAGCCGTAGACGACGTCGTCAATAGCCTGCCAGTCGATGCCGGGATTGCGCTCGATCAGCGCTTTCAGCGGGATGGCGCCGAGATCGTCGGCGCGGACCGAAGACAGAGAGCCGGCGAAGCGGCCGATCGGGGTGCGGATGTAGTCACAGATGAAGGCCTCGGCCATGTCATGCAGCCTTTTCTTTTCCGCTTCCCTCGTGCGCCGCCTTAGTGCGGGCCTGCAGGTCGCGCAATGTCGTCAGCTCGAGTTCCGTCGGCGCCGGCGTTTCGTCAAGCGCCTCGGCGAACTTTACGATCCAGCCACAGCTGTCCTGCACCTGCTGGCGCGTGACGCCGGGATGCAGCGACACGACGGTGAATTCCTTGGTTATGGGGTCCGGCTTCCAGATGGCGAGATCGGTGATCAGCAGCGTCGGGCCTGATGTGTCGATGCCGAGGCGCTGGCGATGATCGCCGCCGTCGCCATGACCGAAGGAGGTGAAGAAGTCGATCTTTTCGACCATGCCGCGCTTGGACTGCGCCATGGTGATGTAGATTTCCTTCGACGAGGTGGCAATCTCCGGCGCGCCGCCGCCGCCGGGCAGGCGGGTCTTCGGATGCGCATAGTCGCCGATGACGGTGGTGTTGATGTTGCCGAACTTGTCGAGCTGGGCGGCACCCAGGAAGCCGATGGAGATGCGGCCGCCCTGCAACCAGTAGCGGAACATCTCGGGCACCGAGACGGTGGTGACGGCGGTGTCGCAGAGTTCGCCGTCGCCGATCGACAGCGGCAACACGTCGGGCGCCGTGCCGATGGTCCCGCTCTCATAGATCAGCGTGATGTCGGGCGCATGCGTCAGCCGCGCGACATTGCAGGCGGCCGACGGCGCGCCGATGCCGACGAAGCAGACATCATCGTTCTTCAAGGCGCGGCTGGCGGCAATCGTCATCATCTCGTTGGGGGTGAAGCCGCTCATGCCGCGCTCCTCAGACGTTCGACGCGGGCCGCGAAATCGTCCGCCGTGCGCTCAAGGACATTGGCCTGCATCCAGGCCTGGAATTTCTCGCGGTCGGCGGCGATCTCGTCCCATTCGAGATAGGCGGCATTGTCGCGCACATAATAGCCATGCGTGTAGGAGGGGTGCGAGCCGCCGGGCACCACGGAGATAGCTGCAATGGTCCAGCGCGGCAGCACGGTGAGGTTGGGGTGGAGATCGTCGAAATTGTCGACCACTTCCTCGACCGTCACCACCGCGCGCTTGGCCGCGAGCACGGCTTCCTTTTGGATGCCGATAATGCCTTCGACCAGCACATTGCCTTTTTTGTCGGCCTTCTGCGCATGGATGAAGGTGACGTCCGGCCGTATTGAAGGAACAGCCGCCAGCACTTCGCCCGTGAAAGGGCAGGTGACCGATTTGATGTTCGGATTGACTGCCGCCAGCCCGGCGCCGCGATAGCCACGGAACACCGCGCAGGGCAGGCCGGCGGCACCCGCCTCATAGGCATTGGCCATGCCGGCATGACTGTGTTCCTCGATCTCGATCGCTCGGGGAAAGCCGTTCTCGATGGAATCGCGGGCGCGCCGCAGCAGGCCGACGCCGGGATTGCCGACATAGGAGAACACGATCTTCTTGGCCATGCCCATGCCAATCATCTGGTCGTAGATCAGGTCAGGGGTCATGCGGATGAGGGTGAGGTCGCGAAACCCCTGGCGGATTGCTTCATGCGCCGCCGCCGTCGGGATCAGATGGGTGAAGCCTTCGAAGGCAACCGCATCGCCGTCGTGCAGGTTCTCGGCCACAGCCTCACTGAGCGGCAGAAACTTGACCATCGCAGGGGAACTCCGAATTGGAAAAAGTTCGTATTGCGAATATTTGTTTTGTATGAGATACTTTTATGCCAAGTCGCTATGTCGAGTCAATGGCGACAGATTGTTTCGCGGAGGTCTCATGGACGACGAGGCAACGACGCGCGACCATGTCGGTTCGCTGGAGCGCGGCCTTGCAGTCATGGAGATCCTGGCCCGGCATCCGGCAGGGATGACGCTGACCGAGATGGCGGAAGAGGCGGGACTGACTCGCGCCGGTGCGCGCCGCTTCCTGCTGACGCTGACCGCGACCGGCTATGCAACGCAGGTCGGCCGGCAGTTTTCGCTTTCGCCGCGCCTGCTGACCGTCGTCCGCACCTGGCTCGGCGGCGCCTCACTGTGGACATTCGCGGCCCCGATCATGCGTGATCTGGCGGGCCAGTTTAATGAAGCCTGCAACGCGGCCGTGCTGTCGGGCGAGGAGGTCGTCTATGTCGCGCGTATACCCGGCCGCCGCATCCTCAGCGTATCACTCGACGTCGGCACCAGGCTGCCGGCCCACTGCACCTCAATGGGGCGTGTCCTGCTTGCGGGGCTGGGCGTGGACGAGCTGAAGTCCTTCTTTGCCGAGGCGAAGATCGAGCGGCGGACGCCGAAGACGATCACCAGTCGCGCAGCACTAGGCAAAGCGATCGACGCGGCGAGGGCGGACGGCTTTGCCATCGTCGATGAGGAACTGGAGCTCGGCCTGCGCTCGATCGCCGTGCCGATCTGCGACCGATCCGGGCGGACGGTGGCGGCAATCAACATGTCGACCCAGTCGGCCCGGTTTTCGGTGGCAGAGATGGAGCGGGATATCCTGCCGGTGCTGCGAAAGGCCAAGCAGCGGGTTGAGGAATTCTTCTTTGTCTGACCGACGCGTGAACTGTCCGAAGCTTGGCGCTGCCCTGGTTCTGATGGGAATTGATGGAGCGGACCTTGGCTGATCGGCCGGCCATGGCGTTATATCCTGTCCTCCAGGGGAGGAATGGATGGCAGGCCAGGGTTTCGAGCCGGATGTGAGGGTTCGCAGCAGCGAATACCGGATCGGCTGCATCGGCGCCGGCATGATCATGGCCGAATGCCATCTCGCCGCCTATGCGCAGGCCCGCTTTCCGGTCGTCGCAATCGCCTCGCGGACCAAGGCCAGCGCCGAGAAAGTGGCGCAGCGCTGGGGCATCCCGACCGTCCACGACACGCCGGAACAACTGATCGAGAGTAGTGAGCATGATCATGGCCGAATGCCATCTCGCCGCCTATGCGCAGGCCCGCTTTCCGGTCGTCGCAATCGCCTCGCGGACCAAGGCCAGCGCCGAGAAAGTGGCGCAGCGCTGGGGCATCCCGACCGTCCACGACACGCCGGAACAACTGATCGAGAGTAGTGAGGTCGAAATCGTCGACCTTGCCTTTCCGCCCGACCAGCAGCCGGCGCTGATCCGCCATGCGCTGAAGCAAAAGCACATCAAGGCGATCCTGGCGCAGAAGCCACTGGCGCTGTCGGTCGAGGAAGCGGTCAAGCTGCGCGACGAGGCAGCCAGGTCCGGCAAGATCCTCTCGGTCAACCAGAACATGCGCTACGACCAGTCGATGCGCGTGCTGAAGCAGATCATCGACAGCGGCATGCTGGGTGAGATCGTCTTTGCGCAGATTGACATGCATGCGATCCCGCATTGGCAGACTTTTCTTGCCGGTTACGACCGGCTGACGCTCGCCAATATGAGCGTGCATCATCTCGATGTGCTGCGCTTCCTGTTCGGCGATCCCTCTGAAATCACCACGCTGACGCGCAAGGACCCGCGCACGGCGTTCAACCATTCCGACGGCATCACCGTCTCGACGCTGCGCTTTCCCTCCGGCGTGCTTGCCGTGTCGCTGGAGGACGTCTGGTCCGGCCCGCGCCAGGAAGGCTATGAGGACGACCAGCACATCAACTGGCGCGTCGATGGCACCAAGGGAGTCGCCAAGGGCACGATCGGCTGGCCGAAAGGTGTCGCTTCCACGCTGACCTATGCCTCGACCGAGACGACCGGCGGCAAGTGGGTCAGCCCGAGCTGGGACACGATGTGGTTTCCGCACGCCTTTATCGGCGTGATGGAACAGTTGCAGCATGCGGTGAAGACGGGCACGCCGCCGGCGCTGTCGGTTGCCGACAATGTCAGAACGATGGCGCTGGTCGAGGCCGGCTACCGCTCGATGGCCGAAGGCCGCACCGTCAAACTGTCCGAGATATCGATCGACTGACAATCTGGCCGCCGAATAGCGTGGCGGCTGAATCGCTTACCGGGAGGAGTTCACATCATGATGCAGGCAGGGATCTTCACCGGCTATTTCCCCTATGAGCTCGCGGAGTCCGCACGGCGCATCCGCGCGCTCGGCTTCAACACGGTGCAGCTCGATCTGCATTTCAGGGATATCGACCTGTCAGCTGGGCAGATCACCAGGGACAAGGCGAGGGTCGTGCGCGACACATTCCGCGACCACAATCTGCCGGTCTGCTGCCTCTCGGGCTACACCAACATCATCCACCCCGACAAGGCCGAGCGCGAGAAGCGGGTTGGCTATCTCAAGGAGATCATCCGCAACGCGCGCGATTTCGGCTCGCCTTATGTGATCTCGGAAACCGGCACCTACAACACCGAATCCGATTGGGTGCATCACCCCAAGAACAAGACCGAGGAAGGGTTCGAGGAATGCCGCAAGGTGATCTCGGACCTTGCCCAGACCGCCTACGACCATGGCGCGGTGTTCCTGCTCGAAACCTATGTCAACAATGTCGTCGGCTCGGTGGAGGAGACAGTAAAGATGTTCGCGCAGGTCGACCATCCCGGCCTTGGCCTGCTGATGGATCCGACCAACTATTTCGAGGCGCACAACATCGACCGCATGGACCAGGTGCTGAACCAGGTGTTCGACACGCTGACCGACAAGATCCGCATCGCGCATGCCAAGGATGTGAAGCGCTCAGGCAGCGACAAGACGGAAAAGCATGCCGATATCGGCGATGCCGACGCGCATGAAGGGCTGACCTTCCGCGGTGTCGGCGAGATCGAACTGCCGGCGCCGGGCCTCGGTTCGCTGAACTACGATCTTTATCTGAAGCGGCTCAGCGAGAAGCACCCGAACATTCCGGTCATCATCGAGCATCTGACCGAGGACGACGTGCCGCGGGCGAAAACATTCCTCGACGGAAAATTCCGCGCCAACGGCCTTTGAGGCCGAGGCGGGAGGTGACGATGGTGGTCAAGACAAAACGCGATTACAGCCTGGTCGGCGAAAGCACCCGCCGGGCGATCGAGACCGGGCTCGCCTCCGCCGAGTGGTATCACACAGACGTGCCGCGCAAGGCGATGAAGGAGCTGATGCAGCGCTCCGACGGGCCGGCGATCCGCGACACCATCATCTGGGTCGCTGCGATCCTGGGCTCGGCCGCCGGCATCGTCTGGTTATGGGGCACATGGTGGGTGGTGCCGTTCCTGCTGGTCTATGGCGTGCTCTATGGCTCGTCGAGCGACTCGCGCTGGCATGAATGCGGCCATGGCACCGCCTTCCGCACGCGCTGGATGAACGATGTGATCTACGAGGTTGCCTCGTTCATGCTGGTGCGCAATCCGGTGCAGTGGCGCTGGAGCCATGCCCGCCATCACACCGATACCATCATTGTCGGCCGCGATGCCGAGATTGCGGTGATGCGTCCGCCGGATCTCATCAGGGCAGCGCTCGCCTTCACCGGCATCCTCGATGTCCGCTACGCGCTGCCGACGCTGGTGCGTCAGGCGTTTGGCCGACTGTCTGACGATGAAAAGAGCTACATTCCGGAGACGGAGCAGGCGAAGGCGATCACCGCGGCGCGCTGGCATATGGCGGTCTATGCCGCGACGATCGCTGTCGCGATCGCGCTGGGGTCATGGCTGCCGCTGGTGCTGATCGGTCTGCCGCGCCTCTATGGCAGCTGGCACATGGTGCTGACCGGCCTGCTGCAGCATATCGGGCTGGCCGACAATGTCGTCGACCATCGGCTCAACACCCGCACCGTCTACATGAACCCGGTCAGCCGCTTCATCTACTGGAACATGAATTATCACGTCGAACACCACATGTTCCCGATGGTGCCTTATCATGCCTTGCCCAGGCTGCACGAACTGATCAAGCACGATTTGCCGGTGGCGAACCCGTCGATGTGGCATGCCTATCGCGAGGTCTGGCCGGTGCTTTTGAAGCAACTGCGATACGAGGATTATTTCCTCAAGCGCGACTTGCCGCCGACGGCGCGGCCCTATCGCGGCGAGTTCCACAACGTCGATATGTCGGCGGCCGCCGAATAAGCCAAGCCTTCTATCCGGCCTGTCACATGGCCGGTAAGGTGGATGATGAATTCCAGCAAACAGGGATATCCCGATGAGCCGAAAAAGACCGACCGTCGCCGATCTGCGCGCCATGAAGGGCAAGCGGCAGCTGACCATGCTGCGCGTGCTGACGATGGACGAGGCAGAGGCTGCCGAGCGGGCAGGGGTCGACATCGTCTCGGTGCCGCCGGAGCTGGTGCTCAACCCTGAGTATCGCGATGCGGCGCCCAGCCTGTTCACCATGCCCGGCGAGAACTTTTATGAAATCGGGACGGCGGACGATTTCCTGCGCTGGGCGTTCCGGCTCTACAAGGCGGGCGCCGACGCCGTCTATTGCAGCGCCGGTTTCGCCACCGTCAAGCGGCTGGCCGACGACGCCATTCCTGTCATCGGCCATGTCGGCCTCATTCCGTCGCGCGCGACCTGGACCGGCGGTTTCAAGGCCGTCGGCAAGACCGCTGACGCCGCCATGCAGATCTTCGAGGCGGTCAAGCAATATGAGGCCGTCGGCGCGCTCGGCGCCGAGATCGAGGTGGTGCCGATCGAGGTCGCCAAGGCAATCTCCGAACGCACCTCGCTGATCATGCTGTCGATGGGGGCGGGCACGGGCTGCGATGCGCAATATCTGTTTGCCGAGGACATTCTCGGCCAGAACCGGGGTCATATGCCGCGCCATTCCAAGGTCTATCGCAACTTCGCCGCCGAGTATGACCGGCTGCAGGCGGAGCGGGTCGCGGCGTTTTCCGAATATGTCGCCGACGTCAACAGTGGCGCCTATCCGGAAAACAAGCATGTTGTGCGCATGGACCCTGCAGAGCTCAGCCAGTTCATGAAGAGGGTAGACGCAAAGAGCTGATCAGGGTGTGCTGATATTCAGGTGATGCCGGCCTGCAAATGGCGGCTTTCTGCGCTTCCGGTGCTCACGGACCAAATGTCCGCTCCGCTCCGGTTCTCGAAAACCACCATTTCGACTCGGCCTGACCTGAATCTCAACACGCCCTATTCGGGTTCTTTATCGACCGTCCCGGCGCCTTGCCATGTTCCGTCGGCGAGCAGGGCGTGGAGCACCTCGGCGTCCGCTCCCAGCGGCCGGTCTTCCCTGAGCATTGCCACATGCGCGCGCACCGCGGCATGGATCGCGGCGGTGCCCGGCGCGAGCTTAAGCCCGTCGCGGAAATCGACGGCCTGCGCTGCAGCCATCAGTTCGAAGGCAATCAGCCGCCGCCACAGGCCGATCATCCCGGCGCATTTCGAAACCGCGAGCGGTGTCTGCGTGGCAACGTCCTCGACGCCCTCGGATACGGCCAGGAAATCCAGCATGACCGGATTGGCCTTGTGGCGGATGCTAGCGAGGATCGCCGCCACCGTCTTTTGCAGCGGCACGAAGCCGGCCGAGGCCCCACCGACCGGCGACAGATATTTCGGCAGGCCGTTGCGGCCGGAGCCGGTAAGTTGGATGAAACGGGCGGCACTCGCGGCCGCACATTGGGCCATCGCCAGGCCGAGCGTCTCGAAGGCGAGCGCCAGCGACGTCGTATGGAAATTGCCGGTCGACAGCACCTGGCCGTCATCGCCCAGCACCAGCGGATTGTCGGCGGCGGCGTTGAGTTCGATCTCCAGCGCCAGCCGCGCCTGGTCGATCGCCTGGATCAGCGCGCCATGGATCGACGGCATGCAGCGGATCGACAGCGGGTCCTGCAAGGTTGTCGGCGCCGCCTCCTCGTCGCGGGCAAGTAGATCGCGCAGGCCCTTTGCCGCCATTTGCTGGCAGGCGGCCGGCCGCGCCAGATGCAGGCGCGGATCGAGGATGGTGCGGTTGGCGCCGAACCCTTCCATGGTCAGAGCGCCCGCCTGCTGCTGTTGCGCAAAGGCGGACAGCGCGTCGGCCAGCGCCAGCGCGCCGCTTCCGGCTGAGACCGCCGAGGCGTTGATCAGCGACAGCCCGTCTTTCGGCGCCAGGCTGATCGGGGCGAGCCGCGCCATCATCAGGGCCTTGGCGGCCGGCATGCGACGGCCCTGATAGTCTGCTTCGCCGTCACCGGTGAGCAGACGGGCAAGGGCAGTCATCAGCACCAGGTCGCCGTCGCCGATCGAGCCCAGTCCAGGCATCACCGGGTGCACGCCGGCATTGAGCGCGTCGATCAGCGCGGTGAAAACCGCCGGCGAAATGCCCGAACCGCCAACCGAGAACATCGCGGCACGGGCAAACATGGTGGCCCGCACCGCCTCTTGCGGCAGCGGTTCGCCGACGGCGCCGCTGCGTCCTTCCAGCAACTGGCGCTGGAAGGCGCTGGCATCGCCTTCGACCGAGCTGCCGAGATTGGCGCCGAGGCCGGTGTTGAGGCCGTAAATCTTCTGGCCGGACGCGGCGGCCTGGTCGAGCACTTTGCGGGCTTTGTCGAGCCTCTCGATAACGGCAGGCTCGACCTCGACCTTGCGGCCGCCACGGGCAACCGCCGCGACATCCTCGACGCTGACGCCGGCGCCGGTGAGGACGAGCGCGGTCATGCGAAGCGCAGCCTCTGGCCGATGCCCTTGTCCGCGGCCTTGGCCAGCATCGCCTTGCCCAGCGCAATATCGGACAGCGACAGGCCGCGATGCCAGAACAGGATCGTCTCGTCGTCACTCTGCCGGCCCGGTTTGAGGCCGGCGGCGATCTGGCCGAGTTCGGCATGCAGCGTCTTTTCGCTCAGCCGCCCGGTTTCGACATGGGCGCGCAGCGAACCGAACTTGCCGCCCTTGCACTGGCCCCAGTCGTCGACGACCATTTTCTGCATGATGTCGGTCAGCGACAGCTCCACCGCGCTCATCGTGCCATAGGGCACGACGAAAGCGCCGGGCTTGATCCATTCGGTCTTGAGCAGCGGTTGCGGTTCCGAAAGCCGCGAAGCCTCGACGACGATGTCGGCGCCCTTGACGCAACTCTCCCAGTCGGCGACCGCCGTGACTTTCTTGCCGAGGTCGGCGGAGAGTTTGGCGGCAAAACCGTCGCGGCTTTCCGGGCGGCGCGAATGGACACGGATTTCGTCGAAATCGAACAGATGGTCGAGCAGCCGCACATTCCAGTAGGCGGTGCCGCGCGCGCCGATATGGGCCAGCACCTTGGAATTCTTGCGCGCCAGATGCTTTGCGCCGATGGCGGTGACGGCGCCGGTGCGCATATCGGTGATGACGGTGGCATCGAGAATGGCGCGCGGCGTGCCGGTGCGCGGATCGAACAGATTCAAAATGCCGAATTCCGAGGGCAGGCCATGCAGATAGTTGTCGACATAGTCGCCGACGATCTTCACGCCTGCCGCATCGAGCGGCGCGACGTAACCGCGCAGCACGTTGAAATGGCCGTGGAAGGAAGGATCGGGTTCGAGATGGACGCGCGGCTCGATCACCGTCTGGCCATTGCCTTGCGCGACCAGTCCAGCCTCGACGGCGGTGATGATTTCGCCGTCGGTCATCTCAAGGGCTTCGATATCGAGGGCATTGAGGTAGTCGATATAGATCGGCTTCATTGATGCGTGCACTTTCCTCCGTCGCCCTGTCCATCCCATAGCAGGCTGCAGGCCGACACGGAAGTTTGTTGGCTAGGCTCTGGACTGGGCCAGCCATATGCTGTTCAACGCGGTTCGTCATGACTGCTGTTCCCGATACCGACGCCTCGGCCGCAACCGCCAGCAATGCGCGGCGGGTGGCGCTGATCGTCGCCATCGCGTTTTTCATGCAGCTTTTGGATTCGACGATCATCTCGACCTCGCTGCCGCAGATGGGAGACTCCTTCGGCGTGCCGGCGGTGGCGATGAGCATCGGCATCACCGCCTATATGTTGACCATGGCGGTGTTCGTGCCGCTGTCGGGCTGGCTCGCCGACCGTTTTGGCGCGCGCAACATTTTTCTCCTGGCGATCGTGCTGTTTACACTCTCTTCGCTCGCCTGCGGCTTCTCGCAGAGTCTCCCTCAATTCGTTGCCGCCCGCGTCGTGCAGGGTCTCGGCAGCGCACTGATGACGCCCGTCGGGCGCATTCTCGTCCTGCGCAACGCGCCGAAATCGGAGCTGCTCAACGCCACGGCGCTGATCACCTGGCCGGCACTGTTTGCGCCCGTCGTCGGGCCGGTGCTTGGTGGTTTCATCACCACCTATCTCTCCTGGCACTGGAATTTCTTCATCAACATCCCGCTCGGGCTGATCGGGCTGGCGCTGGTCGCCCGCTTCATCCCGGGCGACCGCGAGGCCGATCCCAAGCCGCTGGACTGGCCGGGGTTCTTCCTGACGTCACTGGGGCTCGCGCTGCTACTCTATGGCCTGGAACGCATCGCACATCCGGAGGACGGCGCCTTGCCGACCGTGCTGCTGATCGCGGCCGGCATCGCCATCGGCTGGCTGGCGGTGCGGCATCTCCGGCGCGCACCGCATCCACTGCTCGATCTCAGCGCGTTCAAGGTGCTGACCTTCGCCATCTCGACGCTTGCCGCCGGCACCATCTTCCGGGTCGCGATCAACGCCACGCCGTTCCTGTTGCCGCTGCTGTTCCAGGTCGGCTTTGGGCTTAGCCCCGTCGATGCCGGTCTGATGATCCTGGCGTATTTCCTTGGCAATCTCGGCATGAAGACGGTGACGACGCCGACGCTCAGGCGTTTCGGTTTTCGCACGGTGATGGTTGTCAACGGCATCATCGCCTCGGCCTCGATCATGGCCTGCGCCGCGATCTCGCCTGACACGCCGCAGGCGCTGGTCGTGGTGCTGATGCTGATCGCTGGCCTGTCACGCTCGATGCAGTTTACCGCGCTCAACACGCTGGCCTTCGCCGATATCGATGCCGCGCCGCGCAGTTCGGCGGCGACGCTGTCTTCCATGCTGCAGCAGATAGCGATGCTGTTCGGTGTCGCGGTGGCGGCGGCGATCCTCAATCTGTCGCAGATCGTCAGGGACCGGCCAGCGCTTGACCTCGTCGATTTTCGCATCGCCTTCGTGGCGATTGGCGCCATCGGGCTGGTGGCGGCGCTGCGGTTCCTGGTGCTGCCGCCCGGTGCGGGCGCCGAGGTTTCCGGCCACGCGCCTAGGACTTGAATTCGAAATTTGTCGGGCTCAGGCGGAGATAGTTCCGCCTTGTGCTTCGCCTCAGAACGACTGGCGCCTGGCGGTGCACATACGTTGGTAATTGGCGATGACCTCAGTTCCTTCGTCATCCACGGGCGGAGCAAGGAGCGTAGCGACGCAGCGCAGACCCGAGGATCCATGCCGGGACTCTTGAGCGTTGCAGCGGTGAAGAATTCTGCGTCCGCTGCATTCGTCGATAGACGTCACGGAATGGATCCCAGGGTCTCCGCGACGGCGCTTCGCGCCTGCTTCGCCCTGGGATGACGAAGCTGAGGGGGCTCGGCGAACCTTCTACGTTCTGCTCTAATCGGCGTTGAAAACTGAATCAGAAGAGCCGGCTAGCCACGTTTGCTCGAGATCCGATTCAACGACCTGATCCACCGATTCAATAAAGGGAAACGCCATGGCCGCGACAAGACTCCTGACCGATGCCGAAGTCGAGAAAATCCCGGCAATGAAGGCGGTGTTCGACGACATCCGCGCCACCCGCAAGTCCGATTTCGTCAACAATTTCTGGCGCGGGTTGGCCAATGATCCGGCTTTGCTGAAACGGACCTGGGAACAGGTGAAGGTGGTGATGGCCACGGAGAGCGCCATCGATCCGCTGACCAAGGAGATGATCTACATCGCGGTCTCGACCGCCAATGGCTGTTCCTATTGCGTTCATTCGCACACCGCCGCCGCACGCGCCAAGGGCATGACCGACGCGCAGCATGGCGAGTTGGTGTCGATCATCGGGCTGGCCGGGCAAACCAACCATCTGGTGACGGCGATGCAGATCCCGGTCGATCCGGAATTCGAGGTGAAGTGATCTCGTCACCTTCTCCCCTTGTGGGAGAAGGTGACGCCGAAGGCGACGGATGAGGGGTGTTCCAGGGAACGCCAACGCCTCACTCCGCTGGAACACCCCTCATCCGTCTCGGCGCTGCGCGCCGATCCACCTTCTCCCACAAGGGGAGAAGGCAAGGGCAGTGCCGCGCTATACCGGCCTGTAAACGCGCTCCGCCGTGTTCCAGAAAATGTCCGCTTCCGCCGCCGCGCCGTGCTTGCCCACCGCCGCGCGGTGCGCCTTGATCAGTTCGGCGTGGCTGGTCCAGAGTTTTTCGATCGGGAAGTTCGAGCCGAACATCAGATGGTCTGCGCCCAGTATGTCGATCGCATTGTCGACGATGTAAGCGATCAGTTGCGGGTCGTTGCGGTGGACGAAAGTGCCGAGACCCGACAGCTTGGCATAAAAGTTCGGCGCGGCTGACAGCGTGCGCAGGCCGGCCTTCCAAGCTTCGGTGGTTTCGGGCTCCATGCCGGTCAGCATGCCGGCATGGGTTAGGATGAAATTGGTGTCAGGGTTCTCGCCGACCAGCGTCAGCCCGTCTTTCATCTGGGCGGGGAAAAGCTGCAGGTCGAAGGCCAGGCCATAGTCCTTCAATCGCGCGACGTTGGCGCGCACCTTCGGGTCGATGACCTGGTCGGCAGAGGCGGCGAAGCGGAAGGCCGGGGTTTCATGCCAGTGCAGCTGCATGCGCACGCCGCGCAGCAGCGGATACTTTTTCAGCCGATCGATCTGATGGCGAACATCGTCCACCGTCATGTCGGCATAACCGACGATGGCGTGCGGCCAGCCGGTCTCGTCGGCTGTCTTCTGCAGGAAGGCGACTTCCTTCTCGAAATCCTCTTTCGCCCAGTTGGTCTGGACATAGACGGCCTTCTCGACACCGGAACGCCTCTGGTCTTCGAGGAATTCCGTGATCGGATAGTCGCGGCGGATCGGCTCGTAAGGGCCGAAGATGCGCGGCACCATCGGGCCGACCAGCCAGGGCTGGTCTTGCTGGCGCCAGATGTGGAAATGCGCGTCGATGGCTTTCTGCATCACGATACCCTTTTCCAGATTGTCGATGCCGCTGGGGCAGGGCGGGCGAGCGACAGGATGAAATCGGTGAGGCTGTTCAGCGACGATCCGTCGATAAGATCGTCAAGGTCGGGCAGGATGGCGCGCAGCGCCGCCGTCGCCGGCTGGAAGCGCGGATCGCCGGCGAGCGGTGTCGCCAGCGAGAGCCGGAAGGCGCGCGCGTTCAGGCGGCGTATCGCCGTTTCGAGATCGGCATGATCGCCGCGCTCCAGCGCGTCTGACAGGATGACCACCGCAGCCCCACGGGCAAAGGCCGAGAAGCGCGGCACCGAGAGGAAGGCGAGCAGCGTCGGTCCCATGCGTGTGCCGCCGTCCCAGTCGTCAACCTGTGCCGCGGCGCGGGCAAGCGCCTGGTCGCGGTCGCGGATGCGCAGCGCCGAGGTGATGCGGGTGAGGCGCGTGCCGAAGGTAAAGATTTCCGCCCTGTCCGCGCCTTGCACGGCGGCGTGCGCCAGCTTGAGGTAGTCCGCCGTGTGCAATTTCATCGAGCCCGAGACGTCGATCAAGAGCAGGAGCTTGCGCGGCACGGTTTGGCGGCGGCGAAGCTGCGGCGAGGGGATGTCGCCATCGGCGCTGACGATTTCGCTGAGCGAGCGGCGCAGATCGAGCGTGCCGCGCGAACGGGTGCGCACGGTGCGGAAAGAGCGGCGCGCCGGCAGCGCGGAAGCTAGCTTGCGGCGGAAGGAGACAAGGCCATCATCGTCGCGCTGGAAGTCGCGGCTGCTCAGCTGTTCGATCGCCGACGACAATTCGCCGCCTTTCTCCTGACGCGGGGCCTGCTTTTCTTCCTGGCGCGTGCCGTGATCGTCCTTGATGCGGGTTTCCTCGTCTTCTTCGCCTGCGATCGTGGTTTTGGCGTCGCCGTAGAAATGGCTGCGGAAATGCGCTTCGAATTCACTGCGACGGTCGGGAGAGGGGGCGAGCGTCGCCAGCGCAGCCTCGCGGATGTCGGACATCGAGCGAGGGCCGAGCAAGGTGACCGCCTGCATGAAGCTGGAGATCTGCTCGGTGGCGATGGGAAAAGCGTGCTGACGCAACAGGCGGGCGAAGCTGAGGAAGGGTGCGGCGGCGCGGGGCAAGTTCTCTGAAGGCCTCATTCCTTCGCACCCCCCTCTGTCCTGCCGGACATCTCCCCCGCAAGGGGGGAGATTGGCAGTTCGGATGGCGGCACCATCCTTTCGACGCTGGTAATTGGCGAAAGCCATGATGACAGCTGATCTCCCCCCTTGAGGGGGAGATGTCCGGCAGGACAGAGGGGGGCGCTGTCCCGCCAGCGTTGCGGAATGAACAGGCAGAAGGGATCGCTGACGTCCCGGCTCACCCCAGCGCCTCCTCAACGATCGCCTCCAGCTCCGGCGCGATGGACGCCAGGTCCTCTTCGTCCTTGATCAGCACGCCGATGGCGCGGCGGAAGGCTTGCGGCCAAGGGCTGCCGCCCTTTTCCAGGATGGTTGCGGCATTGGCCCATTCGACGGCTTCGGAGATACCGGGCGGCTTGGCCAGCGGGCGGGCGCGGATCTCTTGCACGGCGGCCGCCACCGCACGCGCGGTCGCCTCGGCGACATCGCCGGCGCGCAGCATGATGATCTCGGCTTCGCGCTTTGCATCGGGGTAACCGATCCAGTGATAGACGCAGCGCCGCCTGAGCGCCTCGGCCAGCTCGCGCGTGCGGTTCGAGGTCAGGATGACGATCGGCTGCGCGTCGGCGCGAATGGTGCCGCGCTCGGGGATGCTGATCTGGAAGTCGGAGAGGAATTCCAGCAGCAGCGCCTCGAATTCATGGTCGGAGCGGTCGATCTCGTCGACCAAAAGCACGCGCTGCTCGGGCGCCCGCAGCACCTGCAGCAGCGGTCGGGCGATCAAAAACCGGTCGTCATAGATGTCGATCTCGTGTTCGCCGGCATGGCGGATGGCGAGCAGCTGGCGCTGATAGTTCCATTCGTAGAGAGCATGCGCGGCGTCGATGCCTTCATAGCATTGCAGCCGGATTAGCTCGCGGCCGAGCAGTTCGGCAATCGCCTTGGCCGCTTCCGTCTTGCCGACGCCGGGCGCGCCTTCGAGCAGCAGCGGCTTGCCCAACCGGATCGCCAGGAAGATCGCGGTTGCCAGGCTGTCGTCGGCGAGATAGCGCGAGGCGGCGAGATGCTGCGCCACCGCCTCCGGTGAGGTCGCGACAGTCTCGGCGTTCACCTCCGGCATCTCTGTCCTCAGTTCGCCGCTTGCGCCTTCAGCGCGCGCAAAATCCGTTCCGGCGTAATCGGCAGCGTGTCGATGCGCACGCCGACAGCGTCGAAGACGGCATTGGCAACGGCAGGGATTTGCGGGTTGGCGCACATTTCGCCCGGGCCCTTGGCGCCATAGGGTCCATCGGCGGAAGGCCGCTCCAGCACGATGATCTCGGTCTCGGCGAGGTCGCCTGGACCCGGCATCAGATACTGGTTGAAGTCCGTGCCGCCATGGTCGCGGTTGGGATAGTACGGCTCGGTCGTCTCATAGAGCGCGTGGCTGATGCCCATCCAGGAGCCGCCGACCAGTTGCTGCTCGACCATTTTCGGGTTGAGCGCGCGGCCGATCTCAAAGATGTTCTTCACCGTCAGCACGGTGACTTCGCCGGTCTCGTCGTCGACCTCGACCTCGGCCACGGTGCACGCATGGGCGTAGCAGGTCGACGGCTTCATCGCGCCGGTCTCCTTCTCGGGGTAGGAGCGCGGGATCAGGAACATGCCGCGTCCCGAAATGGAGCGGCCGCGCTTGAAATGCGCCGACAGCGCGACATCGAAGATCGAGATCGACTTCTGCGGCGCGCCTTTCACCAGAATGTTGCCTTCGCCATCCGTCTCGAGGTCGGACGCATTCACTTCCAGCTCTTCCGCCGCCACCTCCAGCATCACCTGGCGGGCTTCCTTGGCCGCCTGGATGACGGCGTTGCCGGCGCGGTGCGTGCCGCGGGAGGCGAAGGTGCCCATGCAGTGCGGACCGGTGTCGGTGTCGGCGGTGTCGATGATGACGCGGTCGGTCGGCACACCGATGGTCTCGGCGCAGATCTGCGCCATGATCTGCTTCAGGCCCTGGCCGAGATCGACGGATGAGAGCGTGACCATGAAATTACCGGTCGGCGTTGAATGCACCAGCGCCTGTGTCGGGTCGCCGCCGAGATTCATGCCGGTGGGATAGTTGATCGCGGCTATGCCGCGTCCGCGCCTGATCGCCATCTCAGGCTTCCTTCTTGTATGAGGACATCGCCATGTATTTCTCCGCCACCGGCCAGTTGGCGGCGCGCGACGCTTCCTGCATGCATTCGATCAGCGCCGCGCCTTCCGTCGGCTGGCGATGCGCCTTCATGTCACCGTCGCGGTAGGCGTTGATGAAGCGGAATTCGAGCGGGTCCATGCCGATCAGCCGCGCCAGCTTGTCCATCTGTACCTCCAGCGCGAAGTCGCCGATGGTGACGCCGAAGCCGCGCATGGCAGAGGAGGGCGTGCGGTTGGTGTAGACGCAATAGGTGTCGATCCAGACATTCGGGATCGTATAGGGCCCGGGATAGTGCGCAGCGCCCTTCTGCGCGCCATAGGGCGAATGGCGCGAATAGGCGCCGGCATCGGTGTAGCCGGTCACCTTGCGCGCGACGATACGGCCGTCCTTCATGACGCCGTCCTTGATGACGACCTTTTCGGCGGCGCGGGGCGAGGAGATCTGCATCTCCTCCTCGCGGCTGTAGATGAAGGAGACCGGACGCCCCGTGAGCTTGGCGCCAAGAATGGCGATCGGCTCGACGATGACATCGACCTTGCCGCCAAAGCCGCCGCCGACCGTGCCGCCGACGAAATGCAGTTTGGAGCCCGGCATCTGCAGGATGATCGAGGCGTTGTCGAGGGTGAAGAACATCGCCTGGGTGTTGGTGTAGCAGGTGAAGCGGTCATTGCCTTCCGGCACCACGAGGCAGCCCGTGGTCTCGGTCGGAGCGTGCTCGATGGGTGAGGACTGGTAGCTCTGTTCGAGGATGTGGTCAGCTTCGGCGAAGCCCGCCTCGACATCGCCGAAGCGCACCTTGCGGCACTCGCCGCTGTCGTAGAGATAATAGTTCTGGCCGTGATATTCGTTGACCAGGGGCGCGCCGGGTTTCAGCGCTTCCTCCATGTCGAAGACGGCCGGCAGCACCTCGTAGTCGACCTTGACCTTGGCAGCGGCTTCCTGCGCCGCGCGTTCGGTTTCTGCCAGCACGGCGACAACCGCCTCGCCCTTCCAGCGCACCTTGCCGTCGGCCAGCACCGTCTCGTCCTCCGGCCCGATCTGGATCAGGATCAGGATGGTGTAGACATTGTGCGGCACGTCCTTGGCGGTGAGGATTTTCACCGCGCCGGGGTGCTTTTCCGCCTCCGACGTGTCGATCGAGCGGATACGGGCATGATGGTGGGGGCTGCGCACCATCTTCAGGTGCAGCATGCCTGGAAAATTGCGGTCAGCGAAATAGGCGGTTTTCCCCGTGACATGGCCCGGCGAATCCAGACGCGGCCGCGCCTGGCCGATCTCGTGCAGGCCGTCCTTGCGCTGATCGGCAAAATAGTTTTTGCGCAGTTCCATTCTTTTGACCCTCAGGCGGCGTTCTGCGAATTGGCGCGGGCAGCGGTCAGCACCGCCTGGATGATCGGCTCGTAGCCGGTGCAGCGGCAGATGTTGCCGGACAGCGCCTCGACGACGTCCTCGCGGCTGGGGTTGGGCGTGTGATCGAGCAACACCTTGGCGGCGATGATCATGCCCGGCGTGCAGAAGCCGCATTGTGTGGCAAAAGCATCGAGAAAGGCGCGCTGCAGGGGATGCAGCACGCCGGCCTCGGCGAGGCCCGATGTCGTGGTGATGGCCGCCCCATTGCACGTCTCGGCCAGCGTCAGACAGGAGAGTTTCAGCTCGCCGTCGATGATCACCGAGCAGGCGCCGCATGTACCCTGGTGGCAGCCGCCTTTCGGCGAAGTGTCGCCGATCTTGTCGCGCAGCGCGTGGAGCAACGTTGTGCCGCTCTCGACGAATTCGGCATTCTCGGAGCCGTTGAGTGTGAACTGGACCGGGACCTTTGCCATTCTTCCTCCTTGCGCGCCTGCCCGGACGACCGGACAGACGCGCGCCCCCCAACGGGATATTTCAGGTCAACAGCAGCCGGCCGAGATGGACCGGCAGAACTTCAGCGCGATACCAGGCGCTGGCGATCGGGTCGGTGATCGGCGAAGTGCCTTCGCCGGCCACGGCGAGCGCCGCCGCGATGCCGTCGGGATCAAGCTTTTTGCCGAGCAGCGCCTTTTCCGCCGCCTTGGCGCGCATCGGCCGGTTGGCCATGCAGCCGAGCGCGATCCGCGCCGAGGACACGGTGCCGTCGCCGGCCTGTTCGAGCACGGCGGCGATGCTGAGCACCGAAACGCCCTTCGGCTTGACCCGGGATATCTTCAGGAAGCGGAAGGTGTCGGCTTTCGGAAGCGCGAAGCTCACTGAGGTGACGATGGCGCGACTGTCGTCTCGTTTGGCCAGGAAATCCTCGATCGGCAATTCCCCGTCATCGGTGCCGACCGTCGCATCCAGCGCCAGCAGCGTGACAGCGAAATCGCCGTAGGGCGCGGGTGCAAACAGGTTGCCGCCGACGGTCGCCATGTTGCGGATCGCCGGGCCGCCAACGGCGCGTGCGGCCTTGGTGAGCGCAGCAAGGCCGGGATGGCGTGCGATGGCGGCCATCGTCACCGACGCACCGATGCGGACCTTGCCGTCGGTAACCTCGATGGCCGAAAGTGCCGGATCGGTCGAGCGGACAAGGCTGAAGACCGAAATGTCGCCTTCATTGGCGGCGCGCACGACCAGCGTGCCGCCGCCGAGATAGCGGGTCCCCGCAGCTTTAAGCGCCGCGTTGGCGTCCCGGACGGTCGAAAAAGTCTGGAGGGCAAGCGCCATGGCAGGCTCCCGAACTCAGCTTTGGCCGGAAAAATGGCTCTTCAGCGCATTGAAGCCGCCCTGAAAAACATTGGCGCCCATGCCGGCGGCGATCTTGTCTGCTTCTTCGGGCGCGGCGTCGAAGCTTGCGGTCCATTCGGCGTAGGTGCGGTCGCCGTCGGTCACCCGGCGCAATTGCAGCGTCGCCTTGTGATTGGTCAGCGGCTGTGGCGTCTCCAGGATGGAGTAGCTGATGCGGAAGTTTTGGTCGGAAAAGTCGAGCAGTTTTTCGCGAATACGCGCGCCGCTGGCGAGCTCGAAATTGCGCACGCAGCCAATGGTTTCGGCGTTCTTGCCGTCCTCGATATGGCTTTCGACCATGCGTGGATGCCAGCCCGGCAGGCCGTTGAAGTCGCGAATGCGGGCCCAAACCTGTTCGACCGGCGCGTCGATGACGCTGGAGATGGTGACATCAACCATAAGCTCGTTCCCTTGCGATCAAATTCGCATTCAAGGGTAGGGCGGCGGCCGGCGAGGCGCTTATCAAGGGGTCTTGCGGCCGTATCAAGGAGTCTGAAAAACAGCCGTTTCGCTCAGGCCATGGCCCGCGCCGCCTCGCGGTAAAGTGTCGGCGGCACGCCGACATGGTCGCGGAAGAAGCGTGAGAAATTGCCCTGGGTGGTGAAACCGAGATTGCAGGCGACCGAAATCAGCGGCTCCTGCGACCACTGCAACTGCCGCACGGCTTCCTCCATGCGCAGCGTGTTCCAGTAAACATTGGGCGTCAGATTGGTCTGTTCCTTGAACAAAGCAAAGAAATGCGGCCTGGACAGGCCGACGCTGCGGGCAACGTCATCGAACGAGATGCGCTCGCAGACATTGGCTTTCATCAGCTGGATCGCCTTGCGGACGCGGAAATCCTGCATGGTGTTGATGCGGATGCGCGCCTCCTGCGGCGCCGAGGCATCGGCGGCGTCGAGCACGCTATCGATGAAGCGCTCGATCTCGTAATTGGCGACGTCGTCGATGCTTTCATTGTCGCTCAAATGATCGAGCAGATTGGCGGCGGCCTGGTGCAGCCAGGGTTCGAGCGTGATCGCCGCCTGCGCAAACAGCGGCGCTGACGATGGTAGGTCGCGGCGCCGGCGCGCCCAGTCCGGATCGATATAGAAGGCGAGGAACAGGCCCGGCCTGCCGTTCTGCGACAGGACATGGCTATGCGGCTGGTAGGAGTTGATCCCCGCTGCGGTACCAGGTCCCAACGCCACCGTCTCGCGGCCGATGGTCATCTCGCCGGCCGTGCCTTCGAGCCAGATGATGATGTGTGCCTCGACATGAGCATGGGTGACGAAGTCGCTGGCGACATTCAGGACAGAAACATGTCCGAACCGGCCCCAGTAGAGCCTGATCGCGTCCGTCATGGGTATATCCTCCCGCAGACGACTGGCCTCCCTTCGCCTGCATCGGGGATTGTGCGGCTGAGTTCGGGCCGGCGTCAAGGCGCGGGGCAAAAGCCGCTGTGTGCTGCGGGCCGTGGCGGCGGATTTTCAGACTGAGCGATAGGGTTCTTCCTTCTCCCACAGGGGGAGAAGGAAAAGCAGTGCTACCTCAAACCGAGGCCGTCATGCCGCCGTCGACATAGAGCGTGTGGCCGTTGACGAAGGACGATGCGTCCGACGCAAGGAACACCGCGGCGCCGATCAGCTCGTCGACATAGCCCCAGCGGCCGGCCGGCGTGCGCTTTTCCAGCCAGGCGGAGAATTCCTGGTTGTCGACCAGCGCCTGGTTCATCTCGGTGCGGAAATAGCCGGGTGCGATCGCATTGATCTGCAAGCCGTATTTCGCCCAGTCGGTGCACATGCCTCGTGTCAGGTTGCGGATCGCGCCCTTGGTTGCCGTGTAGGGCGCGATGTTGGGTCGGGCGAGCTCGCTCTGCACCGAGCCGATGTTGATGATCTTGCCTTTGCCGCGCGCGATCATGTTGCGGGCAACGGCCTTGCCGGCATGGAAGGCGCCGGAGACATTGGTCTTGAACAGCCGCTCCCATTGCTCCTCGGGAAAATCCTCGAGGGGAGCGCGAAACTGGATGCCGGCATTGTTGATCAGGATGTCGATCGGACCGATCTCGGCCTCGATCCGGGTGACATCCGCATCGACAGCGCGAAAATCGGTCACGTCGAAGGTCGAGGCGTGCGCCGTGAAGCCGGCTTCGCGTAACTCCGCCACAGCACCCGCAACCTTGCTGGCATCACGGCCGTTGAGCACGACGCTTGCGCCATGTTCGGCAAGGCCGCGCGCCAGCGCCAGGCCAATGCCCTGGCCGGAGCCGGTGATCAGCGCCAGCCGCCCGCTGAGATCGAACAGGGATTTCGATGTCAAAGCAATGGTTTCCAGCGGAAAGGTTGAGTCCCGAAAATCAGTCGTTGCGCCTGAAGTTGCGGATACGATCGAACAGCACCGCGAGCAGGATGGCGCCGCCGATGAACACGCCTTGCCAGAAGGCATTGATGCCGAGCAGGCCAAGGCTGTTGCGTATGACTTCGATGAGCGCGGCACCGACAATGGCGCCGAAGGCGGTGCCGACCCCGCCAGCCAGATTGGCACCGCCGATGACGGTGGCGGCGATCACCTGCAGCTCCATGCCGGTGCCCAGATTGGTAGTGACCGCACCCAGCCAGCCGGTCTGGACGATGCCGGCAATGCCGGCCGCCAGCGCCGAGATCATGTAGACGGCGACCTTGATCTGCTTGACGGGGACGCCGGTCAGCGTCGCCGCGTGCTCATTGCCGCCAATGGCGAAGATGTGCCGGCCGAATTTGGTCCAGCGCAGCGTGAAGCCGGTGATCAGCGCCAGAAGGATCATGTAGAGCACCGGATTGGCGATGCCGAACACCCAGGCGCCGCCGCCCAGCGCCAGAAGCTTGTCGTGGTCCGGGCCGAACTGGAAGACGACGGTGTTGTTGGAGGCGACCATGGCAAGGCTGCGCGCGATCGACAGCATGCCGAGCGTCACCACAAAGGGTGGAAAGCCGAGATAGGCAATCAATATGCCGTTGAAGGCGCCGATGGCGAGCGCGGTGGCGATCGAGGCGAGGATGCCGATCTCGATCGAATAGCCGGCATGCATGGTGACGGCCAGCACCATCGACGACAGGCACAGCACCGAGCCGACCGACAGATCGATGCCACCGGTGATGATTACGAACGTCATGCCGAGCGCGATGATGGCGACGAAGGTGATGTTGCGGGTGATGTTGTAGAGGTTTTTCTGCGTCGCAAAAGCGTCGGTGGCAAACGACAGGAAAATGCAGGCGAGGATGACGGCGATCACCACCCAGAAGGTCTGGCTGGCGAACATGCGCGAGAAAAAGCTGTGCTGTTTCTGCGCGATCGTCTGGTCAAGCGTGACTGCCATTGTCGACATTTATCCCCTAATCAGACCTGTTCGATCGCGCCTGTGATCAGCCCGGTGACTTCCTCGGGCGAACTGGATGCGATCCTCTTGTCGGCGACTTTCCTGCCGCGCCGCATGACGATGACGCGATCGGCGACGTCGAAAACGTCGGGCATGCGGTGGCTGATCAGCACCACAGCGATGCCCTGGTCGCGCAGATGGCGGATCAGGTTCAGCACTTCGGCGACCTGGCGGACCGAAATTGCCGCCGTCGGCTCGTCCATCAGCACGATCTTGGCCTGCGACAGCATGGTGCGGGCGATGGCCACCGCCTGGCGCTGGCCGCCCGACATCTGCTTGACCAGGTCGCGCGGCCGCGTCTCCGATTTCAGTTCGGCAAAAATCTGCCCGGCGCGCTTGTACATGGCGGCATAATCGAGGATGCGGAACGGGCCGACGCCCCGGCGCAATTCGCGGCCGAGATAGACGTTTGCCGCGGCGGTCAGATTGTTGCACAGCGCCAGGTCCTGGTGGACGATCTCGATGCCGTGCTGGCGCGCCTCCACCGGCTTGTGCAAGATCAGCTCCTTGCCGTCCATCTGCATCGAGCCGTGGCTCGGGCGGAAATTGCCGGCGATCATCTTGACCAGCGTCGACTTGCCGGCGCCGTTGTCGCCCATCAGCCCGACGACCTGGCCCGGCTCGATGGACAACGAGACGTCGTTGACCGCCTGGATGGCGCCGAAATGTTTCGAGATGTTGGTGAGTTCGAGAACCGCCACCAGCCTTCTTGCCTCCCCGTGACTTGGATCTGGGATGACGTTTGGTTGAAACGTCATCCAGATCCAACACTTTGTTGTTGGAGCATGATCTCTTCCGAAAACCGGTTCCCACTTTTCGGGATCATGCTCAGACCGCCGGTTCTGCCCGCGGCCTCGCTCGCCCAGCTCCTCCCGGGACAGCGATGTTGAATTCCATTTACGCAAATGACTGCACGGGCGTCAATCGGCAGGCGGAATCTAAAAATCCGTTTTGTAGGACAAATACCATTGACGTTGGCCACAAGCCGATATTAGCTGGAGGGCGGAGGAGTAACCTGCCGACCCCGTGCCGGTTTGCGTGTGGGGTCAGCAGGAATGCATCGGTGCCAGCCGGCCTTTTTTCGAACCGGCTGACCGAAATGAAATGCTTATCGACCTGGCTTGCCGACAAGAGAGCTCGCATAGCGACCCTCTGTCACCGTATTCCGGGTTGGTTCGTGTGGCGGGCACGTCGTGCCCGTCTGTTTCCAAGGGAGGACTGATATGAGGAAAACAGTTTTGCTTGCCGCCGTCGCCGCCATGGCGCTGGGCGCCGGGCCGGCTTTGGCCAAAAAGCAAGTCGTCATCGTGGTGAAAGGTCTCGACAATCCGTTCTTCGAGGCAATCCACCAAGGCTGCGAGAAGTGGAACAAGGAAAACGCCAGCTCGGAGTATGAGTGCTTCTACACCGGCCCGGCGTCGACTTCCGACGAGGCCGGCGAGGCGCAGATCGTACAGGACATGCTGAGCAAGGCCGACACGGTGGCGATGGCAATTTCGCCGTCCAACGCGCCGCTGATCGCGCAGACGATCAAGACCGCCAATCCGACGATTCCGATCATGACCCTCGACGCCGACCTGGCCAAGGAAGATGCAGCCCTTCGCAAGACCTATCTCGGCACCGACAACTATCTGATGGGTCACAAGATCGGTGAGTACATCAAGAAGGGCAAGCCGAACGGCGGCACGATCTGCACCATCGAAGGCAATCCTGCGGCCGACAACATTTTGCGCCGCGCGCAAGGCATGCGCGACGCGCTGTCGGGCAAGGAAGGCCTGGCGGCACTGGCCGGCGAAGGCGGCTGGACGGAAGTCGCCGGCTGCCCGGTGTTCACCAATGATGACGGCGCCAAGGGCGTGCAGGCGATGACCGACATCCTCGCCGCCAACCCGAAGCTCGACGCCTTCGGCATCATGGGCGGCTGGCCGCTGTTCGGCGCCCCGCAGCCCTATCGCGACCTGTTCGGGCCGCTCAAGGACCGCATCGCCAGCAACGATTTCGTCATTGGCGCCGCCGACACGATCGGCGACGAGGTGGCGATCGCCAAGGACGGGCTGGTGACCGCACTGGTTGGCCAGCGGCCGTTCGAAATGGGCTATAAGGCGCCGTCGGTGATGATCGACCTGATCGAAGGCAAGAAAGTCGACGATCCGGTGTTCACCGGCCTCGACGAATGCACCAAGGATACGGTCGACACCTGCATCCAGAAGTAATTTGCGATACCGGGGCGTCCTTTCGAGGGCGCCCCGTCACTTCCCTCAGGGACAAGGACTGGCAACATTGTCGGGGCGGCAGCCTCCGGCTTTGACGGGCTCATGCGTCTTGCTTTCGGCGAAGGGCACGGACAATTCCGGACGGTTTTCCAGCGACAAATTGCCGATGCGGACGATGCCGGACGACAGACCAATAAGGCGAACCGCCACGATTGATGTGCCGGCCGGCCCGGTTGCCACCGCAGTTCGACGACCGGATACGGCCTGGCCCCCTGGCTCCAGTGTACACGCCTCGCTGGCCAACGAGATCGGGCTTCGGATCGTGCGCGGCGACTATCCGCCAGGCGCCATCCTGCCAAACGAAGCCAAGTGGGCGGAAATGTTCAACGTCAGCCGCTCGGCGGTGCGCGAAGCCATCAAAATGCTGATGGCCAAAAGCCTGCTGGCTTCACGGCCCAAGATCGGCAGCTGGGTCGAGCCGAGGGAACGCTGGAACCTGCTCGACCGCGATGTGCTGGCCTGGTATGCGACCGGCCCGGATCGGGAGGCGTTTCTGCGCACGGTGCAGGAGTTCCGCCACATCATCGAACCGGAGGCCAGCGCCTTTGCCGCGATGCGGCGTACCGAGGAGCAGATGGCCGAGATCAGCCAGGCCTGCCGGGAAATGGGCGAGGCGCTGAGCCTGCAGCAGCGCATCCGCGCCGATACGCGCTTTCATCTCACGATCCTGCGCGCCTCCGGCAACGTCCTTTTGGTGCCGCTCGGCGTGCTGATCGAATCGGCGCTCGACCATCTCTTCGTCTTCACGACCATACAGGTTGCCGACCAGCAGCACGCTCAGAAGCTGCACGAAGCGATCGAGAAGGCCATCCGCCTGCAGCGACCGGACGCAGCGCGTAATGCGGTGCGAAAGTTGCTGGCCAATACGGATGAGGGGATCGGCAAGGCGCGGCGGTGAGGCAGTACAATCTCCTCCACACCGGAGGAGATCGGCTGATCAGATCGTCTGCTTCTTGCCGTCCTTGCTTGGCATGAGATCGACGCCGTTCACCTTGGCGATATGCGTGGCCAGCATCGGCACGAACTGCTCGGCCGGCCCGGTAGCGTGGGCGCCGGCGAAGGAATTCTTGGTGGCGTTGCCGAGCGGGTTGGCGATGCCGGCCGAACCCGCCATGGATTCCAGATAGGTCAGGTCCTTGAACGCGTTGGCAATGGTGAATTTATGCGCGTCGCGGTCGCCTTCCAGTGTCCAGCGCATGAAGGTCTGGTAGAAGCCGCAATCCATGCGGCCGTTGCGGATGACGCTGTCGAAGCGCGGCGGCGAGATACCGACCTTCTCGGCCAGTGCCAGCGCCTCGGAATAGATCGCGGCGTAGCCCAGCGAGATGAAGTTGTTGAGCAGCTTCATGCGGTGACCGTCGCCGGTGTTGCCGATATGGACGATGCGTCCCGCCCAGGTCTCGATGACCGGCTTCACACGCGCAAACAGTGCGTCGGGGGCGCCGACCATGGCGTCGAGCGTGCCTTCCCAGGCTTCCTTCGGCGTACGGCTGAGCGGCGCATCGACGAAGTCGACGCCGATCTCCTTCAGTTCTGCCGCCAGCGCCACGGTCGAGACCGGATCGGAGGTCGAGCAGTCGACGACGACCGAGCCCTTCTTCAGGCCCTCCTTGAGGCCGCCGGGGCCGCGGATGATGGCTTCGACCTCGCGCGAGCCGGTGACGCAGATGAAGACGATATCGGAAGCCGCCGCCACATCGCGCGAGGTTGCTGCTTCCTTGGCGCCGCGGCCTAGCAGGTCTTCCGCCGGCTTGCGGTTCTTGCGGCCGAGGAAGGTCAGGCCATAGCCTTTGTCGACGATGTTCTTGGCGATGCCGTGCCCCATCAGGCCAAGGCCGATGAAGCCGATCTTTTCGCTCGCGGCAGTCGTGGTCATGTCTTGAAGTCCTGTTGCAATGATTGATATCTGGCGCCGCCGTTTTGCCGACGAGGGTGGTTGCGGAACGCCATATTGTCTGACAATACACAGAAATCCTAGGCATTGGAGGCGAAAATGACGAAGCGGATCATGTTCACCGGCGGCAGCGGCAAGGCCGGGCGCCATGTCGTGCAATATCTGGTCGAGCAGGGCTGCCAGGTGCTCAACATCGACACCAAGCCGCTCGACAATCCCAAGGTGCGCACGCTGATTACCGACATCACCGACAGCGGCCAGGTGTTCAACGCGCTGACGAGCTATATGGGCCTGCACGAATTCGACCCGTCGCTGCGCTCGCAGCCGGTCGATGCCGTGGTGCATTTCGCCGCCATCCCGCGCATTATGATCACGCCCGACAATGAGGTGTTTCGCATCAATGCGATGGGCACCTACAATGTCATCGAAGCGGCAGTGAAGCTCGGCATCAAGAAGGTGGTGATCGCATCCAGCGAGACGACCTATGGCGTGGTGTTCGCCAACGAACCGCGCGACCCCAAATATTTCCCGCTCGACGAAGAATACGACGTCGATCCGATGGACAGCTATGCGCTGTCCAAGGTCGTCAACGAACACACGGCGCGCGCCTTTGCGCAGCGCAACGGCACCGATATCTATGCGCTGCGCATCGGCAACGTCATCGAGCCGCATGAATATTCGCTGTTTCCGAAGTGGTTTGCCGATCCGGGCTTCCGCAAGCGCATCGCCTGGAGCTATGTCGATGCCCGCGATCTCGGCCAGATCACGCTGCGCGCGGTGGAAAAGGACGGTCTCGGCTTCCAGGTGTTCAACGCCGCCAATGACGACACCTCGTCCGACCTGCCGACGGCCGAACTGTTGAAGCGGTTTTATCCCGATGTGCCGGTCAAAACGGAGCTCGGCGAATATGAAACGCTGCTCTCCAACCGCAAGGCCCGGGACATGCTTGGCTTCCGCCCCGAGCACAGCTGGCGCAAATACGTCAAATAGGGCTGGCAAATAGAGCTTTGGGGCCAAGGTTGTAAGCTGATCTGTGCACAGCCGCAGGCTTTGCCGCCAACGCCCTTTCCTTTGCTTGACAGCTTCAAAAATCCGGACTTTGTGGACGCATGAGGGACGGAAAGCCGAATAAGGGAAAGAAACCCGACAAGGCGGCGGCCGCCGAGCGTCCGGCAGCGCTTCGTCGGGCCGACGCAACCCGGGTGCCCGGCTCGAGCGTGCATGCCTCGCTGGCCAGCGAAATCGGGCTTCGGATCGTGCGCGGCGATTATCCGCCGGGCACCATCCTGCCCAATGAAGCGAAATGGTCGGAAACTTTCAACGTCAGCCGCTCGGCGGTGCGCGAAGCCATCAAGATGCTGATGGCCAAAAGCCTTTTGGCATCACGCCCCAAGATAGGCAGCTGGGTCGAACCCAGGGAACGCTGGAACCTGCTCGATCGCGACGTGCTGGCCTGGTACGCGACCTCGCCCGATCGCGAGGTGTTCCTGAAAACGGTGCAGGAATTTCGCCACATCATCGAGCCGGAAGCGACAGCGTTCGCCGCCATGCGGCGGACCGAGGAGCAGATGGCCGAGATCAGCCAGGCCTGTCGCGAGATGGGCGAGGCGACGAGCCTGCAGGAGCGCACGCGCGCCGACACCCGCTTTCATCTCGCCATATTGCGCGCCTCCGGCAACGACCTGCTGGTGCCGCTCGGCGTGCTGATCGAATCCGCTTTCGATCATCTGTTCACCTTTACGACGCGCGAACTCGACGATCTGCAGCACGCACAGCAGCTGCACGAGGCGATCGAGAAGGCCATCCGACTGCAGCGGCCGGAGGCAGCCCGCAACGCAGTGCGCAAGCTGCTTGCCAATACCGACGGCGTGATCAACTCAAGATAGGATGTGCTGATATTCAGGTGAGGCCGGCCTGCGAAAGGCGGCTTCCTGCGCTTCCGGTGCTCACGTATTTTGAGTACGCTCCGCTCCGGTTCTCGGAAGCCACCCTTCTCGACTCGGCCTGACCTGAATCTCAACACATCCTGCGAGCGCTGGCCCGACTCGGCGCCTATCCAGCGAGATGCCGCCTGGTCAGTGCGATCAGCAAGGCCTGGTCGCGGGCGGCGTGCTCCGGTGGGTTGACCACGGGCTCGCCGTTGACGATCGCGCTCCAGAAGCCGCGCATCTCCTCGACAAAGGCTTCGCCATAGCCGGCGCGCAGGTCCTGGGTCGATAGTGTGTGGCCTTCCGACGTCTTTACTGTCAGCCGGGTCGGGTGATGGTTGAGCCAGGGCGAGGGGAATTCGAGCTCGAGGCTGGCATCGTCGAAGAACAGCGTGATGCGCTCCTTGTAGTCGGCGAGCTTCGGCACCGTCAGATGCGTCATGGTCCACAGCGCTTGGCCGCCCAGCAGCCTGACCGCACCTTGGCCGCCATCGCCATTGGCGAAGATCTGCGCGCCGACTACCTCGCCGCCCGGCACGCCGAGTGTGTCGAGCAGGCCGTGCACGGCATTCACATCGTGAATCAAGGCGGAGCTGTAAGCGCCGGTAAATCCACGGAAAGCGAGATCGGTCAGGGGCTGGCCGATGGCGCGCTCGACCTGTTGCTTCTGCTTGCCTTGAGCCGCTGTGATCA
Source organism: Mesorhizobium sp. P2_E7 (assembly GCF_056403855.1). NCBI lineage: Bacteria > Pseudomonadati > Pseudomonadota > Alphaproteobacteria > Hyphomicrobiales > Phyllobacteriaceae > Mesorhizobium > Mesorhizobium sp. P2_E7. The sequence continues at coordinate 2,205,490 of NZ_JBFUER010000001.1, read as the reverse complement.
GCTCCTTGGAAATGTCGTTGCCTCTGACATAGCGCTGGTGGGCGATGAAGGGCCAGGCATCGGGATCGTTGACCTCGACCGAGACGGAGCGCAGCGTCTTCGCGCTGCCCGGCAGCGAGGCCAGCGCCAGCCGGTAGCTCGGATCGAAGCGCTTCATGTAGCCGACCTGCATCACCTTGCCGGCCTTGTCGCGCGCGGCGACGATCTCGGCGATTTCCGCCGGCGAATAGCAGAGCGGCTTTTCGCAGAAGACATGCAGGCCGCGCTCCAGAGCCGCCAGAACCTGCTCATGATGCAGCGGGTCGGGCGAGCCGATGACGACGGCGTCGAGTTTTTGGTCGAACAGCTGCTCCGGCGTCTCGAAGTTGGCGATGCCGTGAATCTCGCTGACATATTCGCGCGAAATCCTTGAGGGATCGGCGACGCCAACCAGCTCGAACAGATCGCCGAGCCGCAACAGGTTCGGAATATGCTCGACCTGCGAAATCATGCCGGCGCCGATGACGCCGACCCGTATCCTGCTCATGCTGCTACTCTCTGCAAATTTTCACGGCGCTGCCGATGGCCTATTGCCGATCTGGGCGAGGAGGCCAGCGATCTCCGCCTCGACTGCCTTAAGGTCCTCACCACCCGACATGATCGAAATCACCTCGTCGCGCGAGATCTCCGACTTGGCGTATGTGCCGCGATTGCGGCCACGGTTGAGCAGCGTGAAAGTGTCGCCGACGGGATAGGCGTGGTGGATGTTGTGGCTGATGAAGATCACCGCCAGCCCGCGCATGCGCGCCTCGATGATGAATTTCAGCACCATCGCCGCCTGATGCACGCCAAGTGCGGAGGTCGGCTCGTCGAGGATCAGCACTTTCGCGCCGAAATGCACGGCGCGCGCGATCGCCACCGACTGGCGCTCGCCGCCCGACAGCGTGCCGACAGCCTGCGTGGGGTCGCGCACGTCAATGCCGATATCGGCCATCGCCTGGCGGGCTATTGTATTGGCCCGCTCCTTGTCGAAGCGCGAGAAGGGCAGGCGGCTTCTGGTCGGCTCGCGGCCGAGGAAGAAATTGCGGGTGATCGACATCAGCGAGATCATGCCGAGGTCCTGGAACACGGTTGCGACGCCGAGATCCTGCGCATCGCGCGGGCTGCGGAAGGCGACCCGCCTGCCGTCGACGAAAATCTCGCCCTTGCTCGGCCGGTGCACGCCCGACAGCACCTTGATCAGCGTCGACTTGCCGGCGCCATTGTCGCCGAGCAGGCAGTGCACCTCGCCGGGATAGACCTTGATGTCGATGTCCTGCAGCGCGCGCACCGAACCGAAATTGACCGACACGCCGCGCAGTTCCATTGCCGGCTGGATGGTCTGGGCCGGGTTGGTCATTTGCCGCCTCCGCGTCCGAGCGCCTTGAGGCGGATGTAGTTGTTGACCAGCACTGCCATCAGGATGACGATGCCGAGGAAGACCTTGAACCAGTCGGTGTCGATGCCGGTGTAGAAGATGCCCATCTGCACCAGGCCGAAGATCAGCGCGCCGAACAGCACGCCATAGACCGTGCCGTAGCCGCCGGTAAGCAGAACGCCACCGATGACCGCGGCGATGATGGCCTCGAATTCCTTGAGCAGGCCGCGCGTGGTGTCGGCGGAGCCGGCCTCCATCACCTGGATTGTGGCCAGCAGGGTCGCGGCGCAAGCGGTGTAGATGAACAGCGCGATCTTCACCCGGTCGACCGGCACGCCGACATTGCGGGCGGCATTGAGGTCGCCACCGGTGGCAAAAATCCAGTTGCCGTATTTGGTCTGCGTCAGCACGTAGCCTGCAAGTGCGGTGAGGCCCAGCCACCAGACGATCGACATCGGAATGCCGACAACGAAGGGAATGCCGTCGGTGCGGGTGGCGATCCAGCCTTGCGTGCCCATCCAATGGAAGAAGCCGGTGAACAGATGGCCGTTGAACAGGCCGGCGGTTGCGGGATCCGGCGCGCCGTCGAGGATATAGGGGATCTGCGTGCGGCCGGTGACGGCGCGGGTGATGCCGATCGACAGGCCGCGCAGGATGTAGAGCGAGGCGAGCGTGACGATGAAGGAGGGCAGGCGGGTCTTCACCACGATCAGGCCGTTGACATAGCCGGTGAGGATGGCGACCGCGAAGGCGCAGGCGATGCCGCCCCACAGCGGCAGGCCCCAATATTTGACCGTCAGGCCGATGACGACGCCGGCGAAGCCGACCATCGACCCTACGGAGAGATCGAACTCGCCGGCGATGATGAGAAGGGCGGCAGCGGTGGCGATAATGCCGAGTTCGGCCGCCAGCGTCAGGAAGGTCATCGACCCCTGCAGCGAATAGAGGTTCGACGCCCCCGGCAGCAGCGCGAAAATGATGATGGTGGCGATCAGGCCGCCGGCGGCACCCGCTTCTGGCCGGCGCAGCCACTGCGTCAGCCGGCCGGTGCTGGCCAGCCGTTCATCGGCGCCGGCGGCGCGCTTCGACGTCATGCCGAAACGGTCTTTGACCGGCCCTTCTGAAGGTATCGCCTTGTCTTCCACGGCTGCCATTAGGCTCCCCAATCGCTCACTTCGCAATGTCGACCAGAGATCGGGGAGCGCATAGCGGCTCCCCGATCTACTTGGTTTGTTGCCTTAGCGGATGCCGTCCTTGGCGAGCGCCAGGATCGCCTTGGCCTTGTCGGGCGAGTCGATGAACAGCGGGCCGGTATAGGCGTTGTTCTGCGGCCAGAAGCCGTGCGTGGCGTGCTCGACCAGATAGATCACCGGCAAATAGCCCATCAGATATTGCTGGGCGTCCATGCCGAAGCCCATTTCGCCGGCGACGACGGAATCCAGGACTTCGGGGCTGATGTCGAAGGTGTAGAGCTTGATCTTGCCGAACAGTTCCTTCTGGCGGAAGAACGGGATCAGCGGATTGGCGGCGGTGGCGCCGAGCGCGAAGACGGCCTGGGTGTCGGGATGCGCCGACAGATAGGCTTCGGTGCGGCGCTGGATGTCGGCCGGATCGGGCGACACGGTCAGGACTTCGGTGCCGCCGCCGGAAGGCTTCAGCCCGTCATTCAAACCCTGGCAGCGCTGGTCGAGGCTGACATTGCCGACCTCGTGGTTGATGCAGACGACCTTGAGCGTGCCTTCCTTGGCCAGCCGCTCACCGGCCTTCTTGCCGGAATCATATTCGGAGACGGTGCCGACATACATGGTCGTGCCGAGCTCGGCGCCTTCCTTCTCGCCGGAATCCAGAACCACCATCGGGATGTTTGCGGCGAGACCCGCCTTGACCGACTTGCCGAGCGCATTGGCGTCGGCGATGGAGACGGCGATGCCGTCCGGATTGGTGGCGATGGCGGCGTCGAGCAGTCGGGCCTGCTCGACCACGTCGAACACTTGCGGCGCGTAATATTCAACCTTGGCGCCGGTGAGTGCGGCCGCATCATCGACGCCGCGCTTGACCACCGACCAGTAGGGGTCGGAGGCAGAGCCGTGCACTACGAAGGTGATGCGGACGTCCTTCGGGTCCTTGAGGCCGGCGGCATGCGCGACACCCGCCAGCATACTCATCGAGACAAGCGCGCCGAGCGCCAGTTTCAGAACAGTCTTCATGTCATTCTCCCATTGTCGTTGCAGTTCCAATTCCCTCTTTGCGCCGCAGGCCGACGGATCGGCTTACAGCGCTGACCGGGTGGCCGCTTTGCGGGCTTTTGCCGGTATCGATCCTCCTAGCCTTGCACGCAGATCCTCGCGCAATGGCTTCATGCCGATGATGTCGACGTCCTGCGCGCCGAGCCAGTCGCGAAAACCCTGGTCGCGAAACAGCTCATATTCCTCGGTACGGATATAGGCGGAGCGCGGTTCGATCAGTTCGAGTTCGCCCGGCGCGTTGAAATGCAAGCAGAAGAAGGTCAGGCCTTCGCGCACGCCTTCGACCAGTGCCTTGTAGGCCGGCTCGATCGGCTTCGAACGCGGACGGCCCCAGGTCGTCTGGATGGCGGCGTCGAAGATGACAAAGCCCTTGGCGCGGGCTTCAGTGACGCCGCGCTGGAAACCCTCCTCGGTGACGCCGACCAGATTATCGTTGGGCGAATAGGCCGACAGCGTTTTGGTCAGCAGCACCGGCAGCCGGTATTCCAGGCCGAGCCTGATGTAGACGTCGCAGAATTCCGGCGACAGCGCTGCCCCCATATGCGCATCGAGATGGGTGACGTCGATGCCGGCGCGGTAGGCGGTGTCGATCTGGGTGCGCAATTCGGTTTCCACCGCTTGCGGTGCTGCCTTGCGGCGGGTGGTCGCGACATCGGGCCAGAAATAGCCGAACTCGTCGGTCAGGCCGGCCGCGCGTGACGGCGACGTCAACGGCCGCCATTTGTAGTGCTGCTTTTCGCTGTTAAGCGTCAGGTGGACGCCGAGATCAAGCGCAGGGTCCACGGCAGCCGCCTCGGCCATTTCGGGGAACCACGGGCACGGCACCATCACTGCGCCGGAGCTGCAGGCGCCGAGCCCCGTCAGTTCGAGGAAGGCGCTGTTGGCACCGTGGCACATGCCGACATCGTCTTCATGCAGCACAAGCTGTCGCCTTTGGACATTCATGAACGGCCACCGTCTTGCCGGCACGCCGGTAGCGAGGGTCCTCCAAAGTGTGTCCCGTTCTGCATGGAACCGACCGTTTGCCCAACTGGACGCGATGGAACGCCCAAAGCCGGTCTTCCGACAGGGCCACTTCAACGAATTCGGATGGGTACAATTTTCCGTGGACCCACCTTGGAATGCCGATTTCATCCGTGATGCCCATCTTCGAGATCAAACACGGTGCTCGCGCAAACCGGATGGCTTGGTCCGATCGCGGCGGAGTGGTTCTTTCAAACAGCACCGGCAGGCGTAGAGCTGTCACACCATCAAGCGATGTGGAGAGCTGTCATGTACACTGCCGGCGAAGAAGAGATCGAAGCCATTGCCAGGGTCATCCGCTCCGGCGCGCTGTTCCGCTATGGCGACAACAGCGAATGCGACCGCTTCGAGGCCCGCTATGCCAGGCATCTCGGCGTCGAGCATTTCGCGTTGGCCGCCAGCGGCACCTATGGGCTCGCCGCCGGCCTGATCGGGCTCGGCATCGGGCCGGGCGACGAGGTGCTCGTTCCGGCGCATACCTACATGGCGACCGCTACCGCGGTGCTGTCCGTCGGCGCCATTCCGGTCATTGTCGATATCGACGAGAGCCTGACCATCGATCCGGCAGCCTTGCGCGATGCCATCGGCCCGCGCACCAAGGCGGTCATCCCGGTGCATATGTGGGGTGCCGCCTGCAACATGAACGCGATCATGGATATCGCCAAAAAACGCGGGCTCATGGTGCTGGAAGATGTCTGCCAAGGCATTGGCGGCGGCTATGAGGGCAGGAAGCTCGGCTCGATCGGCCATGCCGGCGCCTACTCCTTCAACTACTTCAAGAACATGACGTCGGGCGAGGGCGGCGGCATCGCCACCAGCGATCCGAAGGTGGCGGAGCGGGCGCGCTGCGCCATCGACCCCTGCCATTTCTACTGGCAGGGCCGCAATGACAGCATCAAGCCGTTCGCCGGCATCGGCGCGCGGGCCTCGGAACTGATGGGGGCGATGCTCAATGTCCAGCTCGATCGTCTCGACGGCATCATCGAGGCGATGCGGGCGGAGAAGAAGAAGGTGCTCGCCGGCACGCGCCATCTCGGCAATCTCGGCCTGACGCCGTCGCCGATGAACAGTCCCGATGACGATTGTGCGGCGCAGGTGATGTATCTGCTGCCCAGCGAACAGGCGGCGCAGACGTTTTCGAAGACCATTCCGAGCGTCATTGCCGGCAAGACCGGCCGCCACAATTTCACCCAATGGGATCAGGTGCTGATGCATGAGGGCGCGCATCACCCGGCACTCAATCCTTACACACTGCCGGAGAACAAAGGGCTGCGGCTCACCTATGCCGACGATCTCGGCAAGGGGTCGCTGGACATCCTCAACCGCACGGTGATGGTGGCAATGAACCCGGCGCATGGCGATGCCGAGATCGACGACATGATCCACAACATCGACGCGGCCGCGCGGGTGGCACTGGAAAACGCCTCGCTGGACGATGTCGACGTGCGCAAGGCGGCGCCGGTCGATCTGCAGAAATTCGACAGTGTGTGAACTATTAGCTCTGCACAGTGATCTCTGCACAGTGATTATGACTCTTTGGCCGTATCGCTACTGATGGTCATTCGCGGTGCGGCATGGTGGCGTTTGAACTTACGGTAGGTTGTCTCGACGAGACCGATCGTCCAGCAAATGGGGCAACCACGAAAAGCCACCATCGACACGCCAGCCAGGGCCAGCGAACAAAATGGATGTGGCACAGAGATCGATATCGCGTAACTCAAAGCGCTGATGCCGACAATACCGCGGACCAGATGTTCGACAAGACCATTGCTGGCGAACATTGTCTTGGGCGAGGCGGTAGATGACAGGTTTATGGGGTTCATAGAAATTTACCTCGCCAATTCATAGTGGTTCAATCAATCCAAGAGGTATTCACGTAGCAGGGCCCGGCCCCGGTGCAGTCGACCCTTGATGCTCTCGCGGGTGAGGTTCAGTGAAGCGGCGACCTCGTCGATCGTCATCTCTTCGATATCGCGAAGTATGATCACCTCGCGGTAGTGTTCGGGCAGGGATTGGATCGCGCGTGAAAGGTCAAGCCGGAGTTCGTCCAGCGACAAATGGGCCAGGCGGTCCACGTTGGCCGGATTCAGCAACGCGTCGTCCAGATTGTCCGGCTTTCCCATCGCGCGCATTGCCATGCGCAAACATTCGCGGCGTACCACGGCCAGCAGCCAGCCCGATATCGAGCCCAGTGCGCGCAGCGTTCCGACCCGGCGGTACAGTAGCCACAATGTCTCCTGCACCACGTCGTCAACGTCGTCGGAAGCGCTGCAGCTGCGCCGCGCATAGCGCCGGATGTCTCGCTGTGCGAGGTCCAGCAAAGCCAAGATGGCTTGCTTGTCGCCATTGCGCGCGTCGTCAACCAGAGCCAGGTCATACTTCGGCGTGTACATGCGGGTGTCCTACTTCGCAGTGTCGAGGTGGCGGTTCGCGGCATCCAAGCGGCGGCCCGCCATGGCACACATGGGACAAAAACCGATAAAGCCGGTGAGCAGTGTGCTGACGCCGACGCCGGCAATCGCATAGCCGATCATAAGCCCACTTAAGCCCAGCAAGCCGCACGCGATCATGGCCAAACCGGCAACGATACGAACCGCGCGTTCCCATCCAGGTACATTCTTGACATAAAGCACGGTAAATCCCCCAAAGCTGCAAGCGCAATGGCACGCTCGAAAGGTAAGAGGGCTGGGAATGCAGTTTTGGTTCGCGTCGTTCTATAATTATTTCAACAGCGCCATTTCCAGGTCACCCCGCCCTCGGTTCATCAGAGGGTTCTGTGCAGAGGTACTAGCTCCGGTCCAACCTGACGAACGCAGCCCGCAGGGCCAGCACCGCGCGCAGGATCTGGCGTTCGTCCATGGCGGCGTAGCCGAGCAGCAGGCCGTGTTCCGGCTCGCCGGAGTGGTAATTGATCGAGATGCCCTGCACGTCGAGCCCCTCCTTGACGGCGGCGGCGACGACGTCGCTGTCCTTGTAGGGTCTTGTAAAACTCGCGAGCAGCTGCATGCCCGAATCGTTCTCGGTCACCGCCAGCCATTCGGCCAGATGCTCCTGGCACAGCTTGACGAAATTGGCCTGCCGGCGCGCATAGAGCCGGCGCATGCGCTTCAGATGCGTGGCGAAGTAGCCCTGGGTGATGAAGTCGTTGACCGTTGCCTGCAGGATCAGCGGCGCGAACTGGCCGGTGATGGAGACGGCGCGGTCGAAAGGCACGGACAATTCGCGCGGTACAATGAGGTAGCCGATGCGCAGCGCCGGAATCAGCGTCTTGCCGAAGGAGCCGATATAGACGACACGGTCGGCATGATCGAGGCCGCGCAGCGCCGGCACCGGCCGGCCGCGGTAGCGGTATTCGCCGTCATAATCGTCCTCGACGATCCAGGCGCCGTGGCGCTCGGCAATGTCGAGCAGTTGCAGCCGCTCTTCGATGCGCATGATGGTGCCGAACGGCCATTGGCAGGAGGGCGTCACATAGATCAGCCGCGGCGGCGGCAGTTCGGGGTCGGACAGGTGCCAGCCCTGCCGGTCGACCTTCAATGGCGCAAGCTGGGCGCCGCTGGCGAGGAAGGCGCTCTTGGCGCCGAGATAGCCGGGTTCCTCCATCCAGACATGGTCGCCCTCGTCCATCAGCACGCGCGAGGCGAGGTCGAGCGCCGCCTGCGCGCCGGTGACGATGATGACCTGGTCGGCGGTGCAGTTGATGCCGCGCGACAGGCTGATGGTCGAGGCGATGGCCTGGCGCAGGCCGGGATGGCCGGCAAAGGAGAGATAGCCGAGCAGGTTCTCGTCACGGCTGCGCGCATTGCGCACCAGAAGGCTCGACCAGATGGTGAAGGGAAACGAGGCGGTCTCGGGGACGCCGGGATGGAAGTTGATGACGCCGGCATTGCGCGGCGGCTGCGGGCCGTTGACGATGGTCTGGCCGCGCCGCGAGAGCTTTTGCGGAGCGGCGAGACCGGCGCGCAGCGAGGCCGGCGGGCGCTTCTGCTGGATCGGCGCCACCCAGGTGCCGGATCCGGCGCGCGCCTCGATAAACCCTTCGGCGAGCAGCTGATCGTAGGCGGCGATCACCGTGTTGCGGCCGACCTTGAGATCCTCGGCCAGAGAGCGGGTCGAGGGCAAAAGCGTGTTCTGCTGGATCTGGCCGTCGAGGATGAAACGCCGCAAGGCGCCGTAGATCTGCCGGTGCATCGGTTCGTCCGAAGCGCGGTCGACCGACATGATGTCGAGGGAAAGGCGCATGTGGTCGCCCAAGCTTAGTCTCCCACGAACCGGGCTGCGCGGGCGATCTTTTCTTCGTTGAGAAGGCAGACGGTCTCGAGCACCAGCCGCCTGGTTTCGGCACGGACCTCGCGGCTGTTCTTCAGCGCGCGATGTACGGTTGCGGCGCCGAGCTCCGCCTTTTGCGCAATCTCACGGATGGTGCAAAGCCGTTCCATGCCGAGTGCCGCCTCGAATGCCATGTCTGTCCTCCATTTGCATCAAGGCACGGCTTGCCGCCAGCCTCAAGCTGGAACTCCGGGGTCGAAGATCCGACCTCACCAAGCCGGTGCCCGAGAATTCTGCGATCCGCGCCGCCAGGGGAGGACGGCGGCGCGGATCGCCGGGCGCTTTCGCGTCGCTACCCCTACCGAGGCGCGCGCCCAACCGGCCAACCACCAGCCCCCCGGCAGTGGTCAGGCCAAGTCTCGTGTCGCTACATCGAAGCCGGCCGCACAGGCCGTCTTGAGAAGCGAAGCGTAACCCTTCGTGGCGTAGGTGAAGGGATGCGCCTTGGCCGGATCCTGTTCGGCCTCGACGACGATCCAGCCTTCGTAGCCGCGTCTGGCGAGTGGCTGCAGCAGCGACAGGAAATCGACGGAGCCGTCGCCGGGCACCGTAAAGATCCCTTCCATCACCGCCGCCATGAAACTCATGTCCTGGCGCCGCGCCTTTTCCAGCACGGCCGCGCGGACGTCCTTGCAATGAAAATGCACGATGCGGTCGAGATGCCGGTTCAGAAGCGAGGCCGGGTCGCCGCCCGAAAACAGGCAATGGCCGGTGTCGAACAGCAGGCCGACGCTCTTGCCGGTCGCTGCCATCAGCCTGTCGACCTCGTCGTCGCTTTCGACGATGGTGCCCATGTGATGATGGAAAGCCATGCCGACGCCGAAGGCGGCCATGCGGTCGGCAAGCTCGGTCAGCTTCTTGCCATAGGCGGCCCATTCGCCATCGGCGAGGCGCGGCCGCTGCGAGATCGGCGCAAAGATGCCGTCATGACGGCCGCGCGACGTATCGGCATAGACCACGACCTTGGCGCCGAGGTCGCGCAGCAGGGTCAGATGCGGGGTGATGGCGGCGAATTCCTCGTCGACCGTGCGGTCGAGAATGCGGCCGTCATACCAGCCGGAAACGAGCTCCAGCCCATAGGACGAGAGGATCGCTCCAAGCTCGTCGCTCCGCCTGGGGAATTTTCCGCCGAGCTCGGTGCCGCGATAGCCGGCCTGCTTGGTTTCCAACAGGCAGGTCTCGAGCGGCGTGTCGCCGCCGAGTTCGGGAACATCGTCATTGCTCCAGGTGATGGGATTGATGCCGATCTTGACCGTCATGCCGCCACTTTGCAGGCTTGGGGAAACACAATGCCGAGGCTGGCAAACTGGAGGGAAAGAGGACCTGTCACTAGGTCCAGTTGATGCGAGTTTGGTAGAACCAATCGCTGGAGCCACGGATCGGGGCGCTGTGGCGCTGCCCGTCGCCGCGAATGCGCCGATAGTGGCGGTGGTCGACTTCTCGGAACCGCGCACAGGAAACGCCTTGACCCCCATCGTCGCCAATCCGGCGAGCAACCCCGGCATCGACAGCTCCTATGCCTGGATGCGGCTTGCCATCTCGATGCTGCTGGCGACGATCGGCGCTGTCGGCATGTGGGCGGTCGTCGTGGTGCTGCCGGCCGTGCAGGCCGAGTTCGGCGTTGACCGCGCGGCGGCGTCGATGCCTTACACCGCAACCATGGTGGGCTTTGCCGCGGGCAATGTGCTGGTCGGCCGCGCCATCGATCGCATGGGCTATTGGATCCCGGCGCTGATCTCGTCGGTCGCACTCGCCGCCGGACTGCTGCTTGCGGCGGTGTCGACGTCGATCCTGCAATTCACCCTTGCCCAGGGGGTGCTGATCGGGCTTGGCTCATCGGTGATCTTCGGGCCGCTGATCGCCGATATCTCGCACTGGTTCAATCGTCGGCGCGGCGTTGCCGTCACGGCGGCGGCCGCGGGCAACTACCTCGCCGGAGCGCTGTGGCCAACCATCATGCCGACGCTGATCAAGGCGGAAGGCTGGCGCTTCACCTATGCCGCCATCGGCATCTTCTGTCTGGTCACCATGATACCGCTGGTGCTGCTGCTGCGGCGCCGCGCTCCGGACGCGGCAGCGGCCGGCTCGCCGGGAAGCCGGCCTGTACAGCCGATTTCAATCTCGCCGGCGGCGCTGCAGGTGCTTTTGGTCATCGCCGGCCTCGGCTGCTGCGTCGCAATGTCGATGCCGCAAGTGCACATCGTCGCCTATTGCATGGATCTTGGCTACGGCATCGCGCATGGCGCCGACATGCTTTCGATCATGATGGCGGCGGGCGTCGTCAGCCGGCTCGCCTCCGGCTTTATCGCCGACCGCATCGGCGGCGTGAAGACGCTGCTTATCGGCTCGGTGCTGCAATGCCTGTCGCTGCTGTTCTACATCCCGTTCGACGGGCTCGCCTCGCTCTATGTCGTGTCGCTGGTGTTCGGGCTGTCGCAAGGCGGTATCGTGCCCTGCTATGCCATCATCGTGCGCGAATACCTGCCGGCCAAGGAGGCCGGCCAGCGGATCGGCATCGTCATGATGGCGACCATCTTCGGCATGGCGATCGGTGGCTGGATGTCGGGCTGGATCTACGACCTGACTGGCTCCTACGCTGCGGCCTTCCTCAATGGCATCGCATGGAACCTGGTCAACGTGGTGGCCATCCTTCTGCTGATGTGGAGGGCCGGGCGCCCGGCCATGGTTACGGCCTGAGGCTTCAGCCGGCGAGGTCGCAGCCCGCCGTCGGCTTGACAATCGCCAGTTGCTGCGCGACGCCAAGCTGGCATGGCGTAGGTGGGGGAAGCCGGACAAACATGGCGACAGAGACGACGAAGCCGCAATCGCGCGCGACGCAAGGGGCGGGGCCGTGACCAAGCCGCGCTCGCGCCGCGGTGGCGGGCGCCCGACCATCGCCGATGTCGCGCGCAAGGCCGGCGTCGGCGCCATCACCGTGTCGCGGGCGCTGCGCGAACCCGACCGCGTCAGCCAGGATTTGCGGCGCCAGATCCAGGCCGCGGTCGACGAGCTCGGCTATGTGCCGGACCCCAATGCGCGGGCGCTGGCCTCGGCGCGCGCCGATGTGTTCGGCGTGCTGGTGCCGTCGCTCACCAACAACGTCTTTGCCGAAGTGGTGCGCGGCATCTACGACAGCCTGTCGGACGGCCCGTTCCGCGTCCAGCTCGGCAACACCCATTATTCCGGCCTCGAGGAGGAGCGGCTGCTGCAGGTGTTCGCACCGCAGCGCCCGGCGGCGCTGATCGTGGCCGGCATCGACCAGACGCCGACGTCGCGAAAACTGCTGGAGAGCGCAGGCTGCCCGGTGGTGCAGGTGATGGAGACCGGGCCCGACCCGGTCGACATGCTGGTCGGCTTCTCGCATTTCGACGGCGGCAGGACTGCGACCGAGCATCTGATCGAGGCGGGCTACCGGCGGATCGGCTTCATCGGCGCGCGCATGGATCCGCGCTCGCAGCGGCGTCTTGCCGGCTATCGCGCGGCAATGGAGAAGGCCGGCCTGTTCGACCCGCGGCTGATCACCACCACGCCGCTGTTGTCCAGCGTGACGCTCGGCCGCGAGCTGCTTCGCGATGCGCTGGCCAAGATGCCGGCGCTCGACGGTGTTTTCTGCAACAATGACGATATCGCGCTCGGCGTTCTCTTCGAATGCCATAGCGCCGCACTCGACGTGCCGAAGACAATCGGCATTGTCGGCTTCAACGATCTTGAGATGATGCAGGCGGCGTTCCCGCCGCTCACAAGCATCCGCACCCCTCGCTATGAAATCGGCCGCCGGTCTGTTGCCATGGCGCTGGCGGCGATCGCCGGGCGGAGGCCCGAGCAGCGGGTCGTCGATCTCGGTTTCGAGCTCAAACCCCGCGAGAGCACGGCACGCTGAAACCAGCATTCGAGGCCTCAGCAAATGGTGCTTTACACAACGTCATGGTAGCGCTACCATTTTCGTTGAACAGGCGTTTTGGCGGAAAGCCGAGCCTGTTTATTATACATAAGCAACAGCTCATGCTTGTTTATTATGTATAATATGCTAGGTTGAGTGTCTCGCCCATGAAGCGGCGAGGGGGAGGGGATCGGGCCGGCTTCGGGCCCTTGAGACGTGCCGCCGGCAAGCCTGGAGGGGCTTCGCCAGGCGTGGAAATCGCCACGACAAACAGCATCAAGCAGCACTGCAAACGGGAGGAATATCGATGATCAAGTCATTCGTTGGCGGCATCGTTGCCGCCACTGCATTCGTCATGTTGAGTTCGTCGGCGATGGCCGACCCTGAAGTCGTCAAGGGACCAGCGGCCGAGCCCGACTGCTTCGCGCCGTGGGCGGCCGACACGCAGTTCTTCAAGTTCCCCAAGAAAGATGGCCCATACCGCATCGCGCTCGCCAACGGCTATATTGCCAACACTTGGCGAATCCAGATGATCCAGACGGCCAAGGCCTACGCTGCGCAGAAGGACGTCGCGGCAAAGTTGAAGGAATTCAAGGTCGTATCGACCGGCGAGGATGTGCCGGCGCAAATCTCGGCGATCAACAACTTCATCGATTCCGGTTTTGACGCCATCGTCGTCAACGCGCAGAATCCGACCGCCTTCGGGCCGGTCATCAAGCGCGCCAAGGAAGCCGGCGTCGTGCTGGTCGCCTTCGACAACATCCTCGACACCAAGGACGCCATCAACGTCAATGTGGACCAGAAGGGTCTTGGCACGCTGTGGGGCAAATGGCTGATCGACCATATTCCGGATGGCGGCAAGATACTTGAAGTGCGCGGCGTTGCCGGCACGTCGGTCGATACCGACCGCCACAACGGCATCCATGAGGCCTTCGACGCCTCGGGCAAGAAATGGGAGGTCACCGAAGTCGCCGGCAAGTGGGATGATCCGACAGCGCAGAAGGTCACGGCTGACGCGATCGCCACCAATGGTCCGTTCGTCGGCATCACCGGCCAGGGCGGCGACACCGGCATCGTTCAGGCGATGATCGACGCCAAGCATGCGTTCGTGCCGTTTGGCGGCGAAACCGAAAACGGCTTCCGCAAATTCTGCGCGGCGCACGCGGCGGACGGCCTGAAATGCTCCTCGGCCGGCACCGGCCCTGCCCAGGTCGCGGTCGCTATCAAGACGGCGATTGCCGCACTCGAGGGGCAGGTCGTACCGCAATCGGTCAAGCTGCCGCTCGCCATCGTCGAGGATCCGAACTTCAAGGAAGGCCAGGACTACTTCCCCGACCAGTCCGACAATTTCTTCGTCGGCAATTCCTTCCCGACCTGCGGCATCAATTTCACCGCGCAGGAAATCATGGGCCAGACGAAGGCCGACCAATAGGCTGCACATTCGGCGCCGCGCGATGCTCCGCGGCGCCGAGCCACTTGCCATCTCAATCCATAAAACTGCTCCGGAGGGCTGATGGACGGTGCGGCTCCACTCTTTCGCATGGAAGGCATTTCCAAGCGCTATGGCGGCGTGCGTGCGCTGGAGAAGGCCGAACTTTCGGTTACATCAGGCAGCATCCACGCCATCCTCGGCGAAAACGGCGCCGGCAAATCGACGCTGATCAAGGTCATGGCCGGCGTGGTGGCGCCCGACGAGGGCACGATGACGCTGGACGGGCGTGAGGTCAGCTTTGCCTCGCCGGCCGCGGCCAACCAGGCCGGCATCGTCTGCATCTTCCAGGAACTGTCGCTGGTCCCCGAACTCAGCGTCGCCGACAACATCGTCATTTCCGATCCGCCGACCCGGTTCGGGATGATCGACCGCAAGGCGCAGCGCCGCATCGCCGAAGAGGCGCTGGCACGCGCGGGTGCGGCCGACATCCATCCGCTGGCGCTGGTCAAGGATCTTCCCCTCTCAAGACGGCAGATGGTCGAGATCGCCAAGGCATTGGCCAGGAAGCCGCGCATCCTGATCCTCGACGAGGCGACGTCAGCGCTGGCTGCCGCCGATGTCGCCAAGATCTTCGCGGTGCTGAAACGGTTGCGTGGGGAAGGGCTGGCGCTGCTCTACATCTCGCACCGGATGAACGAGATCGCGGAACTCGCCGACCAGTGCACGGTGTTTCGCAACGGCCGCAATGTCGCCAGCTATGCCGCCGGTTCCAAGAGCGACAATGAGGTCGTCGAGCTGATGATCGGGCGAGAATACAGCCATATTTTTCCGCCCAAGCCAGTGCGTCTGCCGGCTGCCGCTGCCCCGGTGCTCGAAGCGCGCAACCTGTCGTGGACAGACCGGCTGGACAATGTCTCGCTGACCGTCGCGGCCGGCGAGGTGGTGGGCCTTGGCGGCCTCGACGGCCAGGGGCAGCGCGAGTTGCTGCTTGCCTTCTTCGGCGTGCTGCGCGGTCTCTCCGGAGAGATCCTGATCGATGGCAAGCCGGTGGCGATCGCCAGCCCGGCCGCGGCGCGCGACGACCGGATCGGCATGGCGCTGATCCCCGAGGATCGCAAGACGGAAGGGTTGATGCTGCCGATGACCGTGCGCGAAAACCTGTCCTTCGCGGCGCTCGACCGGCTGTCCAAAGGCGGCATCATCGACCGCGCCGCCGAACAGCGGCTGATCGACGACATGGTGGGGCTGCTGGCAATCAAGACGGCCGGTCTCGACATTCCGGTCGGCGCGCTGTCGGGCGGCAACCAGCAGAAGGTGGTCATCGCCAAATGGCTGATGCGCCAGCCGCGCATCATCCTGCTCAACGACCCGACGCGCGGCATCGATGTCGGCACAAAGCAGGAGCTGTATCAACTGATGCGCAAGCTTGCGGACGCGGGTGCCGCGATCCTGTTCTACTCGACCGACTATGACGAGCTGATCGGCTGCTGCGACCGGGTGCTAGTTCTCTATGACGGCGCGGTCAAGCGAGAGCTGGTCGGCGCCGAGCTCACCGAACGGGCGCTGATCGCCAGCGCGCTCAACATCCATGGCGGCGACGCCACCCCAAGGCACGGAGCGGACGCGTGAAGGATTGGCGCTACTGGCTTGCCGAACAACGCGGAACGCTGCTGGCGTTCGCCATCTTCATCCTCATGTTCGCGATCTACACCGCAAACCATCCGGCAGGGTTTACCGCCAATGTCGTGCAGACGGCCTCCAACAAGGGCGTGCTGCTCGCCTTCGTCGCCATGGCCCAGACGCTGGTGGTGATCACCGCCGGCATCGACCTTTCCGTCGGCATGATCTTCACGCTGACCAATTGCCTCGCCTCCTGGCTGGTCATCGGCACCGGCCTCGAGACCGCCTTCGGCGTCATCGCCGTGCTCGGCACCGGGCTCTTGTGCGGGGCGATCAATGGCGCCATCGTCATTTACGGCCGACTGCAGCCGATCGTTGCCACCATCGCCACGGGTGCCGTCTATTTCGGCATCGCACTGCTGCTCAGGCCGTTCCCGGGCGGCTCGGTCAACGAGGATCTGGCCGATGCGCTCACCGGACGCCTGTTCGGCGTGGTGCCGGCAAGCCTGGTCACGCTGCTCGCCGTGGTGCTGATCGTCTGGGTGCCGTTCAGCCGTTCGGTGCTTGGCCGTGCCGCCTACGCGGCGGGCTCATCCGAGACGGCGGCCTACATGTCCGGCGTGCCGATCCGGCGCGGCAAGTTCGCCGCCTACGCGCTTGCCGGGCTGCTGGCGGCGATCGGCGGCCTGTTCCTGACCTTCTTCACCTATACGGGCGATGCGGCCTATGCCAGCGGTAACGCCTATACGCTGTTCTCGATCGCCGCAGTCGTGCTGGGTGGCGTTTCGCTGTTCGGCGGCAAAGGCAGCGCGATCGGCGCGATCTTCGGCGCGCTTGCCTTCCGCACTATCGGCGACCTTTTGTTCGTTTTCGATTTCGATCCGCTGTGGCAGCCGCTGTTCCAGGGCGTTATCCTGCTGATCGCGGTCAGCCTTGGCGCCTTCGCCCTGTTTCGGGTCCGCAACCGGCTGGAGTGGTTCCTGTGAGCGAGACGACGATGAGCGGCATCGCCAACCGTATGCCCAAATTCATTCGCCGCGCCGATCCGGCGGTGCTCACCGCGTTTGCCTGCATCGTGCTCTTGCTGTTTCTCGGCAGCCTCTATTCGCGCAGCTTCCTGTCGCCTGAATATCTCTTGCAGCAGCTCAAGGTGGCGTCGTTCCTTGGTGTCATCGCCACTGGCATGATGCTGGTCATCCTGCTCGGCCAGATCGATCTGTCGGTGCCGTGGTCGGTGGCGGTCGGCGCCATGATGGCGGCCGCGGCCGCGGCCTATGGCCCGATCGGTGTGGCGCTGGCCATTCCGTTCGGCATCTTTTGCGGGGTGCTGATCGGCATCGTCAACGGCATCGGCGTCGCCTATCTGCGCATTCCCTCGATGATCATCACACTCGCCACCAACGCCGTCGCGCAAGGGCTCATGGTCGTCTATACCGGTGGCTTCTCGCCACAGGATTCGGCCACCGGCGCCATGCGTTATCTCGCGACAGGTTTTACCATTCCGGGCGTTCCCAACGCCGTCATCATCTGGGCGCTGATCGGTGCCGCGATGGTGTTCGTGCTGACCCGCACCAGCTTCGGCCGCAGCGTCTACGGCATCGGCAACCGCGAGCGTGCCGCCTATCTCTCCGGCATCGACACAAGGCGCGTGGTGATGATCGCCTTCGCCATATCGGGCGGCCTCTCGGCCTTTGGCGGGGTGCTTCTGGCCGGCTATGCTTCCAAGGCGGCGCAGTCGATGGGTGACGCCTATCTCCTGCCGTCGATCGCCGCCGTGGTGCTTGGCGGCACCTCGATCCTCGGCGGCCGCGGCTCCTATCTCGGCACCGTTGCCGGCGTCATCCTGATCACGCTGCTGCAATCCATCCTGTCGGTCATGCAGATGCCCGAGGCCGGCCGGCAGATCATCTATGGTGTCGTCATCGTCGCCATGCTCCTGCTCTACGGCCGCGCGCCGGCAAGCCGCTGACCGTGGACGAAAAGACGGCACAGGCGCCAACGGGCGCTCCCGGATCAGTGCCTCGGGCCATCGTGGTGATGGGCGTCGCCGGCTGCGGCAAGTCGGCCGTCGGCACGGCGCTGGCAGCAGTGGAAGGGGCCGTGTTTGTCGAAGGCGACAGGCTGCACCCGCCCGAAAACGTCGCCCGCATGGCGAGCGGCGAGCCGCTCACCGATCAGCTTCGCGAAGGCTGGCTCGATGCCATTGGCGAGCGGATCGCGGATTTGACCGGCAGCGGCCAAAGCGTGGTCGCCGCCTGTTCGGCGCTGAAGCGCAGCTATCGCGAACGTCTGCGCGGCTTTCGCCGGGATATCGTGTTCGTCTATCTGGAGATCGATCCTGCCACCGCCAAGCGGCGCGTCGCCGCCCGCAAGGGGCATTTCATGCCGGCAAGCCTGGTCGAAAGCCAGTTCGCCATCCTCGAGCCGCCTGGCGCCGACGAGCAGGCGCTGACGGTCGACGCCAAGCTTCCGGTCGCCGACATCGTCACCGCCGTTGCCAGCCTGCTGGCCAACGCCAAATCATGAACCACCGTCGTCGGGCAAGGCGTTTTCCGGCCGTTCGGTGAACCGGTCGGCGCCGGACCAGACCATCATTTGCTCGGGATAGAGTTGCAGCGCCTCCAGCAGGCGGTCACGCTTGAGCAGAATGTACTCGGCCTGCAACGTCATGTTCTTGGCGCCGCCGGCTCTGGTCGTGGGCTCGCCGGTTGCCGTCAGGGCCGGCACCAGTTCGGGACTCAGGATGGCGCGGTACTGGCGGAACGGATCGGTCTCGAAGGTCGACATGGAAAACAGCGCCGCCTTGCCTCTGGCAGCGAAATTCGTCGGCGCCGAGGCGAGGTGGGTCCAGCCGCGCTCGCCAATGCCGACTTCGGTGAATGTCGAACCGGCATGCACGGTGTTGGTCACCAGCACGACGCCGTTGTTGCCAAGGATCTTCTGGATTCGGCCGGTGACCTGGTAGGCGTCGCCGCGATCGAACACGATCCGGCTTTTCAGAAAACGATTCTCGACCCGGACGATTGGCGGGTTCAGGAAGCGCAAGCCGAAGGTCGAGTCGGATATGCCGTGAGCGCTGACACTGAGCTGGTGCGCCTCGATGCCGGCTTCATAGAGCGCGCGTTTGCCCATGATGGTCTGGGCCGTGAACTGATCGCACCAGATGATGGCGCCATGGCCGCGCTTCAACGCTGTTTGCAGGCCCTCCAGGCCCTCCAGCCGGATATCGGGTGACCAGCGGCGGTGAACGAGATGCGCGGCAAGCAGCAAACGCCGGCGGTGGTTGGCGTAGAGCAAGGCCCTGAACTGCTTTCGCGCATCGATGCCGTTGCCGAGCACCGCGCGGGTCGCGGCGGCGTAGCGCACGAAATCCTTGCGGGTATGGCGCTTGAGGCGCAGCCCCGATACGCGGCTGCAGATCGCGGTCCACCAGCTGATCGGCAGCACTGCCGCGACGCCGAGATAGAAGGCGGCCAGCAGCAGCTCGCGAAAATCCCTGTTGTTGAAGGTACGCAACTTGCCGGGGCGAACCAGCTTGCGGCTGAAGAAGCGCACATGCTCGGCGCGTTCGGGCACCAGCAAATCGGCGATGATTTCAGTATGGTAAATGACGGCGGACGATGGTGTCCGGTCGGCTTTCCGGGATTTTCCCAACCACGGCAGCCTCATCCGATCGGTGTCCACCTGTTCTTGCGCGCATCCGAAAATCGCTTTACTGCGTCTGCCACGGGCGCGCAATCGGCGCCGGCAGGCCATGGTGAACGCCATTCAGGGTTCGAACTTGCAACAGGCCCTATCGGTAGCACTTCCGCAACTGGCGCCCTGGCAGCCGGCTGCGGTGGCGCTGATGGCGCCGGACCGGGCTCCGCTCAGCTTTGCCGGCCTCGCTGACCTTGTCGACCAACTCTGCGGCGATCTCGCCAGGCGTGGTGTTCGCCGCGGCACGGCCGTCGGCATCGTCCTGCCCAACGGCCCGGAAATGGCGAGCTGTTTCCTGGCGGTCTCGGCGCTGGCGACGGCGGCGCCGCTCAATCCGGCTTACGGCGAAGACGAATTCCGCTTCTATCTCGGCGATCTCGACGTGAAGCTTCTGCTGTGCGGGCAAGGCATGGGTGAAGCCGCGCGCAACGCCGCAGAGGGGCTCGGCATTGCGGTGCTCGATGTCGTCGTGACCGAGGGCGCCAAGGCCGGCGAATTTGTCCTGTCGGGCGAGGCCGAACTGGCGGCTGCTGGTGACGCACAGCTCAACGGACCCGACGATTTCGTGCTGGTCCTGCACACGTCGGGAACCACGGCGCGGCCGAAGATCGTCGGCTTGCGGCAGCGCAATCTCAAGGCATCGATGGCCAACATCGCCCGTACCCTTGCGCTGTCGGCGGACGATGTTTGTCTCAATGTGATGCCGCTGTTTCACATTCACGGGTTGATGGCGGCGCTCAGCGCGCAGCTGGCAGTCGGCGGTGCGGTTGTCTGCACGCCGGACTTCAACGCGCTGAAATTCTACGGCTGGCTGGGCGACTTCCGGCCGAGCTGGTACAGCGCGGTGCCGACCATGCATCAGGCGATCCTGGCGCGCGCCGCGCGCAATGGCGAGACGATCGCGGCGGCGCGGCTTCGCTTCATCCGCTCGTCTTCGGCCGCACTTCCCGATGCCGTGTTCCGCGACCTCGAGCGCGTCTTCGGCTGTCCGGTGGTCGAGGCCTATGGCATGACCGAGGCGGCGCACCAGATGACGTCCAATGGGCTGCCGCCGGCGCGGCGCAAGCCTGGCTCGGTCGGCCCGCCGGCCGGTCCAGAGGTAACGATCCTGGACGACAAGGGGACAATCCTGCCGGCTGGCGAAAAGGGCGAGATCGCGGTGCGCGGCGCCAACATCCATGACGGCTATCTCAACAATCCGGCGGCCAATGAAGTTGCCTTCACCGATGGCTGGTTCCGCACCGGCGACCAGGGACTGATCGACGGCGATGGCGACCTCAAGATCACCGGGCGGCTGAAAGAGATCATCAATCGCGGTGGCGAAAAAATCTCGCCGCTCGAGGTCGACAATGTGCTGCTCGATCATCCGCTGGTGGCGCAAGCGGTGACCTTCGCCGTGCCGCACGCCATGCTGGGCGAAGAGGTGGGGGCCGCAATCGTGCTGGCCGAGGGCGCCACCGCCGATGCCGATGATATCCGCGATTTCGCGCGCAGCCGCATCGTCGAGTTCAAGGTGCCGCGCCACATCCTGTTTCTGCAGGAAATCCCCAAGGGACCGACCGGCAAGATCCAGCGGGTCGGGCTAGCCGGCAGGCTCGGCCTGGTCTGAGCCCTGTCGAGCCGAAGTCGGTTCGACCGCTATTCCACAGTTATCGTCTTGCCAATTTCGGGAGGCGACTGCCGCTTGGCGATTCGCACGATAAATTTACTTTCGGATCGAATATACCCTCCAATATTTGTAGTGTAATATACCTTCGTTGGTCTTGATGGGGTGAAGAGGATAAAGGCCAGCGTCGAGCAGCACTTTCATGCGAATTTTGAGAATTTGAAACCTGGGCAAAGGGGGATCAAATGACGTCTGTAACGGCAAAAGTTGGAGCATTTTCGGTCAGAGCTTATCGGGGAGATGCAAAAACACTTCTAGCCTTCAATATCGAAGGCGAGGCGGCAAGGAAAAGACTTTCCGGTTTCACGATACAGGTGAAACCACCGGGCATTGATCCGTATTATATCCAAAATAATTTGAGTTTCGAAAAACCAGGCGATCATGCCCAGCTTGCCACTGAGCCTGCGTTCTCAAGCATTAATGCGCCTGTTCACAAATTTCGCTGGGTGCATGTTCCGGGTCTCGTCCATCAGGGACTGAAGCCGGTCTACGGAACCTATACCTATTATGTGACGCCTCGTTACTTCAACGACAAGCGATCGTTGCTGCCGCTGAACCCGAGCCTGACCGTGAAGCTGCAGATCAAGGTCGATACGTTTGCCAAGGGTAAACTCAAGCTTGGATTTACCCGTGGATTCACGCAGTCCCAGGCGTTTGTGCGACATTTCGGGCTTGATGCCGTTATCAAGCCGAAGAATGCCGGTCTGCTTTTCGATACGTCACAACAGTCCGGCACCAACGCGGCGGGCGAAAAATTTACTTTCGATGATCAATATCAGTGGCTCGGGTTTACTGCCCAGGATCGGATTTTCGAAATTCTTGAAGAGGTAAGGTCGAACAAAAAACTGAAGCTTGATGTCTTTGTATATGACTTGAGCGAGCCGAACGTTGTCAAAGCGCTGCTTGACCTTGGCGCCAGCAAGCGCGTTCGGATTATCCTCGACAATGCGGCACTCCACCACAATGCCGCCAAGCCGAAGCCCGAGGATGAATTCGAAACTTTGTTTATCAAGCGGGCAGGTGCCGATCTTATCAAACGTGGCAAGTTTGGCCGCTATGCCCACAACAAGGTTCTCATAGTTTCAAATAGCGATGGACCGCAGAAGGTTTTGACGGGATCGACCAATTTTTCCGTCACCGGACTGTATGTGAATTCCAATCATGTTCTCGTGTTCGACGATGTTGGCGTGGCAAAGACCTACGCTGGTGTCTTTGAGGAATCGTGGGCTGACAATCTCAGCAAATCGGCATTTTCGGCTTCAAAGTGGTCGACGAAACCGTCGTCGTTCAAGCCGCCTGCTGTTCCCAAGATGAGCATTACATTCTCGCCGCACAGCGCTGGCGACGCCAGTCTGGTCCTTGGCGGCGTTGTCGATCGTGTCAAAGCCGAGGCCGACGTCAAGGGAAGGATAGGCAGTGTTCTGTTTGCGGTCATGCAACTTGATGGTGGGTTGGACAATCCGGTCTATGATTGCCTCAATGCGGTCCATAAAAGCGAGGCGATCTTCAGCTACGGAATTTCGGACACGCCGAACGGCATATCGCTGTACGAGGTAGGCAAGAAGACCGGTGTTCTGGTCACCGGCAAGCCGGTCGGCACACAGCTTCCGCCTCCATTCAACCAAGTGCCCGACGTCGGCCTTGGCCATCAGGTGCACCACAAGTTTGTAGTGTGCGGATTTAACAGTCCTGACGCTGTGGTCTACTGTGGCTCGTCCAATCTCGCCCTGAAAGGGGAAGAGGTGAATGGCGACAATTTGCTGGCGATCCGGGATGGTGACGTGGCGACGGTTTTTGCCATCGAGGCGCTGGCCTTGGTAGACCATTTTGAGTTTCTTGACCGGGCCGCGACCGGTCCCAAGGCGAAGGCAAGCAAGAAGGTGGCTGCCGTGAAGCAGCAGGCTGCCGCTTCGGCAGGATGGTTCCTGGGGACCAGTGATCGGTGGGCCGCGAAATTTTTCGATCCCAACGATCTGCATTTTATGGACAGGGAGTTGTTTGCCGGCTGAACCCAGCCTGCTGCCACTCCAACGATCAGGCGTCTGGAGCGCGTCGTGCGTGAACGGATTCAGGCGACGCGCTTTCAGCACTTATTTTGTGCATGCTCTCAAGGCCCGAGCCACTTTTTGAGCAACAGGCATCAGATCTGCGACGTCAGTTCGACCGGAAAATCGTCATTGTCGGCATCGCGCATGGCGGCGAGGCTTCTGTTGTCCAGCACCTCGGCGATTGCCTGGCGCACTTCCAGCATCATGTGCCGGACCTGGCAGGTCGCCTCGTCGCAATCCTCGCAGCGCTGGTATTGCGTGCGGCTGGCGCACGGGATCGGCGCCAGCGGGCCGTCCAGGACACGCACGACATGGCCGATCTTGATCTCGGAAGCAGGCCGGGCGAGGCGATAGCCGCCTTCCTTGCCCTTGCGGCTCAGAACGAAGCCGGCATTGCGCAGTTCGCCCAGAATGGCATCCAGGAATTTCTTCGGGATGTTGTTGGCGACCGCGATGTCGTTGACGAATGCAAGCTGGCCGACCGGCAGGCCGGAAAGATGCACGAGGGCCTTGAGGCCGTATTTGCCTTTTTTGGTAAGCATGCCCGATTCAGTTCATGAAAACCCCAACCACCCGCATCTGGCGGTTGTTTGTGTGCAAATCATGACGTTTCGCCTGAACAACCCGGTTTCGCGTAGAACAAGCCGCCCGGTTGAGAGGTTAGGCACAAAGGCGTTGATTCTTTGTAACGTTTTTCACATGTGCCGCCGGATTCTGGCGGGTAGCAGTCTCTAGGTGCGCAAAACGAAAAAAGCCGGCAAAAGAGCCGGCTTTCTTGTTCAGTTCTCAGCCCGGCTGCCGATGTCAGCGGCTGCCATAGGTCTGGTCGAGCAGGCCGCCGGCGGCGAAATGCTCCTTCTGCACCTTGTCCCAGCCGCCGAAGACGTCTTCCACCGTCAGCAGGCGGACATTGGGAAAGTCTGCCTTGTATTTTGCCGCGACCTCAGCGTTGCGGGCGCGCAGGCCATTTTCGGCGGCGATGGTCTGGCCCTCCGTTGTGTAGAGGAAGTCGAGATAGGATTTGGCGAGGTCGCGGGTGCCGTGCTCGTCGGCGACCTTGTCGACGATCGCCACCGGGAATTCGGCAAGCAGGCTGACAGTTGGGGTGACCTGTTCGAACTTGTCGTCGCCATACTCCTTGCGGATGCCGCGCGTCTCCGACTCGAAGGTGATCAGCACGTCGCCGATCTCGCGCTGCACGAAGGTGGTGGTGGCGGCGCGGCCGCCGGTGTCGAAGATCGGCACGTTGTTGAACAGCTTGGTGACGAACTCCTTCACCTTGGCGTCATCGCCCTTGAAGGCTTCCTTGGCGTAGGCGGTCGCCGCCAGATAGGTGTAGCGCGCATTTCCCGAGGTTTTCGGGTTGGGGAAGATCACCTGGACGTCGTCGCGCACGAGGTCGTTCCAGTCCTTGATGTGCTTGGGGTTGCCCGCGCGGACGAGAAACGAAGGCAGCGAATAGAAGGGCGAGGCGTTGTCGGGAAAATCCTTCTGCCAGTCGGCCGAGACGAGGCCTTTCTTGACCAGGAAGTCGATGTCGGTGACCTGGTTGAAGGTGACGACATCGGCGCCAAGGCCCTCGGCGATCGCACGCGCCTGTGCAGAAGTGCCGGCATGCGACTGGTCGACGGTGACGCCGGGATGACCGGCGATGAAAGCCTTGTTCATCTGGACGAACAGTTCGCGGCCGACATCATAGGAGGCGTTGAGCAATTTGTCGGCCGACCAGGCTTGCGAGGAGGCGAGCACCAGGCCGGCGGCGGTGGCGACGCTGAGCAAAAATCGCTTCATGAAAAGGGCTCCTTGGGAATGCCGGTTCGAATGCTTCGATATAGCGCGCCAACATAATAGGACGATGTCCAATACCGCCAGACACGCAGTCCGGGTCCATTGAGCGGTGATGAGAAAAAGCGTTGCTGAAACAGCCGGTTGGTAGGATTTCCTTCCAAACGGATTCGCTTCGGCCAGTCGGCGGATGATGTCTATGCCACCGGGAAAAGTTTCCAGCGCCGCGGCCTGAACGCTACCCGGCTCTTCTGCGCCGCCGGATGGTCGACGGGCAGTTCGATCTCGACCCGCTGGCGCTCGCCGCCGATTTCCAGTTCGACGCGCCTGGTGCCGGCGACGCGGCGGCTGGCGGCGACCGTGCCGGCGATACAGCCGCTGCAGCCGTCGAGCAGTTCGACATCGTGCGGGCGGAAGTAGAGCACGGCCTCGCCGCTCGGCGCATGCGGCGCCGAGAGCCCGATCGGCCGGTCGGCGATCCAGACCTGGCCGTCCTCGACCTTGACGGGGAGCGTGCTCGATTCACCGATGAAGGAGTAGACGAAGGGCGAGTTCGGCGTGTCGTAGATCTCGTCGGCCGAGCCGACCTGCTCGATGCGGCCCTGGCTCATCACCACGACACGGTCGGCAAGCTCCAGCGCCTCTTCCTGGTCGTGGGTGACGAACACGGTGGTGTGGCCGGTGCGGTCGTGGATCTCACGCAGCCAGCGGCGCAGTTCGCGGCGCACCTGTGCGTCAAGCGCGCCGAACGGCTCGTCGAGCAACAGCACCTTGGGCTCGATGGCCATGGCGCGGGCGAGGGCCACACGCTGGCGCTGGCCGCCGGAAAGCTGCGCGGGATAGCGCTTCTCCAGCCCGGACAGCTGGACGAGATCGAGCAGCTCCGATGCGCGGCGGCGGATTTCGGCCGCCGGCGGCCGCGACGGCCCGTGCCGGACCTTCAGGCCAAAGCCGATATTGTCGGCGACCGTCATGTGCCGGAACAGCGCATAGTGCTGGAAGACGAAGCCGACATTGCGTTCCTGGATCGACCGCTGCGAGGCATCCTCGTCGCCAAAGAAGATCTTTCCGCGCGTGGGGCGTTCCAGGCCGGCAATCAGCCGCAGCAGCGTCGTCTTGCCGGAGCCGGATGGCCCGAGCAGCGCGATCAACTCCCCCGACTTGATGTCAAGCGATACGTCATGGAGGGCCGGAAACCGGTCAAACTCCTTGCGCACGTTGGCAACGCGAACTTCCATTTACAGAACCCTCTAATGCCCGCGCGTCGCGGCGATCTCGGCGCCGTAGCGCATCTCGAGAAGTGTTTTCAAGACCAGCGTCACCAAAGCCAGGCCGGCAAGCAGCGAAGCGACGGCAAAAGCGCCAACGGCGTTGTACTCGTTGTAGAGGATTTCGACATGCAGCGGCATGGTGTTCGTCAGCCCGCGTATGTGGCCGGACACGACCGAGACCGCGCCGAATTCGCCCATCGAGCGGGCGTTGCACAGAAGCACGCCGTAGAGCAATCCCCATTTGACGTTGGGCAGCGTCACATACCAGAAGGTCTGCCAGCCATTGGCGCCGAGCGAGAGCGCCGCCTCTTCATCGCCATTGCCCTGTTCCTGCATCAGCGGGATCAGTTCGCGGGCAACGAAGGGGAAGGTGACGAAGACTGTGGCCAGCACGATGCCCGGCACGGCGAACAGGATCTGGATGCCATGCTCCTTCAGCCAACCGCCCAGCAGCCCCTGCGCGCCGAACAAAAGCACATAGACCAGGCCGGAGATGACCGGCGAGACCGAGAAGGGCAGGTCGATCAGGGTGGTCAGGAATGCCTTGCCCTTGAACTCGAACTTGGCGATCGCCCAGGCAGCCGAAATGCCGAAGACGACGTTGAGCGGCACGGCGATCGCCGCTACCAGCAGCGTCAGCCGGATCGCCGAACGCGTATCGGGGTTGGACAGCGATTCCGTGTAGGCCCCCACGCCTTTGGCAAGCGCCTCGTGAAAGACGATGATCAGCGGCAGGAGCACGAAGATGACGAGAAAGGCGAAGGCCACCGCCATCAGCAGCAACCGCACCGGCAGGCTTTCGGTTACCGCGGCCGACTGGCTCTCGTGATGCGGCTCGTAGGATTTGATCTCGGGATCAGCCATAGCGCTTGCGGCTCCATGACTGCGCGAGATTGACGATCAGGAGCATCACGAACGACAGCAGAAGCATGATCGCCGCGATCGCGGTCGCCGCCGGATAGTTGTATTCCTCCAGCCGGATGACGATCAGAAGCGGCGCGATCTCCGATTTGTAGGGCAGGTTGCCGGCGATGAAGATGACCGAGCCGTATTCACCGACGCCGCGCGCGAAGGCCAGCGAGAAGCCGGTGACAATGGCCGGGGCCAGGCCTGGAAACAGGATGCGGGTGATGATCTGGAAGCGGTTGGCGCCGAGCGTGGCGGCTGCCTCCTCCACTTCCTTGTCGATCTCCTCCATGATCGGCTGCACCGTGCGCACGACGAAGGGCAGGCCGATGAAGACCAACGCCACGACGATGCCGAGCGGCGTATAGGCGACCTTGATGCCAAGCGGCGCCAGGAGATGGCCGATCCAGCCATTGGGCGCGTAGAGCGTGGTCAAGGCGATACCGGCGACAGCGGTCGGCAGCGCGAAGGGCAAGTCGACCATGGCATCGACGATGCGACGGCCGGGGAAGCGATAGCGCACCAGCACCCAGGCGACGAGCGTGCCGAAGACGACGTTGACGGCTGCCGCGATGAAGGCGGCGCCGAAGCTGATTTCGAGCGCGTTGAGGGTCCGGCGATCGGTGGCGATCGCCCAGAAATCGGTCCAACCGAGGGCTGCCGAACGCCACACGAGGCCCGACAAGGGGATGAGGATGATGAGCGTGAGGTAGGCAAGCGAGAAGCCGAGCGTCAGTCCGAAACCCGGAATGACACTCGGCTGTCTGAACCGCCACCCCGCCTTGGCGGGTGCTATGGTCATGTCGTCCTGATCTAGATTTTAGCTCACTGGGCCGGCTTGTAGATCTGGTCGAATATACCACCGTCACCGAAATGATAAGGCTGTGCCTTCTTCCAGCCGCCGAAAAGCGGATCGTCGATGGAGATCAGCTTGATTTCAGGGGTTTTCGGAATATCCGCCGGATCCACCAGCTCGGGCTTGGCCGGACGATAGTGGTTCTTGGCGATGATCGTCTGGGCTTCCTTGGAGTAGAGCCAGCCGAGATAGGCTTCGGCGACCTTGCGCGTGCCCTTGGCGTCGACATTGGCGTCGACGATCGCCACCGGCGGCTCGGCCAGGATCGAGGTCGGCGGGTAGACGATCTCGAAATTGTCGGCGCCGAATTCATTGAGCGCCAGATAGGCGTCGTTTTCCCAGCCGATCAGCACATCGCCGATGCCTTTTTGCGCGAAGGTTACGGTCGAGCCGCGCGCGCCGGTGTCGAGCACCGGAGCATTGGCGTAGAGCTTGCCGACGAATTCCTTGGTCTTGGCTTCGTCGCCGCCATCATTGGCGTTGGCGTAGGCCCAGGCGGCAAGGTAATTCCAGCGCGCGCCGCCCGACGTCTTCGGGTTCGGCGTGATCACCTGGACACCGTCCTTGACCAGATCGCTCCAGTCATGGATGCCCTTCGGGTTGCCCTTGCGGACCAGGAAGATGATGGTCGAGGTGTAGGGGGCTGAATTGTTCTCGAACTTCTTGCGCCAGTCCGGATTGATCTTCTTCGACTTGGTGACGATGGCGTTGATGTCGCCTTCGAGCGCCAGCGTCACCACATCGGCGTCGAGGCCGTCGATCACGGCGCGGGCCTGGGCGCCGGAGCCGCCATGCGATTGCTGGATGGTGACCGTCTCGCCGGTTTCGGCCTTCCAGTGCGCGGCGAACGCCTCGTCATAGGCCTTGTAGAGTTCGCGTGTCGGATCGTAGGACACGTTGAGAATGGTGGTATCGGCAAACGCGAAACCGAGCGTGCCGAACTGGATCGATGTGGCGACCAGTGCGCCGAGCAGTTTCCTGAAATGAGGTTTGGTCATTTCCGCCTCCGTTGATGACGGCTGAACTCTATCGAATTGATAGAAATTAGATGCATTCAACGTTGCCTTTTTTGGCCCTCCGAAGCAATTTTTCGCCGATATTCTACGCTGAGAGGAAACATTTTCCTCATATTAGCCCGGGCTGACTCCAGGCCGGTCCGGCGCTATTTAGAAGCGGGCCGCGCGGAGGCAAGGCCGCTGCGGCCGAGATTCGCCCTAGCATCTGGGTGGTTTCAATTCGCAGTGACGGGGAAGTCGAAGCGCTGCTTTGGAAACGGTTCGTTTGCCAGCGTGTAGTGCCACCACTCGCGCGCATAATTCTTGAAGCCGCCGGCGCGCATGGCATCGAGCAGTATTTTACGGTTTTCCGCCGCCTCTGTTGCCAATGGGCGGTGGGCCGTTTCGCTTGTAGGATCGAAGCAGTCGAAGCTGGTGCCGAAATCGAGCGTGCCGGCGCCGGTCGCACCACAGGCGGCGGACGACGTGCTTTTGCCGTCGCTGCGGGCGATGGCGACATCGACGGTCGAGCCGCGTGAATGGGTGGACAGTTCGCCGATATAGCCCTTGGCGATGAGATCGCCGCGCTTGACCTCGGGATACCATTGCGGGTCGGGCGGGCCACCTTCTCTGGTCCATTTGCCCATGTCGGCGACGGCGCGGGCCGGGCGGTAGCAGTCGAAGACGACCAGCGTCAGGCCGTCAGAAGCGAGCGCTTTCTGCACGCCGGACAGCGCTTGCGCCGTCTGACGGGTGAGGATGCAGACTGGCGCGTCGTAGCCGTCGGCCTTGCGATGCAGGAAGTTTTCCAGGCCGGAATAGCGGATGTCCTGGCGGATTGTGGGGTCGACATCGGCCAGGCGGACAAAGCCGGCGGGCAGGGGATCGGCGGCGGCGGGGAGGGTTGCCAGCAAAGTGGCGAGAATGGCAGCGACACTGCGCAAAGTATGGTGCGAGCCACCCCCCTCTGGCCTGCCGGCCATCTCCCCCTCAAGGGGGAAGATCAGATATGCGCACCGCTTTCGCCAACGGTCGAGGGCAGCGCACGACGCTGAAGCTGCCAATCTCCCCCCTTGAGCGGGAGATGCCCGGCAGGGCAGAGGGGGGTGCCTCGCGCCGGGTTTTAGGCGAAGAAGCCCAATCCCCTGAATCGCTTGGCGCCATCTATTCAACGAACACCTTCACGCTTGCCGCACGTCCTGCGGCATCAATGACGGTCAGCGTCGAATAGCCGGCGCCGTCGGGCAGCCAGGTCGCTGTGCGGCGGCGGTCGATGCCGACCAGCGGCTTGCCGTTTGCAAGCCAGCGAAACGGCGCGCGGCCGCCTTGCAGTTTCAGCACCAGCGGCGAGGCCTCGGCGGAGTTGGTGGCAAGATCGACGCGGGCGCCGTTGGGCGGAAAGATGATGGTCGGCGCCGGTTCGGTCGGGCCTGCCTGCACCAGCCCGTCGGCGCCGGCGCCGAAACGGGCCAGGGTCACCGGCAGGTCTTCGCGCTTGGCCTTGACGACGCCGGCCGGCTGGCCAGGCAGCGGCACGGCGGCGAGGCCGGAGCGGACGAAGCCTCCGAACAGGATGGGAGCGGCCGAGACATAGCCGGACAGGCCGGGTACGGCACCCGCATCTGCGCGGCCGACCCAGACGCCCAACACGTAGCGGCCGTCGAAGCCGACCGACCAGGCATCGCGGTAGCCATAGGACGTGCCGGTCTTGTAGGCGATGCCGCGTTGCAAGGCGCCCTCGGGTGGCTTCACGCCCGACAATATGTCGGTGATCTGCCAGTTCGCCTGGGCGTCGAGGATGGTGGCGGTGGTGCGCTCGGCATTGGCCGGTTCGGTGCCGTCATGCAGCGTGTTCGCCTTGCCGCCATTGGCGAGCCCGGTATAGAGCTGGACCAGATCGCGCAGCGTCACGCCGACGCCGCCAAGGCCGATAGCAAGGCCCGGCGCCTCGTTGACCGGCAGCACCGGACTAACGCCGGCCTGGCGGAAGCGCGCCATCAGCCGTGCCGGACCGACCGAGTCAAGCACACGGATCGCCGGCACGTTGAGCGACAGCTGGAGTGCCTGGCGGATCGAGACATCGCCCTGGTAGCCCATGTCGAAATTCTTCGGCCGGTAGCCGCCGAAATCGACCGGGCTGTCCTCGATCAGCATTTCCTGTGCCACCAACCCCTGCTCGAAGGCGAGCCCATAGATGAACGGTTTTAGCGTCGAGCCGGGCGAGCGCACGATCTTGGTCATATCAATCCAGCCGGAGCGGCTTGCATCGAAGAAATCGGCAGAACCGACTTCGCCGAGGATGTCACCGGTGCGGGCATCGGCCATCACCATGGCGACCGAGAGGCGAGGGCCGAGCTTGATGGCGGCATCGCGTGCCACCTGCTCCAGCCCTTGCTGGACGCTTTTGCGGATCGTCAGCTGCAGCGGCTTGCCCGGCACTGCCTTGGGCAGCATGGCATAGGCGGCGTGCGGCGCCAGCGCCGGCAGCTTGCGGCGCAGGCCCGAGACATCGTCAAGCGCTGCGCGCGCGGCCTCGCGCTCGCCAAGCAAGCCGGATGAAACCATGCGTGTCAGCACGCGGTCGCGGGCGGCGTGCGCAATGTCGAGATTGCGGTCGGGGCGGCGCTTTTCCGGCAATTGCGGCAGCGCCACCAGCAAGGCCGCTTCCGAGACCGTCAGCCGCTTCGGCTCCTTGCCGAAATAGGCGAGCGAGGCCGCGCGCACGCCTTCGAGATTGCCGCCATAGGGCGCCAAGGTCAGGTAGCTTTCGAGGATCTCCTGCTTGGACAGCCGCCGCTCGATCTGGATGGCGCGCAGCATCTGCTTGAGCTTGGAGCCGAGGCTGCGGCTTTCGCGCGGCTCGATCAGTCGGGCAAGCTGCATCGACAGTGTCGAGCCGCCGGAGACGATATGGCCGTTGGTGACGAGCTGACCGGCCGCGCGTGCCAGCGCCAGCACGTCGACGCCCTTATGGTCCCAGAAGCGCTTGTCCTCATAGGTGACCAACATGTCGACGAACTGCTTGTCGACCTGGTCGAGCCTTGTGTCGAGCCGCCAGTAGCCGTCCGGCGTGGCGAAGGCGCGCAGGAGCTGGCCGTCGCGGTCCTGGACTTCGGTCGAGACGGCGAGTTTTTCGGGCAGGGGTGGTGGGTAGGCGCGGTCGAGCTGCCAGAGAGAAGCAGCAGCGATTGCCGCAAAGCCCGCGAGGGAAGCTGCGGCGATGCCTGTTCGACGGAGAAATTTTCTGGAGAGCATGGTGCTGCCCCTCATCCGCCTGCTGGTTCCTTCTCCCCGAACGGGGAGAAGGAAATTGTCGCAGCCGTCGGCATGTTCATCTTCGCCAAGGCGCCTTACGGCGCCTTGATCTCCATCATGCCGGTGGCGGTGCGGGCCGAATATTGCGGCCGGTACATGTCCTCCACCGTGGCTGCCGGGTGGGCATAGGTGCCCGGCGTCACCGCACGCACGACATAGGCCAGCATGATGTTGCGGTCGCCGTCGCCGTCATTGGGGTTGAATGCCGCGACGAAACGGTCGTCTCGGAATTCGAGATGGGCAGCGTCGGTCTGCGCCAGCCAGGTGAAGTTCGACAGCTGGGCGCTGGAAACCAGGCCCGGATTGTCGATTTCGAAGCCGGCCGGCAACAGGTCGGTGATCAGCAGGCGCGACGGCCAGCGGTTCTGCTCGTAGATCTTGAGCACGACCACGTAGCGTTCGTTCTGCGTCGCCTCGGTGACGTTGGCCTCAGTGCCATCGAGCTTGTAGTAGGTGCGATCGATGGTGAAGCCGTCGCCACCGGCCGGCAAAGGCTCGACCGGCGAGGCGACCGTGGTGACAACCGCCTGCAGCGGCGTCGAG
The DNA here is from genome assembly GCF_056403855.1 of Mesorhizobium sp. P2_E7. Classification (NCBI taxonomy): domain Bacteria; kingdom Pseudomonadati; phylum Pseudomonadota; class Alphaproteobacteria; order Hyphomicrobiales; family Phyllobacteriaceae; genus Mesorhizobium; species Mesorhizobium sp. P2_E7. The sequence goes on along the minus strand of NZ_JBFUER010000001.1, from coordinate 2,172,480 downwards.
CCGGTGTTGGCGATGGTCAGCGGGCTGTCGGCGATATCGCTGCCGCTTACTTGAGTGGAATAACCACCGGCATGCGGCGCGCCGTTGACCGACAGCTTGATCGAGTCGTTGCCCGACTTCAGCGCACGGGCCGCCAGCAGCATCCAGGACTCGTCCTGCGTGCTGGTCCAGCGGGCATCGGCGCGTTCCCTCGCCACCAGCTTGATCAACTCCGGCACGATGGTCGGCACCGGCTTCGATTCGGCGGCGAGCGCCAGGATCGCGGCGCCGTCACGCAGCCGCGAGCCATAGTCGGACCGGTAGTAGTCGTACTCGGTGGTCGCCTTGGCCAGCTGCAGCGCCGTCTGGAAGGTCGCTTCCGAACGCTGCGCGTCGCCGTAGAGCGCCAGGCTCGCCGCCAGCTGGGCGACGGCCATCGGGCTCGAGAAGGCTTCCAGCTTGGTGTCGGCGTAGTAGCGCAGATCGCCGACCGAGGCCTTCTTGTTGCGAGCCAGGACATAGAGCGCGTAGGCGATTTCGCTGCCGCGGTCCTGAACGTCCTGGTCGTAACCGACCGAGTTCTGCAGGTTGCTCAGCGCCTGGCTCATCGCCAGGGCCGGCACGTCGTAGTTCTGCTCGCGCGCCCGGGTCAGGAAGTCCGTGACATAGGAGTCGAGCCACAGGTCGCCGGAGCCCGGACCCCACAAGCCGAAGCTGCCGGCAGAAGCCTGGTAGCTCAGCACCTTGTAGATGGCGGCCTGGACGCGGTCGTGCAGATCGGGGTCGCTTGCCATGCCGATGGAGGACGCCAGATCGTTGACGTAGAGCAGCGGCATGGCGCGGCTGGTGGTCTGCTCGGCGCAACCATAGGGGTAGCGGTCGAGCGTCATCAGCAGCGACGGCACGTCGAAGGCGGCTGCCTGCGAAACGCCGACGCTGACCGAGGCGCCGTCGAGCAGGCTTGCCGCGAGCAGTTCCTTGTCGACGCGCAGCGAACCGCCATTGCCCTTGAGGTCGACGACCAGCCGGGTGGTGACCGGCAATTGCGCCGGACGCACCGGCACATAGAGCGTCTGTTCGACGGCGGTGCCGTCGCCATGGGCGAGCTTGATGGTGATCGAGGCATTGCCCGCGGTCTGTGCAATCAGCGGCACGGTCAGCGTCTGGCGCTTGCCCTTGGCCAGCGTCAGCTTTTCGGGCAGCGGCTTGTCACCGGTCGAGAGGTCGCCTGTCGTTGCGATCGACAGGGCATAGTCGCCTTCCGGGCCGTCCGTGTCGGCAACGTCGAGCCGCATGACGGCGGCATCGCCGGGCGCCAGGAAGCGCGGCAGGCCGGCAGTGATCACCACCGGATCGCGGACAATGACGTCGGTCGTGGCATGGCCGACGGCATCGTTGGTCCAGGCGACAGCCATGACGCGCACGGTGCCGTTGAACTGCGGGATATCGAAGTCGATCCTTGCCTTGCCGTCGGCGTCGAGCTGGACCGGGCCGGAGAAGAAGGCCACCAGCTTTTCGGTTGGCGGGCTGCCTTGCGTCTGCATGGCGGCGCCGTCACCGCCGGTCCTGAGCTTGCCGGTGGTGCCGAGCGAGCCGTCGATGAGGCGGCCATAGATATCGCGGACTTCAAGCCCCAGCATGCGCTGGCCGAAATACCAGTCCTCCGGATCCGGCACCTTGTAGTTGGTGAGGTTCAAAATGCCGACATCGACGGCCGCGACCGTGACATAGGCATTGCTGCCAGGCGCCACGCCGGCGACCGAAACGGGGATCGACAGCTGCTGGCGCGGCATGGTCTTGTCCGGCGGCGTCAAGGTGACGGCGAGCTTCTTCGAGCCCGGATCGACCGTCAGCCATTTCACGCCGATGGCGCGCGCCGGCATGCGCGTCTCCTGCGCATCGCCGGGGCGGAACAGGGTTGCGGTGATGTAGGCGCCGGCACCCCAGTCGTCGCCGACGGGGATGTCGACCGTGCTGCCGCCGGCCGGAACGGTTGCCGTGACGGTTTTGAGCAGCTTGTCGGCGCCGATGGTGACCAGCAGTTCGCCGGCAAAATGCGGCGACACTTTCAGCTTGGCCACTTCGCCAGCGGCATAAGCGTCCTTGTCGAGGGCGATTTCGAGCCCGTCGGGCGTTTCGGTGGAGGTCGAAGAGACATACCAGCCGGCGTCGAACTCATAGCTGGTTGCCGGACCCTCGGGGTCGGCGGTCTCGATCTCGAGCCGGTACTGGCCCCAGTCGACTGGCATCGTCACGGTCGCCTCGGCATCGGCGTTGAGGTCGACGGTGCCGTTGGCGATCGACTTGGTGAAGGTCACCGGCTCGTAGTTCCAGGAGTTGTTGGAGCGGTACCACTGGTAATTGCGTTCGACCTTGACCAGCGACCACTGTGCGCCTTTCAGCGTTTCGCGCTTGCCGTCGGGGTCGACCGCGATCAGGCTGAACTTGGCGGTGCCGCCCTGCGGCACTTCATTGTCCTCGAAATCAGGGCGGATGCCGATCATGTGGCCTTGCGGGCGGATGCCGATGTTGAGCGAGCGCTCGATGGCGCGACCGCCGGTTTCGCGCATGCGCACGGTCACCTTGGCGTCGACCAGCTTGGTCGTCGCGGGCAACTGATCGACCGTGACCGGGAAGGTCGCCTTGCCGTCATCGCCGACCACGGGAAGACCGGTGAACGGGGTGACCGAAGGCTCGGCCGACTGTTCGTCGGCGAGGCCGAACGAATAGCCGGCGAAACGGTCCCAGTCGCGCGCTGTCGACAGCGTCAGTTCGCCTTCCAGTGCCAGGCCGGCAGCCGGCGCGCCATAGAGGAAGCGGCCGTCAATGTTGATGTTGGCTGTTTCGCCCTGGGCGATCTCCTGCTTGTCGGACTTCATGTCGAATTCGATGCGATCCGGCACGAAGTCTTCGACCAGGAACATCTGGCTGGAAACGGCGGCCTGCTTGGGATCGGTGTAGATCGACACCGTCCAGGTGCCACGCATGGCGTTGGCTTCAAGCGGCAGGTCGACGGCATAGCCGCCGGCCGAGACGCCGTCGGCGACAATGCGGCGGTTCTCGACGCCGTCGGGACGGGTGAAGATGAAGGTCAGCGGCAGGTTCTCGACCGCCTTGGAGGCGCCGTCACGGGCAAGGGCCGCGACATGCACATCCTCGCCGGCGCGGTAGATGCCGCGTTCGGTCCAGGCATAGACATCGAGCGCGCCAGGTGCGGCACGTCCGGAGACGCCGCGATCGGAAAGATCGAAGCCGGCGCGGCCCATGTCGAGAAAGACGAAGTCGTTGTCGCCCTGCTTGGCCATCAGCACGGCAGGCACCATGCCGCCGTCGCCGCGCGTCAGGCCGGGGTTGAAGACGGCGTGGCCTTCAGCGTCCGACGTTGCGGTACCAAGGATTTCATTGTTCCTGGCCAGCAGCGTCAGTTCGGCGCCGGCAATTGGCTTGGCGGTGCCGAGCGAGCGGGTGAAGACATTCAACCCGTCCTGGCCGGTATAGGTCGACAGACCGATGTCGGAGACGACGAACCACTGCGTGGCAAGCGAATTGTAATCGTCGTCGTCGCCATTTGCGTTGACCGGTTGCGCGGTCAGCACGTAGACGCCGGGCTTGCGCTGAGGCAAGGCCTCGTCGACCGGGAACGAGGTGGTGACGTCCTTGTTGAGGTCGTTGGCGATGTCGAGCTGGCCCTGCCAGACCGGCTCGCCCATCTGGTCGGAAATGCTTGAGATGTCGTAGCCGTCGAGCTGCTTCAGGAACTGGTAACCGGACAGAAGCTGCGCCAGCGAACGATCGCCGATGCGGTAGAGCTTCATCTGCGCGGCGGTCATGTTGACGGTCACGACCGGAATGCCGCGGCGGGCGCCGGCCGGCAGCACGAAGCTGTCGCCGGTGAAGCGGGCGGACGGCGCGCGGTCCTGGACATAGATAGACAACACCACCGGGGCGGCGGTGACCTCGCCGATAGCCGCCGGCAGGCCGGCGCGGAAGGTCACTTCGTAATGCTGGCCATGTTCCAGGCCTTCGACGCAGATCTGCTTGTCCTTGGCTTCGACGCCCTTGGGCGGCTGGTTGTCGACGGTGACGAACTGGGCGTAATCGACGCCGGTCTTGACCAGTTCCTCGGAAAACTGCGCGCAGATGCGCGGCGCGCTGGTGTCGGCGTCGACCGAATGATCGATGACGCGGAAGCCCTTGCGGGCCTTGAGGTCCTCATATTCGGCCTTGACTGCCGGCGAACTGACCAGGGCGAGGCTCGCTTCATAGGCCTGCAGGGCCGGACGGTAGAGATCGCGGCGGTCTAGGCCGTTGCCGAGCAGCGCCAGCACTTCCGCGCGGGTCTTGGTGGTGCGCAGCAGTTTGTAGGCGTTGATGGCGGCGGAGGTGCCTTTGACCGGCAGATTGTAGGATTCGGAGCTGCCGCTAGCCGGCTGTATGGCCAACGTTTCGCGCGCCAGGCCGAGCCAGAGCTGGCCGTCATCGGGCAGGACCGAAACCGCGGCCTCGTATTTGTTCATGGCCTGGCCATGGTCGCCGGTCAGCGCGGCCTGTTCGGCCGCGGCGCGGAGCGCTTCCAGGCCCTCGGTCGGCTTGTCATAGGCCGGATCGGTCAGCTTGTTGCGGTATTGCTGGGCCTGGTCGTCCATCCAGTTGGGAAAGAAAGTGAGTGCCGGCGGGGCGCCGATATCGGGGTCGCCATCGACGTTGACGACCTTGCCGGCAACCGCACCACTGAACGGTTTCAACTGGTTATAGTCGGATTTGAGAAAGCACCATTTGGCCTTGGTGTTGTAAGTAAAGGCGCGGCAGGCGGGGTCGCCGAGGCATGTGGTCTTGCACTGATCTAGGCTGACATTCTGGTCCGATCTGAGATCGAAACCGAAATAGTCGGAATTGTTTGAGGTCACCACCCGGCGGGCTTCTGCCGCTTGCGCGATAGCTCCCCAGGCGAAAAAGAGAAGGATCAGGATAGACAGACCACGAGCCGCGCGCATTGCCATAACACCCTCCAGACACTGCTGACGTCCAAGGCTTGTTCAAGCTTCAGTCAAGCTTGTCAACACGAGGACGGGCAGGTTTCCGCCTGCCAACGGTTCCCAAGCCGGCCAATGACCGGTATGCCGATAGTTCATCCACAGGGAAAGGGATCACGCTTTCTTGCGGCAACGCAAAAGGTGTGAATTCCAAGCCCTGCCTATTTCAGACAATTGGATTGTGGCCCCTTTACGAGCGCTTCAAAACTTCATTCCAATTTTAGTTTTGTAACCTAGGTTGTCTTAATGCCGGCGTGTGAAGCGCAGATGTCGAAAGGAACCGCGCCACGGCGTGCGCTTTGGCGCGCGCTGATTTTGGCGTTGGTGTGTTCGACCGTGCTCGCCGCCGAATCGGGATCGGCGGCCGCCTTCGAGATTTTCGGCATCAAATTGTGGGGTTCGTCCAACGACGAGGACGCCGATATCGTCGACCCGCTGCGCTATTCGGTCAGCATCGAAGTTCCCGATGCCGACAAGGATCTGGTCAAGAAGCTCGAAAACGCCTCGACGCTGAAAGCCGACGAGGGTCGCCCGGTCTCCGGTTCGCTCGGCCTGCTGGCCAAGGCGCGCAGCGACCGCGAGCAGCTGGTCGCGGCGCTTTATGCGGATGCCCGCTATGAAGGCGTCGTCACCATCACCATCCAGGGCAAGGCGCTCGACGATTTGCCGCCGGACGCCGAATTCACAGGTCCGCAGCCGATTCCGGTGGTGATCAGCATCGCCAGCGGGCCCAGATTCACGCTCGGCAACATCCGGCTGGAAGGCGATGCGGCTGGGCTGGCGAGCGCCGATTTCGGCCTGATCGCCGGCGGCGATGCCGGTTCGGGCGCTGTGCTCAAGGCCGAGGCGCTGATCGTGCGGGCGCTGAAGCAGGAGGGCCGGCCGCTGGCCCGTGTAACCGACCGGCAGATCGTCGCCGAGCACAACACTTCGACGCTCGACGTGACGCTGACGGTGGCCGCAGGTCCGGTAGCCGGCTATGGCGACACCACCGTCGAGGGCACCGAGAAGGTCGATCGCGAGTTCACCGAATACATGACCGGGCTGAAACGCGGCCGGCAATATTCGCCTGACGAGATCGACGATGCCCGCGACCGGCTGCTTGGGCTCGAAGTGTTCAACAGCGTCACGCTGAAGGAAGCCGAGAAGCTAGACGCCGACGGCAACATCCCGATCGGCGTCCAGGTCAGCGAGCGCAAGCCGCGCTATTTCGGCGTCGGTGGCACCGTCTCCAACACCGAAGGGCTTGGCCTCGAAGGCTATTGGGGCCATCGCAATCTGTTCGGCCGGGCCGAAAAGCTGCGTATCGACGGCAAGATCAGCGGCATCGGCAGCAATGATCTCGGCGAACTCAACTACAATGCCGGCATCATGTTCGAAAAGCCGGGCGTGGTTGGGCCAGCCTCGAAATTCATCGCCAGCGTCAAGACCGTGTTCGAACATCCCGACGCTTACGACCATTTCTCGGTCAAGGGCAGCACCGGCCTGTCCTATGACATCGACAAGAAGCAGACGGTTTCGGTCGAAATCGCGCTCGACTATTCCAGGGTCACCGACGCCTTCGGCAAGCACAATTACCTGATCGCCAGCATTCCGCTGCAATATGTCTATGATAACAGGGACAACCGCCTCAATCCGACCAGCGGCTTCAGGGTGCTGGCCTATGCCGAGCCGAGCTACGACATTATGAGCGGTGCTGCCTTCCTCAAGCTGAAGGGCGAGGGGTCTGCCTATCAGTCGGTCGATACGGCTTCGAAATTCGTGCTCGCCGAACGCGTTGCGGTGGGTTCGATCGTCGGCACCAGCCTCGAACATGTTCCGGCCGACCGGCGCTTCTATTCCGGCGGCGGCGGTTCGGTGCGCGGCTATTCCTACCAAGGCATTGGTCCGAGGGACATAAACAACAAGCCGATCGGCGGGCTGTCCTTCTTCGAGACATCGGTCGAGATGCGCATCGCGATCACCGACACGATCGGCATCGTGCCGTTCGTCGACGCCGGCACTGTCTCGACCAAATCGACGCCCGACTTTTCCGACATGAAGGTCGGCGCCGGCGTCGGCTTGCGCTACATCACGCCGTTCGGGCCGCTGCGCATCGACGCCGCGCTGCCGCTCAACCGCGAACGTGGCGATCCGCGTTTCGGCATCTATGCCGGCATCGGACAGGCGTTCTGACGATGAAGATTTTGAAACGCATCCTACGCCTCTTTTTCTACACGCTGCTGATCGTGTTGGCGGCGGCCGTCGGCGCGCTGGTCGTGCTGACAAAGACCGAGCGCGGCCGTGAAAATCTTGCCGGCATCATCTCGTCTATGGCCTCATCGGGGGACAGCAAGGTCACGGTCAGCGGCATTGATGGCATCTGGTCGGGCGCGTTGACGGTCGACCATGTCGTGCTGGAAGACCGCAACGGCGCCTGGCTGGTGGCGCGAAAAGTGGCCGTCGACTGGTCGCCGCTGGCGCTGCTGTCGAAGAATTTCAGCGCCGACCGTATCGCTGCCGAGCGCATCGAACTGGCGCGGCTGCCGGTGGCGAGCACCGAGCCGAGCAAAAGCGGGTCGGGCGGTCTGCCGGTTTCGCTCGATATCAGAGAAATCGATCTGCCGGAGATCGCGCTCGGCCAGCAACTTGCCGGCAGCGGCATTGCCGAACTCGCCGCCAAGGGATCGGCCAAGGTCGATGCATCTCCGCTGGCGGTCCAGACGGTGCTCAACATCACCCGCCATGACGGCAAACAAGGCAATGTCGACGCCAACATCCACTTCGCGCCTGATGAGAACAAGCTCGACCTCGACCTCAAGGCATCCGAGCCCGTCGGCGGCATCATCGCCAATCTGCTCAAACTGCCCGGCGCGCCGCCGGTCAACATCGTCGTCTCCGGCACCGGGCCGCTGGCCAACTGGAGCGGCGTCGGCACTTTCATGGTCGACGGACAGATCGTCACCCAGCTCACCGGCCGTCATCAGCTGACCGACAAGGGCAACCGGATCGAGGCCAAGGGCGACGGTTCGTTCGAAGGTTTTCTGCCGGAACAGTTCAAGTCGCTGTTTGCCGGCAAGACCAGTTTCGACCTCGCCGGCACCGCGACCACGGCCGGCGGCGTCGACATCGAGCGAGCCACGATCGAGAGCGGCGCCATCCACGGCGCCGCCTCAGGCATGGTCGATCCGAAGGGCGCCAGTGACCTTTCGGTCGAACTCACTTCCAAGGCTGAGCCGGTCACGGTCAATGTCGGCACCCCGGCGCAGCCGATCATGGTCGCCATCAACAATGTCACCGCGCGCGCGTTCGGCGATGGCAAGGCGCCGATGATCGACGCCAGCGCTTCGCTTGTCTCGGTGGTGGCGGGCGGCTCCCAGGTGAACAATCTGGATGCGCAGATCCATTCCGACGGTTTTGATATCGAAAACCGCGCCGGCCCGGTGAGCGTATCGCTGTCGGCAGCCGGCCTGAAGACCGACGTGGCGACGCTGGCGCCGCTGATCACCGGCAAACTGACGGCCTCTCTGGCCGGCACGATCAGCAAGGATGAGATATCGCTCGACGAAGGCACGCTGCGCAGCGATGCGCTCAATGCCGGGCTGACCGCCAAGGTCAGTTTGGCCGACCTCGCCATGACGCTGAAGATGAATGCCGATGCGGTGTCGACAGCGCTGCCGCCGCAGATCAGTTCGCTGCTTGGCGAACGGGTCAAGTTCTCGGCGACCGCGACCCGCGATCCACAGGGCGCGTTTGCCGCCAATTCGATCGAACTCACCTCCGGTTCGCTCAGCGCCAGCGGCACGGCCAGCGCGCAAGGGAGCGACATCCAGGCCGATATCAAGGGCAAGCTCGGCGACGTCTCGGTGCTGTCTTCGCTGGTTGGCGTGCCGGTCGCCGGCGGCGTCGATTTCGCGCTGACGGCAAGCGGCGCGCGCAACGCACCGGATTTCAGCGTTTCGGCTGACAGCGCCAGCCTGACGGCGTCGGGGCGCACGGTCAAGGACATCAAGCTGACCGCATCCGGCAAGGCGGACATCGCAAGTCCGGCAGCGCAAGTCTCGCTGACCGGCTCGGTCGACGAGCAGCCGCTCGCGGTCAAAGCGGCGCTGGTGACGAGCAACGGCAAGCGTTCCATCAACGGGCTCAGCGTCGCGCTGGGCGACAATAAGGTGTCTGGCGATCTCGCGCTGGACGATCATTTCCTGCCGCTGGGCACGCTGACGATTAGCGCTCGCGATATCGCGCCGCTAGCTTCGCTGGCCGGGCAGACGGTAGCCGGCGATATTGGCGGCACCGTCGTCTTTGCCAAGGACGGGGAGACGCCCACCGTCACCATCAATGCGGCCAGCGTGTCGATTGCGCGCGGCGATGTGGCGGCCAAGGCAATCACCGTCAGCGCGCTGATCGCCAACTATCTCAACAGCCCGGCGATCTCCGGCACGATCAAGGCCGACAGCGTGACCTCGGGAACGACCGTCGTCCGCGGTATCGGCGTCGACCTGAAGCGAGACGGTGACTGGACCAATTTCACGGGTGGCGCCACCATCGCCGGCATCCCGGCGACGGCTGCCGGGCGGGCGAAGATCGCCGGCGGCACGACCAGCGTCGAAATCGCGTCCGGCGAGGCGACGGTGCGCGGCATCAAGGCGGCGATCACCGAGCCATCGAGCCTGACGATCGCCGATGGCGTGACCAGCATTCAAAGGTTGGTGGTCGATCTCGGCGGTGGGTCGGTGACGCTCTCCGGCACGACAGGCCAGACGCTCGATCTGGCGGCGACCTTCTCGGCCTTGCCGGCGGCCCTTGCCAATGATTTTTCGCCAGGCCTCGACGCTGCAGGCACGCTTGACGGCACCGCGCAAATCACCGGGTCGTCGGGAAACCCGGACATCCGCTTCAATGCAAAGCTGGCCGGCGCCGGGACCAGCCAGACCCGCCAGGCCGGGCTCGGTCCGCTCGATCTCGATGCAGCCGGCAGCTATTCGATGGCTGGCGGGGTCGTCCTTGATCAGGCGACGCTGTCGGGCGAAAAAATCTCTGGCAAGGCGGCCGGCACCATCAACCCGAACGGCGCCAGCGATTTCGCAATCGACCTGACGTCGTCCGGTCCGAGCCTGCCGCTGACGCTTGGCAGCACTGAGAGCCCGATCAAGCTCGAATTGCAGGCGCTGTCGGTGAAGGCGGCGGGGCAGGCTGCGCAAGCCAAGCTTGATATCTCGGCGGTGCTGCCTTCGGTGGCGACGAATGACACCAAGGTCGAAGGCATCACGCTGGCGCTGCACTCCGATGCATTCGATGTGAAAAGCCGCACCGGTCCTATCACGGGCACGGTGACGGCGAACAAGATCGGGCTGAAAAATCCAACCATCGCGCCGCTCATTGCCGGCAAGGTCACCGCCAAGGTCGCTGGCAGTCTGGCGGCTGACGCCATCACCATCGACAGCGGTTCGGTACAGGGCGATGCACTGGGCGCAGCCTTCAATGGCCGCGTCTCGTTCGCCGACGGCGCCATCGACCTCAACCTCAATGCCGATGCCTTGTCGGCGGCGCTGCCTGCGGCGGCGCGCGGCTTGCTGGCGGAGCGCACTAAACTCAGCGCCACGCTGAAGCGGGATGCCAACGGCAATGTCACCGCCAGTCCGGTCAAGCTGGTGTCGGGCGCGCTGACCGCTGACGGCCAGGCCAGCCTCGCCGACAACAAGGTCAGCGCCGACATCAAGGGCGCTCTCTCCGACGTCTCGCTGCTGTCGAAAGACGCCAAGGGCGCCATATCCTTTGCGCTCAACGCGCAGGGGCCGAGCCTGGCGCCGGACCTGTCGCTGACGGTCAACAGCGACCGGCTGCTGGTGGCGGAACGCGAAATCACCGGGCTGAAGCTGACGGCCACTGGCAAGGCCGATGCCGCCAGTCCGGCGGCCAATGTGCAATTGACCGGCAATGTTGCGGGGCAGGCGCTGCAAGGCAGTGCGGTGCTTGCCACGGCCGACGGCAAGAGCGCCATCAATGGCTTGCTGCTGTCGCTGGGCAAGAACAAGATTTCCGGCGACCTCGCGCTCGACGAGGCTTTCGTGCCGGTCGGCACCATTGCGCTCGACCTGCCCGACATCGGACCGTTGGCCGCACTTGCGCTGGAAAAGGCCGAAGGCGACGTGCGCGGCACCATCACCTTCTCCAAGACCGCGGACGGCCCCAACGTCGCCGTCAAGGCTGCGACAGCATCGATCACCCGCGGTGACCTGCAGGCGAAGACGGTGTCGATCGATGCGCTGGTCGCCAACTATCTCGCCGCCCCGGTCATCTCCGGCAAAATCCGCGCCGACAGCGTCATCTCCGGCGGCACCGCCATCAGCGGCATCGATGTCGATCTGAAGCGCGACGGCGACTGGACCGGCTTTTCCGGCGGCGCCACCGTCAAGGGCATCCCGGCCAAGGCCGTGGGCCGGGTGAAGGTGGCCGGCGGCACGACCACCATCGAACTCGCTTCCGGCCAGGCCACGGTGCAGGGCATCAAGGCGGCCATCGCCCAGGCTTCGACCATCAGCATCGCGAACGGCACGACGACGCTGGACAGGCTGGTGCTCAATCTCGGTGGCGGCACGGCGACGGTGACCGGCAAGGTCGGGCAGGCGCTCGACATCAATGCCGCGCTCTCGAAGGTCCCGGCGTCGCTGGCCAACAGTTTCTCGCCCGGCCTCGATGCCGCCGGCTCGATTTCCGGGACAGTGAAGGTGACGGGCGCGCCAGCCAATCCGGCGGTTGCCTTCAATATCGACGCCGGCGGTGTGCAGACATCGCAGACGCGTGGCGCCGGCCTTGGCGGCATGACCGTTTCTTCCTCCGGAACGTTCGCCAGCAAGAAACTCACCTTCAACGCCGATATCAGCGATGGCGCCGGGCTCGGCCTCATCGGCGGCGGCAGCGTCACCACAGCGGGAACGCCGGCGCTGGTGCTCGACTTCAACGGCAAGGTGCCGTTTTCCTTCCTCGCCGCCAAGCTCGCCGCGCAAGGCCTGTCACTGAGCGGCACGGCCAACGTCAATGTCCAGGTGCGCGGCCCAGCGACATCGCCGGTGATCGGCGGCACGGTCAGCACGTCCGGCGCCCGCCTGGTCGATGCGCGCTCGGGCCTTGCGGTCAACGACATTGCCGCCGACGTTTCGATCGGCAATGGCGTTGCCCGGATCAACCGGCTGACCGGCACGCTATCGACGCGCGGCAGCCTGTCGGCCAGCGGCACGGTCGGCATCAATCCGGCGCAAGGTTTTCCGGCGGACCTGTCGATCAAGCTGGTCGATGGCCGCTACACCGACGGGCGTGTCGTGACTGCCAATCTCGGCGGCGATCTGACCATCAAAGGCCCGCTGACCTCGGCGCCGGTGATTTCGGGCACCGTCAACCTGGCCAAGACCGTCATCACCGTTCCCGAGAAGCTGCCGGGCTCGCTGGCCGCGCTCGGCGTCAAGCACAAGAACGCGCCCGCCAGTGTGCGGGCGCAGGACAAGGCCTTGCGCCCGGCCGCTGCCAGCGGTGGTGGCGGCAGCGGGCTCGTCCTCGACGTCACCGTCAATGCGCCGAACCAGATCTTCATCCAGGGCAGGGGTGTCGACGCCGAGCTCGGCGGCTCGCTGAGGCTGACCGGCCCCGCGGCTTCGCCGCAAGCGGTCGGCACCTTCACCTTGCAGCGCGGGCGGCTGTCGATCCTCGGCAAGCGGCTGACCTTCACCGAGGGCACGGTCGGCTTTTCGGGCTCGCTGGTGCCCTATCTCAATTTGACCGCGACCTCGACAACGACCAGCACCACCGTCACCATCGTCGTGTCGGGCGAGGCGACCAATCCGAAATTCACCTTCTCCTCTGTGCCGGCGCTGCCGGAGGACGAGGTGCTGGCGCAGCTGATTTTCGGCCGTTCGATGTCGAACCTGTCGCCGCTGCAGATCGCCCAGCTGGCCGAGGCGGCCGGGCAACTGGCGGGCGTCGGCGGCTCGACCTCGCTGCTCGAAAACCTGCGCAGCGCAATCGGCGTCGACGATCTGGATGTAACCACGGACGATCAGGGCGGAACTGCCGTGTCGGCGGGCAAATACCTCAACGACCGCACCTATGTGACGATCCAGAAGGGCGACAAGCCGGGCTCGGGCAAGGCGACGATCGATCTGAACGTCGGGCGCGGCGTCAAGCTGCGCGGCGAGGCCAATGATGGCGGCGAGGCCAAGGGCGGCATCTTCTACGAAAAGGAATATTGAGCCTCTGGCCCTTACCACGGCCGGCGCTGGCGCTGTCTTAAGCTGCCCAAATGTATCAATTTAATCGCCTAAGAAAGATTCAGGCGGAATCTGGGCGCACTAGCAAATTTGCGTCAAGACTGTCGCTATCGCGCGAACCGCTCTCCTTCCAAAGTTGCACATTCCCTAACATGTTCCCATCCATGCCGTCTTTGACATCACGGCAGGGATGCGGAATGGTAAAAGGCGGAAAGCCAACAATGGGAGTTAAGTCATGACAATCTACAAGAGTAATGGCGATCGCGTTCCCGATCATATCGTGGCCATGGCCGAAGAAGCCAAGGCAGGTAGGGTCGATCGCCGCGAATTCCTCGCTCTGGCCAGCGTCTTCGGCGCGTCCACGGCGATGGCCTATGGCATGCTCGGACTGGTAGACCCGACGCCGGCCAAGGCAGAAGAAGTTCAGGGCAAGAAAGGCGGCATCCTGAAGGTCGCCCAATGGATCAAGGATCCCAAAGATCCGCGCAAGGCCGACTGGTCGGAAATAGCCAATGCCGAGCGCCAGGCGCTTGAGCCGCTGGTCAAGTACACGACCGAATACACCTTCCGGCCCTATCTGCTCGAGAGCTGGGACGTCAACGACGACGCCACGCAGTACACGCTGCATGTGCGCAAGGGCGTGACCTGGAACAACGGCGATGCCTTCACCGCCGATGACGTCATCTTCAACCTCAAGCGCTGGGCCGACAAGAAGGCCGAGGGCAATTCGATGCCTGGCCGCCTCGGCTCACTGGTCAAGGACGACAAGCTCGACGAAAGTGCCGTCTCCAAGCCGGACGACCACACGGTCGTGCTGAAGCTCACCAAGCCCGACATCGCGCTGATCCCCAACATGTGCGACTACCCCGGCCTGATCGTTCACAAGAGCTTCGACGAAAAGGGCGGCGACTTCAAAGCCTGCCCGATCGGCACCGGCCCGTTCGAGCTGGTGTCCTACGATGTCGGCCAGAAGGTGGTCTACAAGCGCCGTGAAGACAACAAGTGGTGGGACGGCGAGGTCTTCCTCGACGGCATCGAATTCATCGACTACGGCACTGATCCGGCGGCCATGGTCAGCGCTTTCGAGGCTGGCGAAGTCCACACCAATTTCGAGACTTCGGCGGACTACGTGTCGATCCTCGACGGCCTGGACCTGGTAAAGTCGGAAGTCGTAACCGCGGCAACCATCGTGTGCCGCACCAACGTCAGCAACAAGCCGTACGACAACCAGAAGGTTCGTCAGGCCTTGCAGCTCGGCGTCGACAACGCCGTGGTCCTGCAGCTTGGTTACGGCAATGCCGGCACCGTCGCCGAGAACCACCACGTCTGCGCGATCCATCCGGAGTATTTCGAACTGCCGAAGATCGCCCGCGATCCGGCCAAGGCCAAGGCTTTGATGGCCGAAGCCGGCCAGGCCGATTTCGAGCATGAGCTGATCACCGTCGACGAGGACTGGCACAAGAACACCGGCGACGCCATCGCCGCCCAGCTTCGCGACGCCGGCATCAAGGTGAAGCGCACGGTGCTGCCGGGCTCGACGTTCTGGAACGACTGGACGAAGTACCCGCTGTCGATGACCAACTGGAATATGCGCCCGCTCGGCGTCCAGGTGCTGGCCATCGCTTACCGGACCGGCGAGGCATGGAACGAAGCTGCCTGGTCGAACCCGGACTGGGATGCCAAGCTCAACGCGGCGCTGTCGGTCGCCGACGCTGCGAAGCGCAAGGAAATGATGAAGGATATCGAGCAGACGCTGCAGGATTCCGGCATCATCATCCAGCCCTACTGGCGCAAGCTCTACAGCCACTCGGTCAAGGCGGTGCAAAACTACAAGATGCACCCGACGTACGAGCGCGACTACGGCAAGATCTGGCTCGAACAGGCCTGATCGGACAGATTGGGAGGGGGCGGTTCGCCTCCTCCCCATCACTCCTCGCAGGGGTCCAGGACCTGAAGCCGGCGCAGCAAAAAGTTGCGGACTCTTCAGCAAGGACCATGCAATAAAACAGGGTTGATCGCATTCGAGGGCCGGTTTGAGGGCCAACTCTGCCGGCAACGGCAAAGCTGGTTGTTCAAGCTGGCTCCAACCCCAACCAGACCGGCAGGGGACCGCCATGCTTTCTTTCGTAATCAGGCGCCTGGGCACCATGGCATTGACGATGCTGTGCCTGACGATGATCGTCTTCTTCCTGATCAATCTCGAGCCGAATTTGAAGAAGCTGGCGATCAGCCAGACAGAAATGCACACCTCCGCCGAGCAGCTCGAAAGCTGGCTGGTCAACCATGGCTACCGGCAGAACTTCTTCGCGCGCTACAGCCAGTGGCTGGGTGTCCTGCCCAAGCAGCCGGTGACCGATCCGGTGACGGGCAAGCCGACGCAGCGGTTTTCCTTCTGCAATGAACCGCTGGAACCGAAATTCTCCGGCATCCTGGAAGGCGATTTCGGCTGTTCGACCAAATTCAAGACCACCGTTGCGTCAAAGCTCTTTCCCGCACTCGGCGCCACCGGCATCCTGATGCTTTGCGTGCTGGCGGTGATGGTGCCGATTTCGCTGCTGATCGGCATTTTGGCCGGCATGCGCGAGGGCTCGCGAACGGATCGAACGCTGTCCGTCGCCTCGATCGCCTCGACGGCGACGCCCGAATATGTGTCGGGCGTCATCTTCACCGTCATCTTCGCCTCCTGGCTCGGCTGGCTGAACGGTTCGGCCGCCTCGGCCAGCCAAGGCATCACCTTCTACAATTTCACCCTGCCGGTGATGACGCTGGCGATCTACGGCATCGGCTATATCGCCCGCATGACGCGCGCCTCGATGGTCGAGGTGATGACGCAGCAATATATCCGCACCGCCCGCCTGAAAGGGCTCTCCTTCGGCAGCGTCGTGGTCAAGCACGCGCTGCGCAACGCGCTGATTGCGCCCTTCACCGTCATCATGCTGCAATTCCCCTGGCTGCTCACCGGCGTCGTCATCGTCGAGGTGATGTTCCGCTATCAGGGCTTTGGCTACACGCTGGTCGAGGCTGCCGGCAACAACGACATCGACCTTCTGCTCGGCTGCTCGCTGGTCTCGGTGTTCATCGTCTTGATCACGCAGCTTATCTCGGATGTCGGCTACGCGTTCCTCAATCCGCGTATCAGGGTTCAATAGGGGTCTGGGCAGATGCAGGTCGAATATATCGGCGCCTTCAACATCGTGCTCGGCGTGATTGCGCGCTTCTGGCCGGTCTGGCTGGGGCTTGCCCTGGTGATGGGGGCGAGCTTCACCTACAAGAAAAGGCTCGGCCTATACGGCCAGCTGTTCGACAGCGGCGTCGGCATTGTCGGCGTCGGCATCTGCCTGTTCTGGCTGTTCACCGCGATCTTCGCGGCGACCGTCGCGCCCTTCGACCCGCTTTCCCAGGTGCCGATCATGAAGGACGCGCTGCCGGGCGGGATCGAGCCGGTGTCGAAACTCATCTACTATTTCGGCGGCGACAAGCTCGCCCGCGATGTCTTCTCGCGCATGGTCTATGGCAGCCAGATCGTGCTGATCATCGCACCGGCGGCGACGGGGTTCGCGCTGATGGTCGGCATCACGCTCGGCTTGCCCGCCGGCTATTACGGCGGCAGGATCGACACCGTGCTGTCGTTCCTGGCCAATCTGGTGCTGGCTTTCCCGGTGATCCTGCTGTTCTACCTGCTGGTGACGCCGGGCATCATGGACACGCCCATCCCCTACGCCATGGCCGGGCTGTTCTTCCTGTTCCCGATCATCTTCTTTTCCGTGCTGTTCTGGACCCGCTACAAGAACCGCCCGGACCGGCTCTACATATTGCTCGGGCTGACGCTGGTCATCGGCGGCTGGGTCTATGCCGGCCTGGTCTTCGATGCCGATCCGTTCAAGGTCATCCACATCGATCCGAACCAGCTCAACATCTTCGTGGCGGTGGTGTTCGCCTCCAGCCCCGGCGTGTTCCGCATCGTGCGCGGCCTGGTGATGGACATCAAGACGCGCGACTATGTGGCGGCGGCGCAGACGCGCGGTGAATCGCCCTGGTACATCATGCTGTGGGAAATCCTGCCCAATGCGCGCGGACCGCTGATCGTCGATGCCTGCCTGCGCATCGGCTACACCACGATCCTGCTCGGCACGCTGGGGTATTTCGGTCTCGGCCTGGCGCCGGAGAGCCCGGATTGGGGCACCGCGATCAAGGACGCCAGCCGCCTGCTGCGCTCCTTCATCCACCCGGCGCTGCCGCCGACGATCGCGCTGATGTCGTTCGTGCTGGGGCTGAACCTGCTCGCCGACTCGCTGCGCGAACAATCGATGAAAGACTGATCTGCGGGTTTTGGCCCGACGCATGAAAATAGGATTGGAGCGACCCATGAATGAGGCAGTTCGAAATCCCGGCGAACCGATCATCGAGATCGAGAACCTGTCGATCTCCTTCTTCACCCGCAAGGGCGAGATCCCTGCCGTCATGGACTTTTCCTGCACGGTCATGCCCGGCGAGGCCATGGGCATTGTCGGCGAATCCGGCTGCGGCAAGTCGACCGTGTCGCTCGGCATCATGCGCGACCTCTCCAACATCGGAAAGATCGTCGGCGGCCGCATCAAGTTCCAGGGCAAGGATATGGGCGAGCTCTCCGACGAGGAGCTGCGTGCCATCCGCGGCAACAAGATCGCCATGATCTACCAGGAGCCTATGGCCAGCCTCAATCCGGCGATGAAGGTCGGTCAGCAATTGATGGAAGTGCCGCTGATCCACGACAAGGTGTCGAAGGAAGAGGCCTACACCCGCGCGCTCGACATGGTGCGGGCGGTGAAGCTGCCCGATCCCGAGCGCATGATGCGCTCCTATCCGCACCAGCTCTCCGGTGGCCAGCAGCAGCGCATCGTCATCGCCATGGCGCTCTTGTCAAAGCCGGCGCTGCTTTTGCTCGACGAGCCGACGACGGCGCTCGACGTGACGGTGGAAGCGGGCATCGTCGAACTGGTCAAGGGGCTGGGCGAAAAGTTCGGCACGTCGATGATCTTCGTGTCGCACAATCTCGGCCTCATCCTCGAGACTTGCGACCGCATCACGGTGATGTATTCGGGCGAGGCGGTCGAGACCGGCAAGATCAAGGACGTGTTCGACCGGATGCGTCATCCCTACACGCAAGGGCTGTTCCGTTCGATCCCGCTGCCGGGCGCCGACAAGAACTCGCGGCCGCTGATTTCCATTCCCGGGCAATTGCCGCTGCCGCATGAGCGGCCCAAGGGCTGCAATTTCGGCCCGCGCTGCCACCATTTCGTCGAGGGCGTCTGCAACGCCGCCGAAATCCCGATGATCGAGGTCGCCGGTCACGAAGGCCATTTCTCGCGTTGCGTGCGCTTCAACGAGATCGACTGGGAAGCGTTGCCGCCCGGCGCCAAGAAGGTCAATGAAAAGGTCGTGCCCGGCGATCCGGTGCTCAAGATCGAAGACCTCAGGAAATACTACAAGGTCGGCGGCAGCGAAGTGTTCGGCTCGAGCGAAGGCCGCGTCGTCAAGGCCAATGAGACGATCTCGTTCATGGCGCGCGAATCCGAGACCGTCGCCATTGTCGGCGAGTCCGGCTGCGGAAAATCGACGCTGGCCAAGGTGCTGCTCGGCCTGGAGACGGCAAGTTCCGGCACCGTGACGCTCGGCAACAAGCAGATCCAGTCGACCGGCATCGAGAAGCGCAGCGTCGATACGGTGTCGTCGATCCAGATGGTGTTCCAGAACCCGTTCGACACGCTCAATCCCAGCCACTCCGTCGGCTCGCAGATCATCCGTACGCTGGAAAAATTCAATGTCGGCAAGACGGTCGCCGACCGGCGCAAGCGCATGCTGGAACTGCTCGACCTGGTGAAGCTGCCGCGCGCCTTCGAGACGCGCAAGCCGCGCCAGCTCTCGGGCGGCCAGAAGCAGCGCATCGGTGTGGCGCGCGCCTTTGCCGGCGATGCCAAGGTGGTGGTGGCCGATGAGCCGGTCTCGGCCCTCGACGTCTCGGTCCAGGCGGCGGTGACCGAACTGCTGATGGACATCCAGCGCAAGAACAAGACGACGATGCTGTTCATCAGCCACGATCTGTCAGTCGTGCGCTACATCGCCGACCGCGTGGTCGTCATGTATCTCGGCTATATCGTCGAGCAAGGCACGACCGACCAGATCTTCGCGCCGCCCTACCACCCCTATACCGAGGCGCTGCTGTCGGCGATCCCGATTGCAGACACCAGCGTGGTCAAGAAGCACATCGTGCTGGAAGGCGACATCCCATCGGCGATGAACCCGCCGAGCGGCTGCCCGTTCCAGACGCGCTGCGGCTACAAGAAGCTGGTGCCGGACAATCTGTGCGAAACCAAGGTGCCGCCGGTCAAGCATCTCGGCGACGGCCATATGAGCCTGTGCTGGCTATCGGACGATGTGCTGGCGACGATGGAGCCGGTGATCAAGTTCGACAAGGAGCACGCGGCGCATGAAGGCGTGCCGGAAGACGCACCCCATATCACTGGGCCAGGTTCGACAGGAACAGCGCCCAAGCGGCCGCGAGGCAAATCGTCGACCGCGGCAGCGGACGAGATCGGCGATGCCGTGGAGCAGGGCCAGGCTGGGATGCGAGTCCGTCGCCTCAAAGTAGTCGACGAGACTTCCGAAACCGGTGTCAAGAAGCCGAAAGATACGACAAGGCGGCACTGAACCGGAAGGGTGCTAGTTTTCGCATTGCCGTAGCTGCGCGTTCAGTTGCTGCATTGCTGCAACTGAACGGCATAGTCGCGGGCCATCTTTTCGGTCGCCCGCGCATAGCCCTGCACGCCGGCATCGCCGCGGTTGCCGCGGCCATAGGCGGTCCAGCCGAGATAATAGGCGAGGTAGAGATTGTAGGTGTCGTTGCGGGCGACGCCGAAGGTGTCGGCGGTTTTGGAATGATACCAGCCGACGAAATCGACGGCATCGGCAAACTTGGTCCGCCGCGCCCCCCAACTGCCGGTTTCGCTCTGGTATTGCGACCACGTGCCGTCGAGCGCCTGCGAGAAACCGGTGGCCGAGGAGACGTGCTTCCACGGAATGAAGCCGAGCAACTTGGTACGCGGCGGCCTGGCATTGCTCTTGAAGCCGGATTCCTTGCGCACCGTCGCCATCAGCACGGGGACGGGGATGCCGTATTTCTGCGAGGCGCGCTCGGCCGCCGCCTGCCAGTTGTCGAACCAGCCGTCATTCTGGTCGAAGACAGCGCAAACATTGTTGATGTGGTTGGGCGGCGTCGCGCAGGCCGACAACGCCAGCAGCACACCAACCGCTACAATTTTACTAAAACTCGACCTACGCATGGGAAGACGAATAGGCCGAAATCATAAAGGGAATCTTGCAGCGTTTCTTAACGGGTTGCCGGCCCGGCTCCGCCGGTGATAGCTGGTATCATTATTCCGACGCTTTACGTCGCTTTTGTTTCCACGATAATTCAAAAATGCCGCCTTGGCTAAAATCACGCCCGCGAAGGGCGGATTTCTGACAGCCGTATCCGGATGCTGGCGTTCTGATGCCGGCATGAATGAACCAAGACGCAAGCGCGGCGCCGAGCGCACCAGCAACAGGGGGCCGTCGGCCATCCCGCAACTGCCGCTCAGGCGGGTGACCAATCCCTACCCGCCGATGGCAATGCTGTCGGCCGACCAGATCGAGGCGATCCATCAGGCCTCGATGCACATTCTGGAAAATTTCGGCATCGAGGTGATGTCTCAGCGGGCGCTGTCGCTGTTCGAGAAGGCGGGTGCCACGGTCGATCATGCGACGGCGAATGTCCGCATTGACAGGGGCCTTGTCGCCGAGGCGCTGAAGACCACGCAGTCCAGCTATCGGCTGACGCCGCGCAATCCGGCCAACGCCATCCATCTCGGTGGCAACACGATCAATTTCACGCTCGTCGCCGGGCCACCCAATGTGCACGACATGGAGCGTGGCCGCCGCGCCGGCAATTTGCGCGACTATGCCGATCTCACCCGGCTGGCGCAGCATTTCAACTGCATCCACATGCTTGGCAACCAGGTCTGCGCGCCGGTGGAGCTGCCCGCCAACACCAGGCATATGGACACCTATTTCACCAATCTGACGCTGACCGACAAATCCTTCCATGTCTCGGCGATCGGCCGCGGCCGGGCGCTGGACGGCATCGAGATGATGGCGATTGCGCGCGGGCTGACGCTGGACGAGATGCGCGACGACCCCGGTATCGCCACCATCATCTCGGTCAACTCGCCGCGCCGCTTCGACGAGATGATGGCCGAAGGGCTGATGACCATGGCTGAGTTCGGCCAATCGGTGGCGGTAACGCCGTTCACGCTGATGGGCGCAATGAGCCCGGTGACGCTCGCCGGCGCGCTGGCGCAGCAGAATGCCGAGGCGCTGTTCGGCGTGGTACTGACGCAGCTGGTGCGCCCCGGCGCACCGGTGATGTACGGCGCCTTCACCTCCAATGTCGACATGAAGTCGGGCGCGCCTGCCTTCGGCACGCCGGAAAACACCAAGGCCAACATTGCCTCGGGGCAATTGGCGCGGCGCTATTCTCTGCCCTACCGCACCACGCCCGGTTCGGCCTCCAACGCCGCCGACGCGCAAGGCGCCTATGAGACGCTGATGGCGCTGTGGGGCGCGGTGCTCGGCCACGGCAACCTCGTCTACCACGCCGCCGGCTGGCAGGAGGGCGGGCTGACGGCATCGTTCGAAAAGCTCATCATCGATGTCGAGATGATCCAGCACATGATGGAGTTTCTTCGGCCGATCGTCGTCGACGAGGCGGAACTGGCGGTCGAGGCGCTGGGCGCGGTGCCGACCGGCGGCCATTTCTTCGGCGAACCGCACACGCTGGAGCGCTATGCCACCGCCTTTTACCAGCCGATGCTGTCCAACTGGCAGAATTACGAGGCATGGCAGGAGGCGGGCGGCCTCGATACGACGGCGCGCGCGACGCGGCTGTGGAAGAAGGCGCTGGAAGACTATGTCGAGCCGGTGATGGATCCTGCCGTGCGTGAGGCGCTGGAGGCCTATGTGACCAAGCGCAAGGAAGCGATCGGGCAGGGCGAGCCGTGATGCTTCCCATCCTGATTCACCTTATCCCCCAAACCTATTGATATCAGAGAAAAATCCATGAAATCGCATGCAAAGGTGGTGGTCATTGGCGGCGGCGTCGTCGGATGCTCGGTGCTGTTCCATCTGGCCCGTCACGGCTGGACCGATGTCGTGCTACTGGAGCGCGATGAGCTGACCTCCGGCTCGACCTGGCATGCGGCCGGTGGCATGCACACCATCAATGGCGACCCCAACGTTGCCAAGCTGCAGAAATACACGATCTCGCTCTACAAGGAGATCGAGGAGTTGTCGGGCCAGGCGACCGGCGTGCATCTGACCGGCGGCGTGCTGCTGGCGGCGACGGAGGCGCGGCTCGACTGGCTGCGCGGCGTTGTCGCCAAGGGCCGATATCTCGGCATCGACCTCGAGGAAATCTCGGCCAGTGAAGCGGCCGAACTGATGCCGCTGCTCGACCCGAAACAGTTCGTCGGCGCCGTCCGCAACAAGGAGGACGGCCATCTCGATCCCTCCGGGGTGACGCACGCCTATGCCAAGGCCGCGCGGAAACTTGGGGCGGAAGTGGAGCGCTTCACCAAGGTCGAGGACATCGTACGCAGGCCTGACGGGATGTGGCGTGTCATCACCAACAAGGGCGAGGTGGTGGCCGAGCATGTCGTCAATGCCGGCGGCCTGTGGGCGCGCGAGGTCGGCCGCATGGTCGGGCTGGAACTGCCGGTGCTGGCCATGGAGCACATGTACCTGATCACCGAAGACATGCCCGAGGTCGCGGCGTGGAACGCCAAGACCGGAACGGAGATCATCCATGCCGTCGATTTCGACGGTGAGCTCTACCTGCGCCAGGAGCGCGGCGGCATGTTGATGGGCACGTATGAAAAGGCCAACAAGGTCTGGTCCGAGTTCTCCACACCGTGGAATTTCGGCCATGAATTGCTGGAGCCTGACATCGACCGCATCGCCCCGTCGCTGGAAGTCGGCTTCAGGCACTTCCCGGCCTTCGAGAGAACCGGCATCAAGCAGATCATCAACGGGCCCTTCACCTTCGCGCCGGACGGCAATCCGCTGGTCGGGCCGGTGCGTGGGTTGCCGGGCTTCTGGGTCGCCTGCGGCGTCATGGCGGGCTTTTCGCAAGGCGGCGGCGTCGGTCTCGCGCTGTCCAACTGGATGATCGAAGGCGATCCCGGCGCCGACATCTGGGCCATGGATGTCGCGCGCTATGGCGACTGGGCGACGATGGCTTACACCAACGCCAAGGTGCGCGAGAATTATTCGCGCCGTTTCTCCATCCGTTTCCCCAATGAGGAACTGCCCGCCGGCCGGCAGCTGAAGACGACGCCGATCTACGATTTGTTGTCAGCCAAGGGCGCGCAATGGGGCGTTTCCTATGGGCTGGAGGTGCCGCTCTGGTATGCGCCGGAGGGCGTCAAGGACGAATTTTCGTGGCGGCGGTCCAGTGACTTCATCCATGTCGCGAAAGAGGTCGCGACGGTCCGTGACGGCGTCGGCCTGGCGGAGATTTCCAACTTTGCCAAATACAAGGTGACAGGCGAGGGGGCTGCCGCTTGGCTCGATCGCATTTTCGCCTGCAAGCTGCCCAAACCCGGTCGCATGACGCTGGCGCCGATGCTGAAGGATGACGGCAAACTGATCGGCGACTTTACGCTGGCCAACATTGGTGACGGCGCGTGGTTCATCGCCGGCTCCGGCATTGCCGAGCAGTATCATATGCGCTGGTTCGAGGCGCATTTGCCTGAAAACGGCTCGGTGCGCATCGAGGCGGTCGGGCAGAACCTTACCGGTCTGGCGATCGCCGGGCCGAAGGCGAGGGAGGTGTTGGAAAAGGTCACCCGAGCCGATGTCTCCAATGCGGCGTTTCCGTTCATGGCAGTCGCCAAGATAGACATCGGCATGGCGCCGTGCCTGGTCGGCCGCGTCAGCTACACCGGCGATCTCGGCTACGAGATCTGGGTGGCGCCGGAATACCAGCGCGCCGCCTTCCAGGCGCTGATGGCGGCGGGCGCGGAGTTCGGCATTGGCCTGTTCGGCTCGCGCGCGCTCAATGCGCTGCGGCTGGAGAAAAATTACGGCTCATGGGCGCGTGAGTACCGGCCGATCTACGGGCCGCTGGAAGCCGGGCTCGACCGTTTCGTCGCCTATGGCAAGGACGCCGATTTTATCGGCAAGGCCGGCGCTCTGGCCGAGCGCAAGCAGGGCGGCAAGCTCAGGCTGCGCACCTTCATCCTGGATGCGGTCGACGCCGATGTCATCGGCGACGAGCCGATCTGGTTCGGCGGCGCGGTGCGCGGGTGGGTGACGTCAGGCGGCTATGCGCCTCATCCGAAAAAATCCGTCGCCCTCGGCTATGTGCCGAAGGAGATCGCCGACGAGAGCGACGGCTTCGAGATCGAACTGTTGGGCAAACGCCATGCCGCGCGCATGCAGGCGGCGCCGCTGTTCGATGCCAATTTCGAGCGAATGAGGGGGTGAGGGCTCACCCCCTGTCTCGCCTTAAGCGGGTCAGCCGTTGCGGCGGTTGTCGAGCGCGAAGGCGCCCGCGCCGGCAAACACCAGATAGAGGAAGATGAAGCAGAAGGAGATGGCAGCGTCGCCATTGTTGTTGATCGGGAAGAAGTCGCGCGGGTAATGCGCCATGAAATAGGCGATGGCCATCTCGCCGGCCAGCAGGAAGGCGACGGGGCGCGTGAGCAGGCCGAGCGCCAGCAGGATGCCGCCGGCGAATTCGAGAATGCCCGCCGTCGTCGTCAGCCCGTTGAGAGCGTGAGGCTCGGCGCTGACCGGAAAATTGAACAGTTTCTGCGAGCCATGCTCGATGAACTGCAGGGCCGTCACGATGCGCAGAACGCCAAGGGCCTGCGGTTGAAATCTGGCGAGACCGTCAAAAAGCTTCATCTAAAACTCCATTTTTCCAACCCTTCCGTCCGGCCATAGATTATCGCCCGACAGTGGACCATTCACTTCCCGTGGCCTGCCATCAACAATCGGTGATTGCAAATTGTTCCCGAGCCGGGCCTCGATGTTATTCTCTCTAGGGTTGCATTTATATCGCTATGGTTGTATTGATGCGTAGACACTCCAAACCATGTGGATTCCCATGAAAAAAGTCGCGATCAGCCTGTTCGTCCTCCTTGCCGGCACCAGCGTCACCATGGCCGCCGACGCCGGCTGCGATGCCTTCAAATGGCCGGTGACGCGCGAGCAGGCGCTGTTTCCGGCAGCGCCAGCCGCACAGTCCGGCGGTGCAGTGGCAGTCGGGCAAGCGGTGGATTTCACGCTCGCTGCGGTCGACACGATCAGCTTTGCCGTGCCGCCGGAACGCGCGCCAGCAGCCGGCACCTTCGGCGCTACGGCAAGCGTGGCCGTGCCACCGGAAGGAGAGCTCCAGATCAGTCTGTCGGATGAAGCCTGGATCGATGTCATTCAGGGTGGCCAGGCGGTGAAATCAGCGGGTTTCAGCGGCGTGAAGACCTGCCCCGGCATCCGCAAGAGCGTGCGCTTCAAACTGACGCCTGGCGTGGCCACGATCCAGCTCAGCGGCGCCAAGAAAGAGGATCTAAAGGTCGCGGTGTTGGCGCCGGAATGACTTTGTATCTGATGTTTCTCATCGCACCGGCGGCGCGATGAGAACTGCCCGGTGTGGATGGGTCGGGCGGATCAGCGTCCCGGCGCGATCAGCGCGAAATAGGCGCCTTGCGGATCGGTGAACTGGGCGATCCATTGGCCGGTCGGCACCGGCATCGGACCCATGACGATCTTGCCGCCATTGTCGGTGACGCGTTTGGCAGCGGCGTCGATGGCGTCGACATTGAAGTAGAACAGCCACACCGGCACCGGCAGCTGTTGCGGCTTGTTCATGATGCCGCCGCCGGATTCAGGGCCGGCCCCGAAGGTCTGGTAGATGCCCATCTCGCCAATGTCCATGCTGCCGGCATCGGTCCAGCCGAACTGGCTCGAATAGAAATCGAAAGCCTTCTGCCGGTCGGCTGCATAGAGCTCGTGCCAGCCGACATGGCCGGGTGTGGTGGCCGGAAGGACGGGCTGGTCGGGGCCATTGGGCTGCAGGAACATGAAGGTGGCGCCCTGCGGATCGGCAACGACGGAAAAGCGGCCGACGCCGGGGATGTCGTCGGGTTCGCGGTGGACGGTCCCGCCGGCAGACTTCAGCGCCTTGGTCGAGGCGTCCGTATCCCTGGTGTGGATATAGCCGAGCCAGGCCGGCTTCATGCCCATTTTGGCGGCGTCCTCGGGCATCGTCATCAGCCCGCCGACGCCACGCTCGGCAGAGTTCACCACGATGTAGCGCGGCATGCCGGGCGCCTTGTCAAAGGGCTCGGCCTTCCAGCCGACGACGGTGGTGTAGAACGCTTCCGCGGCATCGAGGTCGGTGGTCATCAGCTCGTACCAGAAGAACGGCATTGGGGATTTCGGCATTTTCGGTCTCCTCACCTTCATGCATCGATCGTCGTCCGATCCCTCAAAGGACGATTTCAGCGACGCGAATCCGACAGCGCGCATGAGAAAATTCAACGGCTGGGTGAACACATCGTTCCGCACTTCGTCGCGTCCGGCGGCTTGCACGCGCGGCGGTTTTCGACTTTCCTTGGGCGAACGGGGGTAGTCGTTTCATGCGCCGGATGTCGCTCACGCCTGAGCTTGTGTCACTGTGCCATCGCGAAGAAGTCGATCCTGGGCCTGACGGCAGCTGGACGCAACTGAACGACGAGGACTTCCGGTCCCTTGCCGCACAGCTGTCCGACGAAGCGGATGCGGGGCCGTTGTGGGTGTTCGCCTATGGCTCGCTGATCTGGAAGCCGGCCTTCGAATCCGTCGAGCAGCTGCGCGCCACCGCGTTCGGCTGGCACCGCTCGTTCTGTCTCGACATGGTGCGCTGGCGCGGCACCGCGGCACAGCCGGGGCTGATGATGGCGCTCGAACGCGGCGGCCGATGCGATGGTGTCATCTACCGCCTGCCCGACGGCGACAAGGCGGAACAGATCGAAAGACTGTTGCGGCGCGAGATCGACGACCATGAGAGTGTCAGCTCGGTCCGGTGGGTTCCGGTGCGTACCGAGCGGGGGCCGATACGGGCGCTGGGCTTCTGGGTCGGGGTGACGGGCAGGGGGACGTCGCTCGGGCAGCCGCTGGACCGGGTGGCGCAGGTGCTGGCCCGGGCCTGCGGCCATGTCGGATCGGGCGCCGAGTATCTCTACAACACCGTCAGCCACCTCGAGGAATTTGGCATCCGCGACCGCAATCTGTGGCGATTGCAGCAGCTGGTCGCCGACGAGATCCGGTCGATCCATGGCGGCCCCTCTGATGCCAGCCTCCAGATGGCACCCTAGTAGCGAACCGCCTCCAATCCAAAGCCTGTACCGAAGCGGATGTGGCTTGGAGCTGCGCTCAGCGCGTGCTCACATCCAGGCAGCTGTCGCTTCACGAGCAATGACCTCAACCGTGCATTCAAGGCTAAGCAACAGAAAATGCGAACAGTCGTCCGTCGGACCGGGTATGGATCGCAACCAGTGCGAGTTCTCCACCCGCAGGATGGGCCACCTGTAGGAGGCTTGTCTGCCAGATCCAATCAAAGGGATCGACGTGTCAGCGTGGATTTTAGTCAGCCCCAGCATGTCATCATGAGCCGCAAGGGCTATTACTCCTTGAAAGTCGATCTTGAGGATTCGTTCGGACGTCCCAAAGTCGCCTTCAACGGCCAGTTCAAAGTTATTGTCGGATCTGAGACGCCAAACCTGACAGGCAGCCTGAGGTAAATCCTCCACAGGCTCCCACCGGTGAGCCGTCTCCCTATCATCGGTCATCGCCTTCTCCGTTAAATGAAAGCCGCGCATCGTGCCCAAGCGCCTATCATTCCGCGCGGGCTTGGAACAGCTTGCCGCGAGTTGGAGCTTGTCGCGCTCCCCTTCTTTGAGGTCGCAACCGATCACTCATAACATGACTAAAAAAATCATGTTTTTATCCAGCCTTTTCAGGGCCTTGCGGGGAAAATTGACCAATTGATAAAAAAATAAAACGTGCTAGCCTTTCCCAAAACGAAAACATGGGGAACTGACGATGCCAGAAGGCCAGTTCAAGGACGGTATCGCCGGCGGACGGCTTGCCGCCGACCAGTACGCCGAGAATTTTTCCGACCTGCATCCGCCGCTCGATCACCACGAGGCGCTGGTCGAATCCGACCGCTGCTATTTCTGCTACGACGCGCCGTGCATGAATGCGTGCCCGACCTCGATCGACATTCCGCTGTTCATCCGCCAGATTTCGACCGGCAATCCGATCGGTTCGGCCAAGACGATTTTCGACCAGAACATTCTGGGCGGCATGTGCGCCCGCGTCTGCCCGACCGAGACGCTATGCGAAGAGGTCTGCGTGCGCGAAGTGGCGGAAGGCAAGCCGGTGCAGATCGGCCGCCTGCAGCGCTATGCCACCGATGTCGCGATGGCCGAGCAGAAGCAGTTTTACCCGCGCGCTGAAACAACCGGCAAGTCGGTCGCCGTGGTCGGCGCCGGGCCGGCCGGCCTTGCCGCCGCCCACCGACTTGCCCGCCATGGCCATGACGTCACCATTCTGGAAGCCCGCCCGAAGGCCGGCGGCCTCAACGAGTATGGCATCGCCGCCTATAAGAGCATCGACAATTTCGCCCAGGCCGAGGTCGACTATGTCACGGCGATCGGCGGCATCGACATCCAGAACGGCAAGGCGCTCGGCCGCGACTACCAGCTGTCGGACCTGATCCGGAATTACGATGCCGTCTTCCTTGGCATGGGGCTTGGCGGCGTCAATGCGTTGCGCGCCGATGGCGAAGACGCGGAGGGCGTCACCAATGCGGTGGAGTTCATCGCGGAACTGCGCCAGGCCAGCGATCTCGCGAGCCTGCCGGTCGGCCGGCGCGTCGTCGTCATCGGCGGCGGCATGACGGCGATCGACGCCGCGGTGCAGTCGAAGTTGCTCGGCGCTGAGGAGGTGACGATCTGCTACCGGCGCGGCCAGGAGCACATGAACGCCTCCGAGTTCGAGCAGGATCTGGCCGCCGCCAACGGCGTCACCATCCGTCACTGGCTGCAGCCGAAACGGGTCATTGCCGAGAACGGCAAAGTGTCGGGCATCGAGCTCGAATACACGGCTATGAACGGCGACAAGCTTGCCGGCACCGGCGAGCGGCTGACGCTCGTCGCCGACCAGGTGTTCAAGGCGATCGGCCAGAGCTTTGTGCCGGCGGCCCTCAACGGCAGTGGCGCTGCCATCGAACTCGAAGCCGGGCGCATCAAGGTCGATGCGGAAGGGCGCACCTCGCTTGCCAATGTCTGGGCCGGCGGCGACTGCATTTTTGGCGGCGACGACCTGACCGTCTCGGCAGTGGCGCAAGGGCGCGATGCGGCTGAGAGCATCAACAGGAGTCTGACGCAGGGATAGAGATCATGGCCTCGGTGGAATCGGGCATTGCCCGTCACTACGACGTATCGGATCTTGAGCAGCACATTCTTGCCGTGCTCGCCGATACCGGTATGGACATTGACCATCTGCGCGCCGGCGATCTCGAAGCGGTCGACGAATTCCACATTGGCGGTATCGCCGCCACCAGGGAACTCATCGGCCAGATGGGGTTGAGACCGGGGGCCAGGCTGCTCGACATTGGTTCCGGCGTGGGTGGTCCAGCCCGCTTTGCCGCCAACAATGCCGGCGCCGATGTCACCGGCATCGATCTGACGCAAAGCTATGTCGATATCGCGACCAGCCTGTCGAGGCGGGTGGGGATGGCCGACAAAGTCCGGTTCGTGCAGGGCAGCGCGCTGGACATGCCGTTCAGCAACAAAAGCTTTGATACGGCCATGATCCTGCATGTCGGCATGAATCTTCCCGACAAGAAAAAGCTGATGAGCGAGGCGGCGCGTGTGCTCAAGCCGGGCGGCGTCTTTGCCGTCTACGATGTGATGCGGCTCAAGGCCGGTGCGCTGACCTATCCGCTGCCATGGGCATCCGACGAGAGCATGTCCTTCGTCGCCACGCCCGATGACTATCGCTCGGCTGCCGCGGCTGCAGGGTTCTCCGTAACCGCCGAGCGTCCACGCGGCGCCTTCGCCATCGAATTCTTCGCCACCATACGGGCGCGCATGGCTGCGGCGCAGGCGGAAGGCAAAAAGCCGCCGCCAGGCGTCAATCTTATCATGGGCGAGAACGCCCGCACCAAGATCGCCAATCTCACTGCCGCGCTTGAAGGCGGCATTCTCGCACCCGTCGAACTGCTTCTTCGTCTCGGTTGAAAGGGACCTGTCATGGCTGACATCCGCAACAATTTCGTCGGCATCAAATCGCCCAATCCGTTCTGGTTGGCTTCGGCGCCGCCGACCGACAAGGCCTATAACGTCATCCGCGCCTTCAAGGCGGGGTGGGGCGGTGTCGTCTGGAAGACGCTCGGCGAAGAAGGCCCGCCCGTGGTCAACGTCAACGGCCCGCGCTATGGCGCGATCTGGGGTGCGGACCGGCGCCTGCTCGGCCTCAACAATATCGAGCTGATCACCGACCGCGATCTGCAGGTCAATCTGCGCGAGATCAAGCAGGTCAAGAAGGACTGGCCCGACCGCGCCATCGTCGTCTCGCTGATGGTGCCGTGCGTCGAGGAAAGCTGGAAGGCGATCCTGCCGGTGGTCGAGGAGACCGAGGCCGACGGCATCGAGCTCAATTTCGGCTGCCCGCACGGCATGTCGGAACGCGGCATGGGTGCGGCCGTCGGCCAGGTGCCGGAATACATCGAAATGGTGGTGCGCTGGTGCAAGGCCAACACCCGCATGCCTGTCATCACCAAACTCACGCCCAACATCACCGATGTGCGCAAGCCCGCGCGTGCCGCACTTTCCGGCGGCACCGACGCGGTGTCGCTGATCAACACCATCAACTCGATCACCGGCGTCAATCTCGACAGCTTTGCGCCAGAGCCGACCATCGACGGCAAGGGCTCGCATGGCGGCTATTGCGGTCCGGCGGTGAAGCCGATCGCCATGAACATGGTGGCCGAGATCGCGCGCGACCCCGAAACCCATGGTCTGCCGATCTCCGGCATTGGCGGCATCACCACCTGGCGCGACGCCGCCGAATTCATGGCGCTCGGCGCCGGCAATGTGCAGGTGTGCACGGCGGCGATGACCTACGGTTTCAAGATCGTGCAGGAGATGATCGCCGGCCTGGAAAACTGGATGGACGAGAAGGGCCATGCCTCGCTCGACGATATCATCGGCCGCGCCACGCCCAACGTTACTGACTGGCAGTATCTCAACCTTAATTACATCGCCAAGGCGCGTATCGACCAGGACGCCTGCATCAAATGCGGCCGCTGCCACATCGCCTGTGAGGACACCTCGCACCAGGCGATCACCAACATGGTCGACGGCAAGAGGCATTTTGAGGTGATCGAGGCCGAATGCGTCGGCTGCAATCTGTGCGTCAATGTCTGCCCGGTCGAGAACTGCATCACCATGGAGCCACTGGCCGCCGGCGTGATGGACCAGCGCACCGGCAAGCCGGTGTCGCCGGTCTACGCCAACTGGACGACGCACCCGAACAATCCCATGGCCAAGGTGGCGGCGGAGTAGGCTTGGGTTCCTCGCCCCACGAAGTGGGGAGAGGTGGCCCGGCGAAGCCGGGACGGAGAGGGGCCTTCGGGACGACTGGGAAGTTGCCCTGGGTTCCTGATCGCCTCCTGTTCACGCGCATCCCTCATCGGTTCTGATTTCGCTGAGGGCGTCCCCCTCTCCGTCCCGGCTTCGCCGGGCCACCTCTCCCCCGCTGCCGCGGGGGCGAGGAACCCAAGTCCTGTTAAGCCATCGCAAACTTGCAAGTTTTCGCATTTTCCTATTGCAGATAACACTTATCCACGATAAAAGATATCCACGAACTGGAGATCAATACCATGAAGTTGGGCGAGGGCGTTGAAGCGGCTATCCATTGCGCGGCCACGCTGGCCAGCGTCGAGGGCAACAGCACCATGCCGGGCGCTGCCTTGGCAGAGTCCTTCGGCCTGTCGCCGAGCTATCTCTTGAAGCATCTCAACATGCTGACGGCGGAGCGCATCCTGGAATCGGTGCCGGGCCCGGCGGGCGGCTACCGCCTGGCGCGGCCGGCCGAGCGCATCACGCTTCTCGACATCGTGCTGGCCATCGAAGGGCGTGAGCCAGCCTTTCGTTGCGGCGAGATCCGCCGCAACGGGCCGGTCAAGCTCGATGCGTCCGCCTATGTCAAACTGTGCGGCATCAATGCTGCGATGCTGAAGGCGGAGCGCGCCTATCGGGCCGCTCTCGCGGAAACCCGGTTGTCCGACATCGTGGCTGACTACCAGGCAGAAGGCGATCCGAGATCGATCGCCGCCAGCTGTGCCTTTGTGGCGCGCCATCAGCGGCCGCAGAAACCCGCTTCGACCAAACAGACTTAACCCGCCAGACAGATGTGAAAGGAAAGACGATGAAACAGAGACTGCAATTTTTCGCCAAGGCGCCGGAAATCATGAAGGCGGTGTCAGCGCTCAACAAGGCCGTCGACGAATGCGGGCTGGAAGTGGGCCTGCTGCATCTGATCAAGCTCAGGGCTTCGCAGATCAACGGCTGCTCCTACTGCGTCGAGATGCACAGCCGCGAGGCGCGGCGCGACGGCGAGACCGAGACGCGGCTCTATCTGGTTTCGGCCTGGAAGGAATCGCCGCTGTTTTCCGAGCGCGAACGTGCGGCGCTTGCCTGGACCGAGGCGACGACCCTGATCGCCAATAACGGTGTCTCGGATGAGCTCTATGCCCGCACGCTCGCGCATTTCTCGGAAGAAGAACTGGTCAAGCTGTCTGTTGCGATCGGCATGATCAACACCTGGAACCGGCTCTGCATCCCGTTCCATGCCATTCACCCGATGCCGGCTGCCAAAGCAGCCTGATCGTCCGGTTTTGTAATGGAGCGCCGTCGAGAGGGCGGCGCTCCAACTGTTTTTAAGGGGAGAGTTTTATGCCTGTCGATTTGCCCTCTTGTCTGTTGTTTGTCGGCCGCCTGTTGCTCGGCGGCGCCTTCGTCGTCGCCGGCTTGCGCAATGTTCAGAACGAGGCCTTCCTGACCGGGCTGATGACCGCGCGCGGCGTGCCGCAGGCCAAGCTGGCGCTGTGGGCCGGCATCGTCCTGCAGACCATAGCCGGCGCGCTGATGATGGCGGGCCTCTGGACCGCGATCGGCAGTGCTGCGCTGGTGCTGTTCCTGATCGTCGCCACGCCGATGTTCCACAATTTCTGGGACCATAAGGGCCCGGACCGGGCATCGCGCATCAACGGTTTTGTCGGCAATGTCGCGCTGGCCGGTGGATTCCT
Organism: Mesorhizobium sp. P2_E7; assembly: GCF_056403855.1. Taxonomy (NCBI): domain Bacteria; kingdom Pseudomonadati; phylum Pseudomonadota; class Alphaproteobacteria; order Hyphomicrobiales; family Phyllobacteriaceae; genus Mesorhizobium; species Mesorhizobium sp. P2_E7. The sequence continues at coordinate 2,138,791 of NZ_JBFUER010000001.1, read as the reverse complement.
GACGTTGATTGCGCAGTCGCTCTAGCAACTACGCCGCGAAGCTCGACGGCTCACGCCGCGTAGCGCAAACCGCCATCGCAGGTCAGCACCTGGCCGGTCATGAAACCGTTGGAGACGAGGAAGGCGATTGCGCCGGCAACGTCTTCGGCGTGGCCGATCCTGCCGACAGGGGTCTTGCCGGCATAGTCGGCAAAGACCGCCTGCCGCTGCTCGTCGGGCAAAAAGTCCCACCAAGGCGTGTCGATGACGCCGGGCGCGACGACGTTGACGCGCAGCGGCTTCAGTTCGACCGCGAGGATCGGCACCACGGTCAAGAGCATGCCGTTGACGGCGGCGATGCCGGCAACGCCGGGCGCGGTCAGTTGCGCCGACACCGCCGATATGAAGGTGACCGATCCCGATTTGTTGAGCGTCGGCAAGGCTGCCTGCAGGCAAGACAGCTGTGGCCGGACCTTCTCGTCGACACCGCCGGCGATGTCGGTTAGGTCAAGGCTCGCGAACGGGCCAAGCCCCTTGCCGCCGCTGGCGGCCAGAACGAGGTGATCGAAGGGTCCGACGTCCGCAAAGAACTGGCGGACTTCGTCCGGCTTCGACGCATCGAAGGCTGCCTTGTCGGCGGCACCGCCGAGGCTCGTCCAGGCGCTGTTCAGCTTGTCCCGGTTGCGGCCGGTGATGGTCACCTTCATGCTTGGGCCAAGCAGTCTGCGTGCGGTCGCCAGTCCGATGCCTGACGAGCCGCCGATGATGACTGTGTGTTGGATGTTGCTGGTCATGAATGCTGTTCCTTCGATTTTGCGGAGGCCTGGCCGACGAGGTCCAGGCTCAGGGTTCGCAATTGCTGTCGCGCCTTGGCGTCATAGGCTTGCGCATCGGCGCGGGATTCCCTTTGGCCGTCGAAATAGAGGCCGCTGCGGCCCTCAAGATCAGGCGAGGTCGCGAGGTTGAGGATGGCGTCGGCGCCGCTCTCGACCGAACTCCATGGCGTCACGCCGGCCTGGCGGACCATGGTGGTGTTCATGTAGCTCGCCGGATGCAGGGCGTTGACGGTGACGCCGGTGCCCTTCAACTCGCCGGCGAGATCGATGGTGAATAGGATCTGCGCCAGCTTGCTCTGGCAGTAGGCGCGCACGCCGTCATAGGAACGGGTCAGCATGACATCGCCGAAATCGATCGCCTGCTGGCCGGCCGAGGCGACATTGACGACGCGCGAAGGCGAACTCGCCTTGAGCAGCGGCAGCAGCTCCGACGTCAGCAGGAAACCGGCGAGATAATTGACGGCAAAGCGCAGTTCGTAGCCGTCGGCGCTGAGCTGGCGCTTGGCGCCGGCGGTGCCGATGCCGGCATTGTTGATCAGGATGTCCAGCCGGCCGGTTCTTGCGCGCACGGCCTCAGCAAGGCGGCGAACCTCGGCCAGCGAAGCGAGGTCGGCGGCGAGAAACTCCGCCTTGCCGCCGGCGGCTTCGATTTCGGCGACGGTTTCCTTGCCGCGTGCGGCGTCGCGGCCATGCACAAGCACGCGCGCGCCGCCGGCGCCCAGCCTTTGCGCGACGACGCGGCCGACGCCATCGGTCGAGCCGGTGATGAGGATTGTCTTGTCTTTCAGGTCCATGTCGGGAGCCTCCATTTTCGCTCTGGATGCCAAGATGGGGCGCTTTGCGCTCGCCAAACAGTTCAAACTTTATCCTGGTATCGATACTGCTATACTGAGCCTCATGGATGTTTCCGCACCATCACCCGAAGACAGCCGCCGGCGCGAGCTTGGCGCCTTCCTGCGCTCACGCCGCGAAAGGCTTTCGCCGTCTGCCACCGGCATTGCGGCCGGTGCCAGGCGGCGTACGCCCGGTCTGCGCCGCGAAGAGGTGGCGATGATCGCCGGCGTCGGCACGACCTGGTACACCTGGCTGGAACAGGGCAGGGATGTGCGGCCTTCGGTGGAGGTGCTGACGGCGCTTTGCGAGGCCTTGCGCCTCGATGCCGCCGAGAAGCGGCATTTGTTCACGCTTGCCGGCCGCCAGCAGCCCGAGCGGCGGCGCATTACCCCGGTCAAGGTCGAAGGTCCCCTCCTTCACATGCTGCAAAGCCTGGTCCTGCAACCGGCCTATATTGTCGGGCCGCGCTGGGATGTGCTGGCCTGGAATGCCGGAGCCGTCGCCATTTTCGGCGATTACGGCCTGTTGGAGGGCGATGCCCGCAACATCATCCATGGCGTGTTCACCGATCCGCACAGGCGGCACCTGCTTGTCGACTGGGAGCAACTGGCGCGCGCAACCCTTGCCGCGTTTCGCGCCGAGAGCGCGAAATACACCGGCGATCCGGATTTCGAGCGGCTGATCGCGCTGATGATGCGCTCAAGCCCGGAATTCCGGGAGTGGTGGCCGCAACGCGACGTGGTGCATCGTCTGTCCGGTAAGAAATATCTGCGCCATCCGGTCGCCGGCTCCATGGCGTTCGAGCATATGAGCCTGTCGATCGATGACGGCTCGGATATGAAGCTGATCGTCTACACGCCGCTCGCCGAGCAGAATTCAGTTGCGAAGCTGCAGGAATTGCTTGAGGCGGTTCCTGGGGAGCGCCGCAGCGCGTAAGGTTGGCTGGCGGCGCCTCTCACTTCGTCATCCACGGGCGGAGCGGAAGCGAAGCGGACGCGTAGACCCGAGGATCCATGCCGTTCCCTTGGCCGTGGAGTACAGCGGTGCAGAATTCTGGACCGTAGCAACGCTCGGACGTCGCGGCATGGATCCTCGGGTCTGCGCTGCGTCGCTACGCCCCTTGCTCCGCCCGTGGATGACGAAGTCACGAGTGCCTCGGCTAATCTCCGAGGTCAGCAACAACACTAGCCCTTCGGCTTCAGCCCATCGATAAACAGCTGTTCGAGAAAGCGCGCCGCATCCTCGAAGCGGCCGTCGCCGCCGCGGTCGGCGCCAAGCACGGCGCGGACCTGGACGTCGAAATCGGCATAGTGCTGCGTCGTCGCCCAGATCGAAAAGATCAGGTGCCAGGGATCGGTGCGGGCAATCTTGCCGGCGCGCATCCAGCCCTTGATGACGTTGGCCTTTTCGTCGACCAGTGTTTTCAGCTCGCCTTCCAAAAGCGGCATGATGCGCGGCGCGCCTTGCAGGATCTCGTTGGCAAACAGCCGACTTTCCCTCGGAAAATCGCGCGCCATTTCAAGCTTGCGCCTGATGTAGCTCCGCAGTTCTGTCAGCGGATCGCCGATATCGTCGAGTTCCCTGAGCGGCGCCAGCCAGGTCGCAAGCAGCCGTTCCATCAGCGTCTCGTGGATGTCTTCCTTGCGGCGGAAATAGTAGAGCAGGTTCGGCTTCGACATCCCCGCGGCTTCGGCGATCTGGTCGATGGTCGAGCCGCGAAAGCCGTTGGTGGAGAAGACTTCGAGCGCCGCTTCCAGGATCAGTTCGCGCTTTTCCTGCTGGATGCGGGTGCGGCGAGGAGCGGAGCCTTCGATGGCGTCGGTCATAATGCCAAGCCTTGGTCGCGCGGGTCATCTGGACCAATTCTCTGGACCAGTTTTTCCCTGAGCCGTGGAGCGCACTTCAGAGGCCGCATTTCCGCTAGTAATCCCTTGACCGCCGACAGGGCGGTGCTAACGTTTGTCCAATCGGTCAAAATTTGCGTAGCATGAAAACGTCGCAAAGACCAAGTGTTGGAAAGACCAAGCGTTAGCCGCACCGAAACAGGTTACAAGGGGAAGTCTTGGTCATGTCCAACCGGCTGAAAGTCACGCCGAACGATCTCAGCGCATTCTGGATGCCGTTCACGGCAAACCGGCAGTTCAAACAGGCGCCACGCATGTTCGTGTCCGCCAAGGACATGCACTACACCACCAGCGATGGCCGCAAGGTGCTCGACGGCACAGCCGGCCTGTGGTGCGTCAATGCCGGCCATTGCCGCCCCAAGATCACCGAGGCGATCCAGCATCAGGCGGCCGAACTCGACTATGCGCCGGCCTTCCAGATGGGCCACCCCATCGTGTTCGAACTGGCCAACCGCCTGGTCGACATTGCGCCCAAGGGCATGGACCATGTCTTCTTCACCAATTCCGGGTCGGAATCGGTCGACACGGCGCTGAAGATGGCGATCGCCTATCACCGTGTGAAGGGTGAGGGCGCACGCACCCGCCTGATCGGCCGCGAGCGCGGCTATCACGGCGTCAATTTCGGCGGCATCTCGGTCGGCGGCATCGTTAGCAACCGCAAGATGTTCGGCACGCTGCTCGGCGGCGTCGACCATATGCCGCATACGCACCTGCCGGAGAAGAACGCTTTCTCCAAGGGGGTGCCGGAATACGGCGCGGAGCTCGCCAACGAGCTGGAGCGGATCGTTGCGCTGCATGACGCCTCGACCATCGCCGCCGTCATCGTCGAGCCGGTCGCCGGCTCCACCGGCGTCATCCTGCCGCCGAAGGGCTATTTGCAGAAGCTTCGCGAAATCTGCACCAAGCACGGCATCCTGTTGATCTTCGACGAGGTCATCACCGGTTTCGGTCGCCTCGGCGCGCCCTTCGCCGCCGACTATTTCGGCGTCACGCCCGACATCATGACCACCGCCAAGGGCGTTTCCAACGGCGTCATCCCGATGGGGGCGGTGTTCGTGAAGAAGGAAATCCACGACGCCTTCATGACCGGCCCCGAGCACATGATCGAGTTCTTCCACGGCTACACCTATTCGGGCAATCCGATTGCGTGCGCCGCAGCACTCGGCACGCTCGATACCTACAAGGAAGAAGGCCTGCTCACCCGTGGCGAAGAGCTGGCGCCGTACTGGGAAGATGCGCTGCATTCGCTGAAGGATGAGCCGCATGTCATCGACATCAGGAACATCGGCCTGATCGGCGCGATCGAACTGGCGCCGATTGCCGGCCAGCCGACCAAGCGGGCCTTCTCCGCCTTCGTCAAGGCGTTCGAGCGCGGCGCACTGATCCGCACCACTGGCGACATCATCGCGCTGTCGCCGCCGCTGATCATCACCAAGGGCCAGATCAACGAACTGATCGACCATGTGCGTGAAGTGCTGAGGGCGATAGACTAATCTATCCAGCCAATCGGGCGGTGGCGGGAACCGCCGCCCGGTTGGTTATATGAAATGAGAGGATTTTGAATGGCCGCCCCAGGCGAGAATCTGCGAATCAATTCAGACCGTTTGTGGGATTCCATCATGGAGATGGCGAAGATCGGCCCCGGCATTGCCGGTGGCAACAATCGCCAGACCGTGACCGACGAGGACGGCGAGGGCCGGCATCTGTTCAAGCGCTGGTGCGAGGCGGCCGGGCTCGAAATGGGCCTCGACGAGATGGGCACCATGTTTGCCCGCCGGGAAGGCGCCGATCCCAGCCTGCCGCCGGTCTATGTCGGCAGCCATCTCGATACGCAGCCGACCGGCGGCAAATATGACGGGGTGCTTGGCGTGCTCGGCGGACTGGAGATCATCCGCTCGCTCAACGATCTCGGCATCACCACCAGGCATCCGATCGTCGTCACCAACTGGACCAACGAGGAAGGCTCGCGCTTTGCTCCGGCGATGATGGCCTCCGGCGTGTTCGCCGGCGTGCTGGAGCAGGCGGACGTGTATCAGCACACCGATAAACAGGGAAAAAAATTCGGCGAGGAGCTGGAGCGCATCGGCTGGAAGGGCACCGAAAAGGTCGGCGATCGCAAGATCCACGCTTTCTTCGAACTGCATATCGAGCAGGGGCCAATTCTGGAAGATGAAGGCATCGACATCGGCGTCGTCACCCACGGCCAGGGCCTGAAATGGCTGCAGGTGACGCTGACCGGCAAGGAGGCGCATACCGGCTCGACGCCGATGCCCAAACGCCGCAATGCCGGGCTCGGCATGGCGCGCGTGATCGAGCTGGTGCACGAGATCGCCATGGACTACCAGCCGGATGCCGTCGGTGCGGTCGGCCACATGGAAGTGTTTCCGAACTCGCGCAACATCATTGCCGGGCGCACCGTCTTCACCATCGACATCCGCTCGCCTGAGAAGGAAGTGCTGGACGCCATGGACGGCCGCATCCGCGAAGGCATCGACACGATCTGCGAGGCGCTCGACATCCAGTACAAGGTCGAGCAGGTCGGCGCCTTCGACCCGGTGACCTTCGATGCCGGTTGCGTCAAGGCGATCCGCGACGCCGCCGATCGCCTCGGCTATACCCACCGCAACATCGTTTCCGGCGCCGGCCACGATGCCTGCTGGATCAACCGCGTTGCACCGACCGCCATGGTGATGTGCCCCTGCGTTGACGGGTTGTCACACAACGAGGCCGAGGAAATCACCAAGGAATGGGCAGGCGCCGGCGCTGACGTGCTGTTCCATGCGGTGGTGGAGACGGCGGGGATCGTGGCGTGAACTAAAAATCTGGATTCAAACGACGCTCACAAAGAAGCGCGGCAAGAACAAGGGAACACGAAAATGACCAAAGTCATCCGAAACGGCACCATCGTCACCGCCGACCGCACGTGGAAGGCCGATGTGCTGATGCAGCACGGCAAGATCGTCGCCATCGGCTCGAACCTGCATGGCGACCATGAGTTCGACGCCACCGGCTGCTACATCATGCCGGGCGGCATCGACCCGCACACCCATCTCGAAATGCCGTTCATGGGGACCTATTCGGCCGACGATTTCGAATCCGGCACCCGCGCGGCGCTCTCCGGCGGCACGACGATGGTGGTCGATTTCTGCTTGCCGGCGCCGCAGCAGTCGCTGCTGGAAGCCTTGCAGATGTGGGACAACAAGACCTCGAAGGCGTCCTGCGACTACTCCTTCCACATGGCGATCACCTGGTGGGGCAAGCAGGTGTTCGACGAGATGGCGACCGTCGTCGACAAGGGCATTACCTCGTTCAAGCATTTCATGGCCTACAAGGGCGCGCTGATGGTCGACGACGACGAGATGTATGCGTCGTTCCAGCGCTGCGCCGATCTCGGCGCGCTGCCGCTGGTGCATGCCGAAAATGGCGACGTGGTCGCCGCTCTGTCGCAAAAGCTCTTGGCCGCCGGCAATAACGGGCCGGAGGCACATGCCTATTCGCGGCCGCCGGAGGTGGAGGGCGAGGCGGCCAACCGTGCCATCATGATCGCCGACATGGCCGGCGTGCCGCTCTATATCGTGCATGTCTCCTGCGAGCAGGCGCACGAGGCGATCCGCCGGGCGCGGCAGAAGGGCATGCGTGTGTTCGGCGAGCCGCTGATCCAGCATTTGACGCTGGATGAAAGCGAGTATTTCGACAAGGACTGGGACCACGCGGCGCGTCGCGTCATGAGCCCGCCCTTCCGCAACAAGCTGCACCAGGATTCGCTGTGGGCCGGCCTGCAGGCCGGATCGCTGCAAGTGGTGGCGACCGACCACTGCGCCTTCACCACCAAGCAGAAGCGCAACGGCGTCGGCGATTTCACCAAGATCCCGAACGGCACTGGCGGGCTCGAAGACCGCTTGCCGGTGCTGTGGACGACCGGCGTCAACACCGGGCGGCTGACGATGAACGAGTTCGTCGCCGTGACCTCGACCAACATCGCCAAGATCCTCAACATGTATCCGAAGAAGGGCGCCATCGTCGAAGGCGCCGATGCCGACATCGTGGTGTGGGACCCGAAGCGCAAGAAGAAGATCACCTCGAAGAAGCAGCAGTCGGTGATCGACTACAACGTCTTCGAAGGGTTTGAGGTGACCGGCCTGCCGCGCTTCGTCTTTTCTCGCGGCGAGCTGTCGATCGAGGAAGCCGAGATCAAGGCCAAGCCCGGCCATGGCGAGTTCGTCGCCCGCGAGCCGAACGCTGCGGTCAACCGGGCGCTGTCAACCTGGAAGGACATTACCGCGCCGCGTAAGGTGGAACGCACCGGCATTCCGGCGACCGGGGTCTGAGGTTGCCGAGCTCCGCAGCGCTAATCTCATTTGTCGTGGCGATCGTCATCGCTGGTCCCGCAACCGCAGCCGACAGGCTGCTCGGCTCCTGGGGCAACGACGCCGGCTGTGTCTTTGCAAAGGCCGGTTTTCAGGACCGTGACGACTATATCGTGCTGACCGCGGAGGGCATCGAGACCTATGGCAGCGGCTGCCGGTTCGCGCAGCAGTTGACCGCGGCGCCGGGAACGCAATCGCTTGATGCGACCTGTTCCGCCGAGGGCGAGGCGGGGACGACGACTGAAATCGTTGTGGTCACCAACAAGGGCGAGGGTGGTTTCTTCGTGACCATTCCCGGCCTTGAAGAAATGGGGCCGCTGCTACCGTGTTCGTGACGTTGGATTTGGGGGAATGAGTGTGCGTGGTTTTGGTCTCTCTGTGGCGGTGCTTGCCGTTTTGGCTGCCGGTCAGGCTTTCGCGGCCGGCATCGACCTGTCGAAACCCTATGGCGACAAATATGGCTGCATCAACCGCAACGGCCAGGAGGTCGCCGCCGATCGGATGCTGCTCTTGACCGACGAGGCATTGGTCACCGCCGCCAGCGCCTGCACCTTCACGGACAAGCAGGCGCAGGCCGATGGGTCGCTGGTGGTGACGGCAACCTGTGAGGCGGAAGGCGAGGAGGGGCAGGAGCCGACCAAGTTCACCATCAAGCGCAGCGCCAAGAACACCAAGAAGCTGACGATCGCCGACGAGGACGGCAACGTCATGGGCGAGGTCGCGCGGTGCAAATGACGGCAGCCCCGTCAGCGTCAGGCCACCAGCGCATCCAGTTCCGGCAGCAGGACGACGCTTTCCTGTTCGTTGGGATCGGTGCGGGCGATGACGGCCGAGGATGGGGCGTTGCTCAAATTGGCCGGCAGGTGCGGCACCCCGGCGGGAATGTAGAACAGGTCGCCGGCCTTGACGACGATGTGGTTCTCAAGCCGGTCGCCATACCAGGTGTGGACCTCGCCGGAGAGCACGTAGATCGCCGTCTCATGGCTTTCATGCAGATGCGCCTTGGCGCGGGCGCCGGGCGGCAAGGTGAGCAGATGCATGCAGATGCCAGACGAGCCGACGGTTTCGGCGGCGATGCCAGCAAAATAGGTCAGTCCCTGCTTGCCTTCATAAGTGCTTTCAGGACGGATAAGGTGGCAGGTGGGTTTGGGCGACATCGGCAAGGCTCCGGGCGTCGATTAGGTGGGATTGGACGAGTGGAAAACAACATCAACGCAAATGCAACGGCATTTCATCCTGCGCGGCAGCGGCAGCGAAAGGCGGTTGGCTGCCAATGACAGGACAATCGCCAGCCGTCGTTTCGGCAAGCAAACTCGGCCTCACCTTTCAGACCAATGACGGTCCGGTACAGGCGCTCTCCAATGTCGACCTGACCATCGGCAAGGGCGAATTCGTCTCCTTTATCGGCCCGTCCGGCTGCGGCAAGACCACCTTGCTGCGGGTCATCGCCGATCTGGAGAAGCCGACCTCGGGCACCATCTCGGTCAACGGCATGACACCGGAGCAGGCGCGCGAGAAACGCGCCTATGGCTATGTTTTCCAGGCGGCAGCCCTTTTCCCGTGGCGTACGATCGAGCGCAACGTGGCGCTGCCGCTGGAGATCATCGGTCTGTCCAGAGCCGAGCAGGCCGAGCGCATCAAGCGCACAATGGACCTCGTCAATCTCTCCGGATTCGAGAAGAAATATCCCTGGCAGCTTTCCGGCGGCATGCAGCAGCGCGCCTCGATCGCGCGCGCGCTCGCCTTCGACGCCGATCTGCTGCTGATGGACGAACCGTTCGGCGCGCTGGACGAGATCGTGCGTGACCATCTCAACGAACAGCTTCTGGAACTGTGGGCGCGGACCAACAAGACGATCTGCTTCGTCACCCACTCCATCCCCGAGGCCGTGTACCTGTCGACCCGCATCGTCGTCATGTCGCCGCGCCCCGGCCGGGTCACCGACATCATCGAATCGACGCTGCCGAAGAAGCGGCCGCTCGATATCCGCGAGACGCCGGAGTTTCTGGCGATTGCGGCCCGGGTGCGCGACGGTCTGCGGGCAGGGCACAGCTATGATGATTGAGGGGGCGCAGGACGGGCTCCCTCTTCTCCCCAACGGGGGGAGGGTGGCCGGAGCGAAGCGGAGGTCGGGTGAGGGGGCAGCGCTGACGGATCCGACCAAGAGAAAGATCGGGGCAACCGCTCGCGCCCGAAAGCTGCGGTTTGACGAAACCGAAGCTGAGTACCGGCTTTGGGGGGAACTAAGAGGACGTCATCTCAACGGCTATAAATTTGTGCGGCAAGTGCCACTCGGACCTTTCATCGCCGATTTCGTTTGTCCCGAGCAGGGGCTGATTGTCGAACTCGATGGCAGTCAACACGCGGATTCGCTGACCGATCCCGCCAGGACAGCTTGGCTGAATGGTCAAGGTTATTCCGTTCTGCGCTTCTGGAATCACGAGGTTCTGGCCGAGCGCCGAGCCGTTCTTGATACGATCTTGGCTTGCCTTGACGGAAAGATTTCTACCCCCTCACCCGGCCTCCGCTTCGCTCCGGCCACCCTCTCCCCGTTGGGGAGAGGAGGGCGCCACGCTGGCGAGGCTCGCTAGATGGACACCTTCCGCGACAAGCTCATTCCCGTCACTTCCATCCTCCTGGGCGTGGTGGTGCTCTGGTATGTCTTCGCCGTCATCCTCAACGCGCCGTTCCAGCGCGATCTTGACCGGCGAGCCGGTGAAACGCCTACCTTGAGCGAATTCATCGGCAAGACGCTGTCGCAGCCGAAGCCGACACTGCCGGCGCCGCATCAGGTGGCGGTAAATTTCTTCGAGAACACGTTCCTGCGGCCCATCACCTCGACCCGCAGCCTCGTCTACAATGCCTGGGTGACGCTGTCGTCGACGCTGCTCGGCTTTGCCTTCGGCACCGCGCTCGGCATCATCATTGCGGTCGGCATCGTGCATGTGGCGACGCTCGACCGCAGCCTGATGCCGTGGATCATCGCCTCGCAGACCATCCCGATCCTGGCGGTGGCGCCGATGATCATCGTCGTGCTGGCGGCGATTGGCGTCACCGGTCTCATCCCGAAGGCGATGATCTCGACCTATCTGTCGTTCTTCCCGGTGACTGTGGGCATGGTGAAGGGGCTGCGTTCGCCCGAACTCATGCATCTCGACCTGATGCACACCTATAATGCCAGCGCCTCGCAGACCTTCTGGAAGCTCCGCGTGCCGGCCTCGGTGCCGTTCCTGTTCACCTCGATGAAGGTGGCGGTGGCGGCAAGCCTGGTCGGCGCCATTGTCGGTGAACTGCCGACCGGAGCGGTGGCCGGCATTGGCGCCAAACTGCTCGCCGGAGCCTATTACAGCCAGTCCATCGATATCTGGTCGGCGCTGGTTGCCGGCTCGGTGGTGGCCGCCCTTCTGGTCATGGTGGTCGGCATCGTCGGGCGCCTCGTCGACCGCGCCATGGGCGGGAGGCCGGCATGAACTGGCTGAAGCCATCCTGGCAAGCGGTGCTGGCCATCGTGCTGTGCCTCGTCGCTATGGCGCTCGGCGCGATGTCGAAGCCGGAAGCGGCTGCACTGGCAAATCCGGCCGCCAGCTTCGACTATCCCTATTTCGGAATAAAGACCCCGATGATCGGCCTGGCCGTGCTGGCGGGGCTGATCTCGATGCTCAGGATTCCGCCGCTGGCGGAGGCCGTGGTGCTGTTTATCGGCGCCCACCTCGTCGCCTGGATGCTGATCTCCGGCATTACCGGTTTCGAAGGCGCAGCATTGGCGCCGTATTTCCTGCTGCTCGCCGCTGCCTGGCTGCTGGCCTGGCGCTGCGTGGCGGTGCTGTCGGGGCTTCGCCCGATGGCCAAAGGTGTCCGCATGGCGCTGCGCCTGATCATCCCGGCGATCTTCGGCGCCTGGATTCTGATCATCTGGGAAGCGGTGACACGTGGCGCCGGCATCCCCTTCATCCTTTTGCCGCCGCCGAGCGCCATCGGCGCGCGCATCGCGAGTTCCCTGCCGGTGCTCGGCGCCGATGTCCGGCAGACCATATTCAAGGCGGTGATCTTCGGCTATGTCGTCGGCAGCGGCGCCGGCTTTCTCGTGGCGATTGCGGCCGACCGCGTGCCGTTCCTGCGCCGCGGCCTCTTGCCGATCGGCAACATGGTCTCGGCGCTGCCGATCATCGGCGTGGCGCCGATCATGGTGATGTGGTTCGGTTTCGACTGGCCGTCCAAGGCGGCGGTGGTCATCATCATGACCTTCTTTCCGATGCTGGTGAACACGGTCGCCGGCCTTGCCGCCTCCGGCCATATGGAGCGGGACCTGATGCGCACCTATGCCTCGGGCTACTGGCCGACGCTCTTGAAGCTTCGGTTGCCGGCTGCGGCGCCCTTCATTTTCAACGCGCTGAAGATCAACTCGACGCTGGCGCTGATCGGCGCCATCGTCGCCGAGTTCTTCGGCACGCCCGTCGTCGGCATGGGCTTTCGCATCTCGACCGAGGTCGGGCGGATGAACATCGACATGGTCTGGGCCGAAATCGCAGTTGCAGCCCTTGCGGGTTCGGTCTTTTATGGCGTGGTCGCTCTTATCGAGAGAGCCGTCACGTTTTGGCATCCCTCTGTCCGTGGTGGATAGGGCGGTGGGTTTTGGGTGTTAACTTCAGAGGGTAAAAACATGAAAAGACTGATCATTCCGTTGTTGGCCGGCGCAATGTCGCTGGCCGCGTTCCAGGCCATGGCCGCCGACAAGGTGACCTTGCAGCTGAAATGGGTCACGCAGGCCCAGTTTGCCGGCTACTACGTCGCCAAGGCCAAGGGTTTCTATGAGGCCGAAGGCCTCGACGTCGACATCAAGCCGGGCGGTCCCGATATCGCGCCCGAGCAGGTGATTGCCGGCGGCGGCGCCGACGTCATCGTCGACTGGATGGGTGGGGCGCTGGCCGCGCGCGAAAAGGGCGTGCCGCTGGTCAACATCGCCCAGCCGTTCAAGAAGGCCGGCATGGAACTGGTCTGCCCGAAGGACGGCCCGATCAAGACCGAAGCCGATTTCAAGGGCCATACGCTCGGCGTCTGGTTCTTCGGCAACGAATATCCGTTCTACGCCTGGATGAACAAGCTCGGTCTCAAGACCGAAGGCGGCCCGGACGGTGTCACTGTCTTGAAGCAGAGCTTTGACGTGCAGCCGCTGATCCAGAAGCAGGCGGATTGCATCTCGGTCATGACCTACAACGAGTACTGGCAGCTGATCGACGCCGGCTATAAGCCGGAACAGCTGACCGTGTTCAACTACTCGGCGATGGGCAACGACCTGCTCGAGGACGGGCTCTACGCCTCGGAAGACAAGCTCAAGGATCCGGCCTTCGAAGACAAGATGGTGCGTTTCGTGCGCGCTTCGATGAAGGGCTGGAAATACGCCATCGACAACAATGACGAAGCCGCAGGCATCGTCATGGACGGCGGTGGCCAGGACGAAAACCACCAGAAGCGGATGATGAGCGAAGTTGCCAAGCTGATCGACAATGCCGACGGCAAGCTCGACCCGGCGACTTATGAGCGGACCGCCAAGGCGCTGCTCGACCAGAAGATCATCACCAAGGCGCCGACCGGCGCCTACACCACGGCGATCACCGACAAGGCGATCAAATAAGCCCTAACCGGCTGCAGTCTGATCTTCAAAACGGCGCCTCCGAGAGAGCGGTTCGAAAGAACCGCTCTCTTTCTTTGTTTGATGCATGTCGTTGCCCCCAAACCGCTGCACACTTTTGGGCGACATGCATTTGTCAGAGGCGCCGTTCCTTTATGGTGTTCATGACGAAGCTGGTTTCGATCGAGGCGACGCATTTCAGCCTTGCGATCTTTTCCTTGATGAAGCGCTCGTATTGGTCGAGGCTGCCGGTCACCACCTTCAGCACATAGTCGCGCGATCCGGTGACGAGGTGGCATTCCAGCACCTCCTCCCAGCCGCGGATCGCGTCTTCGAACATGACGATCTCGTCCTCGTTCTGGCGGCTGAGCCTGACGGTGGCGATGGCGACCATACTCCAGCCGAAGGCTGAGGGATCAACCAGCGTGGTGTATCCCCGGATGATGCCGGCTTCCTCCAGCCGCCGCACGCGCCGCAGGCACGGCGACGGCGACAGGCCGATGCGTTCGGCCAGCTCATTGTTGGTGATGCGCGCGTCGGCCTGCAATTCGCGCAGGATTTTGAGATCGAAATCGTCGGCTATCTTCTGCTGCAATTTTGCTCGCTCCCGGCAGTTTGTTGCCGGGATGCAGCCATGCGAGGCCGAAAATAGCAAGGACTGCGCGATGGGGATCGCATAAATTGCCGCGCAGCACCCCCTCAAAAGCTAGGAAAAGCCATGACCGCGCCACGCCCGTCGAAAACCCATATCGGCAACCACAAGCTCCATCCCGAGACGCTGATGCTGAGCTATGGCTTCGATCCGCAGCTGTCGGAAGGTGCCGTCAAGCCGCCGGTCTTTTTGACCTCGACCTTCGTGTTCAAGTCGGCGGAAGAGGGGCGCGACTTCTTCGACTACACGTCGGGCCGCAAGGAGCCGCCGAGCGGCACGGCGTCCGGCCTGGTCTATTCGCGCTTCAACCATCCCAACTCGGAGATCGTCGAGGACCGTCTGGCGGTCTATGAGGGGACCGACGCCTGCATCCTGTTTTCGTCGGGCATGTCGGCGATCGCGACGACGCTGCTCGCCTATGCCCGTCCGGGCGATGTCATCCTGCATTCGCAGCCGCTTTACGGCGGCACCGAGACGCTACTCACGCGCACGCTGTCCGGTTTCGGCATCGGTGCGGTCGGTTTTGCCGATGGCGTTGACGAGAAGGCGGTGCGCTCGGCTGCAGACGCCGCCGTGGCGAAGGGGCGTGTCTCCGTCATCCTGATCGAGACGCCGTCGAACCCGACCAACAGTCTGGTCGATATCGCGCTGATCAGAAAGATCACCGACGAGATTGGCTCCAAGCAAGGGTCGACGCCAATCATCGTTTGCGACAACACGCTGCTCGGCCCGGTGTTCCAGCGGCCGATCGAACACGGCGCCGATGTCTCGGTCTATTCGCTGACCAAATATGTCGGAGGCCATTCCGACCTGATCGCCGGTGCGGCCATGGGGAGCAAGGCGGTGACCAAGCCGATCAAGGCGCTGCGCGGCGCCATCGGCACGCAGCTCGATCCGCATTCCTGCTGGATGCTCGGCCGTTCGCTTGAGACGCTGTCGATCCGCATGGAGCGGGCTAACGACAATGCGCGCCTGGTCGCCGAATTCCTGCGCGATCATGCCAAGGTCGAGAAGGTGCATTATCTGCCGTTCCTCGGTGAGGACACTGCTGCCGGCCGCGCCTACAAGGCGCAGTGCAGCGGCGCCGGCTCGACCTTCTCCTTCGACATCAGGGGCGGCGAGAAGGCGGCCTTCGCCTTTCTCAACGGGCTGCAGATCTTCAAGCTGGCGGTGAGCCTCGGCGGCACGGAGTCGCTCGCCAGCCACCCGGCTGCGATGACCCATTCCGGCATTCCCTTCGATGTGCGCCAGCGCATCGGCGTGCTGGAGACCACGGTCAGGCTTTCGATCGGCGTCGAACACCCGGACGATCTGATCGCCGACCTGACGCAGGCGCTGGCAACGGTCTGAGGGCAGCTCTTCTGGGAGTGGAAAGGGGGCGAGCGATCGCCCCTTTTTTGTTTTCCCGGTCACAAAACCGTGTGTCGGGAAACATTGCGTCGTTCAGACGTTCCGGTTGAGGCATGCGCGCGCCGGGGGAGCCGCGACGCATGTGACATGCAATCGGAGGTTCTTCATGCGCACACAATCCGTCTTGCCGGCGCTTTCGGCGCTGGCGATTTCGACCGCCTTCCTTCTCGCGTCTCCGGCCATGGCCGAGGTGGTGAAATACAAGGCGACGCTCGATGGCAGCCAGCAGAGCCCGCCCGTCACCACCAAGGGCAAAGGCACCGCCACTCTCACGTTCGACACCGCCAAGAAGAAGCTCAGCTGGAACGTCAAATATTCCGGCCTCAGTGGGCCGGCGACGGCTGCGCACATTCATGGCCCGGCGGTGATGGGTGCGAACGCGGCGCCCGTGATCCCGTTCAAAGGCAAGCTCAAGAGCCCGATCAAGGGTTCGGCGGAACTGACGGACGCGCAGGCCGCCGACCTGGCTGCCGGCAACTATTACGTCAATGTCCATACTGCGGCGAACAAGGACGGCGAGATTCGCGGGCAGATCGAGGCGGCGAAGTAGCCCGATCAAACCGACAAAAAGGGGCGGGTGACCGCCCTTTTTCGTCAGGCCTTGTCGCGGATTTGCGTCATCGTCCGGGTCGGCGTGATCGCCTCCGGATCGAGCCTGATTTCGACGATGGCCGGCTTGCCGCTGGCCCGTGCGCGTTCGAAGGCGGGTGCGAAATCGGCGGTCTTCTCCACTGTCTCGCCATGGCCGCCATAGGCGCGGGCGAGGGCTGCGAAGTCGGGGTTTTTCAGGTCGGTGGCGACGACACGGCCGGGATAGTCACGCTCCTGGTGCATGCGGATGGTGCCGTAAATGCCATTGTTGACGACGATGACGATGATCGGCAGGTCATACTGGACGGCGGTGGCGAATTCCTGGCCGTTCATCAGGAAGCAGCCGTCGCCGGCAAAGGCGATCACGGTGCGCTCCGGATGGAGCGCCTTGGCGGCGACCGCGGCCGGCGTGCCGTAGCCCATCGAGCCGGAGGTGGGCGCGCCTTGCGTGGCGAAGCGGCGGAAGCGGTGGAAGCGATGCACCCAGGTGGCGTAATTGCCGGCGCCGTTGGTGAGAATCGCGTCGTCGGGCAGCACCTTTTCCAGGTAATTCATGATCGGTCCCATCTGGACCGGGCCGGGGCCGCTTTCCGGCGGCGTCGACCAGTCGAGATAGGCGGCGTGCGCCTTCGCTGTCTCATCCGCCCAGGACGGCTTGCCGGCCGGCTTGCGTTTGGCAAAAGCTTCGACGAAAGCCGAGGGCGAAGCGTTGATGGCCAGCGTCGGCCGGTAGACGCGGCCGAGTTCACCGGCATCGGCATGGACATGCACCAGCGTCTGGTCGGGGTAGGGGCTTTTCAGCAGCGTATAGTCGGAGGACGGCATCTCGCCCATGCGGCCCCCGATCAGCAGCACCAGGTCGGCCTGCTTGATGGCGGTGGCCAGCTTCGGGTTGATGCCAATGCCGACATCGCCGGCATAGTTCGGGTGCAGGTGATCGAACAGCATCTGCCGGCGGAAGGAGCAGCCGACCGGCAGCGACCAGGCCTCGGCGATGGTGCGTATCTGCTCCACCGCTTCCTCGTCCCAGCGTGTACCGCCGAGGATGACGAAGGGACGCTTGGCCTTTCCGAGCAGCTTCTCCAGTGCGTCGAGCTCGGCTTCGCCGGGGCGGGTTTCGACCGGCGTGTGCGGCAAGGCTGCAGGCGCTTCGACCAGGCTGGTCAGCATGTCCTCAGGCAGCGAGATGACGACAGGACCGGGGCGGCCTGAGGTTGCCACCGCAAAGGCGCGGGTGACGAATTCGGGGATGCGCGCGGCGTCGTCGATCTCGACCACCCATTTGGCGATGTCGCCGAAAAAGCGCTTGTAGTCGACTTCCTGAAAAGCCTCGCGCTCCTTGGCATGGCTGGCGACCTGGCCGATGAACAGGATGACGGGAACCGAATCCTGCATGGCGATGTGAATGCCGGCGGACGCATTGGTGGCGCCGGGGCCGCGGGTGACGAAGCAGATGCCGGGCTTGCCGGTCAGCCGCCCCTGGCAGTCGGCCATCATGGCAGCGCCGCCTTCCTGGCGGCAGACAATGGTGCGGATCGGCGAGTCATGCAGTGCGTCGAGCACGGCGAGATAGGATTCGCCCGGCACGCAGAAGATGCGATCGGTGCCGTTGGCCTCGAGCGCGTCGACAATCAGTTGTCCGCCGGTCTTCATTTTCCAGATTTCTCCAGTTCGGCAAGGATTTCGTCAGTGTGTTCGCCAAGGCGTGGCGAAGGGCGTTCATAGACCAGCGGTGTGCCGGACATCACCATCGGCGCGCGCACCGAGGGCAGACGATTGCCACGGCCATCGTCGAGGTCGAGGCGCATGCCGCGCGCGATGGTCTGCGGATCGGCAAACATCTGGCCGATATTGTTGATCGGGCTCGCCGGCACGCTGGCCGCTTCGAGTTTCGCCAGCAGCGGGTCGCGATCCCAGTCCTTCAGCGTCTCGATCATGTGCTCGCGCAATTTCACCCGGTTGGCGACGCGAGCAGGGTTGGTGGCGAAATCAGGATTCGCTGCGAGATGGTCGAGCCCGACGGCGGCGCAGAATTTGGCGAACTGGCCGTCATTGCCGACCGCGAGGATGACGTGGCCGTCCCTGACCGGCACCACTTCGTAGGGCGCGATGTTCATATGCGCATTGCCCATCTGCACCGGCGACTTGCCGGAGACGAGATAGTTAAGGTTCTGGTTGCCGAGTGCCGAGATCTGGGTGTCGAACAGCGCCATGTCGATGTGCTGGCCATCGCCGGTCTTTTCGGCGTGGCGCAGCGCTGCCTGGATGGCGATGACGGAGTAGAGCCCGGTGAAGATGTCGGAGATGGCGACGCCGGCCTTTTGCGGCTCGCGCCCGACTTCACCGGTGATCGACATCATGCCGGCCATGGCCTGGATGATGAAATCGTAGCCGGCGCGCGGCGCGTAGGGCCCGTCCTGGCCGAAGCCGGTGATCGAGCAATAGACGAGGCGAGGATTGATTGCTTTCAGGCTATCAAAATCGAGCCCGTATTTCTTGAGCCCGCCGAGCTTGAAGTTCTCGATCAGCACGTCGGCCGTGGCGACCAGCCGGCGTACCGTTTCAGCGCCTTCGGCAGTCGAGAAATCGACAGCGATGGATCGCTTGCCGCGATTGCAGGAATGGTAATAGGCGGCCGACAGGTTTTCGCCGTCATGGCTCATGACGAAGGGCGGGCCCCATTTGCGGGTGTCATCGCCGCCATCGGGGCTTTCGACCTTGATGACATCGGCGCCGAGATCGGCCAGCAACTGCCCGGCCCATGGCCCGGCAAGGATGCGGGCCAGTTCGATGACGCGGACGCCTTTCAGTGGAGGTTCAGCCATAAAACACCAGAGCGGGTCGGAACCGCAGCCTCTATCAATCCGGGATGCCGCTGTCACGGGCCTTGCGCTGGGCCAGCGATGTCAGCGTTTCAACACACCATCGGCCCAGGCGGCGAAATCGTCCATGACGGTGTCACGGTTCACCTCGTTCAGACTTTCGTGGCGGGTGTCGGCGTAAACCTTTGAAAGCAGATTCGAAAAACCCATCGCGCGCATGCGTTTGGCGAGATGATCGATGCCCTTGCCGTAGTCGGAAGCCGGATCTTTTTCGCCGCCGACGATGCTGACGGGAAGATCGCGCCTTATGCCGGCAAAGCCGGAATCCTTGCCGCCATTCTGCGCCATCCCCACGACGTCGCGCCACATCGAGATCGAGGCGTCCCAGCCGCACAGTGGATCGGCGATGTATTTGGCCACTTCCGCCTCGTCGCGCGACAGCCAGTCGAACAGCGTCTTGTGGTTGGGCACCGCCTTGCCCCAGGCCTGGAAGGTCAGCCTGGGCAAGATGCGCGAGGGAACGTCGGAGCCGAGCCGGAACCGCTCATAGGCCAGGATGGCGAGCGCGAGCTGACCAAGCAAGCCTTGCGAGAAATTGCCGTTCCAGATCGCGGCGGCATGGACGCGTGGCGAGTGCGCCAACAGATAGTTCAGCGCCACCGACGCACCAAATGAATGGCCGAACAGGATGACCGGCAGGCCGGGCTGCTCCTTTGCGATCAGGTCGTGAACGGCGTCGACATCGGCGATCACCTTGGCGGCGCCGTCACTGCCGGCGAACCTGCCGAGCGGGGCATCGGGCGCCTTGGTCGCGCCGTGGCCGCGATGGTCGTGGACGTAGACTTGGATGCCGCGGGTGCTGAGGTAATCGGCGAAGCGGGCATAGCGCGCCGCGTGCTCGGCCAGGCCGTGGTTGATCTGGATAACGGCGCGCGGAGAGCCGCTGGCGTGCTTCATAAAAAGGTTGAGCGTGGCCCCGGTCGGTGAGGCCAGCGTCGTCTGCTTGTCAAATGCCATATGTCGCTCCCTCAGTGACTGTTGGGCGACCGCAGGACCGACGTCAAGGGGAGGGCGAAATCACCTGGCATCGCCATTGACAGTGTGCTGTCAATTTGGTTATATGACAGCATGCTGTCAAAATAGATCGGGAGAGGAGCATGAAAGCCAATTCGATCGTTTCGCGCCGCGCCGTCCTGCTGGTGAGCTTCGCCTCCGCGATGCTGTTGCCCGGCGTCGCATCCAGCCAAACCAGGGAGATGACCATGAAGACGTCAACCATTGCCGGTCCGCAGGGACGGCTCGCCACTTACGACCTCAAGGCCGGCAACGGCCTGCCGATCCTGTTCGCGCATGGCGATTGCAGCCGTGCTTCGACGTGGAACAGGGTCATGCAGCTCACTGTTGACGGCCGCGAAGTGGTCGCCTTCGACTTTCGCGGCCATGGCGCATCGGCGCCTGCAGCTGATGTCGACTACGGCTATGATGGCCGTGCGGCCGACATCGGCGCGGTGGCCGATGCGTTCGGCCTGAAGCGGTTTGTCCTTGTCGCGCATAGCGGCGGCAGCGGCGCGGCACTCGCCTATGCCTTCGGCCATGCCGACCGGGTCGCCGGCATCTTGCTGGTCGACCCGGCGACCGATCCGCGCGCACTGCCGAAGGAGATCCGCGACGGGTTCGTGCGCGATCTGCCGGGGCCGAGCGGCGGCGATGTGCTGAGCGCTTATTACACCTCGATCGCCGGCTCCAATGCAAATGTCCGCAAACAGGTCCTCGCCGATGCGGCTCTCGTCGATCCGGCGGCACGGGCAGGCGTCGGCAAGGCGCTGGCCGAATGGGATCCGGAACCGACGCTCGACGCCTATCACGGGCCGATCTTCGTGCTGGCCACAGAGGCCAACGACAATGCGGCAGCGCTTTTCCGGCTTCGCAGCGGAATTGGCCATCAAATCGTTGCTGGCTCCGGCCATTGGGTGATGCTTGACAAGCCGGAGGCGGTGGCTGAAGCCGTCAATATTTTCGTTTCCTGCATCGAGGCCGGCCAGAAATGACTGAAAGGACCGAAGCCGCCGACGCACTCACCGAACTCGTGCTTGCGGTGTTTCGGCTGAATGGCGGTTTTCTCGACGCGGCCGACCGGCTGGCGGAGCGCGCCGGTCTGACGGCGGCGCGCTGGCAGGTACTGGGCGCGGTGCTGAAGGAGCCGAAATCGGTTGCCGATATTGCCCGCGACATGGGGCTTGCCCGCCAGAGCGTGCAGCGGCTGGCCGACATATTGGCCGCCGAAGGGCTTGCCGCCTATGCCGACAACCCGGCGCACCGCCGCGCCAAGCTGTTGGCAATCACCGATGCCGGCTGGACAGCGATACGCGATATCGGCACGCGCCAACATGTCTGGGCCAACCGCGTCTCCGACGGCATCGAGACTCGCTCGCTTCAGACTGCGCTGGACCTGCTGCGTGAACTGGCTAAGAGGGTCGAGGAGGGCGAGGCCTGATCGGCGGATCGATTGTTTTTTGCGGCCGGCGAAAGAAATCGTAATTCTGACATGTCGTACGTTTCTAGCTTGCGCTATGACACGCTAGGAGTGCTGGAATGCGGATATCGGCAATAGTGGCTGCGGTGTTTTTTGCGCTGGCCGGCGCGGGCGCGGCGCGAGCCGACGTGAAGATGAGCGGCTCCTTCGTGGCCGATGCCGCATGTCCGGCAACGCAGGCGATCAAGAGTGGCAAGAATCCCGGCAATATCGCGACAACGGCCGGGCAGAGCTACGACCTTCTGGCTGGCAACAAGGATGCGCCGACGCATTATCTCATCCGCGTGCCCGGCGCCGATCCGGAGCGCCGCTGGGTCAAGATCAGCTGCGGCCATGTCACTGGCGGCAGCGCGGCCGCTCAGCCGGCAGCACCTGCCGATCAGGGCAAGCCTGCGGCTTCGGGAAAGCCCGAATATGTCTTTGCGCTGAGCTGGCAGCCGGCTTTCTGCGAAACCAAGTCGAGCAAGCCCGAATGCCAGGCGCAGACCGCGGGCGGTTTCGACGCGTCGCATTTCACCTTGCACGGCCTGTGGCCGCAGCCGAACGGCAACTTTTATTGCCAGGTGCCGGCGAGCGACAAGGCCAATGACAATCCGGCCCACTGGGGCGACCTGCCGCCGGTCGATCTCGATGCCAACACGCGCGCCGAGCTCGACCAAGTCATGCCGGGCACGGCGTCCAAGCTCGAGCGGCACGAGTGGATCAAGCATGGCACCTGCTACGGCAAGAGCCAGCAGGAGTATTTTGCCGAGGCGTTGAACCTGATGCGGGCGGTGAACGCCTCGCCGGTGCGCGAGCTCTTCACCAAGAATGTCGGCAAGCAGCTGACTTCGGACCAGATCCGCAGCGCCTTCGACAGCGCCTTCGGCAATGGCGCCGGCGCGCGGGTGCGCGTCTCTTGCCTGGTCGATCCGTCGAGCGGCAGGCGGCTGATCGGCGAGCTGACGCTCGGCCTGACCGGCCCGATCGACCCGGACAGTTCGCTGGGCAGTCTGATGCTGGCCTCCGCACCGACGACCAAGGCCGGCTGCCCGAAGGGCTCGGTCGATGCGGCCGGGTTCCAGTAGGATATCCGTCAGTCGCTTGGCAGTGACGCGGTGACATGGTCTGGATGCATTTCATGCGACGGGGGTGACGATGAGTGGCATGACATCAGGCGCGCTGGCGCGGCTGGCTTTCTGGGCCAGGGGGATGACCGCAATCCAGGACGGCCGCATGGAATGGCCGGGCTTTTCCTACACAGACGCGGAATGGGCGCGCATGCGTGTGCTCGCCGCGCCGATCGGGGCGGGCCGCTACCAGCTGTTCACTTGGGTCAATGCCGCGATTTTCATTGCCATCGCCGCGCTCGGTATCTTCTGTGTCTTCCTGCCGCTGGCAACCCTCTTGTTTCCGGTGCCGGCCGAGACCAGCGCGCTCAAATTCTCGGCTCTGCTGGCGGCCTGCGCCTTCCTCATCATTGGGCTCGGCCTGCCGATCTCGCTGCGCCTGTCCAGTGCGCTCGTGGCCTCCAGGGAAATGCGCGCCGGGCTCGTCCCTGAAGCCGGCGACGACGCACTGGCGGCAAAAGTGTCCTGGCAGATCAACCGCATCATGCTCATCATGTGCGGCCTGCTGGTGCCGGGCATCCTGCTGTTCATCGCCTATGACATCGATGCCGGTCCGATCATCACTACGCTGAAATGGCTGGCGATTGTGCTGATGGCCGTCTCAGTTGCGGTCGGCGCGTTGCAGCAGCGCAAGCGGAGCCAATAGCGCCAGTACTTCAGCCGCCAATGCCGCGTGTGAGTGTCCGCGCGCCGAAATCTTCGGCGTCGTCCCGCGCTTCGCCGATGACGCGGTCGCGGCCGGTGGACTTGGCCTTGTAGAGGCGTTCATCGGCAAGGGCGAAGAGATCGGCAAGCGAGCCGACCGTCTCGTTGACGGTGGCAATGCCGGCGCTGACGCTGATGTCGAAGCGGTTTGCGCACCCCTTGACGGCATGGCGGATGTTTTCACCAAGCAATCTGGCGACCGGATGCGGTTGCGAGCAAAGGATGGCGAATTCCTCGCCGCCGATCCTGAAAACCTGGTCGTGCGCGCCGGCCGCCTGGGTCAACACCTGGGCGATCGATCTCAGCACCCTGTCGCCCTCGGCGTGGCCGAAGCGATCGTTGATCGATTTGAAATGATCGACGTCGACGATCACTAGGCTGAGCGGCTGGGCCGTGCGCAGGCTGACGGCGACCGAATTTTCGCCATCGCTGTCAAAACGTCCCCTGTGCAACAGGCCGGTGAGGCCGTCGCGGCCGACATATTCGACCAGGGCTTCGTAGCGCTCGCGGTAGGTCAAGGTATCGAAAACGTCGGACAATCCACGCGGTGCCACGACGTGCCGCGTCTCGAACCATCTGAGATAGGCGACCAGCATGGCGCTATAGGTAAGGGCCGCGCCCATTTTGGCGAACCAGCCGCCGAAAAAGACTGCGATCGGCGCGCCGGCGACAAAATGCAGGGCGGTGAAAAAACCGGCCTGGTCGAAGGTCAGCACGCAGGCGACGCAAACCAGGATGCGGGTGAACGGCGCCTTGCGCAGATAGCGCCCGAGCTTTTCGTAGAGCAGGATGATCAGGATGGCGTCGATGAAGAGCAGCGTCGTGCCCCACACCATCAGCCAGCCCATCTGGTCGATGAACCCGATATCGGGAAGCTTACCGCCGGAAAGCGCCGAAATGTCATGCAGACGCAGGATCAGGACAAGCCCGATCATCAGGGCATTGCCAAGCAGCAGGCCATAAATGGGCTGCCGCACCGTGGCCGCGTCTTCCTTCATGTAGAGCAGAAGCAGCATCACCAGCTTGCCAGAAAACAGCACCGCCGAACCCGGCGAGACCATGCCGAACGGCAAAGCGACGTAGAAGACGCTGGCGAGATAGGTTTCCAGGAAATGCATGGCGCCCAGCGCGCAGACGAAGACGCCGAGGCCGATGCGATCCCTGAAGCGGAACAGCGTGACCATGACGCTGAAGTAGACCACAGCTTCGGCAAGGAGCAGGAAACTGTTCAGCACTGCCGTTGGTCCGATCTCACTCTTTCTCGAAATCGCGGAAAGCCAGCGATCGATCCTGTTTTGACGCGGAAGGGTTAAAAGGAGATTTCAGCGTGCCTTGCGGCCGGCGGGAAACTTAACGTGCGGTATACACCTGGCTTGAAATGGCAAAAGCGATTGCCGTTCGGCCCGGCATCGCCTACATAGCGCCCAACCTCCATTCAATCCGACATTTTCGGTCAACTGTCAGGGAAAGCGCGCGTGGCACGCCAGTTCATCTATCACATGGCCGGCCTCAACAAGGCCTATGGCACCAAGAAGGTGCTCGAAAACATTCATCTGTCCTTCTACCCGGACGCCAAGATCGGCATTCTCGGCCCCAACGGTTCGGGCAAGTCGACGATCCTCAAGATTATGGCTGGGCTCGACAAGGAGTGGAACGGCGAAGCCTGGCTCGCCGAAGGCGCCACCGTCGGCTATCTGGCGCAGGAGCCGGCGCTCGATGCGACCAAGACCGTGTTCGAGAACATCATGGAAGGTGTTGCTGCCAAGACCGCCATCATCGAGCGCTACAACGAATTGATGATGAACTACTCAGACGAGACGGCGGACGAGTCCGCCAAGCTCCAGGACGATATGGACCGGCTGAACCTTTGGGATCTCGAACAGCAGGTCGAGATGGCGATGGAAGCGCTGGGCTGCCCGCCCAAGGATGCCGACGTCACCAAGCTTTCGGGCGGCGAGCGCCGCCGCGTCGCGCTCTGCCAGCTGCTGCTGCGCCAGCCGGACCTTCTGTTGCTCGACGAACCGACCAACCATCTTGACGCCGAGACCACGGCGTGGCTGGAAAAGCATCTGCGCGCCTATCCGGGTGCTGTGATGATCATCACCCACGATCGCTACTTCCTCGACAATGTCACCGGATGGATCCTCGAACTCGATCGCGGCCGCGGCATTCCCTATGAGGGCAACTACACCAAGTACCTCGAAGCCAAGGCCAAGCGCCTCAAGCAGGAAGGCCGCGAGGACGACGCCCGCCAGCGCGCCATCGGCCGCGAGCGCGAGTGGATCCAGTCGAGCCCCAAGGCCCGCCAGACCAAGTCCAAGGCGCGTATCCAGGCCTTCCAGGACCTGCTGGATGCGGCCGACAAGCGGCGTCCGACAGACACCCAGATCGTCATCCCGCATGGCGAGCGCCTCGGCAATGTGGTGATCGAGGTCGACGGCCTGTCGAAGGGTTTTGGCGACACGCTGCTGATCGAAGGGCTGGAATTCAAGCTGCCGCCGGGCGGTATCGTCGGCGTCATCGGCCCGAACGGCGCCGGCAAGACGACGCTGTTTCGCATGATCACCGGCCAGGAAAAGCCGGATGCCGGTACGGTTCGCGTCGGCGAGACGGTGAAGCTCGGCTATGTCGACCAGAGCCGCGACGCGCTCGATCCGTCAAAGACCGTCTGGGAAGAAATCTCGGGCGGCGCCGAAGTGGTCAAGCTCGGCAAGTTCGAGGCCAACACGCGCGCCTATTGCGCGTCGTTCAACTTCCGTGGCGGCGACCAGCAGCAGAAGGTCGGCAACCTCTCTGGCGGCCAGCGCAACCGCGTGCATCTGGCAAAAATGCTGAAGACCGGCGGCAATGTGCTGCTGCTCGACGAACCGACCAACGATCTCGATACGGAAACGCTGGCGGCGCTCGAAGACGCGCTGGAAAATTTCGGCGGCTGCGCCGTCATCATCTCGCACGATCGCATGTTCCTCGACCGTCTGGCCACCCATATCCTCGCCTTCGAGGGCGACAGCCATGTCGAGTGGTTCGAGGGCAATTTCGAGGACTACGAGCAGGACAAGATCCGCCGGCTCGGCCCCGAGGCCGTCAACCCGCACCGCATGACCTACAAGAGGCTGACGCGGTAAGGCTGGCACCGATCCGTTGCAGGCGATGTTCGTTTGACCTAAATTGATCGGGTGGAGTCGTCCATGATCACGGTCAAACTGCCGCAGAAAACCGAGAAGCTGCTGGCCGACATGGCAAAAGCCAGCGGCCGCACTGTTGATCAGGTCGCGACCGAAGCGATCCTCGAGGCCATCGAGGATTGGCACGACGCCGCGATCGCGGATGAACGCCTGAAGGACGATGACGGTGTGCGCATTCCGCTGGATGACGTGATGCGGAAACTCGAACGTCGTGAAATCGAGGAGCGTCGCAAGAAGCCTGCCGCTGAATGACCTGGCGTGTCGAGTTCACGCGGCGCGCCGAGATAGACATCGAACGGCTTTCCACGAAAGATCAACGGCGCGTCCTGGAGTTCCTCACTCAAAGAGTTTCGGCGCACCCCAATCCGAGGGCGCTCGCCAAACGCCTGACTGGCACCAAGGAAGAGACCTGGCGGTTTCGCGTCGGCGACTACAGGATCCTTACCCAGTTCCAGGACAGCCGGCTTGTCGTGCTGGTCGTGGAGGTCGGCAACCGTCGTGAGGTCTATCGATGAACAGCACACCAAAAAAACCCGATTGGTCCGCCGCCCAATATCTGAAATTCGAGGATGAGCGCACGCGGCCCGCGCGCGATCTCGTCGCGCAGGTGCCGGTCGATTTTCCGCGCCGGGTCGTCGACATCGGCTGCGGGCCGGGCAATTCGACCGAACTGCTGGTCGAGCGCTGGCCGGATGCCGAGGTTAGCGGGTTCGATAGCTCGCCCGACATGATCGAAAAGGCGAGGGCGCGCCTGCCCAGCGTCAATTTTGACCTCGCTGACGCCTCGACATGGCAGCCGGCCGATCCGGTCAACGTCATCTTCGCCAATGCGGTGTTCCAGTGGCTGCCGACCCATCCGGCGGTTTTCCAGCGGCTGATGGGCTTTCTCGCGCCGGGCGGCGCGCTCGCTGTCCAGATGCCCGACAATCTGCTTGAGCCGTCGCATCAGCTGATGCGCGAGACCGCGGCCGAAATGCCGTTCACCGCCAAGATGGCGGGGGCTGCGCGCGGACCGTTGCCGCCGGTGTCGTTCTACTATGATCTGTTGTCGCCGCTCTCCGACCGGGTGGATATCTGGCATACCTCCTACAATCATCCGCTGGCCGACGCCGAGGCGATCGTCGAGTGGGTGAAGTCGACGGGGCTGAAGCCCTTTCTCGATCCGCTGGCCGACGCCGAGCGCAAGACGTTCCTCGACAGCTACACGGCAAAGATCGCCAAAGCCTATCCGAAGACCGCAAACGGCAAGGTGCTGCTGCGCTTCCCGCGTATTTTCATCGTCGCCAAGCGGGCCGGTTAGTACCTGGCGAACGCAGCCAATGCGCTCGGCTTAAGCCGGCGTAAACCGGCCGGGTGAGAAAAGTGTTGCGCCGAAGCGTTTCGGCGCCCACATGAAAACGACAACGCCTGCGCATGGACGGACTGGATATGCATCGCGTCATCATCAGCGGCATCGGCGTTGAAATCCCTGAAGCCAAGATCACCAATGAAGAACTGGTCACCAGCTTCAATGCCTGGGTCGACACGGAGAATGCGCGCCGGCAAGGCACGGATGAGCCGCTGCTGCAGAAATCCGACAGCGCCTTCATCGTCCATGCCTCGGGCGTCCAGACCAGGCATGTGATCGAGCGGGAAGGCATTCTCGACCCGACCCGGATGGCGCCGCGCATCCCGGCGCGGCCCGACGATGCGCTGTCGCTGCAGGCCGAGTTCGGCGTCGCCGCGGCAAAAAAGGCGCTCGACCATGCCGGCCTGAACCCGTCCGATATCGATCTGGTGATCTGCTCGGCCTCGCACCAGCAGCGGCCCTATCCGGCGATCGCCATCGAAATGCAGGACGCCCTGGGCACCAAGGGTGCCGGCTTCGACATGGGCCTCGGCTGTTCGTCCGCCGCGGCCGCCTTGCACATCGCGGTCAATCTGGTGCGGACGGGCGCGCACAAACGCGTGCTGGTGGTTACACCGGAGATCATCACCGGCCATCTCAATTTCCGCGACCGGCAGACGCATTTCATCTTCGGCGACGCGTCCGTGGCGATGGTGGTCGAGGGGCTGGCCAAGGGCGAGAAACGGCCGGGACGCTTCGAGGTGCTGGACACGCGCACCTGGACGCAGATGTCGAACAACATTCGCACCAATCTGGGCTACCACACCCGCACTGCGCAGGACGATCCCTACATGATCAGCCTCGAGGGCAATCTGATCAAACAGGTCGGCAACAAGGTGTTCAAGGAAGTCACCGTCGCCGGCCACAAATTCATCGTCGAATTCCTGGCCGAACACGGGCTGACGCCGCAAGCCGTCCGGCGCTTCTGGCTGCATCAGGCCAATGCGCGGA
Source organism: Mesorhizobium sp. P2_E7 (assembly GCF_056403855.1). NCBI lineage: Bacteria > Pseudomonadati > Pseudomonadota > Alphaproteobacteria > Hyphomicrobiales > Phyllobacteriaceae > Mesorhizobium > Mesorhizobium sp. P2_E7. The sequence goes on along the minus strand of NZ_JBFUER010000001.1, from coordinate 2,109,897 downwards.
TGAACGCCATGATCCTGAAGCTGGCCTTCGGCCACGAGGTCGACCACGACCGCGCGCCGATGGTGCTGGAGCGGCTCGGCAACACAGCCGGCGCCGGCGCCATCATCGCGCTGTCGGAAAACCACGCCGATATGAAGCCCGGCGATTTCGGCGTGCTGTGCGCCTTCGGTGCCGGCTATTCGATAGGCGGCGCGCTGCTCAGAATGCTGTAGTCAGGCCGGCGTGAACGGCACCAGCATCGGCACGCGGCGGGCATAGTCGTCATAGGCGCTGCCGAGTTCGCCGCGCAGAAAACGTTCTTCGAGCCTTGCCTTCATGACGATGCCGGCGGTGAGAAAGGCCGCGCCGGCGATGCCCCAGACCGTGCCTTTCGCCGCCATGGTGGCAAGGATGGCCAGCAGCAGCCCGGTGTAGATCGGGTGGCGGACCAGCCCGTAGGGGCCGGTGTCGATGACACGGTGTTCGGCCTTGGCCGTCACCGAGGCCGACCAGAGACGGCCGAGATGCAGCCGCGCCCACCAGGCGAATATCAGGCCAATGGCAATGAGCGCTGCGCAGATCCACGCCTCGGCAAGGGTCGGAAACCAGAACCGCAGCCGGCCGGCATAGCCGTGCGCCGGAATGAACAGCAGCACCGCGCCGATCAACCACAGGGAGCGATAGCGAAACTCCGCCTGGATGCCGGCGCGCTTTTGCGCCGGGTCGGACCAAAAGGCGGCCAGAAACCAGGACACCACCCAGATCAGCCAGAGCAATGCGATTGCCGTACCGGGACGCATGGGAGACCTCCGCCGACTGTCTCACCATGAAGCCGGCGCAGCACGGCGGCAATGCGGCGCAATACGCAACCGGTGCCGCTTTCAGGTAAGAAGATCGTGATCCGCGCTCATGGGCCGGAGAACATCCACTGTACGCCAAAGGCATCCACCAGCATGCCGAAGCTGGTTCCCCAAACTTGCCGCGCCAAGGGTAAGGTGATCCGGCCGCCCGAGGCCATGCGGTCGAAAAGCTCGCGCATTTTGGCCTGGTCGTCGAATTCCAGCATCAAAGCGGAGCCTTTCATCGGCTCCGCATCGTCATTGTCGGAGGCATGAAACAGCACGCCCGGGCCTTCGAACCGGGCATGCAGGATTTTTCCCAGCATGGTTTCGGTCCGCACCGGCATGCCGTTGTCGCCCCAGCGCAGCAGGATGGTCGCCCGGCCGAGGCCGCACGCTTCGTAGAAGGCCAGCGCCGGTTCGCAATAGGTGGTGAAGAACAGGGAAGGGGAGAGCCGCATCGGGTTGTTCCTGGTCGTTGCGCTTGCCAGGTCAACGCGCCGAAGCGGTAGCGGCTGCGATCAGCGCGTCGCCGGTAAATTGCCTGTCGCCGATACCCCAGCCGCCGTCGGGTGCGTTGACGATGTTGATCCAGGTGTTTTCGGGCCTGTGACCAGGCACGCAGAGTTCGGCGACAATGCTGGCGGCAGCGGAGATGAAGGCGCTGCGGGCTTCGAGCGAGCCGAGGCCGATATTGGGCAGTTTCAGCTCGACCATGACGACCGGCCGATTGGCGCCGCCGGCATAGATGTGGTGCGGCGGCAGGATGTGAACCGTGCCGCCGACAATCGCGGTGAAGAAGGGATTGCCGGAGGCGCCGGAGGCTTCGATCAGGGCAGCGCTGAGACGCGGCAGGATCTCGCGCTCTCCGGCCGGAGTCAGTACGCCTTGCGGTGCGGTCACGGTGATGGGCATTTTCTATCCTCTTCTGGAGATCGCATGGCCTTGCAGTTGCTGCTTGCCATGTTTCGTATCGATTGTTACGTTACGTGGATAAGATGAGTCAACAGGTTTCGTAACGATCGCTATGGATAATTTGGAAAAGCCGCGCGGCGGCCGTCCGCGTGCCTTCGACCCCGACCGGGCGCTGGATGCGGCGATGCATCTGTTCTGGGAGCATGGTTATGAGGCGACGTCGCTCACCATGCTGCGCGAAGCGATGGGGCTGACGCCGCCGCAGATCTACAACGCCTTCACCGACAAGGAGACCTTGTTCCGCAAGGCGCTTGAGCGCTACCACCAGACGGAGATCGGCTTTGCGCTGGAAGCGCTGAGCGCGCCGGTGTCGACAGGGGAGGCGATCCGGCGGTTGCTGCTGGGGGCAGCGGAGGCCTATTCCAGGCCCGGCAAACCCGGTGGCTGCCTGTTCGTCAGCGGCGCGCTGGCGACGTCGCCGCAGGCGCAAGCCGTTGCCGATGAGCTCAAGACCTATCGCAAGGCGAGCGAAGCGGCGATCACCGAACGGCTGGCGCAGGGCAAGGCAAAGGGCGACCTGCCGGAAGGTATTTCCGTCGAAGGGTTCGCCAAATACCTGGCCGGGACCATGAACGGCATGTCGATCCAGGCGCGGGACGGCGCTTCGGTGGAAGAGCTGCGGGCCTTGGCCGAAACCGCTCTTGCGGCTCTGCCGGTCGAGGGGCAAAAATCAAGGGCATGATTCAAAAACAGAACGCCACACCGGACCTTTTCCCGGAGCCCGAGAAGCCGGTCGAAATCATCCCGGCCAGGAAGCTTTCCGCGCGCGCGACGGCGCTCTACGTCGCGCCGTTCGATCACTTCCAGACGCGTCCGGTGGAAGAATTGCAGCTCGGCTTCGGCGGCATATCAGGCGACTTCCACGCCGGCGCTACGCGGCGCTCCGGCGGGCGCGAGCCCTGGTACCCGCGCGGCACCGAAATGCGCAACGAACGGCAGTTGTCGATTGTGGCGGCGGACGAACTGGCGATCGTCGTGGAACGGATGGGGCTGGCCGAAATCAAGCCGGAATGGGTCGGCGCCAATCTGCTGATCGAAGGCGTGCCGCATCTGTCGATGCTGCCGTCAGGCTCGCTGCTGTTCTTCAAAGGCGGCGTGACGATCAAGGTCGATGCGCAGAACGGGCCTTGCCGCCTCGCCGGGCGTTCGGTCGCCGAGAATGCCGGGATGGCCGATCGCGAGACGGGCGCGCTAGCCTTCACGAAGGCGGCCAAACGGCTGCGCGGACTGGTTGCCTGGGTCGAGAAACCGGGTTGTATTACGACAGGCGAAGAGATTTCCGTGCGCGTGCCGGAGCAGTGGATTTATCGAGCCTGAGTATCGCTGAGGGCAGGGGCTGCGCCGCCAAGGCGACGCAGCCGGATCTCAAGACGATTTAAGCCGCCTTGCGGTTCTTCTTCGCGCCCTGCGCCTCGATGGAAACGTGGTCCCACTTTTCCCAAAGCGCGATGCGGTTGGCGTATTCCTGTTTGATCATCGGCAGGCCGCCGTCGCCGAAGAACACGCGCAGCGGCGGCTCGGCCGCGTCGACGATTTCGAGCATCGCCGGTCCGGTGGTTTCGGGGTCGCCGGCGACCGAATTGGCACGACGCTCGGCCATCTTGGCGCGGGCAGGGGCGTAAGCCTCGATCGGCGTGGAGACCTTGGCCGAGGCGCCGGACCAATCGGTGGAGAAGCCACCCGGCTCGACCAGCGTGACGTGGATGCCGAATTCGGCGACCTCGATATTAAGCGACTGGCTGAACGCTTCCAGCGCCCATTTCGAGGCGTGGTAGAGGCCGAGCGAGGCAAAGGCGTTGACGCCGCCAATCGACGAGATCTGGATGATGTGGCCGGAACGCTGCGCCCGCATGATCGGCAACGCCGCCTGGGTGACCCAGAGCGCGCCGAAGACATTGGTTTCGATCTGGTCGCGGGCTTCCTGTTCGCTGACTTCCTCAATGGCACCGAAATGGCCATAGCCGGCATTGTTGATGACGACGTCGAGCCGGCCAAAGCGCTTGTGCGCCTCGGCGATCGCGGCATCGACGGCCTTCTTGTCGGTGACGTCGAGCTTTATCGCGGCGATGTTGTCGCCGTATTTCGCGACGAGATCGGCGAGCGTGCCAGCATCCCGGGCGGTTGCGGCGACACGGTCGCCACGGGCGAGTGCGGCCTCGGCCCAGACGCGGCCAAAACCTTTCGACGATCCGGTGATAAACCAAACCTTTGATGTCATGATGTGGAATCCTTGCCCATGCGGGCGTGATTTCTGGGAAAGCGGAGGCTTCTCCGCTTTCGGGCATATACGGCGCATTCGCCGAGTTTCCAGAGGCGAGGGGGAATCTTTTTGGTCACGACGTCGTGTTGAGCAGGACGCTCGCCCGGTCAGGGATAGCGCACCGGGCTCGACCAGGTCGGGTCGTCATGCTTTTGCCAATAGAGCGCCATGAGCCGGCCGGTCACCGGCCCAACCTTGCCGTCGGCGATTGGCACGCCGTCGATTACCGTTACCGGCATGATGCCGCCGGCGGTGGAGGTGATGAAGACTTCGTCGGCTCCTTTCAGCGCGGCGACACTGACATCGGCAGCGGCTGCGGCAAACCCAACCTCGGCGCAGAGATCGAACACGGTGCGTCTGGTGATGCCGGGCAGCACGCCAATGGCCGGCGTCGACAGTTGGCCCGCCTTGACGCAGAACACGTTGAAGCCGGGGCCTTCGGCGACATTGCCGTTGAAGTCGAGGATCAGTGCCGTCTCGGCGCCGCGGTCATAGGCGTCGTAGAGGCCGCGCACCAGATCGAGCCAGTGGTAGTTCTTGATTGCAGGGTCGATCGAGGCCGGCGGAATGCGCACCTTGTCGCTGATGGCGACATGCAGACCGCGCCGCAATTGCTCGGCATTGGCGACCGAGCCGAACGGCACCGCAAACGCCATGAAGCGGTTGATCGCCTGGCGCGGATCGCGGCTGAAGGTCGGCGAGGCGCCACGGGTGCACAACATTTCGACGTAGGCCGCGCGATGGCCGGAAAGCGCCACGCAATTGTGCAAGATTTCGCTCACACCGTCGCGGTCGAACGGGATCGTCATGCGCAGCTTTTCCAGCCCGCTGAAGAAACGGTCGAGGTGCAGGTCGAGCCGGAAGAAGCTGCCGTCCCAGACATGCACCGTGTCGTAGGTGGCGTCGGAATGCAGAAATCCCCAGTCCAGCACCGAGATCTTCGCCTGCGACATCGGCAGATACTGGCCGTCGAGGAAGGCAATGCCGTCGGGGTAGGCATGCGGATCGATATGGCGCTCGGACAGGGTCGGCAATGTCGCAATGCTACCCGCTGCTGCGCTTCGGTTCATGGCGATTGGTCCCTTCGGCTCAATGCGGGGATGATCAGGCTAGCGGCCTTCAGCCGACGGCATAGGGCCACCCGGGCAGCGCTGTTTGTCCTAGGTAGCACATTCGATTTGCCCTATGGTCAGCCTTGAAAATATCCGGCCGGGAGGGGGCATCATGGGCAGATTTTTTCAGACCATCATCTTTGCAGTTTTCCTCGTCTTCGTCACCGGCTCGGCCTTTGCGCAGTGCGCGCGCGAGGGCGAGGAGCTATGCCAGAGCGGCCAGACCTATCGCTGCGAAAAGACGGGCAGCGAGCTGACGCCGATCTTCCAGAACGTCCCTTGCGCAGTCAATGCGACGGGGCTCAACGGCGTCTGGACTGGCAGTGGCCATCAAAGCCCGGCAGGGGCTGCCGGCGCCGACTGGGCGATCGCCATGACCATTGGCGATGGCGCTGCTTCGATCGACTATCCGTCGCTCGGCTGCGGCGGATCGCTGACCCAGATTTCGCGGGACGACAGCTCGGCGGAATACCGCGAAAATATCACATACGGCCAGGACAAGTGCATCGATGGCGGCGGCATCACCGTCCGGTTCTTCAAAGGGAACCTGTCCTGGACCTGGGTCGGGCAGGCCGATGGCCAGCCCTACAACGCGGTCGCCGTGCTAACCCGGCAATAGAGACCGTTTGGAAATTCTACTCTGGCGGCCATCTGATGGCGTTTTCTGCGCTTCCGGTGCTCACGGACCCAAATGTCCGCTGCGCTCGTCGCTCCGCGACCCCGAAACCACCACCATATGACTCACGAGAGCGAATTTCGAAACGGTCTCTCGGAGGGCTTCATTCCTCGTCGTCATCCGCGTCGAGCAGGCGTGTGGCGCGCCAGCGGGTCAGCACCATGTTGGTCTGCTCGATGACGAAGAACCGCGCCGAGTCGCGGTCGTAGCCCTCGGCCAGCAGCTTTTCATAGTCGGTATGGCCGTGCCTGATATGAGCGATCGTCGCCAGCCACACCGCGATGGTTGGCGGCAGCGTCTTCATATGCACGGCGCCGGCCTCGGCACGGATTTTCTCCATGTCGGCATAGGGCGCCAGCGGTAAGAGCGCGGTCAGCGCCTTGGCGATGGCGCGGCGGCGACCGGTGGGCGCGCTCATTTGTCGTCGCGCCCGGCGATTGTCGCCTCTGGGAAGGCGTCGGTCGAGGCGAAGTAGGGTTTGATATCGATGACCGGCGTGCCGTCGAGCACATCGATGGCATCGATATCGATGCGCCCGCTGCGGATGTCGACGGCGATCAGGCCGGCGACATGCAGCCCGACCGGATTCGGCCGGGCAGGCGAGCGCAGCGAGAAAACCCCTTTCGGTTCAGCCGCATGGCGGGGTTTTTGCACGATAAGAGTCCGCGGCGCGTGATGCAGCCAGGACAGGATGACGATGTGGCTGGCGCGCTCCAGGGCGAGCAGGCCGTCGCGATAGGGTGGATCGATGAAAACCGTTGCCGCCTGTCCGGTCTCGCGTGCGGCTCGCATATTCTTCGGGCAGCTTTCCCTGGATGTCCATGGCGAGGCGATGCGGCCGATGAACACGATGTGGCCATCCGGCAGCATATTGGCCGGGTCGGCTTGCAGGAGCTTTTCGCCGTCGCGCGTCTCGAACATGGCTTTCGCCTCTAGCACAGGTTTCCAGTCGATCGTGACGGAAAAGCGCTTGCCGGGCGCGAGGACCACGCGTGCGGCATTTTCTTGTCAGGAAGCGACATAGGCCTTGCCATGTCGCCAAAGCTGACATAAACATATGTTTATATCTTTTCAACGAGAATACGCCCATGCATGTCTCGCTCGATACGATGGTGGATACGTTGAAGGCGGCGGCCGAATCGAGCCGCCTGCGCATCCTGACGCTGCTGTCGCGCGGCGACCTTACGGTGTCCGATCTCACCGAGATCCTCAGCCAGTCGCAGCCGCGCGTGTCGCGCCATCTGAAGCTGCTGATGGAAGCAGGGCTGATCGGCCGCTACCAGGAGGGTTCCTGGGCATTCTTCCGGCTGTCGGATACGGATTCCGCGCGCGACTTCGTCATGGGTCTGGTGTCAGGCATACGCGGTGCCGATCCGCAGGTCGAGCGCGACCTCGAACGGCTGGCTGCCGTCAAGCGCAAGCGCCAGGACCGTGCGGCCGAATATTTCTCCGAAAACGCCGCCAGCTGGGACCACATACGCTCACTGCATGTGCCGGACCGGGCGGTGGAGGCAGCGCTGCTCAAGCTGGTCGGCAAGCGGCCGTTCCAGTCGATGCTCGATCTCGGCACCGGTACCGGGCGGCTGCTCGAAATCTTCTCGCCGCTCTACCGGCGCGGCGTCGGCATCGACATGTCGCGCGAAATGCTGACGGTGGCGCGCGCCAATCTCGACAAGGCCGGCATTGCCAATGCGCAGGTCCGCCAGGGCGACATCTTTGCGCCGCCGGTCGAGCGCGATGCCTTCGACCTCGTCACCATACATCAGGTGCTGCACTATCTCGACGACCCGGCGCGCGCCATCCGAGAGGCGGCAAGGCTGCTGCGGCCTTCGGGCCGGCTGGTGATTGTCGACTTTGCGCCGCACACGCTGGAATTCCTGCGTGACCAGCATGCGCATGTCCGGCTTGGTTTCTCCGATCGGCAGATATCGGAATGGTTTGCCGAGGCCGGGCTCGATCTCGAGGATGCCCAGGAATTCGAACCGCGCGGCGGCAACGAAGCCAGGCTTACCGTCAAGCTCTGGCTCGGCCGCGACCGCCGCATGCTGATCGCCGAACCTTCAAACGATACTCTTCCGGCCAAAGCATACCAGATTGGGGAAACCGCCTGATGAACCAGTTCCGCTTTTCCCGCCGTCCCGACATTGGCGACAAGGTCCGCGTCTCCTTCGAGTTCTTCCCGCCGAAGACGGACGAGATGGAGGCAAGGCTTTGGGACACCGTCACCAGGCTGGAGCCGCTGAAGCCGAAATTCGTTTCGGTGACCTATGGCGCCGGTGGCTCGACGCGCGAGCGCACCGCCCGGACGGTGAAGCGCATCCTCAACGAGACGACGCTGACGCCGGCCGCGCACATGACCTGCGTCGACGCTGCGCGCCATGAGGTCGACGCCGTGGTCCGCGAATTCGCCGAGATGGGTGTGAAGCGCTTCGTCGCCTTGCGCGGCGATCCTGCGGCGGGCGTCGGCACCGCCTACCGGCCGCATCCCGATGGCTATGCCAATGGCGCCGAACTGGTCGGGGCGCTGAAGAGCGCCGGGGATTTCGACATTTCGGTCTCGGCCTATCCGGAAAAGCACCCGGAAAGCCCCGACTTCGCCACCGATTTCGACATGCTGAAGCGCAAGGCGGACAATGGCGCGACGCGGGCGATCACCCAGTTCTTTTTCGACAACGATCTCTATGAGCGTTATGTCGAGAAAGCGCGGCGCGCCGGCATCTACATCCCGATCGTGCCCGGCATACTGCCGGTGCACAATTTCACCCAGGTCGCCAATTTCTCGGCGCGCTGCGGCGCGCTTGTGCCGGCATGGCTGGCCGAGCGTTTCGAAGGGCTGCACAACGACCCGCAGACGCATGCGCTGGTGGCGTCGGCCGTGGCGGCCGAGCAGGTGCTCGACCTTGTCGAGCGCGGCGTCAGCGATTTCCACTTCTACACCATGAACCGGGCCGATCTGGTCTTCGCCATCTGCCATATGATCGGCATCCGCTCGCATGAGGCGGAGGCGGCAGGATCGGCGGCGGCCTGAGTGGTGGAAATGCAAAAGGCCGGGTAAAAACCCGGCCTTTCGAATAGCTTAGACTATTTTGGTGCTGTCTTCTTCCGCTCTGGCGGTTACGGAAGAACGCCTATGATAAGGGCGCCAATGAATGCGAATGCAGCACAGATCATCAATGCGTTGATTGGCCTCGTGAGTCCCATGTCATAGCCTCCTCTATGAAAGAGCTATGGACGGAGTCTAGGGTCATTTGTGCCACAGGCAAGCGGAAAATATGCTGCAATGCGACGCGATTGTGGAATTTGCGACCTGCCACTTGCCGTTAGGCATTGAAACTCTTCGGCAAATGCCCGCTGCCGGGCTGTGAATAAATTGTGACGGGTCTGTGGCGGAAGCGTGGCATGGCAGCGCTACCATCCTGGAGCGCGTCGCGTTTGAGCGGATTCACGCGACGCGCTTTAAGTCTTGTTTTTGTGCAAGTCGTTCTCTCAAAACCGGGGCCTTTTTGAGCGACATGCATTAGCGCCGACCGAACAGCCGCCCGTCGATCGTCACCAGGCCGAAGGCGATCAGCGCCATGCCGCAGAACTCAAACAGAGCGAGCCGTTCGCCCAGGAACAGCAGGCCGAGCAAGATGGCGCTGGCCGGGACGATGAGCGTGACCAGCGAGGCGTTGGTGGCGCCGGCAGAGGCGACGAGGTTGAAGTAGAGGATGTAGGCGAAGGCGGTGGAGAGCAGTGCCAACGCCAACACCGCCGCCCAGACCGGCGGCGAGGCCGAGAACAGGCCGGCCGGGCCATAGGTGAACAGCACCACCGGGATCATGATGACGGTCGAAGCCGTCAATTGTCCGGTGGCGATGACCGGCGAGGGCACGCCCTTGAAGCGGCGGGCGATCATCAGCGCGACAGCATAGGACAGCGAGGCGCCGATCAGCGCGAACTTCGCCCAGACCGGGCCGCCAAGCCCGGCCAGCAGGCCCGGGCCGATCATGACGGCGGTGCCGGCGATGCCGAGCCCGATGCCGGCAAGCTTGTTCCAGGACAGTTTTTCGTCTGATGTCAGCGCATTGGCGAGGATCAGTGTCCAGAACGGTGTCGTTGCGTTGAGCACCGAGGCGACGCCGGCGCCGAGCGCGGTCTGGCCGGCGAAGATCAGCGAGAACGGTACGACATTGTTGGCGAGCGCCAGCAGGAAGAACAGGCCGGCATGCGGGAAGGCGAGGCGGAAGGACGGGCCGCGAATGGCGAGATAGAGCTGCAGCGCGATTGCCGCGATGGCGACGCGAAACAGCACCAGCACCAGCGGGTGCAGCTCGGCAACGGCGATGCGGGCAAAGAAGAACGAACCGCCCCAGATGGCGCCGAGCAGCAGGAGCTGGCCCCAATCCCTGAGAGTCATCGGCCCGCGTGGCACGGAAGTCGTGGCTATCGCCATGTGATTCGTCCTCCCCAAGACGGCCTGAATGCCAGTCGGTCAGGCAAAGGGCATATCGGGTTTGGCGACAAGGGCCACCCGAAACTTGATTGATGGCAAAGGCTCGATCCGACGCCAGCCGAAGCGTCAGTGCCCGCCAGACACAGAATTGTTTTCTTTAGCCGCTAGCTTGGATTAATTGTGCGCAGCCGAGAAGTTAGGGGATTCGTCCATGCAGCGATTCGAGAATGCCCGCGAGGCGGCGCTGGCGCTTCGTCCGGACGACCCGGTCTACTGCTTTCGCCCGCAGGTGCTGAAGGCGGATGCCAAACAATTTATGGGCATGTTTCCCGGCAAGACCGCCTACGCGGTCAAGACCAATGGCGAACAGATCGTGCTGAAGGCGCTGGTCGAAGCCGGCGTCACCGCCTTCGACGTGGCCTCGCCCGGCGAATTCGCCGCCGTGCGCGCGGTCTCGCGCGATGCCGAGATGCTTTACATGCATCCGGTCAAGGCGCAATCGGACATCAAGCTGGCGCTGGAGAAATACGCCATCCGCGTCATCTCGCTCGACCACGAGGACGAGATCACCAAGCTGACGCGTGTGGTGCGGGCGCTCGACATCGATCCGGGCGCCATCAGCGTGTTCGTGCGCATCCAGACCAAGGGCTCGGCGGCCTACGAACTGTCGAAGAAGTTCGGCGCCGGACCGGCCTATGCGGTGGAGCTTGCCGAGCGGCTCAACCGCACGGGCTACAAGGTCGGCCTGTGCTTCCATGTCGGCAGCCAGATCGAGGATCCCGACACTTATGAGCGGGCATTGGCCTCGGCGGACTGGGTGCGCAACCGGCTGACTTTCGACGTTGCCGGTCTCGATGTCGGCGGCGGTTTTCCGGCCGAATATGGCCATGACCCCAACCGCAAGCAGGTCGAGATGCCGTCGCTCGGCCAGATCATGTCGCGGCTGTCCGGCGACCTCAAGGAATACCAGTTCGACCAGATGCCGCTGGTGGCCGAGCCCGGCCGGGTGATCGTGGCGCGCTGCCTCTCGCTGATCGTGCGCGTGCTGCTGCGCAAGGGCAAGCGGCTCTACATCAATGACGGCATCTGGGCGTCGCTGTCGGATTCATGGACCGGCAAGATCACGCTGCCGGCGCGTTTCATTCCCGATCCGGCGATCCGCTCGCGCAACGGCGAGGAGAAGAACATCGTGCCGTTCAAGGTCTGCGGCGCGACCTGCGATTCCGTCGACATCCTGTCCCGGCCATTCTGGCTGCCGGAAACCGTCGACACCGGCGACTGGATCGAGATCGGCCATATCGGCGCCTATTCGCTGTCGCTGCGGACCCGCTTCAACGGCTTTTATCCCGACACCTTTGTCGAGGTGACGACGCCCTTCGACGAAGGCGACGCACCGCAGGGCTTTGCGAGCCTGGAGACGATGGCGGACTAGGCCACCCCGCCGCCGGCCTGGATATTCTCGCCGGTCAGCCAGCGGGCCTCATCGCTGGCCAGGAAGACCGCGACATCGGCAACGTCGCGCGTGGCGCCAATCCTGCCGAAGGGCGACATGCCGGCGGCCACGGCACGATCGCGCTCGGGAAGCAGGTCCGTGTCGGTGAAGCCCGGCGACAGTGCATTCACGGTGATGCCGCGCGCCCCGAGTTCCCGCGAGAGCACGCGGACGAATTGTTCGACGGCACCCTTGCTGCCGAGATAGAGCGCCGTCTGCGTGAAGAACATCTTGGTGCCGCCAGTGGAGACAGCGATGATCCGGCCGCCGTCGCGCACACGGCGCGCTGCTTCCTGAAGCGTGAAGAACGTGCCCTTGGCGTTGGTTCCGAAGACAAGGTCGAAATCGGCTTCACTCACCTCGATGGACGGCTTGATGATGGCGACGCCGACATTGGCAACGACAATATCTACCGCGCCCAATTGGTTCTCGGTCTCGTCGAACAGGCGACGGACATCGGCAAGAACGGAAATGTCGGCCTCAATGGCGATTGCCTTTCCGCCCTTGCTGGCGATAGCGACCGCGACCTCGTCAGCTGCTTTCCGGTTGCTGACATAATTGACGACGACGGCAGCGCCCTTGGCCGCGAGCCCTTCGGCGATGGCTCGCCCGATACCGCGCGAACTGCCGGTGACGAGTGCGGTTTTGCCTTGCAAGGACTGGGACATGATCAATTCCTTCAACCGTCCAGGCCCGCGGTTGGCAGGCCGTTGGTCGAGAAATAGGGCAATACAACTGATCATATAATGGACTATTATCTAACTGGCTTGTTAATCCAGGAATACACAATGCGCGGTTCCGAATTCTCCCAGCTCAAGGCATTTGCCGCGATCGTGGAGGAGGGCAGTTTCGTTCGCGCCGCGGCGCGGCTGCGTGTGTCGCCGCCGTCGCTCAGCCAATCGATCCGGCAGTTGGAGGCTCGTATCGGGGTCAGGCTGCTCAACCGCACGACCCGCAGTGTTTCACCGACCGCTGCCGGCGATACGCTGTTTGCCCGGCTGGCCGCCGCATTCGGCGAACTGGACGGTGCTGTTGCCGACGTTCAGGCCGGACGAGATCGGCCGGCGGGATCGCTACGCATCAACGTGTCGCGCGTCGCGGCGATGCGTTTCATCGCGCCTTTCCTGGGAGACTTCCAGCGCGCCTATCCCGAAATCGCGCTGACGGTGATCGTCGACGACATGCTGACCGACATTGTCCAGGGCCGGTTCGACGCCGGGATACGTCTCGGCGAGCGGCTGCACAAGGACATGGTGGCAGTCAAGCTCAGCGAGGATCTGCAAATGGCGGCGGTGGCTGCCCCGGCCTACCTTGAAGGCCGCGCAATTCCCCGTCATCCCCAGGATCTGCACCAGCACCAATGCATCAATTTTCAATGGCCGGGCGGCGGCAACATCTACCGGTGGGAGTTTTCGCGCGGCAAACGGGTTCTTGAAATCGCAGTCCAGGGCAGCCTGACCGTCAACGACACTGAGCTGATGCTGAATGCGGCGCTGGGTGGAGCAGGTGTCGCCTACATGATGGACTATCAGGTCCAGCCGTCGATCGGGGCTGGCAGGCTGGTGAGATTTCTTGAGCCCTGGTCGCCCAGCTTCCCAGGCTTCTTCCTGTATCACCCAAGTTCGAGACACGTCCCGCCGGCTTTGCGAGCATTTATCGATTTCGTTCGGGCAAGGACTAGGGAAGAGGTGACGACGCCTTTCGACGAAGGCGACGCGCCGCAAGGATTTGCGAGTTTGGAGACGATGGCGGATTGAGGTGGGTAGGGAATAGGCGGTAGGCGGTAGGCAGTAGGCAGTAGGAGATAGCGATTTTCCCTACTGCCTAATCCCTACTGCCTACTCACTCTCTTCACAGCTTCCCCAACAGCTCCGGCGTCGGCCAGCCATCAACCGGCATGCCAAGCCGCATCTGTTCCTTGCGGATGGCTTCGCGGGTGTTGGTGCCCAGAATGCCGTCGACGGTGCCAACGTCATAGCCCCGGGCTTCGAGCTTGGTCTGCAATTCCTTCATTTGGTCACCGTTGAGACCGGTTTCGGGATTGCGCGGGTCGAACTGCTTTGCCCCCGCCAACCGTGCGGCGAGGTTTGCCGCCGTCAGGGCGTAGGTGAAGGACTGGTTCCATTCGAGATAGACGTCGAAATTGTCATAGGCGAGGAAGGCGGGGCCCTTGCGGCCCATCGGCAGCGCCAGGCCGGCCTTCAGGCCGTTGTCGATCAGCGGCGTGCCGTCGGGATTGGTGACGCCCCAGGCGGCCCATTGCGACAGCGGCAGCTTGTTGGTGCGGCCGGTCTGATCCCACGGCATGTCCTCGGGCACGCGTACTTCCTCGATCCAGGGCTGGTCGCGTTTCCAGCCACGCGACAGCACCTTGCTGGCCGTGGTCATGATCACGTCGGGCACGCTGCGCCGCAGATCGACGATGCCATCGCCGTCACCGTCGACGCCGCGCGCCAGATAGTCGGAGGGCAGGATCTGCGTCTGGCCGATCTCGCCGGCCCAGGCGCCGTTGACATCGGCCGGCACGACGCCGCGATCGATCAGCGTCAAAAGCGGCACCAGCTGGGGCCGAAACAACTGCGGGCGGCGGCAGTCATGCGACAGCGTCACCAAGGCGCTCAGCGTGTGGAAATCACCCTGCACTGCGCCGAAATCGGTCTCCAGCCCCCAGAAGGCGGTGATGATCGGCGCCTGGACGCCGAACTGCTGATCGGCGCGGGCAAAGACGTCGGCGTATTTCTTCAGATTGGCCGCGCCCTGCTTCAGCCGGTAGGCCGAGATCATGCGGTTGGAGAACTGGATGAAGGTCTGGGCGAAGACGCCCTGGGCGCGGTCACGCGCCAGCACCTTGTCGTCGATGGCAGCGTCTTCCAGCGCGTCGAGGCCGACGGCGCCGACGCCGGCTGCCTTGGCTTCCGCCGCGACCCCCTGTTTCCAGGCTTCGAAGTCGCCGCCGCATTCCTGCGCCGCCGCCGGCATGGCCGTCAGCAGAAGCACTGCAAGCAGCGCAGAACGCAGCCGTCCGCCCGACAGTGTCCGGCCTCGATATCCCGTTGGTTGCAAGCAAGTGCGCATGGGACGTCGAAAAGCAGGCGGCAGAGCCGGTGTCAATGCGTGTTCTGCCGCAGCCACTTTTTCCACGCGGCTTCGCTGCCGTTGAAAACGTTGATGTCGGACTTGCCGGTCATGCCGGGAACGATGCCGGTGCCGGTGTATTGCCAGAAGGTGAAGGGGTGGCTGCCATATTTCTGGCGGGGGTGGCCGGCGACCGAGCGCAGCCAGTAGGGATAGCCGCGGAAAGTCGCGAGCTCATTGTCGTCGAAGAAGTCGACCGAGGTATAGATGATCGGCTTCTTGCCGTAGTGCCGTTCGACGATTTCGAGAAAGGTGGTCATCTCCGCGCGCACCGTCGCCGGATCCGGGCGCAGCCGGCAGGTCGGCGATTTCGGGTTCCATTCCATGTCGAGCACCGGCGGCATGGCCGAACGGTCGACGGGCACGTTCTCGATGAACCAGCGCGCCTGGGTGGCGGCCGGCGTGCAGAAATAGAAGAAATGGTAGGCCGCGCGCGGAATGCCATTGGCTTTGGTGCGGGCCCAATGCTCGTTGAAATAATCGTCGAAACGATCGCCGCCCTCGGTCGCCTTGATGAAGGCGAAGGAGATGCCGCTGGCCCTGGCTGTCGGCCAGTCGACCGACGTCTGGTACTTGGAGACATCGGTGCCGTGAACGGCGTAATTCCAGGGCGCGCCGCTGTCCCATTCATGCGGCTTGGAGTCTTCGAAGCGCGGTGCGCGCACCGCAACCGTCGGGCTGCTCGAAGGCATCGATGGCACGAGATCGCTAGCGGTCGAGCAGGCGGCCAGCAGCGTCAACGTGATGAGGGCCGCGAAACGGCGCATCGCATTTCCCGAGCCGGAATCAGCCGGTCGCTGTTGGGTTGTCGTTACGGATGCCCCCAGGCGATCGCCCCACAGCATCGCCTGATTCTCTTATTCTCGATTCTCGTGCATGTCGTTGTCCCAAAACCGCCGTGCACTTTTGGGCGACATGCACCAGTGATCGCCGATCATGGTTGATAACAGGTTGACGGCGCTCGACAAGAACGCCGATTTTGCCGAAGCAATGGCGGCAAATCGATGACATAAATCGAGCCCAAAACCATTCGGCGGCCAAAAAGCGGGGACGAAAAAGATGCGGATCGTCGTAAAGATCATCAAATGGCTGCTCGGTCTGGTCGTACTGGCGATCGCCGCTCTGTTTGCCTGGCTATACATCGCGCCGCCGGAACTAATCCGCGTCGGTTCGGGCTATTCGGCCAAGATCGTCTGCTCGAATGTTTTTATCGCCGGACGTGACCCCAATGAGGTGCTGGCTGTCGACGTGCAGGCGCCGGGCCATCCTCTGCTCCGGCTGATGAAAGTGTCGGTCGACAAGAACAGGGGGACTGTCTCGGCCGGGCTGCTTGGCTTCCTCGGCAAGAGCGTCGCCGTCGCGCGCGACGGCCTGGGTTGCGCCTCGGTCCCCGATGGCGATGTCGGCAAGGTACGGCGCACGACCATTCCTGCCGAAGCGTCGGTGGCCGCCAAGGGCGATCTGTGGCCTGAGGGAGATCGGGTCGATGGCTCGCAGAATCCCGAGATCGGCAGGATTCTCGACGATGCAGGGATGACCGGGACCGGCATGCGGACCGTGGTGGTGGTGAAGAATGGTCGCATCGTCGCCGAGCGTTATGGCGACGGCTTTTCGGCGAAGACGCCGCTGCTCGGCTGGTCGATGACCAAGACGGTCAATGCCGCGCTCGTCGGCACGCTGGTCAAGGATGGCAAGATGGCGGTGACCAATCAGGGCCTGTTCGCCCCGTGGAAGGCGGACGGCCGCGCCGCCATCAGCCTCGCCGACATGATGGCGATGTCGAGCGGGCTGGAGTTCAACGAAGATTACGGCGACGTCGCCGATGTGACGCGCATGCTCTATCTCGAGCCTGACATGGCGGGCTTCGCCGAATCCAAGCCGCTGACCGGCGACGTGGGTAAGGTGTTTTCCTATTCGAGCGGCACGGCGGTGATGTTGTCGCGGCTGTGGCAGGACGCGATCGGCGATAAAGCGAAGGCGCTGACTTGGCCGCGGACCGCGCTGTTTGCGCCGCTGGGCATGCAGAGCGCGGTGCTCGAGACCGATGAGCAGGGCACGTTTGTCGGCTCATCCTATCTCTACGCCACCGGCCATGACTGGGCGCGTTTCGGCCAGTTCCTGCTGCAGGGGGGCGTGTGGAACGGCAACCAGATCCTGCCGGCCGGTTTCGTCGACTGGATGCGCGAGCCGGCGTCGGCTTCGAAAGTCTACGGCAAGGGCCAGCTGTGGATCGAGGCGCCGGGCGACGAAGAAAATCCCGGTGCCGGCGTCGCCGCCGGCCTGCCTAAGGACACCTACTGGATGGAAGGCCACGACGGCCAGACGGTGGCCATCATCCCGTCAGAGCAGCTGGTGGTGGTGCGGCTCGGTCTGACCCCGGCCAAGCTCGACTACCGGCCGCAAGTGATGCTTGGCGCGCTGCTGAAGGCGCTGCATTAGCTATCGGATGCCGGTCGCCGCAGAGCCTCCTCATGCGGCGGTCGGCAAAGGCCTTGCGCGATCGACACGCGCCCGTTCGTCGGGCGAGTTCATGACCTGCCAAAGGTCGTTGCGGCGTTGGACGTTCAGCCAGAAATCCGCGCTGTTGCCGAACACTCGTGCCAGAATGAGCGCGGTCGCCGCCGTCACGTTGCGACGGTCGTTGCACAATTCGTTCACATGCTTGCGCTGGACCCCCATCGCCTCGGCCAAGGCCGCCTGTGTCAGGCCGAGCGGCTGCATGAATTCTTCCGAGAGGATTTCGCCAACCGTTGCGGGCTTGCGCGTGGTCATCAACATGTCTCACCTCATCTATAGCTGTGGTCGTCAAGATAGATTTCCGACGCCTCGCCGCGGCCACCGTCCCAGCGGAAGACCAGCCGCCATTGCTTGTTGACGCGGATAGAATGGAAGCCCTCAAGATTGCCGCGCAGTTTCTCGAAGTGATTGCTGGGCGGCACCCGCAAATCCTGGTCAGTCATCGCGTCGTCGATCATCTGGAGCTTGCGAAACAAGCGGCTTTCGAGGTCGGGCGGGACGTTGCGGGAGTGAGTGTCGTCCACAAAGAAGGCCCGCAGCCATCCGTCCCTAAAGCCGACGATCATCGCATGCGTCCAAGCATCGAGGTAATGTACCACTCAGTGGGGCACATAGCAATGCTCGCGGTTGTTGTCGCTCACAAAGGGCGGAGCGGTGCGCTTCAGGTTGCAAAACTCAGGATCGTGATACCAGGTCAGATGGCAGTCTTGACGATCGCCAGCCAGGCGTAGCCGCGATAAAGCGTGCGGAAACGGAAGCTTGCACCGGTTCGCCGAGATTCCGATTCCAGGACTTCGCGCAACGATTCACGCGGCGTGACATGGAATTTTCTGAGCCAACCGCGCAGCAATGTCCGGAACCAGTTGGGCAAGCCTTCCTGTTGGCCGAAGTCGACGACATGCAGCGAGCCGCCGGGCGCAAGTGCCGTAAGGGCCGCTGAAACCGTCTTTTCCCAGCCCGGGATCATCGACAGCGAATACGACACGAAAATGCGGTCGAAGCGTTCGATGCCGAACAGCGTTTTGGCATCGAAATCGGTGGCATCGCCGCGCGCCAGCACGACGCGGCCGGACAGGCCTTCGCGGCCAATCGCCTTGCGGGCGGTCTCCAGCATTTCGGCCGAGATGTCGAGGCCGAAGAACCGTGCGTCGGGATAGCGGCGAGCGGCAAGCGCTATGTTACGGCCGGTACCGCAGCCGAGTTCGAGCACGCTGCCTTTCGCCGGCACGTCCAGCCCCGAGATCATCTGGTCGCGGCCGAGCAGGTAATATTTGCGGGTCAAGTCGTAGATATGGCGTTGCCAGCGATAGACGCCGTCCATCAGTTCGGCATGGTCGGCCGGCAGCTCGCTCGTGCTCATGCGGCGCGCTTCACATAGAGGTGGAAGCCGCCATAGATCGCCGAGCGGTCGCGAGCCGAATAGTCACGCGAAGCCTCGTCCTCGTAGGTCCACTGGTCGAGCAGCGAGGTCGAGACGCGGCCGGGCAGCAGGCTGGGTTCGGCGGCGGTGCGGAAGATGACGCGGGCGCCGACCGAGGCGGTGCGGGTGATCTCCGACCACAGCGCGTTGAGCTGGTCATCCGTCATCCAGTCCTGCGCGTCGAGCAGGATGAAGCGGTCGACGGTCCCGGCCTCCTTGCCGGCCAGGAATTCGATCAGATTGGCGTGGTGGATGCCGACGCGATCGACATTGTCGCGGATCGCCTTGTAGTTGCGTTCTTCGAGATAGGCGGGCAGGGCGGCTTCGCCCGGATTGGGATAGCGGCGGGCAAAGGCCTGCCAGGCGAAGTAGTTGTTCTTCAATGGAAAATCGCAAGCGAGCTTTTCCAGCCGCGCCTTCAGCACGCTGGCCATTGAGCCGTCGCCCGAGGTGATGAGCGAATCGTACTGCGCCGGCGGAATGCCGAGACCGAACAGCGAAGCCTTGCGCGATGTCGCCCAGCGCAAGAGCTTCTTGTCGAAGACCGGCGCCAGCTCTTCGTTGAAGAAGCGGCGCTGGTCGGCGATGCTCTTCGACGCCATGATGCCGGCGGGATCGACGCCGAAGAATTTGGCGGTGCGATGGCCCATGGCGATGAACAGGCCGAGCAGGCCGGTCTGGTAGAAATTGCGGTCGAAGACGGTGATGCGCCGGCGGCCGCGCCAGTTGCGACGCTCCCAATAATGGCGGCTGACCGGATCGAGATGCGGTGCGATGAAGCGGTCATAGGCTTCCGAATTGTGGCTGGTGTCGGCGGCGCCGAAGAAGCGGAACAGGTCGCCCTGCGACGGCAGATGCCGCACCGCTTCCAGTTTCATACGGTTCAAGGCGATATGGGCGGCGTTGAGATCGACCGCATCGACGCGTTCAGGCGACCGGGTGAGGTAAGCGAGGATGTTGCAGCCACCGGAGGCGATGGTGACGACGCGGTGACCCTGGCCAAGCTGCATGGCCTCCATGTCGACTTCAGGGTCTTCCCAGATCTGCGGGTAGACGAGGCCGGAAAACAGAAGCGCAAACAGCCGTTCGGAAAGGCCGGCCTTCGACAGCGGCCGGTTCTGGTAGACAGCCTTTCCAACTTCCTTGCCACGGCGAAAGACCAGATCTGCCGAAACGTCCGTCATGGCTAATGATTCCCCGTTTGCTTTGGCGCAAGCGGGTAGCGCAGCGTCATGACAGGCCAGTGACAGGCTGTTGACGCTTCAGCTTGTTGTTTTGATGCAAGTCGTTTTCCCAAAACGGATGACCAATTTTTGGGCGACGTGCGTCAATCCTGGCCAAACCCTCCCGGTGTCGGCGTCGTGAGGATGACGGCGTCGCCGGCGTCAAGCACGGTCTGGTCGCAGGCCTTCAGCACATCGATCGATCCATCGCTGCGCCGCACCTTGGTCGAGCCGACCTCGCCATCGCCGCCGCCGTCGAGGCCTTGCGGGGGCCGGTTGCGGTGCGAGGACAGGATGGCGCATTCCATCTTTTCGAGGAAGCGGATGGTGCGCTTCGTGCCGTCGCCGGCGCTCCATTTGCCCTTGCCGCCGGATCCCTGGCGGATGTGAAAATCCTCGAGCAGCACGGGAAAGCGCAGTTCCAGCACCTCCGGATCGGTGAGGCGCGAATTGGTCATGTGGGTGTGAACCCCCGATGTGCCGGCAAAGCCGCGACCGGAGTTCATCTGCCCGGCCGGCGAGCCCGAGCAGATGGTCTCGTAGTACTGGTACTGCTTGTTGCCGAAGGTCAGGTTGTTCATCGTGCCTTGCGCGTTGGCCATGGCGCCCATGGCGCCGAACAGCGCGTTGGTGACATGCTGCGAGGTCTCGACATTGCCGGCGACGACGGCGGCGGGGTAGGCGGGCTTCAGCATCGAGCCGTCGGGGATGATGATGTTGATTGGCCGCAGGCAGCCGGCATTCATCGGGATCATGTCCTCGACCATGACGCGGAAGGCATAGAGCACGGCTGCACGGGCGACGGGCTCCGGCGCGTTGAAATTGTTCTTCATGACAGGCGAGGTGCCGGTGAAGTCGACGGTCGCCTCGCGCCTTTGCCGGTCGACAGTGATCTTCACCTTGATCACCTGGCCGGTGTCGGTCGGGTATTCATACTCAGAACTGTCGGGCAGCCGCTCCAGCACGCGGCGCACGCTTTCGGCGGCATTGTCCTGGACATGGCCCATATAGGCTTCGACGACATCGAGACCGAAATGCGCGACCATCTTGCGCAGTTCCGCCACGCCCTTCTCGTTGGCGGCGATCTGCGCCTTGAGGTCGGCGATGTTCTGGTGCGGATTGCGGGCGGGGTAGGGGTGGTCGGTGAGCAGCGTTTGCAGCTCCGCCTCGCGGAATTTTCCGCGATCGACGACGCGGAAATTATCGAACAGGACGCCTTCCTCGTCGACGGTGGTGGCCAGCGGCGTCATTGAGCCGGGAGCGGTGCCGCCAATGTCGGCATGATGGCCGCGCGAGGCCGCCCAGAACAGGATTTCTTGCTTGGCGTCATCGAACACCGGCGTCACCACGGTGATGTCAGGCAGATGCGTGCCGCCATTGTAGGGTGCATTCAGTGCAAAGACGTCGCCGGGATGGATGTCACCGGAGTTCAGCCGGATGATGGTTTCGACCGAGCGGTCCATGGAGCCGAGATGGACCGGCATGTGCGGCGCGTTGGCGACCAGCGCGCCGTGGCGGTCGAAGACGGCGCAGGAGAAATCCAGCCTTTCCTTGATGTTGACGGAATAGGCGGTGTTCTGCAACGTGACGCCCATCTGTTCGGCGATCGACATGAAGAGGTTGTTGAAGACCTCCAGCATCACGGGATCGGCTTCAGTACCAAGGGCGGCAGCGCGCACTTTCCGTTCCGTGCGGCGGATGACGACGTGATTGAGGTTGGTGATTTCGGCCTGCCAGCCGGGCTCGACAACGATGGTCTGGTTCGGCTCGATGATGAGAGCAGGGCCTGGGACCAGATTGGATGGGCGCAGGTTTTCGCGACGATGTATGCCGGCTTCGCGCCACTGGCCTTCGGTGTAGATGCGCCGCGTTCCAGAAGCGCCAGCTTCAACCCGTGCAGGCCCGGCCGGCGCATAGCCTTCGGCGCTGTTCTCGGTGATTTCGGTGCCTTCGACGCCGACAGTCTCGACGATCATCGGCTTGTCGTCATAGACGAAACCGAACTGCGCCTTGTGGGCGATTTCGAAATCGCGCCTGGCCTGGAAGATGGAGTCAGCCTCAAAATTCACCGGCAGCGTGGTGTCGGTGCCGTCATAGCGGATGTGCAACACCGGCTTTGCGGCAACCTTGTCCTCGACGATGCCTTGCGCGGCGAGTTCGGCGATGACCGCCTTTTTCAAGCTGGCAATGAGGCTGTCGATCTCGGCCCTGGATTCTTCGGCAAGCGGCTTGAGCAGTGCCTGCTGGCGTGACGCAAAAACCGACGACAGGCCGATGCCGTAGGCCGACAGCAGGCCGGAGAAGGGGTGGATCAGCACCGCTTCCATGCCGAGTGCGTCGGCGACCAGGCAAGCATGCTGGCCGCCGGCGCCGCCAAAACAGTTCAGCAGATATTCGGTGACGTCGTAGCCGCGCTGGACGGAGATCTTCTTGATGGCGTTGGCCATGTTTTCCACCGCGATGGTGACAAAGCCTTCGGCGACGGCCTCCGGCGTGCGGCCGTCGCCTATTTCGGCGGCAAGGGCTTTGAATCTTTCGCGCACGGCGGCGACATCCAGCGGCTGATCCTGGCCCGGCCCGAAGATCGCCGGGAAGAAATCGGGCTGCAGTTTGCCCAGCATCACATTGGCGTCGGTGACGGCGAGCGGGCCGCCACGCCTATAAGCGGCAGGACCGGGATTGGCGCCGGCGGAATCCGGGCCGGCGCGGAAGCGGCCGGCTTCGTAATGCAGGATCGAGCCGCCGCCGGCAGCGACCGTGTGGATGCGCATCATCGGCGCGCGGATGCGCACGCCGGCAACCTCGGTGTCGAAGGCGCGCTCATACTCGCCGTCATAATGGGCGACGTCGGTGGAGGTGCCGCCCATGTCGAAGCCGATGACTTTTTCGAAGCCGGCGAGCTTCGCCGTTTCGACCATGCCGACGACGCCGCCGGCCGGACCGGACAACAGCGCATCCTTGCCTTGGAACATGTCGGCAGCGGTGAGCCCGCCGGATGACATCATGAACATGAGGTGGGGGGACCGGCTGATCTCCCCCCTTGTGGGGCAGATGCCCGGCAGGGCAGAGGGGGGCGTGACGGAATGAGGCGCTGGCGGGACAGCGCCCCCCTCTGTCGGCTTCGCCGACATCTCCCCCACACGTGGGGAGATTGGCGCTGCGCCGAGCTCTTGGCCAACCCTCTGCACATATCTCGACAGGATCGGCGACAGATAGGCATCGACCACGGTGGTGTCGCCGCGGCCGACGAGCTTGATCAGCGGCGAGACCTCATGGCTGACCGAAATCTGCGAGAACCCAATCTTGCGGCAGACTTTCGCCACCGCCTTCTCGTGGTCGGGGTATTTCCAGGCATGCATGAAGACGATGGCCACCGCATCGATGCCGTCGGCCTTCGCCTTTTCGATGGCGGGACGGCAGGCGGCGATGTCGAGCAGGCGCTCGACGCTGCCATCGGCAAGCACGCGTTCGTTGATTTCGATGACCCGCTCATAGAGCTGTTCGGGAAGGATGATTTCCTTGGCGAAGATGTCGGGCCGTGCCTGGTAGGCGATCTTCAGCGCATCGCGAAAGCCCTTGGTGATGAGCAAAAGCACACGGTCGCCCTTGCGCTCCAGAAGCGCGTTGGTGGCGACGGTGGTGCCCATCTTGATGTCGCCGATCAGGCCGGGCGGGATGGCGGCGCCTGGTTTCAGCCCCAGCAATTCGCGGATTCCTGCTATGGCCGCGTCGGGATAGGCTTCAGGATTTTCCGACAGGAGTTTTTTGGGATGCAACCCGCCGTCCGGGTCGCGTCCGATCACGTCGGTGAAGGTGCCGCCGCGGTCGATCCAAAAATCCCATTTCTTGTCCACGCAGAGCTCCGGCATTTCATTTGGTTTCAGACTGTTAGTTCGCTATCGCACGGCCTGCAATCGGCTAGGGGATGTTACATGCCGAAACGCAACGTTACGAAACTCATGGCCGTCTGATGCATTTCCCCTTCGACCGTTCACCGGAACGTGAGCGTGTGTTGAAGGAGAGATGTTATGAAAAAGCTCATTCTGGCTTCCGTTTCCGCCCTGGCCCTGCTGGGCGTCGCAGCCTGCAGCGACAGCGGCACCGATAACACCACCACCCAGAGCACCAATCCGCCGGCCGCCGAACAGCCGATGCAGCCGGCAAACCCCGATACCCCGAAGCCCGCAGAACCGGCTCCGGCAACACCTGCTCCTGCCGCCCCCGCGCAGTAGCAGTGGTCTCAGTCACTTTGGCGTGACGAGACAGGAGGCCGGCTTCGCGCCGGCCTTCCTGCGTTTGGGGCCGCTCTGGGCGTTTCGTGGGCTACGATCGGCTCATTCTTGCACTTTGCGATCTGTCGCGTCGGTTGTTTGCGTATATCGATCCACCCCTGCGGCACTGTCTTGGCTTGATAGCGGTGGCCGGCGGCCCTAATAAGCGCTCATGTCGATTTGGGATCGCCTCGGCGAGTTCATCACCCGCGTTTCTTCTTCAGCCAATTCGGGCGTCGCCGAAGTGGTCGAGGCCGTGCGCACTGTTTTTTCCGGCGACCCCGATCTGCGCCGGCGCGTTGCCTTCTCGGTGGCGATGATTGCGCTGTCGGCCAAGATGGCCAAGGCTGATGGCATCGTCACCCAGGACGAGGTGCGAGCCTTCCAGGAAATATTCGAGGTGCCGAGAGAGCAGACCCGCAATGTGGCGCGGCTCTACGATCTGGCCAAGCGCGACGTCGCAGGGTTCGAGACCTATGCCGAGCGCATGGCGCAGATGTGTGGCTCGGGCCACTCCAACTGCGTCATGCTGGAAGATATACTCGACGGCCTGTTCCACATCGCCAAGGCCGACGGGCTGGTGCATGAACGCGAAGGCATTTTCCTGCACCGCATTGCCGAGATTTTCCGCATCGACGAGGTGCACTACGAGGCGATCATGGCCAGGCACGTCAATCTCGGCGCCGGCGATCCCTATCTCGTGCTCGGCATCGAGCGCGGCAAGCCGTTCGAGGAGGTCAGGAAGCGGTATCGCAAGCTGGTCTCCGACAACCATCCGGACCGGCTGATCGCGCGCGGCCTGCCGCAGGAATTCATCAAGATCGCGACGACCAGGGTTGCGGCGATCAACGCGGCCTACGAGATGATCGAGCGGGGCCTCAGGCACGCATGAGCGGCTTCCTGCCCGACGAGCCGCGCGCCGAGGTCAGGGTATCGCCGAATTTCGGCCCGCGGCGCGATACGCTGAAGCCAGACATGATCGTGTTGCACTATACCGGCATGGCGACGGGTGCTTCCGCCGAAGCCTGGCTGTGCGATCCGGCGAGCGAGGTTTCATCACATTATCTCGTCCACGAGGATGGCCGCATCATCCAGATGGTGCGCGAGAGCGACCGCGCCTGGCATGCCGGGGCAAGTTCCTGGTTCGGGCGCACCGACATCAACTCCTGCTCGGTCGGCATCGAAATCGTCAACCCCGGCCATTCGCTCGGCTATTCGACCTTTCCCAAGCGGCAGATCGAGGCGGTGATCGGGCTATGCAAGGGAATCATCGGGCGCCATTCCATTACGGCGCAACGGGTGCTCGCCCATTCCGACATCGCGCCAGGGCGCAAGATCGATCCGGGCGAGAAATTCCCCTGGAAGGTGCTGTTTGCGGCGGGGGTCGGCCATCTCGTGCCTGCGGCGCCGATCCGGCGCGGCCCGGTGCCGAAAGCCGGCGATACCGGCGCCGAGGTCGAGGCGCTGCAGTCGATGCTGGCGCTCTACGGCTATGGCGTGGAAATATCCGGTGTCTTCGACCGCCAGACCGAAATCGTCGTCGAAGCGTTTCAGCGGCATTTCCGGCCACGCCTGGTGGATGGCGTCGCCGACGGCTCGACGATCCGCACGCTGCAAAGCCTGCTGACTTCCCTTAGGTCAGTTGCGCCTAAATAACCTTTTCCTGATATTAGAGTTACAGCCTGTCACTGAAAGTGAATTGCCTCGCCTTGTTCGACACCAATTCGGACCTCAAAGGCAGTTCGTGCAAGTTATCAGGCCTTCATCCCCCTGGAAGTCCCGATATTGATTAGGCGTTGCTGCGTGAAGATCTTCGCGCGGCTCAAACAGAACAGGACCACATGCAGAAATTGACCGTTGTAACGGCAGCTATTGCTGCCGGCGTGATGACTTTTGCCTTCACCGCGGCCGATGCCGCACCTCTGAGCCAGAGGGCAGACCAGGGCTTCATCGCCGCACCCGCCAAAACCGCCATGACGAAAGCGAGCCCGAAAGCCAAGAGGACAGCCACTGCCAAAGTGCAAAAGGCAGCCGTGGTGAAGGTCAGAAAAGCGACGGCCAAGAGGCATTTGAAGCGCGGCAGGAAGAGCATCGACCTGACGACGACCGCGTCGATCGGTCCGAGCACCGCTTCAGAGTCGACGGCGGCGGCCGCGCTCGGTGGCCAGTATTCGGCGATCATTGCCCGCTATGCGGCGGCCGAAGGCGTACCGGTGTCGCTGGCCAAGGCGGTCATCAAGATCGAGAGCAATTATCGCCCCAACATCGTCGGCAGCGCCGGTGAAATCGGCCTGATGCAGATCAAGCCGGCGACGGCGCGGATGATGGGCTATAGCGGCTCGACCAAGGGCCTGTTCGATCCCGACACCAACATCAAATACGGCATGAAATATCTCGCCATGGCGCGCAACCTCGGCGGCGGCACGACCTGCGGCACGATCCTGAAATACAATGCCGGCCATGCCGCGACGCGGATGAACCCGGTGTCGGCCGCCTATTGCGGCAAGGTCAAGGTGCAAATGGCAGCCCTTGGATCTCCCGCATAAGTCTGCTTTTTCGTTTGCGTTTTTGAACGTGAACCCCTTTATACGCTCTGCCAGCTGGCCGGGCGGCCGCACCCGCAAAGCCGAAAGGCTGCGGGTGAGGAAAGTCCGGGCTCCATGGAGACACGGTGCCGGTTAATGGCCGGCGGGGGCGACCCCAGGGAAAGTGCCACAGAAAGCAAACCGCCACGATTTATCGGGGTAAGGGTGAAAGGGTGGGGTAAGAGCCCACCGCGCGACTGGCAACAGGAGCGGCACGGTAAACCCCACCGGGAGCAAGACCGAATAGGGACGGTGCGAGGGGAAACCTTCGAGGGCTGTTTCCGGCTCACCGTCCGGGTAGGTTGCGTGAGGCGCATGGCAACATGCGCCCAAGATGAATGGCCGCCACGTTCTCGCCCCGCAAGGGGCGAGGGCCATACAAAACCCGGCTTACAGGCCAGCTGGCAATTTTCCGCGATATCGAAGATCTTTTGAGATCAGCAGGTTGCGCCCTTGGGCGCGCCTGTTGATTCAAGTGCTTCAGCAGTTGAATCAACCGCGCGGGGTAGGCTGAAAGCAATGGACGTTCTTGAAGCTGGTGCGATTAAATCGTACCATGGCCATGGTGGTGGATGGATCAAGGAGCACGTCATGGGTCATGTCGACAAACGCAGCATCACGCTTTCGCCGGAACTGGCGGCGGCGGTCGACGATGTTGTGGCCGCCGGCGAATATGCGTCGGCCAGCGAAGTGATCCGCGACGCGCTCCGGCAATGGAAAGACCGCCGCGACCTGCTCGGCTACACGGTCGAGGAACTGCGCAAGCTGGTGCAGGAGGGGATCGAGAGCGGGCCGGGACGGTTTGCGTCGATGGATGAGATCAAGGCCGAAGCACGCAGACGATTGAGAGGCGACGACGCAGCATGAGTTTGCTGCCCGTCGTCCGCAATGCGCGCGCAGAAGAGGACCTGATCGCTATCTGGCTGCACGTTGCACCAGACAGCGAGGCTGCGGCCGATCGGCTCCTCGATCGGATTGAAGCACGCTGGCAGCAACTGGCGACGTATCCATACTCAGGCGCACCGCGTGATGATATCGCCCCCGGTATCCGCCATCTGCTCGTTAGCGAACATCTCATTCTGTATCGCGTCCGAGAGGACGCAATCGAGATTGTCCGTGTCCTGCACGGCAGGCGCAATATCGGCGCCGACGACGTCGTCACCTAAGCGGTCGCCTCAATCGCCGATCTTGTCCAGCGATGCCTCGATCGCCGCCCAAAGCTCCTCCACCGGCTCGCAACCGACCGAGAGGCGAACGAAGCCGGGCGGAACGGCGTCGCCGCGTTTGGCCCGCCTCTCGGCCGAGGTGTGGACACCGCCGAAGGATGTCGCCGCCTGCATCAGGGTGCAGTTGTTGATGAAATCCTCGGCCTTGCCCTCCGAGGCGAGTTCGAAGGAGACGAGGAAGCCGAAACGCTCCATCTGGGCGCGGGCGAGGTTGTGCGACGGATCGCCTTCCAGCCCGGGATAGCGCAGGCCGCTCACGGCGCGATGATCTTTTAGGCGCTTCGCGATCACCTCCGCCGAAGTGCACATCCGGTCGAAGCGCACGTCCAGTGTCTCCAGGCCGCGATGCACCAGCCAGGCCTCGAACGGGCCGGGAATGCCGCCCGCCAGCTCGCGCCACCCGGTGACGGCGGCGATGATGTCCGGATTGCGGGTGGCGACATGGCCGAACAGCACGTCGGAGTGGCCGTTGGCCGCCTTGGTGTCGGCGGCGACGACAATATCGGCGCCAAGATCCAGCGGGCGCTGGCCGAACGGCGTCATCGTCGTGTTGTCGACGACGACGATCGCGCCCGCCCGGTGGGCAGCCTCGGCGACGGCTGTGATGTCGCAGATGTCCAATCGCGGATTTGACGGGGTTTCGATGTAGACGAGCCGATAGCTCTCGAAGCCGCCGTCGAGAAAGGTCGATGTCGGCCTGAGATCATAGGCGATGCCGAACGGTTTCAGGAAACGCTCGGCCAGCGCGCGCGTGGCGTGATAGCCGTCGGAAGGCAAAAGGACGCGGTCGCCTGTTTTGAGCAACCCGAAAAACACCGCCGAGATCGCCGCCATTCCCGAGGGGAAGCCGACGCATGGGGCGTCTTCCAGATGCGCAAGCATGTGCTCGACCGCGTCCCAGGTGGCGTTGCTGTAGCGGCCATACTGGCTGTAGCCGGCGCCATCGCCCGGGTTGTGGAAAATGGCGGCCATGGTCAGCGGCAACGGGATGGGATCGCCTTTGGCAAGTCCGTCGCGGCGCAGATGGGCAAGGGAGGCCGCGCGTGACCTGGCTGTTTCGGACATGGATTTTCCAACCTTGTTGCTGAGCGAAAAGACGGCCGACGCTATGCGTGGCGGCGATGCGCGGCAAGCCGCTTCCGGTTGGGCCAAGCCGCTCTAAACGCTTCGTTAGGCTTAATGAGGGATAAAGACGGGAGCGTCGTCAAAGCTGCTCTCACCGGTTGTGGCGCGCGCGTTTGTGAAGCCTGTTCCCGTTGACGCCCATAGTGCCCCATGATATCCCATTTCGATACCAAAGCCTTCGTTCCGCGTCAGGGTAAAGCGTACGCCAATCGGGCAGCCGCGGCGGCTGTGCGTTTGCGGGGTTTTGCTGTTGGGACCGAAGCAGTTTTTCGGCAGGGGACGCGCAACAGCGCGGACGAAAACATGGAGAGGGGTGCGGCGGCGGAAGCGGCTGTAGCGTGTCATGGACCGGTTTCTGTCAAGCGCGGTGAACAGGATCGATGCGAAGGGGCGGGTCTCCGTTCCGGCGCATTTCCGCGCGGTCGTGCAGAAGCGCGGCTATTCGGACCTCTACGCACTGCGGTGCCTGGATGTCGCGGCTATGGATGTCGGCGGGCTCGATTTGCTCGACCGTTACGAACAGCGCATCGCGCTGGAGGATCCATTCCTGCAGACGGCGGACGACATGTCGTTCTTCTGCCATGGCGACGGGACGTTCCTGAAGCTAGACCAGGACGGCCGCATCACGATGAGCGATTTCATCCGCGAACATACGGGCATAACGAGCGAAGTGGCCTTTGTCGGCCGCGGCAATTTCTTTCAAGTTTGGGAACCGGGGCGGCTTGCCGCCTATGGGGCGCAGGCGCGAGCCCGGCTTTTGCAGCTTCGGCAGGGGACGAAGCCTGGGGAGCGACCGGAATGATGGCGGATCACGGCGATGATATCAGCGCCGTTGGCGGATCGGTCCGCCACATTCCGGTCCTCCTTGCCGAAGTGCTGGAAGCGCTCTCGCTCAAAGCCGGCGATGTGATCGTCGACGGCACGTTTGGCGCCGGCGGCTATACCAAAGCGATCCTGGCGAGCGGCGCCTCCGTTGTCGCCATCGATCGCGATCCGGACGCCATTGCTGCGGGTCGCAGCCTTGAGCAGCAATCCGGCGGCAGGCTGAGGCTGGTTCAGGCGCCGTTCTCGACGCTGGACGAACAGGTAGAAAGCGCCGACGGCGTGGTGCTCGACATCGGCATTTCCTCCATGCAGGTCGACCAGGCCGAGCGCGGCTTTTCGTTCCGCGCCGACGGGCCGCTCGACATGCGCATGGCGCAGGCGGGCTTGAGCGCCGCCGATGTCGTCAATTCGTTCAAGACGGGTGACCTTGCCCGCATTTTCGGTTTCCTTGGCGAAGAGCGCAACGCCGGCCGTATCGCCCGCATGATCGAGAGCCGCCGCGAAAAACGCCCGTTCGAGCGCACGCTCGACCTTGCCGACGCCGTCGAGACGCATATCGGCCGCGCGCCGAAGGACAAGATCCATCCGGCCACCCGCGTCTTCCAGGCGCTGCGCATCTTCGTCAACGATGAGCTGGGCGAACTGGCCAGGGCGCTGGTTGCGTCCGAGCGCGTGCTGAAGCCCGGCGGGCGGCTTGCTGTGGTGACGTTCCATTCGCTGGAAGACCGCATCGTCAAGCGCTTCATTGCCGACCGCGCCGACGCGGTGACCGGCTCGCGCCATATGCCCGAGGCGCATGCGCGCAGCGCCACCTTCCGCAAGGCCGGTGGCGGCGTGACGCCCGGCGACGCCGAAATAGCAGCCAATCCACGGGCGCGTTCGGCCAGGCTGCGCGCTGCGATCCGTACCGAGGCGCCGGCGCGCCCCGGCGACCTTTCGATTTTCGGCCTTCCAAAGCTTCCCGGCATCCAGGCGCCGCGAGAGAGGTGAACACTTGTTTCGAACCAGCGACATAGTCCTGATCGCCGTCATGGTCTCGGCCGCGGCCTTCACCTACAAGGCCAAGCGCGAGGCCGAGGAACAACTGGCCTCGGTGCAGAAGATCCAGGCGCAGATCCGCTACGAGGAGGACACCATCGACCTGCTCAAGGCCGACTGGAGCCTGCTGACCCAGCCGTCGCGCCTGCAGAAGCTGGCTGAAACCTACAAATCGCAGCTCGCACTCGAGCCGGTCAATGCGCGTCAGATCGTCGGGATCGACGATCTGCCGGCAAAACCGCTTAATATCGAGGACCTGTCGTCGCAGCGGCTTGGCGGCATGGCCGACAATTCCGGCAAAGGACCAGCCGGCAAGGATCCCGTGGTGACCGGAGCCATCGTCCAATGACAGTCGGGTTTCCAATGAGCGTCAAGCTTCCGAAGATCGGTGGTTTGCTGAAGCGGCGCGCAAGGACCGGCGACGACGGCTCGATCGTCGTCGAGGGTGCGCGCAAGGCGACCGGCGGCAAGGCCAAGACCCGCATCATCATGACGATGGCGGTCTTCTTCGGCATCTATTCGACCATCGCCGGGCGGCTGGTCTATCTCGGTTTCCAGAACCCCGACATGTCGAACGGGCCGCAGAGCCGGGTGACGGCATCGCGGCCCGATATCGTCGACCGCAACGGTGAGGTGCTGGCGACCGACATCAAGACGGCATCGCTGTTTGCCGAGCCGCGCCGCATCGTCGATGCCGACGAGGCGATCGAAAAGCTGTCGACCATTCTGCCTGACATCGACCCCGAGCAGACTTATCACAAGCTGAAGAGCGGCGCCGGCTTCGTCTGGCTGCAGCGGCAACTGACGCCCAAGCAGCAGGCCGACATCATGCAGCTCGGCATTCCCGGCATAGGCTTTCGCACCGAAAAGCGCCGCTTCTATCCGGCAGGCGTGACCTCGTCCTACATTGTCGGCCTCACCAACATCGACAATCAGGGCATCTCCGGCATGGAGAAGTACATTGACGAGCAGGGCCTAAGCGACTTGCAGGCCTCAGGTCTCGCGGTGGCAAAAGACCTGAAGCCGGTGCAGCTTTCGATCGACCTGCGCGTCCAGCACGTGGTGCGCGACGAGATCGCCGCCGGCCTCGAACGCTATCGCGCCATGGGCGCCGGCGCCGTCGTGCTCAACATCAAGACCGGTGAAGTGGTGGCCATGGCCTCGGTGCCGGATTTCGATCCGAACAATCCCTACAATGCGCAGGACAAGGACCGCCTGAATCGCATGTCCGCCGGCCTCTACGAAATGGGCTCGACCTTCAAGAGCTTCACCTCGGCGATGGCGCTCGATTCCGGCAAGGCCAACATGAACAGCCGTTTCGACGCGTCGCATCCGATCCGTGTCGGCCATCAGGCCATCCACGACTTTCATGGCAAGAACCGCGTTCTGTCGCTCCCGGAAGTGTTCCTCTATTCCTCCAACATCGGATCGGCCCGCGAGGCCGAGATGGTCGGCATCGAGGGGCACCGCGAATTCCTGCATCGCCTCGGTATCCTGGACAGGATGCAGACCGAACTGCCTGAGGTCGCACGCCCGACCGAGCCCAAGGTCTGGAAACAGGTCAACTCCTTCACCATCGCCTTCGGCCATGGCGTGTCGACGACACCGCTGCAGGCCGCGGTCGGCTGCGCGGCGCTGATGCAGGGCTACCTGATCCAGCCGACATTCCTGGTCCGCAGCCAGCAGGAAGCCATGGCGGTGGCCAAGAGAGTGGTCAGCGAAAAGACGGTGGAGGGCATGCGCTACCTCTACACGCTCAATGCCGAGAAGGGCTCGGCCAGAAACGCCCGGGCCCCTGGCTACCGTGTTGGCGGCAAGACCGGAACGGCCGAAAAGGTCATCAATGGCCGCTACTCGAAGGAACTGAATTTCAACACCTTCGTCGCCGCTTTCCCGATGGACGATCCGCAATATCTTGTGTTTACGATTGCCGACGCTCCGCACCCGGAAAAGCCCGGGATGACCGACGTTGCAGCCAACAATGCGGGGGTCATGGCCGGCAATATCATCCGGCGGGCAGCGGCCATGCTTGGCGTGAAGCCAGATTTCAGCCATGAAAATGGTGCAACGCTGGTTTCCTATCAGTGATTCTTGGGGCGCGCCGGCAACTGCGCGCTATTTTGTTGAGATAAACGGGGTTCGATGCACCTGAGAGATTTAGCCGGTATCCTGCCTGTCGAGGGAACAACATCCCGCGATGTGGAGGTCACCGGGATTTCGTCGGATTCCCGCCAGGTCAAACCGGGCGTCGTCTTTTTCGCGCTTGCCGGCAGCAAGGCGGACGGCGCCGCCTATGCCACTGACGCCGCAAAGCGCGGCGCAGCGGCTGTTGTCGTGGGCAAGACCAGCGCCGTTACCGGCCTGTCCGTCCCGGTGCTCAGCGTCGATGATCCACGCTTGGCGCTGGCGCTGAGCGCCGCACGTTTCTTCGGCAAGCAGCCTGACACCATGGTCGCGGTCACCGGCACCGCGGGGAAGACCTCGGTCGCGGCCTTCGTCAGGCAGATCTGGGAGCAGGCCGGTTTTGCCGCCGCTTCGATCGGCACTACCGGCGTGGTGGCGCCAGGCCGCAACGATTATGGGTCGCTGACCACGCCCGATCCGGTGGCTTTGCACCAGCTGCTCAAGGAACTGGCGGAGGCCGGCGTCACCCACGCCTCGATGGAAGCCTCCAGCCACGGTCTCGACCAACGACGCCTCGATGGCGTGAAGCTCGCCGCCGGAGGCTTCACCAATCTCGGCCGCGACCACATGGACTATCATCCGACGGTCGAGGACTACCATCGCGCCAAATTGCGCCTGTTCGACACGCTGCTCCCGAAAGGCGTGCCGGCAATCATCTTTGCCGACGATCCATGGTCGGCGCCGACCATCCAGGCAGCGCAGGCCGCCGGGCTCAATGTGCTGACGGTCGGCCGTCATGGCGATTTCCTGCGCCTGAAGCGCGTCGAACACGAACGCCACCGCCAGCGCGCCGAGGTCGAAGCCGACGGCGTGCTCTACGAGATCGACCTGCCGCTGGCCGGTGATTTTCAGATCGCCAACGCGCTGGTTTCGGCCGGCTTGGCCATTTCCACTGGAACCCCTGTCGCCAAAGCATTGATGGCATTGGAGAAACTTCAGGGCGCACCAGGACGGCTCGACCTTGTCGGCGCGACCGCCAATGGCGCGCCGGTCTATGTCGACTATGCCCACAAGCCCGATGCGCTGGAAAATGTCCTGGCTGCGGTGCGGCCATTCACCACCGGCCGCGTCATTGTGGTGTTCGGCTGCGGCGGCGACCGTGACCGGGGCAAACGGCCGATCATGGGCGAAATCGCCACGCGGCTGGCCGATGTCGTCATCGTCACCGATGACAATCCGCGTTCGGAAGTTCCCGAAACCATCCGCGCCGCGATCTTGGCGGCTGCGCCCGGCGCCATCGAAATCGGCGACCGCCGCAAGGCGATCCACGACGCGGTGGCCATGCTCAAGGCCGGCGACACGCTGATCGTTGCCGGCAAGGGCCATGAAGAGGGCCAGACCATCGGCGCCGAGACATTTCCTTTCTCAGACCATGAGGAAGTCCGCTCGGCGCTGCGGGAGCGGGCCGCATGAGCGTGCTCTGGACCGCCGATGCGCTGGTTGACGCCATGGGCGGACGGCCGCTCGGGCCGATGCCGGAGGGCATTTCGGGCATTTCGATCGACAGCCGCAGCCTGCAGCCGGGCGACGCTTTCTTCGCCATCAAGGGCGAGACGATGGACGGCCATGATTTCGCGACCGCTGCGATCAAGGCCGGCGCCGGCGTGCTGGTCGTCGCCGAAGGCAAATTGCCGTCGCTCGGGCGGCTGACGGCGCCGATGATCGTGGTGCAGGATGTGCTGGCGGCACTGGAAAAACTCGGCGTTGCCGCCCGCGCGCGTTCGAAGGCGAAAATCATCGCGGTGACTGGATCAGCCGGCAAGACCACCACCAAGGAAGCGCTGCGCCATGTGCTGTCGGCGGTCGGCAAGGTGCACGCCTCGGCGCAGTCGTTCAACAATCACTGGGGCGTGCCGCTGACCTTGGCGCGCATGCCCGACGATTGCGACTATGCCGTATTCGAGATCGGCATGAACCATCCCGACGAAATCCGGCCGCTGGTCAAGATGGTCCGGCCGCATGTCGCCATCGTCACGCTGATCGCCGCCGCGCATCTCGGCTTCTTCAAAAATCTCGACGCGATCGCCAAGGCGAAGGCCGAGATTTTCGAAGGCATCGAGCCTGGCGGTGCAGCACTGCTCAACCGCGACGACGGGCGCTGGAAGCTGCTCGACAAGATGGCGCGCGCCGCTGGCGTCGAACATGTCTTCAGCTTCGGCGAAAACGCCCGCTCCACCTACAAGCTCACCAAATGCGAGCTGCATGCCGATCATTCCGACATCACCGCCAGGATCGGCGGGCAGGAGGTGACGGCTCGCATCGGCGCCCCCGGCCGTCACATGGTGCAGAATGTGCTGGCCGTCCTCGGCGCGGCGCATCTCGTTGAAGCAGATATCGGCAAGGTGGCGGAGGCGCTGGCCGATCTCTCTGCCGAACGCGGCCGCGGCAAGCGCCATGTGCTGCGTCACCCCAAGGGACCGATCACGCTGATCGACGAGAGCTACAACGCCAATCCGGCATCGATGAGCGCCGCCATGGCGCTGCTCAACGCGACGCCCGTCACGGGCGAGGGCCGGCGCATCGCTGTGCTCGGTGACATGCTTGAGCTCGGCGACCATTCGGCGAAACTGCACGCCGCCTTAGCCGAGTTGATCGTCGGCACCGGGACGCAGATGGTCTTTCTCGGCGGCCCTGAAATGCGGGCGCTGGCCGATGTCCTGCCCGACGAGATCGAAGCGGAATACCGCGCCGGCGCCGAGGATCTGAAGCCGGTATTGCTGTCGGCACTGAAGCCGGGTGACGTGGTGATGATCAAATCGTCGAAAGGCATCGGCTTTTCGAAACTGGTCGAGGCCTTGCTCGGCAAATATCCGGCTGAAGCCGCAGGCACGAAACAGAACTAGTTCCGGGGGACGGAATCGCATGTTTACACTGCTCGTCGATTTTGCGGACAAGATCTCGGTCTTCAATGTCTTCCGCTACATAACCTTCCGCACCGGCGGCGCGCTGATCACCTCGGCGCTGATCGTCTTCATCTTCGGACCGACCATCATCAACTCGCTCAGGCTCAGGCAAGGCAAGGGCCAGCCGATCCGCGCCGACGGGCCGCAGACGCATTTCAAGAAGGCCGGCACGCCGACCATGGGCGGGCTGATGATCCTGTGCGGCATCGTCGGCTCGTCGCTGTTGTGGGCGAACCTCTCCTCGATCTATGTCTGGGTGGTGCTTCTGGTGACGCTGGGCTTCGGCTCGATCGGCTTTTACGACGACTATCTCAAGGTGACGAAGCAGTCGCATCTCGGCTTTTCCGGCAAGGCCCGACTGGCGCTCGAATTCGTCATCGCCGGCATCGCCGCCTGGGTGATCATGCACAATGGCCAGGCGCCGTTCTCGTCATCGCTGACCTTCCCCTTCGCCAAGGAATTCATCGTCAATCTCGGCTGGTTCTTCGTGCCGTTCTCCTGCTTCGTCATCGTCGGCGCCGGCAATGCGGTGAATTTGACCGACGGTCTCGACGGGCTGGCGATCGTGCCGATCATGATTGCGGCGGCGTCCTTCGGCGTCATCGCCTACCTCTCCGGCAACGCCGTGTTCGCCGAATATCTGCAGATCCATTTCGTGCCCGGCACCGGCGAGCTGGCCGTCGTGCTCGGCGCAGTCATCGGCGCCGGTCTCGGCTTCCTCTGGTTCAACGCGCCGCCGGCGGCGATCTTCATGGGCGACACCGGTTCGCTGGCCATGGGCGGCCTGATTGGCACCGTCGCCGTCGCCACCAAGCACGAGATCGTGCTGGTCATTGTCGGTGGGTTGTTTGTCGTCGAAATCCTGTCGGTCATCATCCAGGTCGGCTACTTCAAGATGACCGGCAAGCGCGTCTTCCTGATGGCGCCGATCCACCATCATTTCGAAAAGCTCGGCTGGACCGAGAGCCAGGTGGTGATCCGCTTCTGGATCATCGCCGTCATTCTGGCGCTGGTCGGCCTGTCGACCCTGAAGCTGAGATAGGAGCCCGCTTGATCCCTGCCGCATCCTTTTCGGGCAAACGCGTTTCGCTCTTCGGGCTTGGCGGCTCGGGGATCGCCACGGCGCGCGCGCTGATCGAGGGCGGGGCCGACGTGCTGGCCTGGGACGACAATCCCGACAGCGTCGCCAAGGCCGCTGGCCAAGGCATTGCGACCGCCGATCTGCGCGGCGCCGACTGGGCGAAGTTCTCGGCCTTCGTGCTGTCGCCCGGGGTGCCGCTGACCCATCCCAAGCCGCATTGGACAGTCGAGTTGGCGCGCGGCGCCGGGGTCGAGGTGATCGGCGACATCGAACTGTTCTGCCGCGAGCGGATTTTGCGCGCGCCGACAGCACCCTTCATTGCCATCACCGGAACCAACGGCAAGTCGACGACGACCGCGCTGACGGCGCATATCCTGAAGTCGGCAGGGCGCGACACGCAGATGGGCGGCAATATCGGCCGCGCCATCATGACGCTCGATCCGCCGCAGCCGGACCGGCACTACGTCGTCGAATGTTCGTCCTACCAAATCGATCTGGCGCCCTCGATCAATCCGACGGCCGGCATCCTGCTCAATCTGACGCCTGATCATCTCGACCGCCACGGCACCATGCAGCACTACGCCGCGATCAAGGAGCGGCTGGTGGCCGGCAGCGAGACGGCGATCGTCGGCGTCGACGACAGCTGGTGCGCGCAGATCGCCGACCGGCTGGAACGGGCGGGCAGGCAAGTTATCCGCATCTCCAAGCGGCTGCCGCTGACCGACGGCTATTTCGCCGACGGCTCCAACCTGATGGAAGCCGTACACGGCCGCTACAGCCGCGTCGCCTTCCTCGAAGGCATAGGCTCGCTGCGCGGCCAGCACAATGCGCAGAACGCGCTGGCCGCTGTCGCCGCCTGCCTCAAGGTTGGGTTGAGCCTCGGCGAGATCCAGGCGGGGCTGGAGAGCTTTCCAGGCCTCGCGCATCGCATGGAGCAGGTCGGCCGCAAGGACCATGTGCTGTTCGTCAACGATTCCAAGGCGACCAATGCCGATGCGGCGGCACCCGCTCTGTCGAGCTTCCCGCGCATCTACTGGATCGCCGGCGGGCTGCCCAAGGAAGGCGGCATCGAGCCGCTGCGCGGCTTCTTTCCGCGCATCGCCAAGGCCTATCTGATCGGCGAGGCAGCGCCCGGCTTTTCGGCGACGCTGGGTGAAGCTGTGCCTTACGAAATCTCGGGTACGCTGGCTTCCGCGGTCGATCATGCGGCTGCTGATGCGGCCAAGGACGACAGCGGCGAGGTGGTGGTGCTGCTGTCTCCGGCCTGCGCCAGTTTCGACCAGTTCAAGAATTTCGAAGTTCGCGGCGAAGCCTTCAGGCAAGCTGCGAATGCTATCGAGGGTGTCAAACCCATCGGAGGGGCACGATAATGCAAAGCCGTCTCGACAAAAGCCCGGTTGCAACTTGGTGGTGGACGATCGATCGCTGGTTCCTGGCGGCGTTCCTGTCGCTGATGGGACTCGGCATCGTGCTGTCCTTTGCGGCAAGCCCGGCGGTCGCCGAACGCATCGGCCTCGACAGTTTCCACTTCGCCACCAGGCAGATCATCTTCACCGTGCCGGCGCTCGGCGTGATGCTGGCCGTGTCCTTCCTCGAATCCAGGCAGATCCGGCGCATGGCGCTGGTCATATTGTGCATCATGCTGGTGCTGATGGTGGCCGTGCTCTACATCGGCGTCGAGGTAAAAGGCGCGCGGCGCTGGGTGTCTTTCGTCGGCATGTCGATCCAGCCGTCCGAATTCCTGAAGCCTGCCTTCGTCATCGTCTGCGCCTGGCTGTTCGCCGAGCACAAGCGCCAGCCCGACATCCCCGGCAACCTGTTTGCCATGCTGCTGCTGATCCTGGTCATCTCGCTTCTGGTGGCGCAGCCCGATCTTGGCCAGACCATGCTGGTCACCGGCACCTGGGGCGTCATGTTCTTCATGGCCGGCCTGCCATGGCTGTGGATCATCGCGCTTGGCGCCACCGGCGCCAGCGGCCTTTTCGCGGCGTACACGGTGTTCCCGCACGTTGCCGCGCGCATCGACAAATTCCTGACCGGCGAAGGCGACACCTTCCAGGTCGACATGGGCCGCGAGGCGCTGATCAACGGCCACTGGTTCGGCGTTGGGCCGGGCGAAGGTACCGTCAAGCGCGTCATCCCCGACGCGCATGCCGACTTCGTGTTTTCGGTCGCCGGTGAGGAATTCGGGCTGATCATGTGTTTCTTCATCATGTCGATCTTCGCCTTCATCGTGCTGCGCGGCCTCAACACGGCGCTGAAGGAGCATGACGATTTCACCCGCTATGCCGTCGGCGGGCTGGTCACGGTGTTCGGCCTGCAGTCGGTCATCAACATGTGCGTCAACCTGCAGCTGATGCCGGCCAAGGGCATGACGCTGCCCTTCATCTCCTATGGCGGCTCTTCGCAGATCGCCATTGCCATCTCGATGGGCATGGTGCTGGCGCTGACGCGCAAGCGCCCGGAAAAGCGCAAGCAGATGGGCTTTGCCCTGTCGCAGCGCGCCTTGCCGGCGGAGTGATATGGCGCGGGGTGTCATTCTTCTCGCGGCGGGCGGAACCGGTGGACATCTGTTTCCGGCCGAGGCGCTGGCGCATGAGCTGATCGAGCGCGGCTGGGCGGTACATCTGGCGACGGACGATCGCGCGGAGCGGTTTGCCGGGCATTTCCCGGCGGCGGCCATCCATCCGATCCAGTCGGCGACGATGGGTTCGAAAAACCCTGTCGCCCTGCTCGGCGCGTTCTGGAAGATCTGGCGTGGCGTGCGGCAGGCTTCCGCTGTCATCGCCAGGATCAAGCCTGACGCGGTCGTCGGCTTCGGCGGTTATCCGACCTTGCCGCCACTTTATGCCGCGACGCGGCGCAAGGTGCCGACGCTGATCCATGAGCAGAACGCGGTGATGGGCCGCGCCAACCGGGCGCTGTCCCGCCGCGTCGATGCCATTGCCGG
Source organism: Mesorhizobium sp. P2_E7 (assembly GCF_056403855.1). Classification (NCBI taxonomy): domain Bacteria; kingdom Pseudomonadati; phylum Pseudomonadota; class Alphaproteobacteria; order Hyphomicrobiales; family Phyllobacteriaceae; genus Mesorhizobium; species Mesorhizobium sp. P2_E7. The sequence continues at coordinate 2,069,646 of NZ_JBFUER010000001.1, read as the reverse complement.
CGGCTTCCTGCCCGAAGATGAAAGTGCTGCCGGCGCCAAGACGGTCATCACAGGCAATCCGGTCAGGCCGCCAATCCTGGAAGCGGCAAAGACGCCCTACACGGCCTCCGCCGGGGAAGAGCCGTTTCGGCTCCTGGTGTTCGGCGGCAGCCAGGGCGCACAGTTCTTTTCCGACGCCATGCCGGCAGCCATGGCACTTCTGCCGGAGGCGCAGCGCAAGCGGCTGGTGATCACCCAGCAGGCTCGCGCCGACGACGTGGCGCGGGTGAAGACGGGCTATGCAGCCCTTGGCGTCCATGTCGAGGTCTCGCCCTTCTTTACCGACATGGCGCAGCGCATGGCCACCGCGCATCTGGTGATCTCGCGTTCCGGCGCCTCGACGGTCTCGGAAATCGCCGTCATCGGCCGGCCGGCGCTGCTGGTGCCTTATCCCTATGCGCTGGACCACGACCAGGCAGCGAACGCAGCCGCCCTTGCCGCCGCCGGTGGCGGCGAGGTGCATCCGCAATCCTCGCTGTCGCCCGAGCGCATCGCGGCGCTGATTGGTGGGCTGATGGACAATCCCGAGCGGCTGGCGGCCATGGCTGCCGGCGCGAAGTCAGCAGGCCGGCCGGACGCGGCACGGTTGCTCGCCGATCTCACAGAGGCTATTGCGTCCAGAAAAACCGTATCGGATTTCAGGAAAGGGACGCATTGATGAAGATGCCGCAGACCATCGGCCTTGTGCATTTCATCGGCATTGGCGGCATCGGCATGAGCGGCATCGCCGAGGTGCTGCACAATCTCGGCTACAAGGTGCAGGGCTCGGACCAGGCCGACAGCGCCAATGTGCAGCGGCTGCGCGACAAGGGCATCGAATGTTTCGTCGGTCACAAGGCTGAGAATATCGGCGCCGCCGAAGTGGTGGTCGTCTCCACCGCGATCAAGAAATCCAATCCCGAGCTGAAGGCCGCGCGCGAAAAGCTGTTGCCGATCGTGCGCCGCGCCGAGATGCTGGCCGAGTTGATGCGCTTCCGCCAGGCCGTCGCCATCGGCGGCACGCATGGCAAGACGACGACGACCTCGATGGTGGCGACGCTGCTCGACGCCGGCGGGCTCGATCCGACGGTCATCAATGGCGGCATCATCAATGCCTACGGCACCAATGCCCGCATGGGCGACGGCGAGTGGATGGTGGTCGAAGCCGACGAAAGCGACGGCACCTTCCTGAAGCTGCCGGCCGAAATTGCCGTCGTCACCAACATCGATCCCGAGCACCTCGACCATTACGGCAGCTTCGACAAGGTGCGTGAAGCCTTCCGGCAGTTCGTCGAGAACGTGCCGTTCTACGGCTTTGGCGTGATGTGCACCGACCACCCGGAAGTGCAGGCGCTGGTCAGCCGCATCGAGGACCGCCGCGTCATTACCTACGGCGAGAACGCCCAGGCCGATGTTCGCTTCACCAACCACCGCATGGCCGGTGCCGCCTCCGAATTCGACGTGGTGATCCGCGACCGCAAGACCGGCGACCAGATCACGATATCAGACCTGCGGCTGCCGATGCCCGGCCGCCACAACGTCTCCAATGCCACCGCCGCGATCGCGGTTGCGCATGAGCTCGGACTTTCGGCCGAAGCGATCAAGAAGGGGCTGTCGTCCTTTGCCGGCGTCAAGCGGCGCTTTACCCACACCGGCTCGTGGGACGGCGTCGAAATTTTCGACGATTACGGCCATCACCCGGTCGAGATCACGGCGGTGCTGAAGGCGGCGCGCAGCGCCACCAAAGGCCGCGTCATCGCCATTGCGCAACCGCACCGCTTCACCCGGCTGCACGATCTGTTCGACGAATTCTCGGTTTGCTTCAACGATGCCGACACGGTGATGCTGGCGCCGGTCTATGCGGCGGGCGAGGAGCCGATCGATGGCGTGACCTCGGAGGCGCTGGTGTCGCGCATCCGCTCTGGCGGCCACCGCGACGCGCGCTATATCGACGGTCCGGCTGCCATCGCCCCTACCATTCGCGAGTTGGCCAAGCCTGGCGACTTCGTCGTCTTCCTCGGCGCCGGCAACATTACTCAATGGGCCTATGCGCTGCCCAAAGAACTCGGCGGTGCGGTCTCATGATGCGCGGCCAGGACCTGATCGACAGACTTGGTGACCGGCTTGCCGGCCTGCGCGGCCGCATCACGCCCAACGCCGAGATGGACAAGATCACCTGGTTCCGCGCCGGAGGGCTGGCCGAGGCGCTGTTTCAGCCGGCCGACGAGGAAGACCTTGCCGCCTTCCTGCGCGCCGTGCCGGAGGAGATCCCGCTCACCGTCGTCGGCGTCGGCTCCAACCTCCTGGTGCGCGACGGCGGCATTCCGGGTTTCGTCATCAGGCTTTCTGCGAAGGGCTTTGGCGAGGCCGAGGTGGTTTCGCCGACCGGCATCAAGGCGGGCGCTGCGACACCCGACAAGCGCGTTGCTGCTGTCGCCTACGAAGCCGGCATAGGCGGCTTTCATTTCTATCACGGTATTCCCGGCGCCATCGGTGGGGCGCTGAGGATGAACGCCGGCGCCAATGGCGTCGAGACGCGCGAGCGCGTCGTCGAGGTGCGCGCGCTCGACCGCAAGGGCAATCTCCACACGCTCAGCAATGAAGACATGGGCTATGCCTATCGTCACTCGGCAGCACCTGCCGGGCTGATCTTCACCTCCGCCATTTTCGAAGGCGTGCCGGAAGACAAGGCGGCGATCAAGGCGGCGATGGATGCCGTCCAGACGCATCGCGAGACGGTGCAGCCGATCCGCGAGAAGACCGGCGGCTCGACCTTCAAGAATCCGGAAGGCACCTCGGCCTGGAAGGAGATCGACAAGGCCGGCTGCCGTGGACTGATGATCGGCGGCGCGCAGATGTCGCCGATGCACTGCAACTTCATGATCAACACCGGAACCGCGACCGGCTACGACCTCGAATATCTCGGCGAGACGGTGCGCGCCCGCGTGCTTGTAAACTCCGGCATCCGGCTGCAGTGGGAAATCAAGCGCCTCGGCAATTTTCGCCCCGGCCACGCGGTGCAGGAATTCCTCGGACAGCTCCTTTAGCGCAAGCTGAAGTTCATGTGATGCATGAACTTCAAACGGCCTGAAATAGCCGTTCGACCGTTGCCCGAAAGACTCACAACACGCTTTTTGCCGCCGTTTTCGCGGAAAGTGAATCTGTCGGAATCATAAGCACTTGCCAGCGAATCAACTCTCTGATTCTCTGCCCTAAAGCGTTTCCTGATTTGAGTCGTTCGACGCGTCGACCGCGTTTTCCGTCTGGGGGGCAACCTGCCGGGAGACTCGGACTCAATCTGGCCGCTGAATGCGTGGTTGCGAGCCCGCCGTGAGAGGGGATGACGGGATATGAAGAACAAGCATGTGGCTGTCCTCCTGGGCGGATTCTCGTCCGAGCGGCCCGTGTCTCTGTCTTCGGGGAAGGCGTGTGCGGATGCGCTTGAGAATGAAGGCTACCAGGTTACCCGCGTCGACGTTGCACGCGACGTCGGCGCCGTGCTTGCCGCGCTCAAGCCTGATGTCGTCTTCAATGCGCTGCACGGTCCGTTCGGCGAGGATGGCACCATCCAGGGCATCCTCGAATATCTGGCCATTCCCTACACCCATTCGGGCGTGCTCGCCTCGGCGCTCGCCATGAACAAGGAGCAGGCCAAGAAGGTTGCCAAAGCTGCCGGTATTGCGGTGGCGGAATCGAAGGTTGCCAGCCGCTTCGCCATCCGGAACAAGCACCCGATGAAGCCGCCCTATGTGGTGAAGCCCGTCAATGAAGGCTCGAGCTTCGGCGTCGTCATTGTGCATGAGGGGCAGTCGCATCCGCCGCAGGTCATCGGTTCGTCGGACTGGAAATATGGCGAGACTGTCATGGTCGAGCGCTACATCCATGGCCGCGAACTGACCTGCGCCGTCATGGGCGACGTGGCGCTCGGCGTCTGCGAGATCATCCCGACCGGCCATTCCTTCTACGACTATGATTCAAAATACGTTGCCGGCGGATCAAAACACGAAATCCCTGCTAAAATTTCACCGAATATTTACCAAAAAATACAGACACTGGCGCTCAAGGCACATCTGGCTATCGGCTGTCGGGGCGTTTCCCGGTCGGACTTCCGTTATGACGATCGTCACTCCGAAAACGGCGAAATTGTCTGGCTCGAGATCAACACTCAGCCGGGCATGACGCCGACGTCTTTGGTGCCTGAAATCGCCGCCCAAGCGGGGCATTCGTTCGGCGATCTGTTGAGTTGGATGGTGGAGGACGCTTCGTGTCTGCGTTGAAATGGGGACAGGACAAGGGCAGGGGCGGCGCCGGGCCGGTGCTGTTCGGCATGCCGTTGTCGTTCGACCATTTCGTGCTGCCGCGTGTGTTGCGCCGGCCGGTGCGCGTGCTGGCGCGCCTGGGTGGCGGCGACTTCGTCGCGCCGCGCTTTTCGGCGGCCATCCTGTCGGCTTCGCTCATTGCATCAAGCAGCCTCTATGGCGCCATTCTCGGCGGCCATGCCGATGACATCGTCCAGGGCATCACTGCTCGCACCGGCTTTGCCGTCGACCAGATCAAGGTGGTGGGCAACCGCCAGACCTCGGAGATCGACATACTGGACCGGCTGGAGCTCGACGGCTGGACGTCGCTGATCGGCTTCGATGCCGAGGCCGCGCGTGAACGTATTGACACCTTGCCCTGGGTCGAGGTCGCGGCCGTGCGCAAGGTCTATCCGCATACGCTGGAAGTGCGTGTCGAGGAGCGCGAACCCTTCGCGCTCTGGCAGCAGGGCTCGGAGCTTTCGGTCATCGAGCGTTCCGGCGCGGTGATCGCACCGTTCTCGGGCGGCAAGCAGGCCTTGCTGCCACTGATCATCGGCACCGGCGCGCCGGCCAAGGCGCCCGACTTCCTGGCCAAGATCCAGAAATTTCCCGAGCTTGCCGCGCGGGTCAAAGGCTATATCCGCATCGGCGAACGGCGCTGGGACCTGAAGCTGGAAAACGGCATCACGGTCAAGCTTCCGGAGGATGGCGAAGATCAGTCGATCGCCGATCTGGTCCGCATGGATCATGACAAGGGGCTTTTGACACGCGATATCGCCGCCGTCGACATGCGCATCTCCGATCGTCTGGTCGTGCAACTGACGCCGGAAGCAGCAACGCAGCGCCAGGCCGCGCTCAATGAAAAGCCGCAAAATCTGAAGCGCAAGTCGGGGACGAAGATATGAGCTGGCTTGGCGGCAACAGCGATGCCTCTTCGCGCCGCTCCGGCACGCTCACCGTGCTGGATGTCGGCTCGAGCAAGGTTTGCTGCGTGGTGGCGAAGCTCAAGCCGCGCGAGGACGGCAAGCTGTTGCGCGGCCGCTCGCACCGCATTCAGGTGATCGGCATCGGTCATCAGAAATCGCAAGGCGTGAAGTCGGGCGTGGTTGTCGATCTCGACCGCGCCGAGCATGCCATCCGCCTCTCGGTCGACGCTGCCGAGCGCATGGCGGGACTGACGGTGGACTCGTTGATCGTCAACATGACCGCCGGCAGGCTGAAGAGCGAAACCTATTCGGCCACCATCAACCTCGGTGGCCATCAGGCCGACGAAGCAGACATCAAGCGCGTCCTTGCCGCCGGCGCCAAGCAGGCGCTGAAGGCTGAGCGCGACGTGATCCATTCGCTGCCCGTCGGCTTTTCGCTGGATGCCGAACGCGGCGTGCGCGATCCGCGCGGCATGGTCGGCGACCAGCTCGGCGTCGACATGCATGTGCTGACGGGTGACGCCGCACCGCTGCGCAATCTGGAGCTCTGCATCAACCGCTCGCATCTGTCTGTCGAGCGCATGGTGGCGACGCCCTATGCCAGCGGGCTAGCGGCGCTTGTTGACGACGAACTCGAAATGGGTGCCGCCTGCATCGACATGGGCGGCGGCACGACGACGATCTCGGTGTTTTCGGAAGGCAAGTTCGTCCATGGCGACGCGATTGCCATTGGCGGCAATCACGTGACGCTGGACATGGCCAAGGGCCTGTCGACATCGCTCGACGCCGCAGAACGGCTGAAGGTGATGCATGGTTCGGCGCTGCCCGGCAGTGCCGACGATCGCGACCTGGTTTCGATCCAGCCGATCGGCGAGGAAGGCGAGATGCCGCTGCAGATCCCGCGCTCGGTGATGACGCGCATCATCCGCGCCCGCATCGATGAGACGCTCGAACTCCTGCGCGACCGGCTGAACAAGTCCGGCTACGGCAATGCCGTGGGAAAACGCGTCGTGCTGACTGGTGGGGCCAGCCAGCTTGCCGGCCTGCCGGAAGCGGCGCGCCGGATTCTCGGACGCAATGTGCGCATCGGCCGCCCGCTCGGCGTGGCGGGCCTGCCGGAAGCCGCCAAGGGGCCGGCTTTCTCGACGGCGGTCGGACTGCTGATCTATCCGCAGATGGCGAGTTTCGAGAGCCATCCGGCGAAAGGAATTTCCGGTCTCAGGATGACCGGAACGGGCGGAAAACTGCATCGCATGAGTCAGTGGTTGAGAGACAGTTTCTAATTGACGGGGACAGCCCCATAGGCGGCCGCGGCGGCGAAGCGGCGGGAAAGGCAAAGGACGGAGACAATGACCATCAATCTGCAAAAGCCGGACATCACCGAGCTCAAGCCGCGGATCACCGTGTTCGGTGTCGGCGGCGGTGGCGGCAATGCCGTCAACAACATGATCACCGCTGGCTTGCGCGGCGTCGAGTTCGTGGTGGCCAACACCGACGCGCAGGCGCTGACCATGTCGAAGGCCGAGCGGCTGATCCAGCTCGGCGCGCATGTCACCGAGGGTCTCGGCGCCGGATCGCAGCCGGAGGTCGGCCGCGCGGCGGCTGAGGAGTGCATCGATGAAATCATCGATCACCTCTCCAACACCCATATGTGCTTCGTCACGGCCGGCATGGGCGGCGGCACCGGCACCGGTGCTGCTCCGGTCGTTGCCCGCGCGGCGCGCGAAAAAGGCATCCTCACCGTCGGCGTCGTCACCAAGCCGTTCCATTTCGAAGGTCAGCGTCGCATGAAGACGGCGGACCTCGGCATCGAGGAGCTGCAGAAATGTGTCGATACCCTGATCGTCATCCCCAACCAGAACCTGTTCCGGCTGGCCAATGACAAGACCACCTTTGCCGACGCCTTCGCCATGGCCGACCAGGTGCTCTACTCCGGTGTTGCCTGCATCACCGACCTGATGGTCAAGGAAGGCCTGATCAATCTCGACTTTGCCGACGTGCGTTCGGTGATGCGCGAAATGGGCAAGGCGATGATGGGCACCGGCGAGGCTTCGGGCGAGGGCCGCGCAATGGCCGCCGCCGAGGCAGCGATCGCCAACCCGCTGCTCGACGAGACCTCGATGAGGGGCGCCAAGGGCCTGCTGATCTCGATCACCGGCGGCCGCGACCTGACCCTGTTCGAAGTCGACGAAGCCGCGACCCGCATCCGCGAGGAAGTCGATCAGGACGCCAACATCATCCTCGGCGCCACTTTCGACGAGGAACTCGAAGGCGTTATCCGCGTCTCGGTGGTCGCCACCGGCATCGACAAGTCGGCGGCCGAAATCGCCGCGGTGCCGATCTCGATCCGCGCCGTGCCGCCGCAGCCGAAGCCGGTCGCCCGTCCGGCTCCGGCCGCGGAAGTCCGGCCAGCACCGGTCCAGCAGACCTATGAGCAGCGCGCGGCCGATCCGGTCGCCGAGGCGATCCAGCTTGCCGAAGCCAATGCGGCGGCAATGGCTCGTCCGGCGCCGATGGCCCAGGCGGAAGATTTCCGCCCGCAGAGCAAGATCTTCCAGGCCCCGCCGGCGCAACCGCAGCCTGTCGTGCAGCAGGTGATGCAGCCGGCGCCGCTCAGGGAAATGCCGCAGCCGGTGGCTGCCGCGCCGCAGCGCATGCCGCGGGTGGAGGATTTTCCGCCGGTGGTGAAGGCCGAGGTGGAAGCCAAGGGCAGGCCGACCGACCATGAAAACAGCGGGCCGATGGGGTTGCTCAAGCGGCTGACCAACGGCCTGACGCGCCGCGAGGAAGAACCGGCCCGGCTGCAGCCGGCGCAGCCGCGCGAACCGAAACTGCGCCAGGCAGCGCCCGAAATGCGCCGCCTTGCCAGCCAGGATCCGCAGCTTTACGCGCCGCGCCGCGGCCAGCTCGACGATCAGGGCCGGTTGACGCCGCAGACCAGGTCGGCCCAGGAAGACGACCAGCTGGAGATCCCGGCTTTCCTGCGCCGCCAGGCCAACTGAGGCGTTAACGGTATGTAACACTTGTTAACAGGCAGACGAGAGATCGTTTGCCTGTTAACTCAAAAGATCCTTTGATAACAGAGCGTTACGAAGTGACGCTCATAGCCGGCCGCGGTTACACAGAGTAAGAAACCGTGATTTGGAGTCTCCCTGACGGACCACTATCTTTGCCGCAGCACTTTCGGTGTGCTGGGATTCGGGGAGTTGGCCCTGCCTGCCGATTACAAAGAGCCGCACCTTCTAGGGTAAAGCGGACTTAGGCATATGGGCTATGGGGTTTGTCTTGCAAGACTACCAGACGACACTTAGATCGCGTGCAACGCTGACCGGTACCGGCGTTCACAGCGGCAAACCGGTCACCGTCAATTTCCTCCCCGCGGACGCCGACACCGGCGTTGTCTTTCACCTTTCGACCGGAAGCGAGAGCCGCGAGTTCCGTGCTCTGGTCGCCGAAGTCGGCGCGACCGATCTCTGCACCATGCTTGGCGATCCGGCAGGCGAGCATATCGCCACCGTCGAACATCTGATGGCGACGCTCTTCGGGCTCGGCATCGACAACATCGTCATCGAGATCGACGGCCACGAGGTTCCGATCCTCGATGGTAGCGCAGTGGCGTTCGTTGAAGCCATCGACCAGGCCGGCATCGAGACGCTGGCGGTCAAGCGCCGCTACATCAGGGTGGTCAAGCCGGTCCGCATCGAGAACGGCGCCTCCTGGGCGGAATTCAGGCCCTATAGCGGCACCCGCTTCGAGGTCGAGATCGATTTCGAGAGCCCGGCGATCGGCCGTCAGCTGTTCGCCTCCGACATCAACCCCGACGTCTTCCGCCAGGACATTGCGCGCGCCCGCACCTTCGGTTTCATGAAGGATGTCGAGCGGCTGTGGGCGGCCGGCTATGCGCTGGGCTCCTCGCTGGAGAACTCGCTGGTGATCGGCGACGACAACCGGGTGATCAACATGGGCGGCCTGCGCTATCCCAATGAGTTTGCCCGCCACAAGACGATGGACGCAATGGGCGATCTGGCGCTGGCCGGCGCCCGCTTCATCGGCTGCTTCCGTTCCTATCGCGGTGGCCACCGGATGAATGCAGCGGCTTTGCGGCGCCTTTTGTCCGACCGTTCGGCCTTCGAGGTCGTCGAGACCACACGCCGCGAGCGTGGCCGCACGGCCGAGATGAGCGCCGTCACCGGGCCTGTCTTTGCGCCCTGGGTGATCTGATTCTTAACGATTTTCTGGCTTTCTGAGCGCTGGCTGGTGTTGCACGGATGCATCACCGGCCGGTGAAAGCACATAGCTTTAGGGGCAACACCAAGCCGCCACAAAAATGTGCGATTGGCTAGACATAGCGTTGCTGGGCTAGGCAGTTATGGTTTATGGCTGCTGCCGTCGATTAGACGCATGTCGCTCAAAAGTGGGGACCAGTTTTGAGGGAACGCCATGCGAAAGGCATTGAAATAACGCCGAAAGGGCGCAATCCAATCATGTTCTTCAAGCGAGTTGGTCAATTGAAAGCGCCGCATCGGGCTGTTTTCCTGGCGCTTTCGGTGGTTGTGCCGTCGCTGTTCCTCTCGGCCTGCATGTCGTCGGAGAAAGACGTCGATCTGTCGACCTATGTCGACCAGACCGAACCGGCCGACGTCCTTTACAATCAAGGCCTTGCCAATCTCAACGCCGGCCGCCTGGATGAGGCGAGCAAGAAGTTTGACGCCGTTGACCGCCAGCACCCCTATTCGGAGTGGGCCCGCAAATCGATGGTGATGGGCGCCTTTGCCGACTACCGCGCCGGCCACTATGACGAGGCGATCGGTTCGGCCAAGCGCTATCTCACGCTCTATCCGTCGACCGACGACGCCGCTTATGCCCAGTATATCATCGGCCTGAGCTATTACCGTCAGATCAAGGACGTCACCCAGGATCAGAAGGAAGCACGCCAGACTGTGCAGACGATGCAGGATCTGGTGACGCGCTGGCCGACCTCGGAATATGTCGACGACGCCAAGGAAAAGATCCGCTTTGCCAACGACCAGCTCGCCGGCAAGGAGATGCAGATCGGCCGCTATTATCTCGAGCGGCGTGAATACATCGCCGCGGTCAAGCGCTTCCGCAATGTGGTCGAGAACTATTCCTACACTCGCCATGTCGAGGAGGCGCTGGCGCGCCTGACCGAGAGCTACTACGCGATGGGTCTGACCTCGGAAGCACAGACGGCCGCGGCCGTGCTCGGCACCAACTATCCAGACAGCCAGTGGTACAAGGATTCCTACAAGCTCTTGCAGAGCAATGGGCTTGAGCCGCGCGAGAATGCCGGGTCGTGGATATCCAAGGCCGGAAAGCTGATCACCGGCGCCTGACGCCTCTACTGAAGCGGGCACAGCGCTTTTCGGATTGATCCGACGCTCAAACAAAAAGATAGTGCGGCGCTGCGACTCCAACGGTCGCATGCCGCATTGAGGCGCGTCGCGCCTTAGTCTTTTGTTTGTGCATGCCGTTGTCCCAAACCTCTCCGCTTTGGGGCGACATGCGATAGGTTCGGGTTCTGATGCTTTCCAGACTGTCGATCCGCGATATCGTCCTGATCGAGAAGCTGGATATCGACTTCCAGCCCGGCCTTTCCGTGCTGACCGGTGAAACCGGCGCCGGCAAATCCATCCTGCTCGACGCGCTGTCGCTGGCGCTTGGCGCGCGCGGCGACGCCTCGCTGGTGCGCCATGGCGCGGCCCAGGGGCAGGTGATTGCCGTGTTCGACGTGCCGCGCAACCATCCGGTGCGCGCCCTGCTGGCCGAAAACGCCATCGAGGATGACGGCGACATCATCCTGCGCCGACTGCAGACAGCGGATGGCCGCACGCGCGTCTTCGTCAACGACCAGCCGTCCAGCGTCACTCTGATGCGCGACATCGGCCACGCGCTGGTCGAGATTCACGGCCAGCACGATGAGCGCGCCCTGGTCGATCCCGGCGCGCATCGCGAATTGCTGGACAGTTTTGGCGGCCATCTCGGTGCTGCACGAGCGACGGGCGAGGCGTGGCGCTACTGGCGCGGCTGCGAGCAGGACTTTGCCCGGCACCGCGCCAAGGTCGAGGCGGCGGCGCGCGAGGCCGATTATCTCAGGGCTTCGGTGGCCGAGCTGGCGAAACTCGATCCGCAGCCCGGCGAGGAGACGCAGCTGGCGGAACTGCGCGCCACCATGATGCGGGCGGAGAAGATCGCCTCGGAAATACACGATGCGCAGGATGTGCTGTCAGGCCCGTCCTCGCCGCTGCCGCAGCTGGCCAGCCTGCTCAGGCGCCTGCAGCGCAAGGCGAGCGAAGCGCCAGGCCTACTCGAGGATGTGGTGAAGTCGCTGGATGAGGCGATGCTGTCGCTGGATGCGGCACAATCGGGCGTCGAGGCGGCGCTTCGCGCCACCGAATACGATCCGCAGCGGCTGGAGAAGGCGGAGGAGCGGCTGTTCTCGCTGCGTGCGGCCTCGCGCAAACACAGCGTCGCGGTCGACGATCTGGCGCAACTGCGCGACACCATGTCGGCCGACCTTGCCGATCTCGACGCCGGCGAAGAGCGCCTGCATGGGCTGGAGAAGCAGGCGGCCGCCGCGCGCGAGGCCTATGACATTTCGGCGGCCCAGCTGTCCTCGCTTCGCCATGCGGCGGCGGTCGGCCTCACCAAGGCTGTTATGGCCGAACTGCCGGCGTTGAAGCTCGAGCGGGCCGAGTTCATCGTCGGGCTGACCAGCGATGGCGAAAACCGCATGGAAGAAGGCATCGACCAGGTCGAGTTCTGGGTGCGCACCAATCCCGGCACAAGACCAGGCCCAATGATGAAGGTTGCGTCCGGCGGCGAGCTGTCACGTTTCCTGCTGGCGCTGAAAGTGGCGCTGGCCGATCGCGGCTCGGCGCCGACATTGGTGTTCGACGAAATCGACACCGGCGTCGGCGGCGCCGTGGCCGACGCCATCGGCCAGCGGCTGGCACGGCTGTCGAAGCGCGTGCAGGTGCTATCGGTCACCCATGCGCCGCAAGTGGCGGCGCGTGCGGCGACGCATTTCCTGATTTCCAAATCCGGCGGCTCGGACAAGGTTGCCACCGGCATCGCCGAGATGGACCGGGCGGCGCGCCAGGAAGAGATCGCGCGCATGCTGGCCGGCGCCACCATCACCGACGAAGCTCGTGCGGCTGCCGAGCGGCTCCTGCGCGAGAACACGGCCGCAGCTTAGGCCGTGCCGATATTCAGGTGAGGCCGGCCTGCGAAAGGCGGCTTCCTGCGCTTCCGGTGCTCACGTACCCGAAAGTACGCTCCGCTCCGGTTCTCGGAAGCCACCATTCTCAACTCGGCCTGACCTGAATCTCGACACGTCCTGGGTGCCTGATCCTCCATGCGTGGAATCTGAGTCAGCAAATGACTGCATGCTCCTGTTCGGGAATGATTTTTCCAAAATCCTGATTTATGGTGGCGCGCCACTGTCCAGGGATCGCCGCATGTCTGAAAAACCAGTCGAATCGTTGAGCGAAAGCGAAGCCGCGGATGAGCTTGCGCGGCTGGCCGAGGAGATCGCCGGCCATGACCGGCGCTACCACGCCGAGGACGCGCCGACGATTACCGACGCCGAATACGATGCGCTGCGGCGGCGCAACCTTGCCATCGAGGAGCGCTTTCCCGGTCTGGTGCGCGAGGATTCGCCCTCGCTGCGGGTCGGTGCCGCGCCGGCCGAAGGCTTTGCCAAGGTGCGCCATGCGGTGCCGATGCTCAGCCTGGCCAAGGCCTATACCGACGAGGATGTCACCGATTTCATCGACCGTGGCCGGCGCTTCTTCGACCGCGACAAGGATCTCGACATCGCCTTTACGGCCGAGCCGAAGATCGACGGTCTGTCGGCGTCGCTGCGCTATGAGCGTGGCGTGTTTGTACAGGGTGCCACGCGCGGCGACGGCGCTGTCGGCGAAGACATCACGGCCAATCTCAGGACCATCGCCGACATCCCGGCGAAGCTGAAAGGATCGGGCTGGCCCGAGACCATCGAGATCCGTGGCGAGGTCTACATGACCTATGCCGAGTTCGAGGCGCTGAAGGCGCGCTCGGCCGCAGTGGGCGGCCAGGACTATGTCAATCCGCGCAACACGGCTGCCGGATCGCTGCGCCAGAAGGATGCCTCTGTCACCGCCAGCCGCAACCTTAGATTTTTCGCCTATGCCTGGGGCTACACGTCTGCGGACCCAGCGCCGACGCAGTACGAATCCGTGCAGAAATTCGCGGAGTGGGGCTTCAAGGTCAGCCCGCTGATGGTGCGGGCGAAGTCGGTCGAGGAGCTGATCTCGCAGTATCACAAGATCGAGGAGCTGCGCTCGTCGCTCGGCTACGACATCGATGGCGTCGTCTACAAGGTCGACCAGCTGGAATTGCAGCGTCGCTGGGGCTTCGTCACCGGCGAGCCGCGCTGGGCGGTCGCGCACAAATTCCCGGCCGAACAGGCGATGACGACGGTGCAGAAGATCGACATCCAGGTTGGCCGCACCGGCACGTTGGCGCCGGTCGCGCGGCTGGCGCCGGTCACGGTCGGCGGCGTGGTGGTCGAAAACGTCACGCTGCACAATGAGGATTACATCAAGGGCTTCGACAGCAACGGCCTGCCGATTCGCGACGGCATCGATGTGCGCATCGGTGATACGGTTGTCATACAACGGGCGGGCGACGTCATTCCGCAGATCGTCAGCGTCGTCATCGACAAGCGGCCGGGCGATGCCGTGCCCTACGAATTCCCGCATACCTGTCCGGTCTGCGGCTCGCCGGCGACGCGCGAAATCAACGAGAAGACCGGCAAGGAGGATTCGCGCCGGCGCTGCACTGGCGAGCTGATCTGCGCCGCGCAGGCCGTGGAGCGGCTGCGCCATTTCGTCTCGCGCGGGGCGCTCGACATCGAGGGACTGGGCGCCGAAAACATCGACCTGTTCTTCAATTCGGGTCTGGTCAAGACCGCCGCCGATATCTTCACGCTCAGGGATCGCCGGCCGGCCGTCACCCGGGCGCTGGCCGAGCGGCGCGAGGAACAGGCCAGGCAGCGGGAGGCGGCATCGGGCAAGGCGCGCAAGAATGTGCGCGGTGTCGAGGACCGCAATTATGAGGGCCTCGACAAGCTTTTCGCGGCCATCGATTCGCGCCGCGAGCCGGAGCTCGACCGTTTCATCTTTGCGCTCGGCATCCGCCATATCGGCGAAACCACGGCAGCGGTGCTTGCCAAGACCTTCTCGACCATCGAGGAGCTGATCCGCGTCGGCAAGGAGACCGCTGCGGCCGAGGACCCGCACAGCGTTTTCCCCTCGATCAACGGCATCGGTGACACGGTGATCGATGCGCTGCGCGATTTCTTCGGCAATGAGCGCAATGACGACGTGCTCGACAGATTGCTCGAGCAGGTCAAGCCGAAGCCGTATATCGTCACCGTTTCGGCCGACAGCGAGGTTGCCGGCAAGACCATCGTCTTCACCGGCACGCTGGAAAAGATGACCCGCTCCGAAGCCAAGGCGATGGCCGAACGGCTCGGCGCCAAGGTGGCGGGTTCGGTGTCGGCGAAGACGGATCTTTTGGTGGCCGGGCCGGGTGCCGGCTCCAAACTGAAGCAGGCAACCGAACTCGGCGTCGAAGTCATCGACGAGGACACCTGGCTGCAACGGGTCGGCAAGGCATGACCGGCGGTTCGTTCAAAGGGTTTGGCCAAAAGGCCATCCCGTTCCTGAAGGCGCTCGATTTCCACCAGAGCCGCGAATGGTTCCAGGAGAACCGTGGGCTTTACGACAGCGAATTGCATGAGCCGTTCTGCGACCTGGTCGAGACGCTGACGGAGCGCTTGGCGGCGGCGGGGCTCGGCCTGCGCGGCGACCGCAAGAAGTCGCTGTTCCGCATCAACCGCGACGTGCGCTTCGCCAAGGACAAGCGGCCCTACAACCAGCATCTGTCGGCCATGCTGTCCCCGGACGGCACCAAGATGGAGCAGGGCGTGTTCTTCGTCTATGTCGGGGTCGACCGCTGCTTTGCCGACGTTGCCTGGTGGAACCCGGAGCCGCCGCTGCTGCTGGCAATGCGCAAGGCCATTATCGCCCGGCCAGCCGAGTTCCGAAAACTTCTTTCAACGCTGAAGAAAAACGGCTTCGAACTCGAAACGGAAGGCCGCTTGAAGCGCACGCCGCGCGGCTTCGAGCAGGTCAACGAACCCGATCTTGTCGACGCCATCCGCAACCGGCACTTCTATGTCCAGCACATGATCAATCCGGCTGGAATTCACGCGCCAACGCTGGTCGACGAGCTTGTCGATTTTACCTTGCGCGCCAAACCGCTGCTCGACTGGGGCAGGGCGATCCAGGGGACGGCGCCGCGGGGCTAGGTGCGCGGCTACATCCGCATCAAAAGACCGCCGTCGACGGCGAGTTCGATGCCGGTGATGTAGCTCGCTGCGTCGGAAAGCAGGAAGAGCGCGGCATTGGCCATGTCCTGCGGCGTGCCGATGCGGCCGAGCGGAGTGTAGTCGGCAACGGCAGCGCGCTTCTCCTCGGTGTCCCAGCGCGCCTGCAGCGGCGTCAGCGCCATGCCCGGGCAGATCGAATTGGAGCGGATGCCATCGCTCGCCAGCTGCATGGCCAGCGACTTTGACAGCGCGCAGACGCCGGCCTTGGAGGCCTGGTAGGCGTCCTGCGGTTTGAGATCGCCGCGATACCACTGGATGGTGGAAAAATGCACCATGGCGCCGCCGCGCCCGCCGGCGCGCATATGCGGAACGACAGCCCGTGCGGTGTGGACGAAGGATTTCAGATTGATGTTGAAGACCTGATCCCAGACGTCGAGATCCATTTCGAGGGCCGACTTGTCGCGGCCGAACCAGAGCACGCCTGCGACATTGGCGAGATAGTCGATGCGGCCACGTGCGCGGCCGGCAGCATTGATGGTCTGTTCGACAAAGGCGGCGTCGGTGAGGTCGCCCTGGGCGAAGGTGAGCTTGTCGTCATAGGCGGCAAGCGAGGCCGGCCGCGGCTTGATGTCGATGGCGGTGACGGAGCCGCCGGCCTCGAGCAACGCCAGCGTGATCGCCTCACCCATGCCGCCGCCGGCGCCGGTGACGACGGCATGCCTGCCGGTGAAATCATAAGCGATCATCTGAAACCCCTTCGCGCCCCGCAACCTGTTGCATCAGTTTCGCTGATTTGTTGGCTCAAGCGAATTCGTCTGACTTTTCAAGCGTTGGCTCCTACATAGCAGCGCGATTGGGAAATGTGACATGTCGGCAGAGACCTTAACCGAAAAATCTGTGGCCAGCGATTTCTGGGACGGCGTGCGGCTGTCGATGCCGGTGGTGGTCGCCGCGGCGCCGTTTGGGCTGCTGTTCGGCGCCATCGCCGTCGACAATGGCTTTTCCGTTCTCGAAGCGACTTTGATGAGCGCCTTGATCTTCGGCGGCGCCAGCCAGATGGTCGGCATCGAATTGTTCGGCCAGCATGTCGCGCCATGGCTGATCGTGCTGTCGATCTTCGCGGTCAATTTCCGTCACGTGCTTTACTCCGCCAGCATCGGCCGGCGCATCGCGCACTGGCCTGTTATCCAGCAGGCGCTGGGCTATTTCGTGCTCACCGATCCGCAGTTCGCGGTGGCCGAGCGCAAGGCCGAAGCCGGCGAGACCGTTGGCTTTGCCTGGTATATGGGGCTTGGCCTGCCGGTCTATGTGTTCTGGGCGATCGAAAGTGCGCTGGGCGCGGTGTTCGGCAAGCTGATCCCGGACACGCACGCGCTCGGCATCGATTTCCTGCTGCCGATCTATTTCCTTGGCCTGGTCATGGGCTTTCGCAAGCGGCCGCTGTGGCTGCCGGTGGTGATCGCAAGTGCGGCCGCCTCGATCGTCGCCTACAAGACGGTGGGCTCGCCCTGGCACGTCTCCATCGGCGCCGTTGCCGGCGTGCTTCTGGCCGTTATCTTGCCGCCGCACCATAGCGGCGTGGAGGCAAAGCGATGAGCACCACCTTCTGGATCATCATTGCCGGTGCGATCGCCACCTATCTCACCCGCGTCGGCGGCCATCTGGTGATCTCGCGCTTCGACCACATCCATCCGCGTGTCGAGGCGGGTTTAAACGCTGTACCGGCGGCGGTGCTGACGACGCTGGTGGCACCGGCGGCTCTTGGCGCCGGGCCGGCGGAATGGGCGGCGCTGGTAGTCGCCGCTGTGGTCTCGCTGCGCGGCGGGTTGATGGCGATGTTTTTGGCCGGGGCGGCGGTGTTGATTCTTGCCCGGCAGTTCGTGGGATAGGGAACCTGCCGGCACGACAGTTTCGAACTGTCGGCGCTGCCCCTCATTGCCCTGCCGGGCATTTCTCCCCGTAAACGGGGAGAAAGAGGCTCTCGTCAGATCTTGGCGTCGTGCGGCAGCGGCGCTGTCGCCTTCTCCAGCCAGGCCAGCGTCTCGCCATCGAGCATCGGGCCGATCTCGGCCAACACCCAGGCATGGTAAGTATCCAGCCAGTGCAGTTCCTCGCGCGTCAACAGGTCGGTGCGTATCAGCCTGACGTCGATCGGCGCCAGCGTCAGCGTCTCGAAGCTGTGCATGGCGATGTCGCCGCCTTCGACCGCTTCGGCCGGCGTCACCAGGATCAGGTTCTCGATGCGGATGCCGTAGGAGCCTTCCTTGTAATAGCCGGGCTCGTTGGAGAGCATCATGCCGGCGAGCAGTTTTTCGGTGCCGGTGCGGGCGATGCGCTGCGGACCCTCATGCACGGCGAGATAGGAGCCGACGCCATGGCCGGTGCCGTGGGCGAAGTCGCAGCCATGCTTCCACAGCGCCATGCGCGCCACTGCGTCGATCTCGGAGCCGCGCGTGCCGGCGGGAAAGCGCAGCGTCGAAATGCCGATCATGCCTTTCAGCACCAGGGTGAAACGCTCGCGCATCTCTTCGGTTGGCTGGCCGATGGGTACGGTGCGGGTGATATCGGTGGTGCCGTCCTGATACTGGGCGCCGGAATCGAGCAGGAACAGCTCGCCTGTTGCCAGCTTGCGGTTGGTGGCGCGCGACACGCGGTAATGCATGATGGCGCCGTTCGGACCGGCGCCGGAAATGGTGTCGAAGGAGACATCGCGCAGCGGCATCTGCGTTTCCTCGCCGGTCTGCCGGCGCGTCTCTTCCAGTTTGGTGACGACGGTTATTTCGTCGAGCGAGCCCGGCTTCTGCCGCTCCAGCCAACACAGCAGCTTGGCGACGGCCGCGCCGTCACGGCGATGCGCGGCGCGGCTGCCGGCGATTTCGGCGGGATTTTTGGTGGCGCGCGGAATGCGGGCGGGATCGGGCGCGGCAACAAAGGTGCCGCCATTGTCCTCGACCAGCATTCTGAGCTTCTCCGCCGCCAGCACCGGGTCGAGCGCGATTTTTGCGCCACCCTTGGCAAGGGCGACGACCGCCGCCTCGAATTCGCCGGGCTCGTGCAAATCGGCAAGCTGGGTGAGATAGGCGGCGACGGTGCGCGAAAACTTGCGCTGGTCCATGAACAACTGGTGCTTGCCGTCGGCGGCGAGGATCGCGAAGCCGAGCGCCAGCGGCGTGTGCGGCACGTCGCCGCCGCGAATGTTGAAGGCCCAGGCAATCGAGGAGGGGTCGGTGAGCACGGCGTGCGTGGCGCCGTCCTTGCCGATTGCCGCCGCCAGCCGCGCCAGCTTGTCCTTCGCCAGTTCGCCGGCAAAGCCGATCGGGTGGATTTCGACCGGCGCCACCGGCGGTGCCGGCTGATCCTTCCAGATGATGTCGATCGGGTTCTTGTCGAGCGGCACCAGCGTCGCGCCGGATTGCGCGGCCGAGGCTTGAAGCGCCTTGACCTCATTGATCGTGTGCAGCCAGGGGTCGAAGCCAAGCCTGGCGCCCTTGCCGAGATTGTCCTTGATCCAGACAGCGGGCGGATTGTCGACGAGGCTCTCGATGGCAAAAATGTCGAGATCGACTTCGTGGCGCACCTGCAGCGTGTAGCGGCCGTCGACGAACATGAAGGCACGGTCGCGCAGCACGAGGGCGACACCGGCCGAACCGCTGAAGCCGGTCAGCCATTTCAGCCGCGCCGAGCGGTCGGCGACATATTCGCCCTGGTGTTCGTCGGCGCGAGGCACGAGGAAACCGTCCAGGCCATTGTCCGCCAGCCATTGCCGCAGCAGTTTCACGCGCGGCTTGCCGACGCTGGGATCGCCAGCGGAGTCAAAGGTCTGGAACATGGCTGGTTTCCTCCTGTACTTGGCGCGACCGTAGCGCATGGCCCGGAAAACCGGAATCGATTTTCGATGTCCGAAACAGCCCGGGATTGGTCCAGTTCAGTGCTTAAGGTGGATGGTTACCCAGCCTTCGCGATGCAAGGTCCTGACATGGCGGAAATTCTGGCCGACATAGGCCGAGATCACCGCGTTGCACTGGCGATCGAGAATGCCGGACAGCACGATCGAGCCGCCGAGGCTGATATGCTTGGCCATTTCCGGCGCCAGCCGCATCAGCGGCCGCGCCAAGATGTTGGCGACGATCAAGTCGAAAGGCGCGCGCTTGCCGAAGATCGGGTGGTGGAAGCCGGGCGCCGTCACTGTTTCGACCAGCGACTTGACGTGGTTGAGGCGGGCATTGGCGGCGGCGACCCTGACGGCGATCGGATCGATGTCGGTCGCCAGCACCGGAACATGCGCCAGCTTGGCAACCGCAATCGCCAGCACCGCGCTGCCGGTGCCGAGGTCGAGAGCATTTTTCGGATGCTCGCGCCGCACGACCCGTTCCAGCATTTCCAGGCAGCCGGCCGTGGTGCCGTGATGGCCGGTGCCGAAGGCAAGGCCGGCCTCGATCTCGATGGCGAGTTCGCCGCTATGGCGCTTGCGGCGGTCATGCGCGCCATGGACGAAGAAACGTCCGGCGCGCACCGGCTTCAGCCCTTCCAGCGAACGCGCCACCCAATCGATGTCGGGCAACACCTCGCGTTCGACCGGCTTCGATAGCGAAAGCTCGGCAAGGAGGTCTTTCAGCCTTGCCTCGACCGCGTCGACATCGCCATCGGCGTAGAGCGAGACTTCGTGAATGTCGCGGTCTTCGTCGACCTCAAGCACGGCGAGTGGCAGGCCTTCATCCTCGAAAGCCAGTTCGAGCGCGGCGAAGATGCGGTCGGCCTCGACCTTTCCGGTCGTGAAATGGAGCCTGGTCTGTCCCATCAGCCTTGGGCGCCTGCCGCCAACCGTTTCAGCTTGGCAATCGCCGTATCGGCGCTCTCACCGTAAGCGATCGTACCGGAGAATTCGCCCTTGGCATTGAGCAGCAGCACAGAGGCGGTGTGGTCCATCGTGTAGTCGCCGTCGCCGGTGTCGACCTTCTTCCAGTAGATGGCGAACGATTTCGCCATCGCGTGCACCTTGTCGGGATCGCCCGAAATGCCGACGATGCGGTCGGAAAAATTGCTGACATAGGTTTTCATCACCTCGGGCGTGTCGCGCTCGGGGTCGACGGTCACGAAATAGGCGTTGAGGTTCTTGCCGTCGTCGCCCAGGGTCTTCAGCCAACCGGCCAGCTCGAAAAGCGTGGTCGGGCAGACTTCCGGACAATGGGTGAAGCCGAAGAAGACGACGCTGGGATGGCCTCTGAACGCAGCTTCCGTGATCGGTCCGCCTTTCTGGTCGACCAGCGCGAACGGCGCGCCGAACGGTTCGCCGCCATAATGGCCCTTGTACCAGTCGAAGGTGAGCCAGCCGATGCCGGCCGCCATCAGAACGAGAATGCCGACCAGGATTGCACGCATCATCGGGAAGTGTCCGTCGTGATTTTGATGGACGCCGGATTGGCGCCTGCGGCGGAAGTCTTAGCCGGTAGCGGCGGTCAAGGCAAAGATGCCGCGTTGCCGCAACCCGCTCTCGATGCGGCCGGAGTTACCAAACCGTAATTTGACCGATTCGAGCCCCTACCTATCTTGCCGATCTGTTCTCTTGCCGTGGAACCAGTCAATGTCGGATATGTCCGTTGCTTCCTATTCGAAAACCCAGATCGGGCTGCATTGGAGCATTGCTGCCCTGATCCTGATCCAGTTCCTCGCCCATGACGGCATGGAGCATGTCTGGCGTGCCTTTCGCAGGGGGCAGGAGGCGTCGCCCGGTGATATGCCGCTGGCCTATATGCATGTCGTGATCGGCCTGGCGGTGCTGGTCCTGGCTGCGTGGCGGGTCTGGCTCAGGGCGACGCGCGGCGTTCCACCGGTGTCGGGCATGGAACATCCGGCGTTGAAACTGCTCGCCAAGGCGACGCATTTCGTCATCTACGCCCTCATCTTCATCGTGCCGCTCTCCGGCGCCGCCGCATGGTTTCTTGGTGTGCCAGGGGCAAGTCTGGTGCATGTGCTGGGCAAGAACATCCTGCTCTATGTGGTGCTCTTGCATACGGCAGGCGCGCTGATTCAGCATTTTTTCTTCAAGACCGATGTGCTGCGGCGGATGCTGGCATTCCGGCAGGCTTAGCTTGCAAAGCAAGGCAGTTCGCCCCACCTGTGGGTCGGCAACCAGAACCTGAGGAGGCTACGTTGCAGAGACGGATTGGGCGAAAACTGATCGGTGGCGCATTGGCCGCATGCATCGCCCTTGGCGCCGGTGCTGCCGCGGCCGAGGAAGTCGGCAAGGTCGGCGTCGACTGGCTCGGCAACGACATCATCGTCGAGGCGATCAAGGACCCGAAGGTCGACGGCATCACCTGCCACGTCTCCTATTTCGACCGCGGCGTCATCGACCGGCTGCAGAAAGGCAACTGGTTCGAGGACCCGTCGGATTCCTCGATCTCCTGTCGCCAGACCGGCCCGATCACCATCGGCGACATCGACATGAGCGAAGGCGGCGAAGAGGTGTTCAAGCAAGGCATCAGCCTGATCTGGAAGAAGCAGGTGGTGAACCGTATCTACGACAAGAAAAACGAGACGCTGATCTACCTCTCGCATTCGCGCCAGGTGCAGGACGGCTCGGCGAAAATGTCGGTGACCACCGTGCCGTTGTTCGGCCAGAGCGTGGTGTGGACCAACGGCCAGCCGAAATAGGGCCGTTACTCCTGACGCGACAATTGCTTCCGCAATTGCGCGGGGGTAAAGCCGCGAGATGGACCGTACCGAAAACCTTGTCCTCAAAGACCCGGAACCGCGCATCCACCCGACCGCGGAGCTGAAGGCGTGCAAGCTCGGCCGCTATGCCTCGATCGGCGAGCGGGTCGTGTTGCGCGAGGTCAATGTCGGCGATTTCTCCTATTTCGAGCGCCACGCCGAAGCGATCTACACGACGATCGGAAAATTCTGCTCGATCGCCGCCAACAGCCGCATCAATGCGCTGGAGCATCCGATCGAGCGGGTGACACAGCACAAGCTCAGCTATCGGCCAAACGAATACTTCCGCTGGCTGGGCGTCGACGCGGCGTTTCGCGAGCGGCGGCAGGCCAAGGCTGTCAGCATCGGCAACGATGTCTGGATCGGCCATGGCGCGGTCATCATGCCTGGCATCAGCATCGGCAATGGCGCCATCGTCGGCGCCAATGCGGTGGTGACCAAGGATGTGCCGGCTTACACGATCGTCGCCGGCGTGCCGGCGAAGCCATTGCGCCGGCGTTTTCCCGCTGAGATCGCGGCGCGGATCGAAAGCCTCGCCTGGTGGGATTGGCCGCCGGAGAAACTGGCGAAAGCGGTTCCCGAGATGCAGGCCCTGGCGATCGAGGATTTTCTCGACCGCTGGGAACAGGAGCCTTCCTAGCGCAGCGCTCTCCGCCAGGAGCCCCTTCCGCTATGCGGGGGTGGCGCAGCGGAAGGGGCTTTGGAGGTAAACCGCTGTGAAGCGGAAGGAACAGGCTCTCCGGCCTGCACAAGGACTATGGCAACAAACCCATAAGGCGGCTTTTCCCGGCGCTGCGCTTTTGGCGTGTGTTCAATTGCATCGGCGATATCGCGCGCGACAGGGAACCCGGAGCGGCTGCCGATTGTTTCTTGCTGAGCGACGAACGCGGCTCCCATCGGGAGCTCTTGAGGGATTTTGAATTGGAAAAGCTGTTTACCAGGATCGCCAACTTCGTTGCCCATCTGGCCGGGCTGCCGCTGACCTTTGTCGGCTGCTGCGCGATCGTTATCGTCTGGGCGGCCAGCGGGCCGTTCTTCGGCTTCTCCGATACGTGGCAACTGGTCATCAACACGGGAACGACGATCATCACTTTCCTGATGGTGTTCCTGATCCAGAACACGCAAAACCGCGATGGCGCCGCGGTCCAGGCCAAGCTCGACGAACTGATCCGGGTCAGCGAGGGGCACAACAATTTCATCGGCATCGAGCATCTGACCGAAACCGAGGTCGAGGAAATCAGAGACAAATGCGAACGGGCGGCGAAACGACATGACACCGAGATCGCCGAACTGGCCGCCAAGAAAGCGGTGACGCAGAAGCGCACTGCGAAAAAGCGCGCTGCTTGAGTCTCAGCTTTGCGTGAATTCGCCGCTCAGCGCTCCATGAAGGCCGCAAAAGCGTCCTTGTGGTCGGGGTGCCAGCGCGAGAGGGCAGGGCGGTTCTCGATGATGTCGCCGATCGCCCAGGCCATGCGTTTTTCGTCCGTCGGCCGCTTCACCTCATTGTCCGGGCAAAGGATGTAGAAATCGCCACGCATGAGGGAGGCCAGCATGAAGTCGATGACCTGCTCGCCGGTCCAGGCGCCGGCCGGTTTTTCGGTCGCGCCCTCGGTGATGCCGGTGAAGGTGAAGCCGGGAATGAGAAGATGCGCCGCGACCTTGGCGCCCGGTTCGTTGCGCAGTGCGTGCGCCAGGCCTTCGGTGAAGGTTTTCAGCGCCGATTTGGAGACGTTGTAGGCGAGGTTGCCGGGCGGCGTGGTGATGCCTTGCTTGGAACCGGTGTTGACGATCAGGCCGGGCTTTCCCGATGCCAGCATGGCTGGCGCGAAGGCCTCGACGCCGTGCACGACGCCCCAGAAATTGATGTCGATCAGCCGCTTCCAGGCCTCGCCATTTTCCCAGGGTTTTCCCGGATTGTTGCCGACGCCGGCATTGTTCATCAGCAGCGAGATGTTGCCGAAAGCAGTGTGCGTTTTCTCCGCTAGCCGGCCGAGGTCGTCCGCCTTCGAGACGTCGGTAGCGACGGCGAGCACGGCATCCTCGCCGGCGATCGCGGCGACCGCCTTGCGGGCCGCATCGAAGCGCGCGCCACCAATGTCGGCCAGCACAATCTTCATGCCCATCGCCGCCAGCCTCTTGGCCGCGGCAAGGCCGATGCCGCTGGCGCTACCAGTGATGACGGCGACATTGCCGGGGCTGAGCGCGGGCAAAGCGGACTGGATTTCGGCGTCGGAGGTCATGGGCTTTTTCCTTGGGTTCAGGTGGCGCCGAACTTAGCGTCAGATGCGGCTCAGGCAAGCCCGTTGCGATGGCTTCGGGTTGACCGCGGCGGCGGGCGCTGCGCATGTTGCTGTCGATAAGGAGACTGCCGATTGACCGACTGGATCGCAATCCTGAAGGAGCAGACCGCCACCGGCGACCAGATGGGCCGCGAGGTGCCGCAGATGCTGGCCAATCCCGACATCAGCGAAGCGCAGGTGAAGACGCTGTTTTCGGCATTGGAAAAACAGGCAGAGTTCGTCGAGAAACTGCGCATGGCGCTGGAAAAGTTCGGCCATGACTTTTCGATCATCAAGGCGGCGGAAAGGCTGGAGGAGCGCTACGGCGACCTCGCGGCGTCGGTCGCCGAAAAGCTGAAGGCGATGCGCAAGTAGCGCCCGCTACTTTTCGATCACCCGCGAAAACCGTGTATCCGGCACAAACCAGACGGCAGCCACCAGAAAGTAGATCGCGACGCCGATCCACTGGTTGACGAAGGTCAGCAGCACGGCGGCGATGTAGCACATCAGCGAGATCTTGCCCTTCCTGTCATTGCCGACCGCCTTGGTGAAGGCGGTCTCGTTGCCGTGCAAGGGGCGCAGCCTGCTGACGAGAATGGTGTAGGCAACCGCACACAGAACAAGGTCGATGCCGTAGACGGCGACCGGCACAGGGGCGAAATGGTTCTCGCCCATGAAAGCGGTGGTCGCCGGCATCAGCGACAGCCAGAACAGAAGGTTCAGATTGGCCCATAGTACGCGGCCGTCGACCCGCTGCACGGTGTGGAACATGTTGTGCAGATTGTTCCAGTAGATGCCGACATTGATGAACGACAGGACATAGCTGAAGAAGATCGGCCACAGCGGCAGGAGGGACGAAAAATCCTCGCCATGCGGCACTTTCAGCTCCAGCACCATGATGGTGATGATGATGGCGACGACGCCGTCGGTGAATGCCTCGACCCTGCCTTTGCCCATGGTTCCTCCCTCTCGTTGGGCCGACGTTAAGCGAGGACTTCACGCAAGACCATCCTGACAAGATTGTCAGGAGCGGGTTCGGCAAATGGAACAGCCGTCCTTACATCAACGTTGGGTTTCGATCGGGCGTTGGGGCAACTGACCGGAGGTTGCCATGACCAGCTATGCCGAGACAACGCGCGACAGTGAACTCGGCGGCCGGGCCGCGATGGCTGCGGTCGCCGCCATGATCGCGGCGCTGTTCGCGGGCAGCACGGCGCTGACGCCGCTTTACATCATCTACAAGCAGGCCTTCGGTTTCTCGCAGATCACGCTCACCCTGGTCTACGCCGTCTATGTCGTCGGCAATCTCGGCGCATTGCTGATGTTCGGACGGCTGTCCGACGGCATTGGCCGCCGCCCTGCGGCACTGGCGTCGATGGCGGTGGCGGTGGTCAGTGCGCTGGTGTTCCTGTTCGCCGAAAATGTCGCCTGGCTCGACGCGGCCCGTATCCTGAGCGGCCTTGGCATCGGCATCGGCGCGGGAACCGGCACGGCCTGGCTCGCCGAGCTGCTCGAAGGCGAGGACAAGTCCCGCGCGGCTGTCATCGCCACCAGCACCAACTTCGTCGGCCTCGGCCTCGGCGCGCTGGGCTCCGGCCTGCTTGCCGAATATGCGCCGTGGCCGCTCAGGCTGACGTTTGCGGTCTATCTGGCGGTGCTTCTCGTGGTCACGCTCATGATCTGGCGCACGCGCGAAACCGTGTCGCGGCCGGGGAGGCTGGCCGATGTTTCGCTGCGGCCACGCCTCTCGGTGCCGGCCGATATCCGCGCCGCTTTCGTGGCGCCGGCGGTGACCGGTTTCGGCGCCATGGCGCTGGTCGGCTTCTATGCGGCATTGGCGCCGAGCATCCTGGCGCAGCAACTCAATGTGGCCAATCACGCCGAGGCCGGCGGGCTGTTCTTCGAACTGTCGATCGTGGCCGCCGCCACCATTCTGGGCACAACCTGGCTGCCCAGCCGCACCGGCATGCTGGCGGCGCTGGCGCTGATGATCCCCGCAGTGGCGCTGGTCGTCGCAGCTCAGTTTTTTGCCTCGATGTCGCTGATGATTGCCGCAACTGCTGTCTGCGGCATGGCGGCGGCGCTCGGCTATCGCGGCGGCCTGCAGGTGGTGAACCAGATCGCGCCCACGAACCGCCGCGCCGAAGTGGTGTCGGCCTTCTTCATCTGCTGCTTCTGCGGCAACGCGCTGCCGGTCATCGGCATCGGCCTGTTGTCGAACTGGAGCAGCCCGACGACGGCGAGCCTGGCCTTTGCCGGCATGATCACGGTGTTCTCGCTGGTGGCATTGGGGTTCGGCGCGAAATATGCGCGCTGAACTTCACCCGTTCGGCGTCTCGGGCGCCAAATTGGCGCGGTGGCGCGGCACGCCGAGGCCGGTGTCGGGCGGTTCGCCGGCGGCAGGCCGGTCTTCGATCATGTGCATGGTGCGCCAGCGGCCGAAGCGATAGTAGGCGGCGGCCAGCACCAGCGAGGTGATTGAGCCCGCCGGAAAGCTCCACCACAGCGCTTCCTGGCCGATGTAGCTGCGGAAGAAGTAGGCAAAGCCGGTGCGCACGACCAGCACCGAAATCACCAGGATGATTAGCGGCGGCATCACAGCACCGGTGGCCCGCACGGTGGCGAACAGCACAATGGTGATGCCGAAAAGGATGAACGACCAGGACGCCGCCTTGTTGATGTGGGCGGCAATGTCGATTGCCGTGCTGTCGCCGCTGAGAAACAGGCCGAGCACCGGCCTGTCGAAGAAGAACAGCAGCGCCACCAGTGAGCCGGTGAGCACGAGGTTGAAGCCGACGCCGGAGGCGGCGACCTTGCCGATGCGGTCCCAGCGCCCGGCGCCGACATTTTGCGCCGCCATCGAGGAGACCGCAGCGCCGATGGCCAGCGCCGGCATCTGGATGTACGTCCACAGCTGCGCGGCGATGCCGTAGGCAGCGGCGACCTGCGAGCCGTAGGAATTGACGATGCCCATCACCGTCAGTGCGGCCGCCGAAATCACGATCATCTGCAGGCCCATCGGCACGCCTTTGAAGACGACTATCCGGAGCAGCGTCGGGTCGGGCCGCAGCAGAGCGAGGTCGGCGCCGGCGATCCTGAGCGGATGCTTGCGCGCATAAAGCACCACGAGGATGGCGATCACGCTCACCGTCTGGCCGACCAGCGTCGAGGTGGCGGAGCCGGCAATGCCGAGTTCGGGGAAGGGGCCGATGCCTCGGATCAGCAGAGGGTTGAGCACGATGTCGAGCACGACGGCGAGCGCCATGAAGAAGAACGGCGTGCGCGAATCGCCGGCGCCGCGCAGCACCGTCATGACGAAGGAAAGGAGATTCATCATCGGTACGGCGACGAAGATGATGCGCAGGTAGGAGCGTGCCAGCGGCAGCGCATCTGGTGGCGTGCCCAGCGTGTTGAGAATGGCGTCGACCCAGATCCAGCCGCAGACGGCGAAGACCACCGAGACGAGGAAGAAGAAAGTGGCACTGGTGCCGACGATGCGCCGAGCCTCGGGCAGGTCGCGGGCACCGACCGATTGCGCCACCAGGATGGTCGCCGCCATGCCGATGCCGAACACGGTGCCGAGGATGAGGAACAGCACCAGATTGGCGTTGGACGTCGCGGTCAGCGCCGATTCGCCGAGAAAGCGGCCGACCCAGACGGCATTGATCGAACCGTTGAGCGATTGCAGCACGTTGGAGCCGAGCACCGGCAGGGCGAACAGAAGCAGCGTGCGCGGGATCGGGCCGGTGGTGAGATCACCGGTGCGCCGGCGCGGGGGCATTTTTTCGTCCATGGGCTGCTCGGCGACCGTTCATCTCAAAGTCCGCCCGGCAATGATCGCCGATTTGACGGACGAGGTCGATGCGGCATCGGAACATTGCGCCTGGTTGCCTCGCGCCAATCAGGTTCTCAAAGCATCCGGAATGGGCTATGGATCGTCGCCGCGTGGGGCCGCAAACCGAGGGGATCATGTCCGACAATCCGCTTTTTTCTGAGCGCCTGAACCGGCGCGCATTTCTTGGGGTATCCGCCTTGGGTGCCGCTTCGATGGCGCTTTCGGCCTGCACCACCACGGACGTGGCGCCCCCAGCTGCAGCGCCGCCGCCGCCAAGCGACTCGGCCTTCGGCGCCGCCGAAAGCATGTATGCGGCGCGCGTCGACGAGGGCTACCAACTGCCGGCGATCCCGATATCCAAGCTCGATCCGAAGTTCGTGCGCCAGATCGTGACCGACCCGACCGGCGAAAAACCCGGCACCATCGTCGTCGATACGTCGGAGCATTTCCTCTATCTGGTGCGCGATGGCGGCAAGGCGATCCGTTACGGCGTCAGCCTCGGCAAGGCCGGCTTCGGCTGGACCGGCAGCGCCGTGGTCCAGGCGCGCAAGAAGTGGCCGGTGTGGACGCCGCCGCCCGAAATGATCCAGCGCCGGCCGGAACTGACGAAATACAAGGACGGCATGCCGCCGGGACCGCAGAGCCCGCTCGGCGCCCGCGCGCTCTATCTGTTCCGCGACGGCAAGGACACGATGTACCGGCTGCACGGTACGCCGGAGTGGGATTCCATCGGCAAGAACGCATCGTCGGGTTGCGTGCGCTTCATGAACCAGGACATCATCGACCTCTACAGCCGGGTCAATGGCGTCGCCCAGGTCTATGTGCGCCCGAACCTGTCGCCCGCCGGCAAGATCATGGCGGTGTCGAGCCGTACCGCCGAGCCGATCGATGCCGGCGTGCCGAAGGATGCCGAGATCTTGAAGTAAGTTTCTCAGCTGTATCGCTGTAGCCGACAAAAAAGCGGACGAGACAGAGCGTTTCACGGAAAAGGTGAAACGCTCTGTCTCTTTGTTTTTTTCGCAATTCCGGACGGAAAACCGATCACACTTTTCCTGGAATTGCTTTAGGCGCGTCCGCTTTTCTCTGTCGTATGCAACTACTTCTTGGCGAGGCCCGGAAGCGTGACCTGATACACCAGGAACATAGTGTCGACGTCGGCGCCGTCTTCGGCCTTGTAGGGCGTGCCGACCTGGAAGCCGTCCTGGGCGAGGAAGTCGTTGTCGTTGCCGACGAACAGGAAATAATCGTCGGGCAGCGCCGGATCGAGCACGCTGACCACCGACATCGCCTCCCACTTCTCCGAGAGGTTGTTCTTGTCGTTCGGCTTGCCGTCATGCAGGCCGAAGCGGCCGAGTTCCTTGTTGTCGTTGATGTTGATAAACGGCGTCAGCTTGGCCGGCGTCACCGAGGGGTCGAGCACGCCCTTGGGCGCTACCGGCTTGTCGGCGGCATCGAAGGCGCCGCCGGCAATGTCGGTGGCACCAGAGACGTCGACGACGAAGATCTGGCGCACAAGCGAAGTGTCGCCCTTCACGCCCTGGCCGTTGCCGCTGTCGCGCGCCAGCATCAGGAAGGTCTTGTCGGACAGCGCCACGATCTCGCTCTGCGCGGCGATCTTGGTCTTGCCCTTGTCGTCCTTGAACACCGGCAGCGGAACGACATATTCGTGCGCCAGCTTGAGGTGTGCCGGGTCGGTGGCGTCATAGACCAGGGCGCGGGTGTTCTGGCGCGTCGCGCCGGAATCGCCGCCATCTTGGCGGGGTGCCGACTGCAGCACCGCGATCAGCGATTTGCCGTCCGGCGTCAGCGCCATGCCTTCGAGGCCCTGGTTGTTCTGGCGGCCGGTCTCGGGATCCTTCGGATCGGGCTCGGCGGCACCCGGGCCCGGATTGTCGGAGGCGAAGTTCGGCGTGCCCTTGCGCATCGGCACCAAGGCTGCCGGCGGCTGCGTTGCCGACAACAGATGGCCATCGGCCGAGAAGCGGTAGATGTTGGGGCCGTATTCGTCGGAAATGAACATGGTGCCGTCGGGCAGCCGCGCGATCGCCTCATTGTCGAGCGCCAGCTTGCCGTTGGCCTCGGGCAGGATCGGCAGGTCGCCGCTCGCCGCGCGCACGCCGTTGAGCGGATCGAGGCCGGTGGCGTCGGCGCCCTTGTCATCGGTCAGCAGCAGGGAATCGGCAAGCGTCGCCTTGACGCCGGTCTGTTCCTGGCCGGCGGCGGGTGTGGCACCCAGCGGGGTCGGCGTGAGCTCGATAGCGATAGTGTTGAGGCGCGGCCGATAGTCGGTGGTGCCGACGACATTGTAGCCGCGATCCGGCAGCAGCCAGAGCGAACCCTTGTAGCCGTTGGCGTCATGTGTCCAGCTTGCGGCGTCGATCGACATGCCGGAGCCGGAGCCGAAGGTCTCGCCGAACTTGTCCTTCAGGTCGGCCGGGATGCGACCGACGCCGACGAGCCCCTTGTTGACGAAGCTGACGCCGCCGACGGTGGCGGTGCTGTCGGCAAGGGCAGGGGTCAAAGCGGTAAACAGCGCCAATGCGGCGCCGAGCGACACGGTTCGGTGCGAGATTTTCATAGAGATCCTCTTTGTGACGAGCCTTGAGCGGCTGAGACTGCAGGGCTCCGCGTCGCATCGACGATGTCGCCCCCCGCAAAGCGGTCTAGGACGCGAACATGATACTTGCGTGACAGAGCATTCTGACAGCCATTGGCATTCGGTGCTTGCCGTGCAGAAATGGCTGCATGCAGGAAACACTCATCGCGGTGGCCGTTTTCCTCTGCCTGACGGCGGCGCCGCTGGCCAGCATGGCCGTCTACGGCAGGTTGCCAGCCCATCACCGTGACGACGACACCAACGCCGTGGTTCGGCTCGCCGCCAACCTGTTCGTCGTCATGACCTCGCTGGTGCTTGGTCTCATGATCAACTCGGCCAAGAACACTTTCGAGTCGATCGACCGCAACGTGCACACATATGCGACCGAGTTGATCCTTCTCGACCGGTCGCTTCGGCAATATGGGCCCGAGACCGCCGAGGTCCGTCAGCCGCTGGTCGCTTATGTGCAAAGACAGACCAACAACTGGACAGAAGCCAACGAAACACCCCTCGTCGCCAACCGGCTGTCTGAACGTCTGTTGACCGAGATCAGCACAAGATTGACCGCTCTGCAGCCTGCTGACTCAGCGCATGGTTCCCTGCTGGAGGACGCCCGCCAGCATCTGCAGAAGGTGGTGGAACTGCGCTGGGCTTTGATTGAGCAATCGGAAGGTACCATCCCGCGGCCGCTGATCGTTATGCTCGTTGCCTGGTTGGTGCTGATCTTCGCCAGTTTCGGTTTCAGGGCGCCGCGAAATGCCATCACCATAGAGACGTTCGTGGTGTCGGCAGCGCTGATTGCCGGAGCGCTTTACCTGATCCTCGATATGGATGTGCCGTTTTCCGGCCCGATCCAGATTTCGTCGGCGCCGTTGCAGAGGGCTTTGGTCGAATTGCAACAGTGAGGCGGAACCCGCGGCGTTCCAATGCATTCCTGGATACAGCCGAATTTGCAGGTCCAATTCAGGGAAGCGACATGGGTTTCGATCAGTATCACGAGCCGCCGGAAGAACTGACGCAGAAGGTGCGGACCTTCGCCCGCATGATTACCTCGCTGATCGAGGAGGCGGAGGCGATCGGCTGGTATGAGCAGCGCATATCGGTGGAGAAGGATCCGCAGGCCAAGGCGATCATGAAGAATGCGCAAGGCGAGGAGTTCAAGCATTTCGGCATGGACCTGGAATTCCTGCTGCGCCAGAAGAAGGACTGGCGGGCGGAACTGAAGGAAATCCTGTTCACCACCGGCGACATCGTCAAGGCCGGCGAGCGGGGCGAGAAGAAGGTGGATTGATGCCGGCCAGCCTGCGTCCGGCCGTGATCAGTCGCTATCGCGCGCAATCAGCTCCAGCGGCCAGACTTCGCGGATGATGCGCGGGCCTTCGGGACCGGCGAAGGCGGGGAGCGAGGCCAGCAGCATTTCTGCCAGCCGCCGGCCCATCGGCTCCAGCGACGGACGGAAGGCAGTCAGCGCCGGAGAAAAGTAGCGGCAAAGCGGCGTGTCGACGATGACGATCACCGCTATGTCGTGGCCGGGCCTGATGCCCATCTCGGCCAGTGCCTTGCAGCCGCCGAGAGCCATTGCGTCATTGTTGAAGATGATGGCTGTGGGCCGGTCTTTGGAGAGCATCACGCGCGGCGTCACCTGGTAGCCTCCGGCCTCGTTGATGAAGCCGTCGGCGATCAGGCCGGGATCGACTTCGATGCCGTGCCGCTCCAGCGCCTTGCGGTAGCCGTCGAGGAACAGGTAGCCGAAGTTGAGATCGAGCGAAGGGCGGATGGCGGCAATGCGGCGGTGGCCGCGCGCGACCAGCCGGTCGACGGCTTCATCACCCGCCCTCTCGAAATCGATATCGAGCGAAGGATAGGCGTCGCCGCCGGATTGACTTCGGCCAAGCGTGGCGAAGGGAAAGCCGGCCTTGCTGAGATAGTCGATCCGATCGTCTTCCCGCCGTGTATTGGCCAACACGACCGCGTCGGCCCGGCGCGTCTCAACCACGCGGCGCAGCCTCTCCTGCTGATATTGGCCGGGCTCACCCATGACGACCATCAGATCCAGGTCATACTCGGCGAGCCGCGCCTGCAGACCGGTCAGGAACGGGATGAAGAACGGCTCGCCATACTGCTGGTCGCCCGGATGCGGCTGCAGCATGAAGGCGATGGAATGGGTGGCGCCTTGCCTGAGACTGCGGCCGGACTGGTTCGGGGAATAGTTCAGCTGCTTGGCGGCGGCGAGCACGCGCTGGCGGGTGTCGGCATTGACGTCGGCGCGGCCGTTCAGCGCGCGGGACACGGTGCCGATCGAAATGTTCAGGTGACGCGCTAGGTCGTGAATACTGGACGCCAAAGACGGTTCTCCCCCTGCCTTGGCTAGCACCGGCTGCCGCTCAGGCCAAGGCTTCGGGATGATTTTTGCAGGCAGCCGATTGACATTCTACGCCATCGGGTGTGTTCTCGTAAACGTTTACGGGAAAACGTTTACGGTGATGCCGTGGATGCCGTGACATTCGGTCTGGAGGGACCGAACGGGAGGAATGCCGGATGATGAATGCCGTCCTCGTCGGCTGTGGTGCGATGAGCAAGGCCTGGCTCGGTGCCGCAAGGCAGATCGACGGGCTCGCCATTGTCGGCCTGGTCGATCTCGACGCCGAACGGGCGAAGGCGAGGGCGCACGAATACGGGCTGGATGGCGCCGTCATCGGCACCAACCTCGATCAGGTGCTCGACCAGACCAGGCCCGACGCGGTGTTCGACGTCGTGGTTCCCGCCGCCCGGCGCGGCGTCGCTTTTGCCGCCTTCGCCCACAATTGCCATCTGCTCACCGAAAAACCGCTCGCCGACACGCCGGAAAACGCCCGCGCTATTGTCGAGGCGGCGCGCCGCGCAGGGCGCGTCCATGCCGTGGTGCAGAACCGGCGCTATGTCGCCAATGTGCGGCGCATCAGGCGGTTTCTGGATTCCGGCGCCATCGGCCGCCCGACCAGCATCCACGCCGACTTCTTCATCGCGCCGCATTTCGGCGGCTTTCGCGAGGAGATGGCGCATGTGCTTTTGCTGGACATGGCGATCCACACCTTCGATGCCGCCCGCTACATGGTCGGCGGCGATCCCGCAGGTGTCTATTGCCAGGAATGGGAGCCCGCCAATTCCTGGTATAGGCAGGGCTCGTCGGCCAGCGCCGTCTTCGATCTCGGCGACGGCAAGGTGTTCACCTATGCCGGCTCGTGGTGCGGCGCCGGCTTTCGCACCAGCTGGGAAAGCAGCTGGCGCATCGTCGCCGAGCACGGCAGCCTGGTCTGGGACGGCGAGGAGGGGCTGAAGGCGGAAGTTGTGCTGTCGGTCCGCGACGGCATGTTCGACCTGACCCAGCCGATCATCGTGCCGCCGCTCGATCCCGCCGACCGCATTGGCGGCCATCTCGGCATCATCAGGGATTTCATGCACGCCATCGAGACCGGCACCGAGCCGGAAACGCGCGGCTCCGACAACATCAAAAGCCTGGCCATGGTTTTTGGCGCCATCGAAAGCGCCGAGACCGGCCGACGCGTGGCCATTTCCAGGGAAGGACTGTGATGCCAAACCCCCTTCTCGACATCCGGATCGGCACCATGGTGCGGGCCAATCTCGAAGACCCGGCGGCCTACATCAAGCAAATCCTGCCGCTTGGTTTCGAAAGCATCCAGCCCTTCTTCTGGCAGACGCTGGGCGGCAAGGACTTGCCGCGGCTGGCCGGCCAGATTCGCGAGGCGATCGGCGATGCCGACGTCGCTGTGTCCTCGCTTGGCGTGTTCGGCAATCCGCTGGAGGATGGCGAGGTCGATCGCGGCGTGCTCGCGGCCTGGGAGGCCGTCATCGACAATGCGCATCTGTTCGGCGCTTCCACGGTCAGCGGCTTTACCGGCCGCCTGCGCGGCAAGAAGCTGACCGACAGCCTGCAGCGCTTCCGCGAAGTGTGGGGTCCGCTGGCCAAGCGCGCCGCCGACAAGGGCGTGCGCATCGCCTTCGAGAACTGCGCCATGGACGGCAACTGGGCGACCGGCGACTGGAACATCGCCCACAATCCCGATGCCTGGGAGCTGATGTTCAATGAAGTGCCTGACGACAACCTCGGGCTGGAATGGGAGCCTTGCCATCAGCTGGTCTATCTCATCGATCCGCTGCCGCAGATCCGCAAATGGGCGCCGCGCATCTTCCATGTCCATGGCAAGGACGCGACCGTGCGCTGGGATGTCATCCGCGAGCATGGCGTGTTTGGCCGGCTGCCCTTCGTGCAGATGCGCACGCCCGGTTTCGGCGACAGCGACTGGACGCGGGTGATCAGCGAATTGCGGCTGGCCGGCTATCACGGCGCCATCGACATCGAGGGCTGGCACGACCCGGTCTATCGCGGGGACCTAGAAATCACCGGCCAGGTGCGGGCGCTTGAATACCTGAAGCAATGCCGGGGAGGAGCGACCTATCTGCCGAACCCGGCGTAAGCAGCGGCCGGCGGGAGGAGCCGGCCGGAGACGATTGCTGAGCAGTGCCGACAAGCGAATGACGAAACCCCTCGGCTCACCGAGGACAAAAGGGAGGAACGTGCATGAGCATCGCATTGAGAACGACACTTCTGCGCTCGACCGTCGTGGCCGCCGCCACCGCGCTCTGCGCCGCCATCTCCACTCTGCCGGCGCAGGCGCTCGACGCCCAGTGGTGCAAGGACGTCCACATCCGCTTCTTCGTCGGCGGCGCCGAGGGCGACGCTTTCGGAACCATCGTCTATAATGGCGCCAAGCAGGCGGCCGCCGATCTCGGGCCGAAGGTCGACTACATCTTCTCGCAGTGGGACGTGGAGAAGATGGTGCAGCAATTGCGCGAGGCCGTCGCGGTCAAGCCAAACGGCATCGCCATGATGGGCCATCCCGGCGACGCCGCGATCATGCCGCTGGCCGAACAGGCGCACAAGGACGGCATCAAGATGATGTACCAGAACGTGCCGGTGCCGAAGGTGGTGGAAGCGTTCGGCGGCGGCTATGTCGGCGCCCAGCAGGAGCAACAGGGCCGCGCCCTCGGCGCCGAAGCGTTCAAGCTCGGCAAGCTCAAGTCCGGCGACAAGGCGATCATGATCGGCCCGTTCGAGAACGAGGCCCGCGGCGCGCGCGAGCGCGGCACGGTGGCTGCGCTCAAGGAAGCCGGCGTCGAGGTCATCCAGCTGTCGTCGCCGCCGAGCGGCGAATGGGCATCCGACCCCAATCTGGCGATCCCGGTGATCACGGCGGCGCTCCTCAACAATCCTGACGTGAAGGCGGTCGGCTATCCCGGCGGCCAGATGCTCGGCAATGTCGCCACCTACATGCAGGCGGCCGGCCGCAAGCCGGGCGACATCTTCAATTTCGGCTTCGACACCAGCCCGCAGATCGTCGAGGCGTTCAAGGGCGGCTGGGTGCAACTGACCGCCGACCAGCAGCCGTTCCTACAGGGCTATCTGCCGATCCTCAGCCTGTGCCAGCAGGTGGTGCTCGGCCTGGCGCCGATGAATGTCGACACGGGTGCCGGCTTCGTCACGCCGCAGAATTACGAGATCGTCGCCGAGCTCGCCAAGCAGGCGCTGCGCTGACCTCCCAAGCAGTCGGCTGGGCGTACGCCCAGCCGGCAGGACCGCTGGCGGGAATGCCGGCAAGCGACAATGAACGCGAGGATCGCCATGGCCGAACGCATCATCGAACTGCGCGACATCAGCAAATCCTACGGCCAGGTCTACGCGCTGGGCGGGGTCAACCTCTCGGTCGACCGCGGCGAGGTGGTCGGCCTCATCGGCGACAATGGCGCCGGCAAGTCGACACTGATCAAGATCCTGTCCGGCGTCGTCAAGCCGACCAGCGGCGAGATCCTGGTGCGCGGCAAGCCGGTGACCGGCTGGAGTGCTGCGCGCTCGCGCGACGCCGGCATCGAAACGGTGTTCCAGGACAGGGCGCTTGCCGTGCAGCAGACCATCGTGCGCAACATCTTCATGGGCCGCGAACTCACTGGCTTCATGGGCTTTCTCAGGGTTGACAAGGAGATCGAGGAGGCAAGCCGGCTGATGCGCGAGATCGGCTTCACCTCGAAGGTGTTCACGCCGCATTCGATCGTCGGCCAGCTCTCCGGCGGCGAACGCCAGGGCGTGGCGATCGCGCGCGCCATCTACAAGCAGGCCGAGCTGATCATTCTCGACGAGCCGACGACGGCGCTGTCGCTGACCGAGACCGCCAAGGTCTTCCACTTCGTGCGCCAGGTACGGGCGAGCGGCCGTTCGATCCTGTTCATCGGCCACAATATCCACCATGTCTTCGACATTGCCGACCGCTTCGTGGTGCTGGACCGCGGCAAGGTGGCGCTGACCGCTGATCGCACCGAGGTCAACTCGGCCGAGGATCTCATCAACTTCATGGAAGACGTGGCACACCCCGGCGGATTGCCGGGCCTGCATGATGCCGGCGACGCGGAGAGGGCAGTGCGATGAGCAAGACCATGGAACCCGATCTGCAAAGCCCGCTCGGCGGCGAGGCAGCCCGTCCTGAGTGGAAGCACCCGTCCGATCACTGGCTGCGCGGTTTCGTCATCGACAATCGCGCAGCGCTCGGCACGTTTGCCGTGTTCATCGTCATGATGGCGGTGTTCCTGATCGCTAACCCGACCGTGTTCACCACCTGGTATCTCTACAGCTCGGTGCTGACGACGCTGCCGGTGGCGCTGTTCGTGGTGGTGCCGCTGGTCTTCGTCGTCACTTGCGGCGAAATCGACCTGTCGTTTCCGGCCACGATGGGCTTTGCCTCCTGGGTGTTCGCGCTGGTGGTGCAGGCTGGCTACGATCCGTTCCTCGGCATTGCCGCGGCGATCATCACCGGCATGCTGCTCGGCTTTCTCGTGGGATCACTGGTCGTCTATGGCGGGCTGTCGTCGCTGATCGCCACGCTCGGCATGAATTTCCTGCTGCGCGGGCTGATCCAGATCATCAACGAGGGCAAGTCGACGGCGCTGACCGGTCTCAACGACAGCTTGGCCTACAAGATCTTCTCCAGTCAGCTGTGGGGCATCCCGGTGCAGATCTTCTGGGCCTTCGCCTTCGTCGTTTTGTCGGCGATGCTCTACAACCGCCATCGCTTCGGCGCGCAGGTCAGGGTGGTCGGCGACAACCCCGACAGCGCCCAGCAAATGGGCATCGACGTCAAGCGCGTGCGGGTCAAAGTGTTCGTCTTCGTCGGTATCGGCGCAGCCATAGCAGGCACGTTTTCGGTGATGATCAACTTCACCTGGTGGCCGACCGCCGGCGACGGCTATCTTCTGCCGGTGCTGGCCTCAGTCTTCGTCGGCGGCACGCCGACCTGGGGCGGCATCGGCACGGTCGCCGGCGGCGCCATCGGCGCGGTCACCGTCGCCTTCATCCAGACCGGCGTCGTGGCGGCGGGCCTGAGCGGCTTCTATGTGCAGTTCTTCAATGGGCTGATCATCATCCTTTCGCTGCTTGGCCATAAGTGGAACCAGGCACGGTACAGGTGAGGGCTAGCGGTTAAGACGGATCACACCGCCGCTACAAATCCGTCCAGTACGCGTTTCTGGCCGGCCTTGTCGAAGTCGATGGTCAGCTTGTTGCCTTCGATGGCGGATATGTTGCCGTTGCCGAATTTTTGGTGGAAGACGCGGTCGCCGACGCTGAAGGGGGAGGGCGTGTCGGCGACGGATTTGGCGACCAGCTCGCCGTCTATGGTGCGGCCCTTCACCGAGGTACGGCCGGCGCCGTAGCCGGAGTCCGTCTCGCCATAGCCGATGCGCTCGACCTGATGGCCGGAGCGCGTGCCCCAATTGCGGTCGGTCGCCTCGGTGCGGTTGGCCTGCGCGCGCTGCCAGCCGGGCGTCGCATAGGTGTTGGAGAAGGCGCCGGATTTTTCCGCGCCGACATTGTCGAAGCGCGAGGCGCCATAGGGGTTCTGGCGGCCACCGCGACCGGAAGCAAACGAACCGCCGCCATAGGCATTGCCGTAACCGCCATAGGAGTTGCCGCTTTCGGCGATCTCGACATGGTCATTCGGCAACTCTTCGAGGAAACGCGACGGAATGGTCGATTGCCACAGACCATGGATGAGCCGGTTGGAGACGAACCAGAGATGCAGGTTCTTCTTGGCCCGCGTCAGGCCGACATAGGCCAGCCGGCGCTCTTCCTCCAGCCCGGAGCGACCGCCCTCATCGAGCGCGCGCTGGTGCGGAAACAGGCCCTCCTCCCAGCCGGGGAGAAAAACCGTCTCGAATTCGAGGCCTTTGGCCGAATGCAGGGTCATGATGGAGACGGCGTCCTGGCCGGCATTCTGCTCGGCATCCATGACCAGCGCCACATGTTCGAGGAAGGAGCGCAGCGACTCGTACTGCTCCATCGAGCGAATCAGTTCCTTGAGGTTCTCCAGCCGGCCAGGCGCCTCGACCGAGCGGTCGTTCTTCCACATGTCGGTATAGCCACTCTCTTCTAGAATGGTCTCGGCGAGTTCGGTGTGCGGCGTGGTTTCCAGCGCCTTCTGCCAGCGCTCGAAATTGGCCGCGACCTCACGCAGCGCCGCGCGCGGCTTCGGCTTCAGCTCGTCGCTTTCAGCAAGATTGCCGGCAGCCTCCAGCATTGGGATGCGCAGGGCGCGGGCAGTGTCGTGGATCTGGCGGATGGTGGCCTCGCCGAGCCCGCGCTTGGGCACATTGACGATGCGCTCGAAGGCGAGGTCGTCGGCGCCTTGCGCGACGACGCGGAAGAAGGCCATCGCATCGCGGATTTCCATGCGTTCGTAAAAGCGCGGGCCACCTATGACGCGGTAGTTGAGGCCGAGCGTGGTGAAGCGCTCCTCGAAGGCGCGCATCTGGAAGGACGCGCGGACAAGAATCGCCATGTCGTTCAAATTATGCTTTTGCCGCTGATAGGCTTCGATGGTCTCGCCGACGGCGCGGGCTTCCTCCTCGGAATCCCAGGCGGCGTGGACGTTGACCTTGCCGTCCTCGGGGTCATTGCGGTCGGTGAACAGCGTCTTGCCGAAGCGGCCCTCATTGTGGGCGATGAGGTGGGAGGCAGCACCCAGGATATGCGCG
Organism: Mesorhizobium sp. P2_E7; assembly: GCF_056403855.1. Classification (NCBI taxonomy): domain Bacteria; kingdom Pseudomonadati; phylum Pseudomonadota; class Alphaproteobacteria; order Hyphomicrobiales; family Phyllobacteriaceae; genus Mesorhizobium; species Mesorhizobium sp. P2_E7. The sequence goes on along the minus strand of NZ_JBFUER010000001.1, from coordinate 2,029,503 downwards.
GTCGACCGGTAGTTGCGCTCCAGCCGGATGATGGTGGCGCCCGGGAAATCCTTGTCGAAGCGCAGGATGTTGTCGACCTCGGCGCCGCGCCAGCCATAGATGGACTGGTCGTCGTCGCCGACACAGCAGATGTTGACTTTGCTTTCGCTCACGGGCTGTTCCGCGCCTGCCGGCGCGGGCCCTCCGCGAGGGCCTCGCAACGGCTCGGACGCCCGGTCGGGCTTGCGGCCTTCGGCCGATCGCAGATCGCCGGAGGCCGAGGATCGGCCCGCATCCGGCCGCTGCGCCAAGAGCCGCAGCCACATGTATTGCGCGGTGTTGGTGTCCTGGTATTCGTCGACGAGGATGTATTTGAAACGCCTGTGGTAGTCCTTCAGCACGTCCGGATTGGCGCGGAAGATGCGGATGGGATGACACAAGAGATCGCCGAAATCGCAGGCGTTCAGCGTCTGCAGCCGCTCCTGATAGGCCTTGTAGAGCTCACGGCCCTTGCCATTGGCGAAGCTGCGGGCGTCGCCCTCGGCGATATCGGCGGGGCCTTGGCCCTTGTTCTTCCAGCCGTCGATCATCTGCGCGAACTGCTTGGCCGGCCAGCGCTTGTCGTCCAGCCCCTCGGCCTGGATCAGCTGCTTGATCAGCCGCACGACATCGTCGGTGTCGAGAATGGTGAAATCGGATTTCAGCCCGGCCAGCTCGGCATGGCGGCGCAACAGCTTCACCCCGATCGAGTGGAAGGTGCCGAGCCACGGCATGCCCTCGACATTGCCTTCGCCGATCAGGATGCCGATGCGCTGCTTCATTTCGCGCGCGGCCTTGTTGGTGAAAGTCACCGCCAGGATCTGCGATGGGAACGCCCTGCCGGTGGCGAGAATGTGGGCGATGCGGGTGGTGAGCACCCGCGTCTTGCCGGTGCCGGCGCCGGCCAGCACCAGAACCGGGCCTTCAGTGGTCTCCACCGCCAGCCGCTGCTCGGGGTTCAGCCCCTTCAGGTAGTCGGGCGCGCTGTTTTGGCCGCTGCGGGCCGCCATGGCGCGCGCGGCTATCCCCGACGGGGCCGCGGGCCGCGCATTCGGTTCGTCAAAGAAGGGCATGTCTTCCGAAAAGCCGGACATCGCCCCCGAATGTAGTGATTCGGCAGCGAAAGACCAGAAGTGTCTACGTTTTGTTCTGGTAAAGTGCGGGGATTGGATGTCTCGTGGACCCGGCTTCCTAGGCTGGTTCAGCTTTTTCCCACAGCTCCCACTTTGAACGGAGTGCCTTCAACCTTTGGGTGAAGGTGCCACGACCGCCTTGAAATTCCGGGAAGGTTGCCATTCCCCATTCGGTTTGCTCAACGAAATGGGTTAAGGCACCGGCCTGGTTGAAGCCGAAGCGAGACTCAAGCTCGGCAATTGCGTTGGCATCCGTAGCGTGTACGAGCTTGGCTGCTCGCTCACATGAGAGAAGCCAGGCCGATACGCCGTCGTCAGTAAATCTCCGGTCGCGGATCACAGGTAAGCCTCTCAGGCCTTGCTGGATCCGAGAGCGGCAGACAATCGGTGCCCGAACGCTCGTGTCTCATCTGCCACCACCGCGCCCAGAGCCATCAGCAGCTGATCATAATAACGGTGGCCAGCCGATGAAGTCAGAAATTTCGAATAAAGTTTGAGATCGCTAAGGGAAAGATCTCTGTACGTATAGGCTGAACCCTCCATTAAGGTTCTTTCGATCTCCGGACGGATGTGAGGCGATTGCTCATGCATGATGTCCATCATCTGTTGGTCCGACAGCGGATTTTTGGCCGCGCTTTGCATTCCTGCAATCATTGCGTAGCCCACGTTTAACGCTATGGCTTCTCCGAGATCGACAACGCGGAGATCATCGGCAATCTTTCTGTACAATTCGAGCCGGGCTGGGTCCTTGATCGGAAGTTCGGCCAGGATGCGCTTGCCCTCAATTGCCTTGCTTGCCTCAGCTTCCGGACGAGAAGCCTGAATCTCCAAATCAGTGACATGCTTTCCCAGCGGGGAGGTATAAAACGCGCCGAGTTCGGACAGATCGGTAGTGGTCAGCTTGTCCCCCATCCGTAATTCGACGGCTCTCTCCATTTTGTCCGGGTTGAAGCCGCCGACTGTCGCGATCGCCAGCGCCTCCTGATAGTTCTTCGGCAGCGGCCCCGGGATGGATTTCATAGCGTCGGTGAAGCCGGGGCCGATATCTATCAGCACCTCGTATAAGCCGTTCGCCTTGTTGATCTCATGAAGCGTCTGTGCCGACGAGGCCACGGTGCCGACGATAAACGAAACCAGAAAGCAGAGCACAAACGCCAAGCGCGAGGGCCGCGGAACGAATGACGTCATTGTGCTTGCTCCAGTGGTGGACGATCCAGATGGAGACTGCTGGAAAACCCGGTGATGGGCAAGATCGATTGCCACCATGGCGGGCGGTTGGGCAATAAAGACAGTCTTCGACAGCCGCTTTACTGGCCGTTTAGGCTGTCGGTTCATCGGAAATCAACAGCATTGCGACACTATTGCAAGCAAAGGCTGCAATGGAGGCGGTGTTGATTGGAGTATTCGGACGCAGGGTAGCCCAGGTTCTGGGCGGTCGCGAAGCCGTGCCGCAATCGCGCGACGACGGTCGAAAGATCATTGTGCCGGAAAAGGCATACAAGTCGGACAGCCCGTATGACCTCGTGCAGAGCGTGGTGAATTCCGTCAACTTCGCCCTTCGCAAGGCGTATTACAACAGGGACGAGCTGGCGCAGAACGCGCTGCGCTCCTATCACGTCGACTATTACATGGCGCAGGTGAACAATGGCGGCCACTCGCAATATGCCGCCAATTCGAACATGCTCGATTTCACGCTGCGGGATTGCCAGGAAGGCCTCGAGGCGATGCGCCATGAAGCCGCCACCTTGCACCGGCGGTTCCTGACCTTCGCCAAGGCCGAGCCGGCGCGCATGGACAAGGTGTTCAAGGGCGGTGGTTTCGGTGACATCGATCCGGCAATGGACAAGCTCGACAAGGAATTTTACGAGCTCTGCCGGCAGAAGCCGCTGATCGAGGCGAACCGGACCTGGCTGAAGTCGCTGCCCGAACTGCGGGTCGTCGCCGACGACGAATATATGGCGGTCACCGACGCCTTCGCCGCGGCCAACAAACATGCGTCGGCGCGCAAGGTGGAGCGCGAGCGCCAGGCCAAAGAAGACGACGCTAAGGACCCGCTCAAGCAGGCGATGGGCTATCTCTGCATCATGGTGAAAGAGCCGCGCCGGTTCATCGCCTGGCATCAGGGCCAGCCCGGTCAGGATCTCGGCGACGGCATCAAGATTGTCCGCTTCGTCGTCGAGACCGATCGCGGCATGTGCTACGCCTACTTTCATCCAAAATGGTCGTTGTTGTTCGACATGGTGGCCAAGGGCGACCCGATCGCACAGGTGCCGACCGAGATGGTCGTAGCGCATGTCCAGCGCTCGACCGGTCACAATCTCATGGATGTATTGCGCCGCTGAGCCAGCGCGAAAAGGCGGTCAGAAGGACCGCCTTCTTCTCACCCTATGCTGGCAGGCCAAGCTTGACACACGCGGCCTGCGGGAGAAAGCTGACAACAGGGCAGGGACGGCTGCCTGAGAGGCGCCGCAAAGCGCAACAGTCGAAGGAGTATCGTCTTGGCTGTGGTCATCACCTCCCTCATCCTGTTCCTCATCGGCCTGGCGCTTGGCGGCGGTGGCATCCGGCTCGCGATGCTGGGCGGCAGCTGGTATTATGTCATCACCGGGCTCGCCTTCCTGATAACCGCCTGGCTGCTGTTCCGGCGCAAATCGACGGCGCTGTGGTTGTATGCTGCGATCGTGCTCTGCACACTTGCCTGGGCGGTGTGGGAAATCGGCTTCGACTGGTGGGAACTCGGCCCGCGCGGCGGCATCATCGTGCTTCTGGCGCTGTGGCTGCTGACGCCATGGGCAAGGCGGGGCCTCACCGGTCCCGACGCGCGCGCGCCGCTCATCTTGGCGGTGCTCGCCTCACTCGCGGTGGCCGGCTATTCGATGACCGCCGATCCCAAGGACATTGCCGGCGAGCTCAGCGCCGACAAGGTGACGCCGACCGCCGATCTCGGCGGCAATGTGCCTCCGGGCGAATGGCACTTCTATGGCCGCACGCAGTTCGGCCAGCGCTATTCGCCGCTCGACCAGATCACGCCGGACAACGTCGCCAAATTGCAGCCGGCCTGGACCTACCAGACCGGTGACGTGAAGGGTCCGGATGACATCGGCGAGACCACCTATCAGGTGACGCCGCTGAAGGTGGGCGACGCGCTCTACATCTGCACGCCGCACAATTTCGCCATCGCCATCGATGCCGCCACCGGCAAGGAGAAATGGCGATACGACCCGAAGATCAAGCTCGATCCCAACCGCCAGCACCAGACCTGCCGCGGCGTGTCTTATTATGCCGATACCAAGATCGCCGCCGGCCAGCCTTGCGCCGCGCGCGTCTATCTGCCGACCTCGGACGCGCGGCTGATCGCGCTCGACGCCGCCAACGGCCAGGTCTGCCCGTCCTTCGCCGAAGCCGGCACGCTGAACCTGTTGACCAGCATGCCGTATCCGAAGTCGGGCTATTATTACTCGACCTCGGCGCCTCTTATCGCCGGCGGCAAGATCATTGTCGGCGGCGCGGTCAACGACAATTATTCGACGGAGGAACCGTCCGGCGTCATTCGCGCCTTCGATGTCGACACCGGCGCCCTGGTGTGGAACTGGGATTCCGGCAATCCGGACGTGACGACGCCGCTACCCGCAGGCCAGACCTACACCCACAACTCGCCGAACATGTGGTCGACGGCGAGCGCCGACGAGAAGCTCGGCCTCATCTACGTGCCGCTCGGCAACCAGACGCCGGACCAACTCGGCGCCGGGCGCAGCGCCAATGTCGAAAAGTTTTCCTCCTCGATCACGGCGCTCGATCTTGCCACCGGACAATTGCGCTGGGTGCGGCAGACCGTGCATCATGACCTCTGGGACATGGATGTGCCGGCACAGCCGACGCTGGTCGACATCACCACCGCCGCCGGCGTCGTGCCGGCACTGGTCGGGCCGACCAAGCAGGGCGACCTCTATGTGCTCGACAGGCGCAGCGGCGAGCCGATCATCCCGGTCAAGGAAGTGCCGGCGCCGGGCGGCGCCATCGAGGGCGACCATGCTTCGCCGACGCAGCCATCTTCGGACCTTTCCTTCAATCCGAAGCCGCTGATCGGCGCCGACATGTGGGGCATCACCATGTTCGACCAGCTGGCCTGCCGGATCGAGTTGCAGGGGCTGCGCTACGAGGGCCGCTATACACCGCCATCGGTGCAGGGCTCGCTGATCTATCCCGGCAATTTCGGCGTCTTCAACTGGGGCGGCGTCGCCGTCGATCCGGTGCGGCAGGTGATGTTCGGCATGCCGACCTATCTGGCGTTCAAGTCGCAGCTTATCCCGCGCGACCAGGTGCCACCGCCGGATGAGGGGCGTGGCAGTGAGCAGGGGCTCAACCGCAACGAGGGCGCGCCCTATGCGGTGGTGATGGGGCCGTTCCTGTCGCCGCTCGGCATTCCGTGCCAGGCGCCACCTTGGGGTTACGTCGCCGGCGTCGATCTAAGGACCGGCAAGGTCGCCTACAGGCACCGCAACGGCACCATCTATGACATGACGCCGCTGCCGCTGCCGCTGAAGGTCGGCGTTCCCGGCATTGGCGGACCGATGATCACCGCCGGCGGCGTCGCCTTCCTGGGAGCGGCGGTCGACGACTATCTGCGCGCCTATGATTTGACATCGGGCAAGCAGCTCTGGCAGGCCCGATTGCCGGCAGGCGGGCAATCGACGCCGATGACCTACACCGTCGCCGACGGCCGCCAGTTCGTGGTCATCGTTGCCGGCGGCCACGGCTCGGTCGGCACCAAGCCGGGCGACTATGTGATGGCCTATACGCTGCCGAAGTAGAGGGGTCTAGGCGACCGCCTGGACCGGCAATGCGGGCGCAAGCCTGATGGCGAAGGCGGCGTCCTTGCCATGCACCAGGGCGAAGATGTCGCCGAACGGCGCCGGGCGGCCGAGCAGGAACCCTTGTGCTTCGTTGCAGCCCTCGGCGCGCAGGATCGACAGCTGGCTTTGCGTTTCTACGCCTTCCGCAAGCACCGGTATGTCGAGGCTCTGGCCAAGCGCCAGCACGGCGCGGATGATGGCCTTGGCTTGCGGGCTGGTCTCGACCTCGGACATGAACGAGCGGTCGAGCTTGATCTTGTCGAAGGGAAAGGCTCTCAGCGTCTCCAGCGACGAATAGCCGGTGCCGAAATCGTCGATGGCGATGGTGACGCCCAGCGCCTTGATGCGCCGCAAGATGGTCAAGGTGCGGTTCTTGTCGGCGATGATGGTGGATTCGGTGATCTCCAGTTCGAGCCGGTTCGCACGCAGCCCGGTCTCGAGCAGGATTTCGTGGACGAGCTTCGGCAGGTCGGCATGGGCGAACTGCACCGGAGACAGGTTGACCGCGATCTTGTAGGGGTGTTCCCACGAGGCGGCCTTGGCGCAGGCGGTGCGCAGCACCCATTCGCCAAGCGGCAGGATGAGACCGTTTTCCTCGGCCAGCGGAATGAACTCGACTGGCGGTATGTTGCCGCGTGTCGGGTGCTTCCAGCGCAACAGTGCCTCATAGCCTCTGACATCGCCGGTCGAGACCGACGTCTGCACCTGATAGTGCAGGTCCAGTTGTCCGTTCTCGACGGCATCGCGAAGATCATTGGCCAGCGTGCGGTTGGCGCGGACGGCCTCGTCCATGGCCTGCTCGTAGAAACACACGGTTCGCGTCACATTGGCCTTGGCGCGGTACATCGCCAGATCAGCGTTGTTGACCAGGGTTTCGCGGTTGTGCGCGTCGTTGGGATAGATCGCAACGCCGAGGCTGGCGCCGGTCGTGGCTTCGATACCGTCGATTCGGATCGACGCAAAAAGTGCAGCTTCAAGGCGCGACACGAAATCGACAAGGTCCGATTGGCTCTTCATCCGTTTGACGCCGGCAAACTCGTCGCCACCGAGACGGGCGACGAATTCGCCCTCCTGCAAAAGCGCGCTCATGCGCCCGGCCAGGGTCTTCAGGGCTTGGTCGCCGGCGCTGTGGCCCCAAAGATCGTTGATTTCCTTGAACCGGTTGAGGTCGATACCGACGATCGCGACCTTGCCGTCAAGTTCTCGAGCGCGGTCGATTTCGTGATCGAGATGATCGTTGAAATTGGCCCGGTTCGGCAGCCCGGTCAGCGCGTCGTTCATCGCCAGATGGTGCAGGCGGCGAAAGGCCTCGGAGCGCGAGCGGTCGTCGATCAAATAGCTGGCGAGGCCGGTGCCGATGATGATCAATCCGGCGACGGCGACGCCAAGCGCCATGGCCTGCAAGGCGGCAGGATCGGTGTAGTCGCCGCGCATCGCCAGCGGCGTCACCTGCAATGCCGCCATGGCGGTGAAATGCAGGCTGACGATGGCCACCACGAGGATCGTCGCGGCCCAGTATTTATGGCCCTGTATCCGATGGTTCAGGGCGACGTTGATGGCCATGCACGCAAAGAGCACGGACAGAGCGATCGAGACGACGAGATAGGTCATGTCCCATTCGACCAGGCCATCGACATGGTAGGCGGCCATGCCGGTGTAGTGCATGCCGGAAATGGCCAGGCCGATGATGATGCCGCCGAAGGACGCGGCAATGCGCGTACCGCCCGCAGCGGCGATGAAACCGGCGGCAGTGCCGGCAATGGCGATGAACAGCGAGGCGATCGTCAGCACCGGATCGAAGGCGATGGGCGCGCCGGGATCGTAGGCCAGCATGGCGATGAAATGGGTGCACCAGATCGACGATCCCGCACAGACCGCCGTCAGGAAATGCCAACCGATCTGCTGCAGGCCGGTTGCCTCGTGAGCGCGCAGGAAGAGCCTGATCGTGGCCCAGGAACCGGCGCTGCAGACCAACGCCGCCACCAGCACCAGCCAGAGATTGTGCTCCATTGCCACACAGGAGATGACGCGCATCATGGTCGGGGACGCCTTCTTCATGCGCCGCGCAGGTGCCGGACCTTCTGCCATGATCAATCCGCCGCCCGTCTGCGAGACGTGCCATTTTCGAGCGGGGGTTTGACGAAAGGCGAGAGAAGGCAGCCGCCCCCAAACGCGGTTACCGATAGTTCGGTGGCACTCTCGGATTCAACTTCTAATGGGTGGTTAATTGCATTTGGCAGGCGCTTGTGCGTCTGGATGCATCGTTTCCAGAAAGTGTAGGATACTCCAAAAAGTCACATAATATCGATTTTTTAGCGAGAGAGTCGACCGCTTCAAGCCGCCGGTTTCCAAGCGGCGCGCTGTCTGCGCTTCGCCGCGCGACCTCGATACGAACCGTGCGCCAGCCAGCTCACGCTCTGGCGCCAGGCGATGGATTGCGGTGAAACGGGATTTTGCGATCAGAGTCCGAGATGGCCCTTCAGGCTGGGCACGGAGTCCAGCACTTCGTTGGTCAACTGCGGTCCGGCCGCCGCTTGCGCCTGCTGGATCAGTGTGGTGCCGGCCTTCTGGATCTGCGCCATGTCGAGGCCGGAGGCCTTGAGCGCGGCGACGCCGTTGATCAGCGCGCCGGTCTTTTCGCCGAGCACGCCGCCAAGCGCGCCTTGCAGCGACGACAGGAAGCCACCGCCGCCGGCAGGGGCGGCGGCCATGACGTCATACTTCTGCGCCAGGGCGTCGGCGCCCGGGATCTTGGCGAAGAACGATGAGGCAGCGGTGCCTTCGGCCTCGTGCTCAAGCACCGAGAATATGGTGCCGACGACCTTTTCGGTGACCGCCTGATCGAGGCCGGCTTTCTCGGCGACGGTGTTCACGATGCTCTGGGCGTCCATGGCATTTCCCTCGGCATTTCTGTCAGTTGCGGGCTTTGGAACGGCGCTGGTCGATGCGGACCTTCACCATCCGCGCGGCGGTCGCGGCGGCGGCGGAGCGCATTGCCAGCAAGGCAGCAACAGCAAGCACGAGCGCACTTGCAAGGATCGGAGTGGACAAGGTCATCGAATTTGTTCCTTCTCGTCGGGCCAGCCTGACAGGCGAAGCCACAGTCAGCTTCCCCTCATATTGTGGCGACAACCATCAACATCTGCCGAAATGACCAAAATGTGATGACTGCCCGGCGATCTGCGGGGGGGCAGCACGTACGATCCGCCTGACGGCGAAACCGTCACTCACCCGTGACTGGACCGTGCGCGCTTGCACCCTATCTTGACCCGCGAGGTCATCCCAGGGGGACCGTGAGGTCATCCCGGAGTGACCGTGAGGTCATCTCCGAGCGAGGAGCACGCCATGACGAAACCCACCATCGAAGCCGCCAGGCTTGCCAGCCCTGCCATCACCCAGGCGATGATCGACGCCTATGACGAATACACGCATCTGACGCTCGACCGCCGCCGCTTCATGGAACAACTGACCAGGCTCGCCGGATCGGGTGCGGCGGCGGCTGCGATCGCGCCGCTACTGGCGGCGAACTCGGCGCAGGCGGCCATCGTCGCCGACAACGATCCACGCGTGAAGGCTGAGGATATCAACTATCCCGGCAGCAGCGGCGAGATGAAGGGCTATCTGGTCAAGCCGGCGAGCCTGTCCGGCAAGCTCGGCACCGTCATCGTCATTCATGAAAACCGTGGGCTCAATCCGCACATCAAGGATATCGCGCGCCGCGTGGCGCTGGAAGGCTTTGTGGCGCTGGCGCCGGATTTCCTGTCACCGCTCGGCGGCACGCCCGCTGACGAAGACAAGGCGCGCGACATGTTCACCAAGCTCGACGCCAAGCAAGTAGCTGCTGACGGTGTGGCGACCATCGCCTATCTCAAGGCCGAGAAGGACGGCAACGGCAAGGTCGGCGCGGTCGGCTTTTGCTGGGGCGGCGGTGCGGTCAACGATCTGGCCGTCAACGCCCCCGATCTTGCGGCCGGCGTCGCCTATTACGGTATGCAGCCGAAGGCCGAAGATGCGGCGAAGATCAAGGCGGCGCTTTTGCTGCACTATGCCGGGCTCGACGAGCGCATCGACGCCGGCATCGATGCCTACAAGAAGGCGCTCGACGCCGCGCATGTCGAATACACGGTCTATGTGTATGACGGCGTCAACCATGCCTTCAACAACGACACGTCAGCCGCGCGCTACGACAAGAAGGCGGCCGATCTCGCCTGGGGCAGGACGATCGCTTTCCTGAAGGAGAAGCTGGCTTAGTAGACCGGTCAACGCCCGGCGGGGCAATGAGGGCAGTGCAGGCCGACGTCAGGCGTGGCCGCGTTTCATGCGCGCCTGTTTCAGGATGGCGCGCCAGCGGATCATGTCGAAGGGGATCGGCTCGTTGTTGTTGGCGATCTGGAAGATCTCGTTGTTGACGTTCTTCAAGGAGCGCCAGAAATCATAGTCGGTAACGCGCGGATCGGCGGCCAGCCTGTCCACTTCGACCTTGATGTCGGTTTTCATGCCCGTTCCTCGAACCGCCTGTGCCCCGCCGCCTGCATCGCAACTCGGATCGACCCGTTCTCAAACGGTCTGCTGAGTCGTTCAATGGCTCAAATGGTTTGTTAACGTTAAAACCTTGGTAAGGTTAACGCGGGCCCGAAAGCGCTTCAAGCGCAGCGACCTTTGGATTTTGAGGACGCTGCGACTTTGACTTGCGAGTGTGGCTTTGGAGCCCCTGGTGAGAACAGAGTTCGGCTTACTTGCGGCGAATACCGATCGAACGGCCGGCGCGTTCGGGCATCGGCAGCGCAGCATGGGCGGCGCGCATCGCCTCCACCTTGGCCTGCACGTCGGCAGGGAAGGGCGCGACTTTCGGCCCGGACATGTCGACATGCAGCGACAGGGTTTCGGAGGTGGCGGCGAGCCAGCCGCCGACATGGCGGATTTCCTGGTAGGCCCTCAGCCGCTTGTCGTCATGGTCGATCAGCTGGAACGAGACGACGACCTTGTGTTCGAGATGCAACTCCTGGACGTAGCAGACATGGACCTCGGCCGTGTAGATGGTCAGGCGCCGGTCTTTGACATAGTCCAGCCCCATGCCCATCGCCGCGAACGCCTCGTCCGAGCAGCGGTCGAACAGCACGTTGTAGTAGGCCATGTTGAGGTGGCCGTTATAGTCGATCCAGTCCTTCTCGATGTCCATCGGCTTGGAGACGTAGGGGGCGGGGATGGGCATGGAACATTCCTTGTTCTGGTGCGGGACCGAGTTCTGGTGCTGGACAGGGCGTGGCGGGCAAGACTACGCATCCATAATCGCATAACAAGCATGGACGCTGGTCCATTCGCGGAGGAATTCATGGCTCTGAGCGACCTCAACCCGGTCGAACGCAACGAGGAAGGCATCGCGGCGGTGCTCGGCATCCTCAAGCAGCAGCTCGGCGAACGTTTTCAGACCGGCGCGGCGATCCGCGGCCAGCACGCGCATACCACCACCTATATTCCGACGCAGGCGCCCGACGGCGTTGCGTTCCCGGAGACGACGGAAGAGGTGCAGGAGATCGTGCGCGCTTGCGCGATGCACCGCGTGCCGGTCATCGCCTTCGGCGTCGGTTCCTCGCTGGAGGGCCACACCAACGCGCCGGGTGGCGGCATCTCGGTCGACACCTCGCGCATGAACCGGATTCTTGCGGTCAACCCTGAGGATCTCGACTGCACGGTCGAGCCCGGCGTGACGCGCGAGGATCTCAACCGGCATTTGCGCGACACCGGCCTGTTCTTTCCGATCGATCCCGGCGCCAATGCTTCGCTGGGCGGCATGGCGGCGACCAGGGCGTCCGGCACCAATGCGGTGCGCTACGGCACCATGCGCGAAAATGTCCTGTCGCTGACGGCGGTCATGGCCGATGGCGAGACGGTGACGACCGGCAAGCGGGCGAAGAAGAGCTCTGCCGGCTACGACCTGACGCGGCTTCTGGTCGGCTCGGAAGGCACGCTCGGCATCATCACCTCGCTGACGCTGAAGCTGCAAGGCATACCCCAGGCGATCTCCGGCGGCGTCTGCCCGTTTCCGAGCCTGGAGGCGGCCTGTAATGCAGTCATCGCGACGATCCAGATGGGCATTCCGGTGGCGCGCATCGAGCTGGTCAACGCGCTGCAGATGCGGGCGATGAAGAATTATTCCAAGCTCGATTATCCGGAAAGCCCGTGCCTGTTCGTCGAATTTCATGGCAGCGATGCCGGCGTTGCCGAACAGGCCGAAACGTTCGGCGCGATTGCCGAGGACAATGGCGGCGGACCGTTCCTGTGGACCAGCGTCGCCGAGGAACGGACGAAACTGTGGAAGGCCAGGCACGACGCCTACTGGGCATCGCTGACGCTGCGGCCAGGCGCCAAGGGCCTGTCGACCGATGTCTGCGTGCCGATCTCGCGGCTGGCCGAATGCGTTGCCGAAACCGAGGCCGATATCGCCGAGATGGGCCTGGTGGCGCCGATCGTCGGCCATGCCGGCGACGGCAATTTCCACGTGCTGGTGCTGATGGATGTCGATGACCCCAAGGAAATCGCGCTGGCCGAAAAATTCGTCGCCCGGCTGAACATGCGGGCGATCGCCATGGACGGCACCTGCACCGGCGAACATGGCATCGGCCAGGGCAAGATCGGCTTCCTGCGCCACGAACTTGGTCACGGCGTCGATATCATGCGTTCCATAAAAAAGGCGCTTGATCCGCAAGACATTATGAACCCGGGCAAGATATTACCTGCATAGCCGAAATGTGACTGGGGCGAGGGCGGCAATGCGGTACGCGACCAAGACTGTGGAGCCGCTGGTTATAAGGGCATCGCGCGGCAAGACATCGTTGATGCTGTTGGCCAGCCTCGTCTTTGTCCTGGGCAGTGCTTTCATGATCTATGTCTCCAAGGACGACGACACCACCGGGCTTTGGTGGTGCATAGCATTCTTCGGGCCATGCGCGCTGGTGTTTGCCTGGCTGCTTGTGCGCCCACAGATGCTGGTGCTGAACGGACAAGGTTTCATGCTCGGCGGCGGTCTCGTCCGATCGCCGAAACTGGTCCGCTGGCAGGACGTTGAAGGCTTCCACGTCTACAACCTGCCCAAAGCCGGCGAGATGATCGGCTATAATTTTGCACCGGGTGTCAAGAAAAGCTCCGTCATGCGCAGCATCACCAAAAGCCTGGGCGCCGAAGCCGCATTGCCCAAGGGCTGGCCATTTTCGCCCGAGGAGATGGCCGTGCTGCTGAACGAGTATCGCCGAAGGGCGATGGCGCGGTAAAACCGTGGGCGGCGAAGGCTGCACAGTTACCGAGGGAGGCCAAGCAGATGCCGGCATCAGAGGCATTGTTGTCGATCGACGTGCCGCAATCGTCTCCCGGCGCGCCTTTGCCGCATGTCTTTGCCGACGAGGGCAGGCTGCTCATCGCTTACATCATCAACAGGCCGGATCCGTCATTCGACGGCACCAATCCGCGCTCGATCTCGTCCGCGACAGGCGGTCAGTCGATCGCCATTCTGACGGCGGATCCTTATCGGGTATTTCAATTCGGCCCGCCTAACGACGAAGCCATCAGCGGGCATCGCTTGTATGGGCTGGGGCTGCGGCCGTATTCCGCGTTCGAAGTCCTCAATTCGTCCTGGATCGCTTCCCAGGAGAAGGCAAACCAGGTTCATTCGTCTCACACACCGGAGCTGTTTTCCGACTATCGGCACTTCATCCTGACGTTCCATGATTCGACGCTGGAATTCATTGCAAGGAGCTTTTCGGTCAGCCTTCATGAGCGGGCGGTCCTGCCGGCGCTGATGGAGGCGGTCGGATCTCGCTGATCGGGTGCACCGGGATGGGCCAACCGCAATGTGTCCGCCAGATGAATTGCCTCTTTATCGACACGCTGATGCGGGTAGAGTGCAGCTGACTTTCAATCAACCCGTTCGGAGCTGATGCTCGCACGCTTGTTCGTGATCTTCGGTGGCTTGTTCGTGCTGGTGCTCTGTGCAGCACTGGTGGTGCCGTACTTTATCGACTGGACCGGCTACCGCGCCCAGTTCGAGCGCGAGGCGAGCGCCATTCTCGGTCGCAAGGTGACGGTGCAGGGCGACGCCACGGCGCGGCTGTTGCCGTTCCCCTCGGTGACCTTCTCCAACGTTACCGTCGCCGGTGGTCCCGGCGGCCAGCCGGCGATGACCGTCGAGACCTTTTCGATGGATGCGGAGCTGGCGCCGTTCCTGCGCGGCGAAGTGCTGATCTTCGACATGCGGCTGGTGCATCCGAAGGCGACGATCGACATTGCCGACAACGGCACGGTCGACTGGGCGATGCGGCCGTCCTCGCCCTTCGACCTCAACCAGATCTCGATCGAGAAGCTGACGGTGACGGAGGGCGAGATTGCGCTGCGTCACGCCGCCGGCGGCCGTAGCCATCTCATTTCCGAAATCAATTCGACCATCTCGGCCAAATCGCTGGCCGGGCCGTGGCGCATGGACGGCACATTGCTGCTCGACGGCCTGCGCTCGACGCTCACCGCTTCGACCGGCAAGGCCGAGGGCAACGGCCAGATGCGGCTCAGACTCAAAGTCGATCCGGATGCCTATCCGCTGGTCATCGAGACCGACGGCAATGCCGGCATCGTCAACGGGGCCGCTGTCTACTCCGGCCAGTTCAAGATTTCCGGCGCCGACAAGAACGACAAAACTCCAGTTGAGCTACGCGGCAGCGATGGCGAGACCGTTAAAGTCAGTGCGGCCAAGACCGATCCGGGCTTCCGGCTGAACGGCAAGTTCTCGCTCGACCACCAGAAGCTCGGCGTCGACGAATTCCGTTTCGAGACCGGGCCGCTTGACAATCCCTACACCGCCGACGGCAAGGCTTCGGTCGATCTCGGGTTGAAGCCGAATTTTGCCATCGAGGCCAATGGCGCGCAGGTGCAACTGGACGAGGCGGTGGGCGCCGAGAAGGGCGCCGGCCTGACCTTGGACCAGCGCATTGCCGGGATCGAGCAAGCCCTGCTCGACCTGCCGAAACCGACCATTCCCGGCACCGTCGAGGTCAAGCTGCCGGCGGTGGTGGCCGGCGACACCACAGTGCGCGACGTGCATCTCTCGGCCGAACCGGTCGAGGGCGGCTGGTCGGTGAAGTCGATGGCCGCGACCTTGCCTGGCCGCACCACGCTGGAAGCCAGCGGCATGCTCAGCGTCGAAAACCATTTTGGCTTCACCGGCTCGCTGCTTCTGGCAGTGGCGCAGCCTTCCGGCTTTGCCGCCTGGCTGTCGAAAGATGTCGACGAAGCGATCCGCCGGCTGCCTGCCGCCGGCTTCAAGGCCAAGGTCGATCTCTCGGAGAGGCGACAGGCGTTCAGCGATCTCGAACTGATCCTCGGCAAGGCAAAGTTTTCCGGCCGCATCGATTCCAGCCAGCCCGACGATGCCAAGCCGTCTGTGCTGATGCGGCTGACGGGCGGCGAACTCGACGTCGACGGGCTGACGGCGTTCGCCTCGATCTTCGTCAGCGACAAGGGCGCCAACCGCTTCTCCGACCGCGACCTCGATTTCCAGATCAAGGCGGGGCCAGTCAGCGCCGGCGGGCTGACCGCGGACACGGTCGACACTGCGCTCCGGTTGCGCGACGGTCTGCTCGAAGTCGACCGGCTGTCGATTGGCGGCCTTGCCGGCGCCTCGATCAGCGCCACCGGCCGGATCAAGGATTTCCCGGCAAGCCCGACCGGCAAGCTCGACGCCTCGGTGGTCGCGGTCGATCTGAAGCCGCTGATCGACGTTGCCGCGCAGCACTATCCCGACAATGATGTGCTGAAAGGACTGGCAAGCCGCACGTCTGCCTATCCCGAGCTGTTCCAGGACGCGCGCGTCGATCTGGTGGCAAGTGCCGCCGACAATGGTGACGGCACGACGGGGCTGGCCGTCAGCGGGCAAGGCAAGGCAGGCGGCTCGGCCTTCTCGGCGTCGCTGTCGGGCAAGGGTGCCGTCGGCCAGTTGCTCGACGCGCCGGTGACGCTGACCTTCAACGCCAAAAACCCCGACGCCACCGCGCTGCTGGCGCTCTACGGAATGCCGGCGCTGCCGCTCGGCATGCTTGGCCAGGCGTCAACCGACATTTCGGCGAAAGGCACGTTTGGCGGTGGCCTGGCAACGAGCTTCAACCTCGCTGCCGAGGACTTCAAGGCAACCTTTGACGGCACCGTTGCTCAGACACCGCAAGGCGCCACCGCCAAAGGCAAGATCGGCATCGACGCCTCCGATATCGAGCCCTGGCTGATGACGACGGGCGTCGGCCTGCCCGGCATGGGCACCGGCACCTCGACCTCGCTCAGCGCGGATGCCGATTTCGGCAATGGCCTTTTGGTGCTGAGCGGTCTCAGCGGGTCGATCAACGAAGCGGCGGTGTCCGGTGACATCAATCTCGACGTGAAGCAGGGCCTGCCGCATCTTGCCGGCGCGCTGGCGCTCGATGAGCTTGATCTCGACCCGATGGCGGTCGCGCTGTTCGGCGACCAATCCTTCATCGCCAGCAACGGCAGCTGGCCGACGGCGCCGTTCAGCCAGAAATCCAGCCTGCCGTTCACCGCCGACCTCGATCTGACGACGGCCACGCTTGCCGCCGGACCGCTGGCCACGGCCTATGACGCCTCGCTGTCGCTGAAACTCGACCAGGAAGGGATCCGCGTTTCGGACCTGAAGGCAAAGCTGCTCGGCGGCGCGCTCACCGGGCTGTTCGAACTGAAGAACACAGACGGCACCGGGCTGTTCTCCGGCCAGATGAGGCTTGCCGGCGCTGATCTCACGACCGTGCTGCCCAATGCCGGCCTGAGCGGCAGCGGCGATTTCTCGACCGGCCTGTCCACCAGCGGCAAGTCGGTCGACGCGATGATCGCGGCGCTATCCGGTTCCGGCACGGCGGCGCTAAAAGGCCTGACCATTGCCGGCGTCAATCCCAATGCCTTCGGCGCCATGATCGCCAAGGCCGATGCGATCGGGCGCGACATCGATGTGGCCAAGACCGCGGGCTTCGCACCGCAGATCGCCGGTGACGGCACTTTCGTGGCCGGCGACTCCGACATCGCTTTCACGGTTGCCGGCGGCACGTTGCGAGCGCCGCCGTTAAAACTGGAAAACGCCGGCGCGGCGCTGTCCGCCGACGTCACGGCGGACCTCAACACCAGCACCGTCGCCGCCAGGGGTACGATCACCTACAAGCCCGGCGACGAAGCGCTGGTCGGCTCCGATCCGACGGTCAATTTCAGCGTCGACGGGCCGCTCAGTGCGATGAAAAAGCAGTTCGACAGCGAGCCGCTGGCGCAGTTTTTGACCCAGCGCGCGCTGGAAAAGGAACAGCAGCGGGTCGAGGCGATGCAGGCAGCGCTGCTGGAGAAGCAGCGGCTGCGGCGCGAGGTGCGCTACTACGCCGCCCTGCAGACCGAGCGCGACAACGCCGCCGAGGAATTGCGCAAGCAGGAGGAAGCGGCGCGACTGAAAGCCGAGGCGGACGCCAAGGCGAAAGCGGAGGCCGAGGCAAAAGCACAGGCCGAAGCGGAGGCGAAGGCCAAGGCGGATGCGGAAGCAAAGGCGGCGGCCGATGCGAAAGCGCAGGCGGAAGCGGACGCCAAGGCCAAAGCAGATGCGGATGCGAAGGCGCAGGCCGAGCAGCAGGCAGCCGAAGACGCCGCCAAGGCTGAAAACGAACGCAAGAAGGCTGAACAGGCGATGCGGATTGCGTCGCAGGAGAAGGCCAGGCTGGAGGCCGAACGCAAGGCGCAAGAGCAGGCGCCGAAGGTCGACCGCTCACTGCCAGGCGTCAATGACGGTTCGACCCCGGCGCCGCCGAAGCCCAAGGTAAACCCGTTCTCGGTCGACAATCTGCTGAAGTCGCTGGGCAATTAAACGTGGTCGAAAAGTTGCGGTCGCTATCTGCGAGCTATTGAATAATTCTTCGGAGAGATCGGGTTTTTATCGGAGAAAATTATCCGAACAGCTTTGTTCGTATCTGAATATACAGGCCTGCTTACGCTGAGAAAATCGAAAATTATTTGGGCCAACTGTTCGGTGTCAGAATCGATATAAACCCTTGAAAAACTAGGGCGACCATCTCGTTCGAGGATTTCGAATGCATGGACATTGATCCAAACTTGATTGCTCGGCTTCTTGTCGCCGTTGCGGTAGTTGAAGACCTGATTGCCAGATTCGTCGAACTCCGGCTCTGATACCGCCCTGATAGAATACACACTCCCTTCGATTTTGAGTTTGGCGTTGTAGTGCATTTCCTCGCGCCCACCCCCACCTTCCTCAAGCACTTCGATGCCAGGCGTGATGGAAGCTATCTTGAATCGTTCTGCATCCCAGCGGAACCGCGAGCGCTCCGGCACTTGATATCGCCCGATTGGCCCGACATGCTGATGATGGACCATCCCGCCCCCGTTTAGTCGCTATTCTACGATCATACGCGCACGCCTTGCCGCGCCGCGCTTGGCCCAGTCCAGCACATGCAGCCGGAGCGCCGAGGAGAGGTTGGCGTCGCGCGGCCTTGTCTCGTCGATTTCGGCGACCAGCGCGGCGAGCGTCAGCTTGCGTTCCGCTGCGATGGTGACGAGGTCGTCATAGAACGGCTTTTCGAGGGAATAGCTGGTGCGGTGGCCGCGGATCGTCACCGAGCGTTTTTCGACCGGGCTCACCGCGGACTGCCCATCAATCGCCCTGATCTTCCGGGCGTTCGCGGCGGTGGCCGGCGACGAAGGTTTCTGCCTTGTCGGCGATCAACTGGTCGCGGCTCTTTTCGGCTTTGGAACGGCCATGCAGAACGCGGTTCTCGCCAGCCTGCCGTTCCTTTTCGGCGCGCGCCTTTTGCTTGCGGACCTGGCGAAGGTTGACGACGTCGCCCATGTCGCGCCGTCCGTCCCGCTACTTCTTGCGGAAAGCGTCGAGAGAGACGACGTCGGCGCCCTTGCCGGCGGCGGCATCGGCCGCGGCAGGCTTCTTCTCGGCTTCGGCGGCAGCCGCCTTCTTCTCGGCCTTCGGCTTTTTCTCGGAGACGATGGCCAAGGGCTCGGGCGCCGGCTGTGCCGGCGCTTCGTCTTCTGAGGGAATGTCTGTCTTGACGTCGAATTCGAGTTCGAAATTCACCGACGGGTCGTAGAAGCCGCGCACGGCAGAGAACGGGATCTCCAGTTTCTCCGGCACGTCGGAGAAGGACAGGCCGACCTCGAAGCCGGTATCGGTCACCTTGAGGTCCCAATACTGGAACTGGATGACGATGGTCATCTGTTCGGGATAGCGCTCGCGCAGCCTGGACGACACGCGCACGCCCGGCGCGCCGGTCAGGAAGGTGATGAAGAAATGATGGTTGCCGGGAAGGCCGGTGCGCGCGACTTCGGCCAGGACCTTGCGCATGACGCCGCGCAATGCCTCCTGGGCCAGAATGTCGTAGCGGATGTGGTCGTCGGCCATGTGCTGGTCGGGTTCCGTTGAATCGTCCGCATAGCTGTAATCAAGCTTGAGGGCGGCGTAAACCGCATATAGATCGCTGATGTGCGGAAGCGAGGCCCGTCACTGACGATTTGATCGCTGGCTTCGATCGCTCAGGCGCTGGCCAGCTGCTTTTCCACCGCTGCCGCGGATCTGCGCTTGCCGAAGGCGCGCACGAAAGTTCGCACGCCATGGGTTGCGGATTGCAGCACTTCATCCTCCGATGGCGTGCCGCCGAGCATGAACGTGGTCTGCAGTTCGGCGTTGGCCAGGGCCAGGAACTGCCGCGCGGCGACATCGGGATCGTCAACCGTGAGATGGCCGGCATGGGCGAGGCGGGCAAAACGGGCGGCAAGTGCCGGCCATGTCCGGCCCGGACCATGGTCGCGCCATTCGGCAAACAGTTCGGGATAGCGCTCGCCCTCGGTCTGGATCAGCTTGCGCAGGAAGCGTCCGTCGCGATTGCAGATGCAGTTCTGGTTCATGCGCACGGCAAAACCGATCAAATCGGCTTCCAGATCCCTGGGCTGGTCGGGGAAGGTGGCGAAGGTGGCGAAGATGCCGGCATTGCAGCGCTCGGTCAGATCGCGCACCACGGCCATGAAGAGCTTTTCCTTGTCGCGGTGGTGATTGTAGATGGTCTGGCGCGAGACGCCGGCCTCCATCGCGATCAGGTCGATATTGGCGCCGGCGAAGCCTTCGCGGCAAAAGACCGAGGCCGCCGCATCGATGATCGACATACGCTTGGCCTCGTGGCCGCGTGGCGGGAAAATGTCAGGAGAAACGGCAGGCTTCATAAAAATCTATATAGAGGTGATTGACGAATTGGACAAGGCTGTCTAAATTTGTGGACATAACAAAACGGAAATTTGCGCTGAGGGGACGAATGAATTCGCCCCAGGATGTCGGATTTCCACGGGATGGAACGTCCTGGGGTTAGACGTCGCTTGCCGGCGGCAACCAGATTCGAAAGAAGCCATTATCATGAGTCCCAAATTCCTCCGCATCGCGGTCGTGCTCGGCTTGTTGTCCGCCATCGGCCCCTTCGCCATCGATATGTATCTACCCGCACTGCCGTCGATCGGCGAGGATTTGCATGCCGGCACCGCCGCCGTGCAGATGAGCCTTTTGATCTTTTTCCTGTCGATGGGTTTCGGCCAGATCGTCGTCGGGCCGATTTCCGATATGGTCGGCCGCAAGCTGCCGCTTTATGGCGGGCTTGCGCTGTTTATGGTCGGCGGCATCGGTTCGGCCATGGCGCCGACCATCGAATGGCTGATCGCCTTCCGCTTCCTGCAGGGCCTCGGCGCCAGCGCCGGCATGGCGGTGCCGCGCGCCATCGTGCGCGACCTGCACACCGGCACGGAAGCCGCCAAGCTGATGTCTTTGTTGATGCTGGTGTTTTCGGTGTCGCCGATCCTGGCGCCGCTGACCGGCAGCCAGATCATCGAGAACTTTGGTTGGCGCGCGGTGTTCTGGACGGTGACCGGCGCGGCGGCCCTTGCCACCATCCTGCTCGCGACCTCGCTCAAGGAGACGCGGCCGGCGGAAGAGCGCGTCGGTTCGTCCTTCGGAACAGCACTTGCCGGCTACCGCTTCCTGATGGGTGACCTCAATTTCCTCGGCCTGGTGGCGATCGCCGGCTTCGGCATTGCCAGCTTCTTCGTCTACCTCTCGAGCTCGTCCTTCATCCTGATCGACCATTACGGGCTGTCGCCTTCGGTCTACAGCGTGTTCTTCTCGATCAACGCGGTGGCCTTTATCGGCATGTCGCAGCTGACCGGCGTGCTGTCGGAACGCTTTGGCCTGAAGCGCGTCGTCTGGGTGGCGGTGACCGGCTATGCCACGACGATGGTGGTGCTGTTTGCAATCATGGCGACCGGCGTCGACCGGCTCGACGTGATGGCGGCGCTGCTCTTCGTCGGCTACGGCTTCCTCGGCCTGGTCATCCCGACGACGTCGGTGCTGGCTATGGAAGAGCATGGCGAGATCGCCGGTACCGCCTCGGCGCTGATGGGCACGCTGCACTTCGCCATCGGCGCGCTGGCCATGGGTGTCGCCGGCATCTTCTTCGACGGCACGCCGCTGCCGATGGTCGCCGGCATTACGCTGTGCGCCGTGATCTCGTTCACGCTGGCCAAGCTGACGCTCGGCCGCTCGCGCGAAGCGATCGAAGCGCCGGCGGAATAAGCCAACCACACTCAATCAAAAAAGGCCGGGTCTGACTCGGCCTTTTTCATGTCCGGGATAATCCAGCCTCGGCCAGCACGAAGTCCAACCGTGTCTCGACCGAGGTCAGTGGTAGCTCAATCAGCTCGTAGCCCAATTCTGTGTAGACGCCGACCAGTGAGTGATAGGTCCGTTCGGCCTCGTCGAGCGTCTGCCTTCGCTCGCTGTCCTGGGTGAAGATGTCAGGCCATGGCGGGGCAATGAAGACACGGCTGCTGTAGCGGAAGCGTTCAGCGGCAAGCCTGACATGAGCCGGCACGGGCTGGCCGATCAGCCTATAGTAGCCCAGCGTGTCCGGCACGCCGCGATCGAAGAAGACTGGGCCGGAGCGCTCGCAAGCGGCCTGCCAGGAGCGCATCTCCCACGACAGCATCAGTTCGGAAAACAGCGCCTTGTCGCGCCAGGGCAGGGCAGATCCGCCAATTGCCACCTGGTCGCGGATGATACCGCGCCCGGCCTCGGGCGAGGTGGCGAACCCTTCAGCTTTCAGCGCTTCGACCAGCGTGGTCTTGCCGGAACCGGGACCGCCGGTCAGCACGAAGAAGCGATCGGAACAGTTTTGCATCTTTTGTCCATGGAGAAGGGCGCACGCGGCTCGACAGCTTCGCGGCCCATAGCCAGGCAAAGTTCGACCAGCGGCAGCCGGCGCTGCGCGTAAAATACTGGGGAGGGGGAGAAGTGGAGGTTTCTGTTGCCAGGTACCTCCGAACCCCGCCTAGAAGTGCGAACCTCTAGGGCTTGATTTGAAGCTATCGCACTGCATTAAGCAGCGAGACGTGCTTCCGCATAGTTGTCATTTGCAACTACAGGTTTAGCCCGATGACGGTGGTACCATGCCGGGCAAAAGTACGATCTTTACACCTTCGTCGATCCTATTTCGCCCCCAGCAAGAACCGCTTTGTCGTGAAAGCGGCTTTTGGTGGAGGCGCCGGGTACCGCCCCCGGGTCCGAACGGCTTATTACATCGCCCATTTATCGCCATAGTCGGTCAAGCCGACAAACCGAATATAGGGGGTCGTCGTACGAAATGAAAGGCCGCAATGGCACTTCTTCCCAGAGCCAAACTGTGACGCCAAGGGTTGACTTGGACGCGGTCTCAACCGAAGCTTTGCGGCGGTGAGGAGTCACGATCTAACGCACAAGTTGCGGCAGCGCGCCACAACCCTCATCGATCGGATCCCGTGGCGCCGATGTGGGGAATTTTGATGGCCGATTATCTCGCAGACGTGAAGAAATACGACGCCGCCGCAAATGCCGATGTGGTTGCCAAGATTGTGAAGCATCTGGGCATTGCGCTGCGCAACCGCGATTCCTCGCTGGTATCCTGCACCGACCCCAAGGAGTTGGAGCGCGTCAAGACCAACTGGGTTGCCAAGAAGCTCGGTGTGACCGACGGGGCGAAAGCCGACGCCGCGATCGAGAAGACCTGCAAGGCATTGGCCGCCGACAGCTCCAAGAGCCGAGTGACTTTCTACTATCTGGTCGCCAAGGATCTGGGCAAGCTGGGTTCTTTGTAGAGATTATTGCCGGTAGGCAGACCGCGTTTGATCTGCTCCTCACCAGACGTCAGCGCCGCCCCTCATTGCCCTGCCGGGCATTTCTCCCCGTATAGTGACGGGGAGAAAGGGCTGACCGCTATCTCCCGCTCTTTCTGCAACTTCACTGATTGGCGAAATCGGTGATGACAGCGCCCTTCTCCCCGTCACTATACGGGGAGAGGATGCCGGCAGGCAGGTGAGGGGCGGCGCTGACCTTTCACGAGTGGTGGGGCAAGCAACGCCTAGTTCCCTTTTAATATGTTCGGCCGGCGGCCAGTCGGCTATGATGCCAGCAACCCCGAATCGAGGCGAAGCCGATGCGCCAGTATCTAGACCTTTTGCAGCATGTGCTGGACAACGGCGCCGATCGCGGCGACCGCACCGGCACCGGCACGCGTGGGGTGTTCGGCTACCAGATGCGCTTCGACCTGGCGCGCGGCTTTCCCGTCACCACCACCAAGAAACTTCATCTGAAGTCGATCATCCATGAACTCCTGTGGTTCCTGGCCGGTGACACCAACATCAAATACCTCAAAGACCACGGCGTTTCGATCTGGGACGAGTGGGCCGACGAGAATGGCGATCTCGGCCCGGTCTATGGCAAGCAGTGGCGCTCCTGGCCGGATGGTCATGGCGGGTCGATCGACCAGATTGCCAATCTTCTCAAGGAGATACGCAAGAACCCGAATTCACGGCGGCTGATCGTTTCGGCGTGGAACCCGGCCGAGGTCGAGGCCATGGCGCTGCCGCCTTGCCACTGCCTGTTCCAGTTCTACGTCTCGGAAGGCAAGCTCTCCTGCCAGCTCTACCAACGCTCGGCCGACATTTTTCTCGGAGTGCCCTTCAACATCGCCTCCTACGCGCTGCTGACCTTGATGGTGGCGCAGGTGACCGGGCTGAAGCCCGGCGATTTCGTCCATACACTGGGCGACGCGCATCTCTACTCCAACCATTTCGAGCAGGCGCGCGAGCAATTGCGGCGCACGCCCAAGGCGCTTCCGACGCTGTGGATCAATCCCGACGTGAAGGACCTGTTTGCCTTCCGCTTCGAGGATTTCCGGCTGGAAAACTATTTTGCCGATGCCTCGATCAAGGCGCCAATCGCGGTCTGATCCGCTGTTCCTTCAATCAATGCCGACCATGACGTCCGATGCCTTGATCACGGCATAGGCCTGCTTGCCTTTTTCGAGGTTGAGATCGGCGACAGCCTCATTGGTGATCGAGGCGGTGACCACCGAGCCGCCGACATCGATGCGGACATGCGAAGTGGTGGCGCCCTTGACGATCTCGACGATCGTTCCCTTGAGGATGTTGCGGGCGCTGATTTTCATCGGGACTTCCTTCCACGGTTTGTCTGCCCGTCATAACCAGAACAATCGATGCCGAACAGACGCTTTCGACAGGTGGCGGCCTTCCCATGTTATATTCATCCGGATATATCGATCGGCAGGCATCGAGCCGAGCGGATTTCAACCCAGGGAGAGAATCATGACGGGCAAAGGTTTTGGATTGAGAGCGATCGCGATTGGCGGTTTTGCTGCAGCGCTGATGGCCGCGGTGCCGGCCGCGCATGCGGAAGACAAGGTGATCGTGTTCGCGGCCGCCAGCCTCAAGGACGGGCTCGATGCGGTCAACAAGGCCTGCGAAGCCGATGTCGGCGAGGCCGCGACCATCTCCTACGCCGCGAGCTCGGCACTGGCCAAGCAGATCGAGGGTGGTGCTCCGGCCGACGTCTTCATCTCGGCCGATCTCGACTGGATGAAGTATCTCTCCGACAAGAAGCTGACCAAGCCGGACACCGAAGTGAAATTGCTCGGCAACCAGATCGTGCTGGTGGCGCCGAAGGATTCGAAGGTCGAGACCAAGATCGAAAAAGGTTTCGACATCGCCAAGCTGGTCGGCGACGGCAAGCTCGCCATGGGCGACTTCAAGGCGGTACCGGCCGGCAAATACGGCAAGGCAGCCCTTGAATCGCTCGGCGTCTGGTCGTCCGTCGAAGGCAAGGTGGCGCAGGCAGAGAATGTGCGCGCCGCGCTGAAGCTAGTTTCGACCGGCGAAGCAGCGCTCGGCATCGTCTATGCCACCGACGCGCATGCCGACAAGGGCGTGAAGGTGGTCGGCACTTTTCCGGAGGATTCGCATCCGCCCATCATCTATCCGGTTGCCCAGACGGCCGATTCCAAAGACAAGGATACGCCGGCATTCCTGAAGTGTCTTGAGTCCGCCAAAGCGGCCGAACTGTTCAAGGCACAGGGCTTCACGATCCTGGCGCCGAGCAACTAAGGCAACGCCTGACGCATGAACTGGCTACTGGACCTCACTCCCGACGAATGGAATGCGGTCCGGCTGTCGATCAAGGTGGCCACGGTGGCCATGCTTTTCAGCCTGCCGCCGGGCATCGCGATCGCGCTGCTGCTTGCCCGCGGAAAATTCTGGGGCAAGACGCTGCTCAACGGGGTGGTGCATCTGCCGCTGATCCTGCCGCCTGTGGTGACCGGCTATCTGCTGCTGCTTACCTTCGGCCGGCGCGGGCCGGCCGGCGCCTTCCTGGCCGAGCATTTCGGCATCGTCTTTTCGTTTCGCTGGACCGGTGCGGCTCTCGCCTGCGGCATCATGGGCTTCCCCCTGATGGTGCGGGCGATCCGGCTGTCGATCGAGGCGGTCGACCGCAAGATGGAGGCAGCGGCAGGAACGCTCGGCGCCAACCCGCTCTGGGTCTTCGCCACGATCACGCTGCCGCTGATCCTGCCCGGTCTGATCGCCGGCTCCATCCTGTCCTTCGCCAAGGCGATGGGGGAATTCGGCGCCACCATCACCTTCGTCTCCAACATTCCCAATGAGACGCAGACGCTCCCGTCGGCGATCTACACCTTCACGCAGGTGCCGGGCGGCGATGACGGGGCGCTCAGGCTGACGCTGATCTCGATCATCATCTCGATGGCGGCCCTGGTTGCCTCGGAAGTGCTGGCGCGGCGCGTCGGCCGGCGGATGGACATCGAATGAGCGTCGTTGTCGACATCAGCCATCGTCTCGGCGAGTTCGCCATCGACGCGCGTTTCGAAAGCGCTGGCCGGCTGACGGCGCTGTTCGGGCCGTCTGGGTCCGGCAAGACGACGCTGATCAACCTGATCGCCGGCCTGATCCGGCCGACCAAGGGCCGCATCGCGGTCGATGGCCGGGTGCTGGTCGACACCGATGCCGGCATTTTCGTGCCGAAGCACAAGCGCCGCATCGGCATGGTGTTCCAGGACGCGCGGCTGTTCCCGCATATGAGCGTGGCCGGCAATCTGCGCTATGGCCGCTGGTTCACGCCGGCCGCGGAGCGCTATGCCGACATGGATGCAGTGGTCGAATTGCTCGGCATCGGTCCGCTGCTCGACCGACGGCCAGCAAAACTGTCGGGCGGCGAGAAGCAGCGCGTGGCGATCGGTCGGGCGCTGCTGGCCAGCCCGAAGCTGCTGTTGATGGACGAGCCGTTGGCTTCGCTCGACGATGCGCGCAAGGCCGAGATTCTGCCCTATGTCGAAAGGCTGCGGGACGAGACGAAGCTTCCCATCGTCTATGTCAGCCATTCCGTCGCGGAGGTCGCGCGGCTGGCCAGCGATGTGGTGGTGATGGCGCAAGGCAAGGTCTCGGCTTTCGGGCCGACCGGCGCGATCATGCAGCGGCTCGATTTGTTGCCGGCCGAAGAGCGCGGCGAGGGCGGCGCGGTGCTGGACACCAAAGTGCTGCGTCACGACGAGGCGTTCGGCATGAGCGTGCTCGGTTCGGCGGCGGGTGAGATCCGGGTGCCGCTTCTGGCGATTGCGCCTGGCGCGCCAGTGCGTATCCGTATCCGCGCCCGCGACGTGATGATCGCCACTGAACAGCCGACCGGCCTCAGCGCGCTCAACATCCTTCCCGGCATCATCGTCGCGATCAGCCCGGGTGAGGGGCCATCGGTGGAGGTCGGCATCGACTGCAATGGTGTAACCGTGCTTGCCCGCATCACTGAGCAGTCCAGGCAGGCGCTGAAACTTCACCTCGGCGGCAAGGTGTTCGCGGTGGTCAAGACGGTCAGCTTCGACAGGGCCAATACCAGTGCCGGGCTGCCGGCCGAAGCGGATGGCTGATAGCCGCTATATCGTTTTGGAATAGCGCTACGGGTCGAGAGAGGCTAGTGTGATCGCGGAGGACACAACATGCCGTCGCTGAGCTTGCGGATAAATCTCGATCCCGACGGGCGCATCGGTCCGGGCAAGATCGAGCTTTTGGAGCAGATTGCCACCTTCGGTTCGATCTCGGCCGCCGCCCGCGGCATGGAGATGTCCTACAAACACGCCTGGGACCTGGTCGAGGACATGAACAGGGTGTTCGGCAAGCCGCTCGTCGCAGCACAGACCGGCGGCCGCAAGGGCGGTGGCGCGCAGCTGACCTCGGTCGGCCTGGCGGTGGTCAGCCGTTTTCGCGCCATCGAGCGGGCAGCGGCTGCAGCTGCCGCCACGCATATGGCGGCGTTGCAGGCGGAGATTGATGCTGGGTGAGGGGGGAAGGAGTAGGGCAGTAGGGCAGTAGGGCAGTAGGGCAGTAGGGCAGTAGGGCAGTAGGGCAGTAGGGCAGTAGGGTTAATCGCCTTCGCCTGCTTTGCGCAGCAGATACGTATCCATGATCCAGCCCTTTCTCTCGCGGGCTTCCTCACGAATTCTCTCGATCTCCGCACCGACATCGCCCAGACGGCCCGAGACAACAATCTCATCCGGCGTGCCGAGATAGGCGCCCCAGTGGATGATCAGATCCTTGTCGGCCAGCGTGTTGAAGGCGCATTTGCCGTCGAGCATCACCACCGCGCTGCCGGCATTTCCAGGCATGCCTTCTTCGGTCAGGCGGCGGCCGGTGGTGATCAGCACGGGGTCGCCGATGCGGTTCAGCGCCATTTTGTGGCTGGCGGCGAGCGCTTGGACGGCGGTGATGCCGGGAATGACCTCCAGCTCGAACCCGACATTGCCTCTCAGCCGCACCCGCTCGAGGATACGCAGCGCGCTGTCATAGAGCGAAGGGTCGCCCCAGATCAGGAACGCGCCGCAACCGTCTTCGGCAAGTTCGTCGCGGATCAGGCCTTCGTAAATTTCGGCGATCGCCTCGTGCCAGTCGTCGACGGTCGAGCGATAGGAGGGCGCCGGTTCGGCGCGCACCGGCACGTCGAATTCGACGCGGCGTGATTTCGGGTTTTTGACGAAGCGGTCGCAGATCTGGCGGCGCAATTCGGCAAGATCGTTCTTTTTCGTGCCCTTGTCGGGAATAAACAGGACGTCCGCCCGGTTCAGGCCGTCTATGGCCTGGACGGTCATATGGTCGGGATTGCCGGCGCCGATGCCGATGACGAGAAGCTTGCGCATGAGGCGAACTCCTGCCTGATCGAAACCTGTTAGTCCAGACCGCCGATTGGCGTGTCCAGACCGTCGTGATGCCGGTGCGGCAGCGGAAGGGCTTTGAAACGCCACATTGAAACGGCTAGGGTCGCCCATTCCTGGCGAGGGGCTTCGATGTTGCGATATGTTCTGACTGTAGCGCTGGCGCTTTCAGCCGCGCCCGCACTGGCCAATGATTCGACCGCCGAACTCGGCACCGGTGGCCTGATCCTGTCGCGCAGCGATGCGGTGGCGATGCAAAGCGAGGATCTGTTCATCTCGCCGAAAAAGGTGACAGTCGACTACGTCTTCCACAACAACACCGACAAGGATGTAAATGCCATCGTCGCCTTCCCGTTGCCCGACATCGAAGGTGACCCAGAGGAAATGCCGGCCATCCCGGAAAACCAGAGCGACAATTTCCTCGGCTTCGAGGTGACGATCGATGGCGCGCCGGCAAAGCCGCAGCTCGAGCAGAAAGTGTTCGCTGTCGGCATCGATATCGGCGCCGATCTGAAGGCGCAGAACGTGCCGTTCAATCCATTCGGCGATGCGGCCAAGGCGGCCCTGGCGAAGCTGCCGAAAGCGGTCGCCGAGGATTGGGAGAACCGCGGCATCATCATCGAGGATCCGGGCAGCGACGGTACTGAGGCGAACAAGGTCTACACGCCGTGGTGGCAGTTGCGCTCGACCTATTGGTGGCGTTCGACCTTTCCGGCCAACAAGGATGTCCATGTCTCGCACCGCTACAAGCCCAGCGTCGGCGGCACGTCCTCGGTCAGTTTCTTCTATGACGGCAAGTTCTCCGAGGGCAGCCAATATACAAGCTACAAGACCCGGTTCTGCATGGACGACGGGTTCGAGAACGCGGTGCGCCAGGCAGCCAAGGCCGACGGCTATCCGCATTTTTACGAGAACCGCATCCAATATATCCTCACCACCGGCGGCAACTGGGCGAACGGCAGCATCGGCAAGTTCAAGCTGACCGTCGACAAGGGCAATCCGAAAGCGCTGATCTCGTTCTGCGGCGACAATGTCAAAAAGGTCGGGCCGACGACCTTCGAGACGACGGCGCAGGATTTCTATCCCGAGCGCGACATCGACATTTTGCTTTTGGAGCCGTCGGATGACGGCGCCGGGGAAGCCAACTGATGGACGTCGCAATCTATGTCGCCATCGCCGAGAACGGCGTCATCGGGCGCGACGGCGGGCTGCCGTGGCGGCTGTCCACCGATCTCAAGCGCTTCAAGGCCGACACGATGGGCAAGCCTGTCATCATGGGCCGGAAGACCTATGAAGGTATTGGGCGGCCGTTGCCGGGCAGGCTGAACATCGTGGTGACGCGCGACAAGGCCTGGCGCGCCGAGGGTGTTGAGACAGCAAACTCGCTGGAAGCCGCGATCCAGCTGGCCACGGTGCGCGGGCGTTGCATGAGCGGCGTCGATGAAATCTGCGTCATCGGCGGCGGCGAGATCTATGCGCAGGCGCTTCCGCTCGCCGACCGCCTGCATGTCACCCATGTGCTGGCCAAGGTCGACGGCGACGCGCATTTCCCTGACATCGATCCGGACAGTTGGCGAATTGCCCGTTCGGAGGATTTTCCCGCTGGCGAAAAGGACAGCCACGCAACGCGCTACACAGTCTACGAGCGCCGCCGGCCAATGACACAGGTGTCCTCATGACGGATAACAAGCGTCAGCTGCTCGGTGCCTTCATGGATTTACTGAGCGCGGAGATACGCTCGCGTATGGGAAATGAACCTGCGCGTGAAGCTGCGCACCAGTGGATCTTCGGCAACACCGCGCTTGAGGCGCCGCAAGCAAGCGGTGAGCGACCCCAGCGCCAGCCGGCTTGTCGCCACCTTCCGGCATGCTTTGCCGAGCTTGAAACGATCGGCGGCAATCTCGGCAAGCTCGCCGCCGCGCTGCGCGAGATCGAGCCGCATCTCAGCTGGAGCAATCAAAGCGAGCGTCGCAAGTCGGCGGTGCTGGCCGAGAATTACGCCGATTCCTTCATTGTCGGCCCGGGCGGTTTCGTCCCGAGCGGTCAAATCGAGATCGGAGTGTCGGTCATGGCGCCGCATACGACCTATCCAGACCATCGGCATCCGCCGGAAGAGCTTTACCTTGTTCTGTCTGAAGGGGAATGGCGGCAGAATGCCGAGGCGTGGCATGAACCCGGGGTCGGCGGGGTCGTCTACAATCCACCTGACATCGTTCATGCCATGCGCTCGGACGCCAAGCCGCTTTTTGCCATTTGGTGCCTTCCCCTCGACAATACGCCGCATTCATAAGGCGACTTATTGGAATTTGCTGCTTGCAGCGGTCCAAATCGGACGGTGCAGTGTCGGATCGCGTTGAAAGCGCATCGCGGCGTCCCTATAGAAGAACAACTGGATTTTGCGCCGCAAGGCCGGCGCTGAGGGAATTCCAAGCGAAAGGACATTCATGCCCTGGAACGACAAGAGCGGTGGCGGCGGCGGCCCATGGGGCGGCGGCGGCAACAATCAGGGACCCTGGGGGCAGGGACCAAAGGGGCCTGGCGGCCCGCAAGGGTCACCTCCCGATCTCGAGGACATCATCCGCCGCGGCCAGGACCGGCTGCGGCGCGCGCTGCCCGGTGGCGGCGGCGCCAGCCCGGCCGTGTTTGCGCTGATCGCAGCCGCCCTGATCGTGCTGTGGGCGTTCAAGGCGGTCTACACCGTGCAGCCGGACGAGGTTGCGGTCGAGTTGCGCTTCGGCAAGCCGAAGCCGGAGCTGTCGCAGCCGGGTCTGCATTTCCATTGGTGGCCCGTTGAAACCGTCGAGACAGCCAACATCGCCGAGCAGCTCGTCGATATCGGCGGCGGCGGCGCGACGAGTGGCAACACTTCCGGGCTGATGCTGACCGGCGACCAGAATATCGTCAACGTCCAGTTCTCGGTGGCCTACCAGGTCTCCGATCCAAGGGCCTATCTGTTCGACGTCTCCGATCCCGAAGGCATGCTGCAGCAGGTCGCTGAAAGCGCCATGCGCGAAGCCGTCGGCCGGCGACCGGCCCAGGACATCTTCCGCGACGATCGCCAAGGCATCGCGGCGTCGGTGCGCGAAATCATCCAGACGACGCTGGACGGCTACAAGGCTGGCCTAAACGTCAACGCGGTTTCGATCGAGGACGCGGCGCCACCACGTGAAGTGGCGGACGCGTTCGACGAAGTGCAGCGCGCCGAACAGGACGAAGACAAGTTCGTCGAGCAAGCCAACCAGTATTCCAACCAGAAGCTCGGCCAGGCGCGCGGCGAGGCCGCACAGGTCCGTGAAGACGCTGCGGCCTACAAGAACCGTGTCGTGCAGGAGGCCGAAGGTGAGGCGCAGCGCTTCATCTCGGTCTATGACGAATACGCCAAGGCCCCCGATGTGACGCGCAAGCGCCTCTATCTGGAAACGATGGAGAAGGTCCTGAAAGACTCCAGCAAGGTCATCGTCGAACAGGGCAATGGGCAAGGGGTCGTCCCCTATTTGCCGCTGCCGGCACTGCAGCCGAAGGCCCCGGCGCCCGCGCCCCTTGGCGCCACGACCGGAGGAGCCCAGTGATGGCCAATCGTCTTCCCATCCTCGCCGTCATCGCGGCCGTGCTTCTGTTCCTGATCTACTCCTCGGTCTTCGTGGTCAACGCGCGCCAGCAGGCACTTGTGCTGCGGTTCGGCGAGATCGTCGACGTCAAGAATGAACCAGGCATCTATTTCAAGGCGCCTTTCGCCTTCTTCGACGCCGACAGCGTGCAATTGATCGAAAACAGGGTGCTGCGCTTCGATCTCGACAACATCCGCGTCCAGGTTTCGGGCGGCAAGTTCTACGAGGTCGACGCTTTCATCGCTTACCGCATCTCGGATCCGCGCGTGTTCCGCTCCGCCGTGTCCGGTCAGATCACACTGGCCGAAGCCCGGCTTCGGACGCGTCTCGATGCGGCGCTGCGCCGTGTCTACGGTCTGCGCGACTTTGAGGCGGCACTCTCGGAAGAGCGCGCCGTGATGATGCGCGAAGTGCGCGATCAGCTCAGGCCCGACGCGACGTCGCTCGGCCTGCAGATCGAGGATGTGCGCATCCGCCGGACCGACCTGACGGCTGAGGTTTCGCAACAGACCTTCGACCGGATGAAGGCCGAACGTCTGGCCGAGGCCGAACGGCTGCGGGCGCGCGGTAAAGAGGCCGCGCAGCGCATCACCGCACGAGCCGACCGCGAAGTGGTGGAAATCGTCGCCGAAGCGCGCAAGGAATCGGAAATCCTGCGCGGTGAGGGCGAGGCCCAGCGCAGCGCGACCTTCGCCGATGCCTACAAACGCGATCCGGCCTTCTTCGACTTCTACCGGTCGATGAATGCCTATGGCACGGCGCTGGACAATTCCGGGACGACGATGGTGCTGTCGCCGAACTCGGAGTTCTTCCGCTTCTTCCGCAATCCGGATGGCACGGACGCAAAGCCGGCGGCACCTGCCGCTCCGGCGACGGCTCCCGCCGCGCCGGCAGCGCAACCTGCACCCGCCCAGTAGGGCGGTGCAGGATTTCCTTGCGGCCATAGGCCTGGTCCTCGTCGTGGAGGGCCTGGTCTATGGCGGTTTTCCCGGCCTCGCCAAGAAGCTTGCCGGCGAAGTGCTGTCGATGCCGGAGAATGCGCTGCGCATCGTCGGGCTGGCGGCCATCGCTATCGGCGTCGGCATTGTCTGGCTGGTGCGTGGCTGAAGACAGTTGATTTGGGACGTAACGGAGGATTTATCCTCCTGATGTGGCCATAGCCGCAGATGTGCCGTATTTCTTGCCAACATGACGCGACGCGGCGTTTTGCCGAAGCGCTTTTTCTTTTCAGCAATTCCGGGAGGCTCTCGATGACATCCAACACCCTTCTGCGCGCTGCGCGGCGGACGTTCATCGCAGGTGCTGCGGCACTTATGGTCGGGGCGCTTGCCGTTCCGGCTTTCGTGACGCCGACGGTGGCCGCGGACGGACCGGCTTCGGTCGCCGACCTCGCCGAAGGCCTGCTCGGTGCGGTGGTCAACATCTCGACCTCGCAGACCGTGAAGGGTACGGAAGGTCCGGGCGCGGTGCCGATGCCGCAACTGCCGGAAGGTTCGCCGTTCCAGGACTTTTTTGACGATTTCTTCAAGAACCGTGGCGGCGACAAGGATGGCGGCGCGCAAAAGGTGCAGTCGCTGGGTTCCGGCTTCGTCGTCGACGCCGAGCAAGGCATTGTCGTCACCAACAACCATGTGATTGCCGACGCCGACGACATCGAGGTGAATTTCTCCGACGGCGTGACGCTCAAGGCGACGCTGGTCGGCACCGACACCAAGACCGACGTCGCGGTGCTGAAGGTAGACCCGAAGGGCCACAAGCTGACGGCGGTGAAGTTCGGCGATTCCAACAAGATGCGCGTCGGCGACTGGGTGATGGCGATCGGCAATCCGTTCGGCCTCGGCGGCACGGTGACGGTCGGCATCGTCTCGGCCCGCAACCGCGATATCAATTCCGGTCCCTATGACGACTTCATCCAGACCGATGCCGCCATCAACCGCGGCAATTCCGGCGGGCCGCTGTTCAACAGCCTGGGCGAGGTCATCGGCATCAACACGGCGATCATCTCGCCGTCGGGCGGCTCGATCGGCATCGGCTTCTCGATCCCCTCGCAGCTTGCCTCGGGCGTCGTCGACCAACTGCGCCAGTTCGGCGAAACCCGCCGCGGCTGGCTCGGCGTGCGCATCCAGCCGGTGACCGACGACATCGCCGAGAGCCTCGGCATGGCGACCGCAAAGGGCGCATTGGTGGCCGGCGTCATCAAGGGCGGACCGGTCGACAACGGCACCATCCTCGCCGGCGACGTCATCATCAAGTTCGACGGCAAGGACATTCATGAAATGCGCGACCTGCCACGTGTCGTGGCGGAAAGCCCGGTCGGCAAGGCGGTCGACGTGATCATCGTGCGCAAGGGCGTCGAGCAGACGGTGAAGGTGACGCTCGGCCGGCTCGAGGACGGCGAGAAGCTCGCCAGCGGCGAAGACGGCACCACCGACGAGGACAAGGGCGGCGACAAGGCACCGGCGGTTTCGACGGCTTCGGTGCTCGGCATGACCGTCGGCGAACTCAATGACGAGACGCGGACCAAGTTCGGCATCGCCGCCGATGTTTCCGGCGTCGTCATCACCGACGTCACCAAGGATTCGGCCGCGGCCGAACGCGGCATCCAGGCCGGTGAGGTGATCACCGAGATCGCGCAGGAATCGGTTGCCACGCCCAAGGACGTCATGGACCGGATCGGCGCGCTGAAGGAGCAGGGGCGCAAGAACGCGTTGTTGATGCTGGCGTCGAAGACCGGCGAATTGCGGTTCGTGACCATCCGGATGGACTAAGGTGTGTTGAAATTCAGGTCAGTCTGAGCTGAAAACGGCGGAGAACCGATGGCTCATGCGAGGCATCGAAACGGTTGTGTATTCTCTTAGTCCGATTGCGGAAATGTAACCTTTTCACTTGTTATGTATCAGTGGTTCTCGCCGGAGGGAGGCCATGAAAACGCGCGGCGGCTGGCGCAGCCGCAATCCGAGGCTGGCCGATGCATTGGCAGTGGCCATCGCGGCATTGCTGGTCGGCATTCCAGCGTACGGTGTGTTGCGGGGCGATTTAGCGGTCCCCTTTCAGTTGAGCTTAGGGCGTCCTCGCTATTACCATTTTCGTGGCGCGGAGCTTTGGCTGATATTCGCTGCGTTCGTTTGCGTCGGCGCATGCGCATTGCTCGAGGTCTGGGCTCGCCGACAAACCAAGCCGGATGGGGAGTCTGCTCGACGCGTGGCCGCCATACTGGGCACGGCGGGAGTATTCGTCATATTGGCGATGATGGTCTGGGCCTCATATGGCGTAACCCAGCTTGAATGACGGATGCAAAGACGCTCCTGACAGCTCCCAACGATGAACTCCCGTGGAGTCCACAAAACTGGATAATCGATTGGTTTTCAGCACAAAAAACGGCTAGCGAGCCACTTTTTTTCTTGCCTGCCAGTCCTGCCGCGACAGCCTGTAGAGGACATGCCGCTTGAGATGCGGATGGCTGTCGGGGATGGATGGGTGATCGAAATCGCGAGCCGGGTCAGGGCTCATGCCGAGGCGCTCCATGACGGCCGTCGAGCGGCGGTTGGCCGCGACGGCGAAGGAGACGATTTCGTCGCGGTCAAGCGTTTCGAAGCCAAAGGTGAGCCAGGCTTCGGAGGCCTCGGTGACATAGCCCTTGCCCCAGAATTCCGGCGCCAGCCGCCAGCCGATCTCGACCGTATCGGAAGGCATGGACGGCACGTGATCGGTCTCCAAGAGGCCGACAAAGCCAATGCATTCGCCCGTCGCGGCAATCTCGGCGGCGGCAAAACCAAAGCCGTCCTCGGCGATCCAGCCCCGGAATTCGTCCATCTTGGCATCCGTCTCGGCACGGTCGCGGCGGAACGGGAAGAACTCCATCACCCGCTCGTCCGAATTGATGCGATGGAAAAGTTCGCGGTCGCGGTCTTCCCAGTTGCGCAGGATCAGGCGCTCGGTGCGCATCGGTTTCATCCGGCAAACTCCTCCTGGTGATAGCCCTGGAGATAGAGCAGCGCCGTCAGGTCGCCATGGTCGATGCGAACCTTGGCTTGCGCGGCCACAGTCGGCTTGGCGTGGAGCGCAACACCGGTGCCGGCCAGCCGGATCATGTCGAGGTCGTTGGCGCCGTCGCCGACGGCGATGGCGTCGGCCGGCGTCAGGCCCAGGCGGGCCGAAATCTCGTTCAGCGCATCGGCCTTGGCGGCGCGGCCGAGGATCGGCTCGGCGACCAGGCCGGCAAAGCGCCCGTTTTCTTCGATCAGGCGGTTGGCGCGGTTTTCCTGGAAGCCGAGCATGTCCGCGATGCGGCTGGTGAACACGTCGAAGCCGCCGGAGACGAGTGCCGTCCAGGCGCCGTTCTTCCGCATCGTCTGGACCAGAGCGCGACCGCCCGACGCCAGTGTCAGGCGGTTGGCGATGATGCGGTCGACGACGGCTGTATCAAGGCCTTTCAGCAGCGCCACGCGTTCGCGCAAGGCTGGCTCGAAGGCGATCTCGCCATTCATCGAGCGCGCCGTGATGGCGGCAACGCGATCCTTGACGCCGATCTCGTCGGCCAGTTCGTCGATGCATTCCTGGTCGATCATGGTCGAATCCATGTCGGCGAGCAGGATTGTCTTGCGGCGCGTGTCAGCCTGCTGGACGATGACGTCGACGGGTTCGGAGCCGACTGCAGCGCGCAAGGCGGCGGTTGTCTCGCCGGCTTCAACTCCTTCGGCCAGCACCAGATCGCAAGCGATGCCTTCACCCAGCCAGCGAACAGCGCTTGCGCCGACCGACCGTGAGGCCATATTCGCAAGCGAGGCCGAGACAGCGCGGCTGGCGGGGTGGGATACAAGCGTGGCAATGAGCGGCATGGAAAATTCCGGGCAGGCGGGCGAGGGCCGCGTGAAGAACGCGATCCTGATAGCCGGGCCGACCGCCAGCGGCAAGTCGGCGCTGGCGCTCGATCTCGCCGAGCGCAAGGGCGGCATCATCGTCAACACCGATTCCATGCAAGGCTATTCGGTGCTCGACGTGCTGACGGCGCGGCCGGCGGCCGCCGATCTCGCCCGCGCGCCGCACTTTCTCTACGGCCACGTGCATCCCTCCACCGCCTACTCCACCGGCGCCTGGCTGCGCGACGTGATGAAGCTGATCGATGATGGCACGCTTGCCCTGCGGCCCGATGGCGCTGCCTTCGAACGTCCGGTGATTTTCGTCGGCGGCACCGGGCTCTATTTTCGGGCACTTGCCGAGGGGATTTCGGAAATGCCCGACATTCCGCAACAGGTGCGCGACCGCTGGCGCTACGAACTCAAGGAGCAGGGTGCTGCCAAGCTGCATCGCCTCCTGATGCACGAGGATTCCGCGGTCGCCATGCAACTGAAGCCGACCGATGGCCAGCGCATCGTGCGGGCGCTCGAGGTGCTCGACGCCTCCGGCCGCTCCATTCTCGAATGGCAAGCGGCGCGCGGGCTGCCGCTGATCGACCGCGACAGTGCGCGTTTCTTCGTCATCGAACCGGACCGCGCGGCCCTTGTAGAGCGGATCGAAGCAAGGTTCGACCGCATGCTCGACCATGGCGCTCTCGATGAAGTCAAACGGCTTGTGGCGCTTGGTCTTGACCCTGACCTGCCGGCGATGAAGGCGATCGGCGTTCGCGAACTCTCGGCCGCGATGGCGGATGACATCAGCTTCCCTGAGGCCATCGAGCGCTGCAAGGCCGCGACGCGGCAATATGCCAAACGGCAAACGACGTGGTTTCGTCATCAGCTCGGCCCGGAATGGCTGAGATTGCAGCCTGGCGACGACCCGAAAACCGCGATTTGATTTTGCTGCTGCTAATACAATTAAAGAAACAGAAGCTGAAATGAACATTCCCGTTCCGGTTGTCTGGATTAACAGTCCGTAAGGCGCCGTCATGCCATAAACCCGGCAGGTACTTTTCCAACGGGGAGCAGATGCGTTTCCACAAGGCGGAATCCGCATTTTTCGTCTTTATTTTTGTGATCCTCGCCGCAGGCCTGGTGACGCTACATTCCTATGGCCTGTTGCAAGGCATTGCAGAGGACATGGATACGGCGTCGCGCATCGAGAGGATCGCCTATCTTAACACGCTGCTGTTCATCACCGGCGTGCTTCTGGCGACGGCGCTGTCCTTCGGCGTCTTCTTCATCTACCCGCTGATCCGCAGGCAGGCGACGGAAGAGGGCAAGCTGCGGGCGATGACGGTGTCGCTCAGCGCCCGTTCGGAGACGCTGCAGCATGCGGCGCTGACCGATGGTCTTACCGGTATGCAGAACCGGCGCTATTTCGACGATGCGCTGAGGGAATATCTCGAGGAATTCCGCCGCATCGAGAAGCCGGTCGGGCTGATGATCCTCGACCTCGATCACTTCAAGCAGGTCAATGACACACATGGCCACGATGTCGGCGATGAGGTACTGCGGGCGGTCGCCAATTGCCTCAAAGGCATGACTAGATATCACGACGTGGTGGCGCGGCTCGGCGGCGAGGAGTTTGCCGTGGTCACGCCCAACATGGATGCGGAGTTGTTGGCGAAATTCGCCGAACGCATCCGCAAGGCAGTTGCCAATATGTCGGTGCTGTCGGGCAATGTCCGCCTCAAGATCACCACCAGCGTCGGCCTGGCTGTGTGGGACCGCAAGGAAACGGCCGAAGAATTTTACCGCCGCGCCGACCGCCAGCTCTATGAGGCGAAGAGGCAGGGCCGCAACCGCGTCTGCGCCTAAAATCCCATCATTGAATTCGTGAGGCTGGCCGCCTGCTGCCGCCTTCTGCGCTTCCGGCCTTCGCCGGCCGAAGCACTCATGAGTGGTGTGACTGTCAAGGCTACGGCCGGCGTAGGCCGGTGCTCACGGACTAATGTCCGCTCCGCTCCGGTTCTCGAAGACGGCACCATTCGACTCAGCCTGACGAATTCCCTGATGGGATTTAGCTAAGCTGGCCGACGAAGCCGGGCTTGGACACCAACGCGGCTTTCCAATTGTTCGCCAGAAGGACGTTTCGTTTAAGCTCAATCGTTCTGCGAGCGCATGCCGAAGGTGGCGGGCTTGAGGCCGTAGCGCATGTCGAAATCGTCGTCGGGCTGGATGCGCTGGGCGGTGGCCGGCTTGCGGTAGTCGGGATCGCCGGCCTGCCGGCTGGAGTCCACCACTTCGGCGAAGGCCATCTGCTGCTGCGGCTTCGGCACGTTGCGCAGTCGCTCGACGATGGCGGCGAGATCGACATCGCCGTCGACATCCGACTCCAGATCGTCGCGCTTGGCTGTGCCGGGGATCAGTTCCTGTGCCAGTTTCTCGAATTTCAGACGCATGGTCGTTGCGACACCTTCGCCGAAGGCGATGGCTTCGCGCTGGCCCATGGATGACAGGAAGGCCAGCGTCGAGGCGGAGGAATCGGCGATCGCCGAGCGGATGATCGC
Organism: Mesorhizobium sp. P2_E7; assembly: GCF_056403855.1. Lineage (NCBI taxonomy): Bacteria > Pseudomonadati > Pseudomonadota > Alphaproteobacteria > Hyphomicrobiales > Phyllobacteriaceae > Mesorhizobium > Mesorhizobium sp. P2_E7. The sequence continues at coordinate 1,989,867 of NZ_JBFUER010000001.1, read as the reverse complement.
CTGGTCCTGCTCGTTGGCCAGCCGCATGGCGAAGAAGGTCGAGCACTGCGACAGGATGGTCGGATCGAGCTCGCCCGGGCGCTGGGTGACGACGCCGAGATAGCAGCCATATTTGCGGCCTTCCTTGGCGATGCGCGACAGTGCATGCCTTGTCGGTGCGAAGCCGAGGCGAGCATCGGCCGGCATGTAGCGGTGCGCTTCCTCGCACAGCAAAAGCAGTTTCAGCCGGCCCTCGCTCCACAGAGCGAGGTCGAAGGCGAGTCGCGCCAGCACCGAACAGACGGAATTGACCACCTCGGACGGCATGCCGGCCATCTCGAAGCAGGTCACCGGGCGGCCATGATGCGGCACCCGAAAAATGTTGCCGATCGTCTCGTGGATCGTGTCCTCGATCAGCCGCGAATTGAACATGAAGCGATAGCGCGGGTCGGATGCGGCCGACTCGATGCGCGTCTTCAGCGATTTCAACGTCGGGCGGTCGTTCTTGCTTTCCAGGAGGCCCATGCGCTCGTCGATCTGCTTGATGAGATCGACCATGCGGTAAGGAACCGGCGTGTCGGCGGTCAGCGCATCGCTGCCGCGCCGCACATAGGAGCCGGAACTGGGGTTGCGATAGAGGTTCTTGGCGGCGGGGATCAGATCGCGCAGCACATCGACTTCTTCCGCCACGACCTCCCGGCCGCGAAACAGCACTTCGGCGAATTCCTCCAGCCTGAACATCCAGAACGGCAGATCGAGCGTCTTGGAATCGACCCGGACGCAGAATTCCGGCAGCGACGCCGCGAATTCATTGTGCGGATCGAGAATGAGGATGCGCAGATCGGGCCGGGCGGCGATCGACTTGCGCAAAAGCAGCGAGACCGCCGTGGACTTGCCGACGCCGGTCGTGCCGACAATGGCGAAATGGCGCGCCAGCGTGTCGTCGATGGCGATGTTGGCGTCGATTGCCTCGTCCTGCGACAGCGTGCCGATGGTGATCGAATGGCGTCCGGCAAGATCGTAGACCGCCTGCAGGTCGCGGCTGCGGATGCGATGCGCAATGGCGCCGATGTGCGGATAGGTGGTGATGCCGCGGTCGAAGATCGGGCGGTCGCCGGGCTCGGCGCCGTCGCGTACCTCGCCGATCAGTTCGACGCTGACCTCGATCGGGTTCTGCCCCTCACTGCTCCAGGCGCGATCCGATTTGCCGATCTCATAGACCAGGCCAACGGTCCGCGATGTGCCGAGATTGATGGAGATCATCTTGCCGACCGTCCACAGGCCGGTGACCGCGCCTTCGAGGTCGTCGGCATAGGCGCTGATGGTGGCACGCGCACCGTCGCACTGCACGACATTGCCCAGAATGCGCTTGTCGTTCTGCTCGGCGCGGCGGCGCTCCTGCGAGGTCGGTTCTCCGACGGAGGCTTCGCGCTCGACAAACATACGGTCCGATCCCCATTTCCGTGGAGCGTCGACCCTACGCAAATGGGGTTAAGGTGGCGTGTGACGGGATGGTGTAGCAGGCGTTAACCGATCAACGAAAATTCAACCGACCAGCCTCTTTCCCAACGCTGGAATTTCGATATATTGGACAAATGACTGATATAGCGAATGACATTTCCTCCACCATCGGCAGAAGAATCCACTCCGAACGAGCCTTGCGGAACTGGTCACTGGCAGATCTGGCGGACCGCTCCGGTGTCTCGAAAGCCATGCTCAGCACCATCGAGCGGGGCCTGACCAGCCCGACTGCGGCGCTCCTGGTGCGCATCGCCGCCGCCTTCGGCATGACGCTGTCGACACTGATTGCGAGGGCGGAGCGGCAAGGCGGCGGCCTGCTGCGCGAAAGCCAGCAGCCGGTGTGGCGCGACCCCGGCACGGGCTATGTCAGGCGGCATCTATCGCCGGTCTCCGACATGCCGCTCGAACTGATCCGGGTGCAACTGCCGGCCGGCGCCAAGGTGAGCTTTCCGGCCGCGTCGTATGCCTTCATCAAGCAGCAGATGTGGCTGATCTCCGGGCGGCTCGACTTCACCGAAGGCGACGTCGTGCACAGTCTCGAGCCCGGCGACTGCCTGGCGCTCGGCGCGCCGTCGGACTGCACGTTCGACGCGGTCGGGCCGCAGCCCGCCGACTATCTGGTTGCGCTGGTCAGAGGCTAAAATCGTGGCAAGACGTCCCAAGCGCTCCGACAATGGCGGACCGCCGCTCGATGATTACAAAGGCCCGCCATGGGGCAAGGGCGATCCCTACATCTTCCTGGCGTGGCAGGCCGCGCACGCCAAGGCGTGGAAGGCACCGAGCCGGGATGTGATGCTGATGCGCATGGCAAAGGCCGAGCAGCTCGGCCTGACCTATGAGGAATACACGCTCGAAATCCTTGAACGCGGGTTGCACCTGCAGCCGAAAGACACCGACCGCATTGCCGCGATCAAGGCCGCGCGAAAGCGGCGCCGCGTAGCTCGACTGGATTAGCAATGGACACTGCACACATGGATGCCATCGAAATCAGGTCACTGACTGCGGAAACACGCGACATGCTGGCCGACCTCCTGATCGAGACGGTCGCGGCCGGCGGCTCGGTCAGCTTCATGCATCCGCTGTCCCGGCAGGCTGCGAGAGCCTTCTGGGACAAGTCGCTGGAGGCAGCGGAGAAGGGCGAAAGAGCGGTGCTCGGCGCCTGGCAGGGAGACGCTCTCGTCGGCACCGTGACCTTGCTGCTCGACTTCCCCGTCAACCAGCCGCACCGGGCCGAGATCGCCAAGCTGATGACCCGTGTCGCGCATCGCGGCAAGGGCATTGCTAGCCGGCTGATGCGGGCCGCCGAAACCCTCGCCGTCGAAAAGGGCCGCACGCTGCTGGTGCTGGACACGGCGACGGAAGAGGGCGCTTCCGGCCTCTACGAAAAACTCGGCTTCACGCTCACCGGCGAAATACCGGACTTTGCCTTGAAGCCGCATGGCGGGCTGACCGGCACGCTCATCTACTGGAAGCGTGTCGGCCAATCCTCTGATGGTCCTGCCTAACCCTTGTGATGAACCTGCTGCAGCCCGTAGACCGGCGTCGCGATGCCTTCCATCCGCGCCTTCAGCTGCAGCGACAGAAACTGCGAATAGTGGCGTGACTGATGCAGATTGCCGCCATGGAACCACAGCGCCTCCTGCTGCGTCGGCTTCCACATGTTGCGCAATTCGCCCTCCCACGGGCCGGGATCCTTGGTGGTATTCGAACCGAGGCCCCAGCATTTGCCGACCTTGTCAGCGACTTCTCTTGAAATCAGGTCGGCCGCCCAGCCGTTCATCGAGCCGTAGCCGGTGGCGTAGACGATGAGATCGGCCGGCAGTTCGGATCCGTCCGAGAGCAGCACCGAATGCGCCTTGATCTCCTTCACCTCGACGCCGCTCTTCAATTTGATCGAGCCGTCGATGATCAGGTCGGAGGCGCCGACATCGATGTAATAGCCGGAGCCGCGCCTGAGATACTTCATGAACAGGCCGGAGTCGTCATCGCCCCAGTCGAGCATGAAGCCGGCCTTCTCCAGGCCTTTGTAGAAGTTGGCGTCGCGCTTCTTCATCTCCGCATAGGCCGGGATCTGGAACTCGTGCAGGATCTTGTAGGGCAGGGAGGCAAAGATGAGATCGGCCTTGGCGGTGGTCATGCCGCTCGCGACAGCCTTTTCCGAATAGAGCGAGCCGAGCCCGATCTCCATCAGCGTGTCCGACTTGACGATATGGGTGGTCGAGCGCTGCACCATGGTGACGTCGGCGCCGGCTTCCCAAAGGGCGGCGGCGATGTCGTGTGCGGAGTTGTTCGAACCGATGATGACAGCCTTTTTGCCCACATAAGCGTCGGGGCCAGGGTGCTTCGAGGAATGGTGCTGATCGCCCTTGAAGCTATCCATACCCTTGAAGTTCGGCATGTTGGCCTTGCCGGACTGGCCGGTGGCCAGCACCAGCTGCATCGGCTTCAGGGTGGTGTCCTTGCCGTCGCGGCGCACGACAACGGTCCATTCCTTCTTCTTGTCGTTATAGACAGCGCTCTTGGCCTCGGTCGAGGACCAATAATTCAGCTCCATCACCTTGGTGTACATTTCCAGCCAGTCGCCGATCTTGTCCTTGGGCGAGAAGACCGGCCAGTTCCGGGGAAAGTCGATATAGGGCAGATGGTCGTACCAGACGGGGTCGTGCAGGCAGAGCGACTTGTAGCGTTTGCGCCAGCTGTCGCCGGCTCGCTCGTTCTTCTCCACGATGATCGTCGGCACGCCGAGTTGCCTGAGCCGCGCACCGAGAGCGATGCCGCCCTGGCCGCCGCCAATGATGAGCGTATAGGGCTGCGTCTTGAAGCCGAGCTCGACCGCTTCCTTCTCGCGCTCTTCCTTCCAGGTCGGGCGGTTCTTGCCATGGCCATGCTTGGCGCCGAGCGGGCGGTCGAAGCCGGCCGGCTCCTCATGGCCCTTGAGCTCGACCATGGTGGTGAGCAGCGTCCAGATCTTGCCGTCCTTCAGCCTGATGTGACCGAAGCCGCGCGCCACCGCCGTCTCGAAGCTGATCCAGCCGTCGAGCACGCCGTCACTTTCGGTGGCATCCTCCCCCTTGGCGATCGCCCAGTTCGACGGTTTGGTCTTGGCCAACTGGCTGACCAGCATCTCGCGCACTTGGTCGCGCCCTTCCATCGTCTTGACGTTCCAGGTGAAGCTGACGAGATCGCGCCAAAAACAATCCTCCTGGAAGCAGGCGACGGCCTTGTCGATATCGCCGGCGGCAAGGGCTGCGCCGAAGCGATCGAGCAGGTCGGACAGCTTCTTGTTGGGGGCCTTGTCGAGCATCGAATTTCCTCCGCGATTTTTTCTGGCCGCCTGTAGCGGGCGGAACCCTGCCGAAGCTTGACGTCCGGCCTTGCGCAGTATCGCGGCAAATTATGCGCGGCGTCACGTCGTCCAATAGTTTGGCGCGTATTCAGGGACTTATCGGGAAATCGGGGTACCGAAGACTGTGGCGAACCAGCGGCGGACCGCTTCCTCGGCTGGGCTCAGATGCGCGCCCGAGGGTGCCGTCAGATAGTGGCCGGCGCCGCTCGACAGCGCAAAGCCGGAAAGCGTGACAAGCGATCCGTCGCGCAGCGCTGCATCGGCCAGCGGGCGCGAGCCTAGCACCATGCCGGCGCCGTGCTTTGCGGCCTCCAGTGCGGTCACGAAACTGTCGAATTTGTGCGTCGGCCCGAGCGTCGGCTTCATCCGCGCGACGGCGAACCATTCACCCCACATTTCGCGCGCGCCGACGACCGTCAAGCGCGGCAATGCCGTCCAGTCAGCGATTTTGGCAAGGCCGGGCGCGGCCATCGGTGTCAGTGTTTCGCGGGTCAGGCGGTCGGCCTGGCGTCCGGCGAAGGAACTGGAGCCAGCGCCGAAACGAATGTCGAGCCCGCCGGAGCGCTCACCATAGTCGGCCGGGGTGTGGATGGTCTCGATCTGCAACTGGACGAAGGGCAGATCTCCAGCCATTTGCGGCAGCTTCGGCGCGATCATCAGCACCGCGAAAGAAATCGGCGAGCGGATCGTCACGCCCTGGATCGTTCTCGGTTCGAACAGCTCGCGCGTGCTGTTGGCGATCGTGGCAAAGGCCGATTGCAGATGCGGCAGGTAGGCACCACCTTCCGGCGTCAGTTCGACGCCACGCGCCAGGCGGATGAACAGCGGCTGCTTCAGCCGCTCCTCGAGCGAACGGATGTGCTGGCTGACGGCAGCCTGGGTCAGACCGAGCTCGGCCGCGGCGGCGGTGAAATTCGACAGCCGCGCGGCGGCTTCGAAACTGCGCAGCCAGTCGAGCGGTGGCAAGGGGAGGGTCGTCTGAGGCATAAGTAGTTTATGGCCATTGGCTGCAAAATGATAATTTGAATTATGCCTCTCGCGCCTTCACCATGCAATCGGAAACCCTGCGGAGCTGGCCGCAGGGCATAGCGGACAGGACGGATTTTCATGCTCACCCACGCGCTGATCGGCGACGAAGGCAGAACAATCGAACTCGGCTGGAAGGACGGCGCGCGCACCCGCTTCCATGCCGTGTGGCTGCGCGACAATGCGCTGGACGACAAGACGCGCAGCGCCGGCAACGGCCAGCGGCTCATCACCATTCTCGACATCCCGGCCGCTACAAAGATCGGCGCCGCCGCGATCCAGGGCGATGCCCTCGAGGTCAGCTTCGTACCGGAGGGAAAGACGGTGCGCTTTCCCGCGGCATGGCTGAGCGCCAACGCCTATGATCGCGACGCCGCCCGTGAGCCCGGCTGGACCGGCGAGGGTACGGTGCGATGGACCAAGGCCTCGATGCAGAATTCGGTGCCGCGCGCCGGCTATGCCGCGGCCAGCTGCGACCGCGCGGTGCTCAGGCAATGGCTGTCGGCGGTGCGGGCCTATGGCTTTGCGGTGATGGACGATCTGCCGACCGAATCCGGCGCGCTGTGCAAGGTCTCCGATCTGTTCGGCTACATCAGGGAGACCAATTACGGCCGCTGGTTCGAAGTGCGTGCCGAGGTCAATCCCAACAACCTGGCCTACACCAATCTCGGCCTGCAGGCGCACACCGACAATCCCTATCGCGATCCGGTGCCGACGCTGCAGATCCTGTCCTGCATAGAGAACACGGTGGAGGGCGGCGAATCCAGCGTCGTCGACGGTTTTGCCGTGGCGGCCGCGCTGCAAGCCGAGAATCCCGAGGGCTTCCGTCTGTTGAGTTCATACCCGGCGCGTTTCGAATATGCGGGGTCGTCGGGTGTGCGGCTGCAGGCCAAGCGGCCGATGATCGAGCTTGGGCCTGATGGCGAACTCATCGCCATCCGCTTCAACAACCGCTCGCTGGCGCCGACCGTCGACGTGCCGTTCGCCGACATGGAGGCCTATTACACCGCCTATCGGCGGTTCGCCGAACTGATCGAGGATCCGTCGTTCGAAGTTACTTTCAAGCTCGAACCGGGGCAGGCCTTCATCGTCGACAACACCCGCGTCATGCATGCCCGCAAGGCCTTTTCGGGCACCGGCAAGCGCTGGCTGCAAGGCTGCTACGCCGACAAGGACGGCCTGTTGTCGACGCTCGCGGCAATCGAGCACGGCTACAAGGAGGCTGCGGAATGAGCGGCCAGGATTTGAACGCGGACAACATCGTCGAGTTCATCGCCGACATTTTTGAGCGCCGAGGGGCGGAATCCTATCTCGGCGAGCCCGTCACCATGTCGGAGCACATGTTGCAGGGCGCCTGGTTTGCTGAGAAGGACGGCGCGCCTGACGTGCTGGTGGCGGCGGCACTGCTGCACGACATCGGCCACTATACCAGCGAGTTCGGCACCTATTCGCCCGACGATGTCGAGGACAAACATCATGACGAGGCCGGCGGCGAGGTGCTGGCGCCGTTCTTTCCGCCTGTCATCGTCGACTGCGTCAGGCTGCATGTCGCCGCCAAGCGCTATCTCTGCGCCACCGACCCGACCTATTTCGGCAAGCTCTCCCAGGCTTCGGTACATACGCTGTCGCTGCAGGGCGGACCGATGAATGCGGATGAGGTCGCCGAGTTCCGCAAGAACCCGTTCCATGAGGAAGCGGTACGGGTCCGCATCTGGGACGAGGCAGGCAAGATCGCCAACATGAAGACGCGGACGTTTCGCGACTACGTGCCGCTGCTGCAGCGGGTTGTCCGCGACTTCGCCAATGGCACCTAACGTCAGGCGGGGAGGGAGACAGCCCATGTGTTTCTGCTTCGACGGCGAAGGCGCGGTGGCTGCATACCGGCCAGAAGCCTGTGAACGACGGCCAGCGGCGACTGCTTCATCGCCGGTCGTTATCAGCGACGTGTCCAGCCGACTTGCCACTGCCGGTTCGTCAAGGCCGGGCGACCTGGCGTCCGGTCGCCATCTTGCCGCTGCACCCGTTCCGTTGTATTGACCGCGCCCAATCAGCGGCGCCCCTTTCATCGCGCCGCACCCGTACCAACCACGCTTTGTAAGGAGGCGACTATGAGATCACCATCACGCATTTTGCGCCTCCGCTGGCGATGGGCGAGTTGAGCCGCTTCACGGCTAATCCCCATTTTCTGACAAGCTGAGAGCCGTGCCGCGAGGCGTGGCGGCTGTCACCATTCGAAGGCGATCACATCGATACCCAAATGCCCGGTCGGAGCCGTGGCAAACCGGTTGAAGCCAAGCGCTTCCGCCGACGATGGCGGCTGTCTGGAGGTCTGAGATGCACCTTTGCAACACGCTGTCAGGCCATTGTAAACATTGAAAGAATGGCTCTTGCGCCTGGGTCGTTGCAGGCGTAGTGACGCCGCCATTCGCAACCGTCATCCCCAAGAGGAGACCTGTACATGTCACGGCAATCCAGATCGACACATTCCGTGCCGGCGCTGGAATTGCGCGCGGCTGACAGGGTTCCAATCGGGAAGAACGGCCATGGCCAGGTCCATGATACAGCTCAGGCAGGATGCCGAGCGCCAACGTAATGAAGCATACCAGGCATCGTTGCAGCGTGTGTCCGCCGCACCACGTCCCGCTCCGGATTTCGAGCGGGCGCTCGACGAGGTGCGTCGGGGCTATGCCGGCGTTGCCATCCGCGACGGGGCGCTGTGGCGCCCGAAGCTGAAGACGCGCGACCCTGCGCGGCTGCGGCTGGCGGCTGCCCGCTACCTCTATGCGCGTTATCCGGTTTCGGCCGCGCTCGAAGCCATCTGGCTGGACAGGTCGGGGCTGGATAGCTCGGAGATCGCGCTGCGCCTGGCCTGGTACATAGCGGTTGCGGGTGGCCAGTCGCTCTACAAGGCGGGCGCCAATGAATGGCTGTCGCGCAAGGAGGTGCATTGCTTCCTCAACGTGTCGAGTGAGCTCGGCTTCCGCGAGGCATTCTGGTTCGCGATCGTGCGGTCCTACACTGGCGATAGCGGGCTGGCGGCACGGCTTGCGCGCACCAAGATTGCGCGCACGCCGCGTGGCGAACTCATCTTCTGGCGTGAAGTGGCGCGCTTCTTCTGCGAGCAGCCAACGTCGAAGGAGGAGATCGACGATCTCTGCGACTATATCGCCGCCATGCACCGGCGCGACAAGGCGTATAGCCTGAAAGGCCGCACGTTCGCCTCGCTGCGCCGGCAGATGTCGCAGTGGCATCGCGACATTGCCGCCATCGAGCGCATTGAGGCCATGCGCCGCCGCGCCGCCGGTCGGGCCGCATTGGCTCCGGGCAGCGCCTGGGAGGGTTCGCGCCTTGAGGACTGGGAATGGGAACCACCGGCCAAGGAGGCGAAGGCGCATGGCGAGCGCTTCTTCGTCCGCCAGCTGAAGACGGCCGAGGATCTGGTTGCCGAGTCCAGGGCGATGCATCACTGCGTCTCGACCTACGCGGTCAAGTGCATTGCCGGCAACGCCTCGATCTGGACGCTGCGGCGCAAGGCGCTTGGCAAGGCCGAGCGGCTTCTGACGATCGAGCTCGACCCGCAGCACCGTGCGGTGCAGGTGCGCGGTTTCGGCAATCGCCTGGCAACGCTTGAGGAACAAAAGATCCTCAAGCGTTGGGCCAAGGCGAAGGGCGTGGCGCTCTGGGCCTGAAAATGGAACATCCGCGCGGCGTGAATGCCGCGCGGATTGCCCGTTGACATCCGCGCAAAACCAATTCTATTGTCCGCCACCATGAAAACGGCACTCATTCTCGTAGGAAGGCGCGTGGGCAAGGCGGTGTAACCGCCGGGCGAAAACCTCCCATGCGCAACACACAGGCTCCCTCGGGGGCCTTTTTTATTGCCCAAAACACGACTAAACGACCAACAACACCCAAATGGCAACGCCCATGGGGCGACAGTACGGGACCAGACCGATGAGCAACGGACAGAACGACCGGCGTGAAATGACGGGCGCCGAAATGGTGGTGCAGGCGCTGAAGGACAATGGCGTCAAGCATGTCTTCGGTTATCCCGGCGGCGCGGTGCTTCCGATCTATGACGAGATTTTTCAGCAGGACGAGGTCGAGCACATTCTGGTCCGCCACGAGCAGGGCGCGGGCCATGCCGCGGAAGGCTATGCGCGCTCGACCGGCAAGGCTGGCGTGCTCCTGGTGACATCGGGGCCGGGCGCTACCAATGCGGTGACGCCGCTGCAGGACGCGCTGATGGATTCCATTCCGCTGGTCTGCCTGACCGGCCAGGTGCCGACCTCGCTGATCGGCTCCGACGCCTTCCAGGAATGCGACACGGTCGGCATTACGCGGCCCTGCACCAAGCACAACTGGCTGGTGAAGGACGTCAACGAACTGGCCGCCACCATCCATGAAGCCTTCCATGTCGCCACGACCGGCCGTCCCGGTCCGGTGGTGGTCGACATTCCGAAGGACGTGCAGTTCGCCAAGGGCATCTATGTGCCGCCGCAGACGGCGCCGCGCACCAGCTACCAGCCGAAGGTCCAGGGCGACCTCGACAAGATCAAGGCCGCGGTCGAACTGATGGCGAGCGCCAAGAAGCCGATCATCTATTCGGGCGGCGGCGTCATCAATTCCGGCCCGGAAGCCAGCCATCTGCTGCGCGAACTGGTCGACCTCACCGGCTTCCCCATCACCTCGACGCTGATGGGCCTCGGCGCCTATCCGGCATCGGGCAAGAACTGGATGGGCATGCTGGGCATGCACGGCACCTATGAAGCCAATATGGCCATGCATGATTGCGACGTGATGATCTGCATCGGCGCACGCTTCGACGACCGCATCACCGGCCGGCTGACCGCGTTCTCGCCGAACTCGAAGAAGATCCACATCGACATCGACCCGTCGTCGATCAACAAGAACGTCCACACCGACGTGCCGATCATCGGCGATGTCGGCCGGGTGCTGGAGGACATGGTTCGGCTGTGGCGGGCAAGCGCCAAGGCCGACAAGAAGGCGCTCTATCCCTGGTGGGAGCAGATCGCCAAATGGCGCGCTCGCGATTCACTCGCCTACAAGATGAACAACGACGTGATCATGCCGCAATATGCGATCCAGCGGCTTTACGCGCTGACCAAGGACATGGACACCTACATCACCACCGAGGTCGGCCAGCACCAGATGTGGGCAGCACAGCACTATCATTTCGAAAAGCCGAACCGCTGGATGACATCCGGTGGCCTCGGCACGATGGGCTATGGCCTGCCGGCAGCACTCGGCGTGCAGATCGCGCATCCCGATGCGCTGGTCATCGACATCGCAGGCGACGCCTCGGTGCAGATGACTATGCAGGAGATGAGTGCGGCGGTGCAGCACAATGCGCCGATCAAGATCTTCATCCTCAACAACCAGTATATGGGCATGGTGCGGCAGTGGCAGCAACTGCTGCACGGCAACCGTCTGTCGCATTCCTACACCGAGGCGATGCCCGACTTCGTCAAGCTGGCCGACGCCTATGGCGGCCACGGCATTCGCTGCGAAAAGCCGGATGAGCTCGACGACGCCATCAAGGAGATGATCTCGGTCAAGAAGCCGGTGCTGTTCGACTGCCGCGTGGCGACGCTCGCCAACTGCTTCCCGATGATCCCGTCGGGCAAGGCGCACAACGAGATGCTCCTGCCTGACGAGGCGACGGATGAAGCCGTGGCCAACGCCATCGACGCCAAGGGCAGGGAACTGGTCTAGGACAAGCCAAGGCAGGGCTTGGAAGCCGTGCGCAAACAGAGAATTAGCTCAAAAGTCTGAAATCGAGATTCATGTCATGAACGCACAGCTTCAACCGACCGGTTCGGCCTATTTCATCGCCAAGGAAACGGAGAAGCCGGAGAACCACACGCTCTCCGTGCTGGTCGACAATGAGCCGGGCGTCCTTGCCCGGGTCATCGGCCTTTTCTCCGGCCGCGGCTACAACATTGAGAGCCTCACCGTCTCCGAGACCGAGCACGAAAAGCATCTGTCGCGCATCACCATCGTGACGCGCGGCACGCCGCATGTGCTGGAGCAGATCAAGCACCAGCTCGAGCGCATCGTGCCGGTGCACCGCGTCGTCGATCTCACCGTGCGCTCGCACGAGTTCGGCCAGGAGCGGCCGCTGGAGCGGGAACTGGCGCTGGTCAAGGTCGCCGGCACCGGCGAGGCTCGCGTCGAGGCGCTGCGGCTGGCGGACGCTTTTCGCGCGTCGGTCATCGACGCCAACACCGAGCATTTCATCTTCGAGATCACCGGCAAGGGCTCCAAGCTCGACCAGTTCATCGCCATCATGAAGCCGCTCGGCCTGGTCGAGATCTGCCGCACCGGCGTGGCGGCAATGAACCGCGGCCCGCAAGGCATGTAGGCATTCATGCGAAATTAAAGTTCAGCAATCACGGTTGGCCAAGGCAGTCTGACAGCAGGCTTGAGAATTGGTGACGTATGACTCCGCGCAAAGAGCTGATCATACATGTGATGATGTACGCTCTGATCGCATTCTCGATTTGGGTGCTTGCCCATGCGTGGGTGACGATGACGGTCCCTGTCGGACGAACCTATAGCCTGGTTGCGTATGCGGACAATCCAACCAGATTCTGGGACGGGATATTCTTCCACGCCGGATCCATTGTCATCTTCAGTTGGTTTCTTTGGGCGCTGAAATATCGACGTCGGGACTGATCGACCGAAAGGCCTGCGAATATCAGTCGCCGGACACTACCGGCTTGGCGTCGGCCTTGCCGCTCGCCAGCTCCTTGCTCTCCCTTTTGATCGGGCGTGCCACCGGGCAGACGTCCTGGACGAAGCCGTTCAGCGTGTTGACCAGGTTGTTCTGGACCAGCGAGTAGCGGATGAACTGTCCCTGCCGCTCCCTGGCGATGAGGCCGGCCGTTTCCAGAATGCTTAAGTGCTGCGAGATCGACGGCTTCGACATGTCGAAGCGCGCGGCGATCTCGCCGGCCGTCAGCGAGGAATGGGCGAGATAGGCGAGGATCTTGCGCCGGGGCTGCGACGACAGCGCCTCGAACACGCGCTGTATGGCGCCGCTGCCGGCGGCCGTTTCGCCATTCGAGATGTCGTCTTCGATCACAATTCCTGCCTCGTAGGTCGCGAAGGCGTCCGCCTCCGGTCTGCATTTCTCCGGCATTTAGACTATTGCCTAAATACCTAATTCGATATAGTAGATAATTAGCTTACTGCCTAAATAAGCGCCGGCTTGGCGAAAGGCAAGGCTCTGGTTCGGAAAATGTTTCCTGCAGAGGAGGGGTACCGATGAAGACCATATCCACAGGCAGAATGATATCGCAGCCCTTGAGCGACGCGGAGGACGGCGAGGTCGTCTGGATGCCGGCCAAGTCGATCTGGGTCGGCGCGATGACGCTGATCGCCTTGGTGTTCGGGTCGCTGACCTTCAGCTGGAGTGCCTTCGCCTTGTTCGTGGCGACAACGGCGGTGACGATTTGCGCGGGACATTCGGTCGGCATGCACCGCCTGCTCATCCACCGTTCGTTCAAGGTGCATATCTGGATCGAGCATGCGCTGGTCTATCTTGGCACGCTGGTCGGCATGGCCGGTCCCTTCGGCATGATCTATGCGCATGACATCAGAGACTGGGCGCAGCGCCAGACGGCGTGCCACGATCTCCACGCGCATCGACGGCCGTTCTTCACCGACGCTTTCTGGCAGATGCATTGCGCGGTTAGCTTACGCAATCCGCCCGATTTCGTCATCGAGCCGTCGATCCGCAACGATCGCTTCTACAAATTCGTCGAACGCACCTGGATGCTGCAGCAACTGCCTTGGGCGATCCTTTTCTTTCTGCTCGGCGGTTGGAGCTGGGTGGTCTGGGGCATCGCGGTGCGCATCTCGGTATCGCTCACCGGGCACTGGCTGGTCGGGCATTTCGCGCATCGCAGCGGGCAGCAGGGCTGGCGCGTCGACGGCGTCGCGGTGCAAGGCTATAACCTGCCGCGTTTCGGCCTGGTGACTTTCGGCGAGAGTTTTCAAGGCAACCATCACGCGTTCCCCGAATCCGCCAGGCTCGGCCTTGAGCGCGGGCAGATCGATCTCGGCTGGGTTTTCATCCGCATCCTTGCAGCCCTTGGCCTCGCCCATGGGGTGAAGCTTCCGGAGAACACGCCGAAGCGCAAAGGCCTGCGGCGCGTCGCCAGCCGCAGCGAGAGAGCGACTGCTTCCCATGTGTTGTCGGCACGGCCCCACGGCAGGTAGGGTGCGCCGCCCGTGGCTGGGCTGGCGACACGACCAGACGGATCACGGCCGGACCCGTTGGACCAATCGAATGACGTTGCGTCCGGCGCCCGGTCGATTTAAGTCAGTATTGCTGACCTTTGTGAGCCGTCATGACCCTCGACGCCTTCCTTGCCCTGCTGCTCTACGCCCTGGTGACCTCGATCACGCCGGGCCCGAACAACTTCATGCTGCTGGCGTCGGGCGTCAATTTCGGCATCGTCCGGACTATCCCGCATATGCTCGGCATCAGCATCGGCTTTTGCGTGCTTTTGCTGGCCGTCGGCTTCGGCCTCGGCGCGGTGCTGACGGCGTTTCCGGCGCTGCACACCGCACTCAAGATCGCCGGTGCTGCCTATCTGCTCTACCTCGCCTGGAAGATCGCCATGTCGCGTTCGCTCAGCGGCAAGGGCGAGGCAGAGGCACGGCCGATGCGCTTCATCGATGCCGCCGCCTTCCAGTGGGTCAACCCCAAGGCCTGGGTGATGGCGATCACCGCAATGGCCGTCTACACCAACCCCGATCATCCGTTCCTGTCGGTGGTGTTGATCGCTGTTGCCTTCTCGCTGGTCAATTTGCCGAGCGTCTCGATATGGGCCGGTTTCGGCACGGCGCTGCGCGGCTTCCTGTCGGATCCGGTGCGGCTGAAATGGTTCAACATCGCCATGGGCGTGCTCTTGGCGGCGACGCTCTGGCCGATGCTCCGCTAGATCTAGAGAAGATAGCCAACGCTAGGAGGCGAAAACAGGGTCTCCGGAACTAGCATTTTCGGACCACTGCTGCGGCCTGATGCTATCCACGCCAGCTGTTACGATCCATCAGAACCTACTTTTCTACCTCCGTCCGCCAGCCCTTTAGCGACGACCGAGACGTCGCCGAGGTGTTGCTGGCATATCAATCCAACGTGGTTTCAAACTTTCACTTGCCGAAAATGTCGAAATATGAGCAACTAATAATGGGCTACGGAAACTACTGGTTTGCTACTGTTATTGTCGGCAGACGGTGGGGGGACTATGGATAGGCGAGCCTTCTTGCTTTCGGCAGGAATTTTGGCTGTGTGCGCGACAGCAGATGCTGCGGGTGCCAAACGTAAAGTTAATCCATATTCTGGTCGCGTTGATTTAAAATCAGCAAGAGAGTTGGAAGACATTGCTGACGAGTTTGGTGAAGCTTTGCCAAACGTTATTGCTCCAGCCAGTTCGTCCAAAAAACTCGATTCCTTGGATTTAGCTTCGATAATACTTGAGTCTCTGGATACAAAAACGCCAACCGACGATACGTTAGCCGTCGCCACCAAGGCAGGGCTTCTTTTGAGTGAGATAACACGAGATGCGCACGACGGCCACGATAGGCAGTTCAAGTCGGAAATAGACGCCGCAGCCGCCCGACCTCTGACAGCCGCCCTCCGACAGTCATATCTAGATTTGTACAACAATGATTTCAGAATCCTCCACAAATTCAATGCAGAACTCACAAAGGCAGCCAAACTGATCGTCTCGGATAAAGCTCGGCAACGCTATGTCGAAGTCGAGCATGAGACTGGTGTGCCTTGGTATATCGTTGGCGCTTTTCATTATCGCGAGGCCAGTCTTAACTTCATGGGGCATCTTCACAATGGTGATCCGCTCATGGTGCGGACCATCCACGTGCCACCTCATCGGCCGCCCGCACCGTGGCCCCCCGGTGATAATCGTGACCCACGCCAGCTTTGGAAGATTAGTGCTGTTGATGCGCTAAGTCCCTTTGCCAATATTGTCCCTGGGTGGTCATTTCCCGAAATGTGCTATGCATTCGAAGCTTATAACGGCTTCGGGTACCGCTCGCAAAACTCAAAGTATCCTACGCTTAATTCGCCATACCTCTGGAACTATACAAATAAATACAATTTTGGCAAGTATGTTCGAGGGGGTTTCCCGAAAGACAGGGTCTTCGACCCAAGATATCTTTCAAAGCAGGCAGGATTAATTGCCATCGTGTCGAAAATAAAGCAGATAGATGATTCGATCCAAATGTAAGATGAGGGGACTATGAACAAGATTTACAGTGGTCTAGCGATAGCGGCAATGTCAGTCACTTTGGTGGCATGCGAGGGCGGACAAGAAAAAGAAAGCCTGAAGCCAACGACACCAAGCGCTTCAAAAAGCAACGTCCAGAAGCTTCGGGACTTGATAGTGAGTGGCTGCGATTGGCAGCCGATAGCCTCAACGTTGGTTGGGTTGGCTGCCAACGCCGCAGCATCGAACTCGTTTGACAAGGTCTCCACGGCTTTTTGTGACAAAGTCAGAGCCTCCAAAGCGCCGGCGTCGACTAGTGGCGAGATGACGATCAAATTAAATGGATTTTCTGTGAAAGGTCACTTCGTGACACCTTGAAACTGCATTTATACTTCAATAGGGGTCATCTCCAATGCGATTTAATTCTAAGTCCGCCATCCTAATTGCGCTGGTAGTCTGTGGAGTTATCGTTGGGAAAGCGGACGCCCAGGAAGGCAACAAGTTTGGCGCAGCTGCTCTGGGGACCAACGTTGACGCAGCCACTGATTTGAGGCCCCCAACGGGGGATACATCTCAAATACTAGGCATCCAGCCAGAGGAACAACCGTTTAATCAGCTACCCTATATCGTGATCCCAGGATACCAAGACGATACTAACCCGCCATCTACAGCTGTGGAATTTGGGGGGGGCATTTTGCCTCGTAACGACAAGGCAGTACAGGACCTACTAAAGGAAATACTCAAAGGATATGATCCCAAAGCCATAGTTGTGACGGGAACGGATGTAAACGGTCCGCTTCCAAGACCACCCCCTCCGCCCCCGCCAACGGGTGACATTACAAACACTCAACCATGGAACTCAGCCATCAAACGTTTTGGCGCCTCTGCGGGTGGTCAGGTCATGATCTCGCCGTCGGTAAGTTCCGATATATCGAGAGCTATTGCTGCTGCTGTTCCGCCGTCGATACCTAAGGAATGGCAGTCTGGCGTCGAGGAACTCAGCTTCAAGGATCTGGACAGCGGGTTGCGTGATTGCGACTTAAAATTCGACGATCTGAGGACAAGGTCGCCATACTGTTCGTCCTCCAGCGGATCGACCCGCTGCGAACGCTTCGCAGCCTCTCAGTTTCCAGAGATAGTTAAGGTTGCTATCACCGACAGCAGTGGTGTGCCAGAATTGTGTACGGGAACGCTGATTTCTCAGAGTTGGGTCCTAACTGCGGCCCATTGTTTCCTTGAGGAGCAATCAGTAAAAGATTTGATCGGAACGAATACCAAGGACTACACATGGACGTCGAATGGCGCATCCAGCAATGTTCGGAACGTCACCGTCGAGGCTAGCAATGCCAAGCTCTTAAAACAATCCGACAGATCACGATTTGCAGAACGCGTTGTTGTCAACAGGCTCTATTCTGGAGCCGACAACTTTGACAACGACATCGCTCTTGTTAAGGTGTCGCCACCGTTCCCGGCTAATGCCATCGAGCCAGCTACCATTGCCGATTCGAGCGAGTTTGAAAAATCCACAACGATCGCGGGCTATGGCTATTCCGACACCAACGGGGGAACGCTAGGGCGCTTTCAACTCACTTGGCCTAGCGCGGTTCAACGGGCGAACGGCCTGTTGACCTTTGTGCCCGGCGCTGACGATGGGCAAAAGAGTGGTTTCTGCCAAGGAGATTCAGGAGGGCCCGTCTTCGCCGGTAGGCTTCGAGGTTGCAAGAGTGTTGACATGGCATCCGAACCAAGGCCGCATCCGCTGGAGGGCGTCATTTCGTTTAATCGCCTTGGCAACGCAACCGACAAATCATCACGAAGCATGTTCTATGCGTCGAAATGCATAAACGCTTCGGAGATGGGAATGCAGGACGTAACGATGCCAGATCGAAAGGGTTGGATCTGCCGTATCACCGGGAATGCTGCGTCAGGATGTCAAAATTAAAGTAAAACGGTGTGGACAGTAATTGGATCGATACTGTTGGACACTGCGTTCATGGCTACGTAGAGGTTTTTCTACTGGCTTATCTGCTCATTGCGCCAGAAGCAACATCAGGATGTTCTGTAGATTCTTTTATGAAAGCGCAATACTTGAACATGCTCTTTACGGTGGCCGCAAGAAATGAGTTGGTTAGACGGACCGGGGTAAATCGTGTCTTAATCATCAAGGAGGGCGGCAGGATGTTGTCCAACTATCGTGAGGACCGTCTTGTAGTAGGTATATCTCCGTCAGGGTTGGTGATATCCCTGTCGTGCACATGACAGGGATATGAGATCGTGCATGTGGCGGCTCAGCTCAGACGAGAGTGAGAAAGCCGGCCGAAGGAATGATCCGATTGGCGGATAACGCAATTTCCGCAATGTCGGAGCTAGATAAATTAATAGATTTTCCCCCTTCGATTGAATCTTTTTTGCCGCTCTTCACTAGCTGCTATCAGCCGCACATTCATTGTGCAGTGCACATTAAATCTTCGTAATGCCGCGTTTTGGCCCTTTTCCGACAAAGGCGTGTCCTATCTATTCGGCGAAATCCCGGCAGGCAGCCGTGACTTGAGCTAGAATACGACCACCGGACTGCGGCGTGTCGGGTTTAGAGGACCTTGGTGTCGATGCGCGGAAAAGTCGTTCTTGTGGTGGCGGCAGCAGCGTGCGTCGCTGCGGTCTGGCTTTATCTTTCGCCCACGGCCATGGGCAGTCTTCAGCAGATGCTGCCGGGCGGCAAGCAGGCGGCAGCGGACAAATCAGCAGCAGACAAAACGGCAGCATCAGGCAAATCCGGCGGCGGCGGCAATGCCGCTCGTTCGGCCTCGATTGTTTCGGCGACCGCAACGACAGCCGATTTCCCGATCCGCCGCTACGCCATCGGCTTCGTATCTTCGCCGGCCGTGGTCAACATCAATGCCCGCGTGTCGAGCCAGATCGTGTCGATCGACGTCAAGGACGGGCAGATGGTGAAGACCGGCGATCTCTTGTTCTCGCTCGACGACCGCGCGCTGAAGGCGCAGCTCGCCAAGGACCAGGCGACGCTCGCCAAGGACCAGGCGCTGCTGGCAAGCTCGGCGTCCGATCTCCAGCGCGCCAAGGATCTTGTCGCCAAGCAGGCAGGCACGCAGCAGACCTATGACCAGGCGGTGGCGGCGCAGAAGGCGGCCGCCGCGACAGTCGATGCCGACAAGGCGACGATCGATGCCGACAATGTTCAGCTCGGCTTTGCCACGATCACGGCGCCGATTGCCGGGCGGCTGGGCGCGGTGAATGTTTCGGTCGGTGACCTCGTCACCGTCAGCAACGGCAACTCGAGCACGGCGACGCCGCTGGTGACGATCACGCAGATCGATCCGCTGCAGGTCAACTTCAACCTGCCGGAAAGCAATCTGGCGCTGCTGCACAAGGCGCTGGCCAATCCGCAGCAAAACGCGGTGACGCTGACCAAGGACGGCGACCCGACGCCGATCGGCAAGGGCACGCTCGACTTCGTCGATTCCAGCGTCGACACCGCGTCCGGCACCATCGCGACGCGGGCAAGCATACCGAACGCCGATCTGTCGCTGTGGCCCGGGCAATATGTGAATGTCGTGCTCGACGCCGGCATCATGCCGCGGATGACCTCGGTTCCGACGGTCGCGGTCCAGCCCAGCCAGAAGGGGCCGTTCGTCTATGTGGTCAAGCCGGACAACACGGTCGAGATGCGGCCGGTGCAGGTGGCGCTGACCGAAGGCGAAAACAGCGCCATCAGCGCGGGCGTGAAGTCGGGCGAGAAGGTGGTCGTCGAGGGCCAGACCAGGCTGAAGGACGGCGCCGCAGTGCACGAAGGCAAGGCGGCCGGCGGTGACCAGGCCGCGCCAAAGGTGGCGCAAGCCGAGAAGGCTGGCGCCCAATGATTTCCGAATTCTGCATACGCAGGCCTGTCGCCACGCTGCTGATGTCGTTCGCCCTCGTGCTGGGCGGGCTGTTTGCCTACAAATTCCTGCCGGTGGCGGCGCTGCCCAGCGCTGAATTTCCGGTCGTCAACGTCTCGGCCTCGCTGCCCGGCGCTTCGCCCGAAACCATGGCGACCTCGGTGGCGACGCCGCTGATCAAGCAGTTCGCGACCATCGCCGGCATCGATTCGATCTCGACCACCAACGCGCTCGGCCAGACCTCGATCGCCATCCAGTTCGTGCTCAACAGGGATATCGACGCGGCCGCCGCCGACGTGCAAGCGGCGATCGCGCGCACGCAGAAATCGCTGCCGCCGGAAATGACGTCGCCGCCGAGCTATCGCAAGGTCAATCCGGCGGACGCGCCGATCCTGCTGATGTCGCTGGTCAGCGATACGGTTCCGCTGACCGATCTCGATGCCTTCGCCGAGAACGTCATCTCGCCCTCGCTGTCGACCATCGACGGGGTGGCGCAGGTCTCGATCTTCGGCCAGCAGAAATATGCAGTGCGCATCCAGATCGATCCGACGGCACTTGCCGCGCGCGGCATTTCGATCGACCAGCTGCAGACAGCGATCGCGTCGGCCAACAGCAACACGCCGCTCGGCGTGCTGCAGAACGACAAGCAACAGCTGACCATCACAGCCAACACGCAGCTGACCAATGCCGCCGGATTCTCCAACCTCATCATCGCCACCAAGGATGGCCACCCGGTGCGGCTGGGCGAAGTGACCCGCGTCGTCGATTCGGTGCAGACCACGACGACGGCGAGCTGGTACGACGGTACCCGCGCCATCATCATGGCCGTGCAGCGCCAGCCCGACGCCAACACGGTCGACGTCGTCGACAAGGTCAAGGCGATGCTGCCGTCCTTCAGGGATCAGATGCCGGCGGCCGCCGACATCAAGCTGCTCAATGACCGTTCGACCTCGATCCGCCAGGCCGTCGACGACGTGCAGTTCACGCTGCTGTTGACCATCGCCTTGGTGGTGATGGTGATCTTCGTCTTCCTGCGCCGGGTGACGGCAACCATCATCCCGGCCGTGGCGGTGCCGATCTCGCTGATCGCCACGCTCGGCGCGATGTTCCTGTTCGGCTTTTCCATCGACAACATTTCGCTGATGGGCCTGACGCTTGCCGTCGGCCTCGTCGTCGACGACGCCATCGTCATGCTGGAAAACATTTTTCGACACATGGAGGAGGATGGGCTGTCGGCCTTCGACGCATCGCTGAAAGGCGCGCGCGAAATCGGCTTCACCATCATCTCGATCTCGATTTCGCTGGTCGCGGTTTTCATCCCGGTGCTTTTGATGGGCGGCGTCGTCGGCCGCATCTTCAACGAATTTGCGGTGGTCGTGACGGTCGCCATCCTGGCCTCGATGTTCGTGTCGCTGACGCTGACCCCGATGCTGTGCTCGCGGCTGCTCACGGTGACGAAGGCCGATCGCGACAAGCATAGCCCTGGTCACAAGCAGGACCTTGTCACCCGCGGCTATGACCGGCTGCTCAGCTTCTGCCTGCGCCACACTTTCCTGGTGTTCCTGGTCTTCGCCGGAACAGCGGCTGGGTCGGTGTGGCTGATCGAGGTGTCGCCGAAGGGCTTCTTCCCGCAAGAGGATATCGGCCAGATATCGGTGACGACAATCGCTCGCCAGGACATCTCGTTCGATTCCATGTCGAAGCTGCAAGGGCAGGTGGCCAGCGTCTTCTCGCATTCGCCCTATGTCGATCATGTGGCGTGGTCGGCGGGCAGCGGCAGCAATGCGCTCAACCAGGGGCAGCTCTTCGTCCAGCTCAAGGGCAAGGACCAGCGTCCCGACATCGAGAAGGTGCTTTCGGATCTGCGCAAGCAACTGGCCGGCGTGGCAGGTATCGAAACCTACATGCAGCCGGTGCAGAACCTGCGGCTGGGTTCGCGCTCGTCGGCCAGCGCCTACCAGCTGGTCGTGCAAGGCCTGGATACCGGCCAGACCGACATCTGGGCACAGAAACTGAATGACGCGATGGCGGCCGACCATGCGAATTTCACCGACGTCACCAGCGATCTGCAGAACAATGCCCTGCAGGCATCGCTGGTGGTCGATCGTGACAAGGCCGCCCAGCTCGGCATCGACACCGACACGCTGCGCTCCGCCCTCTATGGCGGATTCGGCACCGACCAGGTTTCGACGATCTTCGGCTCGGCCGACAGCTATGAAGTCATCACCGAGCTTGACCCCAACATCGAATGGTCGCCCGAGCGCATGCTCGCCATCCAGATGCGGACGGCAAGCGGCAGCCTGGTGCCGCTCGGCGCCTTTGCCCGCGTCGACCGCACGGCCGGCGCCTTGACGGTCAACCAGCTCGGCCAGCTGCCGGCGGTGACCATCTCCTACAATCTGCCGCAAGGCGTGGCGCTCGGCGACAGCACGGCCCGCATCGACGCGCTGAAGGAACAGATCGGCATGCCGACGGCGATCTCGACCAGCTTCGCCGGTACGGCGAAAACCTTCCAGGATTCGCTGGCCAACCAGGGCCTGCTGATCGGCGGCGCCATCCTGACGATCTATATCGTGCTCGGCATCCTCTATGAGAGCTTCATCCACCCGCTGACGATTCTGACCGGCCTGCCTTCGGCGGTGCTCGGCGCCGTCGTGGCGCTGCGCTTTGCCGGCATGGACCTGTCGGTGATCGCGGTGATCGGCATCCTGATGCTGATCGGCATCGTCAAGAAGAACGGCATCATGATGGTCGACGTCGCGCTGGAATTGCGACGAGAAGGCATGTCGGCCAAGGAGTCCATCCACAAGGCGTGCCTGATGCGGTTCAGGCCGATCATGATGACGACGCTGGCAGCATTGATGGGCACGTTCCCGATCGCGCTCGGCACCGGCGCCAGTGCGGAACTGCGCCAGCCGCTCGGCGTCGCGGTGGTCGGCGGTCTGTTGGCTTCGCAGGCGCTGACGCTGTTCGTCACGCCGGTGATCTACGTCTATTTCGAGAACTTCTCCGGCTGGCTGACGAGCTTCTTCACGTCGAGGAAGCGGCCGGTGCTGCATGCCGTCGAGAGCAGCGAGCAGGGCTCGCTGTTCGGCCCCGAGGATCGGCTCATGGAACCGCAGAAGGCCGCCGCCGAGTAATCTGGCCCAAGCTGTCGTGCTTGCGGCGACGTGCCGGCAATCCTAATCTGCGGTCATGTCCCATGATCATGACCACGACAACGAGCTTGACCCGTTTGCGGCGCGGGTGCGCGCGCTGGAAACCATCCTCACCGAAAAAGGCCTGATCGATCCGGCGGCGATCGACGTCATCGTCGACACCTACGAGACCAAGATCGGGCCGCGCAACGGCGCCAGGGTCGTCGCGAAGGCCTGGAGCGATCCGGCCTATGCCGACTGGCTGAAGCGCGATGCGACGGAAGCGATCGCCTCGCTGAGCTACACCGGCAGGCAAGGCGAGCACATGCAGGCGGTGTTCAACACGGACGAGACGCACAACCTCGTCGTCTGCACGCTGTGCTCCTGCTATCCGTGGTCGGTGCTCGGCCTGCCGCCGGTCTGGTACAAGGCGCCGCCCTACCGCTCTCGCGCGGTGATCGATCCGCGCGGCGTGCTGGAGGAATTCGGCCTGACCTTGCCGGCGGAGAAAAAAATCCGCGTCTGGGATTCGACCGCCGAGCTGCGCTATCTCGTGGTGCCGATGCGGCCTGAAAATACCGAGGGCTGGAGCGAGGAGCAGCTGGCCGAACTGGTCAGCCGCGATGCGATGATCGGCACCGCTGTCGCGAGGGTGCCGGCATGAACGGGCCGCAGGATCTCGGCGGGCAGATGGGGTTCGGGCCGGTCGCTCCGGAAAAGGACGAGCCCTATTTTCATGCGGCATGGGAGAGGCGGGCGCTCGGCGTGACGCTGACCGCCGGCTCGATGGGCGCCTGGAACATTGACGAGAGCCGGCATGCCAGGGAATCGCTGCATCCCGCCGTCTACTATTCATCGAGCTACTACCAGATATGGATCAAGGCGCTGGAAGTGCTGCTGAAGCGTCATGGCTTTGTCAGCGAGCGCGATCTGGCCGAGGGCCGGGCGGTCGATCCGGCGGCGACACCGAAGAGGGTGCTGAAGGCAGAAAACGTGCCGGCAGTGCTGGCCAAGGGCGGTCCCTGCGACCGGCCGGTTGCGACGCCGGCGCGGTTCAAGGCAGGGCAGGCCGTGCGGACGAAAAATTTCAATCCGACCGGCCATACACGCCTGCCACGCTATGCGCGCGACAAGCAGGGTGTGATCGAGGCCGTGCGCGACGGTTTTGTCTTCCCGGACAGCAACGCGCATGGAAGGGGCGAAAACCCACAGTGGGTCTATACCGTGGTCTTCGATGGCGCCGAGATCTGGGGCGAGGGCGCCGACCCGGCGCTCACCGTCTCGATCGATGCCTGGGAGAGCTATCTTGAGCCGGCATGAGGGCGCGTTGCCGGCTGGGTTCGACGAGCCGGTGTTTTCAGAGCCATGGCAGGCCGAAGCCTTCGCTATGACGGTCGCGCTGCACGACAAGGGCCTGTTTTCGTGGAGCGAATGGGCGGACGCCTTGTCCGCTGAGGTAAAGAAGCCGGACGCTGCAAGCGATGGGCATGATTATTACGAGCATTGGCTGGCGGCACTGGAAACGCTGCTGGCGGCCAAGGGCGTCGCAGGCAAAAGCGATGTCGACACACTCGCCGCCGCCTGGGAACGCGCCGCGCATGCGACGCCGCACGGCAAGCCGATTTTGCTGGAGAACGATCCGGGGATTGGCGGCTAGGTGCGGGCAGCCAAAAGATCAATTTAGCCTTCCGTTATCTCAGTGGCTGCCATGGTCTGGACCGACGATGTGAAGGAAGCCCATCGGGCGGGCATCGAAGCGGAATCGGCTTGATTCCCTTTATGTCGCCAGCCTATTTCAAAGGATGGAAACTCATTTTCTTCATGTCAGAAAAACCGGCGGCAGCGCTGTTCATACCGCTCTGGAGCCAATCAGCGCCGAATACAATATAAAGCTGTGGGGCCACCAGAAATATCTGCCAGATGTGCCGTCTGGCGACAAGATCATCTTCGGCATTCGCCATCCGGTGACCCGGTTTGCCAGCGGCTTTAATAGCAGGCTTCGCAAAGGCCAGCCTAAAAACAGCAGCGAATGGACTGAAAACGAGCGTTTCGCCTTCGCGCATTTCGGAACTCCGGATGACCTCGCCAGATCCCTGTCTTCGGCTGACGGATCGCACAAAGCCATGGCACAGAAAGCCATGGGCTGCATCAATCATGTCAGGCATCGCTATGCCGATTGGTTTGTGTCACCCGCGTACCTCGAAAGTCGAGAGCAAGACATCTTGATGATCTTGCACCAACCCGATCTGAATGACGACTTCAACGTCCTGAAAGCCCGCATCAGTCTGCCGGAATCGACAACGCTGCCGGTTGATCCAATTCTCGCGCATCGCAACCCGGACGGATTTTCGTCCTATCTCAGCCCCGCCGCCATCGCCAATCTATCGGAGTGGTACGCCGCCGACATCGACCTGTACCAAGCGTGCATGAGGATCAGGTCTCGCATTTTGTAGAAAATCCAGACGCACCCTTGCTTTCCGCATCTGCGATGTCGCCGCTTCTGTCCCTTGAGCATGGCGACGTCGGCTTCGCCACCGCCGTTGCCTCAACTCCACCCTAAGCCGAAATTCAGAACCATGACGCGGTCGGTTGTTCTCTTTACGTTCTTGTTTGCGCCTGATAGCCTGAGCCGTCGGAGGCGTTGAGTTCGCTACCGGTGGCGGTCGGTATGGTGACGGCCTTGTCTTTCCCTTGCGAATCCGGTCTCTCGCGCTGATGGAATTCTCTCCCCAACAGGATGAGGCGTTGAAGGCGGTGGCGCGCTGGCTCAAGGAGGGCCGGCCGCAGATCTTCCGGCTGTTCGGCTATGCCGGCACCGGCAAGACGACGCTGGCGCGGTATTTCGCCGAGCATGTCGACGGGCAGGTGCAGTTTGCCGCCTTCACCGGGAAGGCGGCGCAGGTGCTACGCTCCAAGGGCGCCGTCAATGCCCGCACCATCCATTCGCTGATCTACAGGCCGAAGGGCGAGGAATCGGTGGCCGACGAGGTGACCGGCAAGACCTCGATGTCGCCGACCTTCTCCCTCAACCGGCAAAGCCCGATCTCACGGGCAAAACTGGTCGTCATCGACGAATGCTCGATGGTCGACGAGCAGCTCGGCCGCGATCTCCTCAGTTTCGGCACACCGATCCTGGTGCTTGGTGATCCGGCGCAGCTGCCGCCGATTTCGGGCGGCGGCTTCTTCACCGAGCACGAGCCGGATGTACTGTTGACCGAAATCCATCGCCAGGCGCGCGACAATCCGATCATCCAGCTGGCGCTCGACGTGCGCGAGGGCCGCGAGTTCATGCGCGGCGACTACGGGACCGCGCAGGTGATCGGCAAGGAAGACGTCACCCAGGAGCTGGTGCT
Organism: Mesorhizobium sp. P2_E7; assembly: GCF_056403855.1. Classification (NCBI taxonomy): domain Bacteria; kingdom Pseudomonadati; phylum Pseudomonadota; class Alphaproteobacteria; order Hyphomicrobiales; family Phyllobacteriaceae; genus Mesorhizobium; species Mesorhizobium sp. P2_E7. The sequence goes on along the minus strand of NZ_JBFUER010000001.1, from coordinate 1,963,350 downwards.
GAAGGCGGACCAGGTGCTGGTCGGCACCAACCGTACGCGCCGCCGCTACAATCAGCGCCTGCGCGAACTGAAAGGCTTCAATGCCGACTATCCGCAGGCAGGCGACAAGCTGGTGTGCCTGCGCAACGACCCGGCCAAGGGTCTGCTCAACGGTTCGCTGTGGAAGGTGATGACCTCGTCGCGCGAGACGATAAAACCCGGCATCAACCTGCTGGTCTCGCCGGAAGAGGACGATCCCGACCGCGGTGTCGCCAAGATCAAGCTGCTGAAGTCGGCGTTCGAGGACCCGGACGCCGATATCCCCTGGCAGCAGAAGAAGCGTTTTGACGATTTCGACTATGGCTACGCGCTGACCGTGCACAAGGCGCAGGGCTCGCAGTGGAACGACGTCGTGCTGTTCGACGAGAGCTGGGCGTTCAAGGAAACCCGCCAGCGCTGGCTTTACACCGCCATCACCCGCGCGGCCGAGCGGCTGACCATCGTTAGATAGCTGGCGTCAGCTAGCAGCTGGCGTAGCAGGGCTGAGTGGCGTTGCGCTGAGCCATGCCCAGGCGTCCGCTTCATCCTCGACCTTGAAGTGCCTGAACTCGATGGGTGATGAAGCGGGAAGGAAGCCTTGCGCATCCGCTATCCAGTTCGGCTCACCGATCGTCGCGCACCGGGCAATATGGTCCAGGGCGTGCACCGTGCCCTGTTTCAGCGTCTCGTCTGCGACATCCGCCCAGTCGACGCCTTCATGGTCGACCAGCCGCATCAACACGTCGATCCTTGGGTGAAGTGCGTAGGCGGCCTCCAGCAATCCAAACAGATTTTCGCCGTCTGCCGCCGAGACATGGCCGACGACGTCAATAGCGAAAAGGTCCTCACGGTCGGTTTCGATACGGCGGATCGCCGGCACGGATTGGAGAAAATTCATCGGCTGGTCCTCCACTGTAGGGCACTGACCTGACTGGAACACCCGAAACCCCCTGTCTGTTCCCATCAAAGGCAGTATAGATGCGCTGCCAAACGCCCCTGATCGGACCCAAAGCCATGCCCGCCAAGCTTTCCGTCAACCTCAACGCCATCGCCATGCTGCGCAACCGCCGCGACCTGCCATGGCCCAGCGTCACCGGGCTCGGGCGCCTTGCCCTGGCCGCCGGCGCGCATGGGTTGACGGTGCATCCGCGGCCCGACGAGCGCCACACCAGGCATTCCGACCTGCCGGAGATCCGCGCGCTGATCGACGACGAGTTCCCCAAGGCGGAATTCAACATCGAGGGTTACCCTACGGAAGATTTTCTGGCGCTTGTGGAAAAGCACCAGCCGGAGCAGGTCACCCTGGTGCCCGACGATCCGGCGCAGGCGACCTCCGACCATGGCTGGAACTTTGCCGCCGAGGCGGCGTTCCTCAATCCGATCGTCAAGCGCCTGAAAAAAGGGGGCTTTCGCGTGTCGCTGTTTTCCGATCCGGATCCCGCCGGCGTCACTGCCGCGCGCGACACCGGCGCCGACCGAATCGAGCTCTATACCGGGCCTTACGGCAGCTACCATTCCGATCCTGCCAAGGCGCAGAAGGAACTGGAAAGATTGGGAAAAACCGCCGATGCGGCACTCGCCGCTGGACTTCAGGTCAATGCCGGGCACGACCTGGTGGTGAACAATCTGCCGGCATTGGCAAAGCGCATTCCGGCATTGGCCGAAGTGTCTATTGGACATGGGTTGACAGCCGATGCGTTGGAGTATGGCATGGCCGGTACGGTGGGACGGTTTCTCAGGGCATGCGGATGGTAAAGGGCAGACGGCTGGCATTACCGCATATCAGCCATTACGTGAGGGCTCTTGATATTGCATCGCAGCAAGCGTAGAGCACCGCGCGCTTATCGGAGTGTCGTCCATGGCCCTTACCAATACTGGTAGTGAGGCAGAACCCGTCGAACAATCGAGCCATCCCGAAATCGAACAGCATAGCACCAAGGTGCTGATGCTGGGCGCGCTCGGCGTGGTCTATGGCGACATCGGCACCAGCCCGATCTACGCGTTCCGCGAGGCGCTGGTGGCGTCGTCCGGCGGCGAGGTCGCGGATCGCGGCGATATTCTGGGCGTGCTGTCGCTGATCATCTGGTCGCTGACGATCATCGTCACCATCAAATACATCAATTTCGTGCTGCGCGCCGACAACCGCGGCGAGGGCGGCGTGCTGTCGCTGATGGCGCTGGCGCGCGGCAGTTTCCCGACGCGATCGGCGATCATCCTGGCCATCGGCATTGTCGGTGCGTCGCTGTTCTTCGGCGACGCCGTCATCACGCCGGCGATTTCGGTGCTTTCGGCGGTCGAAGGCATGAATGTCGTCACGCCGGCATTCCAGCCCTATGTCGTGCCGCTGACGCTGGTCATCCTGGCGATCCTGTTTTCGGTACAGCGTTTCGGCACCGGCGGCGTGGCGCTGATCTTCGGGCCGATCACCGCGGTCTGGTTCCTGGCCATCGGCCTTTCGGGCCTGAACCACATCATCGCCGATCCGGAAATCCTGTGGGCGGTCAGCCCGCACTACATCGTCGCCTTTCTGATCAATTCGCCCGATGTCGCCTTCGTCACCATCGGCGCCATCTTCCTCGCCGTCACCGGCGCCGAGGCGCTTTACGCAGATCTTGGCCATTTCGGCCGCAAGCCGATCGTGCTGGCGTGGCTGGCGGTGGTGTTTCCCTGCCTGCTGCTCAACTATGCCGGGCAGGGCGCTTTCGTGCTGGCCAAGAATGGCGTGGTCGGCCACCCGTTCTTCGAGATGAACGAAGGCTGGACGCTGATCCCGATGGTGGTCCTGGCGACGGCGGCAACGGTGATCGCCAGCCAGGCGGTCATATCAGGGGCTTTCTCGCTGACCCGGCAGGCGGTGCAGCTCAACATGCTGCCGCGGCTCGAAATCCTGCACACGTCGGAACGGCAGTCCGGCCAGATCTACATGCCGCGCGTCAATTTGTTGCTGGCGCTGGTGGTGATGCTTTTGGTGGTCGGCTTCGGCGAATCGAGCAAGCTCGCGTCGGCCTACGGCATCTCGGTGACCGGCAACATGCTGGTGACCACGGTGCTGCTCTATGTCGTCATGACGCGCATCTGGAAGTGGCGGCTGTGGGTAGCGGGGGCGATGACGGCTGTGTTCATGTTCATCGACATCGGCTTCTTTGCCTCCAACATCGTCAAGGTGTTCGAGGGCGGCTGGGCCTCGCTCGCCGTGGCCTTCACCATCGTCTTGGCGATGTGGACCTGGGTGCGCGGCAGCCGCTATCTCTTCGACAAGACCCGCCGCAACGAGATCCCGCTCGATTTCCTCGCCGGCAATCTGTTGAAGAAGAAGCCGCAGCTGGTGTCCGGCACTGCCGTGTTCCTGACCAGCGATCCGCAAAGCGCGCCAACCGCCCTGATGCACAGCCTGAAGCACTACAAGGTGCTGCACGAGCAGAACGTCATCCTCTCGGTGGTGACGGCGCCGCAGCCGCTGGTACCCGACAGCGAGCGCGTCAAGATGGAGACGGTCAACGAGCTGTTCATGCGGGTGACGCTGACCTTCGGCTATATGGAACAGCCCAACATTCCGCGCGCGCTGGCGATCTGCCGCAAGCAGGGCTGGAAGTTCGACATCATGACGACCTCGTTCTTCCTGTCGCGGCGTTCGCTCAAGGCCTCGCCCAATTCCGGCATGCCGGTATGGCAGGACAAGCTGTTCATCGGCCTCGCCCGCACTGCGGCCGATGCGACGGAGTATTTCCAGATCCCGACCGGGCGCGTGGTCGAGATCGGCACGCAGGTGGCGATTTGAGGATCTTGAACGCATAGGCCATTGGGGGGAGGCGGATATGAGCGGCGAATTGGTGCTTGTCACCGGCGGGTCCGGCTTCCTCGGCGCTCACTGCATCCTCGAACTCCTGAAGGCCGGCTACCGCGTCCGCACGACCGTACGATCGGCCAAACGTGAAGCCGATGTGCTCGCCATGCTTAGGGACGGCGGTGCCGAGCCCGGCGAGGCGCTTTCCTTTGCCCATGCCGATCTGATGACCGATGCAGGCTGGCCAGCAGCGGTCGCCGGATGCGAGTATGTTCTTCATGTCGCCTCGCCGTTCCCGCCCGGTGTGCCCAAGCATGAGGACGATCTGATCATCCCGGCGCGCGAAGGGGCACTGCGCGTGCTGCGCGCCGCGCGCGATGCCGGCGTCAAGCGTGTCGTGCTCACCTCGTCCTTTGCTGCCGTTGGCTATGGCCAGCCGCCGGTTGCCGGTCGTCCGTTCACCGAGGAGAATTGGACCAACCTGGCGGAAAAGGTGAGCGCCTATGTGAAATCGAAGACGCTGGCGGAGCGGGCGGCCTGGGATTTCATTGCCGCTGAAGGCGGTGCCTTGGAGCTGGCGGTCGTCAATCCGGTTGGAATCTTCGGACCGGTCCTGGGGCCGGATCATTCGACCTCCACCGAATTCATAGGACGCTTGATGGACGGCGCGATGCCGGGCCTGCCGCGCATGCTGTTCGGTGTGGTCGACGTGCGCGACGTGGCCGACCTGCATCTGCGCGCCATGACCAATCCGCTCGCCAAGGGCGAGCGGTTCCTGGCCATCAGCGGCGATTTCATGACGATGCTTGAGATTGCGCAGACGCTGAAAGCCCGGCTGGGCAATGCGGCGTCACGCGTCCCGACGCGGGTGCTGCCGGACTGGCTGGTGAGGATCGTCGGACTTTTCGACGGCCAGGCGGCCCAGATCGTGACGGAACTGGGCAAGGCGAGGAACGCGACGGGGGCCAAGGCGATGCGCCTGCTTGGCTGGGCGCCGCGGTCGCGGGAAGAGGCCATCGTTGCGACCGCCGAAAGCCTGATCCGGCTGGGGCTGCTCAAGAAATCGAAATAGTGGTGCGGGAGGCCGAGAAGAATTCGGCTTCCCGCACCGCAGGCCTCAGCCGGCCAAGGCGGCCTTGTTCGTCTCCAGAAACTGCTTCAGCGGCACTGGCTGGCGGCCGGAGAGTTTTTCGACAGCGTCGGTCACCATGGCGAGGTCGCCGACGCGCGCGGCGGCATCGAACGACACCAGGACCTTGGCCAGGGATTCGGGCAGGCCGGCCGACTTCATGCCCTCGGTCAGGGCCTCGTCCGAGAGCTGGATGACCTGGATCGGCTTGGCTGTGACCTCGGTGACGAACGCCGCGACCTCTGCGGCAGTGTATGCCTTGGGACCTGTCAGCGTGTAGGTCGTGCTTTCGCCTGTGTCCGAGGCAAGTCCGGCGGCGATCGCCGCCGCGTAGTCGTCGCGCGTACCATAGGAAATGGCGCCATCGCCGGCGGATGTGTACCACTGGCCCGAGGCCAGGATCTGCGGCAATGCCATGAACAGGTTCTCGTCATACCAGCCGTTGCGGAAGATGGTGTAGGGGATGCCGCTCGCCTTGATGGCCTGTTCGGTGTCGTAGTGGTCGGGCGCGAAGACCACCGGCGAGCCCGGTTCCGGGTTGGGCATCGAGGTGTAGAGCAGGCGGCCGACGCCTGCCTGCTTGGCTGCGGCGACCGCCGCCAGCTGCTGCTCGCGCCGCTTCCCCCGCACTTCGACCTGGTCGGTCGAGATGATGAGCGCCCGGTCGGCTCCGGCAAAAGCCTTGGCAAGCGAAGCCTGATCGTCGAAATCGGCCCCCGGATGGTGACCCCGCGCGCCGCAAGGTCGGCGAGGTTAGCGGGCGTGCGGGTGGTGGCGATGATACGGTTTGCAGGAACTTTTGCTGTGTCCAGCAGGTGATTGATGACGCCGCGGCCAAGTTGGCCGGATGCGCCGGTGACGAGAAGGGTTTTGGGCATGGGGGATCCTGATCTTAGCGCCGGAATGGCGGGTGCCTTGGTGGTCTCAAAAAGAGACCAGCACTAAAATAGGAATTGACCCGATGCCGTAAAGAAGGCAGTTTTCCGGGAGGTAGGCACAGGCAGGGAACCAGCGATGGACGGCAAGATCGTCAATCTGAAATCGAAGATCGAGATCTACAGGGCCATGACGGGCGGCGCCAATTTCGGCGATTGCCCGGTTCGTGACGTCATCAAGGGCATCAACGGCAAATGGAGCCCATTGCTGGCGATGGCGCTGGCGGAAAAGCCTTATCGCTTCGGTGAACTGCGGCGCCTCGTGCCTGATATCTCGCAGCGCATGCTGACCCAGACGCTGCTCGAGCTGCAGCGCGACGGCTATGTGCATCGCGAAGTGTTCCCGACCAAGCCGCCGAGCGTCGAATACAGCCTGACCGATCTCGGACGCTCGATGTTCGGCGCCATGCATCAATTGATCCTGTGGGCCGAACTCAACCACGATGCGGTGCGCGACGCGCGGGCTGCGTTCGACGCCGGTGGTTGATTTTTTGACGCATGCCGCAATGGCTTGATTTGGCAAGGTCGCTAAAGGATTGTTCGGCCATTGGTTGGGCGGGCAATGGAAAAATCTCTCGACATTGCGATTGCCGGCGCCGGCCCGGCGGGTCTCGCCACGGCGCTCTATCTCAAGCGCGCCGGGCATAACGTCACCATCTTCGAACGCTTCGAGGAACCCAAGCCCGTCGGCTCCGGCTTGATCCTGCAGCCGACCGGGTTGACGGTGCTTTCCGATCTCGGCCTGCTCGACGACATACTGGCGCTGGGCAGCCGCATCGAGCGTTTGCATGGCGCGGACGCGAGCACCGGCCGCACCGTGCTCGCCGTCCGCTACGATGCGCAGCCCGGCGGTCGCTTCGGGCTGGCGGTGCATCGGGCGGCACTGTTCAATGTGCTGTTCCGCGCCGCGCAGCGCCAAGGCATTGCCATCGAAACCGGTGTCGAGATCGAGACGCTGGAGGTCGGCCAGCGGGCGAGCCTGGTCTTCGACAAGAGCCGAAGGGGCGGGGGCCGAAGGGCAGGGCCGTTCGACCTTGTCGTCGACGCCAGCGGCTCGCGCTCGAAACTGCGCCGGAGCCTCAACGACCTGGCCGAGCCGCGGCCACTCACCTATGGCGCGTTCTGGGCGTCGCTCGGCTGGCGCGACGGGTTCGATGAGAATGCGCTGCTGCAGCGCTACGACAAGGCCAGCGTGATGATCGGCGTGCTGCCGATCGGCCGGCCGCAGCCGGGCGCTGACAAGATGGCGGCGTTCTTCTGGAGCCTGAAGCCGGCCGACGTTGAACAGGTCCGGGCAGCGGGCCTCGATGCCTGGAAGGCGAGGCTGGTTGCGCTGTGGCCTGAGTGCGAGGCGTTCACCAGCCAGATCGACAGTTTCGATCAGCTGTCGCTGGCCCGCTACGGCCACCACACGATGAAGCTGCCGGCCGGCCGCAGGCTGGCGGTGATCGGCGATGCCGCGCATTCGACCAGCCCGCAGCTCGGGCAGGGCGCCAACATGGCGCTGCTCGACGCGGCAGCACTCAGCCATGCCTTGGCACAAGCGGGTGGTATCGACACGGCGCTGGAGACCTATGCCAAGGCGCGGCGATGGCATGTCCGGATCTTCCAGTTGCTGTCGCTGGCGTTGACGCCGTTCTACCAGTCGGATGGCGTGATGTTGCCATTCTTCCGCGACAGGCTGGTGGCGACCATCGCAAAAATCCCGCCAGTGCCAAGCGTGCTCGCCTCGATGGTGGCGGGAACGCTGATCGATCCGTTCAGGCGGATCGGGCTAGAGGAGGCGTACTGGCGAGATCATCCGGCGGGATCAGGGTCGACAGAAACGATCCTTTCGCCAGCAGGAATTGACGCAGGCGTTGCGGATAGTCCGGCGCCACCGCGGCCCTGATCGAGGCGCGTTCGCTCAACGCCTTGCGCCAGGCCCGAACCAGCGGCTTGCCGTCCAGAATGCCGAAATTGCCGATCCGGTCGAAGGCATCGAGATAGCGGAAGACCGGGCCGTAGACGGCATCGACGAGGCTGAAGCGCTCGCCGTTGAACCATGGTCCGGCCTGGTCTGCCAATTCGTCCTCGATGCGATCGAACATGGCCGACAGTGCCGAGGATTCCGTCAGGAAGGCGGCCTCCGTCGACGCCGAGTAGAAGCGGCCGATGGCGTTCAGCGTCGCCGAGCCGAACTCGATCCAGGCGCGATGCCGGGCGCGGTCATGAGCGTCCGCGGGGTGCAGCGGATTGCCTTGCGTCTCCTCGAGGAATTCGAGGATGACGGCGGATTCGAAGATCACCGTCTCCGCGCCATTGGACTGGACGATGAGCAGCGGCACCTTGCCGAGCGGCGAGATCGCCTTGAACCAGTCCGGCTTGTCGGCGAGGTCGATGGTCACGCGCTCGAATGGCACGCGCTTCTCGGCCAGCGAGATCGCCGCGCGCTGGACATAGGGGCACAGATGATGGCTGACGAGAATGAGCTTGCCAGTCATTTCATTCTTCTCTGGCATGTCACTCTCCCCAGACATAGTTCAGCGCGCCGTCCTCGACGCGCGTCGACAGGAACAGCAAGCGGGACGCTTTTGGCGCCGGGCCTTTGAGCCGATCGCCTGATGCCATGTCGAAGGCGGCGCCATGCCATTGGCAGACCAGCCGGCCGTCCTTGCAGTCGAGCGGTCCGCCGAAATGCAGACAGACATTGGCGGCAGCGCGGATGCGCGCGCCGCTGCGCCAGACATGGACCTCGCGGCCGAAGAACGGCGCGATCAGGCTGCCCGTCTGCGGGACGTCGGCGACTTTGCAGATTTCGTGTTTCATGGGATTCCTCGGGTGATTGATGCGGTTGCATGTATATAGATGCAGATGCATTAATCGTCAAGCTTGATGCAATTGCATCTATCATCTAGGATGAACCATGACCACAACAGCCACGCCTTCGCCCGACGCCATCAAGGCCTGGGCTCGTCTGATGCGGGTTTCGCGCCAGCTTATCGAACAGGCCGAACAGGCTTTGAAGGACAGTGGCTTGCCGCCGCTCGACTGGTATGACGTGCTGCACGAGCTTGCCGAGGCGGGTGAGGGTGGGCTGCGGCCGTTCCAGCTGATCGAGCGCACCCTGTTTGCGCAGTACAACATCTCGCGGCTGCTGGCCCGGCTCGAAGCGGACGGGCTGGTCGAGAAGCTGAAGGTCGCCGATGACGGCCGCGGCCAGACCATCCGCGTCACTGCCAATGGGTGTGAGACGCGCCGACGGATGTGGGCGGTCTATGGGCGCTCAATCGCGGAACTGGTCGGCGAAAAACTTTCCGCAGGCGAACTGAGCACGGTGTCGGCATTGCTCGGCCGTCTGCGCCTGCCGCCGGCTTCGGACTGAGGCGACCGCGGCCAGCCGTCAGGCCAGATGGCTGCCCCGGAGGAAGGCCAGCGTCGCCAGCACGCCCAGTCCGGCGCGCGCCAGGTGCAGATTGCCCCATTTGACGATCAAGGCCCTGGCTTGCGGATTGTCGGTGCTGGCGTCCATCGCCCCCAGCAGCTTGTTGGTCGGCATCATGATCATCAGCGTCCACGGCCAGGGCAGGATGATCAACACAGCGCCGAGCAGAAAGGCGAAGCCAGCGGTCTGCCACCAGGCGGTCAGGCCGAGAAGGAAGGCGACAATGGCGATGGATGCCTGCATGGCCGCGCCGCGCTTGTAGGAAGGCTGCCATTCCCTGAGTAGCGCCTTGTCGTCGAGGTCAAGCCGCGCCGGCTGTTCGGCGACGCTGACATAGATGGCGGCGCCGGAGAACACGGCGGCGACCGTCAAGGCAAGCAATCCGGCCAGCATCGTCGTTCCCCGCGACATCGGTGAAGTGAACCGTTTGAACAGAAATAGGGCTTGCAAGGCTGAGAGCAATACGTCATAGAAGCGGCGAACCGTAACGTACGGTACGGCACGCCGCATTTGCTGGCTTGCCTGCCGGCCGAGGGAAGAGCGTGTTGCACATCGTACCCGACATCGATACCAGCGCGACGCTGACGGAGCGGCAGAAGGCCGTTCTGGACGCTGCCTTGCGGCTGCTGGTCGAGGAGGGCGATAATCTTACCATGACGGCAGTTGCGCGCCGCGCCAGCTGTTCCAAGGAAACGCTCTACAAATGGTTCGGCGACCGCGATGGGCTGCTGACGGCGACCGTGCAATGGCAGGCCTCGAAAGTGCGCGTGGTGCCGGTCGACGGCGAAAAACTCGATCTTGCCTCGCTGACGGCTAGCCTTGAAGGCTTCGCTTCGGACTGGCTGAAGGTGATTTCGAGCGACACGTCGATCGCGCTGAACCGCGTAGCGGTCGGCCATGCCGGTTCCGGCAAGGACGACCTCGGCGCCATTGTGCTGGAGAATGGCCGCTTTGCGCTGGCCAGACGGCTGAAGCCGGTGCTGCTGGCCGGCAAGCAGGCCGGGCTGCTCGATTTTACGGATGCCGAAACGGCGTTCCGCAGCTTTTTCGGGCTGGTCGCCCGCGACGTGCAGATCCGTCTCCTGCTCGGCGACCGGCTGGAATTGACTGAAGCGACGATCGGCGGCGATGCCGTCCGGGCAACGCAACAGTTTCTCGCTCTTTTCGGAGCAAAAACCGGGCCTCAGGGCCCCTAGAACCGGATGATTTCAGGTCAAATAGACCTGAAATCTGAATCCGGTTCTAAATCAAAGAGATAGAGCATGATGTTGTCCGAAAACCGCTTCACACTTTTCGGCATCATGCTCTAGCTTCAAACGGGAAGGAAGACCAAAATGCGTGTCTATTACGATCGTGATGCCGATCTCAACCTGATCAAGGGCAAGAAGGTCGCCATCATCGGCTATGGCAGCCAGGGCCGGGCGCATGCGCTCAACCTCAAGGATTCCGGCGCCAAGGAAATCGCCATCGGCCTCAAGGCCGGCTCGGCGACCGCCAAGAAGGTCGAGGCCGACGGTCTCAAGGTGATGAGCGTGGCGGACGCCGCCAAATGGGCCGACCTGATGATGATGGCCACGCCCGACGAATTGCAGGCCGACATCTACAAGAACGAAATTGCCCCCAACATCCGTGACGGTGCGGCGATCGCCTTCGCGCACGGCCTCAACGTGCATTTCGGCCTGATCGAGCCAAAGGCCTCGGTCGACGTCGTCATGATCGCGCCGAAAGGCCCCGGCCACACGGTGCGCGGCGAATACCAGAAGGGCGGCGGCGTGCCGTGCTTGGTCGCCGTCAACCAGGACGCTTCGGGCAATGCGCTTGATCTCGCTCTGTCGTACGCCTGCGGCGTCGGCGGCGGCCGTTCGGGCATCATCGAGACCAATTTCCGCGAGGAATGCGAGACCGATCTGTTCGGCGAGCAGGTGGTTCTCTGCGGCGGCCTGGTCGAGCTGATCCGCGCCGGTTTCGAGACGCTGGTGGAAGCCGGCTACGCCCCCGAAATGGCCTATTTCGAGTGCCTGCACGAGGTCAAGCTGATCGTCGACCTGATCTATGAAGGCGGCATCGCCAACATGAACTACTCGATCTCGAACACCGCCGAATGGGGTGAATATGTCTCGGGTCCGCGCATCATCACCGCCGAGACCAAGGCCGAGATGAAGCGCGTGCTGAAGGATATCCAGACCGGCAAATTCACCTCGGAATGGATGCAGGAATACCGCGCCGGCATGTCGCGCTTCAAGGGCATCCGCCGCAACAATGACAGCCACCAGATCGAGGAAGTCGGCGCCAAGCTGCGCGCGATGATGCCGTGGATCTCGAAGAACAAGCTGGTCGACAAGGCGAAGAATTAATGTTCGGCCTCCTTGTTGAGTAGGAAAGGCCGGCGGAGCGATCCGCCGGCTTTTTCATGCTGGTTTTTCGGTCAGCTGGTACAGATGTCAGCCGTAGTGCCAGTGGGGCTTCGGCTCGGTGCCGGTGAACTCGACGCCGATGCGGTCGTCACGGCGCCAGCGCACGATGGCCTTGTAGCCGATGCCGTCGATCGGCACATAAAGCAGGAATTCGTCCGGCACGCGCGCGTCGATCGGCACTTTCAGCTCGGCGCCGCCGGCATGCATGTTGCGCACCGTGCACTTGACCTCGGAATTGGTGAGGCCGAGCAGGATCGTCGCGCCTTTCAACACGCGCTGCCGATGCTTGTTTCTCAATTCGTCGTCGGCCATGACGGCACGTCCTTCGCGACCGGACCGGGCGCGATCGTCAGATGGGGGGCACCGTATCATGGATAGACGCAGCCGATAAACAGATGGTTAGCGGCGGCCGTCTCCAGCCCTGTCTCCCAAATGGAAACGGCGCCGCGACAGGCGGCGCCGTCATGCATTATCGCTTATAGGTCAGCTATAGGGCGACCAGCATTGCTGGCGCGGGCCATTGTAGGGCTGGAACGTGTTGTCCCAGGACCGGTAAGACCGGTAGCGGTCGTAGCACCACTGGACATGGGCGCTGGAAAGACGCTGCGTGCGGTAGTAGCGGCGAGGCGCCGGCTGCACGTAGTAGCCGTCATTGTAGTTGTTATAATAGCCGTTGTTGTAGATGCTGCCGAGGCCGAGACCGAGGCCGAGGCCAAGAACTGCGGCGGCGCCGGTATCAAAATCGCGGCCGTGACGATGGCGATGATGGCGCCAGCGCCAGTTGTCGCCGCCGTTCCAGTTGCCGCCATTCCAGTTGCCGTTGCCATTCCAGTTGTCGTTGTTCCAGTTGCCCGACCGGGCAAAGCGACGCCCGTCATGGCGACGCCACTGCCAATCGTTGAATGATCGGCGGTCATTTCCGCCCGCCCATTCGTCTCGGACCGGCGTGATCGTCGGGGCACCAGTGCTTGTCGGCACCGACAGGTTTGGCTGCAGGATCGGGCCGGCGGCGGACGGCGCCGTGAGACCCGAGACGAGACCGAGCGCTATCAGCCCGGATTTGACGGTGGAAGAAAAGAGCGAGTTCATTGCACTCTCCAAGCGATACAGGCCCCACGCCCAGAATACCCCAGGGAAGAAGCCTGATGATGGGACTTTTCATCTGAACGGAGGATGAACGGAAAGGTTCCATCAACCCTGGCGAGCAAGGGCGAGGCCCTTGTTTTCGACACCGCTTGCAGGCAAAGGTCACGGCCATGTCGCTGCGCCTCGCCACTTTCAATGTCGAAAACCTGATGAACAGGTTCGATTTCTCCGGCTACCGCAACCAGCTCAACGAAGACCGCACACTGGCGCTTTTCGACATCCAGAGCGAGGCCGAATACAAGATGCTGGAGCAGGCGCGCGCGATTGCGCAGTCCGACGATACGCGCCAGCTAACGGCGCTCGCCATCGCTGCCACCCGCGCGGACATCATCTGCATGCAGGAGGTCGACAATATCGAGGCGCTGAAGGCCTTCGAATATGGCTATCTCTTCAAGATGGTGGGTGAGGGCTACCGGCAGAAATACACCACCGCCGGCAATGATTCGCGCGGCATCGACGTTGCCGTGATGATGCGCAACGAGACCGCGCAGGGACAGCCGATCGAATTCGTGCGCATGACCAGCCATGCCTATGCCACCTTCGAGCAGTTCGGCCTGTTTACGCCCGAACTGGCCGAACTCGGGCATCAGGCCAATGAGCGCATCTTCCGGCGCGACTGCCTGGAGGTCGACGTCAAGGTCGGTGGCGTGCCGTTGACGCTCTATCTCGTGCATTTCAAATCGATGGGTTCGCCGCGCAACGGGCTCGACGGGCGCGAGGCGACGATGCCGCTGCGCGTCGCCGAGGCGCAGGCAGTGCGCCGCATCATCGAGGAGCGCTTCAGCAAGGACCATGCAGCTGACAAGCGCTGGGCGATCTGCGGCGACATGAACGACTACCGGCAGCGGGTGAAGATCGAGGGCGACGCCTTCGATGGCTACCGCTTCCAGGTGATCGACGAGAGCCAGTCCTGCCTCAATGTGCTGACCGCCGGCGGCTTTTGCGAGAATGTCGTCGAGCGCCGTCCGGAGATGGACCGCTGGAGTTTCTACCACACGCGCGGGCCGCAGGAGCGGCATCTGTGCCAGCTCGACTACATCCTGCTGTCCAAGGGGCTGGCGGCGAAGAATGCGACCGCCGTTCCCGACATCATCCGCAACGGCCAGCCCTGGCGCACCATATTTCCGGCCGGTCAGGCGGTGGAGCGTTTTCCGCGCGCCGGCTGGGACCGGCCGAAGGCCTCGGACCATTGTCCTGTGGCAATTACTTTGGACATGGCCTGAGTGGGGGCTTGAGCGTGAGTTTCGACCTGCCGCGCAACGTCATCCTGCCGGTCGACGAGATCGACGTGCGGCTCGACCCGGGACCGCATCCGTTCGAGCGCGACAACGCGCACGCCATCACTGAGAACTGGCGGCGTGAGATCGAAGCCAAACCGGCGCTGTTCGACGGCACCGTGGTGCTTTTGTCGGCGCTCGCCTGGCGCGACAACCGGCTGGTCGGGCGCTGCCATGCTGTGAAGTACTCGGCCTTCATGCTGTGGCGAAAGAACCGGCAGGGGACAGGCGCCGAGCATGCTTACGGCCACGCCATGCTGGTCGCCGGCGACAATGCGCTGGTGGCGATCCGCATGGGGCCACACACGGTCATGGCCGGTCGCGTCTACTTCGCCGCCGGCTCGTTCGAGCCGATCGATTTTCGCGACGGCCGCGTCGATGTTGATTTCAACATGATCCGCGAAGTGCGCGAGGAGACCGGGCTCGACCTGACGGGCGCTGCGCGCGGCAAACGCTACCACGCGCTGTCGACCACGACCGGCACGGTCCTGTTCCGCCGCTACCATGTCGACGAACCGGCCGATGAGATTGCGCGACGCATCAATGCCTTCGTCGCCACCGAGACCGAGCCGGAGATCGAGGGACCGGTGATCATCCGCCATGCCGCAGACCTGCCGGAAGGGCTGGCGCCGCATATGAAGCCGCTGGTCGAGTGGCATTTTGCCAACGGCGGCGAGGACCCCTGATCTGTCAGGGAAACATCGGCGGCAGCGTCTCCGGCGCAGTGCCTTCGCGAGGTTCTGAACTTGCTGCCGGTTGCGGCCGGGTCGTGGCGCCATCATCCTTGTAGTAGTAGCTGTAGCCGTTGATCGCCGGCGCGCCGCCGAGATGGGCGTAGAGAATTTTCGAGCCCTCGGGAAAGAAGCCTTTGCGGGTCAGGTCGATCAGGCCCTGCATCGACTTTCCCTCATAGACCGGATCGGTGATCATGGCCTCGGTGCGGGCCGCCAGCCGGATCGCATCATTGGTCTCGTCAGAGGGAACACCGTAGGCCGGATAGGCATAGTCGGGGTTGATGACGATCTCGTCATCGCGGACCGTGCGGCCGAGCCCGACGAGGGCAGCGGTGTCATCGACGATGCGGCGGACCTGGGCGCGGGTCTGGTCGAGTGTCCCGGAGGCGTCGATGCCGATCACGCGGTCGGCGCGACCTTGCGCGGCAAAGCCGACGATCATGCCGGCCTGAGTCGACCCGGTGACCACGCAGACAATGATGTAGTCGAATTTGAAGCCGAGCTCGGCCTCCTGGCTCGCCACCTCTTCGGCAAAGCCGACATAGCCCAGCCCGCCGAATTTGTGCACCGAGGCGCCGGCCGGGATCGGATAGGGCTTGCCGCCGGCGTCCTTCACCGACTGGATGGCGTCTTCCCAGCTCTTGCGGATGCCGATGTCGAAACCGTCATCGACCAGCCGGCTGTCGGCGCCCATCAGCCGCGTCAGCAGGATGTTGCCGACCCGGTCGTAGACGGCGTCATAGTGCGGCACCCATTTCTCCTGGATGACCACGCACTTCATACCGATCTTGGCGGCGGTGGCGGCGACCATGCGGGTGTGGTTTGACTGGACGCCGCCGATCGACACCAGCGTGTCGGCGCCGGAGGCAATGGCGTCCGGCACAATGTATTCGAGCTTGCGCAATTTGTTGCCGCCCATGGCGAGCCCGGAATTGCAGTCGTCGCGCTTGGCGTAGACCTGCACTTTGCCGCCCAGCGCCGCGCTCAGCCGCGGCAAATGCTCGATCGGCGTCGTGCCGAAGGTCAGCGGGTAACGTTCGAATTTTGCGAGAAGTGACATCGATCTGCCTCCGCCATGGTCGTTTTCGATAGGCTGAAGATAGGCGCAATTGTGCGGAAGGTGCTCTCGAACTTGCACCGATGATTTTTGCATACTTCACAGATGAGCGATATGATTGCCCCAGATCATCCATAAAGGCTTATCAAAATGGAAGAATCTTCCACACAAGCTCTTGACCGCATCGACGTGAAAATCCTGCGCGTCCTTCAAGCCGAAGGGAGGCTGACCAATGCGGAGCTGGCGGCCCGTGTCAATGTCAGCGCCGCCACTTGCCACCGGCGCACGCAGCGCCTGTTCGAGGAGGGTTTTATCACCGGGGTGAGGGCGGAGATCGCCCCGGTTGCGGTCGGCCTTGGCGCACTGGTCATGGTCGGCGTCGTGCTCGACCGCTCGACACCGGAAAGCTTCGCCGCTTTCGAAGAGGCCGTGCTCGAGCTCAAGGAGGTGCTGGACTGCAATCTTGTTGCCGGCGACTTCGACTATCTCCTGAAGATCAGGGTCCGCGACATGGCGGATTTCAACAAGCTGCATGGGCAGAAACTGATCGCGCTGCCAGGCGTTCGGCAAACAAGGACCTTCTTCGTCATGAAAGAGGTCAAGGAGAACGCAAGGCTGCCGTTCTGACAGGCTTCAAGCGCAGGTCAGCGTTGCGTCTTTTGCTGCGCCGCCTTGCGGTCGCTGCGGGCTGCGGCGACAAACAGGATGAAGCCGAGACCCAGCAACCCGCCCATCGCGGTCCCCATCGTCTGGCCGACGACCGCCTGGAAATCGCCGGTAACGCGGTCGGGGTTGGCCATGCCGTAGCCGGCGAGATACCACCAGATGCCGGCAAGGGCGCCTTCGATGATCACCATCGCCAGGATCACTCGCGCCTTCTTGCTCATTGCCCATTCCTCGACCAGAGATGCATTGCCCTAGCATCGCAGGCCGGACGATGACAGCGTTGCCGGCGTCGGCAAGCACCCAAGTTGTGGATAGCTAACTATTCGTGCCGCAGCGCGTCGATCGGGTCGAGCCTGGCGCCGCGCAACGCCGGGAAGAAGCCGAACACCATGCCGATCAGCGCCGAAAATCCGACGGCCAGCAGGATGACCGCCGGGCTCGGCGCAAACGGTATGGCCAGCGTCGCCGAGGCCAGGCCGGCCAGCGCCAGGCCGATCAGGATGCCGATAATGCCGCCGAGCAGCGACAGGACCGTCGCCTCGACCAGGAACTGGATAAGGATGTGCTTTTCATGCGCGCCGATGGCGAGCCTGATGCCGATCTCGCGGGTGCGTTCGGTGACCGAGACCAGCATGATGTTCATGATGCCGATGCCGCCGACCAGCAGGCTGACGCCGGCGACGGCGCCCAGCATGCCGGTCATGGTGGTGGTGGCGCTGGCCATGGCGTCGGCGATCTGGGTCATGTCGCGGATCGAGAAATCGTCTTCGCGGTCCGGCGTGATGCGGCGCGTATCGCGCAAAATGTCCTCGACGCGCGGCTGCAATTCCGTGGTCGGCGTGCGGTCGTCGGCGGCGACGTAGATGTTGTCGATGTCGCGGTTGCCGGCGATGCGGCGCTGATAGGCGGCGAGCGGCATCAAGACGACATTGTCCTGGTCCTGGCCGAAGCCGGTATAGCCCTTGGGCTCGAGCAGGCCGATGATCTTGCATGAGGTGCGATTGACGCGGATGATCTCGCCCTCGGGCTCGCCGGCGCCGAAGAATTGCTGGCGCACCGTCTCGCCGATCAGGCACACGCCGGTGCCGGAGCGTGTCTCCGAATCCGAGAAAGGCCGGCCCGACACCAGCTTCCAATCGCGGGCGTCGAGATAGGCGCTGTCGGTGCCGGTAACGCCCGAGGTCAGGCTCTCTGTGCCGAAGATGACGCGCACCTGTTTTTGCGAGGCCGGCGAAATGGCGCGTGCCCCGGTCAGGTGCGCGACAAGGGCTGCAACATCCTTGTCGGCCAGCGGCCGCACCGCCTGGTCGAGCCCGCCCGGTCCGCCAGTCCCTGCCGGGCGGCCGGAGCGGACGACGAGCAGGTTGGAGCCGAGCTTGGCGATGTCGGACTTGACCTTGGCCGTGGTGCCGGAGCCGATGGTCAGCATGGCGATGACGGCGGCGACGCCGATGACGATGCCGAGCAGCGTCAGGAACGAGCGCAGCACATTGCGGCGGATGGAGCGCAGCGACAGGCGGACGGTTTCCCAGATCATGACTACGCCACTTCCAGTTTCGAGGAATCGGAAGCGACGTGACCGTCGAGGAAGCGGATGGTGCGCTCGGCATAGTCGGCGACGTCGGCCTCGTGGGTGACCATGGCGATGGTCAGGCCAAGCTCGCGGTTCAGCCGCGTCAACAGCTCCATGATCTCATGCGTGCGGGCGGTGTCGAGATTGCCGGTCGGCTCGTCGGCGACGAGCAGTGTCGGTCGGGTGACGATGGCGCGGGCGATCGCCACGCGCTGCTGCTGGCCGCCGGAGAGCTCGGCCGGCGTGTGATGCTCGCGCCCGACAAGGCCGACCTCCGCCAGCGCCTGCATGGCGAGTTCGCGGCGCTCGCGGGCCGGGGCGCCGCGATAGATCAGCGGCAGCTCGACATTCTCCGCCGCCGTGGTGCGCGGCAGCAGATTGTAGCCCTGGAAGACGAAGCCGATATAGAGATTGCGCAGCAAAGCGCGGCGGTTGCGGTCGAGCCGGCCGGCATCGATGCCCATGAAGGAATAGGTGCCGGCGGTCGGCGTGTCGAGGCAGCCGATGATGTTCATCGCCGTCGACTTGCCCGAGCCCGAAGGACCCATGATGGCGACAAATTCGCCGCGCTGGATGGCAAGGTCGACGCCCGCCAGCGCATGCACCTTGGCTTCGCCCTGGCCATAGCTCTTCCAGACCGTGTCGAAGCCGATGAGGGTCGCGCCCGCGGCCACCGCGTCAGCTCCGCAGCTGCGAGGCGGTGATAACCTGAGCGCCTTCGTCGAGGCCTGACGTGATCTCGGTCAGTTCGCCATCGGTGGAGCCGATCTTGACGTTGACCGGATGCGGCCGACCGTTTTCCAGCACGTAGAGCGTGCGCGAGCCATCGGTGGGGGCCGCCACCTGCTGGCGGCGGTTGCCGCCCGGACGCCCCATGCGGCCGGTGAACAGGTCGCTCAGGCTCCACGCGCGGGCCGCCTGTTGCGCCGGGCGGTAGCGGAAGGCGGTTGACGGCACGGTGAGCACGCCCTTGGCCTGCCGGGTGACGACCGAAACGGTGGCGGTCATGCCGGGCCGCAGCAGCAGCTCGTTGTTGTTGACCTCGAGCCGCGCATTGTAGGTGACGACACCGTCGGTGGTGACCGAGGCGTAGGAGATGTCGCGGATCTCGGCATCGAACGGCCGCTCGGGAAAGGCGTCGACGGTGAAGCGGGCATGCTGTCCCGTCTTGACCGCGCCGATATCGGCCTCGTCGACCGCCGCTACCAGTTCCATGTTCCTGAGATCGGCGGCGATGATGAACAGCACCGGCGCCTGCAACGAGGAGGCGACCGTCTGGCCGGGGTCGACCGAACGCGTCAGCACGATGCCGTCGATCGGCGCGTAGATGGTGCTCTTGGCAAGGTCGGTCTGCTGCGCCTTGAGGTCGGCCTGGGCGATGGCGAGATTGGCCTCTGCACTATCGAGCGCTGCCTTGGAGCGGTCGCGTGTGGCGGTTGCGGCCTCGAGCGACTGATCCGTCGCCATGCCTCGCTTGGTCAGTTCGGCGGCGCGTATCAGCGCCTTCTCGTTCTCGGCCAGCGTGACCGTGGCGTCCTCGACATTGGCGGCTGCCGCCTTGGCCGAGGCCTCGGCGCGCTCGATCTGGACCTCGAGTTTCACTGTGTCGAGCGTCGCCAGCACGTCGCCCTTCTTGACCTGCTGGTTCTCCTCGGCCGAGACCGAACGGATGATGCCGGACAGTTCGCTTGAAATGTCGACCTGGGTGAGGGGCTGCAGCGTGCCGGTCGCCGACACCGCGACGGTGAGGTCGGCAACGGTCGCCGGCGTGGTGGTGTAGTCGATCTTGGCGGGAGAGCCGGCATACCATTGGTAGGCGGCGAGGCTGCCGGCTACGGCAATCAGCGCCAGCAGCGCGTAGAGCCAGCCGCGACGGCGCTTCTTGCGCACGCCGTTCTGGTCGAGTCCCAGTGCCGCCTCGATGGCGGAATCCGATTCCGTCTTTGGCAGATTGACAAGCTGGTCCACGCTGGACCCCTATGAAAGCGTAATGTCCCTATAGGTGGACAGATCAGGCTTACTGGTTCGAATATCAAATTAAATTTCGGCCATGTTCGGATTGAGGCGGAAGGTTTTCCAAGATGCAGACGCGCAACTACTTGCTTTACGATGTGTTTACGACCGACCGATTGGCCGGCAATCCGCTGGCTGTCGTGCTCGACAGCAAGGGGCTGGATACGGCGGCCATGCAGGCCATTGCGCGCGAGTTCAACCTGTCCGAATCGGTCTTCGTGCTGCCGCCGGACAATCCAAAGCACCGCAACCGCATCCGCATTTTCACCCCTGACTATGAAATGCCGTTCGCCGGCCACCCGACGGTCGGCTCAGCCATCGCGCTGGCCGAACTGGCAGGCGAGGGAGACGCCGGCATCTTCGTGCTGGAGGAGAATATCGGCCCGGTGCGCTGCGCCGTCAGCCGGCACGATGGCGCCACCTTTGCCGAGTTCGACTTGGCCAAGCTGCCGGAACCGTTGGAGCTCGAGGCCGATCCGCACGCGGTCGGCGCCGCCCTGGGCCTGGCGCCGCACGAGATCGGCTTCGAGAATCACCAGGTGTCGTTCTGGTCGGCAGGCGTGCCTTACGTCACCATTCCGGTCGCCAATCTGGAGGCGGCCGGCCGCATCAAGCTCGACAACCAGGCCTGGTCGGAACTGGCGCCGCGCAAGAGCGAATGGGCTTTCGCCAGCCCGTATGTCTATTGCCGCCAGACGGTGAACCACGACAGCGCCTTCCACGTCCGCATGATCGTGCCGGGCACGCCGTCGTACGAGGATCCGGCGACCGGGTCGGCGGCAGCGGCCTTTGCCGGCGCGATCATGCATTTCGACGCCCCCACCGACGGCATTTCACAGCTGTGGATCGAGCAGGGGCTGGAGATGGGCCGTCCCTCGCGCATCCGCCTCGAACTGACTGTCGAGGCTGGAAAACTGGCCTCCGCCCGCATTGGCGGCCATGCCATCAAGGTGGCGGAAGGCAAGCTGTTCGTCTGAACGCGCGCATTGATCTGCGGGAGCCGGCGCGTTCGGGCGGAGGGGAGACAGATGGGTTGGGCGACAGGCTATATTGGGCGCCTGCAGGCAGGAGAAACGGTCCAGTTTCGTCCGCGCGGCCATTCGATGAAAGGCAAGATCGAGAGCGGGCAGCTCTGCACGGTCAAGCCGATAGAGGATGCGAACCTGCTTGGCGTTGGTGACATCGTCCTGTGCCGCGTCGGCGGGGCTCAATATCTGCATCTGGTGAAGGCCATGAGAAACGGTCAGTTCCAGATCGGCAACAATCGAGGCGGCATCAACGGCTGGATAAGCGCGAATGCCATCTTCCGTATTCTGATCGAAGTGGCCGACTGAAACCGCACCTGCCCACATTGGCGGCCATGCCATCAAGGTGGCGGAAGGCAGACTGTACGTGTGACTGGCTTCGGGGAAGACCCTCGCTGTTGGCGTTCCTTCCCACCCCCCTCTGTCCTGCCGGACATCTCCCCCTCAAGGGGGGAGATTGGCTGTGGCTCGGGTTTCGCCAACCTCTAACGTGGAAAGGAAGGCGAGACGACGATGCGTGCAATCTCCCCCCTTGAGGGGGAGATGCCCGGCAGGGCAGAGGGGGGTGCTGTCCCGCCAGGAGAAGGTAAGGTTTCGCCGTGCGAAGTGGCCGAAAGCGAAGCCCGGAGCGATTTGTCGGGAAATGATTCCGGCAGGGCTGGACAGGACCGGTATCGGCGGCTATATGCCCGCCAACACCGGTTTTACCGGTCGAGTGGGTGCGTAGCTCAGTTGGTAGAGCAGCTGACTCTTAATCAGCGGGTCCACAGTTCAATCCTGTGCGCACCCACCAAATTTTTCAAAAAATTGGTGGAAGACCTTTGAAGCGAGACGCGTTGACGCTGGCCGGCGGCAGCGTTCATTCGACTGCTATTGGATAGTTGGCCGCAGATAGGTGAGGATCGCCCGTGTTATGGCGACGACGCCATCGACTGCTTCAAAGTCTGTCTTGCTTTTGCCGGCGATCCACTCGAGCTCAGGATGCTTGGGCAGTCGAAGTGCATGGAATAGCGCCTCGCCCGAGAGACCGCCCAGTCCAAATGACGTGGGTTCATCGTCTGCATAGTAAGGAAAGAGAAAATTGAGCCGAATTGGCCCACCATATCCAAGCTTGAAGGTCATGGTGACCGTAACACCGTGACCAAATCTGTCGTCAAAAACTCCGCCAAATCTAAGGTCTCTGGCATCGTAGCTATGCCATTGCCTCGCCAACCCCAGAGCGCCCCATGTCTCAAGGGTATGGGCTTTCAGTTCCTTGCGATTAGGGAATTTTGTCATTTCAGGAGGTAGGTGGATGGCCGGATCACTGTAGCCGGTCTCTGCTCTCCACTGTTCCGCGGCGCTGCGAAGATCTTCGAAAGTCCGGGTGACCCTTGGATCAACCGGTTCCTTTGAAAAGTACGAAATCCGCTGCTGAGAAATCATGTCACGCAGTTCCTCGACTGTGTGGCCCGATCGTTCCGCCCAGTCCTTGGTGGCCAGCATCCACGGCGAATTGTAGTTCAGCCCGGCAAAGGCCCCGGTCTTGCGGTCAAAATCTCTGACAATCCGCGCATAGGTCTCGCGAATACCTTCTTTCGGGTCGCCGAAAGTATGTGGCGTTTCGTTCATCGCAATTCTTATCTCGCTACTTCTCCGAAACACCAGCCTCGGCAAAGCTCGCCATCCTGGCGTGGCACTCCAGCGCCGAGCGGACGATGTTGACGGCGAGGCAGGCGCCGGAGCCTTCGCCGAGCCGCATGCCGAGGTCGAGCAGCGGCGGCAGGCCGAGCGCTTCGAGCAGGCGGCGGTGGCCGGATTCGGCCGAGACATGGGCGGCGATGGTGTGGGCGAGGCCGGAGGGGTGCAGCCGCGCCAAAGGTGCGGCGGCAGCGGTGCAGACGAAGCCGTCGAGCAGCACGGGCACATTGTTGCGACGGGCGGCGAGCGTGGCGCCGAAGATGGCGGCGAGTTCGCGCCCGCCAAGGGCGGCGGCGATCTTCAGGGGATCGGACAGCGCATCGGCATGGCGCTTGAGGCCGGCTTCGATGGCCGTCACCTTGCGCTTCAGGCCGGCATCGTCGACGCCGGTGCCGCGCCCGGTCCATTTTTCCGCGCCGCCGCCGAACAAAGCGGTCGAAATGGCGGCGGCCGGGGTGGTGTTGCCGATGCCCATCTCGCCGAAGCAGACGAGGTCGAGGTCTTTCGTCACCGCGTCATAGCCGGCCGAGACGGCAGCGAGGAAGGCCTTTTCGTCCATCGCCGGCGTTTGTGTGAAATCACCGGTCGGGTGTTCGAGGTCGAGCGGGATGACGTCGAGTTCCGCGCCGGCGATGCGGGCCAGCTGGTTGATGGCCGCACCGCCACCGGCGAAATTGGCAACCATCTGCACGGTGACCTCAGACGGGAAGGCCGACACGCCTTGCGCGGTCACGCCGTGGTTGCCGGCGAAGACGAAGACTTTGACGCGGTCGAGCTTCGGCATGTCGCGGCCCTGCCAGCGCGCCAGCCAGGCGGCGATGGTCTCCAGCCGGCCAAGGCTGCCCTGCGGTTTGGTCAGCGTGTCCTGGCGGCGGGCGACGGCATTGGCCGAAGCATCGCTGCCGGTCGGCAAATCGAGGCAGGCGGCGCGCAGTTCATCGAACGATTTGAAGGGCATGGGGGAACGATCTCCGGAAGTGATTCAGGTGAGGGAAACGGAAGCGACGAGCAGGCCAGTGATCTCGCCAATTTGCTGCAGGGCGCCGATCGTGTCGCCGGTCTGGCCGCCGATCTGGTTGAGGCAGAGCGCGCGCAAGGCGCTGAACACGAGCGCGAGCAGGATCAGCGCGGCAAAGCCGCCGCCCAGCCCCAGCGCCAGAAGTGCTGCGGCGCCGAGCACCGCGCCGAGAACCGCGGTTTGCGCCGAGACGGTGCCGGCGCCGGCTGATAAGCCATCGTTGCGCGCGGGCGGCGCCAGATGCATGAAGGCGCCGAGCAGGCCGCGCGAAGCAGCATGGGCGGCGATCAGGGCGAAGAGAACGCTTGTCGGATCGGCCAGTTGCGACAAGGCGCTCCAGCGGATGAGCAGCGACAGGCCAAGCGCCGAAGCGCCATAGGCGCCGATGCGGCTGTCGCGCATGATCTCCAGTTTTTTGTCGCGCGTCTTGCCGCCGCCAAAACCGTCGGCGACATCCGACAGCCCGTCCTCATGCAGGCAGCCGGTGGCAAGCAGCGTTGCGGCAAGGGTAAGTGCCGCCGCCGGACCGGCGGCAAGGCCAAGCTTTACGCCGATGGCGTAGACGACGGCGCCGACCAGCGCCACCACAAGGCCGGCGATGGGTGCAGCCCAGATCGCATCGGCGAGGCTGCGGCCGCGAAAGTCGAAGACCGGCAGCGGCAGCCTTGTGAAGAAAACGAGGCAGAGCGCGATGTCGTCGAGGGCCTGTCGGGGCGATGGAACGGCAGTCATGCGCCCCTCGCAATGGCATGGAAGAAGGTGCCGCTGACATGGCCACGCCGATAGCCGGAGGCGCCGAGCGGATTGCCCTGGCCGTCGGCGAGGTCGGCCAGCGGCGCGTCATTGCCGGGCGCCACCATCTGCGCATAGTGGAATTCGTGGCCGCGGACCAGCGCGCCTTGCGCGCCCAGCGGACAGGCGGCGCGCAGCCGCGCCTCGCGATAACCGAGGTTCATCTTGCGCTTGGCGAAGCTGGTGGAATGGCCGAGCAGGCCGAGCATGGCGTGCGTGTCGCCGGCCGCGTCCTCCAGCGCCTCGCCCAGCACCATGAAGCCGCCGCACTCGCCATGGATGGACTTTGCCTCGGCGAAGCGCGCCATCCCAGTGCGGAAATTGGTCGCCGCCGCCAGGCGGCCGGCATGAAGTTCGGGATAGCCGCCTGGCAGCCAGCAGACATCGCAATCCTGCGCCGGCGCTTCATCGGCGAGCGGCGAGAACGGCACGATCTGCGCGCCCGCCTTGCGCCAGTAAGCGGCGACATGCGGATAGAGGAAGGTGAAGGCGGCGTCTTCGGCGAGCGCAATGCGCTGGCCGGGCGGCTGCAGGGCATTTTCGAAACTGCCTGATGCCGGCGAAAAGGGTGCGGCCAGCGCCATGATGGCGTCGAGGTCGAGCGATTTCTCGACCATATCTGCCAAGCGGTCCAGATGCGCCATCAGGTCGGCATATTCGCCAGCCTGGACGAGGCCGAGATGGCGCTCCGGCAGGTTGAGCGAGGGATCGCGCAGGATTGCGCCGACCACCGGCAGGCCGAGCGCTTCGATGGCCTCGCTGCACAGCTTGCGGTGACGCTCGCTGCCGAGACGGTTGAGCACGACGCCGGCCATGCGCACGTCCGGGTCGTAGGTGGCAAAGCCTTTGGCGACGGCAGCCGCCGTCGTCGACTGTCCGGAGACATCGAGCACCAGCAGCACCGGCAGATGATAGAGCCGCGCCAGATCGGCGGCCGAACCGGTGCGGCCTTGTCCGGCTGGGATGCCGTCGAACAGGCCCATGGCGCTTTCGAGGAAGATGAAGTCGGCATCCTCGGTGGCGTTGCCGGCC
The DNA here is from genome assembly GCF_056403855.1 of Mesorhizobium sp. P2_E7. Lineage (NCBI taxonomy): Bacteria > Pseudomonadati > Pseudomonadota > Alphaproteobacteria > Hyphomicrobiales > Phyllobacteriaceae > Mesorhizobium > Mesorhizobium sp. P2_E7. Next base: position 1,937,633 of record NZ_JBFUER010000001.1, on the reverse strand, counting down.
AGCGCATTGAGCAGATCGGGCGACATCGCCCAGCTGTCGAGATTGACGCCGGAGAGGCCGGTCGCGGCGGTGTGGAAACCGGGGTCGATATAGTCAGGGCCGGATTTGGCGCCGCGCACCTTGATGCCGCGCCGGGCGAGCGCGCGCAAAATGCCGATGGTGACGCTGGTCTTGCCGGAGCCGGAGCGCGGCGCGCCGATGATGATGGCGCGGGTCATGCGCCACCCGCCAGTGCCGCGCGCATGGCGACAATGCCGCCGACGACAATGAGCGCCGGCGAGGCGAGCCCGGCAGCCGCAGCCGCCTCGGCGATGGTGGCGAGGGTGGCGACGACGGTGCGCTCCTGCGGTGTCGTTGCCGAAACGATGACCGCCGCCGGTGTCGATGGCGCCAGCCCGGCGTCGAGCAGGGACGCGGCGATGGTGGGCAGGTTGGCCATGCCCATATAGATGACGACAGGCTGGCCGGTGCGGGCGATTGCCGCCCAGTCGAGATCGTCATCGGTGCCGGCGGCGTGGCCGGTCGCCAGGATCACCGCCTTGTTGATGCCGCGCATGGTGGCGGGAATACTGGTGGCGGCCAGCGCGCTGAGGCCCGATGTCAGGCCAGGCAGAACACGGAACGGAATGCCCTCGCGCGCCAAGGCGAGCGCTTCTTCGCCGCCACGGCCGAAAATATAGGGGTCGCCGCCTTTCAGCCGGACGACGCGGCGGCCGTCGCGAGCCAGCCGCACCAGCAGCGCGGTGATGTCGTCCTGCTTCATCGACGGTTTGCCGCCGCGTTTCCCCGCAAAGAACAGCTCGGCATTTTCCGCGACGGCGACAACGTCAGGCGAAACCAGCGCGTCGTAGACCACAGCATCGGCCTCGGCCAAGGCCGCCAGCACTTCCAGCGTCAGACAGCCGGGGTCGCCGGGGCCGGCGCCGGCCAACCAGACATGGCCCGGCTCCAGCGCACGCGGCTTGAAATTCAGCCGGGCAAGCGCCTTTTCGAGCGTGGTGTTTTCGCTTTTGCCGCTCACAATCCGTCCCGTCCGCGAAAACGCCGCTGGTAATGGGCGTCGTATAATGAACTCTCGCCAAAGCCTTCCGCCGCCAGCGACGAGCCGACGAAGATGATCGCCGTGCGCTCCATCGGATCGGCGGCGAGCAGCGCCTCGATGGTGGAGAGCGTGCCGGTCAGCACGCGCTCGTCCGGCCAGGAAGCGCGAAAGACGATCGCCACCGGGCAATCGCCGCCATAGTGCGGCGTCAGCTCGGCGACGACGCGGTCGATGGCGTGGATGGCGAGATGAATGGCGAGCGTAGCACCGGTGCGGCCGAAGCCGGCCAGCGTTTCGCCGGGCGGCATTTTGGAGGCGCGGCCGGAGATGCGGGTCAGCACCAGGCTTTGCGCCACCTCGGGAATGGTCAGTTCGCGGCGAAGCGCGGCAGCGGCCGCGGCGAAGGAGGGGACGCCCGGCGTCAGCGTGTAGGGGATGCCGTGCTTTTCCAGCCGGCGGATCTGTTCGGCCACCGCGCTCCACACAGACAGGTCGCCCGAATGCAGGCGCGCGACATCGTGGCCGGCCTTATGCGCTGCCACATATTCAGCTTCGATCTCGTCAAGCGACATCGGTGCCGTGTCGATAAGTTTTGTCCCCGGCGCGCAGTGCTGCAGCAATTCGGGCGCGACGATCGAGCCGGCATGCAGGCAGACCGGGCAGCTTGCGAGCAGCTTGGCGCCGCGCAGCGTGATGAGGTCGGCGGCACCGGGACCGGCGCCGATGAAATGAACGGTCATAGCGCCTCTCCGCTGATTGCGATGGCGCAGGTGACCGGGCCGAGCACTGTGCGGGGGCCGAGCAGTGTTGCGCCGGCGCCGGCGACGGCAAGGGCTGATGCTTCGGAGACCGATGGCGTGCCGGCCAGATCCTGTGAGAGGCCGGAGTGACTGAGTGTCCCCGGCGAGGCGGCCTGAAGCGCCGAGTCATCGACGATGATGACCGGAAGGTTCAGCGCGCGGCCAGCGGCAGCGATCGCTTCCTCATCCTTCTTGAGCGTGGCGGTCGCCAGTGCCGAAATCGCCGTCATCGCCAGCCCGTGCGCTTCGAGCGCCGTTTCGATCGCCGCCAGCACGTCTTCGACGCTCACGCCCTTCCGGCTGCCGATGCCCGCGACCATCATGGTTTTGCCCAGCTCCATTGGGTGACCGGCATGGCCGGCCGCCAGGCCTGCATCGAGCCGACCGGGGAAACCCGGGAGATGGCGATGCGGGTGAGGTCGCCGCCGCGCCTGGTGTGCTCCGCAAGCAGCAGCGTTTCCATCTCCAGCGTTACTGCATTGGCGACCAGACGGCCGCCGGATGGCAGCGCCTTGATGGCGGCATTCAGCACGCCTGTATCGCTACCGCCACCGCCGATGAAGATCGCATCCGGCGTTGCAAGGCCGTTGAGCGCCTTGGGTGCTTTGCCTTCCACCACGACAAGGCCGGGTACGCCGCAATGCGCGGCGTTGCGGGCGATGCGGGCCACGCGGTCACTATTGGCTTCGATGGCGATGGCGCGCATCGAGGGGTGCGCCAACATCCATTCGATGCCGATCGAGCCGGAGCCGGCGCCGATATCCCACAACAGTTCACCGCGACAGGGCGCGAGCGCTGCAAGTGTCATGGCGCGGATATCGTGCTTGGTGATCTGGCCGTCATGCTCGAACAGATGATCGGCGCGGCCAACGGTCAGCGGCAGGATGCGGGCCTCGGGCGTCGATTCAAGTTCGAGCGCCAGCACGTTGAGCGGATTGATGTCTCCGAGATCGAAAGCATCGGCGCGGGCCGAGCGCTGCTTCTCGTTCGGCCCGCCCAGCGCTTCCAGAACGGTCAGCCGCGAAGCGCCGAAATCGAGCTCCGTGAGCAGGCGCGCGATTGCCGCCGGTGCTTCGGCATCCGACGTCAGTGCCAGGACGCGCGCCTTCGGCTGCAGCAAGGGCCTGATCAGCTCGAGCGGTCGGCCATGCAGCGAGATGATCTCGATATCCTGCAGCGCCCAGCCAAGCCGCGCAGCCGCCAGCGAAATCGCCGAGGGCGCGGGGATGACATGCATCCTCTCAGGCTTGATCTTGCGGGCAAGGGTGATTCCGACGCCGTGGAAGAACGGATCGCCGGAGGCGAGCACACAGACGCGCCGGCCGGCAAGCGCCAGGACATCGGCCATGCCGGCATCGAAGGGAACCGGCCAGGGGCGCTGCTCGCCTTTGGTAAGCGAAGCCACCAGGGCCAGATGCCGCTTGCCGCCGAACACGATTTCCGCCTCAGCGATCAGCCGCTTGGCCTCGTCGCCGAGACCCGCTAAACCGTCCTCGCCGATGCCGACGATGGTGAGCCATTTGGCGTCGCGCGGACCCTTAGCAGGCATGATGACCCACCGCATTCTGATCCTCGGCGGCACCAGCGAAGCCCGGCACCTGGCGGGAAAGCTGGCCGCGCGTGCCGATCTGTCGCTTATGCTGTCGCTGGCCGGCCGCACGGAAAGCCCGGTCGCGCAAGGCGTGCCGGTGCGCAGCGGCGGCTTTGGCGGCGCGGAAGGGTTGGTCGCCTATCTCAGAGAGACGGGCACCGATCTGCTGGTCGACGCGACGCATCCCTATGCCGCGCAAATCTCGTCCAATGCCGCGCAGGCAGCGCGCCTGACCGGCGTGCCGATCCTGGCGCTGCGCCGCCCCGGCTGGGTGCCTGTCGAAGGCGATCGCTGGACGCTGGTGGATACGGTTGGCGATGCCGTGCAAGCGCTTGGAGCGGTGCCGCGTCGGGCTTTCCTGGCACTCGGCCGGCAAGAGGTCGCGGCTTTCGAGGCAGCACCCCAGCACCATTATCTCATCCGCAGCGTCGATCCGGTCATACCGAAACTGGCGGTGCCGGATGCGACTTACCTTCTGGCGCGCGGTCCGTTCCGCGAGGCGGATGAACGCGCGCTGCTCCTGGAGCACCGCATCGATGTCGTTGTCTCCAAAAACAGCGGCGGGGAGGCGACCTACGGCAAGATCGCGGCAGCGCGGGTGCTTGGCATCGGGTTGGTGATGGTGCGCAGGCCCGTCCTGCCGGACGTGCCTTCCGCCAAAAGCGTCGATGAGCTTGCCGCGCAGGTCGATCATTTGCTCGACCCTGTCGCGGAACGCGGCGTGTAGACCAGCGCTGTCTTGTCGCCGCGCTTGATGATCCTTGTTTCCGGCGAGCCGATGATGATGCAGGTCGCCATATCGGCCTTTTCCGCCTCGACCTCGGCCAGCAGAAACACCTCGATGCGCTCGTCCGGGCGGCCGGCGGCGCGGCCGAAGATGACCGGCGTGGTGCCGGGCAGGATGGCGCGCAGGCATTCGAAGGCGCGGCCAAGCTGCCAGGGGCGGGCCTTACTGATCGGGTTGTAGAGCGCAATGACGAAGCCGGCGCCTGCCGCTGCAAGCAGGCGCAGTTCGATCAGATCCCATGGTTTCAGATTGTCGGACAGCGAGATGGCGCAGAAATCATGGCCGAGCGGTGCGCCGATGCGGGCGGCGACAGCCAGCATCGCGGTGACGCCGGGCACGACAGCGACATCGACGGTGCGCCATTCGGCGGGGCCGGCCTCGATCGCCTCGCAGACGGCGGCCGCCATGGCGAACACGCCGGGATCGCCGCCAGAGACGACGGCGACGTCATGGCCCTCGGAGGCCTTTACCAGCGCGTCCTTGGAGCGGGCGAGTTCCTCGCGATTGTCCGAGGCGACCCGCGTCTGGTCGGGGCGCAGGTCCAGCCGGTCGAGATAGGGCTTGTAGCCATAAAAGAATTTTGCCTCGGCCACGGCCCGACTGGCTTGCGGCGTCACCTGATCGGCATTACCGGGCCCAAGCCCGATGACGGTGAGACGGCCGCTCATGGCTTGGCTCCCATTCCCATGACACCAGGCCGGCCGGACCAGCCGGCGACCAGCACGATGGCGAAATAGGGTGCCTTGTCGTCCGGCTTGTCGGCGAGCCGCATCGAGACGCTGCCGGCCATGGTGCCGCGCTCGACATAGACGGCGCGGGCGAGTTTGCCGGTCGCCTCCAGCGCCCGCCTGATCTTGGGCAGGTTACGGCCAACCTTCATGATGACGGCGGCATCGGTGTCGGCCAGCCGGCGGGTCAAGTCGAACTCGCTCATCGTGCCGGGCAGAACCGTCAGCACATCGTCGCCCTGGACGATCGGCACACCGGTCTGCGACCAGCAGCCGGACATGGCGGTGACGCCGGGGATGACTTCTGTCGGGAAGCGATGGGCAAGGCGCACATGCAGATGCATGTAGGAGCCGTAGAACAGCGGATCGCCTTCGGAGAGCACGGCCACCATGCGGCCGGCTTCGAGGTGTTCGGCGACTTGCTCGGCCGATTGCTCGTAGAAATCGGTGATCTGCGAGCGGTAGTCGTCGTGATCCTTGTCGATCTCTGTGGTGACGGGATAGAGCAGCGGCAGTTCCAGCATGTCCGGACGGAAGCGCGCCTCGACGATGGCGCGCGCATTGCTGTTGTTGCCGCGCTTGGCGAAGTAGGCGACGACATCGGCCTCGGCCAGGATGCGCGCGGCTTTCAGCGTCAGCAGTTCGGGGTCGCCGGGACCGGTGCCGACGCCGAATAGGCGGCCTTTTAGAAGCGCGTTCACAGGCCGGGCCTCGCCAGCGAATTCAGCGCGGCGGCGGTCATGGCGCTGCCGCCCAGCCGGCCGCGCACAATGGCATAGGGCACGCCATAGGAATTCTCGGCCAGCGCGTCCTTGGATTCGGCCGCACCGACGAAACCGACCGGCATGCCGATGATCGCTGCCGGCTTCGGCGCACCGTCGCGCAGTTTTTCCAGCAGATAAAACAGGGCCGTCGGCGCATTGCCGATGGCCACGACCGAACCGGCCATGCGCTCACCCCACAGGTCGATCGCGGCGGCCGAGCGGGTGTTGCCGATATCCTTGGCGATGTCGTGCGTGCGCGGGTCGCGCAAGGTGCAGATCACCTCGTTGCCGGCCGGCAGGCGGGCGCGGGTGACGCCATGCGAGACCATTTCGGCATCGCAGAAGATCGGCGCGCCGGCCGCCAAAGCAGCGCGCGCGGCGGAAACGAAATCAGGTGAGAAGACAAAATGGCTGGCGGCCTCGACCTGGCCGCAGGCATGGATCATGCGGATGGCGACATCGGCCTCGGCTTCCGAGAAGCGCGACAGGTCGGCTTCGGCGCGGATGATGGCGAAGGAGCGCTCGTAGATTGCGTTGCCGTCATGGATGTAGTCGTAGGCGGCCATGCTTATTCCTGTCGGTAGGTCTTGGCGATTGCCGCCGGCCCGAGCCTTGCCAGGCAGGCGGCGGCGGTCTCGCCCTGAAATCGTGCGCTGCGGACCATTGCTGCGACGCGACTGACGCCGCGCGCGGCGTCATAGCCCGGCCTGTAGCCCGCAGAAAGGCCCTTTGCCGTCGCGTTCACGACAAGTCCGGCTCCGTTTTCGCCGCCGACGAGAGTTAGCGCCGCCGGACCGGGATGTGCGCAGCCCTTGGCGCAGCCGGAAATATGCAGGGTGAAGTCGAGGATGTCGGGGTTTTCGGCGGCGATGGTCTCGGCGATGTCGCGGGTGGCGATCTGACCGGAGGCGCAGGCGGGGGTGCCGGGGCAAGCAGCGATGCGGGTGCGCGGGTCGGTGGCGGAGGTGACGAAGCCGAGGGCGGCGGCGGTGGCCTGGAGGGGCTGGTGGGCGACTGGTGGCTGGCCGAGGAAGAGCAAGGCGCGGCCGGGGGCGAGGCGGATTTCGGTGGCGCCGAGGGTGAGGGCGGTTTCGGCGAGGGCGATGAGTTTGTCGGCGGGCATGCTGCCGTAGGGCAAGGCTATGCCGAGGGCAGAGGTGTTGTTTGACAAGAGGAAAAGACCGATAGGCCGGCGATCCTGCACACCCCTCTCTGTCCTGCCGGACATCTCCCCCTCAAGGGGGGAGATTGGCAGTTTGGGCGCTGGCGCTTCACCTTCAACGTTGGCGATTGGCAAAAGCCGAGATGAGAGCTCAATCTCCCCCCTTGAGGGGGAGATGTCCGGCAGGACAGAGGGGGGTGTGACGGAATGCCAAGCTGCGAGAGAAGCTAGTTGTCTCTCCGATAAATCCCGAGCGTGCGCTTCGCGCCCTTTCTCCGCGACCATCCTGAGCGCAGCCACCGCGATATCCCTCGCCGCATCCTCGTCGGTCGTCGCGAGCGGCGTCGCGCTTCGACCGTCGCCGCTAAGCGACACGTTCCAAACGACGCCAGCACCGGCCCGCACCGCCCTTAGCCGCACATCGGCCGTAACCGCATCCATCGCCAGCTGCCCGCCACCGTCGACAACCACCGAAACCTTCGGTCCCAGCCTCGCCGTCAGCCCGGCGTCCTCAACCGCCGCCCTGATCCGCTCAGCCAGCGGCTGGGGATCGGCGATCTCCCGCGGATCGATACCCGCCAGCGGCCCGGTCTCGACTGGCACGCCGGTGCGCACCGCAATGCCCAGCGCATCGACCTCCCCAGCCAGAAGCCGTGCGCTCTCCACTGTCAGGCCGCGGATCTGCAGGCTACCGCGTGCGGTGACTTCCATGATGCCGTTGCCGTGGCGCAAGGCGGTTTCGCAGAGTCCGATCAACAGCTTCGGCGCCAATCCTCCGGCAACCGGGTTCAACCGCACCAGCAGGCCGTCGCCTGTCTGCATCGGCGCCGACAGAGCCGGGCAGGCGCCACGCCTTGAGAAGGCGTTCATGCCGCGACCCCGAGCGCCTCGGCCTCGGCGATGAGTGCTGCAAGATCGTCGTCGATCGAGTTGCGCAAGGGATGCCAGAGGCCACGCCTACGCGCCGACAGGAAGCGTTCGGCGATGACTTTGGCTGCGGCCGGGTTTTCGCGCAGGATGAAGGCGCGAACCAGGGGATCGCCGACATAGGCGTCGTGCACGGCTTCGATCAGCGCGCCCGATATGGCGTGCGTGGTTTCGGCAAAGCCGATGAGGCGGTCGACCGTCTCGGCGAATTCGGAAGCGCCGCGCGGGCCGTGCCGCATCTGGCCGGCGATGAAACGGGAATTGACGGCGCGCGCGCGCACCACCCGCGAGACGGCCTCGCTGACCGATCGCGGTTTTGGCTTTTGCGGATCGGTGGTGTCGAGCACGATGACATCGGCATTTCGTCCGAGCGCCGCGAGTGCGGCCGAAAAACCGCCGATGAAGGCGACGTCGGCGGAGCCTTCGAGAATGTCGCGGCCGGGGTCGTCGCCGGTGTGGACGAGAAGATCGGCCTCGGCGATGCGGGTCTCGAAAGCGCCGGGGGAGGCGATGCCTTCGCCCTCGGCGCCGCCATAGGCATGCGATGTCGCATCGAGATAGGCACGGCCGATCTCTTCGCGTGCGCCCCAGTCGCCGCTGGACAAAAGGTCCTCGACGCCGGCGCCGTAGGTGCCGGGCGAAGTGCCGAAGATGCGCGGGCTGATCTTGCCATCGGCGCGGGTCCGGGCCGCGAGCGGGTTTTCCGAATCCTCCTCGTCGCGGGCGGCAACGGCGTTGGCGGCGGCGTCGATCAGCGCGATCTGGGTCGGGAACATGTCGCGGAACAGGCCCGATATGCGCCAGGTGACGTCGACGCGCGGGCGGCCGAGGGTGGCCGGGGGCAGCACCTCTATGCCGGTGATGCGGCCGGTGGCAGTATCCCATTGCGGCCGGCAGCCCATCAGCGCCAGGCCTTGCGCGATCTCCTCGCCGCCGGTGCGCAGCGAGGCCGAGCCCCAGAGATCGATGACCAGCGAGCGCGGCCAGTCGCCATGTGCCTGCATATAGCCGCGCACGACCTCTTCCGCAGCCGCTCGGCCCAGATCATAGGCGGTTGGTGTCGGCATGGTGCGCGGGTCCGAGGTGAAGAGGTTGCGGCCGGTGGGAAGCACGTCGGAGCGTCCGCGCGCCGGTGCGCCAGCCGGGCCAGCCTTGATATGGCGGCCGTCGAGCGCAGCAAGCAACGCCGCCTTCTCGGCGTCGGCGCTTTGGCGGCGGATCGGGTCGGGCTCACCATCCGGTGCGCGGCCATAGATGTGCAGCCCGTCCTTGATGGCGAAATCCTTGAGGTCGCAGAGCCAGGCGTCGATGCGGCGCAGCGCTTCGTCGGGCGCGTCGGTTCTGGCGACGCCCGCTTCGGACGCAAGGCCGGTCTTTTGCGCGGTGTCGACGATCAGCTTGGCCAGACGATCGCGGCGGCGGCGGTCGAGGCCGTCGGCCTGGGCGTATTCGTCGACCAGTCGCTCGAGCTTGTGCTGCTCCTCGTCCAGTCCCGCGCCGGCCAGCGGCGGCGGCAAATGGCCGAGCGTGACGGCGGCGATGCGGCGCTTCGCCTGTGCGGCTTCGCCGGGGTTGGAAACAATGAAGGGGTAAATGACGGGCAGCGGGCCGGTGACGATCTCGGGAAAACAGGCTCGCGACAGCGCGACGGTCTTGCCGGGCAGCCACTCCAGCGTGCCGTGGGCGCCGACATGGATGAGGGCCTGGATACCGAGGGATTTGCGCAGCCACAGGCCGAAGGCGATGAGGTCGTGGCGCGGAGGGAGCGTCGGGTCGTGGTAATCGGCGCGGCGGTCGGCCGAGCGGCCACGGTCGGGGGCTAGCGCCACGGTAACGTTGCCGAAGGTGGCGGCGCGGAAGGGGAAGTGCGGCGAGGTCGGCGCTTGAACACCCCCCTCTGCCCTGCCGGACATCTCCCCCTCAAGGGGGGAGATTATTCCTTCGCCTCGGCCTTCGCCAATCACCAGCGCTGCAGGAATGGCGTCGTCGGAGGAACCGCTAATCTCCCCCCTCGAGGGGGAGATGTCCGGCAGGACAGAGGGGGGTGCCTCGGACAAACCTGTCTTTTCCGCCTTTCCCCATGCTGCCTCGACAGCAGTCATTGCCCCAACCGGCAGACCCTTCGAGAAGTGGAGATACTCCTTCAACCCCAGCCCATCACCACTCCTCTTCAACGTATCCAGCAACTCGCGCGGCGATTGCGGAATCCCTTCAACCGCATAGCCCTGCTCCTTCAGGTCATGCAGCATAGCCAGCACGCTGGACGGTACGTCGAGGCCAACCGCATAGCCGGTGCGGCCGGGGGCACTCGGATAGTCGGGAATCAAGATCGCCAGCTTGCGCGTCGCACGCGGTGTCTCCTGCAGGCGAATGAAGGCCGCTACCCTATCCGCCACCTGTGCCACGCGATCCGGTTCCGGCCGGTTGGCGAAGGCGCGGTGGCCGAGCGCAGGGTCGGTCTCGCTTTCGCCCTTGAAGGAAATCGCGCCGGCAAGGATGCGGCCGTCGAGCTCGGGCAGCACGACGTGCATGGCAAGGTCGGCAGGTGCCAGGCCGCGTTGGTTCTTGTCCCAGACGTCGCGGCGTGTGGTGGCGACGATGACCTGGAAGACGGGCACACCGGCACGGTCGAACAGGGTCTCGACGCCCGGTTCGGCGCCGGAAGCGAAGGCGGTGGCGGTGATGATGGCGGTGGGGTTCAGCGAGGCCAGCGCGGTTTCGACGAAGGCGAGGGACGTCGGGTCTTTCAGGCTGGAGACGAAGATGGGGGCAGGGGCGATGCCGCGCCGGCGGAGTGCTTCGACAAGCGCGTCGATGGGCGCGACATCGGCAGCCAGCAGCATCGAGCGGTAGAAGAGGATCGGCATGACCTTTCCCTCCCCCTTGAGGGGAGGGTGGCCCGCAGGGCCGGGTGGGGTCGGTTCGACTGGATTCGACGCTTTGTCTTGCGGCGCCTCAAAGCGTCGGCGCACTTCACCGGCGACCCCACCCCCGGCCTGCGGCCGGACCCTCCCCTCAAGGGGAAGGGGGACCACGCCGCGGCCTGGTTCGTAGTAGCCGGCTTTCGGTACCGCGACCGGCCCAACTGCCGCCACATCGGCCCCAGCCAACCCCGCCAACTTCTGCATCAGCGCGCTCATATTCGCCGGGCCGCCCTCGCGGAAATAACCCAGCAGGCCGTCCAGCTCTTGGCGCGGCAGCGTCGAGGCTTCGATCAGGCGCAGGTCCTCGTCGTGGCTTTCGCCGGGCAGCAGCGCCAGTTTGATGCCGTGGGCGCGGGCGGTCGCGGCGAGCTGGTCGCAGCCGTAGCGCCACCAGTCGTAGCCGCCGAGGATGCGCACCAAAATCACCTTGGCGTGGCGGGCGACGCTGTCGACCCAGAGGTCGACGGACATGGGATGGCGCAGGTCGCGGAGCGCCGCCAGCCGCATCGAGGGCAGGCGGCCGGCATCGGCCTTCCAAGCCGCCGCCAGTCCGGCGAGGTCGCTGTCGGTGAAGGACAGCGCCACGATATCCGCCGGCGTCTGCCTGAGATCAACTGGCTCGGCGAGATCGTCGAGCGAGGCGGAAGTCGTGGTGAGTATGTGCATTGCGGCCTATCGCGTTTCACCGTTTCACGGAAACGGCGAACCGCTCTATCTCCTTGTTTTTACGCAATTCCGGACGGAAAACCGTTTCACACTTTTCCTGGAATTGCTGCTGGGTCAGCCGGCGAGTATACGCTCGATCGCCGGGCGGTTCAGCCCCTTCAGGCCAATGACGACCAGACGCGAGCGGCGGTCGTCGTCGGCTGTCCAGGCGCGGTCATAGTAATGATTGACGCGCGGGCCGACGGCCTGCAGCAAAAGCCGCATCGGCTTGCCGCCGACATCGACGAAGCCTTTGACGCGCAACACATTCTCTTCCTCGGCGACGGTGGCGACGCGCCTGGCCAGTTCATCCGGATTGGCGATGGAGGGAATGTCGACAATGAATGTGTCGAAATCATCATGCTCGTGATCGAACGCGCCATCATGATGCGACTTGCGGTTCTCGATGTCGTCCTCGACGGCGAGGCCGAGGCCGAGCAGGACAGAGGGATCGACCTTGCCGTGCGCCGTCGCCACAATCTTCACGGCGCGGGCGGAATGTTCGCCGATGATGGCGTTGGCACGGGCCGAACCGGCGGCGTCCATCAAATCGCTCTTCGACAGGATGATCAGGTCGGCGCAGGCGATCTGGTCCTCGAACACCTCTTCGACCGGATCGTCATGGTCGAGCGTCTCGTCCTGGACACGCTGCGCCTGCAAGGCGTCCATGTCGTTGGCAACGCGTCCCTCAGCCAGCGCCGGACCGTCGACCACGGCGATGACGCCATCGACCGTGACGCGGCTTTTCACGCTCGGCCACTGGAAGGCCTGGACCAGCGGCTTGGGCAGCGCCAGGCCCGAGGTCTCGATCAGGATATGGTCGACCTTCGGCGTCAGCGCGAGGATTTTGTCGAGCGCGGGCACGAAATCGTCGGCAACGGTGCAGCAGATGCAGCCATTGGCCAGTTCGACGATGTTTTCCTCGGGGCAGGTGTCGATGCCGCAGCCTTTCAAAATCTCGCCGTCAATGCCGATGTCGCCGAACTCGTTGACGATGATGGCGATGCGCTTGCCGCCGGCGTTTTCCAGGAGATGGCGGACCAGCGTCGTCTTGCCGGCACCGAGGAAGCCGGTGACGACCGTGCAGGGAACACGGGAGAGATTGCCGGCCGGATTTGGAGCGTTCATGGTCAGTCCTTCAGCATATCGAGGGGCGGGATGCGGGCAACGAGGCCGCGCTTGAGGCTATCGGGCCGGCCGCGCCAGGGGATGAGGCCGTCGGTCGAGGTGGCGAAGAGTTTGGCGCCGGTGACGAGGTCGGCGCCGCTGGCCGCGGTCAGGTCACCGAAGACATAGCTCCAGCAGCCGTCACGCAGGATGGCGGCGCTGAGCCGACGCTTGCAGTTGCCGAGGCATTCGACTGTGCGGACACGGATATTGTCAGCCGCAGCTGCGCGGCGCGTGTCTTCGGCCAGCACTGCGCCGGCGCGAGGATGCGCGTCGGAGCCGGTCTCGTCGCGGCAGGAGGCGCAGACGATGACGGTCACGCCGGCCAAGGCATCGCCATCGGCGGACGAAACATCCGCTGTGCCAGCCGAAAAACTGCTGTTCTGGTCCAAAAACCGGGCTCCTTGCCCGGAAACCCGCCAGGCGATCGGATTCTTCTGTCGCAGACGGCAGGTCTCCTGGCTCGCGAGTCGTCGCCTTGGTTAGCCGCCTTCCCGGTGTTACCCAGTGGCATTCGGCCTTGGCTCGTCGCTTACAGTTGCGGGGACAGCCGCGGATTTGGGATTTCATCCCGCACCGCATTCCCTCTTAGCCCCAGCCGTTGCGGGCAGGGGACCGTCTGCAGCGGATTTAGGCTTTTGCAGGCAGCGGTGTCAACGCACGGCTACGACATGGCGATGTCGGCCAGGGGCTGCCCAAGATCGCCGGCAGGCGTCACTTCGATGCGCTCAAGCCCAAGCCAGCCCTGCATCTGCTTCAGTTCCTCGAAGAGTTGCGCGGCTGTTTCGGGCGGTGCGCCGGGCTCCGAATAGGCAGCATGGACGCGCAGCACGCTGGCCGGACGGTCGGCCTTGAGGTCGACTCGGCCCACGATCCGCTCGCCAAGCAGGAAGGGCAGGACGTAATAGCCGTATTGGCGCTTGTCGGCAGGGGTGTAGATCTCAATGCGGTAGTGGAAATCGAACAGCCGCTCGCTGCGCGACCGCTCGAAGACGACGGGATCGAACGGCGCCAGCAGAGCGCGGGCCTCGATCCGGCGCGGCAGGCGAGCGTCCTTGTGGAGGTAAGCCGGCTTGTCCCAGCCTTCGACGCGCACCGGCAGCAATTCGCCCAACTCGACCAGTTCCTCAAGCCGACCCTTCATATCGGCCGGCGACAGGCGGAAATAGTCGCGCAGGTCGCCTGAGGTGGCGATGCCATGGGCGCGGGCGGAAATGCGCAGCAATTCGCGGTGCGCGTCCTCGGCCGCCGGCACCGGCAGATCGAGGATCGCCTGCGGCAGCACGCGCTCGGGCAGGTCGTAGAAGCGCTCGAAGCCGCGCCGGTGGGCCGTGGTGATGCGGCCGGCCCAGAACAGCCATTCGAAGGCGTGCTTGGCGTGGCTCCAGCCCCACCAGCCGCCCGAACCCTTTTGGCCTTCGAGCGCCGAAGCGGCGATCGGGCCGCGCTCGGCGACCGCGCGGTAGATCTCTTCGATATAGGCGGCGTGCTCGCGGCCCCATTTGGCCAGCCCCAGATACATTTCGTCGCCGCTCTCGGCGCGCTGCATGCGCCAGCGCATCAGTGGCCAGGTCTCGACCGGCAGGAAGGAGGCCTCATGCGCCCAGTATTCGAACACGGTGCGCTTGCGGGTGACGGCGGCATTGTCGAGCAAGGCCAGCGGGTAGGGGCCAAGGCGCGAATAGAGCGGCATATAGTGGGCGCGAACTACGGCGCTGACGGAATCGATCTGCAGCAGGCCGGTGCGCGAGAGTACGCGGGCGAGGTGGCGGCGGTCGGGTGTGCCGCCCGGACGCGGATCGGTAAAACCCTGCGCGGCGAGCGCGATCCGCCTGGCCATGGCGAGCGATATTTTGTCCTTCATCAAGATGCCTTTGCCTGGTCCTGTTCTCATATTTCTAGCCGGTGATTCCGGCGATGCTAGCAGGCTTGTGGCGGGAGACATGTCAGGAGACAAAAGTGGAGTAAAAAATGAAGGAAATCAAACAGGAGGAGATCGGACCAGTTTTTCCCGACCTGCCGTCCAGCACTGCGTTTTGAACAAGGTTTGACTTGCTTCGCTCAAAGCCCTGCGCTAACCCTCGCCGCGTTGCAGCATAGGCACCTAAAACGGTTCAGCGGTTAAACTGTCACGCTTCCGCATTAGGGTTGGTTGCTGTAATCAAAGTGGATTGGCCGCCAACGGAAAGCCGCAGCATGAACGCATTGCTCAGTTCGTACCTGCCCATCGTCCTCTTCATCGCCGTGGCGGCAGTCGTCGGCTTGGCGCTTATCATTGCGCCGTTCCTGGTGGCCTACCGCAGTCCCGACCCGGAAAAGCTTTCCGCCTATGAATGCGGCTTCAACTCCTTCGACGATGCCCGCATGAAGTTCGACATCCGCTTCTACCTGGTGTCGATCCTGTTCATCATCTTCGATCTGGAAGTGGCCTTCCTGTTCCCGTGGGCGGTGTCGTTCTCGAAGATCGGCATGCTCGGTTTCTGGTCGATGATGGTGTTTTTGGCGGTGCTGACCATCGGCTTCGCCTATGAATGGAAAAAAGGAGCGCTGGAATGGGATTGAACGACAGTTCCGGCACACTCGTCGCGCCGAAGCCCAAGGGCCTGATCGACCCCAATACCGGACGTCCGGTCGGTTCTGACGATCCGTTCTTCCTCGAGATCAACAATGAACTCGCCGACAAGGGGTTTCTGGTCACCTCGACCGAGGCGCTGATCACCTGGGCGCGCAGCGGCTCGCTGATGTTCATGACGTTCGGTCTGGCGTGCTGCGCCGTCGAGATGATCCACACCTCGATGCCGCGCTACGATTCGGAGCGCTTTGGTGTTGCGCCGCGCGCGTCGCCGCGCCAGTCCGACATCATGATCGTCGCCGGAACGCTGACCAACAAGATGGCGCCGGCGCTGCGCAAGGTCTACGACCAGATGCCGGAGCCGCGCTACGTCATCTCGATGGGCTCTTGCGCCAATGGTGGCGGCTACTACCACTATTCCTATTCGGTGGTGCGCGGCTGCGACCGCATCGTGCCGGTCGACATCTATGTGCCCGGCTGCCCGCCGAGCGCCGAAGCGCTGCTCTACGGCATTCTTCTGCTGCAGAAGAAAATCCGCCGCACCGGCACGATCGAACGGTAAATCCATGGCCGCATCCCTTAGCGAACTGTCGACCTATCTCGGCGAAAAGCTGCCGGGCCGCGTCCATGACGCGGTGCTGGCCTATGGCGAACTGACGATCTCGGTCGAGCCCGGCGACCTGATCGACGTGACAACCTTCCTGCGCAACGATGCAGGTTGCCAGTTCATCTCGATCATCGATGTCTGCGGCGCCGACTATCCGTCGCGGATCAAGCGCTTCGACGTCGTCTACCACTTGCTGTCGCCGAAGCAGAATTTGCGCATCCGCATCAAGGTCCAGGCCGACGAAGAGACGCTGGTGCCGTCGCTGACATCAGTTTATCCCGGCGCCGACTGGTTCGAGCGCGAGACCTACGATCTCTATGGCGTCTTGTTCTCGGGCCATCCGGATCTGCGCCGCATCCTCACGGATTACGGCTTTGAGGGCCACCCGCTGCGCAAGGATTTCCCGCTGACCGGTTTCGTCGAAGTCCGCTACGACGACGAAGCCAAGCGCGTCATCTACGAGCCGGTGGAATTGAAGCAGGAATTCCGCAATTTCGATTTTCTTTCCCCGTGGGAAGGCACCGACTACGTGCTGCCTGGGGACGAAAAAGCCAAGACGAATTGAGGCGCCAGAATGGCCGAAACCTCCGTCCGCAATTTTAACATCAACTTCGGACCTCAACACCCTGCAGCGCATGGTGTTTTGCGCCTGGTGCTTGAGTTGGACGGAGAGGTCGTGGATCGCGTCGATCCGCATATCGGCTTGCTCCACCGCGGCACCGAAAAGCTGATCGAGCACAAGACCTACCTGCAGGCGGTGCCCTATCTCGACCGGCTCGACTATTGCGCGCCGATGAACCAGGAGCATGCCTTCGCGCTCGCTGCCGAGCGGCTGCTCGGTATCGAGGTGCCGAAGCGCGGCCAGCTGATCCGCGTGCTCTATTGCGAGATCGGCCGCATCATGTCGCACATCCTCAATGTGACGACGCAGGCGCTCGACATTGGCGCGCTGACGCCGCCGCTGTGGGGCTTCGTCGAACGCGAAAAGCTGATGGTGTTCTATGAGCGCGCCTCGGGTTCGCGCATGCATGCGGCCTATTTCCGTCCGGGCGGCGTGCACCAGGACCTGCCGCAAAAACTGGTCGAAGACATCGGCAAGTGGATCGATCCGTTCCTGAAGTCGCTCGACGATCTTGACAGACTGCTGACCGGCAACCGCATCTTCAAGCAGCGCAATGTCGATATCGGCACGGTGTCGCTGGCCGATGCCTGGGCCTGGGGTTTCTCCGGCGTCATGGTGCGCGGCTCGGGCGCTGCCTGGGACCTGCGCAAGTCGCAGCCCTATGAATGCTATTCCGAGATGGATTTCGACATCCCGATCGGCAAGAACGGCGACTGCTACGACCGCTACCTCGTGCGCATGGAAGAGATGCGCCAGTCGGCCAAGATCATGCGCCAGTGCGTCGATCTGCTGCTCGGCAAGGAAAGCGTCGGACCGGTGTCGAACCTCGACGGCAAGGTGGTGCCGCCCAAGCGTCAGGCGATGAAGCGCTCGATGGAAGCGCTGATCCATCATTTCAAGCTCTACACCGAAGGCTACCGCGTGCCGGCCGGCGAGGTCTATGCCGCCGTCGAGGCGCCTAAGGGCGAGTTCGGCGTCTATCTCGTCTCCGACGGCACCAACAAGCCGTACCGCTGCAAGCTGCGCGCCCCCGGCTTCGCGCATCTGCAGGCCATGGATTTCCTTTGCCGCGGCCACATGTTGGCCGACGTCACCGCCGTTCTCGGCTCCCTCGACATCGTGTTTGGTGAGGTCGATCGCTAAATGTCAGTCCGCCGTCTCGCAGAAGCCAGCGTCCAGCCAGCCTCCTTCGCCTTCAACCGGGCGAATGCGGCGGTGGCCAAGCAATGGATCAAGAAATATCCGAAGGGCCGCGAACAGTCGGCGATCATTCCCTTGCTGATGATTGCGCAGGAGCAGGAAGGCTGGGTCACCAAGGCGGCGATCGAGACCATTTCGGACATGCTCGGCATGCCGCGCATTCGCGGGCTTGAGGTCGCGACCTTCTACACGCAGTACCAGCTCAACCCGGTTGGCACGCGCGCGCATATCCAGGTCTGCGGCACCACGCCCTGCATGCTGCGCGGCTCGGAAGCGCTGATGGATGTGTGCCGCTCGAAAATCCACCACGACCAGTTCCACACCAACGACAAGGGCACGCTGTCGTGGGAAGAGGTCGAATGCCTCGGCGCCTGCGTCAACGCGCCGATGGTCATGGTGTTCAAGGATACGTTCGAGGATCTGACGCCGGAGCGGCTGGCGGAAATCATCGATCTCTACGATGCGGGCAAGGGTGCCTCGGTGCCCACGGGACCGCAGAACGGCCGCACCGGCTCGGAGCCGGCCCCCGGCCTGACGACGCTGAAGAGCGAAAAGGCGATCCTCAAGGCGACGCGCGACAAGGAAGCCAAAGCGGCGACCAAGGCTGCCCAGGCAGCCTCCGCCGCCCCGGCAGCTACCGCAGCGCCTGCGGCCTCTGCTGCGCCGGCAGCTACCGCAGCGCCTGCGGCCTCTGCTGCGCCGGCAGCCGCTCCGGTTGCGCCATCCAATGCCGGCAAGCCGAAGACCGATGCGCCGGAAACCAGTCCGGCGCTCAAGTCGCCTTCGGCGGCAAAAGTTGCACCGGCGACCGAAAAAGCGGCGAGCGTCTCGGCGCCGCTGCATTCGGCCGCCAACGCCAACACGGCGGCGCCTGAAGTCGAGAAAGTCGCCAAGCAGCGCAATGGCCCGAAGACCACGGCCGCGCCGGCAGCCGCCTTCAAGGCGCCGGAAGCCAAGGCTCCAGCGGCCACGCCTGCGCCGAGCAAGGCTGCCGCTAAGCCGGCAAAACCGTCGCTCGAGGACAAGAACCGTCCGGCCGGCATCGACAGGCCGGCCGCGGTCGACGATCTCAAGCTGATCTCGGGTGTTGGCCCGAAGATCGAGACCACGCTGCATTCGCTGGGCATCTTCACCTTCGCGCAGGTGGCGTCCTGGAAGAAGGCCGAGCGCGAGTGGGTGGACGGCTATCTGTCCTTCCACGGCCGCATCGACCGCGACGACTGGGTCGGCCAAGCCAAGGCGCTCGCCAAGGGCGGCGTCGCCGAATACATCCGCGTCTTCGGCAAGAAGCCGGTCTGAGGGACGAAACATGCTTCAGGATCAAGACCGCATCTTCAACAACATCTACGGCCTCTTCGACAAGTCGCTGGCCGGCGCCATGGCGCGCGGCGCCTGGGACAACACGCCTGGCATCATCGCCAAGGGGCGCGAATGGATCGTCAACGAAATGAAGGCGTCGGGCCTGCGCGGCCGTGGCGGCGCCGGCTTCCCGACCGGGCTGAAATGGTCGTTCATGCCCAAGCAGAGCGACGGAAGGCCGAGCTATCTCGTTGTTAATGCCGACGAATCCGAGCCCGGCACGTGCAAGGACCGCGACATATTGCGCAACGATCCGCACACGCTGGTCGAGGGCTCGTTCATTGCCGGCTTCGCCATGGGCGCGGTCGCCGCCTACATCTATGTGCGCGGCGAGTTCGTCAGGGAGCGCGAGGCGCTGCAGCGCGCCATCGACGAGGCCTATGAGGCCAAGCTGATCGGCAAGAACAACACGTCCGGCTACGATTTCGACATCTACATGCATCACGGTGCCGGCGCCTACATCTGCGGCGAGGAGACAGCGCTGCTCGAAAGCCTCGAAGGCAAGAAGGGCCAGCCGCGGCTGAAGCCGCCATTCCCGGCCAATGTCGGCTTGTATGGTTGTCCGACAACCGTGAACAATGTCGAGTCGATCGCGGTGGCGCCGACCATTTTGCGCCGGGGTGCTGCCTGGTTCTCGTCCTTCGGCAGGCCCAACAATGTCGGCACCAAGCTGTTTTGCATCTCCGGCCACGTCAACAATCCGTGCACCGTCGAAGAGGCGATGTCGATCCCGTTCCGCGAGCTGATCGAGACGCATTGCGGCGGCATTCGCGGCGGCTGGGACAATCTGCTCGCGGTCATTCCGGGCGGCGCTTCAGTGCCGCTGGTGCCGGCCGAGCAGATCATCGATGCGCCGATGGATTTCGACGCGCTGCGCGATCTCAAATCCGGCCTCGGCACGGCGGCTGTCATCGTCATGGACAAGTCGACCGATATCGTGAAGGCGATCGCCAGGCTTTCCTATTTCTACAAGCATGAAAGCTGCGGCCAGTGCACGCCGTGCCGCGAAGGCACCGGCTGGATGTGGCGGGTGATGGAGCGGCTGGTGCGCGGCGAGGCGCAGAAGCGCGAGATCGATATGCTGCTCGACGTCACCAAGCAGGTGGAAGGCCATACGATCTGCGCGCTGGGCGACGCGGCGGCATGGCCGATCCAGGGCCTGATGCGGCATTTCCGCGGCGAGGTGGAGCGGCGCATCGACGAGTTTTCGCGCAACGCGCACCGGGCCGAGCCGGTGATGGTGGCGGCGGAATAGACGACGACTTGAAATACGGGCGTGAAGCCCGGGACTGAACATGCGGGGCGGGGCAGACGAAGAAACGACCAGGAGATGTCTATGGCGCCGTATTCGAACCCTTTGATGCCCAAAATGGATGAGCTTGAGAAAATGAACCGGGATTTGACCAGGATGATGCCGAGGGAGATGGCCAGCGCCGTCAACCTTCTCGCGCATCCTGTCGCCGGTGCCGCCGCCATGTCGGCGCTTGGCTTCGGCCTCGCCAACCACGCCTTTGGCGTCTGGCTCGGCGCATGGTCGGGGGCCGTCGAGACATCACAGCGGATTTTCCAGCCGATCATCGATGATTTCGAGCAGCGCGCCGAGCGTTATTCGGAGACCGCTCCCGCCACCAAGGCACGCGCGGCGACCAAGACCCTGATCGCCGAGGCGCAGACCTTTGCGCAGGACGTGACCGATATTGCCGCCCGCACCGTCGATGCCGAGCCGGAGAAGGCGGATCCGGTCGCCGAAGACGCAACGACCGG
This sequence comes from Mesorhizobium sp. P2_E7, assembly GCF_056403855.1. Lineage (NCBI taxonomy): Bacteria > Pseudomonadati > Pseudomonadota > Alphaproteobacteria > Hyphomicrobiales > Phyllobacteriaceae > Mesorhizobium > Mesorhizobium sp. P2_E7. The sequence continues at coordinate 1,916,912 of NZ_JBFUER010000001.1, read as the reverse complement.
GTTGATGCCGGAGGATTTCAGGCAGCCCAAGACCATTGCGCGCCCGTCCAAGCCGTCGGATTTCAAGGCGATAACGGGCATCGGGCCGAAGCTCGAAAAAGTGCTGAACGGCCTCGGCATCTGGACCTACGCCCAGATCGCCGCATGGACGCCGGAAGAGATTGCCTGGGTCGAGGATTACCTGTCGCTCACGGGCCGTATCGGCCGCGACGAGTGGACCCGCCAGGCGGCGGCGCTGACGCTGGCCGCCAAGGCGAAGAGGTAGGGGGCAGGCATGGATGTCCACGACAGGAGCGAAGTTCTCGATGTACGCAATGCCATCGTCAGTAACTCCAGATTTGACGATGTGAACCTGTCGAACACACAGTTTCGCAATGTCAACCTGTCGGCGGCCCTGGTGGAGGATGCGGATCTTTCGAACGCATCTTTCAACGACGTGAATATGAGCAACGTGAAGATAGAAAACGCTGAAGTCGCCGGCATGATGATCAATGGCATCAAGTTGAGCGATCTGTTTCAGGCATATGAGACGGCGAAAACCGCCGGGGGCAATTGATGGCAAAGCTCAAGGTCGACGGGAAAGAGATCACTGTACCCGACCACTACACGCTGCTGCAGGCGGCCGAGGACGCCGGTGCGGAAGTGCCGCGCTTCTGCTTCCATGAGCGGCTGTCGATCGCCGGCAATTGCCGCATGTGCCTGATCGAGGTGAAGGGCGGGCCGCCCAAGCCGCAGGCTTCCTGCGCCATGGGCGTGCGCGACCTGCGCCCCGGCCCGAACGGCGAGCCGCCGGAAATCTTCACCAACACGCCGATGGTCAAGAAGGCCCGGGAAGGCGTGATGGAGTTCCTGCTGATCAACCATCCGCTGGATTGCCCGATCTGCGACCAGGGCGGCGAATGCGACCTGCAGGACCAGGCGATGGCCTTCGGCGTCGATTCCTCGCGCTATCACGAGAACAAGCGCGCGGTCGAAGACAAGTATATCGGCCCGCTGGTCAAGACGGTGATGAACCGCTGCATCCATTGCACGCGCTGCGTCCGCTTCACCACGGAAGTCGCCGGCATTTCCGAGCTTGGCCTGATCGGCCGCGGCGAGGATGCCGAGATCACCACCTATCTCGAAAGCGCTATGACCTCGGAACTGCAGGGCAATGTCATTGACCTTTGCCCGGTCGGTGCGCTGACCTCGAAGCCGTTCGCCTTCCAGGCGCGGCCGTGGGAGCTGACCAAGACCGAATCCATCGACGTGATGGACGCGGTCGGCTCGGCGATCCGCGTCGACTCGAGAGGCCGCGAAGTGATGCGCATCCTGCCGCGCGTCAACGAGGCGGTGAACGAGGAGTGGATTTCCGACAAGACCCGCTTCATCTGGGACGGGTTGCGCACGCAGCGCCTCGACCGCCCCTATGTGCGCAAGGACGGCAAGTTGGCGCCCGCCAGCTGGGCCGAGGCGTTCGCCGCGATCAAGGATGCGGTGTCCAAGGCTTCGCCCGAGAAGATCGGCGCGATTGCCGGCGATCTGGCCGCTGTCGAAGAGATCTATGCGCTCAAGCAGCTGATGGCTGCGCTGGGCTCGAAGAACACCGATTGCCGTCAGGATGGCGCCGCACTCAATCCGGCGCTCGGTCGCGCCAGCTATATCTTCAACCCGACCATTGAAGGCATCGAGCAGGCCGACGCAGTGCTGATCATCGGCGCCAATCCGCGCTTCGAGGCCTCGGTGCTCAACGCCCGCATCCGCAAGCGCTGGCGCATCGGCAACCTGCCGGTCGGCGTCATCGGTGAGGTCGGCGACACACGCTACGAGTATGAACAGCTCGGTGCCGGTCCGGAATCGCTGAAGGATTTGGCCGACGGCAACGGCACGTTCTTCCAGGTGCTGAAGAAGGCGACGCATCCGCTGATCATTGTCGGCCAGGGCGCACTCGCGCGCGCCGATGGCTCTGCGGTCCTCGGCCAGGCAGCGAAGCTTGCCGGCGCTGTGAACGCCGCCCGCGCCGACTGGAACGGCTTTGCCGTGCTGCACAATGCAGCTGCCCGTGTCGGCGGCCTCGATGTCGGCTTCGTGCCGGGCGAGGGCGGCAAGAATGTCGCCGGCATGCTCGGCGAGAGCGATGTGCTGTTCCTGCTCGGCGCCGACGAGATCGACATGGGCAAGACCGGCGGCGCCTTCGTCGTCTATGTCGGCACCCATGGCGATGCCGGCGCGCACCGCGCCAATGTCATTCTGCCGGGTGCTGCCTACACCGAGAAGTCGGGCACCTACGTCAACACCGAGGGACGCGTGCAGCAGACCAACCGCGCCGGCTTCGCGCCGGGCGATGCCCGCGAAGACTGGGCGATCCTGCGGGCGCTGTCGGATGTGCTCGGCAAGAAGTTGCCGTTCGATTCGCTGCAGCAGCTGCGCGCCAAGCTCTATGGCGAATACCCGCATCTCGCCCGCATCGACCATGTCGAGGCCGGCAATGCCGAGGATATCGCCAAGGTGGCGAAGCTCGGCGGGCGGCTGAACAAGGGCACTTTCACCTCGCCAGTCCAGGATTTCTATCTGACCAACCCGATCGCACGGGCCTCGGCCGTCATGGGGGAATGCTCGGCGCTGGCGAAAAACGGCTTCAGGCAGGCGGCAGAGTAGACATGGACACTTTCTTCTCCTTCTACGTGCTGCCGGCGCTGATCATCATTTTGAAGTCGGTCGTGCTGATCGTCGTTTTGCTGATCGGGGTCGCCTATCTGCTTTATGCCGATCGCAAGATCTGGGCGGCGGTGCAGCTGCGCCGCGGCCCGAACGTCGTCGGCCCCTGGGGCACGCTGCAGGCTTTCGCCGATCTGTTGAAATTCGTCTTCAAGGAGCCGGTCATTCCGTCCGGCGCCAACAAGGGCGTCTTCCTGCTGGCGCCGCTGGTGTCCGCGGTGCTCGCGATCTCCGCCTGGGCGGTCATTCCCGTCAATGCCGGCTGGGCGATCGCCAACGTCAATGTCGGCATCCTCTATGTCTTCGCCATCTCCTCGCTCGAGGTCTATGGCGTGATCATGGGCGGCTGGGCTTCCAATTCGAAATACCCGTTCCTCGGCGCGCTGCGCTCGGCGGCGCAGATGGTGTCCTACGAAGTCTCGATCGGTTTCGTCATCGTCACCGTGCTGCTTTGCGTCGGCTCGCTCAACCTGTCGGACATCGTGATGTCGCAGCAGGACGGGCTGGGCACCAAGCTCGGCCTGCCCAACAGCTTCCTCGACTGGCACTGGCTGGCGCTGTTCCCGATGTTCGTCATCTTTTTCATCTCGGCGCTGGCCGAGACGAACCGCCCGCCCTTCGATCTGGTGGAAGCCGAGTCGGAACTGGTCGCCGGCCATATGGTCGAATATTCGTCGACGCCGTTCCTTTTGTTCTTCCTCGGTGAATATGTCGCCGTGGTGATGATGTGCGCTTTGGCCACCATCCTGTTCCTCGGCGGTTGGCTGCCGCCCTTCGACTTCGCGCCCTTCACCTGGGTGCCCGGCGTGATCTGGTTCGTGCTCAAGATCTGCCTGATGTTCTTCATGTTCTCGATGGTGAAGGCTTTCGTGCCGCGCTACCGCTACGACCAGCTGATGCGCCTTGGCTGGAAAGTCTTCCTGCCGATCTCGCTGGCGATGGTGGTAATCGTCGCTGCCTTCCTCAAGATCACGGGGTTTGCGTGATGTCCGCTCTCGGCCAAGCCGCCAAATCGCTGCTGCTGCAGGATTTCGTCAGCGCCTTCTTCCTGTCGATGCGCCAGTTCTTCGCGCCGAAGGAGACGATCAACTATCCGCACGAGAAGGGGCCGATCAGCCCGCGCTTCCGGGGCGAGCATGCGCTGCGCCGCTATCCCAATGGGGAAGAACGCTGCATTGCCTGCAAGCTGTGCGAAGCGATCTGCCCGGCGCAGGCGATCACCATCGAGGCCGGCCCGCGCCGCAATGACGGCACACGCCGCACCGTGCGCTACGACATCGACATGGTGAAGTGCATCTATTGCGGCTTCTGTCAGGAAGCCTGCCCGGTCGACGCCATCGTCGAGGGGCCGAATTTCGAGTTCGCGACGGAGACCCGCGAGGAGCTTTACTACGACAAGGACAGGCTGCTGGCGAATGGCGACCGGTGGGAGCGCGAACTGGCGCGCAACATCTCGCTGGACTCGCCCTATCGCTGACATTTGACGCATGGACGGGGCGAGGGGCCTCGTCTAAGGAACACGCAACTTGCCGGCCGGAGGCGGTCGCAAACATCGAACAGGACGGATGTCCTGTTTCGGACAGGAACCCGGGGGATCCCCAATGCTGAGTGGACTAGAGGCGGCCTTTTTCTACCTCTTCGCCTTTGTCGCGGTGGCGTCGGCCTTCATGGTCATTTCGTCGCGTAACCCCGTGCATTCCGTGCTGTTCCTGATCCTGACCTTCTTCAACGCCGCCGGCCTGTTCATGCTGACGGGCGCCGAGTTCCTGGCGATGATCCTGCTCGTCGTCTATGTCGGCGCGGTCATGGTGCTGTTCCTGTTCGTCGTCATGATGCTCGATGTCGACTTCGCCGAGATGAAGGAAGGCGCCCTGCAATATGCACCGATCGGCGCGCTGGTCGGGCTGATCCTGGCGGCGGAACTGATCATCGTGCTCGGCGGCTATACGTTCGCGCCGCAGCTGGCCTCGACGGTGTCGAAGCCCATCCCGGATCTCGCCGCGCGGACCAACACCGCTGCGCTGGGCGACATCCTCTATACCGACTACCTCTACTACTTCCAGATTTCGGGCCTCGTGCTTTTGGTCGCCATGATCGGCGCCATCGTCTTGACGCTGCGCCACAAGGAAGGGGTCAAGCGGCAGTCGATCGCTGCCCAGGTCGGCCGCACGCCGGCAACGGGCATGGAAATCCGCAAGGTCAAGTCAGGCGAGGGGCTCTGACGATGTTCGGTCGTTTGAAGAAAAAATACTGGGGAGAGCAGGTTGCCTCTTGGCGGGTTGATTCGACTGAAAAGGCCTGGGTATTCGTCTGGAATCGCGACGGGAATCTTACGCTGAACATCAAGAGCGAAGATTTCACATACGTTCAGGGGGCAGGCCGGAATGATGCAACAGTTATCTTCGAGCCTGCTGCCATAGACAGCCTTTTGGACGCCATCGTATCTGCACGTTCAATGATTCAACAAATGCCGGGAAAGGTTTGATCTGGCCATGATCGTCGGCATCGCACATTATTTGACCGTATCGGCGATCCTGTTCACGCTCGGCGTGTTCGGCATCTTCCTCAACCGCCGCAACATCATCGTCATCCTGATGTCGATCGAGCTGATCCTCTTGGCGGTCAACATCAATTTCGTCGCCTTCTCGGCGGCGCTCGGCGATCTCGTCGGACAGGTGTTTGCGCTGTTCGTGCTGACGGTCGCCGCCGCCGAGGCGGCCATCGGTCTTGCCATTCTCGTCGTCTTCTTCCGCAACCGCGGCTCGATCGCGGTCGAAGACGTGAACCAGATGAAGGGTTGACGGGGCTAACATGTATCAAGCGATCGTCTTCCTTCCGCTGCTCGGCTTCCTGATTGTCGGCTTGTTCGGCAATTCGCTCGGCGCCAAGGCATCGGAATACATCACCTCGGGCTTCCTGGTGATTTCGGCCGTGCTGTCCTGGGTCGCCTTCTTCAGCGTCGGTTTCGGCGAGGGCGAGGTGTTCACTGTGCCGGTGCTGCGCTGGATCCAGTCGGGCGGGCTCGACGCCTCCTGGGCGCTCAGGATCGACACGCTGACGGTGGTCATGCTGGTCGTGGTCAACACCGTGTCGGCGCTGGTTCACATCTATTCGATCGGCTACATGCACCACGATCCGAACCGGCCGCGCTTCTTTGCCTATCTGTCGCTGTTCACCTTCGCCATGCTGATGCTGGTGACGGCCGACAATCTGGTGCAGATGTTCTTCGGCTGGGAAGGGGTGGGTCTCGCTTCCTACCTGCTGATCGGCTTCTGGTATAAAAAACCGTCGGCCAATGCCGCTGCCATCAAGGCCTTCGTCGTCAACCGCGTCGGCGATTTCGGCTTCGCACTCGGCATTTTCGGCGTCTTCGTGCTGTTCGGCTCGGTCAATCTCGGCACCATCTTCGCCAATGCCGCGACGTTCATTCCAGCCGAAGGCGCCGAGCACGGTGCTGCCGTTCTCACCTTCCTTGGCTATGCGCTCGACAAACACGCAGCCATGACCATCGTCTGCCTGCTGCTGTTCATGGGCGCCATGGGCAAGTCGGCGCAGGTGCCGCTGCACACCTGGCTGCCGGACGCCATGGAAGGCCCGACGCCGGTCTCCGCGCTCATCCATGCCGCCACCATGGTCACCGCCGGCGTGTTCATGCTGGCGCGCCTGTCGCCGCTGTTTGAGCTGTCGCATTCGGCGCTGACGGTGGTGACCTTCATCGGCGCCTTCACCGCCTTCTTCGCGGCGACCGTCGGCCTGGTCCAGAACGACATCAAGCGCGTCATCGCCTATTCGACCTGCTCGCAGCTTGGCTACATGTTCGTGGCGCTCGGCGTCGGTGCTTATGGCGCCGCCATCTTCCATCTGTTCACGCACGCCTTCTTCAAGGCGCTCCTGTTCCTCGGTTCGGGCTCGGTCATCCATGCTGTCTCCGACGAGCAGGACATGCGCAAGATGGGTGGCCTGCGGAAGCTCATTCCGAAGACCTACTGGATGATGGTGATCGGCACGCTGGCGCTGACCGGCGTCGGCATTCCGGTGACAGTCATCGGCACCGCCGGCTTCTTCTCCAAGGATGCCATCATCGAGGCTGCCTTTGCCGGGCACAATTCGGTCGCCGGCCTCGCCTTCATCCTGCTGGTCATCGCCGCCTGCTTCACCTCTTTCTACTCCTGGCGGCTGATCTTCATGACCTTCCACGGCGAGCCGCGGGCGAGCCACGACGTCATGCACCATGTCCATGAATCGCCGCCGGTGATGCTGGTGCCGCTGTTCATCCTGGCCGCCGGCGCGCTGTTTGCCGGCGTCATCTTCCACGGCGCATTCATCGGCGAAGGCTACGCCGAGTTCTGGAAGGCGTCGCTGTTCACGCTGCCGGACAACCACATCCTGCACGAGATCCACGAATTGCCGCTGTGGGTGGAACTGGCACCGTTCGTCGCCATGGTCATCGGCTTTGCCGTCGCCTGGAAGTTCTACATACGCTCGCCGGAACTGCCCCGGAGTGTCGCCGCCAACCATCGCCTGCTCTATGCCTTCCTGCTCAACAAATGGTATTTCGACGAGCTCTACGACGTCCTGTTCGTGCGCCCGGCCAAGGCGCTCGGCCGGTTCCTGTGGAAGACCGGCGACGGCACCATCATTGACGGGCTCGGTCCGGACGGCATTTCGGCGCGTGTCGTCGACGTCACCAACCGGGTCGTCAAGTTGCAGACCGGCTACCTCTATCACTATGCCTTCGCCATGCTGATCGGCGTGGCGGCACTCGTCACCTGGATGATGCTCTGATGACCGCCTGGCCAATCCTCTCGCTGGTCACCTTCCTGCCGCTGGTTGGTGTGCTGCTGATCCTGCCGATCAGGGATGACAGCCCGAATGCGCGCCGCAACGTCCGCGCCATCGCGTTCTCAACGACGGCGGTCACCTTCCTGGTGTCGCTCTCCATCTGGACCGGCTTCGACAATTCGCAGGCCGGCTTCCAGTTCGTCGAGAAATATGCCTGGCTGGATTCCGGCATCTCATACCACATGGGCGTCGACGGCATTTCGATGCTGTTCGTCATCCTGACGACGTTCCTGATGCCGCTCTGTATCCTGGCGTCGTGGGAAGCGATCGACAAGCGCGTCAAGGCCTACATGATCGCCTTCCTGCTCCTGGAAACGCTGATGATCGGCGTGTTCTGTGCGCTCGATATCGTGCTGTTCTACGTCTTCTTCGAAGCCGGCCTGATCCCGATGTTCATCATCATCGGCGTCTGGGGCGGCAAGCGCCGCGTCTACGCCTCGTTCAAGTTCTTCCTCTATACGCTGGCCGGGTCGGTGCTGATGCTGCTCGCCATCATGGCGATGTTCTTCCAGTCGGGCACCACCGACATTCCGACGCTGTTGACCCACAACTTCCCCGCCAGCATGCAGACATGGCTATGGCTGGCCTTCTTCGCCTCCTTCGCGGTGAAGATGCCGATGTGGCCGGTGCACACCTGGCTGCCGGATGCCCACGTCGAAGCGCCAACGGCGGGCTCGGTGATCCTGGCCGCCATCCTTCTGAAGATGGGCGGGTACGGCTTCCTGCGTTTCTCGCTGCCGATGTTCCCGCTGGCGTCGGAGATGTTCGCGCCGCTGGTGTTCACGCTGTCGGTCGTCGCCATCATCTACACTTCGCTGGTGGCGCTGATGCAGGAGGACATGAAGAAGCTGATCGCCTATTCCTCCGTCGCCCATATGGGCTTCGTCACCATGGGCATCTTCGCCATGAACCAGGAGGGCGTTCAGGGCGCGATCTTCCAGATGCTCAGCCACGGCCTGGTCTCGGGCGCGCTGTTCCTGTGCGTCGGCGTCATCTATGACCGCATGCACACGCGCGAGATCGACGCCTATGGCGGCCTGGTCAACAACATGCCGAAATACGCCACCGTGTTCATGGTCTTCACCATGGCCAATGTCGGCCTGCCCGGCACCTCAGGCTTCGTGGGCGAATTCCTGACCATGCTCGGCGTGTTCAAGGTCAACACCTGGGTGGCGTTCTTTGCCGCCACCGGCGTCGTCCTGTCGGCGGCCTACGCGCTCTGGCTCTACCGCCGGGTGATCTTCGGCGCGCTGACCAAGGAAAGCCTGAAGGGCCTGCTTGATCTGTCGACGCGCGAGAAGGCGATCATCTACCCGCTGGTCGTGCTGGTCATCTTCTTCGGCGTCTATCCCGCTCCCGTCTTCGATGCCACGGCCCAGTCGGTCAAGGCGCTCGTCACCAATGTCACCGCATCCATCGGCGCCGCGCAGACCGCGGCGGCGAACTGACCAGAGGTTTTGCGAACCATGACGCCGGACCTTTATTCCAGCCTTTCGCTCTCTACGCCGGAGCTGATCCTCGCCATCGGCGCGCTGGCGCTGTTGATGGTCGGCGCCTATTCGCGCGCCAACAGCGTCAACCTGGTGACCGGCCTTGCCGTCGCCGTGCTGGTGATCGCTGGCCTATGGCTGGTCTCCTCCACAGGGCAGGGCGCAGCCTACGGCAACGCCTTCATCCAGGATCCGTTCTCCCGCTTCATGAAGGTGCTGTCGCTGATCGGTTCGGCGGTGACGCTGGTGATGTCGATGCGCTTTGCCAAGCAGGAGCATTTCGACAAGTTCGAATACCCGGTGCTGATCCTGCTGTGCACGCTCGGCATGATGCTGATGATCTCGGCCAACGGCATGATCGGCCTCTATCTCGGCCTCGAACTGCAGTCGCTGGCGATCTACGTGCTGGCCGCGATCAACCGCGACAATCTGCGTTCGACCGAAGCCGGCCTGAAGTACTTCGTGCTGGGCGCGCTGTCGTCGGGCATGCTGCTCTACGGCATCAGTCTGGTCTACGGCTACACCGGCAATGTCGGCTTCCAGGAAATTGCCTCGGCCTTGGGTAGTGGCGAGCGCCAGCTCGGCCTCGTCGTCGGCCTGGTCTTCGTGCTGGCCGGCCTTGCCTTCAAGATTTCTGCGGTGCCGTTCCATATGTGGACGCCTGACGTTTACGAGGGCGCGCCGACGCCGGTCACCGCCTTCCTGGCGGCAGCGCCCAAGATGGCGGCGATGGCGCTGATCGTGCGTGTCACCATGGGCGCCTTCAAGCCGATCGCTTCCGACTGGCAGCAGATCATCGTCTTCATTTCGATCGCTTCGATGGCGCTTGGCGCCTTCGCGGCAATAGGCCAGACCAACATCAAGCGGCTGATGGCGTACTCCTCGATCGGCCATATGGGCTATGCGCTGGTCGGCCTTGCCGCCAACAGCCAGGCCGGCGTGCGCGGCGTCGCTATCTACATGCTGATCTATCTGGTGATGACGCTCGGCACTTTCGCCTTCATCCTCGCCATGCGGCGCAAGGAAGGCAATGTCGAGCAGATCAGCGATCTCGCCGGTCTCTCCTCGACCAACCCGATCATGGCGACGATCCTGACCATCCTGATGTTTTCGCTGGCCGGCATCCCGCCGCTCGCCGGCTTCTGGGGGAAGTGGTACGTCTTCCTCGCCGCCATCAACGCCAACCTCTACGCGCTGGCGATCATCGGCGTGCTGGCCTCGGTCGTGGGCGCCTATTACTATCTGCGCATCATCAAGATCATGTGGTTCGACGAACCGGCCGGCGGCTTCGTGCCGATGGCCAGCGAACTGCGCCTCGTGCTCGGCGTCTCCGGCGCCTTCGTGCTGTTCTATGTGCTGATCGGCGGTCCGATCGCGACCTACGCCGAAGCCGCCGCCAAGACATTTTTCTGAGCGGATGGCATTTCGGCTGGCTCCAACCTCTGAGACGGAAGGATTCCGGCTCGAGGCCCATGACAGTATCGGCTCCACCAACACTGTGGCGCTGGACCATGCAAGGGCAGGCGACCCCGGCAAATTGTGGGTCGTTTCCAAAAAGCAGGAAAGCGGCCGCGGCCGGCGTGGCCGTGCCTGGGTGTCTCCCGAAGGCAATCTGGCAGCGACCTTGCTCGTGATCACCGGCGGTGAGCTTCGTCTTGCCGCGACGCTCGGCTTCGTCGCTGGCCTGTCGCTGGCCGATGCGCTCGATGCCGTCGTACCGAAGGGCAAGATTGCCATCGGCCTCGATGGCGCCAGCCAGGGACAAAACCGTTTCGAGCTGAAATGGCCGAACGATGTGCTGGCCTCCGGCGCCAAGCTGGCCGGCATTCTGCTGGAATCGGCTATTCTCGACGGCGGCCGTTTCGCGGTGGCGGTCGGCATCGGCGTCAATGTGGTGGCACATCCCACTGATATGCCGTATCCGGCGACATCGCTGCAGGCGCTTGGCGCGACGTGCGATGCCGAAACGCTGTTTCTGGCGCTGTCGGATGCGTGGACCGACAATGCGCGGCTGTGGGATGAAGGACGCGGGCTCGATGCCATCCGGCGGCGCTGGCTGGCGCGCGCGGCGGGGCTCGGCGGCGAGGTTGCTGTCAGGATTGACGGGAATGTGGTGCGCGGTACCTTCGAGACCATTGACGCGGACTGCCGTTTCGTGATCCGCGATGATGAGGGGTCGGTTGTGACGGTGGCCGCCGGCGACGTGCATTTCGGCGCGGTCGCGTCGGCAAGAGTCTGATTGTTGTGCGCAATTCCTGTGGGAAAACCGTTACACACTTTTCCTGGAATTGCTTAAGGGGCTGGCCGCAAGGGCCGGGAAGGGAAAATTGATGGCGAAAGCGCAAAACGCCGAACTCGTCTTCGTGCCGCTCGGCGGCGTCGGCGAGATCGGCATGAACTTCGCCCTTTACGGCTACGGGCCGCCCACTGCGCGCGAATGGATCGTCGTCGATGTCGGCGTGACCTTTCCCGACGCGGCGCATCCGGGCGTCGACCTGATCCTGCCCGATACCCGCTTCATCGAGGAAAACCTCGCCAATCTGCGCGGCATCATCATCACCCATGCGCATGAAGACCACTACGGCGCGCTGCTCGACACCTGGCCGAAATTGAAGGCGCCGGTGTGGATGACGCCTTTCAGCGCCGGCCTGCTGGACGCCAAGCGCCAGGGCGAACAGGGCGCGCCAAAAATCCCGGTGACGATCTACCGGGCGGGCGAAAAGTTCACCGTCGGGCCGTTCGAGATCGAGGCCATTCCGGTGGCGCATTCGATCCCCGAGCCGATGTCGCTGGCCATCACCTCGCCGGCCGGGACCGTCATCCACACCGGCGACTGGAAGATCGATCCCGAACCGACGATCGGACCCAAGACCGACGAGGCGCGCTTCCGCGCCTATGGCGACAAGGGCGTGCTGGCGCTGATCTGCGATTCGACCAATGCGCTCAGGGAAGGCGAATCGCCGTCGGAAGTGGCGGTGGGTGAGGGGCTGAGAGGCGTCATCCAGAGTGCTGTCGGCCGCGTTGCCGTCACCACCTTCTCCTCCAATGTCGGGCGTATCGTCTCGATCGCCAGGGCGGCGCGCGATGCCGGCCGGCAGTGCCTGGTGCTCGGCCGCTCGCTGAAGCGCGTCATCGATGTGGCCGGTGAACTTGGCTACATGGATGGGCTGCCGGAATTCATCGCCGAAGAGGATTTCGGCTTCATCCCGCGCGAGAACCTGGTCATCATCTGCACCGGCAGCCAGGGCGAGCCGCTGGCGGCGCTGGCGAAGCTGTCGCGTGACGAGATGAAGTCGGTGTCGCTGACGGCCGGCGACACGGTGGTGTTTTCCTCGCGCACCATTCCCGGCAACGAGAAGGCGATCCTCGAAATCAAGAACCGGCTCATCGATCTCGGCATCAAGATCATCGAGGACGGCGACGCGCTGGTGCATGTCTCCGGCCATCCGCGCCGCAGCGAACTGCGCAGGATGTACGAATGGGTGCGCCCGCAGATCGGCGTTCCCGTGCATGGCGAGGCCGCGCATCTGGTGGCGCAGGGATCGCTGATGTCGACCTCCGGCATCGGCCAGGTGGCGCAGGTGCGCGACGGCGACATGCTGCGGCTGGCGCCCGGTCCGGCCACCATCATCGACCAGGTGCCGTTCGGCCGCATCTACAAGGATGGCCGCCTGATCGGCACCGACCAGGCGATGGGTATACGCGACCGGCGCAAGCTGTCCTTTGCCGGCCATGTCGCGGTCAATGTCGTGCTCGACGACAAATATGAGCTGGCCGGCGATCCCGACCTGGTCGCCATCGGCGTCGCCGAAGCGGATGCCCGTGGCGAGAACATGGAAGATCTGATGCTCGACGCGGCCGTCGGCGCGGTGGACTCCATTCCCCGCCAGCGCCGCAAGGACCTCGATCTGGTGCAGGAAGCGGTGCGGCGCGCCGTGCGTGGCGCCGCCAACGAAGCCTGGGGCAAGAAGCCGCTGGTGACGGTGTTCGTCACCCGCTAGGGCGAAGCCATTCGCTGGAATTCAACTGGTGGCGGAGCGCCAGCGAAACGTCCCGTCCAACCGTTCGACGTGCCCGAGACCTGGAAACGGCATGTGATAGCCGGCGACCAGCAGCCGGTGGTCTGCGGCCATGTTCAGCAGGCGCTTGCGGGTCTCGACGGCCTGCTCCTTCTCGTCGTCGAGATCGGCATGCCACTCAGGCCGCTGGATCGATACGACAGAGTGCAGGAAGGCGTCCGACCAGATGAGCAATTGGTGCCCGTCGCTTTCGATATGGAACGCCAGCAGCCCTGGAGAATGGCCGGCGGCGTCGATGGCGGTGATGCCCGGCACCACTTCGTCTCCGGGCGCTACGAATGTTGAGCGGTCGGCAAGGCCGGCGCAGACACGCAGGAACAGGTCTCGGTTGCTCAGCCTGGCTTCGCGCACCGTATCGGCCTCGGTCCAGAAGACGAATTCTGCCGCACCGAACACATAGCGCGCCCGGCTGAAAATGGCTTCGCCGTTGCGGACGAGGCCCCCGATGTGGTCGGGGTGGCCATGCGTGATGACCACCAAATCGATGTCGCCGGGCTGGAGCTCAAGGTCCTGCAGGCATTGCAGCAGCGAACTGTCCTCGTCGCCGAATCCGGTGTCGAACAGGATCTTTTCGGCACCGGTGTCGATCAGCGTCGGGATGAAGCAATGCTCGTACCGGTTGGGATCGATGAAGTTCGACATGGCAAGTTCCCGCACCGCGCCCGGCGATTGTCCAGGGGCGAAGGCAGCCGCGAGATTGTCTCTGGCATCGACGGCGTCGAGCAGGGCGGCAACCCTGAACGAGCCAAGATCGAAGCTGAAAACGCGGGGGCGGAGATCGGGCATGGCCGTTTGTACTTCGCAGACATCGATTAGAACAGGCCGACGGTTCACGGAAGTGCGACCTTGCGCGCCTCGGCAAAGGCTATTGATGTCGGCCGATTTGCCGTAAGACGCCAAACATCGAAGCTGGAGGTTTCATGCTGGGACGCCTGAACCATGTCGCGCTTGCCGTGCCGGATCTGGCAGCGGCGATTACCGCCTATCGCGACACGCTTGGCGCGAAGGTCACCGCTCCGCAGGCGCTGCCGGAGCACGGCGTGACGGTGGTGTTCGTCGATGTCGGCAACACCAAGATCGAACTGCTGGAGCCGCTGGGCGAGGGCTCGCCGATCGCGGCTTTTCTGGAGAAGAACCCCTCGGGCGGCATGCATCATGTCTGCTATGAGGTCGACGATATTCTTGCCGCGCGCGATCATCTCAAGGCGAGCGGCGCGCGCGTGCTGGGCGACGGCAATCCCAAAACCGGCGCCCACGGCAAGCCGGTGCTGTTCCTGCATCCCAAGGATTTCTTCGGCACGCTGGTCGAACTGGAGCAGGCATGAGCTGGATTTCGTTTGCCGCGCTGTTCTTCATCACCTGGTGGCTGATGCTGTTCATCGTGCTGCCGTTTTCGGTGCACACGCAGGATGACGATCACGACGTGACGCTGGGCACGGTTGCCAGCGCCCCGCGCGGGCCGCATATGCTGCGCGCCGTGATCCGCACCACCATCGTCACGGCGGTCGTCATGGGCATTTTCTACGGGCTGACGCATGGGCTCGGTTACAGCCTCGACGAAGTCCCGCACATCATCCCCGAAGCCAGCCAGGCACCGGCTAACTAAAGCACTTTCCTGCCGAAAAAATCGGGCGGGCAACATGCGGCTTTTTGTGCCTATTTTCGGAGCATCGAACTCCAGTTTCGGCCCCTCGGGCCAAGGTTAGCAACTCCGCACCCAAGCATAGCCGATGCTGACAGAATCGCGACCAGATCACGCCGGCGCAAGCTCATGTGATTTGGGAACAGGTTGATCTAACCAGATGATTGGGCAAAAAAAATGCAAGGCACAAGGCCTTGCAATTTAAACGCGTTCCGATCTGTTTTCCGGTTTCCGGCGGCAGCGGGTAACCGCGCCTAGATCGCATCCTCCCAAGACTTTGACCGCGTAGGAGAGCAGATTTTTCTCCGCCCTCTCGGTTATCGGGGCACACTAGCCTAACCCTGATGAAATTGTCACGCAGAATTTTGCCCGCAAACGGGCAATCCTGTGCTGCACTGCACAATAGTACGGCAGGCTTTGCTTGCGAAACGAACAACAGCGGCGCTGCCCAATTATTGTGGCCAGGTGTGCCGCGTCGCTCAGACGCGCAAAGCGTGTGTCAGCACTTTGCAGCCAGGCCCGGCACTTTGCACCCAAGCTTTATCGTTTTCGGTTCGAAGGTCTTTCGAAGGTCTTTGGAAGAAGAATCGATTTTTGCGATTTCGGGCCGATGCGGCGGGTCGGGTTTCCATTCCGTCACGAAATAGCTATGAAGCCGGGGCAAGCAAGCCAGCCGCGCCGATTCCGGTGCAGCCTCCTCTCTCACGGACCTGTCCATGCGTTTGTCGCAGTTTTTCCTGCCCATCCTGAAAGAAAATCCGCGCGAGGCCGAGATCGTCTCGCACCGGCTGATGCTGCGTGCCGGCATGATCCGTCAGCAGGGGCAGGGCAGCTTTTCCTGGCTGCCGCTGGGCAAGCTGGTGCTGGACAAGGTCTGCCGCATCATCCGCGAGGAACAGAACCGCGCCGGCGCGCTGGAAATCCTGATGCCGACCATCCAGTCGGCCGATCTGTGGCGCGAAAGCGGCCGCTATGACGACTACGGCAAGGAGATGCTGCGCATCAAGGACCGGCAGGACCGAGACATGCTCTACGGTCCGACCAATGAGGAAGTGGTCACCGAGATCGTGCGCGCCTACGTCAAGTCCTACAAGGATTTGCCGCTCAACCTCTACCACATCCAGTGGAAGTTCCGCGACGAGGTGCGGCCGCGCTTCGGCGTCATGCGTTCGCGCGAATTCCTGATGAAGGACGCCTATTCCTTCGATCTCGATTTCGAGGGCGCCAAGGCGGCCTATAACAGGATGTTCGTCTCCTATCTCAGGACGTTCACGCGCATGGGGCTGCAGGCCATTCCGATGCGGGCCGACACCGGGCCGATCGGCGGCGACCTCAGCCATGAATTCATCATCCTGGCCGACACTGGCGAGAGCCAGGTCTATTGCGACCGCGAATATCTGTCGCTGCAGGTACCCGGCGAAAACACCGACTTCGCCAATGACGGCGAGATCGCCGACATCGTCAAGACGTGGACGACGCCCTATGCCGCCACCGACGAGATGCATGATGAGGCGGCCTGGGACAAGCTCGGCGAAGCTGACCGGGTCTCGGCGCGCGGCATCGAGGTCGGCCACATCTTCCATTTCGGCGACAAATACTCCAAGCCGATGAACGCCAAGGTGACCGGGCCCGACGGCAAGGATCATTTCGTCTCCGGCGGTTCCTACGGCATCGGGCCGTCGCGCCTGGTAGCGGCGATCATCGAAGCCAGCCATGACGACAACGGCATCATCTGGCCGGAAGCGGTGGCGCCGTTCGACATCGGCCTGATCAACATGAAGGTCGGTGACGCCGACTGCGACCGCGTCTGCAACGAGCTCTATGCCGCCTTCACTGGCGCCGGCAAGGATGTGCTTTACGACGACACCGACCAGCGACCGGGCGGCAAGTTCGCCACCGCCGACCTGATCGGCCTGCCCTGGCAGGTGATCGTCGGGCCGCGCGGCGTGGCCGCCGGTGAGATCGAGATCAAGAACCGCCGGACCGGCGAGCGCGAGACGCTGCCGGTCGCGGAGGCCAGGAAACGCTTCGGTGTCGCCGCATGAGCGAAGCCACGGCAGCGAAGCCTTCGGTCGCCAAGTCGCCGGTTGCCAAGTCTCCGGTCGGCAAGTCTCCGGTTGCTGGTCCGTTCTCCATGTTCGAACGCATGGTCGCCTGGCGCTATCTGCGCTCGCGCCGCAAGGAGACGGTGATCTCGGTCATCGCCTCGATCTCGTTCCTCGGCATTATGCTTGGCGTCGCCACGCTGATCGTCGTGATGGCGGTGATGAACGGGTTCCGGGCTGAGCTTCTGACCCGCATCCTCGGCGTCAACGGCCACCTGATCGTCCAGCCGCTGGATTCGCCGCTTGAGGACTATGCGCAGGTTGCCGCCCGCATCAACGGCGTGGCCGGCGTCAAATACGCCATTCCGCTGATCGACGGCCAGGTGCTGGCGCAAGGCAATGTCGGCGGCGGCATGGGCGCGCTGGTGCGCGGCATACGCGCCGAAGACCTCGACAAGATCGCCATCGTTGCCAAAAACGTCAAGCAAGGTTCGCTCGCCGATTTCGACTCGGGCGAGGGCGTCGCCATCGGCAAGCGCATGGCCGAGAATCTCGGCCTCGTGCTTGGCGACACCATCACGCTGATCTCGCCGGATGGCGATGTGACGCCGATGGGCACGACGCCGCGGCTGAAGGGCTACAAGGTGGCGGCGATCTTCGAAGTCGGCATGTCGGAGTATGACAGCTCCATTGTCTACATGCCGTTTTCGGAAGCGCAGCTCTATTTCAACATGGACGGCAGGGCGCAGACGATCGAGATCTATGTCGACAATCCCGACAATGTCGACGCGCTGAAACCGCTGGTCGATGCGGCGGCGCAGCGGCCGATCGACATGGTCGACTGGCGCCAGCGCAACGAGACGTTCTTTTCGGCACTTCAGGTCGAGCGCAACGTCATGTTCATGATCCTGACGCTGATCGTGCTGGTGGCGGCGCTCAACATCATCTCCGGCCTGATCATGCTGGTGAAGGACAAGGGCCACGACATCGCCATCCTGCGCACGATGGGCGCGTCACGCGGCGCCATCCTGCGCATCTTTCTGATGACGGGCGCGGCGATCGGCGTTACCGGCACGCTCGCCGGCGTGCTGCTCGGGGTGCTCATCTGCACCAACATCGAATCCATCCGCCAGTTCTTCTCGTGGATGACCGGCAAGGTGCTGTTCAATCCGGAGCTCTATTTCCTCAGCCAGCTGCCGGCAAAGATGGACCCGCGCGAGACCACCTATGTCATCCTGATGGCGCTCGGCCTGTCCTTCCTGGCAACGGTGTTTCCGGCGTGGCGGGCCGCCCGTCTCGATCCGGTCGAGGCCTTGAGATACGAATGAAGTCCGAGATCATTATCGAGCTGAAGAGCGTCGAGCGGCACTATGTCCAGGGGCCGCGCAAGCTTACCATTCTGAACGGCGCCGACTTTTCGTTGAGGCGCGGCGAGATGGTGGCGCTGGTGGCGCCGTCCGGCACCGGCAAGTCGACGCTCTTGCACACGGCGGGCCTGCTCGAGCGCCCCGACGCCGGCGACGTCATTTTGGCCGGCCGCGCCTGCGGACGGCTCTCCGACGACGAGCGTACCGCGATCCGCCGCAACGATGTCGGCTTCGTTTATCAGTTTCATCACCTGCTGCCGGAGTTTTCGGCGCTCGAAAACATCATGATGCCGCAGCTGATCAAGGGGCTGTCCCGCAAGGAGGCGTCGGAGCGCGCCGCGCAGCTGCTCGACTACATGCAGATCGGCAAGCGCGCGTCGCATCGTCCGTCCGAACTGTCGGGCGGCGAACAGCAGCGCGTCGCCATCGCCCGTGCGGTCGCCAACGCGCCCTTGCTGCTGCTCGCCGACGAGCCGACCGGCAATCTCGACCCGGTCACCGCGTCCTACGTGTTTGAGGCGCTGGGCGCGCTGGTCAAGCAATCCGGTCTTGCCGCGCTGATCGCCACCCACAATCACGAGCTGGCCTCGCGCATGGACCGGCGGGTGACGCTGCACGAGGGTAAGGTCGTCCCGCTTTAGGGCACATCGATACTCAGGTGAGGCCGGCCTGCGAAAGGCGGCTTCCTGCGCTTCCGGCCTTCGCCGGCCGAAGCACTCTTGAGAGGTCGTGGCAGTTAAGGCTACGGCCGGCGTAGGCCGGTGCTCACGTACCCAAAAGTACGCTCCGCTCCGGTTCTCGGAATCCCCCTTTCTCGACTCGACCTGACCTGAGTCTCGACATGCCCTGCGTCGGCGCTGGAAGACGGGGCATCGCGCCTGCTAACCTTTCCTTAACCCTGCCCAAACCGGCTGTCAGGATTCGTCGGCATGCCGCTCTCCTGATCGTTGACATTCGAACAAAATTAGAACAAAATACGAACATAGCAACAACAGGAGAGAGTTATGAGCGATCTTGTTCAGGACGTCGTTTCGTTGGTGTGCATGAGTGCGTTTCTTATTTCCATGGCCGTCTGGATCGGCGCCATGTGATCAATCTGCGGTTCGCCGCAGTGTTTTGAGGCGGGCAGGAGGGCGTTGTGTTGTTAAGCCTTTCTTGCCGCCATGACGCTAGGATGCCCTGCCAAGACAGGGAGCAAACGCCCAAGTGTCGCCGATCATCACGGCCCTTCTCGTGGCCGGCAATCTCGGACTGATTTTCCTTTTGATGACCGCGCCGCTCGGTTTGCGCACGGTGAGGCTCAGCCGCGTGGTTGCCATGGACCGGCAGCGCCTTTGGCAGGCGCTGTGGCCGCTCGGTAGCGATGCCGGCTGGTCCGGCGAGATACTCTCGGCAGAGCCGCTGGACGGGCAAGGCACGGCCCGCATCATGCTGTCCTGGGAAGGCCGCGACGGCCAGCCGATCGAGCGCAGGTCGCGCTTCGAGGACGTCGTCGAAGGCAGTCGTTTTTCGATGCACGTCATCGAGGATACCGCGCTCGACGCTTCGTTCTGGAAGGATTTTTACGAAACCACCGTACTTGTCCCGGAAGGCGAGGGCACGCGGGTGACG
Source organism: Mesorhizobium sp. P2_E7 (assembly GCF_056403855.1). Lineage (NCBI taxonomy): Bacteria > Pseudomonadati > Pseudomonadota > Alphaproteobacteria > Hyphomicrobiales > Phyllobacteriaceae > Mesorhizobium > Mesorhizobium sp. P2_E7. Next base: position 1,897,139 of record NZ_JBFUER010000001.1, on the reverse strand, counting down.
CTCAGCCAGACGGACCGCTATCGCGGCATCGCTTTCCTGGTCTTCCGCTACTTCGCCATGCGCCGCGAACTCGGCAAGCTTCAGGTCTGGGCGAGGACCGGAGAATATCGCAAGGGCGGCTGGTTCGAACATCCGTTGAGCCAGGTCGGCTTCGCCATTCTGTCGGCCTTCATCCTGTGGCCGTTCTTCGGGCTCAATCTCGGCGGCTTCGCGCTGGCCGCAATCCTGACCTCTGTCGTCGCCCTGCATGAGCTCGGCCATATGGCGGCTTTCCGGCTGACCGGGCACCGCAAGGCGCGGATGATCTTCATCCCGCTGCTCGGCGGCATCGCCATTGGCGGACGGCCCTATGACAGCCGCTTCGAGGTCGCCTTCGTGGCGCTGATGGGGGCGGGCTTTTCCGCTTTCCTGGTGCCTTTGCTGATCGTCACCAGCGGCTTCGCGTCCAGCGAGGGGCATCGGCTGGCCGCTGCCCTTCTGGCGACGCTCGCCGGCTTTGCCGCTTTGTTCAACATCGCCAATCTGGTGCCGGTGTGGAAATTCGACGGCGGCCAGGTGCTGCGCCAGATCTGCCCGGGGCCGATCGCGCTGGCGCTGGCTTCTTTCTCTCTGCTCTCAGCCTTGCTGGCGATCGGCTGGCTGGCCGGTTTTTCCCAAAGCTTTCTGCTGGTGGCAGGCGCGGTCTTTGCCATCCTCAGCCTGCTGACCGTGGGCAGCGGGGTAAAGCCGCGCCACGAGCTGAAGCCGATCCGCACCTTCGACCGTTTCGCCATGGCCGGCGCGCTGCTGGCGGTGTTCGCCATCCACGGCTACGGCCTGTTGTGGGCGTCGGCGAAGTTACTCTGAGCGTTTGATCGAGGCGCGGTTTCAGCCGACCTTGCGCGCGGGTTCGGCAGAAATGGCCTCGGCCGCTCCAAAAACATCCTCGAAGGCCGATTTCAGCGCCAGATCGAAGTCGGCCATGGTTACGGGAAGGCCGAGATCGACAAGGCTGGTGACGCCGTGGTCGGGCACGCCGCAGGGCACGATGCCGCTGAAATGGCTGAGATCCGGCTCGACATTGACGGCGATACCGTGAAAGCTCACCCAGCGCCTCAGCCGGATGCCGATGGCCGCGATCTTGTCCTCGGCCGGCGAGCCGTCGGGCAGGGCAGGGCGATCGGGCCGCACCACCCAGACGCCGACGCGGTCCTCGCGGCGTTCGCCGCGCACATTGAAGGCGGCGAGCGTGCCGATGATCCATTGTTCGAGCGCGGCGACGAAGGCGCGCACGTCCTCGCGCCGGCGTTTTAAGTCAAGCATGACATAGGCAACGCGCTGGCCCGGTCCGTGATAGGTGTATTCGCCGCCACGCCCGGCCGCGAAGACCGGAAAGCGGTCGGGGTCGATCAGGTCTTCGACGCGGGCGCTGGTGCCGGCGGTGTAAAGCGGCGGGTGCTCGACCAGCCAGACCAGCTCGGCGGCCGCACCGGTGCGGATCGCGTCGGCGCGCGCTTCCATCAGGGCCAGCGCGTCGGCGTAGCCGGTCAGGCCGGGTTCGATGCGCCATTCGACGGGTGCTGAACCGTGCAAGGGCAGGAACGACGTGGCGATCTGGCTGCGTTCAGTCATGGCTTTTCGTTTTTCGCTGGATCAAAATGACGTTTCGTTGAATCGTCATCTTGATCCGTCTGTTTGTTAGAGCGTGATCTTTTCCGAAAACCGGCTCCCACTTTCCGGGATCACGCTCTAATGCACGCCGGCTTCCAAAACCGCCTCAGGCCCGGGGCGGAATGCATTTGCCCTTCATATGGCGGTATCCGGCCGAAACGTCCAGTTCGCCCCGCATTTTGGCCTTCCCGACCGTTATGCCAATTCCCGGCGATTATTGCGCACCGCGCCCTTGTTTCGCCGGAAACGATTTGCTACACGCCGCGAGCCGGTTCGTTCCGGCTCCTACCACGGGCGGTCGTGGCGGAATTGGTAGACGCGCAGCGTTGAGGTCGCTGTGGGGCAACCCGTGGAAGTTCGAGTCTTCTCGACCGCACCAACATCCCGATCCATCGCGATCGGAATCGCCTAAATCCAACTAAGATCAGGTTGCGACGTCCTGCTGCTTGCGGCAGCCGCCGGGCGCTCTTGCGTGCTGGTCCGGGCGATCGATGCATTCTCCTATCAGCGCAGCTCCTCTGCCCTGAAACGGCGTCTCGCCCTGTTGAAACGTTCCTGCAGGCCTTCCCAGCAAAGTCGATACGATCTGGCGTCTGCCGTTGCGGGCGTGCTCCACGCTGCCGACAGCTGCGAGAACTAGCCTGGGCAGAAGCCATTTTTCTCAACGCCACCGAACTTTGAAAGACTTTTTCTATGGATTTTGTAGAATTACGTCTTGAATGGGATCTCGGTACTGCTCGCTAGGCTCTGGCGGTCTTCGCCTCCTGAGTTTGCGATCGGCGCTTTCGTAAGCAAGCAAGACCAGCTCCCGATGAGGGAGTTGCTCCGCCGATCGCTGTGCGGCCGGTAGCGGCGGAGCATTGCCAGCAGCCCGCGGTTCCAGAGGACAGAGGTTCCCATGCCCAAACTTGCACCCGTAGAGCAGATCATCCCGGAAGCCGACATTGTGCCGCTTACGGGACGTGTCGGCGCAGAAATCAGGAACATTCGGCTTTCCGGCGACCTGCCGCAGCAGACGGTCGCGGCGATCAATCAGATCCTGTTGCGGCACAAGGTTGTGTTCTTCCGCGACCAGGCGCATCTCGACGATGTCGAGCAGGAGCGCTTCGCGCATCGTCTCGGCGACCTTGTTCCGCATCCGACCCAAGGTCCCGTCAAGGGAACGGCGTCCATTCTCGAGCTCGATTCGAGCCGCGGCGGCGGTCGCGCCGATCAGTGGCACACCGATGTCACCTTCGTTGACGCCTATCCGAAATTCTCTGTTCTTCGCGGCGTCGTCATACCGCCGGCCGGCGGCGACACCATCTGGTCGAACACCGCGGCAGCCTACCAGGACCTGCCCGAGCCATTGAAGCTGCTGGCGGACAATCTCTGGGCGGTTCACAGCAACGTCTACGACTACGCCGCGGTGAGGCCGCGTGCGAGCGCTGCGGAAAAGAAGCATTTCGAGGAGGTCTTCACCTCGACGGTCTACGAGACCGAACATCCCGTCGTCCGCGTCCATCCCGAAACAGGCGAGCGCACGCTTTTGCTCGGCAATTTCGTGCAACGGCTGATAGGTCTTTCCAAAAGCGATTCAGCGCGGCTCTACGAGGTGTTCCAGTCCTATGTCACGGCGCCGGAGAACACCATCCGCTGGCGTTGGAAAGCCGGCGATGTGGCGATCTGGGATAACCGGGCCACGCAGCACTACGCCGTCAACGACTATGGCGATCAGCATCGGGTGGTGCGCCGCGCCACGGTCGACGGCGACGTTCCCGTCAGCGTCGACGGCCGCCGCAGCGCCACCCGCACCAAGATCGCGAAGCCCGCGACCGACAAGGCCGCCTGAGGCGCGAGGAGCCGCCATACAGGCGGCTCCTGCAGTCTCACCGAAGAGTGCGCTGTCGGTGCTATGACGACGCCGGCCTCTTCACGGCGACGGGCGAGACGTAACGTTGGTAGCTCACCAACTCACGCCTATCCCGTCCACCCCAGGCCAGACGAGATGCAATTGATCGAGACAAGCAGGGCGTCGGTCGACCGCTTTTGATCCGACCCGCCTGTCCTGACTTCACGCAGCAGATCGACCTGCAGCCGGTGAATGTCGTCCATCTGACGCCGCAGGCTGTCGAAGCGCCGCTTGAACATCGGGAAGCGCACGGAAAGATCGCCGCCGGTGAGGTCGCGGATCAGGCGTCGGGTCAGTTCGTATTCGGCGAGGATGCGGGTGTAGATCCGCTGCGATGCATCGCTGTCGGACACCAGGCCGGCATAGAGCCGCGCGATCTCCATGTCGGACTGGTAGAGCGTCTTTTCCGCCTCGTCGACGATCAGGCGGAAGAAGCGCGAGTGTTCGAACATGCGCGCCAGAAGGTCTCGCCCGGCGTCGCCGCGCACGGTGACGAAGGAACTCAGCGCGCTGCCTATGCCATACCAGCCGGTCAGCAGATGGCGGTTCTGGCTCCAGGCGAACACCCAGGGAATGGCGCGGAGGTCGGCAATGCCGTTGGCGCCGAAGCGGCGCTCCGGCCGTGAGCCCATTTTCAGGAGGCCGAGTTCCGCCACCGGGCTCGCCTGGTTGAAATAGTCGAGGAAGCCTGGCTCCGCCATCAGCCCGGCATAGGAGGCCTGCGACATGCCGGCCAGCGCCTCCAGCGCTTCGTCGAATTCAGGTGCCTGCCTGGTTTCGGCGTCGCCCGGCGATACGGTACTGTGAGCCAAAACGGCGGCGGCGAGGATTTCGAGCTGGTTGAGGCCGGTGCCGCGATTGGCGAATTTCGACGACACGACCTCGCCCTGTTCCGTCACCCGCATGGACCCGGTGACAGTGCCCGCCGGCTGCGCCGCGATCGCCCGGCCGGTCGGCGCGCCGCCACGGCTGACGGAGCCGCCACGGCCGTGAAAGAAGCTGATCCTGACCTTGTGCTTGCGGCCGATGGCGGCGAGGCGTTTTTGCGCCTTGGCCAGTTCCCAGTTGGAGGCGAGGAAGCCGCCATCCTTGTTGGAATCAGAATAGCCGAGCATGATTTCCTGGCGTGCACCAAAATCCCGCACCGTGCGCCGAACCAGGGCAATGTCGAGCAATCCGCTCATGATGCCGGGCGCGGCCTGCAGATCGGCAATGGTCTCGAACAAGGGCACGATCCGCAGCCTGATCGTGCCGTCACTGCCGGGCGCGGTCGAGAGACCGCAATATTGCGCCAGGAGATAGACCGCGAGCAGATCGTCAACCGAGCGCGTCATGCTGAGGATGAAACAGCCCACCGCATCGCTATCGGCACCGGCGATCTGGTTCGCGATGACCGAGAATGTCACAAGCAGTTCCCTTGCCTCGGGCGACAGCCGGTCCGCGTCGATCTCCAGCCGCTCGCTTTGGCCAAGGGCCGCGCGGATGCGCGCAGACCATTGTGGCGTGCCCTGCGTGACCGGGTCCGTCAGCGCAAAAAGCTCCGCCAACACCCGGTTGACGACCGTGGAGTTCTGCCTGATGTCGAGCGAGACCGTACGGAAGCCGAAGCTTGCGACCTGCCACAACAGCGGCTGGACGAAACGCCGGGCGACCGCGCGCCCGCCGATCGCTTCCAGGACAGAAGTCAGCCCCCGGAGATCAGCACCAAACGCTTCCGCAGAGGGGTAGGCGGTGGCTCCGCCGTCGCGCGTGGCCACAAGCCGGGCCAGCACGGCCGAGGCGAACTGGCGAAGCGGCTCTTCGGGGTTGCGGGCGGCGATGTCGTGCCCCTGTCCGCTCTTGTCGAGTGCCCTTTGCAGAATTGATGTGAAGGTGGCCGGCAGGTCGACGACGTTCGAACTGGCGCTGAGCACCGTCACCAGCCGCTGCATTTGCGTCAAATACCAGCCAATGGCGGTGTTGCGGTATTCGGCCAGGGCACCGGCGGTCATGGCGGCGGTCACGTTCGGATTGCCGTCGCGATCGCCGCCGATCCACGAGGCATAGCGCATGAAGGCAGGAATTTTCACCCGCTCGCCGGGATAGTGACGCTGGAAGGCGTCCTGCAGCTTGCCGTAGAGCTGCGGCGTCGCCTCGAAAATCACTTCACGGAAGAAATGCAGGCCCCAGGCGATTTCGCGTTCGACCGTCGGGCGCTCCAGCCTGAGCTCGCCCGTCATCCACAGAAGCTCGATCTCGCTTTCAAGATCGGCGACCAGCAGCTCGCGCTCGCGCGGTGCCCAGCGCGGCTGATCGAGCTCGGTCAGCTTGCGATAGATGCGGCGGTGGATCTCCAGAACCGTGACGCGCTTGGCCTCCGTCGGGTGTGCGGTCATGGTTGGGCCGACGCTGAGGTCATCAAGTGCGGCCTGGACTTCCTGAGCCGAACGTCTGTTCGCCGCCATCTGCGCGATCACGCTGGCGAAGGAGCCCGGCACGTCGTCCGTGCCTGCGCCCTGTTCGAGTTCGCGGCGCGTGCGCATGGCCAGCAATTCATCGGCGATCGCCAGCAACTGGAACCAGACGCCGCTCGCCTGCAATGCCGGGATGCGCTGTTCCGGGGCAAGCGAGACAAGCGACCTGCGCCCGCTCAGAACGGCGGCGATCTCGGGCTCACGCGCGCTGGCGACCTTGAGCAGCAGCCGCAACAGCAGGCTGCGCTCGTCCTCGCGAAACTTGATCGGTTTGCTCTGTTCCAAAACGCTTTCCTCCCGGGCCGAGGGCTGCGAGAGCGGTTCACCGTTTCACGGAAACGGCGAACCGCTCTATCTCTTTGTTTTTCGCAATTCCGGACGGAAAACCGCTCACACTTTTCCTGGAATTGCTAAGGCTTTCAGGCAACCCGGTTGGGGACCGGGCGACCCTCGAAGAAGGCGGTCAGGTTCTCCACCACCTTCATGCCCATCGCCACGCGCGTTTCCTCGGTCGCGCTGCCGAGATGCGGCAAGAGCACGACGTTTTCCAATCGCTTGAGCGCTTCCGGAACGGCCGGCTCGCCGTCGAAGACATCGAGGCCGGCTCCAGTGATCTCGCGCCTTTCCAGCGCGCCGATCAGGGCATCCTGGTCGACGACGTCGCCACGCGCCGTGTTGATCAGGAAGGCGCCGGGCTTCATCAAGCGCAGGCTGCGGGCATCGATGAGATGGCGGTTTTCCGCGCCGCCCGGACAGTGCAGCGAGACGAAGTCGGATGCCGTGAGCAGCCCTTCGAGCGTCTGCATCTGCACCGCGCCCATGGCGCGCGTTTCCTCATCGTCGACTGCTGAGCGATTGAAGAAGACGATCTTCATGCCGAAGCCGAAATGAGCGCGCCTGGCTGTTGCCTTGCCGATGCGGCCCATGCCGACAATGCCAAGGGTTTTGCCCGACACTTTCGCGCCGGCCATGTGCGTTGGCGACCAGCCGCGCCATTCCCCGGCTCGCAGCTGGCGCTCGCCTTCACCGGTCCGGCGCGCGACGGCCAGTATCAGGCTGAGCGCCAGGTCGGCGGTGCAATCGGTCAGCACACCCGGCGTGTTGGTGACCACGATGTCGCGGTCGCGGGCGGCCGCGACGTCGATATGGCTGAAGCCGACGCCGAAATTGGCGATGATACGCGTGCGAGCGGATGAGTCAGGAAACACCGCGTCAGGCAAACGGTCGCTGACCGTCGCCAGGATCGCGTCGTAATCGGCGAAGGCGGATGTCATTGCCGCCGGGCTCAACGGCGTATCGCTGGTGTTGAACGTCGTGTCGAAGCGTTCGGCAAGGATCGCTTCGACAGGGGCCGGCCATTTGCGGGTAACAATCAAACGCGGTTTCATCTGACATCCTGCCGATCGCTGGGCTGGCGATCCCTGGCGCCAGCCCTCAACTGCACATTGCGTTATGCGGGCTTTGCCCGACCGGAATCACGCCGCCTTCTTCATCCGCGACAGCGTGTCGGCCACCACCTCGCCGAACGAGGACGGCGTCGGCACGATGGTGACGCCGGCTTCCTTCAGGATTTCGACCTTCTCCTGCGCCGACTCGCCGAAGGCCGAGATGATGGCGCCGGCATGGCCCATGCGGCGGCCTTTCGGAGCGGACAGGCCGGCGATGTAGGCGATGAGGGGCTTCCTCATATTGTCGCGCGCCCAGATCGCGGCTTCGGCTTCCTGCGATCCGCCGATCTCGCCGATCATCACAACGGCGTCGGTGTCGTCGTCCTGTTCGAACAGTTTCAGCATGTCCTTGAACGACGAGCCGTTGATCGGATCGCCGCCGATGCCGACGCTGGTCGACACACCGATGCCGAGCGCCTTCATCTGTGACGCCGCCTCGTAGCCGAGCGTGCCCGAGCGGCCGACAATGCCGACGCGGCCGGGGAGGTAGATCGAGCCGGGCATGATGCCCATCAGCGCCTGTCCGGGCGTAATCACGCCGGCGCAGTTCGGGCCGATCAGCCGCATGCGGTCCTCAAAGCGGTAACGCATCATGTAGCGCTTGACCTGCATCATGTCCTGCGACGGGATGCCGTCGGTGATGCAGACGCAGAGTTTTATGCCGGCGTCGGCCGCTTCCATGATCGAATCGGCGGCAAAGGGCGGCGGCACGAAGACGATGCTGGCCTCGGCGCGGGTCTCGCGCACCGCGCCCTTGACCGTGTTGAAGACAGGCAGGCCGAGATGTTTCTGGCCGCCCTTGCCGGGGGTGACGCCGCCGACCAGCTTGGTGCCGTAGCGTTTCATGTCATCGGCGTGAAAGCTGCCGATCTTGCCGGTGAACCCTTGAACGATGACGCGCGTGCTGCGGTTGAGCAGAATTGCCATTGTCTTGACCTCCCTCAGGCTGCTTTTTTCTTCTTGGCGGCCGCGCGCCAGGCGGCGACGGCTTTTTCGGCGGCTTCAGCCAGCGTGTCGGCAACGATCACCGCCTCGCCGGAATCGGCCAGGATGCGGCGTCCTTCCTCGGCCTTGGTGCCGGAAAGCCTGACCACCAGCGGTACGTTGACGCCGACCTCGCGGATCGCCTTGATGACACCTTCGGCGACCCAGTCGCAGCGGTTGATGCCAGCGAAGATGTTGACCAGGATGGTCTCGACATTCTTGTCGCCGAGCACGGCGCGGAAGGATTTCGCCACGCGCTCGGGGGAGGCGCCGCCGCCGATGTCGAGGAAGTTGGCCGGTTCGCCGCCGGCGATCTTGATCATGTCCATGGTTGCCATGGCGAGCCCGGCGCCATTGATGATGCAGCCGATATTGCCGTCGAGGCCGACATAGGAAAGGCCGCGGTCGCTTGCAAAAGTTTCGCGCGGGTCTTCCTGGCTCTTGTCGCGCAGTTCGGAGATTTCCGGGCGGCGGAACAGCGCGTTCTCGTCGAACGACATTTTGGCGTCGAGTGCGATCAGATTGCCGTCGCGGGTGACCACCAGCGGATTGATCTCCAGCATCGAGGCGTCGTAGTCGCGGAACACCTGGTAGCAGCTGAAAATGGTCTCGGTTGCCTTGCCGATCAGATTGTGGTCGAGGCCAAGCCCGAAGGCGATCTCGCGCGCCTGAAAACGCTGCATGCCGACGCCGGGATCGACCGAGGTGCGCAGGATTGAGTTGGGCGCCTTCTCGACGATGTCCTCGATCTCCATGCCGCCGGCGGCCGAGGCCACGATCATGACGCGCTCTTCCTTGCGGTCGAGGACGAAGCCGACATAGAGCTCCTGCGCGATGTCGACGGCTTCCTCGAGATAAAGCCTGGAGATCAGCTTGCCGCGCGGACCGGTCTGCTGGGTCACCAGCTTGCGGCCGAGCATCGCCCCGGCGGCATTGGAGATCTCCTCGTCATTGGCGCACAGCTTGATGCCGCCGGCCTTGCCGCGGGCGCCGGAATGCACCTGCGCCTTCAGCACCCATTTGCTGCCGCCAATCTCGCGCGCCCGGTACGTCGCCTGCTCGGGGCTGTAGGCCAGCCCACCGCGCGGCACGTGCACGCCGTGGCGGGCGAGCAGTTCCTTGGCCTGATATTCGTGAATGTCCATTTTGTCCTCCCGGTATTTCTCTTTGTCTTTCCGCAATTCCGGACGGAAAACCGCTCACACTTTTCCTGGAATTGCTCTATTGAGCGACCGCGTGTGGCTGGCGGGCGCGTTCGATGGCTTCGTTGACCACCAGAACATTGCGCGCCATGCGTTCCGACGCGGCGTCGATCATCTTGCCGTCCAGCGCTGCCGCTCCCTTGCCCTGCGCCTCCGCCTCCTTCAGCACTTCGAGGATGCGCCTGGCGCGCGTCACTTCTTTTTCCGGCGGCGAGAAGACGTCGTTGGCGAGCGCGATCTGCGAGGGGTGGATCGCCCATTTGCCTTCGATGCCAAGTGCTGCAGCGCGCCTGGCTCCAGCGATATAGCCTTCCGGATCGGAGAAATCGCCGAACGGCCCGTCAATGGCGCGCAGGCCGTAGGCGCGGCAGGCGACGGTCATGCGCGACAGCGCGAAATGCCACTGGTCGCCGGGATAGTCGGGGTTGAGCCCGCCAATGTTGACGGTGCGCGCCTTGCAGCTCGCCGCATAATCGGCGACGCCGAAATGCATGGCTTCCAGCCGGCCGGGGGTGGCAGCAATGGCCTCGACATTGGCCATTCCGAGCGCGGTCTCGATCAGCGCTTCCAGGCCGACGCGGGTCTTGAAACCCTTGGCCATCTCGATCTGGTTGACCATGGCCTCGACCATATAGAGGTCCGCCGGCACGCCGACCTTCGGCACCAAAATCGTATCCAGCCGGTCGCCGGCCTGCTCCATGACGTCGACGACGTCGCGATACATGTAGTGGGTGTCGAGCCCGTTGATGCGCACCGAGACGGTCTTGCCCTTGGCGCGCCAGTCGATGTCGTTCAGCGCCTGGATGATGTTCTTGCGGGCGCGTTCCTTGTCGGGCGGGGCGACCGCGTCCTCGATGTCGAGGAAGATGAAGTCGGCCGCGCTGTTGGCCGCCTTGTCGATCATCTCCGGGCTGGAGCCGGGAACGGCGAGTTCGCTGCGCTGCAGCCGCAGCTTCTTCAGATGGTTGATGGTGTGGCTCATCGTCGGTTCCTCACGCCGCTTCGGCGACCGGCACGGCGGCCGATGCGCGGAAATGCTGGATGGCGGCCCCGACGCCGGAACCTGGTGCCAGCCGCACGCCACAATCGAGCAGGGTGAGTTCAGCCGCCGAGAGCGATGCCAGCACCATTACCTCGTTCAGCCAGCCGAGATGGCCGATGCGGAACACCTTGCCTGCCACCTTGTTGAGGCCGCCGCCGAGGGATGTTTGATAGGCCCCGTATGCGCGTTTGACGACATTGGCGCTGTCGATGCCTTCGGGAACCAGAATGGCGCTGACCGTATCGGAGTGCCATTTCGGCGCCTTGGCGCAGAGCTTCAGGCCCCAGGCGTCGACGGCCTTGCGCACGCCTTCGGCGAGGCGGTGATGACGGGCGAAGATGTTCTCCAGCCCTTCCTCGGCGATCAGGTCGAGCGAGGCGCGCAGGCCGCGCAGCAACTGTGTAGCCGGCGTATAAGGGAAGTAGCCGGTATCGTTGACGCGGATCATGTCTTCGAAGGAGAAGAAGCAACGCCTGTGGGTGGCTGTCCGCGACGCCGCCAGCGCCTTCTGGCTGACGGAGAGGAAGCCGAGGCCGGCGGGCAGCATGAAGCCTTTCTGCGAGCCGCTGACGGCGCAGTCGACGCCCCATTCCTCCTGGCGGAAGTCGATCGAACCGATCGACGAGACGCCGTCGACAAAGAGCAGCGCAGGGTGGTTGGCGTCGTCGAGCGCGGCGCGGCAGCCGGCGACGTCGCTGGTGACGCCGGTCGCCGTCTCGTTCTGCGTGCAGAAGACCGCCTTGATGCGGTGCGCCTTGTCGTTCCTAAGCCGCTCGGCATAGAGCTCCAGCGGCACGCCGGTTCCCCATTCGCAATCAATGACATCGACCTCGAAGCCGAGGCGTTCGGCCATGTCGACCCACAGATGCGAGAACTGGCCGAAGCGCGACATCAGCACGCGATCGCCCGGGCTGAGCACATTGGTCATCGCCGCTTCCCAGGCACCGGTGCCGGAGGAGGGGTAGATGAAGACGCGGCCGGTCTCGTTCTTGAACACTTTTTTGATGTCTTCGAACAGCGGCAGCGTGAGATCGGGGAAGGATGCGGCGCGCATATCCTCCATCGGCAGGTTCATCGCCTGCCGGACCTGTTCGGGAATGTTGGTCGGTCCGGGAATGAAAAGATGGGTGAAACCGGCCATGATGCGAACTCCTCCTGATCCAGCAAAGCGGTGATGGGGAGTTTCGTTTCGACGGCTAAAAGCAACAACACCTTGCCGGGTAACATCTCGCCGCGTGCGGGTGGGGAAAGCCTACCCGGTTGGCCTACCCGCGGCCTGTCGCTTGCCTACCCGAAAGGCTGTTTCTGGGTGCGCTTTTCCCTGGCATAGAGCGCCACGGCCATCGCCCGGTTGCGGACGTCAAGCTTGTCGTAGAGATTCTTGAGGTGGTATTTCACCGTGTTTTCGGAAATCCCCGTCCGCGTCGCGATCTGCAGGTTCGTCCAGCCATCGGACAGCACCGCCAGCAGCTCACGCTCGCGCACGGTGAGCTGCGCCAAGGGCGTGTCGTTGACCTTGTTGATGTCGATATAGGGGATGCAGATGCGCCCATGCGCGACGGCCAGGATGGTCTCGAAGATGATCGACGGATCATCGAACTGGAAGCAGTAGCCCTGGGCTCCAAGCCGCACGCACTGCTTCAGGATGCCGATGTCATGGTCGTTGGAAAACACCGCGATGCGCACGCCGAGCTTGCGGCTGTGAACTTCGGCCAGCACATCGGCGCCGTCCATGTCGGCGAGCTTCCAGCCGATGACGGCGACGTCGAATTCGCCTTCCGCTGCCAGGTCCAGGAAATGCCTGCCGCTTTGCACGCAGGCGAGGAGATCGAAACGGCCGTCGCACTCCAGCATTTCGCGCAGAGCCGATATGACGAGCGGATTGCGTTCGGCCACGACCACGCGCACGCGCCGTTCCGCTGATACCTTGGCTTCTGTCTGCGACCTGATCTTCAAGGGCTTCCGGCTGTTCTGGTTGCAATCCGAGCGGTCCGGCCATTGCCTGGACCTGCATCATGACAATTCTGCCCCAACTGTGCAGGGGTGCTCTTTCCCCAGCGACATGCGCTGTCGCGCTGCCTTAAGCCGGAGCGCGTACTGTTTCGATGGCAATGACAGGGTTCGGGTGTGGCCGGCACCGTCGCTTCACCGCAAGAAGGCGCCAACTGCCAAGCGGGCATTTCGCTTGAAATTCCCGTGCGTTAGAGCGACAGCTTGTGAAGCCGATTCGCGTTGCGGCTTTGCCTGTCTTTTGTTCGAGCGCCGGACCCAAAACCGGTTTCCCCTTTTCAAGATCATGGTCTAGACCTGACGGGCACCTTTTCCGGAAGGGATGATGGTGGGAGGCGCCGGTGGAAGGCGAACACGAACAGACGAGCGGCGCCAAAGCCGCTGACGATGCCCACGCCGACATCTATGGCGAGGATGGCGTGGTGCTGTCGTCCTTCCTCGCCCAGATCGGCGCAGCCATCGCCGATCGCGACACGCTGACCCTGAAGCGCGAAGTCGACGACCTGCACCAGTCGGAACTCGGCGATCTGCTCGAAGCGCTGCATCCCGAACAGCGCCGCGCGCTCGTCGAGCTGCTCGGCACCGATTTCGACTTTTCGGCGCTGACCGAAGTCGACGAGGCGATCCGCCGCGACATCGTCGACAATTTGCCCAATGAGCAAATCGCCCAGGGCATGCAGGACCTCGATTCCGACGACGCGGTCTACATTCTCGAAGACCTCGAAAAGGAAGACCAGGACGAGATCCTGTCGCAACTGCCGTTCACCGAACGGATCAGGCTGCGCCGTTCGCTCGACTATCCCGAAGAGACGGCCGGCCGGCGCATGCAGACCGAGTTTGTCGCCGTGCCGCCGTTCTGGACCATCGGCCAGACCATCGACTACATGCGCGAGGACAAGAATCTCCCAGACCGCTTCAGCCAGATCTTCGTCATCGATCCGAGCTTCAAGCTGTTGGGCGCCATCGACCTCGACCAGATCCTGCGCACCAAACGCACGATCAAGGTCGAGGATGTCATGCATGAGACCAGGCACGCCATTCCGGCCACGATGGACCAGGAAGAGGCGGCGCGGGAATTCGAGCAATACGATCTGCTCTCCGCCGCCGTCGTTGATGAGAACGAGCGGCTGGTCGGTGTGCTGACCATCGACGATGTCGTCGACGTCATCCAGCAGGAAGCCGAGGAAGATCTGCTGCGGATGGGCGGCGTCGGCGACGAAGAGCTGTCCGACAGCATTCTGTCGACCTCGCGCTCGCGCGTTCCCTGGCTGCTGGTCAATCTGCTGACGGCGTTCCTGGCGGCTTCGGTGATCGGTCTGTTCGACCGCACGATCGAGCATATCGTAGCGCTGGCCGTGCTGATGCCGATCGTGGCCGGCATGGGCGGCAATGCCGGGTCGCAGACCATGACCGTGACCGTGCGGGCGCTGGCGACCAAGGACCTCGACATCTACAACGCCGGGCGCATCATCCGCCGCGAGATGGGCGTGGGTTCGATCAACGGCATCATCTTCGCGGTGCTGATCGGCATCGTCGCTGCTGCCTGGTTCCGCGACCCCAACCTGGGCGGCATCATTGCGGCCGCGATGATCATCAACATGTTCGTGGCAGCCCTTGCCGGCATCCTGATCCCGCTGCTGCTCGACCGGTTCAAGATCGATCCGGCGGTTGCCTCGGCGGTCTTCGTCACCACTGTCACCGACGTCGTCGGCTTCTTCGCCTTTCTCGGACTGGCCACCTGGTGGTTCGCCGTCCCCTAGGCTGCCGATATTCAGGTGAGGCCGGCCTGCAAATGGCTGATACCTGCGCTTCCGGTGCTCACGTACTATAAGTACGCTCCGCTCCGGTTCTCGGTATCAGCCATTTTCAACTCGGCCTGACCTGAATCTCAACAGCCGAAACTCGCGGAAGGTTGGTACGTCAATTGACTTTTACGTAAATGCCGTGCGACGCTGCCTCGGGGTTTCGTGCCGAATCCGGTATGGAGCGGGTGGATCGGAATTGGGGGAGGTGCCGCGCAGGCGGCCGCTGACTCATGTTCCGGAATTTGGAGCAATGATGCGGGAATATTATACGATCACCGAACTGACGCGCGAATTCGACGTGTCGACGCGCACGCTGCGTTTTTACGAGGATGAGGGGCTGGTGCAGCCGGTGCGGCGCGGCCGCACAAGGCTGTTTCGCCCGTCGGACCGGCATCTGATCCGCCAGATCATGCGCGGAAAACGGCTAGGCTTCTCGATCAACGAGATCCGCGAAATCATCCAGATGTACAAGGAGCCGCCCGGCGAGGTCGGTCAACTCAACCTGATGATCAAGCGCATCGAGGAAAAGCGCGAGGATCTGAGGCAGAAGCGGCGCGATCTGGAAGAGACGCTGGCGGAACTCGACCAGGCGGAGGAGTCGTGTGTCGAGCGGCTGGTGGAACTCGGGGTTAATACCTGAGCTGACCATCGCACGTTTGAGCGCGCCTGTCGCAAACGTTCGCGATTAGCCGGAGCCGTCCAAACTTCGTCATTCTAGGGCGGAGCAGGAGCGAAGCTCCGTCGCGTAGACCCTAGAATCCATTCCGTGATGTTTGGCCGGGGAGTGCCGCGGTGCAGAATTCTGGACCGTGGCGGTGCTTAGAAGTCGCGGCATGGATCCTCGGGCCTGCGCTGCGTCGCTGCGCTCCTTGCTCCGCCCGTGGATGACGAAGAGACGGGCGTGTCTGCCAATCGCCAAGGCATGCGACTCCTGCCGGCGACCACGCGCCGCCTCAGATCCAGCGCCTGACCCGTTTGGCGTAGTCGCGGTATTTCTTGCCGAATTTGGCCGCCAGCACTTTTTCCTCGCTCTCAATCGCGACCTTCTGGGTGGCGAAGGCGGCAATCAGGGCCAGCGGCAGGAACCAGACGATCCCCGAAACAAAGGCGGCGCCGATCAGCAGCAGGGTGTTGGCGAGATACATCGGATTGCGGGTGACGCCGAACGGGCCTGACGTCACCAGATGCTCCGGCACGCCGTTGGGGTTCATCGTCGTTTTGGCCCGCGTCATGGCGCGGATGGCGGTGAACCAGAGGGCGGCGACGGCAAACAGCACCACGAAGCCGGCCGCGAACAGAAGGTCGCCAAGGAGATCGCCGATCCAGGGCAGAGGATACAAGAAGCCAAGCACGATGCTGATGGCGATGGCGGCGCAGTAGATCAGCGGCGGCCAGGGGATCAGCCCGGATTTTGCCAGCTCAGGTTTTGCCAGTCCGCCTTTTGGCAGCTTGTCGGTCATTGTTGCCCTCCCTGCGTCATCGGGCTCTCCTCCGTTTTGGCGGTGCAGATGCCGGCGAGGTCGCTCAGATGCGCCTTGAACTCCGGGGTCTGGTCGCCATTGTAGAGCCGGTCGAATGCTGCCTCGCCTTGCAGTGTGTCCAGCATGCACACACAATAGCTGGCGCAGAACGCCGTGTCGCGCTGCTGTTCGCAAGAGACCTGGCATTCCTTGAGGAAGACCACTTCCCTTGTCTCGACCGGCGCCGGCGCGATCTGCGAGAACAGCCAGACACAGCCGAACAGCAGCGGCTGGTGGATCAGGTAGAAAGCCAGGCTGTGGCGGCCGATGAAGACGAGCGGCTTGGCCCAGCGTCCGGGCGCGAGCGTCGCCAGCCGCGCCAGCACGCCGCTGGTGGAGGCAAGCTTCGCCGCCGCGATGCCGACAAGCACCGCGCCAAACCAGGGAAACAGCGGCACATAGTCGTTGGAGCGCGGGTTGATCGCCGACAGGCCGACCCACCACAGCGCCTGATGGTCGAAGGCTTCGGACCTGAGGTAGATGGGCGCTGCGATCACGATTGCCGCCACGACCAGCGTCAGCAGCGCCGGCAGCCGCAGGAACAGCAGGCCGAGCAGGCTGGCCAGCGCGATCTCGTGCAATATGCCGAAGAAGATGAAGCTGTCCGGCGTGATGAAATACGTGACCGCCGATATGGCAGCCGCCGCCACGGCAACCATGGCAAAGCGCTTCCAGAAGCCGTTCCAGCGGATCTGCTTGCCATGGGCGAGAAACAGGCTGACGCCGGCCAGGAACAGGAAGGTCGAGGCGATGCAGCGCGCATAGATCTTCCACCAGCCGACGGCGGTGAGGCCGGGATCGGTGTAGTGGAAATTTTCGAGATCCCAGGTGAAGTGATAGCTGGCCATGGCGATCAGCGCGATGCCGCGCACGATGTCGATGGCTGTGATGCGCTTCGGATGATCCGGAACGGGTGCGGTATGGATGCTCATGGTCTCGCGATCTGATTCAGCCCCAGAGACGACTATCACGGTTGCACCGGACAAAAGAAGGCCGGGCGGCTGCATCAGGCGCCGCTTTAGGCCAGAGCCGGAAAGCCTTTGACCGAATTCGCTTTTTGCCGGGAATGGGTCGGTTTCCTGTTACCGGCCGAGGAATTGCCAGCCGCCAAAATCACTTTGATCAGAGCGCCGCATGCTGCTCACGCACCCAGTTGTGGAAGCGGTGCAGGTCGTATTCCTCCGGCATCAGCACGCCGGCCTGGTGACGCATCGAGCGCAGGCCTTTCTGGTTGATCTCGCAGATCGCGGCATCCTCCTCCAGCACCTGGGTGCCGAAGGCCACGACATTGTCGATGTCGGTCTCAGCCAGCGCTTCAGGCGCGAACAGCCATTCGGCGGTGAGTTCGGTCTGCTCCGGGCCGAGCGGCGTCAGCCGCACGGTGCGGACATAATCGACATGGCCGACGATGAACATCGAGGGCAGGCTGGTGGCATAGGTCTGGCCGGCCGCGCGTTCGGCCGGCGTCAGGCCGGAGAAGATCGGGCCATGGACGTGGCCGTCGCGCGACCATGTCTCGGCGCCGGCGCGCAGGCCGCCGGAAAACTCCGGCGCGTCATTGTCGGCATGGCGCACCCAGTCGGGGTCGTCGTGGCGGCTCATCAGGCCGCGGCCGTAGATCGGCACCAGCCGCGACAGGTCCTTGTGGACGCCGGGGCAGTGCAGGCACTCGTTGAAGTTCTCCCAAAAAATCTTCCAGTTGCAGTTCATTACCTTGCGCAGCACATGGCCTGAAACCAGCGCTTCCAGCGGCCAGTTGCCGAGGTTGCCCGATGCCGGATCGAAGGAGGTCTGCGCCGAACCGGCCGCATCCTCCTGCAGGTTGACGAAGACGAAGCCGCGCCACACCGACAGCGCCACGCGATAAAGCGGATGGTCGGCCTTGTCGAACCCGTCGGGCAGCGATTTCGAGGGAACGCGCACGAGATCGCCGCGCAGCGAATAGGACCAGGCGTGGTAGGGGCAGGTGATCAGCCGCGCCTTCAGCCGGCCCTCGCTCTCCTGGCAAAGCTGCGAGCCGCGGTGCCGGCAGGTGTTGTGGAAGGCGCGCAATTCGCCGGTGTCGTCGCGCAGCACGACGATTTCCTGCGTGCCGACGCGAAATGTCCTGAACGCCAAAGGCTGGGCGAGGTCTGCCTCGCGGCAGACGAGCAGCCAGCTTTTGTACCAGATGGCGTCGAGATCGCGCTGGTAGGCTTCGGCGTCCCAATAGGCCGAGGACGGCAGCGTCGGTTCGGCCTGGGTCAGGCCGTTATAGGGGTCGCGCTGGCCCGGATTGGGTTGCATGGCTGGCTTCCTCTAGGGATACGCCAGCCGACACCCCGGCAAATCGTTTGTCAATCAGGGTGCCGCATTGCCGATTTGAGGCACGGCGCATAATCATGTCGTCACATTGGGGGCTTGGAAATTGGCCGCACGAGAGATGTCGCTTACGCCGGAGCTGGTCGCGCGTTGCTGGCGCGAGATCGCCGACGCCGGACCCGATCCGGAGGCGATGCACCTCGACGACAGCGACTATGACGCGCTGCTGGATGAATTGCAGGCCGAGCTCCCTGACAGCGAACCGCTGTGGCTGTTCGGCTATGGCTCGCTGATCTGGAAACCGGAAATCGATTATGTCGAGGACCGCGTCGCCCTGGCGCGCGGCTGGCACCGATCCTTTTGCATGAACATGACGCGCTGGCGGGGCACCAAGCAAAGCCCCGGCCTGATGATGGCGCTCGACAGCGGCGGACAATGCAAAGGCGTCGCCTTCCGGCTGGCCGACGACAACCGGCGAGAACAGCTGGGCCGGCTTTTCCGGCGTGAAGTCACGCTGAAGCCGACGAGCTACCGGCCGCGCATGCTGAAGCTTGCAAGCGAGGCCGGTCCACTCAGGGCGCTGGCTTTCGTCATCAACCGCAACGGCCTGACCTATTCCGGTCCGCTCGACGAGGCGAAGGTCGTCGAGCGGCTGGCGACATCCTGCGGGCACTGGGGGTCGGGCGCCGACTATCTCTACAACACGGTGAAGAATCTGGAGGAGCGCGGCATTCACGACCGGCATCTGTGGCGGCTTCAGCGGCTGGTCGCCGAGCGGATCACCGCCTTGAACCCGTAACGCTGCATGGCGCATTCGCGCTGTTGGCCGGCGGAATTTGGTTTGCCGGATGCGGCTGTTTCAGCCTATAGTCACGCATGTCGTCGGTTCCGTTAGGGACCAAGAGGGAATGCGGTGAGGGCTGACTTGTTGCCCAATGCCGTGGCTGCCCCCGCAACTGTGTGCGGTAGTCCTCTCCAAGCCACTGAGGATTTTTCTTCGGGAAGGTGGGGAAGGGCGCTGATCCGCGAGCCAGGAGACCTGCCGGCGACAGGGAACTGACTTCGATGCCCTCGGGTGGAGGGCGAAAGGACAAGATATGAATACCGCTTCCGTCTCCCTCGGCGCTTCCGTCTCCTCGCAGTCGCGCTTCATGCAGCTGGTGCTCTCTGCATTTCTCGGCCTGTTCGTTGTCGGTGTTGTCGGCTTCTCGCATATCGATGCGGTCCACAATGCCGCGCACGACTATCGCCATTCGATGGCGTTTCCCTGCCACTGACGAGGATCTGACATCATGAACCTGTTTCGCAACGTCGTGTTTATCGCGGCGATCGCAGGGCTCGTGGCCGGCGTCGTTCTCGCCTGCATGCAGGCCTATGCCACCGTGCCGCTCATCCTGAAGGCAGAAGTCTACGAACAGGCCGGTGGCGGCCATCAACATGAGCATGCCGCAGCGCCCGCCGCCACGGACACCAATGCCATGAGCACCGCTGCGCCGGCGGAAAATGCCATGAGCAGCGCAGCGCCGGCACCGGCTGAAGCAGCCGCGCCAGTGGAGGACGAAGGCTGGGCGCCGGCCGACGGCTTCGAGCGCTTCGCCTTCAGCGTGCTGGCCAATATCGTCACCGGCATCGGCTTCGCGCTGGTCCTGGTTGCGGTTTCCGAATTCGCCGGCGGCATCGGCAACTGGCGCCAGGGCGTGTTTTGGGGCCTGGCCGGCTTTGCCGTGTTCACGCTGGCGCCGGGCCTCGGCCTGCCGCCGGAACTGCCGGCAATGCCGGCGGCCGATCTGATGCCGCGCCAGATCTGGTGGGTGGCGACGGTTGTGGCGACCGCCATTGGCCTTGCCTTGATCGCCTTCCGCACCTCAGCACCGCTGACCGTCCTTGCTGTCGTCCTGATTGTCGCCCCGCATATTGTCGGTGCGCCGCAGCCCGACAGCTTCAAGACGCCGATCCCGGAAGGCCTGCATCACCAGTTCGTGGTGGCGGGTGCGCGCTCCGGCAAGAGCGCGCACGCCGAAACCCTGGTGACGGCACTGCCGCCGCCGTGGGCCTATATTGCCACCGCCGAAGCCTATGACGACGAGATGCGTGAGCGAATCGCGCAACACAGGTCGCGGCGCGGCCAGGGCTGGGCGACCATCGATGCGCCGCTCGATCTTGCCGGTGCGCTCAAAGCCTTGCCGGACAACCAGCCCGTACTCGTCGATTGCCTGACGCTGTGGCTGACCAATCATATGCTGGCCGATCATGATCTCGACGCAGAATGCCGGCGGCTGGCCGACGTGCTGGCGCGGCCGCGCGGGCCGTGGCTCGTGGTCTCCAACGAAGTCGGGCAAGGCATCGTGCCCGACAATGCGCTCGCGCGCCGATTCCGCGACGCAGCCGGCCGACTCAACCAGCAGGTCGCGGCAACTGCCGATACGGTGCTATTGATGGTGGCCGGGCTGCCGCTCAAGGTGAAATAAATGACCGATATCGATGCAAAAGACGAGGAACGCCACCGCGCCAAAATGGCCAAGCGCAAGGCGGTGCAGGACGCCGAGGTTGCCGAAAAGACGGTCGAGAAGGGACTGCTCATCGTCAACACCGGACCCGGCAAGGGCAAAACCACAGCTGCCTTCGGCCTGGCGCTGCGCATGCTCGGCTATGGCAAGCGCGTCGGCGTCGTCCAGTTCATCAAGGGCAAATGGCACACCGGCGAAAAAGATGCCTTCGCCGCGTTTGGCGACCGCCTCGTCTGGCACACGATGGGCGAAGGTTTCACCTGGGAAACGCAGGATTTGAAGCGCGACATTGCGGCGGCCGAGGCAGCCTGGGCCAAAGCGCTGGAGTTGATCGCCGATCCCTCGATCAGCCTTGTCGTGCTCGACGAACTCAACATTGCGCTACGCTACGACTATCTCGATCTCGACGGAGTGGTGGCGGCGCTGAAAGCGCGGCGCGAAGGCCTGCATGTCGTGGTCACCGGCCGCAACGCCAAGCCGGCGCTGGTCGAGGCGGCCGATCTTGTCACGGAGATGGGCGTGACCAAGCATCATTTTTCTGCGGGCGTTAAGGCGCAGCAGGGGATTGAGTTTTAAAGGGTCTTTTACTCTCCCCACATGGGCTACGGCCTGCATACATTTCCAAGCGGCTGATCTTTGGCCATAGTGTGCATGGCAGCTTGGCGTATGCATTGCCTTATGCTGCGCTGGTCGACCCCCACTCCGTCTCGGCTTCGCCGAGCCACCTCTCCCCCGATCGACGGGGTAGAGGAAAGGCGCCAAGTTTTTTGCGACCAATGCTCGTCCAGCAACGCTCCCTTCCTTTCCCTCCGGAGGGGGAAAGGTGGCGCTGCGAAGCAGCGACGGATTGGGGGAACCACGTGGCAATCAAGCCTCGGGCCGATCAGTCACGCCAGTCACATGGGGAGGGTGAAGAACGGGCGAGGCCTAGATCTCAGAACGTCACCGCGATCAGGATCGCCGAGAGCAAGCCGAACAGCCCGATCAGCAGATAGTCCGCTACCTGATACAGTTTCAGTGCCCGCCTGATGTCGAGGCTCTCGGCTTCGCGGCGACCGCCTTCGCCCATGAACGCATCCTCGACGACAACGCCGCCATAGCTGCGCGGGCCGGCAAGTGCCAGGCCGAGCGCGCCGGCCATTGCCGCCTCGGGCCAGCCGGCATTGGGCGAACGGTGTTTTTTGGCGTCGCGACGCGCGGCTTGCCAAGCGTTGCGAGGGTCGGCATCGCGGACAAGAAAGGCCGCGGCAACGATCAGCAGTGCCGTCAGCCGCGAGGCCGGCAGGTTGATCCAGTCGTCGAAAAGTGCCGCGGCGCGGCCAAAGGCCTCATGGCGCGGTGTGCGGTGGCCGATCATCGAATCGGCGGTGTTGGCGGCCTTGTAGGCGACGCCGCCGGCCAGCCCGCAGACGCCCGTCCAGAAGGCAGGTGCGACGATGCCGTCGGAGAAATTCTCGGCCAGACTTTCGATCGCGGCGCGGCTGACGCCGGCGTGGTCGAGCTTTTCGGGATCGCGGCCGACAATGCGGGCAACGGCAATGCGGCCGAGCGCCAGTCCGCCAGTGTCCAGCGCATCGGCGACCGCCTCGACATGCTCGGTGAGGCTCTTCTGCGACAGCAGCGACGAGGCGAGAATCGCGGTGAGGATCATCCCGGCAGGAAAGAGCTGCCAGAGCAGGAGTTGCACGAGGAAGGCGATTGCCGCCGGCACCAGCACGATGACAAGCAAAGCGGTCTTGCCTTGGCGGCGACGCCGCGCGTCGGAATCAGTGGCGCGGTTGAGCCTGAGGTCGAGAAAGGATATCAGCCTGCCGAACCAGGTGACGGGATGGCCAACGGCACGGAACAGCCAGTCCGGGTAGCCCAGGATGCGTTCGATGACCAGCGACAGGAAAGCGATCAGGATCGACATGAAGCTTTCTGATGGAGCGATTGCTGCGGTGGATCACGGTGGATCCCTTGGCCGGGCGAGCGCGCTCTTCCCTCACGCGCCACAGCCTTTCGTCGATCTCTCGACAGGTATCAATCCGCACTCCTACCCGCTTTTCGAGTTGCCCGCCACCGCTCTGTCAAGATTGCCGGAAGCCGCGCGTCTGCATGAGCTGGCTAAGATCGCGGCCGATGCCTATGGCGCGCCGTCGGCGGCGCATGTGGCGGCCGCCCCGGGCACGCAGATCCTTTTGCCGCGCGTTGCCTCGCTGGTGAGCCCCGGCCGGGCGCTGGTGCTGGGGCCAACCTATGCCGAGCATGCCAGGGCGGCGGCGATTGCCGGCCATGCGGTGGTGGAGGTCGAGGATGTCGACGCGCTTGCCGCCGCCGACCTTGCCATCGTGGTCAATCCCAACAATCCGGACGGGCGGGTCGTTTCGCGGGAAAGGCTGCTTCGGCTTGCCGGGGCATTGCGCGCCAAGGGCGGGCTGCTGGTCGTCGACGAGGCGTTCATGGATGTCGGCCCGCACGCGGAAAGCCTTGCCGGCGATGTCGGGCAGGGCGGCATCGTCGTGCTTCGCTCCTTCGGCAAGTTCTTTGGCCTGGCGGGTCTGCGGCTCGGCTTCGCGCTTTCCGATGCGCTGACGGTCGAAAGGCTGGAGACGCAGTTCGGACCGTGGGCGGTCGCCGGCCCGGCGCTTGAATATGGCATCAGGGCGCTTGGCGACAGCGGCTGGCAGGCCGACATGCGGCGGCGGCTGGCGCAGGATGCGGCGCGGCTCGACGCGCTGTTTGCGCGCTTCGGCGTTGCTGTCGCCGGCGGCACGACGCTGTTTCGCTATCTTCAGATGCAGGACGCGGCCAGGCTGTTTTCAGCACTTGGCGAGCGCGGCATCCTGCTCCGGCATTTCGCTGACAGACCGCAGGTGCTGCGCGCCGGGTTGCCGGGCGCCGACGACGAATGGCCGCGGCTTGAGTCTGCGCTTGCCGACTGGGCCGCACGGCGCGACGATGAGCCGAAGGAGATCGCGCTATGATCCATGTCTGTTCGCTGTCCAAGCTGGAGGAAACGGTGGCGAAAAGCGGCGCCGAGCGCGTGCTGTCGCTGCTCGCCGCCGGCACCGAGGTGACGCGACCGGCCTCGATATCGAGGGAAAACCACCTGCATCTGGTCATGCACGACATTGCGGTGGCGCAGGACGGCATGACCATGCCGGGCGAAGACCATGTGCGCAATCTGCTCGCTTTTGCCCGCAAATGGGATCGCGCGAAGCCCATGGTCGTGCATTGTTATGCCGGCATCAGCCGCTCGACCGCTTCGGCCTATATCATCGCCGCGGCGCTCGCCCCGAAGCGCGACGAGGCGGAACTGGCGCAGACATTGCGGGCGCTGTCGCCGTCGGCGACGCCCAATCCACGGCTGATCGCCGTCGCCGATGCACTGCTTGGCCGCCAAGGTCGCATGATCGAAGCGATCGAGGCGATCGGACGGGGCGCGGATGCTTTCGAGGGCACGCCTTTCGTTTTGACGATCGACGGCTATGGCGGTCCGCTACGCTAGCCAGTCGGCAAGCTTCGCCTTGCGCACATCCCTGAGCAGGCTGATGAAGCCGTCGGCCTGATGCTCTGCGGTCAGCCGGCCTTTTTCAGCTGTGGCGATCGAGGCGTCGCCGACGACGCCATTCGGGTTCAGGTCGCTGGCGATCCAGGCGAAGGCGTGCGTTCCGGTGTGGCGCAGCAGCGCAAATTCGTTTTCGGCGCGGGCGACCTTGGAGACAAAATTGTCAGCCTTGCCCATGTCGACGAGGTCCGGGCGGAAATGCAGCATCAGCGAGGTCTCGACGTCGCCGCCATGGATGCCGTGGCGGTCCTCCAACTCGGTGTACATGCCGGCCGGGCGGCCAAAACGCTGCCAGCTGGTCTTCACCGCCAACATTCTTTCACGCACGCGCAGCTCACGCGTGACGATGCCCATGATCTCTTCATTGCCGCCATGCGAGTTGACGACGATCAGTTTTCTCACCCCGGCGCGGGCAACGGACAGGCCTAGCTCGGTCCAGGCGTCGACCAGGGTCGTCGCTGGCAAGGTCAGCGTGCCCGGCGCATGCAGATGTTCGTTCGACTTGCCGACCGCCTGCACCGGCAGGATGCGGATGTCGAGGTCGGCGGGCAGGCGAGCGATCACCGTCTCCAGCATGCCGTTCATGATCGAGGTGTCGGTCGATACAGGCAGATGCGGACCGTGCTGCTCGATCGCCGCTACCGGCAGCACGGCAATCGTCGCCTCAGGGTCGATCGTGGCGTATTCGGTGGTCCGGTAGTCGCCCCACCACACGCGTCTGTTAGCAACGGTCATGTCATGCCTCTTCAATGTGCCGGGAGACCTAGCGCGCCAAACGCCGCCTGTCGATCACCCGGCCGCGATCGCCTCGACCTCGACCTTGAACTCCGGCCGCGCGAAGCCCGAAACGATCATCAGCGTCGAGGCCGGCGCGGGGTTGGCAAACAGCCGGTCGCGGACGTCCATATAGGGGCGCAGATGCGCGCGGTCGGTGACATAGGCGTTGATGCGCACGATGTCGGCAAGCCCGAGCCCGGCCTCAGCCAATACCGCCGCGATGTTCTGGAAGCACAACTCGGCCTGCGCGCCGGCATCCTCCGGGATCTGATCATCCGCCGTGATGGCGACCTGACCCGAGCACAGCACCAGCCGCTTGCCTGAGGGGACCTCGACGCCGTGACTGTAGCGGGCGAAGGGCGGCTTGATCGACTTCGGGGTGAGGAATCTGAACATGGCAATCTCCGGTTCTGCGGCTAGCCTAGGGCCGGACGGCTGGGCCCTCAAGATGCGGTGCATGGCATAGGGGCGATTGTGGACAGGCGTCCAAAAAATAGGCACGATGCCTCCCGCACAGCATGACCCGTCCGGTCTTGGCAATGACGTCCGCGTGAAGCAGGCGGTCCGGGCGGTGGCATGTGTCTTGCTTCTTGGACCAATGGTGTCGAGCCCGGCGCGTGACGCTCCGGAGCCAACAAAGGGTGGTGTCGATGTACGGAAGACGGAAGATTTTGGCTGGCGCTCTCGCGCTGCTTGGAGCCAGCACGCTGGGTGCGGCTGCGAACGAGAAAGTCACCTTCGGCACCAACTGGCTGGCCGAGCCCGAGCATGGCGGCTACTACCAGGCTGTCGCCGACGGTACCTATGCCGCCTGCGGCCTCGACGTGACGATCTCGCAGGGCGGTCCGCAGGTCAGCGGCCGGCCGCTGCTGCTGGCCGGCAAGCTCGATTTCTATATGGGCGGCAATCTCTTGTCGGCCTTCGATGCCGTGCAGCAGGGCATTCCGATGCGCGTCGTCGCGGCCGATTTCCAGAAGGACCCGCAAGTCATCATGTCCCAGCCGGGGCAGGGACTGGACAAGTGGGAGGACCTGAAGAACGCCGACCAGTACATTCTCGGCGACGAAGGCGCGCAGACCTTCTTCCAGTGGATGGTCACCGAGCTCGGCTTCGATGCCGCCAAGCGCGTGCCCTACACCTTCAATCCGGCGCCCTTCATCGCCAACAAGAAGTCGATCCAGCAGGGCTATGTCACCTCCGAGCCGTTCGCGGTGCAGAAAGCCGGCGGTTTCCTGCCGAACCAGTTCCTGCTCGCCGACTATGGCTGGGAGACCTATGCGACCACCGTCGAGGTCATGCAGGACACGATCGACAAGCGGCCGGAGGTCGTCCAGTGCTTCGTCGATGGCTCGGCCAAGGGCTGGTACAATTACCTCTACGGCGACAACAAGGCCGCCAACGACATGATCAAGAAGGACAATCCTGACATGACGGATGAGCAGATCGCCTTCTCGATCGAACAGCTGAAAAAATTCGGCGTGGTCGATTCCGGCGATTCGGAAAAGCTCGGCATCGGCGCCATGACCGACGCACGCATCCAGAGTTTCTACGACAAGATGGTCAAGGCCAAGGTCGCGCAGCCCGGCATCGACATCAAGAAGGCCTATACGCTGGCCTTCATCAACAAGGGCGTAGGGCTCGAGCTGAAGAAGTAATCGTGAGACTGGAGACAATGGCGAAGGCGCCCATGACAGCGTCGGGCGAAAGCCCGATGCTTTTGGCGCTGCGCCATGTCGGCAAGGTGTTTTCCAACGGCGTCACGGCGCTGAGCGATGTCGACCTGACAATCCGCGAAGGCGATTTTCTCAGCCTGCTCGGGCCGTCAGGCTGCGGCAAGTCGACGGCGCTCAGGCTGATCGCCGGCCTGTCGACGCCGACCTCAGGCGTGCTCGACTGGCGCGGTTCGATCGACCGCTCGAACATCGGCTTCGTCTTCCAGGAGCCGACGCTGCTGCCCTGGGCCAATGTCTTCGACAATGTCTGGCTGCCGCTGCGGCTGAAAGGCGTGTCGCGGGCCAAGGCAGCCCCGGCTGTGACGGAGATGCTGGCGCGCGTGCACCTGACCGGCTTTGAAAACGCCGTGCCGCGCGAGCTTTCCGGCGGCATGAAGATGCGCGTCTCGATTGCGCGCGCCATGGTGACCAAGCCGCGCATCCTGTTGATGGACGAGCCGTTCGCCGCGCTCGACGAGATCACGCGCTTCAAGCTCAACAACGATCTTCTGGAGCTATGGCAGGACGAGCGTTTTACAGTCGTCTTCGTCACCCACAGCGTCTTCGAAAGCGTCTTCCTGTCCAACCGAGTCGTCGTCATGGCGGCGCGGCCGGGACGCGTCCATGCCGAGTTGGCCATCGATGCCGCCTATCCGCGCGACGAGGTGTTTCGGACCTCGCCCGACTATGCCGCGCTCTGCCGCCAGGCCTCGGACATTCTGGTCAACGCCATCAACACATCAGCCGGACCGCACCATGACGGCCATTGAGCAGCCCTCACTGACTCTCGATCCGGAGGAGGCGGGCCGTGTGCGCCAGGAGCGGCTGGAGCGGATCGGCCGGTGGCTACTGCCGCTGGCAATCATGATCCTGGCGATCTGGTTCTGGGACCGTATCTGCGTCTGGAACGAAATCCCGAAATACATCCTGCCGCGTCCGGGCGTCGTGCTGCAGACGCTCTACGACGATGCCGGGCTGCTGTTCTCCTCGCTTCTGGTGACGCTCAGGATCACCTTCCTTAGCCTTCTGTTCGCGGTCATCGGCGGCGTCGGGCTGGCGGTGCTGTTTGCGCAATCGAAATGGGTGGAGATGTCGTTCTTCCCCTTCGCCATCGTGCTGCAGGTGACGCCGATCGTGGCGATCTTCCCGCTGATCAACATCTATGTGAACAACCAGACGGTGAAGCTGCTGCTGTGCGCCTGGATCGTCGCCTTCTTTCCGATCCTGTCCAACACCACGCTCGGCCTGAATTCCGTCGACCGCAATCTGCGTGACATGTTCAAGCTCAACGGCGCGACGCGCTGGCAGCAATTGCGCTATCTCAGGCTGCCGGCGGCGATGCCGTATTTCCTCGGTGGGCTAAAAATCGCCGGCGGCCTGTCGCTGATCGGCGCTGTGGTGGCCGAGTTCGTCGCCGGCGCGCAGGGGCAATCATCGGGGCTGGCCTCGCGCATCATCGAGGCCGGCTACCGGCTCAATGCACCAAGGCTATTCGCGGCGCTGATCCTGATTTCGCTCACCGGCATAGTGATCTTCCTGGTGCTGTCGCTGGTGTCGCATCTCATCCTGCGGCGCTGGCACGAAAGCGCGCTGAAGCAGGAGCGGTAGGTGACGAAGTGAGCGGGACGTTGGCGCGAAGCACCCCCCTCTGGCCTGCCGGCCATCTCCCCCTCAAGGGGGGAGATCGGATGTTTTTTGGGCTTTCGCCAATCACAGATGTTGCTGAAGAGGCGGCTCGGCTGAGGCTGCTAATCTCCCCCCTTGAGGGGGAGATGCCCGGCAGGGCAGAGGGGGGTGCGGCTTGATACCAACCTCTGGCTCTTACCATCTCGCCAACGTCCGCGTTCATCGCTCATTGACGCCGGGCTTCACTGCTACCTTCGATACTGACGGTTTTGCGCTGGCCGACATTGCCGTCGCCGACGGCAAGATCTCAAACATCGCCGCACACAAGAAAACAAAAACGCCGGCCGGCGCCATTGACCTCGCCGGCCGTATCATCCTGCCGTGTTTCGTCGACTGCCACACCCATATCGACAAGGGCCATATCTGGCCCAGAAAACCCAATCCAGACGGCACGTTCATGGGCGCGCTCAATGCCACCGGCGCCGATCGCGCCGCGCGCTGGAGTGCCGAGGATGTGGCGCGGCGCATGGATTTCTCGCTGCGCTCGGCCTATGCGCACGGCACCAGGGCCCTGCGGACGCATCTCGACAGCGTGCCGCCGCAGGAAGAGATCTCCTGGCCGGTGTTCGAGACGATGCGGGACAAATGGCGCGGCCGCATCGAGTTGCAGGCTGCCTGTCTGCTCGGCATCGAAGGCGTGCGCGACAAGGAATGGTTCGAGAGGCTGGCGAAGCGCGTGGCCGCCGCCAAGGGCGTGCTCGGCGTCGTCACCTATATGGTGCCGGACCTCGAGGAACTGCTCGACAAGGTGTTTTCCGAGGCGATCAAGCACGGGCTCGATCTCGATTTCCATGCCGACGAGACCGACGATGTCGCTGCGATCTCGCTGAAGAAGATTGCCGAGGCGTCGCTGTGGAACGGTTTCGAGGGCAACATCCTGGTCGGACATTGCTGCTCGCTGGCGCGCCAGCCGGACCTCGATGTGCTGGATACGCTGGACAAGGTGGCCAAGGCCGGGCTTGCGGTGGTGTCGCTGCCGATGTGCAATCTCTATCTGCAGGATCGGCGCGCCGACCAGACCACGCCACGCTGGCGCGGGGTGACATTGCTGCATGAGATGAAGGCGAGGGGCATTGCGGTCGCCGTTGCCTCCGACAACACCCGCGACCCGTTCTATGCCTATGGCGATCTCGACATGCTGGAGGTCTACCGCATGGCGACGCGCATCCTGCATTTCGACCATCCGGTCGGCGACTGGCCGCAGACGGTGGCGTCGACGCCGGCCAAGGTGATGCGGCTCGACGGCGTCGGCACGCTTGCCGCCGGCGGCAGCGCCGACTTCATCGTCTTCAAGGGACGGAGCTGGACGGAATTGCTGTCGCGGCCCGAATCGGATCGCATCGTCGTGCGCGACGGCCGGGCGATCGACCGGCAACTGCCCGACTATGCAGAGCTCGACGAACTGATGGTGGACTGATGGATGTTTCGGCGCTCAAACGCGATCTCGACGGGATAAAGCTCGACGACAATCCGGCCATCGTCCAGCAGAAGAGCCGCGACTTCTATTGGTACAGCCCGGTGCTGAAGCAGCAGCTCGACCATGTCACCGGTGACCTCATCGTAACGCCGAAGAACGAGACCGAACTGATCCGCGTGCTTGCTGCCTGTCATCGGCATGGCGTGCCGGTGACACCGCGCGGCAGCGGCACCGGCAATTACGGCCAGGCGATGCCGCTGTCCGGCGGCGTGGTGCTCAATCTTGCCGAGATGAACGAGATCAAGGCCATCGCGCCGGGGCGTGTGGTGACAGGACCGGGCGCTATCCTCGCCGACATCGACAGAGCGACGCGCGCGCATTCCGGGCAGGAACTGCGGCTGTCGCCATCGACCTACAACACGGCGTCGATCGGCGGCTTCATCGCCGGCGGCTCTGGCGGCGTCGGCTCGATCAATTTCGGCGGCTTGCGCGATTTCGGCAATGTGCTGCGCCTGCGCGTCGTCACCATGGAGGCAGAGCCGAAGGCGCTTGAACTCACCGGCGAGGACCTGCACAAGGTGACGCACGCCTACGGCACCAACGGCATCATCACCGAAGTCGAGATGCCGCTGACGGCGGCCTATGAATGGATCGACGTCATCGTCGGCTTCGACGCTTTCATGCCGGCAGCCCGTTACGGCAATGCACTGGCCTGCCAGGACGGCATCCTGACCAAGCTGATCACGCCGATCGCCGCACCCGTGCCGCAGCTCTATTTCAAGCGCCACCAGAAATTTTTCAGGGAAGGGCAGAGCATCTGCGTCGTCATGGTCGCGCGGCATGGGCTCGACGCGTTCCTCGCCTTCACCCGCCGCGCTGGCGGCGAGATCATATTCAATGCGGCGACGGCGACGGATGACGACAAGAAGGGTCTGCCACCGGGCTTCGAGCTGGCGTGGAACCACACGACGCTCAGGGCGCTGCGCGTCGATCCCGCGATCACCTATCTGCAATCGCTCTATCCGTTCCCCAACCAGCTGGCGCTGGTCGAGAAGATGGATGCGATGTTTCCGGACGAGGTCTTCTCGCATCTCGAATTCGTGCGGCTCGACGGCAACATCACTTGCTTCGGCTTGCCGCTGGTCAAATTCACCACAGAGGCGCGGCTTAACGAGATCATCCGGCTGCATGAGGAGAATGGCTGCCCGATCTTCAACCCGCATCGCTACACGCTGGAAGAAGGCGGCATGAAGCAGACCGACGAAATCCAGCTCGCCTTCAAGCGCGAGACCGATCCGCAAGGTCTGCTCAACCCCGGCAAAATGATCGCCTGGGAAAATCCGGATTATGACTATCGCTCGGGCCGGACTTTTTTGTTCAAGGGCCTGCAGAAGGCGGTGTGATGAGAGGTTTGCGCCCGTCCACCGGCTCCATTGGCGATTGGCGAAGGCCGCGGCGACGTCGGATCTCCCCCCTTGAGGGGGAGATGGCCGGCAGGCCAGAAGGGGTCGGTTCGGCTGGCGCGACGCGGTTCGGCCTTTCGAAGAAAGAGAAAGTTGGCGCCCCACGCGAGACGACCCCCTCTGTCGCCTTCGGCGACATCTCCCCCTCAAGGGGGGTGATTTTCCCATGAAAGTCCTCGTCCTCTATGCACATCCGGTGGAGACCAGCTTCAATGCCGGCATGCACCGGACGATCGTCGAGCGGCTGACGGCGGCCGGCCATGACGTCGACGACTGCGATCTCTATGCCGAGGATTTCGATCCCAGGCTGACGCGCGGGGAGAGGCTGGACTATCACAACCAGCGCAGCCCCGCGGACCCGGCCGCACCCTATGTCGAGCGTCTGCTCAAGGCCGAGGCGCTGGTGCTGTCCTACCCCGTCTGGAATTATGGCTTTCCGGCCATCCTGAAAGGCTTTTTCGACCGCGTCTTCCTGCCCGGAGTGTCGTTCAAGCTGGTCGACGGCCAGGCGCAGCCATCGCTGCACAACATCCGTAAACTGGCGGCCGTCACCACCTATGGCGGCGGCCGGTTTCGCGCCATGCTGATGGGCGATCCGCCACGCCGGCTGGTGAAGCGCATGCTGCGCGCGACGATCAAGCCCGGCGCTTCCGTGTCCTACCTCGCGCATTATTCGATGAACCTGTCGACCGACGAGACGCGGGCGGCCTTCCTCGCCAGGGTCGCGGCCAGGATGGATCAATTCTGATGCGCGTGCTGGTGGTCTACTGCCATCCGGTGCCCGAAAGTTTTTGCGCCGCTATTCGCGACACGGCTGTCGATGTGCTTCAGGCGCGAGGCTGGGAGGTGCGCCTGCTCGACCTCTATGCGGAAAAATTCGATCCGGTGATGGGAAGCGACGAGCGGCGCGCCTACAATGAGCGTGCGCCGGAGGATCCGGCGCTGAAACCGCATTTCGAGCATCTCGCCTGGGCTGAGGCGATTCTCTTCATCTATCCGACCTGGTGGTACGGGCTGCCGGCGATGCTGAAGGGATGGCTCGACCGGGTGTGGGCGACCGATGTCGCCTTCAAGCTGGGAAAGGGGCGGATCATCTCGCTGATGACGCATGTCACCAAGGTCGGCGTCATCACCACCTGCGGCGCACCGACCTGGTGGAGCGTTGTCGTCGGCCAGCCAGGCCGCAAGACGCTTTTGCGCGGCATGCGCGCGCTGTGCGCTCGCCGCTGCCGGACGTTTTTCCTGGCGCATTACCTGATGGATGCCTCGACGCCAAAGAGCCGGGCGGCGTTTCTCACGAAAGTTCGCAGGAAGCTGGAGCGGTTTTGAGTGGCACGACTTCCCTTCTCCCCTTGTGGGAGAAGGTGTCGCCGAAGGCGACGGATGAGGGGTGTTCCAGGGAACGCCAACGTCTCACTCCGCTGGAAAACCCCTCAACCGTCTCGGCGCTGCGCGCCGATCCACCTTCTCCCACAAGGGGAGAAGGACAGGGCGGCGCTACATTTTCGTCCGTTCCGCCTTCGGATCATACATAGGCTTCAGCGATGCTTCCGCCGCAAAGCGCTCGCCGGCGATCTCGATCTCGTAGGTTGAGGAAAGCACGTCCGCCTCGCTCTCGCCCTGACAGGGCACATAACCCAACCCAATTGCGCCGCCGAGATGATGGCCGTAATTGCCCGAAGTGATCGGGCCGACGATCTTACCGTCGCGCAGGATCGCCTCATTGTGGAAGAGCAGGGGCTCAGGGTCTTTCAGGCGGAACTGGACCAGCCTGCGTGAAAGGCCGGCTTCCTTTTTCCTCAGCACGGCATCACGGCCAATGAACTCGCCTTTTCCGGTCTTCACCGCGAAACCGAGGCCGGCCTCCAGCACATTGTCCTCGTCGGTGATGTCGTGGCCGAAATGGCGGAAGGCTTTTTCGATGCGGCAGGAATCCAGCGTATGCAGACCGCAGAGTTTCAGGCCGACATCCGCGCCGGCCTCGTCGATCGCCTCGAAGACATGCGCCGCCTGGTCGGTCGAGACATAGAGCTCCCAGCCGAGTTCGCCAACATAGGTGACGCGGTGCGCGCGGGCGAGGCCCATGCCGATCTCGATCTCCTGGAACGTGCCGAACGGATTGTTCTCATTGGAGAAATCGTTGGGGCTGACCTTCTGGATCAGCTTCCGCGCATCCGGACCCATCAGGCAGAGCACGCTTTCAGCCGCTGTCACGTCGGTGATGACGACGAATTCTTCGCCGACGTGCCGGCGCAGCCAGGCAAGGTCGCGCTGCAGCGTCGCGCCGGGAACGACGAGGAAATACGCTGTTTCCGACAGCCGCGACACGGTGAGGTCGCTCTCGATGCCGCCGCGCTGGTTGAGCATCTGCGTGTAGACGATCTTGCCGGGCGCCACGTCCATGTCGTTGGCGCAGAGCTTTTGCAGGAACGCACAGGCATCGCGACCCTCGACCCGGATCTTGCCGAACGAGGTCATGTCGAACAGGCCGACCTTGTTGCGGACGGCAAGGTGTTCCTCGCGCTGGTTGCCGAACCAGTTCTGCCGCTTCCAGGAATAGCGGTATTCGCGCTCCTGTCCCTCACGGGCGAACCAGTTGGCGCGCTCCCAACCGGCGACTTCGCCGAACACGGCGCCGCGCGCCTTCAGGTGCTCATGCAAAGGCGAACGCCTGACATTCCTCGACGTCGCCATCTGCCGGTAGGGAAAATGGTCGGCATAGAGCAGGCCGAGCGTTTCGGAGACGCGCTCCTTGAGATAGCGGCGGTTCTTCTGGAACGGCTGGGCGCGGCGGATGTCGACTTCCCAGAGGTCGAAAGGCGCTTCGCCATCGTTGATCCACTGCGCCAGCGCCATGCCGGCGCCGCCGGACGACACGATGCCGATCGAGTTGTAGCCGGTCGCCATCCAATAACCCCGCAGTTCCGGCGCTTCGCCGAGATAGTAGCGGTCGTCCGGAGTAAAGCTTTCGGGGCCGTTGAAGAAGGTGTGAATGCCTGCAGTCGCCAGCATCGGCATGCGGTTGACACCCATTTCGAGGATTGGTTCGAAATGCTCCATGTCCTCGGGCAGCTGGTCGAAGCAGAAATCCTCGCGGATGCCGTCCATGCCCCAGGGTTTTGCCACCGGCTCGAAAGCACCGAGCATCATCTTGCCGGCGTCTTCCTTGTAATAGGCGCACTCATCGGGCACGCGCAGCACCGGCAGACGGCCGAGACCGGCGATTGGCTCGGTGACGAGATAGAAGTGCTCGCATGCATGTAGCGGGATGGTGACGCCGTTCTGGGCACCGAGTTCACGCGCCCACATGCCGGCGCAGTTGACGACGATGTCGGCCTCGATGGTGCCCTGGTCTTCGCCTTGGGCCCACGACACGCCGGTGACGCGGCCGGCTTTGGTGTGGACCTTGGTGACCTTCACATTTTCGACAATGGTGGCGCCGCGCTGGCGCGCGCCCTTGGCCAGCGCCATGGCGATGTTGGCGGGGTCGCACTGGCCGTCGAGTGGCAGGTGGACTGCGCCGACGACATCGGAGACGTTGAGATGCGGATACATCTCACTGACTTCTTTGGGTGAAATCTCGCGCACATCGACATCGAAGGCGCGGGCGAGTGACGCCTGCCGGTAGATCTCGTGCTTGCGCTCCTCGGTCAGCGCCACGGTGATCGAGCCGACCTGGCGCATGCCGGTGCCGACTTCGGTTTCGGCCTCCAGCTTGACGTAGAGGTCGGCCGAATATTTCGCCAAGCGCGTCATGTTCTGCGAGCCGCGCAACTGCCCGATCAGGCCGGCGGCGTGCCAGGTCGTGCCCGAGGTCAGCTGCTTGCGTTCGAGCAGCACGACGTCTGTCCAGCCGAGCTTGGCCAGATGATAGGCGACCGAGCAGCCGGAGACGCCGCCGCCGATGATCACGGCGCGGGCTTTGGTTGGAATCGTCTTGGTCATGCAGCCTCGCGGCGATAGCTGGATGCAAAACGGCGCAAGCGCTGCGCGGCTTCCTGAAGCACCGGCTCCGGTTGGCATAGGCTGATCCGGATATGGCCGGCGGCAGCATGGCCGAAGCTCGAGCCCGGCATGACGCCGACATTCTCCTTGTCGAGAAAGGCCCAGGCGAATTTCTCGTCGTCGGGCTCGACGGCCGAGATGTCGAGCATGACATACATGCCGCCCTCGGAGCCGTGCACGGTGACATTGTTCATGCCGCGCACGGCGTCGAGCAGGACTGTGCGGCGCGCCGCATAGCGCTCGGCGATCTCCTTGACGCCGTAGCGGTTCTCCAGCGCCTCGGCACAGGCGATCGAGATGAAGGCTGGCAGGCCGTAGGTCGTCACCAGATTGAGGTTGGTCAAAAGCGTGATCATCTCAGCCGGGCCGGTCAGCCAGCCCATGCGCCAGCCGGTCATGCCGTGGCTCTTGGACATCGAGTTGATGACCAGCGTGCGCTCGGCCATGCCGGGCAGGCCGCGCGGCGAGATGTGCTCGCCGCCGCCTAGCGTCCAGTAGACCTCGTCTGACAGCAGCCAGAGGTCGTGCTCGCGGCAGATTGCGGCCAGTTCTTCCAGCCGCTCGCGCGAATAGACGGCACCGGTTGGGTTGTTCGGCGTGTTGATCAATATGGCGCGGGTGTTGGGCTTCAGTGCCGCGCGGATCCTGTCGGCGCGCGGCTGGAAGCCGTCCTCGGCCGGCGTCTCGACCACGGTGAAACTGGCGCCCGCGGCGCTGAACGTGTTGGGGTAGGTGGCATAGTAAGGCGCCACCACGATGGCGTGGTCGCCCTGGTCGAGCACGGCCTGTACGGCAGCATAAAGGGCTGCCTGGCCGCCCGGCGTGGCGATGACCTGGTCAGGTGTCGTCTCGATGCCGGTGCAAGCGGTCGAGGCCGCCGCCATCGCCCTGCGCAGGCGCGGAACGCCGGAAAGCGGAGTGTAATGGTGGTTGCTGCCGCGCACCGCGGTCACGCAGGCCTCGATCGTCTGCGACGGCGTATCGAAATCATGGTCGCCGACCGACAGCATGATGATGTCCTGGCCGGCCTCCTTGCGAGCCCAGGCCTCGGTATGGACCTCCCAGCCATCCTTGCCCGAAGGCACGATGCCGGAAATGCGCTTTGACGGTCTGGGCATCATTGAACTCCCGAAATCTGGTAGCCGGCCCGTTCGAGCCGGTCACGCAAGGCAGCGATGTGGGCAGGGCCGACTTCGCAGCATCCGCCGACGATGGTGGCGCCGGCCTCGACCCAGCCGAGCGCCTGGTCGGCATAGGCATCAGGACCAAGGTCGTGGCGGGCGTGCAGCACATCGACGGTGCCGCCGTGCTTGAGCGCTTCGGTAGAGGTGAAGCCATTGGCATAGGCGCCGACCGGGCCGCCGAGATCGATCAGTTCGGGCAGTGCCGCGGCGATCGCTTCGGGACGACAGCAATTGACCAGCCGTGCTGCGAGCTGCAGGCCGTCGAGTGCACGGGAAGCCGTGGCGATCGCTTCGCCGCTGCGCAGGCGCGGGGTACCGTGGTCGGCCAGCGTCCATGACACCCAGACCGGCTTGCCGCTTTCCGATGCCGCCGTGACGGCCGCGCGCGCCTCATCGGCGGAGGCCATGGTTTCGCACAGAAAGAGATCGACGCCGTCCGCCTGTTCGGCAACGATGCGACGGTAGATGTCGAGTGTGTCCTGATAGGAAATGGTCAGTGCCGGCGCATAGCTGCCGAACAGCGGCGACAGGCAGCCGGCGATGGTTGCCTCTCCGGCTTGCTCGCAAGCTTGCCTTGCGAGCTCGATGCCGCGCTTCTGCAGCGGCTTGAAAAGCTCTTCCGCGCCCTCGCGCGCCAGTCGCTCAGGCGTCGCGGAATAGGTGTTGATGGTGATGACGCGGGCGCCGGCACGGATGAATTCCGCATGCAGGTCGCGCACCAGATCCGGCTCGTCGA
This sequence comes from Mesorhizobium sp. P2_E7, assembly GCF_056403855.1. Lineage (NCBI taxonomy): Bacteria > Pseudomonadati > Pseudomonadota > Alphaproteobacteria > Hyphomicrobiales > Phyllobacteriaceae > Mesorhizobium > Mesorhizobium sp. P2_E7. The sequence goes on along the minus strand of NZ_JBFUER010000001.1, from coordinate 1,859,796 downwards.
TCAGCACCCTGGCAGACCACAGCGGCGTCGGCTCGGATTTGCTGCGGCGGACCAGCTCCTGGCCCATGCCGCCATCGGTGAGGATAACAGTCTTCACGCCCGCAGCCTCTCATTCTTCGGATCCCACAGCGGCTCGTCCTTCTGCACGACCGCCTTGAAACGGTCGCCGAAGATTTCGATCTCGATGGCGGTGTCGGGTTCAGCCAGATCGGCGCGCAGCATGCCGAGGGCGATGGATTTGTCGATGCGATGACCCCAACCGCCCGAGGTCGTCTCGCCAACGATCTTGCCGTCATGCCATAGTGTCGACACCGAGGGCGCGTCGCAATCGCCGGGGTTTTCGACCACCAGGGTGACGAAGCGCTTCCTCACGCCTTGCTGCTTTTCGTTCTGCAGGGCTGCCTTGCCGCGGAAGTCGGGCTTGTCCCATTTGACGAAGCGCTCGAGCCCGCCCTGCAGGACCGTATAGTCGGTCGACAGGTCGCCCTTCCAGGTCCGGTAGCCTTTTTCGAGGCGCAGCGAATCCAGCGCATACATGCCGAACGGTTTCAGACCGTGTTTTTGTCCCGCCGCCCAGACGGCGTCGAAGATGGCGGCGGTGTCTCCCACCTTGGTGTGGATTTCCCAGCCGAGTTCGCCGGCGAAGGATACCCGCACCAGCTTCGCCCAGCGGCCGGCGATGGTGGTTTCCTGATGCGTCAGCCAGGGCAGCGAGAGATCCGCGCCACAGACCTCGGCCAGGAGCTTGCGCGAATTGGGACCGGCGAGGATTTGCGTCGAATAGTCTTCGGTCCTGTCGGTGAGGGTGAAAGCTGCGTCCTTCGGCATGCGCGACTTCAGCCATTCGCAATCGTGCCACTGCGCTACCGCCGCGGTGATCAGAGTCATCTGCTCTTCGCCATGGCGCACCACCGACATCTCGGTGACGATGCGACCCTTGTCGTCGGCGAAGTAGACGAGGCCGATGCGGCCGGGCTTGGGCACCAGGCCGGTGACCTGCAGCGCCAGCCATTCGCCTGCGCCAGGGCCTTCGAGGTTGAAGCGCGAGAAGCCGGGCAGGTCCAGAATGCCGGCGGCATCGCGCACCGCCAGGCATTCTTCGCGCACGCGGTGCTGCCATGGTCCTTCGCGGCGGAAGGTGAGCGTCGCTTCTTCCGACGTGTCGTCGCCGTCCTTCGCGTACCAGGTAGCGCGCTCCCAGCCATTGTAAGCGTCGAACTGGGCGCCGAGCGCCTTGATGCGATCGTGGATCGGCGACAGCTTGCGGTCGCGCCCCGCGGGCCAGGCATGGCGCGGGAACTGAATGGCGTATTCGTTGCCGTAGATCTCCATGCCTTTGGAGACGCTGTAGTCTTGTGCGGCGGCAAAGCTGGTGAAGCGGCGCGGATCGCAGGACCACATGTCCCATTCGGTCTGGCCTTCGGTGATCCATTCGGCCAGCACCTTGCCGGCGCCACCGCCTTGCGCGATGCCGAAAGTGAAGACGCAGGCCTCGAAAGCATTGGGAACGCCGGGCATCGGACCGATCAGCGGATTGCCGTCCGGCGCGTAGGGGATCGGTCCGTTGATGACCTTGGACAGGCCTGCGGTCCCGAGGATCGGCACGCGGGCGACGGCGTCGGCCAGATAATGTTCGAGACGGTCGAGATCATCGGGGAACAGCTGGAAGGAAAAATCCTCCGGCATCGGATCGTTGTGGGTCGCCCAATGCGCGCGGCAATTGCGCTCATAGGGGCCGAGATTCATGCCGTTCTTTTCCTGGCGCAGATAGTAGGACGTGTCGACGTCGCGCAGCAGCGGCAGTTTCTTGCCCTGTTCCTTCGACCAGGCCATCAGTTCGGGGATTTCCTCGAACAAAATATATTGATGGCTCATCACCATCATCGGCACGTCGCGGCCGAACATTTTGCCGACTTCGGCGGCTCGGTAGCCGGCGGCGTTGACGACGATCTCGCAGCGGATTTCGCCTTGCGATGTCTCTACAACCCATTCGTCGTTCTCGCGCCGAACACCCGTGACCGGGCAGAAGCGGACGATTTTCGCGCCCATGTCGCGCGCGCCCTTGGCCAGCGCCTGGGTCAGCTGCGCCGGGTCGATGTCGCCGTCGCTCGGGTCGTAGAGCGCGCCCTTGAGATCATGCGTCTCGATGAAGGGGTAGCGGCGCTTGATCTCGTCTGGGCCGACAATGTCGATGTCCATGCCCTGGTAGCGGCCCATCCCCTTGGCGCGCTGGAATTCCTGCATGCGCTCCTTGGAGTGGGCAAGCCGCAGAGAGCCGGTGACGTGATAGTTCATGGGGTAGTCGACAGCGTCGGCGAGGCCGCGATAGAGCTCGGTCGAATAGCGCTGCATGTTCATCAGCGACCAGGAGGACGAGAAGGTCGGCACGTTGCCGGCGGCATGCCAGGTCGAGCCCGATGTCAGCTCGTTCTTTTCAAGCAGCACGCAGTCGGTCCAGCCCGCCTTGCACAAATGGTAGAGCGAGGAGGTGCCGACGACACCGCCTCCGATGATCACCACGCGTGCCGTGGTCGGCAAACCGGCCATGTTCTTCTCCCAAACCTGAAGCGCGTTGCGCTTCTACTTTTTGTTTGATGCATGTCGCTGTCCCAAAACCGCTGCACACTTTTGGGCGACATGCATTCAATATACGGGCGGGGAAACCACCCAGATGACCACGGCCGGCTCGCTGCCGGGATTGCGCCAGCGGTACGGCTTGCGCTCGAAGCGGAAGGAATCGCCTTCGCCGAGCCGATGCCAGACGCCGGCGATCTCGATCTCGAAAATACCCGAAGCGATATAGCCGGCTTCCTCGGTCGGTCGCAGCTGTTCGGTCTTCAGCTCCGCGCCCGGCGCGAAGATCGAACGCACCATCTCGAAACTACCGCCGAGATCGGGTGACAGAAGCTCCTCCACCAAGCCAGTTTCGCTTGTGCCAAGCGTGCGCCGGCTGCCGGCGCGCACAATCACGCCGCGTTCCTTCTCGATAGGCACGTCGTGGCTGAAGAACAGGCTGAGTGGCACGCCGAACAGGTCGGCGAAGGCCCTGAGGTCGCCCAGCGAAGGGATCGACAGGCCGCGCTCGACCTGGCTGACCCAGCCGACGGAGCGGCCGAGGTTCAGCGCGATCTCGGCCAGCGTCAGCCCGCGCGCTTTGCGCAGCGCACGGATGTCGCTCGCCAGCAGGCGCTCGTCAGGTCCCTGCAATGTTTTGGCGATAGCTGGGGGCAAAACGCTCACTGGATGAAAATTCTGGAGTGAATTTCATGAGACCCCACGTGCGTGAAAAAATCAAGGGGATTTTCATGAGGCCACAAGATTTGCTTGCGCGATTTTGACGGTTCATGCAAAGGCTCGGGCCACGAACGGCTGATCTGGGGGCGCCGGGTCGGCGACCAAGGTTTGGAATCTGCGCAAGGTCTTCTCTGAACGCCGTTTCGGCCTTCCGGGTATGCGCAAAGGGACGGCCCATGCTGGAAAAAAACGCCCAAATCGCGCAGGACGCGGCTGTTGTCGACGAGGCGATCCTGTCGCGTCGTTCGGTGCGTGCCTTCCTGCCCGACATGGTCGATGACGAGACGATCCGCGCCATTCTCTCCGTCGCCGCGCGCGCGCCTTCCGGCACCAACATGCAGCCCTGGCGGGTTTATGTGGTCAAGGGCGAGATCAAGCAGCAGATTACCGATGCCATTCTCAATTCCGGAATTCGCGCCGAGAAAGCCGATTGGGACGAGTATCGCTATTATCCCACCCAGTTCTTCGAACCCTATCTCACGCGCAGGCGCGCCAATGGTTTCGGGCTCTACGGGGCGCTCGGCATCGGCCGCCGCGAGGTCGACAAGATGCGCGCCCAGCACGACCGCAACTTCGTCTTCTTCGATGCGCCGGTCGGCATGATCTTCACCATCGACCGGCGGCTGAACCAGGGCTCGTGGATCGACTACGGCATGTTCCTGCAGAACATCATGGTCGCGGCGCGGGGCAGGGGCCTGCACACCTGCCCACAGGCAGCCTTTGCGCCCTATCACCGGCAGATAAGGCCGGTGCTCAACATTCCCGACGAGGAAATCGTCGTCTGTGGCATGGCACTCGGTCATGAAGACACCTCCAAGCCCGAAAACGACTTCCGCACCGACCGCGTGCCGCTGGAAGAGTGGGTGACGTTCAGCGAATAGGGCGAGCCTTAGCTCGCCGGTACTATTCCACGGTCATTTGCGCGCCGTGGCCGCTGACATGGGCGCCGTCCTGCGGCGTCAGCTTGAGATAGGCGATCAGTGCGCACAGCGTGATGACGCCCTCGACCACGAACAGGATGCGGAAGTCGTTGGTCACGGCAGGCCCACCGCCGGCCAGGAACGACAGCAGTGCTGCCGCCAGGCCGACGCTGATTGCCACCGCCAGCTGCCAGAGAATGTAATAGAGGGCACTGAAGCGGGCGAGCTGGTCGGGCGCGATGTCGGAATAGGCGAGATTGCCGGTCGATGCCCACTGCGCCGAGCGCAGGACACCGAAGGCGAAGATATAGGCAAGCACGATCCAGACGGGTGTGGTCGCCTCTATCACGGCGAAGCCCGCAACCATGGCGGCGACAATCGGCGTGTTGACGACCAGCACACGGCGAAAGCCGAAGCGGTTGAGCAGCCGCGGCATAAAAACACGCATGGTCAGCGAGCCGATCGCGGCCACGAAGGTCAGCGAGCCCGCCTGCACCGCGCTCATGCCGAAGCCGAGCTGGAACATCAGCGGCAGCAGGAAGACGACGGAGCTCAGGCCGATCGTGTCCAGCCCGCCGCCGGTGAGGAAGGAGATGCGGAAGGTGCGGATGCGCAGCAGTTTCAGGTCCAGCAAGGGGTTGCGGGCACGCAGGCAGTAGAAGGAGGCAACCGTCAGGATGACGATCGCCAACGCCAACTCGGCCGCGATCATGCTGCTGCTCGCGTCTTTCGCGGCAAGCGAATCCATGCCGAAGACCAGCAGCACCATGCCGCTGCCGACCAGCAGGAAGCCCGGAAAATCGAACGGTGTGCGCACCGGTTTGGTAACCGTCGGAAACAGCGACGCGGCAAGAACGGCCGCCGCCAGCGCAAACGGTACGTTGATGAAGAAGATCCAGCGCCACGAAATGTAGGTGGTCAGCGCGCCGCCGACGAGCGGGCCGACCAGCGGTCCTGACTGGCCGGCGAGCGAGATGTACATGTTGATCTTCAGCGTGCGGCTGCGCGGGAACGTCGACAGGATGACGACCTGACCCAGCGTCCCCATCAGCGCGCCGCCGAACCCTTGCAGCGCCCGGGCGCCGACGAGCGTCCAGATGTCGTTGGACAGCCCGCAGAGCGCCGATGACGCCGCAAACACCAGCAAGGCAAAGCAGTAGACGTTGCGCAGGCCGAAGCGGTCGGCGGCCCAGCCGCCGAGCGGCATCGAGATGATCAGGCTGGCGACATAGACGGTAATCAGCAGGCCGAGCTGGCTCGGCGGGCGGCCGAGGCTTTCACTGATGCCGGGCAGGGCGGTGACCACGACATTCTGGTCGAGGCTGGTCATGAACACGCCGCAGGCGACCGTCAGCGGCAGCAAGAGCAAGGCTCTGGCCGACACATCGGCGCGATCCGTGGCGCCGGCGGATAGTTCTGCAGTCATGGGGATGTTCGAACCAAACGACGATGCCGACTCTGAGACGGGATCTTTTTGACCCCTTGGACCGGTTGGACGGCCACTTGTTCCATCATGGGCGTCTGCAGCAGGATTCTCTAGCGGCAGAACCGGTCGGCGTTGATGCCAGAAGTCGAGGGGAAACGGCCATTTTGCCGCTTCGCTTATTGTACTTCGTAGCCGACTTCCTCGCTTGCATGGCAAAGCGCCTTCCAGAACGAGCGGGCAAAGGAGCGGAAGACATAGATGTCGAACTGATCGGCGCGGGTGCGCTGGATCTGGGCGAAGACGTCGTGATGGGTGGTCGAGCGGCCGGCACCGACGGGGAAGGCGGGCAGTGCGAAGTCGATGGCGAAGAATTTCGCCAGCACCCATTCGGCCTTCGGCCCGGCGATGCGGATCGCAGTGCGGCCATGAGACAGGTCGGTCACCGTGCCGATGGCCGGGGTGACAGCCTTGGCAAAGGCCGAAGCCAGACCCTCGGCTTCATCGACGACCGTGAACTTTCCCGGCGCAAAGCCGAATACCGCCTTGCCGTCCTTGGCCAGACCGCTGCCTGCGCCGTCGGGCAGAGCGAGGCCGGTGACGCTGCGGATCGCCTCGATCAGTTGCTTTTCCGCGCCCGGCCATGCGGCAAGCTGCAGGATCGAGCCCGGCCTTGTCTCGGTCAGGATGACATCGACGCCATGCTCGAAATTGCCGTGTGAACCCGGATGAAACACCGGTTCGAGCGGCGAGAGGCGCTCAGGTCGTTGGCTTTCACGTGATTGGCGCTCAGCCATGCATGCGGCTCCCGTCCGGGTCGTAGAAATGGTTGGAGACGATCTCGACCGGTCCGAACCGCTTGCGCAGCGGATCGGAGACGAACGCGCGGCTGCCGTGGCGCGCCTTGCCGCCCTCGACCAGGGCCAGCGCGATATGCTTGCCCAGCGCCGGCGAATAGCAGCAGGCGGTGATGTGGCCGAGCGAATCGTGCGGATTGGCCTCGTCAAGCTCCGCCACGATATGGGCGCCGCCGTTGAGCGGAAGGTTGTCGAGCGAGACCAGGCCGACCAGTTGCAGCCGGTCGGGCGCGATCAGGCCTTCGCGATCCATCATCGCCGAGCCGATGAAAGGCTTCTTCTTCGACAGCATCCAGTCGAGATGCAGGTCGCGCGCCGTGGTGCGGCCGTCGATCTCGGCGCCGGTAACATGGCCCTTCTCGATGCGCATCGTGCCCAGCGCCTCCAGCCCGTAGGTGACCAGGCCGAACGGCTTGCCGGCTTCGACCAGCGCTTCCCAGACATGGGTGCCGTGGCCGGCGCCGGAATAGACCTCGAAGGCCATCTCGCCGGAGAAGGACAGCCGGCAAATCATCACCGGCACGCCGGCAATCTGGCCATGCACAATGCCCATGAAGGGCAGGGCTGTGTTGTCGACAGCGGTGCCGGTGACGCAAGCGGCGAGGATGGCGCGCGCCTTCGGCCCGCCGATGGCCGCGCCCGCCCATTCGTCGGTCACTGATGTGACGTGCACCTTCAGCTCCGGCCAGATGACGTCGAGGAAATATTCCAGATGCTGCATCACCTTGCCGGCGTTCGCCGTGGTGGTGGTCATCAGGAAATCCTGTTCGCCAAGCCGCCAGGTGGTACCGTCGTCGAAGGCCAGCCCATCCTCGCGCAGCATCAGGCCGTAACGAGCCTTGCCGACGGCGAGGGTGGAAAACATGTTGGTGTAGACGCGGTCGAGGAACTCAGCCGCGTCAGGACCCTGCACGGCGATCTTGCCCAGGGTCGAGACGTCGACGATGCCGGCACTTTCGCGCGTCGCCTTGGCCTCGCGGACATAGGCCTGCTCGACCGTCTCGCCTGAAAGCCCGTAGATCATTGGTCGGAACCAGAGGCCGGCCGAATACATGGTCGCGCCATTGGCGAGGTGCCAGTCATGCATCGGCGTCAGCCGCTCGGGCTTCAAATCGCCGAAACGTTCGGCGGCGAGCGAGCCGATCGACACCGCCGAATAGGGCGGGCGGAAACGCGTCGTGCCGACTTCGGGGATCGGCTTGCCCAGCGCCTCGGCCATGATGGCGAGGCCCGGCACGTTGGAATTCTTGCCCTGGTCGGTCGCCATGCCGAGCGTGGTGTAGCGCTTCAGGTGCTCGACCGAGACAAAGCCTTCGCGATGCGCCAGCCGCACGTCTTCGGCCGTCACATCATGCTGGAAGTCGACAAAGCTTTTGCCTTTCGCCTTGATCTCGAACACCGGCGCCGGATCGGGGCTGCCGGGCGCTGCCTCGACGTCCGGCAAGGCTGCAGGCGCGGTCGCGCCGCCTGCCGCCGACAGGCCGGCCGCGCGACCTTCGGCGATGGCTTCGACCGTGGAAAAGCTACCGTTGAACGCGCCGGCGCCGACCCAGCGCTGTTGTGTCGGCTTCGGCGGCAGGAAGGCCTGGCGGGCAGGGTTCCATTCGGCACTCGCGCCGGCCTGGCTGGCGAGGTGGATGGTCGGCGACCAGCCGCCCGACATCAGCAGGCAATCGGCGTGGATGCTGCGGGCGTCGCCGCTGAGCAAGCCAGAGTTCATGTCGAAGCGCTGCACCTTGAGGCCGGAGAGCGCCTTGCCACCCTCGGTGGCGACCACGGCATGGCCGGAGAGAATTTCGGCTTCGGCCTCGGTGGCGAGGCTGCGCATCTCGGCCGACAGTTCGGGGCGCACATCGACGATGGCGACAATGGCCGCGCCGGCTTTCTTCAGCGCCAGCGCCGAGCGATAGGCGCTGTCATTGTTGGTGAACAGCGCGATCCTGTCGCCGGGCAGCACGCCATAGTCATTGGCATAGCGCTCGGCCGCATGCGCCAGCATGACGCCCGGCCGGTCATTGCCGGGGAACACCAGCGGCCGTTCGAAAGAGCCGGTGGCCAGCACCACGGTTTTGGCGCGGATCGCCCAGTAGCGATGGCGCGGTTCGCCCTTGCCAGGCGTTTCCTTGTGGTCGGTGACGCGCTCGAGTGCGGCCAGCGTGTTGCCGTCATAATAGCCCCACACCGTGGTGCGCGGCAAAAGGCGCACCGTGTCATGGCCTTCGAGCTGGCTGACGGTGCGCGCCGCCCAGTCGGCGGCCGGCGCGCCGTCGATGGTCTCGCCGGACCAGTTGGCCGAGCCGCCGAAACGCGGCTCCAACTCGGCCAGGATAACGCGTGCGCCCTGGTCGGCAGCCGTCTTTGCGGCCGACAGGCCGGCCGGGCCGGAGCCGACCACCAGCACGTCGCAAAACGCATTCATGCGCTCGTAGCGCGAGGTGTCGGCGGCAATGCCGGCCTTGCCGAGACCGGCGGCGCGGCGAATGAAATGCTCGCAGAACATCCAGAAGCGGGTGCCTTTCAGCGGGCCGAAGACCGGACCCATGAAGGTCTTGTAGTAGAAGCCGGCGGCCAGGAGCTTGCCGCCGAGCTGGTTGACGGCGTTGACGTCCCAGGCGAGCGAGGGAAAGCGGTTCTGGCTGACGGCCACCAGCCCGTCATAGATCTCGACCATGGTCGCCGCGACATTGGGCTCGCGCACGTCGCCGCGCAGCACCGTCACCAGCGCGTTCGGCTCCTCGACACCGGCGGAGAGCACGCCGCGCGGACGGTGGTACTTGAACGAACGGCCGAACAACGTGACGCCGTTGGCAAGCAGCGCTGAGGCCAGCGTGTCGCCGGCATGGCCGGTGTAGGGCGTGCCGTCGAAGGTAAAGCGGATGGTGCGCAGCCGGTCGATGCGGCCGCCGGTCTCGATGCGGCGCGGGCTCACGACTTGCCCCCCGCCTTGTGCCGGGCGGCGGCGTTGTGGTCGCCGTGCGCGAAACCGGTGCTGGAAATCTCGTGCGTGACCGTGTTGCGCACCATTCTCAGATGGGTGCGACAACCGCCGGAGTGCTGCCAGATCTCATTGTGGTCGCCGGCCGGGTTCAGCCGGTCGTAGACATAGGCGTTCCAGGCGTCGAGGTCCTGCGAATTGGGCTGCGGGCGCTCGCGGTTGCCATCACCCTGGTAGGTGAACTCGATGACGTCGCGCGGGCCGCAATAGGGGCAGGTGATAAGCATTCGTTTGAACCCTAATGCAGCCGGGGCGTTGCGCCCTGGCCCTTGTCGTCGATGACGAGACCACGGTGGAAGCGGTCGAGCGTAAAAGGCGCGTTGAAGTCGTGCGGTTCGTCCTTGGCGATGGTGTAGGCAAAGCACCAACCCGAGGCCGGGGTCGCCTTGAAGCCGCCATAGCACCAGCCGCAGTTGAGATACATGCCCGGCAGCGGCCCGGTGGTGATGATCGGCGAACCGTCCATCGACATGTCGCAGACGCCGCCCCAGGAGCGCAGCATGCGCACACGGGCAAGGCCGGGAAACAGCGCCAGCATCTCGCTCATCACCTCGTCGACGATCGGCAGATTGCCGCGCTGGGCGTAGCTGTTGTAGCCGTCGATGTCGCCGCCATAGACGAGGCCGCCCTTGTCGGACTGCGACATATAGAAATGGCCCATACCGAAGGTCAGGACCGTGTCGATGAAGGGTTTCAGCGATTCGGTGACGAAGGCCTGCAGCACATGGCTCTCGATCGGCATTCTGTCGACGCCTGCAAGCTGCATCACCCGTCCGGTGCTGCCGGCCACAGCGACCGCAACCTTCTTGCCGCGAATTTCGCCGCGCGTCGTCTGCACGCCGGTGATGCGGTCGCCGTCGCGAAGGAAGCCGGTGACCTCGCAATTCTCGATGATGTCGACGCCGCGGCGGTCGGCGCCGCGCGCATATCCCCAGGCGACCGCGTCATGGCGGGCGGTGCCGGCGCGCGGCTGCATCAGGCCGCCGACGATGGGAAAGCGCGCCGAAGCCGAAACGTCCAGCGCCGGCACCAGCCGCTTGATCTCGGCGGTGCTCATCAGCTCGGCGTCGACGCCGAGATGGCGCATGGCGTTGCCGCGCCGTGCGTAGTCGTCGAACTGGGCCGGCGTATGGGCCAGGTTCAGGCAGCCGCGCTGCGAGAACATGACGTTGTAGTTGAGGTCGTGCGACAGGTTCTCCCACATCTTCATCGAATGTTCGTAGAAGCGGGTGTTGGAGGGCAGCAGGTAGTTGGAGCGCACCGCTGTGGTATTGCGGCCGACATTGCCGGAGCCCAGCCAGCCCTTCTCCAGCACAGCGACATTGGTGATGCCGTGTTCCTTGGCCAGATAGTAGGCCGTCGACAGGCCATGGCCGCCGCCGCCGATGATGATGACATCATAGGAAGCCTTGGGGTCGGGCTTGCGCCAGGCCGGCTTCCAGTCCTGGTTTCCCTTGAGCGCGTTCGTGAGAAGCGAAAGGGCTGAATATTCCGCCATTCTTCATGCCATCCTTGATGCGATGCGGCAGACTATAGAGCAGGCGGCGGGTGCAAAGCCAAGATTGCGCCATGGCTTTTCGACTGGCCGACTCCGGCAAGGCCGGCAACCGCCATGACCTGGCCATGACTTGCCCCTTGGGATGAGCGTCTTTATCAAGGATCGCTTTAGAAGCGGCCTTTGCCGCGCGATTGAGTCGCTAGCATTATGTTTTTTCGCCTGCTCCGTCTGCTCCTGATCCTAGCGCTGGTCGTGTCCGCGCCGTCTGTCGGCGCGTTGGCCCAGGCGCTCGGCCAGGGTGCTGCCGGATTGGTCACCGACCAGCAGAAGGTCATCCAGGGCCTGACCGCCAAGACCGACGATCTCGAGAAGAAATTACAGCAGGACGGCCAGGACGATGCCTCCCTCGTCGATATCCGCCTGCAGCTGGAGGATCTGTCGCGGGCGGCGCTGACCAGTGCGCTGGCGTTCCGTTCGCGGCTCACCGATATCAACAACCGCATCGAGGTGCTGGGTCCGCCGCCGGCGGCGGGCCAGCCGCAGGAGCCCGACATCGTGACCGGCGAGCGCCAGGCGCTGGCATCGGAAAAGGCCGAGATCAACGCGGTCGTCGCCAGCGCTCAGAACCTGTCGATCCGCATCAGCGGGCTGATCGACAAGATCGGCAACATGCGCAGCGAGCAGTTCCGCAGCTTTTTGACCAAGCGCTACACACTGTCCGAAGCGCTGAGCTCGCAGGTGTTCTCCGACGCAAGGGACGAATACGCCAACCTTTTCAGGGCGGTATCGTCGTGGCTGAGCTTTGCCTTCAAGTTCAAGTTCCAGGCGATGCTTGCCGCGACGTTCATGTCGCTGGGGCTGGCGGCAGTGCTTCTCGTCGGGGGACGCCGTCTGTTCGGGCGCATCTTCGAAGCCGATCCGTCGGTCGAGGATCCGACTTATCTCAGCCGCCTGTCCGTGGCGTTCTGGTCGACCTTGCTGCCGACGCTGGCGGTCTGCGCCTTCCTCGTTTCGACTGTCTTTCTGTACAATTATTACAATGTCCTGCGCGGTGACATCGGCGTCTTCCTCAACGCGCTGGCTGCCGTCATCGCGGTGGTGTTCTGCGTCAATCGCCTGACCAATGCCGCGCTGGAGCCACGGATGCCGAACTGGCGCCTGATCCAGGTCGAGACCGGCCCGGCGCGCTGGCTGGTGCGGCTGACGACGGCCATGGCGGTCGTCATCGGCGTCAATAACTTCCTGTCGATCGTCAACGACAAGATGGGTTCGCCATTGTCGCTGACGATCGCCAGAAGTTTTGTCGCCACCGTCATCGTCGGCGTCATCCTGATCCTGATGGCGTTGCTGAGGCCGTATAAGAGAGCCGACGGAAGCTGGCGCCCGTGGCCGGCCTGGCTGCGCTACACATCCGTGGCGCTGGGCCTATCCACCATTACGGCGGCGCTGTTCGGTTATATCGGCCTTGCAATCTTCGTCTCGCTGCAGGTCGTGGTCACCGGCACTATCCTGGTCACCGCCTATATAGGCTTCCTGTCGGCGCGCGAGATCGGCGAGGAGGGTGGTTTCGCCGGCACCTCGATCGGGCGCTGGCTGTCGACCAATGCCGGCTACGAGGATACCGCGCTCGACCAGCTCGGGCTGGTGGTCAGCGTCGCCATCAACCTGATGATCGTGCTGGTGTTCCTGCCGCTGATCCTGTTCATGTGGGGGTTCCAGCCCGGCGACATCCAGGCCTGGGCCTATAAGCTGGCGACAGGCATCACCATCGGCTCGGTGACGATTTCGGTCACCGGCATCCTCACCGGCATCGTCGTCTTCATCATCGGCTATTTCCTGACCCGCTGGTTCCAGGGTTGGCTCGACGGCTCCGTGATGGCGCGCGGCAAGGTCGATACCGGCGTGCGTAATTCGATCCGGCTGGCGGTCGGCTATGCCGGCGTCGCCGTTGCCGGCCTCGTCGGCATCTCGGCGGCGGGTATCGATCTCTCCAACCTGGCGCTGGTTGCCGGCGCACTTTCGCTGGGTATCGGTTTTGGCTTGCAGAATGTCGTCTCCAACTTCGTGTCCGGCCTGATCCTGCTTGCCGAGCGGCCGTTCAAGGTCGGTGACTGGATCGTCGCGGGCGAGACCTCAGGCACGGTCAAGAAGATCAGTGTGCGCGCCACCGAGATCGAGACCTTCCAGCGGCAGTCGGTGATCCTGCCCAACTCGAACCTGATCAACAACGCGGTCGGCAACTGGACGCACCGCAACAAGCTTGGGCGTGTGGAGATCAAGGTCGGCGTCGCTTATGGCAGCGACGTCAAGCGGGTGCACGCAATCCTCTTGGATATCGCACGCAGCCATCCGCTGGTGCTGAAGAACCCGGAACCGTTCGTGCTGTTCACCAATTTCGGGCCGGCAGCACTCGAGTTCGAGATCCGCGTGTTTCTTGCCGATGTGCTGAACGGGGCCATCGTGCAGAACGATATTCGCTTTGCCGTGCTCGATGCGTTTCAGGCCGAGCACATCGAAATCCCCTCGACGCCGCGCGCCGAGGTCAAGGTCAAGCAGACCGAGGCATGGCCGCTCGACGACGACAAGATCGAAGTCGAATTCGCCGAGAAGGAGCAGGCGGAGGCCGAAGCGGCGGCCGAGAAGGCGCGCCTGGCCAAATCGGGCCGTAAGGCGCGAAAGCCCGATCCCAGCTAGGCGCATTGATATTCAGGTGAGGCCGGCCTGCAAATGGCCAATACCTGCGCTTCCGGTGCTCACGTACTTTAAGTACGCTCCGCTCCGGTTCTCGGTATCAACCATTTTCGACTCGGCCTGACCTGAATCTCAAGGCGCCTTGGCGCTTGGCGAAACCAATTGCGGCATGAATGCGGCATTCAGTTGCGGTTCAGCTTGCATCTCATATAAGCTCACATGCAAAGGCGATAATGCCTTGCGAAATGCAACAGAGGCGGTGTGGAAACACCGATATTGCAAAATGTGGAAGTCGCTCGTCGTCGCCATCGCTTTTACCGCAGCGAGTGGCTCGGCCTTTGCCGCCAGCGCGGTCAACAAGGACGCTGAGACCCGTACGCTGATCGTGACGGAAGGCGGCGGCAAGACGGAGCTGGCGCTGGCCGCCGGCGAGACCGTGGAATTCTGCCCTAACGGCTGTTTCGTCACCTTGCCCAATGGTGACCTCGAGGCCCTGACCGGCTCGGAAACGGTCGAAATTTCGGGTGGCGTCGCCCGCATCAAGTAACATTGGCGGGTAGCTCTTGTAGAGGCCGGGCAATGCCCGGCCTTTTATTGTTCGTGGTAGCAATTGCTTAACAATGACGCGGGAAATATCATCGTGTCTACCGGCTGCAACCAGGCGTTTTAACGTTCACTATGCCGTTCCGCCGCTATACCCTTGTGAAGACGCCGAAACACGGCGCGACGGGTTTATGAGCAGGACAGGACAGACATGGATGCGCGGTCGGACAAGAACGCAATCCCGCTTGCGGTCGACCTCGACGGGACGCTGATTGCGACCGACCTTCTGTGGGAAGGTCTGTTCATCCTTCTCAAGAAGAATCCGCTCTATATCTTCCTGGTTCCGTTCTGGCTGGTCGCCGGCCCGGCGCAGCTGAAGCAAGCCATTGCCGACCGCATCGACATCGATCCGGCCTCGCTGCCCTATCGCGAAGCACTGCTGCAGCGCATGCGCGCCGAGCATGCCGACGGTCGCAAGATCGTGCTGGCGACAGGTACGCCACGCAAGTTCGCCGAGGCGATCGCCGCCCATCTGGGCATCTTCGACTATGTGCTGGCGACCGACGGTCCGCACAACATGACCTCGGGCCGCAAGCGTGACGCGCTCACTGCCGCCTATGGCGATGGCGGTTTCGACTATGCCGGCAACAGCCGTCACGATCTCAAGGTTTTCGAAGCCGCGCGCGATGCCATCGTCGTGGCGCCCGACCGCCATGCGAAGCGCTGGCAGGCCGCCAATAGCGCCGAAGTGCTGCCGGCGCCGAAAAGGACATTGAAGACATTCGTCAGGATGCTGCGGGTGCATCAGTGGCTGAAGAATTCGCTGATCGCGGTGCCGATGGTGCTGTCGCACGAATACTTCAACACCAACATGATCTGGCAATGTCTGCTGGCGTTCGTCTCCTTCAGTGCGGTGGCTTCGGCCATCTACATCCTCAACGATTTCTTTGACCTTGCGCTCGACCGCAAGCACCCGACCAAATGTAACCGGCCATTCGCCAGCGGCGCGCTGTCGATCCCCTTCGGCCTCGGCGCAATGGCCGTGCTGTTGGCGATCGGCATTGCCGCCGGGCTGCTGCTGCCGATCGAGTTCCTGGGCGTGCTCGCCGGCTACATTGTGGTGACGACGGCCTATTCGCTGTCGTTCAAGCGCATGCTTCTGGTCGACGTGCTGACGCTGGCCGGCCTCTACACGGTGCGCGTGCTGGCGGGCGCTGCGGCGACCGGCGTCGAGGTCTCGTTCTGGCTGCTCGCCTTCTCGATTTTCTTCTTCCTGTCGCTGGCGCTGGTGAAGCGCTATGTCGAACTGCGCACCACAGTCATTCCGGTGGGCGAGCGTATTGCCGGCCGCGGCTACCGCATCGAAGACCAGGAGATCGTCGCCCAGGCAGGCATGGCGTCGGCCTTCTCCTCGGCGCTGGTGCTGGCGCTCTACATGGACAGCGCCGCCGTGCGCGAACTTTATCCGCATCCATGGCTGGTCTGGCCGCTGGCGCCGATCGTGCTGTATTTGACCATGCGCGTCTGGATCCTGGCGCGTCGCGACGAGATGAACGACGATCCGGTCGTCTTCATCATCCGCGACTGGCGCAGCCAGATCATCGTGGCGATCGGCGCAGCACTGCTGGTCGTCGGAGGCTGGTAGGGCATGGCGGGCGAACGGTTCCAGAGTTTCGGCCGCGCCACGCCGGCCGCAAAGCGAACCATCACGGCCAATACGGCTGTCGAGCTGATGAAAGGCGGCAAGGCGAAGGCAAACGGCTTGCTCGCCTATGGCAACGGTCGCTCCTACGGTGATTCCTGCCAGAGCGAGGCGGGTGCGGTTGTCGACATGCGGCCGCTGAACCGTATCGGCGCCTTCAATGCCGAAACCGGCGTGCTCGAAGCGGAAGCCGGCGTGCTCCTATCCGATATCATTGCGTACGCCGCACCCTACGGTTTCTTTCCGGCGGTGGTTCCGGGCACCCAGTTCGTCACCCTTGGCGGCGCGATCGCCAACGACGTTCACGGCAAGAACCATCATCGGCGCGGCACCTTTGGTTGCCATGTCGAATCGCTGACGCTGCTGCGCTCGGACGGGCGGAGCTACACCTGCTCGGCAACCGACAATGCCCGGCTGTTTGCGGCGACGATCGGCGGCATGGGGCTGACCGGCCTGATCCTGTCGGCCTCGATCCGGCTGATGCGGGTGCCTTCGCTCGACATCGTCGAGACGGCGACGCGGTTTGCCGATCTCAGTGAATTCTTCGGACTGGCCGAGGCCGCCGACCAGGCCAATGAATATGCCGTCGCCTGGATCGACCAACTGGCCGGCGGCCATGGCCGCGGGCGCGGCCTGTTGTTGTCGGGCAATCACGCCGAGCATGGCTCGCATGCCGCGTCTCGTGCCGGCTCCCGCCTTTCGGTGCCGGTCCAGCCGCCTTTCAACGTGCTCAACCGGCCGTTCCTGACTGCTTTCAACGCCGCCTACCGGTGGAAGAAAGGGCGCTCATCGGAGCCGCGCCAAACCGGCTATCAGGGCTTCTTCTTTCCGCTGGACGGTGTCGGTGACTGGAACCGGCTCTATGGCCCCAAAGGTCTCTACCAGCACCAGAGCGTGGTGCCGGAACATGCCGCGCGCCAGGCTGTGCCGGCGCTGCTCGACGCGGCCCGGCGGGCAGGGCAGGGCTCCTTCCTCACCGTGCTGAAGCGCTTCGGGTCGATCCGCTCGCCGGCACTGCTCTCCTTTCCGCGGCCGGGCTTCACGCTGACGCTCGATTTCCCCAATCGCGGCGGCAGGACGCTGGCACTGCTTGGCGAACTCGACCGCATCACGGTCGCGGCCGGCGGCGCGGTCAACCCATACAAGGATGCGCGCATGGGGCCTGAGACTTTCGCGGCATCCTTCCCGCAGTGGCAGCGGCTGGAAGCGCTACGCGACCCTGCGTTCATGTCCAGTTTCTGGCTGCGAACAGCGAAAAAGCTCGGCATGAGGCCGGGGCGCGTCGAGGCGGCGGAACAGGTAGAGTTCGAATAGTTTATGGTAAATAGACCGTAAGTCCCGGGGTAGTTCAAACATTGTCGTGGCTTCACGAAATGTTTGCAGGTTAGTAGTAGGACCGTCGCAAGCGGCGGGTGGAAAATATGAAATATATCGTCTTCATTCTGTTCACAGTCATGACCAATGCCGCGGCGCAGCTGATGCTGAAGCAAGGCATGATGTCGCTCGGCCCGATTTCGTTCGAAGGCACCAACCCGCTTCTGAAGCTCCTGCAGATCGTCTTCAGCCCATGGGTGTTCCTCGGCCTGTGCACCTTCGTCATCTCGATGGCCTCGCATCTCTATGTGCTGTCCAAGGTCGAGCTCAGCTTTGCCTATCCGTTCCTCAGCCTTGCCTATGTCGCGGTGGCGATCTTCGCCTACTTCATCTTCCGCGAGGACCTCAACGCCTGGCGCATTGCCGGCATCGCCTTCATCTGCGTCGGCACGGTGCTGATCGCGCAAAGCGGGCGCGGGCATGAGGACCAGACGGCTTCCATCAGCTCCGACAAGATCAGCAGCAGCGAGACCGTTCGATGAGACATATAATTTTCGGCGGTGACGGCTTCGTCGGCCGTCATCTTGCCCCGAAGCTTGTGGCCGACGGTGAGGATGTGGTTGTTGCCGACATCGTCAAGAGCGATCTGCCGCACTACCGTTCGGTCCGCTTCGTCACCTGCGACGTGACCGATCCGGCCTCGGTGGCCAAAGTCGGATTGAAGGCCGACGACATGGTCTACAATCTGTCGGCCAAGATGCTGTCGCCGATCCAGGTGCGCGCCAAGCGCCACGACTTCTTCTTCCCGGTGAATTTCCACGGCACCGAACACATCATGCAGGCGATGGACAAGGCTGGCGCGCCCAAGCTCGTCCACTACACCACCGACATGATCTACGGCCACACGGTGACCCAGCCGATGACCGAGGAGCACCCGGTCGCCCCGCTCGGCGAATATGGCTGGTCGAAGCAGAAGACCGAGGAGCTCGCCGCCGAATGGCGCAAGCGCGGCATGTCGGTCTCGCTGTTTCGGCCGCGCCTGATCATCGGCCCCGGCCGGCTCGGCATATTGGAAAAACTGTTCAAGCTGATCGACTGGAATTTTCCGGTGCCGATGATCGGTTCGGGCAGGAATCCCTATCAGTTCATCTCGGTGTTCGACTGCGCCGAGGCTGCCCGCGCGGCCTGGAAGGCCGGCGTGCCCAACGAGGCCTATAATCTCGGCTCGCTCAATCCGCCGCCGGTGAAAAAACTGCTCGGCGACCTGATCAAGCATGCCGGGTCGAAATCGCTGCTGATCCCGACGCCGGGCTGGGCGGTCAAGCGCACGCTCGACCTGCTCGATCTCATGAACATGCCGATCATGGATCCCGAACAATATCTGATCGCCGACGAGGAGTGCGTGCTCGACGTGTCCAAGGCCGAGCGCCAGCTCGGCTGGGTGCCGCAATATCGCGACGAGGACATGCTGATCGCCGCCTACAGCGAATACCGCGCCAAGAAGGACGGCCTTGCCGTCACCGCCAATCATGTCCCTGCCGAATAGAATGGGACGACCAGGAGAACTCCGAGATGACCGTCATGGCCAAGCCTGAGCAGACGAACGCGCGCACCATGGTCAGCGCGCCGGCGCTGTCGCCCACCACCATCGCCAAGCCCGAACTGATCAGTGTCGAGCAGGCGAAGTCGATGGATGTCGCGCGCATGACCGACCTGTTCAAGGCGCATCTCAACCCGGGCCAGCTGCACTTCATGAAGCTGCTCGGCTTCCACAAGATCAAGATCGAGCGCGCCGAAGGCATGTTCTACATCGACCAGAACGGCCGCAAGATCCTCGACTTCTTTGGCGGTTTCGGTTCGCTGGCCTTCGGCCACAACCATCCGCGCATCCTGGAGGCTCGGAAAAAGTTCCAGGAGGAAAAGCGCCAGGAAATCGCCATCGCCTTCATGTCGCAATATGCGGCGGCACTCGCGCACAACATCGCCAAATGCTCGCCCGGCGATCTCGACATGGTGTTTCTGGGCTCGTCCGGCTCGGAAGCCATGGAAGCAGCGGTGAAGCTCGCCGAGCGGGCCGCCGGGCCGAAGCGGCCGAAGATCGTCTATGCCGAGAACTCCTTCCACGGCAAGACCAAGGGCGTGCTGGGCATCACCGACGGTCAGCTCTACCGCGCCGACTTCAAGATGGCGGAGAACACGGTGCGCATTCCGTTCGCCGACATCGAGGCGGTCGAGAGGCTGTTCCGCACCGATCCCGAGGTCGGCGTCATCGTGCTCGAAACCATCCAGGGCGGCGGCGGCATCATCCAGGCACCGGCCGAATATTGGCAGAAGCTGCGCGCGCTCTGCGACCAGTATGGCGTGCTGTGGGTGGCCGACGAAGTGCAGTGCGGCTACGGCCGTTCCGGCCGCTTCTATGCCTTCGAGCACTATGGCGTCGTGCCCGATGTGACGGCGTTGGCCAAGTCGCTCGGCGCCGGCAAGGCGGCGGTCGGCGCCATGATCGCGCGGCGTGAAGTCTATATGAAGGCCTACGGCACGCCGAAGACGGCGATGATCCACGCCATGGCCACCTTCGGCGGCATGGGCGAGGCCTGCATCACGGCGATCGAGGGCATCAACGTGCTCTATGATGAGGGGCTGATCAACAATGCCGCCTCGACCGGCGACTATTTGCTGCAGCGTCTGCGGGCGCTCAAGGAGAAATATCCGAAGATCATCAAGGATGTGCGGGGCAAAGGCTTTATGGTCGGGCTCGAGTTCCACGACTTCTCGCAGACCTTGCCGATGGTGCTGCGGCCGATCGTCAGCGTGCTCGACGACAAGCTGAAGGGCTCGCTGTCAGGCTTCGTCGGCGCGCTGTTGCTGCGCGACTATGACGTGCTCGTCGCCTTCACCGAATACAACCGCAACGTCATCCGCCTCGAGCCGCCGCTGATCTGCCAGCGCGAGCATGTCGACCGTTTCGTCGATGCCTTCGACAGCCTGTTGTCGCGCGGCATCGTGTCGATCGTGAAGGATTTCGTAAAAAGCCAAGTCCGTTAAGTCCCGAGCCTGACGATGCTGAGCAAGCCTCCCGCCGCGCAAAACACACTCGACCGCCTGACCGCTGCCGCTCTGGCGTGGGGCGAGGGGACTTATGCGCGCTGGGCGGCGCCGATCGGCGCGATCGCGTTTTCGCTCTACATCCTGGTCACGGCCTTTACCGCTTGGACGATGCCCGACGCCAATTGGGACATGCTGCCCTATCTCGCCATTGCCGAGGAGGGCAGCTATCCCGATGCGCAGGCGTTGCATGACTATGCGTACAGCACGATCCAGGCGGGCGTGTCGGCCGCCGACTACAAGGCGTTGACCGACGATGGCGGCGGCTTCCGCAGCCACATGGCGCAAAGTGCCGCCGACTTCCATTCGCTGCTCGGCATGTACCGGATCAAGTTCCTTTACGCCGAGGTCCTGTCGACGATGAGCGCGGTGATGTCGCCGGTTGAGGCGATGCGGCTGCTGCAGGTCGTCTCGGTGCTGCTGTTCGGCGCGATCACGCTGCTCTGGCTGCGAACTGAAGGCGGGCTGGCGCTGGCACCGGTGGTCGGCGCGGTGCTAATCATGGCTGATTTCGGTGACGCGGCACGCGCCTCGACGCCGGATCTGTTGTGCTCGGCGCTGTTCCTCGGCGGTCTGCTTGCCTACGTGCGTGGTCGTGAAGTTGCGACCGCGGTCCTGCTCTTCCTCGCCTTCATGGCGCGGCCGGACAATATTGTTTTCCTTGCCATTTTCGCCGTGCTGCTGGTGGTTTTCCGGCAGCGGGCATGGGGCGCGCTGGCCGGCTTTGCCGCGTCCCTTGTCGCCTATTTCGCCATCTCGCACTGGGCGCAGCATCCCGGCTGGTGGCCGCATCTGTGGTTCTC
This sequence comes from Mesorhizobium sp. P2_E7, assembly GCF_056403855.1. Classification (NCBI taxonomy): domain Bacteria; kingdom Pseudomonadati; phylum Pseudomonadota; class Alphaproteobacteria; order Hyphomicrobiales; family Phyllobacteriaceae; genus Mesorhizobium; species Mesorhizobium sp. P2_E7. Next base: position 1,838,651 of record NZ_JBFUER010000001.1, on the reverse strand, counting down.
CAGCATCGAGCAGCACTACAATATGGATGGCTTCGAGCCGCCGTTTTCGGTCGCCGCCTATCTCAAGGCGTTTGCCGCGTCCTTCCTTCGCGCCATTGAGCTCAACAGCTGGGTCGGCGTCTCGGTGCTGGCGCTGGCCGGGTGGTTTGCGCTCAGCCGCGCGGGCTTCCGGCTCGATCGCCGCGCGGGCATCCTGCTGGCAGCACTTGTGCTCGGCGTGCTGGCAAAATTCACCGTCTTTCCGATCCACGACACCCGCATCTATTTCCCCAACCTTCTGCCGCCCTTCCTGCTGCTGGTGGGTCCGGTCATGGCGCTGTGGGCGTCGGCAAACCTGAATGGAAGGCGGCCCATCGCCTTGCACGCCCTTCCCGGAGATAAGCCATGAGTTCTGTATCCGGTCTGGCGCGCATTGCCCTTTCACTCGGTCTGCCTGCCGGCCTGCTCGATCGCGGGCCGGCGCTGCATGGCACGAAATTCCTGGCCAAGGCGGCGCTGAAGGCGCGCTTCAGCGGTGGCGGGCAACCGTTCCAGATGGTCAATGTCGGCGCCTGCGACGGCGCGCTGTTCGACGACGTCACGCCGTGGCTGCATCGCATCCCGCGGGCGCGGGCCGTGCTGGTCGAGCCGATCCCGTACAATCAGAAGCGGCTGCGCGCCAACTATCCCGACACGACCCGATTCATCATCGAGCCGGTTGCGGTGACCAAAACCAAGGGCACGATCACCGTCCACACTTTCGATGCAGCAGCGCTCGAGGCCGGTACATTGCCAATCGAGTTCATCGGCTGCTCGTCGGTCACCGACACCAATCTGATGTCGGGCAAGAACGCCTGGGGCGAGGCCGACGCCAATTTCAACAAGTTCGCGCCGCACCTCAGGGATATCGAGGTGCCGTCGGAAACGTTGCAGACGCTGCTCGACCGCAACGGCGTCACGCATATCGACGCCTTCCTGGTCGATTGCGAGGGCGCCGACTGGATCGTCTTTGAGCAGCTCGACCTCAAGCGCTACCGTCCCGGCATGATCAAGGTCGAGGTCGGCGCACTGCCGGCCGCCGAAATCGGCCAGGTCGTGGTCAAGCTGAAGACTGCAGGCTACCAGGTCGGTTTCCAGGCCGAGGACATCTGGGCCTTCGCCTGAGCGACCGAGCCGCTTGACAAAACCACGTTTGCCCGTTCAACTTGAGGCATTCACCAGGGGGGTCCCGACAAGGGGCTGAGATACTGCTGGCTTTCGCAGCGCAGTGACCCGTTGAACCTGATCCAGTTCATACTGGCGTAGGGACGGTGCAAGCGCTTTGCGGGATTCCATGCCCGAGGTCCTGTTTCGAACAGGGCGGCCAAGGCGTCTTTTCATCCTTCCGGCACAGAACTGGGTCTCCAATGCACGAGCAAAGGAGCCTCACAATGAATGCCTTTACCCCCGCCGTTTCGACGGGACCGCTGCCTGCCTCCCGCAAGATCCACAAGCCCGGTATCGTCCATCCGCACATCGCGGTGCCGATGCGCGAAATCTCTGTTCATCCGACGGCCGGCGAGCCGCCCGTCACCGTCTACGATCCATCCGGGCCCTATACGGATCAGGCTGTCGAAACGAGCATCGAAAATGGCCTTGCCCGGCATCGCCACGAGTGGATTACGGCGCGTGGCGATGTCGAGGCCTATGACGGCCGCCATGTGCGGCCGGAAGACAACGGATTTGCCGCCGGCGAGCGTCTGACGCCGGAATTTCCGGTTCGCAACCGGCCGCTCAAAGCCACGGCAGGCAAGGCGGTGACCCAGCTTGCCTATGCGCGCGCCGGCATCATCACGCCTGAAATGGAGTTCGTTGCCATCCGCGAGAATCTCGGCCGCGAGATGCTGCGCGGCCAGTTGCAGCGCGACGGCGAAAGTTTTGGCGCTGACATCCCCGACTTCGTCACCCCGGAGTTCGTGCGCGACGAGGTGGCGCGCGGACGGGCCATCATTCCCGCCAATATCAATCATCCCGAAAGCGAGCCGATGATCATCGGCCGCAATTTCCTGGTGAAGATCAACGCCAACATCGGCAACTCGGCGGTCACCTCCTCGATGGCCGAAGAGGTGGAAAAGATGGTGTGGGCGATCCGCTGGGGCGCCGACACGGTGATGGACCTTTCGACAGGGCGCAACATTCACAACATCCGCGAATGGATCGTTCGCAATGCGCCGGTGCCGATCGGCACGGTGCCGCTCTATCAGGCGCTCGAAAAGGTCGGCGGCATCGCTGAAGACCTGACCTGGGAGGTTTATCGCGACACGCTGATCGAGCAGGCCGAGCAGGGCGTCGACTATTTTACCATCCACGCCGGCGTGCGGTTGCACTACATCCCGCTCACCGTGAACCGGGTCACCGGCATCGTCTCGCGCGGCGGCTCGATCATGGCCAAATGGTGTCTGCACCATCACCGGGAAAGCTTCCTCTATGAACACTTTGCGGAGATCTGCGACATCTGCCGCGCCTACGATGTGTCCTTCTCGCTCGGCGACGGCCTTCGTCCTGGCTCGATCGCCGACGCCAACGATGCCGCGCAATTCGCCGAACTGGAAACGCTCGGCGAACTGACGCAGATCGCCTGGGCCAAGGACTGCCAGGTGATGATCGAAGGCCCCGGCCACGTGCCGATGCACAAGATCAAGCAGAACATGGACAAGCAGCTCGCCGTCTGCGGCGAGGCGCCGTTCTACACGCTGGGGCCGCTGACGACCGACATCGCGCCGGGCTACGACCACATCACCTCCGGCATCGGCGCGGCGATGATCGGTTGGTTCGGCACCGCCATGCTCTGCTACGTGACGCCGAAGGAACATCTCGGCCTGCCGGACCGCAACGACGTCAAGACGGGGGTGATCACCTACAAGATCGCGGCCCATGCCGCCGATCTGGCCAAGGGCCATCCGGCGGCAAAGCTCAGGGACGATGCCCTTTCCCGGGCCCGGTTCGAGTTCCGCTGGGAGGACCAGTTCAACCTGTCTCTCGACCCCGAAACCGCGCGATCCTTCCACGACGAGACCTTGCCCAAGGAGGCGCACAAGCTGGCGCATTTCTGCTCCATGTGCGGGCCGAAATTCTGCTCCATGCGCATTTCCCATGACATCCGGGCCGAGGCGCAGAAGGAAGGCATGGCCGCCATGGCGGCGAAATATCGCGCCGGAGGCGACCTCTATATGCCTGTGGACGGGACCGGCTCACCGGCAACGCCGGCAGAGGGACCGGCGACGTGACGAGGGTGCTGGTCAAAGGGGCCGGCGTCGCCGGCCTCACCGCCGCCTTTGAGTTCGCCAGGCGCGGCGCGAGCGTGGTCGTTGCAGAGGCAAGGCAAAGCCTTGGCGGCAATGCGTCATGGTTTGCCGGCGGCATGCTGGCGCCATGGTGCGAGCGTGAAAGCGCCGAGCAGCCGGTTTTGGAGCTTGGACGCGGCGCGGCCGACTGGTGGGAGGCGGCAACGCCTGGCCAGGTGACACGGGCCGGGACACTGGTCGTCGCGTCGCCGCGCGATGCTGGCGAACTCGACCGGTTTGCCAGCCGTACGTCAGGGTACCGGCGTGTCGATGAAGACGAAATAGCGCTTCTGGAGCCGGATCTCGCCGGCCGCTTTCGCCGTGGACTTTTCTTCCCCGGCGAGGCCCATCTCGACCCACGCCAAGCCATGGCGGCGCTGTATGAAAAGCTCATAGCCATGGGCTCCGAATTCCGCTTCGGCACCGACGGCGATCAGCTTTCCGGTTTCGATCGCCAGATTGATTGCAAGGGAATGGCGGCGGTCAACGACAGGTTGCGCGGCGTTCGCGGCGAGATGCTGATCCTGCGTGCGCCGGATGTCTCGCTGTCGCGGCCGGTCCGGCTGCTTCATCCTCGCTTTCCGCTCTATCTGGTTCCACGCGGCGACCAGTGTTTCATGGTCGGCGCGACGATGATCGAAAGCCGGTCCGAAGAACCGGTTTCAGTCCGTTCGACGACGGAGTTGCTCAGTGCGGCCTGCGCCCTGCATCCGGCGTTCGGCGAGGCGGGCATCATCGAGACCGGTACCGGTATTCGCCCGGCCTTTTCAGACAATCTTCCGCGTGTCGAGGTTTTTGGAAACACGGTCGCGATCAACGGGCTGTATCGGCATGGCTTTCTGCTTGCGCCCGCCATGGCGCGGCTGGCCGCCGAACGCGTCTTCAATGACGACAAGGAGTTCGCACATGAAATTGACCGTCAACGGCGAAGTGCTTGAGTTCGCCACCACAACGCTGGCGGGCCTGCTCGCCGCACTCGACTATGAAGGCGACTGGCTGGCGACCGCCGTCAACAGCGAAATCGTCCACAAAGCCAATCGGGCAGAGTTCCGGTTGAGCGACGGCGACCGGATCGAAATTCTTTCACCGATGCAAGGAGGCTAGAATGTTCGAGCTTCTCGGAACAACACTATCGTCCCGGCTGCTTCTCGGCACGGCGCAATATCCGTCGCCCGCCATCCTTGCCGAGGCAGTCAAGGCATCGGGCACGTCGGTGGTGACCGTCTCCTTGCGGCGCGAGATGGCAGGCGGCAGGGCCGGCGAGAAATTCTGGTCCCTGATCGGCTCGCTCGGTGTAAAAGTCCTGCCAAATACGGCCGGCTGCCATTCCGTCAAGGAAGCCGTCACGACGGCCAGGATGGCGCGCGAGGTCTTCGGCACCTCCTGGATCAAGCTCGAAGTGATCGGCAACCACGACACGCTGCAGCCTGACGTGTTCGGCCTGGTCGAGGCCGCGCGCATCCTGTGCGACGACGGTTTTGCAGTATTCCCCTATACGACCGATGACCTTGTCGTGGCTGAGCGTCTGCTTGAAGCCGGCTGCAAGGTGCTGATGCCGTGGTGCGCGCCGATCGGCTCCGCCCTTGGTCCAATCAACATCACGGCGCTGCGCTCGATGCGCGCGCATTTCCCTGACGTTCCGTTGATCGTGGATGCGGGGCTTGGACGGCCGTCGCATGCGGCAACCGTGATGGAGTTCGGTTTTGACGCAGTGCTTTTGAACACGGCGGTTGCCAAGGCAGCCGACCCGGTTGGCATGGCGCGCGCCTTCGGCAAGGCGATCGAAGCCGGCCGCGAAGCTTTCGGTTCGGGACTGCTCGAGCCGCGCAATGTCGCCATGCCATCGACGCCGACCTTCGGCAGGGCGGTGTTCTCATGAAGCTCGACCCCTTCTACCTGGTCGTCGACAGCGCCGCCTGGATCGAGCGGCTGATACCGCTCGGCGTCAGGCTGGTGCAGCTTCGCATCAAGGACTTGGACGAGGAGCTGTTGCGTGCGGAAATCCGCAAGGCCAAAGCCTTGTGTGCCCAACACAACTGCCAACTCATCATCAACGACCACTGGCGCCTGGCAATCGAGGAAGGTTGCGACTTTGTCCATCTTGGCCAGGAGGATCTGCAGTCCGCCGACCTCGCACAGATACGGGCGGCAGGCACAAGGCTTGGATTGAGCACGCATGATCATGCCGAACTGCAAACGGCGATGGCCGCCAAACCCGATTACATTGCGCTCGGCCCCGTCTATCCAACCATCTTGAAGAAGATGAAATGGGCGCCGCAGGGCCTTGAACGGATCGGCGAATGGAAGAGCCGGGTCGCGCCTATCCCATTGGTCGCCATCGGCGGCCTCAGTCCTGACCGACTCGGTGGCGTTTTCGATGCCGGCGCCGACAGCGCCGCGGTGGTCACGGACATTACGCTCAACCCCGATCCTGAAGCGCGCGCCAGGGAATGGATTGAAAAGACGAACCGATGGCGTTGAGGCAGGATCCGCACGTGCTCGTCGTCGGCGGATCGGATTCCAGCGGCGGCGCCGGACTTGCGCGCGATATAGAGACGGTCTCGTCCGTCGGTCTGCGCAGCTGCCTTGCCGTCACCGCGGTAACGGTGCAGACGCACGACGCCGTCAGCGACATCCTTCATCTGCAACCCGGTCTGGTCGCCGATCAAATGCGGGCGGCGTTGCAAGCCAATAAAGTTGCGGCCATCAAGATCGGCATGCTGGCAACCGCGCCGATTGCCGTTGCCGTCGCCGCCGTGCTGCGTGAAAATCCATCGATACCGGCAGTGCTGGATCCGGTGATGGCTTCCACTTCGGGCCGGGCGCTTCTGGCCGCCGATGCCGTCGCTCTCATGAAGCGCGATCTGATGCCGCTTTGTCGCCTGGTCACACCAAATCTGCTCGAACTGGCGCTGCTTGTCGGCGCGGAACCGGCAACGGATGAGGACGGCCTGCTGAGACAGGGCCGGGAATTGCTGGCCGCCACCGGCATTCAGGCTCTGCTGATCAAGGGCGGGCATGCGAAGGGGGACAGGTCGACTGACATCCTGCTGGTTCCGGACAGGGAACTGGTCCGTTTCGATACGCCGCGCCTTGCCGTATCGATGCGCGGGACGGGATGCATGCTGGCCAGCGCGATCGCGGCGCATCTGGCGAAGGCGAGGGCGCTTGAAGACAGCGTGCGCGACGGCAAGCAGCTGGTCTTCGAGGAGCTTGTCAACACCGGTGTCACTCACTCGTCGCCAGGCAATGCCGGCCCGCGCCGTTCGGCCATGTAGCGGCCGGGCGAGGTGCCGAGCGCTTTCCTGAACATGGTCACGAAACTGCCGGCGCTTTCATAGCCGAGGTCGAGCGCCACGCTCTGGATCGAAGCGCCCGTGGCCATGCGTTGCAGCGCCAGCATGATCGTCAGCTGCTGGCGCCAGCGGCCGAAGCTCATTCCAGTTTCACGCGCAAGAATGCGCGCCAGCGTTCGTTCGCTGAGCCCGGCGCGGCTCGCCCATGTCTCCATCGTGCCGCGATCGGCAGGTTCTGGAGGCGATCGGCCTCGGCGACGCCACCCTGGTCGAGCGTGTCGCTGGCGAAGCACATCTTGGCGCGGTTGCCACCCAAACATCCTCCCTTGCCGCCGGCGGTGCGCATTTCGTGCTGACCGGCAAGGCGCAGTCGATCCAGCATGTGAGCCGCGCGCTGAAAACCGCTGGCGTCGGCTCGTCGCGGATCAAAGCCAAGGCCTATTGGGCGCCGGGCAAGACCGGGCTGGACTGAGCCGGCCAGGACATTCTGCCCCATGGTCGCACGGCCTTTTGCCAATGTCGCAAACAGGCTTCAATAGCCCTACCGGTCCGCCCTATAGTCCGCCCGCTTTATTCCTTTGGAGTCGCGGGCAATGGCAGAGTTTCCGAAACAGGCGAAGGTCGTCATCGTCGGCCTGGGTGGTATTGTCGGCGCATCGATCGCCCATCATCTGATCGAGCGCGGCTGGACCGACATTGTCGGCATCGACAAGTCGGGCATCCCGACCGATATCGGCTCGACCGCGCATGCCTCCGACTTCTGCTACACGACCAGCCATGACTTCCTGTCCTGCTGGACGACGCTCTATTCCATCGATTTCTACGAGAAGATGGGCCACTACGCCCGTATCGGCGGCCTTGAAGTGGCGCGCGTCGGCGACGACAGCCGCATGGATGAGATCAAGCGCAAGATCGCCTCGGCCAAGTCCTTCGGCACCCGCGCCCGGCTGATCGAGCCGGCCGAGATCAAGGAAAAGTTCCCGCTGATCGAAGAGTCCATGGTGCAGGGCGGCCTGTGGGATCCGGATGCAGGCCTGGTCATCCCGCGTTCGCAGACGGTCGCCGGCAAGCTGGTCGACCAGGCTGAGGCTTCGGGCAAGCTGAAATCCTTCGCCAATACGCCGGCCAAATCCCTCATTGTCGAGGATGGCCGCATCAAGGGTGTCGTCACCGACCGCGGCACCATCATGGCCGACTATGTCATCGTCTGCGCCGGCATCTGGGGCCGATTGATTGCCGAAATGGTCGGCGAAGACCTGCCGGTGATGCCGATCGACCATCCGCTGACCTTCTTCGGCCCCTACAACGAGTTTGCCGGCACCGGCAAGGAGATCGGCTGGCCACTGCTGCGCGACCAGGGCAATTCGGCCTATATGCGCGACACCGGCGACCCCAAGACCGCCGAGGGCGGCCAGATCGAGTGGGGCTATTACGAGGAAAACAATCCGCGCCTCTGCCATCCGCGCGATTTGCTGGAGAAGGACCAGGCGCGGCTGTCGCCGTCGCAGCGCGATCTCGACATGGAACAAATCCTGGCGCCGCTCGAGCGCGCCATGGAGCTGACGCCGATCCTGGGCGAGCTCGGTTACAACGAAAGCCATTCCTTCAACGGCCTGCTGCAGGTGACCGCCGATGGCGGCCCGTCCATGGGCGAGAGCCAGAAGGTGCGGGGCCTCTGGTATGCCGTCGCCATCTGGGTCAAGGACGGCCCCGGCATGGGCAAGCTGATCGCCGACTGGATGACCGACGGCCGCACGGAGATCGACCACCACGCCATCGACTATGCACGCTTCTATCCGCACCAGACGAAAGAGCAGTTCATCTGGGATCGCTGCACCGAGACGGCGATGAAGGTTTACAATCCCGCGGTGCATCCGCGCGAGCCGTTCTCCAAGGGCCGCAACATCAGGCGCTCGCCGTTCTGGGAGCGCGAGAAAGAACTCGGCGGCTACTTCATGGAACTGGGCGGCTGGGAGCGCGCGCATGGCTATGCCGCCAACGAGCACCTGCTGGAGAAGTATGGCAATCGGGTTCCCGTGCGTGAGAACGAATGGGACAACCGCCATTTCTGGCGCGTGTCCAATGCCGAGCATCTGGCGATGAGCGAGGATTGCGGCATCGTCAACCTCTCTCACTTCTCCATGTATGACGTCGAAGGTCCCGACCATGTCGCGCTGCTGGAATGGCTGTGCGCAGCCAAGATCGGCGGCGACAACAACATCGGCAAAGGCATCTACACCCACTTCCTCGACGAGGAAGGCATGGTGCGCGCCGACTTTACCGTCATCCGCATGGCCGACCGCTGCCGTGTCATCGACGGCGCCGACGCCGGCCCGCGCGACTTCCGCTACATGCAGCGCACCGCGCAGGACAAAGGCTTTGATGTCACCGTCACCGACGTGACCGAGAAGTATGTCACCATCGGCATCTGGGGTCCGAACGCGCGTGCGACCTTGCAGAAGGTGGTCGAGAATCCTGAGGGGCTGTCGATCGAGAATTTCCCGTTCGCGGCGATCAAGCCGGTCAGGATCGGCGGAAAGGATGTCACCGCCTTCCGCATCTCCTATGTCGGCGAGCAGGGCTGGGAGTTGCATATGCGCTACGAGGACGGCCTCGCCGTCTGGGACGCGCTACGCTCGACCGGCGTCATGCCTTTCGGCGTCGAGACCTATGCCAACACCCGGCGCATGGAAAAAAGCCTGCGCCTGCAGAATGCCGACCTGTTGACCGAGTACAATCTGCTGGAAGCCGATCTCGCGCGTCCGAAGGTCAAGGAGAACGATTTCTGCGGCAAGGCGAAGCACGTGGAATACCGCGCCCGCGAGCACCAGCCGGCCATCCTGTGCACGCTGGTGATGACCGAGAACGTCGATAAGAAGGGTGTTGCCCGCTATCCCGTCGGCACGATGCCGGTGATGGATCCGAAGACGGGCGAGACGCTGGTCGACGAACTCGGCCGCCGTTCCTTCACGACGTCGATGGCCTATGGCCCGACCATCGGCAAGAACATTGGCCTCGCCTATCTGCCCTGGGCCCATGCCCAGGAAGGCCGCAAGTTCGCCATTGAATATTTCGGCGAGACCTATCCGGTCGAGGTGGCTGCTGTCGGCTACAAGCCGCTCTACGACCCGGAGAATCTGAAGCCGAGAAGTTGAGCGCCGCCAGTTTCCCGACCGGGGCTCTGGTGCGACGCAAAGCAAGCGAATGAAAGCCCGGCGCTCTGCCGGGCTTTTCTCTTTTTAAGCGGGCAATTCTCGCCTACCGTTGCTTCGGGCGGAGTGATGCATTTGCGGCGATTTGGCTGGGACCGAAAGAACGATGCGCTGGTGTTCAGCCTGAAGGGGAACATTCCGGTTTACGTCAGCTGGACCTTTGCCATCCCTGTCATCCTGCCCTTTCTGCATGAATGGTCGACGCGTCCCAAAACCGCGCTGATCCACACGTCAATCTTTGCCGTGCTGTTCTTCGGATCGGTGTTCCTACATGAACTGGCGCATGCATGGGCCGCCCGCCGGCAAGGGATCGGCACCGACAGGATTGAGCTCTATCTGTTTGGCGGCGTGGCCTACTTCAAGCGCGGTGCAACCTCGCCCTATGGCTGGGCGTGGATTGCATTTGCCGGCCCCTTGGCCAACATCCTGTTGGCGGCGTTTTTCGTTGCTTCCTACTACGTGATCGCCAGGCCCTCGGCGCCCGTAGAAACGGACAGCCTGTTCAGTGCGCCGCCACCAATGCCGATGACTTATCTCGCGTGGACGCTATGGGTCGGCGCCTTGTTGAACGGAATTCTGGCCATTCTCAACATTCTGCCGGCATATCCCCTCGATGGTGGAATGATCGCCCGGCATTTGCTCGCGCGGCGCTTCGGCGAGGCGCGCGCAGCTCGTATCGTAGGGTTCTGTGGTGTCGTGCTCTCAATATTGCGTTTTGCCGTGATCCTGCCAGCTGCGGTCGCCGGCATCCTGTTGTGGCTGCCGCCATCGTTCAAGCCGAACTGGAGGGCGCTTCGCGGCGTCGGCAGAACGAAGACGGGTCCGCGGCCGGAGCCGGAGAGGGCCACTGTTGATGATGTGGAATGGCGCGGGAAGGGCGGGCGGCCGATCGACAGATGAGGCCGAACCGCTACTGCTGTTTCCGAGATTAGACGCAGAACCGGCAGGCCGCCTTTTCCCTTTGTCGGCCGCTGATTCTCGCTTACCTTGCGGCATGTCTGCTTTTTCGCGCGCAAGACATTTCCTTTCCGGCAGCGCCGCGCTGGCGCTGGGGCTCTGTCTGGCGCCGGCAGTTCATGCCGCCGAGCCGGTCGATGTCGAGCTGGTGCTGGCCGTCGACGTGTCCCTGTCGATGTCGCCGGCCGAACTCGAGATACAGCGTCACGGCTATGCGGCTGCGCTGACGCACGACAATGTGCTGCAAGCGATTGCCGACGGCGCCTATGGCAAGGTCGCCGTCACCTATGTCGAATGGGCGGGAGCGACCACGCAGGTGGTCGTCGTGCCGTGGACGGTGATCGCCAGCCGGGCCGACGCGGAACGGGTTGCCGCGCAGCTTTCCGCTCATCCGCCGGCCAGCGCCCGGCGCACCTCGATATCCGGCGCGCTGGAATTCGGCAGCGACCTTTTCGCCGAAAGCGGCTTCCAGGGGACAAAGCGCGTCATCGACATTTCCGGTGACGGGCCCAACAATCAGGGCGCGCCCGTCGACATCACCCGCGACGCGGTGGTCAAGCAAGGCATCATCATCAACGGCCTGCCGCTGATGACGCGCGGCGGCGGGTTTGGCGGCTACGACGTCAACAATCTCGACCGCTACTACAGCGACTGCGTTATCGGCGGGCCTGGCGCCTTCATGATCCCCGTCAATGACTGGACGCAGTTTCCCGAAGCCATCCGCCGCAAGCTGGTGCTGGAGCTGGCCGGCCCCGCTTCGCCGCAATGGGCAAGCGAAGAAGCCGCTCACCCGCCGGTGGTGCTGGCGCAGGACCGGCCGACCGACTGCCAGGTCGGCGAAAAAATGTGGCGCGACCGCAGCTGGATGTTCGACGCTCACTAGGCTTGCCTTGGCTGGCAGACGATTGCCTTCAGGACAATGCGTTGCGGATCAGACGGTCCAATGCGTCCGCCATGCGCGGCGGGGACGCGACTTTCCCAGCGTCAAGCGGAATCCTGCCAGGCGTCTTGTTGGCGTCCATCAGGTAGGTCTTGCCGTCATGTACGGCGAAGTCGAACTTGCCATAGTCGAAGCCCAATTCCTTGCGTCGACGGCGCAGGTCTTCAGGGACTGGGCAAATTTCGCTGCGAAACACCGTCGCGCCCTTGATGATGCGGTCGCGTGAGACGAAGCGACCGCAAAAATCATAGTCGCCGCAAAAGACCCAGTAGCGCAGGGCAAACCCGTCAGGCTCGATTTCAGGCAGGAACCGTTCGACCAGCAGGGCCGGGTCATCGAAAGCCGCCGGCGGTACCAGCGAAGGGCTTTCGAACACGTCATATTCCTTCATCACCAAGGCGTCGGGGAACGGCGCGGGCCTTCCCGCCCGCGTGGCGCGAGCGTTTATGCGTGCTTCCGGCAGGCCGCTGCAGTTCAGGTTGCCCTTGACGATGACCGGGCCTTTCCAGCCGTCACCTTGGATCACCCTGGCGACGCTGATACGGTGTTTCGAGATATCGCTTACGCCGACATTCAGGCAAAGCGGGAAGCGACGGCCATATTCGCTGTAGGCCGGTTCGACCAGCGTAGCGTCGACGTGAAGAATGGCCGCATCGCCCCTCGCTCGGCTCGATGGCCCTTTGGCGATCTCCCACGAATGACCGTGCCGGCGCAGTTCCTCGAGGATGCCGTGGATCATGTAGCTGCTCTGGGCGCGTCGGAAAATCTTGCGCTCGAGCAAGCGGTCATGCTCGTGCGTGATCACCACGATGTGCGCCATCTGGCCCCCCGGCCGCTTCCGTTTCAGCAAGTGGTAATATAAAGCCCTGTTCCGGGGAACTACAAAAGGGGGTGATCGGCATGTCCGACCTGTGGGCACAAATCGGCAGAACCTGGGATCTGTTCAAGCCGCCGATGCGGCCGCATGCCGATGTCGTCGGCGTGCTGAGACGCGAGCTCGATACCGATGCGGCCGACCTGGCATTGCTTGGCGTCACGCCGGAATTCGCCCGGCTCGGCCGGAGCCTGGTTGCCGTCGATGCCAACCCGCATATGATCGGCGCGCTGTGGATCGGTGACGACGCCTCCAGAAAGGCGGTTGCCGGGAACTGGCTGGACCTGCCTTTGCCCGACAAGAGCCTCGACGTCATTGTCGGCGACGGTTGCCTGTCGGCGGTGACGACCGAGGCGCAGCGGCTGAAATGCCTTGAAGAAATGGCCCGTGTGCTACGGCCCGGCGGCCGCGCCGGCATCAGGCTGTTTGCGCGGCCCAAGTCTGCGGAGCCCCTCGAAGCCATCAAGGCCGACGCGCTTTCCGGTCGGGTCAGGGCGCTGGCCGAGATCGTTCTTCGCATTGCCTTGTCGCTGCCGGCTGCCGCGCCGGACTACGGCCTGAAGATGTCGGCCGTGTGGGACGCCATCGTCGACATGTTTGGTGACCGAACCGCCTTGATGGCGGCTGGCGGCTGGCAGCCGGACGATTTCGGCTTCATCAACCTCTACAAGGATTCCGACACGATCTGCTGCTGGCTGGGCGAGGACCTGCATGTGGCGGAAGCGTCGCGCTACTTCGAGGATGTCCGCCTCGTTGCCAGCGGCGATTATCCGGTGGCCGAGCGGTGTCCGGTCCTGGTCGTCAGGTCGCCACGCAAGTAGCTCGAACAGATCGAGGCGCGTCCGAGAGGACGCGCCGTACTGAAGAGCTTCAGGCGGCCAGCAGCTGCTTGCGGTCGACGCGCTCCTGCTGCGGCGAGCGGGCGTAGAGCTCGCGGTAGCATTTGGAGAAATGCGAGGCCGAGACGAAGCCGCAGGCGACCGCCACCTCGACCACCGGCATCGACGACTGGATCAAGAGGTGCCGGGCGCGGTCGAGGCGGATTTCGAGATAGTAGCGGGCAGGGGACCTGCCCATCTCGGTGCGGAACAGGCGCTCGATCTGGCGGCGCGACAGGTCGACATGGTCGGCGATCTCGATCAGCGACAGCGGCTCGGAGAGGTTGCCTTCCATCAGTTCGATGATGGTCAGCACTTTCGAATTCTGCACGCCGAGGCGGGCGCGCAGCGGCAGGCGCTGGCGGTCTGTCGGGCTGCGCACGCGGTCGGTCAGCACCTGTTCGCAGACACGATTGACCAGATTGTCGTCGAAATCGTCGCCGATCAGCTTCAGCATCATGTCGAGCGCGGCGGTGCCGCCGGCGCAGGTGTAGATGTTCTGGTCGATCTCGAAGAGGTCGGCAAAGACATTGGCCTTCGGAAAAGCCTCGGAAAAGCCCGGCAGATTCTCCCAGTGGATGGCGCAGCGCTTGTTGGACAACAGGCCGGCGGCGGCGAGGATATGCGCGCCGGTGCACAGGCCGCCGACGGCGACGCCTCTGTTATACTCCTCGCGCAGCCAGGCGAAAGCCGACCTGTTCTGGTAGCGCTCGACATTCACGCCGCTGCAGACGATGGCCATGTTCGGCCGGTCCGGTCCGGCCATCTTCTTGCGCTCTTCTTCGAGCGAGGTGTTGACAGCGCATTCGACGCCGTTGGAGGCGCGCACCGGCTTGCCGTCGATGCTGGCGAGGCGCCAGCAATAGGCCTCATAGCCGAGCATGCGGTTGGCCGAGCGCAGCGGGTCGAGCGCCGTCGCAAAGGCGATCATGGTGAAGTCGGGGACGAGGAAGAATACAAACGATCGCTTGATCGGATGCTTTACGGCGTTCAAGGGAACCTCACGCAGCCATGGCGCGAACAGGATGTCGCGAACAGCATAGCGACATCAGGAAAAACCATTCCTGTCAATCGGCTAGGCGGCCAAGTAGCAACTAATTTTGCGACATGGGTCGCAAATGGGCAATTGTCCGGGATGACGGGCAAAGGCTGCCGCCGGAATGAGCATCGCTACCCCGCAACATCGGCTTCAGAACGAAAAACGCCGCCTCGGTCAAACCGAAGCGGCGCTGTAATCGACTGTCGACAGCGGCAGGGAGCGCTGCGCGGTAGTCGTGATCTCAGGCGACGAAGCCGAGGCGCACCGCATTCATGGCGCCGGTCTGGCCGGGCATGGTGTTGGCAAGGCGCTGGCGCTCGAGAGCGGTCGTCAGGTTCATTTCGCGGCGGGGGAAAAGGCGGGCAAAAAGCTTCATCATCATCTCCTATCGGTTGCTCAGACGGGTCGCCTTCGCTTGATGGAGTGGGGCAGCTCGTTTGCTGGCGCTGATATAGGCGTGTGTGAGCAGAAACTAAATCGCAAATGCGAAGCGCTTGAATGGAAATGCGACATCGATTGCGACATTTCTGGGCATTCTGCCTAAAATTTACGATTACTTACAACGTGTTAAGCGCGACATTGAGGCGTTATGCAACTTGCACATATGCGCCATGCAGTGGCAACATGGCTCTGAAATTCATTTGAGTACGAATAAAATAGAGAAGGCCTGCCGGGCTGGTCTGCGCGGCAGGCCTTCAGCACATGATACACAATGGTTTACTTTGCTCCAGCCCAGGATCCGACGCCGTGGCGTGCACCGGTCTTGGCGTCGGCAGCTTCAGGCCAGCCGATATCCTTCTGCAGTTCGATCGGCAGCGAGCGGATCGCACGTTCGGTCTGGAAGCGGGCGCGGGCCGCGCTGAACTCGGTCGCAAGCCGACCGATGGATGACAGGATAGACATTTCATTCTCCTTTGGTTGTGGCACGTCCCGCACGAACGCGTTTCGTCGCCGGGATATTCCGTACCGATGCAGTTTTGTGTCAGGAGCTTTTCGACCCAGGGCACGTCCTGCCTTCGATGGAGTTGACTATCCTCCCAATCTGATGTTCAATCAAACGAAATGGAATGATGCTTCACATCAGAAAAATTGAAGGTCGATCCCGATGAACGCCCCACTCAATCATCCGCTGCCGCTGCTCGATCTCGACGTTTTGCGCACCTTCGTGGCCATTGCGGAGACCGGCAGCTTCACCACCGCTGCCAATGCGGTGTTCCGTACGCCGTCGGCGGTCTCCATGCAGATCAAGAAGCTCGAGGACATCCTCGGCCGCTCGGTCTTCGCGCGCGATGCGCGCTCGGTGACGTTGACCACCGATGGCGAGATGCTGCTCGGCTATGCCCGCAGGCTGCTGTCGATCAACCGTGAGGTGGTGTCCAAGTTCATCATCCCCGAGATCGTCGGTGTGGTGCGGCTCGGATCGCCGGACGATTATGGCGAGCGCGTGCTGCCACATGTCTTGAAGCGCTTCGCGCAATCGCATCCGTCGATTGCCGTCGACGTCACCATCGACCAGAGCAGCAATCTGCGCCGGCGCATGGACGACCGGGCGCTTGACATCACGCTGTTGACCAATTCCTACAAGACCAGCGCGCTCGGTGCCGAGGTTCTGCTGACCGAGCCGATCGTCTGGGCCGGCGCCAAGGGCGGCAGCGCGCATCTGCGCGAGCCTTTGCCGGTGTCGTTGTGGGAAGAGGGCTGCGCCTGGCGGGCCGGCGCGCTCGATGCGCTGAGCCGTGAGGGCCGCAACTACCGCATCGCCTATATGAGTGCGCATACGGCCGGCCAGCGCGCCGCCATCATGTCGGATCTCGCGGTGGCACCGCTGCCGAAGTCGTTCCTCGGCAACGACATGGTCGAACTATGCCCGAAGGACGGCATGCCCGATATCGGCACCTACAATCTGGCGATGGTGGTGTCGCCGGACGCCAGCGCGCCGGTCAAGGCCGTCGCCGACCACATCCGCGCGACCTTCGAACTGTTCCGGGAAACCGGAAAGTTCTGATCTATTCCGCTGCTTCCGCAGGGCGCGCGGCGAAAGCGGTTCGCGCTCTGCGCGGCGCAGTTGCGCGCCGCCTGGTGGGCTCACCGGCGAGGAAAGTGACGATGCTGTCCCTGGCGCGGCGCGCCTCCGGCATCTCGATCAGCGGCCAGACGTGGAACATGCCTTCCTCGTAGACGACGTCGATATCGACGCCGGCAGCGCGCGCCTTTTTGGCGAAGATCAGATTGTCGGGGCTGAGCAGGTCATGCGAGCCGGTCAGAAGCAGGGTCTGCGGCAGCACCGAGAGGTCGCCGTAGAGCGGGCTGATATGCCAGTCGCTGCGATCGATGCCGGCACTGTACATGCGTATCGCCTCCAGCCCGCCGGGAATGCCGAGCCACGGATCGTTGCGTTCCGCCTCGAACACTTCCGGGTTGGACAGCGACATGTCGAGGCCGGGCGAAATCAGCACGTGGCGCGACGGCAAGGGCAGGCCTTCTTCGGCCGCCATCATGGTCAGCACCACGGCCATGTTGCCGCCGGCGGAATCGCCCATGAAGACGATGTCTTCGGCGTCCGTCTCATCCAGCATCTGCCGGTAGACGTCGCCGACCATGCCGAACATGGCGTGGAAATCATGCTCGGGGGCAATCGGGTAGATCGGCACGGTGATGCCAAAACCCAGCCGTTCGGCCATCTCGGCGATCAGCCCCCAATGATAGGAGGTGATCTGGAAGACAAAGGCGCCGCCATGCATGTAGAGGATGCGCCTGCGCTCGCCGGCCTTCGGCGCGATCTCGTAGACGGGAAAGCCATCGACGCTGCGCTCGGTGATATCGAGCCGTTCACGCAGCAATGCCGGCGGATGGTAGTCCTCGGTCTTGCGTGCATAGGCGATCCAGCGCTGCAGATTTTCCGGGCTGGCAAACGCCTTCTTCCGGCTATGCCGGAGTATGAAGGAAACGAGGTGGCTTTTGAAACTGGGCATTCGAATACACAAGCTCGGCCGCAGCCGACTAAGAGAATTCCCCTACTATCTCGAACATCGTACCTCCAGCCGAAATGTCAAGAATTTGGCCCAACGCAACACGGTTGTTTGATCAACCGAGCTTGCAGTTTTCCCGCAAATGCGCTCAGCGCCGCGGCAGCAGCGCGGCGCGCAGCTTGATGTCGGTCGTCGCCGGGACCACGCGGCGGCCCCGGCGTTTGGTCAGCAATTTGCATTTGTCGGCGAAGGTCATCAGCGGCCCGAGCCCAGGATCAGGCGCGTCAGGTTAGCCTGGGCGTCGATGCGCGGCGACACGGGCCAGCCAAGGTCCTTCTGCACTTCGGGCGGCAGGCTGTTCATGGCGCGCACGGACTGGGCATGCTTGATGGCCGCACGAAAACGGCCGAGGCTGTTGAACATCGTCATTCTCCTTTGAAGCGTTGTGACGGCGGATTAGTCCGGCCCGCCATTCGATGCCCGTTAAATGCTTCACGTCTGTATCGGATGGATTGCGCCAAAACAGCGCTTCGGTTTCCAGATCGGTGCGATCTGGAAACATCTGCATACAAATGAAATTGAAAGAATTCGCCGGCCTTGGCGGCCGGCCTATTCCCGGCTGCGCCTGGCCGCGTGGCCCTCGCGAGAACGCCGGCGCGGGGCGGCATCGCCGGCGATGCCATCCTCGCTCACCGTCTTGCGCGGCGGCAATTTCACCGCCGCCGACAGTTTCGGGAACGGATCGACCTTGTTCGGCAGCGCCATGGCGTAGACGAAATGCTCCTGGAATTTCGGCTCCAGCGCGGTTTCGATCTTCTCGATGTGGCTGACCGTGTCCTCGATCTCGCGGCGATAGCCGCGGTTGAGCAGCGCCATGCGCGCGCCCGCGCCGGCCGCGTTGCCAACGGCCGAGACCTTGTCGAGGTCGCAATCCGGGATCAGGCCAAGCACCATGGCGTATTTCGGATCGATGAAGGAGCCGAAGGCGCCGGCGAAATGGATGCGGTCTACATGCTCGGTGTTCTGCTTTTCCATCAAAAGCTTGGTGCCGGCATAGAGCGCTGCCTTGGCAAGCTGGATTGCGCGCACGTCGGTCTGGGTGATGGTGATCTTGGGTTCACCTTCCTTCAGCACATAGGAGAAGGTGCGGCCATTGGCGGTGACGCGCGGCGAGCGGGCGGCAAGGGAGCCATCGACGACGCCATCCTCGGAGATGATTCCGGCGAGGTACATTTCGGCGACGATCTCGATGATGCCGGAGCCGCAGATGCCGGTGACGCCGGTGGCCTGCACACTGTCGAGGAAGCCCGGTTCGTCGGACCACAGTTCTGAGCCGATGACGCGGTATTTCGGCTCCAACGTGTCCGGGTCGATGCGCACGCGCTCGATGGCACCTGGGGCGGCGCGCTGGCCGCCGGAGATTTCGGCGCCCTCGAAGGCCGGGCCGGTCGGAGAGGAGGCAGCGACGACTCGCGTGCGATTGCCGAGCACGATCTCGGCATTGGTGCCGACGTCGACGATCAGCATCATCTCGTCCTGGCGGTGCGGGCCTTCCGACAGGGTGACGGCAGCGGCATCGGCACCGACATGGCCGGCAATGCAAGGCAGCATGTAGAGGCGCGCGCCCTGGTTGAGCTTCAGGCCGATATCGGAGGCCTTGATGCGCACCGCGCCCGAGACGGCGAGCGCGAAGGGGGCGCCGCCGAGCTCGGTCGGATCGATGCCGAGGAACAGATGGTGCATGATCGGATTGCCGACAAAGACGGAATCCAGGATGTCGTTGCGCTGGACGTTGCCTTCGGCGCAGACCTTGTCGACGAGGCCGGAGATCGCCTCGCGCACGGCGACCGTCATGCCCTCGCGGCCGTCCGGGTTCATCATCACATAGGAGACGCGGCTCATCAGATCCTCGCCGAAGCGGATCTGCGGGTTCGAGGTGCCGGACGAGGCGGCGACGCGGCCCGACAGCAGCGACACCAGATGCATGGCGATGGTGGTCGAGCCAATGTCGCAGGCCAGTCCATAGGCCTCGTTCTTGAGGCCAGGCCACAGTGCGATGACGCGGGCGATGTCGCTTTCGGCATCCTTGTGGATGGCGGCGGTGGCGGTCCAGTTGCCCTTGCGCAGTATGCCTTGCACCTGCGGCATCAGATAGAAATCGAATTCGAGGTTTTTAAAGCCCCAATCCTTCATCAAGGCGATCTTCAGGCGGTCGAGATCGCCGAGCGGCTTGTGCATGTCGGGCTCTTCGATCTCGACATAGCACATGCGGATCGCGGCATCGCGGGCGATGACGCGGGTGTCGGCATCCTTGCGGATGGTCTGCGCGTTGATGACCGTGTCCTGCGGCACATCGATGACGAGGTCGCCGAGGATCTGCGCCGAGCAGGACAGGCGGCGTCGTTCGGGCAGGCCACGCACGCGCTCATAGCGCTCTTCCTTGGCGCCCTTCTGCGAAATGTGGTCGTTGGACGAGACGATCTTGTGCTTGGCGAAATTGCCTTCCTGCACCTCGATCTGGCAGCGTCCGCAGGTGGCGCGGCCGCCGCAGACGCTTTCGACATAGACGCCAAGCTGGCGCGCGGCATCGAGCACCGATGTGCCAACGGGAAACCGCCCGCGCTTGCCTGACGGCATGAACAGCACGAGCGGATCGGTAATGTTTGCAGGCGAGTTCACGATTGCGCGCTTATCCTCGACCCATCCGGGCTTCGCGACCGCCACGACGGCGGCCACCATTGGCAGCAGCGTCGCCCGGCGCGTTGACAGCCGTGGGCGCAGCTACCGCCTGGCCACCTTCGGCCGGCTTGTAGTCCTTGTAGGTCCTGATCCAGTTGGTGCAGTTCTCGTCAGTGCCGTTCAGCACATTGGCGCCGCGCACGGCTTCCATTTCCTGCGGGCGCACCGGGTTCATGATGGCCGATGTCATGCCAGCGCCGATCACCATCGGGATGAAAGCGGCGTTGATGCCGTGGCGGTGCGGCAGGCCAAACGAGATGTTGGAGAGGCCGCACGTGGTGTTGACCTTGAGCTCTTCGCGCAGGCGGCGCAGCAGCGCAAACACCTGGCGGCCGGCGTCGCCCAGCGCGCCGATCGGCATCACCAGCGGGTCGACGACGACGTCATGCGCCGGGATGCCGAAATCGGCGCAGCGCTCGACGATCTTCTTGGCGACGGCAAAGCGCACGTCCGGATCCATCGAAATGCCGGTCTCGTCATTGGAGATGGCCACGACCGGGACGTTGTACTTCTTGACCAGCGGCAGGATGGCTTCGAGCTTTTCTTCCTCGCCGGTGACGGAGTTGACCAGCGGGCGGCCCTTGGCGACCTTGAGGGCGGCCTCGATGGCAGCGGTGACCGAGGAGTCGATCGACAGCGGCAGATCGACCAGGCCCTGCACGATCTCCAGCGTCTGCACCAGAAGGCCCGGTTCAGTCTCATTGGGATTGACCGAGGTGACGCCGGCATTGACGTCGAGCATGGTGGCGCCGCAGGCGGCCTGTTCCAGCGCGTCCTTGATGACGGTCTCGAAATTGCCGGCGATCATCTCGGCGGCCAGCTTCTTGCGGCCGGTTGGGTTGATGCGCTCACCAATCACGCAAAAGGGCTGGTCGAAGCCGATGATGATCTCGCGTGTCGCCGAGGCGACGATGGTCCGGGTCATGAAGTCTCTCCGCCTGATATAAAGTGCTTCTTTATATCGTGTCTGGTTTCGTTCCAGGTCTGGTGCTCGGCCGGGCTTAGTGCGCGGTCTTTACCATGTCCACCTGTGTTTCGGTAATCTCGTCATGCAATATGCGGTCGAGCCGGTCGGCGACCATCTGGTCGTCGTGGCGGATCTCACGTTTCCAAGGCTGGCGGCCCTTCAGCACGCCTGATTCATCGACGATCTCGGCGACATATTCCTCCTGGCGGTAGGCCATCACATGGATACCGGAGACGCCTGGGATTTCCTTCACCTCGTTGATGATGTCGGTGCAGAGCTGCTTGCCTTCCTTCTTCTGGTCCTGCGCGCCTTCCAGCCGCTTGATGATCGCGTCCGGAATATGGATGCCGGGCACGTTGGAGCGGATCCATTTGGCCGTCTTGGCCGAGGCCAGCGGGCCGACGCCGCACAGGATGAACACCTTTTCGGTATGGCCGAGATCGCGCGCCTTCTGCATGAAGGTTCTGAACATCGGCACGTCGAAGCAGTACTGCGTCTGCACGAACTGCGCGCCGGCGGCGATCTTCTTGCCGAGATGGATCGGGCGGAAATCGAAAGGCGGCGCGAACGGATTGACGGCGGCGCCCAGGAAAATTTGCGGCGGCGTCGTCAGCTTTCGGCCGGACAGGAACTTGCCGTTGTCGCGCATGATGCGGCAGGTCTCGAGCAGCGACATGGAATCGAGGTCGAACACCGGCTTGGCGCCGGGCTGGTCGCCGGCCTGCACGCCGTCGCCAGTGAGGCACAGCATATTGGCGACGCCCATCGCAGCACCGCCCAGAACGTCGCCCTGGATGGCGATGCGGTTCCTGTCGCGGCAGGCGATCTGCATGATCGGGGCGTAGCCCATGCGGGTAAGCAGCGCGCAGATGCCGACCGACGACATGTGGCAGTTGGCGCCGGAGGCATCGACGGCATTGATGGCGTCGACCCAGCCGTCGAAGATTTTCGCCCTGTTATAGACGTCTTCCGGATCGGCGCTGTCGGGCGGGTTGAGCTCGGTGGTCACGGCGAACTCGCCACGTCGCAACACGCGCTCCAGCCGGCCGCGAGAGGAGTGACCGGGCAGGGGGTCGAGCGGCAGATGGATGCCGGCCGGGTTCTCGTCGCGCTGGCGGGCGATCATGCGGCGGCTCCGGGTTTGGCATTGGCCGCGGCTTCGCGGGCTGCTGCCGACTGCGCGGTCACCCGCAGCCAGGCCGATGTTTCGCGCAGCGACTGGTCAACCGGCTTCTGCACGGTCAGGATCTTGTCGCCATGCTTCATGTTCTGCGAGCCTTCCCAGGCCTTGACCCAGACGCACGGCATATCGGGCTCGACCTCGCAATTGCCGTTGGCGCGCACGCCGCCGCAAGGGCCGTTGCGCAGCTGCTTGGGGCAATTCATCGGGCACGACATGCCGGTCGACGACAGGATGCACTGGCCGCACATGCGGCAGTCGAACATGAAGCCTTTGACGCGCTTCTCGACGAACTTGACCGGGGCTTCGACGCGCCCGTAGCCAAGGCCTTTCCACAAAGGGTGGAGAAGCAGGAACATGTCGGCGAATCTGGAGTAGAACCATTCGAGCAGGCGCGAATGGCGTATCGACCATAGCCTGACTGCAAACGAGCGCTGGACGCGCCGCTGCGGCGACACATCGGCCGGCTTGTAGTCGGATTTCGGCGCTGCCTTCTTGACCAGGGTGGCCTGGGTAACCGCCGGTTGCGTCTCAGACATGTTCTTTCCCGCCCGCCTTGACCAGAGCGACCAGCCGCTCGCGGTCGTATTTTGCGTCGATGTCGCTGAAAGCCTTCTCGACCTCGGCCTCGAGATCGTCGCCGACCGGAACCGGTTCGGCCTTGCGCCATTCGGCGAGATAGTCGTCGGTGCCACCGGCGCCGGTGCGCATCGCGCACATGTCGATCGCCTCGGTGAAACGCAGCGGCAGTTCGCGCTTGGCGTTCTGCCGGCCTTTCTTGACGATGACCTGGGCTGGGATGTCGCGCCAGTAGACGACGATCAGATCGGCCATGAATTCTCACTCCCTGCCGAGCGCAGTGCGTCCGCTTGGACGCATGAAGGACGCTCGGCCACTCTATTCAGCAGGAGCGAGCATTGCCGGATGCGCAGTGGGGCTGCTTGTTATGGGACGACGCGCGCGCATTCAAAAGCGACGCTATTGGGAGTCGCAAAAAGAAAGGCGAGATTCGCGGGCGAAACCCGGCTACCAGACCCGCTTGGTGAGACCGGTCCAGAGATAGAACCAGATCGTCGGGTGGTACCATTGTTTCGACGGCAGGCCGGGGTCGATCGTGACAAGCTTGCCGGCTAGCGCATCGCGGACCGCCTCGACGCAGATGTCGCGTGAGAAGGCCGCCTGGCGCAACGCATAGCTCGAAATGGTGTCGCCGGGCTCAGGTTTGCCGCGCGCCTGTTTCAGCACGCCGCCGGTGTCGACGCCAGCATCGACCAGATGAACGGTGGTGCCGAAATTTTGCAGGTCGCCAGAAGCCAGCGCCCAGTAGCCGCCATTCATGCCGCGGTATTTCGGCGCGATGCCGGCGTGATAGTTGAGCACCGGGCAAGGCATTTTCGCCAGTGTCTGCCGGGATAAGAGCCGACAGCCGGCGAGCAGCACCACGCCCGGCCGGATATCGGTGATCGCCTGCAGGCAATCCGGCGCGTTGGCCGAAGAGACGTGGATAATCTTTTGTCCCGGCTTCGGCTCGGTCTCAAGTTTCTGTTCGGTAATCAGCCGCGCCGCATGGCCGGCGAAGAAGCGCTTGCCGAGCCTGGTCAGCACCATCGTGCCGAGCTGGCCCATGGCTAGAAGCCAGCCCTGGCGGCGAGCGCGGCCGAGCAGCAATTGCTTTTTGGATTCAGGGCTTTCGAGGATGACGCTGACAGGGCCGAGCCGGTCGGCGATGGCGTTGACGATGGCCCAGATGTGTGGACCGCCTTCGGTGACAACGACGATCGCAGTGCTTTTCCCAATCGCTGCAGCCATGGCGCGCCTTCTTGCCGGCGCGCAACCGTCTTCCCGTGCGCTACCTGGCTCAATTCTGTGCCGGGCAGGGTTAAATCTTGATGACCGCGCCAGCCGCCCCGACGGCGAAAAGCTCGTGGATCAGCGCTTCAATTCCATGATGTCGAGATGCGAT
This sequence comes from Mesorhizobium sp. P2_E7, assembly GCF_056403855.1. Lineage (NCBI taxonomy): Bacteria > Pseudomonadati > Pseudomonadota > Alphaproteobacteria > Hyphomicrobiales > Phyllobacteriaceae > Mesorhizobium > Mesorhizobium sp. P2_E7. Next base: position 1,814,335 of record NZ_JBFUER010000001.1, on the reverse strand, counting down.
TCGTAGTAGGGCGCCGGGAATTCGATGCGCCACTCATTGGTGCTGTTGCGGAAGGCGTAGCCGACCTGGTCGCTTTCCGGGCCGCTGCCATAGCGCTTCGGCTTGTTGTCATTGACATAGCCGGAACCGAGATAGATGGAACGCTTTTCGCCATCATCGAAGAAACGGCCGGTGGTGCGCTGCGAGCCGCTGATCTTTTCCAGCCGCCAGCCGGAGCCGTCATCCGTGACCTTGCACTTGAACCAGCCATAGATGACCAGCGGGCTGATGCCGCCGACCTTGATGGTGCGGCATTGCCAGTTGCCGGTCAGATCCTTGTCGGAAAAGGCGACCAGCGGCTTCGCCAGCAACGCGTCGAGCTGGCTGACTTCTGCGGGGTCACCCGCTTTCGCCTCGGCTAGGGCCGCCTTGCGGGTCTCGCCATATTTGTCGAGGCGCACCTTGTCGGCCGGCGTGATGATCTTCTGCACCTCGCCGTCGGCATGAGCGGGCAGAGAGAGGCAGAGGAGGCCAAGGGCGGCGAACAGGAGGCGAGGGGTCATCCGGACGTTTCCGTGTTCTGATGGCTGAATCAGCCCATTGCTTGGGCGCACAACTTACCCGTTCGCGGCGGTCTGTCATCCATATTTGACAGCATCGCGGGTCAAGAATCGCTTCAGGCGTGTGCTGCTGCCCGCGCGAGCTCGCCTGTCAGATCGCCATAGCCAGTCGAGCGGCGCTCATAGGCGAGACCGAGCAGGGCTGCGGCCTTCTCGGCAACCTTGTCGAGCTCCGGGTCGTCGGTCTGGGCGATGTAGACCAGCTTCTCGTAGTTGCCGAAATAGTCCTTGATCAGCTCGGGATGCTTGTCGAGGCCAAGCGGCTTCATGAAGAAGGCATCGAACTGGCGGCAGAGGAAATCGGTCATGTAGAACGACATCATGTCGTCGTCGGCGACCTTCGCATAGGCCTTCATGCCCTGGTAGAAGGCAAAGCAGTGCGGGCCGGCCATGCGCTCGACGCCGTGCTTCTCCAGCACGCGGTCGAGCAGGCCGCCGGTGCCGCAATCGGCATAGCCGACGAAGATGTTGCTGTAGCCGTCCGCCTTGGCCTTTTCGATCGCCTTGTCCATGGCCGGCGCGATGCGGTCGGGGTAGAAATGGAACTCCGCCGGCAGGCAGGTCAGGTCGAGATGGTCGAGCTTGAGCTGCTCCTTGACGGCCAAAACTTCGCGCGCAATCATTCCGCAGGCGATGACCAGCAGCCTGTCGTCTTGATTCGGATTCGTTTTTTGTTTCCTGACCATGGAACCCGGTCGAAGCGGCCTTCGTTGCTGTGGGGCGAATCTATCGAGAGAGGGATAAACCGTCCATGAAACTGTTACGCGTTGCGCCGATCGCAATCCTTGCTTGCGTCCTGGCTCTTACAGCCTGCGCCAACACCGTCCGCGGCGTCGGCCGGGATATCAAATCGACCGCGAAAGCCGTCGACGACACCGTCACCAAACCCTGACGCCGCCATCCGTTCCAATAGCTGGGAACAAAAAAGCCGCGCTGCAAGGCGCGGCTTTCGATTGTTGGCCAGACGCCTTGCTGAAAAGATCAGGCTGAAGCGCGCACGTTGTGCTTGCGCTTCATAAAGTCCTTGGCGGTCTCGACCGCCACCGCCGCGTCGCGGCAATAGGCGTCGGCGCCAACCGCCTTGCCGAATTCCTCGTTGAGAGGCGCACCGCCGACCAGCACGACATAGTCGTCGCGGATGCCCTTTTCCTTCATCGTGTCGATGACGACCTTCATGTAGGGCATGGTGGTGGTCAAAAGCGCCGACATGCCGATGATGTCAGGCTGGTGCTGCTCAATGGCGTCGAGGTATTTTTCGACCGCATTGTTGATGCCGAGATCGATGACGTCGAAGCCGGCGCCTTCCATCATCATGCCGACGAGGTTCTTGCCGATGTCGTGAATGTCGCCCTTGACGGTGCCGATCACCATCTTGCCCTGCTTGGGCGCGCCGGTGGCGGCGAGCAGCGGGCGCAGGATGAACATGCCGGCCTTCATGGCATTGGCCGACAGCAGCACTTCCGGAACGAACAGGATGCCGTCGCGAAAGTCCTCGCCGACGATGCGCATGCCTTCGACCAGCGCCTCGGTCAGCACCTTGTAGGGTACCCAGCCGCGCTCGAGCAGGATGTTGGTGCCTTCCTCGATCTCTTCCTTCAGCCCGTCATAGAGATCGTCGTGCATCTGCTGCACCAACTCGTCGTCGGAAAGCTCGGAGAGGATGATCTCGTCGTCGGACATTTTTCTCAGGCTCCTTGCCGCGCGGGATGAGATCGCGGCGGCTCAAATTTATCGCGTCAATACCTAACCCGGCGGGGGCGTGTATCCATAGCTGATTTGCGACTTCCCGCAAAAGGAAAGCGACCGCAAAATCTATTGGAATTCTTGTCGATTTTGCGACAGGCGTTGGCGCTGGCGGGCCGTTTCCAATAGGGTGCATGGCTACGATCCGGGCGAGAAGCCGCGATATGCGGTCGCAAACGGTTTTTTAGGGAAAACGATCATGAGTGAGAACGCGTCAGTCGACCAGGAAGCGTCCAATGCGCGACGCGGGCGTGCGGCCAGCGGCGGCGCGGCGGCAAGGCGCGCGGCGCGCTCGGGCGGCGGACCGGGCACGCAGCTCACCTACATCAAGCGCAAGATCAACATCTATGAGGTCCTCAACGAGGAAGGCCTGGCGATCATCGAAAACAACACCGACACGGTGCTGGAAGAGATCGGCATCATCTTCCGCGACGACGCCGAGGCGCTGCAGCTGTGGAAAGAGGCCGGCGCGGACGTCAAGGGCGAGCGCGTGCATTTTCCCAAAGGGCTGTGCCGTTCGCTGCTGAAGACCGCGCCGCCCATCTACACCCAGCATGCGCGCAATTCCGAACGTTCGGTGCAGATCGGCGGTAACGCCACCGTTTTCGCGCCGGTCTATGGCCCGCCCTTCGTGCGCGATCTCGACGGTGTCAGGCGCTATGCGACGATCGAGGATTTCCAGAATTTCGTGAAGCTCGCCTATATGGCGCCGTCCATCCACCATTCAGGCGGCACGGTGTGCGAGCCGGTTGACGTGCCGGTCAACAAGCGCCATCTCGACATGGTCTATTCGCACATAAAGTATTCGGACAAGCCGTTCATGGGTTCGGTCACGGCGCCGGAGCGGGCCGAAGACACCGTCGCCATGGCCAAGATCGTGTTTGGCGACGATTTCGTCGAAAACAACACCGTGCTGACCAGCCTGATCAACGCCAACTCGCCGATGGTGTTCGACGAAACCATGCTCGGCGCGCTGAAAGTCTATTCGCGCCACAACCAGGCCTGCATCGTCACGCCGTTCATCCTTGCCGGCGCGATGAGCCCGGTGACGGTCGCCGGCACGCTGACGCAGGTTCTGGCCGAAGTGCTGGCCGGCGCCTCGTTCACGCAGCTGATCCGGCCCGGTGCGCCGGTGCTGTTCGGCACCTTCGCCTCGTCGATCTCGATGCAGTCGGGCGCGCCGACCTTCGGCACGCCGGAGCCGTCGCTGGTCTCCTATGGTGCGGCACAGCTCGCCCGCCGGCTCGGCCTGCCGTTCCGCACCGGCGGCTCGCTCTGCGCCTCCAAGGTTCCGGACGCGCAAGCCGCCTATGAAAGCGCCAACACGCTGAACTCGACCATTCTGGCCGGCACCAATTTCGTGCTGCATTCGGCCGGCTGGCTCGAAGGTGGACTGGCGTCCTGCTACGAGAAATTCATGATGGATATCGACCAGCTCGGCATGCAGCAGAAGTTCGCCGAAGGTGTCGACCTGTCGGAAAACGGCCAGGCGATGGACGCCATCCGCCAGGTCGGGCCGGGCAGCCACTATCTCGGCTGCGACCACACGCAGGCGAATTTCCAGACCGCCTTCTACCGCTCCAGCATCGCCGACAACAATTCCTACGAGCAGTGGCTGGCCGAGGGCGAGAAGACCGCACCGCAGCGCGCCAACGATCTCGCTCGCCGCTGGCTGGAAAGCTACGAGGCGCCGTATCTCGATCCGGGCATCGACGACGGGTTGAAGGACTACATCGCGACGAAGAAGGCGTCGATGGCTGACGCCTTCACTTGAAAGGAGCCCGAGTCAGGCGGGGCTAAAGTCGCCAACATCATCCACAAGGAAGTCTGGCGGAGCGCTTTCTCCGACCCGGACCAGAAGGGATGATTGCGCGCGGCACCGCTGACGAGATAGCGGCCGCGCTTTCCGCCAACGGCCTCATTCTTCGCGGCGGGTTCAACTTCGCGGCAGGCGAGGAGGTTCCCCTTGCCGTTTCAGGCGCAGCCGCCAAGTCAACCCTTCTGGTCGGACAGGCGGGTGCGGCACCCTGGTTGCATTTCCAGCGCTGGCGCGAACGGCAACCGGAGGTCATCGCCAACCCGCTCGACACATGGTCGCGCGAGGTGATCGGCGCGGTTGCGGAAAAATTTGGCGCGCGCGCGGTTTCGCCATCCGACAAGCCGTATTTGCCGTTCCAGCAATGGGCGATGCGGGCCGAAGGGCTGAAACCGTCGCCGCTCGGTATTCTCATGCATCCGAAATACGGGCTCTGGCACGCCTATCGCGGCGCGCTGCTGTTCGAGGATGCGATCGCGCTTCCGGAACCTCGCGAGGTGATTCACCTTTGCGACGCATGTGTCGAAAAACCTTGCCTGAAATCCTGTCCGGTGGATGCCTATTCCGTGGACGGCTTCGCCTATGAGGCGTGCCTGGCGCATGTGCGGGGAGCGAATGGCGAACCGTGTCGGGGCGGTGGCTGCCTCGACCGCAACGCTTGTCCGTATGGCACGGCCTATCGCTATCCCCCTGAGGTTCAGGCCTTTCACATGGCGAGCTTTGCCGGCCTCTAGCGGGGTGTTAAACGCCCGCACAGAATGTTGAACGCAATTGTCAGGGAACAGCTTGCCCTGACAATGCCTGCGGATATGTATCGCACGACAGTCAACGGAGCGGGCCATGGCGAAGCAGGACATTGAGATAAAGACCGAGGACGGCGTTGCGACAGCGGGGTTGTTCCGTCCGGCGGCCGCTTCCCCGGCCAAGGCCGGCATCATTCTCTACATGGACGCTTTCGGCCCGCGGCCGGCGCTCGACGCAATGGCGGAGCGGCTTGCAGGCGAGGGCTACGCGGTGCTGGTGCCGGATCTTTTCTATCGCAAGGCACCCTACGGGCCGTTCGAGCCCAAGACCGCTTTCGTCGTGGAGGAGACCAAGGTCGCGCTGACGGCGTTGGTCCATGGCACGACACAGGACATGACCATCCGCGACAGCGGGGCGTTTCTCGACACGCTCTCTGCTGAAGGTGTCACCGGACAGGTCGGCACCGTCGGTTACTGCATGGGCGGGGCGCGGGCCTTGAATGCCGCTGCAACCTATCCCGACCGGATAAAGGCCGCCGCCAGCTTCCACGGTGGCAATCTGGCAAGCGATGCCGCCGACAGTCCGCACCGCAAGGCTGCCTCGATCAAGGCGCGCGTCTATGTCGGAACATCGGGAGTCGATCGCAGCTTTCCGCCGGAGCAATCAGCGCGGCTGGCCGAGGCGCTGCGCGTGGCGGAAGTCGACCATGCCATCGAAAACTACGCCGGCATGGCGCATGGCTGGTGCGTTTCGGACCACAGCGTCTTCAACGCCACCGGCGCCGAACGTCACTGGAAGCGATTGACGACACTGTTCGCCGAGACGCTGATCTAACGAGGCGTTGCCTGCAGTCGCAACGAACGGGTAGAGACTGCACGATTGGCGCGGCCTGCCAACGCCACCAGTCGAGCGGGAACGAACAGCCTGATGCAATCCTATGATGTCGTGGTGATCGGCGCGGGTGCGGCCGGAATGATGTGCGCCATCGAGGCGGGCAAGCGCGGTCGCTCGGTTCTGGTGCTCGATCACGCGGCAAAGCCCGGCGAAAAGATCCGCATCTCGGGCGGTGGCCGCTGCAATTTCACCAACATCCATACCAGCCCGAAGAATTTTCTCTCCGGCAATCCGCATTTCTGCATCTCGGCGCTGAGCCGCTACACGCAGCGCGATTTCATCGCGCTCGTCGAACGCCATGGCATCGCCCATCACGAGAAGACGCTTGGACAGCTGTTTTGCGATGGCTCGGCGCAGCAGATCATCGGCATGCTGGTCGCGGAGATGCGGGACCGGGGCGTGGAATTGGCATTGTCGACCGAGGTCCGGGATGTCACCAAGACCGTGGAAGGGTTTGTGCTTTCGCTCACCAGTGGAACGGTCGCCTGCCAATCGCTGGTCGTTGCTTGCGGCGGCAAGTCGATCCCCAAGATGGGCGCGACGGGTTTCGGCTACGAGCTTGCGGCGCAATTCAGCCTGGCGGTGGTGGAAACCCGCCCGGCTCTGGTGCCGCTGACCTTCGACGCCAGGACGCTCGAGCGGCTGGCGCCTTTGGCCGGCAACGCCGTCGACGCTGACGTCTCTTGCGGCAGGAAGCGGTTTTCGGAGGCGATGCTGTTTACCCATCGCGGCCTGAGCGGGCCGTCCATCCTGCAAATATCGTCCTATTGGCGTGAGGGTGACGAGATCCGTATCGCCATGCTGCCGGGGAGGGATGTGGCCGAGCTGCTGCGCACTGCCCGGCGCGTCAACGGCAGGCAAGCGGTGCAGACGGTGCTGGCCAATCATCTGCCGAAGCGCCTTGCGCAAGCGGTTGCCGAGCGCAGCGGGATCGATGGCAATCTCGCTGATCTGACAGACCTGCAGATGAAAACCGTCGGGGCCGCCGTCAATGACTGGCGTATCAAGCCGGCCGGCTCCGAGGGCTATCGCACCGCCGAAGTGACGCTTGGCGGCGTCGACACCAACGGGCTCGACCAGAAGACGATGCAGGCGAAATCCGTGCCGGGACTGTTTTTCATCGGCGAAGTCGTCGATGTCACGGGCTGGCTTGGCGGCTACAATTTCCAGTGGGCGTGGTCGTCCGGTTGGGTGGCGGGACAAGCCGTCTAGTTTCAAAAAGCGCCTGCCTGAAAAAAATCTTTCCATAACCCCAAGGATTGGCCATTAGCCTTCGTCCTACAGGCAAATGATGGCGATGATGCTGGATGAGAGCGAAGCCTCCGACGCCGAGTTGATCGGGCGGGCGAAGGGCGGAGACAGGGGTGCCTTCGGCAAATTGCTGGAGCGGCACTACGACTTCGTCTATCGCGCCGCCTATCGCTGGTGCGGAAAAAAGGCCGATGCCGAAGACATTGCCCAGGAAGTTTGCGTCCGGCTCGGCAAGGCCATTCGCGACTATCGCGGCGGCGGCGCGTTCACGACATGGCTTTATTCCGTGACGATGAATGCGGCGCGCGACATGATGCGCAAGACCACGCGCGAAAACGTCAAGACCGAGGCCTACGGCGCCTACAGCATGATATCGGGAGAGGCCTCGGCCGAGCCCGAAGATCCCGCTGAAGCGCTCTGGGCTGCGGTGCGGCAATTGCCGGACAAGCAGCGCGATGCCGTACTTCTGGTCTATGGCGAAGGTTTGAGCCATGCGGCCGCCGCCGAGGCGATGGCAATCTCGGAGACGACGGTTTCCTGGCACATCCATGAAGCGAAGAAACGGCTGAAGACGTTGATGCGTTCAGCCGGGGAAGTGTGACCATGGTCGACGACAACGAACTCAACAGGCTGCGCGACGCAGCAGTACCGGCGCCGGGCGAGAGCGCGAAGGCACGCGCCTTCGAAGCCGCCATGCGCGCCTATGATCAGGAAAATATTTCCGCCGTCACCCAAGGATCGGTTGGCGGGCTTCGTCTCACAGAGCGAGCACAAAAGCTCTGGAGCGAGATCATGCAAAAGAAACTCATCGCCACGCCGGCCATTGCCGGGCTCGTCGCCCTGCCGATCGCCGGATACGCCACCTTCCACATGCTGAGGGAACAGCCGTCGCCGTTCGGCGGCGACGAGAAGATCACCGAAACGCTGGCAGACAAGCCGGCAACCAATGCGCCGGCAAAAGACAAGCAGGCGCCCGAAGGCGACCTGAAGAAGGCCGATGCGGATGCCGAAGTGCGAAGCCGCGACGTCAACGACGCGCTTGTCGCGCCGACCGCGCCCCCGAAGACCGAGGCTGCGGCGAAGGTGAACGAAGCCGAGTACGGCACTTTGCAGACTAACCAGCAGGCGCCCGAGCCTGCGCCAAACACCGAGGCCGCGCCATCGGGTGGCCGAGTTATCATGCAAATGGTACCACCTGCGCCAGCGGCCGATGCCGCGCGCGCCAGCCGTGTCCAGGGGGCCGCCGAGTCCAAGCTGATGGCGCCGCAGCAGCCCTCAACGATGCCGGCCGACCAGATTGCACCGCAGGAGCCAAACCGCGACCGCGTCGAGGATTTCAAGACCAATCCGGTGCATGCGGCCCTTCAGGATCCGGTCTCGACCTTCTCGATCGACGTCGACACCGCTTCCTACTCCTTCGTGCGGGGCTCGCTGAAGCAGGGCTACCTCCCGCAGGCCGATACGGTGCGCGTCGAGGAGATGGTCAATTACTTCCCCTATGACTGGAAGGGTCCGGATTCGGCTTCGACGCCGTTTAATTCGACCGTCAGCGTGATGCCGACGCCGTGGAACGGGCACACCAAGCTGATGCACGTCGCCATCAAGGGTTTTGACATCAAGCCGGTCGAGCAGCCCAAGGCCAACCTGGTGTTCCTGATCGACGTCTCGGGTTCGATGGACGAGCCGGACAAGCTGCCGCTGCTCAAGTCGGCTTTCCGGCTGCTGGTCAGCAAGCTGAAGGCTGACGACACCATCTCGATCGTCACCTATGCCGGTGATGCCGGCACGGTGCTGATACCAACCAAGGTCACCGAGAAGGACAAGATCCTCAATGCGATCGACAATCTGTCGCCTGGCGGCTCGACGGCCGGCGAGGCGGGTATCAAGGAAGCCTACAAGCTTGCCCAGCAGTCCTTCGTCAAGGACGGCATCAACCGTGTGATGCTGGCCACAGACGGCGACTTCAATGTCGGCCAGACTGATGACGAGGACCTGAAGCGGTTGATCGAGCAGGAGCGCAAGACGGGCGTGTTCCTGTCGGTGTTCGGCTTCGGACGCGGCAATCTGAACGACCAGATGATGCAGACCATCGCCCAGAACGGCAACGGCACCGCCGCCTATATCGACACGTTGGCCGAGGCCGAGAAGGTCCTGGTCGAGGATGCCTCCTCGACGCTGTTCACCATCGCCAAGGACGTCAAAATCCAGGTCGAGTTCAATCCGAACAAGGTCTCGGAATACCGGCTGATCGGCTATGAAACCCGCGCCTTGAACCGCGAGGATTTCAACAATGATCGCGTCGATGCCGGCGATATCGGCTCGGGCCATTCGGTCACCGCGATCTATGAGATCACGCCGAAGGGCAGTGGTGGCGAACAGATCGATCCGCTGCGCTACGGCCAGGCCACGGTGAACAATGGTGGCGTCGCCAATGCTGACGAATATGCCTTCGTGAAGATCCGCTACAAGCTGCCGAACGAAGACGTCTCGAAGCTGATCACCACGCCGGTGACCTCGGCCAACGAGGTCGAGTCCTTCGACCAGGCCAGCACCGACCAGCGTTTCTCCGTCGCTGTCGCCGCCTTTGGCCAGAAGCTGCGCGACGAGGATGCGACCGCGAAGTTCGGCTACGACAAGATCATGGAGATTGCCACCGCCGCCCGAGGAGCCGACCCGTTTGGGTACAGGTCCGAGTTCCTTTCGCTTGTGCGCCTTGCCTCGGCGCTGGGCGGTAACCGGTAGTGGCAATACAGCCGGCTCCTTTCAGACGGGGGTCGTTCTGATACGGGGGAACCGGCTACGGGCGGGTGAGGCAGGCCGGCGAGGGATCTTTCCCTTGCCGGCCTTTTTTCGGGCCTGGTGGTATTTGGGTGAGCGCCTCGAACAAAGGGTGATGTGCCGGATCGTTAAATTGTGCGGCAATTCCGGAACCGGATCGCAATTTCCTCTTGTTACGACGAGCTAATACAGGGCTTTGGGGGCCGAATTGCAGATCAGATACATTGCGACTTCGATGCCGGCAGCAAGGGACGTTCAGTCGACCGCTTCGCAGGCGCCTTCGGCGGAATCTCGGCGCATCATGAATGATGTGGCCGCGGCCAGGACCACGGCGATGTCGGCGCTGAACAACGACCGCTTCCGCGTCATGCTGGAGCAGATCGGCAATCCGGAGTCATCGGGTGACTTGGTGACGACGATGAGCGGAAACGCCGACAGCACCGTCGTGGATTTCAAGACGGCGCTATCGCGTTACGCTGAAAACAGCGACTAACTCCTAAAGCGCGCCGGCGCGCTTTAGGCCCCTGTTTTATGCATGTCGTTCTCTCAAAACCGCAGACACTTTTGAGCGACATGCATTGGATATCAGGCACGGCTGCGACGGCGCTCGCGGCGGGCTTCGCTGGTCTCGGCGGTGTTTTCCGTCGCCACCTTGTTGCGCATCGGACCGATGCGCTCGACGATCGCGGCAACGGTCGGACGATCCGCCTTGGTGTGCGCGTCGAGTGCCTTGCGCATGGCGGCAAGGTGCTGGAACGAGGTGCCGCAGCAGCCGCCGACGATCTTGGCGCCGGCATCGACCGCCAGCCTGACATAGTCGGCCATCAGCTCCGGCGTGCCGGAATAATGGATCTCGGTGCCGCGGAACTCCGGAATGCCGCAATTGCCCTTGACGATCACCGTCGCCTCCGGCCTCGCATCGGTCATGTCGAGCAGCGAGGCCAGGATGTCGGAAGCGCCGACACCGCAATTGGCGCCGACACCGAGCGGGTTTTGCGACAGCCCGTCGACGACGCCATGGATATCCCTGGGCAGCAGCCCCATCATGGTGCGGCCGGCAGTGTCGAAGGAGCCGGTATAGGTGTAGGGCAGGCCGACGCGGATGGCGGCTTCGGCGGCGGCGCGGATTTCGTCCGGCGCCGACATGGTTTCGATCCAGGCGACTTCGGCGCCGCCTTCCTTCAGACCCTCGATCTGTTCGGCAAAGGCCTCGACCGCCTCGTCATAGGTCATGGCGCCAAGCGGCACCAGCAACTCGCCTGTTGGGCCGACCGAGCCGGCGACGATGACTTTTCTGCCGGCCTTGTCGGCGACAGCACGGGCGATCTCGGCGGCGCGCTTGTTCAGCGCATGCACGCGATCCTGCGCGTGGTGCAGCTTCAGCCGGTGGCGGGTGCCGCCGAACGAGTTGGTAAGAATGATGTCGGCGCCGGCATCGACGAAATTCTGGTGCAGGCTGGTGATGGTGTCAGGCGCTGTCTCGTTGAGCAGCTCGGGCGCTTCGCCGGCCTCCAGACCCATGGCGAACAGATTGGTGCCGGTGGCGCCGTCGGCGAGCAGCACACCCTTTTCGGCCAGCAATGCGTCGATGGGATTGGTTGCGGTCATCGGATCGGCTTTCAGATTTTCGAATGGAATAAGGATATAAAGAAGTCTTTATGTCCAGTCAATGTGTTTGCGGCCCGCGGTTGCCGCTCTGCGCGCCTTTCGATAGTCTCAGTTTGAATTTCGGCTAGTGGCGGAACGTTGCCATTGGTCTCGCAGATCGGAACGAGCAAGAGCGCCATTGCAGCCCTTCAAGGTGAGTGCGAGCTTTCTCTCATTCGGGCAGGCCTGCCTTGCGCAAGTTTTCGCGAAGATGTTCCAAGTCACTTGAATTCTTGTATGGCGCCATGTCCGAGGTCGTTCTCATCGTGATTGTGGCTCGTGGCTCCAGCTGCAAAACATGCTCAATTGCCTGCTGCGCTTCGTCTTCGCTCCCTAAAGCCGCGTAGCTCGCTGCCAGGTATAAGTGTTGGTATACGGTGTCGAGGGTTCGTAGACCTTCCAACGCCGCAATCGCTTCATGATATCTGCGAACGTCGTAGTAAATCTGGCCAATCTGTAGAATGTACCACTCGGGGTAGTGAGGGTTGAGACGCATGGCTTTTTGCGCCGTCTCAAGGCCTTCCTGTGCCCTCCCGCAATAGCTTAGGCAGGAACCAAAATCCAACAGCACGTCGGCATCATTTGGATTGAGCTCAAGGGCGCGTTGATACTCAATGATAGCGCGTTCGTATTGTCGGCAAAATAGGCAATGCCCTGCGAGGGCGTAATGCCCCCATGCCTCGGCGTCGTCGCGTTCGATCGCCAAATTGGCGTATTTCAGGCCATTTGCCAGTGAGGCCTCGGGATTCTCGCTCCAACCGTCGCTTGCGTCGATCAAGTGCGTCCAAGCGAGCTTCGCAAACGCTTTTCCGAACTTCGGATCGAGTTCACCCGCCCTCTCAAAGAGTTCGCGGGCTCGCAAGTTGTCCTCTTTTGTATAACGGTTGAGAGACTCCATGCCGCGCACGAAATAGTCCAGGGCCTCAAAGTTCCGTGTCCCCGCGACTTCCGGGCGCTCTTGCCACGCCTTTAACAGACGGCCTCCGTACGCTGTGGCTAAACTGCCAATTATTCTTTCGGTGACATCGTCCTGCACGGCAAAGATGTCATCGATGCCTCGGTCGTAGCGCTCTGCCCAAAGGTGCCGCCCAGTCTTGCCGTCAATGAGCTGGGCAGTAACCCGGACACGGTCCTTCGACCGCTGTACGCTGCCCTCTAGGATATAGCGGGCACCCAGCTCCCGGCTGGCATCCTGTATCTTCGTGGCTTTGCCCTTGTAAGCAAATGTCGAATTGCTCGCGATGACGAAAAGATCGCGAAACCGAGACAATCCGGTGATGACGTTTTCTGTAATACCATCCGCAAAGTAGTCTTGCTGACGGTCGTCGCTCATATTGACGAACGGCAGCAAAGCGATGGAGGGCTTATCAGCAAGCGAGGTCGGCGAAGTGTGGGTCGCTCCGGGACCGTCGAGACGCACCACATAAGCTCGCACAGGGCGCTCAATATTTTTAAGTGTCTGCTCACCGTTGTCGTCGAATTGCAGGTCAAGCCGGTTTCCGAGATGGTCTCGTACGGTGCCCGAAACCATGACACCTCCGATGGGAGCGATACCCTCGAGCCTTGCCGCCACGTTTACGCCGTCACCGAAGAGATCGTCATCCTCGACGATTACGTCGCCGAGGTTGATCCCAATGCGGAATTGTATCTTTCGGTCCTCGGACAAGTCTGCGTTGTGAACCGACATGGCACGCTGCATGGCAACGGCACAAGCCACGGCGTTCACGACACTTGGAAACTCGGCGAGGATGCCGTCGCCAGCCGTTTTGAAGATGCGGCCTTGGTGCTCGGCCATCTTTGGGTCGATAAGGTAGGCCCGTATCGTCGTCAGTTCGTCAAGTGTGCCGGCCTCGTCGCTGCCCATCAGGCGCGTATAACCCACCACGTCAGCGGCCAGGATTGCGGCAAGACGGCGTTGGACGCGTCCTTCGGTCATGTAGTGCATTGCTTTCAAGAGCAACAGGACAAGGATTGTAAGGGCGACCGCCGGCAGAGTCCACGAGCCGGAACGTCGCGTATGGGTCTCGTAATCTCGAATTCAAACTGACACTTACCCCTTTCCGGGAGTGTCGGCGATCAGGCAGAACCCGACGGGAATGATGCGCCGGCCAGATTGCGTGCAAAGGCGGCTGCTTCGTGCGGGTTGACGTCGGCGGCGCGGATCAGATTGTCGAAATGCTGGGTCAGCGCCTGCACCGGCTGGGTGGCGTTCAGCACCACATACATGTCGCCGACATAGATGGCGGCGCGGTAGGGACCGAAGATGGTCAGCGGGATCGAGTAGCGCATGCGGCCGTCATAGAGAAACAGCCGGAAGGTCGGATAGAGATCGTCAAGCAGCGTCGCCATGTGGGCGAGCTGCTGCCGCCGGTCTGCCTCGGGAAAACGGTCCCAGACGCCGAGGCCGCGGGCAAAGATCTCCAGTGTGTGGCGCGGCATGCAGACCTCCATATCGGTCTCCGGGCGCCTGTTGTATTCTATGCGGTACTGCGTCTCGCTGGCCTGCGCCAGACGGCTGCGATTGGTGATGTTGGCCTCATAGTCGACCAGCTGGTGGGTGCGCAGAAGGTCGGGAATGCCGGCCGGCACATAGCGGATCTTGGTGCCCGCGGCTTCCGCGAACCATTTGGCCAGCAGCGTGCGGTCGAAACCGTCCGGCGCTTCCTCGATCTCCAGGCTTTCGCGGATTTCACCGGTGACGCCTTCGTCCTGGCTGAGGCCAAGCAGCCAGTCCAGCGAGATCTTGAATTCAGCGGCGATGTTGAGCAGCGTCTCTGCGCGCGGCAGGCGGGTCGAGGCGCCGGACATCAGTTGCGACAGCGCCGACCGGTCGATGCCGACTGCTGACGCGAAGGCCGACTGGTTGAGGTCGGACCGTGTCAGGAGCAGCTTCAGACGCTCCCGAAAGATGGCTGACAGATCCCGTTTGTCCACTGTTCGTTCCCTAGGCTATTTGAGGAAAAATTTGCGCCAGAGCCGTCGAATCAGCACTCCAGGCGTAAATGAATCCCTAAGGTTGTTTACAATGTGTAACATGTGCGGTCAAAAATGCGCAAATGCAACATTTTGTACACTTTGTCTCGTTGAGTGGAATCGCTTCTCCTGACATTATGCTGTCAGGAACCAATTGGGGTTCCGGCGACTGAGGGACAGTGGTCGATAGCATGGCAGGCAAGAGCATCAAGCGACGCAACGCAGCGGCCATCGAATGGCCGACCGTGGTTCTCGCTTTCTTCTGTTACGGGACGTGGCTTGCTGTCGGGCTCCTGCTTTGGCCCTCGTATCCGATCCCCGCCCTCATTCTCCTCGGTTTCATCCTGGCCTTGCAGTCGTCGATCATGCACGAAGTGCTGCATGGCCATCCGACACGCAACGCGCTGATCAATGAAGCCTTCGTCTTCCTGCCGATCGGCCTGGTCTGGCCGTTCCGTCGCTTCAAGACGCTTCATCTGCGCCACCACGCCGACGAGCGGCTGACCGACCCGCTCGACGATCCCGAGAGCTATTACCAGGCGCTGTGGATGCATGACGATCTGCCGCCGACGATGAAGTTCCTGCTCAAGATCAACAACACCATGGCCGGCCGGTTCTTCCTCGGCCCGTGGCTGTCCTGCATCGGTTTCTTCATCGACGACGCCAAGCATGTCATTGCCGGCGACAAGGCGATCCGCAAGGCATGGCTGCTGCATGCGATCGGCCTCGCCATCGTGCTGCCGGTCGTGCAGTTCGGCTTCGGCATCCCCGTATGGCTCTACATTCTGGCGCCGGTCTGGCTCGGCCAGTCGCTGATCGCCGTCCGCACTTTCGCCGAGCATCAGTGGTCCGAGCATCCGGAGGGGCGCACAGTGATCATCGAGCGCTCGCCGCTGTCGTACCTGTTCCTCAACAACAATCTGCATTTTGTCCACCACAAGACCCCGACGGTGGCCTGGTACAGACTGCCAAAACTGTTTCGCGACCGCCGCGACGAGTGGCTGCGGATGAACAACGGCTATGCCTATCCGAACTATTTCGCGCTGATCAAAGCCTACGCCTTCAAGGCCAAGGAGCCGATCGTGCACCCGGTGTTGCGGCGCCAGGCCGAGCCGGGCAGGGCGTTCAAGCCGCGCGTCAGGGCGCGTAGCATCAGCGGGCTTGGCAGCGCGCCGGTTCCCGCCGAGCCACCCAAGGAATAATTTCGGGCATCTGGGGACCCGTGTCGGCCAATTCTGATTGGACGCCGCGTTTTTGCGATCCTTTTTCCAGACATGATGATTGAGTGTCGGCATGAATGAATTGGTTGCGGCTTTGCCGATGTATGACTGGCCCGAAGTGCGCGACGAGGTCGACGCGCAATGGGCCGGGTTGCGGGAAGCCTTCCGAAAAAATGGCATCGATGCGCCGCAGGCCATCGTGCGCCGCAATGGCGACCTGCCGCCGGTGCCGGGCGGCATCCACGACGGCGAGGGCAGACTGATCGCGCCCGATCCGGCGACATTGCCGCCGAACGAACTCGACTATCACCAGTTGTGGCTGCATCCGGCGTTGCTGCTCGCGCAGACCTGCTGGGGGCCGATGGAGTTGGGCCTGTCCAGACAGGTGCAGGTGGTCGGACAGCCGAGCTACGACGCTTACGAGGGCGGTCAAGGCGAACTCTATTCGAGCGCATTGGTAATGCGGACAAGCGCGGGGCCGGAAGTTCGCTCGCCCGCCGATGGCAAAGCCTCGCTGCCGCTCGATCTCATGCGTGGCAAGCGCTTTACCTTCAACAATCTCGATTCGATGTCGGGCGTCATCGGATTGACGCGCGACCTGCAAGCCGCCGGCGAAAGTCTGGATATCTTTTCGTCGCGCAGCGAAAGTGGCGGCCATCGCAGCTCGATCGTCACAGTGGCCGAGGGCGAGGCGGATATCGCGGCAATCGACTGCGAGAGCTGGGCGCTGGCGCAGCGTTTCGAGCAGGCGGCGCGCGACGTCGCTGTTGTCGGTTGGACCGCACGGCGTAAAGGCCTGCCCTACATCACCGCCAGGACGACGCCGGAAAAGACGCTCAAGGCGCTGCGCGAGGCGCTTGCCGCACTAGCCGAGCAGCCTCGCATCCAACGGGTAGGTTGAAAGCTGCTCGTTGCCCGTCTCGGTGATCAGGATCTGCTCCTCGATCTTGACGCCCTCGTGTCCGCCAAGCCTGCCGATATAGCTTTCCACGCACAGCACCATGCCCGGCTCCAGCACGCCGTCGGGCGTGTCCGGCGTCCAGTCGCTGGCATGCGGCAGGGTCGGATATTCGTCGGCCAGCCCGACGCCGTGATAGAGCACGCCGTAGCGCGTCGGGAAGCAGTCTCCCGGCGGCACCGCGGAGCGTTCGACCAGGTCACGGAAGGAGATGCCGGGCTGCATCAGTTGCGTGTTGCGGGCGATCTGGTCGGCGGCGATGCGGAAGAGGTCGCGCTGCTCGTTCGACGGCCTGGCGTCGCCGCAAAGAAAGGTGCGTGAGAGATCGGCGCAGAAGCCGTAAGGGCCGACCAAATCGGTGTCGAAGGCGACGAGGTCGCCTTCCTCGATGACGCGTGATGAACATTCCTGGAACCACGGATTGGTCCGCGGCCCCGACGACAGCAGCCGGGTCTCGATCCATTCGCCGCCGCGCGCAATGTTGCCGCGGTGGAGTTCGGCCCATAGCTCGTTTTCGGAGATGCCCGGCTTCAACGCCGCTTCCATCTCGCCCATCGCAGCCTCGCAGGCGACGATGGCGCGGCGCATGGCGAGGATCTCGTCGGGCGATTTGATCAGCCGCGCATTTTCCATCACCGCCTCGCCATTGCCGATGGCAATGCCGAGCCGGGCGAGTTCCTCGACGCCTTCGGGATTGATGTGGTCGACGGCGATGCGGCTGTTGCCGCCACCATGTTCCCTGACCAGATCGGCGATGCCGGCGGCCCAGCGGCGGACTTTCTGTTCGGTCAGTTCGCCGCCATAGAGATACATCCACGACACTGCCGGCCGCACCTCGTCGACGACGCCGGAATGGTCGGACAGATGCTCGCAGGAGAAATAGTCGAACAGCACCACCGGTCCTTCGGCAGCGACGAAGCAGTGGCGGGTCGGGTTGTGCGCGACCCACAGCTGCATGTTGGTCGAATCGGTGGCGTAGCGGATGTTGACGGGGTCGTAGAGGAGGGCGCCGGCATAGTTTCGGCGCTTCAGCTCGGCGCGGATGCGCTCGAGCCGGTATTTGCGCATCGCGGCAAGGTCGGGTGCTGCGATGCCTGCGGCTTGCCATTCGGATTCAGCTTGCGCGCCATAGCCCAGCACATGCTGGTTCAGCGACGCCGCCTTCTGGCGCGAGGCGTCGCGCAAGGCCTCGACCGAGCCCGGTTCGAACGGCATGATCTTGCGGTGACGACCGAACCCTTGCTTCTCCACCCGAGGCCTCCCTGCCGATGCTATTGTGGTGCCGCGCCTGCTGCGGCCGCCACTTTCTTCAGCCGCGTGACTGTTACGGTGCGGGTGGGCGGGTCGCTGCCGAACAGCATGGGCACGGTCAGCTGTTGCGGCGGGCCATCCGCTGCGTAGCCGGCCTGATCCAGCAGTTTGAGGATAGTTTCGACCCCCACCCTGTCGTCTGCTGTGACGAACACCGCCGGCTCTTTCAGCAATTGGCCGAAGTCCGGCAATTCTCCATCGAGGACGACGAGATCGGGGTCGACCAGACGCAGATTTCCCAACCAGTGCCAGCTCGATACGGTGGTGCGTATCGGTCCGTTTGCCGTCAACTGGCTGTAGAGCGAATTGTAGTCCACACGCGCGATGCTGCCGCGGCTGTCGCCGCCATAAAGGTGCGTGTACCAGGTCAAGGGCAGCACCAGGATGGCAAGCGTTGCGCCGACAAAGACGATGATCTCCTGCCACTTCCGGCCCCTATCGCCCTTGATGTCCATGCGGAGGGCGAGTGCGACGGGCAGCAACACAAGGATGGGAAGCATCCAGCGATCGCGAAATTGCGTCGCGCCGCTCGCCAGGACGAGCACGACCGTCATACCAAGTGCAAAGCCGATCGTGCGCCACACCAGTTTCCCGGTCCATGGCGCCGGTTGCAGGGCCGGCGCTGGCTTGTTCCTCGCGATGAGAAAAGCTGCCGCGAATATCCCGGCCGGCAAAAGGGCGAAATTCAGCATAGCCTTGCCCAGCCCCCACACTCCGGAGAACGCGTTCAGGATCACGCTTTCCCTGGCCATGCCGAAACCGCCGGCGTGCGATAGGACCTGGTCGGTGTGAGTCAGGCTCCAGTAGAATGTCGGCAGGCAAAGCAGCACGGCCAGTGCCACGCTGAGCAGAAAGTTGCGGTGCAGGATCGCGCCGCGTGTTTCACGCAGCGACAGGGTGGACAGCACCAGCGCGCCGAGAAAAATCACATTGTTGTATTTCGACAGGATCGCGGCAGCGATAGCCACACCGAACAACACATAGGCGGTGAGCGATCGCCGCTGCACCAGTTCGACGAGCGCAAGAAACAGCACCACTGAAAAACAGAAGGCGGCAATCGAGTGGGTGAGGGCATGCTGCATCTCCCACACCATCTGCGGAAACAACAGCAGGCCGAACATAGCGGCGGCGCCAGCCCGGCTGGAATAGCCGAGACGGCGGACAGCGATGAAAGCCGACGCCAGCGCCACTCCGATCAGAAAGTACTTCACGATCTTGAGCGCGAGTATGTTCGTCCCGACCACGCCCGCGACGAGGCGGGCAAGCCACGTGTAGAGAGGCGGCTGCGAGCCGCCATAGCCGGCCCAGAGGTAGTGCATGTACATCAGCTGTTCGGAATCGTCGACGCCGACGCCGGTTCCGACGATGTGGGACAACAGCGCCATTACCACGATCTGGACGAGGCAATAGACCGCGAGACAGACAAGCGCGGCGTTGAAGGGACCGACTTTGCCTTCACACAGCCAGTCCGTCCATTTCTCTAGATACTGCAAGGGGATCGTCTTCTCATCGAGGAATGCCTGCGGCCAACTGCCGAAGGCCCCTTACACGATCTCGCAAACGCTGTCGCCTTTCAGGTCCGCATCTTCTCGCCGCTCGGATCGAAGGGCGCCTCGACATTGATGCGGGCGGAACGCCGGTGGCCGAGGATTTCGATCTCGAAAAGGCCAGCACTTTCGTCTTCGGCCAGCGCTGCCGGTACATAGCCTTGCGCCATCGATTTCTGCACGGAATGCGCATAGCCGCCCGATGTCACCCAGCCGACCACGCGCCAGTCACCGTCGACGATGCCGCGTACGGCCGAAGCCCCTTCCGCGGCTTTCGAACCGCGGACTTCCTTGCCCGCCTTGTCGAAACGCGGCGCGCCATAGCCATGCGGCTTTTCCACCGTGCCATAGTCCTTGCTGACCTTGGCCCAGATCGGCTCGTCGCCCATCACATCGGCATCGGCGGCATCGACGATGAAGGAGACACGGCGCAGTTTCGGTCCTTCCGCCTGTTCCTTGGCGGCGGCGTCGCGGCCAATGAAGTCGTTCTTCTCGAGCTTGATGAAGCGGTCCATCGAGCCTTCGAACGGCCCGTAGATCGGCCGCAGCTCGCGGTACCAGGTCGGGAAGTTCTTTTCCAGGCGCATCGACAGCAGAGCGCGCATGCCGAAATCGACCAGGCCGAACTCCTCGCCAGAGTCCTTGATCGCCTTGTAGACCAGGCGCTGATAGGCGGGCGCCATCCAGATTTCGTAGCCGAGATCGCCAGTATAGGTGATACGGTTGACCATGCAGGGCGCGCCGCCGACCGCCATTTCGCGGAAGTCCATGAAGCGGAACGCCTTGGTCGAGATGTCGACATCGACCAGCTTCTGCAAGAGGTCGCGCGATTTCGGCCCGGCGATCGAAAGACCCACCAACGTTTGGTCGAAGCGGTGGATGCGCACCGAACCGTCTTTCGGCAGGTGCTTCTCAAACCAGCGCATGTGGTATTTCTGCGCGGCCGACGAACCCCAGATCATGAAGCGGTCTTCACCGGCCTTGGCGATGGTGAAGTCGCCGATGAGCTTGCCGAATTCGTTGATCATCGGCGTCAGCACGATGCGGCCGATCTTCGGCATGCGGTTGGTCATCAGGCGGTTGAGGAAGTCCTCAGCTGTAGGTCCCGACACCTCGTATTTGGCGAAGTTGGCAATCTCGGTGACGCCGACGTTTTCGCGCGTGGCGCGAACTTCCTCACCGATAGGCCCGAAATCGTTGGAACGGTGGAAGGAGACGACGTCCTTCGGCTCCTTGCCCTTCGGCGCGAACCACAGTGGCGTTTCCAAACCCCAGCTGTCCCCCATGACAGCGTTGTTGGCGACCATGGTGTCGTAGAGCGGCGTGGTCTGCGCCGGGCGCGCTGCCGGCAGCTCTTCGTTGGGGAAGCGAATGGAGAAGCGGCGCGAATAGTTTTCGCGCACCTTTGCGTTGGTGTAGCGCAGGCCGGCCCACTCGCCGAAGCGGGCGACATCCATACCCCAGACGTCGAAGCCCGGATCGCCATGCACCATCCAGTTGGACAGTGCGAGGCCGACGCCGCCGCCCTGGCTGAAGCCGGCCATGACGGCGCAGGCGCACCAGAAATTGGTCAGGCCCTGCACCGGGCCGACCAGCGGGTTGCCGTCCAGCGCGAAGGTGAAGGGGCCGTTGATGATCTGCTTGATGCCGGCCTTTTCGATGCCGGGGAAATGCTTGAAGCCGATTTCCAGCGACGGCGCGATGCGGTCGAGATCCGGCGGCAGCAGTTCGTGGCCGAAATCCCACGGCGTGTTGACCGGCGACCACGGCTTGCAGGCCTTTTCATAGGTACCGAGCAGGATGCCGTTGCGCTCCTGGCGGGTGTAGATCTCGCCCTTGAAGTCGAGCACGCCGATCATTTCGCGGCCGGTCGACTTGTTGAATTCCTCGACCTCCGGCATCGGCTCGGTGAGCAGGTACATGTGCTCCATCGCCAGCACCGGCAGTTCGACGCCGACCATGCGGCCGATCTCGCGCGCCCACAGGCCGCCGCAATTGACGACATGCTCGGCGTGGACCGTGCCTTGTTCGGTGACGACATTCCAGGTGCCGTCCGGCTGCTGCGTCAGATCGACGACGCGGTTGCGCAGCAAGATCTCGGCACCGAGTTTCTTGGCTGCCTTGGAGTAAGCGATGGTGGTGCCGGAGGGGTCGAGATGGCCTTCGACCGGGTCCCACATGGCGCCGACGAAATTGGTCTCGTCCATCAGCGGGAACATCGCCTTGGCTTCGGAGGGCGTGATGAGTTCGGTGTCCATGCCGAGATAGCGGCCCTTGGCGTGGGCAAGGCGCAGAAAGTCCATGCGCTCGGGCGTATCGGCCATCATCACGCCGCCGGTCAAATGCAGCGAGCAGGACTGGCCGGAGATCTCCTCGATCTCCTTGTAGAGCTGCACAGTGTAGGCCTGCAGCTTGGCGACGTTGGGATCGCCGTTCAGTGTGTGGAAGCCGCCCGCAGCGTGCCAGGACGAGCCGGAGGTCAGCTCCGAGCGCTCGATCAGCATGATGTCGGTCCAGCCGGCCTTGGCCAGATGGTAGAGAACCGAGCAGCCGACGACGCCGCCGCCAATGACAACCGCTTTGACGTGAGATTTCATAAAGATGGGTCCGTTTCTGAAGAGATTGATTCGAGTGGGCGGGGCGTGAAAACAAAGCGCAGATCGGATGCAGTGATGTTTTCGGCCAGCCTGCCATCAAGCGCGGCAAGGATGGTTTCACAGACGGAAGTGCGATGTTTCAGGACGTCATGGCTCCAGACGCGCAGAATCGAATAGCCTTGCGCGCGCATGAAGTCGTCGCGGCGGCGGTCATAGGAACTGTCGGCGTGTTGGTGTCCGTCGACCTCAACGACAAGCCATTTTTCGCGGCAGGCGAAGTCTGCAAAGAAGGGGCCGATGGAGAGCTGGCGCGTAAAGCGATGGCCTCCAAGCTTGCGAGCCTTCAATTCCAGCCAAAGCAAGGCCTCCGCCTGGTTGCCAGCCTGCCTGAGATTCCGCGCTCGCTTCGTTGTCCCTATTTTTCGGCGGCTGCGGGTTTGATGAGCGCCTTCCCCCACTCCGTCGCCGCTTCGCGGCGCCACCTCTCCCCCCTCCGGAGGGAGAGGAAGGGAGCCAGCCTGCATAAGCTCACGCCCTTCCTCTCCCCCGTCGATCGGGGGAGAGGTGTCGAGCGCAGCTCGACGGAGTGGGGGTCGACCGTTCATCAAATCCATACGAATGATCAGTTCATCAAACCAACACAGATGATCAGAAATCGGTCGGCGCGCCGCCTTCGGACGTGCGCTTTTCGACAAAGTCGTTGAGCTCTTCGCGGATCGCCGGGTCCATATAGGGTTCCTCGTAGGACGCCAGCCGTTCCTTCCAGACCTTGTTGGCCTTTTCCAGCGCGGTCGGCGACCCGGCTTCGGCCCAGGTCTCGAAATTGCGCCAGTCGGAAAGGATGGGCGAATAGAAGGCGTTCTTGTACCGGTCCTGCGTGTGCTGGGTGCCGAAGAAATGGCCGCCTGGGCCGACAGACTGGATGGCGTCGAAGCCGAGCGCCTCGTCGGACAGGTCGAGCGGGGTTAGGAACTCCGCCACCATCTGCAACAGGTCGATGTCCAGGATGGTCTTCTCGTAGGAGCAGCGCAGGCCGCCTTCGAGCCAGCCGGCGCCGTGCATCATCAGATTGCCGCCGCCCTGGATGGCGCCCCACAGCGAAAACACGCTTTCATAGGCCGCCTGCGCGTCGACGGTGTTTGCGGCGCAGGTGTTGGAGGTGCGGTAGGGGATCTTGTAGCGGCGGGCAAGCTGGCCGCCGACCAGCTGTGCCTTCATGTATTCGGGCGTGCCGAAGGCCGGCGAGCCGGACTTCATGTCGACATTGGACGTGAAGCCGCCATAGCCGACCGGCGCTCCCTTGCGCACCATCTGAGCAAAGGCGATGCCGGACAGCGCCTCGGCATTCTGCTGCACCAGCGCGCCGGCGATGGTGACGGGCGCCATCGCGCCCGACAGCGTGAAGGGCGTGACGACGACGACCTGGCCCTTGCTCGACATCTGGATGATGCCTTCCATCATCGGCACGTCGAGCTTCAGCGGTGAGTTGGTGTTGATGATGGTGAAGACGGACGGCTCTTCGAGCATCTGCTCATGGCTGATGCCGCGCGCGATCCTGGCGATCTCGATGCCGTCGACATTGCGTTCCTTGCCGAGCGAATAGATGTGGAACACCTTGTCGGTCAGCGTGGCGAGGTCACGGATGCATTCGAGGTGGCGCACCGACGGATGGATGTCGGTCGGCTCGACCGGATAGCCGCCGGTGCAGTTCAGGATGTTGTGCATCTGCGCCAGGCGCAGGAAGTTTCGGTAGTCGGCCTGGTTGCCCGGGCGGCGGCCACGGTCGAGGTCGGAACAGTTGGGCGCCGAGGCCATCATCGACAGGATCACATTGTTGCCGCCGAAGCGCACATTGTGCGCCGGGTTGCGGGCATGCAGCGTGAACTCCGACGGGCAGTTCGAGACCAGTTCGAGGATCATGTCGCTGTCGAAGCGCACCCGCTCGCTGCCGGCGGTAACGTCAGCGCCATTTTCCTTCATGATGCGGCGGGCTTCGTCGTGCAGCACGTCGACGCCGATTTCCCTGAGCACGCGCAACGAGGCGAGATGGATCGATTCCAGCTCGTCGTCTGAGACCAGCTTGGTCGGCGTCAGCGGGTTTCTCAGCTGCCGGAAAGCCGGCTGTTCGAAGGCGGCCGAGCCGCCGGCGCGCTTGCCCGCACGGCCACCGCGACGGGCGCGGTCGGTTGCCAAAGGCGGTTCGGCTGGATGCAGGGCGGCGGTCATGATGGTCCTCGTACGATGCAGGTAGCGGGCGGCATAATGGACCGGCGGCTCTCCGGCCATTGCGGAGGCGGCGACCACTAGGACGAGGGAAGCGACATGCCGGAACGGCAGTTGGACAGCTGACAAGCCTGAGGGAATAGGCTGACAGGACGCGCCCACCACGACCCTTGGCGCAAGGGGATTTCGTCCGCGGCTCTTCCTTTCCCTGAATCGAACCGCTAGCTCAAGTGGTTTGCCGCTGGGCCGGCAATTCATTGGGAAGGCAGCATGGCCGCGACCGAATCGAGCGAGGGCGAAGCGGCAACGCAATGGGCGGCGCTGGCCGGCGTTACCGCCGCTCTTGCCATGTTCGGGGCCGCGCAAGGCTTGAGCTACCCGCTGTTCACGCTTTTGATGCAGCGGCAAGGCATGTCGCCGGCGTTAATCGGCCTGTCAGCCGCGATGATGCCGGTCGGCCTCATCCTGTCGGCTTCCTTCGTGCCGGCGGCCGTGCGGCTGTTCGGCGCGCGCAACCTCGCCGTCGGCTGTTCGCTGATCGGGGCGCTGTGCTTTCTGGGGATCGGCTACCTGCAGGACTGGGTGGCCTGGTTCGTCATCCGCTTTCTTGTCGGCGTGGTCATCAACCCGCTCTATGTGCTTGGGGAAGTGTGGGCGCTGTCGCTGGCGCCGCCGTCGCGGCGCGGTCGGGTCATGGGGGTGTTCAACGCGCTGATGGGCGCCGGCTATGCGGCCGGGCCGCTGATCCTGATCACTGTCGGCGCCTCGGGATGGCCGCCCTTCATTGCCGCGATAGCAGGCTTTGGGCTCTGCGCGCTGATCCTGCGCGCCGTGTCGTCGAAGCTGACCGGTTTCGAGGATGACGGCCAGCCGGCCAGCGGCCTTTTCGGCTTTGCCGGGCTGGCGCCGGCGCTGCTTCTGGCGGTGCTGGTGTCGGCGGCGGTGCAGCAGAGCACCTATGCGCTGATCCCTGTGTTCGGCACTGGCTACGCGCTTCCCGAGGCAAAGCTCGCGGCGCTGGTGACGGCGCTGTCGGCCGGCAATATCCTGTTGCAGATTCCGCTCGGGCTGATGGCCGAACGTTTCGGCGGCCGGGCGATGATCGTGTTTTGCGCGTTGGCGACAGCGGCGTGCGCGCTGTCGCTTCCGATGCTGATCACCACGCCGCTGGTCTGGCCGGTGCTGGTGGTCATGGGCGCGGTCGGCTACGGCGTCTACACCATGGCGCTGGTCGAACTTGGCAGCCGCTTCAAGGGAACGGTGCTGGTCGCCGGCAACGCCGCTTTCGCGCTGATGTGGGGCGCGGGCGGCATTGTCGGCCCGCCCGGCGCCGGTGCGTTGATGCAGCTCATCGGTCCGCTCGGCCTGCCCGTTGTGATCGCCAGCCTTGACGCGCTGCTGGTGAGCTTTGCGCTCTACCGCTCCGCCAGCCGTAAAAACTCATAACGGGCTGAGCAGCGGCGGGGAGGGTTTACCTTGACGTCACCATCTTGAATAAAACGGCCTGCGACGCGATGTAGGCAGGGCCGCCAGACAAAAAGCTTGGAGACCATGCGTGACCCAATCGACGACAAAACGCCAGACCGAGGCCGCTGCGGACGATAATTTCCTCTGGCTGGAAGATCGGACCAGCAAGGAATCGCTCGGCTGGGTCCACCGTCAGAACGAGTTGACGGTCGGCGAACTGCAAGGCGACCCGTCCTACCAGGCGGCGTTCGAGACCGCGCTCGACCTGATGACGGCCGAAGACAACATCGCGGTCGGTGCGGCGCTCAACGGCCATGTCTATAATTTCTGGCAGGACAAGACCAATGTGCTCGGCCTCTGGCGCCGCACGACGGTCGCCTCTTACAAGACGGAGAAGCCGGATTGGGAGACGATCATCGACTTCGACGTGCTGTCGGCCAAGGAGGGCGTGAAGTGGGTGTTCAGCGGCGCCAGCCGCCTCTACCCCGATTTCAACCTCTGCCTGGTCGCGATGTCGCCGGATGGTGGCGATGCCAGCGAGATGCGCGAATTCGACATCGGAACCAAATCCTTCGTCGAGGGCGGTTTCCGCGCTCCCGCCTCGAAATCCGGCTTTTCCTGGCTGGACAAGGACACTGTCCTTGTCTCGGCCGCCTTCGAGGAAGACGACAAGACCCAGTCCGGCTATCCGCGCATCGTCAAGCTGTGGAAGCGCGGCACCCGGTTGGAGGATGCGACGCCGATCTTCGAGGCGGAGAAGCAGGATCTCGCGGCCGGTGCAGGCGTCGAGCATGATAGCGGCAAGCAGTATCTGTTTCTGGCCCGCACGCTTGCTTTCTTTTCCTCGCACAGTTTTCTGCGCCTGCCATCGGGCGAAAACCGGCGCATCCCATTGCCGGACGATGTCACCGACAGTGCTCTGTTCAAGGGCCGGTTTGTATTCGGCGTGCGCACCCCGTGGACGGCGCCGGACGGCACTGAATGCTTGCCAGACGGCCTCTATTCCCTGGATTTCGAACGCTGGATCGACACCGGCGACTTGGGCCCTGTCGAAACCATGCTCGAGCCGGCGCATCGCGTGTCGATCGCCGGCATTGCCCGCACGCAGGACCGGCTGTTCATCAACCTGATGGACAATGTGCGCGGTAAGGTCATCGTCGCCGAACGCACCGGCGAACGTTGGTCGCTGAAGCCGGTGGCGCTGCCTGAAAACGGCAATGTCGGCATTGCGCATGCCGAGCATTTCGGCGCCAGCGTCTCCTTCTCCTTCACCGATTTCCTGACGCCGAGCTCGATCATCTGGTCGGACGACGACGGCAAGACGCTGGAGACCGTAAAATCGCAGCCGGCACGTTTCGATGCCGCGCCGCTGATTTCCGAACAGTTCGAGGCGCGCTCGAAGGACGGCACAATGATCCCGTATTTCGTCGTCAGGCGACGCGACCAAAGGGGTCCGGTGCCGACGCTGCTTTACGGCTATGGCGGCTTCGAAATACCGCTGCTGCCCGGTTATGCCGGCGTGCGCGGCAGGCTGTGGCTGGAAAAGGGCAATGCCTATGTCCAGGCCTGCATCCGCGGCGGCGGCGAGTTCGGGCCGGCCTGGCATCAGGCGGCACTGAAGGGCAATCGTCAGACTGCCTTCGACGATTTCGCCGCGGTGGCCGAAGATATCGTCAGGCGCGGCATCGCCACGGCAGGCTCGCTCGGCATCCAGGGCGGTTCGAATGGTGGTCTGCTGACCGGCGTTTCCCTGACGCAGCACCCAGAGCTGTTCGGCGCGGTCATCATCGAGGTGCCGTTGCTCGACATGCTGCGCTACACCGAACTGCCGCCCGGCGCCTCGTGGATGGCCGAATATGGCGATCCGTCAAAGCCGGAAGACGCCAAATGGCTGGGGGCTTACTCGCCCTATCAGCACGTCTCGGCCGATGCAGCCTATCCGCCGGTGCTGCTGACGACATCGACTGCCGACGACCGCGTCCATCCCGGCCATGCCCGCAAGATGGCGGCGCGGCTGCAGGAAGCCGGGCACGACAGGACCTTGTTCTTCGAGGAAACCGAGGGCGGCCATGGTGGGCGCGGCGACCGCCGGCCACAGGCCGCGCAAACCGCAATGAAGTATGTCTTCCTGCAGCGGGCGTTGTCCGCCAAGGCCTAGGCCCCCTCGTGGGCCAAGCAAAGGGTGGTTCACCTCGACCAGCCTTTGCTCTAAGGTGCGGCCATGGCTCTCGTCAGGACTTTGGTCAGCCCATTTGGGGTCAGCGCCTTTGGGGCTCGCGTATTTCGGGTCGCGGTGACACCGTCACCGCGCACGTTGCGTGCCGAGCTTTTACGGCTGTGCGCCCGCATTGGCTATTCACCGCCTGCCGTCCTCTGACGAATTCGCCCCGGCATCGCCGGAATGATTTCAGAGGAAAGATTCCAGACATGACCTATCAGAATTATTCGCTGAAGCAGCTTCAGCAGATCGACTCCGCGCATCATCTGCATCCCTTCACCGACCACAAGGAATTGCGCGAGGCCGGCTCGCGCATCATAACCCACGCCAACGGCCCGTTCATCTACGATGCCGACGGCACCGAGATCCTCGACGGCATGGCCGGGCTGTGGTGCGTCAATGTCGGCTATGGCCGCGACGAGCTGGCCGATGCGGCTTATGCGCAGATGAAGGAATTGCCCTACTACAACTCCTTCTTCAAATGCTCGACCCCGACGCCGGTGCTGTTGTCGAAGAAGTTGGCGGAGCTGGCGCCTAAGCATGTCAGCCAGGTGTTTTACGGCTCCTCCGGTTCGGAGGCGAACGATACGGCACTCAGGCTTGTCCGCCATTTCTGGGCGCTGGAAGGCAAGCCGGAGAAGAACCGCATCATCTCGCGCAAGTCGGCCTATCACGGCTCGACCGTCGCCGGCACGTCGCTCGGCGGCATGGATCTGATGCACAAGCAGCTCGGCGGCGCGGTGCCCAACATCGTCCATGTGATGATGCCCTATGCCTATGAGCTGGCGCTGCCCGGCGAAAGCGACCATGAATTCGGCCTGCGCGCGGCCAAGGCGGTCGAGGACGCCATCCTCGAAGCCGGCGCCGACAAGGTCGCGGCCTTCATCGGCGAGCCGGTGATGGGCGCGGGCGGGGTAAAAATTCCGCCGATGAGCTACTGGCCGGAAGTGCAGCACATTTGCCGCAAGTATGATGTGCTGCTGATGCTGGACGAGGTGATCACCGGCTATGGCCGCACCGGCGAATGGTTTGCGGCGCAGACCTTCGGCATCGAGCCCGATACCATCACCACCGCCAAGGCGCTGACCTCGGGCTACCAGCCGCTTTCGGCGCTGCTGGTCGGCGACCGCATCGCGGCGACGCTGGTCGAGAAGGGCGGCGAATTCTATCACGGCTATACCTATTCGGGTCACCCGGTGGCCTGCGCGGTGGCGCTGAAGAACATCGAGATCATGGAGCGCGAAGGCCTGGTCGACCGGGTCAAGAACGACACGGGACCTTACTTCGCCCAGGCACTGCAGGAGCGTATCGCCGGCCATGAGCTGGTCGGCGAGGTGCGTTCGATCGGGCTGATGGGGGCGATCGAGATCGTCAAGGACAAGGCGACCAAGGAGCGCTTCCTGCCGGCGGGCAGTGCCGCCGTCACCGTGCGCGACCATGCGATCGCCCAAGGCATGATGCTGCGCGCCACCGGCGACACGATGATCCTGTCGCCGCCGCTGGTCTGGACCCGCGAGACGATCGACATGGCTTGCGACCGCATCGCCAGGGCGCTGGATCTGGCGCAAGCGGATCTGCGCAAGAAGTAGGCGAAAACAATCGCCGGGCGCCCTGCGATCCGGGCGCCCGGCCTCAAATGCAACTTGCGTGGTGAATAAGAGGGAACGAATAGCCCTCGTCGCGCGTAGTGTTGCGGGACCGGCCAAGACCGGCTGCATTGGGGTTGGCATTTTCATGACAAAGACAGGTAAGAGCCGGCGGGTGCTGGAAGCGGCAGCGATCGGCCAGGATTTGATGCTGGCGCCGCTGGTGGCGATGATGCGCCTGCCGCTGATGGCAGCAGACGCACAGAGCGGCCGGGGCTGGAGCCCTGAAACCGCACGCGCGGTGCAGGAAAAGGCAACGGCGGTGGCCGAAGGCGCGTTTGCCGCGCAAATGGCGCTGCTGCAATCGACGGCGCGCTTCTGGCCGGAGGTTTTTTCCGGCCGCACGCCGTCGCTGTTCAATGGCATAGCCGTGGAACGGTCGATCAGTGCGGCGCTGAAGCCTGCCAGCCGCGCGGTGAGAGCGAATTTCCGCCGGCTGTCGTCAAAGGGCTCATGACGGCTTGAGGGTGAAGCGAAAACCGATTCCGGTTTTCGGGGCCATAGGCTAAAACCCGCTGAGGCATATTTGCCGATGGGGGACATGATGGCCGTACAACCGCTCAACCAGCCCGCTGAAATTCCGCCGGAACTCAACCGTTGGAACTGGGGCGCTTTTTTCCTCAACTGGATCTGGGGCATCGCCAACAACACGTTCATCGCGCTGCTGATGTTCGTGCCGCTGGTCAACATCGTCATGCTCTTCGTGCTGGGCGCCAAGGGCAGCCGCTGGGCGTGGCAGAATGTGTCCTGGCGCGATGCCGAGCATTTTCGAAGAGTGCAACGCAACTGGGCGATCGCCGGCTTCAGCCTATTCGTAGTCTCGCTTCTCAGTATCGCCGCCGTGATCGTCCTCGTTCCTCGCATGATAAAGAACAGCGACGCATACCGGCTGACCATGGAGACGGTGCGCGCCGATGACCGCGTGAAGGCCGCGCTGGGTGAGGATATTGACGCTGGTTACTGGGTGGTCGGCAGCGTCCAGGTCGTCGGAGACGGCTCGGGCGACGCCCAGCTCAGCGTTCCCGTCCATGGCAGCCATGGATGGGGCTGGGTGATGTCGCATGCCGTGCGCAGCGCGGGAAAATGGAACCTGCGCCTGCTTGTCGTCATGGCCGGAGGGGCGCCGATCGTGCTGGTTGACGAGGATCACATCGGCAGTCCAGGGGCGGCAACCAAAATATAATCGGACGACGCAGCAATAGTTCCTAGAAACGCAAAAACCGCGTCCCATCGGGAACGCGGCTTTGCCAGATACGCATGGCGTTTCGCCAACAAAACACTTGCGAAACTTACGGGCTCCGGTACGCGAGACCTGATCCGGAGCGCCGGGCGGATGCGATATGTCCGCCTCGCTGTCCGTTGTATAGGCACATCGTTACCGCCGGGTTATCGAGAGCTTAAGCAAATCTAAATTTGCAATTTTTCCGCGCGATAAAAATCGAGAAAACCGCTGCAAAATTCGAAACTTATAGAGAATTGCCGCGAAGGAAATTTATGATGCCGGAGAAATCGGCGCCGCCATTTCCCTGGGCGTTGAACAGCGCATAGAGCTGGGCTGCTTCGGCCCCCATCGGCGTCACCGCGCCGGCACTTTGCGCGGCTTCCTGCGACAGTTTCAGGTCCTTCAGCATCAGTGCCGCGGCAAAGCCCGGTTTGTAGTCTCTGTTGGCCGGCGATGCCGGCACCGGGCCGGGCACCGGGCAGTATGTGGTCAGCGACCAGCACTGGCCCGACGAGGTCGAGGCGACATCGAACAGCGCCTGATGCGAGAGGCCGAGCTTTTCAGCCAGCACGAAGGCCTCGGCGACGCCGATCATCGAAATGCCGAGCATCATGTTGTTGCAGATTTTTGCCGCCTGGCCGGCGCCGTCGTCGCCGCAATGGACGATGCGGCCTGCCATCGGCTTCAGGATCGGTTCGGCCTTCGCGAAGGCGTCCTTCGTGCCGCCGGCCATGAAGGTCAGCGTGCCGGCGGCAGCCCCGCCGGTGCCGCCGGAGACAGGGGCGTCGATCGAATGCAGTCCGTGCTTCCTGGCGACGGCATGGGCCTTGCGGGCTGATTCTACGTCGATGGTCGAGGAATCGATGAACAGAGCGCCCGGCTTGGCCTTGGGAGCGATGTCCTCATAGACGGAGAGCACATGCTTGCCGGCAGGCAGCATGGTGATGACGACGTCGGCGTCTTTCACCGCAGCAACGGCATTAGCCATCACCGTCACGCCATGTTCACGGGCGACGGTGAGGTTTTCCGGCATAAGGTCGAAACCATTCACCGCATGTCCTGCCTTGACGAGATTGGCAGCCATCGGATTGCCCATATTACCGAGGCCGATGAAGGCAATGGTGGTCATAGCGGTGCTCCATGATTTGGCTAAGGCAGTAGGCAGTAGGCAGTAGGCAGTAGGCAGTAGGCAGTAGGCAGTAGGCAGTAGGCAGTAGGCAGTAGGCAGTAGGGGTGACCTATTCGGGTGCGAGTTTGAGAATAAGTTGGCGAAGCATCTTTCCGATGGCCTCGGCCGCCAGAAGCAGGTGCTCAGCTTGGTCATGCGTGGCAATGCCAATGCGTTGAGCGATTTGGAGGTGTGTCTCGAACTCCTTCAGCGAGCCTTGGGCTATCCTGAGAAATTGCTGATAGGAGCCTCGGTTGTCTCGGCCATAGCCTTCCGCGATGTTTGCAGGGATAGAGGTTGCTGAGCGGCGGATTTGGCTGGTCAGCCCATACAGCTCCTCTTTTGGCCATTTCTTGGTCAGAGAGTAGGTGGCGACGGCCAGATCCATCGCTTGCTGCCATACGATAAGATCCTTGTACGAATTGATCTTGCCGGTCATCCTTTGCCTACTGCCTACTGCCTACTGCCTACTGCCTACCGGCCGATCAAGGCCCGCGCGATGATCACCCGCATGATCTCGTTGGTGCCTTCGAGGATCTGGTGGACGCGCAGGTCGCGCACCAGCTTTTCGATGCCGTAATCGTGCAGATAACCGTAGCCGCCATGCAGTTGCAGTGCCTCGTTGGCGACGTTGAAGCCGATATCGGTGACGAAGCGCTTGGCCATCGCCGACCATTTGCCGGCATCCGGCGCCTTGCGGTCGAGCTTCGAGGCGGCGGCATAGAGGAAAATGCGCGCCGCCTGCAGCTCGGTCTCCATGTCGGCCAACCTGAACTGCAGTGCCTGGAACTGGTTGATCTTGGAACCGAAGGCCTTGCGCTCTCCGGTATAGGAGAGCGCCTTGTCGAGCGCCGATTGCGCGCCGCCGAGCGAGCAGGCGGCTATGTTGAGGCGGCCGCCGTCGAGACCGGCCATGGCGATGCCGAAACCGGCGCCTTCGCCCGACAGCAGGCTTGCCGCCGGCACCTTGCAGTCCTCGAAGATGACCTGGCGGGTCGACTGCATGTGCCAGCCCATCTTGTGCTCATTGGCGCCGAAGGAGAGCCCGGGCGCGTCCTTGGGCACGACGAAGGTGGAAATGCCCTTGGGACCGTTAGCGCCGGTGCGCGCCATCACGACATAGAGGTCGCTGTCGCCGGCGCCGGAAATGAACTGCTTGGCGCCGTTCAGCATATAGTCGTCGCCGCTCTTCACCGCGCGCGTCTTCAGCGCTGCGGCGTCGGAGCCCGAGCCCGGCTCGGTCAGGCAATAGCTCGCCAGCCATTCCATCGAGGTCAGCTTCGGCAGGAAGCGCTGGCGCTGTTCGTCGCTGCCGAAGCGGTCGATCATCGAGGCCACCATATTGTGGATCGAGATGAAGGAGGAGAATGCCGGATCGGCATGCGCCAGCGCTTCGAAGATCAGCACGGCATCGAGCCGGCCGAGTGCCGAACCGCCGACATCCTCCCGGACATAGATGCCGCCGAGGCCGAGCGGGCCGGTCTCCCGGATCACATCGGCGGGAAAGTGCTTTGCCCGGTCCCATTCGAGTGCATTGGGCGCGACGCGATCGGCGGCGAAGGCCTGCGCCATCTCCTGGATGGCGCGCTGTTCCTCGTTGAGTTCGAACTGGCTGGTGCTCGCATCGACCGCGGCGTCCATGGCGTGCTCCCTGTGTTTCCCCAACTGGGGGTTGGCTTGCTGGCCTGTTGTTTTTGGCTTTGCGCGCCGCCCAATCTAGACCAATGATGCCGCCGCGCAACCCGGCCTGCTGCGCAGCGGCTGTGCATGAATGGATCAACGGAGCATTGCGTGCCGACAGATTTCGATGAGCTGCTTGACCGCTTCCATGCCTATCTCCGGGGCGTGGACGACGCGCTGGTGCGGGACGCTGTCGCCCGAATCGACTGGACTATGCCGGCGCGTGCACTCGAACCGCATCCGCTGGCTGGCGTTGACCAACTCGACCGCATTGGCGAACTGGCGCCGCCGGATGCACAGCCGCTGGTGCGGCTATTGGCGCAGCGCCGCAACGATCTGCGCTGGGGGCAGACCTACAATGCGGTGGATTTCGGCGCCGCGTTTCTGCAGAAGTATGGCTGGCTGGAGGTCTTTGGCCTGCGCGGTCATTTCACCAATGACGAGGTCGCGGCCGGCCTGCTGATCCTCGGACCCGATATCACCTATCCCGACCATCATCATATTGCCGAGGAGATCTATATTCCGCTGACCGGCGGCACCGAGTGGCGCATGGGCGAGGGCGCCTTTCACGTCCGGCGGGCGGGCGAGGTGATCCATCACGCCTCCAATGTCAGCCACGCCATGCGCACCGGCAGCGAGCCGCTGCTGGCGCTCTACATCTGGCGTGGCGGGCCGCTGGCGCAGAAGTCTACCATTCCCGGCGCGCAGGGCAGGGGCTGAGCCATGGCCAAAGCGATCATGCTGCAAGGCACGGGCTCGGATGTCGGCAAGACCGTGCTGGTGGCGGGGCTTTGCCGCGCCGCGAAGAAGCGCGGGCTGAAGGTGCGGCCGTTCAAGCCGCAGAACATGTCGAACAATGCCGCCGTCGCCGACATTCCCGGCGATGTCAGCGCCGGCGGCGGCGAGATTGGCCGTGGGCAATGGCTGCAAGCGCTGGCCTGTGGTGTTCAGCCGACGGTGCATATGAATCCGGTGCTGCTCAAACCCCAGAGCGACATCGGTTCGCAGGTGATCGTGCAGGGCAAGGTGTTCGGCGAGGCGCGGGCGCGCGACTACCAGACGATGAAAGCAGGGCTGATGGACGCAGTGCTGGACTCCTGGGGCAAGGTCGGCGAGGGCGCCGATCTGGTCATCGTCGAGGGTGCCGGCTCGCCGGCCGAGATCAATCTGAGAAGCCGTGACATCGCCAATATGGGCTTTGCCACGCGCGCCAATGTGCCGGTGATCCTGGTCGGCGACATCGACCGCGGCGGCGTCATCGCTTCGGTCGCCGGCACGCATCTGATCCTGCCGGAAGAAGACCGCCGCATGATCGTCGGCTACCTCATCAACAAGTTCCGCGGCGATGTCTCGCTGTTCGACGATGGCATCCGGTCGATCGAAAAATTCACCGGTTGGCGCTGCTTTGGCGTCGTGCCGTGGCTGAAGGCGGCGGCTCGATTGCCGTCGGAGGATTCGGTCGTGCTCGAACGTCTCGCCTCCGGCGAGAAACGGCCGCTGAAGGTAGCGGTGCCGATGCTTGGCCGCATCGCCAATTTCGACGACCTCGACCCGCTCAAGGCCGAACCGCAGGTCGAGGTGGTGTTCGTGCCGCCGGGACAGCGCCTGCCGGAGGATGCCGGGCTGGTGGTCATTCCCGGCTCGAAATCGACGATCGGCGATCTCATAAAGTTCCGCGAGAATGGCTGGGATCGCGATCTCGCTGCCCACCGCAAGCGGGGTGGCCATGTCGTCGGTATTTGCGGCGGCTTCCAGATGCTTGGCCGCATGGTGCGTGACCCCGACGGCATTGAAGGCAGCGTCACCGAGGCTGAGGGCCTTGGCCTGCTCGACATAGAGACGGTGATGGAACCGGAAAAGACGGTGCGCAATGTCAGCGCCCGCTCGGTGCCGTTCGGTCTGCCGCTCGAGGGCTACGAAATCCATCTCGGCCACACCACCGGGCCGGACATGGCGCGGCCGTCCGCCGTCATCAACGGTGCCGATGACGGCGCCATCTCGGCCGACGGCAAGGTTTTTGGCACCTATCTACATGGCTTGTTTTCCGCCGACGCCTTCCGGGCCAGATTCCTGGAAAGCCTCGGCGTTAAAGGCGGCGGCATCGATTATCGCGCCGAGGTGGAAAAGGCGCTGGACGACATCGCAGTCGAACTGGAGCGGCATCTCGACTGCGATGCGATTTTTGGGCTGGCCAGGTAGATTCCGTCGGCGAACCATACACCTCTGCGATTAGCGACGCGGCGCAGACCCGAGGATCCATGCCGCGACTTCTGTGCGATGCTACGGTGCAGAACCGGCTCTGGTTAGCGCGACCTTCATTCTGGGCCGCTGCGTTCTTCGGCGGCCGTCACGGCATGGATCCTAGGGTTTCCGCTACGTCGCTTCGCGACTGCTCCACCCTAGGATGACGAAGTTGAGAGGCTGCCGGCCAATTGCGAACCGGCAGCGCTGCTTCATCCCTTTTCCCCCGCCTTCGGCCAATACGTCCCGAACGACCAGACATTGCCTTCCGGGTCGCGGCAGATGAACTCTCGGCTGCCATAGTCGCGATCGGTCAGCTCCTGGATGATGGTGGCGCCGGCCTTTTTGGCCCGGGCATGAGCGGCGTCGGCATCGTCGACGGCAACATAGATCGACTTGCCGCCGCCCGAGCCCGGTTCGCCGACCATCTTGCCGTAGTCGTCGCTGCGCGCGGTGCCGAGCATGATCATCGAGGAGCCGAACACCAGCTCGGCATGGTGCACGATGTCGCCTTCGCCATAGCGGGCGCGCACTTCGAAGCCGAAGGCCTCGCACAGCCAGTCGATCATTTTTCCTGCATTCTTGTAGCGCAGCGCGGGGTAGAGCCGGGGTGCTTCATTGGTGGCTGGCATGAAAATCTCCTTCAATCGGGTTGGTCGATAACCCACTCTGTTCGAAGGCCGCTTGCCCGTCTTGAAGAAATGTTACCTCAGCGCCGTTGGCGGATCGCCGGCGAGTTGGCGAAACTCGCGCACCAGATGCGCCTGGTCGGCATAGCCGCAATCGGCTGCGATATCGGCCCAGTCGCTTTGGTCCTGCCGCGACAGGCCGAGCGCCCGGTTGAAGCGGACGATGCGCGACAGCGTCTTGGGTCCGATGCCGGTCGCATCGGAGAATTTGCCGGCGAGATGTTTGCGGCTCCAGCCCAGTTTCTCGGCGATGGAGGAAATGCGGGTGCGGCCGCCTGAGATAACGATGCGGTCGTAGGCCCAGGTGATTTCAGGCGATGTATCGGCGGCATGCCCGAGACGGGTGGCGACGAAGGTTTCGGCAAGGTCGAAACGCGCCGCCCAATCCGGTGCGTTGCCAAGCCTTTCGCGCAGCGCCATGCCCTCCGCGCCAAGCACATCGTCGAGCACGACCATGCTGTCGGTCAGCTCGCTCATCGGCAGGCCGAAGAAGCGGCGGGCGCCGAGCGGGGTGAAGTTGATCTGCACGCAGCAGCAGGCGCCGAAGGATTCGATCATCACCGGGCCGGCAAACAGGCCGGCGGCGAAGCTGGCGAAACGGTCATTGTCGCCGGGAGCCTTGCCGAGGCCGATGGCGAACGGCTCGGCGAAGCTGATCACCAGCGGCACGGTCAGCGAGGCATATTCGATGTTGCGGAAATGGCCGACTGCTGTTTCGCGATAGCCGCAAATGTCGGACACGATGCCCACGAGCGCGGGCGGTGGAGACCGCCGGCGCATCTCGAACCGCCCGGCGATGGAGCGGTCCTGTTCCTTGCGGCGCTGCATCTCGATCGGCATCGGCGATCCCTTTGGAGATCAAATCTAGCAGACGCCCAATCCCGAATCAAAACGGGGCCGAAAGCAAAAGCGCCCGGCTTTTGGCCGGGCGCTTCGGTTACCTGAGAGCTGGATGCTCAGGCGCCACGCATCATGCAGCCGGCGGCAAGCACGATGTAGGCGATGAGCATAATCCAGACCGGTGCCAAGGGAATAAACGCAAGAACGCCAAGCGCGGCGAGAACGCCGATGATGGCGATAACAAGGGAAATAATGAAAATAAGCTGAGTGGGTGCACTAAGATTCATGTGTGGTCCCTCCAACATGATTCGTACGACCACATTCTATCAGGCGTGGGGCTCATACACCAATTAGCTGGCGCAACGGGTTGGCCGGGTCGGCCAGCAGCTTGATCGCCAGCGCCAGGCAGATGATCACCAGCAGCGGCTTGATCAGCCGGGCGCCGATGCGGATGGCAAGGCTGGCGCCGAGACGCGCGCCGAGGAACTGGGCGACGCCCATCATCAGGCCGATCTTCCAGTAGACGACGCCGGCGACGGCAAAGACGATGAAGCCGCCGATGTTGGAGGCGAAGTTGAGCAGCTTGGTGTGCGCCGTCGCCTTCAGCACGCCAAAGCCGGCGAGGCTGACGAAGGCCAGCATGTAGAAGGAGCCGGCGCCCGGCCCGAACAGGCCGTCATAGAAGCCGACCAAGGGGGCGACGGTCAGTCCGAACAGGAAGGGCGACAGGCGCTCGGCGCGGTCGACATCGTTCATATTGGGCTTCACGGCGAAGTAGATCGCGATGGCGATCAACAGCAGCGGCAGCAGCGCCCGCAAGAGATCGCCGGGCACGAAGGCCGCCAGCAAGGCGCCGACGGCGCTGCCGGCAAGAGCGAGCAGGGCTGACGGAAGCTGCCGGCGCAGATCGACATGGCCATTCATGGCGTAGTGGATGGTCGCCGAGCCGGTGCCGAAAATGCCTTGCAGCTTGTTGGTTCCAAGTGCCGCGGCCGGCGGGAAACCGGCAAGCAGCAGGGTCGGAATGGTGATCAGGCCGCCGCCGCCGGCTATCGAATCGACAAAGCCGGCTGCAAAGGCAGCGACGGCGAGCATGACAATGGTCTGGGTAGCGAGGTCGATCATCGGGATTTTCTGAGCATTCCGAAGGGG
Source organism: Mesorhizobium sp. P2_E7 (assembly GCF_056403855.1). Taxonomy (NCBI): domain Bacteria; kingdom Pseudomonadati; phylum Pseudomonadota; class Alphaproteobacteria; order Hyphomicrobiales; family Phyllobacteriaceae; genus Mesorhizobium; species Mesorhizobium sp. P2_E7. Next base: position 1,775,711 of record NZ_JBFUER010000001.1, on the reverse strand, counting down.
GAGGTGGCGCCGCGCCTTCGACCACGGCGACCCGGTTTGCGCAAGGCCGATTTCGCGCTACCTCTATCAAGGCGCGTTGCGCTTGGATTTCCTGTGGTGCATGTCATTATGCCAAAGCCGCTGCGCAGTTTTGGGTCATATGCACTGGGGCGGGCTCGGGAAAAGGGACGTTTGTAGCGATGGCATTGCTCGACCAGATACGTTCGATCTTCGATGGCGACCCCGGCGTGCGCAAGGTGGCCGACGACCCGGTGCTGTCGGCGGAGCTCTTGATGCTGTTTCGCATGATCCTCGCCGACGGTTCGGTGTCGGAGAGCGAGATGGTCGCCTTCCGGCGCATCTGCAAGGACGCGTTCGGCATCCCGGAAACCAGCATCGACGCGGTCATCGAATATCTCAACGAGTTCGGCTACGAGACCAACGGCTCGCAGGCAATCGCGCTGTTTCGCGATCTCGATGTCGAGCGGCGGAAGCTCTTGGCACGCCACATGGCGGAGATCGCCAAGGCCGATTCGAAACTGGCCGAGAGCGAGGTGCGGCTGCTGCGCCGCACGCTCGACCTGCTCGACATCAGCCCGGTCGATGTGGTGAAACCGGAGGAGTAAGGCAGACCAGCCTGCTCACCCTTGCTCTTGCATCCTGCGTGCGATCGCCCGGTGCAGGTCGGGAGCAGCCGCCACCAGCGCCTTGGCCGCTTCCGATTGCGGATGGTCGAGCACATCGCCGGTCTTGCCGCGCTCGACGATCCTGCCGTCATGCATGACCAGCACCTCGTCGGTGATGGCTCGGGCGACGGTCAGATCGTGGGTGATGAAGAGATAGGCGATGCCGAGCTTCTGGTTGAGCTCGGCGAACAGATCGAGGATGTTGGCGCGGATCGAGACATCGAGCGCCGAGACCGGTTCGTCGGCGACAACCAGCTTCGGGCGGGTGATGATGGCGCGGGCGATCGACAGGCGCTGGCGCTGGCCGCCTGAAAATTCATGCGGATATTTATCCATGTCGCTGATGCCGAGGCCTACCTCGTGCAGTGCATGCGCCACCATCTCGCGTCGCTCGGCCGGTGACGTTTTCTTCTCCAGCACATGCAGTGGCTCGGCCACCAGTTTCTCGACCTTCTGGCGCGGGTCGAACGAGCCGTAGGGGTCCTGGAACACCACCTGCATGTCGCGTCGCGCGGCTTTGAGCTCCGCCTCGCTCCTGCCGGTGATGGTCTCGCCGCGAAAGCGGATCGTTCCCGATGTCGATTTGTCGAGCGCCAGGATCATACGGGCAAGCGTGGACTTGCCGCAGCCGGAGCGGCCAACCAGCGCCACAGACTGACCGGGCGTCAACGACAGAGAGACGTCGTCGACAGCACGGATTGGAGGGGCGGGTTTGAACAAAGAGGTGCGTCGGCCGGGATAGTCGCGCGTCACGCCTTCAACCTGGAGCAGCGGTTTGCCCTGGCCGATGGCATGCGTTTTCGGGCGCGCCGGCACATGCATTGAGGCCAGCGCCAGCTGGCGCGTGTAGGGATGCAGCTGTTCCGACAGCGTACGTGCGGTATCGCCGGCCTCCATCACCTCGCCATGGCGCAGGATGGTGATGCGGTCCGCCATCTCGGTCACGACGGCGAGGTCGTGCGAGATCAACAGCAGGCCCATGCGGTTTTCGCTGACAAGGCCCCGCAAGAGGTCGAGGATCTGCGCCTGCAGCACGACGTCCAGCGCCGTCGTTGGCTCGTCGGCGATGAGCAGCTTCGGCTTCAATGCGCAGGCGATGGCGATGACGACGCGCTGGCGCTGGCCGCCTGATAGCTCATGCGGATAGCGCGACAGCGGGAATTTCGCTTCGGGCAGGCCGACACGATCGAGCATCTTGCGCGCCCGGTCCTCGGCTTCGGCGCGGCTTGCCTTGGTGTGCCAGCGTATGCCTTCGGCGACCTGCTCACCGATGGTTTTCACCGGATTGAGCGCCGTCATCGGCTCCTGGAAGACCATACCGATGTCGTCGCCGCGCAGGGCGCACATCTGGTCCTCGGTGGCAGCAAGGATGTCGATGCCGTCGAAGCTGACGCGTCCGCTGGCGCGCGCGGCGTGTGGCAGAAGCTGCATGACGGTCAGCGCCGTCATCGATTTGCCTGAGCCGGATTCGCCGACCAGCCCCGTGACCTCGCCGGGCGCAACGGAGAGTTCGACACCTTTCAGGATCGGCGTGTCGCCGATTGCCAGCGACAGGTTTTCGATCTCCAGCAGGCTCATCGCTGCCGCCGCGATTTGGGGTCGAGGATGTCGGCGATGCCGTCGCCCAGCAGATTGAGCCCGAGCACGGTGATGACGATGGCCATGCCGGGGAAGATCGCCATCCACGGCGCCACCACCATGCGTGTCTGGGCGTCGAACAGCATGCGGCCCCAGCTCGGCATTGGCGGCTGGGCGCCGAGGCCGACATAGGAGAGGCCGGCTTCGGCGAGGATGCCAAGCGCGAACTGGATGGTGCCTTGCACCAGAAGCAGCGTGGCGATGTTGGGCAGCACGTGCTCGATGCTGATCTGCGTCTTGCTTTTGCCTGCAGCGCGGGCGGCGAGGATGAACTCGCGCGGCCAGATCGCCAGCGCGCCGGCGCGGGCGACGCGCGCAAACACCGGAATGTTGAAGATCCCGATGGCGATGATGGCGTTGATCGCGCCCGGGCCGAAGATGGCGGTGATCATGATCGCCGACAACAGCGCGGGGAAGGCGAAGACGAGGTCGTTCAACCGCATCAGCGCCTCGTCGACAAGGCCGCCGCGCGCCGCGGAGAAGGCGCCGAGCGGCACGCCGACGCCCATGCCGATGCCGACCGCGACCAGCGCCACGGCGATCGAATTGCGGGCGCCGACCATGATCATCGACAGGATGTCGCGACCGAAATGATCGGTGCCGAACCAGTGCGCGGCAGACGGCGCGAGCGTCTTGTCCGAGATCACCAGTCTGGTCACGTCGTAAGGCGTCCAGACATAGGAGATGAGCGCCATCGCAGCCACCAGCACAGTGATGGCGAAACCGATGAGAAAGGAGCGGTTGCGGAAGGCCTTGGCCAGGATGCTGCCCAACGTCTCCTCTGGGATGTCGATGTGCAGCGTCATTGCCGGCCTCGCAGGCGCGGATCGACGATGGCATAGGAGATGTCGACAACGAGGTTGACCGCAATGACGGCGACGACCAGCAGCATGACGATGCTTTCGACGACGATCAGGTCGCGCTGGGTGATTGCCTGGAAAACCAGCCGCCCGAGGCCGGGCAGATAAAAGACGTTTTCGATGATGATGGTGCCGGCGAGCAGGAAGGCGAATTGCAGGCCCAGAATGGTCAGCACCGGGATCATCGCATTGCGCAGCGCGTGCCGCCACAGTACGGCGCGGTAGGGCAGGCCTTTGGCGCGGGCGGTGCGGATATAGTCCTCGTTCAGCACCTCGATTAGCGCCGAGCGGGCAACACGGGCCAGGATCGCCGCCTGCGGCAGAGCGAGCGCTACGGCCGGCAGAAGCAGCGATTTCAGCGCCGGCCAAACACCGGCGCTCCAGCCTGGAAAGCCGCCGGCGGGCACCAGCCGCAGCCAGACGGCAAAGAGGTAGATCAGCATCAGCGCAAACCAGAAGTTCGGGATGGCCACGCCGAGCTGGGCCGCGCCCATGGCGATGGTGTCGCCGGCCCGGCCGCGCCGGCTGGCGGAAAAGAGCCCGACCGGAATGGCGATGATGGTGGACAGCGCCAGCGCGATCAGTGCCAGCGGCAGGGAAACCGCCATGCGCTCGCGCACAAGGTCGATGACCGGCACCGAATAGGTGTAGGAGCGGCCGAAATCGAGGCTGAGCAGGCCGCCCACCCAGTTGAGGTAGCGATAGGCCAGCGGCGCGTTGAGGCCCATCTGGTTGCGCAGCAGCTCGACCTGTTCGGCGCTGGCGTTCAGGCCAAGCATCAGCCGCGCGGGGTCGCCGGGCAGGATCTCCAGCACGGCGAACACCACCATCGAGGCCAGGATCAGCGTGGCGATGGCGATGGCGAGGCGTTTGAGGAGGTAGGCGGTCATGGTGGCGGGACTGGGCAAAGGTTGTATTCCCGCCCACCCCACTCTGTCCTGCCGGACATCTCCCCCTCAAGGGGGGAGATTGGCAGTTTCAGCGCTGACGCAACCAATGCAACGTCGGCGATTGGCGAAAGTCGTAATGAAGGCCTGATCTCCCCCCTTGAGGGGGAGATGCCCGGCAGGGCAGAGGGGGGTGTGACGGAGCGCAAGCGTTGCGCCTTGGCCAACAGCCTCACTCGCTCCACTTCACCTTGGTCAGATCATTCGCCTGGATCGGCGCGTTCTCCCACAGTCCTTGCAGCTTGGCGTCCCAGACACCGACCTTCGGCAGCTCGTAGAGGAAGCCGACCACGGCGTCGTCGGCCAGGATCTTCTGGGCTTCTCCGAGCAGCGTGTTGCGCTTGGCGTCGTCGGAGGTGAGGTTCAACTCGGCGATGATCTTGTCGAAGGCCGGATTGTCGTAGTTGAAGTAATAATCCTTGCGCGAGTAGATATCGATGTCGTTCGGCTCGGTGTGGGAGACAATGGTCAGGTCGTAATCCTTCTTGGTGAACACCTGATCCAGCCACTGCGCCCATTCGACCGGAATGATTTCGAGGTCGATGCCGACATCGCGAAGCTCCGACGCAATGATCTCGCCGCCGAGCCGCGCATAGGAGGGCGGTGGCAGTTTCAGCGTCGCTTTGAAGCCGTTCTCCAGGCCGGCCTGTTTCAGCAGTTCCTTGGCCTTGTCGACATTGTGCGGATAGAGGCCGGTGAGGTCGACATAGGCCTTGCTGGCGGGCGACATGTGCGAGCCGATCGGCACGCCGAGCCCGGCCGAGGCACCGTCGATGATCGCCTTGCGGTCGAGCGCAAAAGCAATCGCCTGCCGCACCTCGAGCTTGTCGAAAGGCGGCTTCTTGTTGTTGATCGCCAGAATGGTTTCACCTTCGGTCGAGCCGATCACCACCTTGAAGCGCGGGTCATCCTTGACCTGCGCGACGCTGTCGGGGTCGAAGAAGGGGAAGGCCTGGATGTCGCCGGAGAGCAGCGCCGGCACGGCGGCGGCGGCATCGGGAACGATGCGGAACTCGGCCTTGTCGAGGAACACCGGCGCGCCCCAGTAATTGTCCGATTTGACCAGCGTGATCGACGAGCCCTTGGCCCAGCTCTGGAATTTGAACGGGCCGGTGCCGATCGGCTTTTCCTTGTTGGTGTCGGCGCTCTCGGGCGCCACGATCACCGCGTCGCCCCAGCCCATATTGTAGAGGAACGAACCTTGCGGGTTCTTCAGCGTGACCTTGACCGTCGACGGATCGACGACTTCGACCGTGTCGATGGCGGCAAACAGGCCCTTTTGCGCGTTGACGGAATTGTCGGCGCGGGCGCGGTCGAGCGAGAATTTCACGTCGCTGGCGTCGAAATCGGTGCCGTCATGGAATTTGACGCCGGTGTGCAGCTTGAAGGTGTAGACCTTGCCGTCGTCGGAAATGGCCCAGCTCTCGGCGAGATCGGGCAGAACTTCGCCATTCGGGCCGATGCGGGTCAGGCCTTCGAAGACGTTGGCGTAGAGCACTTCGTCGATTGCCGCGGCGGCACCGGCGGTCGGATCGAGATGTGGCGGCTCGAGCGTAATGCCGATCACCAGGTCGGTGCGCGCGGCAAATGCCTGGCTGCTGGCGGCCAGCGCCAACACCGCCGCGGCAAGAATGGTTTTCCACAATTTCATCGTGCAACTCCCAAATGCTCGAACCCTGGTGCGATAGAAGCGTGATTTCGAGGTGGAGTAAATTGCGTTTCGTGCTCCCCAGTTGTGCCAAGCGGAATGTTTTTCCGGCGAAGTCGGGGTTTAGCCTGTAGCCGTGCCCCTCAGCAGCACATTCAGCCCGATCGCCATCACTTTGGCCGACTCCACCATATCTGAGATACCGACCCATTCGTCGGGCCGGTGGGCGAGATCGAGAATGCCCGGACCATAGGCAATGCAATCGTAGATATGGCCGATGCGGGCAATGTGCTTCTGGTCGTAAGTGCCTGGCGAGATGACATAATCCGGTTCGCGGTCGAAGATCGCCATGATGCCTTGCGCCACCGCCTTGACCACCGGCGCATCGCGCTCGGTCATCAGCGGCAGCACCTCCATCAGGTCGCGGATTTCATAGTCGAATTTTTTGCGCTCGCGCTTCAGCCGATCGAGGATGTCGGTGACCTCGCTTTTGACCGTGGCCAGGTCTTCCTCAAGCAGGAAGCGGCGGTCGATGGTCAGCCGGCAGGCATCCGGCACATTGGGCGAGGGCAGGCCCGGGCGGAAATCCTCGGTCTGGCCGCCATGAATCGAGTTGATGTTCATGGTCGAGCGCTTTGCCCCTTCGGGCACGACAGGCATGCGCGTCACCTTGCGGTCGAGCGCCGGAAACAGTTCGTCCTCGAAGGCCTGCAGCACGGCGCCCATGTGGCGCACCGCATTGTCGCCGAGGAACGGCATCGAACCATGCGCGATCTCGCCCTTGGTCTCGATCTCCGCCCACCAGACACCGCGATGGCCAAGGCAGATTCGGTCCTTGTTCAGCGGCTCGGGAATGATGACGTGATCAACCTTGGGTTTCGAGAAATAGCCGAGCTTAGCCAGGTGGGCGACGCCGCCGAAGCCGCCGGACTCTTCGTCGACCGTGCCCGAGATTTCGATGGCGCCGGGAAAGTCGGGGAAAACCTCCATGAAGGCTTCGGCGGCAATGATCGAGGCGGCCAGCCCGCCCTTCATGTCGCAGGCGCCGCGCCCGTAGACCTTGCCGTCCTTTATCACGCCGGCAAAGGGATCGACGCTCCAGCCTTCGCCGGCTTCGACGACATCTATGTGCGAGTTGAAATGGACGCAGGCGCCGGGCACGCGGCCGTCGAAGCGGGCGACGACATTGACGCGCGGGTAGCGGTCGGTGTCTCCGGGCGTGCCCTCGGCGCGGATGAATTCGGTTTCGAAGCCAAGTTTCCTTAGCCGTGCAGCGATATATTCCGCGCAGGGACGATAGGCTTCACCCGGGGGGTTGATGGTCGGGAAGCGGATCAGGTCGGCGGTAAGCTGGACCAGTTCATCGGAACGGTCGTCGATCGCCTTGAAGAGTCGTTCGTTCATCCCTGGATTTGAGCAGGCAAGGGGATGGTTTTGCAAGTGTCACGCCGCTGGCGAGGAAACTACGTGTTGCGGCGGCAACTATGGCGGGAAAATCGTTCAAATTCGCTGCTTTAGATTGGCGATTTCCTCAAGGAGTGTGTGTTACTTCATTCACCTGCCGTTAAAAAGGTGAAAAACCGCGTGATAACAGAGCAGGCAAGGGGCATCAAAGGGGTTTGATCTCATGACTAAAATCGTTCTCATGGCGGCAGCTTTTGCTGCGATGCTGTTCGGTACGTCCATCGAAAGCCGGGCGGCTTCGCTGGTGGCCAACATCGACGTCTCGTCGCAGACCATGACCGTCAGCCAATATGGCCAGGTGCTTTACCGGTGGAACGTCTCCACCGCGCGCAGCGGCTATTTCACGCCGCGGGGCACCTATCGGCCGCAGCGGACGGCGCGGATGTGGTATTCGAAAAAGTACCACATGTCGCCAATGCCTTATTCGGTGTTCTTCCATGGCGGCTACGCCATCCACGGCACCAATGCGGTAAGGCAGCTCGGGCGTCCGGCCTCGCATGGCTGCGTGCGGCTGCACACGGCCAATGCCGCGGCCTTCTATTCGATGGTCCGCGAAGTCGGCTTCGGCAATACGCGGATCGTGGTGACAAACTAAGCTGGACGAAACAACAAGCAGCTTACAGCGGGCGTCGTTTGCGCCGCTCAAAGCGTTGCAGGAATATCGCATTGGCCTTGAAACCGGGCGTTTGAGCCCGGTTTGTGCACTAATTAAGCCTCGCGTAATGAATGGCAGTGGTAGATGCCAGTAGCGGCGGTATTAGCCGTCAGGGCAATGCGAGGGCTTTCTTGATGTATCGGCTTCTTCTTGGCGCGGCGCTTGCTGCAACCGCTTCATCGGCCTTCGCCGCCGATGCCGTCGCTCCAATCGTCATGGATCCGGCTATCACCCAGCCGCATATTTCCGGTTACGTCGAGGCCTATCTCGGTGGGCTGTACCTGACGGCGTTTGGCCAGCATGAGACGGCGACGACCGCCGGCGGTGCCGGCCGTATCAATTTTCCGATCGATCCCCGGTGGAACGTCCAGGCCGATGCGACCGTCGATTCGCTTTGGGTGCAGGGCGATAATCTCTATGGCTATGGTGGCGCCATTCATGCCTACTGGCGTGATCCAAGCGCCTATGCGTTAGGCGGGTTCGCCTCCCTCACCGGCTTTGGCGGCGACATAGGTGACGAGAACATCTACAGCTTTGCAGTTGGACCCGAGGCCCAAGCCTACTTTGGCAATGTGACCCTCTACGGTCAGGTTTACTATGGCCAGCTTCGGGCCACGGGTGAATCCGAACACTTCGACAATTGGGGTGGCCGGGGCATAGTGCGCTATTTCGCCCAGGACAATCTTCGCTTTGACGGCGAACTCGGCTTTACGAGGGTCTCGGGATTTGGCAACCACCTCGACACGGTCTCTGGGGCGGCACAAGCCATGTACCGGTTTTCCGGGACGCCACTCTCGGTATTTGGACGCTATCAGTTCGACCGTATCTCGGCGGGCGGCATAAGTGAAAACATCCACAAATATGTGGTTGGCCTGCGCGGGAGCTTCGGTTCGGACACGTTGCTTGATGAAGATCGCAACGGCGCCACGATGGATACCTATCGGCCAAACATTATCCTGCCGTTTGGGGGATAACAGATCGAGCGTCGGGGGACGGAGCCAAAGCCGCGGGGAGCAATCTTCGCGGCTTTTGCTTTGCAGCCCGTGCGTTTGCCGCGACCAGCAGATCAGCGCTCGTAGAACGGCTGTTGGCCTAGAGCGGTTCGCCGKTTCACGGAAACGGCGAACCGCTCTATCTCTTTGTTTTTACGCAATTCCCAAGGGAAAGCGCTTCGCGCTTTTCCCGGGAAAACCGCCCACACTTTTCCTGGAATTGCTTTAGTTCGCGGCCGCCTTGGTCTGTCCGCGCCGGCGGCGACGCCGGCCTGATATTTCCCACCTTTTGTGGAACCACATCCACTGTCCCGGGTCCTCGCGCACCCAGCGTTCGACGACGTCGGCGAGCAGTTGGGTGGTGGCTGGGACGTCGACACTGCCGCTCTCATTGCGCGGCAAGGTCAACTTGTCTTCGATCTCGAGGCGGAAGCGGTTGCCTGGCAAGCGGACGCAGCGCGCCGGATAGACGTCGCAATCGTAGTGGCGGGCGAGCATGCCCAACACCGGATTGCTCTGGCATGGGCGGCCAAAGAAGGTCGTCTCCAGCCCGCTGGAGAATTTCTGGTCGACCAGAACGCCGATATTGCCGCCATTCTCGAGAATGGACGCCAGCGCGAAGGAGGCGCCGGTGGAAGAGGGCAGCAGCGCCCCCATGCTCGAGCGGCGGGTCGAGTGGATGTAGTCGGCGAGGTATGGGTTGTTGGGCGGGCGAAACAGCGCCGTGATCTTCATGCCGAAGGTGGCGGCCGCCACCGGCAACAGCTCGAAATTGCCGAGATGGCCGGTGAACAGGATGTGCGGCTTTTCCTCGCCGGCAATCTCATGGAAATGCTCGACGCCGCGGACCTCGACCCGGCCGGGGGTGGTCGCCTTTGGATCATAGTCGAAAAGCGCATCGAGGAAGATGTATTCGGCGGCGAGCCGGGCCATGTTGCCCCACATGTCGGAGGCGATGGCTTCGATCTCGGCTTCACTCTTTTCAGGGTAGGCCAGACGCAAATTATTGATGGCGACGCGGTGGCGGCCGACTCGCGGACCGATCCACCGGGCGGAGCGGTCGGCGAAATTGAGCGCGCTGTCGGCGGGCAAAAGGCGCAGCAGCGAGATGATTGTCATCGCCACACGCGCGGTCACCCAGTGATCCAGCTGGCGCAGTCTTCGGCCATAGCGGAACATGAAGTCCCGGCGGGCTTTCTTGAACACCTTGCCGACCATTGGCCTAGGAAACGCGCAGGATGATCTTGCCGAACACGTCGCGGCCTTCCATTCGCTTCAGCGCGGCGTCGATACCGTCGAAGTCGACTTCAGTGTCGATGACCGGTGCAACCTGTCCGGCCGCCATCTTCTGCATGGCGTTGGCCATGTTCTCCATGCGGCAGCCGAAGGACCCCAGCAGCTTCAGCTGCTGCTGGAACAGCTGCATCAGATTGATCTGCGTCGACACGCCCGAAGTCGAACCGCAGGTGACCAGGCGGCCACCGCGCTTCAGGCACAGCATCGAGGCGGCAAAGGTGTCGGCGCCGACATGTTCGAAGACGACATCGACGCCCTTCTTCTTGGTCAGCTTGCGCACCACGCCCTCGAAACGGTCGTCGCGGTAGTTGATGACATGGTCAGCGCCGAGCGCCTTGGCCTTGTCGATCTTGTCGTTGGAGCCGACCGTGGTGATGATGGTGCAGCCCATCCGTTTGGCCAACTGAATGGCCGCCGAGCCGATGCCGGAGCCACCGGCATGGATGAGGATGGTCTCGCCGGGTTGCAGTTTGGCGTTATCGAACAGCATGTGCTCGACCGTGCCGAAGGTGACGGGCGCGACAGCCGCGCCGACATCGGTCACGCCGGGCGGGGCGGGGACCAGCAGGCGCGCCGGCAGGTTGATCTTCTCCTGGGCGAAACCGTCGAGATGGAAGCCATGCACGCCCGAGACATGTTCGCAGAGATTGTCGCGGCCTTCGCGGCAGGCGCGGCAGAGGCCGCAGGTGCGGGCGCCATAGATCGACACCAATTGCCCGGGCAGCAGGCTGGATACGCCTGGACCGACGGCCTCGACCTCGCCGGAAGCTTCGGCGCCGACGACCAGCGGCAGCTTGCGCTTGGCGAAGGCCATGCCGCGCCAGCCCCAGACGTCGATATGGTTCAGCGCCACAGCCTTGATGCGCAGCGTCACTTCGCCCAGTGCAGGGGGCGGCGGGGGCGGCAGGTCCACCGTTTCAAGACGGCGGTCCTCGATAAGTTGCAGTGCGCGCATGGGGCCTGTCGGTTCTGTTCGAGCTGAACGGCTCGCTTAGACCGGTTCCCGCGCCATGACAAGGCAGGTGTTCTGGCCGCCGAAGCCGAAGGAGTTCGACAAAACGCTGCGAACGTCGGCATTGCGCTTCTTGTTCGGCACCACGTCGAGCACGATTGCCGGGTCGGGATTGTCGTAGTTGATGGTCGGCGGAATGACGCTTTCGCGCATGGTCATCAGCGAAAATGCCGCTTCGACCGCGCCGGCGGCCGACAGCGTGTGGCCGATCATCGACTTGTTCGACGAGATCGGCATCGAGCCGATCCGTTCGCCGAAGACGGTCGACAGCGACAGATGCTCCATCTTGTCGTTTTCCGGCGTCGAGGTGCCGTGGGCGTTGACATAGTCGATCTCGTCCTCGCTCAAACCGGCGTCAGCAAGGGCGGCGCGAACGGCTGCGATCGCCGGCGAACCGTCGGGCTTGGAGCGGGTGCGGTGGAAATCGTCGGCCTTTTCGCCGCAGCCGCGCAGGATGCCAAGAACGCTGGCGCCACGGGCAAGGGCAGCCTCCAACGATTCCAGCACCAGCGCGCCGGAGCCTTCGGCCAGCACAAAGCCGTCGCGGTCCTTGGAAAAGGGCTTTGAGGCTTTTTCCGGAATGTCGTTGTGGGTCGAAAGGGCCGACAGCAGCGAGAAGCGGATCAGCGCCTCGGCGGTTGCCGAACCGTCGGCGCCGATCGACAGCGCCCGGTCGCATTCGCCGCGGCGGATCGCCTCGACGCCGAGCTGGATGGCGGTGGCGCCCGAGGCGCAGGCCGTCGACAGTGTGATTGGCAGGCCGCGCGTGCCAAACCGGTCGGCCAGCCGATCGGCGATCGAGCCGAACTGCGTGGTCTCGAATACATCCAGTTCCTTCAGCCCGCGCGCCACCCTGAGCAGCCTTTCGGCGCCGGCGCCCTGGCCATCGGAATTGTAGAGCGAGAAGCGATCGTGCCAGTCGAGTTCGACCGGCGGCGAGGCGAGGAAGAGCGGCCCACCGAAGTCAGAGGAATCGAGGCCGGATTCGGCCACGGCCTCATTCGCTGCGGTTTCAGCCAGCTCGTAGGTCAGCAGGCTGGCGCCCTTCGAGCTTGAATCGAGGAAATCGACCATGCCGGAGATGCGGGTGTTGAGGTGATCGACAGGAAAGCGGGTGATCGGGTGGATGCCCGATTTGCCGGAGGTCAACGCTGCCCAATTGTCTGCCTTGCCGACACCGAGCGAGGTCACCACGCCGATTCCGGTGACGGCGACGATCGGCCTGCCCATGTGATCTCTGAGATTGGCCATAAGAGCCCTCTTGTCCCTATTGCACGACCGCGCAGAACCGCCTCAGGCGGCGTTGACCAGCGCCATGCCCTCGAATTGGTGATAGCCGATCGCCGTTGCAAGCACGGTTTGCGGAATGCCTTCGAACGCCTTCTCGGCCGCGGCGTCGAAAACGGGGTAGGCGGCCTTGCGGTCGACGGCCAGAGCGGCGAGCGCCACGGCGAAGGGAAACTGGGCTTCCTTCATATGGCCGGTCAGTGTCGCGAAGCCGCGCGCCGAAATCGCCGGATTGGCATCGAGCGCTGCCTTTTCGGATGACGTTGCTGTATGCGCGCCGGATGCACCGGACAGGGCAAGCAGCTTGCCGTTGGGAAGCGCCGCCTGTTTGAGCAAGGCTGCGATCTCGGCGTCGAGTTCGCCGCGCGAGCGCCGCGCGCGGCCGGAGACGACCGGTCCGAGCTCGGCATAGATCTTGCGGCCACGGCTTTGCGCATGCTCGCGCTGCTCCAGCACCAGGAAGGCACCGCCGGAGCCGGAGACCAGACCACCGCCTTCGGCGCCCTGTCTTTGCCAGACCGGCTTCCATGGGCCACGGTGCAGGTAGCCGGCCAGTTCATAGCCGAGCAGCATGTCGGAATGTTCGGTCTGGAAGGCGCCGCCAACCAGGATGTGTGTCGACTGTCCCGAGCGGATACGCGCGGCGGCCGTTTCAACGGCGGCGACACCAGCCCCTTCCTCGCCCATGAAGGTCCTGGACGATCCCGTCACCTTGTGGACGATGGAGATGTTGCCGGCGAGCAAATTGGAGAGCTGGGCCAAAAACAGCGTCGGCCGCAATTCGGTGGTCAGTTTCTCGTTGAGCAGCACGTCACGGTCGTTGCGGCTTTCGGAAGCGGCGAGGATGGCGGCATCGACGGCCTCGTCGCGCTCGCCGCCACCGGCGGCCACCACCATGTCCATGGTCGTGCAGAGTTCGTCATTGCCCTTGATGCCGGCGTCGTCCAGCGCCAGGCCGGCGGCATAGGTGCCGAGCCGCTGCCAGGTCTCCATCTGCCGCTGGTCGCCGCGCTTGGCGATCTGCAGGTTCCAGTCGATCTCGGGCAGCGGATGCACGGTGTAGGGCGCAAAGCGCGCGGCCTCGAGCACCGGCTGCAGGCCGGGCTGCGCCAGCTTCTGCCAGTGGGCGTCAGGGCCTTCTCCAAGCGAGGAGACAAGGCCAATGCCGGTGATGACGACGTCGCGGGGGCTGCTCATGTGCGGCTTTGTGGGTCAGGCGGCGCAGCCCGTCAAGGCCGCGCGCCAGCCGATATCAGGCGGTCTTGGCGGCGACCAGCGCGTCGATCTTGGCGCACAGGTTCTTCATGACGAAGTAATCGTCGGTCGAAGCCTTGCCGTCATTGACTTCCTGGGTCCACTTTTCCAGCGGCACCTTGATGCCGAATTCCTTGTCGATGGCAAAGACGATGTCGAGGAAATCGAGACTGTCGATGCCGAGATCGTCGATCGTGTGGCTCTCGGGGGTGATGGTGTCGATATCGATCTCGCTGGTGTCGGCAATGATCTTGGCGACTTTCTCGAACGTGGTGGACAAGGGCTCTTCCTTCGGTTGCGGGCGGAATCTGTCCGCATCTGGTTTGGGCGCTGTCTAATCGGTTTTTCCCGGCAGGAAAAGGCCTGATGCGCCGGGCGCAGATGGGGAGGGGTCTCAAGAAACGCAAGAAGGGCCGCCGGCGAACCCGGCGGCCCTTCCCGTTGACGTCACGTCAGCTCAGCTCTCGCGGAGCTTGACGATGTCGTTGAGCAGTCCGCCCGTCCCGTTGTGGACGGTCAGCCGCTCGACCTTGCCGGCGATGGTTTCCAGAGCCTCGAGCTCCTTCAACCGCAGCATCACCGGGTTTTCGGCCATCACCCGGGCCGTGTTGAGCAGCGAACGCGTGGCGTTCGTCTCCTCGCGGCGGCGGATGACGTTGGCCTCGGCCTGCTTTTCGGCCGAAACCACCTGGTTGAGGATCTCGCGCATCTCGCCCGGCAGGATCACATCCTTGAGGGCGATATCGCTGACCTCGACCCCGATCGCGGCCATATCGGCACGGACCTTGGCCGCCGCCTCCTCATCGACCGTCACCTTCTTTTCAAGGGGATCTGGTCGAGCGTCAGCGCGCCAAGCGTCTTGCGGAAGGCGTACTGCAGGGCGCGGTAAAGGGCTTCGGAGAAGTCCTTCACCATGCTCATCGCCTTGACCGGGTCGATGACCTGGTATTCGGCGGCGATGTTGACGCGGATCGTCACGCGATCCTTGGTCAGCACTTCCTGCCCGGCGACATCGAGCGACTGGCGCTTGAGGTCGACCACCTTCACCTGCACCATCCGCCCGACGTTCCAGAACGCATGCACGCCGGCAGCGAGCGTGCGCACCAGCACACCGTCGACGAACAGCAGTCCGGCCTGGCCGTCGACAACCGGATGGACGGACATCAATTCCGTCTTCCGCGCCTGGCCGAGCCGGCGCATCACCGCCGGGTCGATGGCGAGATCGACTGCGGTGTCGACCGACGTCACCTTCCACGGCCCGGCATCCGTCCACAGCACAAGCTTGCGGTCCGGCGCCAGCACGGCATGGAGGTTGCCGTCACGCTCGATGACGGCGACATCCGTGCGCCCGGTGCGAACGACGGTGAAATGACGCGCGGCCACATCCGGGAGCTTGTCGAACAAGGCCTTCTCGTACGCCGAAACGAATTCCGGGTTCTTCAGATCGTGCCGCGATACTTCGAGGTTGCCGCGCCGGTTGACGAGCGAATGCTCGCCCGGCAGCAGGACAGCCTTGATCTCCCCCTTGTAGAGGGTGAGGGCACGTTCGTTTTCCTTTACGAGGACGCGCTCGCGTCCAAGAACCTTGTCGAGAATAGTCGTCATTGTCTTGCTCCTGTCGGGCATGGCCCCATGCGAGGCGTCACGTCATGCGTCGATCTTCCTTCTCGTTTCTCGTTTCACTTCGTCGTTCCCGGCACGAATGATCCGGGGACCGGTGGCATCAAGCCGCGGCGGGCCTTCGGGAGCGGATCGCGGGGCAGTGAAGCGAGCGCCGGAGGCCGAAGCCTCCCTTGCCGGCGACGCTGCGCCTCGATCGTCACCGCGGGCCTGGCCGCGAACCGATGGCGTCGGACCTTTCGATACGGCCTCCGCCCGTGGGCTTTAGCCGCCTTGAGGTCTTCAGCATTCCGGTCCCCGGACCGTTTTTCGGATAACACCTGGCAGGGGTGTTGGCTTTTCAGGCCAGTGGAGAAGGAATCGAACCTTCGACAATCAGATTAAACGTCTGACGCTCTAACCAAACTGAGCTATCCGTGGTGCAAACGGCAGGACTCGAACCTGCGACCTCCGGATCAAATCCGGCGCTCTCCCTCTGAGCTACATCCGCGATCCCAATCCCCAAAACGGCGCCGTATACAGGGCGGCAAAGCCGCCTGCACGGGCGGAGACGAAAGCTCCAACCGTTGTGCTCGCTTCGGTTTTCGTGACCGGGAGCGCGCCTATAGACCCTGCGACGGGTTGTCGCAAGCGGCATTGTCGGGGCGAATTTGCGGCTTCTTTCGGTGGTGGTATTTCGGCAACAGTGCGCAGGGCTGGCGGGCTTGTCAGAAAGTGACGCGGCCAAGCACGCGCAAGCCGTCGCCTTGCGGCTCCACCACCACCGCTTCGCCTTCGCGCGGCGACACGCCGGTCAGCGCCTGGATGTTTTCCAGATGGGTGACCATGACCAGATTGTCCGAGCCAGAATAGGCGCGGATTTCCTTCATGACCGCGTCGAGTTGCGCCGCCTTTTCGGTGGGATCGCTCTTCAGGAGGTCGAGGGGTGCAAAAAGCTCCGGTTCCGCTTCGAAGGCGATGCGGGCGGTGTCGAGGCAGCGGCAATAGCGGCTGGACAGCACGCGCTCCACGGGAGCGGAACGAGCGCCGAACAAGGCGCCAATCTTGTTTGCTTGCTGCTTGCCGCGTGCCGACAGATTGACCTGGGTCGCACAGTTGCCGATGTCGAAATTGGCGGGGTCGGTGGTGCCGGTGACCAGCGCATGGCGCAGCAGCACGACACGGCCGCCGTCGCGCAGCAACGCCCAGCCGGCGTCCGTCGCATGGGCAACTGCCGGAACGGCAAGCAGGAACAGCGCCAGCACAAATCGAATCATCGGTTTCCTCTAGGGAGCCAGAAATCGGCTCCCGTTATTCGCATATAGGGATCGGAAAGCCGGCACAAAGACAAGCGACAGGCTGACAGTAGGCTCGCAGCCTCACATTTTCGCCATCTGCTTCTTCACCAGATCGATCTTCTTGTCGGTCAGCGGGATGGCCATCGTGACGCCGCCTTCGGTGTAGCCCTGCTTGGCATTTTCGAAGAAGGCGATCGCCTTTTGAAAATCGGCCTTGCCACCGCCATAGGTGCCGCGGTTCCAGTAGACGTCGCCGAGATTGTTCTGCTGGCCGGCCCATTGCAGCGGCAGGCTCTCGCGGGTGAACACTTTCAGCGTTGCCGTGAAGGCAGCCTCGGCCTCGTCGAGATATTTGCCGGTTCGTTCGAGATTGCCGAGATTGAGCAGGGTCGTGCCGATGCCACTCTCGGCGTTCGCCCAGTCGACGGGGGCTGTTTCGGCGGTCAGCACTTCGAGCGCTGCCCTGCGTGCGGCGATCGAATCGGCCAGGTCTTTGGCATCGCCGTTGTTGAGCCCGTGCCAGCTCAGCGCCGAGCCGAGGCCGGCCTGGCTTAGCGCCCATAGCCGCGGCACCGTCTCGCGCTTGTGCTCGCGCAAGGCGTCGCGAAAGGCCCCGACCGCCTGGTCGTAATAGTCCGGTTTATCGGAGAGCACGCCGAGCAGCATCAGCGTGTTGCCGAGATTGTAGTAGCAGTTTGCCCAGTCGAGGGGGAATTTCCGCCTGACATAGACCTGCCGCGCCGCCTGAAACGCGGCGACCGATTGTTCGAGCCTGGCCACATCCTGGGTGCGCTGGCCAAGCGTCTGGTAGATCGAGCCGAGATTGTTCTGCGCCGAGGCCCAGTCCATCGGAAAGCGCCGGCGGGTGAACACCGTCAGCGCATCGTCATAGGCGGCTGCCGCCTCTTCCAGCGCGCCGGTGCCGATCTCAAAGCGGGCGGCGCCGCTCAGTGCATTGCCGAGGTTGAGCCGGGTGGTGGCCCAGGAGATCGGGAAAGTTTCGCGGGTTCGCACCTCAAGCGCGGCGCGGAAAGCAGCTGCCGCCGCGTCGATCTTGGCCTTGTCGTTCAGCTGGGTGCCTTGAGTGACCAACGTGTTGCCGAGATTGTTCTGGACCATTGCCCACTGCACCGGGGTCTTTTCGCGCGTGTATTCCTCCAGCGCCAGCCGGTAGGCGGCCTCGGCTTGAGCCAGGCGCTCGCCGCCCGGTTCGCGCTCGGACAGCGCGTAGAGCGCGATGCCGAGATTCATCTGCGCCGAGGCCCAGTCCAATGGCAGCTTGTCGCGCGGGCGCTTCTCCAGCGTGGCGCGCATCGCCGCCACGGCCTCGTTCAAACGCTTCGGGTCGCTCTCGCGTTCGCCGATCTTCAACAGGACACTGCCGAGATTGCCTTGCGCGGCAGCCCAGTTGGTATCGTCCTTCTCGCGTTCGAACACGGCGAGCGAATCGCGAAAGATCTGTGCGGCTTCCTCGAGATGCGCGGTGTCGGTCTCGCGCTCTCCAATGGTCCACAGCACGGCCGCCTTGTTGTTGCGGGTGATCGCCCAGTCGCGATTGTGTTCGCCATTGGGGATATAGCCGAGGATCACATCATAGGCCTTGAGGGAGCGCTGCAGCGCATCGAGATCGCCGGTCGCGTCGCCATGGGCGCCGAGCGCCTCGGCCTCCTGGTTCTTGTAGTTCCAGCGCAGCTTTTCGTCCCATTTCTCGACCAGCGAGAATGCCTTGGCGTAATCGGTGGCGGCGGATTTGTAGTCGAAGACCAGTGCCGAAGCGTCGGCGCGCTTGGCATAGATGGCGGCATCGGCGATGCGCTTCTTGCGCAGCAGATCCTCGGCCTCGTCAACCGCACCGCTGTTTTCCTCGACCCGGCCGACCGCGTCATCGAGGAATTTGCGCGCCGTCATCATGGCACCCTGGCCGATGGCCTTGTCGGCGGACGCGACCAGGCGCGAGATCTCAGGGTCGTCGGTGCGCAGCGCCGCGCGCTCGGCCATCATCTTCTTCAGGCGTTCGGCCTGGCCGTCGAGCACCTTTTGCAGGTCGGTCGGGTCTTCGGGGATCTTTTCCGTGCCGAGCGCCTTGAGCACGCCGTAGAGCGCATCGAGCGGCACGCCATCCTGCAGCGAGGCCAGCTCCACCTGCGCCCGCTTGGGGTCGGGCAGGTCGGAAATGGTCAGCAGCAATTGCCGCCGCTCGCCGGTGATCAGCCCGTCATCGCCGGTCGGCTCCGGCGGCGCGACGCCGAAATAGAGCAGCCGGCGCAGGCTCTCATTGACCCAGGGGCGCTGCTTTGCCTTGGTGTCGAGATAGACCTCTTCGGTCACCATGCGCATGACCGAGCCGAATTCCGTACCCTTCATCGCGGTGAGATGGCGCAGCAGGGCGGCGGCGTAGGGGCTGTTTTCGCCGGCGGCGCCATCGAGCGCCGGGCGGCCCGGTTCGGCGGCAAAGCCGACCACGGTGCCGAGGCTGGCATCCTCCGCCGAGGCGTTGCCAAGCGCCTTGGCGCCGCGCACCGGTTCAAGTCCGCCAGCGCCAATGGGCTCGGCGGATGCCGTCGGCGCCCGGCGCACGACCGCGTCGGCCGGAAACGGATTGGTGCGGCAGGCGTCGAGCAGCACGATCGTCACCGGCACGGTCTTCTTCAATTCGTCCATGACGGCGGAAATCGGCACCAGCGCCTCACCGGCATTTTTCAGCGAGGAGACGTCGGCGTCGACCGGCACCAGATAGTTCTCGCCGCCGGCTTCGATGCCGTGGCCGGAATAATAGATGAAGGCGACGTCGGCACCTTCGGCGTCCTCGGTGAACCGCTCCAGGTCGCGCTTCAGCTTGGCGGCATCGCGATCGGTGACGTTGCGGGCATCGAAGCCGAGGTCGGTCAGCATCTTGGCCATGTCGCGGGCATCGTTGGCCGGATTGGCAAGGGCTGCGATATGGTCGTATTTCGACTGGCCGATGATCAGCGCCACGCCCTTGAGGCTTTTGGTCTCGGCGGCCTGAGCCACAGATACGGCAAGGCAAAGCAGCACGGCGACGAAAGCCGTCAGCCGCCGGACAAGATTGCCTTTCGAGATGCCGACAAAGGCCATTTGTCGTTTCGTCCGCCCAATGATCCAAACCCTCTATAAGCCTGCCGGCCGACGATGATCAAATTCAGGCGCGATTGCGCCGCGAGCATGGCTCGCTTATCCCTCGGGAAATGTCCGCGCTTATCGAAACCGTCCTCTTTGTCTTCGGCCTTGTCGCGCTTGGCTATATCGCCGGGTGGACCGGCTATCTCCGGCCGGCGAGCGGCGAGGGCATATCGGAATTCGCCGTCAACGTGGCGATGCCGCTGCTGCTGTTCCAGACGATGGTGAAGTCCGATTTTCATGGCGTCGCGCCATGGTCGTTGTGGGGCGCTTACTTCGCGGCCGTCGCCATCACCTGGGCCGCCGGCCATCTGGTCACCACCCGTGTCTTCGGCAGGGATGCCCGCGCCGGCGTCGTCGGTGGGGTGTCATCGGCGTTTTCAAATGTCGTGCTGCTCGGCATTCCCTTCATCCTCGGCATATTCGGAACGGAAGGCTTCGAGGTGCTGTCCCTGCTGGTCTCGGTGCATCTGCCGACCATGCTGATGGCCTCGATCGTGCTGTTCGAAGTGTTCGGCCGCGGCAGCGGCGAACCCGTGCATCCCTGGCGCGTTGTCCGTAGATTTCTCAGGCGGGTGTTCACGAATCCGCTGATCATCGGCATTCTGGCGGGGCTTGCATGGCGCATAACCGGTGCGCCGCTGCCTGACGTCGCCATGCGCCTGGTGGATGCGCTGGCCGCTACGGCGGGGCCGGTGGCGTTGTTCGCCATGGGGCTCAGCCTGCGCCGCTTCGGCATATCGGGCAATGTCAGGCCGGCGCTGGTACTGTCAGCCCTCAAACTGTTCCTGATGCCGGCGCTGGTCCTGGTCTTCGTCTGGTTGCTCGGCCTGCCGCCCCTGACGGCTAAAGTGGCGGTGATGGTTGCTGCCATGCCATCCGGGGTCAATTCCTATCTAATCGCGGTGCAGTTCAACACCGGTCAGGCGCTGGCGTCGAACCAGATGACCATCGCCACGGCCTTGGCCGCTCTCACCACGACGTTCTGGCTGACGGTGGTGGTTCACGTCTTTGGATAGGCTAGGACTCGAAACTAGTTTACATGTGAATTTTCTCTGGTGTTTGGCTGGCCCAAAGCCTATATGCCATCTTGCAATTGCTTGCGGGGCTTGCCCTAGGTAAAGAGCAGTGGCTTTTCAGCGTGCCGGGCATACACGCCATCGCGTACGCTCATCGAAGACATTCACAGACCGGCCCGTCAGTGCGCCGAACGGAGGCTAGACCATGCTTCAGAAAACCAGCCATTTCATGCGCCAGGCCAATCTCATCAATGGCGAATGGGTGCAGGCCGACAGCGGCCAGACCGTCGACGTCAACAACCCGGCCACCGGCCTGAAGATCGGCACCGTGCCGAAGTCGGGCAAGGCGGAAACCCGCCGTGCCATCGAAGCCGCCAGCGAAGCCTTCAAGAGCTGGCGCAAGACGACCGCGCTGGAGCGCTCGAAGCTCCTGCGCAAGCTGCATGACGCGATGATGGACAATCAGGACGTGCTGGCCGAACTGCTCACCATCGAGCAGGGCAAGTCGCTGGCCGAATCCAAGGGCGAGATCGGCTCGGCCGCAGCCTATATCATGTGGTTCGCCGAGGAAGGCCGCCGCACCTATGGCGATGTCGTGCCGTCACCGTGGGGCGATCGCCGCATCCTGGTGACCAAAGAGCCGGTCGGCGTCATCGCTGCGATTACGCCGTGGAATTTCCCGTCCTCGATGCTTGCCCGCAAGCTCGGCCCGGCCCTTGCCGCCGGCTGCACCGCCGTGGTCAAGCCGGCCTCGCAGACGCCGTACTCCGGCCTTGCCTGGGGCGCGCTTGCCGAGGAAGTCGGCTTCCCCAAGGGCGTCGTCAACATCCTGACCGGCTCGGCCGCCGAAATCGGCGATGAGATCTGCGCCAACCCGCTGATATCGAAAATCACCTTCACCGGCTCGACCGAGATCGGCAAGCTTCTGATCCAGAAGTCGTCGGTCACCGTCAAGAAAGTGTCGATGGAACTCGGCGGCAATGCGCCGTTCCTGGTCTTCGACGACGCCGACCTCGATCGTGCCGTCGCCGGCGCCATCACGGCGAAGTACCGCAATTCCGGGCAGACCTGCGTTTGCACCAACCGCTTCCTGGTTCAGGCCGGCATTTACGACAAGTTTGTCGAGAAGCTGGTCGTCGCCAGCAATGGCCTGAAGGTCGGCTCCGGCCTCGAAGAGGGCGTGCAGCAGGGGCCGCTGATCGATGTGAAGGCGGTGGAGAAGGTCGAGGAATTCATCGCCGACGCCACGTCCAAGGGCGGCAAGGTCGTTGCCGGCGGCAAGCGCCACGCGCTTGGCGGCTCGTTCTTCCAGCCGACCGTCATCGCCAATGCCAAGCCTGACATGCGCTTCATGAAGGAAGAGATCTTTGGCCCGATCGCCCCGGTGTTCAAGTTCGAGACCGAGGAAGAGGCCATCGCGCTCGCCAACGACACCGAGTTCGGCCTTGCCGCCTATTTCTACACGGGCGATCTCGGCCGCGCCTTCCGCGTCATGGAAGGCCTGAAATACGGCATGGTCGGCGTCAATGAAGGCCTGATCACCACGCCGGAAGCGCCGTTCGGCGGCGTCAAGGAATCGGGCCTCGGCAAGGAAGGCGGACATCAGGGCATCGAGGACTATCTCGACACCAAATATGTCTGCATCGGCGGCCTCGGCCTCTGAAGCATTGACGGACAGGGCAGGCCTCGAGCCTGCCCTTGCCAGACCACCGCCAGCCAGCCTAAGTCCATGGATCAACGAACCAACGTTTGGGCATAGCGATGAAGGACGGCGAGGTCTTCGGCACGACGCAGGCGGGCGAACCGGTGCGCCGTTTTACCATCCGCGGCGGCGGCATCAGCGCCAACATCATCGGGCTCGGCGCCATCATCCAGGATCTGCGGCTCGCCGGCCACGATGCGCCGCTGGTGCTGGGCTATGACCGCTTCGAGCCTTACGAGACCGACCGGGCCTTCTTCGGCGCGGTCGTCGGTCGTTATGCCAACCGAATCCGCGACGGCCGCTTCACCATTGCCGGCCAGCGCTACCAGACCGAGCGCAACTTCCTCGGCAAACACACGCTGCATGGCGGTTCGCAGGGGTTTTTCCACCGGCCATGGACGGTTTCGCTGCACGGCCGGGATTTTGTCACGCTGACGCTGCACGATCCCGACGGCACGATGGGCTTTCCCGGCGCGCTGGACGTCACCTGCACCTACCGGCTGAAGATCCCCGGCACGCTCTCCATGGAACTGACCGCCACTTGCGAGGAGCCGACGCTGTGCAATCTGGCGCAGCATTCCTATTTCAATCTCGACGATGGCGGCAGCAGTGACATCCTCGACCATCGGCTGATGCTGAATGCCGGCGCCTATACGCCGGTCGATGGCGAGATGATCCCGACCGGCGTGATCAAGCCTGTCGACGGCACACCTTTCGACTTCCGCCAGGCGCGGCCGCTGCGCATGGAAACGGAAGGCGAGCAACTCCCCTACGATGTCAATTTCTGCCTGGCGTCAGACCGAGGACCGCTTCACCAGGTGGCGTGGGCTCAAGGCGCCAATTCAGGCGTCGAGATGGAAGTCTGGACCACCGAGCCCGGCCTGCAGCTTTACACCGGCCAGTATGTCGCACCGACCTCGGGCGGCCTGGACGGGCGGCGCTACAAGGCGTTTTCCGGCTTTTGCCTGGAAGCGCAGGCCTGGCCCGACGCGCCGAACCGGCCCTATTTCCCGCAGGCGACGCTGTGGCCGGGCCAGATCTATCATCAAGTGACGGAATACCGCTTCCGGCTTCCTTAAGGTGTCAGCCCTCGAAAGCGGTTTTTAGAACCTCGAACGGCGCCAGCGCGCCGCGCACCTGCACGACGGCGGCGGCGACATGGTGCGCGCGCTGTACGGCCTCGGCCGGCACATGGCCGGCAAGCCGGGCGGCGAGATAGCCGCCATTGAAGGAATCGCCGGCGCCGGTGGTGTCGACGGGGACAGCGACATGCTGGGCCGGAACCGGCTGCAGCGTCCCGCCAGTGGCGATCAGCGCCGGCTCCTCGCCATTCTTGACGACGACCTCGCTAACCAGCTTTCCCAATCGCTCGGCGGTCACCTGCGGTGCCGTATCGCCAAACAGCATCTGCTCGTCGGGAAAGGTCGGCAGCGCGATGTCGGTGACGGCAAGCGCGCCGAGGATCGCGGCTTGCGCCTCCTCGCGGCTTTGCCACAGGCGCGGCCGGTAGTTGGGGTCGAAGGCGACCAACGAACCGGCGGCGCGCGCCTTGGCGATGGCCGCCAGCAGCGTCTTGCGCGCGGCGCCGTCCAGAATTGCCAAGGTGATTCCGGAAAAATACACAAGCGCCTGGTTTTCAAGGCTTTTTGCCAAGGCGGTGGGGTCCGAGGCAAGCCGTCTGGCTGCCGCATCGCTGCGCCAATAGGTGAAGGCGCGCTCGGCGCCGGTCAAGGTGATGGCATAGAGGCCGGGCCGCGCGCCCGGGATGACCGGGCTGGCGCCAATGCCGATGCCGTTTTCGGCGAAGAACGAGATCTGACCCTGCGAGAACGGATCGTCGCCGAAGGCAGAGACGTAAGTGGCGGGCCGCTCGCCGCTCAGCGCATGCAGCGCCCACAGCGTGTTGAACGTGTCGCCGGCAAAGCCCATGCGCCAGTTCGGCCCGGTCTGGCCGGACAGTTCGAGCATGCATTCACCGATCGAAGCGACGCCGTCTGCTGCCATAACTCTCCCTCGGGGGTTGGTTTCGGTCCTGTAGCTTTTTGCGTCCGGCAGCGCCATGCTTGGCGGGGGCGGTTTTTTGCGCAAGAAGCGTTTTCCCACAGAAGCGGCGGGACGCGAATTGCTCCCTGAGACGTTATGTTTGGAAGAGGAACCGGTTTGGCATCACTATGGCGTTATCTTCTTGCGGGCCTTGGTCTGGCCGCCTTGCTGGCTGGCATATTGGCGATCGTCTATCTGACCGCGCCGCAATCGGCGCCAGGCCCGGATGTTTCGCGCTCGAAGAAAACGGCGAACGGCCTGTTTGTTGCCAGTTTCCAGCCGGAGCGGGGCGTTATCAAGCAAGGCGAGTTGCAATCCTGGCTGCTCACCCTGAAGACGGTCAAAGGCGATCCCGTGGAAGGTGCGGCGATCTCGGTCTCCGGCGGCATGCCGCAGCACAATCACGGCCTGCCGACCAGCCCTCAAGCCACCGACTATCTGGGCGAGGGGCGCTACCGCATCGAGGGGCTGAAGTTCACCATGAGCGGCGTGTGGCAGTTGCGCTTCGCCATTTCTGCCGCGGCCGGTTCCGACACGGTCGTCTTCAACGTGGTGCTGTGAGCCGATGAACCGCCTGTTGCGCCTTCTGGCACTGGCAGCGGTTCTGCTCACTGCGGGCTGCGGCAAGCCGCAATTTTCAGATGCCGAGAAAAAGACAATCGCTTCACTGGCGCTGAACGCCTTGCCGGCGCTGAAGCCCGATACGACCAACCGCTTCGCCGACGTGCCGGCCGCCGCGGCCCTGGGCTCCACTTTGTTCTTCGACCAGGGCATGAGCCATGACGGCACCGTGTCGTGCTCGACCTGCCACAAGATCGACCGGCAGTTCCAGGACGACCTGCCGCAGGCCGTCGGCGTCGGCCGCACCAACCGGCGCTCGATGCCGCTGGCTGGCGTGGCGCGCAATCCGTGGCTCTTCTGGGACGGACGGCGCGACAGCCTTTGGGCGCAGGCGCTGACGCCGCTGGAAAACCCGCTCGAACAGGCGGGAAACCGCGCCGCTTTCGCGCATTACATCCAGAAGCGTTTCGGCGCCCGCTACGAGCGCATCTTCGGGCCGCTTCCTGACCTTTCCACTGTCCCGGCCAATGCCAGCCCGCTCGGCAACGAAGCCGAGCAGGCGGCGTGGAAGGCGATGACTGCGGCCCAAATGGACGACGTCAACCGCGTCTTTTCCAACATCGGCAAGGCGATCGCCGCCTTCGAACGGTCGATCGAACCGGCGCAGACGCGCTTCGACCGGTTTGCCATCGACCTGGCGTCCGGCGCCAAGCCGAAAGCCGACGCTGCGTTTTCGCCGGAGGAAATCCTCGGGCTGAAACTATTCATCGGCAAGGCCAATTGCGTGACCTGCCATAACGGTCCGCGCTTCACCGACAACTCTTTCCACAACACCGGCGTGCCGCCGGTCAAGGATCTGCCGCTGGATCGCGGCCGCTTCGACGCGGTTGCCCAAGTCCAGGCCGATCCGTTCAATTGCTTCGGCGCCTTTCGCGATGGCGATACCAGCGCCTGCGGCGAGCTGCGTTTCATGGTCAAGGACGCGCCCGAACTGATGCGCGCCTACAAGACGCCATCGCTGCGAGGCGCGGCGACGCGGCCGCCCTACATGCATGCCGGACAGTTCTCCTCGTTGGAGGAGGTCGTGGCGCATTATGCGAAGGCGGAGGCGGCTGTCGAGGGCACCTCCGAGGTGCACCCGCTGCAGCTGTCGGAGCGCGAACGCGCGGCGCTGGTGGCGTTTTTGAAGACGCTGTCGGATTGAGGAGTCAGCGATCCTTCACCGTCTCCATCGCCACGAAGGTCGAGGTCTGGGCGACGTGGGGCAGGGCCGAGATGTGTTCGCCGAGCACGCGGCGGTAGGCGGCAATGTCGGTGGTGCGGACTTTCAGCAGATAGTCGAAGCTCGATGCCATCATGTGGCACTGCTCGATCTCCGGTACCGCCTGCACGGCGCGGTTGAAAGCGTCGAGCGCGGCCGAGCGCGTGTCCGACAGTTTGACCTGGACGAAGGCGACATGGCCTTCACCCATGCGCTCGCGGTCGATGATTGCCTGGTAGCCCCTGATATAGCCGTCTTTCTCCAGGCGCTTCACCCGCGCCTGCACCGGCGTCTTCGACAGGCCGACTTTGCCAGCCAGTTCCGACATGGACAACCGCCCGTCGCGCGCCAGCGCCGAGAGGATGTTTTTGTCGATGCGGTCCAATTGGTCTTCAGTCACCGATATTGCAGTCCATCTGACAAGAATTTGACCGCAATCATAGATCAATCGACCTGCCATGTCGATTTCTTTGGACCGGCTGAAAATACGGCTCTGTGCTAGCTTGCGCCATTCGGTCCGGCGACCGCCGGCCCGCTCCCAGATGCTCGCTCCGCAGGACCGCCATGCCGCTCGACACCATCCGCCAGCAGATCCGCGCCAACTACCTGCCCGACGAAGACGCGGCGGTGAAGAGGCTTGCCGAAGCAACCGGGCTTTCCACCAAAGACCGCGATGCGATCTCGGCTCGTGCCGCCGATCTGGTGCGGGCGGTGCGCGGCTCGTCTGACCCCAGGCTGATGGAGGTGTTTCTCTCGGCCTATGGGCTCTCCACCAAGGAAGGCGTGGCACTGATGTGCCTGGCCGAGGCGCTGCTGCGCGTGCCCGACACCGAGACCATGGACGACCTCATCGCCGACAAGATCGCGCCGCATGACTGGTCGGCGCATTCAGGCGGTTCGAGCTCGATCTTCGTCAACGCCTCGACCTGGGCGCTGATGCTGACCGGTCGCGTGCTCGACGAGGGCGAGGGCGGCATTGAAGGCACACTGCGCTCTATGGTGCGCCGGCTGGGCGAACCGGTCATTCGCAAGGCGGTCGCCGCCGCCATGCGCGAAATGGGCGAACAGTTCGTGCTCGGCCGCACCATTGCGGAGGCCGTCAAGCGCGGCAAGGCGATGATCCAGAAAGGCTATCTCTACTCCTTCGACATGCTGGGCGAGGCCGCCCGCACCGAGGCCGATGCGCTGCGCTACCTCAAGGCCTATGCCGATGCCATTTCCTCGCTCGATTCCGGCTCGAACGGTCCCGATATCAGGCAGAACCATGGCATCTCGGTCAAGCTGTCGGCGCTGCATCCTCGCTATGAAGAGGCGCAGAAGGAAAAGATGCTGCCTGTCATGGCCGAGCGGCTGCTGTCGCTGGCGCTGGCCGCGCGGCATTCGCGCATGGGCCTCAACATCGACGCCGAGGAGGCCGACCGGCTCGACCTGTCGCTGGATGTCATCGAGCGCGTGCTGGCCGAGCCGGAACTTGCCGGCTGGAACGGCTTTGGCGTCGTGGTGCAAGCGTATGGGCCACGCGCGGCCTTTACCATCGACTGGCTCTATGCGCTGGCGAAAAAGTACGACCGCAACATCATGGTGCGGCTGGTCAAGGGCGCCTATTGGGACACCGAGATCAAGCGGGCGCAGACGCTGGGCCTTGCCGGCTACCCCGTCTTCACCCGCAAGGCCAACACCGACGTTTCCTACATGGCCTGCGCCAAGAAGCTGCTGTCGATGACCGACCGCATCTACCCGCAATTCGCCACCCACAATGCCCACACCGTCGCCGCTATCCTGTCGATGGCCGACAATCGCGACGCCTTCGAATTCCAGCGCCTGCACGGCATGGGCGAGGCGCTGCATGAGACGGTGCGCCAGAGCGAAGGCACGCGCTGCCGCATCTATGCGCCGGTCGGCGCGCACTCCGATCTGCTCGCGTATCTGGTCCGCCGCTTGCTGGAGAATGGCGCCAACTCCTCCTTCGTCCATCAGCTCACGGATGAGGACGTCGAACCGGAGGATATTGCGCGCGATCCGCTCGAGACGGTCGAGGCCCAGGGCCCCGCCGCCAATCCGGCAATCGCTCGCCCGGCGACGATTTTCGGCGTCGGTCGGCGTAATTCGAAGGGTTTCGACATCACCGATCCGGTGACGCTGGCGGCGATCGACAAGGCCAAGGCGGCCTTCGCCGGGCCCGAGCGCTGGCATGCCAAGCCGATCACGCGTGCTGCCGGCTACGGCAAGCAGCGCCCGGTGGTCAATCCGGCGAAGCCTGCCGAGATCGTCGGCACGGTCAGCGAAGCCGCGGCCAAGCAGGTCGCGACGGCCGTGCGCTTTGCGGTCGAAGCGCAGCCGGCCTGGGCGAAACGTCCCGTCGCCGAGCGCGCGGCCATCCTCAACCGCGCGGCCGATCTCTATGAGGCCAATGCCGTCGAGTTCTTCGCGCTCGCCACAAGGGAAGCCGGCAAGTCGCTGGCCGACGGCGTCGCCGAAGTGCGCGAAGCCGTCGACTTTCTGCGCTACTACGCGGCCGAGGCCGCCAACAACGAAGCGGGCACCGAGGCGCGCGGCGCCATCGTCTGCATCTCGCCGTGGAACTTTCCGCTCGCCATCTTCACCGGCCAGATCGCGGCAGCACTGGTCACCGGCAACTCGGTCATCGCCAAGCCGGCCGAACAGACGCCGCTGATCGCCTTCCGTGCCGTCGAACTGTTGCGCGAGGCCGGCGTGCCGGAGGACGTCATCCAGCTTCTGCCCGGCGACGGCCCGTCGGTCGGTGGACCGCTGACGGCGGATCCGCGCATCGCCGGCGTCTGCTTCACCGGTTCGACCGAGGTCGCCAAGCTGATCGAGAAGCAGTTGGCCGAGACGGCTGCGCCCGACGCCATGCTGATCGCCGAGACCGGCGGCCTCAACGCAATGATCGTCGATTCCACAGCACTCCCCGAACAGGCGGTGCGCGACATACTAGCGTCTGCCTTCCAGAGTGCCGGCCAGCGCTGCTCGGCGTTGCGCGTGCTCTATGTGCAGAAGGACGTCGAGAAGAAGATGCTGGAGATGCTGAAAGGCGCCATGGAGGCGCTCACCATCGGCGATCCCTGGCAGATTTCGACCGATGTCGGGCCGGTGATCGACGATGAGGCGCAAAGCTCGATCCGCGACTATTGCACGACGATGGGCCTGCAGGGCCGGCTGATCGCCAAGCTCGAGGCGCCGAAGGATGGCCGCTTCGTCGCGCCGCATGTTTTCCGGGTCAAAGGCATCGAGGAGATGGAGCGCGAAGTGTTCGGCCCGGTGCTGCATGTCGCCAGCTTCGACGCCGACGGGATCGACGCCGTCATCGCCGCCATCAACCGCAAGGGCTATGGCCTGACGTTCGGCCTGCACACCCGCATCGAAGGCCGCGTCCAGCATTTCGTCGACGGCATCCATGCCGGCAACATCTATGTCAACCGCAACCAGATCGGCGCCGTCGTCGGCTCGCAGCCCTTTGGCGGCGAGGGGCTTTCCGGCACCGGGCCGAAGGCCGGCGGACCGCATTATCTCCGGCGTTTCCGCAAGGGACCGGAAGCTGCCACCGAGATTGCCGAGGGCGACAAGGTGACGGCCACCGAACTCGCCGACAATCTGCCCGATCCGACGCTTGGCGGCTGGTCGACGCGGCCGGACCGCATCGCCATTTTGAGAAAACATCTGCGCGGCAAGGGCGCGGCAGCGATCGGCGCTGCCGCCGGCATCGATTTCGGTCAGGTCGACCTGCCGGGACCGACCGGAGAGGCCAACACGCTGTCGCTTTCGCCGCGCGGCCGGGTGCTGTGCCTCGGGCCGGACGGCGACACGCTGCTGGCGCAGACGATCCAGGCGCTGGCGGCAGGCAACGCGGTGCTGGCCGTGGCGCCGGGGGCGCCGGCAGCCCTGTCGGCGCTGACCGGCAAGGGGCTGCCGCTGGCCGCCATAGATGGCCGGCCCGATCCGGTCGAGGCGCGCTCGCTGCGCGTCGACGTCGTCGCCTTCTCGGGCAAGCCCGAGGCGGCGCGCATCGTGCGCAAGGTGATCGCCAACCGGACCGGTCCGATCGTGCCGCTGGTCACCGAAGTGCTCAACCCGGCGGCCTACGCGCATGAACGCGCCGTCTGTGTCGACACCACGGCTGCCGGCGGCAATGCCAGCCTGCTCGCCGCAGCGTAGGGGACTTTTCGCGGCTCGCTTGCCTGCCTCGGATAGTAAGGGTATGCGCTAGCAGGCAGCAACGTGAGCGGGCGCAGCCGAACAGATGGAAGACACGTTCCGACCGTTTGAGCTGCCGCGCGTGTCGGTGGTCATCACCAGCCATAACTACCGCCCCTATGTCGAGGACGCCATTCGTTCGGTCCTGGCGCAAACCTATCAGAGATGGGACTGCGTCATCGTCGACGATGCCTCGACCGATGGCTCGGCCGAACATATCCGGCAACTCCTCCAGACAATAGACGATCCGCGCTTTCGCCTCCTGGCGCGCGCGGAGAATGGCGGACAACTCGCGGGATTTCGCGACGGCTTCGCCGCGACCGATGCGCCGTTCGTGGCGTTTCTCGATTCCGACGATGTGTGGCTGCCGGATTTTCTGCTGGCGCATCTGTCGGCCCATTTGAACGCGACACGCACGGCGGCCTTGTCGAGTTGCGATCTTTTTCTGATCGACCGCGATCGCCAACTTTTGAGCGGCACATATCTTGTCCTGCGCAAGCCGCGTTTCAAACCGGACGCGCGGGGCCTGGCCGTCACGCCCGGCAAGCAGCTTGGTGACCTTGCGCCCGACATCGCCTATTCGTCGGAGTATCCGATCACCTATTTTGGCCCTGATGCCTATGGCTGGATATGGGCGCCGACGTCATCGCTGCTTTTCCGGCGTGGCGCGCTGGAGCCGGTTCTGGCTTTTCCATTCAAGGCCGAGATGGGGACCGATTATCTTGCGGCGACATGTGCGCATCTGGCGGCAGGCAGCCTGATCCTGTCCGAATGCCTAGGCCTCTATCGCCTGCATGGGGCCAATGAATCAACCAATGTTTCTTTTGCCGGCGGCCACGTGCAACTGTCGCCGGGTTATCAGGCGCGCGAGACCGTCAGGGCTTTGGATGTCCTTGATTATGTCCTGGCCAACGCGACTTTGCTGAGAGCCGCCAACGGCAAGGCCTTCTTGCCCGAATTCCTGTCGCAGCACGTCAGACGTTTTGGCGTTTTGGCAGATGATCCGCGCCTGTTGCCTTTCCTGGATCGGCGCGGCCGGATCCGGCTGCGGCGCAAGCGCTTCGTCCGGTCGTTGCGGCGGCTGTTCGGCTTGGCAACCGCCTGAGGATCGGCAGGCCGCAAAGGCACTGATGTTCGGGCGAGGGCAGATCGGGATGGTGCGGACCGGAACCGTCCTCTGGTGAGGCCGTCTCAGGCGCCTTCGACGACCGAAAAGCCTTCGAACTGCGGATGGCCGAGATAGTGCACCTTGGAGGTGCCGGCATTGCGGTGGGCGGCGCGGAAATTCTCCGATTTGGTCCAGGCGACAAAATCCTCCTGGCTTGCCCACACCGTATGCGAGGCAAATAGCGTGTAGCCCTCGGTCTCGTTGACCGGGCCGCGCAGCAAATGAAATTCCCTGAAGCCTTTCATCTCCGAGAGGCTGGAATCGCGGTTTTTCCAGACATCCTCGAAGGCGGTTTCGGAGCCGTTCTGGACCTTGAAGCGGTTCATGGCGATGTACATTGGCTTCCTTTCGACGTGGATGAATTGCGATGGTCTTAAAACGGGCCGATCCGCGCCCTGAACACCCAGCTTGACTTGCCGGTTTCGGTTGGGATGGGCGGGAACGGAGCCTGCTGGCGCACCAGTTTCAGGGCGAATTGGTCGAGTTCTGCGGATCCAGAACTCTCGGCAAGCTGCAAGTCGCTGATGCTGCCGTCAGCCGCGACGACGAAGACGACCCTGGCATTGTTGAGAGCTTTTTCTTGAATCGCTTTCGAAACGCGGCGGTTGGCGCGGGCAAGCTTCTTCTGAATCTCACCGC
Source organism: Mesorhizobium sp. P2_E7 (assembly GCF_056403855.1). Lineage (NCBI taxonomy): Bacteria > Pseudomonadati > Pseudomonadota > Alphaproteobacteria > Hyphomicrobiales > Phyllobacteriaceae > Mesorhizobium > Mesorhizobium sp. P2_E7. Next base: position 1,743,353 of record NZ_JBFUER010000001.1, on the reverse strand, counting down.
TGTAGCGGGCTTCCATCGCATTGCCGGCCGCGCCCTGTTTTTTACCCTTGCTTGCAACCGCCGGCGCGTCGCGCTCCTCACCATCTGCCGCCCCGCGCGTATCTCCCGATCCCGCTGGTGCACTCGGCCTTGCGCTTGGAACTGGTGGCTTGGCAGCAGGCAAATCAACAGGAGGTTCGTCTGCCGGAGGCGCCTCCAGGCTTTGTGTTTGCACCGCCTCTTGTGTCGACTTCTCGGCGCTTGGGGCGACACTTTGATCATGTGGGATGGCGGCCGTCAGTGTGTCTGGAGCGGCGGTTGCCTGTTCGGCCGCTTCCGGCTCCGGCTCGGGTGCCGGCGGCTCCTTGACGGGCTGAGGCGCCTCGGCTGGCGGGGCGGGTTTAACGGCCTTGGGCTTGGGCGGCTGCGGATCGGTCACCAAGGCGACATCGATCGCGTCGGGAGCCTGGCTGTCCAAAGCGCTGCCGACCACGTCGGCGCCCGATTGATCGGCGCCCTCCGACTGTATTGCGTTGCTGGAATCGAATGTTCCGGCCGGCGAGATCAGAAACGCTACCGCCGCGGCATGAAGCAGGCAGGAGGCGATGATCGCCACCGTCCATTTGCGGTCAGCTGACGCCGGCCGCGACTGCGCAAGCGGCTCGGCAGGCGCAATCGCCAGGTCGTTGCCGGCGTCGGGGAGGGGGTTGATGTCCTGCATGGTTCGCGGCGAGACCTGCCGCGAGCGCGGCGGAATTGTCAAATCAAGATCGGTTGCCGGCCATGACGGTGGGCTGGAGAGGGGCCAAACCGCGCTGTCTTGCTTGAAGGCGGGATGCAGGCCCACCTCAGACGCCGAAGGCGATGCCGGTCTTGGTCTCAGTCTTCAGGCCGCGCATGCAGGCAGCCGGCTCGACACCGGCGCCGGCGCATTCGGTGGCGCTGTTGATCAGCACGCGGCTGAGTTTGGTGCAGTCGGTGCCGGCGAGATCGAAGCGGGTCACCTTGGTCTTGCCGGCCGGCAGGTCCTTGAAATCCAGCACGCTGAGACGGTCGACGACACCGGCCTCGTTGAAAAGCGCGATCTCGAAGGCCGCCTTGGACAGATCGGCGCCGAGCGCGTTGTTGACGACGAAGGTCAGGCGGCAGCCCTTGTCCGATGGCTGAGCGGCATTGAGCTCGAGGCTGAGTTGCGGCGCCGGCGCGGACTGAGCCCACGCCGGCGCGGAGCCAAGCGACATCGCCAGCATCGAGGTCAACAGACGAAGCGATGTCGTCAAGCTTGTCATTGACGTCAGCCTCCAAAGCGCATGGTTGCGGCCAGCTTCAGCGTGATGCCGGGCTCGTAGATGACGGCGGTGGTGCCGCCGTTCAGCGGGTTGGTGTATTTGACGTCGAACAGATTGTCGGCGCGGAAGTCCACCTTCAAATTGTCGGTTGCCTGGTAACTCGCGAAGGCGTTGACCAGCGTATAATCCTTGGCCGCGGGATTGCCCTTGGGCTTGCCGTTGTACTGCACCTCGCCGCCAACAGTCAGCTTGTCCTGAAGGAAGCGGAAGCCGAGCTGCCCGGTGACCTGCGAGGACGGGATGGTGGCAAGGTCGGCCCGCTCACCTTCATAGGAGATGGTATGGCCGTTGATGATCGAGGCCGAGAGCCCGGCGTAACCCCAGGCGGCATCGTAGACGCTTTCCAGCTCGAAGCCATTAATCTTGGCCTGGGCGAAGTTCTGGTACTGGAAGCAGATCGGGATGCCGGGGCCGAACAGGCAGCCGCTGGTCGGGTCGAACGGCGACAGCGTCACGCCCTCAATGTAGTCGTCGACATCGTTGTGGAAGTAGGCGGCCTTCAGCCGGAACGCGTCGCCAGCTTCGATGATATCGTTCAGCTTGTAGTTGACGCCGAATTCGGTGGTCTTGCCGGTTTCGGGCCGCAGGTTCGGGTTGGGCAGGAACGGGAAGGTGACGCCGGCCGGATGGTTGCCGCTGATCAGCGTTTCGGTCAGCGACGGCGAGCGGTACCCTTCCGCGTAAGTGCCGTAGAATTGCAGGCCAGCCAGGCTGGCGCTTTCGAAGGGCGAGACACCGACGGTGATGCGCGGCGACAGCCTGTCGCCTGAGGTTTCGTTCTCCGAATCCTTCAGGCTGTAATTGTCGTAACGCAGGCCGGTGATGACTTCGAGCCAGGCCCAGCTCAGCTTATCCTGAATGTAGGCGCCCGAGACGTTGCGCTTGCCGGATGGCGTGTAAAAACTGTCGCCGCCGGCCGTGCCGCCAGTCTCGACATTGTCGCCGACCCAGTCGCCGCCATAGGTCAGCTCGTGCGCGATGCCGGCGGTCTCGAAGCGCGATGTGTTCCAGATGTCGATGCCGGTGGTGCCGACATCGAAGGTCGATGTCGAGCCTGCCGGGAGCACGACGGGGAGGCCGGTGACCGGATCGAACCGGTTTTGCGGCACGAGCGTGGTCAGGTCGAGATTGGTCTTGTTGTAGGAGGCGTTGATGTGGAGATCGAGCCAGCTCCTGGCATCGTCGGTGATGTTGTAGCGGGCGGTAAAAGTGTTCGACTTCAGGTCGACGTCGTTCGCCGGCACGCCGCCGCTGGTTTCGGTCCAGCCATCGCTCGAACCGACCCAGCCGAGCTTCAATTCGCTGTTTTCACTCGGGCGGATGGTGGTCTTGAGCAGGCCGCTCAGCACATCGAAGCCGGTGCCGGCGACGGTGTCGCCGCTGCCATTCTTGTAGTCGTCGTAGTCGCGGTAGACGATGTTGCCCAGGACATCCCAGTTTTCGTTGAATTTGTAGGCGCCGGTCGCGCTGGCGGTCCAGCCCTTGCCATTGCTCTCATAGCGTCCGGTGACGGAGCCGGCCCAGGTCTCACCCGGCCTCAGGAAGTCCTCGGCATCCTTGGTGTCAAAGAAGACGACGCCGCCAATGGCGCCGGAGCCATAGGTGTTGGCGGTGGGACCGCGAACGACGTCGACGGACTTGATGAGTTCGGGATCGACATAGAAGGTCGACTGCGTGCCGTGGTCGGAGCGCTGGAAATTCTGCCTGGCGCCGTCGACGATCACCGCGACGCGGCCGAAATCCTGCAGGCCGCGAATGTTGATGCTGGAACTGACGCGCTGTGCATCGGCCTGCACGGTGACGCCCGGCACGCCGAGAAGCATCTCGTTGGGTGTCGTCGCCATGCGGCGGTCGAGCTGTTCCTGGTCGACATGGCTGGCCGAGGCCAGCGACTCGATCGCCGTCTCGCCGGTGCGGCTGATGACGAGGATCTTGTCGAGCAGCGTCACGCCGGCAGGCGCAGGCTTGGTGTCCTCGGTTTTCTTGCTCGGATCAGTCTGCTGCTGGTCGGTAGCTTGCTGCGCGCCGGCCGGCGGCGTCAACAACACGATCGCTGCTGCCCCCGCAAGCCAGGCTGCCATTGTCTTTGCCATAGGCCGATGCGCCGGATCGGCGTGTGCCAGATCCAGTCGTCCACGATTTGCCAACCCCATTGCCCCAACTCCAAATCCAGGTTCGATGCTGGCTGGCGGCGGCGCTCGCTGGCATTTTTCATTTCGTCCGGCGTCTTAAATGTTGACTCATTTGGTCCGGTAATGCACTGACTAATAAACATGATTATTCGAGTCAAGAAATGAATCGGCATTTTTGCAACGCCTAGCCAGACGCCCGGCACAGGAAAGGGATAGACAGAAATGAACACCCACAATCCCAATGACTTCCGTTACCGCGTCCGCCGTTCCGAGGAGACGCCGACCCGCTTCGACAGGGTGCCGCTGGCGGTGCGGACCTTGTCGTCCAACACGCTGTTCCAGGGCGAGCACGAGATCGGCATCGAGCACCATGGCGCGCTCTATCGGCTCAAGATCACCCGTCAGGGCAAGCTCATCCTCAACAAGTAAATTACCAGACAGGGCAGACAGGTAAGCAGGACATGGACCAGCGCGTAAAACCCGCCCCGCATGAAATCCGGCGGGCGCGGGCAGACAATCCGAAAGCGCGCGAGCGCGACCTTGCCGCCGAGCTCGGCATTTCGGAGGCTGAACTGGTCGCCGCCCATTGCGGCGAGGGGGTCGTGCGAGTCGAGCCGCGGGTCAACGATCTGCTGACCGGCCTCGACGCCGTCGGCGAAGTGATGGCGCTGACCCGCAACGAAAGCGCGGTGCACGAGAAGATCGGCGTCTACGACAAGGTCGTGCCCGGCACCCACAATGCCATGGTGCTCGGCGAAAACATCGACCTGCGCATCTTTCCGAACGTCTGGGCGCATGGCTTTGCCGTCGAGAAGCGCGATGGCGGCGACATCCGCCGCAGCCTGCAATTCTTCGACGCGGCGGGCGATGCCGTGCACAAGGTGCATCTGCGGCCGGCGTCCAATCTCTACGCCTACCAGAAGCTGGTGGCGGCGCTCGAATCATCGAACCAGGAGCCGACCGTGTCTATCGCGGGCCTTGCCGACGATGACGCCGAGACGCCCGGTGCCGCCGCCAACATCGACGATCTGCGCGACCGCTGGAGCCGGCTCACCGACGTGCATCAGTTCTTCGGCATGCTGAAGGCGCTGAAACTCAGCCGTCGCCAGGCCGTGCGCATGGTCGGCCAGGACTATGCCTGGCTGCTCGACAATGACGCCGTCAGCGCCATGTTCCACCATGCCGCAGCCGGCGACATGCCGATCATGTGCTTCGTCGGCAACCGCGGCTGCATCCAGATCCATTCCGGCCCGGTCAAGTCGATCAAGCCGATGGGTCCCTGGATCAACGTCATGGACGAGACTTTCCACCTGCACTTGCGCACCGATCACATCCAGGAGGTCTGGGCAGTACGCAAGCCGACCAAGGACGGTCACGTCACCTCGCTCGAAGCCTATGGCGCCGACGGCAAGATGATCATCCAGTTCTTCGGCAAGCGCCATGAGGGTGAGGGCGAGCGAGACGACTGGCGGTTCTTGGCCGAAAACCTGCCGCGCATTCCAAGCCCGACCGCAGCCTGAAAGCCACGACGATGATTTCACTGTTTCCGCGCCCGACGCTTGCCATGGCGATGGCCCTATCACTGCTTCTTGCGGCACCCGCTCCGGCCACCGAAAACCTCGCCGTGTTTGCCGACACGACGCGGATCGCGGCGATCGGAGGCTCGATCACAGAGATCGTCTACGCGCTCGGCGAAGAGGGCCATCTCGTCGCCCGCGATTCGACCAGCCGCTACCCCGCCGCCGCGATGGCGCTGCCCGACGTCGGCTATATGCGCCAGCTGTCGGCGGAAGGTGTCTTGTCGGTCAATCCGTCCGGCATTCTGGCGCTGCAGGGCAGCGGCCCGAGGGAAGCGGTCGATGTGCTGAAAAAGTCGAGCGTTCCGTTCATCGACGTGCCCGAGCACTACAGCCATGACGGCATCCTGGAAAAGATCCGCATCGTCGGCAAGGCGCTCGGCGTCGATGCCAAGGCAGAGGCGCTGGTGGCCGAGACCGACGCCAAGCTGAAGGCCGCCGAAAAACAGACGGCGTCGATCAAGGATCGCAAGCGCATCCTGTTCGTGCTGTCGATCCAGAGCGGCAAGATACTCGCCGCCGGCAGCGACACCGCCGGGGACGGAATCATCAAGCTTGCTGGCGCGGTCAACGCGGTCGAAGGGTTTTCCGGCTACAAGCCGATGTCCGACGAGGCCATCGTCACCGCCGGGCCGGACGTGATCCTGGCCATGAAAAACGCCGGACCGCCCATTGCGGAAGACGAGCTGTTCGCCATCCCGTCGATCACCTCGACGCCGGCGGGCGAAGGCCACAAACTGATCCTCATGGATGGCAGTTATCTCCTCGGCTTCGGGCCGCGCACGGCTGCTGCCATCCATGACCTTGCTGTCTCGCTCTATGGCAGCCAGGTCACGGACTGAGCGGATGGTAGACCAGTCGATCGCCGGCGCGGCGGGCAAGGTGGCGGCCGAGGGCGATCGTTCGGGGCGCGCTCGCCTGGTTATTTTGCTCCTGTGCGTGGTTCTTGCCCTTTCCATGTTCCTGTCGCTGACATCGGGTGCCTCCGATGCGTCGGCCGTCGGCGTCATCCGGGACTGGCTGACCGGTGCTATCCCGGCCGACGCCGCTCTGGGCGCTCGCGACCGGCTGATCGTCTACGACATCCGCATGCCCCGCGTGCTGCTCGGCATGCTGATCGGGGCGGCACTCGCCGTATCGGGCGCGGTCATGCAGGGCCTGTTTCGCAATCCGCTCGCCGATCCCGGCCTGATCGGGGTTTCGGCTGGTTCGAGCCTCGGCGCCGTCGCCGTCATCGTGCTCAGTACGACCTGGCTGGCGCCGCTGACTCTGGCGCTCGGCAGCATGGCGTTGCCGCTCGCCGCCTTTTGCGGTGGCCTGGCGGTGACGCTGGTGCTCTACCGCGTCGCCACGCGGCAGGGGCGCACCTCGGTCGCCACCATGCTGCTTGCCGGCATTGCGCTCGCCGCCCTTGCCATGGCGCTGACCGGCATCCTGATCTTCATGGCCGACGACCGGCAGTTGCGTGACCTGACCTTCTGGCAGCTGGGCTCGCTCGGTGGCGCGACCTGGCCGAAGATCGCTTCCGTCGGCCCGATCATCGTTTTGGCGCTGGCGGCGATGCCGTTTTTGGCCCGCGGCCTCAATGCGCTAGCGCTCGGCGAGGCGACCGCCGGCCATCTCGGCATCCCGGTGCAGCGGCTGAAATACACCGCGATCGTCGGCGTCTCGGCGGCGGTCGGCGCGTCGGTCGCGGTCAGCGGCGGCATCGGCTTCGTCGGCATCGTCGTGCCGCATCTGCTGCGCCTGCTGATCGGTCCGGACAATCGCTATCTCTTGCCGGCATCGGCACTGCTCGGCGCCTCGATGCTGCTGCTTGCCGACGCGGTCGCCCGCGTCATCGTGGCGCCGGCCGAACTGCCGATCGGCATCGTCACGGCGATCGCCGGGGCGCCGTTCTTCCTCTGGATCCTGCTGCGCAAGCGCGGCGTAGTCGACCTATGAGACTTGAAACCTGTGAGGCGGCATGATCGAAGCACGCGATGTCTCGGTAGCGATCGGCGGCAAGCGCATTGTCGCCAACGTCGATTTTGGCGCGCGGCCTGGCGAAATCGCCGCCATTGTCGGACCCAATGGTTCGGGCAAGACCACTTTCTTGAGGGCTTTGTCGGGCGACCTTGCGTTTACCGGAACGGTAACCGTCAACGGCCGTGACCTCGCCGCCATGAAGCCAGTGGAGGTCGCGGCAGTGCGCGCCGTGCTGCCGCAGGCGACCACGCTGTCCTTTCCCTTCACCGTGCGCGAGGTGGTCAGGCTCGGCCTTGTCGGCGGCCGTTCCGAAGTGCTGCCGAGCGAAGACGAACGACTGCCGGAGCGGGCGCTGGCGCGCGTCGACCTCGACGGCTTTGCCGGCCGGTTCTACCAGGAGCTTTCAGGCGGTGAGCAGCAGCGCGTGCAGCTGGCGCGCGTGCTGTGCCAGGTCTGGGCGCCGGTGCTCGACGGCAAGCCGCGTTATCTGTTCCTCGACGAGCCGGTGTCCAGCCTCGACATCAAGCACCAGCTGATCATCATGAACATCGCTCGAGATTTCGCCCGGCGCGGCGGCGGCGTGATCGCCATCCTGCACGATCTCAATCTGACGGCCATGTATGCCGACCGGATCTTCGTCATGCATCGCGGTCGGCTCGCGGCTGACGGTTCGCCGCAAGAGGTGCTGAGCGACGATCTGATCGAAAAAGTGTTCGATTGCCGGCTCAAGGTCGGCGTACTGCCGACTGGAAATGTGCCGTTCGTCCTGCCGCAGTCCGCCGCCTAGAAAGTTCAGGCGGCTGGAGCGCGCTGCACCAGCATGTCGATGCCGAGCAGATGGCGCACGTTCGGCCGTGCTGCCACCATATCGGCGATCGTGTAGCGGGAGAGCACGGCAAAGAAGGCGTTGAGCGCCTCACGCAGCGCCGAGTTCAGGGCACAGCTGTCGACCAGCGGACATTCGGCGGCGTCGTTCTCGAAGCACTCGGCCATGGCGAAGCTCTCTTCGGTCACCCGCACGACGTCGAACAGGTTGATCTGCTCGGCGGGACGGCCAAGCCTGACACCGCCATTGCGGCCGCGCACCGTCTCGACCAGACCATGCTCGACCAGCGGCTGCAGGATCTTGAACAGGAAAAGCTCCGACACCGAATAAGCGGCCGCGATCTCCGGAATGCGGCTCAGCCGTTCGGTGTTGGCAGCGCAATACATCAGGATGCGCATGGCGTAGTTGGTCTGGCGCGTTAACCGCATTTCATTCCTCACCCAAGTGCTGGCGCATTGGAACTGCACCAGATTTTAGATTGTGCTGGTGCGGCTTTCTCATCCGGAACTTCGGATTCGCCCCACACTGGCCTAGCCGGAATATGGCCTATACCTTGGAACAATTCCAGACTGGGATTGCATGATAGATGAATATTCTTGTCAACTTTGCGTGCGAAATCGGCAATTCCCAGACGAAATCGGCCCATCCGATCATGCTACGGGCCGAAACACTCCCTAAATAGCCCAGACCAGATAGCCAAGAGATCGATGAGGAGCGGCGTATCATGTCCCAATCGGCTTCGTCCCTGGCGTCCGGCGGTTTCGATGCCGAGGCGGGCGCCAAGCTTTTTGCACTGCGGCGAACAAAGTTCCTCGCCACGGCTGCGCTGGTGCTTTGCGTCGTGGTCTTTGCCGTCGCCAAATCGTTCGAGGGCACCTATCCGTGGCTGGGCTTTGTTGCGGCCTTCGCGGAGGCGGCGACCATAGGCGGGCTGGCCGACTGGTATGCGGTGGTGGCGCTGTTCAAGCGGCCGCTCGGCCTGCCGATCCCGCACACCGCCATCATCCCGGAGAACCAGAACCGCATCGCCGACAATCTCGGCCGCTTCATCGAGGTCAATTTCCTGGCGCCCGAGCCGGTGCGCGAGAAACTCGCCGAGGTCGATTTTGCAGCGCTCGTCGCCGACTGGCTGACTGACGCCGAACGCTCTGCCGGCCTGTCGCGCTTCGTCGTGCGGCTGGTGCCGCAGACGCTTGCGGCCATCGAGCAATCCGGCCTGCGCGGTTTCGTCGCCAGCCGCATGCTGGAGCAGATCGACAAGGTGCCGCTGGCGCCGCTGGCCGCCGAACTTCTGTCGGCGCTGACCGACGATCGCCGCCACCAGAAACTGTTCGATGAGTTCACCCGTGTGATCGGCCGGTTCCTGAACGACGAAGAGGCGCTGGCGACCATGCGCGAAAAAATCCGCGAGGAACTGCCGTCGTTGTTCAACCTGTTCCGCGCCGACGCCTATCTGTTGAAGAAGATCGTCGCTTCCGCCGGTTCGCTGCTCGACGAGGTGCGGGCCGATCCCGATCACCCGATGCGCGCTGAGTTCGATCGCTTCGCGCATAGCTTCATCGAGCGGCTCAGGACCTCGAAGCAATATGCCAAGCGGGCCGAGAAGCTGAAGCGCGATTTTCTGGCGCGGCCGGAGGTCAAGGCGCTGGCCGGCGACATGTGGGAGAGTCTGCGCCTGTTCATCGAACAAGACGCCAAGGCGGAGAATTCGATTGTTCGCGACCATCTCGCCAACATGTTCGTCGAGGTCGGCCGCCATCTTGCCGGCGATCCGCAGATCCGGGCCGACATGAACCAGGGCTTTGTCGTGGCGCTGGCCTCGTTCGTGGAGAGCCAGAAGAGCGGCGTGTCCAAGTTCATCGCCGACCAGGTCAAGCGCTGGGACCTTGCCCAGCTGACCAGGCTGATCGAGATGAACATCGGCAGGGACCTGCAATATATCCGCTTCAACGGCATGATCATCGGCGGCCTTGCCGGCCTGGTGCTTTACACGGCTGAGCTATTGTTCCTCGCGGGTTGAAGCGGGCGCTTCGCCTTTGCACCGCAAAATTGCGTTGCGCGGGCGAATGGACACGCGGCGCGCGAGTGCTATTGTCCAGCTTAGAGCAGTTCACCGTTTCACGGCGACCTGCTCTAACTCTTTGTTTCGACGCAATTCCGGACGGAAAACCGTTTCACACTTTTCCTGGAATTGCTCTAGGATTCCGCATTTGCGCAAACTGGGGAGCAAGCGAGCAATGGCCAAACAACCCGAATCCGATTCGTTCCTGGACATGTTCAGCCGGTTCGGCCGTGACCTGAAGGTGCCCAATGTCGATGTCGAGGCGATCCTTGCGCACCACCGCAAGAACCTCGAGGCGCTGGAGAAATCGGCGCGGGCAGGCGCTGCCGGCGCGACGTCGCTTCTGTCCAGGCAACGCGAGATGCTGCAGGACACGCTGCGCGAAGTCAGCGACATGGCGCGTAACTACAAGGCGCCGGGCAATCCGCAGGAGCTGATGTCCAAGCAGGCGGAGTTCGCCAAGAAATCCTTCGAAGCCGCCCTGAAAAACGCCAGCGAAGTGGCCGAGCTCGTCAAGAAGTCCGGCACCGAATCCGTCGAGATCCTGCGCGAGCGCATCAAGGAAGCGATGGAGGAGATCCGCTCCGGCTATGAGAAGAGGAAGTGATGTCAGGCACGGCCTGACCGCTGCCCGTCGCCTCTGAACAGACCGGCCGTTTGCGGTGCATGGGCATGGACGGGGCGTGCCGTTTGGCGGAAAATGACGGAACGGAATCGCAAGAGGCGAATTGACAGGGGCTGTCGGTTCGTGGTCCGAGGCGTTGGGAGCCATCGGGAAAGCAGGAATGACGGAACTACGGCCGAAAACGCCGCCGACCTTTGAGCAGCTAAGGGCGATGGCCGGGCAGGAGCTCGGCGTGTCGGAATGGACGACGATCGACCAGAGCCGCATCAACCAGTTCGCCGAATGCACCGGCGACCATCAGTGGATCCACGTCGATCCGGAGCGGGCGAAGCGGCAGAGCCCGTTCCGCACCACGATTGCGCATGGCTATCTGACGCTGTCGATCATCGGCGCGCTGGCGCTTGACATGGGCATCGTGCCCGAAAACACGCAAGCCGCCTTCAACTACGGGTTCGACAAGGTGCGGTTCCTGGCGCCGGTCAGGGTCGGCGCACGAATCAGACTGCGCTCGACGCTGTTGTCGGTGGAGGACAGGGGGCCGGGCCAGTATCTGATGAAGGCCGCCAACACGGTCGAGATCGAGGGTGAGCAGAGGCCGGCTTTGACCGCTGAAACGCTGGTCATGCTCTATGAGCGCCGCAAGCGGGCCGGAGCCTAGGCCGACCTGCCGCCGGCGCGGGCAGAGAACAGCGCCAGGAACAGTGCAGCCACTGCGAGCGCCGTCGCCGTCTGAAAGGTGGCCTGCATGCCGTGGGCGGCTGCCGTTGAGGTCAACGGACTTTCTCCGGCCGAGGCAACCGCAAAGATGGCGCCCATCAGCGATGCGCCGGTGATCAGGCCGAGATTGCGCGACAGATTGAGCAGGCCGGACACGACGCCGCGTTCGCCGGCGGCGACACCGCCCATGACGGCGGCATTGTTGGAGGTCTGGAACAGCGCGTAGCCGAAGCAGGTGACGGTGATCGGCACGACATAACTGGCAATGCCGAGTTTTGTCATGGCAAGCGACAAAAGCAAGGTGCCGGTGGCGAGGCTGAACAGCCCGACAACCATCATCCTGTGGGCGCCGAAGCGATCGGTGAGGCGGCCGGCGATAAGCGCCGAGAGCGCCGACACCAGCGGACCTGTCGACAGCACCACGCCGACCATCGTGGCATCGAGCCCGAGACCGCGCGACAGATAGAACGGAGCGACCACCAGGGTCGCCATCATCACCGTGGCGACGACGAGGTTCATGGCGAGGCTGGTGGTAAGACGGATGTCGTACAACCGGGCAAGCCGGACCAAGGGATTTTTCGCTCTGGTTTGCGCAACGCCGAACAGAACGACGCCGATGCCGGCAGCGATCAGAAGGCCGATGTTGAGGGTGCCGAAATGGCCGCGGCCGAGCGTCATGGCCAGCGCATATGCGGCAAGCGTCAAAGCGAGCAGCGCAGTGCCCGTTGCATCGAAGCTGCCTCGATCGGCTTCGGCAGCTTTACCGGGCAGGGCCAGCCAGGCGAGAGCGAAGGCCGCGACGCCGAGCGGGACATTGACGAGAAAGATCGCCCGCCAGCCGAAGCCGGCGATCAGCAGGCCGCCGAGCGAGGGGCCGAGCGTCGTGCCGATCGCCGACATGGCGCCGAGCAGGCCCATGGCACTGCCGGTTCTCTCCTTGCTCACGGTCTCCGCGACAAAGGCCAGCGTCAGCGCCATCATCAGCGCTGCGCCAAGCCCTTGCACGGCGCGCGCCGCGATCAGCAACCAGAGCGTCGGCGCCACGCCGCACAGCACCGAGGCCAGCGTGAACAGCGCGATGCCGCCGAGCAGCAACGGCTGGCGGCCAAACATGTCGGCCAGCCGTCCGGCGCTGACGATCAAAGCGGTGATGGCCAGCAGATAGGCGAGAACCACCCACTGCACCGACTGGAACGACGCGCCGAAAGCCTGCATCAGGGAAGGCAGGCCGACGCTCGCAATACTGGTTCCCAGCGAGGACAGCAGCGTGGCGAGCGACAGGCTGGCCAATACCAAGAGAGGAGATTGGGCCAGGACTGCGGACTGGACCTGCTGCGGCGCGGATACGCGCCCGTTCTGCTCAGCAATTGCCATGGCGATCTCCTTCTTGCCGGTCCGGAAACCGGATCTGTCGGAGATGTAGTCGCCAAGGCGGTGTGGCGGAAGGCGCAGCATTTGCATCTTATTCATGCGTCCAGCGCCATGTCATGTGTTACAACCCGCCGATGACACCGCCCGATCTCAATTTGCTGTTCGCACTCGACGTCCTCTTGGCCGAAGGCAGCGTGGCGCGCGCCGCAACCCGGTTGCGGCTCAGCCCTTCGGCGATGAGCCGCACGCTGGCGCGGTTGCGGGAAGCGACCGGCGATCCGCTGTTGGTTCGCGCCGGGCGCGGCCTTGTGCCGACACCGCGTGCAGAAGAATTGCGGCAGCAGGCTGGCCGCGTCGTTGGGGATGCCGAGGCGTTGCTGCGCCCTGCCAGGCTTCTCGATCTCGCGACGCTGGACCGGATCTTCACGCTGCGCACCAATGAAGGGTTCGTCGAGGAGTTTGGACCGCGTCTCGTCGCCCGCATTCAGGCCGAGGCGCCCGGCGTGCGGCTGCGCTTTGCGCCCAAATCCGACAAGGACGTCGCCTCCCTGCGCGACGCGGCGATCGATTTGGAAATCGGCGTTGCCGGCGAGACGGGGCCGGAAGTGCGGATACAGGCGCTGTTTCGCGACCGGTTCGTCGGCGCTGTGCGAGCCGGGCATCCGTTGAGCGAAGGCGGGCTGACGCCTGAGCGTTATGCAGCCGGCCGCCACATCAGTGTTTCAAGGCGCGGCCGCGAAAGGGGACCGATCGACGAGGCCCTTGCGCTGCTTGGCCTGCATCGAACGGTGGTGTGCATGGTCTCCGGCTTCTCGGCAGCCCTTGCCATGGCGCGAGCGTCGGACCTGGTCGCCAGCGTGCCCGAGCGGCACACGCAAGGCGCACGCGCCGGTATGGTCAGCTTTCCGCTGCCGGTCGCCACCGTCGAGGTCACTATCTCGATGCTCTGGCACCCGCGGCTCGATGCCGACCCAGCACAGCGCTGGCTGCGCGATTGCGTGCGGGAGGTTTGTGCCTCTCGCTGAAGGGAACTATCTCGCCATTGCTGCCTCAAGCACCCTGAAAATCCGCTCGTCCTGGCACTGAGCAACGTTGAAGCGCAGGAAGCGGCTGGCGGTTCCCGACAGGCTGAACGCATTGCCGGGCGCCAGCACGATGTTGTCGGTCAGCGCGCGGCGGGCAACATCGGCCGCATCCACACCGTCGGGCAGGCTGCACCACAAAAACAGGCCGGCGGGCTGGTCGATCCAGGGCGTGATGCCGATTGCCTTCAGATGCGCGCCCGTTTCGCTCATGGCGCGGGCAAGCCTGGCGCGCAGCAGATCCATATGCTTGCGATAGCTGCCATCCCTGAGCAACGCCAGCACCAGTTCGGCCGCCAGCCGGCCGCCGCCGAATGTGGTGGCGATCTTGAGGTCGGTGAGTTGCTCGATCCAGTCGCGCGGTGCAGCGATGAAGCCGCAGCGTACCGAGGCGGACAGCGTCTTGGAAAAACTGCCTATTTGGACGACGCGGTTGAGGCCATCGAATGCCGCCAGCCGGGGCGCCGGCGCATGTTCGAAATCGGCGAAAATATCGTCCTCGACGATGGTCAGATCCGACTGGTCGGCGAGCTTCAGCAGCCGGTGCGCGGTGACCGGCGACAGGATCGCGCCTGTCGGGTTGTGGATGGCGGAATTGGTGATGTAGAGGCGCGGTCTGTGCTCGGCGAGCGCCTGCGCGAACAGCTCGATATCCGGTCCCGATGGCGTGTAGGGAACACTGACGACCTTGGCGCGGTGGGCGCGCAGCAGCGCGTGAAAATTGAAATAGCAGGGGTCGTCAACCAGCACGGTGTCGCCTGGCTCGATCAGGAAGCGGCACAGGAGATCGATAGCCTGCGTGCCGGATTCCGTCAGCATGATCTGGTCCGGCGAGACGTCGATGCCATGCCCTTCCATGCGCCGTGTCAGCAATTGCCTGAGCGGCGGCAGGCCGAGCGGCGTGCCGTAATCGGCGAGCGCGACATCGTCGGCGCGTGCCACTGTCCGCAGCGCCCGGCGCAAGGCGGACTGCGGCATCCACGAAGCCGGCATCCAGCCGCAGCCGGGTTTCAGCATCTCGCCGCCGGCTTCCAGCGACTGGCGCGAGACCCAGAGCGGATCGATGGCGCGGTCGAGCCGGGGGCCGATCTCGGCCAGCGATAGTGGCGCCAGCGAGCCGGCGGCATAAAAACCCGAACCCGGCCGGGACCGGATCGCGCCTTCGGCGGCAAGCCGCTCATAGGCTTCGACCACGGTGGATTTCGACACTTGCATCGACTTTGCAAAGGCGCGGATAGAGGGCAGCCGCGCACCCGGTGTCAGGCTGCGCGCCGCTATCCGCTGACGGATGGTCGCCATGACAGTTTCGACAAGCGTGGTCGAGACAATGGTGTGCGCGGCGTCGGTTTCCAAAGCCAGTTCGGCCATCTGTATTGCTCAATCGGCCATTACAGTTTCGCAAAATTGTACCGCATTGTCTCTAGCTCCACCATAGGGTCAAGCCCGATACAGAGCCAAAGCAATGGAGCCTGGAATGGACAAGAGCACGAGCGGCTGGGTGAACGGATTCGTCGGCGTGCTGATCTTCAGCGGCTCGCTGCCGGCGACGCGCGTGGCAGTGGCCGATTTCGATCCGACTTTTCTGACCTCGGCTCGCGCGGCGATCGCCGGCCTGCTCGGTCTGGCGATGCTCATTCTGTTCCGGCAGAAACGCCCGGAGCGCAGCGATTTCCTGTCATTGGTGATCGTGGCGCTGGGCGTGGTTGTCGGCTTTCCCCTGCTGACGGCGCTGGCGCTGAAGCACGTCACCTCCGCCCATTCCATCATCTTCGTCGGCCTGTTGCCGCTGGCCACTGCGATCTTCGGCGTGCTGCGCGGCGGCGAGCGTCCACGCCCGGCCTTCTGGCTGTTTTCCTGTATCGGCAGTGCGCTGGTTGCGGGTTTTGCCCTGATGCAAGGCGTGACGGCGTCCCCAATCGGTGATGGCCTGATGCTGGCCGCCATCATCGTCTGTGGCCTGGGCTACGCCGAGGGTGCCGCACTATCGCGCCGGCTCGGCGGCTGGCAGGTGATCTGCTGGGCGTTGGCGATCTCGTTGCCGATCATGCTGGTGCTGACATTCGTGACGCTACCGGCGTCCTTTGCCGCCGTCGGCTCCGGCGCCTGGGCCGGCCTGGCTTATGTCTCGTTGTTCAGCATGCTGATCGGCTTCGTGTTCTGGTATCGCGGCCTGGCGCAAGGCGGCATTGCTGCGGTCGGGCAATTACAACTGCTGCAGCCCTTCTTCGGCCTGGCGCTGGCGGCGACGCTGCTGCACGAACAGGTCAGCCCGCTGATGGTGGTCGTCACGCTCGGCGTGGTTGCCTGCGTGTTCGGGGCGAAGAAATTTGCGCGCTAGTTTTGGTGCCGGAGGGCGACTCCGCACCTAAAACTTCGTCACCACCCCGATGCCGATGCCCTCGAACCCGCCCATCGCCATCAACGCCGCTGGCGCCTCATCGAGGCTGATCTTCTTGCCGACCAGCAGTTCCGGCTTCAGCTTGCCGGTGCGGATCATCTCCATCATCGCGGGGTAGCGGTAGGCCTGCATGCCATGGCTGCCGAGGATTTCGAGCTCGAAGGCGATCACCTTGTCCATCGGCACCTGTGGCCGGGCGTGTTCGCCCAGCATCAGGCCGACCTGCACGTGGCGGCCACGCCGGCGCAGATTGGAAATCGAGTTGAACGACGTCGTGGGGTGGCCGAGCGCGTCCATCGACATGTGTGCGCCGCCATTGGTGATCTGCTTGACCGCCTTGACGACATTCGGCGTGTTCGAGGCATTGATGGTCGCCACGGCGCCGATCTTTTTGGCGAACTCCAGCTTCTCGTCGGTAAGGTCGATGGCAATGACATTGGCGCCCATGGAGCTGGCGATCATGATCGCCGACAGGCCGACGCCGCCGCAGCCATGCACCGCGACCCATTCGCCCGGCGTCACCCGGCCCTGGTCGACAATGGCGCGAAACGAGGTAACGAAGCGGCAGCCGAGGCTGGCGGCGGTGGCGAATTCCATCTCCTCGGGCAGCCGCACGAGGTTGGTGTCGGCATGTTCGATGGCAACATATTCGGCAAACGAGCCCCAGGCGGTGAAGCCTGGCTGCGTTTGATGCTCGCAGACCTGGTGGTTGCCGGAGGTGCATTCGAAACAGCGGCCGCAGCCGACGCAGAACGGCACGGTGACGCGCTCGCCGGCCTTCCAGCGAGTGACCTGCTTGCCGACGGCAACGACGATGCCGGCCAGTTCATGGCCGGGAACATGCGGCAGCGTGATGCCGTCATCATGGCCCATCCAGCCATGCCAGTCGCTGCGGCAGAGCCCTGTCGCCTCGACCTTGATGACGACGCCATCGGCGGCCGGCTTGGGATCCGGCACGGTCTGGATCGTCGGCGCTTGGCCGAATTTCTCGAAGACGACGGCTTTCATCGGGTGGTCCTCATGCTCTGCGCCAGCGCGCTTCTATTCCGCATCTATCTGATTCTCCGGCGCTGCCTGCTGAAAGGCCGGCTGCGCCATGCAGGCGGCGTGGATGCGCGAGATCGTAGGGTAGGGCGTCAGGTCGACGCCGAAGCGGGCGTTGCTGGCGATCTGCGCGACCAGGCAGATGTCGGCGAGGCCCGGCGCGTCGCCGTGGCAGAAAGTGCCTGTCTCAGCCGAGGAAGCCAGAATCTTTTCAAGCGGCTGAAAGCCCTCGTTCACCCAGTGGCGGAACCAGTTGACGATATCCTGGTCGCCGGCGCCGAACAAAGTGCGCAGCGAGGTCAGCACGCGCAGATTGTTCACTGGGTGGATGTCGCAGGCGATCATCTGCGCCAGCATTCGCACGCGCGCACGGCCGAGCGCGTCCCTCGGCAGCAGCGGCGGTTCGGGATTGGTCTCGTCGAGATATTCGATGATCGCCAGCGACTGCGTCAAAAGTGTGCCGTCGCCGAGGATCAGCGCCGGTACCAGCGCTTGCGGATTGACCGCGCGATAGGCCGGCTCCAGATGGTCGCCATGACGCAGGTGATGCGGCACGTATTCGTAGGTCAGCCCCTTCATCTCCAGCGCGATGCGCGCGCGGTAGGAGGTGGAGGAGCGGTAGTAATTGTGGAGGACGAGGTCGCTCATCGGATCACGTCTTGCTCATGGAATCTTGGCCGATGGTGATCTCGATGGTGCCGATGCCGTCGACACCGCCGGTCATCGTCTGCCCCGTGGCGACCGCGCCGACGCCGGCCGGCGTGCCGGTGAAGATCAGGTCGCCCGGTTGTAGTGCAACCGACTCGCTGCAGATCGAAACGATATCGGCGATAGGCCAAATGAGTTCGGCGAGGTCGCCGTCCTGTTTCACCGCGCCGTCGACGGCGAGCCAGATGCGGCCCTTTTGCGGGTGGCCGGATTGTGCGGCAGGGACCAGCGGGCCGCAGGGCGCCGAGCGGTCGAAAGCCTTCGACCAGTCCCAGGGACGCGCGGCTTTCTTGGCCTCGTCCTGCAGGTCGCGGCGGGTGAGGTCGATACCGACGCCGTAGCCCCAGACATGGTCGAGCGCTTGCGCACGGGGGATGCGGAAGCCGGCCTTGCCGATCGCCGCCACCAGTTCGATCTCGTGATGAAGGTTCTTGGTCAGCGGGGGGTAGGGGATCGTGCTGCCGCTATCGACAACCGCATCGGCCGGCTTGGTGAAGAAGAAGGGCGGGTCGCGCTCGTCATTGCCGAGTTCGCGGGCGTGCGCGGCATAGTTGCGGCCGACGCAGAAGATGCGGCGCACGGCAAAGCGCTCGGCCGAGCCGGCGACGGCCACCGATGGTGTTGCGGGCAAGGGGAGGACGAAGTCTGTCATGCCAGGTCTTTCTGCTTCAGTTGCCGGCACATTTGACCGATTTGGACGGCCGGGCAAGGCATGAGCGTCGCGAAAGCGTCGGCGCCGCTTGCTTGATTAAGATGGCGATAGACTATTTGCCAATAAGCTGGCCATACCAGCGGGAGTATCGTGCCCAGGGAGGACTGAAACGAGCCCCATGACAGCAATCAACGATCGCGCCCGGTTTCTGATCATCGACGACCATCCGCTGTTTCGCGAGGCGCTGCACAGCGCCGTGCAGATGGCCTACCCGGAAGTCGACACTGTGGAGGCGCGCTCGATCGCCGAGGCGCTCGATCTTCTGGGCGGGATAAAACCGTTCGATCTGGCGCTACTCGATCTCAACATGCCCGATGTCCATGGCTTTGACGGGCTGCTGCAGCTCAGGACCCGACATCCGCGGCTGCCGGTGGTTGTCGTCTCGGGCTATGAGGAACCGAAGATCATCTCCGAGGCGCTGTCCTATGGCGCTGCCGGCTTCATCCCGAAATCGGCGCGCAAAAGCGATCTCGCTGCCGCCATCCGCTCGGTGATGGAGGGCGCGATCTATGTGCCGGAAAACTATGAGGGACAGCCGCCGGACGCTGACAGCACAGATCGCGCCGACATGGTGCAGCGGCTGGCGAAACTGACGCCGCAGCAATTGCGCGTGCTGCAGATGCTGCGCCAGGGCCTGCTCAACAAGCAGATCGCCTACGAGTTGCAGGTCGGCGAGACCACGGTGAAGGCGCATGTCTCGGAGATCCTGCGCAAGCTCAATGTGTATAGCCGGACGCAAGCGGTGATCGAGGTGTCGAAGCTCGACAATGCGGAGCTGTTCAGGGATCAGGCGGGGTTTTGAGGGGTGGCTCAAGAGTACCCTGTTGGCCGTAATTCTTGGCGCCCAGGTTAGAACTTCAGGCCGCTTTCCGCATCCTCTCTAACTCTCATAAAGTACCTGGTCATCGCCAAAAGATCTGAAACGCCGTTCGGAAACAAATTGACTATCGAGCCGTCCTTAAGATGTACGTTTAGGTATTTGCTATCCTTTCCATCTGGAGTGGATACGAGCCCAAGATCTCGATATAGTATGATCTTTTTTCCCAAGTGGTCATATTCGATTCCACTCTCGTAGAAATAAATAGGGCCGTTGGGCTTGTCGCCGAGGTATGTTCCAATAAGCCGGCCAATTTCAGATGCTTCTTCGGAGTTTTCGAACACATCCTGTGGAACAGTTTTGTAATTTTTCAATTTCGACAGAATTCGATGAGCTCTTGATCTGGCTGCCATTTTATTTAATCCAAGATTGCCGTGATAGTGCAGCACCGTTGCGATGAATTCCGGTGGCAGCGCACTATTTCCTCACTTGCCCGAGCCCTTGGGGTAGATCGGCACTACCTCGCGAATTTCCGGGCTATCTGTCTGCTTTTCTGACTCGCCCATTTCGAGTCTCTGATGGCAACGAGCGAGCTCTTCAGCATTCCGATTTCCACTTCGTCGAGAAACGGAAGCCATGCCACGGCAAATTCTGTCCACCCCCTGGATCCCGACTCGAAAGCTGCGGCGACGACTTTCCAGGCTGGGAATCTGTCGATCGAACCGGCGCTTTTCGCAAGCTCATCGAGCAACGGTCTGACCTCTGGAAGCGGGCGCTCCAGAAGGGGCCAGACCCTGAAAAATCTTTGGGCTCACTGAGATAGGCCCTGCCGTTTGACCATGAGACGTACCAACGTCCTGCTTCGTCAAGCCTCAAGTCAACCCCGTCTATGATCGCCAGCCTGTTGCCCGCCATCTCGCTCACGGCACCGCGTCGGCGCGCATCAGCGTCACCCTCCTTATCCGATCTGCATGAGGCTGATATTCGATGTGTATTGAATGATCCGCCTCGTCAAATCGGTCCCAAGGGCCGTATTCACCCAAGATGGGATCTGTCCGTGCGGCGCCGCTTTTTGAGGGCGTGCCAAAACTGCTCAGCACGCCGTTGCGACTGGATGAGAAGGGAATGTCCCAGAGGTCCCGATCCAGATTGTCGGCTTCTATGAATATGCAGTCTATCTTGTCGTCGATATCGGAGGTGATGGAAAAATTATTGCGCTTAGACACATAGTTTATGCGGATTTCCGGCAGGTCATCATCGATCGTTTTTTTAAACTTCCAGGACATGAAGGGTGATGACGCCAGGAGCGATGATGCCGGCTTTCCCAGGTAGCCAAGAATATTATTAGCCATCGGTTCTACCTACCGCACAACCTGTTTCAAGCCAGCAAATGCGCCAGCAGCGCCCTTAGCTGCGCCGGTTTCAGCGGCTTGCGCATCAGCTCGATGCCTGCGGAGCGGGCGGCCTTGGCGACGGCTTCGGAGGCGTCGGCGGTGACGATCAGCGCCGGTACGGCGCGGCCGAGATAGTCGCGGACTTCAGCGATGGTGGCGGTGCCGAGGTCGCCGTCGTCGAGATGCTGGTCGGCAATGACGATGTCGGGCACCCAATCGGTGTCGCCGAGCAGGCTGATTGCATCCTCGGTCGAGGTCGCGGCGCGCACCAGGCACTGCCAGCGCTCGAGCAGGAAGGTCATCGCCTGCAGCACGTCGGCGTCGTTTTCGACCAGAAGCACCTTGGTGCCGAACAGGCCGTAGCCGCGCGGACGCTCCATCTCGGCAAGGCTGGCGATGGCGTCGGCGCTGGCGCCGATGCCGACCGGCACATCGATGTGGAAGATCGTGCCGCGTCCGACCTTCGAGGAGAACGTCACGGGATGGCCGAGCGCGGCGGCCATGCGCCGCACGATGGCAAGGCCCAGTCCCAGCCCGCCGCCGGAGATCCCGGTATCGGCCGGAAAGGTGGAGCCGCGATGGAATTCCTCGAACACCGCTTCGCGCTGGTCGTCGGGAATGCCGCAGCCGGTGTCGGCGACATCGATGCGGATGGTGTCGCCGCGGTGCCTGGTGCCAACCAGCACGCCGCCGGAGCGGGTGTAGCGCAGCGCATTGGACAGGATGTTCTGCAGGATGCGGCGCAAAAGTGTGCGGTCCGAACGCACCACGGCGCTGACCGGGCGGAATTTCAGTGTCAGCCCCTTCAGCTTGGCAACCGGCTGGAAATCCGAGCGTAGCGAGGAAAACAGCGTCTCCAAATTGACGTCGCCAATGTCGGGCAGGACCACGCCGGCATCGAGCTTGGAAATGTCGAGCAGCGTGCGCAGCAGGTCTTCCATCGTCTCCAGCGAGCGCTCGACCTGGCGGACGAGTTTCTTGCCCTCGTCGCTGGTTTGCACTTCGGCCAGCGCCGAGACGGAGAGATGGGCGGCGTTCAGCGGCTGCAGCACGTCATGGCTGGCGGCGGCCAGGAACCGGGTCTTGGACAGGTTCGCCAGTTCGGCGTTTTCCTTGGCGGCACTGAGGTCGATGTTCGACTGTTCCAGCCGGCGCAGGGTCGAATGCAGTTCCTCGGTGCGGATGCGCACTCGATTCTCGAGCGAAATCGCAGTCTGGAACAGCGAGAAGGCATTGCCCTGCTGGTCCATCGAGCGCTCGACGCGGCTGACCAGAGCGGCGTTGATCTTCTTCAGCCGGTCGATGTCGTCGATATCCCTGAGCGGCATGGAACCTATTCCGCCGCCTGGCGGTCGCCGAAAGCGATGCCGGTGAAAGTCTGGTTGAGGTGCATCGAGCGGTACTGTTCGCCATAGGTGCCGAAACCGATGACGTTGTTGACCCGGTAGAGTTCGGAGATGTCGCGGAAGACCTGGCGGTTGCGCGCATCGAGCCTTCGCAGCACACAATCGAAGCCGAGGATCATGTCGATGCCGCCGAGCCGCTCCTCGACGTCGCGCAGGGCGGCGCGCGTCGATTCCACCATGTCCTTGGGCTGGGCGATGGACAGCACGACGCCGTCGTCGATGGCGCAGAAGAACGACAGCGAGCCGTCGGGATGCATCTTCTGGATCGAGCGACAGTAATATTCGCCACCCACCTTCACCACCACCGGGTGCGAGGCGAAGCTCAGCGGCGTCAGGTTCTGCGCGACGATGCCGACCGAAGCGGCATATTCCTCAGCCGCATTGGTGGCGTTGAATTCGCGCACAGTGCGATGGTCGGGATCGGATGCCGTCACCACCAGCTTCTCGTCGGTGGGGACGAAATTGTCGGTCTTGAAGACGTGGAAGGGAACTTCGGTTGATATAAGCACGATGATGGCGCTGTCGGAAGCCACCTTGCCGTTTGAGATCAGCCTGGTGGTTTCGAATTTCAAATCGTCGCCCGCCGAACCGCCGATCAGCGGGATGTCGTCCAGCCCCCAATGGATGGCCGAGGTCACCGCTTCCTCGGCAAACGACAGGCCGTCGATGAAGCAGAGCGCAAAGGTGCTGTTGGAATGGCAACTGCCGATGCGCCCGCGCAGCAGCCGCCGCAAAGCCTCGACTTCACCGGTGATCCTGTCCATGCCCGACGAGGAGAGATTGTCGACCATGGTGCTGACCGCGCAAAACGACGCGGAAGGAAGCAGAAGGGCCAGCACATGGCCTTCCTCCAGGCCCTGCGGGGTGATCTCGCCGGCAGTCGAGCAGGCGGCATAGGCCAGCCCCGGCGCATGGGTCTTCAGCGCTTGCGACAGCGCGCTGGCGTCGACCAGGCTCTGCGAGAAGAACAGCAGCGCAAAGCCGGCGTTGATGGCAGAGGCTTCGGCGGCGACCGCCTGGGCGAACGCATCCATGTCAGGCTCGTCTGTGGTGAGCGCCGACAGACCGGATGCATAGCTCGTCCGTGAACTGGCCAGCAGCTTTCTCCGCATTCCTCCGACGCATTTTTTGCGCGCTTGTTTTTATGTCTCTTGGCGCCGGCGTCGATGACATTGTTGCCTTCAATCCGCACTTTGGCAATGGGGCCGACAGGCCCATGATTTTCGCTTTCTCCATGACCGAAAGTACAATGAGCGCCGTGTGTTTTTTGCGCGTTGTGCGGTGTACGAATAGCGCATGGCCGAGCGCCAAAGCCGCATCGGCAGCATGATTACCGAGGTAATACCCAGGGAGGATGCATGTCGGACGTTTCGTTTGTCGTGAACGGAAAACGGGTCACTGGCGCTGCCGAGGACCGAACGCTTCTGGTTCATTTCCTGCGTGAAAATCTTGGTCTCACCGGAACGCATGTCGGTTGCGACACTTCGCAATGCGGCGCCTGCGTCGTGCATGTCGACGGCAGGGCGGTGAAGTCCTGTTCGATGCTGGCCGTGCAGGCCTCCGGGTCGATCGTGGTGACGATCGAAGGGCTCGCCAACGGCGCCGACCTGCATCCGGTGCAAGCCGCGTTCAAGGAACATCACGGCCTGCAATGCGGCTTCTGCACGCCGGGCATGATCATGACCGCGACCGACATGATCGCGCGCCATCCCGAAGGCCTCGACGAGGCGACGGTGCGCACCGAGCTCGAAGGCAACATCTGCCGCTGCACCGGCTACCACAACATCGTCAAGGCGATCCTCGCCGCATCGAAGACGATGGCGAAGGTGTCCAAGGGCAAGGCGAAACAGGCAGCTTAGGGAGTAGGCAGTAGGCAATAGAGCGTAGGGCAAACCGGCCAAACGGAACCGCGAGCCCCTTTTCTAATGTCTACTCCCTACTGCCTATTCCCCTAAATTCCGGAGGAATTTCCTATGGGTATTGAAGGCATCGGCGCTCGGGTCGTGCGCAAGGAAGACAAAAGGTTCATTACCGGCGCCGGCCGTTATGTCGACGACATGGTGGTTCCCGGCATGAAGCATGCCGCTTTCGTGCGCAGCCCGCACGCGCATGCGCAGATCAAGAAGATCGACGTCAAGAAGGCTCAAGGCATGCCCGGCGTCATCGGCGTCTTGACCGGCAAGGAACTCAAGGCCGACGGCATCGGCAACCTGATCTGCGGCTGGATGATCCATTCCAAGAACGGCTCGCCAATGAAGATGGGGGCATGGTCGCCGCTCGCCGTCGACAAGGTGCGCTATGTGGGCGACGCCATCGTCATCGTGGTGGCCGAAACCAAGGGTCAGGCGCGCGACGCGGCAGAGGCCGTCGAGATCACCTACAAGGAACTGAAGGCGGTGGTCGATGCCACCAAGGCGCTGCAAAAGGGTGCGCCGCAGGTCCATGCCGAGGCCGAGGACAATCTGATCTTCGACTGGGAGATCGGCGACGCCAAGGCGACCGACGCGGCGATCAAGGCGGCCGCCCACGTCACCCGCATGAAGATCGTCAACAACCGGCTGGTGCCCAACGCCATGGAGCCGCGCGCGGCGCTTGGCCATTACGACAAGGCCGAGGATCATTTTACCTGCTGGACGACGTCGCAGAACCCGCATGTGGCGCGGCTGGTGATGAGCGCCTTCTACAATGTCGCGCCGGAAAACAAATTGCGCGTCATTGCGCCCGATGTCGGCGGCGGCTTCGGCTCGAAGATCTACATTTACCCCGAAGAGATCGTCTGCCTGTGGGCGTCGAAGAAAACCGGCGTGCCGGTCAAATGGGTCGCCGACCGCACCGAAAGCTTCCTTACCGATGCGCATGGCCGCGACCATGTCTCGACCGTGGAAATGGCGTTCGACAAGAACAACAAGATCACCGGTTTCAAGGTCGACACCATCGCCAACCTCGGCGCCTACATGTCGCTGTTCTCGTCCTGCGTGCCGACCTATCTCTACGCGACGCTGCTGTCGGGCCAGTACAACATCCCGACGATCCACGCCAATGTGCGCACCGTCTACACCAACACCGCACCGGTCGATGCCTATCGCGGGGCAGGGCGGCCGGAGGCGACCTACCTGCTGGAACGCACCATGGAGACGGCCGCGCGTGAACTCGGCGTGTCGCCGGCGGAGCTTCGACGCACCAACTTCATCACCACCTTCCCGCATCAGACGCCGGTCATCATGAACTATGACGCCGGCGACTATGGCGCTTCGCTCGATGCGGCGACGAAAGCGTCCGACTATGCCGGCTTTGCCAAGCGCAAGGCGGCCGCCGCCAAGCAGGGCATGCTGCGCGGCATCGGCATGAGCTGCTACATCGAGGCCTGCGGCATTGCGCCGTCGGCGGCGGTCGGCTCGCTCGGCGCCGGCGTCGGCCTGTGGGAATCGGCCGAAGTCCGGGTCAACGCCGTCGGCACGATCGAGGTGCTGACCGGCTCGCACAGCCACGGCCAGGGCCATGAGACGACGTTCGCGCAACTGGTCAACCAGCGTTTCGGGGTGCCGATCGACTCGGTCTCGATCGTCCATGGCGACACCGACAAGGTGCAGATGGGCATGGGCACCTACGGCTCGCGCTCGGGCGCCGTCGGAATGTCGGCAATCGCCAAGGCGCTCGACAAGGTCGAGGCCAAGGCCAAGAAAATCGCCGCCCACCTGCTCGAGGCCGACGAGGGCGACATCGTCATCGAAAATGGCGAGGTCAAGGTTGCCGGCACCGACAAGAGCCTGCCCTGGTTCCAGGTGGCGCTTGCCGCCTACACCGCGCACAATCTGCCGGCCGGCATGGAGCCCGGCTTGAAGGAAACGGCCTTCTACGATCCGGCGAACTTCACCTTCCCGGCCGGCTGCTACATCTGCGAGGTCGAGATCGATCCGGAAACCGGCACGACCGAGATCATCCAGTTCGTCGCCGCGGACGATTTCGGCAACATCATCAACCCGATGATCGTCGAGGGCCAGGTGCATGGCGGCATCGCCCAGGGAATCGGCCAGGCGCTGCTGGAGGGCGCTCACTATGACGCCAGCGGACAGCTGCTGACGGCGAGCTACATGGATTATACGATGCCCCGCGCGGGCGATCTGCCGTCGTTCAAGGTTTCGACCTCGAACACCCCGTGCCCGAGCAATCCGTTGGGGATCAAGGGTTGTGGCGAGGCCGGCGCCATCGGCTCGCCGCCAGCGGTCATCAACGCCATCACCGACGCCATCGGCATTGTCGACATTGCCATGCCGGCCTCGCCGTCAACGGTCTGGGCAGCGATCCGCGCGGCAAAGAAGCACTGAGGAGGAACGAAGATGTATTCGGTCAATTATCATCGCGCCGCCTCGGTCACTGACGCCGCCAAGCTGGTGAAGAGCGGCGACGCCAAGCTTTTGTCGGGCGGCATGACGCTGATCCCGGCGATGAAGACGCGGCTTGCCGCCCCTTCCGACCTGGTCGACCTGTCGCGGATCAAGGATCTGCAAGGCGTCAAGGTGTCGGGCAAGACCGTCACCATCGGTGCGGCCACCACCCATTACGACGTCGCCAATGACGAGAAGCTGAGAAAGGCCTGCCCGGCGCTGGCGCATCTGGCGTCGCTGATCGGCGATCCGGCGGTGCGCCACAAGGGCACGATCGGCGGTTCGGTCGCCAACAACGACCCGGCCGCCGATTATCCGGCAGCGCTGCTGGCGCTCGGCGCCACCATCGTCACCAACAAGCGCGAGATTGCGGCCGCCAAATTCTTCACCGGCCTGTTCGAGACGGCGCTGAAAGACGGCGAGATCATCACCGCGGTGAGTTTTACCGCGCCGGCCAAGGCAGCCTACGAAAAATTCCGCAATCCGGCCTCGCGCTATGCGATCGTCGGGGTGTTCGTGGCCAAGGGCAAGGACGGGGTCAGCGTGGCCGTCACCGGCGCCGGCGATGACGGCGTGTTCCGCTCGAAGGAGATCGAGGCGGCACTGGCAAAAAACTTCGCCGCATCGGCGCTCGACGGCGTGAAAGTGCCGGCGAAGAATCTGATGACCGACCTCCACGCTTCGGCCGAATACCGCGCCAATCTGATCGCGGTGATGGCAAAACGCGCTGTGGCCGCGGCCAATGCCTGACACTGTCCATTACTGACAAGGAAAGGGGCCCTTGCGGCCCCTTTTTCGTGGAAGGCTCGCTGTACCTGCCCAGTTCTCGCGAGTTCGCCGTAGCGCGCGGATCCGTTGCTCCAGGTAATTCCCGTGCAAGAACAGACGCATGCTTCCCAGGGACTGCTCCGGCCCCATTCTCGCACTTGCACAAAGTGATATTGCACTGCAATATACAGTCAGGCGGAGCACGGGGTGGATTCTGAGCGCAGTGATATGAGCTGCGCCGGGATTTTGCGTCGTAGAGGATCGGCATGACCGACATTTCCGCAGCGTCCGTTGCCTTGCCGCGGGCGGCGGCCGATCAAACCGCAAGAACCAGGCTGGCCTATCTCGACGGCTGGCGTGGGCTGTCGATCGCACTGGTGCTGATCGGCCATTTTTTCCCCGTTCCCGGGATCAATCTCGGCGTGCTCGGCGTCGAGTTCTTCTTCGTGCTCAGCGGCCGGCTGATGGGCGAGATCCTGTTCATCGAGAGATTTCCGCTGAAGAAATTCTTCAAGCGCCGCTTCTCGCGCATCTATCCGGCGCTGCTGGTGTTCGTGGTCGCCGCCATGATCGGGCTTTCCGCAACCTTCATCGCCTTCAAATGGAAGGCGGCGCTGACGGCGCTGACCTTCACCTACAACTATGCCGGCATTCTGATTACCCGCGCCGGCGCGCTCGACCATATCTGGTCGCTCTGTGTCGAAGAGCATGCCTACATCATCCTGGCGCTGATCAGCGTGGTGGTGACGGGGCGGGCCAATGTCGTGCGGCTGCTGGTGACGCTCTCGCTGCTGGCAATGGCCAATGGCGCGATTTCATACTGGGTGCTCGGCATGGACTATGAACACAGCTATTGGCGCACCGATGTGCACATCGCGTCGATCCTGCTGTCGGCCTCGATCTGCCTGCTCAAGCATGACGGCCGGCTGCCATCCTTGCTGAAAGGGCCCTATGTGAGCCTGGTGTCGGCGGTGGTCGCCGTCCTGCTGTTCGTCGATCCGGTGCCGACGCCGATCCACTATCTCCTGGCGGTGCCGTTGCTGGCGCTGGCCGTCAACACGCTGGACACCAGCAGCTGGCACCTGAGCGGCTTCTTGTCGTCGAGGCCGATGGTGATGATCGGCCTGTGGTCGTACTCGCTCTATCTCTGGCAACAGCCCTTCTACAAATTCGTCGCCGAGCAGGGCAGCGCGCCGATCCCGATGCTGGCGGCAGTCTTTGCCTGTGCGCTGTGTAGCTACTATCTGGTCGAGAAGCCCGCACGCGCATGGCTGAACCGCAATTGGTGAGTTCTGCGGCGCCGGCTTTCTCGTGCTTGGTATGCCTCCTGGTCGGCATTCCGTATGGGGCTTCTGGATAACGCTCAGCAGCGCCTTGGCGCTGTTCCAGTAATCGCGGGCGGGATCAGACCGCTGCGCCCTTCTTCTGCGCCGCGAGATAGCGGCGCAGGCCGGCTTCGCCGCGCGGCGTGGTCCAGCGATGGTTCCAGGCAAAGGCCGGCCTTAGCAATGGCGCCAGCAGCTTCAGGATCGGCCGCAGCACCGTGACCTGCCAGGTCAGCTTGACGTGGGTTCCCGATCCCGAGGGCGACAGTTCCGCCCGCCACAGCCCGTCGAAATCGCCGAACGTCTTGACCACCACCAGCCGCCCTGGCTCGAGTTCGGCCGCCTCGACGATGAAGTTCAATTCATAGGGCAGGGCGCCGCGTGCCCGGGCTTTGGCCCGCGAGCCGACGACGCCCTTGCCTTTGCGGTCGAGCGGCACGACCTCCTTGTAGACATCGCCCCACCACAGCGGCAGCAATTCGGCATCGGAGAGCACGTCCCAGACCTGTTGCGGCGTCGCTTCGGGAATGTCCCAGCTTTCGTCGAAGCGGAAGACGTTGCTTGGCATGGTGTTTCGCCCCCGGCTGGCGGAAGCGGCTACATTAGTCCGGGCTTGTTTGTGGCACCAGTAGCGTCAGCCGTTGATCTGCCTGAGGTAGTAGCGCACCGCCTTCTTGCCGCCATGGATTACGGCGTCGCCGACCTCGGCAAAGCCAAGCGCGGCGTGGAATGCGTCCGAAGCGGGGTTTGGCGGGTCGGCGTTGACCTCGCAGGTGACGATGCTGTGGCCCGCGCGGGCGGCCTCCACAAACAGTTCCTCATAGAGCCGGCGGGCATGGCCGCGGCCGCGCGCCTGACCGGCGACAACGACACGGTCGACATAGACGAAGCGTGGATAGCGTTCGCGGAACCAGAGGAAATTCGGGCTGTCATAGTCCGCATCCTGGTCGAAGGTCATGATGAAGGCTTCGAGGGAACCGATGCAGCGGGCATAAAACGCTTCGCCGAGCAGGAAGGACAGCCGCTCGGGTTCGAGCCATGACAGCTCAGCCGCATGCTCATTGTTGAGGGCGAGGATGGCAGCTTCGTCCGCTGCCGAGACGCGGCTGATCGGTGAGGGCGCGGTCATCAAGCCCTGGCCGCCGCAATCGTCGCCGCCACCAGTGCTCCGTCGGTGACGGTGACACGGTACTCGCGGTCGAGATCGGTGCCGCCCATGCCGACTTGCGGGTTGCGGTAGGTCATAGTGCTCGGCACGTCCTTGAGCGCGGCGAAATGCATTTCCGTCAGCCCGGTGGCTGCCAGCACCCCGGCGATGTTGTTGGGGTCGAGCGCGCCGCAGCCGAGGATGATGATGCGGTGGCCCCCCTGGCGGACGAGATCCGCCAACAGGCCGGCGCCTTCCACTGCGGTGTCCCTCTGGCCGCTGGTCAGCACGCGGCCGACCTTGCAGCGGATCAGCGCTTCCAGCGCCTCCGCCGGGTCGCGGGTCATGTCGAAGGCGCGGTGGCAGGTGACGTTGAGCGGACCGGCGGCGTCGACCAGTGCGCCCATGCGGGTCTCGTCAATGGTGCCGTCGGCGTTGAGGCAGCCGACGACGACGCCGGCAACACCGAGATCGCGCAGCGCTGCGACATCGGCGAGCATCGAGCGGTATTCGGTATCGCTGTAGAGAAAATCGCCGCCGCGCGGACGCACGATAACGTGGAAGGGAATAGTCGCGCTTTCGAGTGCGGCGCGCACCGTGCCGAGGCTCGGCGTGATGCCGCCTTCGACCAGGCTGGCGCAGAGCTCGACCCGGTCGGCGCCGGCGGCTTGCGCGGCCAGCAATCCGTCGATGCCTTCGACGCAGATTTCGATCAGGGGGCGAGCATTTCCGGCCAAGGGGCGATCCTTCATGACTTAAAGACGGCCAGCCCTAGCATCGGCTCGGTTGCCGGGGAAGCGGAACAGCCAATCGCTGCTTGGGCCAGCCGGTAACCCGGCCGTAGCTATTGGCGCAGGATCGTGTTCTTGGCGCCCTGCTCGACCTGGTCGATGACCAGCAGCTTGACCGGGCCGTCGCCGATGTTGGTGGCCTGGTGCCACTGGCCGATCATCTCGATGATGAAATCGCCTGTCTTGTAGGTGCTGCTGTTGCCGGTCTCGACATTCGTCACCTTGAGCGTTCCGGCCTCGACATAGGCGTAGCGGGCAAACGGGTGCTTGTGCACCGGCAGCGTGGCGCCCACTGCAATGTCATAGGTCGAAACCAGCACCTGGACATTTTTCTGCGGCAGCACGATCGGCTGGCCGGACGCCGTCTGGGTGCGATCGGCAAGCGACGTGACGACGACCGGCGGACTGGAACTGTCCAGCGCCGCAGCGGGGTTTGCAGACAACGCTGCTGCGAGCAGCAGTGCCGATGCCAGAATCTTTCGCATGGTTCCTCCAATTTCTGCCGTCACGCCGCGCGGCGCCACCTGTCGTCAGTTACCGGTCGATGGAGACATAAATTCATCCGCCCGTGCCATCGTCCATCATCGTATTCGTGAGTTTCTCATAGATATTGCTGCATGTCTGAGACCGCGGGCAGTGTTTTACGACAAGCACCGGGACGACAGTCAGTGCGACCGCGACCAGGATTTGCGGGAAGAGAGAAGCCTCGAAGTGTTTGCCGAACAAGGCCCGGCAAGCGAAGTAGAGGCTTTGCGCCAGGCATGCCCAGACGAGGACATGCAGCAGCGTGCCCGTCGCTCTGGCATAGGGCGTTATGTACCCGTCGGGAAAGCCGACCATGCCGAGATCCACAAGCCATTGCAGAGCCAGCAGGCCGGACAGGAACGCCCACAGGACGAGCGTTGCACGGATGCCCAGGGATTTGCTGCCAACACTCATCGAAGCAATCGAAGCACAAAGGCTTAGGGCCTACCAGTGCGGTGTTCTCGGGGCAGGGTGCTAGCAGCTAGTACCCCGGCGCGTCGTGCTCTTCCCTGTTGTGGAAGCAGGCGATCCATCCCATCGGCAGACCTTGGCGATACGCCGCGATGCCGACAAAGCAGCCGCTCAATTGAATAGGGACGGGGCCTGTCCTATCCTATAAACTGGTTGTGTTCGACCATGGCGACCGGTACCAAAGGTAGTTGTCGTGGCGTTTGGAGACGGGTTAGTCTTCCTTCTTTGCCGGCTGTGCTGGGTCGGATAGGCTGTCTCCGGGTTTAGATTCGTCGAAATGGGGGTGAGCGGCATGGGCATTCTGGACTTCATTTCCAAGCAATTTATCGACGTCATCCAGTGGACTGCCGACGAGCCGGGCGTGCTGGCTTCGCGTTTCCCGATGTCCGGCATGGAAATTCAGAACGGCGCCCAGCTCGTGGTGCGCGAGACGCAGAAGGCAGCCTTCTTCAATGAAGGCAAGATCGCCGACGTCTTCGGGCCAGGCACCTACACGCTCACGACGCAGACGCTGCCGGTGCTGACCTATCTGAAGAACTGGGAAAAGTTCTTCGAGTCGCCCTTCAAGTCGGACGTGTATTTCTTCGACACCAAGGACCAGATCGACCGCAAATGGGGCACCACCCAGCCTCTGACCGTCCGCGACAAGGAATATGGGCCGATCCGGCTGCGCGCCTTCGGCAACTATTCCTATGCCGTTGGCGATGTCGAGATGTTCTGGTCGCGCCTGGTCGGCACGGCCGAGCGCTCCACCTCCGAGATGATCGAAGGGCAGCTGCGCGGTGTCATCCTCACGGCCATCGCCACCACGCTCGGCCAGAGCAGCGTCGCCTTTATCGACATGGCGGCCAACCAGGAAGTCTTCTCGCAGAAGCTGGCGGAGGCGATCGGCCCGGCGCTCCAGGCTTACGGCATCGAGGTCAAGAGCTTCTACGTTCAGAGCCTGTCGCTGCCCGAGGAACTCCAGCGCGTCCTCGACAAGGTGAGTTCGATGAACATGCTGGGCGACCTCAATCGCTATGTCCAGTTCCAGACCGCCGAATCGATCCCGATCGCCGCCGAGAATCCGGGCGGCCTGGCGGGGGCGGGGGCCGGGCTGGGGGCAGGGCTGGCGATCGGCCAGGCCATGGGGCAGGGATTTGGCAACGCCGCCGCTCCGGCGCAACAGGTCCCGGCGCCGCCGGCCCAGCCGCCCGAGGATCCGATCCAGCTTCTCGAAAAGCTCGGTGGCTTGCTCGCCAAGGGAATCCTGACGCAGCAGGAATTCGACACCAAGAAGGCCGAACTGCTGTCGCGGATCAAGTGAGCCCGCAGCCGGCTCAGTTTGCCCATGCCTTGGCGCCGGAGGGTCCGGCGCATCCAACCGCCAACTCAGGGTCTTCATGCGCAAGTTCAACTGCCCGTCCTGCGGCGCGGATGTAACTTTCCGCTCGGCGCAATCGGTCTATGCCGTCTGCGCTCATTGCCAGTCCATGGTGGTGCGCACCGATGTCGAGGTGAAGTCGATCGGCGTGATGGCGACCCTGCCGGACGACATGAGCCCGTTGCAACTGGGCAGCGGCGGCGAGTTCGACGGGCAGTCCTTTACCCTTATCGGACGGCTGAAGATCGGCTGGCGCGACGGGCTATGGAACGAATGGCACCTGCTGATGGCGGATGGCCGGCGCGGCTGGATCGGTGAGGCACAAGGGTCCTTCTCCATCAGCTTTGAACTGGAGGGAGCCTTGCCCCGCGACGTCGAGGCGACGCTTGTTCATTGTCACGCGTTGCTGACAAGCGGCAACGATGCCTCCGACGCCAGGCCCGGCTTTACGGTGCAGCTCGGCAGCACCGCGCTGCGCGCGGTCGACATCAAGCTGGCGACCTGCCTGGGGTCGGAGGGCGAACTGCCCTTTGCCGCGCCCAAGGGCCGCCGGACGGTCGCGATCGACTGCATCGGCAGGCAGGGCGAGTTCGCCACGCTCGACCATGATGGCCGCGAGGCTCACGCCTATGTCGGCCGCTATCTGGAGTGGGATGCCTTCCGCTTCAGCAATCTGCGGCCGCTGGAGGGGTGGTGATGGGCGACCAGCCTTCGATCCTGCCGTCCGCCGAGCCGACGCCGCCGCCGCGCACGCCCGGCAAGCCGCGCACCTTCGCCTGCCCGAACTGCGGTGGGCCGGTCACGCTGCGTGCGGTCGGCCAGTCGATCACCGCCACCTGCAGCCAATGCTCGTCCCTGATCGACGTCGCCGACGAAAATCTGAGCATCATTCAGACGGCGCGATCGGCGATGCAGGACGCCGAGATTCCAATCGGCGCGCGCGCCCGCCTCAAGGATATCGAATGGGAAGTCGTCGGTTATATGCGGCGCAGCGACGGGCCCGGCGACTTCCAGTGGACCGAATACCTGCTGTTCAACCCCTATCACGGCTATCGGTTCCTGGCCGAGGAGTACGGCCACTGGACCCTGGTGAAGATGCTGAGCCGCGACGTGCCGGGCGCAGGCCGCGAGGGGTGGATCGACGCGAATGGGCGCAGCTACCAGTTCTTCGGCAAGGGCCTTGCCCGCACCACCTACGTCGCCGGCGAATTCTTCTGGCGGGCATCGACCTCCGACGTCACCGCCGTAACCGACTATATCGCGCCGCCCTACCGGCTGATGGTGGAGAAAAACGACGAGGAGATCATCGTCTCCGAGGGCGAGTATCTCGATGCGCGCGTCGTCGCCGCCGCCTTCAAGCTGCCGATCCCCGTACCTTCGTCCTCCTCCGCCGGCGTCAGCCAGGTCAATCCGCACAAGCAGTCGCTCGCCGTGATCGCCGCGGCAGTCGCGGTGGCTACGCTGGTGCAAATCGTCTCGCTGGCGATGTCGGCAAATGCGCTCGTCAGTTTGCAGACCTACGATCTGTCCGCCGCCAACAAGGGCAAGACCCTGGCCTCCAGGGCGTTCCGGCTGGACAAGGAGGGCAATATCGAGATCGAGACCATCTCGTACCT
Organism: Mesorhizobium sp. P2_E7; assembly: GCF_056403855.1. Classification (NCBI taxonomy): domain Bacteria; kingdom Pseudomonadati; phylum Pseudomonadota; class Alphaproteobacteria; order Hyphomicrobiales; family Phyllobacteriaceae; genus Mesorhizobium; species Mesorhizobium sp. P2_E7. Next base: position 1,708,795 of record NZ_JBFUER010000001.1, on the reverse strand, counting down.
CACCAATGATTGGCTTGAGCTCGACATGGAGCTGGTCAACACCGACACCAACCGGGCCTATCCCGTGTTCCAGGCACTGGAGCATTACAGTGGCTATGATTCCGACGGCTCCTGGGAGGAGGGCGCCAACAGCACGAGTTCGCTGCTTCCGCCGGTTCCGCCAGGCACATATCAATTGCTGCTCGAGCCCGATGCCGGCGTCTTCTCCAAGCCGTCGTCACCGGCGCAGCGTGTCGTCATCTCGGTCCGACATGACGTGCCGGTCTGGTCGAACTACCTGATCGCCATGGCGCTGCTGCTGGTCGTGCCGGCCTTCGGCCTCATCAAACGGTCGATGTTCGAGAAGTCGCGCTGGGAAAAGGGTGGAGTTGCCGAGTGACAAGAGAGGGGAAGACATGAGCAAGGTACAGATGATCTATGCCGCGTTGGTCGTTCTCGGCATGTCGACGGCCAACTTCAACGGCTATGCCGTGACCGCAATGTTCAACGGCAAGCAGGCCGCCAACCGCGACGTCAACTCATACCACAAATAGGAGGCTTCAATGGATGCTAACGGCCTGATTGACCTGAAATTCGTCGTTGCCTCTTTGGTGTATTCCGGCCTGGGCCTCGTCGTCTTCGTCGTCGCCTTCGTGCTGCTTGACCTGCTGACCCCGAAGGTGCACGTCTGGAAGGAAATCTGCGAGAAGCAGAACATGGCGCTGGCGGTTTTCCTGGGGTCGGTGGCGATCGGCATCGCCATCATCATCGCCTCGGCCATCCATGGCTGACGGGCTACTCTCCGCCAGGTTGGCGTAAGGCGCGTTCGTGGAAATCCTGCTGCTCTTTTCGGCCTTCGTCATCGCGACCTGCGGGCTGGTCTACGAACTGATCGCCGGCACGCTGGCGAGCTACCTGCTCGGCGATTCCGTCACGCAGTTCTCCACCATCATCGGCGCCTATCTCTTCGCCATGGGCGTGGGGTCGTGGCTCTCGCGTTACATCGAACGCAATTTGCTCGCCTATTTCGTCCGCATCGAGATTTTGATCGGGGTGATCGGCGGTTCCTCGGCCGCGGCGCTTTTCATCCTGTTCGACCAGGTCGCCTCTTTCCGCTTCTGGCTTTATTTCCTGGTCGGCGTGATCGGCATCCTGGTCGGCGTCGAAATTCCCCTTTTGCTGCGCATCCTGGAGGGGCGGCTCACCTTCAAGGACCTGGTCTCCAAGGTCTTTACCTTCGACTATATCGGCGCGCTCTTCGCCTCGCTGCTTTTCCCGCTGGTGCTGGTGCCGCATCTCGGCCTGATCCGCTCCGGCTTCCTGTTCGGCATCCTCAACACCATGGTGGCGATCTGGATGCTCTATGCCAACAGGGCCGAGATGATACCAAGGCGGGGCGCGCACAAGGCCGCGGCCTTCGCGGTTCTGGCGCTGCTATCGGCCGGCTTCGTCTGGTCGGAACGCATCCAGTCGATCTCTGAGGCGAGCATTTATCCGGGCACGGTGATCTTTGCCGAATCGACGCCCTACCAACGCATCGTGGTCACCCGCCAGCAGCGCGACATCCGCCTTTTCCTCAATTCGAACCTGCAATTCTCTTCGCTGGACGAATATCGCTACCATGAGGCACTGGTGCATCCGGCGATGAGCGCGCTGAAGGCGCCGCGCAAAGTGCTGATCATCGGTGGCGGCGACGGGCTGGCGCTGCGAGAGGTTCTGAAATATCCGGCGGTCGAGGCGGTGACCATGGTCGATCTCGACCCCGCCATGACGCGCCTGTTCTCCAGCAACGAAATGATGACGGCCCTCAATGGCGGCGCGCTGTCCTCGCCCAAGCTGACACTTATCAATGCCGACGCCTTTCTGTGGCTGCGGGAACGCAAGCCCGCTGATCAGCGCTTCGATGCCGTGATCATCGACCTGCCGGACCCTTCCAACTTCTCGATCGGCAAGCTGTACTCGCTCACCTTCTACCGCCAGCTGAAATCGGCCCTGAACGACGACGGCATCGTGGTGATCCAGAGCACGTCGCCGCTGATCGCGCGCAAATCCTTCTGGTGCGTCGACAACACGCTGGCAGCTGCCGGTTACCAGACCGCCGCCTATCATCTCTTCGTGCCGTCGTTCGGGGAGTGGGGCTTCATCATCGGATCCTTCTCGCCCTATCAGGTGCCCCAGCACCTGCCCGAAGGGCTGCGCTTTCTCGACCTGCCGACCATGAAGGCGATGTTCCAGTTTCCGCCCGACATGGCGCATGTCATTACGGCCATCCAGCGGCTCGATGACCAGCCGCTGGTGCGCTATTTCGACGAGGAGTGGGGCGATTACCTCATTTATTGAAAGCCGGCACGCGGGGGTGGCCTTGCCATGAGCCGGATGACCCGCAAGCAGTTCCTGGCCCTTGGAGCCGCCTCGCTCGGGCTTGTCGGGTCCGGGCTGGCCGGCCGCGGATTGCTGGCCGGAAATGGGCTGTCCGGCGGCGGGGAGGGCGCGGTGCCCGGTGACCTTGTCGGCGCCTCCTCCTCCATCGGCCACAGGCTGCGCGGCGGCAGCTTCGCTGCACCCATCGAGATCCGCCGCACCGATGTCGTCATCGTCGGCGGAGGCGTGGCGGGCCTGGGCGCCGGCTACCGCCTCGCCAAAGCCGGCTATGACGATTTCCTGCTGCTCGACCTCGAAGCCGGTCCCGGCGGCAATGCCGCCAGCGGGCGCAACGAGGTCAGCGGCTTTCCCTGGGGCGCCCACTACGTGCCGTTGCTGACCCAGGAAGCCAAGGCGGTGCGGGCACTGTTCGAGGATTTCGGCATCATCACCGGCCACAGTCCGACGGGTGCACCGGTCTACGACGAGTATGCGCTGTGCGCCGACCCGACCGAGCGCCTCTACCGCTACGGGCGCTGGCAGGATGGCCTGGTGCCGGCAATAGGCCTCACCGCGGAGGAGGAGGTAGAGACTGGGCGCTTCTTCGCCACGATGCGCGATTTTCGCCGGCGCATCGGCAGCGACGGCCGGCGCGCCTTCGCCATTCCGCTCGATCTGAGCTCGCAGGACGCCGACCTGATGGCCCTCGACACTATTTCCATGACGGCCTGGATGGAGCATGAAGGCTATCGTTCGCCGGGGCTCGCCTGGTATGTCGATTATTGCTGCCGCGACGACTACGGCACGCGCTCGAAGGATGTCTCGGCCTGGGCCGGCATCCATTACTTCGCCTCGCGCAACGGCAGGGCGGCCGATGCCGACGAGCAGGGCCTGGTCACCTGGCCGGAAGGCAATGGCTATCTCACGCGCCGCCTCGCCGAGGTTCTCGGCCCGCGCGTGCGGCCGCGGGCGCTGGCCTTTGCCGTCGAAACGGTTGGTGACGGCGTGGCGGTCGACGTCTGGGATGCGGCTGAGGACAAGACCTTCCGCGTCGAGGCGAAGGCGGTGGTGCTGGCGACGCCGCATTTCGTTACCGCGCGGCTGATGAAGAATGCCGCCCTTGCCGCCGGCTTTTCCTATGCGCCCTGGGTGGTGGCCAACATCACGCTCGACAGTCTGCCCGGCGGCACGGGGGCAGGCCTCAGTTGGGACAATGTCGTCTTCGACAGCCCACTGCTCGGCTATGTCGTGGCCACCCACCAGATCACGCAGATGCGTCCCACGAAGACGGTGTTGACCTATTACTGGCCGCTCAGCCACCTGCCGCCGGAAGAGGCACGCCGGGAGGCCCTGGCGCGGCCGCTACAGGCCTGGCAGGACATCTTCCTCAAGGAGCTTCTGGCTGTCCACCCCGAGCTCGAAGGCCATGTCGTGCGAGCCGACGTCTGGGTCTGGGGGCATGCGATGATACGACCGGTGCCGGGCTTCATCTGGGGCGCGCAGCGGCGCGCGGGTCTCGCGCAGAAGCCGCCTATCTTCACCGCCCATTCCGACATGAGCGGCGTCTCCATCTTCGAGGAAGCCTATACGCACGGGGTTCGTGCGGCCGAGAATGCCATGGCCCATTTGGGCCATCCCTTCGAGACGGTGCTGTGATGGCGCATTCCTTGCTCAAGGCCCAACCCTGGATATTCTCCGCCCGCTTCGACCTCGGCTTCATCCTGGCGCCGGCGCTGGTGGTGACGCTGGCCGCCCTGGCCTGGTCGCTGTTCGGCGGCGCGGCAAGCGAGACGTCGCCCTGGGTCTGGCTGATGCTCGTGGTCGGCGTCGACGTGGCGCACGTCTATTCGACCCTGTTTCGCACCTATCTCGACCGTGCCGAGTTGAGCGCGCGGCCGTGGCTCTACGGCCTCACGCCGCTGCTCGCCTGGCTGGGCGGCTGCCTGCTTTACTGGTGCGGCAGCATGGTGTTCTGGCGTGTGCTCGCCTATGCCGCCGTGTTCCACTTCGTGCGCCAGCAATACGGGTTCATGATGATCTATGCCCGCCGGGAACGCGGCCTGCCGCCGCTCTTCCGCCGCATCGACATAGCGGCGATCTACGGCGCAACGCTCTATCCGCTGATCTACTGGCATTGCCACCAGCGGCAATTCTCCTGGTTTATCGAAGGCGATTTCATCCGCCTCGACCTGCCGCTGCTCGCCACCATCGCCGGCCTCGCCTATGGCGCCATCCTGGTCGCCTACGTTGTCAAGGAAGCCGCGCTGCTGCGCCGCAGCATCGGCTTCAACCTGCCACGCAATCTGCTGCTCGTCGGCACCGCGACGTCCTGGTTCATCGGCATCGTGCTGTTTGACAATGACCTCGTCTTCACCGGCACCAACATCATCGCCCACGGCATCCCCTATATCGCGCTGATCTGGGGCTATGGCCGCAACCAAGCGCGGCTGCAAGGCGGGCACAGTTCCTTCCTGGCGCCATGGATCGCCCATCTGTTCACCTGGCGGGCCGTGCCTGTCTACATGGCCGTTCTTTTCGGCCTCGCCTATCTGGAGGAGGGGTTTTGGGACGGCTTCGTCTGGCGCGAGCATGGCGGCCTGTTCGGCATCTTCGCGACCTTGCCGTCGCTCGGTTCTTCCGATGCACTGATCTGGCTGGCGCCGCTGCTTGCCATGCCCCAGGCCACCCACTACATCCTGGATGCCTTCATCTGGCGCATGCAGACAAGGGACACCAATTGGAAGCGGGTGCTGTTCGCGCAAGAACCGGGGCGGTCCTGATGGATATCCCCGTGACCGATCAGAACCAGACCGATCAGGCCCAGACCGTAGAGGATCGACCCTTCGCGCCTGGTCTGCATCTGCTCGTCGATTTCTGGGAGTGCCGCGGCCTGCTGGACGCCGAGGGCATCGAGCGTACGTTGCGCGAGGCGGCCGCAGCCTGCGGCGCCACGGTGCTCGACGTCATGCTGCACAATTTCGGCGATGGCGGCGGCATTACCGGCGTCGCGTTGCTCGCCGAATCCCATATCAGCATCCATACCTGGCCCGAGATCGACTATGCGGCCCTCGACATCTTCATGTGCGGCCGCTGCGACCCTCGAGCAGCCTTGCCGGTGCTGGAGGCCTGGTTCGCGCCGGGCAGTACGAGGATAACGGAGCACCGGCGGGGATGAGGATTGCCGCCAACATAGATCCAACAGCGAGATTGTGACTCCGCTACGGGCCGAGACCAATCAAGGCTTGAGTGCACATATGAGTGGTCGCTAAACTGACGCGAGATGACGGGTCTTCGTTGAATTGGGCGATGAAAATACTTCGACCGCGACCTAAGCCTAGGAAGGCTTACCCAAATAGCGACCGCTTTGGAGAGGACGGACGGCGCCTCTATAGCGCTTACCTTGGGACCGACCAGAAACAGCGCGTGAAGACCCGCAAGCGGAAACGGTTTGCCATGATCCTGGGTGGCACAGCAGTCGCTGCCGCAGTGAGCGTTTTGATGTACCTGATGTCCGCCGGCTAGCCATGCTCGACGACTGATCGAGCCTGTCGAAAGGTGCGTTCAACAGGGAAAACCGGCCTTTCTGAAGCCTGAGGTGAAAAGCTCGAGGGCGACTTTGTCGGCGAACGGGAGACCTGACATCAGCCGGACAGTCAGGTCGTGTTTCCTCGTCAGTGCTTCCTCGACTTCAGCGCGCGCCTTCTGCGTCTCGCCCAAATGTGCGTACGCGGCTGCGAGGAAGGCATGAATGAAGAATTGATCGCCGGCTTTTTGGTACGAACCGACGGCTTCGGAGTACCTTCCAAGCAGGAAGAGCGAGCTGCCCTTCACCTCCCAGAACCATATCGGAGGTAACGGGTCGCGCAGGAGCGCGGCTTCGAGCACGTTCAGCGCCGTGTCGGCCCGTCCGCCGTAGTTGAGCCAGCTTGCGTAGTCCCCCGCTATGTTCACGTCCAGCGGGTTAAGCGAGCGCGCTTGCTCGAAATGCACTCCCGCATCGCTGTGCTGGCGCATATGCGTAAGCACCAGCCCCATGCTCTGGTGACAGACGCCATCGCTCCTGTCGAGAGCGAGCGCCGTTCGTGCCGAGTCCCAGGCTTTCTGCAGCGTCCGCGGATCGTTGTCGTACCAAAATCGGCTAACAAGGGCCTGTGCGAGGAAAGCGTGGCCTTGGGCGAACGTCGAATCGAGCTCGACACACCGGACGAACAGGGGCTCGGCCTTGTCATTTTCGTATCGGTGGAAGTGCGCGCGCCCCTGCAGGTAGTAGTCGTATGCATCCCAATCGGCCGGAGGCTTGCGTCTGGTCCGGCTCGCCGAATCGGCCTCTGTTTGGCCTTCCACCATCGAGGCAATGAGAGCCGCAACCTCGTCTTGCAAAGCGAAGATGTCGTCGAGGGCCCGGTCGTAGCGTTGGGCCCACAGGTGGGTGCCGGTGGCGGCGTCAATCAACTGTGTGGTGATCCGAATGCGATCACCGAGCTTTCGCATGCTGCCTTCGACGAGGTAGCGAACGCCGAGTTTGCGATGGACTTCGGCAATGTCCAATGCCGGATCGCGAAACTGAAAAGATGAATTGCGCGCGATGACAAGGAGGGAGCGGAACCTGGCCAGCTCCGTAATGATGTCCTCGGTTATGCCGTCGCTGAGATACTGCTGGTCCTGATCGCCGCTCAAGTTGGCAAAAGGCAACACCGCAATCGACGGCTTGCCGGACGGTGGTATCGCTCTGCGCGATGCGCTCGCCACCGGCTCGACAGTCCCGGTGAAGCGGTAGCCGATGCGAGGCACCGTGGCGATCCACTCGCTGCCATTGTCCGCCGGACCGAGTGCCTTTCTTAGTGTCGCGATTTGGACGGTAAGGTTGCCTTCCTCGACGGCGGTCCCCGGCCAGGCAGCATCCATCAGCTCGGCCTTGGTCAGGATCTCACCCGGCCGTGCCGTAAGCGCAGCAAGCAGCGTCAGCCCACGATGCCCGACAGCGATCGGGATCTGCTCTTTGAGGAGCGTCCCGATGTCGGGATCGAGTACGAACGGACCAAAGGCGATGCGAGTCCCCTGCATGTGGGCATACTAGACGTTTCGGAAGTTTTCGGAACAGTTTCGGCACCGGCCTCTGGTCGCTTTCGAGGCTTATTCCCTGAACGCGCGCCGGGCGTAGAGGTCGTAGGTACACTCCCGGGCGCCGCAACGAGGGACAATACATCCAATGCGACCGGGCACATTGCGACCGCTGGTCAGGCGCTGGAAGCCTTTGTGCAGGCGGCGACACAACCGGTGATAGCTGGGCGAGCTTTGAAGGTCTCGAGCTGCGTGGATGAACAGCAGCACGACAAGCAGGGCCACCACTGCAGATCCCGGTGACGATCGCCATCAAGGCGAAGGTCGGTGTCGTGGAAATGTTCCGGGAAAAGTGGCCGGCGCCGTTGGGGTATGCCTGGGTGGCTTTTGGGGTGGCGCCGGCCTTAAGGCGGAAATGGGGTCCGCCGCCCATGAAGCGTAGCGGCCCCACCAATCAAGGGTATGGTGTGATCGCGTATGGCCCTGCCGGGAGGACACGCACCCCGCCTGGCTGCAGGATTTCCGCGAGAGCGCTTATCCCGCAAGGCTCTCCCTCAGGGCTGCTGCGCAAGCGGCCGAACAGCAGTACTTGCGCGATTGCTAAAATACTAAATAATGGTCAGAAGGATGTGGGGAGCCGTTGGGGAACGGCTGCAAGGGGCTTAGGTCGATGTATTTTCCGCGGTTTCTGGTGGGAATGCTGGCGACGTCGGTGGTCGTTGCTGCTTGGGTCTATCTCGACACGGGGTCCATCGGAAAGGGTGTGATCTGGGGCGTCATCGCCGCTTTTGTGGTGCAGGTGGGGTATTTCGCGCTTGTGTTTGGGCTCGTCTACGGGCGGCGGGACACTGAGCAGGATGCGAACGAAGCCGTTCCGGACGCCACAAAACGGCCGATCAAGCGCGCAGCTTCGCCGCCACAAGGGCGCGCTTGAAGATGCCAGATAATAATTCGGTGGCACCTGTTCGCCGTCGTTGCCGACAAAATACTGTTGACGTCAGGTCAACTAGGCACAATCATTTCGGATGTTCAGGGTGAGGGCGTTGCAATGAAACTCGTTGTCTTTGGCGTAGCACTGGTATTGGCAGCCACCGGAGCGGCTGTTGCGAAAGAGAAGAAAAAGGTGGCCACCGCTCAGGCTGCAACCTCGTGCTCTGCAGCTCATATGAAGGCTGGCAGAAAGCCGACCTCGAAAGCGGGGTGCAAATCGACCCGCACCGTCGTTGCGCAACCGTCAAATAACGCGGCAAACTTCCTGGATCATTATAATCCGCGCTTAGGGTATGACACCGATCCGTGGTTTTCGAACTGGCAATGATTGACGGCTGCTTCGGCTTCCGGGTCTTTCTTTGTCGGCGACGGCCAGAACCCATGGCGACACCGAATGCCACGCCAATGGCCAAGCGAAACCAATTCAATGTTGCCCGAGTCTGATGCGATCAGATCGCCAAAACGCGGACCATGCTCATTCTCTCCTTCGCGTATAGATCAGGGCCCAGCGAAAGAGATGCGTACCTAAACCGTACCTATCGCCCAAAATGGCGATTTTGCATGTGCGGTAAGTGCTTGAAAAAATTTGGCTCCCCGGGCCGGATTCGAACCAGCGACCAACCGGTTAACAGCCGGTTGCTCTACCACTGAGCTACCGGGGAACAGAGGCTCTCATGTGAGTGGCGCAGCCTATAGCAAACCCGTTTCGGCTTTGCAAAGAAGCATTTCGCATTTTTTAGCGCTTTTTCATGCAATGGTTTTTGGCAATCGCCTGATGACACCACATATGAGCCGTCTGGAATGCCGTCCGGCCCCGGTCGGCGGAACCAAAAAGGCGATTGCAGCCTTTGGTGCATATGGGTTTGTTGATGGCAACCGGATCGACGTTCGACATGACTGCAGCAGGCGAAAATCAGGAACCGGCGCGGAAAATCTCGGTGTTCGGCCGCGAGTTCACCATGCCGCGCTCACGCGGCCTCAGGATCGCCATCGGCATCGTGCTGGTGTTTTTCGGTCTTCTCGGCTTCCTGCCGATTCTCGGCTTCTGGATGATTCCGCTCGGTCTTTTGGTGCTTTCCTACGAATTTGCCGCAGTGCGGCGTCAGCGGCGGCGGTTCGTGGTCTGGTGGGAACGACGGCGCCGGCCGGGTTGAGAAACGCGGCGCGCGGTGCCGGCTCAGCGGCCGCGCCTTTCCAGCCCCTCGCAGATTTCCTTGAGAATGGCGGCGGCGGAAGCCAGCCGCGCCCGATCGTGCGGCGAAAGCTGGTTTGCACCCTCGATGGCGAGGCAGTCGATGGCGTAGTGCACAAGCTGTTGGCAGCGCAGCAGCGACAATCTGCGCGAAGGGCTGATTTTCCGGTCTGCCGCGGCCCTTTGCATGGGCTACCTCCACCTCCCGCAACGTAAAGGTGCGGGTTTGAGTTTCGCCTGCCAGGCAGTCATGCTTAACGAGTGGCTAATATACCGGTGCGCCAAGCGGTTGAACCGCTCGGGAACCACGTTGCGGAGGCTGACGCGGAAAGCGCGCCGGAATGCTGCGCGGACGCTTGACGACCTTTCGTCGCCACCATATTGAGTTCGCTCGCCGGGAGCGACGAGGCCTCGTGGCGGAGTGGTTACGCAGAGGACTGCAAATCCTTGCACCCCGGTTCGATTCCGGGCGAGGCCTCCAGTTGCTTCAGCTCCCGCGCGGCGGGGGCTTGAGTTCCGGTCGAATGCGCCGCAGTGTTGGCGCGGCAAGCGCATTTCAGCGCATTGGTTTTTGACGGATTGGTTGGGACATGAGCGCTGATTTCTCCGAACTTCGCGTCAAGATGGTCGACGGCCAGGTCCGCACCACCGACGTGACCGACGCGGCATTGCTCGACGCCATGCTTGCCGTTCCGCGCGAGGCCTTTGTTGGCGCGGCGCAACAGGCTCTTGCCTACATTGACGAGGACATCCGCATCTCCGACGGCGGCGATGGCGGCGGTGCGCGCTACCTCATGGAGCCGTCGCCGCTGGCCAAGCTTTTGCAGCTGGCCGAGATCGACGCGAGCGATTCGGTGCTCGATGTCGGTTGCGGCACAGGCTATTGCGCAGCACTCCTGTCGAGGCTGGCAAAATCCGTCATTGCGCTGGAAAGCGATGCCGGACTGGCAGAAACGGCCAAGGCCGCACTCTCGGCGCAGGGCTGCGACAATGTCGCCGTGGTCACCGGGCCGCTGCCGCAGGGCCATGCCGCCAAGGCGCCCTACAATGTGATTCTGATCGGCGGCAGCGTCGAGGAAGTGCCGGTGGCGCTGCTCGGCCAGCTTGCCGAAGGCGGTCGGCTGGTGGCTGTCGAAGGGCAGGGCAATGCGGGCGTGGCCCGCTTGTTTTTCAAGGCAGGGGGGGTTGTAACCGGGAGACGGGCATTTAATGCGGCAATTAAGCCACTACCGGGATTTGAACGTATTCACGCGTTCGAATTCTAAGTGATTTTGCCTTGCAGCAAAGGCGCTGTCATGTTGGCTTGCGATTGGACAATCGTTGCTGATTTGGTTAACCGGTGTTTCGGGAGGCCGTCAGCGGGGGAACGATAAATCGACGCGGCGCTGGCTGATCCCTCGGGGTGGGCTGGCGTGGCGTGGTTCCCGTGCAAAACGAATGAGGGATTAAAAGTGCCGTCCTTAGCCAAGAGTTTGTTTGTTACCGTCCTCATTTCCGCGACAGCGCTTTCGCCGATAGCCGCCTCGGCGGAAACCATTCTCGGTGCGCTTTCCAAGGCCTACCAGAACAATTCGTCGCTGAATTCGGCCCGTGCGGGCGTGCGCGTCACCGATGAGGGCGTGCCGATCGCCAAGTCGGGGTACAGGCCGGTCATTACCGGGGATGCTGATGTCGGCTACTCCAGCCGGCATCTCAACGGCTCGATCGCCGGCACTCGTCTGACCACTGGCAGCTTCGGCGTTACCATCAATCAGATGCTGTTCGACGGCTTTCAGACCAAGAACAACGTCGCGGCGGCCGAGGCGCAGGTCAAGGCGTCGGTCGAGACCCTGCGCAACACCGAAGAGAACACGCTGTTCAATGCGGCAAGCGCCTATATGGATGTCATCCACGACCGTCAGGTCGCGGTGCTGACGGAACAGAATTTGCAGTTCCTGACCGAGCAGGCGCGCGCGGCGCGCTCGCGCTTCGAGGTCGGTGAAGGCACGCGCACCGACGTGGCGCAGGCCGACGCCTCGCGCTCGTCCGCGGTGGCGCAGTTGAGTGCCGCCCGTGCGCAGGCGCTGGCCAGTGCCGCGACCTACCGCCAGATCGTCGGCGACGAGCCGGGTAAGCTCAAGGCGGCGTCGCCACTGGCGAAGCTTCTGCCCAGGAGTCTCGATGCCGCGATCACGATCGCCTCGACCGAGCATCCGGCCATTCTCGCCACCGAGCATCTGGTCGATGCGGCGGCGTTTTCAGTGAAATCGCAGGAAGGGGCGCTGCTGCCGCAACTGACCGCTTCCGCCAACGTTTCGGACGACTACTCCAAGAACTCGCCCGCTTCCGGGGGGTCGTCGCCAAATGGTACGACCAGGTCCGCCAGCATCGGCGCCACGCTGACCATCCCGATCTATTCGGGCGGACGCACCTCGGCCCTGGTTCGCCGGTCGAAGGAATCGCTTGGCCAGGCTCGCATCGAGGTCGATGTCAGCCGTGACCAGGTGCGCCAGGCCGTGACGTCGGCATGGACGCAATACACCGCCGCCCAGGAGAGCGTCGACGCCAACCGGCAGGTTATCGCCGCCGCACAACTGGCGCTCAACGGCGTCATCGAGGAGCGCAATGTCGGCCAGCGCACCACGCTCGACGTGTTGAACGCCCAGAACGCCGTCATCTCAGCCAAGATCGACCTCGCCAGCTCCGAGCGCGATGTGGTCGTGGCGAGCTATGCCATCCTTTCGGCCATGGGCCGTCTGTCGGTCGAGCGCCTGGCGTTGAATGTGGTGAAGTACAAGCCTGAAGAGCACTACAGGGCCGTCAAGGACAAGTGGATCGGCCTGCGCACGCCGGACGGCCGCTGATCGTCCCTAGGCGGTTCAAAACCCGCCAGGATTGAAGCATTGGAGCGCCGCGCATCCGGGGATGCGCGGCGCTATCCTTTTGTACCGACATGATCTTTTCCCAAAGAAGGTTTTCGGTCCGGGCCATGTCTAAATTGTTGAAATCCCGCGTCTCCAGAGATTGGGGATTCTCCGATGGCGATCCGTCGGCTACGCTGTCGCCATGATTCGTGTCCGGCTTTGACGGACAGGAATCTGCAAAACGGGTCACAAGGGCGGCGGATGTGACAATGGCGACGGCAAGCAGCGCGCAGCGCGAACCTTCCATGGAAGAAATACTGGCTTCCATCAGGAGGATCATCGAAGACAGCGACACCGGTCGCAAGCAGCCGGGTGACGCTGATGAGTTGCGCCAGGACCTTGTGCCGGCCTCGGATGTCGAGGCCTTCCGGAGCGAGCTGCACAGCGCGGCCGAAAGCAAGAAGCCGGTGACGCTGGCCGAGGTGCAGGCGCAACTGGCAGAACCGGTGGTGGCACGGTTGGAGCCGCGTTCCGAGCCGGCTCCGGTGAGGCCCGCGACGCCGGCAAATCCTGCTCCTACGGCCGTCGCGCCCCCCGCGCATGCGCCGATGACTCTGGCAGAAGTGAGCGCCAGGATAGCCAGCGAGTCTGCTCCGGCGGCCAGGGCAGAAGCGCCGGCCCGGCCGAAGGCGGAAACCACCGACCAGATCGTCACCGATTGGCGGCGCGAAATTGCAGCCGTCGGCAGTCAGGCAAAGCCCGCCGACGTGGCCAAGCCCCTGGACGTCAGGCCGCAAGAGGTCAGGCCGCAAGAGGTCAGGCAGCAAGAGGTCACGCAGCAAGAGACCGAGAAGCGGCAGGCTGCTGCTGCGGAGATTGAGGCTTTCGAGGACGATTTCGCGGCCGAGCCGGCTTTCGAGCCTGGCCCTTCGCACCGCGAGCAGGCGCGCCAAGCCGATGCAACGCATGTTCGCCCGGCGATCGTTTCGGAACACACGGGACGGCAAGTCGCCGCAGCCTTCGGCGAGCTCTCCGACGCCTTTGCCAGCCGTAGCAAGAAGACCTTCGACGAGATGGCCGAGGAAATGCTGAGGCCGATGCTGCAGGACTGGCTGGACAACAATCTGCCGACGCTGGTCGAGCGGCTGGTGCGCGAGGAAATAGAGCGCGTCGCGCGCGGCGCGCAGTAAACTCCCCCAACGCTCACTCTCGAAACGCCGCCCATGAGGCGGCGTTTTTTGTCGATGAGTTCAGCCCGCGCTCGTCGCGAAGCAGATGAGGTTGCCGTCGGGATCCTTGATGATGAACGTGCGGGCGCCCCAGGGTTCGGTCCGCAATGTCTGATGGAACGGGGCGTTGGCCGCCTGATACTCTAGAAACAGAGCCTTGATGTTGTCGACAATGATCGTCGCCGCCAGCAGGTCATCGGTCGAATTGGCGGCGAGTGGAGGCTTGTCGACATGGCGCAGGTTGAGCCGTGCGCCATCGCGGATGATTTGGGCGTAGAAGGGCGGCTCGCCATAGGTGAAGCGCGTCTCGAAGCCGAGCTTTTGCCGGTAGAAATTACAGGCCGCTGCGATGTCGCAGACAAAGAGCTGTGGCTCGGCAAAGGCAAGATGCGGTTTTGCGGCGTCTGCTGCTGCATGATCGGTCACGGTTTGAAGGCCTTCCTTCAGCGCCTGCCAGCTCTCGAAACCTGACTTCCTGGCGACGAGTTCCTGGGCATCGGCAAGCTTGAAGCCGTGATCGAGGATTTGGCTGTCGCTGAGATGGTGAAAACGCGGCAAGAGCCATCCAATCACAGCGGCGACGGGATAATGCCGTTCGCGGTGCCATTTGAGATAGAGCTTGGCCTGTTTCTTGTGGTGTTCGAGGGTCGGCATGGGCGCATTGCTGGGTTGAGGTGGTGTAGGCGGGCAATGCCCCTCCGGCTGGAAGCCGATGCGCCCTACAGCAGCGTGAGCAAGGTATGGTGGCCAGGCTGCTCCGTCAAGCATATTGCCCTTTCAAAGGCATATGCGATCGCTATTCTGGGTCGATGGACCGAGAGTTGACGTACAGCTTCCGATTGCGGGCAAAGGTTCCGATGCTGACCGACGAAGAGTACCGGGAGGTCGTCGGCGACCCTGCAACTCTCTATTTCCAGGTAAAGAGATTCACCTCCCGGCATGGCCTGTGGACGGAAATGAAGCATCCTGCAGCCGATCGCTATCGCGAACTCACCGGCGTTACACTTCATCATACGTCCTGGCTCCTGCATGTCCGCCGCTCCGACTACGGCCGCGACTGTCCGGCATGCGGAAAGCTGTATCGGACACCAAGGGCAAAGCTCTGCGCCGAATGCGGACACGGCGTGCGTTGAAATGACCGGGACGACGCCTATTTGCCGTTGATGGGTCATGGCTGCCGCCCGCGGTTGACTTGGCCAAGACCTTCCGATTTACACCGAACCAACAAAATCCCGACAGCGCGGACCATTTTCCCATGCTTGAAAAGACCTACGACGCCAAGACCGTCGAGCCGAAGATCGCCAAAATCTGGGAAGAGGCGGACGCATTTCGCGCCGGCGCCGGCGCCGAGGAGGGGGCGGAGGCCTTCACCATCGTTATCCCGCCGCCCAACGTCACCGGCTCGCTGCATATGGGCCATGCGCTCAACAACACGCTGCAGGACATCCTCGTGCGCTTCGAGCGCATGCGCGGCAAGAACGTGCTGTGGCAGCCCGGCATGGACCATGCCGGCATCGCCACGCAGATGGTGGTCGAGCGCCAGCTGATGGAAAAGCAGATCCATCGCCGCGACCTCACCCGCGAACAGTTCATCGAAAAGGTCTGGGAGTGGAAGGCCGAGTCCGGCGGCGCCATCTTCAACCAGCTGAAGCGGCTCGGCGCCTCGGCCGACTGGTCGCGCGAACGCTTCACCATGGATGAGGGCCTGTCCAAGGCCGTGCTCGAAGTCTTCGTGACGCTCTACAAGCAAGGGCTGATCTACAAGGACAAGCGCCTTGTGAACTGGGACCCCAAGCTGTTGACGGCGATCTCCGACCTCGAGGTCGAGCCGCAGGAGGTCAACGGCAATCTCTGGCATTTCCGCTATCCGATCGAGGGCAAGGTTTTCGATCCGGAAAATCCTGAGACGTTCATCACGGTGGCGACGACGCGCCCGGAGACGATGCTCGGCGATACCGCGGTCGCCGTGCACCCGGACGACGAGCGCTACCGGCATCTGGTCGGCAAGAATGTCGTGCTGCCAATCGTCGGCCGAAAGATCCCTGTTGTGGCGGACGAGTATTCCGATCCGGAGAAAGGCTCCGGCGCGGTCAAGATCACGCCGGCGCACGACTTCAACGATTTCGAGGTCGGCAAGCGCCACAAGCTGCCGGCGATCAACATCCTGACCATCGAGGCAGCCATAAAACTCAGGGATAACGAGGACTTCCTTGCCGGCCTTGAGATCACGCCGGAACGCCAGGCCGTCTGGGACGAGCTCGACGGTCTCGACCGTTTCGTCGCGCGCAAGAAGATCGTCGAGCTGATGGAGGCCGGCGGCTTCCTCGACAAGATCGAGCCGCATCGTCACGCCGTGCCGCACGGCGACCGCGGCGGCGTGCCGATCGAGCCGTTCCTGACCGAACAGTGGTATGCCAATGCCGCCGAACTCGCCAAACCGGCGATCGCATCGGTGCGCGAAGGCCGTACCAACTTCGTGCCGAAGAACTGGGAAAAGACTTATTTCGATTGGATGGAGAACATCCAGCCCTGGTGCATCTCGCGCCAGTTGTGGTGGGGCCATCAGATCCCGGCCTGGTACGGGCCGGACGGGCGCGTCTTTGTCGAGAAGACCGAGGAAGAGGCGCTGGGCGCGGCGATCGAATATTACCTGGCGCTGGAAGGGCCATGGAAAGCCTGGGTCGAGGACAAGCTCGAAACCTTCAAGCCGGGCGAGATCCTGACCCGCGACGAGGATGTGCTCGACACCTGGTTCTCCTCGGCGCTGTGGCCGTTCTCGACGCTCGGCTGGCCCGATCACACGCCGGAGCTGAAGACCTATTACCAGACCGACGTGCTGGTGACCGGCTTCGACATCATCTTCTTCTGGGTCGCCCGGATGATGATGATGGGCCTGCATTTCATGCACGAGGAGCCGTTCCACACCGTCTATGTGCACGCGCTGGTGCGCGACAAGAACGGGCAGAAGATGTCGAAGTCGAAAGGCAATGTCATCGATCCGCTCGACCTCATCGACGAGTTTGGCGCCGACGCGCTGCGCTTCACGCTGACGGTGATGGCGGCGCAAGGGCGAGACGTGAAGCTCGACCCGGCGCGCATCGCCGGCTATCGCAATTTCGGCACCAAGCTGTGGAACGCGACGCGTTTTGCCGAGATGAACGAGGTCGCGCGCAATGACGATTTCTGGCTGAACGACGCCAAGCTGCCGGTCAACCGCTGGATCCTTACCGAACTGACCAGGGCGTCGCACGCGATCACCGAGGGCATCACCTCATACCGCTTCAACGAAGCGGCGGGCGCTGCCTACCGCTTCGTCTGGAACCTGTTCTGCGACTGGTATCTGGAACTCCTGAAGCCGGTGTTCATGGGCACCGACGAGGCGGCCAAGGCGGAAAGCCGCGCCTGCGTCGCCTTCGTGCTCGACGAGATCTACAAGCTGCTTCACCCGATGATGCCGTTCATGACCGAGGAATTGTGGGCGCAGACGGCAGGCGAGGGCAGGACGCGCGATTCGCTGCTTTGCCACGCCGCCTGGCCGTCGCCGGACTTCGAGGACGCCGATGCGGCCGCCGACATCAACTGGCTGGTCGATCTGGTCTCCGGCATCCGCTCGGTACGCTCGGAAATGAACGTGCCGCCGGCGGCGATCGCGCCGCTGGTGGTGGTCGGCGCCAGCGCCGAGACCCAGCAGAGGCTGGAACGCCATGCTTCCGCCATCCAGCGGCTGGCACGGATTGGCGAGATATCGCAGCAGGACGCCGCACCCAAGGGCTCGGCCCAGATCGTGCTCAACGAGGCGACGATCTGCCTGCCGCTCGGCAGCCTGATCGATCTCTCCGCCGAGGCGGCGCGGCTGCAGAAGGAACTGGCCAAGGTGACCGAGGAAATCGCGCGGTTGCACAAGAAGCTGTCCAACGAACGATTCGTCGCCAGTGCGCCGGAAGAGATCGTCGCAGCCGAGCGCGAAAAACTCGACGAATACCGCGATCAGCAGGAGAAGCTTTCGGTGGCTCTGACCAGGGTGCGCGACGCCGGCTGAGTTGCCGGATTCGCAACCCTCGGCGCGTGCTTCGCGGCGGCGCCTTTGCCCGAAAAACAGGCATTCCGTAGCGTTAATATTGACGTAAACGGAAAGTTTTGGCCCTATTGTTGCCATAATGTAACAATCGGGCCAAATAGCCCCGAAAGGGCTTGTTTTTGAGCTTTTTGTGACAGGTTTCACAGAATTTTTCGCCGACTTGCCCCTGGGAAGCCGTTTTTCGTCCTGGCTTTGGGACCAGGCGCTGTGCCGGAAAGGCAGCCGGCTCAGGTGTACATGTACGCTATGTGAATTCATTGTTGCGCCGTTAACCCGAATTGGTTCTAGCTTGACGCACTAGTATTTCGGGGAGGACATCCATGAACAATTTGCGATTAAAAACACTGCTGGGGGCGGGGTGTTTTTCGCTGGGCCTGATCGGTTCCGTTCATGCCGGCGGCCTGGAGCGCGGCGGCTATGATATCGATCTGCTGTTCGATCCGGCGCCGGTCACGGCCGAGTTTACCGGCACCTATGTGATGCCGCAGCGCGACCTGAAGAACGTGGTGGACATAGATCCGACTGCTAAAGGTGGCGGCCCTCTCAACGCGTTGGGCTTTTCCAACAGCGCCCGCGATACCGAAAGCTATTGGGTTCCGAGCGTCGGCATCAAGGCCGGTCTCGGGCCGGTTGATTGTCTTATCGATTATGGCCAACCGATCGGCGCGTACAGCAATCCCGGCGCCAATTGGGCCGGTGCGAACGGCAATATCGTGACCAAGGTCAAGAGCGAAGCCGTGGGCGGGACCTGCTCGTACAAGATGGACCTTGGCAAAGGACAAATTCGTTTCATCGGCGGCGTGTTCCACGAGGACGTTTCCGGCTACAAGGAACAGCTGGTCGCTCCCCTTCCGGCGTTTCTTGGTACGGGCATAGGGCGCCTCGATCTCAAGGGCGACGGTTATGGATGGCGTGCAGGCGTTGCCTATGAGATTCCTGATATCGCTTTGCGAGCCAGCCTTGTTTACAATTCGGCCGTCAAGCTCGACAACCTTTCGGGCACGCTTGATCTGACCCAGGTTCCTGGATTCCTCGATCCCACCAATCCAATTTTGGGTCGCATAACCGACGTAAGCGGTTCTTCGGAGGTGCCTGAGGCTTTGGAACTCAAGCTCCAGTCAGGTATCGCTCCTGGTTGGCTCGCGTTTGGATCCATAAAGTGGGTCAATTGGAGCGTGTTGCAGAGCATACCATTCTGCCCGACCGGCGCCCCGGGTGCTTGCACCACGACCGGCCCCACCCGCGCTACATCGCTTGATCTGCTCTACCGGGATGGCTGGACGGTCTCAGGTGGTATTGGTCACAAGTTTAACGATCAGTGGAGCGGTGCTGCCGCTCTGACCTGGGATCGCGGAACCTCCACCGGTCTGAGCGCCCAGACGGACACCTGGACGGTCAGCGGCGGCGTCGCCTACACGCCGACCCAGAACATCGAGGTTCGCCTTGGCGGCGCGCTGGGCGTGCTTACCAGCGGGTCGATCCATCCGGTCGTAGGCGGCGATGGCGTCACGTATGGTACAGATTACACCGCAGACTTCGGCAACGATCTTGTGTCGGCCGTTTCAACCTCGTTGAAGGTGAAGTGGTAAGCCTTTAAAATTGAAGAGAAAAAGGCCGGGCGTTGCCCGGCCTTTTTCTTTTGCAGGAGTGTGCCGGGTCGTCCCGGCACCCGCCAGCGTTGCAAGTCCGCCGCACAACTTTGGCCTCTCGCGATTGTGACGTTTTGGCAACAGTTTCTGAACAACCCCCGCGCTAGAGTTCCGCTGGAGGAAATTGCCCATTTCCCGCCATAAACCCGGCGCACCTCGAATTTGTCTCGGGACACGCGCCACAAGGCTCGGCGATGGGGCAGGCCGCACCGCCCGCGGCAAGGAAGAGTATGGACGCCAGAGTCATTTCCAAGGCCAAGCTGCCTAGCCGCCATGTGACCGTCGGTCCGGCGCGTGCGCCGCACCGTTCGTATCTCTATGCCATGGGCCTGTCGGCGGCCGAGATCGCGCAGCCGCTGGTCGGCGTCGCCTCCTGCTGGAACGAAGCTGCCCCCTGCAACATCTCGCTGATGCGCCAGGCGCAGGTCGTCAAGAAGGGTGTTGCGGCCGCCAACGGCACGCCGCGCGAATTCTGCACCATCACCGTCACCGACGGCATCGCCATGGGCCACCAGGGCATGAAGTCGTCGCTGGTGTCGCGCGATGTCATCGCCGATTCGGTCGAACTCACCATGCGCGGCCATTGCTACGATGCGCTGGTCGGTCTCGCCGGCTGCGACAAGTCGCTGCCCGGCATGATGATGGCCATGGTGCGGCTCAACGTGCCGTCGATCTTCATCTATGGCGGCTCAATTCTGCCCGGCAGCTATCGCGGCCGCCAGATCACCGTGCAGGACGTGTTCGAGGCTGTCGGCCAGCATTCGGTCGGAACGGTCAGCGATGCCGAACTGCTGGAGATAGAGCAGGCGGCCTGTCCGTCGGCCGGCTCCTGCGGCGCGCAGTTTACCGCCAACACCATGGCCACCGTCGCCGAGGCGATTGGCCTGGCGCTGCCCTATTCCTGCGGTGCGCCGGCGCCTTACGAGATGCGCGACCGCTTCAATTTCGCTTCCGGCGAAAAGATCATGGAGCTGGTCGCCAAAAACATCCGGCCGCGTGACATTGTCACGCTGAAGGCGCTGGAGAATGCAGCGACGGTGGTGTCGGCCACCGGCGGCTCGACCAATGCCGCGCTGCACCTGCCGGCAATCGCGCATGAGGCAGGCATCAAGTTCGACCTGTTCGACGTCGCCGCAATTTTCGAGAAGACGCCCTACATCGCCGACCTCAAGCCGGGCGGCAGATATGTCGCCAAGGACATGTTCGAGGCCGGCGGCATTCCGCTGTTGATAAAGACGCTGCTCGACCACGGCTATCTGCATGGCGACTGCCTGACCGTGACCGGCCGTACTTTGGCCGAAAACATGGAGCACGTTGTCTGGAATGATAGCCAGGATGTGGTCCGTCCCGCCAACCGACCAATCACCCAAACCGGCGGTGTCGTGGGCTTGAAGGGCAACCTTGCCCCCGAAGGTGCGATCGTGAAGGTCGCGGGCATGACGGAACTGAAATTCTCAGGCCCGGCACGCTGTTTCGATTCGGAAGAGGAATGTTTCGAGGCGGTCACGCACCACAACTACCGGGAAGGCGAGGTTCTCGTCATCCGCTACGAAGGTCCGCGCGGCGGCCCGGGCATGCGCGAGATGCTGTCGACGACGGCGGCTCTCTACGGCCAGGGCATGGGCGGCAAGGTGGCCCTCATCACCGACGGCCGTTTTTCGGGCGCAACGCGCGGTTTCTGCATCGGCCATGTCGGGCCAGAAGCTGCCGTTGGCGGACCGATCGGACTGCTGAAGGATGGCGACGTGATCTCGATCGATGCAACCAAAGGCACGATCGAGGTCGACCTGTCCGAGGCTGAACTGGCAACGAGGGCGAAAGCTTGGAAGGCGCGCACGA
Source organism: Mesorhizobium sp. P2_E7 (assembly GCF_056403855.1). Classification (NCBI taxonomy): domain Bacteria; kingdom Pseudomonadati; phylum Pseudomonadota; class Alphaproteobacteria; order Hyphomicrobiales; family Phyllobacteriaceae; genus Mesorhizobium; species Mesorhizobium sp. P2_E7. The sequence goes on along the minus strand of NZ_JBFUER010000001.1, from coordinate 1,687,574 downwards.
CCGACTATCAGTCGGGCGCGATCTGGAAATATGCACAGACGGTAGGGCCTGCCCGCGACGGCGCGGTCACCCATCCCGGCGGTGCCAAAGAAACACATTGCTATGCGGATATCTGAGTTGTTGAGGTCGTCTGTCCTTCCGGCACTGGTCGCTGTTGCGATCTTTGGCGCCGCGGGCCAGGCCATGGCCTTCGACGACAAGGTGTTCGACGACAAGACCGGCGTGAAGCCGCAATCGAGCCCGTGGGCGGTGTTCCAGTTCGGCTTCTCCGCCTACAAGAGCGGCCACAAGGAACAGGCGGTCGAGGCCTATAAATACGCCGCCGAAAACGGCCAGATCGGCGCCACCTGGAAGCTCGCACGCATGTATGCCGAAGGCGACGGCGTGACGCGCGACGACTACGCGGCCTTCAAGTTCTTCTCCGAGATCGTCGATCAGGACGTCGAGCCGGGTTCGCCGGAGGAAAGCTATGTCTCCGACGCGCTGGTGGCGCTGGGCGACTATCTCAGGACGGGCATTCCCGGCAGCCCGGTCGAGGAAAACGAGGTCGCGGCGCAGGAATATTACATGCGCGCGGCCGCCAATTACCGCAACCCGAACGCCCAGTTCGAGATGGGGCAGATGTTCCTGAAGGGCGAGGGCGGCGTGAAGGCCAGCGTCAAGCAGGCCGGCCGCTGGTTCCAGCTCGCCGCCGAAAAAGGCCATGCCGGCGCCCAGGCGACGCTCGGCAACCTTCTGTTCCAGAGCGGCAAGATCGTGCGCGGGCTGGCGATGATGACGGCCGCGCTCGAACGCGCCTCGCCGGCCGATCAGCCATGGATCCGCGGCATGCAGGAAGAAGCGTTTGCCGCCGCCGGCGAAGCCGACCGCCGCACCGCCATTTCGCTGGCCGACGACATTCTCACCAAGGGCGGCGGCGACCAGTAAGGTTGCTGATCTCCCCCCTTGTGGGGGAGATGCCCGGCAGGGCAGAGGGGGCGCTGTCCCTCCGGCCTATCGGGCTGTCGAGCCTACAAGGCACCAATTTCGGCTAGATAATTCTCGCACTTCATAGGTTGATTGAGAGGTCGCGATCCTTCGCGCCCCCCTCTGGCCTGCCGGCCATCTCCCCCATAAGGGGGGAGATCAGCCCTCACCGATCAGTTCGCGACTGGCTCCGCCGGCACCGCGTTGTGTGCCGGCACCGAGATCGGCGTGACGTGCAGGTGCGGCTTCATCGTGCTGTCGGGGCAGGTGTCGCCGATCTTCGTCCATGAGGTGTTGTTGAGCACCAGGTCGCAGCGAGCCATATGGCTCTGGTCGGAAACCGTCAGGCAAGCGACCTGGCCCAGCTGGTAGGACTTGCCGTTGGCCAGGCACTCCTGATCGGCAAGAGCCGCTGCAGGGGCGACCATGGCAAATGCCAGGCCGATCGGACAAAGAAGGAATCGTATAGTCATGGAACCCCAGCCATGCTGATTTCCAAATCAACGGCGCGATTGTGGCGATATCAGGGTTTGGGCTGATATCAGGCCGGCAGCAAGGCAAGATCGATCGCCACCGGCACGTGGTCGGACGGTTTTTCCCAGGCGCGCACGTGTTTTTCGATCGAGGCCGAGGAAAAACGATTGGCCGCTTCGGGCGACAACAGCAGATGGTCGATGCGGATGCCGTTGTTCTTCTGCCAGGCGCCGGCCTGGTAATCCCAGAAGGTGTAGACATCGGCCGCGTCGGTGACGGCGCGCACCGCCTCGGTGAAGCCGAGATTCTTCAGCCGGCGGAAAGCCTGCCGCGTCTGCGGCTGGAACAGCGCGTCGCCCAGCCAGTTCTCGGGGAAGCGCGCATCGATCGGTTCAGGGATGACATTGTAGTCGCCGGCCAGCACCAGCGCCTCTTCCAAAAGCAGGCGCTGCTCCGCCCAGCGGTGCAGCCGCTCCATCCAGGACAGTTTGTACGGGAACTTCTTGTCGTCATCGATCGGGTTGCCGTTGGGCAAATAGAGCGAGGCGACGCGCAGCGCGCCCTTGTCGGTGGAGAACACGCCCTCAATGAAGCGCGCCTGTTCGTCCGTGTCGTCGCCGGGCAGGCCCCTGGTGACCTCGTCGAAAGGCAGCTTCGACAGCAAAGCGACGCCGTTAAAACCTTTCTGGCCATGGGTTTCGACATTGTAGCCCAGCGCCTCGATCTCGGCGCGTGGGAACTGTTCGTCGACCGTCTTGATTTCCTGCAGGCAGACGATGTCGGGTTGGCTCTCGGTCAGCCAATGGGTGAGGTTGCCGATGCGGGCGCGAACGCCGTTGATGTTCCAGGTGACGATTTTCATGGGCGGCCTCATGGATGTTCGGGCGGGAGACGTTCGACAAGCCCGATCGTATTGCCTGCCGGGTCCTTTAGAAAGGCCATCCACTCGCTTTCCCCCGCTGGACCGAACGTGCCTTCGGTATCGCGATGGACAAGCGCGGGCGGCGCGGTGAAGGGAACGCCGGATGCTTTCGCCTCGGCATGGAAGGCTTCGAGCCCCGCTATGTCGAGATAGACGGTGCCGGCCGGCACGCCGTCGGTGAACAGCAGGCGCACAGGGCCGGCCATGATGAAGGCGATGCCGGGCGGGTCGTAGCGGGCGTGAACGCTGAGACCGAGCACGTCGCGCCAGAAGGCCAGCGTGACGTCGAGATCGCGCCCGGCCGACAGCGCGACCTGACGGACCGCGCCGACCGCAGACATATCGTTAGATGGAGAAACTGGTGCCGCAGCCGCAGGAGGCGACTGCATTGGGGTTGCGGATCTGGAACGACTGACCCATCAGATCGTCGACGAAGTCGATCACCGAGCCGCCCATATAGACCAGCGACAAATCGTCGATCAGCACGGTGGCGCCGTCCTTCTCGATGGCGACGTCGTCGTCATTGCGGGTGTCGACCAGGTCGAACTTGTAGGAAAAGCCGGAGCAACCGCCGCCTTCGACGGAAACGCGCAGCGCCGTCTTGCCGGCTTCGCCAGAGACGATTTTCGCGATCCGCCTGGCGGCGGAGTCGGTCATCTCGACTTTCATGGCAGTCTTGGCATCAGCGCCCATGGGCGTCACCTTGCTTTCGGTTTCACATGATAGGTATGAAGCGGGAAGGGGCAAGTCAACTGCGGCGGCATCAGCCATGACAAATGAGCTTGGCGACATTGGGTTCGGCTATCGGCCGCGCGCGGCCTATGCCAGCGATCCCGCCAAGTCGCGCGGGCGGCTCTATGACGAGGTCGAGAGCCCGACGCGCACGCCGTTCCAGCGCGACCGCGACCGTATCATCCATTCCACCGCCTTCCGCCGGCTGAAGCACAAGACGCAGGTGTTCGTGGCGCATGAGGGTGACCACTATCGCACCAGGCTGACGCATTCGATCGAGGTGGCGCAGATTGCGCGCGCTTTGGCGCGGGCCTTGCGCGGCGACGAGGATCTGGCCGAGGCGGTCGCCCTGGTGCACGATTTCGGCCACACGCCGTTCGGCCATACCGGCGAGGATGCCCTGAACGAGCGGATGTCCCAATGGGGCGGCTTCGACCACAATGCGCAGTCGCTGCGCGTGGTAACGCGGCTGGAGCGGCGCTATGCCGAGTTCGACGGGCTGAACCTGACCTGGGAAACGCTGGAAGGCCTGGTCAAGCACAATGGCCCGCTGACCGACACCAAGGGTAAAGGCCTGAAGGGCCCGGTGCCGCAGGCGATCCGCGACTATTCCGAGCTGCACGACCTCGAACTTGACCGCTACGCCGGCATCGAGGCGCAGTGCGCGGCGATCGCCGACGACATCGCCTATAACACCCATGACATAGACGACGGCTTGCGCTCCGGCTTCCTGACGCTGGACATGCTCGAAACGGTCGCGCTGCCGGGATCCATTCTGGAAAGCGTGCGCGCCCGCTACCCGGGCCTTGACGACGTACGCACCGGCCATGAGCTGATGCGCCGTCAGATCACGATGATGGTTGAGGACGTCATCGTTTCGACCACCGCCAATCTAGCGCGCATCAAGCCCGACAGCGCCGAAGCGGTGCGGGCGGCGGGCGAGACGATGGTGACGTTTTCAGCCGGGATGGCGGCGACCGAGAAAGAATTGAAGGCGTTTCTCTACAAACATCTCTACCGGCATGACGAGGTGATGCGCGTGCGTGGCGATGCCGAGCAGATCGTGCGCGACCTGTTCGACGTCTACTTCGCCGATCCGCGCGCCATGCCGGATGGCTGGCGCGAAGGGCTCGACCGGGCCGAAGACCGCATCAAGGCGCGCAGCGTTGCCGATTTCCTGGCGGGGATGACGGACACCTACGCCTTGAAGGAACACCGCCGTTTGTTTGACCACACGCCCGATTTAAGCTAGGGCGAGCGCGATTTGCCGGCCAATGAGCCGGTTCTCCTGCACAGTCCGCCAGAGCAAGACCCATGAACATCTTCGCCGATTTCAGCGCGCGAATCACAAAAGCCGTCGAAGCGCTTGATTTGAAAGACAGTAACGGCGTTTCGCCTGACCTGTCGCGCATCGCCGTGGAGCCGCCCCGCGACGCCAGCCATGGCGATCTCGCCACCAATGCGGCGATGGTCCTGGCCAAGCCCACGGGGCAGAACCCGCGCGCACTGGCCGAGAGGCTGGTGGAAGTGCTGCGCAGCGACGCCGATGTCGCCGCAGCCGACGTCGCCGGCCCCGGCTTCGTCAATCTCAGGCTCAAGGACGCTTTCTGGCAGGCGCATCTGACCGCGCTGCTCGGCGAGGGCCGCAACTATGGCCGTTCCAACATCGGTGGCGGCCGCAAGACCAATGTCGAGTATGTCTCGGCCAACCCGACCGGGCCGATGCATGTCGGCCATTGCCGGGGCGCAGTGGTCGGCGACACGCTGGCGAATCTGATGGCCTTCGCCGGCTACGACGTCACCAAGGAATACATCATCAACGACGCCGGCTCGCAGATCGACGTGCTCGGTCGCTCTGCCTTCCTGCGCTACCGCGAAGCGCTGGGCGACGACATCGGCGAGATACCGTCCGGTCTCTACCCCGGCGATTATCTGGTTCCGGTCGGCGAGGCGCTGGTCGCTGAATTTGGCCGCAAGCTGCTGCAGATGCCGGACGACGAGGCGCTGGCCATCGTCAAGGACCGCACCATCGACGCCATGATGGCGATGATCCGCGCCGATCTGGCGCTGCTCAACGTGCATCATGACGTGTTCTTTTCCGAGCGCACGCTGCATGCCGACAATGCCAAGAAGATCCGTTCGGCAATCAACGATCTGACGTTGAAGGGCCATATCTACAAGGGCAAGCTGCCGCCGCCCAAGGGCGAAAAGCCGGACGACTGGGAAGATCGCGAACAGACTTTGTTTCGGTCGACCGCGGTCGGCGACGACATGGATCGCGCGCTGGTCAAGTCCGACGGCTCGTTCACCTATTTCGCCGCCGACGTCGCCTATCTCAAGGACAAGGTCGATCGCGGCTTCGTCGACCTGATCTATGTGCTGGGCGCCGACCATGGCGGCTATGTCAAGCGGCTGGAAGCGCTGGCGCGAGCGATTGCGGGCGATGATCTGAAGCTCCAGCTGACCGTACTGCTGTGCAATCTGGTGAAGCTGTTTCGCGACGGCGAACCGGTGCGGATGTCGAAGCGGTCGGGCGACTTCGTCACGCTGCGCGAAGTGGTGGAGGAGGTCGGGCGCGACGCAATCCGCTTCATGATGCTCTATCGCAAGAGCGATGCGCCGCTCGACTTCGACTTCGCCAAGGTCACCGAACAATCCAAGGATAACCCGGTGTTCTACGTGCAGTACGCCTCGGCGCGCTGCCATTCTGTGTTCCGGCAGGCGAGCGAGCAGCTGGGCGAGGCGAATTTCGACCGCAAGAGCCTGGCCGCCGCTTCGGCGTCGCTGACCGACGAGGGCGAGATTGGGCTGATCCGGAAGCTGGCTGAATATCCCCGCCTGATCGAATCCGCGGCCCTTGCGCTGGAGCCGCACAGGCTGGCATTCTACCTCTACGATCTGGCCTCCAGCTTTCATGGCCACTGGAATCGGGGCACCGAGAATTCCGACTTACGTTTTGTTAAGGTTAACGACCGACAATTGACGCATGCCAGACTAGGGCTGGTGCAGGCTGTTTCGGATGTTTTGACCTCCGGCCTGACGCTGATTGGGGCTGATGCGCCCACCGAAATGCGTTAGGTTTGACTAAAACACCTGTCACCATTTGCCCACATTGCGCTGGTAAGGGCCAACCCTACGCGACGTCCATGGCGTCCGAATGAGTGCGAGTTCGGGAACAATAATGGCAGACAGAACCCAGCTGAGAGCAGCCGACAACAACGACATCGCCGAGGATGATCCGTTCGCGGAACTGACCAGGATCATGGGTTTCGATCCGCGCCAGCCGGTTAAGCCACAGGCGCCAGTCGCCCCGAAGGCTGCGGACGAGGGCGATTTCGACATCGACCTCGAGAAGGAGTTGATGGGCGAACTCGGCGATGACGCTGCTTCCGTGGAAGTGAGCCAGCCTGTTGCCGAGCTCTACCAGCCCGCTGCCGAGGTTTATGAGCCTGCCGCCGAGATTCGCGAGCCGGCTTTCGAAACCACTGATGCCGCGATGGACGATGCGCTTGCCGCTTCGCTCGACCATGATTTCGTGTTCGACGATGCCGCCGATCATGATTTTGGCGCTCCCCCGCAGGCTTTGGCGCGAGTCGCCGAACCTTCGTTTGCCGAGCCCGCATTCGACGAACCTGCATTCGATGACGATTTCGACGTGGCTGTCGCCAGTTCGCTGGAAAACGTGTCGCCGCTCGACGACGACCTGCCGATGGACGACGAGCTTGCCGCTTCGCTCGATCGCGGATTGCTGCTCGATGACGACGCGACCGTCGCCCATGGGGCTGGTGTCGCCGAGGTTGCCGCGCCTGCCGACGACGTCGCCTTCGACGATGATTTCGACAATGCCGTCTCGCTGTCGCTGGAAGATGAGCTGACGCTGGACAGCCATGTGCCGGCGCAGGACCAGTATGCCGCTCCGGCAACCGAGGTCGCCGATGCCGGCGACCACGCTGTTGCCGACGAGGATTTCGCAGGCCATTTCGACGACGCGATGGCCGATGTCGACATGGATTTCGCTGCCCAGGATCTCGCTGGCCAGGATTTCGAGCCCCAGGCTTTCGAAGCTCAGCCTGTTGAAGCCGTGGATCCGGAAGATCGCGATCTGGAGGCCAGCGCGCCGGTTGAAATCGATGCGCCGGAGGCCGATGAGGCGCCCGCCTGGACCGTCGAGGCCAGCCCCTCCCATGAGGCCGTGCACGAAGAGGCCGCGCACGAAGCATTCGACGATTTCGATCTGAGCATCGATGACGCGGATGCCGAACACGAGCCGATTGCCGAGATGGCGGCCGCCCCGGTGCAGCCAGCTCCGGTACAGCCAGTTGCGGTACAGCCAGCTCCGGCCGCCCCTGCCTATGTCGCGCCCACCGTTGTGGCGACCCCGGCCGCGCCGGCTGCTGACGAACGGACATTGGAAGATGAACTCAACGCGCTGCTTGGCGCGATGACCACGCCAAGGCCGGCCCCAGTCATTGAACCCACCAGGACCATCGAGCCCACCCGGGCCTATGAGCCTGTCGTACCGGTGCAGCGGTCCGCTGCGGCGCCGGCGGCTCCTGCAGACAATCTCGACTGGGACCTGGACGAACACGCGCCGGCGCAGGCTCCTCAAGCCGCCGCGGCCCAGAACGATGCCGATTTCGGTGATCTGCTTGCGGGCGAACTCGACGGTCATGAGCCCGAGATCGAGTTCGATGATCATGCCTTCGATGCGGCCCTGGCCAAGGGCATCGATCTCGGTGATGACGACACAGCGGCACCGGTGACTGGTGATTGGCGCTCGACGCCGCCGGAGCCGGCGCGTTCGTGGAGCCGCGTGACCCCGACCCCCGCCCAGCCTTCCTTTGCGGTGCAGCCGCAACCTTCTTTTGCAGCGCAGCCGCAACCTACCTTTGCAGCAACGCCTTCCATGCCTGCGGCAGCAGCGCCGACCTATCGCGATCAGCCGGCCGCAGCGGCCGCCTATGTGGCGCCGGCGCCGACGCACCAGGCGCCGCCTCAGGCCTATGACGAGATGCCCGATGTCGAGACGGTCGATGTGCCGGAGCGTGTCGTGGCCATCGCCGACGACCTCGATATTCCCGAACTCAACTTCCAGGAAGACGAGCCGGCGGCCTATGACGACATAGACGCCGAATTCGCGGGCCTGCTCACCGACATGAACGCGGTGGAAGCGGCGCCGCCGCCTGCGGCCACGCGCAGCGCCGCCTATGACGACGAATCCTACAGTTCAGGCTTCAGTTCGGGTCATGAGCTCGACCAGCGCGCCTATGCGGCGCGGCCGGCCGAAGTACTTGCGGCGACGCAGAATGCCTACGCCGGGGCTGCTGGCGGCTTCGACATGGACGAGCTGCCCGGCAGCCAGCCGGTTTCGCGGGCCGACGATTTCGCCGTTGACGAACTCGACTACGACCCGGATCTCGACGAGGCGATGGCGGTGCCGGGCCTGGCCGAGCAGGAAACCGCAAAGCCGCGCCGGAGCGGCCTGTTTATCGCGGCGGTCGTCGGTGCTGTGGCTGTTATCGGGGGCCTCGGCGCCTTTGCCTTGTCCTTTGGCGGCAAGGGCGGCAGCGACGCTCCCGTAATCGTCAAGGCTGACAACACCCCGATCAAGGTCAAGCCGGAAAATCCGGGCGGCGCCGTTGTGCCGAACCAGGACAACAAGGTCTATGACGCGGTGGCCAAGGGCACCAAGCCGGCCGAGCCGGTGCAGGAGAAGCTGGTCACCAATACCGAAGAGCCGGTCGACGTGAAGGCACAGGAGCCGGAAAGCCGTGTCGTCGATCTGTCGCCCGACGAGACCGACGCTGCCCCAGGCACTGATCCCGCCGGCAACCCCGACGCTGCCGGCAATCCGGAAGCAGCCGTGGCGCCGGCACCCAAGTCCGAGGACCGCATCGCGCAGGTCTTGCAGGAAGCCGACAAGAACCCCGATACGGTCGCCGTTGCCCCGCGCAAGGTGCGCACCATGGTGGTCAAGCCCGACGGCTCGCTGGTGGCACGCGAGGATCCGGCGCCGGCCCCGCCGCAGATTGCGGCTGCCGAGCCAACCGATCCGGCGCCGCAGCACGTCGCCCCTTCAGCCGATGCCGAGCAGACCGGTACCGTGGCGCCCGCCACCGATCAGGCGAACAGCGACCAGGCAACTGCCGAGACCGCCAAGCCGGTCAAGCCGGTGAAGCCGGTGGCCGCGCCGAAGGTTGAGACCCAGTCCGCCAACACACCGGAGACCGTTGCCGTGGCGCCGCAGCGCCCATCCGACCAGCCGGTCGACGTGGTCGGCGAGGTCAAGCCCGACCAGGTTGCCTCCATTCCGGCGACGGCTTCGACATCAGGCGGCGGTTCGTGGTCGATGCAGATCGCTTCGCAGCCGACGGTCGAAAGCGCCCAGGCCAACTATGCCGACCTGCAGCGCCGCTACGGCAATGTGCTGGCCGGCCGCACAGCCAACATCGTCAAGGCGGAGATCGCCGGCAAGGGCACCTTCTACCGTGTCCGCGTCCCGGCGCAGTCGCGCAACGATGCGATCAATCTGTGCACCAGCTACAAGGCTGCCGGCGGCAACTGCTTCGTATCGCGCTAAGACCTGTCCAACCCATCAAAGCCGGCGCGTTCCCAAGGGGGTGCGCCGGCTTTTTCATGTGGACAGACAAGCGGTTCGGGCGCTTGACGCCCGGGGTGATTCCCTTTGGTGGCGCGAAGCCCTAAACTGACGGGATGACCGAATCAAAATCCATGATCCTCGGCTGTGCCGGGAAATCGCTCACTCGCGACGAAATCCGCTTCTATCGCAATGAATGCCCGTGGGGCTTCATCCTGTTTGCGCGCAACATCGGCGAGACCGAGCAGATCCGCGATCTGGTCGCCGAAATGCGCGACTGCATCGGGCGTCCCGATGCCCTGGTGTTCATCGACCAGGAAGGTGGACGGGTGCAGCGCCTGCGGCCGCCGCTCGCGCCGAACTATCCGGCCGGCGGCGCGCTTGGCGCATTGTGGCGCAAGGACCATGACGCCGGCACCCGCGCCGCCTGGCTGATGGCGCGGCTGCATGCTTTCGACCTTTTGCGTTACGGCATCTCGGCCGATTGCCTGCCGGTGCTGGACGTGCCGATCGAGGGCGCCAGCGACGTCATCGGCGCGCGCGCCTATGGCAAGGAGCCACGCCCGGTCATCGAACTTGGCCGCGCGGCGGCGGAAGGGCTGATGTCGGGCGGCGTGCTGCCAGTGATGAAGCACATTCCGGGCCATGGACGCGCCTTTGCCGACACGCATTTCGAACTGCCTGTGGTCGATGCGTCGCTGAGCGACCTGCAGCGGCATGATTTCGCCCCGTTCCGGGAGCTTAGCCATCTGCCGATGGCGATGACGGCGCATGTCGTCTACAGCGCCATCGATCCGAACAACCCGGCGACCACGTCGGGCAAGGTCATCGACGAGATCATCCGCCGCGAAATCGGCTTCGACGGGCTCCTGATGAGCGACGACACTTCGATGAAGGCACTTTCTGGGGATTTCCCGACAAAGGCGGCCTCGATCCTTGCGGCGGGCTGCGATCTGGTCCTTCACTGCAATGGCGTTTTCGAAGAGATGGCGGGCATCGCATCGCGAACCACAGGACTTGAAGGTACATCGCTGGAACGCGCCAAGCGGGCGTTGACCTATATAAGGGATCGCGACCGGGCCGACGAAACCGAGATACGCGCCGAGTTTGCCACCTATTTCGACGTGGTGGCCTAGACAGGAGACACAAGGGCAAGTGGCGGAAACATTGGACAGCAAGGCTGCGAAGGCCGCACCGATGGACCGTCTGTGGGCCGAGAACGACGATTCACGCGTCACCGGCGATCCGTCGCTGGTCGTCGATGTCGCCGGTTTCGAAGGTCCGCTCGACCTCCTGCTGCACCTTGCTCGCACCCAGAAGGTCGATCTGGCGCGCATTTCCATCCTGGCGCTTGTCGAGCAGTATCTGACCTTTGTCGAGACGGCGAGGGCGCTCAGGCTTGAGCTTGCCGCCGATTATCTGGTGATGGCGGCGTGGCTGGCCTTCCTCAAGTCGAAGCTTTTGATCCCCAAGCAGCCCGGCGAGGAAGGCGAAAGCGGCGAGGAATTGGCGGCGGTGCTGCAGTTCCGGCTGAAGCGGCTGGAGGCCATGCGCGACGCCTCGGCGCGGCTGGTTAACCGCAATCGGCTCGGCCGCGACGTGTTCGCCCGCGGCATGCCCGAAATGGTCATCGTCGAGAAGCGCAATGCCTATTCGGCTTCGCTCTACGATCTGCTCACTGCCTATGCCCAGCAGCGGCAGAAACAGGCGATCACCAATGTGACGATTGCGCGTCGCGGCGTGTGGTCGCTCAAGGATGCGCGCAACATCCTGGCCCGGCTGGTCGGCTCTATGCGCGACTGGACGACGCTCGACAGCTTCCTGATCAACTATATGAATAGCCCGGAAGAGCGGCGCACCGCCATCGCCAGTTCGTTCGCCGCGACACTGGAAATGGTGCGTGAGCGCGAGATCGATGTGCGGCAGGACCAGGCGTTTGCGCCGATCTACCTGCGCGACCACCGGGAACCGGCAATCAACGCAGTCGAGGTGGCATCATGAGCGAACGCGCCAATGCTTCGGTCATTCCGTTCAAGGTCGAAGACGAGACGGAGGAGGGCATTATCGCCCAGGACCCGACCGAGACCCAGAATTCGCCCATGAATCCGGGCGAGCGGCTTCATATGGCGGAAGCCATACGCATGGCCGAGGCGATCGTTTTCGCCAGCGCCGAGCCGGTCAGCGAAAAGCAGCTCGCAGCCAGACTGCCCGACGGCATCAACATCGCCGCTGCCATGGCCGAGCTGCAGCAGATCTATGCGCGGCGGGGCGTCAATCTGGTCCGGGTCGGCGACGCCTGGGCGTTCCGCACCGCTGGCGATCTCGCCTTCCTGATGAGCCGCGACACCGTCCAGCAGCGCAAGCTTTCACGCGCGGCGCTCGAAGTGCTGGCGATCATCGCCTACCACCAGCCGGTGACGCGCGCCGAAATCGAAGACATCAGAGGCGTCGAGACGTCGAAGGGCACGCTCGACACGCTGCTCGAGACGGAATGGGTGCGGATGCGCGGCCGCCGCCGCACGCCCGGCCGTCCGGTCACTTATGGCACGACGGATAGCTTCCTCGACCATTTTGCGCTGGAGGAGATCCGCGATCTTCCCGGCATGGACGAATTGAAGGGGGCGGGGCTGCTTTCTGGTCGCATGCCGTCGAACTTCGCCATCCCGCTGCCGCCGGCCGATCCGGATGCGCTGACCGAGGACGAGGACGCGCTGACCGACATCGACCTTGAGGAACTCGGCCTGCTGACACCGCGCGTCACGGAAGATTGACCGCAGGCCGCTGTCGAAAAGCCGCTTTCCTACTGTAGATGCGCCGATTGGTAGCGGGCCGCATTGCCGAAAATGCGTGACATAAGCCACGCCTTCATAAACTTTGTCGCTGTTGTGTTTGAATCCCAACGCGAAAACGCATAGATCATCGCCAGGGAAAACATTCGAGAGAGAGTTACAATGGGTTCATTTTCGATTTGGCACTGGATGATCGTGCTGGTGATCGTGCTGCTGGTGTTCGGCCGCGGCAAGATTCCTGAGCTGATGGGCGACATGGCCAAGGGCATCAAGAGCTTCAAGAAGGGCATGGCTGACGACGACACCGCCGAAGACAAGCGCACAGTCGAGCACCGCCCCGACGAGACCGTTTCGGCCGTGAAGGAAAAGGCCAGCAAGAGCTGAGCCCAAGGTTCTAGTCGGAACAGATTGCCATGTTTGAAGTCGGCTGGACCGAAATGCTGGTGATCGCGATCGTCATGATCGTGGTCGTCGGGCCCAAGGATTTGCCAAATATGCTGCGCACCTTCGGCCGCACGACGGCGAAGCTGCGCGCCATGGCCGCCGACTTCCAGAAGCAATTCAACGAGGCGCTGAAGGAAGCCGAACTCGACGACGTCAAGAAGTCGGTCGATACGCTCAGAAGCCTCAACCCGGCAGCCGAGATCCGCAAGCAGCTCAATCCGTTCGAGCAGGCGGCAGCCGATGTGCGCTCCGGCGTCGATGCGGTGATGAAGCCGAAGCCGGCCGACGATCCCTCAACACCGGCGGCAGAGACGCCGCAGGCAGTGGAGCCGCTCAAGAACGGCGCGACGGTGATGCCCGGTGTGGGTGCGCCGGACGCTGCCCCGCTAGCGCCGATCTTTCCGGCCATGACTGATGAATCAGTGGTGACACCGGCTGCTGCAACGGCAGCGCCGCAAAAAGCGGCTGCGAAGAAGGCAGTGGCATCCAAGCAAGCCAGCGCCCCGGCAACCAAGACGGCGGCCAAGGCGACCCCGACAAAGGCGACACCTGCGGCCAAGGCTTCGGCTAAGCCGTCAGCAGCGCCCGCCAAGGTGGCGCCGGCAAAAGCCGCCAAATCAGCTGCTGCACCAAAGGCAGCTATAAAGGCTGACCCGAAGCCTGCGCCGGCCAAAAAGCCTGCGCCCAAGAAGACGGCCGGAGCCGCCAAGTGAGCATTACGGACAGCGAAAAGGACGAGATCGAGAAGTCGTCGGCTCCGCTGATGGAGCATCTGATCGAACTGCGCCGGCGGCTGATCTGGTCGATCGGCGGTTTCTTCGTTGCCTTCCTCGTCTGCTTCTTCTTCGCCAAGAAGCTGTTCAACCTTTTGGTCGTCCCGTTCAAATGGGCGACGCAATGGGCGGGACTCGATCCGCACAAGGTCGAGCTGATCTATACGGCGCCGCAGGAATTCTTCTTCACGCAGGTCAAGCTAGCCATGTTCGGCGGCATGGTCATCGCCTTTCCGCTGATCGCCACGCAGATCTACAAATTCATCGCGCCCGGCCTCTACAAGAACGAACGCAACGCCTTCCTGCCGTTCCTCATCGCTTCGCCGATCCTGTTCCTGATGGGCGCGTCGCTGGTTTATTTCTTCTTCACGCCGATGGTGATGTGGTTCTTCCTGGCCATGCAGCAGGCCGGCACCGACGACCAGGTGCAGATCTCGCTGCTGCCGAAAGTGTCTGAATATCTCAGCCTGATCATGACGCTGATTTTTTCCTTCGGCCTGGTGTTCCAGCTGCCGGTGGTGACCAGCCTGATGACGCGCGTCGGCATGTTGTCGTCGAAGGCGCTGGCCGAAAAGCGCAAATGGGCGATCGTCATCGCTTTCGTCGTCGCGGCCGTGCTGACGCCGCCCGATCCGATGAGCCAGATCGGTTTGGCCATCCCGACCATCCTGCTCTACGAAGTTTCAATCTGGGCGGCACGGCTGATCGAGCGCGACCAGGTCAAGCAGAAGCTGGCGCGCGAGAAGCAAGAAGCTGCCGAAGCTGTTGCCGAAAAGGCAGCGAAGGCATCTTCAACGCAGGCTTCTTCATAGACGGCAAGCCTTGGGCGGCTGCGCCTGCGGAAAAACGCGGCAGTCGCTGAACGCTCGTCTTGCATCGATCAAGGATGCGGTTTACGCCCTCTGGCCTAGCTTGAGGACGAACCAACATGCTCGATATCAAATGGATTCGCGACAACCCGAAGGCCCTTGTCGAGGCGCTGGCCAAGCGCTCGTGGTCGGCTGACGAGGCGCAGTCCACGGTCGACGATCTGATCGCCAAAGACGAGGCGCGGCGCGAGCACGTCACCGAATTGCAGACCAAGCAGGAACGCCGCAACGCCGCCTCGAAAGAGATCGGCAACGCCATGCGTTCGGGCGACGCAGCGCTTGCTGAAAAGCTCAAGGCCGAAGTCGGCGACATCAAGACCTTCATCCAGAATGGCGAGGCGCGCGAGCGCGAACTCGACAAGGCGCTGAACGACGCGCTGGCGGTGCTGCCCAACGTGCCGCTCGACGACGTGCCGGTCGGCAAGGACGAGCACGACAATGTCGTCAGGCATATTGTCGGCAAGGTGCCGACGCGGCCGAACTGGGTGAAAGAGCATTTCGAGATCGGCGAAGCGCTCGGCATGATGGATTTCGAGCGGGCGGCAAGGCTGTCGGGCTCGCGCTTCACCGTGCTGAAGAGCGGGCTGGCACGCATGGAGCGCGCCATCGGCCAGTTCATGCTCGATTTGCACACGACCGAGCACGGTTATGAGGAAATCATCCCGCCGCTGATGGTCAAGGACGAGGTCCTGTTCGGCACCAACCAGCTGCCGAAATTCGAGGACGATCTGTTCTTCACGCCGCATGGCGACGGCCGGCTGGGCCTGATTCCGACCGCCGAAGTGCCGCTCACCAATCTGGTGCGCGAGGAGATCACGGCGCATGAGAAACTGCCATTGCGCTATACCGCGCTGACGCCGTGCTTCCGCTCGGAGGCCGGCTCGGCCGGGCGTGACACACGCGGCATGCTGCGCCAGCACCAGTTTTACAAGGTCGAACTGGTCTCGATCACCGACCAGGAATCTTCGCTCGCCGAGCATGAGCGGATGACGCAATGCGCCGAGGAAGTGCTGAAGCGGCTGGAACTGCCGTTCCGCACCATGGTGCTGTGCACCGGCGACATGGGGTTTGGCGCGCGCAAGACCTGTGACATCGAGGTCTGGCTGCCCGGGCAGAACGCCTATCGCGAGATCTCGTCCTGCTCGGTCTGCGGCGATTTCCAGGCCCGGCGCATGGACGCCCGCTACAAGGACAGGGACGGCAAGGGCAACCGCTTCGTGCACACTCTGAACGGTTCGGGCACTGCCGTCGGCCGCGCTCTTATTGCTGTCATCGAAAACTACCAGAATGAGGATGGCAGCGTAACCATTCCTGAAGTGCTGCGGCCTTACATGGGTGGTCTGGCGAAGATCGAATCGAAATAATGCGCATTCTTCTGACCAATGATGACGGCATCCACGCCGAGGGCCTGGCGTCGCTCGAACGCATCGCCCGCACGCTGTCGGACGATGTCTGGGTGGTGGCGCCGGAGCAGGACCAGTCCGGCTATGCGCACTCGCTGTCGATCTCGGAGCCGCTGCGTCTGAGGAAGATCGGCGAGAAGCATTTTGCCGTGCGCGGCACGCCGACCGACTGCGTCATCATGGGCGTGAAGAAGATACTGCCCGAGCCGCCGGACCTTATCCTGTCTGGCGTCAATTCCGGCGCCAACATCGCCGACGACGTCACCTATTCCGGCACCGTGGCAGGCGCCATGGAAGGCGCGCTGCTCGGCATCCGTTCGATCGCGCTCAGCCAAGGCTATTCCTATGTCGGCGAGGACCGTGTCGTTCCGTACGAGACCACCGAGACGCTGGCGCCGGCGCTGCTGAAAAAGCTCGTCGCCATGCCGCTGCCGGACGGCGTCCTGCTCAACGTGAATTTTCCGAACTGTTTGCCCGATGAGGTCGCCGGCACGGTGGTCACTTCGCAAGGCAAGCTGGTGCACAGCCTGTGGGTCGACGAGCGCCGCGACGGGCGCGGCCTGCCTTATTACTGGCTGCGCTTCGGCCGCGAGCCGGTCGAAGGCAGAGAAGGCACCGACCTCCATGCCTTGCGCAACCGGCTGGTGTCGGTGACGCCGCTTCAGCTCGACCTCACCGCGCATGAAATCCGCGATCAACTGACCAAGGCACTCGCATAGACAAGGTTTTGGCATGAACAAGGTGTTGGCATGAACCTGCCGCTCGACGACCGCGAGGGTTTTGCTGCTTTCCTGCTGCGCCTGCGCGGTCAGGGCGCGGTGCCGAAGGCGCTGATCGCCGCCTTCGAGGCGACGCCGCGGCGCGGCTTCCTCAACGGCCAGTACCACTCGATTGCGTGGTCGGACGGCATGCTGCCGATCGAATGCGGCGAGGCGATCGAGGGCGCCGACCTGCAGGCGGCGGTGATCGCATCGTTGGCGATAGAGTCTGGCAACCGGGTGCTCGAGATCGGCACGGGGTCCGGCTACACGGCGGCGGTGATGTCGCGGCTGGCGGCGCGGGTCGTCTCGATCGACCGCTACAAGACGCTGACCGAGCAGGCGAAGCAGCGCTTCGAGGCGCTCGGCATCGGCAATGTCGTCGTGCGCCAGGCGGACGGTTCCAACGGGCTTGCCAATGAAGGGCCGTTCGACCGGATCGTCGCCTGGGCGGCATTCGACAGCCTGCCGCGTTTCCTGCTCGACCAGCTGTCGAGCGGCGGCATCGTCATCGCGCCGATCGGGCCGGAAGAGGGCGAGCAGGTGCTGGCCAAGCTGACCAAGGTCGGCAGCCGTTTCGAGCGCGAGGATATCGGAACCGTGCGCCTGCAACCGATCCTGCGCAGTGTCGCGGCTGTGATCTAGCAGCACGCTCGAATATTTTAAGAAAATTTGCGTCGGATTCTAATGGGTTAACCCGCCAGTAACATTAACGCGCTTTAATCATGACCAGTGTGTACCGGGTCTGTGCGGGTTAGTGCGATGCAATTCAGTGTTTTGAAGGCAAACGGGCGTACTCTGTCGCGGGGTTGCGCTGTCCTCATGCTAGCCGGCGTGGCTGCGGGGTGTAGCTCCCAGGCCTCGCGGTTCAACGGTGTAGACGACGTCTTCACCTCCTCGACCAACAATCAGCGCGCCATCATCGACAAGCAGAGCACCGCGCAGCCCTATCCGGGCGACGTTTCGGCAGCACCCGTCGATGGCAGCCACACCCAGTCGGTCAGCCGCTCCAGCCTGGAGCCGGTCACCGTCCAGCAGCTGCCGCCGCCAAGCCAGCCTGCGGCGGCGCCGATGCGCACCGCTTCGGCACCGGCGCTTGCACCGGCACCGCATGTCGACAGGACGATGACGACCGGCACCGTTCAGCCGGCAAGGCCGTTCAAGAATGCTGGTGAGTCCGATCCGAGACCGGCCGCTGCAGGCACGCCGCATGCCACCGAGATCGTCGTCAGGGACGGCGAGACCATTTCCGGCATCGCCCAGCGCTATCACGTGCCGGCCGATGTGATCATGAAGGTCAACGGCTTGAGCGCCACCAAGGGGCTGAAGACCGGCCAGAAGCTGGTCATCCCGGCCTATGCCTATTCGAGCAAAGGCACCGAGCCGAAGGTCGCCGACGGCAAGCCGGCGAACAGCCCCAAGGCGCCGGCGCCGGAGAAGGTCGCCGTGCTGCCGCAGCAGCCAAAAGTCAAAGACGGCAAATCCGCCGCGCAGGTCGACGCTTCGGCCGCCGCGAACAAGCCGAAGACCGACAAGCCGGCACAGCAGACGGCTGCGGCCACGCCCAAGGCGGGTGCGGGCACCTATACCGTGCAGTCGGGCGACACCATGTCCTCCATCGCACGCAAGACCGGCGTCGGCGTCGTCGCGCTGAAGCAGGCGAATGGCATGAAGGACGGTCTGCTCAAGATTGGCCAGACGCTGAAGGTTCCGGCCGGTGGCACTGCGACCGTCGCCAGCGTCAAGCCGGCAAAGGTTGATCCGGTGACGACGGCCACCACCCAGCCGGCGGCAAAGCCGACGGAGACGCTCGCGACCTACACACCGCCGAAGAAGGACGCCAAGGTAATCCAGCAGGCCGAGGACGACGACGCTGTTGCGCCGGATGCCACCGGCATCGGCAAGATGCGCTGGCCGGTCCGCGGCCGTGTCATCTCCAGCTTTGGTGGCGGCAAGGACGGTGTCGACATCGCGGTGCCGGAAGGCACGCCGGTCAAGGCGGCCGAGAATGGCGTCGTCATTTATGCCGGCGACGGCCTCAAGGAATTCGGCAACACGGTGCTGGTGCGCCACGAGAACGGGCTGGTCACCGTCTATGGCCACGCCAGTTCGATCGAGGTGCAGCGCGGCCAGAAGGTCAAGCGCGGCCAGGAAATCGCGTTGTCGGGCATGAGCGGCACCACCGACTCGCCGAAACTGCACTTCGAAGTGCGCAAGAACTCGGCCCCGGTCGATCCGTCCGGCTATCTCGAATAGAACAATAAACGATCGCAGGCCGTCTGACCTCCAGTCCGGCCCGCCGGCTCAGCCCGCCCTGCCAAAGGGCGGGCTTTTTCAGTTGTTTGTTTGACCATGATCTTATCCGAAAACCGGCTTCCACTTGTCGGGATCATGGTCGGACATCAGTCGTTGAGCGGCTTGCCGAGCCGTCCCGCCAGATCCTGGGTGAACTGCCAGGCGACGCGGCCGGAGCGGCTGCCGCGCGTCGTCGCCCATTCGAGCGCCTCGGCGCGCAGCTGCTCAGGGTCGATCTCCAGCCCGTGATGGCTGGCATAGCCATTGATCATGTCGAGATATTCGTCCTGCGAACATTTGTGGAAGCCGAGCCACAGGCCGAAACGGTCGGACAGCGAGACCTTTTCCTCGACCGCCTCGGACGGGTTGATGGCGGTCGAGCGCTCATTGTCGATCATGTCGCGCGGCAACAGGTGCCGGCGGTTCGAGGTGGCGTAGAAGATGACATTGGCCGGGCGGCCCTCGACGCCGCCTTCAAGGGCAGCCTTCAGCGACTTGTAGGACGTGTCGTCATGGTCGAAGGAGAGGTCGTCGCAAAACAGGATGATGCGGAAGGGCGCCGCCTTCAACTGGCCCATCAGCCTGGGCAGCGTGTCGATGTCCTCGCGGTGGATCTCGATCAGCTTCAGCGGCAGGTCGGATTTGGCCTTGGCATTGATCTCGGCATGCACCGCTTTGACCAGCGATGACTTGCCCATGCCGCGCGCGCCCCACAGCAACACGTTGTTGGCGGCGTGGCCGGCGGCGAAGCGCTCGGTGTTTTCAACCAGAATGTCGCGCACCCGGTCGACGCCGCGGATCAGGCCGATGTCGACCCGATTGACCTTGCGCACCGGCTCGAGATAGCCGGGATCGGCCTGCCAGACGAAGCAGTCGGCCACGGCAAGATCGGTCTGCGGCACCGGCGGCGGGGCGAGGCGGGTGACCGCCTCGATCAGGCGGTCGAGCTTCTCGTTCAGGGCCTCGATGGTGCTGTCGGTCATGTCTCGGTCTTTTGTTTTGTTCTGAAAACGTGCGCAGGGGCGGACATCGTCCTGTTCCGGGTGATAGAAACTGGTTCCAAGCTTTTGTTTGAGCATGATCTTTTGCAAAAACCACGCCCGCTATCCGGGTGCATGCTCTAACACGGGTCAACCGGTCGGAAAAGCAGCCGAAAGCCGGGCCGTCCAGTTGCATTGGCAACTTTACCCACTATATTCCGGCCAAATTTGGCGAGGCCGCCTTGTGGCCTTCTTCGTAACCAGGAGTTCTTGATGTTCGTCACACCGGCATACGCCCAAGCCACCGGAACTCCGCTTGGTCCGTTCGGGGATATCGGCATGATACTCCCGTTCGTGCTGATCTTCGTGATCATGTATTTCCTCATCATCCGGCCGCAGCGCGCGCAGCTGAAGAAGCGCCAGGAGATGCTCTCGGCGGTGCGCCGTGGCGACACGGTCATCACCGGCGGCGGCTTTGTCGGCAAGGTCACCAAGGTGATCGACGACCATGAGCTCGAGATCGACCTCGGCGGCGGCACCAAGGTGACGGCGCTGCGCTCGACGATCGCCGATGTGCGGGTCAAGGGCGAGCCGGTGGCCAACCAGAACGCGAAGAAGTAAGTCCAGAACAGAACCGGATTTTAGGGCAGGGTAAACCAGCAACGGGCAACGCCATATGCGGTTTTCGCGCCTTACGAAGATCCTGATCTGGCTGGCGGTTGCGGTCGTGGTGGTGTTTGGCGTGCTGCTCGGCGCGCGCTCCCTGAAGCCGGACGGCACGCTCGACGATCTTCTTGCCTGGCTGCCGAAGCGGCACGCGAGCTTCGAGCAACTGGGCGGCTCGCAGTTGCTGCTCGAGGTGGAGAAGGACGATCTGATCAAGTCTCGTCTCGAGACGGTGCTTGCCGACATTCGCACGCTGCTGCGCGACGCTCGAGTTGGCTATAAGGGGCTTGGTCAGTCGGGCCGCGAGGCACATCTCGAGATTAGAGATCCAGCACAAGTCGATGCCGCCAAGAAAGCCCTGAAGATATTTACCGATCCGGTCGCCGGGGATAATCCGGTCAAGGAGATGCTGCTTGATGAGCCGGAACCAGGACTGCTCAGGTTCACGCTGACGGATGAGGGGGTGAAGCTGCGGACGTCGATGGCGTTGGCGCAATCGTTGGAAGTTGTCGAACGCCGGGTCAGCGACGGCATCGGCGTTGAACCGATCTTAAAGCCCCAGGGCAGTGACCGCCTCCTGGTTCAGGTGCCTGGCTTGCAGACGCCGGCTCGGCTTACCGACATTCTGGGGCAGCCCGGCAATTTGACCTTGCAGATGGTCGATACGACGATGCCGGTACAGGACGCTCTCAGTGGCCGTCCGCCGGCAGGCTCCTCGGTGCTTTATTCGCAGGACGATCCGCCGGTTCCGTATCTGGTCGAAAATCGCGTCATTGTTTCCGGCGACAACATCGTCAATGCCCAGGCAACCTACAACTCGGCCATGAACGAGCCGGTTGTATCGTTCGCCTTCGACGCCAAGGGTAAGACGCGTTTTGCTGAGGCGACCTCACAGAATGTCGGCAAGCCGTTTGCGATAATCCTCGACAATCAGGTGCTTTCGGCTCCCATCATCCGTGAACCGATCCTGGGCGGCACCGGTCAGATATCGGGCAACTTCACTAAGGAGAGCGCCGACGATCTTGCTCTGCTCCTGCGCTCGGGCCCCATGCCGGCAAAGCTGAAAATAGTCGAGGTACGAACGATAGCGCCCGGCGGCGTTCAGAATTAGAATGGAAACCGGCGAAGGCGATTGGCGCCCGGTGCGACCCCGGTCGCAGCGCCGAATTGACCTTAGCGCGCTCGACAATCAACGATGTGCAGGGTAAGGGCGAGCCGGTGGCAAATAACAACGCCAAGAAATAACCGAATTGTCGGCGGAACGATCCGCCAGTATGCCCTGACGGACGACGCCATATGCTGTATTTTTCGCGCCTGAAGATGATCCTGATCTGGCTGGCCGTGGCCGCCACGTTCATCCTTGCCGCGCCCAACCTTTTCCCCGCCAGCACATTGGCCCAGCTGCCAAGCTGGGTGCCGAAGCGGCAGATGACGCTGGGTCTCGACCTGCAGGGCGGCTCGCACATCCTCTTGCAGATGGACCAGAACGATCTGGTCAAGGCGCAGCTGGAAACGACGCGCGACGAAATCCGCACACTGCTGCGCGACGCGAAGGTGGGCTATACCGGCCTTGGCGGTACCGGCAAAACCGTGCAGGTGCGCATAACGGATCCCAATCAGATCGATGCCGCAAAGACGGCGCTTAAGCCGCTGACCGATCCGGTCGCCGCCGGCCTGTTCACCGGTGGTTCCATCCAGGAAATGTCGCTGGATGATTCCGAAGCCGGCGTGCTCAAGTTCACCGTCACCGATGCCGGCGTCAAATACCGCACCTCGGCCGCATTGGCGCAGTCGATCGAAGTCGTCGAGCGCCGCGTCAACGAACTCGGCACCACCGAGCCGATCGTGCAGCGGCAGGGCGACGACCGTGTGCTGGTCCAGGTGCCTGGCCTGCAGGATCCGCAAAGGCTGAAGGAGATCATCGGCCAGACCGCCAAGATGACCTTCCAGATGGTCGACACTTCGATGTCGGTGCAGGATGCGCTGAATGGCCGCCCGCCGGCCGGCTCCTCGGTGCTTTACTCGCAGGACGATCCGCCGGTTCCCTATCTGGTCGAAAACCGCGTCATCGTTTCGGGCGAAGATCTCGCCAAGGCGACGGCAACCTACAACTCGCAGAACAACGAGCCGGTGGTTGCGTTCACCTTCAATTCGCGCGGCGCGACCCGGTTCGGCCAGGCGACGCAGCAGAATGTCGGCAAGCCGTTCGCCATCATCCTCGACAATCAGGTGATTTCGGCGCCGGTGATCCGCGAGCCGATCCTCGGCGGCAGCGGCCAGATTTCCGGCAATTTCACCGCCGAAAGCGCCAACGACCTCGCAGTGTTGCTGCGCGCCGGCGCGCTGCCGGCAAAGCTGACCGTGATCGAAGAACGCACCGTCGGCCCGGGTCTCGGCCAGGATTCGATCCATGCCGGCAAGGTCGCCGGCATTATTGGCTCCATTCTCGTCGTCGCCTTCATGTTCGTCGCCTACGGCTTCCTCGGCTTCCTCGCCAACATTGCGCTGGCCGTACACGTGGCGATGATCGTCGGTCTGTTGTCGCTGCTGGGCGCGACGCTGACCTTGCCCGGCATTGCCGGTATCGTGCTGACCATCGGCATGGCGGTCGATTCCAACGTTCTGATCTATGAACGCATTCGTGAGGAGCGACGCGCCGGACGCTCGGTGATCCAGGCGATCGATACCGGCTTCACCAAAGCCTTGGCGACCATCGTCGATTCCAACGTGACGTCGCTGATCGCCACGGTGGTGCTGTTTTATCTCGGCACCGGGCCGGTCAAGGGCTTTGCCATCACCTACGCCATCGGCATCCTGACCACGGTGTTCACCGCCTTCACCTTCACCCGCCTGCTGGTGTCGATCTGGCTGCGCCGCGCGCGTCCGAAGGAATTGCCGCGGGCACCGGTGACCTTCATTCCGCCTGGCACGAAGATTCCGTTCATGGGCATCCGGCGTTGGACGTTCGCGCTGTCCAGCCTGCTGTCGGTCCTGTCGGTGGTGCTGTTCCTGACCGTCGATATCAACTACGGCATCGACTTCAAGGGCGGTTCGATCATCGAGGTGCAGTCCAAGCAAGGCGGCGCCGACATCGGCGATATCAGAAGCCGGTTGTCAGAGCTCAACATCGGTGAAGTGCAGGTGCAGCAGTTCGGCGCACCGAACGACGTGCTGATCCGTGTCGGCACCCAGGAGGGCGGCGAGAACGCCGAGCAGACCGTCATCGACAAGGTGCGCGGCGAACTGCAGGACACTTATGATTTCCGCCGCGTCGAAGTGGTGGGTCCCACCGTTTCGGGCGAATTGGCCAAGCAAGGCACCATCGCCATGCTGATCGCGCTGATCGGCATCCTGGTCTATGTCTGGTTCCGCTTCGAATGGCAATTCGCGGTCGGGGCCATCGTGGCCACGGTGCACGATGTGGTGATGACGCTGGGCTTCTTCGTCATCACCGGGCTCGAGTTCAACCAGTCGTCGCTGGCGGCAATCCTGACCATCATCGGCTATTCGCTCAACGACACGATCGTCGTCTATGACCGCGTTCGAGAAGATTTGCGGAAATACAAGAAAATGCCGCTGCCGCAACTCTTGAACAACGCCATCAACGAGACGCTGTCGAGAACGACGCTGACCTCGGTGACGACGATCCTGGCGCTGCTGGCGCTGGTGCTGTTCGGCGGCGAAGTGATCCGTTCGTTCACCATGGCGATGCTGTTCGGTGTCGTCTTCGGCACCTACTCGTCGATCTTTATTGCAGCACCCTTGCTGATCCTGTTCAGGTTGCGGCCGCAGGCCACGACCGCCGACGAGGAAAAGCCGGTGGGTGGCGGCAAGGCCGTGGCGACCTGACGGCCGCTCAGGTGGCAAAAGGCATCGTCATCCGCGAGGCGCATTTTCCCGGCCGCGCGCCGATCGAGGCCTATGGCAATGGCGGCTTCCGCTTCGCCGATATGTCGCATCGCGGCTCGCTTCTGTGCCTGCCCTCCGGCATCCATGGCTGGGAACCGGCCGATCCGCTGGCGCTGACGGCGGCGGATTTCGGGCTGCTTTTGGCCGAGGCTGGCAAGGTCGAGATCCTGCTGGTCGGCACAGGCAAGGACTTGCGGCCGTTGCCCGCAGCGCTGCGTGCTGCGTTGAAGGCCGCTGGCATTGGCTCCGACCCGATGTCGACGGGCGCTGCGGTGCGGACCTACAATGTGCTGCTCGCCGAAGACCGCGCCGTGGCCGCGGCGCTGATCGCCGTCGACTGACGTGACCGATACCGCCAACATCGTCATGGAGGCGGTGCGCGCCGGCGACCATGATCGCTATGTCAGCGCACTCTATGCGCCCGCCGACAAGCGCGCGGCGCTGTTTTCGCTTTACGCCTTCAATGCCGAGATCGCCTCTGTCCGCGACCGCATCCATGAGGGATTGCCGGGCGAGGTGAGGCTGCAATGGTGGCGCGATGTCATCGCCGCCGAGGCCGCAGCGACAGGCAACCCGCTCGCCGACGCGTTGAAGGCGACGATTGCCGCCCATGGGCTGCCGAAAGCTGCCTTCGACAACATGCTCGAAGCCCGCATATTCGACCTCTATGACGATCCGATGCCGTCGCGTACCGATCTTGAAGGCTATTGCGGCGAGACGGCGGCGGCGCTGATCCAGCTGACGGCGCTGGTGCTCGATCCCGTTGAGGCGCCGCGCTTTGCCGAACTGGCTGGCAGGGCGGGCTGTGCGCAGGCAATGACCGGCCTGTTGCTGCTGTTGCCGCTGCATCGTCGGCGCGGCCAATGCTTCGTGCCGGCCGATATCCTGGCGGCAGCGGGCTCGTCGCCGGAGGAGTTTGTCAGCGGCGATGGCGGGCCCGGCGCGGCGCGCGCGGTGGCCGCAATGATCGCGCTGGCGCAGGAGCATCTCGGCGCTTTCGAGCAAGGGGCTCCGGCCCTGCCGGAGACGCTGCGCCCGGCCTTTCTGCCGCTGGCCCTGACCAGCGCCTATCTCAGTAAGATGGCGAGTGGTCGCCAGGCGCCGCTGGCCGGCGTAGCACGGCTTTCGGCGTTGCGCCGGCATTGGCTGTTGCTCAGACGCGCAATGCGGGGCTGGCCAGCCATTTGACGTAAACGTCAATCGTGCTAGAGATTCTTCGGCCCGAAATCGTCGCCAGAAGACGCGACCGGTCCGGAGGGGATTTCTGTTCATGAGCCTGCCTGTGCTGGTCGCACTCGTTGTTGTCGGCATTGCGCTGTCGGTTCTGGCCGTGCACTTCACCGGCGGCAGCAAGATTGCGACGCTTGCCGGCAAAGATCAGGCGCTCAGCCGGTTTGCCGATGATTTTCCCGACGAGAAGGTGGCGACGGTGCGCCTGACGGCGGACGCCAGGACGGCGTTCCTTGATCTCGGGGAGGGGCGTTGCGGCATCGTCCACAGTGTCGGCGACTGCTTCTTGACCCGCGTCGTCACGCCGCACGACATCCGGGGCCTCGACGTCGACGAGGCCGGCGCGATCACACTCAGACTGGCCGACTTCACCTGGAAGGGCGGACGCTTCGCCTTTGTCGACAAGGCTGACGCCAGGGCTGTCGCCGCAGCGCTTGCGCCGCCCAATCCGAGCCTCGCCAGGGAGGCCGCGTGATGGACGATTATAATTTCCCGCAAGTCACGCAGCTTGCCATCCCGTTCTTCGTCGCCGCGATCCTGATCGAATTGTGGCTGGTGCGCACCGGCCGCGCCAAGGGCTCGTTCGAGACACGCGACACGCTGACCAGCCTGATGATGGGCACCGGCAATGTCGTTGCCGGCCTGCTGCTCGGCGTCGTTTCCTACTGGGCGCTGCTGTGGCTCTGGCAGTTCCGCTTCTTCAATCTCGGCCTGTCTGTCTGGGTGTTCCTGGTGGCGTTCCGGCTCGACGATCTGCGGTACTATGTCTACCACCGCATCGCGCACCGGGTGCGCTGGGTGTGGGCCGAGCACGTCAACCACCATTCCAGCCAGCACTACAATCTGTCGACGGCGCTGAGGCAAAGCTGGACCGGACTGTTCACCTTCATGTTCGTGCTGCAGGCGCCTCTGGTGCTGCTCGGCTTCCATCCGGCCGTCATCGCCTTCACCTTCGGCTTCAACCTGGTCTGGCAGTTCTGGATCCACACCGAAGCCATCGGCAAGATGTGGGGCTGGTTCGAATTCGTCTTCAACACGCCCTCGCATCACCGCGTCCACCACGCCACCAACCCGCGCTATCTCGACGCCAACTATGCCGGCACGCTGATCATCTGGGACCGCATCTTCGGCACCTTTGTCGAGGAATTGGAGGAAGACCGGCCGCGCTACGGCATCGTGAAAAATCTCGGCACCTTCAACCCGCTGAAGGTGGCCTTTCACGAATGGATCGGCATGTTCAGGGATGCCTTCGCACCGGGGCTGACGATGCGCGATCGCGTCAACTACCTGATCAAGCCGCCGGGCTGGAGCCATGACGGCTCGCGCGAGACTTCGGAGAGTTTGAAGGCGGCCTATGTCAGGCGCAATCCGGGAGAGGCGGGCAAGCCGGGGCTGCCGATGACGGGTGCCGAGCCGGCGGAGTAGTTACTGCCTCAGGATGGGTCGCTGGACCCTCCGTCGCGCATCAGCGTTTCGTAGTCGCGACCGCCATAGAAGATGTTGACAATGTGCACAGCGTCGCTTTCGATTACATAGGCGATGACGGCCGAATGTTCGAACGGAACGGTTCGCAGTCCGGGCGAGATATCATCCCTTGATCGACCGCCGCGAGGCGCATTGCCTATGCTTTGGCAGCGCTCCCTGATCCGATCCATGAAACCGTTTGCTACGTTTTCGCTGCCGCTTGCCTCAAGGATGTAGCTGCCTATCGCTTCGAGATCGGAGATCGCGTTTTCGCTAAGAGCGACGACGAGGCGCTGGATCATCATGGCCTTGCGCCAGTTGCGAGATTCGGCTCTTCACCCGATCAATTGCTTCGTTGAGCGGGACAGCGGGCCTTGTGTCCTCGATCGATGCCTTCACCCGCGCTCGGATCGAGGCAATGCGCTCAGCGTGCTCATCCTCTTCACGCTGGAAGGCGCGAAGGGCGGCACGAATGACTTCGCTTGCCGAGCCGAAAGATCCGTCCTCGACCTTTTCTCGGATCATGCGAGCCATGGCGGGTGTAACGGTGACGGACAGCTTCTCGGCGGATTCCATGATTGGGCTCCATCATGCACAAAGTAGGATACTATCCTACTTTGTGCCGAGCGTCCAACCTGAACATGCTTACTCCGCCGCCTCGGCTCGCGCCGGCAGCCCCAGCCATTCCCGGCAATCCGCCTGTGCGCGCGACGTGATCGCATGGCGCTTGGCAACGGTCTTGTCCTTGCCGCGCATCCGCTTGCCCTCGGTCTTCGGCGCCTCCACCGGCGGGAACAGGCCGAAATTGACGTTCATCGGCTGGAAGGAGCGTTTGCCCGGCTCGTCGTCGGAGACGATGTGGCCGCCGGTGATGTGGTTGAGCAGGGCGCCGAAGGCGGTGGTTAGCGGCGGCAGCGACGGGGCGTGGCCGAGCCGCTCGGCGGCGGCGAAGCGGCCGGCAAGCAGGCCGATGGCCGCGCTCTCGACATAGCCCTCGCAGCCGGTGATCTGGCCGGCAAAGCGCAGGCCGGGCCGCGACTTCAGTTGCAGCGAGGCGTCGAGCAAAGTCGGGGAATTGATGTAGGTGTTGCGATGCAGGCCGCCGAGGCGGGCGAAATCGGCGTTTTCCAGGCCCGGAATGGTGCGGAAAACACGCACCTGCTCGGCATGCTTCAGCTTGGTCTGGAAACCGACCATGTTGTAGAGCGTGCCCAGCGCATTGTCCTGGCGCAGCTGCACGACGGCATAGGCTTTTACCGTCGGATTGTGCGCATTGGTCAGCCCCATCGGCTTCATCGGACCGTAGCGCAGCGTCTCGACACCGCGCTCGGCCATGATCTCGATCGGCAGGCAGCCGTCGAAATAGGGTGTGCCTTCCCATTGCTTGAATTCGGTTTTCTGGCCGTCGATTAGCGCCTGCACGAAGGCGAGATACTGCCCCTTGTCCATCGGACAATTGATGTAGTCCTTGCCGGTGCCGCCGGGGCCGACCTTGTCGTAGCGCGACTGGAACCAGCAGGTGTCCATATCGATCGTGTCGAAATGGATGATCGGGGCAATGGCGTCGAAGAAAGCCAGCGCATCGGCGCCGGTCGCGTCGGCGATCGACTGGGCAAGCGAAGGTGCTGTCAGCGGGCCGGTGGCGATGATCGCCTGATCCCATTCAGCCGGCGGAAGGCCCGGCACTTCCTCGCGCTCAATGGTGATCAGCGGGTGCGCTTCGAGCTTTTTCGTAACCGCATCGGAGAAACCGTCGCGGTCGACGGCAAGCGCGCCGCCGGCCGGCACCTGGTTGGCGTCGCCGGCGCTCATGATCAGCGAACCGGCGAGCCGCATTTCGGCATGCAGCAGGCCGACGGCGTTGTTTTCGGCATCGTCGGAGCGGAAGGAATTGGAGCAGACGAGCTCCGCCAACCCGTCCGTCTTGTGGGCATCGGTGCCGCGCACCGGGCGCATTTCATGCAAGATGACGGGAACGCCGGCTTGTGCCGCCTGCCAGGCGGCTTCGGAGCCGGCAAGGCCGCCGCCGACGATATGGATGGGATTTTTGCTCATGAGCGCCGGAATAATCGGTTGCCGCGCTGTTTGCAATTGGCCGGCTGCGAGGGTGGGCCGTTGCCGCCCCCGTAACCACTGCGCCGGACCTGCCTGTTTACACAGCAGGAAAATAGGGATATTCCATATCCTTAATATAAGTTCGATCGGTATCGACCTGGAATCCATTGATGATCCTGAAAAGCCAAGTCGAATGGGCGCTGCACTGCTGCGCCATTCTCGCGGGCCTGCCGGCGGGACGCTACCTCTCCACAAAAGCGCTCGCCGAGTTCCACGGCCTTCCCAAGGAGTATCTCTCCAAGGCGCTGCAAAGTCTGTCGCAAGCGGGCCTGGTGGATACGACGCTCGGTCCATCAGGCGGATACCGGCTGGCGCGGCCGCCGGCCGAGCTGACTTTCCTCGAGATCGTGGAAGCGGTGGAGGGCAAGTCGCGGACGTTTGTATGCACCAACATCCGCGAAAACAACCCGTGCCGTCCGCAGGGCTATTGCGAAAGCGGCCCTTGCGCAGTGTCTCGCATCATGTGGGAAGCCGACGAGGCCTGGCGGGCAAAATTGCGCAGTGTCCGGCTTTCCGACCTCACCGAGGCGCTGGCGCAGGAGATTCCGGCGGAGCTTTGGAAGAACAGTTTCGAATGGGTGCTAGAGCGCGCCGGATGAGCGCATGACCCTCGCTTGCGGCTGGTCAGCCGTCGCCGGCAAGACGACGGCATAGCTCTGCGGCGACATTGCAAGGGAAAGACCGTTCGCCTCGCAATGCCGATGGACAGTATCGATCACTTCATTCCTCGCCAGCAACCGGTCGGCCGGACCGGCCACGCAAAACAGCAGATCCATCCCGATTGCCACCGCATCGATCTCCTTCAGCGCGACGAGCGGTGCCGGGTTCTTGACGACCCGTTGGCATTTCTGCAGAGCCGCGTGCATGGCCTCCTCGATGATGTACGGCGCGTGCGTCGCCGCAACCCGCACGGTCAGCGTCATCAGCTGCCTCTCGTCGGGACGGCTTAGATTGGTCAGGCTGAGTTTCGCCAGCACGCTGTTGGGCAGGACGACGATGTTGTTGGCGCCGGTAAGCAGGTGGGTGGAGCGCCAGGTTGTTTCGACGATGCGTCCTTCCGTGCCGTCGTTCAGCATGATCCAGTCACCGAGCGTGTAGGGACGCCCCAGCGTCAACGCGACGCCGGAAAAGACGTCGCCAAGCGTGTTCTGCAGCGCAAGGCCGACAATGATCGCAACCGCACCCGACGTTGCCGCCAGCGTCGCTATGGGAACGCCGAAGACGAAACCCGTTATCGACAGCGCCACGCCGAGATAGATAACCGCGACGACGAGCTCCTGGAGCAGGCGCGCTTCTTGCGGCCGATGTTCCACGACGATGTAGAGGCGCACAAAGCCGATAAGCGTCCAGGCAAGGTGTATCCACCAAAGGATGCGTGCCGACTTTGCCAGATACGCGCCCGCGCCTTGAAGATCTGTGAGATCTGTCTCAGCCACCCAATGCGGTAGGATACCGCTGAAGCCGAGCACCGCGGTCATGCCGGCGAAGAACAGAATCTGGACGATCAGGCGTGCCATCGGACGCGCACGGCCCTGGAAATACCAGACGACAATGCCGGCAAGTCCCAGAAGATTGATCAAGACCAGAGGCAGATGATCGCCGAACATGGGTCCCCGATAGGATACAGTTCACAGGCACGGCCGGGCGCCGGGATGGCGTCCGGCCCTTTCGGCCTACTTCGTGACCGGATAGGTCAATTCTTTCTGGGCGGTATCGACCACGAAAACGGCCAGCAGTTTTGCCGGCTTGGTCTTGCTACCATTCTCGCTCACGCTGTGGCGATCGCCCGGCATCTCCGAAAAACTCTCGCCGGCCTTGTAGACCTTGGCCGGATCGTCATTGACCTGGCTGCGGATGGAGCCTTCCAGAACCGTCGCGTAGATGAAGGCCGAGCTTGGATGGGTGTGCGCCTCGGAGACGCCGCCGGGGCCGTATTCAACCAGGATGCCCTTGATGCTCTTGCCCGGCACATTCGGCAGTTCATGTTCGTAGACAAGGGTGACTTTGGCGGCTTTCTCGCCGGCGTGAGCATCCTTGGCTCCGGCCGGGCTTGCCAGGGCTGCCGTCAGGACGACGGCCGCGGCGATTGACTTGATCATTTTCGAACTCCTTTGTGTTGAACAATGCGTTGCGCCTGGGCTGCAGCGCAGCCTGACGGTCATTTCCGCGCCGCGGTGGCGAACCATTGCTCGAAGCTGATGTGGCCAAGGCGGGGATTGTTGTCGGAGACGAGCGAATTGTCGTTCAGCCTGGCGCCAAAATAGAGCGCCTCCGGATCGGTGACGACCTTGCGGGGATCGCCGGCAGCCTTGAGGTAGCGAGCGACGAGCTCGCTCATGCGCACGCGCTCAGGACCGGAAATCTCGATCGTGCCGTTGATCGGCGCGGCGAGCGCGACATTGGCCATGGCGTCGGCGACGTCGTCGGATGCGATGGGCTGCACATAGGCCGGCGACAGATGCACAGCCTCGCCGACAGCGCCGGATTTGGCGATGGCGGGCAGGAATTCCATGAACTGCGTGGAATGAACGATGGTGTAGGGAATGCCCGAGGCCTTGATCAGCTTTTCCTGGGCGAGCTTGGCGCGGAAATAGCCGGCATCCTGCAGGCGTTCGGTTCCGACAACCGAGAGCGCGATATGGTGCCTGACACCGGCAGCCTTGTCCGCCGCGAGCAGGTTGCGCCCCGAAATCTCGAAGAACTCCATTGCGGCCTTGTCCTCGAAGGAGGGTGAGTTGGCGAGATCGATCACGACCTCGGCGCCGGCGAGCGCCTCTTTCACACCTTCGCCGGTGATGGTGTTGACGCCGGTGTTCGGGGCGGCAGCGATCACCTCGTGGCCCTGCTTGCGCAGGCGTTCAGTGGTTTTGGAACCGATAAGGCCGGTGCCGCCGATGATGACGATTTTCATAATGCTCTCCGTTTGATGGGTCTGGCCTGAGGGGGGTTAGTTCAGGCCGGCCTTGTCGAGGCCGTAGAACTTGTCTGCGGAGCCGGGCACCGCCTTGAAGGCGACACTGACGCGGTTCCAGGCATTGATGGCCATGATCGAGAAGGTCAGGTCGGAGATTTCCTTTTCCGAAAGCTGCCCACGCACACGCTCATACAGGTCGTCGGGAATGCCGCCTTCGGGAAGTTTCGTGACGGCTTCGGTCCAGGCTAGGGCGGCGCGTTCACGCGGAATGAACAGGGTCGATTCCCGCCAGACGGCGACGTGATAGAGCCGCAGCTCGCTCTCGCCGTGGATCTTGGCTTCCTTGATATGCATGTCGAGACAGAAGGTGCAGCCATTGATCTGCGATGCCCGGATATGGACCAGGTCGCGGATCGTCTCCTCGATCGCGCTATGCGCCTCGGCCATGCTGAGGTCGGAAAGCTTTTTGAACAGCTCGGGCGATTGTTGGGCGGCGTTCAGGCGCTGTGTCATAGCTTGTCCTTGGGTTTTGAGGATATTTGATGTCCTTAAGGATAATTAATATCCATAATAGCTGGACAGTAAAGCGCCTGCCGCCTAGGATGCAGACATAAGGCTTATGTCAAAATGTAATGGGGATGAGGATGGACGTTGTATCGGCGTTGCGAACGTTCCTGCGGGTGGCGCAGACAAGGTCCTTCTCCGCGGCCGCGATCGATCTCAATCTGACGCAGCCGGCGGTATCCCGGCAGGTCTCCGCGCTGGAAGCGCATCTGAAAATGCGCCTTCTGCACCGCACGACGAGCGCGCTTGCCCTGACGGCCGAGGGTGAACAGATGCTGCCGATGGCGCTGCGCGTGGTGGAAGCGGTCGAAGCGTTGAGCGAAGCGAGTGGCACTGAGGGTGCAACGGTGTCTGGAAAAGTGCGGCTCAGCCTGCCGGCGCCGCTCGGGCTCTCCATTAGCGACCGCCTCGCAAGGCTCTTAGACGATCATCCATCCCTTGCCGTCGAACTGATCTTGCGGGAGGAAGCCTCGGATCTGGTCGCCGATGCCATCGATATCGAGGTGCGCCTCGGGCCGGTCGGTGACAGCAGCCTGATCTGCCGCCGGATCGGCTGGACGACGGCCTTTCTCGTGGCCTCGCCCAGCTATCTCGAGGCGCGCGGTACCCCGCAAGCGCCGCAAGACATCAGCGGCCACAGCTGCATTTGCTACAGCCGGGCCGGCGATGGCCGGTCATGGTCGTTCTCCAATGGATTGGATGAAGTGGTCGTGCGCGTTGAGCCTCGCCTGGTCGCCAACAATTCAATGGCTGTCCATCGGGCAACGCTTGCCGGAGCCGGGCTTGCGGTACTCTCTCATATCCTGGCCGGACCGGACATCGAAACAGGCAGGCTGGTCAAGGTGATGTCGGATTTTCCGCCGACGCGGCTACCGATCAACATCGTCTACCCATCCCGCAAGAACATGCCATTGCGTGTGACGACGGTGCTCGACTTTCTTATCCAGTCTGTTCGCGGCGACGCTTCGATGGCGGCATGAAGCGCCCTGGTCGACGGTGTGCTCAGCTGAAAGCCTGCCCTAGAAACAACAACACCCGCCGGGGGAGGATCCGGCGGGTGTCGTTTTGGGGGCCGATCCTCGGGAGGAGGTGGGGATCGGCCGTATTCGTCATCGCCGGGGAGGAGGTCGGCTTTGACGAAATTCTTTGGAAGACGAACTGCGTTCGCTTCGGGAACAACGCCCGCCGCGGGAGGAGGTGCGGCGGGCGCCGTTTTGGTGGTCAACCCTCGGGAGGAGGTGAAGGCTGACCGTTTCCGTCAGGGTCGGGGAGGAGGTCGACCCTGGCGAAATTCTGATTAGATCGTCGCCTTGCGGGCGATGATCTTGATCTCGTCGCGGACGATACCGAGATCATGGAGCTGGCGGTTCGAAAGGCGACCCAGCTCGGTAACGGTGTCGCGATAAACGCGCCAGTTACGATAGTTGCGGATCAGGTTCATTGTCGTTCTCTTTTTCAAAACTGGTTCGGATCATTTGCGATCCGAAGCGGATTAGACCGCCTTGCGGGCGACGTAGTGGATGTCGCTGCGGCTGATGCCGAGATCGGTCAGTTCACGGTTCGACAGGCGGCTCAGCTCGGAGACGGTGTCCCGGTAGCGGCGCCAGTTGCGGTAGTTGCGGATCAGGTTCATGGTAGTGCTCGTTTCGTCTTTCTTCGGATCATTCCGTTTGTGTACGAACAGAAAATAGGTGGACCTATATCGATTTAAAAGTGCCATTGACGCATGGCAGCAATGCAAATTGTGCAATGCAACATTAACGCCCGTTCACGGCTTCGACACAAAGAAACCCGAATCGGAAAATGCCGTGGCGTCAATAATTTGACCCGATCGGCTGTCAGAAAGACCAAATTGGGGGAGACGCGGCATGGCGAGCTATTCGTCACGGGTGAGGTCGGATATCGGGCGTTGGCTGCAGGCCGGCCTGATCGACGCGAAGACGGCCGATGCGCTGACGCGCGACATTGAAGCAAACGAACGCAAATCGCTGAGCTTCGGCACCATCCTGGCAATGATGGCGGCGCTGCTGTTTGGCGCCGCGATCCTGTTGTTCGTGGCTTCCAACTGGGACGCCATTCCGCGGCTGGTGCGGGTCGCGTCACTGTTTGCCGTCATTCTCGCCGGCTATGTCGGCGGCGCGGTGCTGAAGACGCGCGACCATGCGGCGATCGGCGAGGCGCTGTGGATCGTTGCCGCCGCGGCTTTTGGCGGATCGATCGCGCTGATCGGCCAGATGTACCATCTCACGGGCGACGAGGCCTCGGCCATTGTCACCTGGGGCATCGGCACGGCGCTTGCCGCGGTGGCACTGCGCTCGAATCCGCTGACGGTCGCTGCCGTCGGTATCGCCATTGCCTGGCTGTTCGTGCGGGCTTTCAACTTTTATAATCGCCCCGAAGTCCTCAATTTCTTCGTCATCATGGCCCTGGTGATGTTCGTCGTCTCGTTCTGGACACGCAGCCAGCCGGCCCGTCACCTGATCCTGCTTTCGGTCATTTTCTATATCGCGGCACGCGGCATCGACCACAACACGTTGCAATGGGCCATCCCGCTGGTCGTGGTTTCGGCACTGCTGTTCGCCGCCGGTATCTTCGCCTCCGGGCCGGCCGACCGGATATTGCAGCTCGGCGGGCGGCTGCCTTTGCACGCCTTGATCGGCTTTCTGACCGGGCTGGCGATGATCCAGATCGAGCTGGGCGACGACAACGCCTTCAGCATCGGCTTTGCCATCGCCTCGGTCGTGGCACTGGCCGGCATTGCCGCGGCGATCATGCTCGGCGGGCGCGAGAGCAGGGGACTGCGCTGGGTCGCCTATGCCGGCTTTGCCTTCGAACTCGCCATCATCTACGTGGTGACACTGCAGTCGATGCTCGACACGGCCGGCTTCTTCCTCGCCGCCGCGGTGCTGTTTGGCATCCTGGCCCTTGTGATCATCCGCGTGGAAAAACGCATGAAGGCCCCGGAAGGAGCGGCAGCATGATGTCGGGAAAGAAACTTGTCATCTCGGCGCTGATCCTGGCGCTGGTGCAGATCGGCTTCCTGAGCTGGATCATCGCCGGCCGCGCGGCGATCCTGCGCAACGGCAAGGAAGTGTTGCTCAAGATCGAGCCGGTCGATCCGCGCGATCTTTTGCGCGGCGACTATATTATCCTCGGCTACGAGATATCGCGCTTGCCCGTGAAGCTCATCGCCAACATTCCGGCCGGACAGAGCACCAGCGACAACACGCCGATCGTGGTCCGGCTGAAGCCGGGCGCCGACGGCTATTGGCATGCGACCACTGCCTGGTTCGGCAAGGCGCCGACGCCGCCCGCCACCGACGAAGCCGATATCGTCGGCCAGGTCGCACCGGGCTGGACGCTTGATCCCGAGTCCACGATCGCACCGCAATATGGCATCGACCGCTTCTACTTGCCTGAGGGACAAGGCATGGCGATCCAGAACGATATGCGTGTGCGGCCATTCGGAGTGCGCGTCGCGCTCGCCGCCAATGGCGAGGCGCAGATCAAGGCGCTGATGGACGGCGACAAGACAATGTTCGAGGAACCGCTCTATTAGAAGACATTACCCAGGGCATGGATTTCGGTAAAAACGATCGCTTCGCCCGCATGCAAACCAGATGGGCGAAGAACCATGACCACTACGCTGACAACGCGCGAAGACATCAATCTCGATGCAGTTTTGCGCGTCGCCTGGAAAAACGACACGGTCGAAATCAGCGACAGGGCCTTGCAGCGCATTGCCGAATGCCGCGCCTCGTTCCTGAAACTCATTGAATCCGATCCGCCGCCGGTCATCTATGGTGTCACCACCGCCATGGGCGAACTGGCGAGCCGCAAGCTCGAACTTGACGAGCGCGACCGTCATGCGCGCATCAAGGCTTTTGCTGCCGCCACCTCCTTCGGCGGGCCGCTGCCCGACCGTGTCGTCAGGGCGATCGTGCTGGCCCGGCTGACCAACTTCGTCGAAGGCAATGCCGCCACCACGCCGCGCATCGCGCTGGCCGTTGCCGCGATGCTCGACGGCGGTCCGATGCCAATGGTGCCGTCACAGGGGCAGGGCGGCGCCGGCGAGATCCTGGCGCTCTATCCGCTGTTTGCCGCGCTTACCGCTGGCTTCGATCTCGAAGTGAAGGAGCGGGGCTCGCTGATCAACGGCTCACCTTGCGCGGCGGCGCTGGTGGCCGACGCAGCACTTGCCGCACGCCGGCGCGTCGCCATTGCGCACAAGGTGTTTGCATTGTCGATCGAAGCGTTTCGCGCGCCGCTCGAGCACTATGATGCAGCGCTCGACGGGCTTTGGGGCGACGAACACGAAGCAGCCGCCTTGCGTGGCTTGCGGCAGTTCCTGGTCGACGCCGGCAATGGGCGGCGCAATTATCAGGCGCCGGTCAGCTACCGCATTGTGCCCCGCGTGCTCGGCCACGCGCATCGGGCGCTGGCGGGCGCCGAGCATGCGGCGACTGTCTCGCTGGCTTCGATATCGGACAATCCGGTCTACATTCCCCCCGACGACGCGCATCCACTGGGACGCTGCATCTCCACCGGCGGCTATCATAATGCCATGGCGACACCGGCGCTCGACGATCTCTCAGCGATCTGGGCCGATCTCTGCCTGCTCTGCGATCGCCACGCCTCAAAGCTGCTCAACGGCAAGGTCTCGCTGCTGCCGGACCTGTTGATGACCGGGCGGCATTGGGCCGACAGCGACGGCCACGGCAATGTCGGCTATGTGCCGATGGCGATCACCGGCTATCTCGAACAGGCCAAGCTGGCGGCGCAGCGCACCTTCATTCCGGGAACCGAATCGGCCGGCGCCGGCCAGGACGACGTCGCTACCACGGCATTCTTCGCCTGGACCAAGGAGGCGACCGCCGGCCGCTGCCTCGACGCGGCTATGGCGATGCTGGCGATGATCGCCTCGCAGGCCATGCATGTCACCGACCGCGCCGCGCCGCTGGCGCTGCAGGCTTTCGTGGCGGATATCAGGAAGATCGTGCCGCCGGTCGATGCCGATCGTGTGCTAGGGCCTGAACTGACGGATTTGGCCGCGTGGTTCACCGGGCAGGTCTTTGAGGCATAGGCGACAGCTCGTGGGGAAATTGCTGCGCTTGGGCAAGGCTTGACGGACGATCGTTTCAGAGAAGCTTTCTGCGAAGCAGGCGAAAGTCGACAAGGCGCAAAAGTCTGGTTTTGTCGGCCATGAACTTGTCGAATGACGCATCAAAATCATTGCCGATCGCTCGCCATTCGTCTTTCAGCGCGCGAACACGTCTGGCGCGCAGCCAGTTCTTTATCTTCGCGCCAGCCCCCTTGGGCTTCAGGATGACGCCACAGCCGTAATCGGCATCCACAGTGAAATAGTCGAGATCCGGATTGCCCAGCACGAAATCGATATAGGCCTTGTATGTCACTCCGCACCACTCGCCGGGGACAAAGGAGGGATTGGCTGCAGCCCGGTGCGGGGGCAGGCAGTCATGCACCACCACCGCACCCCCTGGCGCGACCATGCGAAACGCTTCCTGGATATCGCGAGTCGAGCAGTCGTAGGTGTGGTGCGGGTCAACGAATATGATGTCGAATGCCTGTCCCGTCAGGCGTGTGTCATCGAGACACGCCGCGATATCGTCGTTTGCAGACGCGAAATCGACAGGCAGACCATCGCCCGGCGGCTCTGTCATCCGATAAACCAGGCGCATGCAAGGCTGAAAGTCCATTTGGCACACTTCCGCGTACGTGAAGCCAGTGGTGCCCGTGGTAATTTCAAAATAGCGTGAGAGACCGAAACGAACCGAGAGCAGCCCACAGATGTGCGCTTTGTTCCAGTATTCAAGCGTCATCATTGTCCGCCGTTTCTTGGGCAATGCGTTGATCTTATTGCCGGCTATCTCCCAAGCGATCAGTCAGCAGGATGGCGCATGGCTGTGCCGGGAAGAGGCAGTGTAGGGGAGACGCAGAGTGAAATAGCCAAGGTACAGGTTGGTGCGGATGAAGGGACTCGAACCCCCACGCCTTTCGGCACTGGAACCTAAATCCAGGGCGTCTACCAGTTCCGCCACATCCGCATTGCCCGGCAATCCCATGTAGCCATCATTCTGTCAATGTCGGGGCGAAAATGGCCGTCATTCGCTGCAACGCGAAGATGGTTGAAAATTAGCCTCGCCTGTGACAAAAGGCGTGTCAAATGTGACGGGACGCGCCGATCCGCTTCTGCAGAATGTGATAAGAAGTAGGAAAAACAAGAACTTATTCACATCTTGGAACGCAGTTTGGAAGAATTTGAGCCGTAATTTCGGTCAAATCGCCAGGTTCCGTACCAAAAGCCATTCCCGGCAAGATTGTACCGGCAGGCTGTGAACGGCAGAAGGCCGTGGCAGTCTCTTTGGTGAAGATAAAGGTTTTACGATGCAGGTCACCGAAACGCTCAACTCCGGTCTCAAGCGCGAGATCAAGATCACCGTGCCGGCCGGTGACATGGAAGCCAAGCTGATGGCGCGGCTGTCCGACGCCCGCAACAAGGTCCGCATCAACGGCTTCCGTCCCGGCAAAGTGCCGGTCCAGCACCTGCGCAAGGTCTACGGCAAGTCGTTCATGGCCGAAGTGGTCAACGAGATCCTCAACGATTCGACCCGTTCGATCATCACCGGCCGCGGCGAAAAGGCCGCCATGCAGCCCGAAGTGATCATGACCGAGGACGAGAAAGAGGCCGAGAAGATCCTGGCCGGCGGCGCCGACTTCGAATTCCGCCTCAACTATGAAATCATCCCGGCGATCGAGATCAAGGATTTCTCCGACATCAAGGTGACGCGCCAGGTGTTCGAAGTGCCGGACTCAGAGATCGACGAGCAGGTCCAGCGCGTTGCCGAATCGGCACGCAGCTTCGAGCCGAAGACCGGCAAGGCTGCCGAAGGCGACCGCGTTTCGATCGACTATGTCGGCAAGATCGACGGCGAGGCCTTTGCAGGCGGCACCGGCACCGACCAGCCGCTGGTGCTGGGTTCCAAGGAATTCATCCCGGGTTTTGAGGACCAGCTCATCGGCTCCAAGGCCGGCGACGAGAAGCAGGTCACGGTCACTTTCCCCGAAAACTACCAGGCGGCCCATCTGGCCGGCAAGGAAGCCACCTTCGACGTCACCGTCAAGGAAGTGTCCAAGCCCGGCGCGCTGGAAATCAATGACGAGATGGCCAAGAATCTCGGCCTGGAATCGCTGGAGCGCCTGCGCGACGTGGTGCGTGGCCAGATCGAGAACCAGTTCGGTTCGATGACCCGCCAGAAGGTTAAGCGCCAACTGCTCGACCAGCTGGACGCGGCCTATTCGTTCGAGGCGCCGTCGAAGCTCGTCGATGCCGAGTTCAACAACATCTGGACCCAGGTCAACCGCGATCTCGAAGCTGCCGGCCGTACCTTCGCCGACGAAGAGACGACGGAAGAAGAGGCACGTGCCGAATATCTGCGCCTTGCCGAGCGCCGCGTGCGCCTCGGCCTGGTCTTGGCCGAGATCGGCGAGAAGGCCGGCGTCACCGTTTCGGACGAGGAACTGCAGCGCGGCCTGTTCGAGCAGGTGCGCCGCTACCCGGCCAACCAGCAGCAGGAAGCCTTCGAGTTCTATCGCAGCAATCCGGAAGCGCTGAACACGTTGCGCGCGCCGATGTTCGAGGAGAAGGTCGTCGACCATCTGCTCGGCCAGATCTCGGTCACCGACGTCAAGGTCAGCAAGGAAGAGCTGATGGCTGACGACGAGGAGGCCGATACCGCCAAGGCCAAACCGGCGAAGAAGGCCGCTGCCAAGAAGGCCGACAAGGCTGAAAAGGCCGACGACGCCGAAGAGCCCAAGAAGAAGGCCGCGCCGAAGAAGAAGGCCGCCAAGGACGCCGAATAAGCTCCTGACGGCTTCTTGTTTGTACGCAATTCCCAAGGGAAAGCGCTACGCGCTTTTCCTGGAATCGCTCTAGATCAGAAAAGGCCGCCCTCGAGGCGGCCTTTTTCGTTGTGGCGGGCGTGCCTTGAGCCACCGCAGGCCACCTAGAGCGTTTCACCGTTTCGTGGAAACGGCGAACCGCTCTATCTCTTTGTTTTTACGCAATTCCCAAGGGAAAGCGCTTCGCGCTTTTCCCGGGAAAACCGCACACACTTTTCCTGGAATTGCTCTAAACCTTTGTACGGTCGACCTGTTCTACCTGCCGGCCAGATTCTGTGGTACACAGGTGCCGCAAATCCATTTGGGGGAGAAGCGGAGAATCCGTTCTGTCGTGCAACGCGCATGCTGACGGTATCGGCATGCGAAGATCGTCTCGGGCAAATTTGACGACCAGGGAGGAAATGCCATGCGCTTGGTTGCGTTTTTCGCTGTCATATCTGTTGCAACCTTTATCGCCAATCCATCGCGGGCACAGGATGCGGCGGCGGGCGAGAAGGTCTTCACCAAATGCAAGGTCTGCCACGTCGCAGACCAGGACACGAACAAGATCGGTCCATCGCTGCACGGCGTTATCGGCCGTACGGCCGGCACGCATCCGGATTTCAAATATTCCGAGGCCATGATCGCCGCCGGCGCATCCGGCGTCAAATGGGATGAACCGACGCTGACCACGTACCTTCACGATCCCAAGGCCATGGTCAAAGGTACGAAGATGGCGTTTCCCGGCCTCAAGAAGGACGAGGACGTCGCCAACGTCATTGCCTATCTGAAGCAATTCTCCCAGTAGCTTGGCGCTTCGGTTGGCAAGGCCGCCCGTTTTCCATTGATGGTCGTCTCAAATGTCGGTCAAGGAAAGCCTCAAGGAAACCGGCGTCCGCATCTCGGAGGCGACGGCCGGTGATTTCTTTGCACTGTTGAAGCCGCGGGTCATGGCGCTTGCGATCTTTACCGCTTTCGTCGGTCTGATGGTGGCGCCCGGGGCGATGAACCCAGTCATCGCCGTGGTCGCAATAGCTGCCATTGCGGTTGGTGCGGGAGCGGCCGGGGCGCTCAACATGTGGTACGATGCGGATATCGACGCGCTGATGTCGCGCACGTCAAAACGGCCAGTTCCATCAGGCCGCGTCACGCCCGGTGAAGCGCTCGGCTTCGGCCTGGTGCTTTCCGCGTTTTCGGTCATGACGCTCGGCGTGCTGGTGGACTGGCTTGCCGCGTCGCTGCTGGCCTTCACCATCTTTTTCTACGTCGTCATCTACACGATGTGGCTGAAGCGCTCGACGCCGCAGAACATCGTCATCGGCGGCGCGGCGGGTGCCCTTCCTCCGATGATTGGCTGGGCGGCGGCCACTGGCGCCATCGGCATTGAAAGCCTCATTCTGTTCCTGATCATTTTCCTGTGGACGCCGCCGCATTTCTGGGCGCTCGCGCTGTTCAAGGCCGGCGACTACGCCGCTGCCGGCATCCCGATGATGCCGAACGTGGCCGGCCAGGCCTCGACCAGAAGGCAGATTTTCGCCTATTCACTGGTCCTGGCACCAACCGGCGTGCTGCCCTGGGCGTTCGGATTCACCAGCGGGTTCTATGGGATTGTTTCGGCTGCGTTGGGCGTGGGTTTCATCTGGTACGCCTGGAAGGCTCTGATCGCCCCCGACAAGGAGATGAAGCCGGCAAAGGCGCTGTTTGCCTATTCGATTTTCTATCTTTTCGCGATCTTTGCTATGCTGCTCGCCGACACCATCGCGATGCGCGCGTTCATCTCAGTCGGAGGTTGACGGCAGGCCCGCTGTTCTTGGAACACTCGCCGGGTCGGGACGGCAGGTGGGGTGATCGCTGCACCGAAAACGTTGCACATCAGGATCGGCTCACGACGGTAGAGCACAGAATCCCAAAATCAGCAGAGCAACGACGCCAAGGCCGAGCAGCAGAATGGTTTTTCCGTCCATGACCTGCACCTTCGATTGGAGAGGATATCGAAGAAGGGCCTCAAGAGCCAGCGCATGACCTTGCGAGCCTTTGTGACAAAAGGGCGACAAGCTCCAGGCAATGGAGTATGTTGATTTCGGTGCAGGTCGCGGTTTTGCGTGGCCAGTCATGCAGAACGGCAGCACCGTGAAACCGCGACCTTACCGGACCTGGTCTGGAGGAACGGCATGACAAGTTTTCACGTGATTGCAGGCGCCAGCGAAACGCTGGAGCACACCAAAATTCGAAAGATCGGTGTTTCCGATCTTTTCGACGCGCTCAAGCGCGGTGTTGACGATTTCATGGTCAAGCCGTCGCACATCGTTTTTCTCTGCCTGATCTATCCGCTTGTCGGCGTCGTGCTCGCTGCCTGGACTTCGGGCGCCAATGCGTTGCCGATGTTGTTTCCGCTGGTGTCCGGCTTTGCGCTGATAGGTCCATTCGCGGCGATCGGCCTCTATGAGATCAGCCGCAGACGAGAAGCCGGGCTCGACACCTCCTGGAGGCACGCTTTCGAGGTCAGGAATTCTCCGGCCCTGCCGGCAATCGCGGCGGTCGGGATCATGCTGGTTGCAATCTTCATCGCCTGGCTTTTGGCTGCGCAGGTGTTCTACCAATATCTCTTCGGCCCGGCTCCGCCGGAATCAATATCCGGCTTCATCAATGAAATATTCGCCACCGGACGCGGTTGGTCCCTGATTATCCTGGGGCACGCCATCGGCTTCGTCTTCGCCGTGGTGGTGTTGTGCACGACGGTCGTCGCCTTCCCATTGTTGCTTGACCGCGATGTCGGCGCCTACGAAGCCATCCACACCTCGGTGCGAGCGGTGCTGGCAAACCCGATCCCCATGGCTGTCTGGGGGCTGATTGTCGCCGTCGCCTTGATCATCGGCTCGCTGCCGGTGTTTGCCGGGCTGGCGGTCGTGCTGCCGATCCTCGGTCACGCCACCTGGCATGTCTACCGCAAGGTTGTGGAACCGCCGTCGCCCGCCAGATCGGCGAGTTAGATGATATCTCCGTGCTGCACCGGCGAGGCTGCCGGTGCAGGCAGGCTGATTTTTCAGTAGGCCGCGTGGCTGAAGCGGGCCTGGTATGCACCCATGGTCAGGTTGCGGAAATCCTTGCCGCTGACATGCACCAGCGTCCTGTGGTCGCCGCCTTCGAAATAGACCTCGGTGGCATCGCCGAGGCTTTCATCGACTATAACCGGCACATCGTAGGCCGCGCCGATCGGCGGGATGGCGCCGATGTCGCAGTCAGCGAAGAGCGAGATCACCTCGTCTTCAGAGGCGAGCCCAAGACGCTTGTTCATGACGTCCTGCAACTTGCCAAGTTCGATCCTGTGGGTGCTCGGAACCACCGCCAGCGCATAGCCAAGCTCATGGTGGACAACCACCGATTTGGCCAAGATGCTGCCTGGCACATGCGCGGCTATTGCCGATTGCCTGGTCGTGGATGTGCGATGATGGGCGACGGTGTCGTAGGAAATTCCCTTGCCGTCGATGAAGTGCTTCAGCCTGCTTGCGATTGTCATCTTGGCCTCCCTTGCCGGAGTTCGCGACGCATTGGCGGAAACGGGGGCAATCATTCTGCTCCCGTCGTTTCCCGTACTAGCAAAATGGACCAGCC
Organism: Mesorhizobium sp. P2_E7; assembly: GCF_056403855.1. Taxonomy (NCBI): domain Bacteria; kingdom Pseudomonadati; phylum Pseudomonadota; class Alphaproteobacteria; order Hyphomicrobiales; family Phyllobacteriaceae; genus Mesorhizobium; species Mesorhizobium sp. P2_E7. The sequence goes on along the minus strand of NZ_JBFUER010000001.1, from coordinate 1,643,198 downwards.
GCCGATTGTTTCAAGGCAGCCGAACGGCAAGCGTCCGTTGTTCCCGACAGAAGATGCCTCCGCCGGGTCTTGTTCCAGATGTCAGGGTCCGGCTCCGAAAAACGATATCCGGGTGAGAAGCGTATAATCCGCTTCGAAGAGCATCATCATCACGAACACCAGTATCAAAACCGGCGGCAGGATGATCGCATAGGTCAGCGCCAGCCGCTCCCAGGCCATGTGCATGAATACGGCGACGATCAGCCCCGCCTTGAGGATCATGAAGATCAGGATCAGCGACCATCTGAGATAGCCGTGGAGGCCGAAATAGTCGACCAGGTAGGAGCAGGTGCTGAGGATGAACAGCCATGCCCAAACCACCATGTAGAGCTTGATCGGGTGTTCCTGATGAACCTCCGCATGGACGCCGCCGGTCGCTGGCTCGTCATGTGCATGGCTTGCGTGCAGGGCGTGTTGCCCCAGGCCGTTTGCGGTTGCTTCAGCCATATCTGCCTCTCACCAAAGATAGAAGAATGCGAAAATGAACACCCAGACCAGGTCGACGAAGTGCCAGTAGAGTCCCATGATTTCGACGTTCTCGTAGCGACCCCTGCGGCTGGTGAAGAAGCCGGGACGTCCGACGTCGTAGTCCCCACGCCAGACCTTTCGCGCCACGATGATGAGGAAGATGACTCCGATCGTGACATGCGTGCCGTGGAAGCCGGTGATCATGAAGAAAGACGAACCGAATTGTGCCGCGCCCCAGGGATTGCCCCAGGGCCGTACCCCTTCGGTGATCAGCTTGGTCCATTCAAACGCTTGCATGCCGACGAAGGTCGCGCCGAGCGCTGCGGTCAGAAGCATCAGGATAGCCGTTTTGCGGCGGTCGCGGCGATAGCCGAAATTGACCGCCATGGCCATCGTTCCGCTGCTCGAGATCAGCACGAAGGTCATGATGGCGATGAGGATAAGGGGGATTTCCTCGCCGCCGATGCGCAGCGCGAAGACCTCGCTCGGGTTCGGCCACGGCACGCGCGTGGAGATGCGCGCGGTCATGTAGGACAGCAGGAAGCAGCCGAAGATGAAGGTGTCGCTGAGCAGGAAGATCCACATCATGGCCTTGCCCCAGGACACGTTCTTGAACGCGCGCTGGTCGGAAGCCCAGTCGGCGGCAACGCCATGCAATCCCGCCGGCCGCAGCTCCGTATGGCCGATTTGCGTCAGGGTCGTCTCAGCCATGCTCCCGGACCTCCTAGGTCAGTAACTGCCGGCAAATGTCGATGAATGTCGCGGCCCAGCCGGCCAGAAGAGCGAAGATGGCGAGCCAGATGAACAGCAGGAAATGCCAGTACATGGCGCACAGTTCGACGCTGAGGCGAAGCCGTTCCGGCCGTGCGCCGTTCCAGGCACTGGTGGTTGTCCTGCCCAGGCCCACCAGCCCACCGACTATGTGCAGGCCGTGCATCCCGGTAATCAGATAGAAAAAACTGTTGGCCGGATTGGAGGCCAGAAAATAACCGTCGGCGGTCAGGTCCCGCCATGCCATGAGCTGCCCGACGAGGAAGGCGAGCGCGGTGAGCCCGGCCGCCGCAAGGCCGAGCCTGACCGTGTCGACATGGCGCTTGCGCGCCGCGACCGAGGCGCACTGCAGCGCGATGCTGCTCAGGATCAGCATTCCGGTGTTGAGCCAGAGCAGGCGCGGAACCGGCATGGGCTGCCAGTCCGACAGCGCCATACGCATGAAGTAGGCGCTGGTGAACAGCGCGAACAGACAGCCGACGACAGCTAGGAAGACGCCGAGGCCGATCTTCGCGGTCGGCAGGCTCGACCCGTCGAAGGGGACAAAATCTTCCGCCACACCTTGCTCGAGCCATGGTTTCGACATCAGCCGCTGATGGGAGAGCCACCAGCCGGCAAACCCGGCGATCACGAGCAGGAAGACCAGGATGACGCTCATGTCGGCTCCCTGGAGGGGCCGAAGGTGCCCGGCATATTTTGCGGAATGAAGTCTTCCTTGGCACCCGGCACGCTGTAGTCATAGGCCCAGCGATAGACGATCGGCAGCTCCTTGCCGAAATTGCCATGCGCCGGTGGTGTCTGCGGCGTCTGCCATTCGAGTGTCGTGGCCCGCCACGGATTGCCACCAGCCTCGCGGCCATGGCGGATACTCCAGATCAGGTTGAACAGGAACACGATCTGGGCAAAGCCGACGATGAACGCCATGATGCTGATGAACGAGTTCAGGTGATGCGCCGACTCGGTCATCACCGTCACATCGGTCATCTCGGCGTAGCGCCGCGGCACGCCCATCAGGCCGATGTAGTGCATGGGGAAGAAGATCAGGTAGGCGCCGATGAAGGTGACCCAGAAATGGAACCGGCCGAGCGTCTCGTTGAGCATCCGGCCGGTGACCTTCGGGTACCAGTGGTAGATCGCGCCGAAGATAACGACGATCGGGGCAACACCCATGACCATATGGAAATGGGCGACGACGAACATCGTATCCGACAGTGGGACGTCGACGACGACGTTGCCCAGAAACAGCCCGGTCAGTCCGCCATTGACGAAGGTAACGATGAAAGCCATGGCAAACAGCATCGGTATGGTGAGGTGGATGTCGCCGCGCCACAGCGTCAGCACCCAATTGTAGACCTTGATTGCGGTCGGGATGGCGATGATCAAGGTCGTGGTGGCGAAGAAGAAGCCGAAATAGGGGTGCATGCCGCTGACATACATGTGGTGCGCCCAGACCACGAAGCTCAGCGCGCCGATGCCGACGATGGCCCAGACCATCATCCGGTAGCCAAAAATGTTCTTGCGCGCGTGCGTGCTGATCAGGTCGGAGACGATGCCGAAGGCCGGCAGCGCCACGATGTAGACTTCGGGGTGGCCGAAGAACCAGAACAGATGCTGGAACAGGATCGGGCTGCCGCCATTGTGCTGCAGCTGTTCGCCCATCTCGACGACTGCAGGCATGAAGAAGGAGGTGCCGAGCACACGGTCCAGCAGCATCATTACACAGGCGACGAACAGCGCCGGGAAGGCGAGCAGCGCCATGACGGTGGCGGTGAAGATGCCCCAGACGGTCAGCGGCAGGCGCATCAGCGTCATGCCGCGCGTGCGGCCCTGCAGCACCGTCACGACATAGTTCAGGCCGCCCATGGTGAAGCCGATGATGAACAGGATCAGAGAGACGAGCATCAGGATGATGCCCCATTCCTGGCCGCCGGGTGTGCCGGTCATGATGGCTTGCGGCGGGTAGAGCGTCCAGCCGGCACCGGTCGGTCCGCCGGGCGCAAAGAAGCTCGACACCAGAACCAGCACGGCAAGCAGGTAGATCCAGTAGCTCAGCATGTTGACATAGGGGAAGACCATGTCGCGGGCTCCGACCATCAGCGGGATCAGGTAGTTGCCGAAGCCGCCGAGGAAGAGCGCCGTGAGCAGGTAAATCACCATGATCATGCCGTGCATGGTGATGAACTGGTAGTAGGCCTCAGGGGTGATGAAATCGAACGTGCCGGGGAAGCCGAGCTGCAGCCGCATCAGCCAGGACAGCACCAGCGCGACCAGGCCAATGGCCGTTGCGGTTGCCGAATACTGGATGGCTATGACCTTGGCATCCTGCGAGAAGACATATTTCGTCCACCAGCTGTGCGGATGGTACAGTTCCATTTCCGCGACTTCGGCAGGCGGGACGGCATCTGCAGGCGTGATATCGACCATTGGAGCACTCCGTGCCCTTTTCAGCGGGACCCGACAGTTTCGAGTTTTGCCGCAACTTTCAAAGCTGACACCGTCGCGTTGCCCGGCGCCTGTTCCGCCGAGCCCGTCTGCTGCGGCCCCGACAATTGCGCGAACGTCTGCTGCTGGTCGAGCCAGGCCACATAGTCTGCCTGGGTGTCGACCATGACGATGCCATGCATCATCGGATGGCCCTGGCCGCACAATTCGGCGCACAGGACCTGGAAGGTTCCGGTCTTGGTCGGGGTGAACCAGAAATAGGTGACCGAGCCCGGTATCATGTCCATCTTGGCGCGGAATTCCGGCACATAGAAATCGTGCAGCACATCGATCGAGCGCAGCAGCATCTTGACCGGCTTGCCGACCGGCAGGTGCAGGTCGGCCGCTTCGACCACGACATCGTCCTGGCCGTTCGGATCCTTGGCGATGACGCCCAGCGGATTTTCAGCAGTGACGTCACGGGTGTCGGATGTGCCGAGCTTGCCGTCCTTGCCGGGCAAGCGGAAACTCCACTGCCATTGCTGGCCGACGACTTCGACCTCCGTTGCGTCGCTTGGAACGTTGACGAACCGGCTCCAGACGAACAGCCCGGGAACCAGCATGGCGGTGACACCCACTCCGGTGACGATCGTCAGCCACCATTCGAGCCGCTTGTTCTCAGGCTCGTACGCCGCCCGACTCCCCTCGCGATGACGGAAGCGGAAGACGCAATAGGCCATGAACAGCACCACGGCGGCGAAGACGACGCCGGTGATCCAGAAGGTGATGATGATGGTGTTGTCGATATAGTCCCAGTTCGAGGCAATCGGAGTCCACCACCATGGGCTCAGGAAGTGGAACAACACCGAGCCCACGACGATCAAAACGAGTACAACCACGATGGGCATGTCCCGTTCCTCCCGATATTCCAATTGGCGTGAAGCCATCGCTGGAAATACCAAAGTGCATCATGCGTGATTTGCGATCGAAATTCTAGAGCCGGCTGTGGAAGGGGCAAAAAATCGCTTTTGCGGCGGCGGCCGAGGCTCAGCGCCGGGTTTAGAGCGCCTTGATGACGATGCAGCCGGCCAGGAGCAGCACGACGCCGACGAGCCGCATGCCTGAGACAGGCCGCTGCGGCAGGCGAAACCAGCCGAAATTGTCGACGAAGATGCTGGCGACCTGCTGGCCTGCCACCGTCAGGCTGACCGCTGCCGCCGCACCAATGACGGGGATGGCGGTGAACACCGTCGTGACATAGGTCGCGCCGGCAAAGCCTCCGAGCCAACCCCACCAGGGCATCGACGACAGGCCTGCGAGGCGAGGGCGGGGCGTATTCGTCAGGACAAGCGTGGCCAGAAGCACGACTGCCATCGCCAGCATCGCCACCAGAAACGAAATGGTGCCGACGGCAAACGGCGCGCCGCCAAGGTCGTGCCGGAGCAAGGCGTTCACCGCGCCTTGCACCGGCAGCACGGCGCCCGCCAGCAGCGCCAGCCCGATCCAGCCCAGCTTCGAAGGCGCGAGATTATCCGCCGCGCCCTTCTGTCCCAGAACGATGAGGGCCGCGCCTGCAAGCACGACGAGCACGCCAAAGGCAGGTCCGGCTCGCAGGCCGGCCTCCGGAATCCCGAGCCAGCCGAATGTGTCGAGGGCGAAAGATGCAAGCATCTGCCCGGCGATGAAGAGCCCAACCGACACGACGGCGCCGAGGCGAGGGAACAGGAGAATGGTCGAAACGACATAGAACGCCGAAGCCGTGCCGCCAATCGCATGCCACCATTCCGCGTTGCGAATGGTGAGCAGCGCTGGCGCCGTTCCGGTAAGGGCTGTGATCGACAGCAGCACAATGGCGCCGACGGCGAGCTGAAGCGTCGTCGCGGCAAAGGGCGAGCCGACCGCCTTTGATAGTTGTGCGTTGGCGCCGGCCTGCACCGCGAGCAGGCCGCCGGCGACAAGCGCCAGAGGGATGAAGAGGATTTCCACGATCGCATTCCTTGAGTTTGGCTCGCCGCCAAGCGGCGCTCTAAGGCTCATATGGCCTGCGTTCCTGCGCAGATCGATCTGCTGATTCGCCCACCACTTGTGCAATTTTGCACAGGCGCGCAGGAGAAAAAGTCCATCGGTGACGCGTCTGGCTCGCCAAGTGCAACGCTTTCCTCTACCTATCTGCAGAAATGCACAGCTCACGCGACCACATCGACTGGGAAGATCTGCGTATGGTGCTGGCCGTCGCCGAAGGCGCTTCGCTGGCGGCGGCAGCGCGCATCCTGGGCGTGAACCACACCACTGTGCTGCGGCGCGTCAACACGTTCGAGGCGCGGCTTGGCATCCGTCTTTTCGATCGGCTGCCGACGGGCTATGCGCTCACCGCCGGTGGCGAGGAACTGCTGGGCGCGGCGCGCACAATGGCCGAGACGGTCAATGAGCTGACGCGCAAACTGTCGGGGCAGGATCTCAGGTTCGAGGGCACGTTGCGGGTCACCACCACCGACACACTGATGGCGTCGGTGCTGCCGCCGATCCTGGCGGCGTTTCATGAGCTCCATCCGGGCATCCGGGTCGAGGCGATGACGCAGAATACCATCGCCAATCTGACGCATCGGGATGCCGACGTGGCGATTAGGCCGGTGTCGCAGCCGCAGGAAATTCTGGTCGGCCGGCGCATTTCGGGCGTCGCCTTCGCCGCCTACGCCGCACGCGCCTATGCCGGGACGCTGCCGCCGGAGCCGAAATTTGGGCTCCTGCGCTGGATCGCGCCCGATGACAGCCTGGCCAACACCGGCGTTGCCCGCTGGATGCGGTCGTCGCTGCCGGATGTCGAGATAGCCATGCGCGCCGATTCCCTGGTGACGATGTCGCATGCGGCCGGCGCCGGCATGGGGGTCGCAGCGCTGCCTTGCTATCTCGGCGACAGCCTGCCCGGGCTTATACGCGTCGGCGGGCTGATCGAAGAGATCGGCTCGGCGCTGTGGGTCCTGGTGCATGACGACCTGCGCCGCACGGCGCGCGTGCATGCCTTCACCAAATTCGTCTCCGGCGAATTGCAGCAGCGGCGCGATCTTCTGGAAGGCAGGCTCGGCGGCGTGCTGGAGGCGCACGCCAACTGAAGCGCGTGCGTTTCGGGTTCAGCCCGCAAAAAAGCGCCCGAGTTCGGCGAGGGCCAGAGCCATGCGATCACGAAGCGGTGACTTCGTAACGAAGGTTCGGCAGGCTGCGAAGACTGGATGAAGGCGCCGGGCAAAACATTTTGCGGCGCGTCCCAGCCGAAGTCTGGGCGCGATCCGCCAACCTCTCAAGGAGTCCACGATCATGATAAATCGGCGTACTTTCTCCACCGCGCTCGTCGCCGGGGTGGCGACCACCATACTGGCCAGCTCACACACGACGTCAGCGCAGACTGCCCCAAAAATTCGCAATGTCGTTCTGGTCCATGGCGCCTATGCCGATGGCTCGTGCTGGTCAGAGGTGGTCGGCCTGCTGCAACAGGCCGGCCTCAACGCGACGGTCGTCCAGCATCCGCTGACCACGCTGGAGGCTGGTGTCGAGGCAACGCGGCGTGCGATCGCTCTCCAGGATGGACCGACGGTCCTTGTCGGGCACTCTTTTGCCGGCATGATCGTTACCGAGGCAGGGATGGATGCAAAGGTTTCCTCGCTCGTCTATGTCGCGGCGCGCGCGCCGGACGCGGGCGAAGATTACACCGCACTCGCCAAGACTTTTGCCGCGCCGCCGGCGTCGGCCGGGCTCGTCTGGTCCGCAGGCTACGGCAAGCTTAGCGAAGAGGCTTTCCTGCGAGATTTCGCCGGCGATATTCCTCGCGACAAGGCGCGCATCCTCTACGCCGTCCAGGGGCCGATCTCGGACAAGCTTTTCACCGGAAAGACGACGCAAGCGGCCTGGCGCTCTAAGCCAAGCTGGTATGCGGTCTCGACCGAGGATCGCACGATCAATCCGGATCTCGAACGCCTCATGGCCAAGCGCATGAACGCAAAGACCATCGAGGTAAAGGCAAGCCATTTGTCGCTGATCTCTCACCCCGACGTGATCGCCGGGCTCATCTCGCAAGCAGCCGGGTCGCTCAGCTAGCGCGGTTGGCCGGATCTGGGGCGGCATCGAAATCAGCCGCCTCGTGCTCCGTCCGCGCTACTTGGTCAGGCTCAGATCAACAACAGGCCCTTCATCGAGGCGTTGCCCTTCTTGCCGATGATGATGTGGTCATGGACGGCGATGCCGAGCGGCTTGGCGCTGTCGATGATCTGCTTGGTCATCTCGATGTCGGCGCGCGACGGTGTCGGGTCGCCGGATGGGTGGTTGTGGACCAGGATGACGGCGCTGGCTGACAGTTCGAGCGCGCGCTTGATCACTTCGCGCGGATAGACCGGCGTGTGGTCGACGGTGCCGACCTGCTGCACCTCGTCGGCGATCAGCACGTTCTTCTTGTCGAGGAACAGGATGCGGAACTGTTCGCGGTTCTCGAACGCCATGGCCGAGCGGCAGTAGGCAAGAAGCTGCGTCCAGTTGGACAGCACCTCGCGGTCGCGGACTTCCGCGCGCGCCATGCGCTGCGCGGCAGCGGCAATCACCTTGAGATCGGTCGCCACAGCGGGGCCGATGCCCTTCACCTCCTGCAGCAGCGCCACCGGCGCGCCAAGCACCTCGCCGAATGTGCCGAAGCGCGCCAAAAGGGCTTTGGCGATCGGCTTGGTGTCGACGCGCGGGATCAGGCGAAACAGCAGCAGTTCGAGAAGCTCGTAGTCGGGCAGGGCGTCCGCGCCGCCGGCAACGAAGCGCTCGCGCAGGCGGTCGCGATGGCCGTGATAGTGCGGCTTCTCATCCGATCTGTTCTTTGCCGCCTTTTCCTTCGCCGGCGGTTCAATCCACCGCTCGGAGAAGAACCCCCGCTCGTCGTCATTGCCGTTGTTCGCCATATGCAGCCCACATCCCTTCGCCGCAGACATTAGTGCTTTTCTGGCGTGGATTGAAACAGTCCGTCGCGCAGGGGGTGGAGGCGGCAAGATGCAGCCACGATTGCGCAACAAAACTTAACACCACTTAATGCATGCAGCCACCTTCACCTGAAATGCTGACAGCATCGGGGGCTTTCGCCTTTCTATGCTTGGAGCATGCATGTTCGCTAAAATCGAGACTGGACTATTTGCCGGCCGGGCATCTGTCGCGGCGATGGCAATTCTGTTTTCAACGCATTCGGGCACGGCAGCCGACGCCATTGCCGTGAATTCCGACGATTTCATCCGACCGCCCGATGTTTCCCGATTTGGGCGCTTCGAACAGAAACTCGCCGACTGGCACGTGGTTCTTGGCGGCGGCGCCATCATCGTCCCCAAATATGAGGGCAGCGACGAGTTCAAGGTCATGCCGGTGCCGTTCGTCACCGCGACATTTCTCGATATCGTGACGATCAATCCGTCAGGCGCCAGCATTGCCGTCTATGAACAAGGGCCGTTCGAACTCAGCGCGCGGCTTGGCTATGAAATGGGCCGCAAGGAAGACGATGCCGATCGCCTTCGCGGCCTGGGCGATATCGACATGGGCGGGAAAGCCGGCGTGAAGGCGGCAGTGAAGTTCGGCCCGGCTGAAATCTTCGCCCAAGTTGACAAGACCATCGGCGGCAGTGACGGTTTGCAGGGCGAGGTCGGGATCGAGGTTAGCCGGCCTCTGACGGAATCGTTGATCGTCGGCGCCAGCGCATCCGCCGTCTTTGCCGATGAAAATTATATGCAGGCTTATTTTGGCGTCACGCCGGAACAGTCGGCCCGCTCAGGGCTGGCGCGTTATGATGCCGGGGCCGGGTTGAAGCGCGCCGATTTTTCGATTTCCGCCACATATATGCTCGATGCGAACTGGATGGTGCGTGGCGAAGCGGGGGTCGGCATTCTCCTGGGTGACGCCGCCGACAGCCCGATCGTCGTCGACAAGGTTCAGCCCTCGGGGATGCTTCTGGTCGGATACCGGTTCTGAGACCACGCAGGCGCGCCAATGCAGGCTATGACAAAATCCGAGCTGGCCTGGCAAAGGCAGCAAGACGATCTGAGCGCTGAATCGGCAAGGCAGGGCCCGCGGATACTTATCGTCGAAGACGATTTCGAAATTGCACGCATGCTGGGCGACACGCTTGCCGAAAACGGCATGATCGTGGAAATCGTCGGGAATGGTGTGCGGATGAACGCCGCGCTTCGCGCTCAGAAATTCGATCTCATCGTGCTCGATGTCATGCTGCCGGGTGAAAGCGGCCTCAACATTTGCCGCCGCCTTCGCGCCGAAACGAACATCCCGATCCTGATACTGACTGCGCTTGGCGAAGAAATCGACCGTATCTTCGGACTGGAGATCGGCGCGGACGATTATGTGACCAAACCGTTCAGCGGGCGCGAACTGACCGCGCGGATACGCGCTCTGCTGCGCCGCGCAGCCTATGCTCCCGAAGAGCGGGATCGATCGAGAGTGCTTCGCTTCAACGGCTGGCGCATCGATCCCATACGCCGGCAACTGCATGACCCGAGCAATGCAAGGGTTGCCACCACCACGCATGAATTCGACCTGCTGCTTGCATTCTGCCGCAACGCGGGCCGTGTTCTGTCGCGCGAAGAGCTTCTCGGCGTAACGCATGCCGGGCTTGCCGGCCCGATCGAGCGGAGCGTTGACGTTCATGTCAGCCGCATCCGCCAGAAGATCGAAAAGGATGCGCGCGATCCGGTGCTGCTCAAAACCGTTCGGCTGGGGGGCTACATCTTCACCGCGACGGTGGAGGAGGCATGAGGAGTTTCCTCGGCCGTTTGCTGCCGCAGTCGGTGCGTGGGCAGTTCGCGGCAATCATTGTCGTCGCGGTGATCGTGATCCTGTCCAGCGGCTCGGCCGTCGAGAGTTTTACAGATTATTTCAACCTCCCGACCGTGGAAGACAGCGCCGCACAAACCGACGTTGTCGCCACTCTGCTGCGCGGGGCGCGTGAGGAGGATCGCGGTACGATCCTGGCAACGGCAAGGCGCGCCGGCTTTGACTTCAAGGTGCTGCCCAGGGAACAGATCCGCGCTATCCCGAAGTCCTACCTGGAATGGCAAAGCATCGCTTGGCTTCTGCGGATCGAAAAGGGTTCGATTGATGGGCGCTGGATAAGGATCGGCGGCCAATACGCGTTTGTCGTCGACCTGGACCAGCAGAGCGTCCTGGCTCATTTCGGCATGCCCGATTCCTTTCTGACGTCAGGCACCGTCCGCTCTTCGTTCTACAGGTTCATGGCTTTCATCGCCTTACCCACGATGATCTGGCTCTTTGCCGTATGGACCGTCACAGGCCCGCTGAAGCGCATCTCCACCGCTGTCGGTTCGGCCGAGATCGAGAATGGCGACGAGCTTTTCATCGAACGCGGGTCCACCGAGATGGTCGGCCTGACGCGCGCTCTCAACCGGATGAGAACACGTATCCGGACGATGATCGAGAACCGCACACGCATGTTGCGCAGCGTCAGCCACGATTTGCGCACGCCTTTGACGCGGCTGCGGCTGCGCGCCGAGCGCATGGACGAGAATTCCGTTCGCACGGCAATGCTGACCGACATTCAGCATATCGAAGACCTGATCAGCGAGACCTTGACCTATCTGCGCAACGACGTCTCGACAGAGAAGCTGCAGCGCGCCGACATTGCCAGCGTGCTGCAGACTGTCTGCGCGGAATTCTCCGATGTGGGGTTCTCGGTATCGTATTCGGGACCGGACCGGCTTCTGGGCTGGTGCAAACCCAATGCGCTGGCCCGTGCGATCACCAATCTCTGCGACAATGGGGTCAAATTCGCCGGCAACGTCACGGTCGCGTTGACACAGACCGGCTCAGCGGCACGCATCGCGGTTGGTGACGATGGCCCGGGCATTCCGATGACGGCGCGCACCCAGGTCTTCGAACCCTTCTTCAAGGAAGATGCCTCGCGCGGCGTTGCTTCGAAACATGGCTTTGGCCTGGGCCTCTCGATCGTTGCAGACATTATCCAGGGACATGGCGGCAGGATCGAACTGCAAGACAACCAGCCCAACGGACTGATCGTTACCGTCGACCTGCCGAATGAACCAGCGATCCAGCTATCATAACATGGAATCCGCCCGAAACGATCGGACCGGCGGCGCTTCATTCGGCCGGCGCGGTTCGACTGCGGAACTGCTGTGCCATCCAGTCGATGAACACGCGCAGGCGCGGCGACAGTTGTCGTGTGGGTGAATAAAGAACGTGAACCGGCAAGGGCGTCGGCGGAAAGCCGGCGAGCACCTCGACCAGCGCGCCGCTGGCCAGTTCCGAGACCACACGGTAGCGCGGGACCTGGATCAGCCCGAGGCCGAGGCAGGCGGAAGCGACGTTGGTCTCGGGGCCGGTCACAGTCACATTGGCAGGCAAGGTGAGCCGGCGGGGCTTGCCGTCGACGCTGAAGACGAGCGGAATGATCTCGGCTGCCTCGGGCGACATCAGGCCGACCATTTCGTGTCCTGCGAGGTCGTCAGGCGTCTGCGGCGTGCCGAAGCGGTGGAGATAGCCGGGGCTGGCGAAGGTGCCCCTTTCCAGTGTCGCCAGGCGCCGCCTGATCAGCGGACTGTCGGAAAGTTCGCCGGCGCGCAGCAGGCAGTCGAACCCCTCACGGATCATATCCAGAGGCTGGTGCATCTCGCTGATGTGCAGCCGGATGTCCGGATACAGCTCCCGGAAGCGGGGCAGGCCCGGCAACAGGAAATACCGCGCCTGGGTGCCATGCATGTCGACGCGCACCAGGCCCGACGGCTTAGCGCCGACAAAGGCGCCCTCGGCGTCTTCTAGGTCGGCAACCAGGCTGACGCAGCGCTGATAATAGGCTTCGCCGTCCAGTGTCGGGCTGACCTGACGGGTCGTGCGCTGCAAAAGCCGCACACCCAGCCGCGCCTCCAGACCTCTCACCGCATCGGTGACGGATGAGCGGGGCAGACCAAGATCGTCGGCGGCCTTGGTGAAGCTGCGCCGCTCGACGATGCGAATGAAGACGCGCATGGCGTCGAAGCGATCCATTGTTCGAAATCTCGAATGATGTTGGCGGATTATGCCTGATTATCCGCGAGACTGGAAGGCGCATGTTGCTGTCAGCCGATCAACGGCATCCAAAAAGGAGACAGACCATGACCAACCAGACCAACCAGACCGGCAAGATTGCCCTCGTCACCGGCGCTTCGGGCGGCATCGGTGCCGCCGTCGCCGAGCGCCTCGCCAGGGACGGCTTCACCGTCGTGGTGAACTATGCCGGCAATGCGGCTGCCGCAGAGGCGGTCGTCGCCAGGATCGAAGCGGCCGGCGGCAAGGCGGTGACGGCGAAGGCCGACATTTCGGACACCGCCGCGGTGGCGCGTATGTTCGACACGGCCGAAACCGCTTTCGGCGGCGTCGACGTGCTGATCAACAATGCCGGCATCATGAACCTCGCCAGCATCGCCGACAGCGACGATGCGCTGTTCGATCGTACGATCGCCGTCAATCTCAAGGGCACCTTCAACACGCTGCGCGAAGCGGCGAAGCGTCTGCGCGACGGCGGCCGGATCGTGAATTTCTCGTCCAGTGTCGTCGGCCTGCTGCAGCCGACTTATGGCGTCTACGCCGCCACCAAGGCGGCGGTCGAGGCCATGACCAGCGTGCTTGCCAAGGAGCTGCGCGGCCGCAACATCACCGTCAATGCCATCGCGCCGGGGCCAACGGCAACCAAGCTGTTCCTCGACGGCAAGCCGCAGGAGCTCGTCGACCGCCTGGCCAAATTGGCCCCACTCGAACGCCTCGGCCAGCCCAAGGATATCGCCGACGCCGTCGCCTTCCTCGCCGGCCCGGACGGCGCCTGGATCAATGGTCAGACGCTCAGGGCCAATGGCGGGATCATCTGATCCGGCCGGCTCCGGCAAACCCTGTACCGCCTCAACCACACCTCAATCAAGGAACCACAGTCATGTCCAAATTCGTCATCCTCGTCACCGGCGCGTCCTCGGGCTTCGGCCTGATGACCGCCCAGTCGCTGGCCGAAGCCGGCCACACCGTCTACGCCACGATGCGCGAGACCGCTGGGCGCAATGCGCCGCAGGTTGCTGCCGTCGCCGCCTGGGCCGCTGTGCACAAGGCCGATCTGCGTACCGCGGAACTCGACGTGCAATCGGACGCCTCAGCCGAGGCCGGCATCGCCCACATCATCGCCGAGGCGGGCCGGCTGGACGTCATCGTCCACAATGCCGGTCACATGGTGTTCGGGCCGGCCGAAGCCTTTACCCCCGACCAGTTCATCCAGCAGTACGACGTCAACGTGCTGGGGGCTCAGCGGGTCAACCGCGCCGCACTGCCGCACCTGCGCGGGCAGGGCAAGGGCTTGCTGGTCTGGGTCGGCTCGTCCTCGACACGCGGCGGCACCCCGCCGTTCCTCGCGCCTTACTTTGCCGCCAAGGCGGCGATGGATGCGCTGGCCGTGTCCTACTCCACCGAACTCGCTCTGTGGGGAATAGAAACAACCATCATGGTTCCCGGCGCCTTCACCAAGGGCACCAATCACTTCGCCCATTCAGGCAAGCCTTCCGATGCGGCCCGGGCCGCCGAGTATGAGGCCGGGCCCTATGCCGGGATTGCCGATCGGGCGCTGAAGGGACTGGCCGGCCTCGAGCCCGCCGATGCCGATCCGTCGGAAGTGGCGCGCGAGATCGTTCGCGTCGTGGATATGCCGTTCGGCAAGCGGCCGTTCCGCGTCCATGTCGACCCGTCGCAGGATGGCGCCGAGATCGTCAACGGCGTTGCCGACCGGATGCGCCGCGAAATCTACCGCAACATCGGCCTCGAAGAGCTGCTTCACCCGGCTGTTGTTGGCTAAGCCTTCAGAGCGTGGGCCTTCTACCGGCCAGACAAATATCGACCGCTCAGGCCGGCAGGCCGGGGCGGTCGAGCTTGTTTGGCGAGAGCGTAAAAATCTCGCAGCCGGTGTCGGTGACGCCGATCGTGTGCTCGTATTGCGCCGACAGCGAGCGGTCGCGCGTCACCGCGGTCCATCCGTCCGACAGTACTTTCACATGCGGCCGGCCGAGATTGATCATCGGCTCGATGGTGAAGATCATGCCCGGCCGCATCTCGACGCCTTCGCTCGACGTGCCGTAGTGCAGGATGTTTGGCGCGTCATGAAACAGCTGGCCGACGCCGTGGCCGCAGAAGTCGCGCACCACCGAGCAGCGCTCGGCCTCGGCATAGGTCTGGATGGCGGCGCCGATGGCGCCGGTGCGGGCGCCGGGCCGGACCGCCGCGATGCCGCGCATCAGGCATTCATGGGTGACTTCGAGCAGGCGTTCGGCGGCGCGCTTGATGGTGCCGACCGGATACATGCGCGAGGAATCGCCGTGCCAGCCGTCGAGGATGTAGGTGACGTCGATGTTGACGATGTCACCGTCTTTCAGCGGCTTGTTATCGGGAATGCCGTGGCAGACGACGTGGTTGATCGAGGTGCAGGACGATTTGGTGTAGCCGCGGTAATTGAGCGTCGCCGGCAGCGCGCCATGGTCCATGCCGTATTCGAACACGAAACGGTCGATGGTTTCGGTGGTGACGCCCGGCTGGACCATCGGCACCAGCTCATCGAGGCAGCGCGCAGTGAGATCGCAAGCCTTACGCATGCCGGCAAAGCCTGCTTCGCCATAGAGGCGGATCTGGCCGGTGTTCCTGAGGGGTGCCGTGGCGGCGTCGAGATAAGTGACCATAGTGTCCGTTTTGCCTGTAAGCGGGCTATGCATATCAGCCCGTTCGAAAATCTTCCCAGATTTGGCACCGGAAGCCGCAAGGTTCAAGGAAGAACTGCCGGCGAAGGGCTCGCGCCGGTGATATTCATGCCTTGCGGCGCTGTCTCGTGCCTTGTTCTGCCCGAGCGACCGAAGCTTTCCTTTTTCGACTCAGTCAGCTAGGCCGGTGGAAGCATCAGGAGATTTTGCCGTCCCATGGCGTTCAAGCACGCAAAACCCGTCATGACGCCGATCAGGGCCACCTGCTCGGGCTTGATGGCGTTGCTGTTGCTTGCGCTGCTCAGTCTGTTCCAGGCCGAAGCGACGGCATCGGCGACCGCAAATCTGGGCGGGCCGGGCATCAGTACTGCGCGCCAGGGCGATGCGGTGGCGCTGCTGCGCGTCACAGCCAAGGCGCAGGGCCTCGAAATCCGCGCCGGCCGGCCAGTACCGGCCAAAGCCGTCAGCGGCAATGCAGCGGCGATTGCGCCGGTTGCCGGCTTCTTCCTGCTCGACCGGACTGTGCCGGTTCTGGCGGCGGCGCCATCCGCGTTTGTCTTCGCGCCGCGGGTGCATGCCAACCAGCCGCGGGCGCCGCCATCCGCCTAGCCTGAGCACGGCTTAGCAGCCCGCATCTTCAATCCATCTCATTGTTTTTGCGTCTCGGTTCCGCGGCGGCCGCTGGCCGCCCATGGATGTCGCGTGACGCGCCGTTTTTCGGAGTTTTTTCGATGCAACGCATCATGACAGTCAAAACGCTTACCCGCGCGGTCTCGGCCGCCCTGTTCCTCTCGGTACAGGCTCTGATCTGCATCGGCACGGTCTATTGGGCGGTCGCCGAGACGCTCGGCATGGCGGGAACCGCCGCGCTTGTGCTTGCCGCGATCTTCGCTTTGCCCTCGGCCTATGTGCTCTTCATCGCTGTGCGCATGGCCTATGAGGCAGAGACCGATCCGGCCAACCAATAGCAACAATTCCACGAACGAGTGCAGCGGTCTCCATTGGGAATTGCTTAAAAACAAAGCGTTAAAGTGCGCGCCTGGGCGCGCTTTAACGCCCGACAGCTGCGACCGCAGTGACGACACATTCTTGCGCGACATCAGGTCAAAGCAACTTTTGACGACGAACGGCGTTGTGGCGACACCAGTTCGGGAGACTTGGAAATGGACAGATTGCAATTCGAGGTGCCGGTGCGCATCGCGCCCGCGCCCGGCATGCCGGTAGAGGAGATCTACAGCGTCGAACAGGCGCTGGATGTCCTGCATGAGTGGCCAAAGAAGCGACAGGGCAAGGTCTACGAGGCGGCATTCAATGCCTGCTTCGGCGCCACGGTGGATGTGGTCAAGACCGAGGACGCCTGCCGCGCCTTCATGGCGTTCTGCCGGGTGAGTGGCCTGCTGGCCAGGGACATGATGATTACGGCCAAGCGCAGCGGCGGCGAGGCGAGGGGCCTGCGGTTCTAGAGCCCTTTTTATCCGGAGGCCGCCAACCGACTCGCTCGGATCGACGCGGACTCCGCAGCGTTAAGGTTCCGTTTCCGACTTCACAGCTAGGCATGACGCCATAGAGCAGCGTCTGATTCGTTGCGTCAGTGTCATGGTGCAGAATATGTCCTCAGCAAATGTGCGCGCCTTTCCGCTAGACCGGCAGACCATGCTGGTGCGCGAGGTGGCGGCCAGGCTGGGCAGGCTGCATGGCGACACAGCCAACTCCTTCTGGAAAGCCACAGCGCGCGAACTCCTCGACAAGGCGATCGCCGCCGGCAGCGACGCGGCTTCGGCCGCCAACGATGTCCGCCGGTTTTTCGCCGCCGTCCAGGACGAGATGCATTTTGAGGCGAACGATGCCGCGCCGGGGCAGCGCCAGACGCGCACCCGCTTCTAAACCACCGCAGACAAGCCCGCCGCCCGACATCACTGGCTCACAGGCGCCGACACCAGCCGCGGCCCGGTCTTGGCGTCGACGATCTCGGGTTTTGCGCTGTCGATGGTGCCGTCCCAGCCGCCGCCGAGCGCCTTGTTGAGGGCGACATAGTCGGTGGCAATGGCGATGCGGCTTTGCAAAAGATCGTCCTCGGCCGAATAGAGCGAACGCTCGGCGTCCAGCACGTCGAGAAGGCTGGCTTCTCCCGACTTGAACAGCGTGCGCTCGAGATTTGCCGCCTCGCCATAGGATTTCACCGAAGCGGCAAGCTTGCCGTTGCGGATGCGCTCCTGGCGCAGCGCGACGATGGCGTTTTCGACATCTTCGAGCGCCGTCAGCACGGACGCCTTGTAGTCGATGAAATACTGGTCGCGCTCGGCCCTGGCGACGTCAGCCGCCGCCTTCAATTGCCCGGCATTGAAGATCGGCACGCTGAGCGTCGGTCCGAACGACCAGCCGATGGTGGAATTCTTGCCGAGGTCGCCGACCCTGAAAGCCGACGTGTCGATATTGCCGGTGAGGCTCACCGCGGGATAGCGGGCCGCCTCGGCCTGGCCGACCTTGGCAGTAAATTGGGCATATTGCCGCTCGGCCATGCGCACGTCCGGCCGGGTCAGCAGGATGTCGGCGGGAATGCCGGTCGGCAGCGGCAGGCGCGGAGCCGGGATCGGTGCCCCGCGCTTCAGCCGCTCGTTCAGTGCCGCCGGCGGGCGGCCGGTCAGCACGGAAAGCCGGTGTACGGCTTGGGCGTAACTGGCCTCGAGCGAGGGGACATCGGCCGCCGTGGCGCTTGCCTGTCCCTGGGCCTTGGCGACGTCGGCCGCCGTTGCCGTGCCGGCCAGCAGCATGGTGTGGGTGAGGGCGGCGGTCTGTTGTTGCGATGCGGCCGTGCGCCGCGCCAACTGGATGCGCGCCTGGTAGCCGCGTGCCTGCGCATAATAGGAGGCGACGTCGCCGACCAGGGTCAGCAGCGCCGAGCGTAGCTCCTCTTCGGAAGCATCCACACCGTAGCGGGCGGCCTCGACGCCCCTGCGGTTGGCGCCGAAGAGGTCGAGCTCCCAGCTGGCGTCGAAGCCGGCCTGGTAATAGCTGTAGGCATCGCTGGCGGCACCACCTTCCGTGGTCGCGGCGGTCTTGTTGCGGTTGGCGGAGCCGCTGCCGTCGACGGTGGGGAACAAGGTCCCGGCGCTCTGGCGGTAGCTGGCGCGGGCCTAGCGGATCTTGGCCTTGGCGGTAGCGACATCGAGGTTGCCGGCAACCGCCTCGTCGATGAGCGTGTTCAGTTGCGGATCGCGCAGCCGCTGCCACCATTGCGACAGCTGCGGCGGCCTGGCTATTGAAGCCGTCTTCTGGTCGCTCCAGCTTGCCGGCATCGCCAGAAGCGGTTTCTCATAGTCCGGCCCGACGACGCAGCCTGAAAGCAGGACGACGGCAAAAATAGACAAAAGCGTCCGCCTCGCGGCCGGACGGCCACGTTCAAAACCTGCCATGTGAAGAACCCTTATTGCTGGTTGGCTGCTGCTGGTGCTTCGCCCTGTTTAGCCGCCCCGCCCTTGAAGATGCGCCGCACTGTGACGAACAGCAGCGGCACCAGGAATACGCCGATCACCGTCGCCGCTATCATGCCGCCCATGACGCCGATGCCGACGGAGTTCTGCGCGCCCGAGCCGGCGCCGTTGGCGATCGCAAGCGGCGTGACGCCGAGGATGAAGGCCAGCGACGTCATCAGGATCGGCCGCAATCGTTGTCGCGCTGCCTCCAGCGTCGCCTCGACCAGACCCATTCCGGCGGTCTGCCGCTCGATGGCGAACTCGACAATGAGGATCGCGTTCTTGGCGGCGAGGCCGATCGTGGTCAGCAGGCCGACCTTGAAATAGACGTCGTTGGTCTGGCCGAACAGGCTGGCGGCGAGCAATGCGCCGAAGATGCCGATCGGCACCGACAGCATGACCGCGAACGGGATCGACCAGCTTTCATAGAGTGCTGCCAGGCACAGGAACACGACCAGTGCCGAGATTGCGTAGAGCGACAGCGCCTGGTTGCCGGAAAGCCGTTCCTGGTGCGACAGCCCGGTCCATTCATGGGAGTAGCCGGGGGGCAGCTGCGCCACGAGTTTGTCGATCTCGTCCATCGCCGCGCCCGAGCTGATGCCGGCGGCCGCGGCGCCCTGGATCTCGACCGCGGCCGAACCATTGTAGCGTTCAAGCCGCGGCGAGCCGAATGTCCAGTGGCTGGAGGCGAAGGAGGAGAACGGCACCATTGTGCCGGCTGAGTTGCGGACCTGCCATTTGTCCAGATCCTCCGGCTGCATGCGGAAATTCGGGTCCGACTGCAAATAGACCGGCTTCACCCGTCCGCGATCGATGAAGTCATTGACGTAGTCGCTGCCCCAGGCGGCCGACAGCGTGTTGTTGATATCGGCGAGGTTGACGCCGAGCGCGCTGGCTTTCTCCTGGTCGATGTCGACCGAGAATTGCGGTTGGTCCTCCTGGCCGTTGGGCCTTGTGGCGGTGAGCACCTTGCTCTGCGCGGCAAGACCCAGCAGCTGGTTGCGGGTCTGGATCAGCGCGTCATGGCCGGCGCCGTTGACGTCCTGCAGGTAGAAGTCGAAGCCGTTGGTGTTGCCGAAACCCTGGATGGCGGGCGGAGCCAGCGCAAACACCTGCGCGTCCCTGATCTTGCGGAAGGCGCCCATGGCGCGGCCGGCGACCGCTTGCGCCGCCAAGGCCGGCGATTTGCGCTGGCTGAACGCCTTCAGCGGCACGAAAGCGATGCCGACATTCTGGCCGGCGCCGCCGAAGCCGAAGCCGGAGGCAGTGAACACCCCTGCGACGGCGTCCTTTTCATCGTTGAGATAGTGGTCGGTGACTTGCTTCAGCACGCGCTCCGTGCGGTCCTGTGTGGCGCCGACCGGCAGCGACACGCTGGTGATCAGGATGCCCTGGTCCTCTTCCGGCAGGAAGGAACTCGGTAGCCGGGCAAACATCCAGCCCATGGCGATGACGATGGCCAGGAACACGGCGAGGAAACGCCAGGACCGGTTGATGATGCCGTGCGAGCCGTCGCGATAGGCCGTCGTGCCGCGGTCGAAGACGCGGTTGAACCAGCCGAACGGACCGGTCTGCGTCGCGTGGTCCTTGGGCCGGCGCAGGATGGTGGCGCACAGCGCCGGCGTCAGCACCAGTGCGACCAGCACCGATAGCACCATCGCCGAGACGATGGTCACCGAGAACTGCCGGTAGATGATGCCGGTCGAGCCGCCGAAAAAAGCCATCGGCACGAACACCGCCGACAGCACTGTGGCGATGCCGACCAGCGCCCCGGTGATCTCGTTCATCGATTTGCGCGTCGCCTCTTTCGGCGACAGGTCTTCTTCCTGCATGACGCGCTCGACATTCTCGACCACGACGATGGCGTCGTCGACGAGCAGGCCGATGGCGAGCACCATGGCGAACATGGTCAGCGTGTTGATCGAATAGCCGAAGAAGGAGAGCACGCCGAATGTGCCGAGCAACACCACCGGCACGGCGATGGTCGGGATGATGGTGGCGCGCAAGTTCTGCAGAAAGACGAACATCACCAGGAAGACGAGCACGATGGCTTCGAGCAGCGTCTTGACCACCTCCTCGATCGACAGCCGCACGAAGGGCGAGGTGTCGTAGGGGTAGACGACCTCGACGCCTTGCGGGAAGGTCGAACTCAGCCGGTTGATCGTCGAACGCACCGCTTCCGCCGTGCTGATGGCGTTGGCGCCGGTCGCCAGATTGATGGCGACACCGGCCGCCGGCTTGCCGTTGTAATTGGCCTGCGTCGTATAGCTTTCGGCGCCGAGCGCGACGGTGGCGACATCGTTGAGGCGGACCAGCGAGCCGTCGGTCTGGCTCTTCAGGATGATGTTGCGGAACTGTTCGGCGGTCTGCAGCCGGCTCTTGGCGGTTACCGTTGCATTGAGCTGCTGGCCCTTGCGTTGCGGCAGGCCGCCGAGCTGGCCGGCCGACACCTGCGTGTTCTGCGCCTCGATTGCGGCGGCCACGTCGCTCGGCATCAAGGCATATTTGGCGAGCCGGTCGGGGTCGAGCCAGATGCGCATGGCGTAGCCGGACCCGAAAAGCTGCGTCGAGCCGACACCCGCGACGCGCTTCAGCGTGTCATTGATGGTCGAGTCGACATAGTCGGCGAGGTCGGTCGAGTTCATCTTGCCGTCACTGGAGACGAAGCCGATGACCATCAGGAAGCCGGTCGAGGATTTGGAGACGGTGATGCCGTTGCTCTGCACCACCTGCGGCAGCTGCGACTGCACCAGCTGCAGCTTGTTCTGGGTCTGCACCTGCGCGGTATCTGGATCGGCGGCGGTGGTGAAGGTCAGTGTGATCGAGGCCGCACCCGTCGAGGTCGACGTCGCCGTCATGTAGTCGAGATTGTCGATGCCGGTCATGCCTTGCTCGATGACCTTGGTCACCGAGTTTTCCACCGTCTGGGCGTCAGCGCCGGGATAGGTGGCGCTGATGTTGACCGTGGTCGGCGCGATCTGCGGGTATTGCGAGATCGGCAGCGTGGTGAGGGCGAGCAGGCCGCCCAACATGATCACGATGGCGATCACCCAGGCGAAGATCGGCCGGTTGATGAAGAATGCGGACATCGGCTCAGTTCCCGGTCTTCGGGGCGTTGGCGGCCACCTCAGAGGTGGCAGGCACGGCCGATGAGGTCTGTGCGCGGTCCTTGACCTCGCCGGTCGCCTCGTCGATCGTCACCTCGACACCGGTCGCGTCGCCACCTGGGCGCACGAGTTGCAAGCCCTCGACGATGACGCGGTCGCCGTCGCCAACGCCCGAATCCACCAGCCAGCTGTTGCCAACGCTGTTGCGCACGGCGAGCACGCGCTGCTCAACCTTGCCGGCGGCGTTGATGACCATGGCTGTCGCTTCACCCTTGGTGTTGCGGCTGACGGCGCGCTGCGGCACCAGGAAACTGTTCTGGGCGACGCCTTCTTCGATGAGCGCGCGCACATACATGCCCGGCAACAACAGGCGATCCGGGTTGGGAAACTGCGCTCTAAGAGCGAAGGTGCCGGTGGACTGGTCGACGTTGGCGCTGGCGAATTCCATCTTGCCGGTCTGCGTATAGACGGTACCGTTGTCGAGCTTCAGCTTGACCGAGACATTGGGGCCGCTGAACTTCAGCCGGCCTTCATTGATCGCTTGGCGCAAATTGAGCAGGTTGGTGCTCGACTGCGTGACATCGACATTGATCGGATCGAGCGCGCGGATGGTGGTAAGCACCGTGTCCTGGTTGGCAGTGACCAGGGCGCCCGGCGTCAGCGACGACTTGTCGATGCGGCCGGCGATCGGCGCGGTGATCTTGGTGTAGTCGAGATTGATGCGGGCGGTTTCCACGCTCGCCTTGGCCGACGCCACATCCGCCTGCGCCTGTGCCAGCGTCGCGGCAGCGTCGTCGTAATCCTGCTGCGAGACAACCTTTTGCGCCAGCAGGCCGGCGTAGCGGTCGAACTTGGACTGTGCGGTAGGCACCGCCGCTTCGGCCTTTTGCTGGGCTGCCTTTGCGCTATCCAGGGCTGCCTGGTAGCTCGCGGGGTTGATGAGATAGAGCGGTTGGCCGACCACGACCTCGCTGCCTTCCTGGAAAAGCCGGGCCTGAATGATGCCGTTCACCTGCGGGCGGACATCGGCGGTCAGCGACGCGCTGGTGCGCCCAGACAGTTCGGCGGTGATGGCCACCGACTGCGGATGCAGCGTGACGACACCGACTTCGGGCCGACCGGCAGCGCCCATGCCTGCCGGAGCCTTTGCTCCCTCCTGCGAGCAGGCCGCGAGAAGGAGTGCGGCGCAAAGCGCGGCCCAGGATGCGGACCGGCGCGACGGCAGATAGGACTGGCTGGACGGGAACGGCATGGCGTCGATCATCTTTCGCTGGGGTTGCGGTCGAAGGTCATGGCAATCGGAAGGTTATTGCAATCGGCCGCGCCCGCTTGCGCGTGGCGTCGAGCAATGCCCCGAAGCGGCTCATCTCGCGCTCCTTCTCGGCGGCCAGGTCGTATTCACAAGCACAATGAAGTCTTTGGCAGAATGAAGTCTTTGGCCGCGATGCCCAGCACCATCCATAGGCCAATAGACAGCGTTTCGCCAAGCGCTTTGCCGTGATCGGCAACGAGCGGCCACTAAGCAATTTTCTTGTCATCAAGGACGGCGCTCGACTGGGGCGAAAACGGCAGCGACAGGCGCCATGCGGCAAAGCTTAGCCGGATCGCACCCTTGAGCGTATCCGCCGGCAGGGCCGGCTGCATGGTCCTAGCGTCATGGCCGGTCGAACCGAGCGATCCGCCGACTGGGCCAAAGGCTGCGATCAGCCGCAGCATCATCAGGGCTTCCCACATTGTCGTGCTTTCGTTGCTTGATGGCGGCCGGGACGAGCCGGCCGCCCATTTGGGGAAAACAAACCGGCCGGCCCGAGAACGGGTGTCAGCGGGCCGGCCGGCGCAGCCGGTCAGAGTTGCTCATCAGTCCGGGGTAGGGCATCGGGAGCGTGTCTGTCATGGCCAGGCAGACCTCCGGGGCCGGCTGCGTGCGGCGGATGTCCCCAGGGACCGGGGGGTGGTTCGTGGGGTTCCGCCGAGGCAAGGATTTCAAGCTGTTCGGGCGTCAGTTTGGTGCGAAGCACTGAAATGGCGTCCTTCAATTTGGTGGCTGCGACCGCGCGCTCGGTAACATCGTCGGCCAGCCTTTCCTGGAAGGCGAAGGGGTCGCGGGGACCTTGATCCGCCTTGCCGCCGGAGCCATCCGCGGCTCCAGGACCACGATTGCCGGAACCACCGGGGCCATGATCCGGACCGGGCGGCGCCAGCACCGCCTGCAGCGCGCTGGTATAGTCGCGCCAGGCGTCGAGCTGTTCGCTGCGCACCCCGATGCGGGTCTCGAGCGTAGCGAGCCGGGCCGCGAGCACAAATTGTGGCGGCGGGCCGATGCGATGCGGGCCGAAGCCTTCCGGACCATGCCATGCCGGCCGGTGCGGCCAGGGACCTTGATCCGGAGAGCCTTGATCCGGGGTACCTTGGTCCGGGTCGTCCTGCAGCGCCAGGATTTGCGGCTGCTCGCCGGGCACGGGGCCGGCCTGCTGCGCGAGGGCGGGATGAATGGCGACCGCCGAGAACAGGCCGAGCGCCAGAAGTCTGCTTTGCATGACGTAATCCTTTCCCACATGCATCGGATGGCAGCAGGATAGGGGGCCTCTTTTTCCGCTTTGCTTCGGTGTGTTGCCGAAGGTTTCCAGCAAAGGGAGATTTGTTTCGGAATGTTTCTGCCGGATTGCCGGCAACATTCGGTTGCAATTTTATCTGCTGTGCGCCGGCGGCTTGCCTATAATCGGCGCGGTAAATCGGCAAAGGGCACATCGCAGGCAATGCAATCGCAACCCCACATACTTGTCGTCGACGACGACCGCGAGATCAGGACGCTGCTCGGGCGCTATCTCGACGGCCAGGGGTTCCGCGTGTCGATGGCGGCGGACCGGCGCGAATGCGAACAGAAGCTCGGCGCCGGCCAATTCGACCTGCTCGTGCTCGACGTCATGCTGCCCGATGGCTCCGGACTCGATATCTGCCGGGGGTTGCGCGACCGCAAACCGCATATCCCGATCATCCTGCTGACGGCGCTGAAGGAGGATGTCGACCGCATCATCGGCCTGGAACTCGGCGCCGACGATTATATCGGCAAGCCGTTCAACCCGCGCGAGCTCTCCGCCCGCATCCGTGCCGTGCTGCGGCGCGCCGCACCAGAGGAGTTTGCCGCACCCCGTGCGCGCATCTACCGCTTCGCCAGCTACACGCTGGAGCCGGACATCCGCAAAGTGACCGACGCAGAAGGTGCCCTTGTCGATCTCACCGGCGCCGAATTCGACCTGCTGCAGGTGTTTCTCGACCGGCCCGGCCGGCTGTTGTCGCGCGACCAGTTGCTCGACCTCACACAAGGGCGCGAGCGCGAACCTCTTGATCGTTCCGTCGACGTGCTGATGAGCCGGCTGCGTCGCAAGTTTGGCGACACGGGCGACGGTCCGCTGTTCAAGACGGTGCGCAATGGCGGCTACCAGTTGACCGCGCGCGTCGAGGCCGTGGAGGCCGAGATATGAACTCGCTGCGCCGGCGGCTCATTCTGTTGCTGGTTGCTTCGATCGTCGGCGTGGTCGGCCTGGCCACCGCCGCCGTGATCAGCGTGCGCGGCGGCGGGCCGCCGCCGGAACTGACCGTGCCCTGGATTGCGCAGCAGATGGAACTCGTGGCGCGGCTGCAGCCGGGTCCCGTCCCTGACGTGCTGAACGTGCAGCTCACCGATCATCCGGCCGGCGGCAAGGTCGCCCGTGCCGAAACGGCGATGCTCAACGACATACTGCGCCGCCGGGGGTTCGATCTCCGGGCTATCGTCAGCGAGAAGGCGGACGAACCCGGCCAGCTCGCATCGGTGCAGTTGCCCGACGGCCGCTGGGCGATCATGGAGGTGCCGCACGTCAAGCCGCCAAGGCGTGAATGGCTGGTTCTGGCAGGCTGGATCTCGCTGATCGTCGCCGGCGCCACGGCGGTGTCCGTCTATTTCACCTCGGTGTTGATCCGGCCGTTGGAAATGCTGGAGGCCGCTGTCTCCAAGATCGGCTCGGACGGCGTGCTGGCGTCGGTGCCGGAAGTGGGCTCGGCCGAGGTCAAGGCGACCGCGCATGCGCTGAACCAGCTTTCAGCCCGACTGAAGACCGCGATGGAAAGCCGCATGCGGCTGGTCGCCGCCGCCGGCCATGATCTCAGAACGCCGATGACGCGCATGCGGCTGCGCGCCGAATTCCTCGACGACGACCGCGAAAAATGGCTGCACGACCTCGACGAACTCGACCGCATCGCCGACAGCGCCATCCGGCTGGTGCGCGAGGAGGTCAACCAGGACGCGGTCGAACCGGTCGATCTGGAACGGCTGGTGCGTGACATTGCGGCCGAGATGCGATCGCTGGGGCATCAGGTTTCGGCCGACCGCCTCGACAAGGTCTCGGTTCGGGCAGGGGCGCTGGGCCTGCGCCGCGCCTTGCGCAATCTGATCGTCAACGCCGCCACGCATGGCAAAGGTTGCAGCGTCTCGCTCGCCGCTGCCGACGGCCGCGCCGTCCTGGCAATCGCCGATCATGGCCCCGGCATTCCATCGGAGCTGCTGAACAAGGCGTTCGAGCCATTCTTCCGCGTCAATCCCGCCCGCTGGCAATCCATCCCCGGGGCCGGTCTTGGCTTGGCCATCGCCAAGGAAATCGTCGAACGCTATGGTGGAACCATCACGCTGGAAAACCTGCCTGGCGGCGGGCTTTTGCAGACGGTGGCGTTCGAGGCGGTTTAGCGCGAGATCGGCCTTTCGGCGATCCCGATGCCGTCAGGGCTCGAATCGGCTATGCCTGCGCCATGCAGGAAACGTCTCTCTACGTCGCGGTGAAGCGGTTTCTCGAGAGCCTGGAATTCACGGTCAAGGGTGAAATCGGCAATTGCGATATCGTGGCGCTGCGCGACGGCGAGCCACCGGTGGTGGTCATCTGCGAACTGAAACTGCAGTTCAATCTCGAACTG
This sequence comes from Mesorhizobium sp. P2_E7, assembly GCF_056403855.1. NCBI lineage: Bacteria > Pseudomonadati > Pseudomonadota > Alphaproteobacteria > Hyphomicrobiales > Phyllobacteriaceae > Mesorhizobium > Mesorhizobium sp. P2_E7. Next base: position 1,616,219 of record NZ_JBFUER010000001.1, on the reverse strand, counting down.
GTCCTGCAAGGCGTCGATCGCGCCGCGGCTTGCGACGAGGTGTGGCTGGCGGCGCGGATGTCGGCGCGCGGCAAGGGCCGCGAGCACGATCGCCGTTTTCGCGCGCTTTGCCGGCGGCTCGGGTTCGGGCTGTTGGCCGTCAGCGCCAAGGGCGAGGTCGAACTGCTGCTCAGCCCGGCGGCCTTGCCGCCGCGCCGCGACCCGAAGCGCCGATCGCGGCTGATGGAAGAACACCGGCGCCGGCGCGGCGATCCGGTGGTCGGCGGCGGATCGCGCGCGCCTGTTATGACCGCTTACCGGCAGGATGCGCTGGCCTGCGCCGCCGCCATGACCGACGGCCCGAAGCGCCCGCGCGATCTGAAGGCGATTTCGCCACGGGCGGCCAGCATCCTTCTGGACAATGTCTATGGCTGGTTCGCTCGGGCCGAGCGTGGGGTCTATGCGCTGACCGAAGGTGGCCATGCCGCCTTGCAGCGCTGGCCGCAGGTTGCGCACGACCAGGGGTGAGGATTTTTCGCAGTGCCTGCGGCGTTACTCCTTGGCGGCGCTCAACCGCCGGTAGGAGACGCCATCGAAACTTGCCGTCACAAAGTCGGTGGCCGACATCTTTCGTTTGCGGCCGTCGCTGCAGCTGTAGAGCGGCCAACCGACATCGCTGCATTCGCTGGCGGCGCAAAAGCGGGCAAGGCAATTTCCGACGGTCACCCGGAAGCCGCCAGTGCCTGCAAAACCCTGCAGCAGGCTGCCGTCCGCCGCGCGCCATGTCCGCGCCCGGAATTCCGCTCGCAAGGACCATGGCTCGAGCGGGACTGCCAGGCCGGTCTGGCTGGCGCGTCCCGCAAGGTTCAGCCGGCTGCGCGCCATCCCCGTCGTATAGGCGGTGATGAGATCCGATCCGCCGGCATAGGCGGGGGCCATGCTGGTGTGATCAAGCACATGCGAGATTTTCTCGCCGGCTTCTGCCCGCTGCATCAATACGACCGCCAAGGCGAGGAGAGCAAAGCAGGCTTGCAGACCATTCCAGCCGCCGCTCTGCGTCTGCCGCCGGTCCGCCTGCGATGTCTCCCAAGCCAGCATCCTGCCGATCCCACCCGTGGCGCCCGCCACAATCCGCCGTCATCGATGAAGGCACAATGACGGCTGGACCCTGGCCGGTAAAGACGGCGTTGCCAAACTTAGGGCGGATGCATCTCGGGAGGAATGCTTGTTCGTCGTTTCCTATTCCAGCCCCTTGGCGCGGTCCCAGGCTTTGGACCACATCCTGAGCGACTTCTGGTCGAGGGCCTTTGGCAGATGCAGGCGCTTCTGGGCTTCTTCAGAAGGATAGAGATTGGGGTCGGCGCGCAATGTCTCGTCGAGCAGCGGGAGCGCCGCCTTGTTCGCGGTCGAGAAGCCGGTATCCGTGGCGGCGGAGGCGGCAATCTCAGGACTCAAGACAAAATCGATGAAGGCGAGCGCGCCTTCCGGATGCGGGGCGTCGCTCGGGATCGCCAATATGTCGGCCCACACCAGATTGCCTTCCTTCGACAGGCGATAGGTGATGGTGAACGGCCGCTTCGCCTCCTTGGCCCTGATGTCGGCTATGTGCATGTCGCCGGAGAAGCCGAGCGACAGGCAGGCATCGCCTTCGGCGAGGTCGTTGATGTAGCTGGAGCTGTGGAATTTCCTGACGTAGGGGCGGACCTTCGCGACCACGTCCACCGCCTTCTGCAATTCGTCGGGGTTGGTGGTGTCCGGGTCCAGCCCGAGATAGATCAGCGCCAGGCCGAGCACCTGCTCGGCGTCGTCGAGCATGGTGATGCCGCACGGAGCGAATTTGGCGGCGATTTCCGGGTCGAAAAGCATGCGCAGCGAGTCGACCGGTGCATCGGGCATGATCGCGTGGATTTTTTCGATGTTGTAGCCGACGCCGGTCGTTCCCCACATCCACGGCACGCCATGCGCGCCGCCCTTGTCGACCTCGTCGAGGCGAGCGCCGACGGCCGGGTCGATATTGCCGAGATTGGAAAGGCGGCTCTTGTCCAGCGCCGACCAGACGCCGACCGGCAATTCGCGTTGCAGATGCGGCGCGAGGTTGATGGTGACGAGGTCGTAGCCCGAACCGCCAGTGAGCAGCTTGGTTTCGACGATGTCGTTGGAATCGAACATGTCGTAGGTGACCTTGATCCCGCTCTCGGCCTCGAACTTTTCGATGGTGCCGGGCCCGAAATAGGACTCCCAGGAATAGAGATGCAGGATCTTTTCCTCGGCCTGGGCCGAGGTCGCAAAAAGGCATGCCGCGGCAAGCGCGAGCCAATGTTTCATCATGTCCTCCCTTGGGTGGCCCGAGCGGGCCGTTCAGTCAGGCTGCATTTCTGGCAAGCAGGCGTTCCGGCGTCGGCTCCAGCAGCACGCCGTAGAGATCGGGGCGCCGGTCGCGGAACACGCCCCAGCTGCGCCTTGCCTGCGCGATCTCGTCGAGGTCGAGTGCCGCCGTGATCACGCTGTCGGCGACGCGGTCGGCTTCCGCGAGCTTGGCGCCGGTGTGATCGGCGATGAAGGACGAGCCGTAGAAGACGATCTCGTTGGCTTCACCGGTCTCGACGCCGACCCGGTTGGCGGCGATGACCGGGGTCAAATTGGCGCCGGCATGACCCTGCATGACGCGCTGCCAATGGTCGCGGGAATCCCAGCCGCGCCAGGATGGCTCCGAGCCGATGGCCGTCGGGTAGATCAGCACCTCGGCGCCCATCAGCACCATGGCGCGGGCTGCCTCGGGAAACCACTGGTCCCAGCAGATGCCGGCGCCGATCTTGCCGGCGGCGGTTTCGAAGACGCGGAAGCCGGTGTCGCCATCGGCGAAGTAAAGCTTTTCGGAATAGCCCGGACTGTTCGGAATATGGCTCTTGCGGTAGTGGCCAAGCACCTTGCCGTCGGCGTCGATCATGATCAGCGTGTTGTACAGTCGCGACCCGTCGCGCTCGAACAGCGAAACCGGCAGGACGACACCGGTTTCACGCGCCAGCGCCGCCATCCGGGCGATGGTCTTGTGGCCATCGAGGGGGAGGGCACGGACATTGTGCCTGATATCCTCGTCCATGCAGAAATAGACGCCTTCGAACAACTCCTGCAGCACGACGAGCCCGGCGCCGCGCCGTGCGGCTTCGCGGACATGACGCTCCAGCCTGTCGAGGTTGCTCTCGACCTCATCGGTGCAGGCGATCTGGACTGCGGCGGCGATCAACTGGCGCATGGTTCACCTCACAAGGGCTGCTGTTGGGTGACGCAATGGATGCCGCCGCCATTTTCGTAGATGCGGTCCATGTCGAGCTGGACGATGCGGCGGTCCGGGTGCAGCCGGCCAAGTGTTTCCCTGGCAAAAGCATCGGCCTTGCTGTCGCCGAATTGCGGCGTGTAGAGCGCGCCGTTGCCGATGTAGTAGTTGGCGTAGCTGGTCAGGAAATCGTCGCTGGTTGAGCGCACGTCGGTGGCGGCAGGGATGGAAACCACCTCGAAGCTGCGCCCGCGCGCGTCCCTGGATTTGGCCAGGATGGCTAGCGCTTCGGCGTGGGAGCGGCCCCATTCGGAGGTGTCGCCGGCCACACTGCTGGCGACGAGCAGGCCCGGTTTGACGAAGCGCAGCGAGCCGTCGATGTGGCCATCGGTGATGTCGAGGCCGCGCACGCCCGGGATCCAAATCACCGTCTCGACATCGAGTATGCTCCTCAGATGCCGTTCGATATCGGTGCGGGAGACACCTGGATTGCGGTTGTCGTTGACCCAGCAGCTTTCGGCCAAAAGCAAGGTTCCGTCGCCGTCATATTCTATGCCGCCGCCTTCGCCGCGGATCGCGGCAATATGGCGGATCACGCCGAGATGCTCAGCAACCTTGCCGACGATTCCGGCATCGCTGGCATGCGCCTGCTTGTCACCCCAGCCGTTGAAGCGGAAGTCCACGGCGGCAATAGTGCCATCCTCGGCACGCACGAACACCGGGCCGGAATCGCGCATCCACATGTCGTCGGTCTCGATATCGACGAGTTCGACCTTTGGACCGCACAGCCTTGCCGCCAGCTCATGTTCGGATGCTGCAGCGGCCATGGCCACAGGCTCGTTCTCGGCGATCGCCGCGGCCAGCCGGCCCAGTGTTTCCTGCACGCTTTCATAATAGGCGCCAGCTCCGCCATAAACCGCCGGCGTGCTCGGCCAGGCCATCCAGGTCCTGGCATGCGGCTCGCTCTCGGACGGCGCGGTGGCCATCCAGTCTTCGGCCCTGGCAGCCTTGATCGCAATCTCAGGCATGAGCGCCAACCCCGCTGTGGCAATAATGGCGTGACGTCGTGTCCATGATGTCCTCATTGCCGGCCCGCTACAGCGGTTGTTCCTGGGTGATGCAGTGGATGGCACCGCCCGCCGGCACGACGGCGCCGACATCGACGGTAACGATGCGGCGGTCCGGGAAGGCGCGGGCCACTGCTGCCACGGCTTCTACGCCCGAGGGGCGCCCGAAATCCGGCATAACGACGCCGCCATTGGCGAGTGCGAAATTGATGTAGGAGCGGGCGAAGACGGCGCTGGTCGCCTCGACATCATAGGCCTCGGGGATGGGGATGACTTCGAAACTGCGGCCGCGCGCGTCGGTCTGGCCGGCAAGGGCGGCAAGATTGTCGGCAAGGATGCGGCCGTGCAGGTCGGACGGATCGGGATTGAATTCGAACATCACCACGCCGGGCTTGACGAAACAGCACATGCCATCGACATGGCCGTCGGTCTCAAGATCCAGCGGATCGCCGGGAAGCCACACCACCTTTTCCAGGCCGAGCAGGCGCAACAATTCCTTCTCCACCCAGGCCTTCGAGATACCGGGATTGCGGTTGGAGTGGAGCAGGCTGGTTTCGGTGGCGATCAGCGTGCCTTGACCGTCGGTCGTCAGCGAGCCTCCCTCGCAATGCAGGAAGGAGCGCAGGATGGATGCATTCTCGCGTACCAGCAGCCGCTCGGCCAGCGCATTGTCCTGATCATAGGGCTCATGCTTTCGGCCCCAGGCGTTGAAGCGCCAGGAGACGCCGGCCAGGCCGCCATCGGCCAATTTCAGGAAGGTCGGGCCGGAATCGCGGATCCAGCAATCGTCGATCGGGATTTCGATCACCTCGATGCCGTTGCCAAGCTGGGCGCGGGCGCCATCGGCATGGTCGGGATGCGCCACCATGGTGATCGGCTCGAACTCGGCGATGGAATTGGCGACATCAGTGTAGGCCTTTTGCATGGCAGGGAGCGTGTCGCCATACATGTCGTGCCTGTGCGGCCAGGCCATCCATGTCTTGGCATGCGGCTCGAACTCCGCGGGCCGGCGAAACTTCAACTGCTGCGCCGGCCATTCGATGGCGTTCATCAAACTCTCCATTCATGTATCGAACTCATTGTTAATCGGCAAAAGCAGCCGTACAACTGAGAAGCGTTCCTGCTTTCAGTGAATGGAATTCATGAGTGGTGAAGTTCCGGCACATTCCGCCGACGCAGTTCCTGAAGGGGTTCGAAGCGGCATCGCGCCTGGAAAGCTTCAGCCGCGCCGCCGAGGAACTTGGCCTCTCCCAGTCGGCGATCAGCCACCAGATGCGCCTGCTCGAGGGCCATATCGGCCAGCCGCTGTTCATGCGCTTCGGCCGCGAAGTGCGGCTGACGGATGCCGGCCGCGACTATCAGCGCACCGTGCGCCGCTGCCTCGACCTGCTGGAGGAGGGGTACCGGCGGCTGGAGCCGTACCGGAAGCCCGGCAGCGTCGTGATCTACGCGCCGCGCGATTTCAGCCGACGCTGGCTGCTCAGTCGCCTGCCGGCGTTGCGCGCGGCGGTGCCGGCCTGCGAACCGTGGCTCGACACCAGCGGCGCGCCTGTCGATTTCGAAACCATGGAACTCGACCTCGCCATCGTCTACGCCGATGCGCCTCCGGAAGGCTGCGAAAGCCTGCTGATCGCCAGGGATTTTCTGTCTCCCGTCGCGACGAGGGATCTGGCGAGCACGCTCCACACACCCGCCGGCCTGCTCGGCGTTCCGCTCATCCATGACGAGCGCCCGACCGGCTGGGCGGACTGGCTGCGCAGCGCCGGCGTGGAGCCGAACGGCACCTGGCACGGCAGCAATTTCAGCGACAGCGACTTGGCGCTCGCCGCCGCCGAGCACGGCCAGGGCGTGGCGCTGGGCAGCCTGTTTTTGGCGGTGCCGGCGCTTGCTTCAGGGGCGCTCGTGCAGCCATTCGAGCAGGTCTTGGACGCCGGTCGCGGATGGTACGCAATTTCCACACCGGATCGGCTTCGGGATGTCGATGTGCGGGGGACGTGGGAGTGGTTGCGCGGGCAGGCGACTGCGGCCTCAATCGCTGCATCGTGACAGGCCGACGGTTGCAGAACCGGGTCACAAGGTGCGAGTTTGGCGGCACGATTTTTTCGCCAGGATGCCACATGCCCATACGCCAGATTGTGTTTTGCTCGGCAGCGATCGTCATTGCCGCTACAAATTTCGCCGACGCCCGGCCTGACACGCGCAAAATGACGTGCGCGCAGACCCAGGCGCTGATCCAGAGTCAGCATGCCGCTGTGCTGTCCACCGGACCAAACACCTATGACCGCTATGTCCGCCAATTCGGCAATGAGTGTGATGCTCCTGCCGTGCCGAAGGCCAGGTATGTGCCGGCCAGTGACGGCCAGTGCAGGGTTTATCGGTGCGAAGAGGCGTCGCCACTGGTTCCGAACTGATCGGAGCCGCCAGTGCCTGCTGGGCCTTGTCGTTGACAAGGCAGAGATCAACAGCATGCATAACACCTGCTATCCGTGCATTCGCTCAGCGCTCTGCGCCGCTACTGACCAATATGCGACGCGACCGACATCATCGCCTCAGAGTTCGGGTGGGCGCCCAAGCCGCCATCGAAAACCTCGGAGAACGTCCAGCGAACGACGCCGTTGCGGTCGAGCAGGAACTGGCCGGTGAGCTGGCCCACGCCGGTCGCCATCATTTCCTGGTCCGCTTCAGTAATATCGTAATTGTCTTTTTTGTTCAGATACTCGAGCGTGGCAAACGGATCCATCGGCTCAGGCATTTCGCCCGGCACGTTGAGCCGCATCGCCTTCAGATCGTTCACTGAGACCTTTTGCGGCCATGCGCTCTCGCCCTCAGTTATTTGCATATTGGGCAATCCAAAGGCGCGGTGCGAAACGCGCTCCGGATCGGATGCAGCAAGCAAACCAACCATGGGATGGTACCGGAGATAAAGGCGCGCCCGCTCGATGGGCGTGTTCACCACCGTGAGGCTTTCGATGCCCTTTGCGTTAAGGGCTGGTGTGAGCAGCGAAACCGTCGCGATATGACGCCTGCAAAACGGACAATGCAGACCTCGATACAGCCCAACCAGCACTGGCTTCTCGCCGCGGAAATCGTCGATAGCTACCTTGCCCTCGCGAGTAATCGCGTCGAGTACGAAATTGGGCGCTCGGTCGCCCGGTTGCAGAGGACCTACGTCGGCGCGGTCGGACATGCTTGATCCTCCTCGCGGGTCAATCCAGTAAGGGAAGCGCGGCGGTGCATTATAGCACAGAAATGGCGGACGTTGGGGCGCTACCTTAGTGTCGGCACTTTCCGATTGATTTCCGGGCAGTGGCCTATCTTCGCACCTCGTCCGCCGCCAACGTTGGGGCCGACAAAGACAGCGAGAGGCGCGCCAGGCGATCGGGGCGTTTGCCGGTTCAAACGGCTATGAGATCGTCTAGGGCTATTGCGACGCGGCGGTGAGCGGTGCCGACGGGATTACAGCGCGTCCTGGTTTTTCCGCAATGTTGGAGCGGCTCCTGTCCAATGGCGTGCGCACCATTCTCGTCGAGACTGCCTCCCGCTTTGCCCGCGACCTGCTTGCAGAGCTGCAACAGGAAGTCGCAGAGCTCGCAACGCGGACACCGCTCAGTTCGCGCTGGTAACCTACTGCACCCGCCCCCCGCTTGGTCTGCGGCGGGGGCAGGGGCTGGCTTGGGGCCTCGTAACCTAGGCGGCGCGCCGTTGGGGGATTTGGAGACCCGGACGGGCTCGACGAGGGTCCACGGCGGTCACAATGGTGTGGTGGTGATCGCAGTAGACACGATCCGGCGAAGTTGCCCCGGCACAAAAACGGTAGCCGCCAGGTACTGACGGGTCTTCGCTCACCGGGAAGCGGCACTGATGGACGCCGAGCTGAATGAGGGGAACGTCTCTCGGAGTTAGTCTGACTTTTTCGGGCATGATGGTTTTCAGGTTCCTTGGTTCATAGCCATTGCTGGCTGACAGCCGCAGTGCGACCCGTCGGGCGAGCTTCTCTCGATTTGGAGGGCTTTGGATCACCATATGGTGCTGGTCGCACCGTCAATGAAGCCCGAAGCCCGGTTTTTGAAGCCAATAGTTTGCGACTTAAGGCCACACCTGCGCCGACGCGGAGGTGCATTTCGGGTCCCTGATCGGGTCCACAGACATCAAACCATAGTCAAGTCAGCGAAATATCTGGTACGCCCAAGGGGAATCGAACCCCTGTTACCGCCGTGAAAGGGCGGTGTCCTAACCGCTAGACGATGGGCGCGCTCAGACGAAGCGGCTTATAATTGCGTTGTTGCCAACCGGCAACCCATCAGCCGCCAGATGCAACAACTTTTTTCAGGAGGGGCGAAAACTGCCGTTTCGATAAGGCAGGCGGGTCTGTAGTCGCGCGGAAATTGCATGTCTTTGGAGATTAGCCGAAGCGTTCCTCACGGTCGTCATCCACGGGCGGAGCAAGGAGCGTAGCGACGCGGCGCAGACCCGAGGATCCATGCCGCGACGTCTGAGCGCCGCTACGGTGCAGTTTCTGCACCGCTGCACTCCACGGCCAGGGTCACGGAATGGATCCCAGGGTCTCCGCGACGCCGCTTCGCGGCTGCTCCGCCCTAGGATGACGAAGTCGCGGGTGCCTCGGCCAATCTCGAACGTTGTTGATAGCCGGAAGGAACAATGTTGTTGATAGCTGGCCGGAAGGAAACGACGAGCTGCCGACAGTCCGTCTGCCGTTTGGAGAGGGTTACCCCCGCCGGCGGCAGCGCCAGTTCCAGTCGCGCTCGGGGCCGACGTCGACGTGGACGGATTCGGTGTGGCAGTAGGTGCCGACGCCGCCGCGGCCGGGCATGGTCCTGATGTAGCTCGCCAGCTCCCATTTGGAGACGCCGGGAACCTGGATGTCGGCGGCGGCGCAATACATGTGCAGCGAGTTCTTGGCGCCGTTGGCGCGGCGGTTGCGGGCCGGGTCGCGGTAGCCGGAGGTGACCATCATCTTGCGGCCGTAGTGGCCTTCGATCGTCTTCAGCACGCGCACCAGCGATGGCTTCAGGCAGGCGACGTCGACGCTTTCGTTCTGCTTCAAGAGGCCGTTGGGCGCCAGCCGGGCGAGGCCGGCGGCCGACGCCACCTGATAGCTGCCACCCGAGCCTTCGTCCTCGTTCAAATCGACATCGCTTTCGTCGTCGATGCCGGATTTGCGCTTGATCTCGAACAGCGCCGTCTGGCGCACGCCGGGTAGCGCATCGCTGCCGGTGATGTGGTTGCTGCTGTCGTCACCGAGCGAGGCCAGCTGCACCGGCTTGTCGGCCGAACTGGCCGAGGCCAGCGTGACGATCGGCTTTGCCGGCGCTGCCTTGGGCTGAGCCGCAACCGCAGGCTGTTCGCCCGAGCGGGAGTTGATCAGCGGAGCGGGTGCAGCCGAGGCTGGTGCCGTGCTGAACAGCGAAGCGAGAAAGCCCTTCTTCGGCGCATCGACCTGCTGAGGAGCGGCGGCCGTCACATAGACCTCGTTGGTCGCAGGGGCTGCGGCGGTCGGTTTCGGCGCGGTCACGCCGGCATCGGCAGCGGCAATCTTCTGTGCCACGGCGTCCGTCGTGGCCGCGGTCTGCGCAGGCTGCTGCAGTGCCTGCGGCGTCTGGCCGACGATGGTTTCGGAACCGGCGGGAACGTTGAGCGGGAAGCTGGTGCCGGGCTTGGCCATCGGCACATAGGCGACCTGCTCGGGCAGCGTCGCATCGCCCGTCGCCGTCATCATCATCTGCGGACCTGTCGATGTGACCTGCGCAGTCGATGTGACCTGCACGGTCGAATCGCCTGGCGCCGCGGGGCTGGTGCCTGAAGCCGCGGCGATGTCAGAAGCGGTGGCGTTGTAGCCGGGCATGCCGACCGACATTGTCGGGTCGCCGGCCGAGGTGCAGGACGCCAGAAGCACGGAGAAAAGCGCTGCCGCTATGGTGCGACCCTCTCTCCCCGCGAGACGCGATCCTACTGATTTCAAAACTAAATTCCCCCTCGGTGTCCGGTCGGCCTGCTATTGGTGCGGCGTCGAAGCGTTCACGTCCAATAACCTTGTGTTCCCAAACCGGAAACGAGACTTGTGTCAATTCTGCAAGCCTCTGAATTAATCGCTCGTTGGAGGCGAATTGAGGCTACTTGATGGTTGACGACACCATTTCGCCTCGTTTTGCCGGCCCGTCAACTCACCAGACATTACAGTCCGTTACACTCGCACCTTGACATAGGTGCCGGGGGCATCTCCCAGGGTTTTCATATGCTTGCCCGGTTTGCGGGCCGGAACGAGGGTGTCTTCCTGGGTCTCGATCCAGTGCTGCCAGTGCGTCCACCAGGAGCCGGGATGCTCCACTGCATTAGCGAACCATTGGCCAAAATCGCCCACCGGCTTGCCGCCGGTCCAGTACTGGTACTTCTTGGCTGCCGGCGGATTGACGACACCGGCGATGTGGCCGGAGCCGGCCATCACATACTCGACGTCGCCGCCGAAGTATTGCGAGCCGAGGAACACGGACAGCGCCGGCGCGATGTGATCTTCCTTCGACGCCAGATTGTAGACCGGGATGGTGACGTCGGCCAGCGACACAATGCGGCCGGCGAGCTCCATCACGCCGCGCGTCAGATTGTTCTCGAGATAGCAGTTGCGCAGATAGAAGGAATGGTTGGCCGCCGCCATGCGGGTGGAATCGGCGTTCCAGTAGAGCAGGTCGAAGGGCAGGGGATCCTTGCCGCGCATGTAATTGTTGATGACATAGGGCCAGATCAGGTCGCCCGAGCGCAGCATGTTGAAGGCCGTCGCCATCTTGGTGCCGTCGAGGTAGCCCTTCTCGTTCATCGATTTCTCGACCGCCGCCACCTGGTCCTCGTCGACGAACACTTTCAGGTCGCCGGCATGGGTGAAGTCGACCTGCGTGGTGAAGAAGGTCGCCGACTTGATGCGGTCGTCGCCTTCCTGCGCCAGGAGCGCGAGTGCGGCCGCCAAAAGCGTGCCGCCGACGCAATAGCCGATGGCGTTGACCTCCTTCTCGCCGGTCGCCTTCTCGATCGTGTCGAGGCCGTATTGCAGGCCTTCCCTGATATAGGCCTCCCAGCCCTTGGCGCCGTGGCGCTCGTCGGGATTGATCCAGGAAATGACGAAGACGGTGTGGCCCTGCTCGATCGCCCAGCGGATGAAGGACTTTTGTGGATTGAGATCGAGGATGTAGTATTTGTTGATCCATGGCGGGCAGATCAGCAGCGGGCGCTTGAGCACGGTCTCGGTCGTCGGATCGTACTGGATGATCTCGGCGACATCGCTGCGGCCGACCACCTTGCCGGGCGACATGGCGACGTTCTTGCCGATCTCGAAGGGCGAATAGTCGGCCTGTCTCAGCTTCAGGTCGCCCTTGCCGGCGGCGATGTCCTCGGCCAGCATCTTCATGCCGCGCACCAGGTTTTCGCCATTCGAGGCGACAGTTTCGCGAAACAGCTCCGGATTGGTCAGGATGAAGTTCGACGGCGAGATGGCGTTGGACACCTGCTTGACGTAGAAGCTCGCCTTGTGGCGGGTGTGGTCGTCGAGGCCTTCGGCGTGCTCGACCAGGTCAGCCGCCCAGCGCGAGGTGACGAGATAGGCCTGCTTGAGGAAATCGAAGAACGCGTTGCGGCCCCATTCAGGGTCCTGGAAGCGCTTGTCGCCGCGCTCGGGCTGGACCGCATCGTCCGGCGCCTCGGCGTTCGGGCTGATGCGCTGGATCGCGTTTCCCCAGACGGTCATGTAGCCAGCGAACAGTCGCGTCTGCGCTTCCAGCGCGCGTTGCGGGTCGGCCAGCCAGTATTCGCTGAGCTTGGAAAAGGTTTTGACCATGTCGACCACGGGCTCGGCGACGTGATCGCGCACCTCGCCCTTTTCGCGCGGCTCGGCCCAGGCGGAGGCCGCCTTGCCGGCCTGTTCGACCATGCGCGCCATGTTCAACGCGAAGCGTTCCGGGTCTTTCACCAGATATTGCTCGACGGTCGAAGATTGATCATCTTCCGCTTTGCTCGAATCAGGTGTTTTGGACATGGCTCGCGGGGTTCCTCCCGAGGCGTTTTCTTGACATATTATCATGGGACATCTGACCGGGTCCAATGCGCTGTACCCCGGCTGCCAGGAAAACAATATGACGATTAACACCGGCAAGACCATTTTTTCGGGGGCAGGCCGCTTTTGCCGCATCGCTGTTGCGACAGCTTTTCTGGCGCCAGGGCTGTTGGCAGCAGGCGGCTGCACGAGCGCCAACACCGGCAACGGGATGAATACCGGCCTGACCCAGGGCCCGCAGGACACCGGTTCCTATCCCAATCTCAACATCCCGCCGCAGGTGGCGGCAAAGCAGCTCACCCCTGAGGAGACCCAGGCCAAGCTTGCCCAGTTGAAGGGCGAACAGCAGGCGCAAGCGGGCAAGGGCGGCGGCGGTGTCCCTTCCACCAGCCCGGCGGCCCTGAACTCGCTGGCGAAGAACCATGGCAAGGACACGCTGAAGCAGATCGAGGCCAAATGCGATCCCGCCCTCGACCCTACCTGCAAATAGAGCTATATGGCGCGCCGAAAGCCGCCTTTGCCCAAGGCGCTTAGCCAACTCTGCCAAAGCCAATTCTAATCGTCTGGAACTGACATGGAAGAATTTCACAAGGTCCGCCGGCTTCCGCCTTACGTGTTCGAACAGGTCAACCGGCTGAAGGCCAGTGCCCGTTCGCGCGGCGCCGACATTATCGACCTTGGCATGGGCAATCCGGACCTGCCGACGCCGAAGGCGATCGTCGACAAATTGTGCGAAGTGGTGCGCGACCCGCGCACGCATCGCTATTCCTCCTCGCGCGGCATTCCCGGCCTGCGCCGCGCCCAGGCCGCCTACTATCAGCGCCGCTTCGGCGTGAAGCTCAATCCCGACACGCAAGTGGTGGCCACGCTCGGCTCGAAGGAAGGCTTCGCCAACATGGCGCAGGCGATCACCGCGCCCGGCGACGTCATCCTGTGCCCCAACCCGACCTATCCGATCCACGCTTTCGGCTTCATCATGTCGGGTGGCGTCATCCGTTCGCTGCAGGTCGAGCCCGATGACGGCTTCATTCCGGCGCTCGAACGCGGTGTCCGCCATTCGATCCCGAAGCCGCTGGCGCTGATCCTCAACTATCCGTCGAACCCGACGGCGCTGGTCGCCTCGCTCGATTTCTACAAGGACGTCGTCGCCTTCGCCAAGAAGAATGACATCATCATCCTGTCGGACCTTGCCTATTCGGAGATCTATTTCGACGGCAATCCGCCGCCTTCGGTGCTGCAGGTGCCGGGCGCTATCGATGTCTGCGTCGAGTTCACCTCGATGTCGAAGACATTCTCCATGCCCGGCTGGCGGATGGGCTTTGCCGTCGGCAATGAGCGGCTGATCTCGGCGCTGACCCGGGTGAAGTCCTATCTCGATTACGGCGCCTTCACGCCGATCCAGGTGGCGGCGGCACATGCGCTGAACGGTGACGGCGCCGACATCGCCGAAGTGCGCGAGGTCTATTTGAAGCGCCGCGACGTTATGGTCGACGCCTTCAGCCGCGCCGGCTGGACCATTCCCGCACCCGCGGCCTCGATGTTCGCTTGGGCGCCGATCCCGGAGCCGTTCAAGCATCTCGGCTCGCTCGAATTCTCCAAGCTCCTGATCGAGCACGCCGACGTGGCGGTCGCGCCGGGCATCGGCTTCGGCGAGCATGGCGACGATCATGTGCGCATCGCGCTGGTCGAGAACGAGCATCGGATCCGGCAGGCGGCGCGCAACATCAAGCGCTTCCTGGCGTCCAGCGCCAAGCAGCCGAACAATGTGGTGCCGCTCGCCGCGCATCGTTAGAGCAGTCCACCGTTTCACCGAAACGGCGATCTGCTCTAACTCATTGTTTTTGACGCAATTCCGGACGGAAAACCGTTTCACACTTTTTCTGGAATTGCTCTAAGGTCGCCGCACATCTTATTTGAGCAGTTTTGAGGGGCGTCGCCGGATATGGCTGAAGCGTTGCGTGTTGGAATTGCGGGTCTCGGTACCGTCGGCGCTTCGGTGGCGCGCGTGTTGCGCGACAAGGCGGCCGAGCTGACGCGCCAGTGCGGTCGGGACGTCGTCGTCACTGCCGTTTCGGCCCGCGATGCCAAGCGCGATCGCGGCGTTGACCTCACCGCCGCCAAATGGTTCGACGATCCGGTCAAGATGGCGCAGACCGCCGACATCGACGTCTTTGTCGAACTGATAGGCGGCGATGAAGGGCCGGCGCGCTCGTCGGTCAAGGCAGCGCTTGAGGCCGGTCGCCATGTCGTCACTGCCAACAAGGCGCTGCTAGCCAAGCACGGCGTAGCACTTGCCGAAATCGCCGAGAAGAAGGGCGTGCTGCTCAACTACGAGGCGGCGGTGGCCGGCGGCATTCCGGTCATCAAGACGATGCGCGAGGCGATGGCCGGCAATTCGGTCACCCGCGTCTTCGGCATCCTCAACGGCACCTGCAACTACATACTGACCCGCATGGAAGCGGAGGGCATCTCGTTCGACGAATGCCTGAAGGACGCGCAGCGGCTGGGCTATGCCGAGGCCGACCCGACCTTCGACATCGAGGGCCATGACACCGCGCACAAACTGTCGATCCTGACCAGCCTGGCCTTCGGCACGAAAATCGCCGCCAACGATATCTACATGGAAGGCATTTCCAACATCAGCCAGGCCGACATCCGCGCTGCCGGCGACCTCGGCTACCGGATAAAACTGCTTGGCGTCGCGCAGCGCACCGACAGCGGCATCGAGCAGCGCGTGCACCCGACCATGGTGCCGACGGCCTCGGTCATCGCGCAGGTGCATGGCGTCACCAACGCGGTCGCCATCGAAACCGACATTCTGGGCGAACTGCTGCTCTCCGGCCCCGGCGCCGGCGGCAACGCCACCGCGTCCGCCGTGGTCGGCGACATCGCCGACATCGCCAAGAGCCGGCCGGGCTTCCAGCACGGTCCGGTGTTCGGCCTGCCTGCGAAGGAATTGCGCCCCTACAAGAAGGCGCAGATGCGCAGCCATGCCGGCGGCTATTTCATCCGCCTGACCGTGCACGACCGCATCGGCGTCTTTGCCGCGATCGCCAAGCGCATGGCCGACAACGATATTTCGTTGGAATCGATCGTTCAGCACGCGGCCGGGCCGGAAACCGATGCGCAGAAGACGGTTATCCTGGTCACGCACGAGACGACCGAAGCCGCCGTGCGCAAGGCTGTCGACGGCATCACCAAGGACGGCCATCTCACAGACAAGCCGCAGGTCATCCGCATCGAGCGGGCTGGGTAGCGAAAGTCATCCTTCTCCTTCAATCGATTGATATTGCTGCGATTTCGAAAAATCGAGCGGCCAAGTCTTGCCGTTGTCATGGAGCTTTGACACAAGAAGCAGCCCCTTGGCGGAGGCGCGTGCGAACGAGGATTTCTCCCGATGAATGTGGCCCAGAGCATTGTCGCCGGTCTCGACCGGATACTCACCATGGAAGTTGTGCGCGTCACCGAGCGTGCCGCGGTCGCGGCCGCCAGATTGCGCGGGCGCGGCGACGAAAAAGCCGCCGACCAGGCCGCAGTCGACGCCATGCGCCAGGAACTCAATCGTCTCGCCATCAAAGGCACGGTGGTGATCGGCGAGGGCGAGCGCGACGAGGCGCCGATGCTCTATATCGGCGAGGAAGTCGGCAGCGGGAAGGGACCGGCGGTCGACATCGCGCTCGATCCGCTCGAAGGCACGACGATCTGCGCCAAGAACCTGCCCAATGCGCTGGCCGTCATCGCCATTGCCGAAAAGGGCAGCCTGTTGTTCGCCCCCGACGTCTACATGGACAAGATCGCCATCGGTCCGGGCTATGCCGAAGGCGTCATCGATATCGACGCCTCGCCGGCGCAAAACATCGCCAGCCTGGCCAGGGCCAAGGGCGTCGCGATTTCCGAAATCACCGCCTGCATCCTCGACCGGCCGCGCCATGAAAGGCTGATCGAAGCGGTGCGCGCCACGGGCGCCGCGATCCGGCTGATTGGCGACGGCGATGTCGCCGGCGTCATCCATACCACCGACCCGGAAGAGACCGGCATCGATATCTATCTCGGCACCGGGGGTGCGCCGGAAGGCGTGCTGGCGGCGGCGGCACTGCGTTGCACCGGCGGCCAGATGCAGGGCCGGCTGATCCTCGACACGGCAGAAAAGGCGGCGCGCGCGGCCAAGATGGGCATTGCCGATCCGAAGCGGATCTATCGCGCCGAGGACATGGCGCGCGGCGATGTGCTGTTTGCGGCCACCGGCGTCACCGACGGCAACATGCTGGCTGGCGTCAAGTTCGGCGGCAATTACATCACCACGCACACCATCGTACTGCGCTCCTCGTCGCGCACCGTGCGCGAGATCAAGGCGCGTCACCAGGATCTGGAAAAGTTTTGAGACTTTCCTGTTTAGCCGTCGCATATTGCCTGAAATGACAATCTGCAGACGACGCGTCATATGACGGGCGACAAACGCCTCTTCCTCGATGTCAGGCAGTCCGCAACCGGTGTTTCCTGGGAACACCGGTTGAGCGAACGGCAGGACATGACGGCGCTTGCGATCGCGCAGGGACATGGCGTGCCCGACATTGTCGCGCGCGTCTTGGCCGGGCGCGGCGTCACCGCCGACAAGGCCGAGCGCTTCCTCGATCCGACGATCCGCGACCTGTTGCCCGACCCGGCCTCGCTGACCGACATGGACAAGGCCGCCGCTCGTATCGCCGACGCAGTCATGGCCAAGGAAAAGGTGGCGATCTTCGGCGACTACGATGTCGATGGTGCCGCCTCGTCCGCGCTGCTCAAGCGCTTCCTGACGCATTTCTCGGTGCCGTCGGAGATCTACATTCCGGACCGCATCTTCGAGGGCTATGGCCCCAATCCGGAGGCGATGCGCGAGCTGGTCTCGCGTGGCGCGACGCTGATCGTCACCGTCGATTGCGGCACCAACAGCGCCGTTTCCATCGACGCGGCCAAAGCCGCAGGCGCCGATGTCGTGGTGCTCGACCACCATCAGGTCGGTGGTGCGCTGCCGGAGGCGATCGCGGTCGTCAATCCCAATCGCGAGGATGATCTGTCGGGGCAAGGCCATCTGTGCGCTGCCGGCGTCGTCTTCCTCGCTCTGGTGCAGACAGCGAGGGTTTTGCGCAGCCGCAGGCCCGAAGCCGCGCAGCCGGACCTGCTGTCGCTGCTTGATCTCGCCGCGCTGGCGACCGTCTGCGATGTGGTGCCGCTGATCGGCGTCAACCGCGCCTTCGTGGTCAAGGGCCTGCAAATGGCGCGCCAGCAGAAGAATGAGGGGCTGGCCGCACTGGCGCGGGTGTCGCGCATCGGCGAGCCGATCGGCACATTTCATCTCGCCTATCTGATCGGGCCGCGCATCAATGCCGGCGGCCGCATCGGCGATGCAGCGCTGGGCAGCCGGCTGCTTGCCACCGACGATCCGGTCGAGGCAGGCACGATTGCCGAGACGCTCGACCGGCTCAACCAGGAACGCCAGCAGATGGAGCTGGAGATGCTGGCCGCGGCGCGCGCCGAGGCCGATGCCGAGCTTGCCGGCGGCAATGGCCCGGCCATCATCGTCACCGCCAGCACCAGCTGGCATCCAGGCATTGTCGGCCTGATCGCCTCGCGGCTGAAGGATCATGCGCACCGGCCGGCCTTCGCTATCGCCTTCAACGCCAACGGCATCGGCACCGGCTCGGGCCGTTCGGTATCAGGCTTCGACCTCGGACGGCTGGTGCGCGAGGCGGCCGATGCCGGGCTGATCGTCAAGGGCGGCGGCCATGGCATGGCGGCCGGCATCACGGTCGAACGCACCAAGCTCGGTGAACTCCGGGCCTTTTTCGAGGAGCGCGCGGCGGCCGAAGTGTTCCGGCTGCAGGACGAGGAAAGCCTGGCCATTGACGGTGCGCTCGCCGCCGAAGGCGCTACGCTTGCCCTGCTCGATGCACTGGAAAAGGCCGGTCCGTTCGGCGCCGGCCATGTCGCACCGGTGTTCGCGCTGCCGCGCCACCGGCTGGCCGACGCGCGGGCAGTCGGCACCAACCACATCCGCGCCGATTTGCAGTCCGATAGCGGCGGCCGCATCCAGGCGATCGCCTTTCGCGCGGTCGATACCGCGCTCGGCGAATTCCTGTTCAAGAACCGCGGCAAGACGATCCATGTCGCCGGCTCGTTGTCGGGCAATTACTGGAACGGCAACCGCACGGTGCAGTTCCGCATCACCGATGCGGCCAAGGCCTGACGTGTCCGCCTACAAATTTTGGTGACACGCATTAGTAGTACAGACAGTTGTCATCTACCGCCTGTTTGTAATCGTGGTTGTTAACTACGATTCAAGGCATCGATTAAGAAGTAAAAATGACAGAACATGTTGGAGCCCCTAGACTCTCTCGGTTCGCGAGCGTAGAATTTTGGACGCGAATGCTGATCTATTTGTTTGTTTTGATGGAGGTTAGAAATGCCTGTAATCAGACATGAAGAAATTGTATCAAAGTTTATTTCTTCCAAGGCTATCGACTTCGGCGCGTTGGGAAAATTTGTAGCTGAGCACGGGGCCAGCATTGCTGCATCTAGCAGTGGGGACTATGGGGTCCGCTTTGGTCACTACAACATTCTTGCCTGTTTTAACATCGGCCCAATAAATGACGGCCTGGAAAAGAAACTCAGTGGGCGTGGAATCGCCGCAGAGGTTATCGGCTGAGGTCGGAACTTCGAATCTGGCACAGGGCATGCTCTCTCGCCGCGACTTCTGCTGCGAAGCATGTGAGTAAACGTCCGGATATTCCATGTTGAGTCGGGATGATCTGGAGCGCCGGTTGTCGCTCGCGTTAAAGATTGCGAAGCGGGCAATTGGCGCTCTCGGTTCAGACGGCTACCGTGACGAGGCGGCGCTCGAAGACAGCTTCGGTCCCGACAAGCCGCTTGCCGAAACCGCGATGTTTCTGTACGCGGCTCGCGCAGTCACAGGGTCGGCGCGGCTGGACAGCCAAGTCGATGAGCTTTTGCGTGACCTGGCGCTACTGGCGAGGGCGGATCGCACGGCATTTGCAATCGCACTGTACCCGACTATTTGCTTTCAGTTGGGGATGCCGCACATCTTGCTTACCCAACTCGGACTTAAAGACGCACGCTTCGATTGCCTGCTGGCCTTGAGCGCTGAAGCCTTGGCACATCGGGGCAGGGAAGTAGTACCCCATCGCGTACTGGAAGGACTGTGGCTTCGATCATTGTGGAGCCAGACGCCCCCGGGTCCAGAGTTCGATCTTATCGCTGTGAACTCTGTGATGAACAACTCCCTCGACCTATTGTGGGGCAGCCGCGAGGATGCTTACGCCTACACTCACACCTTCATGTATTTCACAGATTTCGGATATGCCAATCGCCAATTGCCTCGCGATCGATTGCAAATTATTGGGGAATCGGAAGGGTTACTTGCGCGAAGTCTTCTTGTCGAAGACTTTGATCTCGCTGCGGAAACGCTGATGATCTGGCCTCTTGTCGCAGCACCTTGGTCTCCTGCGGCCGCGTTCGGGTTGCGTGTGTTGGCGGAACTTGAAGATCGATTTGGGTTTCTACCCGCTGGCAACGGAGTTCCGGAGAAGTTCGGCCACCTCGAGGGCAACGAGAGAACCAAGTACGCAATCGCCGCCTCATATCACACAGCCTACGTCATGGGCATGCTTTGTGCGCTGTCGTTGCGCCCTGGCAATGCGCCGCCGTCCAGCATTGTCGGCGAGCTCGCGCCGGCGATTTTGATTGAAGAGCTTTTCAGCGCGATCCGCGTCGTGGATACGCCTTGGCAGTCGACGTTCCAGAAGCTCGATCTGTCTGAACAGCGAGCCTTGGCGCCATTTTTGCTGGACATCGCGCTGTTGGAGACGACTCGAAACCACAATGTGGTGGGCGCTGCCAACTTACTCGAAACGGCCTCCCGGCATGGCATCGCCAATACCCTTGTCTGTGCACAGACAGCCGAGCTCCTTCGGCGACTTTCCGTATGCAGCGACACACAGTCAAATTAGTGCATTTGTCTCGGTTCGTTGTCTCTTCGGCAAGACGATCCATGTCGCCGGCTCGCTGTCGGGCAATTACTGGAACGGTAACCGCACGGTGCAGTTTCGCATCACCGATGCGGCAAAGGCCTGATGTCGCCGGATTGGCTTAGGCGAGAACCGTCTGCAGCCGCTTCAACTCGCTGATCTGCGCCATCGTCGCCTGGTAGCCGAGGCTGATGGCCTCGTCGGCGCGGTGGAATTCGGTCAGGCCGATATGGCTGAGCTTGGGCTGCAGCGACATGTCGGGCGGATCGCCGGCCAGCCTCGCGCGCGAAATCCGGTCCTGGATGATGTTGAAGGCTTCGACCATGACGCCAGTGATGCCGAGGCGCGTCTGGTGCGCCTGATGGTCGGGGTCGGCCTGGCCGGGCCGCGGCGCGTCCTTCTCAATGAGCAGTTCGCCGGCGCTGTGCTTGATGACGGCGGCGCGGCCGAACAGATCGTAGTGAAGGTTGACCGCGACGACCAGCGGCTGCTCGTAGGCACGGCAGACCGAAACCGGCACCGGATTGACCAGCGCGCCGTCGACCAGTACGCGGCCGTTGCAATTCACCGGTTCGAACACGCCGGGCAGCGCATAGGAGGCGCGCATGGCGGTGATCAGCGAGCCGTTCGACAGCCAGATTTCATGGCCAGTGCGGATTTCGGCGCCAACGGCCACGAAGGGCTTTGTCAGGTCCTCGAACCGGATGCCGGCCATATGTTCGCGCAAGCGTGCATCGAGCTTCATGCCGCCGAACAGGCCGCTGCCGCGCAGATTGAGGTCGAGCAGGCCGAAGATGCGGCGCTTGGTCAGGCTGCGGGCGAATTCCTCGAGCTCGTCGAGCTTGCCGGCGAGGTAGCAGCCGCCTACCAGCGCGCCGATCGAGGTGCCGGCGATCATCGAGACTTCGATGCCGGCTTCATCGAGTGCGCGCAGCACGCCGATATGCGCCCAGCCGCGGGCGCAGCCGCCGCCAAGCGCCAGCGAAATGCCTGTCTTGCCCGCAGGTTGCGGGTCAGGCACACCGCCGGACGATGAGGGGCCATTGGCCTCCCGCACGTCTGGTCTGCTACGCAATGACGCCCATTCGAGCATCATGATCTCCCATGTCCCAAGTCCGTTCTACAGGACGGACGTTTGAAAATAGTGAATATGAGTGGTTTGCGACTGTTGAATGGTTCACGCAGGCTTCCGGTACGTTTCTTCCGCATCGAACAGCGGCGTGCTGCCATCGTCGGCAAGCGTTGCCTTGCCGTCGTTGATCCCCACCGTCCGATAAAAGCATGAACGCCGGCCTGTGTGACAGGTTGCGTCGTGGCCCAACACTTTCACGCGAAGCCACAAGGCGTCCTGGTCGCAGTCGGTTCGCATCTCGACGACGTGCTGAAAATTGCCCGAGGTTTCGCCCTTTTTCCAAAGTGCGTTGCGCGAGCGCGACCAGTAGTGGGCGATGCCGGTCTCCAGCGTCAGCGCCAGCGCCTCGGCATTCATATGCGCGACCATCAAGAGCATACCGTCTTCGGCATCGGTAACGACGACCGTGACGAGACCGCTGGCGTCAAAGCGCGGTGAGAACACCGCGCCTTCTTCCAGCGCCTTCTTGTCCGATGGAGCCTTGGGAAATGTTAGTGCCGACATCGCCGGTCCTTGATCTAGCGATGCCGGCAAGGGGCTTACACCCCGAGGCCGCGCACCATGGTGACGAAACGGACCTGTTCTTCGGGCGTGTCCTTGAACACGCCGGTGAAGGTCGAGGTCAGCGTGGTGGAGCCCTGCTTGCGGATGCCGCGCATGGCCATGCACATATGCTCGGCCTCGATCATGACGGCGACGCCGCGCGGATTGAGCACGTCCTGGATGACGCCGGCGATCTGCGCAGTCATGGCCTCCTGCGTCTGCAGGCGATGGGCGAAAATATCAACGACGCGGGCAATCTTGGACAGGCCGACGACTTTGCCGTCCGGCAGATAGCCGACATGCGCCTTGCCGATGATCGGCACCATATGATGCTCGCAATGTGAATGGAATTGGATGTCCCTGACGATGACGAGATCGTCATAGCCGGCGACTTCCTCGAAAGTGCGGCCAAGTTCTTCGGCCGGGCACATGTCATAGCCGTTGAACATTTCGAGGAAGGCCTTGGTGACACGCTTGGGCGTGTCGATCAGACCCTCGCGGTTCGGATTGTCGCCGGTCCAGCGCAACAGCGTGCGCACGGCGGCCTCGACCTCGGCCTCGCTCGGTCTGTCGGTGACCGGCTTGTCCAGATAGTCGGAGGGGGGCATGATTTTCTTGATGACGGCATCCATAAAGGCGTCTCCCGTAGTTCCTCTCTCAGGAGGAACGAGTTGAACGGACCACGACCTTTCGGGTGCTGAAAACTCGCCCTGTTTCCAGCCCGCAAGCGGCGTGAACGAAATGGGCAAGGACGGCGGCTTTGCGTTGCCTTGTCGATACCCGACTGCCAGCATTATATATGGTCGTGCCCAGCGAATGAAAGACGCCACAGCGGCAATCGCTGTTCGCTTGGCGGCGACGGATTGGAAAAATATGATTGACGACGTCTACAATGCGAAAATTCTGGGTTTTGCCGGAAACATCGCACGCATCGGCCGGCTCGATGATCCGGACGCGACGGCACGCGCCCATTCCAAATTGTGCGGCTCGACAGTGACTGTCGACCTCAAGATGGACGATGGCGTCGTCACCGATTTCGCCCATGACGTGAAGGCCTGCGCGCTTGGCCAGGCCTCGTCCTCGATCATGGCTCAGCATGTCATCGGCGCCAGCGCTGACGAATTGCGGGCTGTGCGCGACACCATGCTGAAGATGCTCAAGGAAAACGGGGCGCCGCCAGAAGGTCGTTTCGCCGATCTGAAATATCTGGAGCCGGTGCGCGACTACAAGGCGCGCCATGCCTCGACCATGCTGACCTTCGACGCGGTCGTCGACGCCATCGGCCAGATCGAGAAGAAACGCGCCGAAGAAGCCGCGTGACATAGCGCCGGTTTCGCGCCGGCCATGATGGAGGAACCGCTTGCATTGGTTGACGGTGGCTTCGGGCCTTGCGGTTTCGCTGGTGACGAGCGGTTATGCGGCAGGAGCAGAAAGCGCTTCGAAGCAGAAGGCTGCCGCCTACCTTTCTGACAAGCTGGCTGACTGCTGGACTATCCCAGTCGACGACGGATCCGTGATCGCGATCACGCGCGTCCAAATCAGTCTGAACCCGGATGGCTCGCTCGCCGGACCGCCAAAGATACTCAACCCCGCGACAGAACCACAGGGCAAGAGGTTCAATGATAGCGCAGTTCGGGCAATTACCCGTTGTGCGCCCTTCACTGGCCTTGCAGCTTTTGCCGATAGCTACCAGGCTTGGCGCGAGACGACGGTCAATTTCGACGCCCGAGTGATGTCATCCAGCGCGCAGCAGAAATAGAAACCGAAGGCTTAAGAAGGACGCCGGCTTAGGTCTGGTGTTCCTGCGCGCGTCTGCTTTCGGCAAATTCGCTTCTCACCCAATCGGCAAAAGCCTTGGCCGGTTCCGGCAGGTCCTTCAAACTCCTGGCGACCAGCCAGTAGGCGCCGGATGCGACGTCGATGTCGAACGGCTTGATCAGCGCGCCGGACGCAATCTCCTCGCCGATCTGCAAAAGGTCGCCCAGCGCCACGCCGTGGCCGAGCAGGGCCGCCTGCTTCGACAGCGACACATCCGCCAGCATCGGGCCGCGCGCCGGAATGGCGTCGGCGGCCACGCCGGCTGCCTCGAACCAGCGCGCCCAGCCTTGACGGTTTTCCTCGTGCAACAGCGTGTAGCGGGCGAGGTCGAGCGGCTTTTCGAGAGCAGGGCCTGACGCCAGCAAGGCCGGCGACAGGACCGGTGAATCGACGGTCGAGGCGAGCCATTCGGCCTCGCTCCGCGGCCATGTGGTGGCGCGCGCGCTGAAGCGCAAGGCGAGTTCAGGCTGATCGCTGCGAAACTCGATCGGCCTTGGATCGACTTCGAGGGAGACGTCTATGTCGGGCCGCAACTTGGTGAAGCGGTTGAGCCGCGGCAACAGCCATACCGAGGCCAGCGATGGTTCGACGCTGACGCGGACCACCGACTGCGCAGGGGCAGCCACCAGGTCCGAAAGCAGTCTGTCGATGTCGTCGAAACTCCTGACCAACTGGTCGAGCAGGCGCTGGCCAGCCTCGGTCAGTTCGACGCGGCGGTGATGGCGGTGGAACAAGGGCCGGCGCAGGAACTGCTCGAGTTCGCGGATCTGCCGGCTGATCGCTGCCTGCGAGACGAACAGCTCCTCGGCCGCCCTGCTGAAACTCAATTGCCGGCCGGCCGCCTCGAAACTCCGCAACGCCGTCAGGGGCAGCCGTCCGCGCTTCATTCGCATAACCCAAAGTTATCCGAAGCGGAAATTATACTCGTTTGAAGGCGAAGACCAGTGGGCGTCTAATCCGTCTCAAAGGAGACACGGACATGATCCAGTTTCTGGAAATCTTTGGCGATGTGATGCGGATCGCGACGTTTCAATGGCGTGACGACAGGCGGCGTCATGCCCCGCGCATTGAGGAAAGGCCAGCCAGCCGCTGGGCGGCTCCCGCGGAGCGGCACCCCTTTCGCCGCTCGCGACACTGAAGCCAAGAAAGAGGCGAGTGAGTGAACGGGATTGCGTTTGCCAGCCGAAGCCCACATCTATCGACCTGGAAACGCAAGCTGACCCGGAAGCCGGTTTCGGGATCACGTTCGGAAAGAGACAGCGGTGGGCGACCAACATCGGCATGTGCATGCCGCCGGACAGACCCAGCGCGGGCGCAACTGGCCCGGCCCATGGCGCAAGACGCCCGGCCGCATTTTCGGCACGTCGCTGGTGCGGCTGTACCAGCTGACGCTGTCCGGCTTCGTCGGCAATTCCTGCCGGCATCTCCCGACCTGTTCCGAATACGCGCATGAGGCGATTGCCCGCCACGGTCTGTGGGCCGGCGGCTGGATGGGCCTGTTCCGCGTGCTGCGCTGCGGGCCGTTCGGCACGCATGGCATAGACGGTGTGCCGGAGGTGCTCGCTCCGCGCTATGTCTGGTTCACACCTTGGCGGTATTGGCGGATCGGCAAGAAGCGGGGTGAAGCCTGACGGGACTCTAGGTCGCCGATTCGAATCGCCAAAGCCGCATTTCTTTACGATCCGGTAGGGTTAACGTCAGCCTGCACAAAGACTGCGCATTTGAGTCAAAATCGAGCCAAGACGCTTCGCTAAGCGCCTTCTGTCATTCCCCAGGAGAGCTCACATGCGTCGGATCGAAACCCATCCCTTCATTATTGCCGCGGTCCTGTTCCTGCTGGCCTGGTTTCTGGGGTTTCCGATGCGCGCGCAATCGGCACCGCTTGGCGATCTCGAATGCACGCTGATCCAGGACGCGGCGAGCGGCGAGACGCTCTATCAGAACGGCGTCTGCGACCAACGCGTCAGCCCGGCGTCGACCTTCAAGGTGCCGCTGGCGCTGATCGGTTACGACAGCGGCATCCTGAGCGACGCGCATACGCCGAGCTGGGACTACAAGCCTGAGTTCAAGGCGGTGAAGCGCGACCACAAAACCGTCGACCCGACGATCTGGGAGCGCGACTCGATCGTCTGGTATTCGCGCGAGATCGTGCGCCGGCTGGGGAGCGAGAAGTTTGCCGGCTATGTATCTAAATTCGACTACGGCAACATGGATGTCTCGGGCGATGCCGGCAAGGATAACGGGCTCACGCAATCCTGGATCAATTCCTCGCTTGAGATATCGCCGGTCGAACAGACAGAATTCCTGCGCCAGCTGCTTGCCGACAAAATGCCGGTTTCTGCCAAGGCGCATGAGATGACCAGGGCCGTCTTGCCAAGTTTTCAAGCCGGTGATTGGACGGTGCAGGGCAAGACCGGCAGCACCAGGCTCGGCAACAGCAAGGACAAGCGTTCTCTCGGCTGGTTCGTGGGCTGGGCCGAAAAGGGCGACCGCAGGATCGTCTTTGCCCGACTGGTCGTCGACACCAAGCCGATCGACACGCCGAAAGGCCCCGCGACACGCGCGGCTTTCCTGAAGGATTTGCCGCAGCTGGTGAAGTGACCTTGGCTTAAACGCTTCGGCGGGCACGGATAAGGTGGCCGCCGGAATTCCTTGCCTCTGCCTTTGGCGCCCTGGAGAAGCGGGCGGCGATGTCGCCGCTTTCCAGATCTTCGATCTCATCGAAGCCGAGCTCGCGCAGCGATTGCGCCAGTGCGGCGGGGACGAAGAAGCTGATCCAGGGCTCGCCGACAGCGGCGACGCGCGCTGCATGGAAGGACAGCGCAGCCCGTCCCGCCGCATCGCGGTTCTCGGCCGGCTCGCTATAGTCGAAGACGACCTCAGAGCCGGGAATGCCAGCAATCCAGGACAGGGTGCCGAAGATGGCTTCCTGTGTCAGATATGGCACGACCCCAAGCCAGATGAAAAAGCTCGGCTCCGCCGGCTTCAGACCAGCCAATGCCAGTTCGTCCGCCAGGCTCTGCCGCTCGAAATCGACAGGCACGAAAGTGGTGGCCGGCGGTTCGGCAAGGCCAGCATTGGCGATGCATTTGCGTTTCCAGGCCTGCGTTGCCGGATGGTCTACTTCGAAGACGGCAAGGTTGGGGTAGGGATTGCGCAGCGAAAACGTGTCGAGGCCAGCGCCGAGCACCACCACTTGCCGGACGCCCCTGCGCACCGCCGCAGTCAGCCAGTCCTCGGCGAGACGGGCACGCGCCGCCACGAACAGGCGCATGCGCCGGCTGCGCTCATCTTCCTGCTCCAGGTCCTGCGCCGTCGGTGCAGCATCGCCCAGAATCGCACTCGCATAGGGGTCGCGAAACAGCCCCGCCTGCCGTGAGAACTGGTGGAGGGCCCGCATGCGCGCGACGCCCAGGGCGGTTCGGCTGGGTTTTAAGTCTTCCATGCCTGGGATTCCAACCCGCGTCCGGGAAATTCGCAAGCCTGTGCGACTGGGCTGCGACATCTGTCGCGCCATTTCCTGACGGCTGCGCCAATGACCGCTCTTTACCTCACGCCGTGCTGCCTCTAAAACCCGCCCGCTGCCGGATGCTTCCGGCTTCACACCACGACCACCCGCGCTCGTTTGCGGGACTGGATAGGAGATACCTGATGCTGAATTCCGTTTCCCTGACATTTCCCGATGGCTCCGTCCGCGACTACGACGCGGCGATGACCGGTGCGGGCCTGGCCGAATCGATCTCGAAGTCGCTGGCCAAGAAAGCCGTCGCCTATGCCATCGATGGCACCGTGCGCGACCTTTCCGATCCGCTTGGCAAGTCCGGCAAGGTCGAGATCATCACCCGCACCGACCCGCGCGCGCTGGAGCTCATCCGCCACGACGCGGCACACGTGCTGGCGGAAGCCGTGCAGGAGTTGTGGCCGGGAACCCAGGTCACGATCGGGCCGGTGATCGAGAACGGATTCTATTACGACTTTGCCCGCAACGAGCCGTTCACGCCGGACGATTTCCCGGTGATCGAGAAAAAGATGCGCGAGATCATTGCGCGCAACAAGCCGTTCACCAAGGAAGTCTGGTCGCGCGACAAGGCAAAAAAAGTCTTCGCCGACAAGGGCGAGCGCTACAAGCTCGAACTGATCGACGCCATTCCCGAGGACCAGGATCTCAAGATCTATGCCCAGGGCGACTGGTTCGATCTCTGCCGCGGCCCGCACATGGCTTCGACCGGGCAGATCGGCAACGCCTTCAAGCTGATGAAGGTGGCGGGCGCCTATTGGCGTGGCGATTCGAACAATCCGATGCTGACCCGCATCTACGGCACGGCCTGGGCCGAGCAGGCTGGACTCGATGCCTACCAGACGATGCTGGAGGAGGCGGAGAAGCGAGACCACCGCAAACTCGGCCGCGAGATGGACCTGTTCCATTTCCAGGAAGAGGGGCCGGGCGTCGTCTTCTGGCACGCCAAGGGCTGGAAGATGTTCCAGAACCTGGTCAACTACATGCGCCGCCGCCTCGACGAGCAAGGCTACCAGGAGGTCAACGCGCCGCAGGTTCTGGACAAGAGCCTGTGGGAGACGTCGGGCCACTGGGGCTGGTACCGCGACGCCATGTTCAAGGTGACGGTGGCCGGCGACGACACCGACGACGACCGCGTGTTCGCGCTGAAGCCGATGAATTGTCCGGGTCACGTGCAGATATTCAAGCATGGGTTGAAATCCTATCGCGATCTGCCCGTAAAGCTTGCAGAATTCGGCAATGTGCATCGCTACGAACCGTCCGGGGCGCTGCACGGGCTGATGCGTGTGCGCGGCTTCACGCAGGACGATGCGCACATCTTCTGCACCGAGGATCAGCTTGCCGCCGAGTGCCTGCGCATCAATGACCTGATCCTGTCGACCTATGCCGATTTCGGCTTCGACGAGGTGAGCGTGAAGCTGTCGACGCGGCCTGACAAGCGCGTCGGCACCGACGAGGCCTGGGATCATGCCGAGGCGATCATGAGCGGCGTGCTGGATACGATCCGGACGCGCTCGGGCAACCGCATCAAGACCTCGATCAATCCGGGCGAGGGCGCTTTCTATGGGCCGAAGTTCGAGTATGTGCTGAAGGACGCCATCGGCCGCGAATGGCAGTGCGGGACCACGCAGGTCGATTTCAACCTGCCGGAGCGCTTTGGCGCCTTCTACATCGGTTCGGATTCGGAAAAGAAGCAGCCGGTGATGGTGCATCGCGCCATCTGCGGCTCGATGGAGCGCTTCCTCGGCATTCTCACCGAGCATTATTCCGGTCATTTCCCGCTGTGGTTCGCGCCGCTGCAGGTGGTGGTGGCGACGATTACGTCGGACGCCGACGACTACGCGCGAAAGGTCGTCGCACAGCTGAAGGCGGCGGGGCTTATCGCCGAAGCCGACCTGCGCAACGAGAAGATCAACTACAAGGTCCGCGAGCATTCGCTGGCAAAGGTTCCGGTGATCCTCGTCTGCGGCAAGCGCGAGGCGGAGGAGGAGACGGTCAACATCCGCCGGCTCGGCTCCCGCGACCAGGAATCGCTCAAGCTGGCCGATGCGCTCAAGCTGCTGTCCGACGAGGCCACTTCGCCCGACCGCAGACGGCGCGCAGCCTGACCCATCGATATCTGCGGGAATGGCGGTGGAGCGATCCACCGCCATTTTCACATGCCTGTCACGCCAACCCTGTAACGAGCCCCCATGCTCAAGCTGAAAATGCGGGAAAGACCGTTTCCCGAGCTCTCCTACGCCAATGCGAGCCAGCCGGCGCTGACGCGCTGGTTCATCCATTCCATCGAAGGCCTGTCGGGGCGCGACCGCTATGCTGCGCTCTACGACTTCTGGCGCCGCCAGGTGGCGCCGACGGGCGAGCGCGTGTTCAGCCGCATGCTGGAGCTGATCGACGTCAAGGTGCGCAGCGCCGATCAGTGGCCGCCGGCGAAGCTGCCTGACGCGCCGCTGGTGATCGTCGCCAACCATCCGTTCGGCATCGGCGACGGCATTGCCGTGCTGTCGCTGGTCGAGCAGCTCGGGCGTCCGTTCCGGGTCATGATCCACAAGGATCTGCTCAAGATCCGCGAGATGGAACCGTACTCGCTGCCGATCGACTTTTCCGAGACCAAGGACGCGGTGAAGAACAACATGGCGGTACGCCACGAGGCGGTGCGGCTGTTGAAAGAGGGCGTCACCATCGTCGTGTTTCCGGCCGGCGGCGTTGCCACCGCGCCGAAAGGCTTTGGCCGCGCGCGCGACCTGCCGTGGAAGATGTTTCCGGCGCGCCTCGTTCAGGACGCCAAGGCGTCGGTGGTGCCGATGCATTTTTCCGGCCAGAACGGGCGGCTGTTCCACCTTGTCAGCGGTCCGATGAACATGGCCGAGCGCGAGGGAAGGGTGGCGAAATTCGTCGGCAAGGCATCGCTGACGCTGCGCCTTTCAATGCTCATCCGCGAATTCGCACGGCTGTCCGGCAAGGCGATCGACGTTCGCGTCGGCAACGTGCTGCGCTGGGACGAACTGGAGCCGCTGCGCGACCGCAAGACCTTGCTCGAGCGTTTGCATCGGGGTGTCTTCGACCTGGCGCCGGCCGCGCAGCCGCGTGGTCGCGTCCATTTCCTGCCGCGCCGCCTGCGCAAGGCAGCCTGACGAAACGGGTACACCTTCGATTGGGCAGGCAAAACCGGCCGGTTTAGTCGGCGCCTTCCTCGGGATCGATGGCCGACGCCTCGGTGGCCAGGACCTCAATTTCCTGGTTCTGGCCGGCGACGACGGTGAAATCCTTCTGGTAGATGCGGTCGCGGTTCTTGGCGATGATGGTGTACTGACCTTCGGCCAGCACCATCGAGGCAAAGGCGCCGACGGCTTCCTTGATCGGGTCGCCGGATTCGTTGAGCAGCGACCAGGATGTATCGGCGATGGCTTCGCCGCCGGTCTCGCGCACCAGCTTCATGGTCATCTCGGCCGCACGATGTTCGACCGTGGCTTCGGTCAGCTTGCCGGCCTCGACCCGGATGTCGGAGCGAATGACGGCATTCACCGCGCCATAGGTGGAGACGACATGGTAGACGCCGGCGTTGAGCCGCACGACGCTGTTCGGCTCGACATCGGGAATGATCAAGGCGCGGTCGCCATTCGCCTCGGCGGTGCCCTCATAGATGGAAAAGCGCAGCTTTTTGGGTGGAATGCGCACGCCGCCCGAGAGCACCGCGTCGAGCTTGAGGCCGCCGGCATCGAGCACCAGGCTTTCGCGCTTGGCGTCCTTGCCGACGGTAATGCGCTTGGTGGCGCCGGCGCGTCCGTAGGAGGCGTGCACCAGATAGCTGCCGGGTTCGAGCTGGAACACCGCGGTGCCGCCATGCGCGGACGCCACCATCGGCAGCTTGCCGTCGCTGGCCGCCTCGGGTTTGAACACACGCCAGACGATGCCGCGCGTGATATCGGCGCCCTTGTCGGTCAACTGCGCCGACAGCGTTATGGCGCCACCGCCACTGAGCGCCAGCGACCTCTCGCTCTTGGGCGATGCATAGCTCGAAATGTCGGGGAGTTTCAGATTGGAGATGCCGTCGGCATTCTGTGCCATGGCCATCGAGGCCGGCGCAAACAGCGCTGCGGCGAGCCAAATCAGCAAAAGGCGCAATGTCCCCTCAAACATGCCTTGCGTTGAAGCCCAAGGCGGTGGCAATTTCAAGGCTTAAGAGTCCGATCCGCCTTGGCAACAGGCTCTTTCGTCCGGCGCGTCCGCGCCAATGCCCGAGCCGCCCCGATCCGCGATGGCGCGCTTCAGCTCAAAATCAAGTGCTTTAGGAGACCAGGCCCCCATGGCGTCGCCGATCATCGACTTCCTGCTGACCCGAAATTCCGCACCGATCCCTGAATTGAAGGAACCGGCGCCTAGCGATGCCGATATCGCGACCATGATCGCAACTGCAAGCCGTGTGCCCGATCACGGCCGGCTGGAGCCCTGGCGTTTCATCCTCTATCGCGGCGAAGCGCGCGTCGAGATCGGCAGGAAACTGGCCGCACTTGCCGAACAGCGCGAGGGGCCGCTGCCGGAAAACCGCCGCAACCAGGAGCTGGCGCGGTTTTCGCGTGCGCCGCTGGTGATCGGCGTGGTGTCGGTTCCGAAGGACAACCCAAAAATCCCGCAATGGGAAATGTTCCTGTCCGGCGGTATGGCGGCGATGAACCTGATGATCGCGGCCAATGCGCTGGGCTACGGCACCAACATGATCAGCAACTGGTATTCCGACGTGGCCGAGGGCAGGGCACTGCTTGGACTGGCGCCACAGGAACGCGTCATCGGCTTCGTCCATATCGGCTCCTACCAGGGGCCGGCGCCGGAGCGGCCGCGGCCCGATCCGGCAAAGCTCTATGCCGATTATACGGGGCCGTGGAACGGCTGACTGGTGTGCGAGCCGTGGCGAGCCGGTTCACGGCGGCTTGCCAGCCGCGTTTGGTAGGTTCGACGTTTCTGTGGATGCCTTGGCGATGCACACGTGAAAAGCGATGCCGTTCGTCCAAACGCACGGTAAGAGGGCGGCTTGGGTGATGCGCTTGCGCACCGACCTTGGGATTGCGGGGGCGCCGGCGGCATGAAGAAACGAGACTCGTTGGCAACCCGGCTGCGCTACGGGTTCGACAAGAGCATGGCCGCCGGCCCCATCGCGCTGATCGGCTGGCTTGCCGTCGCTTCCCTGCTGATCATCATCGCCGCCGCGGCTTTCCTTGCCGTGACCCGCATCGCGCCGGAGGGCGGCGAGCCGCTGAACTTCTTCGAAGCGTTCTGGGAATCGCTGATGCGTACGCTCGATTCCGGTACGATGGGCGGCGACACCGGCTGGGCCTTCCGGCTCGTCATGCTGTTTGTCACGCTTGCCGGCATTTTCGTCGTGTCGGCGCTGATCGGCGTGCTCAGCGCCGGCGTCGACAGCAAGCTCGATGAATTGCGCAAGGGCCGTTCGCGGGTGCTGGAGAGCGACCACACCATCATCCTCAACTGGTCGCCGTCGATCTTCGACGTCATCTCTGAACTCGTCATTGCGAATGCCAGCCGCCGCCATCCGCGCATCGTCGTCATGGCCAATATGGACAAGGTCGCGATGGAGGACGAGATCGCCGCCAAGGTCGACAAACTGGGCAACACACGCATCATTTGCCGCAGCGGTGACCCGACCGACCTCTATGATCTCGCCATCGTCAACCCGCAGACGTCGCGCTCGGTCATCGTGCTGTCACCGGACGGCGACGATCCGGATTCGCAGGTGATCAAGACGGTGCTGGCGCTGGCCAACGACCCGAACCGGCGCACCGCGCCCTACAATATCGCCGCCGAGATCCGCGACGGCAAGAACGCCGAGGTCGCCCGCGTCGTCGGCGGGGCGGAGGTGCAGCTCGTGCTGGCCGATCAGCTGATCTCGCGCATCGTCGTACATTCGAGCCGGCAGTCGGGTCTCAGCGGCGTCTATTCGGAGCTGCTCGATTTCGACGGCTGCGAAATCTACACGACCGAACAGTCAGATCTTGTCGGCAAGACCTTCGGCGAGGCGGTGATGGCGTATGAGCATTGCGCGCTGATCGGGCTCTGCGACCAAAACGGCCGCGTCAATCTCAACCCGCCGTCGGAGCTGGTGATCGGCAAGGACATGCGCGCTATCATCATCGCCGAGGACGATGCCGCCATCAAGCTGGGAGGCGCGGCGGCCAAGGTCGATACCACTGCGATCCTTCGCCATCAGCCTGTCGAGGCGAAGCCCGAGCGCACGCTGATCCTCGGCTGGAACCGGCGCGGTCCGATCATCACCTATGAACTGTCGCGCTATGTCGCGCCGGGCTCGATCCTGACCATTGCCGCCGATACGCCCGGCCTCGAGCAGGAAGTTGCCGGACTGCCGGTCGTCGGCGACAATCTGGCGGTGTCCTGCCGCATCACCGACACGTCGAGCAGCACCGAGCTTGCCAGCCTGGACGTACCTTCCTATGACCATGTGCTCGTGCTGGGCTACAGCGAGACCATGGCAGCGCAGCCCGCCGATACGCGCACGCTGGTGACGCTGCTGCATCTGCGCAAGATTTCAGATGTTGCCGGCACGCATATCTCGATCGTCAGTGAGATGATCGATGTGCGCAACCGCGAGTTGGCGGCGGTGACCAAGGCCGATGATTTCGTCGTCAGCAACCGGCTGGTCAGCCTGATGCTGGCGCAGGCGTCGGAGAACCAGTATCTCGCCGCGATCTTCGATGACCTGCTCGACGAAGAGGGCTCCGAAATCTACATGCGCCCGGTCGGCGACTATGTCGCCATCGACCAGCCGGTGACCTTCTGGACGATCGCGGAATCGGCGCGGTTGCGTGGCGAGATCGCCATCGGTTACCGGCGCGTCCGCGCCGCGCAGACCGATGAGCGGGCGCTGGGCGGCGTCACCGTCAACCCGCTGAAGTCGCAAGCGCTGGCCTACCTGCCGGAGGACCGGGTCATCGTCCTGGCGCGGGACTAAGAGGAAACGCCAGCCGCCCTGGCGCGAGCCAGCAGCCGTTCGGCCAGCCGCAGATGCGGCCGGTCGTACATCTTGCCGTCAATGCCGACCACGCCGGGATTTCCGGCCACCTCGAAGGCCGCGACAATGGCCTGCGAGCGTTCCACCGCCTCCGCCGATGGCGTGAAGGCGGCGTTGATGACCGGCACCTGTGCCGGGTGAATCGCCATCTTGCCGGTAAAGCCGTCGCGCTCTGCCTCGACGCATTCGGCTTCGAAGGCGGCCATGTCACGAAAGCCGGGGAAGACCGTGTCGATCGCCGCGACTTCGGCCGCGCCGGCGGCGAGAATGGTCATGGAGCGGGCAAGGCCGAAGACATCGGTGTAGCGGCCGTTTTCGTCGCGCGCTGCGCGCGCGCCGATCGCCGCCGACAGATCCTCCGCACCCCACGTGAGACCGGCAAGCCGGGCGCTTGCGCCGGCATAGGTCGCGGCTGCCAGCACACCGGCAGCGGTCTCGGTGATGATCGGCAGGATTTTTATGCCGCCGTCCGGCAATCCGTTTTCGGCTTCGTGCACGCGCAGCTTTGCGGAGAGCTGCTGCACGTCCTGTCCGCTATTCGATTTTGGCAGCATGATGCCGTCGGGTTTGGCCGAGACCAGGGCGGCCAGATCGTCGTCGGTCAATCCGCTCGAGAGATCGTTGACTCGGATATAGATGGCGGAGCTTGTCTGCTGCCTGTTGCCGGCAATGAAGCGTGCCGCGATGCCGCGCGCCGCTACCTTGTTTTGCGGCGCCACCGAGTCCTCAAGATCGACGATGACCACGTCGGCGCCGCTGTCGAAACCCTTCTGTAGCTTCTTTTCGGAATCGCCGGGCACAAACAGCAGCGAGCGCATCAGGCTGCCTTTTTCATCATCATCGCCTGACGCGTGCATTTGGCGACGAGAACGTCGTTCTGATTGTAGGCGCGATGCTCGAACTCGACGATGCCGCGGTCCGGTTTCGATTTCGATTCCCTGACCGAGAGCACCGTGGTCTCGACACGGATGGTGTCGCCGTGGAACACCGGGTGCGGAAACACCGTCTCCTTCATGCCGAGATTGGCAACCGTGGTGCCGACGGTGATGTCATTGACGGAGATGCCGATCATCAGGCCGAGCGT
Source organism: Mesorhizobium sp. P2_E7 (assembly GCF_056403855.1). NCBI lineage: Bacteria > Pseudomonadati > Pseudomonadota > Alphaproteobacteria > Hyphomicrobiales > Phyllobacteriaceae > Mesorhizobium > Mesorhizobium sp. P2_E7. Next base: position 1,580,683 of record NZ_JBFUER010000001.1, on the reverse strand, counting down.
GAACAGTGAATTGACCAGCGGCTTGCCCCATTCGCTTTTGGCGGCAAAGTCGAAGTCGATATGCAGCGGCTGCGGGTTCAGCGTCATCACCGAAAACAGCATGTTGTCGCTTTCAGTGACGGTCTTGCGCAGTGTGTGCCGGAAGACATGGCCGACGACGAACTCTTCGAGATAAAGCCCGGCCATCGTTTCCTCCTCATCTGGTTGACGGTTGATAGGCGCTGCCCATGCCACCCGCAAGCCAGTTAACGCGCGTCGCGCTGAAACTGATTCATGCGACGCGCTTTAACGTCTTTGTTTGATGCATGTCGTTCTCTCAAAACCGGACCACTTTTGAGCGACATGCATTAATAAACATGGTGAACCGTTCGTAAACCTTTTCTGCCTAGGGTCATTCTTGGGGCCGGAAACTTGCCGGCAAGGGGCATAAGCAGGCGGTATGGTTGTTGTTTCGCATTTCCTGAAATGGATCTACACCGCCAAGGTATCGGAGCGTGCCGCCGCGGCGAGCGCGCTCGCCAGGGCCTATATCAACGCCGAACTGCCCTTCGAGGACCGCTGCGCTGCGGAGGCGGCGCTGACGCTGCTGCTTGATGACGCTTCGTCGAAGGTGCGGCTGGCGATGGCCGAGGCGCTGTCGATGAGCCATCACGCCCCGCTGCAGATCATCAGCGCGCTTGCCGCCGACCAGCCGGAAGTGGCGGCCTTGGTGTTGGCGCGCTCGCCGCTGCTCACCGATGCCGATCTGATCGACCGCGTTGCTGCCGGCCACAAGGCGACGCAAAAACTGATCGCCGACCGGCCGGTCGTCTCGATGGCGGTTGCCGCGGCCATTGCCGAGATCGGCGAACCGGAAGCGTGTGCCGCGCTGCTCGCCAATGACGGCGCCGATATAGCATCGCTCAGCTTTCGCCGCATGGCCGAGCGGCATGGCCATATCGCTCATTTGCGCGAGGCCATGGTCACCGATGTCAGGCTGCCCGCCGACTGCCGGCATATGCTGCTGGTCAAGCTCGGCGAAACGCTGAAGTGTTCGCCGCTGGTGATGGCGCTGATGGGCGCGGCCAGAGCCGAGCGCGTCACGCGCGATGCCTGCGTCAAGGCTTCGGTGCGGCTGGTCGAAGGCACGCGCACGGAGGAACATGGCGCGCTCATCGAGCATCTGCGGCTGCGCGGCGATCTGACCGCTAGCTTCATCATCCGCACCATTGCTCACGGCAAGGTCGACTTTTTCGGCTCGACCCTGGTCGCGCTCAGCCAGCAGCCGGAGCAACGGGTGCGGGCGCTGCTTGCCGGCGGCCAGGATGTTGCGCTGCAGGCGCTGTTTCGCGGCGCCGGCCTTGCCGCTCCGACCCATGGTATCATCCTGCGGGCGCTCAAGATCTGGCGCGAGGTCGCCAACGGCAAGCGCGTCGCCGGCGTGCAGGAAGTCAGCTGGCTGATGCTGAAGGAACTCGGCGGCCAGTCCGCCGAAGGCGATCTCGCCGGCCTGGTCAAGTCGATCCATCTCGACGCGCTGCGCGAAAACGCGCGCGGGCATGCGCTGGCGATCGCAGCAGCTTAGGCGTGCTGATATTCAGGTGATGCCGGCCTGCAAACAGCTGATGCCTGCGCTTCCGGTGCTCACGTACCGAAAGTACGCTCCGCTCCGGCTCTCGGTATCAGCTGTTTTCGACTCGGCCTGACCTGAATCTCAACACGCCCTTTGTCCTGCCTAGCCCCTATCCTTGGCGAAAAAATCCGGAAAGTCCTCGACCGCGGCGGCGATGATGCGCAGCGAGGCTGCGATCTGCAGCGTGTCGGCATTGCTGCTGCGCTCTGAGAGGCCGGCTGCATATTGCCGGGCGACGGCGATGGTTGCCGTCCGCGGATCGCCGGGTGCTCGAAACAGCAGTTCGCGCGCCAGGCCGCGCAGGAAATTGCCGATCGAAAGCGCGGTTTCGGAAGGCGTGGCCGGGCTCTGCTGCGCGGTGCGCAGGCGCAGGATTTCGAGGCCGAGAGTGACGGCGGCAACGCTGCCACCGAGAACGGCATCGCCTTTCCGGCCGGCGTTCTGCAGCAATGGCATCAGCTGGTTGATGCGGTCATAGGCGAGGCTCTCGAAGGCCGAACGCCGCGGCACCCGCTCATGCAGGCAAAGCCGGGCCAGGTCCTCGCGCATGGCGCGCACGATGCGGTTGGCGGCAAGCCACGGATCGGCGGGCAGCACGACGATGAAGACGCCGATCGCCAGCAGGATGCCGACCAGCACCGATGCCGAGCCGGCAAAGAACGGGCCTGGAGCATAGGTCATCGCCTGATGCGGGCTGAGGAAGGCGAGGAAGTTGATGGCAAAGGCGGTCGCCACACCAACAGTGCGCGGATTGGCCATGCCCAGCGCCGTGGGTATCAGGATAGGCACGACAAACAGCGCGAACCAGCCGAAGCCGGGCAGAGCGGGCAGGGCGATCTGGCCGACAAGGAAGGCAAAGGGCAAAGCCAGCAGCGTTCCCCTGAAGAAGCCCCAGGACACCTGCACCGGGTCAGGACGCGCGGCGAAAAGACTGGAGACGACAGCCACGAGAATGACGGTTCCGGCCGCATCGGACCATTTCGTCGTCAGCCAGAAGGCGGCGACCGCCAGCGTGGCGAGGGCCGCGCGTATGGCATTGCGCAAGGCGCCGGGGTAGTCGCGGTGCACCACCAGTGCAGGCTGCTGCCTGTTGCCCCGGCCCGGGCGCGTCACCGGTGCGCGCAGAGCGTCGAGACCGCGCAGCACCTGCTTGAAGGCTTCGGCGAAATCGGCGGCGATGGTCAGGCGCGTTATGGTGCCGACCCTGTCATCGCCCTGATCGGTCGAGGCGTCGGGCATTTGCCGGGCCTTGCCGGCAATCGCGTCGAGCCGCGTGACCCAGGGCGACGTGTCGTCCAGCGCCTCGGGCGCGGCTGCAAGTTCGCTGACCAGTGACTGCAGTTCGGAGCGCACCGGGATGAGTGCTGCGTTTTTCGGCGCCGCGTGCGAATGCAGCGCGCGTGCTGCCGACAGCGCCGACAGGAGCTGGCCGATGGTGCGGCGGACCGGATGGGCGCGGCTGGCGAAGCTCGGCGCTTCGAGCCGTGCATAGGTGCGCATCTCGGCCAACGTCTGAGCATCGGCGATCAGCTTGCGGTGCAGACCGGCCAGCGTCGCCGGGTCGCCGCCGGAAAAGGCGCCGCCTGCATAGGTGGCAAGGTCGAGGATGCTGCGCTTCAGCCGCGAAATGATGGCGTCGGCGGCCAGCTTGGGCAGGATCAGCCGGCTGGTCAGACCGGCACAGACGATACCGAGCACGATCTCGGCGCAGCGCGCGACAGCGAGATCGACGATCACATGCGGCTGGCCGAAAGCCGGGAGCCCGATGATCATCGCGGTATAGCCGGCAAGGGCCGCGCCATAGGCTTCCGGGTTGCGCAGCAGCGACGAAACCAGCGTGCACAGGCCAATCCAGACGGACAGCGCCGTCACCAGCAGCCACGGATTGGTGCCGAAAACCGAGGTGATGCCGATCGCCGCGAGGCCGCCGGCCAGCGTGCCGAGCAGCCGGTAAAAGCCTTTCGCCAACACCATGCCGGCGACCGGCTGGGCGACGATGAAAACCGTCATCATGGCCCATTGCGGGTGGTCGAGTTTCAGCGCGTAGGCGACGAGAAGCGCGATCAGGCTGGCCGAAACGGTGCGCAGGGCGAAAATCCAGTCAGAGCGTGTCGGCTGCGTCAGGCCAGCCAAACTGGTTTCGAAGTAGCTTTTCAGCCGCGCCCAGATCACAAGCTGGTCTCCGTATCAGAAGCGCAGGCTAGACCGGCTGTCCATCAGATATCCAGCACTTCCGTCGCGGCGAATTCAGCGCGTTCCTGGATGAAGCGGAAGCGCGCCTCGGGCTTGGTGCCCATCAGCGCATCGACCGTGTCCTTGGTCGCAGCCACGGCATCGATCACGTCGACCCTGAGCAGCGTGCGCTTCCTCGGGTCCATGGTGGTTTCCTTGAGCTGCGAGGCCATCATCTCACCCAGGCCCTTGAAACGGCCGATCTCGACCTTGGCGCGGCCGGTGAACTCGGTGCGCAACAGCTCGTCCTTGTGCGCGTCGTCGCGGGCGTAGGCGACCTTGCCGCCTTGCCGGATCGAATAGAGTGGCGGCACCGCCAGATAGAGGTGGCCGCCATTCACCAGGTTCGGCATTTCCTGGTAGAAGAAGGTGATCAGCAGCGAGGCGATGTGGGCGCCGTCGACATCGGCGTCGGTCATGATGATCACGCGGTCGTAGCGCAGATCCTCGTCGCGGTATTTTGAACGTGTGCCGCAGCCGAGCGCCTGGATCAGGTCGGATATCTGCTGGTTGGCGGCCAGCTTGTCGTTGCCGGCGCTGGCGACGTTGAGGATTTTGCCGCGCAGCGGCAGGACGGCCTGGCTGGCGCGGTCGCGCGCCTGCTTGGCCGAGCCGCCGGCCGAGTCGCCCTCGACGATGAACAGCTCGGCACCCGCCGCGGCATTCTGCGTGCAGTCGGCGAGCTTGCCGGGCAGGCGCAGCTTGCGCACCGCGGTCTTGCGCGACACTTCCTTTTCCTGGCGCCGGCGCACCCGCTCATCGGCGCGCGCAATCACCCATTCCAGCAGCTTGGAGGCTTCCTGCGGATTGTCGGCCAGCCAGTGGTCGAACGGGTCACGGATCGCGGTCTCGACAATGCGAATGGCTTCGATCGTCGCCAGCCTGTCCTTGGTCTGGCCGACGAATTCCGGCTCGCGGATGAACACCGACAGCATGCCTGCCGCCGAGATCATGACGTCTTCGGAGGTGACGATCGAGGCGCGCTTGTTGCCGACGAGGTCGGCATAGGCGCGCAAGCCGCGTGTCAGCACATTGCGGAAGCCGGCCTCATGCGTGCCGCCTTCGCCGGTCGGGATGGTGTTGCAGTAGGAATTGATGAAGCCGTCGCCGCCGAACCAGGTCACCGCCCATTCGAGCGAACCGTGGCCGCCCTGCTTCTCGCTCTTGCCGGCGAAGATTTCGCGCGTCACCTGGAAATCGTCGCCGAGCGATGCCTTGAGGTAGTCCTTCAGGCCGCCGGGAAAATGGAACTCCGCCTTGGCCGGCGTCTGGTCCTTTTCCTTGATCAGCGATGGGTCGCAGCTCCAGCGGATCTCGACGCCGCCGAACAGATAGGCTTTCGAGCGCGTCATGCGATAGAGCCGCGCCGGCTCGAAGGCGGCGCCCTTGCCAAAGATCTGCTCGTCGGGATGGAAGCGGATCTTGGTGCCGCGTCGGTTGTGCACCTCGCCGAGCTGCTCCAGCCCGCTCACCGGAACGCCGCGCGAGAATCTTTGGCGGTAAAGCTGGCGCCCCCGCGCGACTTCGACCTCGAGATGGTCCGACAGCGCATTGACGACAGAGACGCCGACGCCGTGCAGGCCGCCGGAGGTCTCATAAACCTTGGAGTCGAATTTGCCGCCCGAATGCAGCGTCGTCATGATGACTTCGAGCGCCGGCTTCTTGAATTTCGGATGCGGATCGACCGGGATGCCGCGGCCATTGTCGGTAACGGTCAGAAAGCCGTCGGCCGAAAGCTCGACATCGATAAAGGTGGCGTGGCCGGCGACCGCCTCGTCCATCGAATTGTCGATGACCTCGGCGAACAGATGGTGCATCGCCTTGTCGTCGGTGCCGCCAATATACATGCCGGGCCGGCGCCGAACCGGCTCCAGCCCTTCCAGCACCTCGATGTCGGCGGCGCTATAACCTTCGCTGCCATCCTTGGTCGCGGCAGAACGCTTTGTGGCCTGCACCAGCGGATCGGCCGGGCGCGCCGACGTCCGGGTTGGTTGGGGCTGCTTTTCCAGATTGCCGAAAAGATCGTTGTTGTCGTCCATGCCTGCCATAGAATCCGGTGCCGCGAATCACCCGTCGATACTGCCACGCTTTTCAGCGCCAAGCGACGGAAGTTCCTGTTACGTTCGGGGATTTAACCCCTTCTTATCCTAAAACCTTTCGATAACCAAGCCGGCGGAAATAGGTCCGCGCGGACGCTCCGGGATTCCTGAATCTTTAACAAAGCGGCCTAACGTGGGCCTCAACAAACAAAAGACCACATGCGTCAGGGGTTTAGTTGTGAGGGGCAAGGCCATAACGATGATCGGCATCGCCGCCGTTTTCGGCGCGATCTCGATCTTTGCCGCGGATTTCTGGGTCAAGAGCCAGGCCAAGGCAGATGCCGAGGAAAAGACGGCATCGATCCCGGCGCCCGTGACCCCAAAAGTTGAGTTCAAGACCATCGTCGTGGCCAACGCGCCGCTGCGTTACGGCATGGAACTCGACCGCGCGCAGCTCACCGAAATCCCGTGGTCGGAAGAGTCGGTGCCGCAGGGCGCCTTCACCACCATCAATTCCTTGCTCGCCGAAGGCAGCCGCGTGGTGTTGTCGCCGATCGAGATCAACGAACCGGTGCTGCTCAGCAAATTGTCCGGACCGAATGGCCGCGCGACGCTGTCCAACATGATGACGCCCGGCATGCGGGCGGTGACCATCCGCACCGACGAGATCGCCGGTGTCGGCGGCTTCGTGATGCCGGGCGACCGGGTCGACGTGGTGCTGACACGCGATGCAGGCGAAATCCAGGAAGTGGCCAAGAACGCGCAAGGCGCGGCCGGCTCCACAGTCACCTCCGAGATCGTCGTCTCCGACGCCAAGGTGCTGACCGTCGGGCAGGGCGCCGACCAGCGCCAGACCACGCCGCAGATCGCCAATTCCGTTACAATCGAGGTGACAACGGACGGCGCCCAGAAAGTGGCGCTCGCCCGCACCGTCGGCACCTTGTCACTGTCGCTCCGCTCGGCCGCCGATGGTGGCACTGCCAAGGACGGCGTCACCACCATTTCATCCTTCGGCGGTTCGGTCGCGTCCGGCGTTCAGGCTGCGGCCGGCGCGCTGTTCACCGCCGCGACGAAGGAGCCTGAGAAGCCGAAATTCAAGACGATCATCGTGACGCGCGGCACGCAGGTCGAGGAATACCAGGTTCCTGCGCGGGACCAGCCATAACTGCCGGTGGGGACCGGGCGAGGGACGGGACAGATGTCGGGACTTCATGCATATCGGATGACGAAAGGGCTGCGCCCAATGCGGGCGCTTGCGATGGCGGCTTGCCTCGCCGCGGCCGCAATGGTCGGCCTCAGCGCGCCGGCCAAGGCCGACAATGACATCGTCTATGTGTCATCGACCAAGAATGCGTCGATCAAGGTAGCCAAGGGCAAGCCGAAAACGATCATCACCAGTGCCGCCTTCTACCAGATCGTCATCGGCGATCCGGAGATCGCCAACGTCAACCCGCTGACCGACAAGTCCTTCTATGTGCTGGGCAACAATCTCGGCACCACCGGCGTTGCCCTGTTCGACGAGAACAAGCAGCTTGTCGGAACGGTCGACATCGAGGTGACCTTGGACACCGACCAGCTGGCCAGCACCATTCGCGCCAGCGTGCCGGATGCCAAGATCAAGGTCGGCTCGGCCAACGGCCGTGTCGTGCTGTCGGGCGAGGCCGATGACGCGGTCGCCGCAGAGAAGGCGAGCAAGATCGCCAGCCGCTTCTCCGGCAATGAGGAAGTGATCAATTCGGTCAACATCTCGTCCTCGCAGCAGGTTCAGCTCAACGTCCGCTTCGTCGAGATCAACCGCCAGGCCGGACAGGATCTCGGCGCCAAATACAGCGCCAATTTCGCTTACGGCCTTGGCGGGCGCGACGTCACCATCGAGCCGGGCACGGTGCCGGCGGCGGGCAATGGCGAGATCATCGGCCGGCTGCTGTCGAACGGCCTGTCGATCGACGTTGCCATCAAGGCGCTGGAGGAGCGCGGCCTTGCCAGGCGGCTGGCCGAGCCGAACCTGATCGCCCGGTCGGGCCAGACGGCAAGCTTCCTCGCCGGCGGCGAGTTCCCGATCCCGGTTTCCGAGGACAATGGCAAGATCTCCGTCAGCTACAAGAAATACGGCGTCAGCCTGGATTTCACGCCAACCGTGCTGAAGGACGGGCTGGTCAGCCTCGACATCGCGCCGGAAGTGTCCTCGATCGATGCCTCGGCCTCCTACAATATCGGTACGATCTCGGTGCCGGGCTTCATCGTGCGCCGCGCCAGGACATCGGTCGACTTGAAGAACGGCCAGAGCTTCATGATCGCCGGCCTGCTGCAGTCGCAGAACGACATCACCACGTCGCGTCTTCCCGGCCTCGGCAAGCTGCCGGTGCTCGGCTCTCTGTTCTCGTCGAAATCCTATCAGCGGCGCGAGACTGACCTGGTGATCATCGTCACCCCCTATCTGGTCAAGCCGGTCGATCCGTCCAAGAAGTTGCTCGAGCCGACTGACGGCACGCAGCCGGCCAGCAATGTCGACTATTTCCTCAACAACACCGAAGAAGTGAAAACGTCCGACGCCAACCGCGCCATGGCAATGGCCAGCGGCAGCACGGCCCAGTCGGCCCCGGTCACCACGGTCGGGCACTTCCTCGACCTGCCGAAGGATTGAAGCCATGCGCGTCGAACCATGCATTGCGCTGCTGCTCGCCGGCCTCGCCAGCGGCTGCACTAGCGACGACTATGTCCGCAGCGAGGGGACGACGACGGGCGCCGGCAACGCGCAGGCTGCCAATACGGCCATGCAGATGGTCGACCCCTGGAAATATGGCGTCCAGAACACCAGGCTTCTGGTGCCGGCGCAGCGCAGTGACGCCGCGGTGAATGCCGCCGATCAGGCGGCGGCAGCCAAGGCCGTGCAACCAACAGCGACAACCGATTGATTTGCCTGGCGATTTGACCGGGAATGACCTGACAGGCTGACAAAATGGCAAGCGGCATCAAGACCAAGAAAATCCTGCTGGTGTCCAGTGACCGGACCTTTGTGCAGGATACGCGCACCGCGTTCGCGGCCTCGGAGGTGATCCAGCTTTCGACCGTCGAGAAGAACATTTCCGAACTGCGCGGCGAGGTCCAGGAAGCCGATTTCGGCGCGCTCATCGTCGACATGGATGCGGCAAAGCTGGAGGAGATCGAGTCGCTGCAGCGCATCATGCGCCGGCTCGAAGGCCGCGTTCCGGTCGTCGTCGTCACCCAGGAGTTCAACGCCGCCGCGGTCCGCATCCTGGTGCAGCTCCAGGTTGCCGACTTCCTGGTCAAGCCGATCACCACCGCCGATCTGGTGCGTTCGGTCGTGCGCGCGCTGCAAGGGCCGGGACGCGAGGAAAACACCGAGTCGCAGATCTACACCTTCATGCCGGCCGCCGGCGGCGTCGGCACCACGACGCTGGCACTGCAGACCGCCTTCCAGCTGCATCATTCGGTAACGCGCGGCGCGTCGACCTGCGTGGTCGACCTCAATTTCCAGCAGGGAGCCTGCGCCGAATATCTCGACCTCGAGCCGCGCTTCGACATCACCGAAATCGAAAACCAGCCCGAGCGCCTCGACCGGCAGCTGCTGGACGTGATGCTGTCCAAGCATGCGAGCGGGCTCTGCGTGCTGGCGGCGCCGACGCGTCCATCGGAAATGCGCTCGTTCAAGACCGATGTCGTGGTGCGCATGCTCGATCTCGTCTCGGCCTATTTCGACAATGTCGTCATCGACATGCCGCGGACCTGGTTTCCGTGGACGGAGACCGTGCTGCTTGGCTCCAACAAGCTCTACATCGTCGCCGAAATGACGGTGCCGTGCCTGCGCCATACACAGCGGCTGATCCAGGCGGTCTACGAGACGGCCGGCAAGGAGGTGAAGCCGAACGTCATCGTCAACCGTTTCGAGCAGAAGATGTTCGACAACGGCGTCAAGCAGGCGGATGTCCAGGCAATCCTCGGCGAGCATTTCGTAGGCGGCATCGCCAACAATTACCGGTTGGTGCGCGAAGCGGTCGACCGCGGCGTGCCGCTGCACGAGATCGACCCGAACGCCAATGTCGTCAACGATCTGAAGAAGATCATTCTGCCGGAGGAAGCAGTCGCGACGCCGGAGAAATCACGCTCGCTGTTCGGCATCGGCAGGGGCCTCCTGAAGAGGAAAGCCGGATGACCAGCCGCTTCTCGACCTTGCAGAACCGTGACGTCCGTCCGCTGAAGCCGGCCGATGCGGGGCCGGTCGCACATCATGCGGTGGTCATTCCGACGATCCGCAAGGCGTTGCCGCCGAAACCGGATGCGACACCCGCCAAAAGCGCCAACAAGGTGCTCGATGCCCGCGTGCGCATTCACCGTATGCTGCTCGAGGAAATCAACCTTGTCGCGCTGGAGCGCCTGCCCAAGGAAGAGATGCGCCGGCAGGTGCAGGAATTCGTGTCGGAAAAGACCCGCCAGGAACGGATGGCGATCAACACCGTCGAGCTCGAGGCGCTGGTCGACGACATTGTCGACGAGATGGTCGGCCTCGGCCCGCTCGAGCCGCTGCTCAAAGACCCCGACATCAACGATATCCTGATCAACGGCCACCAGAACTGCTTCGTCGAAAAACGCGGCAAGCTGCAGCAGGTCCATATCCCATTCAAGGATGAGGCGCATCTGTTGCGCATCATCAACAAGATCGTCGCCGCCGTCGGTCGTCGGGTCGATGAATCGCAGCCGATGGTCGACGCCCGCATGCTCGACGGCTCACGCTTCAACGCCGCCATCCGGCCGGTGGGCGTCGACGGGCCGCTGGTGTCGATCCGCAAGTTTTCCAAAAACAAGCTCGGCCTGCACAAGCTGGTCGAGTTCGGCGCCATCACCCAGAATATGGCCGAGGTGCTGGCCGCCGCCGTGCATGCCCGCAAGACCACCATCATCTCCGGCGGCACCGGCACCGGCAAGACGACGATGCTCAACGCATTGTCGGCCTTCATTCCGGAAGACGAGCGGCTGATCACCATCGAGGACGCGGCCGAACTGCAATTGCAGCAGCCCCATGTCGCACGCATGGAAACGCGCCCGGCCAACATCGAAGGTCATGGCGAGCTGAAGCAGCGCGACCTGGTCAAGAATGCCCTGCGCATGCGCCCCGACCGCGTCATCCTCGGCGAGTGCCGCGGCGAGGAGGCCTTCGACATGCTGCAGGCGATGAACACCGGCCATGAAGGTTCGATGGCGACAATCCACGCCAACACGCCGCGCGACGCCATTTCACGTCTCGAACAGATGCTGGGCATGACGGGCATGCCGATGACGGTGCAGTCGATCCGAAGCCAGATCGCCAGCGCGCTCGACCTTATCGTCCAGCTGACGCGCCTGTCCGACGGCAAGCGCAAGGTGACCAGCGTCGCCGAGGTGACCGGCATGGAAGGCGACGTCATCCAGATGCAGGAGATATTCCGCTTCGTGCGCACCGGCATGGAGGCCGACGGCACCATCCTCGGCCACTATGAGGCGACCGGCATTCGCCCGCGCTTTCTTGAGGATCTGCGCAATATGGGCATCGAATTCCCCGGCAGATATTTCGAACCCGGCCGGCCGCAGGAGTAGCGGCGTGTTCGAGAATTTCAGCCCAATCTATGTCGTCTATGCCGCGGCAGCGCTGACCGGCATCATGATCGCGGAAGGCTGCTATCTGCTTTATGCCGGCCGCAGCGACAAGCGCCTGGCCATCAACCGGCGCATGAAGCTGCAGGAAAGCAAGATCAGCCAGGAACAGGTGCTGATCCAGCTGCGCAAGGAGCGCGGCCTGGAAGCCGGCACGTCGCTGTTCTCGCCAGATCGTTTCCGCGCCTTGCGCACGCAGTCGGGCATGGTGATGCCTTTGCCGAGGTTCCTGACCATCACGACGGGCGTGGCACTGGCGCTGATGCTCACCGTGCTCTGGTACGGCCTGCCGCTGCTGCTCGCCATCTTGTTGTTTGTGATGCTGGCAGCACTGCTACCGGTGCTGGTGCTGCGTACCATGCGCAGCCGACGGGTCAAGCGGTTCGGCGTGCAACTGCCGGAGGCGCTGGAGCTGATCACGCGCGGCCTCAAGGCCGGGCATCCGGTTCCGGTGGCGATCTCCATGGTGTCGCGCGAGATGCCCGATCCGATCGGCAGCGAGTTCGGCGTTATCTCCGACGAGGTGACCTATGGTTCCGATCTGGTTTCGGCATTGAATTCACTGTTCGACCGGGTCGGCCAGGAGGATCTGCCGCTGTTCGTCACCGCGGTGTCGATCCAGACGAGTTCGGGCGGCAATCTGCGCGAGATCCTCGACGGGCTGTCGACGACCATCCGCGAACGCGGCAAGCTGCGCCGCAAGGTACGCGCCATTTCGACCGAAGGCCGTATGTCGGCCTATATCCTGACGGCGGTGCCGGCGCTGCTCTTCACTGCCATCATGGTGTTGATGCCGCAATTCTATCAAAGCGTCTGGGACGTGCCGAAGACCTGGTATCTGCTGGGCGGTTCGGTGACATGGCTGATGCTGGGCAACATCATCATGTTCAAGATGTCGAACTTCCGGTTCTGACATGGAACAGGTGATCCAGTTCCTCGCCTCGCTGGCGCCGACGTCGATGATGCCGGTGGCTGCTTTGCTCCTGGCGGTGGGCGGTGGCGCGGTGGCGTGGCCGCTGGTGGTGGCCAAAGGCGACCGCAACGATCTCAAGCGCCGGCTCAAGATCGATGACACGAAGGCTCCCGAGCAGGTCGAGGCGGCGCCGAAGAAAAGCCAGAGCGTCGTGCGCGAGAAGGCGGTTAAGCGGGCGCAGGAGTTCTACGCCAAGAGCGATCCGGAAAATGTCGCCCGGCTGCGCATGAAACTGATCCAGGCAGGTTATATGGAGCCGCGCGCCGTCGGCACATTCTTCCTGATCCGCTTCGCCTGCCTCGTGGGCGCGGCGATCGGCGCGTTCCTGGTCAATCAGTGGATGGCGAGCGCCGATTCCACCACCACCAGCCGCTGGGCCTTCATCATCCTGTCGGGAGCCGCCGGCTATTTCGTGCCCGGCCTGGTGCTCAGCCAGAAGGTGCGGGAAAAGATGCGCGAATACCGCAACGGCTTTCCCGACTTCATGGATTTGATGATCGTCTGCTCAGATGCCGGCATGAGCATGGAAGCCGGCATCGAGCGCGTCTCGAAGGAACTGGCCAAGACCTATCCGTCGCTCAGCCAGAACCTGCAGCTGGTGTCGCTGGAACTGAGGGCTGGCCGCAGCCTCGACGATGCCTTGAAGGCGCTCGCCGATCGCCTCAGCCTGGACGAGGTGCGCTCCTTCGCCACGCTCCTGCAGCAGTCCAAGGAACTCGGTACCAGCCTCGCCGGGGCGCTGCGCGTGTTCTCCGACGAAATGCGCCACAAGCGCATGTCGCTGGCCGAGGAAAAGGCACATGCCTTGCCGGCCAAGATGTCGGTGCCGGTGGTGGTATGCATCCTGCCGGTGGTGCTGATGATCGCCGTCATCCCGATCATCGTCAAAATGACTACCGCGCCGTAGATACGCCGGAGCCATCAGGCGACTTCCTGCGGTTACGCACTTCAATTAGCCCTGCCTGGATTTCGCGGGACCGGCCTGCGCGGCCGCTTCGGCAAAACCAGAGAATGAGTGATCAGCCAATGCGAATAGTCTTGTGCACCGTCTTCCTAAGCCTTGCCACGGCCGGCTTGTCGCCTGCCCAGGCTGCAGCCGGCGACTGCGGCGATGCTGCCGCGCTGGTGCAGCAGGCCTATCCCAAGGCCCGAATGAGCGCCGACGGCGCCTCGTTCACACTTGAGCCCCACACCAGCATCTCCCTGACATCCCCACAATACGACTACGATACGCCAGGCCTGGTCTGCAAGATCTGGCCTGCCCATGACGATCTGCTGTTGGTTGCGGTGCCGCTGATCGACAGCGCCCAACCCAGCGACAGCCATGTCGGCGATGTGGAGATTCTGGTCGTCGACAGGAACAACCTGCAGGTGCGCCAGCGCCTGCTCCAGCCCGTGACCGACGATGCCATCGCCATCCGCAAGGTCGAATTCGATACCGGCCGCTATAGGCTGGCGCCCGAGATCACCGCCTTCGGCCTGAGCATCGACAGGGCAAACCATTCGCAGCCCAATCCCTTCAGAGAAACCGCCCTGCGGCTTTATGCCGTGGACGACGATGCCCTGCGATTGGTGCTCGACGGCCTGGTCGTGGCCGGCTTTGGCGGCGAAGGCGATGCCAGTTGCGCCGGATCCTTTCATTCCAGCCAGGTCAGCCTGGCGATGAGCCGGGCGAGCCATCACGGTTATCGCGACATCAGCGTGGTCGAGCGGACGGATACCGACGAACCCGCGATCGACAAGAATGGCGAGTGCCAGTCGCATCCCGGCAAATCGGTGACGCGGACCTACCGGCTGCGCTATGACGGCAGCCGCTATCCGGTTCCGGAGGCGCTGAAGGCGATGGAGCCCTGACAACGCGGCTGTTGCGGCCTGGTGGTTAATGGCTGGTATGCCGGAAACCAAATTTTCAGCGCATTTCAGCACCGAAGCTTAATCGCTCTCCTGTACAAATGATCCCCAGAGAATGACCCGGTAAATCGGGCGATTGGGGCCAGGGCATGCGTCACAGAAGTTTCACGGCAATGGCCGCGCTAGCGGCCGTCTTGATGGTTGGCGGCTGTACGACCGAGAACGTCGACAAGACCAAGACCACATCGATCCAACCGGCGGCAAAGGACGTCAGCACGTCCGACCTGGCGCAAGGCAAGGCGCAGTTCCGCGACGCCAATTACGGCCTTGCCGAACAGCATTTCCGCAAGGCTGTAGAGCTGAAGGCCGACAGTGCCGAGGGCTGGATGGGGCTAGCCGCGTCGTATGACGAGCTCGGCCGTTTCGACTTCGCCGACCGCGCCTACGACCAGCTGTTGAAGGTGGCCGGGCGCAAGCCGCAGATCGTCAACAATATGGGCTATTCGCAGCTGCTGCGCGGCAACAAGAAGAAGGCGAGAGCCCTGCTGATGGAAGCAAGGGCCGGCATGGCCGACCCGACCGTTGTCAACGCCAATCTGGCGCTGCTCAACAAGGGTTGAGGCTTCGCAACCGTCGTTTGCGGTATCTGCCGCCATCTATCGACGGTTTGTAAACCCTGTCGGAAATTTGCACTTAAAGCCCTGCCAAAAACGGTATCTCGAAGCGATCGCTCGCCTATGATGCGGTGCAACCGACGATCCCTGAAGGCTGTCGTTCACCCATGTTGGATTTTAGCTCGCTCCTGCTGGCGGCTGCGCTGTCAGGCACATGCCTCAGCGTTACCATGTTTGCGATCTGGTTCACGGCGCCGCGGGCGCGCTTCGTGTTGACGGTGGCGTGCGGCATCCTGGTGCTTGTCGCCCATGTCATTGTCTTCTGGCGCTACACAAGGGAGCCCAATCCCTGGCTTTGCCAGGCAGCTCTGGCGCTGCTCAGTCTCGGTTTCCTCACCCTTTCGCTCTCGGCCATGCAGTATCTCGGCGTGCGCAATTACAGTCGCGCCGTCCTGCCGGC
Source organism: Mesorhizobium sp. P2_E7 (assembly GCF_056403855.1). Classification (NCBI taxonomy): domain Bacteria; kingdom Pseudomonadati; phylum Pseudomonadota; class Alphaproteobacteria; order Hyphomicrobiales; family Phyllobacteriaceae; genus Mesorhizobium; species Mesorhizobium sp. P2_E7. Next base: position 1,565,253 of record NZ_JBFUER010000001.1, on the reverse strand, counting down.
CCTGCTTGCGATGGCGATCTGCGCCGGCGTCACCTATCTCGGTTTCGACGGTGCCGGCTTCATCCTTACCTATGCGACGGTAACGGCGCTGCTCGTGTCGATCGGAGTGATGTTCTGGCACAAGGGCGGCCACGACCGTCGCATCCTGCTGGTCGTATCGGGCCTGAGCGGTGTTTGCGGCCTGTCCTTCGGGCTTTGCGGCGCGGTGCTTCTGGTCAAGGGCCAATGGGTGCTGGGCGTCGCCCCCGACAATTGGGCCGAGCGGTTGAATTCCGTCGTGGCAGTCGCCTGCATGACGGCGCTCGGTGCGCTGACGCTGTCGCTGCACCATTTGCAGACGCAGATCGAACTGAAGGCCGAGACCATGACCGATCCGTTGACCGGCCTGATGAACCGGCGGGCCTTGAACTCGCTCTATGGCGAGCGCGTCTTCGGTCCATTCACGTCGGTCGTCATGTTCGACCTCGATCATTTCAAGCGGACCAACGATGTCTATGGGCACCCGGTCGGCGACCGGGTCCTGTGCCGCTTCGCCGCAATCATCAAGAAATATGACCGGGTCGGCGTCGACGCCTTCCGGCTGGGCGGCGAGGAGTTCGCGCTGGTCATATCGCGGATGACGCATGACAAGGCCCTCGACCTCGCCAGCAAGATCGGCGTCGCCTTCGGCACGGAAGTGGTGCCGACGCCGCGCGGCCCGCTGCGCAGCAGCGTCAGCGGCGGCATCGGCTTTGGCGAGGAGGACGGCAGCAGTCTCGACGAGGTCCTGGCCGAGGCCGACAAAGCGCTCTACGCGGCCAAGCACGCGGGACGAAACCGCGTGCTTATGCTGGACAAGGCGAGCAAGGCCGAGAAGCCGGCCTTGCGTTTGGCATGATCGGCTAAGCCTTTACTCGGCGGCGCCGAGATATTCCGACAGCGGCGGGCAGGAGCAGACGAGGTTGCGGTCGCCGGCGACATTGTCGATGCGCGAGACTGGCGGCCAGTATTTGGCCGCGGTATCGACGTCGCCGGCGGGGTAGGCTGCTTCCAGCCGCGAATAGGGGTGGGTCCACTGGCCGGCCAGCGTTTCGGCCGCCGTGTGCGGCGCGTTGACCAGCGGGTTGTCTTCGAGCGGCCATTCACCCTTCGCCACTTTTGCTGCCTCGCCGGCGATGGCGATCATCGCCTCGCAGAACCGGTCGAGCTCACGCTTGGGCTCGGACTCGGTCGGCTCGACCATCAGCGTGCCGGCGACCGGGAACGACATGGTCGGCGCGTGAAAACCGTAGTCGATCAGGCGCTTGGCTATATCGTCGACACTGATGCCGGCGCTTTCCTTGAGCACGCGGGTGTCGAGGATGCACTCATGCGCGATGCGATCGTGCCTGCCCTTGTAGAGGAGCGGGAAGTGCGGCGCGAGGCGTGTCGCCACGTAGTTGGCCGAGATGATCGCCGTCTCGGTCGCCTGCTTTAGGCCGGAGGCGCCCATCATGCGAATGTACATCCAGGTGATCGGCAGGATCGAGGCGCTGCCGAACGGTGCGGCCGATACGGCATGGCCTGAGCCTTCAGTGACGTGACCCGGCAGATAGGGCTGCAGATGCGCCTTGACGCCGATTGGGCCGACGCCCGGACCGCCGCCGCCATGCGGGATGCAGAAGGTCTTGTGCAGGTTCATGTGGCACACGTCGGCGCCGATGTCGGCGGGCCGCGCCAGGGCAACCAGCGCGTTGAGGTTGGCGCCGTCGAAATAGACCTGGCCGCCATGCTCATGGATGAGGGCGCAAAGGTGACGCGCGCCTTCTTCGTAGACGCCGTGCGTCGAAGGATAGGTGAACATCAGTGCGGCCAGATTCTTCGAATGCTCGTTGGCCTTGGCCCGCATATCGTCCATGTCGATATTGCCATCCTCCAGGCAGCGCACGACGACGACGCTCATGCCGGCCATGGCCGCACTTGCCGGATTGGTGCCATGCGCGGACTGAGGGATCAGGCAGATGGTGCGGTGACCTTCACCGCGCGCGCGGTGATAGGCGCGGATGGCGAGCAGGCCGGCATATTCGCCCTGGCTGCCGGCATTGGGCTGCAGGCTGACGGCGTCGAAACCGGTGATCTCCGACAGCCATCCCTCAAGTTCGCCGACCATGGCGCGATAGCCGGCCGAATGGCTGGCCGGCGCGAAGGGGTGCAGATTGGCGACGCTCGGCCAGCTGACCGGCATCATTTCGGCGGCTGCATTGAGCTTCATGGTGCAGGAGCCCAGCGGGATCATGGTGCGGTCGAGCGCCAGATCCTTGTCGGCCAGCCGGCGCAGCAAGCGCATCATGTCGGTCTCGGAGTGGTTCTCGCGGAAGACCGGCTGGGTCAAAAACTCCTTGCCGCGCGGCTTGCCAGGCATCGCTCCTGTCTCGGCAGTGCCTGGCTTGGCGCCGAACAGGGCGGCGATCGCTTCAAGATCGGCTTCGGTCGAGGTCTCGTCGAAGGCGATGCTGATGCGGTCGGCATCGATGACACGCAGCAACCGGCCATCCTTTTCAGCGGCAGCGTCGATCGAAGCTGCCTTGCCCTTCACCTCGGCCGTCACCGTGTCGAAGCGGCTTGAGCCGAGCACCGAAACGCCTGATGCCTTCAGGCCCACTGCGAGGCGGTTGGCGAGCTCATGGATGCGCGCAGCAATAGCCTGCAGGCCGGTGGGGCCATGCCAGATCGCGTAGGCCGTCGCCATGTTGGCAAGCAGCGCCTGCGCGGTGCAGATGTTGGAGGTCGCCTTGTCGCGGCGGATATGCTGCTCGCGCGTCTGCAGGGCGAGACGATAGCCCGGGCGGCCCTTGCTGTCGGTGGACTGGCCGACGAGGCGGCCGGGCATCAGCCGGGTCAATTTGTCGGAGACGGCGCAATAGGCCGCGTGCGGGCCGCCAAAGCCCATCGGCACGCCAAAGCGCTGCATCGGGCCGACGGCGATGTCGGCGCCCAGCCTGGCCGGTGCATCGGTCAGCGTGAGCGCGAGCGGATCGGCGATGAAGACGACGACCGCGCCGGTGGCACGGGCTTTGTCGATCGCCGCCTTGTGGTCGCCATAGACGCCAAACGTGTCGGGCCAGGAGACGAGCAGAGCAGCGGTGTTGTCGTCGATGGTCTCGCCGTCGATCTCGATGCCGAGCGGCTCGGCGCGGGTGCGCACGACGTCCAGCGTCTGCGGGTGCGGCGTGCCGGCCAGCGCCACCTTGGTGCGCTTGTCGCGATGATGGCGCAGCGCGATGCCGACGGCTTCAGCCACTGCCGTCGCTTCGTCGAGCAGCGAGGCCGATGCCACCGGCAGGCCGGTCAGTTCGGTGACCAGGGTCTGGAAATTGAACAGCATTTCCAGCCGGCCCTGGCTGATCTCGGCTTGGTAGGGCGTGTAGGCGGTATACCAGGCCGGGTTCTCGAACAGATTGCGCTGGATGACCGGCGGCACGTGGACACCGTGATAGCCGGCGCCGATGAAGCTCTTCAGCACTGTGTTTTTCGCCATAGTCGCCGACAATTCGGCCAACGCTTCGGCTTCGCTCGCCGGTGCGGGAAGGGTCAGCGGCAGGTCGAGGCGGATCGACTGTGGCACGGCCTGGCTGATCAGCGTCTCGACGGAGGGAACGCCGATCACGGCAAGCATGGCTCTGACATCATTAACGCCCGGACCGATATGGCGGGCCGAGAAGGGGGTAAGTGCTGCGCTCATCGTTTTCAGGTCCTGTTATCAGCCGATATGGGCTTTGTAGGCGGCCTCATCCATGAGGCCGGCGAGTTGACCTTCGTCGGCGAGCTTCATCTTCCACAGCCAGCCGTTGCCGGTGGCCGCCGAATTGACCAGCGACGGGTCCGAGGACAGCGCGGCATTGGCGTCGGTGATCTCGCCGTCGACCGGCGCATAGACGTCGGAGGCCGCCTTGACGGATTCGACGACCACGGCGGTATCGCCCTTGCTCAGCTTCGTGCCGATTTGCGGAAGTTCGACGAAGACGAGGTCGCCAAGCTGTTCCTGCGCATAGTCGGTGATCCCGACGGTGGCGATGCCGCCCTCGACGCTCAGCCATTCGTGATCTGCGGTGAAATAGGTTTTTGCCATCGGGATTTATCCTTTGCGGTAGCGATGAGGAGTGAAGGGTAAGGGGTTGATATCGATCGGGATTTTTGTCCCGCGAACGTCGGCGAAGAGTTTCGTGCCCGGCTTGGCCAGGGACGCCGAGGCATAGCCCATGGCGACGGGATGCCCGGCCGAGGGGCCGAAGCCACCGGAGGTGACATGGCCGGCCGGATTGCCATCGGCGTCGAACAGGGCAGCGCCGGCGCGCACCGGCTGGCGGCCCTCCGGCTTCAGGCCGACGCGCTTTTGCACCGGGCCACGCTCCAGGATTGCCCGTAGCGCGTCAGCGCCGATGAAGGATCCGCTGGCACGTAGACCCTTGGGAATCGCCCACATCAGGCCGGCACTGGCCGGATCGATTTCCGGCGTAATGTCCTGGCCATGCAGGCAGAGCCCAGCCTCCAGCCGCAGCGAGTCGCGGGCGGCAAGGCCGACCCACAGCACGCGCTCGTCTTCGAGCAATTTCGCAGCCAGAGCCCGCGCATCCGCTTCCGGCAGGCCGATCTCGAAGCCGTCCTCGCCGGTATAGCCGGAGCGGCTCATGAACCAGTTCTGCTTCGGCTCGATGCCGTGCATGAACAGAAGCGAGCCGGTCTCGATGCCGGCGCGGGACAGGGCGGCCCAGGCTTCCGGCCCCTGGATCGCCAGGAAGACGCGGTCGAGCGCATCGACCTTCACATCGAAATCGGCCGCCAGCGCGCGCAGATGCTTCTCGTCCTCGACAGCATTGCCGGCATTGGCGACGACCATGAACCTGCTGTCGCCGAGCCGGGTGACGATCAGGTCGTCGATGATGCCGCCGGCTTCGTTGAGGAAAAAGGTGTATTTGGACTGGGAGATGTCGAGCGCGCCGGCATCGACCGGGCAGGCGCGGTCGAGCAGGGACACAGTGCCGGGTCCGCTGACTTCGAACAGCTTCATATGCGAAATGTCGAACAGGCCGGCATGTTCGCGGGTGTGAAGGTGCTCCTTCATCACGCCGGCCGGATAGGTCAGCGGCATCGACCAGCCGGCAAAGGCGCCGAAGCGCGCGCCGGCGGTGGTGTGCAAATCCTCGAGGGGTAGGTGTTTGGTGTCGTCGCCCGTCATGTCATCTCCAGAGTCGCACGCAATCGGCCGCTGCTGGCGACCAGTCCGTGCCCCTCTGTCTGAAGCCTGAGAGACTCGCGCAACCGGAACTCTGTCGGCGACGCTTACACCTTCGGCGCGGGGGGCAAGCCCCGACTTTCCAGAGTGTCTTTCCCGTCTACGGTTCTTTTGCCTGAGAGATTTCGGGCGATTTCCCCTTCGGCGGCAGCTCACGCTGCTCTCTCCCGCAAACAGGTAGGACTCAGACCCTGAGCCCTCGACGCGCCATCCATAGCTTGTCGGCGACTCCTTGTCACCTGCCTGCGACATCAAAGGTGTATCGATATTCAGGTGATGCCGGCCTGCAAACGCTGGCCTCCTGCGCTTCCGGTGCTCACGTACTTGAGTACGCTCCGCTCCGGTTCCCGGAGACCAATCATTTTCGTCTCGGCCCGACCTGAATCTCGATACACCTTACAGCGCTCTGGGGTTAGCAAGCCTTCGCTAACCACGCCGTTTGCCGGTTTTTCAAGACACTGCTGATAGTTTGGCCGGCAATTGCGTTTGGGCGCGGCGGATGGGGACTGACAAATGGGCGAACGGATCGGGAGCGCGCCGGTGGCGGGGCTGAGTGCGAAGGATCGCATCACGGCGCAAGACGTCGTCATGCTGCGCCGCGAGGTGTTCGCCGATGGCGTGGTGACCCGTGGCGAGGCCGAGGCGTTGTTCGCGCTCGACGCGACGGCAACGGACAAATGCCAGGAATGGCCGCCCTTCTTCGTCGAAGCAGTCACCGATTACATCGTCCACCAGGAGAAACCGGCCGGGTATATCTCGCAGGACAATGCCGACTGGCTGATCCAGACGATCTCGCGCGACGGCATGGTCGACGGTCTCACCGAGCTGGAGCTCCTGGTGCATGTGCTGGAAAAGGCGAGATCATCGCCCGGTCGGCTGTCCGCCTATGCGCTGGAACAGGTCGCCAACGCGGTTGTCGACGGCAAGGGACCGCTGATGCTCGGTGGTGCGCTGGTTCCCGGACTGATCGCCAAGGCCGAAGTCGACCTGTTGCGCCGCATCCTTTATGCCTATGGCGGCGACGGCAACATCGCCGTTACCCGCACCGAGGCCGAGGTGCTGTTCAGGATCAACGAGCAGACTGCGGCGGGCGACAATGATCCGTCCTGGAACGAACTGTTCGTCAAGGCGATCGCCAATTTCGTCATGTGTTCGGCCGGCTACGAAGCGCCGACGCGCGAGGCTGCCTTGCGCCGTGACAGCTTCTTCGAAAAGGCCGAACCCGAAATCGGCAGCTTTTTCAGCCGAATGCTGTCAGGCGGGCTCGCCGGCATCATGGAAGCCTATCGCTCGCCCGGTGATATCGAGGCCGAGTGGGAATCGAAGAATCGCGCCGCCGAAGCGCTCGCCCGTCGCGCCGAAACGATCGACGCCGACGAGGCGAAATGGCTGGCCGAACGCATTGGCACCGACCGCCCGCTGCACGACAATGAACGCGCGCTGCTGACGCTGATCAAGCACGCCTCGCCGGAGATCCATCCGGCGCTCAAGCCACTGCTCGACAAGGTGGCCTGACCGACCAGCGTCGCCGCTCGTTTTTGGCAAGCCGGACAACACCCTGTCAGTTTCGACAGGGTTCTTCGGCGATGAATCTGCTCTACCGTTGAGTGGGGACGTCCACTCTTGGGGAGAACACCACATGAAAATGCTTCGTAACATGCTTGCTCTTGCATGTGCCGTCGGCCTTGGCTCGACGGCTTTCGCCGGCGGGATCACGCCGGAAAAACAGGCCGACGCGCGCACCAAAGTCGAGACGGCGGTCGCGTTGGCCAACATCGCCAAGGCCGACAAGGACGGCGAGGCGATGCTGGTTGCGGCCAGGATGCTGGCCGAGGCGGGACCGGTGGCCGAGCAGGGCGCCAAGATGACGGACGGCAAGCCGACATTCATCGACGCCGGCAAGATGGCGGCGATGGCCAAAGAACTGGGCGCCGACGCAAAGAAGGCGGACGCCGTTGCAAGCATGGCCACGTCAGGCGAAACGGCCCGCAGCGACGGCTACTGGTACTACAGCTGTGATTCCTACAACAACTGCCAGTGGATTTACGCCGGCTATTGAGCGGGGCCAGGGCCAGGGCGTAACCGGTCGGCTCGTGGTCCTCCGCGGGCCGACCGGCATTTTCGGTGTGACGTTCAGATGCCGCCATACCAATCGTAGCCATTGTCTTCCCAGTAGCCACCGCGGCCGCCACCGACATTGGCAAAGCTGTCGACGAGCTCGATCTTGTAGAGGTATTTCGGCATCTTGTAGCCGAGCTGGCGTTCGACGCGCACGCGCAGCGGCGCGCCGTTTTCGACCGGTAGCGGCTTGCCGTTGACGCCGTAGGCCAGGATCGTCTGCGGATGGCGGGCATCGATCAGGTCGATGGTGCCGTAATATTTGATCTCGCCGGAGAGGCTGCGGTCGATCGTGTCGAGGCAGTGGAACATGACGTAGCGCGCCTGCGGCTTGACCACCGCCTGGTCGAGCACCAGCGACAGCGGTGTGCCGGTCCATTTGGCGATGCAGCTCCAGCCCTCGACGCAGTCGTGACGGGTGATCTGAGTGCGGCTCGGCATGTTCTGCAGCTGCTCGCGGCTGAGCGACAGCGGCTTTTCGACCAGACCCGTCACCTCCAGCCGCCAGTCGGCGAAATTGTTGGCAAGCAGGCCTTTGTAGGTGTCGTCGTCGGGAGCGGTGACGCCATTCGGCCGTTGCGGCTGGCGGATGTCGGCCTCGGAAAATTCCGGCGCCAGCGCGTCGCGGCCGGCAAGCAGGCGCTGAGCGCGATAGGTCAGGCCATTGGCGTTTTCGAGGAAACTGCGCAGGCCGTCGCCCATGCCGAGCTGGCTGTCGAAGGCATCGCAACCCGACAGCATGATGCCGGAAACGCCTAGGCTGGCGCCGGTCAGGAATTTGCGGCGGCTGATCTGGAACTTGGCCATCTTACGCACTCCTCTCGGTGTCGCCATGCGTTGGAGGATCGGTGCGGTACCAGCCGGTGATGATCGAGCGCAGTTCGTTGATCGGGCCGGCGGCGAGGATCATCAGCATGTGGATGATGAAAAACCCGACCAGCAGCACCATCACCGTAAAATGGATGGTGCGCGCCGTCTGCCTGCCGCCGAGCACTTCGTTGAGCCAGGGTAGCACCGAGTTCATGCTTGGCGACATGGCAAGACCGGTGATGATCATCAGCGGCAACAGCACGAACAGCACGCCGCCATAAGCCATTTTCTGCAACGTGTTGTATTCGCGGGTGTGGTGAAACCTGAGTTTGGCGTGGTCGATAATGTCCTGCGGCAGGCGCTTGAGATCATCCAGGCGCGGCGCCAGATCGCGGCGCAAATGGCCGTTGATGAGGCTGGCGACCAGCCAGACGACCAAAGTGGTGGTCAATATCCAGGCGAAGAAGAAATGCACGACGCGAGCGGTGCCGAGGTCGTAGTAGGACGGGATCGTCGCCCAGGAGGGGAAGGCGCGCGAGCTCTGCTGCCCGGCCGGCCCCGACCAGCCGAGCACGCCGGTGGTGTCGAAGCGATGGCCGAAGAGTTCGGTATAGCCGCGTGGGCCGGTCGCGGTGTTTTCGGCGCCGATGGCAAAGACGGTGTTGTTGTATCCGAAGCCGGATTGCTTGCCGATGTAGAGCTGCGGGCGGGCGTTAAAGATCTGCAGGCCGGACAACAGCATGAAGAACAGCGAGATGGCCCACAACCAATGCGTCAGCCGCGTCCAGCGCGACTGCCGGTAGATCAGTGTCGTAACCTTCGGCGTAGTGGCATCAGCCCCGATGCTGGGCTGACTCATGGCAACGGATTCCATGGTTCCTGGTCTCCTGGCTGCGCGATCTCGCGCTTGTCGTTCTCCTCCCAATACGTCGCTATCGAAAGCGATGTTTCATGCGATCACGTTTTTATTACGGGCACGCTGTTACGGTGGGGTCGGATTGCCAAGGCTGACCGCGAGATTGACGACGGCAGCGACGATGACCGTGTTGAAGAAGAACGACAGGATCGAATGGACAAGCACGACGCGGCGCATGTGTGAGGTCGTGATCGCCGTGTCGGCAGTCTGCGCGGTCATCCCGATCACCGTCGCGAAATAAAGGAAATCCCAGCCCTCAGGCCGTTTGCTGCCGGGAAACTCGAGGCCGCCGACCGGCATTTTCTTCTTGGTTTCGGTATCGATTGCGTCGCCGTCCATCCAGTAGACGTGGGCGTAGTGAAGCGCGGCCATGGCATGGATGGTGAACCAGCCAAGCGGGACAGACAGCATCGCGATACCCAGCTCGATCGGGTCGCGGTTCTTGTGGTTGATCAGCAGGAACAAAAGGACGATGGCGATGCTGACGACACCGAGCGTGATGGCAAAGATGCCCAGCACCGGCAGGTCGACCTCGCGCGCATTCTTGCTGAGATAGCGACCGGACAGCAGCGGCATCTTGGCGAGGACGAGTGCGATGAAGACGACGAAGAAGGCGTCGGCAGCGACCGAGACGGAATAGGCAAGCGGCAAGCCCGCGATCAGGGCGATAACCAATGCCGGCAGACCGACGCAAGCCGACACCAGGAATTGCTTGTGCCGGTGCAGCGGGTTCGTGATGGGGATGTCTGTTGCCATGGGCCGGCCTCGGGTGCCGTTTCTATTCCGGTGTGACGGATTTCAGCGCGCGCCGCAAGATACGGTCGAGTTCGCCCAGGAAGCGCGAGCGGTCCTGCGGTGCAAAGCTGGCATTGTAGCCCTTGCTCTCGCCTGTCTCGCGCAAATGCTGCTTCAAGTCGCGCATGGCCACCGCCATGCCGATGGTTTCGGGCGTGAGCGGGCGACCGGTCGGCCCAAGCACATGGGCGCCGAGCGCCACCGCGCGAGCGGCAAGCGGAATGTCGGCGGTGATCACGATGTCGTTGGATTTCGCGTTGTCGACGATCCAGTCGTCAGCGGCGTCGGCACCCTTCGAAACGACGACGTTGCGGATCATCGGGTCGCGGGAGGGACGAAGCCCGCCATTGGAGACGTAAGTGACGACGACGCCGTGGCGCTCGGCGACCTTTTCGACCTCGGCTTTCACCGGGCAGGCATCGGCGTCGACATAAATGGCGGGTGCGGGCATTGTCTCTCCAAACGAACATGGGGCCGGCGTGTTACCCGGCCCCATGCCAGAAATCTTGGCTCGTCAGGCCGGCAACGCGCCCGACTTCTTCGCCGTCCAGGTGGCGATGTAGTCCATCAGGCCGGGATTGAGGCAGTCATAGGGTTCGAGTCCGATCGACTTCAACTGGGAGCGAATGCCGTCCATGCGCTTCGGATCGACACCGGATTCGATGATCGACGAGACGAAAGCCGTGAAGCCTGGCGGTGACCAGCCATCTTCCTCAAAACGCTCGGGATGGATGAAGGACAGGCCCTTGAACGGATGGTCGCGCTCGACCGGGCCGTGCATGTGGACGCCGCAGCCGGTGCAGGCATGGCGCTGGATGAGGGCAGAGGGATCGACCACTTTCAGCTTGTCGCCGTTCTCGGTGACGGTGACGTCGCCGGTACCGGCGACGGCCACGACCGAGAACACCGCGCCTTCGGGCTTCCAGCATTTGGTGCAGCCGCAGGCATGGTTGTGGGCGATCTGGCCCTTGACCTTCACCTTCACCGGCTTGCTGGTGCAGGCGCAGACCAGCGTGCCGCCGGCAAAGCTCGCGCTTTCCTTGGGCAGCCCATTGTCGATTTTCGGATGCAGTTTTTCCGGCATTTTCTTCCTCCCTTGTTGAACCCGTGCAACTTCAGTCGCTGGCCCTTCGGTCGGCGGCTTTCTCCTCAGTAAACGACGACGCTTCGGATCGACTTGCCCTCATGCATGAGGTCAAAGCCCTTGTTGATGTCTTCCAGCTTCAGCAGATGAGTGATCATCGGGTCGATCTGGATCTTGCCGTCCATGTACCAGTCGACGATTTTCGGCACGTCGGTGCGGCCGCGCGCGCCGCCGAAGGCGGTACCCATCCAGGTGCGGCCGGTGACGAGCTGGAATGGCCGGGTCGAAATCTCCTGGCCGGCGCCGGCGACACCGATGATGACCGACTTGCCCCAGCCGCGATGCGAGGCTTCCAGCGCCTGGCGCATCACCTTGGTGTTGCCGGTGCAGTCGAATGTGTAATCGGCGCCGCCGATCTGGTCGGCGCCGCGCTTGGTCATGTTGACCAGATGCGGGACGATGTCGCCGTCGATCTCCTTGGGATTGACGAAATGCGTCATGCCGAAGCGCTCACCCCATTCCTTCTTGTCGTTGTTGAGATCAACACCGATGATCATGTCGGCGCCGGCGAGCTTCAGGCCCTGGATGACATTGAGGCCGATGCCGCCGAGGCCGAAGACGACGGCGGTCGCACCTTGCTCGACTTTGGCCGTGTTGATGACTGCGCCGATGCCGGTGGTGACGCCGCAGCCGATGTAGCAGATCTTGTCGAAGGGGGCGTCGGGATTGACCTTGGCGACCGCGATCTCGGGCAGCACGGTGAAGTTGGAGAAGGTCGAGCAGCCCATATAGTGAAAGATCTTGTCCTTGCCGATCGAGAAGCGCGACGAGCCATCCGGCATCAGTCCCTGGCCCTGCGTAGCGCGGATGGCGGTGCAGAGGTTGGTCTTGCGCGACAGGCAGGACGGGCACTGCCGGCATTCGGGCGTGTAGAGCGGAATGACGTGGTCGCCTTTCTTGACCGAGGTGACGCCCTTGCCGACATCGACGACGACGCCAGCGCCCTCATGGCCGAGGATCGCCGGGAACAGGCCTTCGGGATCGGCGCCCGACAAAGTGAACTCGTCGGTGTGGCAAATGCCGGTCGCCTTGATCTCGACCAGCACTTCGCCCTCGCGCGGTCCGTCGAGCTCGACCTCCATGATCTCCAGCGGCTTTCCGGCGGCAACAGCGACAGCGGCGCGCGTTTTCATCAGACAATTCCTCCCATGCGATTTTGGCTCCAAGGTTTCAGCATTTTCATGCTGTTTCAACCCGCTTTGACGACGAACGATGACGCAAAATCATGTGATAGCGCAAAATCATTCGTTCAATTTTCGGCCGCCACGCCATTCGGCTCCCGCAGGATCGTATCGGCAGGCTTATCCGCTCCTTTGCAAGCTGGACGCTGCCGTCCGTCGAGCAATGCTTGAGCCCACGTGCCGAAGCCCATAAGAAGGGAGAAAGACCCGAGGGAACGCCTTTGATGTTCACGAAAATCCTGATCGCCAATCGCGGCGAGATCGCTTGCCGTGTGATCAAGACGGCGCGCAAGATGGGGATTGCCACCGTCGCGGTCTATTCCGACGCCGATCGCGACGCCGTGCATGTCGAAATGGCCGACGAAGCCGTGCATATCGGACCGTCGCCCGCCGCGCAAAGCTATCTCCTGCCGAAAAAGATCATCGCCGCCTGCAAGGAGACTGGGGCGCAGGCCGTCCATCCCGGCTACGGCTTTCTGTCGGAGCGAGCCGCCTTCTGCGAGGCACTGGAAGCGGAAGGCATCGTCTTCATTGGCCCAAAACCCAAAGCGATCAAGGCGATGGGCGACAAGATCGAGTCGAAGAAGTTCGCCAATGCCGCGAAGGTTTCCACAGTGCCCGGCTGGCTCGGCGTCATCGAAAATGCCGACCATGCCGAAAAGATCGCCGGCGAGATCGGCTACCCCGTGATGATCAAGGCTTCGGCCGGCGGCGGGGGCAAGGGCATGCGCATCGCCTGGAGCCAGTCGGAGGTGCGCGACGGTTTTGATCGGGCGCGCTCGGAGGCGAAAAGCTCGTTCGGCGACGACCGCGTCTTCATCGAGAAGTTCGTCGTCGATCCGCGCCATATCGAGATCCAGGTGCTGGCCGACGCGCATGGCACCGCGCTCTATCTCGGCGAGCGCGAATGCTCGATCCAACGCCGCAACCAGAAGGTCGCGGAAGAAGCGCCGTCGCCGTTCCTCGATGCCAAAACCAGGAAGGCGATGGGCGAGCAGGCCGTGGCACTGGCCAAGGCCGTCGACTATCAGAGCGCCGGCACCGTCGAGTTCATCGTCGATGCTGAAAAGAACTTCTATTTCCTTGAAATGAATACACGATTGCAGGTCGAGCATCCGGTGACGGAACTCATCACCGGCATCGATCTGGTCGAGCAGATGATCCGCGTCGCGGCCGGCGAAAAGCTGGCTTTGAAGCAAAGCGACGTCAAGCTGAACGGTTGGGCGGTGGAAAGCCGGCTCTATGCCGAGGATCCCTATCGCAACTTCCTGCCGTCGATCGGCCGGTTGACGCGCTACCGGCCGCCTGAGGAGGGTACTTTTGGCGTCATAGTCATCCGCAACGATACCGGCGTCACCGAAGGCTCCGAGATTTCGATGTTCTATGACCCGATGGTGGCCAAACTCTGCACCTGGGCGCCGACTCGTATCGAGGCGATCGATGCCATGTCGGAGGCGCTCGACAGTTTCGTCGTCGACGGCATCGAGCACAACATTCCGTTTCTGGCAGCGCTGATGCAGCATCCGCGCTGGCGCGAAGGGCGGATATCGACGGGCTTCATTGCCGAGGAATATCCGGACGGCTTCGCGCCGATTGTACCCGACGCCGAAGAAAGGGCGGTGCTGGCGGCGATCGCCACGGCCGTCGAGCTTCTGCGCCGCGACCGGCTCGACCGGCTGGGTGGGCGGCTGGCGCCGCATTCGGGCGCGCTCAAGCGCGACTGGGTGGTGAAGATCGGTGAGGATTACCTCCAGGCTTCGATCATGGAAGGCATGATCTCCATTCCGATGGAAATCGACCTGTCGGTCGATGGCGGCAAGGCGCTGACGGTGACGTCCGACTGGCGGCCGGGCGATCTGATCTGGAGCGGCACGGTCGGTGGCCGGAAAGTCACAGCGCAGATCCGGCCGCTGCCGAACGGCCTGCGCATCGCCTGGAAAGGCATGTCGGTGAACGCTCGCGCCATGTTGCCGCGCACGGCGGAGCTGGAACGGCTGATGCCGGAGAAGGTGGCGCCGGACACGTCCAAGATGCTGCTTTGCCCGATGCCTGGCCTGGTCGTGTCGATTGCGGTTGCCGAAGGGCAGGAGGTCAAGGCGGGCGAAACGCTGGCCGTGGTCGAGGCAATGAAGATGGAAAACGTGCTGCGCGCCGATCGTGATCTAGTCGTGTCGAAGCTCAACGCCAAGCCGGGCGACAGCCTCGCGGTCGATGCAGTGATCATGGAGTTCGCCTGAGAATTCGACGTGGAGATTTGGACATGGCGAAGCTCGTCTTTGGAATGAACCAGTCCCTGGATGGCTATGTCGATCACGATCATGATGAGATGAAGACGGGCCCCGCGCTGTTCGATCACTGGATCCGGCACGTACGCGACCTCTCCGGCAGTGTGTATGGGCGGCGCATGTATGAGACGATGCGGTACTGGGATGAAGACCGTCCAGAATGGGGCACGGCGCAACGCGATTTCGCGGCGGCGTGGCGGCGCCAACCAAAATGGGTCGTATCGCGTTCGCTGAGATCGGTCGGTCCCAACGCCACCTTGGTCGAGGGCGACCTAGAGAAAGTGGTACGCGGGTTGAAGGCTCAACTGCCTGGAGAGATTACCGTTTCCGGGCCGGATCTCGCGCGAAGCCTCACCGACCTAGGTCTGATAGATGAATACCGGCTCTACCTCCACCCCGTCGTGCTTGGCCACGGCAAACCATTCTTCGCCGGGCCGAGGCCACCGCTGCGTCTTGTGTCCACCGATCGCGTTGATGAGGACGTAATCAGGTTGACATACGTTCCTGCTTGATCGCGTGGATTTCCCGGCAAGACACTGGCGAGGCGCGTACGGGTAGCCGCCGTGGAGCATCGTAGTTTTGGGGGACGGAGGGTCGTTTCGCTGGCAGTCGGTGCGGCGGACGACTAGATTAGCCTCAAACCGAGATTCTCAAACACCAGCAGGGCCTGACCGGGTGGCAGACGCAACAACGACACGCGATCCGTTGAAAAAGGAAGCCATTGAAAGGGCAAGCCGGCCCGAAAGGCCGGCGCGGCCGTTCATCCATCTGCGCGTGCATTCCGCGTACTCGCTGCTCGAAGGCGCCTTGCAGGTCGCCGCCGTTGTCGGTCATGCCGTCAAGGACGAATGCCCGGCCATTGCCATTACCGACACCAACAATCTGTTCGGCGCGCTGGAATTTGCCCAGAAAGCGGTGAAGGAGGGTATCCAGCCGATCATCGGCTGCCAGATCGATCTCGCTTTTTCCGGCGAGACCAGTGACGCGCAGCGCGACCGGCGCCGCAGTGGGCCGGATATTCATGCCGTGGTGCTGATCGCCGCCACCGAGGCCGGCTACGCCAATCTGGTCAGACTGGTCAGCCAGGTCTATCTGGAGACGCCGCCGGGCGAGGCGGTTCATCTGACGACCACGATGTTGGAGGGCCATAGCGATGGCCTGATCTGCCTCAGCGGCGGCCCGCGCGGCCCGATCGGCCGGGCGCTGAAGGAAGATCGCCGCGACCTCGCCGAAGCGAGACTTCTGGCGCTCAAGGCGCTGTTTGGCGACCGGCTCTATGTCGAACTGGACCGTGTCTCCGGCTATGACCGCGCCATCGAGAAATCGACAGTCGATCTTGCCTATGTCCATGATTTGCCGCTGGTCGCCACCAATGAGGCGTTCTTTTCCGCCCGTGACGACTATGACGCGCATGACGCGCTGATCGCGATTGCCGAGGGTTCGGTCGTCGCCGCCGACAACCGCCGCCGGCTGACATCGGATAATTTCCTGCGCAGCCAGGCCGACATGGCACGGCTGTTCGCCGATTTGCCGGAAGCGATCGACAACACCGTCGAGATCGCGCTGCGCTGCTCCTACTATCCCAAGAACCGCAACCCGATCCTGCCGCGCTTTACCGGCGGCGATGTCGCCGACAATGAGGTGGCGCTGAAGGCCGAGGCCGACGAACTGCGCCGCCAGGCCCAAGAGGGGCTGGAGGCGCGGCTGGCGGCGCATGGGCCCACTGCCGGCTATACGGTCGAGCAGTATCGCGAGCGGCTCGATTTCGAGCTTTCCATCATCGAGAAGATGAAATTCCCCGGCTACTTCCTGATCGTCGCCGACTTCATCAAATGGGCGAAGGCGCAAGGCATTCCGGTCGGGCCGGGCCGCGGTTCAGGCGCCGGATCGCTGGTTGCCTATTCCACCACCATCACCGACATCGACCCGCTACGCTTCTCCTTGCTGTTCGAGCGCTTCCTCAATCCCGACCGCGTGTCGATGCCCGACTTCGACATCGACTTCTGCCAGGACCGGCGCGAAGAGGTGATCCGCTACGTCCAGCAGAAATACGGCCGCGACCAGGTGGGACAGATCATCACCTTCGGTACGCTGCAGGCGCGCGCCGTGCTGCGCGACGTCGGCCGTGTGCTGCAGATGCCGTACGGCCAGGTCGACAAGCTGTCCAAGATGGTGCCGCAAAACCCGGCCAATCCGGTGAAGCTTGCGGACGCCATTGCCAACGAGCCGCGCTTTGCCGAGGAGGCGGAGAAAGAGCCGATCGTGCAGACGCTGCTCGATATGGCGCAGAAGCTGGAAGGGCTCTACCGCCATGCTTCGACGCACGCCGCCGGCATCGTCATCGGCGACCGGCCTTTGTCGGAACTGGTTCCGATGTACCGCGATCCGCGCTCCGACATGCCGGTCACCCAGTTCAACATGAAATATGTCGAGCAGGCCGGGCTGGTGAAGTTCGACTTCCTGGGCCTGAAGACGCTGACGGTGTTGGAGACGGCGGTCAAGCTGATCCGACGCCGCAGCATCGAGATCGACCTGGCGACGATCCCGCTCGACGATCCCGACACCTACGCCATGCTGTCGCGCGGCGAAGTGGTCGGCGTGTTCCAGGTGGAAAGTGCCGGCATGCGCAAGGCGCTGATCGGCATGCGGCCCGACTGCATCGAGGACATCATCGCGCTGGTGGCGCTCTACCGCCCCGGTCCGATGGAGAACATCCCGACCTACAACGCCAGAAAGCATGGCGAGGAGGAGATGGCGTCGATCCATCCCAAGATCGACCATCTGGTGAAGGAGACGCAAGGCGTCATCGTCTACCAGGAACAGGTCATGCAGATCGCGCAGGAGCTGTCGGGCTATTCGCTCGGCGAAGCCGACCTGCTGCGCCGCGCCATGGGCAAGAAGATCCGCGCCGAGATGGACAAGCAGCGCGAGCGCTTCGTCTCTGGTGCTGTCGAGCGCGGTGTCGGCAAGCCGCAGGCCGACTTCATCTTCGACCTTTTGGCCAAGTTTGCCGACTACGGCTTCAACAAGTCGCACGCCGCGGCTTACGCCGTGGTTTCCTACCAGACGGCCTATCTCAAGGCGCATTATCCCGTCGAATTCCTGGCGGCGTCGATGACGCTCGACATGGGCAACACCGACAAGCTCGCCGATTTCCGTCAGGATGCGCTGCGCCTCGGCATCGAGGTGGTGGCACCGTCGGTGATGACCAGCTTCCGCAATTTCGAGGTCGGTGAGAACCGCATCTACTATTCTCTTGCCGCGCTGAAGGGCGTTGGCGACGCGGCGGTCGAACACATTGTCGCGATGCGCGGTGAAAAGCCGTTCAAGAACCTCGCCGATTTCTGCGAACGGGTCGACCCGAAGATCGTTGGCAAGCGCGTCTTCGAAAGCCTGATCATGGCCGGCGCGCTCGACTGCTTCGGTCACGACCGCGCCCAGATGATGGCCGGTGTCGAGCGGATGATGGGGCTGGCCTCGCTGGCGCAGCAGAACGCCGTCTCCGGCCAGGCCGACATTTTCGGCGCGTCGCTGGGTGCGCAGCAGCAGGCGCTCAACCTGCCGCAGACCGATCCGTGGCTTGCCGCCGACCGGCTGCACCGCGAATTCCAGGTGGTCGGCTTCTATCTCTCGGCGCATCCGCTTGATGAATACAAGGCCGCACTGCAGAAGATGCGGGTGCAGAACTGGGGCGAGTTCTCGGCTGCTGTCAAACGCGGAGCTGCCGCCGGGCGGCTGGCCGGCACCGTCACAACCAAGCAGGAGCGCAAGACCCGCACTGGCAACAAGATGGGCGTCATCGCCTTTTCCGACACGTCGGGCCAGTATGAAGCCGTGCTGTTTTCCGAGGGGCTGGCGCAATATCGCGACCTGCTCGAGCCTGGCCGCTCGGTGGTGATCACCGTTTCGGCCGAAGACAGGCCGGAGGGCGTCAATCTGCGCATCCAGACGGTGCAGTCGCTGGAGGATGAGGCGAGCCGCATCCAGAAGGCGCTGCGCATTTTCGTGCGCGATGCGGCCCCCATCGGCATGCTGGCCGGCCAGTTGGCCGTGAAGGGCGAAGGCCAGGTCAGCTTCGTGCTGATCAAGGAGGCCGGGCAGGGCGAGGTCGAGATCGAATTGCCCAACCGCTACCGCATCTCGCCGCAGGTGGCCTCTGCGATGCGCGCGGTGCCGGGTGTGGTGGAAGTGGAGTTGGTGTAGCCATTTTCGGCAAAGCCAGTTTACCGCCAAGGGTATAGTCTATAGCGTCGACCCGTGGGCACCGTCTCATCGAACCGATAACCAGAAGCCGAACCGCTGAGGTGGCACCGTCCATCGAGCGGAGCGGGTTTCAATCTTCGAGGTTTACGATGAACGACGCCAAAGCCATCCGTTTCGGCCGTATAGCCGCCATGTTGCCTGTCACTGACATGCAACGGGCCACCGCCTTCTATTGCGGCGTGCTCGGCTTTTCCAAGACATTCGAGAATGGCAATCCGGTCGGCTTCATGATCCTGGAGCGCGACGATGCCGAGTTGCATCTGACCCTGCAGAAGGATCACCGCGCCGTGCATTTCAACGTCGCGCATATGATGGTTGGCGACGTCGATGCCATGCACGATGCCTGCAAGACCCACGGCCTGCGGATCGTCAAAGGTCTTCGCGATCATGACTATGGCCTGCGCGCCTTCGTCTTCGAGGATCCCGATGGCAATCGCATCGACGTCGGCCAACGCATCGCGACGTGACGCTGTTCTGGGCCTGACATCGCGGCCTGTAGGGCCAGCGTGGCGGGCATGGTTGAAGTGAAGCTCCTTTGAACCACATGCGTTGAGCACGAACTTCAAAGGAATGCACACTCATGCCCAGCCGCGAACGCGTTGAAGCCTTCCTCAAGGAGGTGGTCGAAGGCAGCCACGTCAAGGCGATCGCCGATTTCTACCATGACGATGCGACCATGCAGGAGAATCTCGGCGTCCCGCGGCGGGGCAAGGAAACGCTGATGGCGCATGAGCAGGCGGCACTGGACCGGATCCAGAGGATGCACACGCATCCGGTTCAGGCATTCCTGGTCGATGGCGACCATGTCGCGATCCGCTGGACCTTCGACAGGATCGACAAGGCTGGCACCGTGCGGCGGCTGGAAGAGGTGGCCCTGCAGCGCTGGCGCGGCGACCGGATCGCCGAGGAGCGGTTCGTCTATGATACCGCCTCGGCATGGCGCCTTGTCGGGCCTGACGGCAACGTCGTGGAAGGCTGACGACGTTCACCGGCCAGCCAACGCCTACTGGACGTCCTCGGCCGCGGACGCTACGCACTGGAGATGAAAGCGGACAAGGACGGATTGCAGCAAAACTCGGCCGTGGCGCGGCTGCGCGACAGGCTGCGCAAGCTTTATCATGGGCATACGCCTGCGGCTTTCCGGTTCCAACTGGCGGCCGTAACCATCGACCTCGCCATCATCGCTTTCTTCATCGCCACGCCCGTGCTCCAGGACAAGCCGTCCTTCCTGTGGCTCGATTACTCCGTGGCGGTGCTGGTCGCAGCCGATCTGATTGCCCGGCTGCTCGCCTGCACCGACATGCTGCGGCTGATGAAACAGCCGACATTCTGGATTGATGCCTTCATCCTGTTGACGCTGCTGATGCCGACGGCGCTGGCAAACCTGGCGTTCCTGCGCATCCTGCGACTGTGGTCGCTGTCGCGCAGCGGCTCGCTGTGGCGGCATTTCGAGATGCGTGGCCTGAAGCCATGGCGCGAGGCGAGCCAGGCGGTGATCAACCTCTTGACCTTCCTCTTCATCATTACCGGCTTCGTCTACACCTTCTTCTTTCGCAGCGGGGCCGGTTTCGAAAACTATGTCGACGCGCTCTATTTCACCGTCGCCACGGTGACCACGACCGGCTTCGGCGACATCGTGCTGCCGGGCGTTGCGGGCAAGCTGACGGCGATCGCCACCATGATCATCGGCATATCGCTGTTCGTCAGGCTGGCGCAGGCGCTTTTCCGCCCGACAAAAGTGTTCTTTCCCTGTCCGCAATGCGGGTTGCAGCGGCACGAACCGGATGCCGTGCACTGTAAGGCCTGCGGACATCTGCTCAACATACCTGATGAGGGGAATTGACCGGCCGCTACGACGCCGCCACTTCGGCCGGCTTTGGCGCCTTGCGTTGCAGGTTGAGCAGGTTGCCCATCAGGATCAGCAGGGCGCCCCCGGCGGTAAAAATGTCAATCTGCTCGCTGTAGAGCAGCCAGCCGACGAGCGCCGACAGCGGCACGCGCAGGAAATCCATTGGCGAGATGATGGTGGCGTCGGCATAGACCAGCGCGCGGGCCAGGCAGAAATGCGACGACATGCCGGTGAAGGCGATGACGACAATCCATGGCCAGAGCGCCAGCGAGGGGTTGCGCCATTCATAGAGCGCCGGCACGAGGCCGACCGCCGACTGGATGACCAGCATCCAGAAGATGATGCGCACGACACTGTCCGTGCGCGTCAGCGATTTCACCAGCACCAGCGAAATACCGAAGCAGACCGCGGCGCCGAGAACCACGAGATGGCCCGGATCCATGGAGCCGACGCCAGGGCGCACGATGACCACCACGCCGATCAGGCCGAGCACGATTGCCGCTAGCCTCGGCCGTGACAGTTTTTCGCCAAGGAAGCTTACGGCAAGGATGGCCGTCCAGATCGGCGTGGTGAATTCGATCGAGATCAGCACCGCAAGCGGGATCAGTGTCAGCGCATAGAGCCATGCCGCCTGGCCGGTATAGTGGATGACGTTGCGGGCGATATGGGCCAGCGGGCGCTCGGTGCGCATCGCGGCGAAGCCGCCGCTCATCATCACCAGCGGCAACAGGATGAAAAAGCCGATCACCGAGCGCAGTTCGAGCACCTGGAAGACGTTGAGCTCCGCGGTCGTGGCGCGGCCGGCGACCGACATCGCCAGGAATGACGTGATCGACAGCGCCATCCAGAAGGCGGCCTTGGGGATCGAGGGTGCAGGGGCCATCCGCGCTATGTCGCAAGACGGCGGCCGCGCCGCAACCGTTAGTCGAGGCATTCGACTGGGCCAGCGGGGCGGTGTAGAAAACGGCTGTAAAAAAACGGTCACGTCTAAGGCGGAACCTGCCGGCGGGCGCTCGTTTCGAGTCCACACTTTCGGCCATCCCTTGGGGGAGTTGCCGCCTGGTGATCGCGAGAGGGGGATTCTGTATGAAATCAGTCGTCGGCTTGCTGATTGCCGCCTGCCTGTTATCGGCGACGACGGCACATGCCGACGAAGCGAGCTTCCTGCGCTCGCTGCAGGGAAAATTTGCCGGCAAAGGAACTGTCAGGATCAGGACGAATTCGCCTGTCATGAACATTTCCTGCACCTTCACGTCGGATACGACTGACACCTCGCTCTCGCTGGACGGCACCTGCCGCGCCATGATGATCATGACACGCGAAATCCGCGCCGACCTGACGATCAGCGGAGCGACCTACAGCGGCACCTATGTCGGCTCGAAAAGCGGACCGGCGGCGCTCAGCGACAGCCGCACCGGCGATGCCATCAACCTCGACATCCGCTGGGCAAAGATCGTCAACGGCGATCGCGACGCCCAGATGATCGTGGAAAAGATCGGCGCCGACGCCATGCGCCTGACTGTGACCGACGTCGATCCCAAGACCGGCAAGACGGTGGTGACAAGCAGGATCGATCTCAACCGCACCTGAAACCTCCACTCGTGCCGTGCTGGGCGATGCATCGACGGGGCCAGCCGCGGTGCAGAACAGTTCCATGCTGGAAGGAACCCGACGCCGCGGCAGGCGTTGACTCCCGGTGTCTGCCAAATTCCTGGACGTACTGTCTTTGGATATCAACGGGGGAGAGGTTACGATGAAATCATTGGCGCGATTTCTGCTAGCCGGTTGCCTGATGACTGCAAGCGGCGCAGCCCATGCCGACGAGGCCAGTTTTCTGAGTTCCCTGGACGGGAATTTCGCCGGCAAGGGGACAGTCAAGGTCACCACCGACGCACCGACGGTAAACGTCTCCTGCACCTTCAATTCCGATGCGACGTCGACCTCATTGTCGCTTGACGGCAACTGCCGCGGTCTTGTCGTGGTGACGCGTGCCATCAGCGCGGATCTGAAGGCCAGCGGGGCGAAATACACCGGCGTCTATGTCGGATCGCGCACCGGGCCTGCACGGCTCGCCGGCAGCCGCTCTGGCAATGCGATCAATCTCGGCATCAGCTGGGCGAAGGAGGTCAATGGCGATCGCAAGGCGCGCCTGACGGTCGAGAAAACCAGCGGCGACGGAATGCGCCTGACCGTTACCGACGTCGATCCGAAAACGGGCAAGAGCGTGGTGACGAGCCGCATCGATCTGCGGCGCATTTAAGCCGTATTACTCTTCGATCGGCTCGGGCGGGTTGGCGTTGCGGCCTTTGCCGAAGGTGTAGCCGGTTTCCACCGCCTTCTTGCCGAACTTGTCGCGCAGCGTGTCGATGGCGCTTTCGGCCATGGCGCGCTTGCGAGAGCCGACGTCGACGAGATCGGGCGGATCGGCCTTCTCGTCGTCTGAGAGATCGCTGACGCCGATGCCGAGCAGCCGGTATTTCGTGCCGTCCGCTTCCTTGCGCAGCAGGTCGAGCCCGGTTTGGAAAATCCGGTCGGCCAGCCTTGTCGGGTCGCCGAGCTGGCGGTTGCGGGTGCGCAGCTTGAAATCCTGCGTCTTCAGCTTGAGCACCACGGTGCGCCCGGCAATGCCTGACTTCTTCAGCCTGGCCGAAACCTTTTCCGACAGTCCCCGCAGCACCGGAACCAGCTCGGCCATTTCGGCAATGTCGGTGTCGAAAGTGGTTTCGGCCGAGACGCTTTTTGCATCCTGGTCGGGGTCGACACGGCGGTCATCCTGGCCGCGCGACAGATGGTAGAGCCGGGTGCCCATCACGCCATAGCGGCGCATCAGATCGGCGCGCTCCATGCGCTGCAGCTGGGCGATGGTGCGGATGCCGTCGCGTTCGAGCGTTGCGGCAAAAGCCTTGCCGACACCCCAGATCAGCGTCACCGGCTGCTCGGCCAGGAAACCCAGCGCCTCGGCCTCGCCGATCACCGAAAAGCCACGCGGCTTGCGGAAATCGGAGGCAACCTTGGCCAGGAACTTGCAGTAGGAGAGGCCGGCGGAAACGGTGATGCCAATCTCCTTTTCGACGGTCAGTGCAAAGCGCGCCAGCACCACGGCCGGCGGCATGCCGTGCAGGCGCTCGGTTCCGGCAAGATCCAAAAATGCCTCGTCGATGGAGAGCGGTTCGACCAGCGGCGTCAGCGCCTGCATCAGCGCGCGCACCTCGCGGCCGACGCGGACATATTTTTCCATGTTGGGCGGGATGACGACCGCCTCCGGACAGGCTTCGAGCGCCTTGAACATCGGCATTGCCGAGCGCACGCCCTTGATGCGGGCGATGTAGCAGGCGGTGGAGACGACGCCGCGCTTGCCGCCGCCGATGATCAGCGGCTTGTCCTTCAGCGCCGGATTGTCGCGCTTTTCGATCGCCGCATAGAAAGCGTCGCAGTCGATATGGGCCAGATGCAGCCGGTAAAGCTCGGGATGACGGGCGAGCCGGGGGCTGCCGCAGTGCTCGCAGCGTCTGACATCGCTGCGCTGAAAGGTCAGGCAGTCGCGGCAAAAACCGTGATCGGGATTGTTGACAGGGGTCGCCATCGCTGCGAACATAAAGAGAACAAATGCAATGGTACGTCAGGACGGAAGCCGCCACAAGCGGTTAGCCGGGAGAGAACTCATGAGCACGACCATAGCGCCGCTGGCGCCCGACCTATGGGCGGATTTCGAGGACCTCTTCGGCAAGCAGGGCGCCTGCTACGGTTGCTGGTGCACCTATTTCCGGCTGGCGCCGGCGACGCGGCGCGCCAGCGACAAGCAGCGCAACAAGGATCTTATCAAGGCGCGCATAGAGGCCGGGCCGCCGCCAGGGCTTTTGGCGTTCGAGGACGGCGTGGCGGTGGGCTGGATGCAGATCGGTCCGCGCGCAGACGTGCCCGAATGGAACAATCGGGGTAGGGGCTCGGCGCCGGTCGATCCGGCAGACGCCGCCGACGCGAGCGTCTGGGCGATCTCCTGCTTCTTCATTCGCGCCAGTGCGCGCGGCAGGGGCATCAGCCATCGCCTGGTCGAGGGTGGTATCGCCTTTGCCCGCCAGAACAGAGCACGGCTGGTCGAGGCCTGTCCGATCGATGTGTCGCGCGATTCGCGTTCGATCGGGCTGTTCGTCGGCTCCTCGCGCGTGTTCGAGAAAGCGGGCTTCGAGCGGCTTGTCGAACGCAAGGCCGGCCGGCCGCTGATGCGGCTGGTGCTGTAGCCGGCAATGCAGCAAGGTCTTGTCTTGCGGCTGTGATGGTATTTCCCTACCAGTGGCAGAAACGGCTTTGACGGCCGCAATAGAGTGGAGGATCGATATGAAGCGCGTTTTGCCATTTGTTTTGCTTCTTGCATGCAGTGCGCCGGCGTTTGGCCAGACGGTCGACAGCCAGGGCGCCAAGCGGCTCACCGACAATCTGGCGCACTATTTCAGCAAGAAGCCGTTCGAGATCGGATTTTTGAAAATCTCGGTCGAAGGCGACGCATACAAGCTCGCATTCGATTTCAAGCCGCTCGTGGAACTCCTGGCAAAACAGGATGGTCTGAAGCTCGATCTCACCCCTTATGCGCTGTTGGCCAAACCACGCAGTGATGGCGCGTGGGATGTCTCAGGCAATCTGGCGCCGGAAGGGTCGATGGAATTCAACGGCCCCCAGGGCCTGCAAAGCATGAAGATGTCTATCAAGGGCGGGAAGTTCGTCGGTGTCTACGATACTGAACTGGCGACTTTCAGCAGCGCCACGTCGTCACTGGAAGGCATGACGATGACGTCTCAGGACGCCAGGCAGCGCACGGAGATGAGTTCTGGTGCTGGAACCGCCACAATGAGCGGTACCAAAGGCGCAAATGGCGGTGTCGATTTCAACATGGCTCAAAAGATCACCGACTTTGCCGAGTCGATCACGATGGACAACCCAAACGGCGGGCAGCAAATCTCGCTGACGGTCAAGTCGCCGGAATTATCGGTAGACGCAAAAGGCACGGGTCTGCGGACGAAGCCCATTCTGGACCTGTTGGCCTTCGCCGTAGACAACGAGGACGAGACGAAGCTGAAGGCCAACCAGGCCGAACTCAAATCGCGCCTCCTGGCCGCGCTGCCGGTGTGGGAGCGGATCGATGGGGCTTACAGTTTCAAGGATTTCGGCGTCGGCAGCCCGGTCGGCAGTTTCGGCGCGGCCAATGTGGCTGTTGCTTTCGGTATGGACGGCGTCGCCCGCAGCGGGACGATCAGCTACGGGATCAAGGCATCGGGGCTGTCGATACCGCAATACCTTGTTCCGGCATGGGGTGTCGCGCTTTTGCCGACCGACGTCGATCTCAATTTCGGCGGCGCCAATATCGATCTCGACACAATGGCCAAGAAGGCGATCGAAGCATTCGACCTCAACCAGAACCCACCGCTGTCGGAGGAATTCGGGGAGGGCCTTAAGAAAGATTTCCTGGCGAACGGCCCCAAGGTCGTCATTGGCCACAGCACGGTCAAGGGTGGCGGTGCGGAAATCGCGCTGGAGGGCGACATGACGTTTCCCGGTGGTGAGAAGCCCGATGCCAACGTGACCATCGACGTAACCGGCTACGACAAGATCGTCGCGGCCTTGCAGGAGGCGGCGAAGACGGACCCGCAGGCGTCGCAGGCTTTCACCGGGGCGCTGGCCATCAAGGGATTTGCCAAGACGCTGCCGGACGGCCGTATCGAATGGATGATCAACGCCAGGCACGACGGCTCGGTGTCGGTCAACGGCGCCATGCTGAAGGGGCCCGATCCGGTCGTGGAAGACAACGCCGATCCGGGTGCCATCCCTGGGACAGCAACGAAGCCCTGAGGGTACTCAGGAGCGTTTACTCAAAGCCCGAGCGCGCTTGCGATCTTCGGCGCGGCGTCGCGCCAGTCTTCGACCGAGACGATGTCGTCCGGCACCGGCGGCAGGAAGGCGCGCAGCGAATTGTCGGCCATCAGATGGAACAGGTGCGCATCGGCGACGGAATTGCGCGCTGAGATGAGGTTCGACGGCTGGTCGTCGACAAAGGCCACTGGCCGGCCCTTGCTGCCGCGCAATTTCGCTACCGCCGGTCCCTTGGCCATTTCGGTGGTCAACAGCGGATAGGGCAGCCCGAGGGCATCGAGATGGGCGCGGCGCGCCGCGCGATGGCGGTGCGGCATTGCCGGTCAAAAGGACGATTTCGGCGCGGTCGCCGAGACTGGCAAGCGCCTGTTCGGCGCCGTCGGTGACGCTCTGCCAGTCGGCCTGCGTGTCGAAGAAATCGCCTAGCAGTGCCGTCACCTCCGGCTGTTCGATCAGCCGGCCGCTCGCCGTTTCGGCGATGTTGCCGGTGAGGCGGAAGGAGGCCAGCGTCAGCCCAAAGCCGCGCGATTTCAGGAAATGCGGAAACGGCCGGATGAATTCGAGGACGACATCGTCGACGTCGAGGATCAGCAGAGGCCGGTCGTCGGCTGCAAGTTCGGCGATCTGGCGTGCTGTCTCGGGATCGTCGCTCATATCGAATGCTCATGGTCGTCGCCGCCCAGCGGCAGCGCGCGCAACGCTTTGCCGACTGAGGCCGGCGGGGTGCCGGTTTCCTCGGCAAAGCGCAGCAAGGTCGGCTCGTGGGCCAGGATGAACTGCAGGACGCCGGCAAGGAATCCCGGTTCGGCTGCGGCGCGTCTGATGGCGGATGCCTCGATGCCGGTGATGGCTAGGAAGCGCGGCAGGAGTTCGGGGTCGGCGGCGACGAAGCCCAGTGCCTTCACGGCAATGGTTTCCGCCTCCTCGCGCATTGACGCTGCGTTTGCCATCATTACCTTCTGGTTTGCGGAGATGAGTCTCTTTTCCGCAGTAATCGCTAGCGTCGCTTGCGGCAAGCCACCGCCCCAATCCAATGTGGTTTTCGAGGTGGAATCCGAGTGGCTTTTACAGCTGCGGGTTTCCGTTTCGTCAATCATATTGCCGTACAGTGAAGGAGGGTTTGGTGTGCTCCCACAAGGACGCATGACGGCAGGCTTCGGGCAGAAGCCGGCCGGGACGGGAAATCGATGCCTAAGAAGGTGATGATCGTCGAGGACAATGAGCTGAATATGAAGCTCTTTCGGGACCTCATCGAAGCCAGCGGTTACGAGACGGTGCGCACGCGCAACGGCCTCGAGGCGCTCGATCTGGCGCGCCAGCACCGGCCGGACCTGATCCTGATGGATATCCAGCTGCCGGAAGTATCAGGCCTGGAAGTGACGAAATGGCTGAAGGAGGACGACGACCTCCATTCCATTCCGGTGATTGCCGTCACCGCCTTCGCCATGAAGGGCGACGAGGAACGCATTCGCCAAGGGGGCTGCGAGGCATACATCTCCAAGCCGATCTCGGTGCCGCGTTTCATCGAAACCATCAAATCCTATCTGGGCGATGCCTGATGTGCATACCCGTTCGAGCCGGAGCCTTGTGAAATGACTGCGCGGATCCTCGTCGTCGACGACATCCCTGCCAATGTCCGGCTGTTGGAGGTTCGGCTGCTGGCCGAATATTTCGAGGTGCTGACGGCGTCCAACGGGCCGGACGCGATCGAGACCTGCGAAAACGGCAAGGTCGACGTCGTGCTGCTCGACGTGATGATGCCCGACATGGACGGGTTCGAAGTCTGCAGGCGGCTGAAGAGCGATCCGGCGACGTCACACATCCCCGTGGTCATGATCACCGCGCTCGACCAGGTTGCCGACCGGGTGCGCGGCCTTCAGGCCGGCGCCGACGATTTCCTGACCAAGCCGGTCAATGATTTGCAGCTGATGACGCGGGTCAAGAGCCTGGTCAGGCTGAAGTCGCTGACCGACGAGTTGCGCCTGCGCGCCTCGACCACCCGCAACATCGGCATTGAGGCGCTGTTGAGCCGCAGCTTCACGTCCGAGTACGCGACGCCGAAGGTGCTGTTGATCGACGAGCGCAAATCCTCCTTCGAGCGTATCCAGAAAATGCTGCGGAGCAGCGCCGAACTCGATATTGCCACCGATCCGCAGTCCGGTTTCTTCCAGGCTGCCGAGGCGCCGTATGAGTGCGTGCTGATCTCGACCAGTTTTGCCGATTTCGATCCGCTGCGGCTCTGTTCGCAATTGCGCTCGCTCGATCGCACCCGCTTCCTGCCGATCATCCTGCTTGCCGAAGAAGGCGAGGAGGGTCGCATCATCCGCGGCCTCGAACTCGGCATCAACGACTATCTGATGCGGCCGATCGATCAGCAGGAACTGATGGCGCGGCTGCGCACGCAGGTGCGCCGCAAGCGTTACAACGACCAGCTCCGGGCCAGCGTCACCCAGACCATCGAGATGGCGGTGACCGACGGGCTGACCGGGCTGCACAACCGCCGCTACCTCGACAGTCATCTGCAGACGCTGTTCGACCGTGCCGTGGCGCGGAGGCGGCCCTTGTCGGTGATGATCACCGATCTCGACCGCTTCAAGACCATCAATGACGCGCATGGCCATGACGGCGGCGACGACGTGCTGCGTGAATTCGCCCGGCGGCTACGCAAAAATGTCAGGGGTATCGACCTTGCCTGCCGCTTCGGCGGCGAGGAATTCGTGGTGGTGATGCCGGACACGGACGCAGCGGTGGCGGAAAAGGTTGCGGAGCGCATTCGCGCCGAAATCGCCCAACTGCCGTTTGCCATCGGTCAAGAAGGCAAGACGATCGAAGTCACGGTCAGCGTCGGCGTGTCGTCGGTGCTGAATGGCGCGGACACTGTCGCGGCGCTGATGAAGCGCGCCGACGTGGCGCTCTACGAGGCCAAAAGCGGAGGCCGCAACCGCGTCGTCGCCAAGGCGGCGTAGGCTAGACCACCGATTATGCAGTCAATCGAACAGGGTTAGGAATTTACCTTAATCCAAGCGATTCGGGAGGCTTGGTTAAGAAACTATTGATTTTCAACCATTGTTGCGCAAATGTGCACTGCAAGATCAAAGGCGATGCGGGCACGAGGGTAGACAGCCGCATCGCTCCGACGAATACCCCATGATGCTCAGGTCCGCCGCATCTCCTGGGTCCGTGGGGTCGGCCGGCCGGCGCTGGCACATAGTGGCCTCCTCGTACCGCTGCCATACGCCGACCGGCCCCCTTTTTGCCAAAAATCGCTTGAACCCTCCGCATCAGGCTGCGGAGGATTCTGGCTGTTCGGAGCCTGCAAAACAAAAACGCCGCCCCGAAGGACGGCGTTTTAAAGGCGTGTAGAAAACCAGATTACTTGATCTTGGTTTCCTTGAACTCGACATGCTTCTTGGCGACCGGGTCGTACTTGCGGAAGGACAGCTTGTCCGTCTTGGTACGGCTGTTCTTGCTGGTCACGTAGAAGAAACCGGTGTCGGCGGTCGACAGAAGCTTGATCTTGATGTTTGCGGCTTTGGCCATTGTATCAGTCCGTTATGTTCGTGGGGTTTTGGCCGCTGGAGCGGGGGAAAACACCCGGACGCGGGAAACTTGGCGCGACACATAAAGAACGTGCCCGGAAAGTCAAGCCCGGCGCGCTCGCTGTGACTCAGTCAAGCCGCCCTTTGGCTTGAAATCACGCGCTTTGCGCTATCGGCGCCGCCGCTTTCTTCCAGTCGCCGGTTGTGTTCCACCAGCGATTCGGATTGGCGCGGTCGTCCAGGCCCTTGGAGCGGCTGGCAAGGATCGGCTGGATGCGGATCACCGGCTCCTGGTAGGAATGTGCCTGGAAAATAGCCTCGACGACGCGGGCGGCGAGCACCTGGTCATCGGGCAGTTCGAACGAGACCTCGACCGTGCCGGGGCGGCGGCGCAATTCGGTTTCGGCGCCGGCGGCGGCACCTTCAAGCGGCCGGTAGCGTTCGATGCCGTGCGCCGTTTGATAGGCGTTGCGATCGTATTTGCCCATGGCGAGCGGGGCGATCGCGACCACGGCGTCCATGATGCGATCGACATCGGCTGCCGGGGCCTGGAAGCTGACAAGCAGCAGAAGCGTCATGCGCAGAGATGTGGTTTCAAAGCCGCTGTCGATCATCGCCGTATCCTCAAACTCGGGTGTTTTGGGACACCCTTTTAGCTGAGGCCTGCTGACACGGTTCTGTCAGCAGCCGTGTCTTTGCGGTGTGGAAAGGCGCTTGCCGCCGCGGCTACAACAGGAGCTTGCGGATCAGCCTGACGCTGACCAGGGCTATGTAGGCGCCGAAGAACAGGCCGAGCGACCAGCCGAAGCCGGAGGGGCCGAAAGCATCCATGCCGATGCCGATCGCCTGTGGTCCCAACACCATGCCGACGCCGTAGCACAGCACGAAGGCGGCGTTGGCCGACGCCAGCTCATGGCCGGAAAGCTGGGAGCCGAGATGGGCAAGGCCGATCGTGTACATGGCGGCGACGACACCGCCCCAGACGAACAGAAGGGCCGCCATCAGGTGCCAATTCTGGGCGAAGAACGGCATGAAGATGGTGCCGGCAAGCCCAACGGTGGCGCAGGCCAAAAGCAGATAGCGGCGGTCGCTGACCCGGTCGCTGATCATGCCGATCGGGATCTGCAGGAGCACGTTGCCGAGGCCGATCATGGTGAGCAGCAGGGCCGCATCCGCTTCGGAATAGCCGATGCGACTGCCATAGACCGGGAATAGCGCAAAGCCGCCGGTTTCGACGGCGCCGAACACCAGGACTGCGGCGGTCGCGGTCGGCACAAGCCAGATGTAGCGCAGGAAGTGGCTTGTCTCGCCGTCGACCACAATGGTCGGGCTTTCGTTGCGCGCCGCCAGCACCGGTATCGCGGCCAGCGCCACCAGGACGATGATGACGCCGAACGGCCTGAACCCGGTGCTGCCGATATGGGCGAAGATCCACGGCCCGGCGGCAAAACCGAGCGACAGCACGGTGGCGTAGATGCCGAGCACCAGGCCACGCCGGCGCGGCGGCGCCGATGTGCTGATCCAGAACTCGGACAGGATGAACAGCACCGTGAGCGCAATGTGCAGCACGATGCGCAGCGGGAACCACATCCAGAAATCCGGCGCGAAATGGAAACCGACAAAGGCCAGCGCACCGGCGATAATCATGGCGATCATGGTCCAGGCGACGCCGAAGCGCATCGCCAGCGGGGTGGCCAGCGGGGCGCCGGCGATCGAGGCGAGGCCGGCGACCGCGGTGTTGAGGCCGATCATCGAAGCCGAATGGCCGCGTGTCTCCAGAATGACGCTGAGCAGCGGCATGCCGAGGCCGATGGCGATGCCGACGACGCTGATGGACGAGATCGCAGCCACCATCGGTAGCCAGTGTACGCGTTCGTCGCCCTCTTCTTGGGTATCGACCGTCATGGGATGCCTGAATACTCGATGCTAGAAAATTTCGGGGCTAAAGAACTTCGCGAACGAAGCGGTTGCGGACAAGCCGATAGAACGGAACGGCCCCGCCGGGTCGCAGGCGCGGATCGTCGGCAAGCCGCTTTTCCAGGTCCTGCAGGACCGTCCGGGTGATGTCGGGAATATCGGCCTCTCTGGCCTTGGCCAACGGCAACCAGACCAGTTCTTCCAGCTCATTGGTCGGACCGCCGCCCGGCAGCTCGACGGCGACATCGCTGCGCCAGGCGCTGAAGAAGCGGGTGTCGAAACGACGCACCCGATTGGGCGGGGTAATGGCGCGGGCGATGAAGCGAAGCGGCGCCAGCGAAGGTTGCACGCCATGCTCGACAAAGCCCTGCCAGTCGCGCTTGTCGGTTGCGAAGGCGCCTTTCTTGCCGATGAGCAGGCCGGCTTCCTCATAGGTCTCGCGGATGGCCGAGAGCGCTATGGCGCGGGCCCGCGACGGGCTGATGCGGCCGACACTGGCGGTGAGTTTGGTTTCTTCCTCAGGATAAAGCGGGGTGGCGACGGCGATGCGGCTGTCGGCCGGATCGGTGCGGCCGCCGGGGAAGACGAATTTGCCGGGCATGAAAGCGTGGCCGGCATGACGCCGGCCCATCAGCACCAGAATCTCGTCGCCCTTGCGGTCGAGCAGGATCAAGGTGGCGGCATCGCGAGGACGTATGGGCTGGCCGCTATGGGCGGCCGCGCCACGGTCCATCCTGCTGACTTCCGCCTTGGTCATACCTTCCATGACGCAGGACCTAGCGGAAACTTCTGGCAAACGAAAGTGGCCTTTCACGGTCGGCATGTTGCGCCAGGCGGCATTGCCCGATCCGGGTCAGGTTCCGGGACGTGACTCGGTCCCGTCCTTTTCGCCGCCGAAGCCGTGCATATAGAGCGCCCATTGCAGTCCGATGACGGCGCCCTTAACCGGTTGCAGCAACGCGACCGACAGCACGATGGTCAGCGGCACCCAGATGGCGATGTGCTGCCACATGGAGAGGACCGAGGTCGCCTCGACAGCCATGAAGGCGCCGAGCACGATGTGGCCGACAATGACGATGACGAGATAGGCCGGCAGGTCGTCGGCGCGATGGTGGTAAAGCTCCTCGCCGCAGACGCTGCATTTGTCGACGCTCTTGGTGAAGCCGGTAAACAGTTTGCCTTCGCCGCAATGCGGGCAGCGGCCAAGCGCACCGCGCTTCATCGCCGTCCACAGCGGGCGGGCGACCCGGCCCGAATGATGTTCGCCGCCGAAAACCTGTTCCGGGATACCCAGTTCGCCTGCCATTATCGTCTCCTGCCGCGCGACCCCGGGCGCGATTGCGACGCGCGGGCGCGGCCTTTTGCCTTGTGAAACGACCTCTTGGAGCCGGGCAGGGGCTTCGGGTCGGTCAGCATTTCGAAACGCATCGCGCCGGCCATCGGCGCCACCTCGATCAGGCGAACCTCGACGCGGTCGGCAAGCTGATAACCCTTGCCTGTGCGCTCTCCGAACAGTGATCGCGCGGTTTCGTCGTATATATAGTAATCGCCGTTCAGACTTGACACCGGAATGAAACCATCCGCGCCAAACTGCGGCAATTGGACAAATAGTCCTGATTTGGTGACGCCGGAGATGCGCGCGTCAAACCGGTCATCGATGCGCTCGGCGAGATAGGCGGCAATCAGCCGGTCGACCGTGTCGCGCTCCGCCGCCATGGCGCGGCGCTCGGTGCCGGAGATCAGCACCGCCACGTCTTCCAGCCGCGCCTCCTCATCCTGCGTCAACCCGCCTGGGCCAAGCCCGAGTGCGGCAATCAGTCCGCGATGCACGATCAGATCGGCGTAGCGGCGGATTGGCGAGGTGAAATGCGCGTAGCGCTTCAGGTTGAGGCCGAAATGGCCGATGTTCTTGGGCGAGTATTCTGCCTGACTCTGCGAACGAAGCACCACTTCGTTGACCAGCGCCTCATTGTCGGCGCCGCGCACGCGATCGAGAATGCCGTTGAACTGGGCGGGCCGCATCTGCGCACCGCGCGCTAGCGACAGGCCGAGCGACTGCAGGAACTCGCGCAGCGATTCCTGCTTGGCCAGCGACGGCGCATCATGGACGCGGTAGACCAGCGCCTGCTTCTTCGCCTCGAGCGTCTCCGCTGCGGCGACATTGGCCTGGATCATGAATTCTTCGATCAGCTTGTGGGCATCGAGCCGTTCCGGAACGATGACGCGATCGACCGTGCCGTCCGGCTTGAGCAGGATCTTGCGCTCCGGCAGATCGAGTTCCAGCGGCTGGCGGCCGTCGCGGCCGCGCTTGAGGATGGCGTAGGCATCCCACAGCGGCTTCAGCACCTTGTCGAGGATCGGTCCGGTCTTGTCGTCGGTCACGCCGTCTATGGCGGCCTGAGCCTGCGGGTAGGCGAGCTTGGCCGCCGACTTCATCATGACCCGGTGGAAGGTGTGGCGGAGCTTGCGACCATCGGCCGAGAAGGTCATGCGCACGGCCAGCGCCGGCCGATCCTGGCCTTCGCGCAGCGAACAGAGATCGTTGGAGATGCGTTCGGGCAGCATCGGTACGACGCGGTCGGGGAAATAGACCGAATTGCCGCGCTTCAGCGCCTCGCGGTCGAGTGCGGTGCCATAGCGGACATAGGCCGCGACATCGGCAATCGCCACCGTGGCGATCACGCCGCCGGGGTTCTTCTCGTCGAGATCGGGCGTGGCGAAGACGGCGTCGTCATGGTCCTTGGCGTCGGCCGGATCGATGGTGACCAGCGGCAGGTCGCGCCAGTCCTCGCGGTGATCCATGGTCGCCGGCTTGACGGCTTCGGATTCGGCGATGACGTCGGCCGGGAAGATGTGCGGAATGTCGTGCGCGTGGATGGCGATCATCGAGATCGCCTTTTCGCCGGTCAGCGAGCCCAGCACCGCCAGCACTTTGGCGCGCGGCAGGCCGTAGCGGGAGGCCCGCGCCGGCTCGACCTCGACCAGGTCGCCGTTTTTGGCGCCGTTCTGGAATTCCTTGTCGACGATCAGCTCGGGCTGGCGCCGTTCGACCGGCTCGATGCGGAAAGTGCCGTCCTTGAGGATGCGGAAGACGCCGAGCACGGCATCGGTCCGCTTCTCGAAAATCTTCATCACGCGACCCGTATAGGCGGGTCCGGTCGGTTCATCGGTCGGGAAGGTCTTGGCCAGCACGCGGTCGCCAATGCCCGGCTGCGGGCCATTGCCGCCGCGCGAGACGCGGATCGACACGACGGGCGGTTCGCCTGTGCCGACGGCCTCTGCCGGATGCGCCAGCAAAATGCCATCGCCGTCGCGGCCGAAAATGTCGAGGACGGCGACATGCGGCAAGGCGCCGACACGGGCCAGCCGCTTGCGCTCCTTGGTCAGCACGCCTTCGTCCTGCAGGTCGCGCAGAATGTCCTTCAACCAGATGCGGTCGTCGCCGCGCAGCGCGAACGCCTTGGCGATGTCGCGCTTTCCCGCGCGGTCGGGATTTTCGGCGATGTAGCGCAGGATTTCGTCACGCGAGGGCCGGTAGTCATCCTTGACCTTGGCCCTGGTGTCGGCGGTGCGCGGATCGCCGTGGCTTCTACCGGTGATCCTGCGCGCCACGCTGCTATCCCTTTTTCTTCGCCGCCGGCTTCTTGGTCGCCGACTTCTTGGCTGTGGTTTTCTTGGCTGCAGGCGCCTTGGCCGCTGCCGCCTTGCGGAATGGCTTCTTGCCGCCACCGCCCTTGGCTTCCTTCTCGGCGATCAGCGCCAGCGCGTCCTCGACGGTCACCGACTGCGGATCCTTGCCCTTGGGCAGGGTCGCATTGACCTTGCCGTAGTTGACGTAGGGGCCGTATTTGCCGTCGCGCACGACGATCTTGCCGCCGCCATCGGGATGGTCACCGAGCTCCTTGAGCGCTGCGGCGGTGCCGCCATTGCGGCCGCCCTTACCCTTCAGCTGCTTCTCGGCGATCACCGAGACAGCGCGGTTGAGGCCGATCGAGAACACGTCCTCGATGCTCTCGACATTGGCATAGGTGCCGTCATGCAGCACGAACGGACCATAGCGGCCGAGCCCGGCCGAGATCATCTTGCCGCTCTCGGGATGCTTGCCGACATCGCGCGGCAGCGACAGCAGAGCCAGCGCCTTCTCATGGTCGATCGAGTCGGGTGTCCAGCCCTTGGGTAGGCTGGAGCGCTTGGCTTCCTTGCCGTCGCCGCGCTGGATGTAGGGGCCGAAGCGGCCTGAGCGCAGCGTGATTTCCTCTGCCGTGTAAGGGTCCTTGCCCAGCACCTTGGTGCCGTCCTCGCCGCCGCCATTCTCGCCATTCGGGTTGGCGGCGTCGCCGAGCTGGCGGGTGAAGGAGCATTCCGGATAGTTCGAGCAGCCGACAAAGGCGCCGAACTTGCCAAGCTTCAGCGACAGATTGCCGGTGCCGCATTTCGGGCAGATGCGCGGGTTGGAGCCGTCTTCACGCGCGGGAAACACCAGCGGCGCCAGTTCCTCGTTCAGCGCGTCGAGCACGTCGGTGACGCGCAATTCCTTGATGTCGGCGACGGCGCCGGAAAAATCCTTCCAGAAGTCGCGCAGCACGTCTTTCCAGGCGAGCTTGCCGTCGGAGATCTCGTCGAGCTTTTCCTCAAGCGAGGCCGTGAAATCATATTCGACATAGCGCTCGAAGAAGCTTTCGAGGAACGCCGACAGCAGCCGGCCCTTGGCCTGCGGCACCAGCCGGCGCTTGTCGATGGTGACGTAGTCGCGGTCTTCCAGCGTCTTCAGGATCGCGGTGTAGGTCGAAGGACGGCCGATGCCGAGCTCTTCCAGCTTCTTGATCAGCGTCGCCTCGGAATAGCGCGGCGGCGGCTCTGTGGTGTGCTGGGTGGCGTTGATGGCCTGGCGGGCCAGCTGCTCGCCGGCGCGGATCTCGGGCAGACGGCGGTTTTCCTCGTCTTCCGCGTCATCGTCCTTCTGGTCGGTGTAGGCGGCGATGAAGCCGTCGAAGCGCACGACCGAACCGACGGCGCGAAGTTCCGCCGTGCGGGCGCCGTTGACCGCCTCGATCTCGACCGTGGTGCGTTCGATTTCGGCCGACTGCATCTGGCTGGCGATGGCGCGCTTCCAGATCAGCTCGTAAAGCCGCAGCTGGTCAGAATCGAGATACTGCCTGACCGATGCCGGCGTGCGCATGAAATCGGTCGGGCGGATCGCTTCGTGCGCTTCCTGGGCGTTCTTGGCCTTGGTCGTGTACTGACGCGGCCTTTCCGGCAGATATCTTGCGCCGAATTCCTTGGCGATGGCGTCACGTGCGGCATCGATCGCCTCCGGCGCCATCTGCACGCCGTCGGTTCGCATGTAGGTAATCAGGCCGGTGGTCTCGCCGCCGATCTCCATGCCTTCATAGAGGCGCTGCGCCACCTGCATGGTGCGCGTGGCCGAAAAGCCGAGGCCGGAGGATGCCGCCTGCTGCAGCGTCGAGGTGGTGAAGGGCGGGCCGGGATTGCGCCGGGTTGGCTTCGCTTCCACCGACAGCGCCTTGAAGGTCGCACCTTCGAGCATGCCCTTGATGTCGTCGGCCTGCGCCTTGTTGGCGATATCGAGCTTTTGCAGCTTCTTGCGCTCGAAGGCGGTCAGCCGCGCTTCGAACGTCTCGTTGCGCGGTGTGCCGAGGAGGGCGGCGATCTGCCAGTATTCCTCGCGGATGAAGCGTTCGATTTCGGATTCGCGGTCGCAGACCAGGCGCAGCGCCACCGACTGGACACGGCCGGCCGAACGGGCGCCGGGCAATTTGCGCCACAACACGGGCGACAGCGTGAAGCCGACGAGATAGTCGAGCGCCCGGCGGGCGAGATAGGCATCGACCAGCGGCCCGTCGATCTGGCGCGGATTGGCCATCGCTTCCAGCACCGACGATTTGGTGATGGCGTTGAAGACGACGCGGCTGACCGGCTTGTCTTTCAGCGCGCGCTTCTGCTTCAGCACTTCCAGCACATGCCAGGAAATGGCTTCGCCCTCGCGATCCGGGTCGGTGGCGAGGATCAGGCCGTCGGCGTCCTTGACCGCCTTGGCGATGTCGGCGAGGCGCTTGCCCGATGCGGTGTCGACCGCCCAGGACATGGCGAAATCCTCGTCCGGACGCACCGAGCCATCCTTGGCCGGCAGATCGCGGACGTGGCCGAACGAGGCCAGAACCTTATAGTTCTTGCCGAGGTATTTGTTGATTGTCTTTGCCTTGGCCGGCGATTCGACGACGACGACGTCCATGAGTTCTCATATCAGCTGTGGTGCGGCAGAAGGATTCCGCTGCGCGCGACGAAATCTCGTTCTATTTGCCGCTCACATGGCCGCGCTTTTGCATCCGGTCAAGGGGAGGCGGCCAAATTGCCGACACGTCCGCAGCAATACACTCTTAGAGTGTATGGAGAAAATCACAGAATTCGAGGACATGCGGTTTGGGCGCCAAGTCTTGCGCAAACGACTCGGGATTGCGCGCCGGTCCGTTCTTGCAAGGCGCCGCAAAAACGAAAACTGGCCGCCGGGTCGCTTCGAGCCGGCAGCCAGCTGGGTCCCGCCGATCGGGCGGAGTAGCTGCTCGAAAGATCAGTCGGCCTTGACGATGTGCCAGACCTCGCCGACGCCGTCACCGGTGACGTCACCAGCCTTCTTGTCCTTGATGAAGGTGTAGACCGGCTTGCCGTCATAGGCCCACATCTTGGTGCCGTCGGTGCGGTCGACGATGGTCCATTCGTCATCGGCCTTGGCGCCGGCTTCGGCCTTCAGCGGCGGCCAGTTGGTGGCGCATTTGTCGTAGCAATTGGTCTTGCCCTTCTCGTCCTTGTCATAGGTGTAGAGCGTCATGCCATTGGCGTCGGTATAGATCTTGGTGCCGTTGACTTCGGCTTCCTTCCACGCTTCGGCGGCAAAGGATGCGGCGGTGCTGAGCAAAAGCGCGGCCAGGCCAACAGTGATCGTTTTCATGGAAATCTCCCTGGGCTATCCGAAGAAGCGCGCAGAAATCGCGGCTTCGCTCTGTGAACGCTTGGCGAGGGGCGTTTCTTCCCTGGCCTGGTCATCTGACGATCTGCCGGTAACAATTCCTCCAGCGGGGCCGTACCTGTAGCCAAATGCCACACGATGGTGATTGGCGTACATGGTTTTGCGTCGCTATATCGGCGCCAGCGAATCTGGAGTTTCGGGATGGCATTGGACATCGGCTATGTCAGCGCGGTCGGAGCAGGGGCGATTTCGTTCCTGTCGCCTTGCGTGCTGCCGCTGGTGCCACCCTATCTCTGCTACATGGCCGGCGTGTCGGTCGACGATTTTCGCGGTGACGATGCCGGCGTCACCGCGAAGGCCGGCGCGCGCGGCGCGCTCATCTATTCCTCGCTCGCCTTCGTGCTCGGCTTCTCCACGGTGTTCGTGGCGCTCGGCGCCGGCGCCTCGACCATTGGTCATTGGCTGCGTGTCTGGCAGGAGCAGCTGGCGATGGCCGCCGGTGTGCTGATCATCCTGATGGGGCTGAATTTCCTCGGCATCCTGCGCATCCCGCTGCTGTCGCGCGAGGCGCGCTTCCAGTCGCAGGGCAAGCCGGCCAGCATGGTCGCCGCCTATGTCATGGGACTGGCCTTCGCCTTCGGCTGGACGCCGTGCATCGGCCCGGTGCTCGGGCCGATCCTGACGCTGGCCGGCGGCCGCGAGACGGTGGGCGAGGGCGCACTGCTGCTCGCCGCCTATTCGCTCGGCCTCGGCATACCGTTCCTGATCGCCGCATTGTTTTCCGGCGCCTTCATGCGCTTCCTCGGCAAATTCCGCGTCCATCTCGGCCGCGTCGAAAAGGCGATCGGCGCGCTGCTGGTCGTCGCCGGAGTGTTCTTCCTCACCGGCGGCGTGCAGACGGTGTCCTACTGGCTGCTGGAGAATTTCCCGGTGCTGGGACGGCTTGGGTGATTTTTGTCTGATGCCGAGCCAATCTTCGTGTTCGAAGTCGTTGCAAATCAAAGCGTTGTAGTCGGCAGGTACGAGGTTGGCGCGTGGTCGCGCCTCTAGAACCGCATCGAGCGCATTTGCGGCCTGAACCAGGTTCCTCCTCTGGCATTCGGTTGCGAGGATGATGATGCATCGCCTCGAAGGGTTGGCGCAGGACGCGCGGGCACTTTCCCACGGTGGGACAACGGCCAAAACGAAACGCGCCCGTATGAAACGCCTGAGGCCGGGTGTGCCTCGTAATAGGTCGGATTTTGCCGGCACGACGCTTGCACTGTGGTGGTCGACGCAGACTGCGGGGGCAGCATTGTTGGGATGTGCTCCAAGCCCGCGTCGACCGAGGCGGCTGATGCCGCCTCGGTGCCCCCTACAGCACAATGGACGGGGGCCGGAACCTACCAGAACGGGCAATCGATGTTATGCGCGTCCTTATGTTTCGCACGCCTGAATGAAAAGGAAAGATTTTCAGTCGGATTTGATTCAAATTAATGCGGCGAGCCATTAGGGCTGGTGTGAAAGCCTTCTACTTCGCCAGAACGTTGGGTGCTGAGCAGGCTATGTACTTTCCGCAATTTCTGGTGGGCATGTTTGCGACGCGCTCGGCGTGGCGATCTGGGCTTACCTAGTGACCGGTTCCATCTGGAGTGCGTTCGGCTGGACTTTGCCCGCCCTGATTATCCTACAGGTCGGGTACATCGGTCTGGTATTGCGCCTGATCTACAAGCGGGTCTCACCACGCAGCGAGGCAAGCCCCGCGCCGCCGTACTATGGAGACTGTGTCCGGCACTAGCCGCTCTCGCCGTCACAAGAGCTTGTCGAGTGCCGGTATCTTGATACGGCCGGTGTCGGGATGATGAGCGCAATGGATGCGAGCCCATGACCTACTGATTAAAAGTCAGTTGCTCGTCCTCCATCCATCTCACCGGAATTTAACCGCATTGGTGCAGCATGGCGCCAGATGCTACCACTCTGCGAATCCTGATCCCTTTCCATACGGTTGTCCTTCCATGAGCCAGAGATCCTGCCTGTCCGTCATCCTCGCCGCCGGCGAAGGCACGCGCATGAAGAGCGCGCTGCCCAAGGTGCTGCACCAGATTGCCGGGCTGCCAATGGTTGCGCATGTGGTGAAGGCGGCGGAAGCCGCCGGTGCCGGCAGCCAGGCGCTGGTTATCGGCCATGGCGCCGACGAAATGCGCAAGGCGGCGGCGAAATTCGCGCCGAAGGCCGAGACTTTCGTGCAGGAGAAACGGCTTGGCACAGCGCATGCCGTGCTGGCCGCGCGCGAAGCAATATCAAAGGGTTATGACGATGTTCTCGTGATGTTCGGCGACACGCCGCTGATCGATGCCGAAGCGCTGACCAATGCGCGGCAAAAGCTGGCCGACGGGGCTGCCGTCGTGGTTGTCGGGTTTCGTCCGCCCAACCCGACCGGCTACGGTCGGCTGATCGAAAAGGGCGGCAAGCTCACCGCCATTCGCGAGGAGAAGGACTGCAGCGCCGAGGAGAAAAAGATCGGTTTCTGCAATGCCGGCATGATGGCGGTGGCCGGCGCTCATGCGCTGAAGCTGCTCGATGCAGTCGGCAACAAGAATGCCAAGGGCGAGTATTATCTGACCGACATTGTCGAGATCGCCAGTGCGCAAGGCCTCGATGTCGTCGCCACCGAAGCCAGCTTCGAGAGCGCGCTCGGCATCAACAACCGGGCTGAACTCGCGGAGGCGGAAGCGATCTGGCAGACGCGCAAGCGGCGCGAGGCCATGCTGTCGGGCGTCACGCTGATTGCGCCGGAAACCGTGTATTTCTCGCACGACACCGAGATTGGCGCCGATACGACCATCGAACCCAATGTCTGGTTCGGACCGGGCGTGAAAATCGCCACTGCCGCCAAGATTCACGCTTTCAGCCACATCGAAGGCGCCACCATTGCCTCCAACTGCGATGTCGGGCCGTTTGCGCGGCTGCGGCCAGGTGCCGATCTTAGGCAGAAGGCCAAGGTCGGCAATTTCTGCGAGGTCAAGCAGGCGGTTGTCGAGGAAGGCGCGAAGGTCAACCACCTGACCTATATCGGCGATGCCCGTGTGGGTGCGGGCGCCAATATCGGTGCCGGCACCATCACTTGCAACTATGACGGCTACTCAAAGTTCTTCACCGACATTGGCGAGGGCGCTTTCATCGGCTCGAACTCGTCGCTGGTGGCGCCGGTCACCATCGGCAAGGGCGGCTATATCGCCTCGGGCAGCGTGATCACCGAAAGCGTGCCCGACGAGGCGCTGGCCTTCGGCCGCGCCCGCCAGAAGACCATTCCTGGCAAAGGCAAAGAGCTGCGCGAGCGGTTCGCTTCGGCTGCGGCGGCGAAGAAGAAGTCCGCTGACCATTAGGACCCTGGCGATTAGTCGATAGCAGCCTCGCCAAAGCTGGCCGTCACCTCGATCATGCCGACGATCGCCTTGTTGAAATCGGCGAGGTCTTCAGCCGGAATCCAGTATTCAAGATGCGCCCTGCTGCCGGCATGTTCGACCTTGTAACGGTCGAGGAAGCTTTTCCGCACGTCGAAGCGGGTGACGAAACCCGAGCCGCTCGCCGGCACGTTCCAGTCGCGGGCGATCTGCGTCGCGTAGGCCTCGGTTAGAACCGGATAGAAAATCGGCTGATCGGGCAGGCGCGGCGGGAATTTGCGCATCCCCGACGCCTCGATCAGTTCCAGTTCCTTCGGTCCGACAGGACGCCAGAGTGTGACGGTGGCTTGGCTCATCATGGCCGGACCTTAGCCAGATATTGCGAAAACGAGAACCAGACGGCTGAAAAATCGAGCAATTGCAGTAACCGGATTGCAAGAGCGGCCTGTCATGGTGCATCGGGTTGAGAAGCGTCCGTTACATCGGACGAAACGCAAAGTGACTTTCGCGGCGGGCCGGCAATCCCTAGATAGCGCTGGTTTTCCATCGGGAATCGGGGGCAGGCGCATGTGCGGTATCGTCGGAATTGTCGGCCAGCAACAGGTCGCGCCGCTCATTGTCGATGCGCTGAAGCGGCTGGAGTATCGCGGCTATGACTCGGCCGGCGTCGCCACCGTCGAGCATGGCCGTCTCGGCCGCCGCCGCGCCGAAGGCAAGCTGATCAACCTCGAACGCCGGCTGAAGGACGAGCCGCTCGACGGCACCATCGGCATCGGCCACACGCGCTGGGCAACGCATGGCGTGCCCAACGAGACCAACGCGCATCCGCATTTTTCCGACGGCGTTGCCATCGTCCACAACGGCATCATCGAGAATTTCGCCGAACTGCGCGACGAGCTGATCCGCGACGGCTACGCCTTCTCGTCGCAGACCGACACCGAGGTCGTCGCGCATCTGGTGGCGCGCGAACTCGCCAAAGGCCTGAGGCCGGTCGAGGCGGCGCACCAGGCGCTGAAGCGGCTCGAAGGCGCCTTTGCGCTGGCGATCATGTTCACCGGTGACGAAGACCTTATCGTCGGCGCCCGCAATGGCCCGCCGCTCGCCGTCGGTCATGGCGAAGGCGAGATGTTTTT
The DNA here is from genome assembly GCF_056403855.1 of Mesorhizobium sp. P2_E7. Lineage (NCBI taxonomy): Bacteria > Pseudomonadati > Pseudomonadota > Alphaproteobacteria > Hyphomicrobiales > Phyllobacteriaceae > Mesorhizobium > Mesorhizobium sp. P2_E7. The sequence goes on along the minus strand of NZ_JBFUER010000001.1, from coordinate 1,521,822 downwards.
GGGCTCCGACGCCATCGCGCTCGCCCCGTTCACCAATTCCATCACCTATCTCGAAGACGGCGACTGGGCGGTGGTGCGCCGCGGCGGCGTCACCATTTTCGACATCGATGGCAAAAAAGTCGACCGCAAGCGCCAGCAATCGCTGTCGACCAGCTTTATGGTCGACAAGGGCAACCGCCGCCACTTCATGGAAAAGGAAATCCATGAGCAGCCCGAAGTGATCTCGCACACGCTGGCGCATTATGTCGATTTCGTCTCCGGCGTGTCAAAGCCGCTGGACCTGCCCTTCGACTTCGCCAAGATCGGCCGGCTGGCGATCTCGGCCTGCGGCACCGCCTATCTCGCCGGGCTGATCAGCAAATACTGGTTCGAGCGCTATGCGCGGCTGCCGGTCGACATCGATGTTGCCTCGGAATTCCGATACCGCGAAATGCCGCTGTCGGACAAGGACGCCGCCTTCTTCATCTCGCAGTCGGGCGAAACCGCCGACACGCTGGCGTCGCTGCGGTATTGCCGCAAGGCCGGGATGAAGATCGGCGCCATCGTCAATGTGCGCGAATCGACCATGGCGCGCGAATCCGATGTCGTCCTGCCGACGCTCGCCGGCCCGGAGATCGGCGTTGCCTCGACCAAGGCTTTCACCTGCCAGCTTTCGGTGCTGGCTTCGCTTGCGGTGCGCGCCGGCGTGGCGCGCGGCACGATCTCGAAGGATGAGGAAAAGACGCTGGTGCGTGCGCTTTCGGAGGCGCCGCGCTACGCCAACCAGGTGCTGAAGCTCGAAGAGCAGATCGAGCGCATCGCGCGCGAAATCTCGCGCTACAAGGACGTGCTCTATCTCGGCCGCGATACCAATTTCCCGCTGGCCATGGAAGGCGCGCTGAAACTCAAGGAAATCTCGTACATCCATGCGGAGGGTTACGCCGCGGGCGAGCTGAAGCACGGTCCGATCGCGCTGATCGACGAGAACATGCCGGTTATCGTCATTGCGCCGCATGACCGCATCTTCGAAAAGACCGTGTCGAACATGCAGGAAGTGGCGGCGCGCGGCGGCAAGATCATCCTGATCACCGATGCCAAGGGCGCGGCCCAGGTGAGCGTCAAGACGATGGAGACGATCATCCTGCCCGACGTGCCGGAGATCATCTCGCCGATCATCTACGCACTGCCGATACAGATGCTGGCCTATTACGCCGCCGTGTTCATGGGCACCGACGTCGACCAGCCGCGCAATCTGGCGAAATCGGTGACGGTGGAGTAGGGCGCCGCTCATTGGCGGTCTTTAAAAACTTCGCAGTTCCAAAGCGCCTTGCGGTTCACTAATGTTGCGCTGCAACCCGCGCCCCGGTGAACCATGTCCGATGCTCCCAGAACTTCCGGCATGACCCGGCTGAGGAATTATTTCCTCACAGGCTTCATTGTCTGCGCGCCGCTGGCGATCACTGCCTATATCGCCTGGTCGTTTATCGGCTGGGTCGATTCATGGGTAAAACCCTACATTCCGGCGCGCTACAGCCCCGACACCTACCTGCCGTTTCCGGTTCCCGGTTTCGGCCTGATCGTGGCGCTCATCCTGATCACGCTGATCGGCTTCATGACCGCCAACATTGTCGGCCGCGCTATCGTCAATTTCGGCGAGCGGCTGCTTGGCCGCATGCCGCTGGTGCGCGGCATCTACGGTTCGCTGAAGCAGATTTTCCAGACGGTGCTGTCGAACAAGGGCGACATGTTCCGCCAGGTCGGGCTGGTCGAATATCCGCGCAAGGGCGTCTGGTCGCTGGTCTTCGTCGCCAGCGAGAAGGAAACCGAGATCAACCGGAAGCTCGACCAGGAGGGCGATCCGATGATCGCGGTGTTCATGCCGTGCACGCCGAATCCGACCACCGGTTTCCTGATGTATGTGCTGAAATCCGATATCGTGTTGCTCGACATGACGATCGAGGACGGCGCCAGGCTGATCGTTTCGGCCGGGCTGGTAGCGCCCGAGGTCAAGCCGAAAATGGTGACGGTGAACGGTGAGCCGATCGAAGGAGATCTCGCCAATCCGCCGCTTGGCGTCCTGGCTCAGCCGGCGCGCAAAAGCCGGACAGCCTCGTCGCGGCCGAACAAATAGAGCAACAGGCGCAGCGCGTCGCCACGCTCCGACTGCAGTTCCGGGTCGCGCGACAGGATCAACCGCGCATCGTCGCGAGCAGCTTCCAGAAGGTCGGCATGCGCCTCGATGCGCGCCACCTGGAAGCCCGGCGTGCCGGATTGGCGGGTGCCCAACAACTCGCCTTCGCCGCGCAGTTTCAGATCCTCCTCGGCGATCAGGAAACCGTCCTCGGTCTCGCGCATCACCGACAGCCGGCGTTTGGCCGTCTCGCCGAGCGGGTCCTTGTAGAGCAATACGCAAGAGGAGGGCTTGTCGCCGCGCCCGACGCGGCCGCGCAACTGGTGTAGTTGCGCCAGACCAAAACGCTCGGCGTGCTCGATGACCATGATCGTGGCATCCGGCACGTCGACGCCGACTTCGATCACCGTGGTGGCGATCAGGATGCGGGTCTCGCCGACCTTGAAGGCGCGCATCGCCTCGTCCTTTTCGGCGCCCTTCATGCGGCCATGGACGAGGCCGATGCGGTCGCCGAACAAAGGTTGCAGCGAGGCAAATCGGTCCTCGGCCGACATCAGCTTGATCTCTTCGGATTCCTCGACCAGCGGGCAGATCCAGTAGATCTTCTGGCCGTCGGCGACGGCGTCGAGCATGCGGCCGACCAGTTCGTCCAGCCGCTCCAGCGGCAAAGTGACGGTACGGATCGGCTGGCGGCCGACCGGTTTTTCCGTCAGCTTGGAGACGTCCATGTCGCCGAAAGCGGTCAGCACCAGAGTGCGCGGGATCGGAGTCGCCGTCATCACCAGCATGTCGGGCGCGTCGCCCTTGGCGGTGATGGCAAGCCGCTGGTGGACACCGAAGCGGTGTTGCTCGTCGACGACGGCAAAGACGAGGTCGTGATAGGTCACCGTTTCCTGAAACAGCGCATGGGTGCCGACGACGATGTCGATGTCGCCGCTGGCAAGACCTGCCAGCGTTTCGGTGCGCTCGCGGCCCTTCTCCCGGCCGGTCAGGATGGCGACACGCAGGCCGGCCTGTTCGGCCAGCGGCGTGATCGTTGCCAGATGCTGGCGCGCCAGGATTTCGGTCGGCGCCATCAGCGCTGCCTGTCCGCCGGCCTCGACGGCGCGCGCCATGGCAAGCAGCGCCACCACCGTCTTGCCGGAGCCGACATCGCCCTGCAGCAGGCGCAGCATGCGTTCGGGGTCGGCGAGATCGGCGTTGATTTCGGCGAGTGCGAATTCCTGTGAAGGGGTGAGCTTGTAGGGCAGGGCCGCGCGCAACTTCTCGACGATTCGGCCGTCGCCGATCAGCGGTCGGCCCGACAGGCGGCGCACTTTTGCCCGTACCAGGGCGAGCGACACCTGGCCGGCCAAAAGCTCGTCATAGGCAAGGCGTCGCCATGCCGATCCTTCGATGGCGACGTCGATCGGGTCCGCGGGATAGTGGATGCGGGCGAGCGCATCGGCGAATGCGGGGAACGTCTGCTTGCGCATAAAGGCAGCGTCCTGCCATTCCGGCAGTTCCGGCAAGCGGCCGAGTGCCTGGCCGATGGCGCGGCGCAGCACCTTGCCTGACAGGCCGGCGGTGAGCGGATAGACCGGCTCAACCAGCGGCAGGGTCTCCGCCTCGCTGACCAGCGCGATATGGTCAGGGTGGACCATGGTCGGGCGGCCATTGAACCACTCCATGCGGCCGGACACGATGACATGTTCGCCCACCGGCATCGCCTTTTCGAGGTAGGCGGTATGGGCGTGAAAGAAGGTCAGCCCGATCTCGCCGGTGTCGTCATGGGCATAGACGCGGTAGGGCACCGACCGGTTGCCGCGCGGCGGCGGCTGGTGGCGGTCGATGCGCACGTCGAGCGTGACGATGGCGCCGGCTGGTGCCAGCGCGATGCCGGGACGGTTGCGGCGGTCGATGACGGTGTGCGGCAGCACGAACAACAGGTCGCCGGCACGAGCGGGCCGATCGCCGAGATCGGCTGCCACCACCTTCTCGATCAGCGCGCCAACCTTCGGCCCGACGCCGGCAAGCGAAGTGATGGGGACGAATAGGGGATCGAGGAGGGAAGGTCTCATTCGCAAGAGACCGCGCGATGTGGACGCCCAGTCCTACCCCCCTCTGTCCTGCCGGACATCTCCCCCTCAAGGGGGGAGATTAGCAGTCTTGGCCGCACCGCCAATCTTGCAGCGTTGGAGATTGGCGAAAGCCGAAATGATGTCCAATCTCCCCCCTTGAGGGGGAGATGGCCGGCAGGCCAGAGTGGGGTGCTAGCACCAACGTTGTCAGGAGTGTTCTTCACACCCGGGATGTTTAGACGCTCACTCGGTTGTTGCAAGGCTGACACCGCCCTCTATCCACGCTATATGCGCCGCACCAAGCGAGGATGCGGCACGATGACCGGGACGAAACGATCAAGCGAGGGGCTGGATATCAGGCGTCGCAAGCTGTTGTTCCGCTCCTGGCATCGCGGTATGCGCGAGATGGACCTGATCCTCGGCACCTTTGCCGACAACGAGATCGGCGCCTTGACCGGCGACGAAATCGACCAATATGAAAGGCTCCTCGACATTCCCGACACCGAATTCCTGCCCATGGTCACCGGCGAACGCCCGGTTCCCGGGGATATCGACTGTGCCGTCCTGCAAAAGATCCTGGCATCGCGCCGGACCATGACATTCTGAACACAAGCAATTCCAGGAAAAGTGCGAAGCGGTTTCCCTCCGGAATTGCGACAACCAAGACCGTGCAACCATGAGTCTCATCCCAAAAATCGGTCTGCCGAAAGGCCGCGCCGGCCAGTTCATCGTCGACGGCGTCGCCGACGGCTACGAAGCCTTTGCGCTGGTGCAGGCGATCCATGAGATCGCGCCGGACAAGCCGGTGCTGTTCGTGGGGCGCGACGGCCAGCGCCTGCCGGCGATCACCGAGGCACTGACCTTTGCCTCGCCCGGCCTGCCGGTGCTGGAATTGCCGGCCTGGGATTGTCTGCCCTACGACCGCGTCTCGCCGGGCTCGGATGCCGCAGCCAAGCGGCTCGATGCGCTCACCGCAATGATAGCGCTGGCCAAAAAGCCGCATCGCGCCGTCATCCTGACGACCGCCAATGCACTGCTGCAGCGCATTCCTCCGGCTGATCTGGTCGAAGCGCAGACGTTCCACGCCAGGCCCGGCAACCAGATCGACATGAATGCGCTGGTGTCGCGGCTGGAGATTTCCGGCTTCGAACGGGTGCCGACGGTGCGCGGCGTCGGCGAATTCGCGGTGCGCGGCGGCATCCTCGACCTTTACGCGCCCGGCTGGACGGAGGCGCTGCGGCTCGATTTCTTCGGCGACACGCTGGAATCGATCCGCGTCTTCGATGCCGCCACGCAGCGCACCACCGGCCAGCGCAAGTCGATGGCGCTGCAGGCGATGAGCGAAGTGGCGCTGACCCCGGAAACCATCAGCCGCTTTCGCCGCTCCTACATCGAGGCCTTTGGCGCGCCGCAGCGCGATGACGGGCTTTACGCGGCGGTGAGCGAAGGCCGGCGCTTCGCCGGCATGGAACATTGGCTGCCGCTGTTCTACGAGCGGCTGGAGACGGTGTTCGACTATCTGCCGGATGCGCCTGTCATCTTCGACCATCTGGCGCATGAGGCGCTGGCCGAGCGCCACACGCTGATCCTCGACCACTATGAAGCGCGCCGCAAACAAGCTGACGCCGCCTTGAAGGACGCCGTGCCCTACAAGCCGGTGGCGCCGGACCTGCTCTACCTCTCGCCGGAAAACCTCGTGGCTTCGCTCGGGCCGCGCGAAGCCATCGACTTCACCGCTTTCGATGCGCCGGACGTCGGCGCCAAAAAAGTCTTTCATGGCGGCTCGCGCCATGGCCGCAGCTTTGCCGAGGAACGCGCCGACCCTAACGCCAACGTCTTCGATGTCGTGGTGAAGCATATTGCCAGCGAGCGCGCGGCGCGCCGCCGCGTCATCGTCGCCGGCTGGACTGAAGGCTCGCTCGACCGGCTCGGCCAGATTCTCGCCGAACATCATCTCGGCAATCTCGTGCCGGTGGCGACGCTCTCCGAGGCGGAAAAGCTCGAGCCGGGGCAGGCAGCGCTTGCCGTGCTGCCGCTGGAATCCGGCTTCGAGACCGAACAGCTAGTCGTCGTCGCCGAACAGGACATTTTGGGCGACCGGCTGATCCGGCGCTCAAAACGCAAGAAGCGCGCGTCCGACTTCATCGCCGAGGCGTCGTCGCTTTCGGCCGGCGACATCGTCGTCCATTCCGACCACGGCATTGGCCGCTTCATCGGCCTGCGCACCATCGAGGCGGTCGGCGCGCCGCATGACTGCCTGGAAATCCACTATGCCGGCGACGACCGGCTGTTCCTGCCGGTGGAAAACATCGAGCTTCTGTCGCGCTACGGTTCGGATTCGGCCGAAGCGTCGCTGGACAAGCTCGGCGGCGGTGCCTGGCAGTCGCGCAAGGCACGGCTGAAGAAACGCCTGCTCGACATGGCGGGGCAGCTGATCCGTATCGCCGCCGAACGTCAAATGCGTTCCGCCCCCACCATGGTGCCGGCGGAAGGGCTCTATGGCGAGTTCTCCGCGCGCTTCCCCTATGAGGAGACCGACGACCAGCAGGGCGCGATCGATTCCGTCATGGACGATCTCGGCGCCGGCAAGCCGATGGACCGACTGATCTGCGGCGATGTCGGCTTCGGCAAGACGGAAGTGGCGCTGCGCGCCGCTTTCATCGCGGCCATGGAGGGCTTCCAGGTTGCGGTCGTGGTGCCGACAACGCTGTTGTCGCGCCAGCATTTCAAGACGTTTTCGCAGCGCTTCTCCGGCCTGCCGATCCGCGTCGCCCAAGCCTCACGTCTGGTCGGCGCCAAGGAACTGGCGGAAACCAAGAAAGGCATCGCCGAGGGCCAGGTCGACATCGTCATCGGCACCCATGCGCTGCTGGGATCCGCGATCTCGTTCAAGAATCTCGGCCTCTTGATCATCGACGAGGAGCAGCACTTTGGCGTCAAGCACAAGGAGCGGCTGAAGGACCTCAAGACCGACGTCCATGTGCTGACGTTGTCGGCGACGCCGATCCCGCGCACCTTGCAGCTTGCCTTGACCGGCGTGCGCGAACTGTCGCTGATCGCCACGCCGCCGGTCGACCGCATGGCAGTGCGCACCTTCATCTCGCCCTTCGATCCGTTGGTGATCCGCGAAACGCTGCTGCGCGAGCGCTATCGCGGCGGCCATTCCTTCTATGTCGTGCCGCGCATCAGCGATCTCGCCGAAATCCATGATTTCCTGAAGGAATCCGTGCCGGAGCTGAAAGTCGCGGTGGCCCATGGCCAGATGCCGCCCGGCGAGCTCGACGACATCATGAACGCCTTCTACGACGGCCAGTACGACGTGCTTTTGTCGACCACGATCGTCGAATCCGGGCTCGACATCCCGACCGCCAACACGCTGATCATCCATCGCGCCGACATGTTCGGCCTGTCGCAGCTTTATCAGCTGCGCGGCCGAGTCGGCCGCTCCAAGGTGCGGGCATACGCGCTGTTCACGTTGCCGGCCAACCGCAAGCTCACCGACACTGCCGAGCGCCGGCTGAAGGTGCTGCAGTCGCTGGACACGCTCGGCGCCGGCTTCCAGCTCGCCAGCCACGACCTCGACATCAGGGGCGCCGGCAATCTGCTGGGCGAAGAGCAATCCGGCCATATCAAGGAGGTCGGCTTCGAACTCTACCAGCAGATGCTGGAAGAGGCTGTCGCCGAAGTGAAGGATTCCGGCGAGGTCCAGGACGGCGGCTGGTCGCCGCAGATCGCCGTCGGCACGGCTGTCATGATCCCGGAAAGCTATGTGCCGGATCTGCAGCTCAGGCTGGCGCTTTATCGCCGCTTGGGCGACCTCGAAAATACCGATGAAATCGACGCCTTCGGCGCCGAACTGATCGACCGTTTCGGGCCGCTGCCGGAGGAAGTAAAACATCTGCTCAAGATCGTCTTCATCAAGGCGCTCTGCCGTAAGGCCAATGTCGAGAAGCTCGATGCCGGGCCAAAGGGTGTCGTCATCCACTTCCGCAAGCGCGAATTCTCCAACCCGGTCGGGCTGGTCAAGTTCATCGGTGAGCAAGGTTCGCTGGCCAAGATCCGGCCGGACCACAGCGTTGTCTTTGCCCGCGACTGGCCGACGGCTGAGAAGCGGCTGGCAGGTTCGGCTGTCGTCATGACCCAGTTGGCGCGGCTGGTGGAGAAGGCCGCCTAGGCTTTCGGATGGAAGTTTGACTGCGGCTGCAGGTCGGATGCCGAGAAAGTACCAGCGCCAACGATGACTTGCCCGGCAGGAACCGTGATGCCGCGAGCGGCGCCGGCGCCTTTCAGCAATCCGGCCCGGCGGTCGGGGTCTGGCTCGCGAAAACTGCCGCCCGGCTCCAGCCGGCAGCTGTCGACGGTGATTGCGCCGAGAAGCTGGCTGCCCGAACCGAGCATCGTCTCGCCGAACACCGCTGCGCCATTGAGGTAGCGGCCTTCATCGCCGATTTCGATCAAGGCTCCCGGCCTGTTGGCCTTGGCGGTAAAGCCACCTTCGCCAAACTGGTTGCGTGAGCCAACGCGGACTACGCCAGACGATGCTTCGAACAGCGTGTCGGCGTGAAAACTGTTGGCATCGCCGATCTCCAGCGCGCCACCGTTGGTGCAGAACAGATAGACGCCGGGAAAGAAGACGTTGCCGTGGCCGATGACGGCCCGAGCGGAAATCAGCGTGGAGTAGGGGTCGTAGATCACGTTGGCGCGCTCGGACAGGCCGACCACATCTTCGATCGTCAACAGGCCCTGGTCGCGGCGCACGCGGTCAAGATAGGCTGATACGGTCATAGGGGCTCCATGGCGAATTATGCGCGGCGAACAAGGATCGGCGAAGGTGAGCTCGGTGAAGATCGGTCCAAGGGCCAGTGATATTGTACAGTCGTCGGGAGCGTAAGATGCCAGCGTGGGGTCGCGGCATAGCGTTCCCCACCATTCGCCAGCGCTTGAATTCCGGTCTAGAATAGGAAATCGGCTTCGTGTATGGAGCCGCGAACCCCATATGGGGCGGGAATGGCGGGCAAAGCCCCGCTGGAAAGAGCGTTTGGGTGCAGCGATGACGAAATGGTCGCCGAATTCTTGGAGAGCAAAGCCGATCAAGCAGGTCCCTGCCTATCCGGACCTTGCCGCGCTGAAGAACACGGAAGCCCAGCTCGCCACCTTTCCGCCGCTGGTTTTTGCCGGCGAAGCACGCAAGCTGAAGAAGCAGCTCGCGGCCGTGGCAAACGGCGAGGCCTTCCTGCTCCAGGGTGGCGATTGCGCCGAGAGTTTCGCCGAGCATGGCGCGGACAATATCCGCGACTTCTTCCGCGTTTTCCTGCAAATGTCGGTGGTGCTTACCTTTGCCGGCGCGCAGCCGGTGGTGAAGGTCGGCCGCGTCGCCGGCCAGTTCGCCAAGCCGCGCTCGTCCGACAACGAGACCAAGGGCGAGGTGACGCTGCCGAGCTATCGCGGTGACATCATCAATGGCATCGAGTTCGACGCCAAGTCGCGCATTCCCGACCCGGCTCGCCAGGAGATGGCCTACCGCCAGTCGGCGGCGACGCTCAACCTGTTGCGCGCCTTCGCTCAGGGCGGCTACGCCAGCCTGGAGAATGTGCATCGCTGGATGCTCGGCTTCGTCTCCGACAGCCCGCAGGGTGAAAAATACGAGTCGCTTGCCAACCGCATCACAGAGACTATGGACTTCATGAAGGCCGTCGGCATCACCTCGGAGACCAACTACGCGCTGCGCGAGACCGATTTCTACACCAGCCACGAGGCGCTGCTGCTCGGCTATGAAGAGGCGCTGACCCGTGTCGATTCGACCTCTGGCGACTGGTACGCCACGTCGGGCCACATGATCTGGATCGGCGACCGCACCCGCCAGCCCGACCATGCGCATGTCGAATATTGCCGCGGCATCAAGAACCCGCTCGGCCTCAAATGCGGTCCGTCGCTGACGCCAGACGGCTTGCTGGAATTGATCGACCTGCTCAATCCGGAGAATGAGCCGGGCCGGCTGACGCTGATCGCCCGCTTCGGCTCCGACAAGGTCGCCGACTATCTGCCGAAGCTGGTGCGCGCTGTGCAGAAGGAAGGCCGCAGCGTCGTGTGGTCATCCGACCCGATGCACGGCAACACCATCGAGGCGGCCGGCTACAAGACGCGGCCGTTCGACCGCATCCTCAAGGAAGTACAGACCTTCTTCGAGGTGCATCGCGCTGAGGGCACTCATCCCGGCGGCATCCATGTCGAGATGACCGGCAAGAACGTCACCGAATGCACCGGCGGCGCCCGCGCCATCACCGCCGAGGAATTGCAGGACCGCTACCACACCCATTGCGACCCGCGCCTCAATGCTGATCAGGCCATCGAGCTGGCTTTCCTGGTCTCCGATTTGCTCAAGAAGAGCCATCCGGTTCAGCACAAGCAGGCCGTGAACGGCTGAACCCGATTGCTGGCTGACTTGGTCGAAGCGCCGGAGAAATCCGGCGCTTTTTTCGTTTTGTGACGATGCATGACGGGTTGTCATCACATCCGAACTGACGAAAATGTGTCCGCGCGCGACCATTGCAAGACCAAGATTGAGGCGGAACGCGGAAGCTCCGAGCCCTCTGCATCCGGTCGCCAGCACCATGCGCCACGAGCACGCCATCATTCATCACCGCGCGCTTGACTTCTGGTTGGCGCGCGCCGCGGTCCTCGTCATCATCTGCCTGCAGCTTCTGGTCATCAACGACCTGTCGTTCGGGCCGCGTTGGCTGGCGCCCGTGATCGAGGCGACGCTGCTTGTGCCGCTGTCGATCGCGACCGCCTGGACACAGATGGCGACGCAGAAGGCCGTCGACCACGAGCATTGGTATGCGATCGGCCGGTTTCGCGTTTACATCCGCCGGACGGCGCTGGTCACGACCTGCGTCATCAGCATCATGAACTGCGGGGCACTGGTCCTGCTGGTCAAGGCGCTGCTCGAAGGCCATGCGGGCGCCGGAACGACGCTGCTTGTCGATGCGCTGAACATCTGGGTCACCAATGTCATCGTCTTCGCTCTGTGGTTTTGGAGCACCGACCGGGGCGGACCGCCGACCTGCGGTCTGGTCAAGCGCGCGCAGGCCGACTTCCTGTTTCCGCAAATGACGCTGCCCGACCGCGAAACCCATGGCTGGCTGCCGGGCTTCATCGACTATGTGTTCCTGGCTTTCACCAATGCGACGGCGTTCTCGCCGACCGACACCTTGCCGCTCAGCCAGCGTGCCAAGCTGCTGATGATGGCGGAGGCGATGATCTCGCTGCTGACGATCGCGCTGGTGGCGGCGCGTGCCGTGAACATCCTCGCTTAGCGGGGAGGCGGTTTAGCGCCCCGTTCCCAGCGCAGTCCATTCAGCCGGGGATCATTGGCGAAAGCGGTTCTGGAGAACTCGATTCGCCTTTCCGGAAATTCGCAGATCGCCTGGACGCCGAATGAGCCGAGCCGGATGCGCCAGGTGTGCGGCTCCAGCGGCTTGGCCTTGGCAAACCCACGGCATGTCAGCAGCGCTACATTGGTGCCCTTCGGATCGCGCGCCGAACGGTAGCGGATCGCCTCCATCCCGGCTTCGCGCGCGACGTCGGCAATCGCCTGACAGGCGGCATAATCGGTCGGATGCGTCCACTGAGCCTCATCGCGATCGAGCGGCGGCCGCGTCAGGTCGACGGCTTTGTCGGTGTGGATCGCAGCGGCGAAGGCGGTGTATTCGGCGGCGTCGTGCGGCCACGGCGTGTCGGGCGAATCGGCGAAGAACAGCAAGCGGTAGAAGGCCATTTCAGCGACTGCGGTCATGATCGTCTCCGCCGCGTAATAGACGCCAAGGGTGCGGCCGGCGCGGCGGAAGCGCGAGCCGTAGGGATAGACCGAGCCGTAGCGGAAGGGCGTCGCGAGGAGGTAGTGGAGATGCCGGCATTCAAGGGGGATCTGCGGCTTGGTCTCCTCGATCAGATCCTCGAGCAGGGCCTGTTCGTCCAGCGTGTCGACAACCTTCAGCGTCGAGACCCGGTGCTGCGCCTCGACCATGCGCCAGTATTTGCCGTCGAGCCGCTCAGACGAGAGCGCGTCGGGAGTCCAGATAGGCAATGACATCGACAAGCCCGGTGATGGTGAGGATCTTTTCAAGCGGGCTGCCATCGAACGCCGTGTTGGCGTTCTTCAGCCATGCCCGGGCTATCGTCTCGTCACCGCCGACAATGGCGTCGAGCGAACGGAACAGCCGCACGAACAGCACCGCAAGCTCGAACGGCTTGGTGCCGCGCTCCAGCAGGAATTCCTGCCTGCGCATGCGCGAAACCGTGGCTTCCGAGACGCCGATGATCGACGCCAGCATCCTGGAGGTAATATCCAGGAGCTCGGCCGCGCGCAGTGTTGCCTTGGTCAGAACCGCGTTTTCGGCCGTCTTGGCGGCTATTTTGGGTTGTGTCGTCGACATGGCCTCTCTCTTTCCATGGAAAATATAGTCCACGAAAATTCATATGGAAAGAGACGATATTCGATAAATTTGCCTGTGCCCGCGAATTGGCTGGGCACCGAAGCGTCAGTCTTTCTTGTAGAGCAGCCAGTTCTTGCCGGCTCGGCCGGCCATCGTCGAATGCCGGGTGACGCGGTTGCGCCCGCCGACCTTGGAGCGGTAGAGCGCCCGGTCCGCCTTGGTGTAGAGATCCTCCGGGCTTTCGGCCTCTGAGGCCATGCAGATGCCCATGGAAACGGTCACCGTGCCGTAATTGATGCCGGTGTGGCTGCTGGTGAACGGCGTCTGTTCGATCAGCACGCGGATGCGTTCGGCGATCTCGTAAGTGGTATCCTCGCTGGCGCCCTCGATGATCAATGCGAATTCCTCGCCGCCGGTGCGGGCAACGAACATGTCTTCGCGGATGCTGGTCTGGAAGATCTCGGCGACGATCTGGATGATCTTGTCACCAACCGGATGGCCGTAGCGGTCGTTGACATCCTTGAAATGGTCGATGTCGGCAAGGATCAATGCGTTGAACAGGATGCCCTTGTTGGAGGTATAGATCCTGGTGATTTCCTTGTCGAAGGCGCGCCGGTTCCAGATATGGGTCAAGGGATCGGTGTCGGCGAGCCGCTTGTACTCTTCGAGTTTCGACTTGACGCTTTCCAGTTCCGCCGTCTTGTCGCTGAGCGTGGTGGCAACCTGCTTGCCATGGTCGAGGGTCGAATTGGTGGCGATCGCCATGGCGCTGGCGACCTTCTGCAAGAGATCCTGTGAAAGCAGGCTGCGATTGGCCAGCCCGCTCGACGTCTCGTCGAGGATCTTGCCGTATTTCTCGATATGGCTGCGTTCGCTGCGCAGCAGCAAGGCGATTTCCTCGAGTTCCCTGGCCAGCACGTCGCGCGCCTGCTCGACAATGCCGGGACCATGATGCTGGGCAAAGAAGGCTCGACCGATGCGATCGAGATCGTCCTGTGTCGGCCGATTGCCGAGCGCGACGACGGCAAGGCCGAGTTCGCGATTGGTGCCCTTCAGCGCTTCATAGAAGATTTCGTAATTGCGCGGCAGGCCAAGCACGCCGAGCTGGCGCATGGTCGTCACAACGGCTGTTGCAATGTCGCTGTTTCGGTCGGTCTGGGCTGCTGCCGGCTGCATGTTCTGTTCACTACCCCTGGGAACCATCGCAGACTTGCGCGTGCGAGATGTTGCCGACCGGGGGAGAACCAGCCGTATTTCGGATCCATCTTACGAAGGACGCGTCCCCAATCGCGACCTTCGCTTGGCAACGACCATAAATGCGCCGGCGCTAAAGTTTCCTTAATGTGCCGCTAGGGAACGCGACAATTCTACTTCAGGCTGCAGTGGGAGAAGCGCGAACACGCCCATCTCATGTCGCATTTGCTGGTGCCCGGCTTTCGCAAAACTGAAATCCTCTCTGGTAGCGTCGAAGCCGTGAACGATGGCAGTGGAGGGCAGGGATGAGTGATATCAGCAGGGGGTCTTGCCTGTGCGGGGCGGTGCGTTTCCAGACGCAAGGGCCGTTGCGCGGCGTGATCTATTGCCACTGCTCGCAGTGCCGCAAGCAAAGCGGGCATTTTTATGCCGCAACCAACGTCGCCGATGGCGACATCACCATAACGGGGACTGAGAACATCACCTGGTACGAAGCGTCTTCTTTCGCCAGGCGCGGCTTTTGCAAGACATGTGGCTCGGTGCTGTTCTGGAAGCCTGGCCAGGACGCGTATGTCTCGGTTCTCGCCGGATCGTTCGATGCCCCGACAAGGCTCGAGGGCGAATGCCACATCTTCGTCGGCGATAAGGGCGATTACTACACGATCGACGATGGGCTGCCGCAGTTCGAGAGGTCGACACCGACGATCAAGGTTGCGGACGAGTGATTTTTGGCATGGCTGCCTTATTCCCTTGATCCAGCCATTGCGATATCCCCTCCCGGTGATTCGAAGGGAATGCGCGGGCATGCAGCGGCTGATCGATGCTTTCTTCAATTCGGTGCGGGCTTTTCGCAAGCTCGCCGCCAGCGAAAAGGCGTTCCAGCAGGAACTGATGCTGCTCGTCCTTGCGCTGCCGCTCGGTTGGTTCGTCTCGGTGTCGTGGCGCGGCTATGCGCTGCTGATCGGCGCCGTGCTGCTTTTGATCATGGTCGAGGTGCTGAACACCGGCATCGAGGCGGCCTGCGATGCCTTCAGCCGTGAGTTCAATATCGATATCCAGCTCGCCAAGGATTGCGGCTCGCTGGCGGTGTTGATTTCGGTGATCATCGTCGCCGGCGTTTGGGGCATCGCCATTATCGAGCGCATCACAGGGCTACCGATCTAGAACCTGCGTTCCTATTTGTCAGTCACCAAAGGAGACTGACGTTGAGCGAAGCCGCCAATTCCTTATTGCTCGAGCGAGCCGGCCTGCCGGACGATCTGCGGTGGCTGGTGCAGAAATATCCGCGCGAAAACTGGCAGGGTCACGCCAACATCCATGGCCTCGCCAACATGTGGCTGCAGCGGCACGACATGTTCCGCGAACTCGGCGGCATGCTGACCAACGGCATTGGCGACTATCGCGAAGGTCGGCTGACGGCGCCGGATTTCGCGCGCTGGTTCGCGCCACGGCTGAACCATTTTCTCGGCAATCTCGACGGCCACCACAATGTCGAGGACTATCAATATTTCCCGACCTTCGCCAAGGCCGAGCCGCGCCTGAAACGTGGCTTCGAGATTCTCGACACCGATCACGACACCATTCATGAGGGGCTGGAGCGCAACGCCGAAGCGGCGAACGCCTTCATCCGCACGCTTGAGGAGAGTGAAGACAAACAGCGCTTTGCCGCCGATGCCTATGCCGACGAGAACAGCCGGCTGATCGCCATGCTGAAGCGGCATCTTGCCGATGAGGAAGATCTCATCATCCCGCTGATCCTCGACCGCGGCGACCGCGCTTTGGTCGAGGATGACGACTGATCCTTACGAGGTAGCTTGGCTATCGCGGGCGTCCTTTGCGCGTTCCTTGCCGGCGACGGTGCGGGCGATGAGCCAGGCAAGGATGGCGACGGCAAGCCCGATGCCGAGCGCGATCAGCAGCCTTTCGTGATGGAGCAGTGCCTTGCCGACCATCTGCTCGGCGCCGAGGCCGAAGACGTAGCCGATGCCACAGAACAAGGCTGCCCAGACCAGCGACGAGATGGCGTTGAGGATGACGAAGCGTGGCACCGAAATGCTGGCGAAACCGGCCGCGACGCCGCCGACCAGGCGCAGGCCATAGATATAACGGTTGGACAGAACGAAAATGTTGGGATGCGACGAGACCAGGCGGTAGGCGTGGTTGAAGCCGGGCCGGGCCTTCAGTTTCAAAACCCTGGGATGGTCGGCAAAACTGCGGCCGAGGACGAAGAAAAAAGTGTCGCCGACGAAGGCGCCAATGGCGGCCGCGAGGAAAGCCTTCCAAGGGACGAAGACATGCTGGTGGGCGAAGAAGCCGCCAAGGATGGCCGCGCTTTCGCCTTCGGCGACACAGCCCAGGAAAACCGCGATCAGCCCATAGTGCTCGATGAGGTGATGGATGGCCTCGGTCATGAGCGCGAGGTCTGCGGCGTGAGCCGTTCGTCGATGCGCTTCAGCTGTTCGGCTATCTGTGCGATCTCGTCGCGCATGCCGATGATCTGGCTGTGGCGCAACTCATCCAGCTTTTCATGCAGCGCCATGATCTCGATCTCGGCCTTGAGATTGACCTCGTAGTCGTGCGCGGCGTCGATGCGATCGCGCGCGGCCTGGCGATTCTGCGACATCATGATCACCGGCGCCTGCAAGGCAGCGATCATCGACAGCACGAGATTGAGGAAGATGAACGGGTAAGGGTCGAACGAATCTCGCCCCAGCAGCCACCAATTGGCGCCGATCCAGAGAACCAGGAAGGCGATGAAGGACAGGATGAACGTCCACGAACCGCCGACGCGGGCAATGGCATCGGCGATCCGGTCGCCGGCCCCCTGAAGCCCGGCGAGACTGTCGTTGATGTCCTGCGAGATCGGCTTGCGATCGACGGTGCTTTGCAAGACTCGCCGCTCAAGCTCGCTGAGGGTCTCAGGCGTTCGCCTCAGCCAGCGGTCGGCCAGTTCGGGCACGGTCTTATGCATGGTCGCCTCCATGGTCAGCGTCTTGCCTAGACCTAGAGGCTGCCGGCTCGAACGGGAAGTGGTAGATTGCCGCGTCTACCCGAAGTGAATCAGGGGAGCCAATGGCTAATTTCGAGAAGATTCGTGCCCGTGCGGCAAAACGCAAAGGCGACGACGCGGTGCTGGTGTCGCTGCTTGGGCCTTTGCCCGACAACGCCGCAGTGGCCAAGATCACCGACGACCGCATCCTGTCGACGATGGCCGAGCGGGTGTTTGCTGCCGGCTTCGTCTGGCGCGTCATTGAACAAAAATGGCCGGGTTTCGAGGAAGCGTTCCTGCATTTCGAGCCGAAGCGGCTGTTGTTCCAGCCCGACGATTTCTGGCACGAATTGACGGCCGACAAGCGCATCGTGCGCAATCCGCAGAAGATCAAGTCCGTGCGCGATAACGCCGCCTTCGTCGAGCGTGTGTCGAAGGAGCATGGCGGCTTCGGCAAGTTTCTGGCCGAGTGGCCGGCGGACGACCAGGTAGGGCTGATGGCGTATCTCGGCAAGCACGGCAGCCGGCTCGGCGGCAACACCGGCCAATATTTCCTGCGCTGGCTGGAATGGGACGCCTTCGTCATCTCGACCGATATGGCGGCCGCCCTGCGCGACGCCGGCCTCGACATCGCCGAAAGCCCGACGTCGAAGAGGGATCTCGACAAGATCCAGGCGCAGATCAACAAATGGGCACAGGAAACTGGCCTGCCGCGCCGGCACATCTCGCGCATCCTGGCGATGTCGATCGGCGAGAACCATTCGCCGGAGGCGCTGCGCGAATATATGGGCGAGTAGGGCTGTCGCCCCTCCGGACACGATCGAACTTGATCGGTCTGGATTGGTCCAAACGAACGCCATTGCCGGGGCAATTTTGCCGCGCTAAACCGCAGGCATGACCAAGAAGACCGCTCCCGATATTCTGCGCATCGCTGTCGCCCAGCTCAACCCGACGGTCGGCGACGTCGCCGGCAACCTTGCCAAGGCGCGCGAGGCGAGGGCGGATGCCGCCCGCCAGGGCGCCGACATCGTGCTCTTCACCGAGCTTTTCCTTGCCGGTTACCCGCCGGAGGATCTGGTGCTGAAGCCGGCCTTCCTCAAGATTTGCGAAAAGGCCGCGCAGGACTTCGCCGCAGACACCGCCGATGGAGGGCCGGGCGTCATCATCGGCACGCCGCTGAAGCGCAAGAGCGGTACCCACAATTCGATCATCTTCGCCGATGGCGGCAAGATCCTGGCCGAGCGCTACAAGCTCGACCTGCCGAACTATGGCGAGTTCGACGAAAAGCGCGTCTTCCAGGCCGGACCCGAGGCTCAGGGACCTGTCAACTTCCGTGGTGTGCGCATCGGAATTCCGATCTGCGAGGACATCTGGGGCGACGTCGGCATCTGTGAGACGTTGGCTGAAAGCGGTGCGGAAATCCTGCTCGTGCCGAACGGCTCGCCCTACTATCGCGCCAAGATGGACGTGCGCCATCAGGTCGTTATCCGCCAGGTCATCGAAACCGGTTTGCCAATGATCTACGCCAATCAGATCGGCGGCCAGGATGAGTTGATCTTCGACGGCGCCTCTTTTGCCATCGGCGCCGACAAGACGCTGGCTTTCCAGATGAGCCAGTTCGAGGAGACGGTCGACGTCACTACCTGGAAGCGCACGGATGCGGGCTGGTTTTGCTCGGAAGGGCCGATGTCGAAAATCCCCGAGCGCGAGGAAGCGGATTACCGGGCCTGCATGCTGGGCCTGCGCGACTACGTCAACAAGAACGGCTTCAAGAACGTCGTGCTCGGTCTTTCCGGCGGCATCGATTCGGCGATCTGCGCCGCACTGGCCGTCGATGCGCTGGGCGAAGAGCGGCTGCGCGCGGTGATGATGCCCTATCGCTACACGTCGAAGGATTCGCTGAAGGATGCCGAGGATTGCGCCCGCGCGCTTGGCTGCCGCTATGACATCGTGCCGATCTTCGAGCCGGTCGAAGGCTTCCTGCACGCACTGACGCAGCTTTTCGAAGGCACCAAGGAAGGCATTACCGAGGAAAACCTGCAAAGCCGCGCGCGCGGCACCATTCTGATGGCGATCTCGAACAAGTTCGGCTCGATGGTCGTCACCACCGGCAACAAGAGCGAGATGTCGGTCGGCTACGCCACGCTCTACGGCGACATGAACGGCGGCTTCAATCCGATCAAGGATCTCTACAAGATGCAGGTCTACGCGCTGTCGCGCTGGCGCAATGCGCACGTCCCGCCGGGCGCGCTTGGGCCGTCGGGCGAGGTGATCCCGAAGAACATTATCGACAAGGCGCCGTCGGCGGAACTGCGCGAAAACCAGACCGACCAGGATTCGCTGCCGCCCTATCCAGTGCTGGACGACATTCTGGAATGCCTGGTCGAAAACGAGATGGGCGTCGACGACATCGTCGCGCGCGGCCATGACCGGGCGACGGTGACGCGCGTCGAACATTTGCTCTACATTGCCGAATACAAACGCCGGCAAGCGGCGCCGGGCGTGAAGATCACCCGGAAGAATTTTGGCCGCGACCGGCGCTATCCGATCACCAATCGTTTCAGGGATCGCGGGTAAGCATCTGATTCAATTGATGAACCTTGGGGGCTCGTATGTTTGTCAGCTATTTCAAGGGAACGCCTGAATACCACATCCTGCGCTTCAAGAACGGCAAGGTTCGGGAGCAGGGGCGCGGCATCTCCTTCTGGTACGGCACGTTCGGCACCACCATCGCCATGGTGCCGGTGACGTCGCTCGACAACCCGTTCATCTTCACCGAGACGACGGCGAATTTCCAGGATCTGGCGATCCAGGGTTCGGTCAGCTATCGCATTGTCGATCCGCTCAAGGCGGCGGAAGGTTTCGACTTCAGCGCCAAGCTCAGCCGTTCCGATGTCGCCGGCGACGGGCGTGAGAAGATCGCCGAACGCCTGGTGCTGGCCATACAGAGCCGGGCGCGCGCGGTGGTCTCGAACATGACGCTGGAACAGGCGCTGGCCGAAGTGACGAAGCTCGGCGGCAATCTCGCCGAACTTTTGCGCGGCGATCCGATTGCCGCGACCGCGGGCCTGTCGATCGAAGAGGTCCACGTCACCTCGGTGCAGCCGACGCCGGAAATCCGCAAGGCGCTGCAGACCGAATACCGCGAAGCGCTGCAGCGCCAGGCGGACGCCGCGATCTACGGGCGCCGGGCCTGGGGCGTCGAAAAGGAGCGCGAGATCAAGCAGAGCGAACTGGCGACCGAGATCGAACTTGCCGAACGCAACAAGCTGCTGGTCGACACCGAGGCGCGCAACAAGTTGACGCTGGCAGAGGCGGAAGCCAAGGCGCAGCAGCTGGAGTTGACCGTCTATTCGTCGGCGCCGGCGCACGTGCTGACGGCGATGGCCTTCAAGGCCTGGGCGGAAAAGGGCGGCTCGGTCGGCAATCTGTCGATCACACCTGACATGCTGACCAGCGCGCTGAGCCAGCTTTCCACGCCGAAGACCGGGTCCTGAAGGGTAGGTCAGGGTGGCCGGCGACCAGAGCGACAGGTCGATCGATCGGGTGATCGTCGTCACCCGCAAGACCGAGCTCGAGGAACTGACGGCGCGCTTCAACACGCAGGGGCAGGCGCGCTTTTACCTCAGGCAGGCCGGCATGAATTTCGACCCGGTCAAAGCAGCGCATGATGTCTATCACCAGGCGCTCGACCGGGTGATGGGGTCGCTTCCCAAAGGCCTCAAGCAGTTGCGGCTCGACCGGGAACTGGTGCCGCAGTTCGAGTTCGGGTCCGACGTGGTGATTGCGCTTGGCCAGGACGGGCTGGTCTCCAACACCGCCAAATATCTGCCGTATCAGCCGCTGATCGGCATCAATCCCAACCCGGCGCTTTTTGACGGCGCCCTGCTGCCGTGGCGCGCCGAGGATACCGAAAAGGTCCTCGGCCTGACACTCTCCGGCAGGGCGAAGCGCCAGGCGGTGGTGATGGCCGAAGCGCGTTCCAATGACGGCCGCCGGCTGATCGCCTTCAACGACCTGTTCGTCGGCGCCTCGACGCATGTCTCGGCCCGCTATGAACTGACCTATGGCGGCAGGACAGAGCGCCAGTCTTCCAGCGGCATCATTGTTTCGACCGGCGCCGGCTCAACCGGTTGGCTGCGCTCGGTCATGGCGGGCGCCGCCGGACTGGCCGCGGCCTATGGCGACACCGCAGTGCCGACCGTGCCGCCGCAAGGCTACGACCGCGAGGGCGAGCAGCTGTTCTTTTCGGTTCGCGAACCGTTTCCGAGCAACACGACCGGCGTGTCGCTGGTGCATGGCGTCATCACCCGCGACCGGCCGCTGGTGATTTCGTCGCGGCAGAGCAGGGGTGGCGTCATCTTCAGCGACGGGATGGAGGTCGATTTCGTCGAGTTCAATTCCGGCACCGATGTGACGATCGCGATCGCCGACCAGAAAGCCTATCTCGTGGTGCCGTAAGCGTACTGCGCGGGCAAACCAAATCACCGACCGGACCAAAGTTCGGCCGCCCCTTATTTTTTGCGAGACACCATGCCCGACTGTGAAATCAGCTTCGACATGTCACGGATCGATTTCCGGGCGACCTCCGACCTGTTGATGGCGAGCTACTGGGGCAACGGTCGCAGCAATGAGTTTCATCGCCGCGCCTTTGCCAACTCGCTTTGCGCCGGCGCCTATCTGGATGGAAATCAAGTCGGTTTTGGCCGGGCCATCACCGACCGTGCGGTGTTTGCCTATCTCGCCGACATCATCATCTGGCCGCAGCATCGCGGCCGGGGCATTGGCTTGCAGTTGGTGCGGGCGCTCATCGATCACCCTGAACTCAGCACGGTCTCGCACTGGAGCCTGTCGACCGGTGACGCGCACGGCGTTTATGAGAAGCTGGGCTTCAAGGCATCGACCGATGGCCGCTATATGCGGCTCGATCGCAACCCTGATTGAGGCGCAGGCGAGGGCTTGGCCGCCTGTTGTTGCAAAATAACCTCACTGGTTGGACCAGATAGGCTTTGCCGTGCGCTCGCTCTTGGCGATCCGGCGGAGCGTCTCTATAAGGACCGCTCCGCAATTGTCTTGCGGGAGGTCCGAATGGCAGTATTTCACATGGTAATGCGAGGCCGCGAAGCCTAGGTCTCACCTGGTATCCGGCGAAGGTTTGCCCTTCGCGCCGATGCCGGACTGAGTACAGGCTTCTGCCGATGCCGGTCGCCACCCGATATCTGGGGCGCGCCGCCACCTATGCCGAACCTCCGCAGCCCCGGGCGAATTGCCCAGCGCGGTTTTCAATTTTCGACCTTACCGGGACCGGGCACGTTTGCGCCCGGATGACATCATGGCTCGTTTTCGAATCGATCTGCGCGCAAGCGCCTTTCGCAGCGTTCTTGGCTTCACGCTCAGCCACTGGCGGCGCCAGCCCTGGCGGCTTTCGCTGATCATGGGCGGCTTCCTGCTTTCGACCTTGGCCGACGTCTTGACGCCGCTCTATTCCGGCCGGCTGGTCGATGCCGTCGCCAGCAGTGCGTCGGCCGACGATGTCGCGTGGAATGCGGCGATGGCAGCCTTCTTCGCGCTCATCGGCCTGGCGCTGACCGGCGTGGTGCTGCGCAATCTCGCCTTCATGGGCATTGTCGAGCTGACGCTCAAGATGATGGCCGACATCGCCGCCGATGCGTTCCATCGCGTCCAGCGCTTCTCCACCGACTGGCACGCCAACAGCTTTGCCGGCTCGACGGTGCGCAAGATCACGCGCGGCATGTGGGCGCTCGACCTGCTCAACGACACGATCCTGATCGCGCTTTTGCCGTCGGTCGCCATGCTGGTCGGCTCGACGCTGCTGCTCGGCTGGTTCTGGCCGCTGATGGGGCTGGTCGTCGCGGTCGGCTCGGTGCTGTTCATCATGGTGACGGCGATGCTGTCGCTCGGTTATGTCGCGCCCGCGGCACGGCTCGCCAACAGCTGGGATACGCGGCTTGGCGGCTCGCTCGCCGACGCGGTTAGCTGCAACGCCGTGGTCAAGGGTTTTGGCGCCGAGACCCGCGAGGAAACCCGGCTTGCCAAGGTCGTCGCCAAATGGCGCGCGCGGACGCGCCGCACCTGGGTGCGCGGCACCATCAACGGCACCACGCAAGGCGCCATGCTTCTGGTGCTGCGGACCGCGGTGATCGGGCTGTCGCTGATGCTGTGGGCCTGGGGCCAGGCGAGCGCCGGCGATGTCGCCTTCGTGCTGACCTCGTTCTTCGTCCTGCAGGGTTATCTCCGGGATATCGGCACGCATATCCGCAATTTGCAGCGTTCGATCAACGACATGGAGGAAATGGTCGATTTCCAGTCGCAACCGCGCGGCATCGACGACCGGCCCGGCGCTCGGCCGATCCGGATCACCGATGGTCGTATCGGCTTCGACAACGTCACCTTCCACTATGGCAGTCATCGCTTGCCGCTCTACCACGACTTTTCGGTGGACATTGCGGCCGGTGAACGCGTCGGGCTGGTCGGTCATTCGGGCTCAGGCAAGACGACTTTCGTCAAGCTGATCCAGCGTCTCTATGACGTCAGCGCCGGTAGGATCCTGATCGACGGGCAGGACATCTCGCAGGTGGCGCAAGCGTCGCTGCGGGCGCAGATCGCCATCGTCCAGCAGGAGCCGATCCTGTTTCACCGCTCGCTGGCGGAGAACATCGCCTATGCCCGGCCGAACGCCACACAGGCGGAGATCGAGCATGCCGCGAAGCTCGCCAGTGCGCATGACTTCATCACCAGCCTGCCGAAGGGGTACGGCACGCTGGTCGGTGAGCGCGGCGTGAAACTGTCGGGCGGCGAACGCCAGCGTGTGGCGATCGCGCGCGCCTTCCTGGCGGATGCGCGTATCCTGATCCTGGACGAGGCGACATCGAGCCTCGATTCGGAATCGGAAGTGCTGATCCAGCAGGCGATGGAGCGGCTGATGGTCGGCCGCACCACGCTCGTCATCGCGCACCGGCTGTCGACGGTGCGGGCGCTCGACAGGCTGCTGGTGTTCGACCGCGGCAAGATCGTCGAGGAGGGCTCGCATGACGAGCTGATCCGGCTGAAGGGCGGCATTTACCGTCGTCTGTTCGAACGCCAGGCGCTGGAACTGACCAAGGGCCTGGTGGTCTGAGCTGAATGCAGGGCCCCATCCGAAGGGATAGGGCCCTGCTATGGTTCATCCGGGCATTCTCTCGAATGGCTGAAGCACGGGATCGATCGTGTCCCAGGCATGGCCGCGGACGGTGTAGGTGACCGCGTGCGGGTTGAACTGGCCGGGGTCGTCAAGGCTGGTGGCGTGGATCGCCGTCAGCTCCGGCATGGCGACGAAGGTCAGGTAGAGCGGCGTGCCACAGGTCGGGCAAAAGGCCTGGATCTTTTCATTGCCGCTGTCTGCGATCATCCGCCAGGTGCTTGGCTGGCCGGTGATCTTTACGTCAGCGCGCTTGCCGAAGGTCACATAGGAGCCGTGGCCCGTGCCGCTTCGCTTCTGGCAGTCGAGGCATTGGCAGTGGTTCTGAAAGATCGGCTCGCCGCTCGCCTCATAACGGATCGCGCCGCAGGCGCAGCCGCCGATAAAATGCCTGGTCATTGTCGTTCTCCCGCTGGCTGCTTGTTCAGGCCGATTTCGGCTTGGCGAAAAGGTCGATGCCGGTTCCGGTTTCGAGGAAGGATTTCATGCTGGAGAGCACGGCCGGCCAGCCCTGGCTAACGCCCTTGGCCATGCCGCTGCCGGCCTCGAGCTCGTCATGGCTGACGGTCAGCTTGACCATGGTGTCGTATTCCTCGATGGCGAAGGTCACCCGGCTTTGCTTGGTCGGATCGTCGGCCTGCGAAGCGTTGGCCCAGGTCATGACAAGGCGGGTCGGCGGCGAGATTTCGACGACCTTGCCGACGAGTTCGACGGTGCGCTCGTCATTGGCGCGGATGTGTTCCCATTTCGAGCCGGGTTTCCAGTCGGAGACGTTCTCGTGGCCCCAGTAGCGCTTGGCGATGTCTGGTTTGGTTATGGCCTCGAACACCTTTTGCGGCGTCGAGCGGATGTAGGTCACGTAGACAAAACTGGTGGTTTCTCGGGTCATTGGTTGTCTCCTTCGAGTTCTTGTTTCAGGTCGTGCAGCAGGCTCAGCCGCTGCCGTTCGAATTTGCGCACCCACCGCTCGTAGACTTCGTGCAGCGGCACGGGATTGATGAAATGCAGCTTCTCGCGGCCGCGCTTGACCGTGCTGATCAGATTGGCCGCCTCCAAAAGATCGATGTGCTGGGTCGCGGATTGCCTGGCCATATCGAGGTTTTCGCAAAGCTGGCCCAGCGTCTGCCCGTTCTTCTCGCACAGAAGATCAAGCAGCTTTCTGCGTGTCGGGTCGCCCAGCGCTTTGAAAACCTTGTCGGCGTCCATCGGTCTCACTCATCTTGCAATGACAATATGCAGGTAAATACCTGCATGTCAAGCCAAGGCTAATCGTAGTCCGGGAGAGATGGGATCGGTCGATGTCAGATGGCGGTTCGATCGATGACGCCGAAGGCGAAACATCGAATTGAATCAATGAGCAAGCAGTCATGCCGGCGCATGCGCTTGTGTGCTGCGTTCGCTGTGGGGGATTAGGTTCTAACGACGAATTTGTCGGGATCGGCGCAGAAATGCGCGATGATCTGGCAAAGATCCGGTTCGTTGATCATGCGCACGGCCTCGTCCGCGTTGACCCATTTGCGGGTGCGCGCACGCTTTTCCTTCCAGCGGTCGGAAACGCGCTCGACCTGCATTGGAAACACCAGCACTTCGCAAGGCACTTCCTCGCCGGAAGCCAAGGCCTTGGCGTAGAAATAGCGGCCGGCTTCGAAATGCGAAATCTTGCCACGCAATCCGGCTTCCTCGCCGGCCTCACGCGCTGCAGCCTCGCAGAGCGGCTCCCTGGCTTCGGGCCAGCCCTTGGGCAGCACCCAGCGGCCGGTGTCGCGGCTGGTGATCAGCATGATTTCGACACCGTTTTCGGTGGTGCGCCAGGGCAGTGCGGCAACCTGCAGACGGCACGGCGCGGTGCCGAAGAGTCGCCGGACCCTTTCGGCCATATGGTTGTGCGTCGTTGGTTTCGTCAACATCGCAGAAAGCTACCCAGCCCTCAGAATCGTTTGCCGCCAAACGAATCTTACGGCGAAGTGTAAGTCATAAAAATAAAAAAACGTCACACCAACCCGTCGAATTCCGCCAACAGGGGGCAATTCAACAGAATATTGTGCCTTGCGCCGCCCGTTTCCATAGCAAACAGAGCGGTCCGGCCGCTTGGACAGAAAAAGGGCGGCAGCGAATCAGCCGGCGTGATCGTCGGCGATCGGCTTCTGGTAGGTAAATCCCATGTCCCAGGGGAAATAGATCCAGGTGTCCTGGCTGACTTCGGTGACGAAGGTGTCGACCAGCGGCCGGCCTTTCGGCTTGGCGTAGACAGTGGCGAAATGCGCCTTGGGCATCATGGCGCGCACGATGCCCGCCGTCTTGCCGGTGTCGGTGAGGTCGTCGATGATCAGCACGCCCACGCCATCATCGGTGAGCAGCGCCGGTGTGATCTCCTTCAGCACCTGCAACTGCCCCTGGCTGGTATAGTCATGATAGGAGGCCACGCAGACCGTCTCGATGACGCGGATGCCAAGTTCGCGCGAGATGATGGCGGCGGGGACAAGTCCGCCGCGGGTGATGCAGACGATGGCCTTCCACTGACCCTTGTTGGCGCCGGCAAGCCGCCAGGCGAGCGCGCGGGCATCGCGATGGAACTGGTCCCAGGAGACCGGAAAGGCTTTTTCAGGAAGGGACATTCTGCACTCCGCGCGCAACATTGTGGAATGCGCGCGGAATTAACTGGAAAGTCAGGGCATTGGCAAGGGCGGTGCCACTGTAGTCTGTGGAGTTACCGCGATAAAAAGGCCGCCACCGGCACAGTGCGCAAGACGGTGCGTGTCACGCCGCCGAACAGAAGCTGGCGCAGCCAGGAATGGCTGTAGGCGCCGAGCACCAGAAGGTCGGCGCCGGTTTCTGCGATACGGGTCTGGATGACGTCATCGATCGAGGCATTGCCCGACTGCTGCACCGAAACACTGACGGTGGCGCCATGCCGGGAGAGCGCTGCGGCGATCTCCGCGCCTGCGGCTTCCGGGTTGTCGTCCAGCGTGTCCGGCGGATCGATGACCAATATGTCGGTCTTCTCGGCCTCGATGATGAAGGGCAGGGCGTCGAAGGCGGCCCGGGCTGCCTCCTTGCTGCCGTTCCAGGCCAAGAGCACATGCTTGAATGTGGTGACCAGCGGTCCCTCATGTGGCACCACCAGCACCGGGCGGCCGGCATCGTAGACCAGCGTATCGACATCGGCGCTCGGATCGCCGCCGGTCTCGCGTTGCGCGGCAATGATCAGGTCGGCGGCCCGAACGCTGGAAATGCCGGTCAGCGCGCTGTCGCCGGAAAAGCTCTCGAGGCTGCGCCATTCGAAGGAAAGGCCCGTTTTTTCGATCCGCCCGAGGAAAAGCGCCTGCAGTTTTTCGGCGCGCTCGCGATTCATGTCGGCGGAGACCTGCAGGAACTCGGTGTCGGGAAAGCCGGTGGCCGAGGTGTAGGGCACGGGCAGCGCTTCGGCATGGATGCCGATCAGGTGGCTCTCGAACCGATCGGCAAGCGGGATGGCGCAGTCGAGCACGCGCTCGGCATCCTGTTCGTTCTGCAATATGGCGACGATGGTCTTGAAGCGCATGGGAAATCCCTCAAATCTGCCGGCGCCTGGTGCGCCCAAGGGAAAACGTCAGACTACGTGGCTTGGTTCCGGCCCGGCGATGGGCCACTAGACCCCAAGGTCAATTGGCGGCAGTGAATCCGGCCACCATTGCCTCGACATCCGCACGCGCCGAATCCAGCGCCTCCTGGCTGCGGGCGCGGACGACCAGCTCGGTCCAGAATTTGCCGTCGCCATATTTCGGATAAGAGCCGATGATCGTGTCGGGATGCGCTTTCTGGATGTCGCCCAGGGGACCGCCGATCAGGCCTTCGCCGAACGGGCAGTGGAC
Organism: Mesorhizobium sp. P2_E7; assembly: GCF_056403855.1. Taxonomy (NCBI): domain Bacteria; kingdom Pseudomonadati; phylum Pseudomonadota; class Alphaproteobacteria; order Hyphomicrobiales; family Phyllobacteriaceae; genus Mesorhizobium; species Mesorhizobium sp. P2_E7. Next base: position 1,493,985 of record NZ_JBFUER010000001.1, on the reverse strand, counting down.
GGTGGCCGACAGCATTTTTGTGCCGGCCTTCAGCGTCGGCACGACATTATCGAGCATTGCCTGGAAGATCGCCGGCACGCCGGCCATGACATGGACATTGCCGATGCGAAAGCCGGGCGCGACGGAGACCGGGTTGTCGATATGGTCGGCACCGCGCGGCATGCGCGCCATGCGCTTGCGCGCCTCGGTGTATTCGATGCCGCGCGCGGCGTAGCTCTCACCCAGCATGGCATAGGCCTTGGCGTCGTATTCGCAGGGCACGCCAAAGGCCTTGGAGATCGAATCCGCGGTGATGTCGTCATGCGTCGGGCCGATGCCGCCGGTGGTGAAGACATAGGTGTAGCGGGCGCGCACGGCATTCACCGCAGCGACAATCTCGTCCTCCTCGTCGGGAACGATGCGCACTTCCTTCAGGTCGATGCCGATGGCCGTCATGATGTCGGCGAGGTGGCCGATGTTCCTGTCCTTGGTGCGGCCGGACAGAATCTCGTCGCCGATGACAAGCATGGCGGCAGTGACGATTTCAGGCATGGAAGGCTCCGGTGGAAGATGCCTCAGGGCTGGACAGGTCGCCTGGGCGGACAAGGTCGCCTGAGATAGCGCGACGCGAGACGGGCGGCAATGCCGACCAGCCGCCTTGCCGTGCGTCCTGCACTGGGTGATGGTGCGCGCCGGTCCGCTCCCGGGTGAAACATGCTGGTATCGATTCTGCTATGGCTTGTCGCCGGCGTGCTGGCCCTAGCCGTCGTCATTGTCACCTCTCTGGTGGTGGCAACGCTATGGATCGCCGCCAAGGCCGAAAGGCTGGTGCCGGTCAGCGGAAAACTCGTCGAGATCGACGGCAATCGCATCCACTATGTCGAGGAGGGCGAGGGGCGGCCGATCGTGTTCGTGCACGGACTTGGCGCGCAGATCCACCAGTTCCGGCACACGCTGTTCAACCGCTTCGGCCCAGGCTACCGGCTGATCGCGCTCGACCGGCCGGGATCGGGCTATTCGGTGCGGGCCACGGGAGCTACTGGCCGGTTGCCCGAACAGGCCGAAATCCTGAGACGCTTCATTGAAAAACTGGGACTGCAAAGGCCGCTGGTGGTCGGGCACTCGCTGGGCGGCGCCGTCACGCTGACCCTGGCGGTGGAACACCCCGAGGCGATTTCCGGCATCGCCTTGCTGGCGCCGCTGACACATCTGGAAGCCGGCGTGCGCGAGAAAGCGGGCCTGCTCTATATTCGCTCGCGGCTTTGGCGCGGGATCATGGCCTATACCGTCGCGATCCCAACCAGTCTCAGATATGCGCGGCAGACACTGGAGTTCATCTTTTCGCCGCAGTCCGTTCCCGCCGACTACATGATCAACGGCGGCGGATGGCTCGGGCTGAGGCCCACCCACTTCCATGCGACCTCGACCGATTTCGTGGCGGTCGAAGAGGATCTTGCCCGCATCGAGCAGCGCTACGGCGAGATCGCCATGCCGTCCGGCATTTTGTTCGGCACAGCCGATCGCGTCATCGACATGCGCATCCACGGAGAGCCGATGAAGGACAGGATCGGCGGGCTCGACTTCGAGATGGTCGACGGCTTTGGCCATATGCCGCAATTCGCCGAGCCGGACCGCGTCATCGCCTTCATCAAGCGCATCGCCGAGCGGGCTTTTTTGCCGTAGGCATCACCGCGGCCTCACGACAATTTCACTGAACCATTCGGCGGAGGTCCGGGTTTACTCCCGTGTCGCACCCAAGGCGGCAGATACGGAGTAATTCAATGTACAGGAAACTTTTCGCAGCATCCGTTCTGACGATCGGTCTTGCTACATCGGCGATGGCTCAGTCATCCGATGGCACCTATTCCAACCACCGCAGCTGGTGGCCGTTCGGCAACGAGCAATCCTCGACCGTCGACCAAAGCACCACCGGCAGCATCAATGCCAGCGGTCAGGCCTATGGCGGTGCCGGCGGCCCGTGTGCCTCGGATCCGTCAGGACCCTACGGAAATTTGAGGCCTAACGTGAACGATCAATATTGCGGCAAGTGATCAAGCCGCAGCCTCGACGGACCGGCAGGATGCCTCAAACAGGCATCCTCGGCTGGCAGCGATCCATAACAAACAAGGATTAGTCGGAAACTTCGGTCTGCGGCCGATCGCGGCCGTCGGCCAGTTCGTCGTGCCATTTGCCGTCGGCGTCCTCATACTGGATGCCGTCCGTGGTGCCTGCGACCTGCTGCTCGGCCGAGGCGATCTCGGCGGCGCGCAGCGCGTCCTGGTGGGTGGGGAATGTCTCCGAGAATGTCGAACCGACCTTGTAGGCCCAGCCCCCGTCATGCTCGACGATCTTGTAAGTCAGCTTCGCCATGAAATCCTCCGGTTCGTCCGTTCGTTCGATGCGGCCGGTTCTTCAATGCAATTTGGCGTCGGGCAGCCGGTCTTCGGGAACCAGCACTTCCGATTCCTTGGCCGCTTCGATCAAAGCCCTGCGTGCATCGGCCGTCGAACGATAACCTTCCAGCACTTTGAGGCAAGTGTCGAGAGCATCGCGATGGCGCGGGCCGCGATTGAGCGGCCAGACCGTCATCAGACACTCCGCCGCTTCCTGGGTGCTGCGGATCTGGCGATATTTGCCGACATGGCCGAGTTCGACCACGACGGGCGTTTCAAAAGGTTTGCTATCCATGATGGCCGCAACGCAAAGCAGCCAATTTGGTTGCAAAAGTGGCAGTCAGCCTGCGCCCAAACGTCACGTCGCGTGTGCGACGCGACTTTTGGTCTTTGTCTGATGCATGTCATTAGCCCAAAGGCGGCTTCCACTTTTGGGCGACATGCATTGGCGTCTCAGTAACCGCAATCGTTGCGCAGCCAGCGTGCGTTGGCCCAGCCGGTGCGGCCCTCGAAGTCGATCTTGTACCAGTTGCCGCGGCGGTCGAAGATTTCGGTGTGATCGCCGTTGAACAACTGGCCGATCATGCGCGAGGATGAACTCGGCCGCGCCCGCACCGCGAGAAACCCGCTGCCCGTATCCAGATCGTAGTGCCTGGACAGGCCATGCACCGTGCCTTCGCAATATTGCGCGCCAACCGGAGATGACACAGCGAACGACAGCGCGACCACCAGAGCGGCGGCTGCGGGATAGATTGCCCTTGATGTCATGACTTTGCTCCCAACCCGGCCGCCAAGGCGGCCTTGCCCCTGGGGAACGTGCGGTGGATTAAAGCGAAGCTGCGGCTGCCTGTCCAGCCAATGCGTTTTTGCTTATCCGTCGGCGCGCGGCTTGCTCAGCCCTTCATCCAGTGCTGCATCGTCGTTACCGAGCGCGCAAGTTGCGGCGCCGGGTGGATTTTCTCGCCAAAGGTGGCGGCGGCGCGCCAGCCCCAGCGCGGATCGGCGAGGAAGGCGCGAGCCAGCGCCACCATATCGGCGCGGCCGTCGGCGACGATTGCTTCGGCCTGGGCGGGATCGTCGATCAGGCCGACGGCCCGCGTGGGAATGCCGGCGCCCTTGCGGACCGCTTCCGCCAGATGCACCTGGTAGCCGGGACCGATCGGCAGTTTTTGAAGGGGCGAATTGCCGCCGCTCGAGCAGCAGAGATAGGCAACACCAAGCGCTTTCAAGGCCTTGGCCACTTCGATCGCATCTTCGACCTCGAAGCCGCCATCGACCCATTCCTTCACCGACAGGCGCGTGCCCAGCATCAGCTTGGGAACCGCCTTGCGCACCGCCTTGACGATTTCGAGCAGGAAACGCATGCGGTTTTCCAGCGATCCGCCCCAGCGGTCGGTGCGCTGGTTGGAGAGCGGCGACAGGAACTGGAAGATGAGATAGCCGTGCGCGGCGTGCAATTCGAGGAAGTCGAAACCGGCGCGCTCGGCCCGCTTTGCGGCTTGAGCGAAGCGTTCGACGAGCTGCAGGATTTCATCCTCCTCCAGCGCATGCGGCACGTTCCAGCCGGTGTCATAGGGAACAGCCGAGGCCGAGACGGTCTGCCAGGGGTCCTCGCCCGGCTGCAATGGACCGCCGCCTTCCCAGGGCTTTCTGTTGGACGCCTTGCGCCCGGCATGGGCGAGCTGCATGCCGAATTTCGTGTCGGGGCCGCCGACGCGCCTGGCGGCATCCAGTGTGCGCCGGGCGGCGGCCTCGTTGTCGTCGGAATAGAGGCCGAGGCAACCATGGCTGATGCGGCCGCGTCGTTCCACATCGGTCATTTCGACCGTGACCATGCCGGCGCCCGACATGGCCAGGTTCATCCAGTGATAGAGGTGCCAGTCGCTGGCCGAGCCATCGTCGGCCGAATACTGGCACATCGGCGCCACAGCGATGCGGTTCGGCAAGGTCAGGCCATCGAGGGTGATTGGCTGGAAAAGCGCTGCGGTCATCAAAAAACTCCGGAGACGGGGGCTGCTGCTATTTAGGTCACGGCAGTTGCCGGCACCAGACACGAGGCGGTGAGACTTCGCCGTTTCGGTTGCGCGCAAAACGGTTCGCGGCTACGCCATGGCGCCGACAGCATGGAGTTCATCATGGAAGATCGCATCCGTATCCGCTCGGAGGAAGTCCTGTCCGACGACTGGGCAGTCCTGAAGAAGACCGTCCTCGACTATCGCCGGCGCGACGGCCAGTGGGAGACGCAGATCCGCCAGACCTACGATCGCGGCGACGGCGCCGTGATCCTACCTTTCGATCCCGAGCGCCAGACGGTGCTGCTGGTGCGGCAGTTCCGCTATCCCGCCTATGTCACCGGTCACCGCGAACCGCTGATCGAGGCCTGCGCCGGCCTGCTCGACGAAAACGACCCGGAAACCGCCATTCTCAAGGAGGCCGAGGAAGAGCTCGGCTATCACCTGAAGAACATCGAGCGGCTGTTTGCGCCCTATATGAGCCCGGGCAGCGTGACCGAACGGCTGTGGTTCTTCGTCGCGCGCTATTCACCCGCCGACCGCATCTCGGCCGGCGGCGGCGCACCGGAAGAGGGCGAGGACATCGAGGTGCTCGAAATGCCGCTCGACGAGGCGCTGGCCGGGATTGCTGATGGGAGGATTGTGGATGCCAAGACGATTATCCTGATCCAGCATTTGAAGCTGAATCCGATGCGGGGGTGAGCGCTGCCGGCTGGCGGCGATTTGAGAATTGTCGCTGCTGGTGCGGATGAGTGGAACCCCCTTTGCACGCTGGGCAAAATTTCTTCATCTCGCTCCTGTTGACTATTTCGGGCGACTGGAATTGCGACATATTCGAAGAACGGTGTCGCCATCGAGAAAGCTGCCGCGATGGCGAAATCTAGCTCTAGAAGGACAAGTCAGCTCCGGTGGCAAACTAATACGACTGCTGAAATGAATCCTGTCGCAAAGGGCTTCATTTTGGGATAAGGGTAACTGCTGTCTAGGCAAGGGGTTGCTGATGTCTTCCCGCACCGTATCTGCTGGGTTGCTTCTATTGGCGCTTATCGGAACGCCTATCGAGACGTTTGCGCAACCGGTCGGAACAAAAGTTGAGGTTGTCGGTCATTTTACCCAAGTTGAAAGTGCAGACTCGGAAGTAAGTGGCATCGACTGCTCCAATTCAATTGCCGACCCTGTGCGGGTCTGCCTTGTTGCTCTCGATGAAGGTCTGTCGGCCCAGTTGGTGACATTCGCGCTTCGACCGACGCCGAAGCTGACAATCTATCAATCGGTGCCCCTCCTCAATGAGGCATCGGAAGATGATCGTCGTCTGAAGGAAATTCCCCAAACCGCCTGTCCCGCAGGCGAAGGGAAGTTCAATGAGAATGATAGCGAAGGCGTGTCGTTCTTGGCCGGCAATTTCGTGGTCACCGGCTCGCACGGCTGTGGCCGCAAGAAGCATAGATTTAAAGCTTCCGCGTTTTTAGATATCCGGCTTGCAGCGCCTTCGATCGAAGCTCTGTCCGAAGGCGACAAAGCACTAGGCACTGGCGCGGTGCCAGACTGGACACCGAGACTTAATCAGGCCTTTTACAATCTGCCTGATCTGGCTACCGCCTTTGGAAAAGACACTTCCAGCGGGAGCGGCCTGTCGATCGAGGGTATCGCGGGATCTGGCAACTTCCTTTTCTTCGGGCTCCGCTCCCCAGTTCTAAATACTGGCACGCCGATTGTCGCGGTAAATGCGAGCGACCTGTTCGAAGGCTCCGGTGCATTAACCGCCGTTACTCATCTGGCAACGTTGAGGGGGCTGGGAATACGCGATCTGGCTTTACTCGATTCGAACCCGCTTCAACTTCTTATACTGGCAGGACCAAAGGACGGAGAGGGGGGACCGTTCAAGGTCTTTCTATTTTCACCCCATAAAGGAGGTGGATCAGGAGCGACGACCTTCGTTGATGAACTCCCGTATGTCGCTGGCGAGAAAGCAGAGGGCGTGCTGGTGGTCGCCCGAGATGGTCGGAACGTCCGTATTCTCGTCGTCCATGATGGCGTTCCGAACGGAGATCCAACCTTGTACGACCTGACATTGCCGTAAGCTTCTTTTGCGCGGTCAGATCGCGCGGATTTCGTCAGACCCTGAGCTGCTGGGATAACGCATGCGCGGTCGGCAGTGTCTGCGAACAACTGCGCAATTCTGCACTTGCTTCATTCTTTTGGGTCGCTCAGTCGAGTGGTTGGACCGGTTACCAACGCTTTATCGGTAGTGGGCACTGGCATTTGCTTCAGGGTTTCCTTAGCCGACATGACGGCCTTAATTTCGACTATGATCCGAATACTATTAATTCGGCCTTGCCGGATTTTGGAGCTTTTTAAACGGGCGCCGTGTGGGCCGACGCGATCAAGGGGAGTTGGATCATGCCTGATTGGACAGAGAAAGATCTAAAGAAGCAATATAAGCGGGCGACGGATGAGGGGTGGTTGCCCTTTTTCAAGCAATCGGCCGCAGACTATCTATTTGATATGTCTCTGCTTTTGGCCATTGCTTCTCGCGAGACAAACATGCGCAACATTATAGGTGATAGCGGCCACGGTTACGGCATTATGCAAATTGATGATCGCTCCTTTCCTACGTGGTGTAGTTCAGGCGCCTGGAAGCATGTGGATCAAGGTATAGCGAGGGGCGCACTCGTTTTGGATGAGAAGCGTACCAATGTTGAAAAAAATCAAGGAAAGACGATTAACTTCGGGAAGAAAAAGTTCGTTGGAAAGGACAATCTGTCCAACAATGATATTTTGAGGATAACGATATCTTCATATAATTGCGGATGGTGGGCGTATTACAATTTCTCTAAAGGAAATGATGTCGACAAAACATCAACTGGAAAAGATTATTCTAAAGACGTTATCAAAAGACAGAAAGTATTTGCGGAATTGATGTCGTAAGTTTATCCTTGACCGAGATTTTCGTCGGCGGCCACAAGCCGTCGCGTGCTGGACAGCATCACCAAGGCAACGCTCGGCACCAAGTCGTACAAGCAGTGAGAAGAGACGCTTGTTTCAAGACGCAGTCAGAAGCCGAGACGGGTTCCGTCTGGGTCATGAATTCATGGTCTCGAAAATGGTGGTTTACGATACAAAATCCAATCGAGAAAGGTAGGCCGTGATGGCCTTCTTCGGCGTCGATACCTCAGGCGTTGCGACCAAGACTTTGAACGCAAAGGCGACTCCCCTGATCGGCGGGCCGCCAAAATTCTGGGGGAGATATTTCAACGGCACCTCGGCACGCACCTATCAATACAAGACGTCCGAGAACGCGGTCCTTCACCTGCTTGGAATTCCCGTGCTTTGTTTGGCACGGCAAATGAAGTTTGTAGGTGACCCTGCTAACGCCACAGTACATGCTCGGGAAAACATGAAAGGCGTCGTCGACGCGTTCGGCGCGCAATACCTTTTAAGCCGAAACCTCTCGCCCATCCTGTACCTCGATCTAGAGCCGGAAGGTAAAAACTCGGCATACATCTTAGATCGGCAATATTATGCGAACTGGTCAGCCACCATCGTAGCGGGTTTTGCAGTTAAAGGGGGTGTTATCCCTTTTCGTCCGGCGGTCTATCTCAATCAGGGCGATAGCCAGAAGTCATGGCTCAGGATCAACGAGGCGTGTGCTGCCGGCGCTGTCTGCGTGGGCGCGTTCCCCGCGCGTTATATCCGCCAAGACCCAAATGATAAGGTGTCACCGCCGCCGCCCTCCAGCGCGCTTAAGTGGAATGAACACGACCGCAGGCCCAAACCCAATCCAATTCCCCATGACCATGCTGACGCAAAAATCCCCGTAGTTGCGTGGCAATACTACGGCGATTATCCAAAGAGGTGGGTGCCTGGCCATAAAGAGCCAGTTGGAGGTGACATCGACTTTGATATGGTGAACCCCGCCTATGAGAACCTCGTGCTGTCCGGGCTTGTGCCGCCGCCTCCAGGCGCGTCATGAATATATATTTCCCCGGCGCGATGCAGCGCCAAGATTCTGCTGCCAAGTAAAGACGTGGGCGAGGATAGCAACCGCCAAGCGCATACGCATAAAATTGACAACATATGCTAAATGGTGTGTTATACGAGACGACGAATGTCGAAAAGTCCGCTCTAGTGGAAGAACCGATGAGCGGCTAAGCTGGAGGGGAAGTCATGTCTGTAAATTTGACGGATATTGCAGAGTTTTATCTCAAAACAATAGCTAAGAGCTCTAAATTTAACTCAAAATCGCCAGTGTCCGACCAGTCATTGCTTTTTCCAGCGTTTTTGGAAAAAGTAAAGTTTTGTATCTCTATATATAATAAATCACACAAAAATCAAGATGTCACGTTTACTGAGACATATCGCAGCAATGCGCTCCAGTTAATATATTACAATAATGGAGCAAGTAAGACTAAAGTGGACGGAATGCACCATTTCGGTATTGCGGTAGATTGCATTTTTGTATTTAACGGCAAGAAAACATACAAAGGCGACATTGTAGGGTTGAGGAAGATATTTAAAGATAATAACTTGTTTATTCTGGGCATGTGGGATGCTTTGCACGTGCAATTTATTCCAGTTAGCCAACAGGCTGCACTGCGAAAAGAAGTAAAAAAAATTTCATAGAATAAGTTCTTTGCATGCGAAGCGTTACACTGGCGATCGTCGGCCCATCACCGGCCCGTTCAAGAACCGGATCGTGACGAATCCGTTGGACCCTTCGAATGCACTGGTTTCGATCTGGCGGTAAATGTGCTGGCCGATATCCTGGCAGCGGTGAAGAAGGAAATTCCCGACCTCTACGCAATTCTGGATCAGGACGGCATGGCCTGCGCCCGCAGGGTCAAAATCCTGCAAAAGGATGGCTCGATCAAGCTTGGCAAGAACCCTTCCAACCATTCATGGGGACTGGCGATCGACATCACACTGAACGGCGCCCTCGACAAGCAGGACGACGACAAATGCTTTCGCGGGCTGCTCATTCTCTCGCGTTATTTCAACGCTGCCGGCTGGTATTGGAGCGTGCCGTTTCCCACAGAAGATGGCATGCACTTCGAGGTAGCCCAAAGCACCTTGAAGCAATGAAAAGGACGGGAAAATCTAGCTGACCTGGCACCCCGCGAAGATGTGCTTTGGTTGGTCTGCCCCTGGCAGCCCGTAGAAAGCTAAGTATGGTGCGGACGACGGGAATCGAACCCGTACGATCAGAGATCGAGGGATTTTAAGTCCCTTGCGTCTACCAATTCCGCCACGTCCGCAATCCAGCCCTTTTCAGACGCCAGCCGCAGGCCGTCAAGCCGTGTTCTTCGCTGGCCCGAACGCGCAAACCAGCCCAGCGGCGCAGCGCTACTGGTGCGATCACGGAATTATACGCGTTGCCGCCACTGCTATGATAGTCCTCGGCGGATCACGTGGCGCGCTACTCCCCCGCCGACCGCATCTCGGCCGGCGGCGGCGCGCCTGAAGAGGGCGAGGACATCGAGGTGCTCGAAATGCCGCTCGATGAGGCGCTGGCCGGCATCGCCGACGGTCGCATCATCGACGCCAAGACCATCATCCTGATCCAGCACCTGAAACTGTACCCGATGAAGGCCTAAGGCGTATTGATATTCAGGTAGGCTCGCCCTGACCTGAATCTCAACACACCTCGATGTTTTGCGGACAGGGCGGCACGTCCACTTCGCGGATGAAGGTGCGCAATTCCTCCATGTCCCCAGACAGAGGCCGATCGTCGGAATAGTGCGCGATATTGTCCCGGACCATTCGGTAGATGGTGTCGGTACCAGGCGCACGTGCACCGCGCTCTGCCAGGAAATCATGGGCCTGCGCAGCGGCCATGAGTTCGATTGCCAAAATATATTCCGCGTTGTCGATAACGGCGAGCAGCTTGTTGGCGGCGACTGTCGGATGAGCCAGAAAATCCTCTTGCAGACCGGATGTGACGCCGCCGTCGGTTGCCGCCGGCGCGGCCAGGCGCCGGTTGACGTTGCTCAGCGACGTCGCGGTGTATTGGGCAATCATGAAGCCGGAGTTGGCTCCGTCCTCATCGGCAAGGAAGGCCGGCAGATTGTTGACCAGAGGATTGACGAGACGGTCGATGCGACGCTCGCTCATTCCCGCCACCTGCGCCAAGGCGATCGTCAGGCCGTCGGCGGCCTGCCCGAGCGCCGGTGCCACCGCATGCGCCTCCGAAACAACCTGGGGATCGCTCAACGACCCGAATACCGCGGGATTGTCGGTTACGGCAGCCAGTTCACGGTCGACCAGCTCAGCGGACCGGTCCAACACTTCCCTGGCGGCGCCATGAACATGCGGCACGGCACGAAGGCTGAGGGCGTCCTGCGTGCGGCTGCCGTGGGCAAGCGCGATGAGCTCACTGCCATGAAGCCAGCCGCGCAGCGATTTGCCGACATCCTGAATGCCGGGCGAGGGCCGCATCGCGAGGATGGCTTCGCCAAAGGCCGGCATTTGTGCGCCCGCGGCTTCAAGCGTCAAAGCGGCCGCGGCGTCTGCCCATCCCAGCAAGCGCTCCGCACGCTGCACGGCGATGCTGATCAGGCCGGTCGCGCACGCCGTGCCATTGACGAGGCTCAAGCCTTCCTTCGCGCCAAGCTCCAGGGGCTCCAGACCCATTTCAGCCAGCGCTTCCAGTCCGCTCATCGAGCGACCTGCCACCGTTGCGCTGCCTTCACCGATCAAGACCAGTGCCACATGCGCGTTGTGCGTCAGATACCCGGCCGAGCCCCGGGACGGCACGTCGGGAATGCAGTCGCGCTCGATAAAGGTGAGCAAGTTGCGGACGATCTGAGGGCTTACGCCCGAATGGCCATGCGCGAAATTTGCCACCTGGGCGGCAATGATGGCGCGCACGCCGCGTCTCGGCACCAGGTCGCCGACACCGCATGCATGACTGCGAATGATGTTGCGCGACAGTTTCTTTTGCAGGGCAGGCGCCACCACCTTGCTTGCCAATGCGCCGACCCCGGTATTGACGCCATAGGCGCGGATGCCTTTTTCGACGATGGAAGCGACGAGCTGGTTCGCAAAAGCGATCCGCTCCCATGCTGCTTCGCTCAGCGTCAGGGATTCGCCGTCGCTCACTTGCGCGATGTCGCGCCAACTGGCGTTGCCATCTATCGTTATTGTCATTGGTCGTTCCGAAATAGCGCTGCGGATCCGCAAGCGCCGTTAGCTTGCTCGAAAGGCTGGATGAGAAACTTGCTCTCGGCTCCGTACCGCACAACCGCCACGCATCATGGCGATGGAACCGGCGATTGATGCGACTGCAGCGACGTCGTGGGAAATAAAACTCTGATGCAGCACCTGAAGCTTAATCCGCTTTCGGGCTGAACCGCGGCTCCATTTCCGCGCGCGTCATCGGGGCTTGACCCAGGAATCCTGGAGGCCTAGTCGTCCGCAAGTTGTAAGGACACCGGAATGGCGCGTGGCGCGAAGGCATGGCTGAAGCGAAATAGCGCGCGAGCATCCCTGCTGTTGCTGAACGCCGCGCTGCTTGTCCGCTACCGCCGGTTGACCCAGCGTTTCCTCGAGCGGATGCGGCATCTGCCGAATTTCGCGGCCCCTGTGACCTTTACGGAGAAGATCCACTGGCGCAAGATTTTCGATGACGATCCTCGTTTTGTCGGTCTTCTCGACAAGCTCAAGTCCAAGGAAATCGTCCGGGAGCAGCTTCCCTGGCTCGCCATCCCAGAGGTGCTGTGGCAGGGCGACGACCCGTGCCAGATCCCCTTCGATGCATTGAAAATTCCCTATGCCGTCAAATGCAATCACGGTTGCGCCATGAACGTCATCGTTCGCGATCCGGCCAACGCCGATCGCGAGGCAATCATTGCCGAGATGACGGAACACCTTGCTCAGACCTATGGCGCCCGCAAGCTCGAACGCAGCTATGCGCACATCGAGCGGCGGGTTTTCGTCGAAGCGCTGGTCGGCAAGGACTAGGATTATGACCCGGTCGACTACAAGCTCTGCGTGCTGGCCGGCCGCGTCGAATACATCGTCGTCGTCGCCTTCCGTTCCACAGTCAAGAATACCGGCCACCTGGATCGCGACTGGCGCCCGCTCAACATCGTCCAGGGCGCGATCGACTCGAGCCTGGAAATTCCTCCGCCCAAGAGCCTCGCCCGAATGATCGAGGCAGCCGAGGCGCTTGGCAGCGAGTTCGACATGGTGCGTGTCGACTTCTACGAGGAGGAAGGGGAGCCGATCTTCGGAGAATTCACGGTCTATCCGCGCAGCGGGTTGCTGCAATTCGACCCGGCAACCTTCGATGGCGAACTGGGCGCGCATTGGGATATTGGCGCCTCTGGGTATCTCAGCCGCTTGCCCAGCCGATTTGCCGGCCGATACAAGGCAATGCTCGTCGCCGCTGGTTATCTCGACACTAACTGATGCGGGAGCGGCGCAGGCCGCGCCCGGCGATAGATGGATCGGGATTCGGGCTCGGGATCATCATCGGTCAATTTGTCCTGCCGGGATCGATCTTCTTGAGCCGCTGCTTGGCCTCGACCACGCGCCGTTGCGCAGACCGAATTCGGCAACACAAGGCAAGGTTCACGGCGACGCCGCAGTCTTCATCGAGCAAGTTTTCAGCGCGTTCGAGATCCAGCTTTGCCCGGCCGACACTCTGTCGTGCTCTGGCCAGTTCCAGGTTCATCAGGTCCATTGTTCCGCTTCCTTTGGGTTGCGGTCCCTTCAGAACACCAACCCCTGCCGGAAGCTTTGGTTCCTGCGACGTATTGGCCGATCAAGGCTGCCAGCAACCTCCACACGCGATCCGCAGTGGAGCGCGATTATTGTGCGAACTGGCTCAGGGCTGTGGGGTCGATTTTCGTCAAAAGCCCTTCGGACTTTACGACCCGCCGTCGCGCAGATCGTATCCTGCTGGACAAAGCGAGGTTCTCAGCCACCATTTTCTCGCTGAGTACAAGCGCAAGCTCGGTTTGTCTGACGCGCTGCTGCTGGGCATCGGCGAGTTGCGTGGTCAGAGGATCGGCTGCCATTCTGGGTCCGGGGTCCGCGAGGTTCATGAGCTCCTAACACATAGCGGGCGAAATCGTTCCCTATTGTCGGGCGAAACCGGCGCCGCATCAAGGGGTGGCTGAGGTTGAACCGACGAGATATCCCAAGATCGACGTCGTTGCCGTCCGGTAAGGCGACGACGGGCGGGACCAACCCGACCACTTCCGATCAGCTTGCCATTTGGCGACTTGAAGCCCGCCGCCTCACGGGTAGCCGACTGTTTAGAATGGTCAGGCTCGCGACAGCCTTGACAGGTACTGTAACGGTCTCACCAAGCGGAGGTATCAGTGGTCTCGGCGATTGGAAATCAACATCGGCAGGAAATTCAACCGAAACCCGCAAAGACAGAACCGGGCGAAGGATTGCGCCAGGCAAAAGCGCAGACAGCGTAGGACATCGCGCCAAGGCCATGGTGGCAGAAAGTGGCGACACAGATCCGGGTGCGCAGGGGCGCGCCGCGTCGACAATCGCCAGAATGGATATTACCGTTTTGACTCCACCGAGCGAAGAGCCGCCTTTGGAGTAGATCGGGCGGACCCGCTTGCCTCACGGTGCCTGGGTTCAGTCTTTGTGCAGCACGATGTAGCGACTGCTCACCGCATTCGCTCCCTTGCCCCGTGTGACAACGACCGTCCTGTATCCTGCGGGTAGGGAAGCGGTAGCGGTTGGGTCGACAAAATTGCATTGCCCGACGATCTCCCCATTGGGGGCGCCTGCGAGCCTGTTGGCCAACGCAGCCTGGCATTCGTCAAGGGATACGAACATCTTGGCCGGTGACGGATCGAGCGGTTTGCAGACAGCCTGGCCTGGGCTGCACGACAGCAAAACCATCATTGCGGCAGTTGCCGGATCCATTTTCGCGTTTCTCCCCATGTGGACGAAATCTCAACGCGGGAACGGGGGCTTTGTTTCGCAGCTGCTAAAATATCAGAGCGTGTGTGGGAACAAGAGAGTGGCCATGTCGGTTCTTTGGGCATGCGAGGTAAAATCAAAGATCCGCCGCCGAAGCCCAGTCCGAGGAAGACGCCCGTCCGTCCAGACGAGGACGCATCGCCAGAGCCTCGACATGTCGACCCGCCACCACGAGATGTGCGCGAGGCGCCGGCACCAAATCCAAACGGCGATAAAAAGTCCTAACGGCCGGCCTGCCAACCGAGAATAGGGGCCGGCAGCTGACCAACGCGCTAGGCCGTAAGGACTAGCTGCCTACAATGTGAGCGTCAGCTAATTTATCCTGCGACGAGAATTCAAACCCTTACCCTCGTCAATCTCTTGTGCCCGCTGGCCCCCTGCGGGCTTTTTTCTTGTGAGGAACTCACTTTATGCCGGCCAACATCTGTAACGGCGTCGCCACGGCTATGACGCTGCACGCAGGCTTGTGCGGGAACGTCGCCTCCTGGGTCGGGCCGGTTCCGCTGCCACGCTGCCAACACCAGTAGTGCCCTCACGTTCCCTTGCGCTCGTTACTTTGTGCAAGCGCTCATACGGCAACAACTCTTTGACGCGCGCACCAAGCGCAGCGATCTCTCCCCGCATGTCCTCGCATTCCTGCCTCTGGACATCGTGCTGCATCTGTTCGGAGGCGTATTGCACGGAGAGATGTGATAGATCCGCAGTCAGCTTTGAAAGGTTCATCTTGTCGGCTTCGCTCTCCTTCATGAGAACAGAGAACCTTTCATCCGCAACCTGCTTTTCGGCCATGGTATCGCTCCATTGAGCCGTTAGCCTGGCGATCTCACCGGATGCTTCGCTTGCCTCGCTCATCACCACATCCAGCCGCGATTGAAGGCTTTGAATTTCAGAACGCAGGCCCCGCATCTCCGCAAGACTGCGTGCACGTTCGGCTTCGCTGTCATCGTCCGCGATGCGCGCGGCTTCCGTCATTTCCGACAGTTTCGCCTGCGCGATCTCAAGTGACTTCTGCAGCCGCGTTTCCTCTTTCTCGCTCTTGCCAAGCGCCGCCAGCAGTTCCGAATGCCGTGCCGCATCGTTGGCATGGAAGGTCGATAGCTCATCGAGCCTGCGCCGGGCCTCAGCTTCCCGCTTTTGTGCCTTGTCGAGGTCGATCGAAAGCCTCACATGCTTTTCCCGCAAAGTGTCGTTTTCCCGTGAGCGCCTATCGGCTTCGGCCGTTCTCGCCGAATGAGCTTTGACAACCTCGCTGAACTCCGCTTCCCGCCTTGCGCTGGCATTGGCTGCCTCCACCAGTTCCAGCCTTACCGCAGCCAGTGCGCCGCGAAGAGCGTCCCTGTCCTGAACCAGATTCGCCTCACGCTGCTGCATGGCACCGAATGCGCTGTCGTGCTCGCGCAGCTTCCTCGTCACATCGTGCAGTTGTTCAGACAGGACCTTCTGTTCCGTCGTCAGGCTGGCATTTGCCATTTCCAGTTCGTTGGCGCGAAAGAAGTCTGCTTGAAGGATGTGGAAGAATTCGCGTGCGTAGTGGTGTGAGGTTGCGATCTCCAGAAGCTTCGCTTTGACTTCCTCCAAATGCTCCTCCGCATCGTGGAACAGCCTCTCAAAAGAGCCCAAGGCATCGAGCCGGCTCTGCGTATGCGAAGTCAGCTGTCGCGGAGCTTCAATGGTAGCGCCTTCAGGCTGCGAGCCATTGGTCTGTATCGTGAGATTCTCTTGCGAGACGTCGCCGTTTTCTGGCGGGGACATATCGTCGAGGCTCAGGGAGTTGCTGACAGCCTCCTCCAACTCTGTCTGGAGTTCCTCAGCGGCTTTCTCCACACTCTCGTAACGCTTGATAAGGTTCGATAAGTTCATGACAAACGCTCCCCGCGCACAACAATGCGGCCCGGCGCCCATAGAATGGGATGTGAATAGGAACCGGGCCCAACCCGAGGGCGGTTTGTAACAGCGGCGCCGTGGGCTGGCGAGTATATGCGCCAATGCTAATATCCTCAAAGTCATACGAATGGAGTACCAGAACAGCAATTCGGGGGGCCAACCGATGGCCGATAAGCCGGCCACAACCTACATCGTGAGCATATTCGAGAAGCCGCATTGGCGCACGATTGCTTTCTCCCTAGCTTTTGCGTTCAGAAGCACGCTGGACCGGCGCCGAAGGCATGAAGCGGCCGGCGACGCAATGGGTCAAGCCGGGCATCATTGGCCGTGAAGCACCTGCGCGGCGAGGAAGATTTGCGGCACGCTTCGCTGCAGGATTTTCGAGAGGAAACGTAGCTGGCGATTATCATTTAATTTCAATGTGGTGCGGACGCCGGGAATCGAACCCGGATAGCCGTAGCTGAGGGATTTTAAGTCCCTTGCGTCTACCAATTCCGCCACGTCCGCAGGCCAGCCCTTTTCAGACGCCAGCGAAAACCCGTCAAGCCATCTTTTGCCGAGTGCCGTCACTCGAACTGATGAAAGGTGGTTCGTGATTTTAAAACAACAGGTTGCGAGGAAAATCTCAGTTGTCGGGAACGCTCAGAACTTGTAGCTGAGGTTCACCCCGACCGTGTTCAGCTTCACGTCCTGGTCGCGGCCGACGAATTCGTCGGACCCGTCATGGTGTTCGGAACCGAAATCGTAGTAGCGATATTGGGCGCCGACGACGAACTTGTCGGTCAGCGCGTAGTCGACGCCGGCGCCGACCGTCCAGCCGACATGCGTGCTTGTGCTGGAAAAGTCCGGGGCTTGCGAGGTCTCGATGCCGGCGAAAGCGACGCCGCCAATGCCATAGACCAGCAGCCGGTCCATGGCGTAGCCGGCCTTGGCGTTGACCGACCCGAACCATTTGATGTCGGTACCGAAATTGTTTCCGGGGGGGCCGAGTACCGTCGTGCCTTTGATACGGGAATAGTTGAGCTCGGCCTCGGCGCCGATCACTGCCTGGTCGAACTGCCACAGGCCGGCGACATGGCCGCCGACGAAACCGCCATCGGGATCGGGCGAGGTGGAAAACGGCTCACCCTCCGTTCCCGTGATGTCAGACTGGCCCCAGCCGTAGCCGGCCTGCAGACCGGCATAGTAGCCGGTCCAGTCGAAGCCCGGTTCGGTCATCGGGACCGCCATCGGGTCGGCGGCAAAAGCCGGCGCGGCCAGAGCGGTCAGAAATCCGGCAGTTGCGAGCGTCAGGCGACGCATCAAGCTCTCCGAAATGGCGGTTCAGAAGACTCCTTGACGCAAGGTAGTCCTATTCGCAGTAAAACGGAACCCATTGTTCAACAATCGAAATGCGCCTGTTGCTGTGCTATGCTCTATTTGGCGTCGATGAAGTCCAGCGCCGCCTGGCTATATTCGTCCGGCGCCTGAAGCATGGCGAAGTGGCTGGCATTGGGCAGGATGATAAGCTTGGCGCCCGGAATGACGGAGGCCATGTATTCGGTGTGTTCGCGCTTGATCGCCTCATCGTGATCGCCGGCAACGATCGCGGTCGGCGTGGTGATCTTGCCGAGCTGTTCCTTGGTCCAGGCCGGCTCCGACTCCCACATGTGGCTGATCTGCGAAACGAAGGCGTCGTATTGGTCCGGCGTCTTCGACATCTTCTTGTAGTCGCGGCCCGAGCGGTCGATGTAGGCGGCAAAGGTCTTGTTGGTCATCACGCCGGGATCAACGCCATCGGTGGTGACATTGGCGGCTTGCGCAAAGAGCCTGGTCAGCCGCTCCGGATGATGCAGCGCGATGTCGATGCCGATAATGCCGCCGTCGCTCCAGCCGACAAGAGCGGTCTTGTCGATCTTGAGGTAGTCGAGCAGGGCCAGATAGTCGGAGGCCATGAGGTCATAGCCGTAAGGCTGCTCGGTGCGCGTGGAGCGACCATGGCCGCGGCTGTCGGCGACGATCACCTTGTGGGTCTTGGACATCGTCGCTACCTGGCTCGCCCAGATATCGGCGTGGCCAAGGCCGCCGTGGATCAGAAGGATCGGATCGCCGGCGCCGAAAACGGCATAGTACATCTGGATGCCGTTGACCGGCGCATAGCCGCTCTGATCCGGTTTGGGCATCGCCGCCGGCTCCGGCAAGGTCTGCCAACGTTCCTCGGCGGATGCAAAGCCGGCCGAGATCAGGAATAGGGTGACGAAGACGAACGCTTTCAGGAACCGGGTCATGACTTCACCTCAGGAGGTTTCGTCCTTGGGTCGTTTCGGCCTCGGACGATTGCGGGGGCCGATTTAACAGTCTCCGCGTGTGCGGAGTCAACGAACGGGGGTTTCGGCTGGCGGCGTGAATTGAAAATTCAATCCGTGCCGCTGCAACGCGTCCGGTTGCGCCTGTGACGGCAATCGCAACAAAAAACCCGCCTCGCGGCGGGTCATTGGCGCAAATCAGCACCGTGCAAGAAACAATAGCACAAGTGCCGGCACAAATGAACCTCGCCGAGCGGATTTCGCCCGCAATCGCTGGTCAAAGCCATGCCGGCTTGGCACAGTCGGGCAAACAGGAGTCTCCGATGGCAAAGACTGCGCATGCGACGAAACCGAAACCCTGGACCGAGATGGCGACGCATCTGGTCGATGTCGCAACGGGGCGCAAGCCGGCCGATCTCGTCATTCGCAACGGACGCTGGGTGAATGTGCATTCGGGCGAGATCATCGCCGGCACCGACATCGCCATTGCCGGCGGACGCTTTGCCTATTGCGGGCCAAATGCCAGCCATGCCATCGGCCAGGGCACCAAGGTGGTCGACGCCGGCGGCCGCTATCTGGTGCCGGGCCTTTGCGATGCGCATATGCATGTCGAGAGCGGCATGGTGACCGTCACCGAGTTCTGCCGCGCCGTCATCCCGCACGGCACCACTTCGATGTTCATCGACCCGCATGAGATCGCCAATGTGCTTGGCCTGCCCGGCGTGCGGCTGATGCATGACGAAGCTGTCGCCATGCCCATCAACGTGCACGTCCAGATGCCGTCCTGCGTGCCGTCGGCACCGGGGCTGGAACATGCCGGCGCCGAACTGACGGTCGCCGATGTCACCGAGGCGATGACCTGGGAAAACATCATCGGGCTCGGCGAGGTGATGAATTTCCCCGGTGTTGCCGCCAACGATCCGGTGATGTCGGGCGAGATCGCCGCGACGGTGAGGGCCGGTAAGACGGTCGGCGGCCACTATGCCTCGCGCGATCTCGGCTTGCCGTTCCACGGCTATGTCGCCGGCGGCCCGGAGGACGACCATGAGGGCACGCGCGCCGAGGACGCGATCGCCCGGGTGCGCCAGGGCATGAAGGCGATGCTCAGGCTCGGTTCGGCCTGGTACGATGTGGCGTCGCAGATCAAGGCGGTGACCGAGAGCGGGCTCGACCCACGCAATTTCATCCTGTGCACCGACGACAGCCATTCCGGCACGCTGGTGCATGAAGGCCACATGGACCGGGTGGTGCGCCACGCCATCCAACAAGGGCTGAAGCCGGTGACGGCGATCCAGATGGCGACGCTCAACACCGCCCAGCATTTCAAGCTGGAGCGCGAACTGGGCTCGATCGCGCCAGGACGGCTGGCCGACCTGCTGATCGTTTCCGATCTCGCCGCCATGACCATCGACGAGGTCTATGGCCGCGGCGTCAGGCTGGCCAAGGGCGGCAAGCTCGACATCGATATTCCGGCCTATAACTATCCGAAGACGGCAAAGAACACGGTCAAGCTCGGCAAGAAGCTGAGGGCAGGCGACTTCGACATCGCGGCGCCCAAAGGCGCCAATGAGGTGCGGGTGCGAGTGATCGGCGTCATCGAGAACCAGGCGCCGACGCGGGCGCTCGAGGCCGACCTGCCGGTCGAGGACGGGCTGGTCGCCATGGATCGCCGCAACGACATCTGCCAGATCGCGCTGGTCGAGCGCCATCGCGGTACGGGCGGCGTCACCAACGCCTTCGTCTCCGGCTTCGGCTATATGGGCGACTGCGCCCTGGCCTCCAGCGTGGCGCATGACGCCCACCACATCATCTGCGTCGGCACCAACAAGGAAGACATGGCGCTGGCCGTCAACCGGCTGGGCGAGGTCGGCGGCGGCGTGGTGCTGTTTTCAAAGGGCAAGGAACAGGCGCTGGTCGAAATGCCGATCGCCGGGCTGATGTCGGACGAACGCGCCGAGATCGTCGCGGCCAAAGCCGAGAAGCTGACCGAGGCGATGCGCAAGATGGGCTGTTCGCTCAACAACGCCTATATGCAGCACTCGCTCTTGGCGCTGGTCGTCATTCCGGAGCTCAGGATTTCCGACGTCGGCCTGATCGACGTGACGACGTTCCAGAAGGTCGACCTTTTTATCTGACAGACCCGGCTGTCATCCGCCGGTGGCGATGGTCAGCACCTTGAACGGGGTGGTGATGACGACTTCGGCCATGGAGCCGACTGCCTTGCCGATCCCTTGGCCGATATCGTCAAACTCACCTGGATCGTTCGACCGCAGGGCGGCTGGTGTGCGCAGTCGGTCACCGAGCAATTGCACCAGGATCGGATTGTCCGCGAACTTGGCGTGGTTCAAACGGTCACCGCCCTTGGTCTTGGTCAGATCCGCCACGACCACGCCATAGCTGGCGAGGTCGGCCGCATTGCCGTAGTCGCCGACGCGCGGCTTGTCGCCGGAGATGATGGACGACAGCTTCAGCGCGCGGTCGTCTCCTGAGAGCAGGATGGCGAACGGCTTGTCGGGTTTGCCGTAGCGGATCATCTGTTTCTTGAAGACGTCGACATCGATGTCCGGCGAGGCCAGGACGACGTAGCCGAGCTTGCCGCCGAGATCGCGGTCGCCGGTGATGGCGAGCTGGCGCAGCGCCTCCATCGTCACCCAGGTTCCCATCGAGTGCGCGATGACGTCGATGCTCTTGACCTTTGTCTTGGCGAGCATCCTGAGCGTCGCCTCGAGATCGTCGCGCGCGGCGTTGGCGCTTTCCTTGTCGTAGATATAGCCGGTGGTCTTGCCGCTGGAAGCCCAGGAAAACAGCACCGGCGTGCCTGGATATTTGGTGTCGTGGGCTATCTGCGTCAGCCGGTAGACGCCGTCGTCAAAACCGTTGTTGAAGCCGTGCACGAAGACCAGGGCGCGGTCTCCGTTCATGGCGATGTTGGCGCCGACAGCCTTGGCGAATTGCGAGGCGTCGCCATAGTGGACGACATCGGTGGCGGTGAACTGCTTGGCCGGGTTGGAGTTGGCCGAGCCCTTGGCGCGCTCGATGGCGCCGAGCTGGTGCACCTTCGGCACGGTGACGTCGACGCGGGCGTAGTTGGTGGTCAGCGAACGGTCGCCGTCGAACACCTGGCGCGGATCCTTGGTCGCCGGCTGGCGGGTGGTGGCGACGAAGATTTCGTGCGTGGCCGCGATGTCGGAGGCGGGCACCGACACCGTCGTCTTGTTCAGGAGGTCATGCGTGTTCTGGCCGGCGCAGCCGGCGACGGTGAGCGCGAAGGCAAGACAAAGCACAATCTTCAAACGCACGATCACCCGGGGGTCCCTCAAGGGCGGCAAATACTAACGCCTCCGGCTATTCCGATAAAGCCAGAGGCCAGTCCGGTCCAGTTCAAAGTGGCGAGCCGGGCAATCGCGGACCGCTGCGCAGAAGCATTCCTATTGCGCGAGCTGGGTGATGCGGTCGGTCACTGTCTGGTCGCTGGCAAAGCCGTCATCCTCGCGCAGCCGCTGGCCGATCATCTTCACCAGTTCGGGATTGTCGGCGAATTTGGTGTGGTTGAAGCTGTCGGTTCCCTTGACCTTGGAGAGGTCGACCACGGTGACGCCATAGGCGGCGAGGTCGGCGGCATCCTTGTAGTCGCCGACGCGCGGCCGCGAGCCGGCGATCAGGCCGGAGAGCCGGAGCGCACGGTCGTCGTCGGACAAAAGCAGGATGAACGGCTTGTCCGGCTTGCCGTAGCGGCGCATCTGGCTCTTGAACACGTCGACATCGATGTCGGGCGAGGCCAGCACGACATCGCCGAGCTTGCCGCCGAGATCGCGGTCGCCGGTGATGGCCATTTGGCGCAGCGTTTCCATGGTGACCCAGGTTCCCAGCGAATGGGCGACGATGTCGATACGCCGCGCGCCAGACTGCTGCAGCATGCGCAACGTCACTTCGAGCTGGTCGCGGGCGGCGCTGGCACTTTCCTTGTCATAGACATAGTCGGTGGTCTTGGCGCCCGATGCCCAGGAAAACAGCACCGGGGTGCCGGGATAGCCGGAATCGTGGACGATCTGGGTCAGGCGGTAGACCGCGTCGTCGAAGCCGGTGTTATAGCCATGCACGAAAACCATGACGCGGCCACCGCGCGCGGCGATGTCGGCGTTGAGCGCACTCGAAAATTTCGGCTGCGCGTCGTAGCCGACAACCTCGGAAGCCATGAAATACTTGGCCGGATCGTTGGAATTGCCGCGCGAGCGGCGCTCGATCTGGCCGGTCTGGTGGATGCCGGGAACGGTGACGTTGACGCGGGCATAATTCAGCGTCGCCGAGCGCTCGCCGTCGAAAACCTTGTTGGGATCGTCGGACTTCTTGCGTGTCGTGGCGATGAAGATCGAGTGATTGCCCGAAATTTCCGTCACCGGCGTGGACATGACGGCGCTGCCGAGCAGTTCCTCGGTTTTACGGCCGCCGCAGCCTGCCACAAGCAAGGCAAGCGCAAGAATGCAAATCGTCTTCAAACGCACGTCAAAATTCCACTTAAGCCCAAAAAGGGCCATCCACCCTCCGCGACACCTCCCGGACAGTGAGAGTGCGGCGGAAGTAAGTCGCGTCCAGCCGAAATGTGGTCAGCGCCGTGCCACGGCCATGGCACTGTTGCGCGAAAGCCAAAATGGCGGCAGGAACGCCGGGATGTTGGAGAAGGGCAGCACTTCAGGCTTCAGCCTGATGCCGAGCACGTCCACCATGAAGGCGCGGCGCGCCTCGATCCGGCGCCAGGCCTCGGGATAGCGGGCCGCGATCTCCTCGCGCAAGGCCTGGTCTGCGAGCGCGATGCCGTCCTCGATGTTGGTGGTGAAATAGCTGGTTCCGGTCGCCGGGATGATGTCGACCTGCAGCGCCATGCCCGACCGCAACTTGATATCCGAGCCCGAAAACACCGGCGAGTGCATCCATTCGTCGATATGGACGAGATGGCCGGGATTGAGCGAGACGCCGAAGAATGGATCGCCGATGCGGTCATGCACGGCTTTCCACAGGGCGCCGCCGGTAACGCCGATGCCGACGATCTCGTACCAGTCGACGACGGCGGCGAAGTAGGGCGCGACCAGTTTTTCGACATAGTCGCTTATTTCGCTGGGAAGCTCGGCCGCACTTTCGGCCAGGAAGCCGGCGCGGGCGTTCAGCGAACCCTGGATGCCATAGGCCATGGTGATCGGGTCGCCGCGCTTGATGATGTCCAGGCGCGGGCTTGGCAGGCCGTATGGCGCACGCTTGCCGGCGGACAGCATCGGGTGGCAGCACAAGGGCAGGCCGTTCATCCCCATCAGCTTCGCGGCCTGCAATTCGGTCATGCCGGGCTCGATACCGCTCAGCACGTTGCGCAGGCCTTGCGAGGAAAAGGTCGCGGCGAATTCGAAGGATGCCAGCTGATCGGCCTCGTTGATGGCGCGCAGACCATCCGTCGGGTTCATCAGAAGGTTGGCGGCGTTGACCACCGCGCCCTTGCCGCCGGCCAGTGTTCGCAGCGCATCGGCGATGAAGGACGGCAGGTCGAGCGTTGCCTCGCCAAATCCGCCATCGCCGGGGCCGAACGGCTTCCAGCCGATGGCGCCGATCTTCTGGCCGGCCTTCAGGCCGCTGGCGGCAAGCGTGTCGGACAGGGACGCGGAGCGGTCGCGTGGCTGCGCCGGCAGCGAGAAGGTCTGGTAGAGGACGCGCTCATAGGGCCCGTCGCAGATCTCGGCATAGCCCCAGCCCTCATTGCCGACGAGAAGTTTTGGCTGGCTGCCGGGAACGATAACCAGCAGCGTCTCCTCGAAACGCGGATCGTAACCGCTGAGATAGGCGACATTGGCCGCATGCTCGCGGTCGCCATAGACGGCGAAGGCGTCGAGCCCGGCCTCGGCGCCGCGCGCCAGCAGGGTCTCGATGCGCGCTTCGTAGGTTTGCCGCGCAAGCAGCGGCATGGTGGTCGGCTCGCCGAATTCAGGAAGCGCGACGGTCTTCAGGGCGACAGCCGAAACAGGCATGAAGATGGCTCCAATGAATTTCTTTCGGCGCATCAAAGCGGCCGCGCCGCATCGGTGGCCGCAAACGGCGAATTGTGCAATAGGCTTGGCATTCCAACCACGTGATCACGGGCGCCATGAACAGTTTCTCCTCCCGCGTCGCCATTGCTGCCGCAGCGATCCGCGAAATCTTTCCCGAAACGCCGCTGCAGGAAAACGACTATCTGTCGAAGAAGACCGGGGCGCGGGTGCTGTTAAAGCGCGAGGATCTTTCGCCGGTGCGCTCCTACAAGATCCGCGGCGCCTTCAACTTCTTCCGCAAGGCGCTGGCTGCCGGCAACGAGGCCGAACTGTTCGTCTGCGCCTCGGCCGGCAACCATGCGCAAGGCTTTGCCTTCGTCTGCCGCCATTTTGGCAAAAAGGGCGTGGTCTTCATGCCGGTGACGACACCGCAGCAGAAGATCGACAAGACGCGGCTGTTCGGCGGCGAGTTCGTCGAGATCAGGCTGGTCGGCGATTTCTTCGACGACTGCTATCGCGCCGCCTTCGAATTCACGGAAAGTTCCGGCGCGCATATGGTGCCGCCCTTCGACCACAAGGACATCATCGAAGGGCAGGCCACCGTTGCCTATGAGATCGCCGACCAGATGCCCGGCGCGCGCATGCCCGACATCATCATGCTGCCGGTCGGCGGCGGCGGCCTGGCGGCCGGGGTGACGCACTATTTCGCCGACCAGCAGCGCGAAGCCCGCTACGTGTTCTGCGAGCCGGCCGGGGCGCCGAGCCTGCATGAGAGCCTGGCCAGCGGCAAGCGCATCAAGCTCGCCAATGTCGACAATTTCGTCGACGGCGCGGCGGTGGCCGAGATCGGCCGAGAGCCGTTGCGCCACCTCAAGGAGTTTGCTGCTGACGCCGTCCGTCTGATCCCCGAGAACCGGCTCTGCGCCACCATGATCGAAATGCTCAACATCGAAGGCGTGGTGCTGGAGCCGGCCGGCGCGCTGGCGATCGATGCGCTGAAGGATTTTTCGCGGAAGGAGATCCGCGGCAAGACCATCGTCGCCGTGGTGTCGGGCGGCAATTTCGATTTCGAGCGGCTGCCCGACGTGAAGGAGCGGGCGCTGCGCTTCGAGGGCCTGAAGAAATACTTCATCATCCGTTTCCCGCAGCGGCCCGGCGCGCTGCGCGACTTCTTGGAAATGCTCGGTCCCGACGACGACATTGCCCGCTTCGAATATCTGAAGAAATCGGCGCGCAATTTTGGTTCGGTGCTGATCGGCATCGAAACCAAGGACCGGCGCAATTTCGACCTGTTGAAGGCGAATTTCGAGGCCGAGGGCGTGCACTACCAGGACATCACCGACAACGAAACCCTGGCGGGGTTCATCATTTAGGCATCCCATCTCCCAGGCCAAGGCAACTTCGGAATTTGTGCATTAACGTTTCGTATTTGCTTGAAATTTCTTCTCTTTGAGGCAATGGATCAGCGTCGAATAGTTTGTTCCATTCGTTCTTCCATGAGTAGCGACAGTCGGTTTTTCGATTGCCATATGCGCCTGAGATATCCGCTCGGATCTTTGCGTCCTCGCCAGCCCTGGTAAATGTTCGAAAGACAGTGTGAATAAAATCATTATAAGCAAAGAAAAGGTCATCGTTGAATAAATGTTTGTACACGTTCATAATTTTGTCCGTTGACCTCTTTAAGTTTATCATCTGATCCGGCGTTATTTCTTTCCAGTCACCAACCCATACGCAAAAACATAGGATGGAGTTGAATTTAGGTGCCATTTGATCATAAATCTCAATCCTCTTTTCTATTATTTTCCTATTTTGCCATTGTGCCTGTTCAATGGATTTGATCTGCCTGTTAATGTGCCAGCCAAAGTATGCGAGAACTGCTGGAACTGAAGCGCTGACGATCAATTTCAAAATTTCTAGATGTTGATCCGCCACAATTTCCTCCTCAAATTGAACCTGAAACCACGAACGAATATATTCGAAATACTCTTTCTTGGTAAGGAATGAACGCACTATGACAGTCTTTGTTGCGCTGTTTTCCGGCATCAATGTCGGCGGCAACCGCATCGTCAAGATGGCGGAGCTGCGGGCATTCTTCGAGGCGCTCGGCTTCACCGACGTCGCCAGCTATGTCCAGAGCGGCAATGTCGTGTTTCGCGCCAAGAAGGGCGACGCACCCGCGCTGACGAAGCAGATCGAAGCCGCCTTCGAGAAGAAATGGGGCTTTCATTCGCGCATCATGGTGCGCGATCTCGGCTGGTTCGAACGGCTGGTGAGTGAAAATCCCTATCCGGAAGTGGCCGGCGACCCGACCAAGCTTCACGCCTATACGCTGGAGCGCCAGCCGACGGCGGACGAAATTGCCAGGCTTGCCGAAAAGTGCACCGGCCCCGAAAGCTTTGAGGTCAAGGGCGATGTGCTCTACCTCAAGGCGCCGGACGGGCTCGGCAAATCGGTGTTCGCCAACATTCTTCCGCGCGTGCTCAAAGTGCCGGGCACCGCGCGCAACTGGCGTTCGGTGCTGGCGCTGCTGGAGATGGCCGGCAAGTCCAGCGCAAAATAGGGCTAAGTCGCTGTAGCCTGCTTCCAGTCGAAGATCAGTTCCTCGCGGAAGGCAAAGCGCTTGATGTGATCGGCAACGACGCTTTCCAGCCGCTCCAGCGATCCGCCTTCATCCGTCGACACGGTGATGTGCAGGGCTGCCGCGTCGGCATCGAGAACCGTGCGGCCGAGCGACAGATCGATGGTGCCATGGTTCGGATCGAACTCGACGGGAAATTTGTGTGCCCAGTGCTTGCACAGCTGCTGCAGATAGCGGCTGGCATAGGCGGTGGTGACATCGACACGGCTGGTCGGCATGAAGGACTTCTCCTGGACGGGGCGCTGGCTTTGACTGGCTGGCGCGTCAGGCAGGTAGATAGGTGCGGTCGCCCGAAACGGCAAAGGCGGCCGGCTTGTCCGCGCGGCCGCCTCGCTCAAGATGGCGTGATCGCTACCAGGTGCCAGTGTTGGGCATCGACGCCCACGGCTCGGCCTTGGGCTTGGCCGGTCCCTTCTGCAGCAGCTCGAACGAGATGCCGTCCGGCGACTTGACGAAGGCCATGTTGCCGTCGCGCGGCGGCCGGTTGATAATGACGCCATTGTCCATCAGATGCTGGCAGGTGGCGTAGATGTCGTCGACCTCATAGGCGAGGTGGCCGAAATTGCGGCCGCCCTTGTAGTCCTCCGGATCCCAATTGTAGGTCAGCTCGATCAGCGGCGCCTTTTCGGCGATGCCGCTGTCTACGTCCTCGGAGGCGGCGAGGAAGATCAGCGTGAAGCGGCCCTGCTCGTTTTCATAGCGGCGCACTTCCTTCAGGCCGAGCTTGTTGACATAGAAATCGAGCGAGACATCGACGTCGGCGACACGGACCATGGTGTGGAGGTAGCGCATGGGATTTCCTCGGGGATGTTTGGGTTGCGAGGCAACATAGGGTCCGCCCCGCCCAAGGGCAACGAGCATCGGACTGAAAAGTGGGCGCCGGTTTTGGAAAAATCAGATTGCTCTGACAAAAGCGCCTGACGACAAGTGGTTGCCGATTCCGGCAAAATCCGGCGCAAATTGCCGACCGGTTGGTGGTGCGATCGACCCGCCGTGCCGCCCGCTGGTAACGCCGGCAAACAACTAATTAGCTATTCTTGTATCGAACCGTGAAAAAAGGCACGTCAGGTCTTGCACACCCCGGAAGCGGCGGTGTTAATCTGATATCAAGAATCACTTGCGGTTTTCTTGAAAAAAAGGGGGCGTTCTTATGGGGGATAGGGCCTCTTTCACGAGGCGGGATGAGAACCTTGACGACGCCCTGAGGCGCGACAGCGGCGGCGATACCGCCGATCTGGTCGAAATCGCCGGCGCCATCAAATGGTTTGACGTGGCAAAGGGCTACGGCTTCATCCTTCCCGATGACGGTTCTTCGGGCGACATCCTCCTCCATGTCACCTGTCTCCGAAAGGACGGTTTCCAGACTGCATTGGAGGGCGCGCGTGTCGTGTGCCTCGTCAAGCATGGCGACCGCGGCCTGCAGGCGTTCCGGGTGCTGTCCATGGACACCACCACTGCGATCCACCCGGCCGAGATGCAGGAACAGCGCACCCATGTGTCGGTGACGCCGGAAAGCGGTCTCGAACGGGCGCTGGTGAAGTGGTTCAACCGCACCAAGGGCTTCGGCTTCCTGACCAGGGGCGAGGGCACCGAAGATATCTTCGTCCATATGGAGACGCTGCGCCGCTACGGCATCACCGAGCTCAGGCCCGGACAGGTCGTGCTGGTGCGTTTCGGTCGCGGTGACAAAGGCCTTATGGCTGCCGAGATCCACCCCGATATGGGCACCTTGCCGGTCGCGCATTAGGACGCGAGCCATCCCGACGAATTCGGGACGGCTCTCTTTCCTTGTTTTCTTGGTTTCACCACGATCTTATCCGAATACCTGAGACCACTTTTCGGGATCATGGTTTCCGGTCGAGGATTTCAGATGGCGCACAGGAATTGGCTGACTGCGGGCGCGCTCTGCGTCATCGTTGCCGTGGCCGCCGGCGCCTACTTCTATTCGGGGCGGCCGACCGCGTCCCAACAGGCTGCCGCCGGCGACAGCCAGGCGATGATCCTTCCCGTCGATCCGACACCACTGGTGGTGACGACGAAAGGCGGGGACAAATCCTTCACCATCGAAGTCGCAAACACCGAAGCGGAGCGCGAGGCCGGCCTGATGTACCGCCAGGACATGGCGGACGATCATGGCATGCTGTTCGTCTTCGAGATGCAGAAGCAGGTCGGCTTCTGGATGCGCAACACGCCGATGCCTCTCGACCTGATCTTTGTCGGCCAGGACGGCAAGATCCGGGCGGTCAAGCATGGAGATCCGTTCTCCGATGCGGTCATCTCGCCAGGCGTGCCGGTGCGCTTCGTGCTCGAGCTCAAGGCCGGCATCGCGGCCAAAAACGGCATCGAGTATGGCGATCTGCTGCGCCATCCGGCTGTCGGCACGGCATCCGGGCCGGGTGTGCCGCCGCTGGACAAGGGCGATTCGCCAACGCCCGGCGCTGGTTGAGTGGTGTCGATGCAGTTCTTTTCGCACGACGGGTTCGACCTCGCCTTCCTCGACCGCCAGCCGGCGTCGGGCGCCGGCGATCCGGTGCTGATGATCCACGGCTTTGCCTCCAGCCACTACGTCAACTGGGTATCGCCGGGCTGGTTCAAGACGCTGAACGATGCCGGTTACCGCGCCATCGCCTTCGACAATCGCGGCCATGGCTCGTCGTCGAAGAGCTATGACGAGGCCGACTATACGCCAGCCAAAATGGCCTCTGATGCGGCAGCTCTGCTCGACCATCTCGGCATCGGCCGTGCGCATGTCATGGGCTATTCGATGGGTGCGCGCATCTCGGCGTTCCTGGCGCTGTCCGATCCCGACAAGGTGGCGACGCTGGTCTTCGGTGGGCTCGGCATCGGCATGGTCGATGGCGTCGGCGACTGGGATCCGATCGCCGAAGCGCTGCTGGCCGACGATCCGGCCGCCACCAGCCATCCGCGCGGCCGCTCGTTTCGCGCCTTCGCCGATCAGACGCGCAGCGACCGCCGGGCGCTGGCGGCCTGCATAGCCACCTCGCGCGAACTGCTCAGCGAGGATGACATGACGCGCATCGCCCAACCGACGCTGATTGCCGTCGGAACGACAGACGATATCGGCGGTTCGCCCGACGAACTGGCCGCGCTGATGCCGAATGCCAGGGCGTTTCACATCGATGGCCGCGACCATATGCTGGCCGTCGGCGACAAGACCTTCAAGCAGCGCGTGCTGCAGTTTTATGCCGAAAATCCGCTCTGAGGCGGACGGCAAGGGGGCACTATGGCGCAGTGGGGAAGGGGCGCGGCCGCCGTTACAGGCGAGGTCGTGCCGACAAAGCTCGGCAAACGTTCCGTTATACTTGCGCTGGCCGCCTTCGCCGCCGGAGCGGTTGCGATCGCCATCATGGTGGCGATGCCGAGCGACGCATCGCAGCTTGCGCAGGGCGTTGCGACGGGCTTCTTCATGCTGGTGTTTCTGCTTGCAGCCCCGGTGGCGCATGTCGCCGGCGTGGTCTTCGGTGTGATGGCGCTGGCGCGCTCCAACGACAGTCGCGGGCTTGGGCTGCTGGGCATTGTCCTGAACGGGCTGTCGGTGGCGGGCGGGCTGGCGCTGCTGGCGGCAATGGCATCGACGATCGGCGCTTTTACGTGATTGCGCGCCGGCCGCAGCCTTGCTGCTTGTCGCGGTCTTGGTACCGCTTTGGTTGATCTTCTCGTCACTTACATGGAAATGCGCCAGGCCGATCCGGCGCCCGCCCGCGCCAAGCCGGCAGCCGGCGTCTCGGTTGCGCTGGAGAGGCTGGACAGCGCCAGGTACATCAGCCTCTACCGCGCCGTGGGCGAGCCTGTGCAGTGGGACCAGCGGCTGCGCATGGCCGCTGAAGACCTCGAGCGCCTGCTGGCGCTGCCCTCGACACACATCCATGTGCTGCGCGTCGAGGGCAGCGCCGCCGGCCTGTGCGAATTCAACGGCGTTGGCCAGCCTGACGTCGAGCTGGTCCATTTCGGGCTGGTTCCCGCCTTCCATGGCTGCAGGCTCGGACCGTTCCTGCTCGACCGGGCTCTTCGGGCCGTCTGGTCGCATGCGCCGCAAAGGGTCTGGCTGCATACCGACACCTATGACCATCCGGCCGCGCAATCGGTCTACAGCCGCGCAGGTTTCAAGTCGTATGAGCAACGCATGGAAACTTTTCCGGACTAGCCGGCTTTCCCTGCAGAGTTTCTGGTCAGTCAGCCGCGAGTGCCTCGATCGAGCGCGCTATGTTCAGCCTCGCCTGCGGTTCAAACCGCTGCCGGAACTCATCGGTGTGGAAGATGTGGTCTCGAGCGAGGAAAGTCTTCAAGACAGCGCCGCGGCCGGCGCGCCACATCGGCTCCTCGACCCAGGCATACTCCCTTCGGACCGCACGCTCATAGGCGTTGAACGCAGCCGGCGCGGCGCCCAGGATCGACAGATCCATGTCGAGGAACAGGCTGGCGTCCCGGATTGCCGCCGCATCGTCGAACGACGGCAGCTGGTGCGTTGATGTGGCGAGGATCATTGCGCTGATACGGCTCAGGCGCTCCGCGTCGGTGCGTCCAGCCAGGTCTTTCTCGGCGAGGGCCGCACTTTGCGCCTCATTGTCCTTGACCTTGCTGTCATAGACCGCGTCATGGAACCAGATCGCTGCCTCGACGGCTTCGGGGTCATGCAGCGACGCGCGATAATCCTTGGCCAGCGCCAGCATCGCCTCGATATGCCTGAGGTTGTGGTAGTGGCGGTCTTCGGCCCGATAGAGCGCCGAGAGTTGCCGCTTCAGCGGTTCGTCGATCAAGTGCTTGTCCTTCGAGCTTGTCATCTGTCCAGTTAACCGATCTCAGCCCCTCGGAGTCAAAATCAATCATTTGGAACCTTGCGCGGGCAGGGGCTCTGGGGAATGTTGCCATTCCATCTCAACTGAGGAGGCTGACATGACGAATACCGTGCCGGGAACGATCGACATGAAGCTGGAGGCCGTCATCATTGCCGTTACGGATGCTGAGCGGTCCAAACAGTTTTATGGCGGCCTGGGTTGGCGGCTCGACGCCGACTTCGTCGTCGGTGATGCGTTCCGGGTCGTGCAGTTCACGCCACCGGGATCGCCGTGCTCGATCCATTTCGGCAAGGGCCTGACGACAGCCGCGCCAGGTTCGGCAAAAGGACTTTACCTCGTCGTATCCGATATCGTCGCCGCACATGCCGAACTCGTGGCGCGCGGCGTCGAGGCGAGCGAGGTGTTCCACCGTGCGGGGCCCGGGCAGCCGCCGGTCAGCGGCAGGCATCCGGAAGGGCGCAGCTATTCCTCCTATGTCACGTTCAGCGACCCGGATGGTAACAGCTTCATCCTGCAGGAGATCACCCAGCGTTTGCCCGGGCGCGTGGACGCAGGCGACACGGTATTCACCTCGGTGGGCGAAGTTGCGGCAGCACTTCGGCGCGCGGCGGCGGCACATGGCGAGCACGAGAAGCGGACCGGCGGGCAGCATGACGTCAACTGGCCCGACTGGTATGCCGAGTACATGGTGGCGGAACAGGCCGGAACGCCGCTGCCGACCTGAAAGGTGGCGTCATCGGCGCCGCGAAGGCCCGTTTTCCGGTTCTCGGGGATCAAGGGTTCGTTTTCCATGGCGGCTTGAATCCGCGTGAACCAAATCCATTTGATCAAGCACTAAGGAAAATTGAGTTCAATCGTGCTATGATCTGGCCTATATGTGCGGCCGGACAACAAGCCGGCAGGCCGGAGACGTCGATGAACAGCATTACGATTGCCCGCCCAACAATGGTGCAGCCGGTCGATCCGATCTGGCGCTCGATCCGCGATGAGGCGATGGAAGCGGTCAACCGTGATCCGCTGCTCGCAGCGTTCCTCTATTCGACCATTCTCAACCAGGAGAGCCTGGAAGAGGCGGTCATCCACCGGCTGGCCGAGCGGCTTGCGCACCAGGACATCGGTTCCGACCTCATCCGCCAGACCTTCAAGTCGATGCTGGCCGACGACAAGGAGTGGTCGTCGATCGTGCGTGTCGATATCCAGGCCTATTACGACCGCGATCCGGCCTGCGACCGCTTCATCATGCCGGTGCTCTATTTCAAGGGTTTTCACGCAATCCAGACGCACAGGCTGGCGCATTGGCTGTGGAACCAGGGCCGCAAGGATTTCGCGCTCTATCTGCAGAGCCGCTCGTCTTCGGTGTTCCAGACCGACATCAACCCGGCCGCCCGTATCGGCAAGGGCATCTTCATCGACCACGCCACCGGCCTTGTTGTCGGCGAGACGGCGGTGATCGAGGACGACGTGTCGATCCTGCACGGTGTGACGCTGGGCGGCACCGGCAAGGCCGGCGGAGACCGTCACCCCAAGATCCGTTACGGCGTGCTGATCGGCGCCGGCGCCAAGATCCTCGGCAACATCGAGGTCGGACATTGCTCGAAGATCGCCGCAGGCTCGGTGGTGCTGTCGCCTGTGCCGCACAACAAGACGGTTGCAGGCGTGCCGGCCCGCGTCGTTGGCGAGACCGGCTGCGACCAGCCTTCGCGCCAGATGGACCAGCTTTTGCCGTCGCAGTCGATGGACCAGGTCGTCAGCTTCGACATCTGATTTGCACGATCCGGTGTGCCGGGCTTGAAGTCCGGCTGCCGGCGCTGTTGCCCCTTAACTTCGCGTTCTATCCAGCCGGCTTGCCTTTACATCGCCATTGTCGACGTGCCAGAAGCGCGTTCCAACGAGCAAGCCCGACGATCGGAGAAGACTTTTGAAGCCGGACGAAATCAGAAAGCTGGACGCCTATTTCAAGCGCGTCTTCCAGAATCCCAAACTCGAAGTGAAGGCGCGGCCGCGCAAGGAAGATTCGGCCGAGGTGTATGTCGGCGACGAGTTCCTCGGCATCGTCTTCAAGGACGAGGACGACGGCGACTATAATTTCTCGATGGCGATCCTCGACATCGATCTGGCCTGAGCCCGGTCCGGCACAGACTTTGGCGATTGGCGGCAGTCTGTGGCGCCTTCGGGCGGAGCAGCGGCGTCGCGGAGACCCTGGGATCCATGCCGGGACATCGGCCCAGGAATGCGGCGGTCCGGGACTACCTTCCCTGCTCTTCCAATAGCAAGTTCTACACCCGCTGCGCCGCCGAAGGGCGGGTCCGCGCGGCTTTGCGCCCGCTCCGCCCGTGGATGACGAAGCGGCGTTATCTCGCTGCCTTGAGGACGTCCGTGGCCTTGGCGACGATGGCCGCGTCGAGCGCCTGCCAGTTGCCCAGAAACTCCCGGGGAAAGCGGTAGGTCAGGCTGAGGCTGTCGCCGACCTGGATGTCGCGTTCGCAGGGCGCCAGTGATTCCTCGGCTGTCGGTCCGCTCAGGCAGCGGGCGACGAACGGATCCTTGCCGGGGCGGCCGGCAACCGCAAGCACCTCGTTGAGATAACCTGATTTCTCGCTGAAGCCGTAAATCATCGTGCCGCCGGGGCCGGGCGTTCCGGGCTGGTCGATCAGCGCGCTGTAGATCGGCGCGAAACGGCCGCTCATGTCGCGCGACATCATTTGCGGTTCGAACGACAGGAAGATGATGTTTTTGGCCGTTCCCGTGTGGTTGAAGTCGTCGCGGGCAGCTTCGCTGTAACCCTCCATCTGGGGATAGCGCAAATAGAGGTCGAGGCGCGAAGCGAGGCCGTCGCGACGCGCCTGCAGGAAGCGGATAGCGTTGGCCGGCACGGCAATGACATTGTTGCCGATCACCACACGGTGAATCGTGGTGTCGTCGGTGTAGCCCGCCATGGCTATCGAGCGGCCGAACCATTTTCCGCCAAGGCTGATCGCCAGCGACAGCAGTGCCAGTGCTGCAAAGGCATAGAACACCCGCTTCATCAGGACGGAATCGACGACGCTGAATTCTTCGGCGGTCGCTGCCTGCTTCATCCCAATCCCCCAATCACCGCCCTCTGTCCTTGGACGGCACACATGCCGCGGCATGGCTCTTGCACCGCGACTGTCGGATGCGACTGTGCGATTTCATGGTAAACGGAAGGTAAAGATGAGCCTGCTGCTGCCCGTTCTCTTCGCTTTTGCCGTCGGGCTTACCGCCTGCGGGCTCACCGGATCCGTGATGGAACTGGCGGCGGGCCGCCGGCTTGCCTTTGCCGAGCCCTATGTGTCGCCGTCGCATATCCTGCGCTCGCTGGCCGCAACCGCTTGCGCCGGGCCGTTCATGCTCGCCAACGATGCGCTGGATGCGCGGCGCGAGGGCCGTATTTCGACACTGATGCTGATGTCCTGTGGCTGCACCGTGATGGCCTGGGCGCTGGCGCAGGGCATCGTGCTGATCGCCATTGCCTCGTGGGGCATCGATTCACCAGGAGCGGTTCAGCTTCTGGTGGAAGCGCTGGACCGGTATCCGTCTTGAACTGAAAACCGCTGAGCGGCTTTCCCCAGGAGAAACCGTTGCGCGATTTTGCCGGCATTGTTTTAGGGTTCGTTCCGACCTGAGACGAATCGGAGACAAAAAATGCCGACCTACGCGATCGACGGAAAGGCGCCTCATTTCGAGGATGCCGACTCGAACTGGATTGCGCCCGACGCGACGCTGATCGGCGACATCAAGGTCGGCCGCAATGCCGGATTCTGGTTTGGCGTGGTCATCCGCGGTGACAATGAGCCAATCGTCATCGGCGCCGACAGCAATGTCCAGGAACACACGGTGATGCACACCGATCCCGGTTTTCCCCTGACGATCGGGCAAGGCTGCACGATCGGCCACCGCGCTCTGCTGCATGGCTGCACGATCGGCGACAACAGCCTGATCGGCATGGGCGCCATCGTGCTGAACGGCGCCAGAATCGGCAACAACTCGCTGGTCGGCGCCGGCGCACTGGTTACCGAAGGCAAGGAATTCCCCGACAATTCGCTGATCGTCGGCTCGCCCGCGCGGGTAATCCGAACGCTGGACGACGCCGCAATCGCCAGGCTGCGCGTCTCGGCCGCGCACTACGTCGCCAACGGCAAACGCTTCAAGGCCGGGCTGCAGAAGGTTTGAGGCCAGCGTGACCGGTCTCCCGGTCGCGGGCGGTTTCATTGCGTCCAACTCACCGTCTGCCGGAGCCGCGCCCGGCCATCGCATCGCGCAGCAATGAAGCGCCGGCCTCAAAGCCGGCATTGTCTGCTTCCTCGAGGGGCGTCGTATAGTCATCAATCCGCGTTTCGAGCGCCGGGTCGGCGCCTGCGGCCAAAAGAAGGCGGATCGCATCGACACTGCGGATGGCCATCGCATAGTGAAGCGGCGTCCAGTCGTTCACGCCCCGCATGTTGGGGTCGGCGCCACCGTCGATCAGCACCCGGACGATTTCCAGCCTATCGGTTCGGTCGGTGGACAGTGCGGCAATGATTGCCGGAAACCCACCGTGATCGTGATAATTCGGATCCGAGCCGGCATCCAGCAAGGTCGAGATGAACCCGGCCGGGCTCCAATAAATCGCATATTCCAGCGGATGCCCGAGGCCGAGCTCGAACGGCATGCGCTCGTCGAACCAGCGGGGCGAGCCGCCCAGTGCCACGCCGAGTCCCTCGAAATCACCGGCCTTGAACGCATCGTCGATCGCCTTGAACAGACGATGGCGCTCGCACCGATCTTCCGGGATTTCCAACATCGCCGTGATCCAGAAGGTGAGACCAACGGCATATAGTGCTTCGATCTTCTGTGTCTGAAAAGGTGTGTCGCGATCTTCAGGTGCGCCTGACGGCTCGATGAGGTCAGTGACCTTTCGATATCAAGCGTTCATCGTCGTTTTGAGGGCGCATTTCTTGGCAAATAGGAACTGGCCTTGGTAGTGGGTCATTTTGAAATCGAGTCGGCGACAAGCGCCCGTCATCCTACTTGGCGATACGAGCATGAAGCGCAGCTTTATCAATCTTGTCCTCAAAGCTCGAAATCAGTGTGTATGAATCGGCCTTTATCGCGGTTATCAAGGGGATAGATTTGTCGCGATAGAGAGCGTTGGCTTCGTCGATCTTGCCGTCCGCAAGCAGGTCATGCACGTCAATTGCCACCGCGCATAGAGTCTCGACATTATGATGGATATCTGAAAACCGTTTCAGTTCGTCCTCAGACACGCTTTTGTTTCGCTGTACTGCTTTCTTTGCATAGATCAGTCCCGGCTTTAGTCCCACCACCATTTCATGTAGTTTAAGGTTTTCTATCCGCTTCGTCCCCATCGATGCTGCGGTTGCTGGGTCATAGCGCGACCAGCCCCCATAGGCTGCGAGCAGCGCAAGAGTTTCCAGATAGATGACCCCCTCGCCGTACCTTTCCATTTTGTATGTTTGACTGATCACTTTCTGCTGCTGACCAATGACCTGGATCGTGTCGTCGGACGCCGTGGTTTGTGCACTGACCGGGCGAGCAAGTGTGAGAGCCAGCAGCAGGAGTGCGAGGGTTCGAGCAGTCCGTAGAGCGAATGGAGAGAATAAGCGCATTTGCCACCTCCCAACGTTCAAACCATCATCGGTCAGCATAGTGCGATGACGGGGCATGAATAATCACCCTCCGACGGGAGGGAAAAGACAGTATCAGATTTATCGCTTGTTGTATGGCCCGCGAGCGGTCGGGTTTTCGGCTTCCTTCGCTTCGATCAGCGCAACGATATCGCCAATCTTCCAAAGCTTGTCGGTCACGCTAGCGGCCATCGCAGGCGTCATGCGTAACGTGGATGCGAACAAAATTGTATTACGTGAAGTGGGGCGCCACGGCGTCGCATGAGCCTACCTTCTTGGAAAAGCCGCTGGTCAGGCGGGTGAAGCGGCGCATGTGCAGTAGAAATGGTGGAGCCGGCCCGGGGACGGGGCCGGCTCCTAAAACCCGGTCGTTGGGGACGGGGAGGGTGGGGACTCGACCGGGCTTTCTCGTTGCGTCCTGAGCGGACGTATCTCTTGTTTCCGCTGCCTTTAGCGGGCGCGATTTCTTGTTTCCGCGTCCTTAGCGGACGCTGGCAACCGCGTCGGCGCGGCCGTCGTTGATCGTTACCCAGACGCCGGAATTCGTGTCGGACTGGCGCTTCAGGTAGGTGTAGTCGGTGTCGGTCCAGGACAGCACCTTGGATTCCAGGTTGTCGAGGATGAACTCGCCAAGGCTGGTGCGCACGGTCAGCACCGCATGGCCGTCGCCATTCGGCTGGCGCGCCACGGTCATCAGCAGATTGCCGGCCGGAACGCCGAGCGCCATCAATTCGCGACGCTTCTCCAGCGCATAGTCCTCGCAATCGCCGAAGCCGCTGTCGGGATAGGACCAGACCTCTTCCTTGCCCCACATTTCCATGTCGGTGCGCGGCACGATCCGGGTGTTGACCGAATTGTTGACGTTGACGATTGCCGCCCACAGCTTGCGGGTCAGTTCGACCGGCGCCTGCTTGGGCGTGCGCTGCGCGCATTCCTGCGGCAGCTTCTGACAGAATTCGTAGTGACCGACCGGCTGTGTGGTGCGGCCGCCAGTGTGCATGTAGGCCGGCCCTGCTGCTTGCGCCGTTCCCCAAGCGGAAAGCTGCATCGCCATTGCCAAGAGCAACAGCTTGCCCCACGTCTTCGCCATTTGGTCAGTCTCCCCGTTTGAGGAGACAATGACACGGGTCGATTTATTTCACGCAAAAACCCGAAGTAGACATTGAGTAAAACCCCAATAGAATAAGCGTAAAATTTGATCTATTTTAATATAAAATCGTTCAGGTCTCGACGCAAAAGTGGAGTGTCGGGGGTGCGGAGGTGCCGCACCGCTACAAGCAGAACATGCGGAATGCCGGTAACAAAAAAACCGGCCGCGAAGGGCCGGTTCGTTTTTTACCGCGTGTTGCCGATCGTTCACGCGCGCGGCGCGTTGAACTCGGAATCGAGCGTTTCCGGGCGCTGGATGACAGCGAATTCTATGGCAACGCCGTCCTCGAAATGACGCACCACCTGGCCGCGCATTGTGCCGAGCATCACCTGGATACCGAGCGCCGGCTTGACGTCGATCTCGACCGCGGCGCCCGACAAGGACAGGTCGATGATGCGGCACTGGTACTGGCGCCCGTCGGTGAGCTGCAGCACGCTGGTCGGGTTGCGCGGCGCCACGCGTTCGTGACGACGGTCTTCCGGCAAATCGAGCTCGTGCTTGTTGGCGAGCCAGGTCAATTGCGCGGCAAGCTTGTCCTTCTTGCGGTCCGAGGCAATGACGGTCATGGCAAAGCCATCTTGCGAGGTGCGCGTCACCACGCCCTCGATGCGGCCGATATGATCGATATAGGCAATGATTTTTTCGCCCGGCATGCCGATACGCTCGGTGCGCAGCGCAACATTGCCCGGCGACATGTCGATCACCTGGCACGGGTGTTCGGTGCGGTCCTCCAGCATGAACCGTCCGTAGATCTTGACCCGGACGCGCTGAAAGTTACGCCTTTCGGCGCGGGACGGCGCATATTCGACCGCCGCTGACCTCATGACTGCCTACACCCCGTTGGCATTCCCGCGTCGTGCGT
Organism: Mesorhizobium sp. P2_E7; assembly: GCF_056403855.1. Lineage (NCBI taxonomy): Bacteria > Pseudomonadati > Pseudomonadota > Alphaproteobacteria > Hyphomicrobiales > Phyllobacteriaceae > Mesorhizobium > Mesorhizobium sp. P2_E7. The sequence goes on along the minus strand of NZ_JBFUER010000001.1, from coordinate 1,454,361 downwards.
GGAACTTCACGCCAAAACGCTACAGCAAATCAGGTTAACAAAGGGGAAAAGCGGGCCGCCAATACTTAAGATCGTGCCCGGGATTTGAGCCTAAAGTTTGAACGGACTCAGGCCATTCAGGCCATGCGCTTCAGGCTTCCATTTTTATGTGTGTCGTTTTCTCAAATCGTTTTCTAAAAATCGGACCACTTTTGAGCGACATGCATTATCCCTCACGCCCTCCCTCGAACACGACGAGGTGGCGGATGCGTCGCGACCGACCGAGCGCCGAGATGGTTTCAGGTGCTTCGAGCTCGGTGGGAGCCAGTGAGGGAACGGATATCTCCGGCCGGTTTTTCAGGAACATCGGTTCCTTGTCGGGATCGATAACACGGATGGTGTCGATCAGCGCGTCGGTGATCGGGTCGGCGCCCAGCCAGAACGGCTTTTCGACGGCGCTGATGACGCCGAGGCAGCGCGGGTTCTCGACGCCGCCGTCGAGCGGCAGTGCAAGCAGTTCGAAGCGGTTGGAACGGCCGTTGCGGCTGAACCCCTCATAGGTGATGAGGACAACGGATTTCTGTTCGAAGACGCCGTGAATGAGCCGCGACACCAGCCGCTGGTCCTTCCCGCGCCACAGCGAGGGAAACGAAAAGCCCTTGAGTTCGCGGCCGTAGCCGGCACAAAGCCTGGTGCCGGCAAGGCGGAACACCGCTTCGCCGCGCGTATCCCTTTCCAGGATGAATGTGTCGGCCAAAAGCGTCTTGATATCAGCCGGTTCGACCTCCGAACGCCTTGGGGCAGGACGCCGATCACGCAGCCGGTTCCAATAATGGAACAGCGTGATTGATCCGTTCTGGTTCATGTGACGAAACTCCGCGCATTCTGCCGTCTGATGGTCCCATCGGTGAACAGAAAGGGCGCCCTCCGATGACCTACATGCGTTCCGGAGCAGGATGCGTGCCAGCGTCGTTAACACTTGTTCACGGGTCGGGAACGTTAAGGTTAACAAGTGGTTTACGTTGCGCGCCGACGGTCGTCATGGCACATAAAAACCACTCCAGAAGCGGTCGTTTCGCAACGATCGGCAGCACTTCAGTCAAGAGTTTTAGGGGAGTAGGGGCCTCGACCAGCCGTTCAAGGGAAACCTTGGACGGCTTCTTTTTGATTCGCGCCCGGTGATTCGCGGTCGAGACGCGTTGCGGCCAGCGAGTAGGCGAGCGATACGCGCCGCCACCAGCTGGATCCCTCCAACTGATCCCTCGCTTACGGCCAGGGGGCGGCCAGGGATATCGTCGGGAGGCTGGGCTACCTGTCTTTCCTGGCCTAACCGCCGCTGATTGCCGTCAGGATAAAAACCTCGGTGCCGGGCGCGAGCCTGGTTTCCAGGGTTGCCTTCTCGCCATCGACGAAGACGTTCATATGGCGGCGGATGGCAGGGCGGGAATCGCACATCCGGTCGCGCATGCCGGGCCAGAGCGCGTCCAACCCGTCGATCATTTCCCTTACAGTCGCGGCCGGCAGTTCGACCCGGCGCGGCGCGCCAGGAAACAGGTCGACGAGCACGCCCGGGAGCCGCGCGATGACATGGTGCACACTGCGGGCGGGGTTTTCCGACATTTGCCCTACTCGCCCAACACCATCGTCTCGACGGACAGAATCGTGGGCAGATGCTGAGCGATCTCCGACCAGTTTTCGCCTTCGTCGGCACTGGCAAAGAGCGAGCCGCCGCTGGTGCCGAAATAGACTCCGGCCGGCTCGAGGCTGTCGGTCGCCATGGCCTGCCGCAATACACCCGCATAGCAGTTCTCCTGCGGCAGACCCTTGCGCTCGTCGAGCCATGTGGCGCCCGCATCCTGCGTCTTCCAGACCGCCGCCTTCGCGTCCGGCACGTAACGGCCGGCGCTGTCGCCGTTGAGCGGCAGAAGGAAGAGCGTGTCGGCGTCGCGCGGATGCGTGGCCGCGGGAAAACCGAAGGTCGAGGGAAGGCCCTTCTCGATGCTCTGCCAGTTCTTGCCGCCATCGTCGGAGCGGTACATGCCGCAATGGTTCTGCTGGTAGAGCCGGTCGGACTTGCCGGGCGCCATCACCAGACAGTGTACGCACTGGCCGAATTCCGGATAGTTTTGTCCTTCGGGCAGGAAGTCGGCGCGGGTGCCACGGTTGCGCGGCTCCCATGTCTTGCCGCCGTCCCAGGTGTGGAAGACGCCCGCGGACGAGATGCCCACCCAGATCTTCTCCTCGTCTTCGGGATGCGTGACGATGGAATGGAGGATGAGGCCCGCGCCACCCGGGTTCCAGTCCTTGCGGCTTGGGTGATGCTGCAGGCCCTCAATGTGGCTCCAGGTGGCTCCGTCGTCGTTGGAGCGAAACAGGCCGGCCGGCTGCACGCCGGCATAGAGGCTGCCGTTGCGCCTGGCGAGGCTCCACACCGCCTTGATCGGTTCTTCGCCAGCCGCATAGGCCAGGCCCTCGCTGGAATGCGTCCAGGTCTGGCCAAGGTCGTCCGACTTCCAGACCGCCGGACCGAACCATTCGTTGCCGCCGGCGCCGTAGATCGCGCCGGTCTCGGGGTCGCCGACGACATGGTTCATCGGCCAGTGCTCGCAGAACGGACCGCGCAGCTTCCACGACCCGCGCTTGCCATCGCTCTCGGCGATGAAGGCGCCTTTTTTCGTACCGATGAGCACGAGGATTTTTTCTGACATTTTCTCCTCCCGATTGCGTCCCTTTCAACAAGGACGGCGGAGCGCGGGCCCAGCCGACAGAGCCAACGACTTTTTTGCAGTCTAAACCCGTCGAGGCCAAGGCGAGAAGATCTGCCGCCCAAGGCAGTTTCAACCGAAGCATCCTTGCTCTAAAGCTCGCGGAACGAATCCCTGGACCCAAGTGAATGAGCGAACCGACAAGTCCTGCTGAGACCGAACAGACCGAGGAGACGCCGCCGCCGCGCCGCGAGCCGGTGTTCAACCTGCCACCGGTGGTGCTGGCGGTGATCGGCATCTGCGTCGCCGTCTTCCTGTTGCAGCAATATGTGCTGACCGAGGAGCAGCAGATAACATTGCTCACCGACGGCGCCTTCATCCCCGTCCTCTACACCGGCCAATACGGCTTCGACTGGTTCCTCTTCACCCGTCCGTTCACCTATGCCTTCATGCATGGCGGCCTTGCCCACATTGCCATCAATATGGTTGCGCTGGCCGCTTTCGGTTCGCCGCTGGCCAACCGTCTCGGCTGGTTCTGGTTCGCCCTGTTTTTCGCCGCCACCGGATTGGCCGCGGTGGTGCTGTTCTGGGCTGTCCATCCCTACGGCGAAGCGCCGCTGGTCGGCGCCTCCGGGGCGATATCGGGCATGATGGGTGCGGCGGCGCGCTTTGGGTTCCGTACCGACCGCTCGTCCGGCGGGGCTGCCTTTGCCGGTCCCGTGCTGCCGATCGCGATCGTTCTGCGCATGCGCGGCGTCGTCAATTTTCTCGGCGCCTGGATGGTCATCAATCTCGTCACCGGCCTTTACGGTCTCGGGCTCGGTGAGGTCGGCCAGATCGCCTGGGAGGCGCATATCGGCGGCCTCGTTGCCGGCTTCTTCGGATTGCGCTGGTTCGACCGGCGCTGGCAGGCGCCTGAATGGGAAATCCCCGAGAAACAGCGCACCCCCGACGAGCGCTCCCCCCACTAGCGCACTTGAAATGCAGCCGATCACGGCGCACGATGTTCACTCTTATGTGAAGCCGGTCAGGGGGGAGCTGGCTAGCCAAGCAGGAGGAGGAGGAGGACGCCATGACGGTTAAGGCAATTCTCGAGAAAAAAGGCCATGACGTGTTCACGCTCGGGCCAAATGAAAAGCTGAGCGAAGCCATTCGAATCCTGGTCGACCACAAGATCGGTGCACTGGTCATCACCAATGGCGATCGCAAGATCGTCGGTATCCTTTCCGAGCGTGACATCGTGCGGGTCGTTGCAAAGGAAGGCGCTGCCGCACTCGATATCGCGGTGCGCTCGGCGATGACGCCGAAAGTGAAGATCTGCAACGAGAACCACACGGTCAACGAGGTCATGGAGATCATGACCAAAGGCCGGTTCCGCCATCTGCCGGTGGAAAAGGACGGCATGCTCGACGGCATCGTGTCGATCGGCGACGTGGTCAAGCGCCGCATCGAGGATGTCGAGCGCGAGGCTGAAGAGATCCGGGCCTATATCGCAACGGCCTGACCCAAGCGACGAAAACCGCCGACCGGAATACCGGCCGGCGGAGTTATCTTATCGGTTGTCGAGTTCGGAGCGGACCAGCTGCAGTCCGCGCCTTGTGATGCGGTAGGGGCCGCCATCGCAAGACGAAACTGCCTTCCTCCGCCTCAGTTTCCGAAACAGATCGAGGTTGACGCCTGGATAGTGCCAGCCGTCTCGCGTCATGCATTTGACGTTGGCAATGCGTTTTTTCTGGTTCTTTTCGACTTCGATGCGCCCGCCCTGCGCGAGCAGGTGCAGGATGCGCTGTTCAGTGCGCGAAATATCCATGTGTGTCAGTTTCCGGGAAAACACAAAAAGCCGCCGCCGCGAGGTTTCGCGGCACGGGGTTCAGGTTTTTCTGCCCTGCCTCATCAAGAGGACAGGGCCTTACCGGGACTGAGCGTAAGTGGACATCCACTCTCCATTGGGATGGGCGTCCTATAGGCGAAAGCGGCTGAAAAGGCCAGCCTGCGGCTTTGGCCTTGTCTCTTTTGGTGGTTTGCACTAGCGAAGTTTCACGTCCAAATATGCGTCTCATGCATATCCGAGAATTCTAGGTACGCAGGCCACCATGACCCTCATCGATACCCGCACGCCCGACGCAAAACGCCTGATCCCCGGCGCCACCGGCGATTGGGAAATCATCATTGGTCTCGAAGTGCACGCGCAGGTCATCTCGGAAGCAAAATTGTTTTCCGGCGCTTCGACCGCTTTCGGTGCGGCCCCCAACGCCAATGTCAGCCTGGTCGATGCGGCCATGCCGGGCATGCTGCCGGTGATCAACGAGGAATGCGTCAAGCAGGCGATCCGCACCGGTCTCGGGCTGAAGGCGCAGATCAACCACAAGTCGGTTTTCGACCGGAAAAACTACTTTTATCCCGATCTGCCGCAGGGCTATCAAATATCCCAGTTCAAGCAGCCGATCGTCGGCGAGGGCACGGTGATCGTTTCTGTGGGCCCCGACCGCCAGGGCGAATTCGAAGACATCGAAGTCGGCATCGAGCGGCTGCACCTGGAGCAGGATGCCGGCAAGTCGATGCACGACCAGCATCCGACCATGTCCTATGTCGACCTCAACCGTTCGGGCGTGGCGCTGATGGAGATCGTCTCCAAGCCTGACCTGCGTTCCGGGGACGAGGCCAAGGCCTATGTCACCAAGCTGCGCACCATCATGCGCTATCTCGGCACCTGCGACGGCAACATGGATGAAGGCTCGATGCGCGCCGACGTCAACGTCTCGGTACGCCGGCCCGGTGGCGAATTCGGCACGCGCTGCGAGATCAAGAACATGAACTCGATCCGCTTCATCGGCCAGGCTATCGACTATGAGGCGCGCCGTCAGATCGCCATCCTGGAGGACGGCGGCAAGATCGACCAGGAAACGCGGCTGTACGATGCGGTCAAGGGCGAGACGCGCTCCATGCGTTCGAAGGAAGAGGCGCATGACTACCGCTATTTCCCCGATCCCGATCTTTTGCCGTTGGAATTCGACCAGGCCTATGTCGATGCGCTGGCCAAGGACCTGCCGGAACTGCCCGACGACAAGAAGGCGCGGCTGGTCTCTTCGCTGGGGCTGTCGACCTATGACGCCTCGATCCTGGTGTCGGAGAAGCCGATCGCCGATTATTTCGAGCAGGTGGCCAGCGGCCGCGACGGCAAGCTTGCCGCCAACTGGGTCATCAACGATCTGCTCGGCCAGCTCAACAAGGCCGGCAAAGACATTGAAAATGCTCCTGTCACACCGGAGCAACTCGGCGCCGTCATCGACCTGATCAAGGAGGGCACCATCTCGGGCAAGATCGCCAAGGATCTGTTCGAGATCGTCTGGAACGAGGGCGGCGATCCGCGCCAACTGGTCGAAAGCCGAGGGATGAAGCAGGTCACCGACACCGGCGCCATCGAGAAGGCGGTGGACGAGGTCATCGCCGCCAACCCCGACAAGGTCGAGCAGGCCCGCGCCAAGCCGACCATGGCCGGCTGGTTCGTCGGCCAGGTGATGAAGGCCACCGGCGGCAAGGCCAATCCGCAGGCGGTCAATGACCTGGTCAAGGCCAAGCTCGGTATCGAGTAAAAAGATGTTCGTCCGCACCGCTGGGGAACGCGACCTTGCCGCCATCCGCGCGCTGCTGGTCGAAACCTGGCATGCGACTTACGACGCCATCTATGGCGCCGAGCGGGTGAGAGAAATCACCGACGACTGGCACTCGATCGCCTCGCTCAAGGCGCGGCTGACGCGGCCGAATTCCGAGTTCCTCGTCGCCGATGACGGCAAGCGCATCGGCGGCATGGCTTTCGCCGCCGCTACGACGGACGCGAAGATCGTGCTGCTGAACCAGCTCTATGTGCTGCCCGCCTGCCAGCGGCAAGGCATCGGCCAGGCCTTGCTGGACGAGGTCGAGGCCAGCTTTCCCGAGGCAAACACCTTGCGCGTCGAGGTGGAAGAAGCCAACAAACCGGCCATTGCCTTCTATCGTTCCAAGGGATTTTTGCCGGCCGGCAGCACCGCCAATTGCGGCGGCGATTCGGGATTGCCGGCGCTGATCTTCGAGAAGCCGCTGGGATAGGTGGCTGGCGGCGCGGATCAGGCCGAGCGCAGCGGCGGCGTCAATTCGCGCATCAGGAGTTGCAGCTCTCGCTGGTCGCCAGTGGCGGTCTTGTCGAAGATCGTCGCCAGTTGCGACTTGATGGTGCCGTCCGAGACGCCACTCGCAGTCGCGATTTCACGCCGCGTCAGGCCGGCGAAGACATGGCCGGCGACGCGCCTTTCCGCCGCGGTCAATCCGAACAGCGCGGCGATCGCCTCCAGCGCAGGCACGGGAGGCGCGCCGGCGGCGGAGATGAAGATGGCGGCGGCGGCGCGTTGCGACATGCGGGCCGAAATGTCGCGTCGCGCCAGCGGCATGACATGCGCCACCGCCGGAGCCATGGACCGGACCAGGGGAATGTTGATGCCTGAAGGTCCGAGCGCGAATTCGTTGCGGGTGCCGAGCTGCACGGCGCGGCCAATCGCGGTGTTGGCGTTGGTGTAGGCGAAGGAGAGATGGCCGCGCACCGAGGACACCGAAGTGTTCTCCGTGAGCAACGCTTCGGCTGCCGGGTTGGCGAAGATGATCCGCATATCGTCGGCCACTATCAGGACCGGATGGTCGAGGCTCTCGATGATCGAGGCAAAGATGTCAGCCTTGCGCCGCTCGGCCTCGAACAGGTCGCCGATGGTCACTGCGCGCCGGACGTGAGGTGCCAGCGTCGAAATCAAGTCGAGATCCCTGGCCGAAATCTGGGGCCTGTCCTTGTCGGTCACCACCATCAGCGTGCCGGTGCGCGCCGGCTGCTTCATCAGCGCCACCCAGAAGAAATCGTCGAGCCGGTTGGGTTCAACCCACTCGCGCACGATGCGGCTTTCGATCCAGTCCTGCCGGGCGTCGGGGCCTTGCAGCGCATAGATGCTATCGACGGTGAACGGCATGTCGATGTCCATCTTCGGCAGCGCCTTGAAGAACGGCACTTCGGAGGCGTAGTCGCGCTGCAGCGGCTCGAGCAGGGCGGGATCGCCGCAACACATCGAAAACCGCGCCGAATTGCTTGATGTGTCGACGACCGCCAGCATCGCAAGCCGGCCGATCGCCAATTTGCAGATTGATTCAAGCGTCGACTGCCACCGACCGACATCGGCAATCGAATCGTAGATCGCCTCGACGATCTGCGGCAGAGCGCGACCGTTGATGTTGGGCTGGATAGACATAGAGCCTCGTTTGCATCGCAGCTTAGTGGCAGGTCACACATTATCTCTGCCTCAGGTAACACAACATTGCCGGGTACGCCGCGTCTGTGAAACATCTCACAGCGACGTTTTGGTGTGTTATCGCTATCAGGCCAGCCGATATGACCCTGAATGACCGCTGTTTACGGGCGCTCGCGCCAAGCTGCGATACAAATCAAAGTGAACGAATTTGGAATCTTTCAGGGAATAAATGAGGAAACTTCCACATTGTCGATCAGCCTGGTCCTGCCAAGCCAGGCGGCAGCGAGGAGGCGGCCATCGCTGTCACGCCGCCAGGGGGAAAGGGTCAGGCTCTCGCGCGCGGCGACATAGTCGACGCGGTCGAAGCCTGCCTTGAGAAGCGCGGTAGCGGCCTTGGCGGTCACGCTGCTTTCGTCGGTGCCGGCCGCAAGTGCTGCCGCCGCCCGGCGCAAGATGACGTTGAGCTGGCGTGCGACACTGAGCTCGGCGGCGCCGAGATAGGCATTGCGCGACGACATTGCGAGGCCGTGCGCGTCGCGCACGGTTGGCGCGCCGACAATGTCCACCGGCAGGTCGAGGTCCCTGCAGAGTTTTCGGACGACGCAAAGCTGCTGGTAGTCCTTTTCGCCAAAAATGGCGCGGTCGGGCAGGGCTTGCAGAAACAACTTCGCCACGACGGTGGCGACGCCCTCGAAGAAGGTCGGCCTGAAATCCGATTCGAGGCCTGAAGATGGGCCGCCGACAGAAATCTTCGTGGCGAAGCCCGCCGGGTACATTTCGGAAACGGTCGGCGTGAAGGCCAGATGGGCGCCGGCCTGCGTCAGCCGATCGAGGTCGCGGGCCAACTGGCGCGGATATTTGTCGAGGTCTTCGGTGGGGGCGAACTGGGCAGGATTGACGAAGATCGAGACGATGCAGCGATCGGCCGTCGAGAGCGCGGCCCTGACCAGCGAGATATGGCCGTCATGCAGCGCGCCCATGGTCGGCACCATGGCAATGCTCAGGCCGTCGCGCCGCCAGTCGCGGATCGCGGCGCGCAGGGCAAGCACAGTGTCGACGACGACAGGCTGGTTCATGCGTTGTCCTTGCCCGTTTTGGCTGAAAAGACATGGCCGGGTCCGGGAAAGCTGCGACTGCGCACCTCTGCCGCATAGCGCGCGGCGGCGTCGGCGACCACGCTGCGCAAATCGGCGTATTCCTTGACGAATTTCGGAACCCGGTCGACCGTCAGGCCGATCATGTCGTCGATGACCAGGATCTGGCCGTCGCAATCTCTGCTGGCGCCGATGCCGATGGTCGGAATGGCGATGCGCCGGGTCAGGTCGGCGGCAACGGTCTCGACCGTGCCCTCGATGACAAGTGAAAATGCGCCGGCCTTCTCAACCGCATCGGCGTCGCGCATCAGGGCTGCGACATTCTCCGGTGTGCGGCCCTTGATCTTGTAGCCGCCGTCCTTTTCGACCGATTGTGGCTGCAGACCGATATGGCCCATCACCGGAATGCCGGACGCGACGATTGCCGCGATCTGACCGGCCACGTCAACGCCGCCTTCCAGCTTCACCGCCTGGCAGCCGGTTTCCTCAACGATGCGGCGCGCCGAGGCAACGGCTTGCGCGACTGACGTCTCGTAGCTGCCGGCCGGCATGTCGACCACCACGCAGGCCTTTGCCGAGCCGCGCATCACGGCCTGGCCATGGGCGATCATCATCTCCAATGAGGCGCCGAGCGTGGTCTTGTGGCCGTGCAGCACCATGGCAACACTGTCGCCGACCAGGAGAAGGTCGACATGGTCGTCGAGCAGGCGGGCGACGGGATAGGTGTAAGCGGTCAGACAGACAATCGGCACGCCGCCCTTGTGGGCGCGAATCGTGTCCGCGCTGATCCTGGCGACGGCTGGGGCCATTTCCTCACCTCCCGGCCGGCGTTGACCAGCGCCGGGCGATGAGAGCTTTAGGAACACGCAGCCGGCTTGGCAAGTGTGCCGTTCGCAGGTGCGAAATGGATCGACCGATGCTTATGCTTTCGGCATGCCGTCAGTGCCGCAGTCGCCGCAAAACCCTTGCCTTCGCGATGACCTGACGCCATAAGCAGGGAAGCAGGCACCGCCGCGCGCGCCGCGAGGATTTTTGATGAAAACCTTCCTTACGCAGTTTTTCACCTGGTGGAACAGCCAGACGCTGGGAACGCGTTTCCACACCTGGCGCCACGGCAGCAAGGTCGGCCAGGATGCAACCGGCAATGTCTACTATGAGGGCGGCGTCGATTCGGAAGGCCGCACCCGCCGCTGGGTCATCTACGCCAACTATTCGGAAGCCTCGGCGATCCCTCCGGGCTGGCACGGCTGGATCCATCACCGCGTCGATGTCGCACCGCCGAGCGACGACTATCGCCCGCGCGAATGGGAAAAGGCGCATGAGCCGAACCTCACGGGAACACCGGCCGCCTATCGCCCGAAGGGTTCCGTGCTGACCAATCAGCACCGTCCACAGGTGACGGGCGATTATGATGCGTGGACGCCTGGTTCTTGACCGCCGGGCGGTCTTTTGTCGCCACAATTGGCGTTTAGCTGCTTGATGGTATGACAACGGCGAATAGCCTTGGGCGTGACAGAATCACCCGGGCCCAAACCACCGGTATCTCCGCATGAACATTTTCAGCCTGACATCGATGGCCGGACTGACGGCGCTTGCCGCTGTTGCCATGTGCCCGCCAGCGTTTGCGGCGGCACAGGAGCCTGCCGCGGCCCCGGCAATCGCCGATCGCATCACCAACCCGGTCGCCGAATTCGCCGGCATCGACAAGATCACCGGCCGCATCATCACCTTCGACGTCTATATCGATGAAACCGTGCAGTTCGGCGCTTTGCAGGTGACGCCGCGCATTTGCTATTCGCGGCCGGAAAACGAAGAACCGAAGACCGATTCCTTCGTCGAGGTCGACGAGATCACGCTGGACCGCAAGATCCGCCGCATCTTCACCGGCTGGATGTTCGCCGAAAGCCCCGGCCTCAACGCCGTCGAGCACGCCGTCTATGACGTCTGGCTGGAGGGCTGCAAGCAGAAGTCGGACGTGCCGCCGCCCGACGCGGCCGAGGCAGAGACCCCTAAGGTCGATACCTCCAAGCCGAAGCCCGCCGCGGCCCCGGCTGTGGAACAGCCCGATCCCACCGAGCCAGACGCGACCGACACCAACTGATCCTCCGGAACCGTCATGGCCACCATGCGTTGGTCCATGGACGATCGCGCATTTATGCGCTTGGAGGATTCTCTGATGTCAGACAGCAAGCGGATTACTGCCAGCAAGAACGACCTGCTCGAGCTCGAAAAGGGGTTCTGGACGGGCGACGAAGCTTACTACGCCGCCAATGCCGACACAGAATGCCTTGTAGCGTTCCCGAAGATGGCAAAGGCGATGGACAATGCCGATCTCGCCAAGACCGCAACCAAGCCCAACCGTTGGCGCGATCTGCAGATCGACCTCAAAGGCATCATCGAGCCCGGCAGCGATATCATCATGCTGACTTACGAGGCTCATGCGACACGCGAAAACGGCGAACCCTACGCAGCGCTGGTCAGCACCGGCTATGTCCACCGGGTCAACGGCTGGAAGATGATGTTCCATTCGCAGACACCGATGGATGCTGCTGCGAAAAGCTGATCAGGCTCGGCAGCAGCCTCTCCGGTCAAGGATAAAAAACCGCTTCGCCCTTCAGCGCGTCGGCCAGCATCTTCTCGTATTTGCCACGCGGCACGTCGACCGCGCCGAAACGCTTGAGGTGTTCGGTGGTGAATTGTGTGTCGAGCAGCGCGAAGCCACGTGCCTTCAGCCGCTCGACCAGATGATAGAGGCAGGTCTTGGAGGCGTCCGTTTCCCGGGCGAACATGCTTTCACCGAAGAACACCCGGCCGAGCGAGACGCCATAGAGGCCGCCGACCAGCCGTTCCTCCCGCCAGGCCTCGACCGAATGGCAATGCCCGAGACGATGCAGCTCGACATAGGCTTCGCGGATCGGCGCGTTGATCCAGGTCGAGCGGCGCTCCTCGCGCTTTTCGGCGCAGCCGTCGATCGTCGCCTCGAAATCGAAGTCGAAGCGGATATCGAACGGGTGCTTGCGGATCGTCTTCTTCAGGCTCTTCGGCGTGTGAAAACCATCGAGCGGGATGATGCCGCGCGTCTCCGGCCGGACCCAGAACACTTCCGGGTCGGAAGCGCTCTCGGCCATCGGGAAGACGCCCGAGGCATAGGCCTTGAGCAATAGGTCGGTCGGGATGCGATAGCCGGGCGCGTAGGGGCGGGTCATCGCGTCTTTGTGCTATTCCTCTTTGGCCAGATACTTTTCCAGCCAGTGGATGTCGTAGTCGCCATTGGCGATGTCGGCATTGCCGACGAGGTCGCGAAACAGCGGCAGCGTCGTCTTGATGCCGTCGACGACGAATTCGTCGAGCGCCCGGCGCAGCCGCATCATGCACTCGACGCGGTTGCGGCCATGCACAATCAGCTTGCCGATCAGGCTGTCGTAATAGGGTGGGATCTTGTAGCCGGAATAGACACCGGAATCGACGCGAATGCCGAGGCCGCCAGGCGTGTGGAAATGCGTGATCGTGCCGGGCGAAGGCGTGAAGGTGCGCGGATCCTCGGCATTGATGCGGCATTCGATGGCATGGCCGTTGAACTTGATGTCTTCCTGGCGCACCGAAAGCCCTCCGCCGGAGGCGACGCGGATCTGCTCATGCACGAGATCGATGCCGGTGATGGCTTCCGTCACCGGATGCTCGACCTGCAGGCGCGTGTTCATCTCGATGAAGTAGAACTCGCCGTTCTCATAAAGGAACTCGATGGTGCCGGCGCCGGAATAGCCGAGGTCGGCGATCGCCTTGGCGCAGATACCGCCGATGCGGGCGCGCTCCTCGGCGTTGAGGGCCGGCGAGGGCGCCTCTTCCCAGACTTTCTGGTGACGGCGCTGCAGCGAACAGTCGCGCTCGCCGAAATGCACGCCGCGGCCGGCGCCGTCGCCGAACACCTGCACCTCGATGTGGCGCGGCTTCTCCAGGTATTTCTCGATGTAGACGGCATCGTCACCGAAGGCGGCACCGGCTTCCGTGCTCGCTGTCTGCAGGGCGATCTCAAGGTCGGCCTCGGTAAGAGCGACCTTCATGCCGCGCCCGCCACCGCCCGCCGATGCCTTGATGATCACGGGATAGCCGATCTCGGCGGCAATGCGCCTGGCTTCCTTCTGATCGGTGACCGCGCCGTCGGAACCGGGCACCACCGGGATGCCCAGCCGCTTTGCGGTGCGCTTGGCCTCGATCTTGTCGCCCATGATGCGGATATGGTCACCGGACGGGCCGATGAAGGTGATGTTATGGGCGGCCAGGATGTCGGCGAACTTGGCGTTCTCCGACAGGAAGCCATAGCCCGGATGCACGGCGTCGGCGCCGGTGATCTCGCAGGCGGCGACGATCTGGTGGATGTTGAGATAGCTGTCGCGCGACGGCGGCGGGCCGATGCACACGCTCTCGTCGGCAAGCCTGACATGCATGGCGTCCGCATCGGCGGTCGAATGCACCACCACGGTCTGGATACCGAGTTCCTTGCAGGCGCGCAGCACCCGAAGCGCGATTTCGCCGCGATTGGCGATGAGGATCTTCTGGAACATCCGGTCCGCTCTACTCGATCACGACGAGCGGCATGCCGTATTCGACCGGCTGGCCGTCCTCGAACAGGATCGCCGTCACCGTGCCGGCGCGCGGCGAAGGGATCTGGTTCATCGTCTTCATCGCCTCGATGATCAGCAGCGTCTGGCCTTCCTTGACCTTCGTGCCGACCTCGATGAAAGCCTTGGCGTCGGGCGAGGGGGCGAGATAGGCGGTTCCGACCATCGGCGAGGGGACCGCGTTCTTCGACGGATCGGCCGCCGCTGGTGCGGCACCAGCACTTGCTGCGGGCTGCGCTGCCGGCGCATAGCCTGCTTGAGGGGCGGCAATGGCGTGGACGGCGGCCGGCGCCTGGCGCGATACGCGCACCTTCAGGTCGCCGAGCTCGACCTCAATCTCGGTGAGGTTGGTGTCGTTCAGTATGCCCGCCAGATCGCGGATCAGTTGCTGGTCAACACCGGTCTTCTTTATCGACATTTTCGAGCCTTCTGTTTGTTGGCCGGTCACAGGCGTGCCGCCAGCGCCTGCAGCGCCAGCGAGTAGCCAAGCGGCCCGAACCCGCAGATCATGCCGACAGCGACCGGCGCGACCATGGAGACGTGGCGGAATGGTTCCCGCGCGTGGATGTTGGAGAGGTGAACTTCGGCGACGGGTAGCGGCGCGATGGCGCGGATGGCGTCGTGAATGGCGATCGAGGTGTGGCTGTAGGCACCCGGATTGATGACGATGCCGGCAGCCTTGTCGCCGGCTTCCTGGATCCAGTCGACGAGGTCGCCCTCATGGTTCGACTGGCGAAAATCGATCTCGAGGCCAAGTGCGGCGCCCGCCTGCTTGCAGTCGTCGGCGATCGCGGCAAGCGTCTTGCCGCCATAAATGCCCGGCTCGCGCTTGCCAAGCGCGTTCAGGTTGGGACCGTTCAGGACGAAAATCGTTTTCAAAAATGCCGACCTTTTCCGGCGTCGGCCTCAAGCCGGCGCGCAGGGCCTTCTATAATGGGCATAGACGCCCGCGGAAAGAGCGCAAGTGCGATCTTTCACTGTCCACAACAGGCCGAAATGTGCCGGTGAGAGATAGGCTGGCACGCAAGATCAGAGCGCGGCTTTCGCCGCCTCGATCTTTTCGGCCAGCACTTCCTGGCCGAGCGCACCGAACACCACCTCGTTGCCGACCACATAGGATGGCGTTCCGGTGATGGCCAGCTTGTTGGCGAGGTCGAAGGTCTTGGAGAAGGCCTCGGTGATGGTCGGGTCCTTCATCTTCTCGCGCAACTGCGCCTCATCGGCGCCGAGCGACAGCGCCACCTTGATGGCCGCCGCCTCGGTAGCGCGGCCCTGGCCGCCGAGCAGCGCATTGTGGAACTCGCCGTACTTCTCAGGCTTCATCAGGTGGAAGGCCATCGAGACGACGCTGGCCTTCTGCGAATCCGGACCGAGGATCGGGAATTCCTTGAGCACGAAGCGCAGGTCCGGATCGGACTTTGTCAGTTCACGCATGTCCTCGATGGCGCGTTTGCAGAAGCCGCAATTGTAATCGTAGAACTCGACGATGGTGACCTTGCCCTTCGGATTGCCGACGACGCCGTCGAAGGACGAGTTGAAGATCTCATCCTTGGCCTTGGTGATGACGCCGAGGGCGGCGATCCGCTGCTCTTCCTTCTGCTTGGCCTCGAGCGCGTCTTGCACTTCAAGCAGAACCTCAGGGTTCTTCAGCAGATAGTCGCGGATGATGCCCTCGACCTCGGCACGGTCGATCTTGGTGTCCGAGGACGCTACCTGCACGATCTGCGCTGTATCGGCCTTGGCGGCCTGCGGGCTGCCGGCGACGAAGCCGAAAGCCAGCATGGCAAGAGCGGCCGCCACTCCCGTGCTGCCGAGCAGTATTGCCTTGTTCATCGTCTCATCCTCTTGCCGGTTCCGGTCTATCCTAGTCGCTACGGACGACTGAAAGGTTCACTTCTTGAGTTTGCCTGAAGGGTTGTAGTTTATAATGTCCTGCGCGCGAATCCAGCCGGGCTCGCCGCGCTTCAGGTCCTTTTGCGCGCGCATGGCAAAGATTTTCGCGTTCTTGTAGTCGCCGGAATAGAAGTGGCCCTCGGCGGTGGCAAGCTCCGCCGCCGGGATGTTGCCGAGTTCGCCATAGGCCTGGGCCAGATAGCGGTATCCGTCGCTGTTTTCCTTGTCACGGCCGAGACCATTGTTGATCTGCACCACCGCTTTCTTCAGCGAATCGGGCGTGCCCACAGCCATCAGCGCCTGGCCGAGGGAAACCGGCAACAGGCCGGACTTCACCGGATCGAGGCTGACCGCCTTGGCATAGGCATCCGCGGCATCCTTCGGCTTGTTGGCCTTCATCAGGATGTCGCCGCGCAATTCCTGGAAATAGGGGTTCTTCGGCTGTTCCTTGATCAGGGCGTTGGTCTTGGTCAGTGCCGCGCCCAGATTGCCGTAGAGATAGCCCATCTGCGCTTCGCCATAGCGCGATGCAAGGCTGCCCGGATTCTTGCGCATCAGCCGCGTGGCCGCGGCCTGGCCGCCCATATAGGCGGCGATCTTGATGCGCATCATGTCGTGGCGCTCTTGCAGCGCCGGCGGATCGACCTTGCCGACATTGGGGCTCTGCTTGACCAGCACTTCAAGATTGGCGATGCGCTCCTGCGGCATGGGATGGCTGATCCGGTAGGGATCGACCTGCGTGCCGGACAGGGACAGCGCGTTCTGGAAGCGGGCGAAGGTCTTCAGCATGCCCATGCCGGACTGGCCGGTGGCATTGAGATAAGTGATGGCCGCGCGGTCGGCGGTCGACTCTTCGGTTCGCTGGTAGGCGAGAATGCTGCGCTGCGCCATCTCACCGCCGCCGGCGGCGACACCCATGCCGGCGCCGGCTAGGCCGCGGCTGTTGGTGGTGGCACCGGCAACGATGGCGCCGGCGCCGAGCAGCGTGGCGATGATGGCCATCGTCTTGGCGCGCTCGAGCTGGTCGCGCAATTTCTGCTGATGGCCGCCGGCGATGTGACCGGCCTCGTGGGCGATGACGCCGATGATCTCGTTGGGCGTTTCGGCCTGCATCAGCGCGCCGGTGTTGATGAACAGCCGGCGCCCGGTGACGAAGGCGTTAAAACTCTGATCGTTGACCAGGACGATATCGACGCCGTCATTGGCAAGGCCGGCCGCCTTGAAGATCGGCCGCGCATAGTCGCGCACCAGCGCCTCGATCTCGGCATCGCGCACCACGGGCACACCTTGCGCAAAGGCGGTGACCGAGCCGGAGACTGCGACGGCGGCGGCAAGCAAAAGCGTCGCGAACCCGCGCGCGGTCTTCCCGATGGAAGATTTGGAAATCGTCGATTTGGGTCGGCTCAACATGAGGTCCACTGGTAAACGAGCGGGCGAATGATGAAAAGAGTCGGCACCGAAACTAGCTGAACTTGTGATCCCCACATCAATCGGGCATTTGTGCGGCGCTGCCACCCGGGTTGATGACCTGGAGCGGCGGGATCGGTCGGAAAGAGTGAGGTCAAATGGTTGTTTCGCTGTCGCGCCGCGGTGAAGTCGAGCCGTTTCACGCCATGGACATTCTGGCCGAGGCCAACCGGCTGAAGGCGACGGGCGTGTCTGTCGTGTCCATGGCCGTCGGCCAGCCGTCCGATCCGGCGCCGGTGGGGGTCAGGGAAGCAGCAACGAATGCGCTGAAGATCGGCCGCATCGGTTATACCGACACGCTCGGCCTGGCCGACCTGCGCAAGGCGATCGCGGGACACTATGGCGATCACTACGGGATCGATGTCGCGCCGAACCGGATTGCCGTGACGACGGGATCGTCGGCAGCCTTCAATCTGGCCTTCCTGGCGATGTTTGATCCGGGCGACCGCGTCGCCATCGCAGCGCCGGGCTATCCCGCCTATCGCAACATCATGGCGGCGCTCGGCATCGACATCGTCGAGATCGAGCTCGGGAGCGACGCCTATCTGCATGCCGACCATTTGAAATCGGTGCATCGCGAAAAACCGTTGAAAGGCGTGCTGTTCGCCAGTCCGGCCAATCCGACCGGCGCCGTCATTCCCGCCGATGAGCTCTCGGCGCTGGTGAGGACAGCCGAGGAACTCGGCATCGCGGTGATATCGGACGAAATCTATCACCGGCTGGCCTATGCCGCGCCCGACACCACGGCGCTGGCCTATGGCTCAGGCGTGACGGTCATCAATTCCTTCTCGAAATACTATTGCATGACCGGCTGGCGCATCGGCTGGATGGTGCTGCCGGAAGCCTTGGTGCGTCCAATCGAGCGCATCGCCCAAAGCCTCTACATCTCGCCGCCGGAGCTGTCGCAGATCGCGGCGATCGAAGCCTTCAAGGCGACAGAAGAGCTGGAAGCGGTGAAGGCGCGCTACGCCTGGAACCGCGAGTTGTTGATGCAGCGCCTGCCGGAGCTCGGATTTCCACTGGCAGCCCCCATGGACGGCGCCTTCTACGCCTTTTGCGATGTCACCCGGCATACCAATGACAGCATGGCCTTTGCGCGCAAAATGCTGGCCGAGGCGCATGTGGCGGCGACGCCCGGCCGCGATTTCGATCCGCTGGCCGGACACCGCACGATGCGCTTTTCCTATGCCGGCAGCCATGACGACATGGTCGAGGCGATGGCGCGCATCGAGCGCTGGCTGAAATAGCGGGGATGACAATGCCGGAACTCGAACAAGCGCTGGCCGAAGTTGCCACTGAGATGGCTGAGAGAACCGATCGCGGTGACGTCGCCACCTACATTCCGCAGCTCGGCAAGGTCGATCCGAAGAAATTCGGTATAGCGGCAGTGACCAATGACGGCCGCGTGCTGGTCGCCGGCGATTCCGACGAGGCGTTTTCGATCCAGAGCATTTCAAAGGTTTTCACGCTGACGCTGGCGCTCGGCAATGTCGGCGACGCGCTGTGGCAGCGGGTCGGGCGTGAGCCCTCGGGCAATCCGTTCAACTCGATCGTCCAGCTCGAGCATGAGAATGGCATTCCGCGCAATCCGTTCATCAATGCCGGCGCCATCGTCGTCTCCGACATCCTGCTTGCCGGCCACCAGCCGCGCGAAGCGATTGGCGAGATCCTGCGCTTCATCCAGTTCCTCGCCGACGATGAGACGATCATCATCGATCGCGAGGTCGCGGCGTCCGAACGCGCCACCGGCTACCGCAACTTCGCGCTCGCCAACTACATGAAATCCTTCGGTAATCTCAACCACGCGCCGGAACTTGCACTGGGCGTCTACTTCCACCATTGCGCCATCGCCATGAGTTGCCGGCAACTGGCGCTGGCCGGCCGCTTCCTCGCCAATGGCGGCAAGAACCCGGCGACCGGCCATTCCGTGGTGTCGGCCGAGCGCGCACGCCGCATCGGCGCCATGATGCTGACCTGCGGCCACTATGACGGCTCCGGCGATTTCGCTTTCCGCGTCGGCATTCCCGGCAAAAGCGGCGTCGGCGGCGGCATATTGGGAATCGTGCCGGGCGTAGCCTCGCTCGCCGTGTGGTCGCCGGGCTTGAACGCCAACGGCAATTCGAAGCTGGGGTCGATCGCCCTGGAAAAACTGGCGAGGATGATGAACTGGTCGATCTTCGCGCCGTAGGGATACCAAGGGGCCGAGCAGCCATGCAAGATCGGAATCGCTGGATATTGCATATCAAGGAGGTTCGGTCCCGCCATGGCGTGAGCCTTCTCGAGGCGCAGCGTATTGCCTTATCCGACCCTCATTGGCGACGCTGGGTAGAGCGCCAGATCAACACTGACGAAACCTGCCGGAAGCAGGCTCGCGCACATATAAGAGCTAATCACGATGCCTCCTTGGTTTACAAGGACGGCGAGGTGCTGAAACTCCGCTAGCGGGCGAAGCAACGAATTCATATTTCAGCGATGAGTGAAGCAAAAATCCCGCGCCGTCTTTCGAACGGCGCGGGATTTTTATTGGTCAGGTAATCAGTTCAACTGACTGAAAAGCTTAGAAAAAGCCCTTTCGCTGCCACCAGCCGGCACGCTTCGGCTTTTCCTCGGCCTTGGCCTCGTCGGCAACGCTGGAGGAAACCACCGGTACGACCGGGGTATCCGCCGCGACGGCCTTGCGCCGGGTCGGTCGAGCAGGCGCTTCCTCCTCGGAGGGAGCGACAGGCGCAGGCGTCTCCACCTTGGCCGGTGCGACTTCCTCGACCGGGGCAGTAGCTGGCACTTCGGCCACCGTCTCGGCGGAGACTTCGGCTACGGCCTTCTTCGCCCTCGAGGCGCGCTTCTTCTTCGGCTTTTCGGCTGGCGCGTCGTCGTTCGCCGCGGCGGGAGCCGCAGCCTCTTCAACCGCTACCGCCGCGACCGGCTCGCTTACCGCCGTTTCGGCTTCAGTGGCATCGGCCACCGAAACGTCAGCGGTTTCGCCTGCCTCGGCCTCAGTGCTTTCACCGTCTTCGCGGCGATTGCGCTTGCCACCGCGCTTGCCGCGCCGGCGCTTCTTGCCCTGGGCGTCATCCGACGCTTCCACGGTTTCGACGGCGCCAACCGGGGCTTCGTCGTGCGGTGCTGCATTGTCGTCGCCGGCCTTAGCGGCAAAGTCGTCGCTTGCGACAGAGGCCGAAGCGCCTTCCGCCGCGGGGCCATGCTCGCGATCGCCGTGTTCGCGGTCGCGATCCTTGCCGCCACGCCGCCTGCGGCGCTTGCGGCGCTTGCGGTCGCGGCCTTCGCCGTCCTCGGCCGATCTCGGCTGCTGCTGAGACTGCGGCTGCGCCTGGCGCGGCTGCTCGGCCTGCACCACAACCTCGTCTTCTTCCTCCTCGATGACGATTTCGTCCTCGGGCTCTTCCGGCTCGACATAGGCGGGAAGGCTGCGCTGCTCGACAAAGCCTTCCGGCTTTTCGGCAATGGCGCCGCGGAAGATCGCATAGTGCTGCACACCGACCGTGTCATCGGCTTCGATGGTGATGGTCAGGCCGAAGCGGCTTTCAAGTTCCACCAAGGTGCCGCGCTTGTGGTTGAGCACATAGAGCGCGGTTGCTGCCGGCGTCCGCACCGTGATGTGGCTGCGTGAATCCTTGAGCAGGAATTCCTCGATCGCCCGCACCACCATCAGCGCCACCGACGAGTCGGAGCGCACATGGCCGGTGCCGCCGCAATGCGGGCAGGGCTTCATGGTCGATTCCAGCACGCTGGCGCGGATGCGCTGGCGCGACATTTCCATCAGGCCGAAATGCGAGATGCGGCCGACCTGGATGCGCGCCCGGTCGTTCTTGAGGTGATCCTTCAGCCGCTTCTCGACGGAGCGGTTGTTGCGGTTCTCCTCCATGTCGATGAAGTCGATGACGATCAGGCCGGCGAGATCGCGCAGCCTCAACTGCCGAGCGACTTCTTCCGCTGCTTCAAGGTTGGTGTGGAGCGCGGTGTCTTCGATCGAGTGCTCCTTGGTGGAGCGGCCCGAATTGACGTCGATGGCGACCAGCGCTTCGGTCTGGTTGATGATGATGTAGCCGCCGCTCTTCAGCGTCACCTGCGGCTGCAGCATGCGGTCGAGCTGCGCCTCGATGCCGTTGCGCACGAAGATCGGCGTCGTGTCGCGGAACGGCTGAACCACCTTGGCGTGGCTCGGCATCAGCATGCGCATGAAGTCCTTGGCCTCGCGATAGCCTTCCTCGCCGGAGACAAGAATCTCGTCGATATCCTTGTTGTAGAGGTCGCGCACCGAGCGCTTGATCAGGCTGCCTTCCTCGTAAACGAGGGCAGGGGCGGTGGATTGCAGCGTCAGATTGCGGACGTTTTCCCAAAGCCGCATCAGATATTCGTAGTCGCGCTTGATCTCGGCCTTGGTGCGGCTCTCGCCGGCGGTGCGCAGGATGACGCCCATGCCCTGCGGCACTTCGAGATCGGCGACGACTTCCTTGAGGCGCTTGCGGTCGACCGCGCTGGTGATCTTGCGCGAAATGCCGCCGCCGCGCGCCGTGTTGGGCATCAGCACCGAATAGCGGCCGGCAAGCGACAGATAGGTGGTGAGAGCCGCGCCCTTGTTGCCGCGCTCTTCCTTGACCACCTGCACCAGCAGGATCTGCCGACGCTTGATGACTTCCTGGATCTTGTACTGGCGGCGCACCGGCTTGCGGCGGTTGCGCACTTCTTCCAGCGCATCCTCGGCGCCGACCGATTCGATTTCGTGGTCGTCGGGATGCGAGGACTGCACCTCTTCCAGCATGCCGCGATCATTGTCGCTGGAGGTGGCTTCGCCGCTGTGGTCGGCGGACGCGGCTTCGCTGCTTGCCTCGTTGGACGGCGCTTCGTCACCGGTCTCAACTGTTGGAACGGCTTCGGAGATCACATCGGCTTCGACGCTTGCCGCGATCGATGTCGGGCCGCCTTCGGACGGTTCGGTCTCGGACGTATCGGAGGTTTCGCTGTCGCCGTGCCCGGCGTGATCGTCATGTCCGGCAGTATCGGCCGCGGCATGTTCGGAAGCAGGCTCTTCGGCGACAGCCTCGCTGCCGGCATCGCCGTGTTCGCCGCCTTCATCATCGCTGCCGGCGTCGCGCTTGTGTTCGCCCCGCTCGCGGCCTTTGCCGCCGCGCCGACGGCCCCGCCGGCCGCGATCGCGGCTCTGGCGGTCGTCGCCGTCATTGTCCTCGTTCTCCTCGTCCTCGGCTTCCTGCGCTTCGGCGCGCAGCAAAGCCTGACGGTCGGCGACCGGGATCTGGTAATAGTCGGGGTGTATTTCACTGAAGGCGAGGAAACCGTGACGGTTGCCGCCATATTCGACAAAGGCTGCCTGAAGGGACGGTTCGACGCGCGTTACGCGGGCGAGATAGATGTTTCCTTTGAGCTGCTTCTTGTCCTGGGATTCAAAGTCGAATTCTTCGATACGGTTACCGCGGATAACGACAACGCGTGTTTCCTCCGGGTGGGAGGCGTCTATCAGCATTTTGTTGGGCATTATTTCGTTTCCCCCCGGCAGCCGCCAGCCGCAGCCTGCAAGGCAAAGCCCGCTGCTGCGTGTCTGTGATGTGGGTGCCGGATGTCTTGATGGTTGCTGGCCGCCGCTTGAGCGCCATGGCGGTGCCGCCCGCAGCCAAAATGGCGCGGTTTGATGCGGACCTTTCCATGATTGCGCTTGAAGCCATCGTCACCAGCAGAACCTTTTGAACCAAAGCCCGGACGAACCGGACCAGCTTGTTTGCTCATACAGAGCCGGCACGGGAACAAACCCGGCCGTTTTCCTCACGCAGGCGATTCCCCCGCCACGGGCGCACACCTGCGAAATTCGTCGCGATCACCTGAAGCCTTTTCGCTGGAAGCGAAAGGAGCCGCCTTTCATCTGACCTGTAGCAGGAAGCTGCGGGAGAAGCGGTTCCAGGATTGCAGTGATCCACCATCGCTTTTATGATTTGACGGGGTGGAAGGCAACCCCGATTTCGGATGCCGGCAAAAAGCAGTGCCGTAGGGGAAGCTCAGGCCTCAATCCTCAATGAAAAGGCTTGGTTAACCTTCTCTGGATACCAATCGTTAATCGAGTCTGCGACCTGACCGGCATTCCGACCAACCACGCGGGCGCAAGGCGCCAAACCGGGAGCGACTGCAAAGAGATGGGACTGGCGGGCACCACAGACAAGGGCCATGGCCGTGCAGGCCTTTTGCTGCGCGCTGCCGGTGTGCTTTTGTTGCTGGCGCTGTGCCTCGGTTTTGCGCCGTTTTCACGCGCGGCCGATGCGCCGCTCGGCGCCACCGCCTACAAGATGGCGGGCGACGCCACCAAGATGCGCATCGTCATCGATTTCGACCGCGAGCCCGATATCAAATGGTTCCTGCTGCGCGGCCCCAACCGGCTGGTCGTCGACCTGCCGCGCACACGATTCGCCATCAGCGCGAAGGACGCCAAGGCGCGCGGCCTGGTCAAAGCGGTCCGTTATGGCGATCAGGGCGAGGGATCGCGGCTGATCCTCACCGGCAAGGGGCCGTTCTCGGTCGACAAGCTCGACGTGCTCAAGAATGATGACGGAACCGGCTACCGCATCGCCATCGACATGTCGGCGGCCTCCGACCGTGAGTTCGATGAAGCGCTCGCGAACCAGGCGCTGACCACCGGCTCGACCGTCTCCACCGACAAGGGCGCCAGGGTCGGCACCGGGCCGATCTCCAATCCGGGTCATCGCTTTACCGTGGTCATCGATCCGGGCCACGGCGGCATTGATGGCGGCGCCGAAGGCCTCAACGGCACCATCGAGAAGAACGTCACGCTCGCCTTCGCCACCGAATTGCGCGACAAGCTCGCCGCCGTCGGCAACTACGACGTGTTCATGACGCGCGAGACCGACGAATTCCTGCGGCTCGATGACCGCGTGCGCATCGCTCGCCAGCACGAGGCCGACCTTTTGATCTCGATCCATGCCGATACGATCAGCGTCAAGGGTATCAGAGGGGCCACCGTCTACACCGTCTCCGACAAGGCATCCGACCCGGAAGCGCAGGCGCTGGCCGATCGCGAAAACCTATCCGACCAGTTCGCCGGCATGGTGATCAAGGACGACAACAAGGAAGTCACCGACATACTGATCGACCTGATCCGCCGCGAGACGCATAATTTCTCGATGAGCTTTGCCCACACGCTGGTCGGCCAGCTGTCCACCAGCGTCGGCCTGATCAACAATCCGCAGCGCTCGGCAGGCTTCAAGGTGCTGAAGGCGCCCGATGTGCCGTCGGTGCTGGTCGAACTCGGCTATCTCTCCAACGCCAAGGACGAGGCGCAGCTACTCGACGCCGACTGGCGCGGCAAGGCGGCGCAGAGCATCACCAACGCCGTCGCTTTGTTTGCCTCCGCCAAGATGGAAACGGGAACCGGAGGCTGAGG
Source organism: Mesorhizobium sp. P2_E7 (assembly GCF_056403855.1). Classification (NCBI taxonomy): domain Bacteria; kingdom Pseudomonadati; phylum Pseudomonadota; class Alphaproteobacteria; order Hyphomicrobiales; family Phyllobacteriaceae; genus Mesorhizobium; species Mesorhizobium sp. P2_E7. The sequence goes on along the minus strand of NZ_JBFUER010000001.1, from coordinate 1,429,917 downwards.
TGGCCGACGCCGCCTACAACCAGAGGCAGCGTTGCACGACGACAACACCGGACGCTTTTATTTCCGGTGGGGGATGCAGAAATCGGGCGCTGCCCCATTTTGTCCACATGGTGGCGACATGGGTTTTCCATCACGGATCGGGACCGTTGCGAAGGCTTGCGCGAAAGGCGGCTTCGTCTAGGAAATTCCCGAACCTCGGACTGGAGCGGGCATGATTCGTCTCATCGGCTATTTCTTTGGTATCGGCACGACGCTGGCGCTTCTGGTTGCCGCGGGCGTGGCGATATACATCAGCCATCTGGCGAAGGACCTGCCCGACTACGAAGTGCTGGCCAAATACGAGCCGCCGGTGACGACCCGCATCCATGCCTCCGACGGCTCGCTGATGGCAGAATATGCGCGCGAACGGCGGCTCTATCTGCCGATCCAGGCGGTTCCAGACCGGGTCAAGGCGGCGTTCCTGTCGGCCGAGGACAAGAATTTCTACAACCATCCCGGCATCGACATCACCGGGCTTGGCCGCGCCATCTACGTCAACCTGCAGAATGTGGGCTCGGGCAGGCGCCAGGTCGGCGCCTCGACCATCACCCAGCAGGTGGCAAAGAACTTCCTGCTGTCCTCGGACCAGACCTATGAGCGCAAGATCAAGGAGATGATCCTGGCCTTCCGCATCGAGCAGGCCTATTCGAAGGACCGCATCCTCGAGCTCTACCTCAACGAGATATTCTTCGGCTTCGGCGCCTATGGCGTGGCGGGCGCGGCGCTGACTTATTTCGACAAGTCGGTCAACGAACTCACCGTCGCGGAAGCCGCCTACCTGGCGTCGCTGCCGAAGGGGCCCAACAACTACCATCCCTTCAAGCACGCCGACCGCGCCATCGAGCGCCGCAACTGGGTCATCGACCAGATGGTCGAGAATGGCTATGTGACGCGCGAGGAAGGCGACAAGGCCAAGGCCGAGCCGCTCGGCGTGACGCCGCGCCGCAACGGCTCCTATCTGTTTGCGGGCGAGTATTTCACCGAGGAAGTGCGCCGCCAGATCATCTCACGCTATGGCGAGAACGCGCTCTATGAGGGCGGCCTGTCGGTGCGCACGACGCTCGATCCGAAGATCCAGCTCATCGCCCGCAAGTCGATGCAGAACGGCTTGCTCAAATACGATACGCTGCGCGGCTATCGCGGACCGGTGACGCATATCGACGCTTCCGGTGACTGGGGCGTGGCGCTGGGCGCCGTCAAGGGGCTGGAAGACGTGCCGGAATGGTCGCTTGCCGTCGTGCTCGACAGCTCGGAGACCGGCCTTTCCATCGGCCTGCAGCCGACGCGGCAGATTTCAGGCGAAATCGCCAAGGAACGCGTCGAAGGCACCGTCAGCAAGGAAGACATGAGCTTTGCCATGCGCCATGTGGTCGACGGCAAGACGGTCAAAGCCAAGTCGCCAGCCGACGTGCTGCAGCCGGGCGATGTCATCTTCGTGCAGAAAAACGAAGGTTCGGAAGGCGCCTACACCTTGCGCCAGGTGCCGGAAGTGGAGGGCGGCCTGATCGMCATGGATCCACATACCGGCCGCGTGCTGGCCATGGTCGGCGGCTTCTCCTATGCGCAGTCGGAATTCAATCGCGCCACGCAGGCGATGCGCCAGCCCGGATCGTCGTTCAAGCCGATCGTCTATTCAGCTGCGCTCGACAATGGCTATACGCCGGCCTCGGTGATCATGGACGGGCCGATCACCATCCAGAGCGGCAACACGACCTGGACGCCGAAGAACTATGACGGCACGGTGGCCGGTCCCGCGACGTTGCGCTCCGGCATCGAAAAGTCGCGCAACCTTATGACGGTGCGGCTGGCCAACGACATGGGCATGAAGCTGGTGGTGGAATATGCCGAGCGCTTCGGCGTCTACGACCATCTGGCGCCGTACCTGCCGATGGCGCTGGGTTCCGGCGAGACGACCGTGATGCGCATGGTGTCGGCCTATTCGATCATGGCCAATGGCGGCAAGTCGATCAAACCGTCGCTTATCGACCGCATTCAGGACCGCTACGGCAAGACGGTGTTCAAGCAGGATGAGCGCGGCTGCGAAGGCTGCAATGCGACCGAATGGAACAACCAACCCGAACCGGAACTGGTCGACAATTCCGAGCAGGTGCTCGACCCGATGACCGCCTACCAGATCACCTCGATGATGGAAGGCGTCGTCCAGCGCGGCACCGGCGCCACCATCGCCGAACTTGGCCGTCACATTGCCGGCAAGACCGGCACGACCAATGATGAGAAGGACGCCTGGTTCATCGGCTATACGCCGAACCTCGTCGTCGGCCTCTATATGGGCTACGACACGCCGAAAGGGCTTGGCAAGGGCGCGACCGGTGGTGGCCTGGCGGCGCCTATCTTCAAGGACTTCATGCGTGTGGCGCTGGACGGCACGCCCAATGTCGACTTCAAGGTGCCGGAAGGCATGAACCTGGTCGCCATCAACCGCAAGACCGGCATGCGTGCCGCGTCGGGCGATCCCGGCACCATCATCGAAGCCTTCAAGCCCGGCACCGGCCCCGCCGACAGCTATTGGGTGATCGGCATGGGCGCCGACGGCTCCAATGGCGCCGGCGGACCGCTGTCGCCGCAGGCGACGGAAGCCATCCAGGCGCCTGGCGGCGGCCTTTACTGACATCATGTGAATTTGAAAATGGGCCGGCTTGTTGAGCCGGCCCATTTCGCTTTACAGGCGGCGGTGCCGTGCCTATGTATCGCGCCGACCCAAGCGCCATTTCAAAAACAGGACAGAACAACCAGCCATGCGCGCGGAAACGCAGAACATTGTCGATGAGATCAGGCAGGCGATAACCCTGCTGAGGAGGCATCTTTGACTGGGATCAGGCCATAAAGCGGCTTGAATACCTGAATGTGCGGGCCGAGGACGCCAGCCTCTGGAACGAACCGCTGGAAGCGCAAAAGCTGATGCGCGAGCGCCAGGGCCTCGAAGAAGGCATCGCGGCGGTCAAGGGCCTGACCCAGGCGCTGGAAGACAATATCGGCCTGATCGAGCTTGGCGAGGAAGAGGGCGACGAAAGCGTCGTCGCCGAGGCCGAAGCCGCCATCCGCTCGATGCAGGGCGAGGCCAAGGCCCGCCAGGTCGAGACGCTGCTGTCGGGTGAAGCCGACGCCAACGACACCTATCTGGAAGTCCACGCCGGCGCCGGCGGCACCGAGAGCCAGGACTGGGCCTCGATGCTTCTGCGCATGTATACGCGCTGGGCCGAACGCCGCCGCTTCAAGGTCGAAGTGCTGGAAGTCCATGACGGCGAAGAGGCCGGCATCAAGTCCGCTACGCTCTTGATCAAGGGTCACAATGCCTATGGCTGGTTGAAGACCGAATCGGGCGTCCACCGCCTGGTGCGCATTTCGCCCTATGACAGCAATGCGCGCCGCCATACGTCCTTCTCCAGCATCTGGGTCTATCCGGTCGTCGATGACAGGATCGAGATCGATGTTTCGGAATCCGACGTGCGTATCGACACCTACCGTTCGTCCGGTTCGGGCGGCCAGCACGTCAACACGACCGACTCGGCCGTCCGCATTACCCATATCGCCACCGGCATTGCGGTCGCCTGCCAGGCAGAGCGCTCGCAGCACAAGAACAAGGCGAAGGCCTGGGAAATGCTGCGCTCGCGCCTCTACGAGGAAGAGCTGAAGAAGCGTGAAGCGGTGGCCAACGCCACCGAGGCGTCGAAGAGCGACATCGGCTGGGGCCACCAGATCCGCTCCTATGTGCTGCAGCCCTACCAGTTGGTGAAGGACCTGCGCACCGGCGTCGAGAGCACCAGCCCGTCGAGCGTGCTCGACGGCGATCTCGACGACTTCATGGAAGCCTCGCTGTCGCAGCGCATCGAAGGTGGTGCTGGCGAAGCGGTGGTCGACCTCGATTAAGTCATGCAGGCTCAGGCGGGATCGGCCGGCATGAGGCGTTTCGGCCGGGCCTGAGCATATCCTTGGGCGGGGAGCGAAGGAGGAACCATGGTTCGCAAGCTCACCGGCAAATGCTTTTGCGGCGCGGTCCATTATGAGGTGGCGGACGAATTCGTCTATGCCGCGAACTGTCATTGTTCGAACTGCCGGCGCACCACAGGGTCGGCCTTCAAGCCGTTCGCCGGCATCGAGCGCGGCAAGTTCGCCCTTGCCGAGGGGCATCACGGCCTCATCCATTTCGGCGACGACAGCGGCCACGATGCGCATTGCAGCCGCTGCGGCTCGTTGCTGTATTCGCTGGTCCGCGACGGCGCCTATGTCCATGTCGCCATGGGCACGCTGGTCGACGATCCGACGATCCGGCCGACCGCGCATATTTTCGTCGGCTCCAAGGCGCCGTGGTTCACCATCGCCGACGACCTGCCGCAATATGAAGGGCACGCCTCCGACGGCTAACGCCTCTTGGGTTACCCCGTTAACCATTCGTTAACCAAGCCGGCGCACCCTTTTGGACGGCAGATGTCGGCGCGCGGGGTGCGGCACTGTAGGACCTATGCACTTCTTGCGCCGACCAAGGAATCAGCCCAGCATCTCGGGCTGAGGGGTGAAAAAGCATTTATGGCCGGGCGCGGCATATCTGCGAGCTGACGATTCGGCCACTGGGAAGACACGTTCCAAGAACGGGCAAGCAAATGCTTGATGCTCGCTTGAAAGGAACGTTTCCATGTCTGCTGCCATAGTCCGATCGGCCAGAGCCGTTCAACCGGCTGGCCGACTTCTGTTTTCCCTGTTCGTGATCGGCGCGATCGCGGTGCTGACCGCACCCGCCTTCGCGCATGACGCCAAGCCGACGGCTGCGAAACCGCAAGGCTGGAGTTATCCCTTCGCCTGCTGCGCCAACTATGACTGCCGCACCACCCATACGGGCGAGGTGCTGGAAAAGCCCGAGGGCTATGTCATCGCCGGAACGGGCGAGGTCGTTCCGATGAGCGACAAGCGCGTCAAGGATAGCCCGGACGGCGATTTCCACTGGTGTGCGCACCAGGCCGGTCTCGACGCCGGCAAGACGATCTGCCTGTTCGTGCCGCCGCGATCCTACTGACTTCTGTCGACAAAGTTCATCGGAAGGTAGGCCATAGTTCTACAAGCTTTCTTGCTGAGAAGGCTGGCACGTGACGTGGGGGCCATCCATGACGCTGGCAGCGCTTCTCAGTATTAGGTGTTTCTGTGCTTGCGTCAGACGGACGCAACGACTGCTGATGCGAAGTCGCGATATTGGCGCAGCGGGCGGCCCAGAAGTGCCGTCAGGCGCTCGACGTCGCCGACCTCGGGCAGCATCCCTTCGGTGAAGAAGCGCTCGCCCATCAGGCGCATGTCGTAGGCCATCCAGGCGGGCAGGAACTGCTTGAGATTTTGCTCAAAGCCCTCCGTATTGTCGCCGCTGTAGCTGATCGGGCGGGCAAGCACGTCTGACCAGATTGCGGCAATATCCATCCCGGTCAGTGTCTGCGGACCGACGAGATTGATCCGGTCGAGCGCGAGCGGCTCCGCGGACTGTTCGCGGCGCAGCAGTTCAAGGGCGGCGATCTCGGCGATGTCACGGGCGTCGATCATGGCGAGACCCTTGGCACCGATCGGCATTGGGTAGGTGCCGTAGCCGGTGATGATGTCTTCGATCGTCAGATCGTTCTGGATGAAGTAGGCCGGGCGCAAGATCGTAGCCTTGAGGTCCATCTGCTCGATCATTCGCTCGACGCCGAACTTGCCTGCGAAATGCGGCACGTTCACATAGACGTCAGCGTGGATCACCGACAGATAGACGATGCGCTCGATGCCGGCCGATCGGGCGATGTTCAGCGCGATCAAAGCCTGGGTGAATTCATCCGGTACCACGGCGTTCAGGAGGAACAGCGTGGAAACCCCGGACATGGCTTTGCGCAGCGAGTCGACATCGAGAAAGTCGCCTTGCACGACGGATACGCCTGCCGGGAAGCTGGCCTTGGACGGATCGCGGACGAGAGCACGGACATCGGCGCCGCGCTTGGCGAGGTGTTCGACGACTTGGCGGCCAATATTGCCCGTGGCGCCGGTAACGAGAATGGTCATGAAATTTCTCCAGTGAGGTTGGTTGACAGGGCCAATATGTGTGGCTCACAAAGAGTCCAGTAGACGGAAATTTTAGACACATCGTCTCACTGGCGGGACACTCATGGATCTTCTTGCCCTCACCGATTTCAATCTCGTTGCCCGCCATGGTGGCTTCGGCAAAGCGGCAAGGGCCACTGGTCGTCCCAAGGCAACGCTGTCCCGGCGCGTTGGAGAATTGGAAAGCAGTCTTGAGTTGCGCCTGTTTGAACGGGGTGCGCGTAACCTGAAGCTCACCGAGGAAGGACGGGCGCTCTTCGAGCGGACGGGGGCGTTGCTCGCCGAACTGGACGAGACAGCTTCGGCGATTGCCTCGGGCGGTCAGAGGCCCAAGGGCAGATTACGGATCAGCGCACCTTTACATTTTTCGCAGACCGCAATGGGGAGGATCGCTGCAGGTTTTTCCCTCAAATATCCGGAGGTGAAGCTTGAAGTGACGACTGAGGACCGGCCTGTCGACATGATCGAGGAAGGCTACGATCTGGTAATCCGAGTCAATCCAGATCCCGACGAAAGCCTGGTCGGACGAGCATTTCTTCGCGACCGCCTGGTCGTTGTAGCCAGCCCCGAACTTCCCTTCCCGACCGGCGGGCTCGCCGCTCCTGGCGTTGCGCGCGGTGCAGGCGAGCAGCAAACATGGCACGTGAAGACACAAGGTGGCCGGTCAACAATTAGAATCGAGCCTGTTCTCGTTTTGTCAACGCTCATCATGGTCCGGGATGCGGTGCGAGCCGGCGTCGGCGCAGGACGGCTTCCCATTTCGTTGGTGGCCCACGACTTGGCTGACGGCACACTGGTGAATTGGGGGGATATTGACGGCCCCGAGATTTCTCTATGGACGCTCTACCCATCTCGGCGGCTGCTCAGCGCGCGCGTGTCGGCGTTCCTGGATTTTCTAAAACAGGCCTTCCCCAATGGGACGCCGGACGAACTCGCCGCCTACATTGGCAGGTGATGACAGCCCCGCTTCAGCCAGAGCGGCGCTCGGCTTGATCGATCAGAGCCTGCTGACAGACAGTTGTCAGGAGCCCTCCTTTATGGTGCCTTTGCCGCATAGGGCGGGCAACGGAGAGGAAGCTTCATGACCATCAAGGCCAGCTGTCACTGCAAGGCGACGACATTCGAGGTTTCGCAGGCGCCCGAGACAGTAACGCAATGCACCTGCTCGTTCTGCTCCAAGCGCGGCTCGCTATGGGCCTACTACGTTCCGTCGCAATTCAAGCTCACCAGCCCGGCCAAGAACGTCTCCGTCTATCAATGGGGATCGAAGACCGTCAAACACGGATTTTGCGCCATTTGCGGCTGCGGCACCTTCACCGAAACGCCGGACTGGTCGACCGGCGAACCAGACTTCGACAACCCCAAGATCTCAGTCAATTCGCGGCTGTTCGACGATTTCGACCTCGACAAGGTCGAGGTAGTCGTCATCGACGGCAAGAACCTCTGGTAGGCCGACGCCAGAGACGCCAGAAGAGTGGCGCAAGCGGGGAAAAGCCGCTTTCGCCGTTCCGCTTTTCGCCGTATTTCATGCTACAAGACCCGTGGAAGGGCTGATATGCGCGGGCCGCAAAGGCCGCGGTTTGGAGAGGGACGTTATCTCATGAAAAAGACTGTGCTCGTCGCCGTTGCGACGGCTGTGCTGGTGAGTGCCTGCACGACCACTGATCCATATACCGGCGATCAGAAAATTTCCAACACCGCGGCCGGCGCCGGCCTTGGCGCACTGGCGGGTGCGGGCCTCGGCCTGCTTGCCGGCGGCAATGACCGCCGCAACGCGCTGATCGGCGCGGGTATCGGCGCGCTCGCCGGCGGCGCCATTGGCGCCACGATGGACCAGAACGAGGCTGAACTGCGCCGCCAGCTGCAGGGCACCGGCGTCAGCGTCACCCGCACCGGCGACCAGATCATCCTCAACATGCCGTCCGATATCACCTTCAACGTCGACCAGGATGCAGTGAAGCCCGGCTTCTACCAGGTGCTGAATTCGGTGGCGCTGGTGCTGAACAAGTTCCGCCAGACCACGGTCGACGTGTTCGGCCACACCGATTCGACCGGTGGCGACGAGCACAATTTCGATCTGTCGCAGCGCCGTGCATTGGCGGTCGCCAACTACCTGTCGGGACAGGGCGTCGATTCGCGCCGCTTCGCCGTCACCGGCTTCGGCAAGACCCGCCCGATCGCCTCCAACGCGACCTCGGCCGGCCGCGCGCAGAACCGGCGCGTCGAGATCCAGCTTTCGCCGCTCACCTGATCAGGTCGGCATCGACATGCGAAGGCGGCCCCGCAAGGGGCCGTTTTCATTTTGGCTCCTGTGATCCGCCAAAAGATCTAAAGCATTAGAGTTTTCTAATAATCGCTTTGCGTGCACCTTGGAAAGGATTAGCATCGGCGCCGTTCCAAAGGGGATGGGGCGGTACAAACGGCCGCGCAATCATCACTTAGCCGGCCCCGGTCCTGCACGGCCAGATAACGAAATCTGGGAGGAATGCATGACAAGAACGGCTCGTCTCGGGCGTTTCGGCGCCGTCGTTTTGACAGGTCTGGTCTCTGTTTGGTGCGTGGGCGCCACGGCTCGAGCCGAGGACGCCAACAAGGCCGACATCGAAGCCTTAAAGAAATCGCTCGCCAAATATGAGGACTACACGGCCGCCATCCGCGACCTCTATCTGTCGACCGAAGGTTGCGTCTACTTCAGTGGCGAAAAGATACCCGGCACAATGGACTATCCAAAGGGCGCTATGGGCATCCATTTCGTCAATGTTCCCAGCGTCGGCCAGAAACTCGACCCAATGAAACCCAATGTCTTGATCTACGAGCCGACCAAAAAAGGCTTGAAGCTGGTGGGCGTGGAATGGCTGGTGCCGCTGACGCCGGACGTCAAGGAGGCCCCCAAGCTATTTGGTCAGACCTTTATGGGACCGATGGAAGGGCACTATCCGCTCATTCCGAAGGAGTTCGTCCACTACGACCTTCATGCCTGGCTGTTCAGAGACAATCCGAACGGCATGTTCAGCCCGACGAACCCGAAGGTGAAATGCAGCAAGGCCGAGTTTCCGATGCTGGAAAAGCCGACCAAGATGATGCCCGGACCGATGTGACGGGACAACAATGATCGCGAGGCAAGCCGGGTGATCGGCTTGCCTCGCGAAACCGAAACCGGAAATCAGACCTTGGCGACGATCTTCATGAAGGCCGGCATGTCATCGCCGAAGCCGACGGTGCCGTCATTGTCTTCGCCGCCGCGGTTGTTGCGGGCAGGGCGGCTGTTGTTGGCACGCTGCGGCCTGGTGTCGCCGCGTTCGGGAGCACGGTTCTCGTTGTTGCGATCGGAAACCTTGCGCTCGCTGTTTTCGGAGCGGATCGCTTCCTTGCGCTGACGCCGTTCGCCGATGTCGGCGACCGCCGCCTCAGCCACGACCGGCTGTTCCTCGCGTGCGGCATCCGCCGGGGCGACTTCGCTAGGCTTGGCGTGGCGCTCGCGTGGCTTGCGCTCGCCGCGATCTTTGCGGTCTTCGTCCTTGCGGCCGGCGCGGCGCGGGGCGCCGCGGCCGCGGCGCGGCGCTTCGTCCTCGCCGCCTTCGCTGGCGACGACCGTCGACAGGTCGCCGTCATGCCACTCGATCTTGTTGCCGATCAGCCGCTCGATGGCGTCGATGTATTTGGTGTCCGACTTGGTGGCGATGGTGAAGGATTTGCCCGAGCGTCCGGCGCGTCCGGTGCGGCCGATGCGGTGGACATAGTCCTCGGCGTGGATCGGCACATCGTAGTTGAAGACGTGGCTGACATCGGGGATGTCGAGGCCGCGCGCGGCGACGTCGGATGCCACGAGATAGCGCAATTTACCGTCACGGAAATTGGCCAGCATCTGCATGCGGGCGCGCTGGTCCATGTCGCCATGCAGGGCGCCGGCGTCGAAATCATACTTCAACAGCGAGCGGAACAGTTCCGAGACTTCGACCTTGCGGTTGCAGAAGATGATGGCGTTCTTCAGCTCGGCGTCTTCGGCCTTCATCAGATTGCGCAGCGTCTCGCGCTTGTCCCAAGGCTTTGAGCCCGACTTGACCAGGCGCTGGACGATATTGGTGGCAGCGGATGCTGCCTTGGAGACCTCGACGCGGATAGGCGCGTGCAGGAATTTTTCGGTGAGCTTGGTGATCTCCGGCGGCATCGTCGCCGAGAAGAACAGCGTCTGCCTGGTGAACGGGATCATCTCGCAAATGCGCTCGATGTCGGGGATGAAACCCATGTCGAGCATGCGGTCGGCTTCGTCGATGACGAGGATCTCGACGCCGTTGAGCAAGAGCTTGCCGCGCTCGCGGTGGTCGAGCAGGCGGCCCGGCGTGGCGATCAGCACGTCGGCGCCGCGCTCCAGCTTCTTGTCCTGCTCGTCGAAAGAGACGCCGCCGATCAGAAGCGCGATGTTGAGCTTGTGGTTCTTGCCGTAGCGGACGAAATTCTCTTCGACCTGCGCGGCAAGCTCGCGCGTCGGCTCCAGGATCAGCGTGCGCGGCATGCGGGCGCGGGCCCGGCCTTTTTCGAGGCGGGTCAGCATCGGCAGCACGAAGGAGGCGGTTTTGCCGGTGCCGGTCTGGGCGATGCCCAGAATATCCTTGCCGAGCAGCGCATGCGGGATGGCGCCGGCCTGGATCGGCGTCGGCTGCGTGTAGCCGGCATCGGTGACTGCGGAAAGGACCTTCGGCGACAGGCCAAGGTCTGAAAAGGTCAACGCTTCTGGAGCGGTCGTGGTGTCTGAGGACAAGTGTTGTTGTCTTTGGCTGGTTCGGGGAAGCGCAACGGCATCCGTCGCGGCAAGCACAGCGTGCCTGCAAGATTGGTATTGCGATTAGGCGCAAGCCCACGATTTGTCAACAGAAACGGGCGGGATTGGCACGATTGTGAAAACGTAAGCTTAATCGCGATGCTTAATCAGGTAGTCTTTTTTTGCGCCGGCTCAATAGCGAAACTGCTCGGCGAGAATGCGTTCGTTCCACGAATGGTTGGGGTCAAACAGCAACGTCGCCGTCGCGCTCAGTGATTCCCTGACCGTGACGGAAGCCACCGCCTTGACCTCGGTGTGGTCGGCGGCGGCGTTCACCGGGCGCTTCTCCGGCTCCAGAATATCGAAGCGAACGGTCGCCTTGTTGGACAACAGGGCACCCCGCCAGCGGCGCGGCCGGAACGGGCTGACCGGGGTCAGCGCGAGCAGCGGCGCGTCGAGCGGCAGGATCGGACCGTGCGCCGACAGATTGTAGGCGGTGGAGCCTGCCGGCGTCGCGATCATCACGCCGTCGCAATTCAGTTCCTCGATGCGGACCTGTTCATCGACCGTGATACGGATCTTCGCCGTCTGGTAGGACTGGCGCCACAGCGCCACCTCGTTGATCGCGAGAGCTGAAACCGCCTCGCCCTCATGCGTCACCGCCAGCATCTCCAGCGGCCGGATCGTTTCGGCGACGGCGGCCGCGATGCGTTCAGTGAGGCCGCCGACGCGATATTCGTTCATCAGGAAGCCGATGGTGCCACGGTTCATGCCGTAGACCTTCTTTCCCGTGCTCATCGTGTCGCGCAGGGTCTGTAGCAGGAAACCGTCGCCGCCGAGCGCAACCACCACCTCGGCGTCCTCGAACGGGGCATGGCCATAGCGGGCCGACAGGCTTTCCATAGCCGCCTTGGCATCGGCGGTGTCGGACGAGACGAAGGCGAGACTGGCTGTGCTCATGACTTCCCGATGGCGGTCGGCGGCGGTTGCGTGGGGTAGCATGGGCAAGCGCGTCTGCAAAGGGAGGGAGCGTCCGGTGCCACTGCGGCTGTGCCGGAACGAAAATCGGTGGCTCGCGCTTCATGTCGCCGGAGCGGCGAATGTGATGGTTAAGAGCGAGCTTAAACACTCGTAAAGGCCGATCGATCATGTTAGCCGGCAGAGGATGGGTGGCTGGGGGGCTAGCCAGTTGAGACCTGTCTATTGCCGGTGACACGCCTGATTATCGTCTTCCTCGTGATGGGAAGTTTCGCGCTTCTCTTCGCCGAACTTGTGCGACAGTCCGAGGACATGAGTTCCAGGCCGAGGCCGACGGCCTCACGCTGCGGCGACGCCGGCATGCCATGCCCGCAAAACGCTTTGTAGGGCTGAAGCTGCAAGCGAGCCGCCGACGGCGCGGCTGCAACCCATCACCCACTGCCTGACAATCTGTAGGTTTGACGGCATCGACCACGCGTCGTCGATGTCTGGCCGATACCGTCGCCATGCCGGTAAAAAGATATTGACTGTATGGTTAGTAATTAATACCGTTGCGGACATACCGAGTTGGTCAGCCGGAATAAGTCGGTGAATGGCCACCAAGACGAAGGGAACAGACGGACCTGAGGCGGCAACGCCCACGGTTCCAACAATGGGAGAATAAGGCATGCACCTGAAATCGACCGCGACGGCGCTCGGCCTGTCGCTGCTGGCCATGACCGGCATGGCCCGCGCCGATGGCGAACTGCAAATCTACAATTGGGGCAACTACACCAGCCCGGAGCTGATCAAGAAGTTCGAGGACACCTACAAGATCAAGGTCACCGTCACCGACTATGATTCCAATGACACCGCCTTGGCCAAGGTCCGCCAGGGCGCCTCCGGCTACGATATCGTCGTGCCCTCGGCCAGCGTGATGCCGATCTGGATCAGCGAAGGCTTGCTGTTGGAGACCGATCCCAACACGATGGAAAACTTTAAAAATGTCGATCCGAGATGGGTCGATGTGCCGTTCGATCCCGGCCGCAAATACTCAGTGCCGTGGCAATGGGGCACGACCGGCATCTCGGTCAACAAATCGGTCTATGCGGGCGACCCGAACACCTCGGCGATTTTCCTCGATCCGCCGCCGGAACTCGTTGGCAAGATCAATGTCGTGCCCGAAATGGGGGACATCATGTTCCTCACCATTGCCTATGAGGGCGGCAAGTACTGCACCGACGACAAGGTGCTGCTGAAGAAGGTGCATGACAAGCTGGTCGAGGCGAAGGGCAAATGGCTGTCGCTCGATTACGCTGCCGTTGATGGCCTGGGCCGAGGCGACATTGCCGCCGGCGTCAACTGGAACGGCATATCGCTGCGCGAGCGGCTTGAGAACGACAAGATCGTCTACGGCTATCCCAAAGAGGGCTTTCCGATCTGGATGGACAATGTCGCGGTGCTCAAGGACGCCAAGAACGTCGAAAACGCCAAGCTCTTCCAGAATTTCATCATGGAGCCGAAAAACGCCGCGCTGATCTCGGCCTTCGCGCACTACGCCAACGGCATCAAGGGCTCCGAGCCGTTCCTGCCGGACGACATGAAGGGGGCGCCCGAAGTGGACGTTCCGGCCGAATTTGCCGACAGGGGCCAATTCATGCCGACCTGCCCCGCCGACATCCAGGCGCTCTACACCAGGATCTGGACCGACCTGCAGAAATAGCAGCGCCGCCAGCCGAACTTGCCAACATCCTTCGGGCCGCTCACGGCGGCCCGGCCATCCCTCATGCCAGATGCGGTCAAGCCGCCGCGGGAGATTTTGATGTCCGATCTCGACCTTTGCTACATGCCGGCCAGCGAGGCGTTGCGGCTGTTCAAGGCGAAGAAACTGTCGCCTGTCGACCTTATGCAGGCGACGATCGACCGCGCCGAAGCCACCAAGGCGACGATTAACTGCTTCACTTTCGAGCATTTCGACGAGGCGATGGCGCTCGCCAGAAAAGCCGAGGCAAAATATGCCAAGGGCGCCAGGACCGGGGCGCTCGAGGGCCTGCCGATCGGCATTAAGGATGAGAGCTACATCAAGGGCAAGCCGACCTCGCATGGCTCGCTGCTGTCGAAGGACGCCATTGGCGGCCATACCTCGACCATGAACGAGCGTGTCATGAAAGCGGGCGGCATCGTGCATGCCCGCACGGCAACGCCGGAATTCAGCTGCGCCGGCTATACCTGGTCGAAGCGTTGGGGCGTGACGCGCAACCCCTGGAATCCCGATTTCACGCCCGGCGGGTCGTCGGGCGGTTCGGCGGCAACGCTGGCTTCCGGCACATCATCGATCGCCACCGGGTCGGACATTGCCGGGTCGATCCGCATCCCGGCCTCGGCCTGCGGTCTGGTCGGCTTCAAGCCGCCTTACGGCCGCAACCCCGACGAGCCGCCCTTCAACCTCGACTTCTATTGCCACACTGGGCCGCTGGCCCGAAATGTCGGCGATGCAATCCTGCTGCAGAACGTCATGGCCGGGCCGAGCCCGCTCGACATCGCCACGCTTCGCCCAAAACTGCGCCTGCCCAACGACTACAAGCCGATCAAGGGCTGGAAAATCGCTTTCTCCATGGATCTCGGTTCTTTTGAGATCGACCCCGATGTTCGCAAGAACACGCTCGCTGCCTGCGACGTGTTCCGCTCGCTCGGCGCCACGGTCGAGGAGGTCGACCTCGGCTGGGGTGATGAGGTGCTGAAGGCTGGCATGGCTTACCTGGAGCATCTCTTCGGCGCCTCGCTGGCGCCCCTGCTCGCCAAGCACGGCAAGGACATGACCAGCTATGCCAGGCAGTTTGCGCAGGACGGGCAGAAGTCGAAGGCCACGGATTTTGTCGCGACCCTAGAGGTGGCGGCCAGGATGTACCAGACGCTGGGGCCGTTGCTGGAAAAATACGATGTGCTGATCTGCCCGACCAATGCGCTTCCCGCGGTGCCGGCCGAATTCGATCAGACCAAAGGCAAGGTCGAGATCAACGGCGAGCAAGTAAACCCGTCGCTGGGCTGGGTGATGACGACGCCGTTCAACATGCTGAGCCGCTGCCCGGTTCTATCCGTGCCGTCGGGCCGCGCCGCCAATGGCGTGCCGACAGGCATCCAGATTGTCGGCCGCACCTACAGCGACGCCGATGTTTTCCGGGCGGGGATGGCCTATGAGACGGCTCAGGGTCAATGGTACATGAATGCCGGAACACGCCCGTCGCTCTGAGTCCGCGAAGAGCCGGCGTGCCGAAGCAGCGGCGGGATGTTTTCGCCGGGGAAAGGCCTGACGACAATGGCGCAACGCAAAGCCACCGCCGAAGCGGGAAAAAGCAAGGCGACCAAGGGCGCAGCGAACGACGCCGCGCCCAAGGACCGCCGGCGCGAGCGCGGCGAAGCGAGCATTCAGCGCATCATCGATGCCACCATTGAGCTCATCGCGGAGGAGGGCCTGGCCAGCGTCACCATGCAGCGCATCGCCGAGCATGTTGGCTCGTCCAACGCGCTGGTCGTTTTCCACTTTCGCAGCAAGGAGAATTTGTTCCGGGCTGTGCTGCAATATCTCAGCGATCAATACGACGCGCTGTGGATCACACTGGTGCGGGCGCCCGGCCTGTCGCCGGTGGAACGGGCCTTGGGCGCCGTCGATTGCGCGCAGCGCTTTGCCCGTCTGCATCCGAAATGGGTCTCAGTCTTCGTCGTATTCTCCAGCGACCGCAAGAGCATGCAGATTTACAACGAGATCGGCTTGCCAAGCGATCTCGCCTACACCGCCGAGGCGCGCGCTCTGCTGATCGAAATCGCGCGTGACGGCGGCTACACCGGCGTCGACATAGACACGCTGTCAGAAAGCCTGAACTATCTGGTGCATGGCGCCTGGTATTGGGATCATCTCAACCCGTCCAGCCGCGACACCGACGTGCTGCGCAAAACCATGCTGCTGCTGCTGCACCAGGCATTTCCACGGCATTTTGACTTGATGCGTTGATCCCACTCAAAGGTTCTACCGCAATGGTCTAGCACTCTGCATCGGGACATTCGTCGCACGCCGCTTCGTGCGGAATGTCAAAATCTGTGCTATATCTGAGCCATGGCCGAAGAGAATGTGACCCTCGCATTCTCTCGGGGGCTTCCACAATCTGTTAGGCACTGGTTGGAAGTGGCTACGATCAGGCAGTCGTGGTACTTTTGTCGGCTTGAAAGCGTGAAACATACCGCGGTTTGCCTTGGGAGATGCCAAATGCGCATGCCCTTGCTCTTCATTCCACTGCTGCTTGCACCGATTGTATCGCATGCCGCCGACATTCACGACGCCGCCATGAACGGCGATGTCGCGGCGATCACGGCGGCGCTTGATGCAGGCGCCGGCATAGACGAGAGTGATGGGACCGCAACGCCGCTCTATCTTGCGGTCTTCACGGGCCACATCCAAGCAGCAAAATTGCTCATAGAACGTGGTGCGGACGTCAACGCTCAGACGGCTTTTGGTCCCCCGCTGATGGCGGCTATGGGGAAAGACAAGATCGATCTCTTGAATCTATTGCTGGATGGGGGCGCAAATCCAAATTCCGACAGTGGCGGCGAATTCGCCCTTCATGTCGCCGTCAATCTCGATTGTCTCGACTGCGTGAAGACACTGGTCGAGGCCGGCGCGGACGTTAATGCGAAGACTACGGGCGGCAAGACGCCGCTCCATCTGGCAAAAAGCATGGGGCAACGCGAAGTTGCCGACTATCTCTTGTCGCACGGCGTCGTCTTGCCAACACCGGCCCCGATCTCGATGAAGTTGGCCTCTGCCGATGTCGAGAAAGGCCGAACCTACTTCACCCGCGTGTGTAGCAGTTGCCACAACGCCGAGCCACAGGGAGGGAAAAAAATTGGACCGAACCTGTGGAGCGTCGTCGGCCGCGACAAGGCATCCATGGCAGATATGCGCTACTCCGACACCTTGCTGGGCTGGGAGGGTGTCTGGACGTACGAGGATCTGAACAGATTTCTCTTCGGGCCCATGCTCACCACGCCGGGCGTCAAAATGGAGACTCCCGGTGTCCCGGACGAGACCGAACGGGTCAACATGATCGCCTACTTGCGCACACTCAGCGACAAGCCGATCCCGCTGCCCTGAATCGGCGATCTTTGCGCAAGTACTGCTACGGACCTGCCACGCGCCAAGGCCTCGGTCGTTGCCGAGCCCTGAACGCGCTCCACGACATGTTCCAGTGCCATCTTCATCCTCGTGGAAACTGGTGCCCCCGGACGGAATCGAACCGCCGACCTTCGGTTTACAAAACCGCTGCTCTACCAGCTGAGCTACAAGGGCACGGCGCTCCGGTTAGCATATTTGCCGCGCCAGTAAAGACAAAACTCCGTTTTCGATTGCTAGTGGACCCGCCGGGCCGGCTGACGCCGCCATGCTGAAAACCGCCAAGTCCTTTCCTACATATCATCGAGGTGCAATCGCCTGGTTAGGGGGCTCGCATGATCAGACTTGTCATCATTCTCCCGCTCGTCGTCATCGCCTGGTTTCTCGTTGTGAAGCTCATCAAGGACGTGAAGAGCGCCAATATCGACTGGACCGGTATCGCCACCATCGTCGGCTTTATCGCGATGGCGTTCTGGTTGCGGCATGTCACGGGGATGGGGTGACAGAGAGTGAGTAGGGAATAGTCAGTAGTGAGTGGTCCAACCAACTCACAACTCACTACTCACTAATCGCAAAACCCTCGAACCTTTCGCTGTGGCGCTAAGATTCACCGGCGACGAGATCCTTGCCGCAGCAGGTTTTTGCCGGGCTCGAGAAAAAAATCAAAAAACCCGTCGAACCTTTTTCCTCACCGCAACGACAGATGATCAAGAGGCGGATGGATCGCCTCTAGCAACGAAACAAGGAGATCATCATGTTCACGCGCAAAATCGCTTCGGCCCTCATCGCCAGCACCGTCGCCGCCGCCTCGCTGGCCGGCACCGTGCAGCCTTCGGCCGCCCACAGCCATCACCACAACCGCGAAATCGGCATCGGCATCGCCGCCGGCGTTGGCGGCTTCGTGCTCGGCAGCCTGCTCAGCCAGCAGCCGCACACCGTCTATGTCGACGACGAGGGTGGCTCCTGGCATGTCCGTCGCTGCGCCAACCGCTACGCCAGCTACGATCCGTACTCCGACACCTATGTCGGCTACGACGGCTACCGCCACTACTGCCGCCTCTAGCAGGTCGGTTTCAGGCAATGAAGAAGGGGCTCCACAGCCCCTTTTTCATTGTTCACACTAGGATTTTTGCGTGTCGATCGGCAAGCCTGCCGCCCGGCAGGCATCCGCAATCGCGCGCTGCTGCATGTTGCCCATCGCGGCGAGTTCGAAGCTGTTGTCGCCGTCCGGGTAAATCTTGCCAAGGAAAGGCTCATAATCGGCAGAGCCGCCGGCAGCATCGACAGAGCCGCATACCACGATCTCTTTGCGGCCGTTCACCGTGCGCTCGCCGGCAAGTATGGTCCGAACCGCGCTGCCACCGGATTTTTCAAGTGCTGGCGCACGCCAATGGTGATGGTCTCCTCCAGGGCGAGCGAGACCGCAATCGGATCGGCGCGCTGGCTCGCGGCGGGTTCAGGTGGCGGCGGTGTCGTCGCCACGCAACCGCAGAGCGAAGCGAAGAGCAAAAGCTGGACCGTTTTCTGCATGCTCGCCCTTTTGCATGCCTGCGAAAGCCGCGGCAAGACGGGCAACGTCCCTGTGGCCGGCGATGTACAGCGATTTTGCGAAAGTCTAGTCTGCCACCCGAGCGCCAATAGAGGGGAGGGTGGCTTGGACGAGCAGGACCCGAAAGAAGATCTGGTCGAAACGGCTTTTCGCAACGGCACCGTCACCACAGTCGGGCTCCTGCTCGCCTTTTCGCTGGGTTTCATCACCCACTGGGCCGCCAATCCCATTCCGTGGCGGGCCTACCACCTGGTCGCGGTCGTGCCGATCCTGATCGGCATCGCCTTGCAGATGCGGGCGCTTGCCATATTGCTCGACATCGCGTCGCTGCAACGACGCATTTTTGAGCGCGCCAACCGCATCTTCATCACCGGTCTCATCTTCACCGCCTGCGGCGTCGGCGGGGCGATCCTGCTCGATTTCTTCGAGATTTCGGTGCGGAGCGCGGTGCCGGGCGCATGACAGCGAGAACCGAGAACCGATTTCTCGTGTCGCTCGCAGCCTGAAAATTCGGCCGATCAGCCTGACTTATGTCCGCCGATCATCTTGGTCACTTCGGCTGCGGCATCGCGCACCAGCGGTCCGATCTCGTCCAGCCGCTCCGGCGTCACCCGCACCGTCGGGCCAGACACCGAAACACCACCGATCGGCTCGCCGAATTCGTTGAAGATGGCGGCGGCCACGCAGCGCATGCCGGGATGCCGCTCCTCATCGTCGACCGACCAGCCACGGTGCTTGATGACAGCCAGGTCGTGGGCGAGCGCCGAAATGTCGGACAGCGTCTTGTCGGTGAAGCGCTGCAGGCCCGACTTGCGCAGGATGGCGGCGACGCGTTCCGGTTCGAGCTGCGCCAGCACCGCCTTGCCGATGCCCGAGGCATGAAAGGAGCTGCGCGTGCCCGGGCGGAAGAAGGCGCGGATCGCCTGATGCGTCTCCACCTGGCTGACGAAAACGACGCAATCATCCTCGGCGACGCCGAGATTGGCGGTCTCGCCGGTCTTTTCCATCAGCTCTTGCATGACGATGCGCGCACGGTCGACCAGCTTGCGCCGGCGCAGGAAGGCCGCACCCATGCGGTAGGTCTCGACGCCGATCGACCACAGCTGGTCCGATGTATCGAATTCGACCATGCCGTGGTTCTGCAGCGTCATCAGCATGCGATAGGCGGTGGAGGCGGCAAGGCCGCTTTGCGCCGATATCTCGCTCAGCGACAGGCCGCTGCCCTCGGCAACGATGGCGAGGATGCGCAAGGCGCGGTCGAGCGACTGCACCGAACCGGCCTCGGCCGGCCCATTGAAAGCGCGGGGACGGCCGCGCTGGCGTTTTTCGTTGGTTTCCATGGCGGCATTGTCGCCGATTTCTCCAAAATAACAATGAAAAAGTTTTTCACTGATTTTTCGAGCTGGATTCGTGGAAAACGAAAAATCAAGCGAAATCAGTCAGTAGGGGCTGTTTTCTAGAAATGAAAAATTATTCTGAAAAAATTGAAAAATCGTTCGCCCGCTGGCATTGTCAGCAAACCAACAATCTTGCGGAGGCTGAACATGGCCAGGATGCGCGCTGTCGATGCAGCGGTTCTCGTTCTCGAAAAGGAAGGCATTTCCTGCGGCTTCGGCGTGCCGGGCGCGGCGATAAATCCGTTCTATTCGGCGCTGAAGGCGCGGGGCTCGATCCGTCACATATTGGCTAGGCATGTCGAGGCGGCGTCGCATATGGCCGAGGGTTACACGCGGGCCAAGGCCGGCAATATCGGCCTGTGCATAGGCACATCAGGCCCGGCCGGCACCGACATGATCACCGGGCTCTATTCGGCGGCCGCCGATTCCATCCCGATCCTGTGCATCACCGGGCAGGCGCCGCGGGCGCGGCTGAACAAGGAGGATTTCCAGGCCGTCGACATAGCTGCGATCGCGGCACCCGTCGCCAAATGGGCGGTCACGGTCATGGAGCCTTATCTCGTGCCGATGGCGCTGCAGAAGGCGTTTCACCTCATGCGCTCGTCGCGGCCGGGTCCGGTGCTCATCGACCTGCCGGTCGACGTGCAACTGGCCGAGATCGAATTCGACATCGACGCCTATCAGCCACTCGTCCCGTTCAAGCCGGCCATGTCGCGCACCCAGGCCGAAAAGGCGCTGGCGATGCTCAACGCGGCGGACAAGCCGCTAATCGTTGCCGGCGGCGGCATCATCAATGCCGATGCGTCAGACTTGTTGATCGAATTCGCCGAGATCACCGGCGTTCCGGTCATCCCGACGCTGATGGGCTGGGGCGCGATCCCCGACGACCACCGGCTGATGGCCGGCATGTGCGGGCTGCAGACCTCGCACCGTTACGGCAATGCGACCATGCTGGAAGCCGATTTCGTCTTCGGCATCGGCAACCGCTGGGCCAACCGCCACACCGGCTCGGTCGATGTCTACACCAAGGGCAAGAAGTTCATCCATGTCGACATCGAGCCGACGCAGATCGGCCGTGTCTTCGCGCCGGATCTCGGCGTCGTCTCGGATGCCGGCGCGGCGCTGAAGATGCTGCTCGACGTTGCCACCGAATGGAAGACGGCGGGAAAACTGCGCGACTGGTCGGGCTGGGCGAAGGAGTGCCAGGGCCGCAAGAAGACGATGAAGCGCAAGACGCATTTCGAGCACGTGCCGCTGAAGCCGCAGCGCGTCTATGAGGAGATGAACAAGGCGTTCGGCCGCGACACCACCTATGTCACCACGATCGGCCTGTCGCAGATCGCCGGGGCACAGTTTCTGCATGTCTACAAGCCGCGCAACTGGATCAATTGCGGCCAGGCCGGCCCGCTTGGCTGGACGCTGCCGGCGGCCCTTGGCGTGCGCGCCGCCGATCCGGACCGCACCATCGTGGCGCTGTCGGGCGACTATGATTTCCAGTTCATGATCGAGGAACTGGCGGCCGGTGCGCAGCACAAATTGCCATATATCCATGTCGTCGTGAACAACGCCTATCTCGGCCTGATCCGCCAGGCGCAACGTGGTTTTTCCATGGATTTCGAGGTCAGCCTCGCCTTCGAGAACGTCAACCGGGCCAACGATCCGGAGGCCGGCTACGGCGTCGACCATGTCGCGGTCGCCGAAGCGATGGGCTGCAAGGCGGTGCGGGTGCGCAAGCCGGAAGAGTTCGCCGGCGCCTTCAAGGAGGCGCAGCGGCTGATGAAGGAACATCAGGTGCCGGTGGTGCTGGAATTCATCCTCGAGCGCGTCACCAACATTTCCATGGGCACGGAAATCGACAAGATCACCGAATTCGAAGACCTTGCCGAAAGCCACGAGGATGCGCCGACGGCCATCGTCATGCTCGACTAGGGGAGAAAATGAATGCCGCGTTTTTCAGCCAATCTGTCGATGCTCTTTGGCGAGCATGAGTTTCTCGATCGCTTTGACGCGGCCGCCCGCGCCGGCTTCAAGGGTGTCGAATATATCGGGCCCTATGACCATGCGCCGGAGGTGGTCGCGGCGCGGCTGAAGAAGAATGGGCTCAGCCAGGTGCTGTTCAACCTGCCCGTAGGCGACTGGGGCAAGGGCGAGCGCGGCATTGCCGTGCTGCCCGATCGCGTGCCGGAGTTCCGGCAAGGTATCGCCAAGGCGATCTCTTACGCCCATGCGCTCGGCTGCGAACAGGTCAATTGTCTCGCCGGCATCGCCCCGCAAGGCGTGGATCGCTCGGTGCTCGAAAACACCTTTGTCGAGAACCTGGCTTTCGCGGCGGAGAAGCTGGAGCAGGCCGGCGTTCGGCTGCTGATCGAACCGATCAACACGCGCGACATTCCCGGGTTCTTCCTCAACTATTCGGACCAGGCACTGCCGCTGATCGACCGCGTCGCCTCGAAGAACCTGTTCCTGCAATACGACATCTATCACATGCAGATCATGGAGGGGGATCTCGCCCGTACCATCGAGGCTAACCTTCACCGCATCGCGCATATCCAGCTTGCGGACAATCCCGGCCGTCACGAGCCGGGGACGGGCGAGATCAATTATCCCTTCCTGTACGAGCACATCGACCGGATTGGTTATTCCGGATGGGTTGGGGCGGAGTACAAGCCGAAGGCGGGCACGGAGGCTGGGCTGGGGTGGTTCAGGGAGCTTAACGGGCAGGGGAGCGCGGCGGCTTAGCTGTTGCAATTGAAGTCGCGATCCTTCGCGCTCCCCCTGGCCTGCCGGCCATCTCCCCCACAGGTGGGGAGATCGGCAGCTTCGGCGCCGGCTAGCAACTTTCAAGAGTTGGCGAAGGCCGCGGTGACATCCAATCTCCCCCCTCGTGGGGGAGATGTCCGGCAGGACAGAGGGGGGCGCGACAGAACGTGACCTAACAAAAGACGGAGAGAAACAATGGACACCATCGGCTTTATCGGCCTCGGCATCATGGGCGGGCCGATGGCGGGGCACCTGCTTGATGCCGGCTACGCCGTCGTCGCCAGCGACCATCGCTCGAATGCGCCGGCCGAACTCATCGCCAAGGGGCTGAAGTCAGTCACCGGCCATGCCGCCGTGGCGAAAGCGGCCGACATCGTCATCACCATGGTGCCTGACACGCCTCAAGTCGCAGAGGTTCTCTTCGGCGATAACGGCGTCGCCGCCGGCCTGACCAAGGGCAAGCTGGTCATCGACATGAGCTCGATCTCGCCAATCGAGACCAAGGTTTTCGCCCAGAAAATCAACGATCTCGGCTGCGACTATCTCGATGCGCCGGTGTCGGGCGGCGAGGTCGGCGCCAAGGCGGCGTCGCTGACCATTATGGTCGGCGGCGATGAGAAATCCTTCGAGCGCGCAAAGCCCGTCTTCGAGAAGATGGGCAAGAACATCACGCTGGTCGGGCCGAACGGCGTCGGCCAGACCACAAAGGTCGCCAACCAGATCGTCGTCGCGCTGACCATCGAGGCGGTTGCCGAGGCGCTGGTCTTTGCGTCAAAAGCCGGCGCCGATCCGGCCAAGGTCAGGCAGGCGCTGATGGGCGGTCTGGCGGCCTCACGCATCCTCGAAGTGCATGGCGAGCGCATGGTCAAGCGCACCTTCGCACCGGGCTTTCGCATCGAACTGCACCAGAAGGATCTCAACCTGGCGCTGGAGGGCGCCAAGGCGCTCGGTGTCTCCTTGCCCAACACCTCGACCACGCAGCAATTGTTCAATTCCTGCGCCGCCAATGGCGGGGCCAAAGAAGATCATTCGGCGCTGGTTCGCGCGCTGGAGCGGATGGCCAATTTCGAGGTCGGCGGAAAAGCAACCGAAGCCAAGGGCAAAGCAGCATAGGTCCGGAGAAGGCGGCGCAACGTTCCCAAGCCGCCAACTCCTGCCCTGCCAAGAACGGGTTCCTGCGTCAAACGCCGGAGCCCGTTTCTCATATTCCGCGCAACCACGAGATGAGCGCCGCAGCAAATCGCGAATGTGGTTAGGGAAATTGCTGGTTGATGTCCGCCAGCTTGAACTTGTCGATTTCAGCCCCGATCCGCTCAAGCGCTGGAACAAGTGTGCCGTTCTCGAACGCTTCGTTGAGAGCTCCGTCAACCCACCTTTCATCGGCCAGATTGCAGGCGATCCGATGGTGGACTTCCGTTGCATCCATTGAGATCAAGTCTTCGGGACTTTTGGGCAGCCAAGTCTCCCAACCGGCATCGTCGAGAAATTTTCCGATATCAGCAGGATTTTCAAGCGTATGGACAAGCCGAAATATGTCTTTCATCACCGCATGGTAGCGGTCGTTCGCCTCGTCGTAGAACTCCGATGGAGCGAGCCTTCGTAGAGTGCCGATTGTGCTTGCAAGAAATGCAAGCCATTCACCTCTATCAGAGAACGTCTCGAACATGCTGGCCGGTTGTTCAGTCCGCCGAAAGGAATTTTCGGGCGGCGTAAAGGCTCACCGCCGCCGCGTTCGACACGTTGAGCGAACGAATCGCGCCGGGCATGTCGAGGCGGGCGAGGGTCGTCACCGTCTCGCGCGTCTTCTGGCGCAGGCCCTTGCCTTCGGCGCCGAGCACCAGCGCGATCTTGTCGCCGGAAAAACTGGTTTCGAGTTCCGCCGGACCGTCCGAATCGAGGCCGATGGTCTGGAAGCCGGCTTCGTGCAGTTGTGCCAGCGCGTCAGCCAGGTTCTTCACCTCGATCTGGTCGATATGTTCCAGCGCGCCGGAGGCGGATTTCGCCAGCACGCCGGATTCCTGCGGGCTGTGGCGGGCCGTGGTGATCAGCGCACCGGCGCCGAAGGCGACCGCCGAGCGCAGGATGGCGCCGACATTGTGCGGGTCGATGACCTGGTCGAGCACCAGCACCAGTTTTGTGTCGCCAAGCGCGTCGAGGCGTTTCGGCTTCAGCGGCTCGGCCTCGATCAGCACGCCCTGATGCACGGCGTCCGAGCCGGTGATCTTGTCGATATCCCTAGGCTCGACCAGTTCCGCCTTGAACGGCAAAACGGAAAGGTCGGCAATCGCCAGCCGTTCGGCGGCATTGCGCGTTACCAGCATTTTGCGAATCTTGCGCCGGGGATTGTCGAGCGCCGCCCGCACCGTGTGCAGGCCATAAAGCCGCACCAGCCCGTCGGCGGCATTCTCGCCCGGCGGCACCGGCTGGCGCGGCCGGAAGGCGGGCGCGCCGCCGGCCTTCTCGTCGCGGTGGGCGCGACGCAGCTTGGCGTAATGGGTGTCTTTGGCGGTCTTGGGCGTGTTGTCATTGCTCATGGCCGGCTTCTATAGCCGCGTCGCCGCGCCATGGATACAGGCAGAAAGCCGGCTTGCCGGGCAGGCTGTCAAATTCAGCGCATTTTGCCCAGAGGTGCGGTTGACACCCACTGGCCTTGCCGCCATAAGGCGCTTCGCTGATTTCGGAGAAAAACCTTCGGGTTCAAACCGGATCGGCGAGAATGCCTCGTTGCAAGGCTTCGACGGCAGGCTGGAGAGGTGCCCGAGTGGTTAAAGGGGACGGACTGTAAATCCGTTGGCTTAGCCTACGTTGGTTCGAATCCAACCCTCTCCACCACTGCCAGCCCGTCAGCCTTGAAGCGAAGCGGGTATAGCTCAGTGGTAGAGCAGCAGCCTTCCAAGCTGAATATGCGGGTTCGATTCCCGCTACCCGCTCCAAACTTCCCCAATCGCATCAGATTTCAGCGAATATCTCGACAACGTTGCCGTCGGGATCGCGGAAGAACACCGTTCTGTGACCCCATTCCTGGTCGGTGAGCGGCAGGACCGGCTGTACGCCCTTGGCCTGAAGGGCCTCAGCGCAAGCTGCCACCATCTGCGGTGCCACCCTGAAGGCCAGTTGCAGCGACAGCGCGTCCCGTTGCTGCGGCGTGTCGTTGAACATCATGCCGAGCCTGGTCAACGCCAGCGTGTTGGAGCCGACCCGGTATTCGATCCAGCTGTCGCCAAGCTCGCGCTGGAGCTGGAATCCCATCACATCCCCGTAGAAGTGCCGCATGGCGGCCATGTCGCGGGCGAAGATGACGGTGTAGTCGATCTGACGGATCTCGTTCAGTGCGTTCATTGATGGGGTCCCTTGGGCTTATCTTGCGATCGGGCGCAAACTAGCTTTCCTTTAAAGAGGTACAAGACTATATCTTATACTGGTATCAGGGGTGACAGCATGACGGACGGCCGCCACGACGAGCTTGCCCGCTTCCTGCGTGAGCGGCGGGACCGTCTGCCGCGAGCCGGTAGCGCCAATGGCCGCCGCCGGGCTCCGGGCCTTCGCCGCGAAGAGGTCGCGGCCGAGGCGGGGATCAGCACCACCTGGTACACCTGGCTCGAGCAGGGGCGGGAGGTGAACGCATCACCGCAAGTACTTCGCTCGCTGGCGCGGGTTCTGAGGCTGAGCCGGTCCGAGCAGGCCTATCTGTTCCAGTTGGCGCGGCCCGATCTCGACTGGCGCAACCGCCTCGGCGAACATGGCCTGCCCAGCGCGCCGCTTCTGAGCCTGCTCGAAGGGCTGGCGCCGCATCCGGCCTACATCGTCAATCGCTACTGGCAGGTCGTTGCCTGGAACCACCCGGCGACGGTGCTGCTCGGGAATTTCGAGACCGATGATGAATGGTCCGGCAGCCTGATCGCCAGACTGTTTCTCGACCTGGAATGGCGGCAGCGCTTTGTCGACTGGCCGGAGGTTTCGCGCTCGGCCGTCGCGCAGTTCCGGCTTGCCACCGTGGCGATGACCCGCGATCCGGTGCTGGCGGCACTCGTTTCATCACTGGAGGCGGCAAGCGAGGCGTTTGCCGCCTGCTGGACCAGTCGCGACATCGCCGAACCACCGATCTGGCGGAAATCCATCCGGCACCCTCTCGCCGGCGCGATGGCGTTCGATTTCGCGACGCTGCAACCGGGCGGACGCGACAGCGATTTTTCGGTTTCCGTCTACACGCCGGTCGATAAGTCGACCGCTGAAAAATTCACGGCGCTGCTGAGAACAACGCCCGACAACCGCAAGGCGGCGTCGGGCGCGTTTGCGCGTGATGCCAGCGCAGAAGTCTAGTTGTTGAAAGCCGATGCGACCTGGTGCTGCTGCGGCACCTGGCCGTTCGGCGTCAGCTTGTCGACAATGCCGGGCAGGGCGGTGGACAGCTGCTTGAGCAGTTCCTGCTCGTCGAGCCCGGTCCTTTGCGCGATCTCGCGGATGACCTGCGGGCCGATCGCCTTGCCGAGATCGTTGGCGTTGATCGGCTGGTTCTGCCCGGTTCCGACCCACGAGTCGGCGACATTGCCGTGGCCGGCGTCCTTCAGCTTGTCGAGCAGTCCGCCCAGTCCGCCGAGCAGGCCGCCATCGCCGGAGGCGGTGGTGCCGGTTGGGGCGGGCGCTTGAGGCTGGGCGGCGGGCTCGTCAGGCTGTTCGGCACTTCTGCCGCTCAGCATTTTTCCCACCAGCAGCGCGCCGAGCGCGATCATCAGCGGTTTGGTGATGTTGCCGCCGGGTACGGCGTTGTCAAAGAGTCCCATAGGTCAATCCTCCATTGCGACCAAGCCCCGTCCCATCGCTAGAATGGAGCAGGCGGGCCGAATTTCAAGTTGGCTTGAGCTTTTGACAAGCATGTGACCATGATCGCTCCGCGGGGGGAATGGAGAGGAAAAATGGGCATCATCAGCTGGATCATCCTCGGCGTCATCGCCGGCTTTATCGGCAGCAAGATCGTCAACAAGACCGGCCAGGGCCTGATCATGGATATCGTGCTCGGCATTGTCGGCGCCATCGTCGGCGGCCTGATCTTCAGCGCTTTCGGCGCCACGGGCGTGACCGGCCTCAACATCTGGAGCCTGATCGTCGCGGTCATCGGCGCGGTGGTTGTGCTGTGGGCCTATCACCAGATCAGCGGCAAGCGGACGCTTTAACGCCGCTTCCTTGGTGCAGTAACTGTCGTCGCGAGGATTATGCGACGACGGTCAGCCTGCGTTTGCGTTCATCCAGCGAAACGATGATCAGTCCGCTCGCCACCACCAGCAGGATGCCGCAGACCGCCAGCGCATTCGGGAATTGCCCGAACACCAGCACACCTGAAATGACCGCCCAGACAGTAAAGCAGTAATAGAACGGCGCCACGACGCCGGTCGGGCCGACGCGATAGGCCATGAAGATGAAGAAATGGCCGAAGATCAGGAAGAACCCGGCGCCGGCCATCAAAAGCAGGTGACGGGCTTCCGGCATCACCCAGCGCTCGGAAACCAGATGGGCGGCACCTGCGCCGATCAGCACCACCACGACGGCGGAAATGGCGACGATCATGCCCGGCACCTCGGCCGGGACCCTCCTGCCGGCAAGATCGCGCGCGGCCGACAGAGTGGCATTGCCGAGCGCCAGCAAGGCGTAGACCGAAATGCCCTCCATGGTCGGCTGCGCCACCATGACGGCGCCGACGAAGCCGAGCCCGATCAGCGCCATGCGCACGCTGCCGATCCGCTCGCCAAACAGGATGGAAGAGCCGACCAGCATCAGAAGCGGCGTGATCTGCCCGAGCGCGGTCGAATCGGCGATCTGCATGTTGGCCAGCGCCACCACATAGCAAAGGATGGCCGCCAGCTCGAGCAGGTTGCGGCGCAGCACGCGCCTGTCGAAGATCAGCGGGATCTGCTTGCCGTAACCCAGCAGGAACAGCAGTGGCATGCCCCACAGCGTGGCCGCGACCCCGCGCAGGAACAGCACTTCATAGGAGGGCAAGCCGGCGGTGGCGAGCTTCATCATCGTGTCGTTGACGAGGTAGGACCCCGTTGAAACGATCATGAACAGCGGGCCGCGTATGGATGTGGGGATGAAATGCATCGGACGAGCAAATCAGACAGGCGGCGCAGCGGCAATGGGCCACGCGCGGGCTGCCAATCCAGCAGGGAAGGGCCAGGACATAGCAGGGAGTTGCAAGACACGCGCTGAAGCCGGCTGCCCCATTTCATTTCCCGTAGGGCCTTCCTATATCAGCGCCATATCCCCGCAATCGGATCATCGGTTCGGACCGAGTGGACAGCGCACCCGGCCACAAGGCTCTTGTGTTTTTCGGCCGTAGTCGCTAATCGCCCCGCATTCGACTGAACTGAAGGTCAAGGCCGTCCAAGGAAAGAGACTATGGCAAAAGGTAAATTCGAGCGCACTAAGCCTCATGTGAACATCGGCACGATTGGTCACGTTGACCATGGCAAGACGTCGCTGACGGCGGCGATCACGAAGTATTTTGGCGAATACAAGCGCTATGACCAGATCGATGCGGCGCCCGAAGAGAAGGCCCGCGGCATCACCATCTCGACGGCGCACGTCGAATACGAGACGGCCAACCGTCACTATGCCCACGTCGACTGCCCCGGCCACGCCGACTATGTGAAGAACATGATCACCGGCGCCGCGCAGATGGACGGCGCGATCCTGGTGGTTTCGGCCGCCGACGGCCCGATGCCGCAGACCCGCGAGCACATCCTGCTTGCCCGTCAGGTCGGCGTGCCGTCGATCGTTGTGTTCCTGAACAAGGTCGACCAGGTCGACGACGCGGAACTCCTCGAACTGGTCGAGCTCGAGGTTCGCGAGCTTCTGTCGAAGAACGAATTCCCCGGCGACGACATTCCGATCGTCAAGGGTTCGGCTCTGGCTGCTCTTGAAGATTCGAACAAGACCATCGGTGAAGACGCGATCCGCGAGCTGATGGCTCAGGTCGACGCCTACATCCCGACGCCGGTTCGTCCGCTGGACAAGCCGTTCCTGATGCCGATCGAAGACGTGTTCTCGATCTCGGGTCGTGGCACGGTGGTGACCGGCCGCGTCGAGCGTGGCGTGGTCAAGGTCGGCGAGGAACTGGAAATCATCGGCATCCGTCCGACGACCAAGACGACCTGCACCGGCGTTGAAATGTTCCGCAAGCTGCTCGATCAGGGCCAGGCTGGCGACAACATCGGCGCGCTGCTGCGCGGCGTTGACCGTGAAGGTGTCGAGCGCGGCCAGGTTCTGGCCAAGCCCGGTACGGTGAAGCCGCACAAGAAGTTCGTGGCCGAAGCCTACATCCTGACCAAGGACGAAGGTGGCCGTCACACGCCGTTCTTCACCAACTACCGTCCGCAGTTCTACTTCCGCACGACCGACGTGACCGGCATCGTGTCGCTGCCGGAAGGCACCGAGATGGTGATGCCCGGCGACAACATCACGGTCGATGTCGAGCTGATCGTGCCGATCGCCATGGAAGAGAAGCTGCGCTTCGCCATCCGTGAAGGCGGCCGCACCGTCGGTGCCGGCATCGTCGTCACCATCAAAGAATAATCGAGCCCGGCATCAGCCGGATCGACAAAGGAAAGGGCGGTCTTCGGACCGCCCTTTTTCGTTGGCTCATGGCCAGATGTATCTGTTTTGGTGTCCCAATCTCTGTTGCAAGTCTCCCAGCCTATACTAGTATAGATTGCAATTGAGGGGCTTGGTCGGATGGTTCCACGGCACCGTTTTCAGGTTTGGGCATGCCGGGCACTAGGGCAGATCTGCCTTGTGTCGCTGCTCGCCATGGGCAGTGTCGCTTTGGCGGGCCAGACAAAAAATCCCGAGCCGGACCCGGATGCGCCGATGCAGTTCGTCGTCGTGCGCAGCAATGCGCCGGGCTGCGAGCCGGCCTGTCCGGAATGGATATCGGCCGAGGGGGCGATAACGGCCAAGTCGCCGGCGCTGCTCAAGGCTGCGCTGAAAACGCTCGGTCGCCGCAAATTGCCGATTGTCGTCAACTCGCCCGGCGGCGATGTCGATGCGGCCATCGCCATGGGCCGCATGATCCGCAAGAACAAGCTCGACATCGCGGTCGGCCGGACCTGGTTTGTCGGCTGCGAGCCGGGGGAGAAGAACTGCAAGGAGAACGACGCCAGAGGTTCGCACTATATCGGCAACCCCTATGTGCTCGGCAGCTATTGCGCGTCGGCTTGCCCGATGATGCTGGCCGGCGGCACCAGGCGCCTGGTCGGGCCGCTGGCCTATCTCGGCGTCCACCAGATCACGACCACGGTCGTGCAAATGAACGTGCAATATGAAGTCCGCTATCGCGTCGTGAAAGGCAAGAAGCGGGTCATCAGCAAGAAGGTCGTCAGCCGCAAGAACGCCGGCAGCTACAAGACCTACGAAATGAGCAAGAGGGTGGAGAGCAAGCTGGCCACCTATTTCAAGGAGATGGGTGTCGACCTCAGCATACTCGAAACGATGAAGAGCACGCCGGCCAGCGACATCCAGCAGATCGACCTCAGCGACATGCTGACGATGAAGCTGGTCACCAGCGCGGACGCTGCAGATTTGCTGACCAGCGCAAGCCTGTGCACGCTGGACCTTCCGGCCCTGAATTGCCGGGAAATACCGGCGAACAAGCCAGCCGGCGGCCTGCCGGCCGTGGCCAAGGCAGCGCCGCTGCTGGTGAAGCCGGAAACCGCTCAGCACGATGACGGCATGCGCTTTGTCGTGGTTCGCGGCAGCAACCCGCTCTGCAATCCCGACTGCCCGGAGTGGATCGCGGCGCAAGGCGCGATTACGCCTCAGACGCCGCAGAAGCTCAGCCAATTGCTCGCCACACTTGGCAACCGGCGGCTGCCCGTGGTGATCAGCTCGCGAGGCGGCGACCTCTCCAGCGCCCTGGCGGCGGGACGGATCATCCATGAAAAGAAGCTCGACGCTGCCGTTGCCCGCACCGATTTCGTCGGCTGCGACCCGGCTGAGTGGAATTGCCTGGCCAGGGACGGCGCCTATGCCGGACTGAGCGTCGATGGCGACGGCGACTGCGATTCGGCCTGCGCGCTCATGCTGGCCGGCGGCGCCAGGCGGCTCGTCGGTCCGCAGGCGCGGCTCAGCCTCTAT
Organism: Mesorhizobium sp. P2_E7; assembly: GCF_056403855.1. Classification (NCBI taxonomy): domain Bacteria; kingdom Pseudomonadati; phylum Pseudomonadota; class Alphaproteobacteria; order Hyphomicrobiales; family Phyllobacteriaceae; genus Mesorhizobium; species Mesorhizobium sp. P2_E7. The sequence continues at coordinate 1,398,091 of NZ_JBFUER010000001.1, read as the reverse complement.
CTGATGGGACAGAAACAGACGGTCAAAGCCTATCTCGAGGAGATGGCGATAAGCCCGGCTCTGTTCACAGCGCTTAAGGGCAGTTCGGTAGAGCGTCAGCTTGGACCTGACATGATGCTCAAGGTCGGCCTGACGACCGGGCGCCAGTCGGTGGATGCGCTGACGGGTTCCAGCATCTGCAAGTCGGCGCCGAAACCTGAGAATTGCCGCGTGGTAGCGTCGTCCAGCGGCTGATTGCACCGGTCGCTACGGGAAGCCAAGCTTCGCCATCGGCGAAGGCGGACGCTCTGTTGGCGCCGTAACCATCAAGAATAATCGGCGCTGACACTTCGCCGGAGACGGCAAGGAGAGCCGCCCGCCGACGTCTTTCGTTTCCAACGCTGCGCTGAACAAGTATTGCACGGTTTGTTGCCAAGCTATTGCAAGTACCATTGCCGTAACTATCATGGGAGGCTCAAGGGGGCTTGGGCCAAGCATGGTTTGGGGACGCCGTTCAGATAGTCTGGCGAAGTGGACGCGCGGGCCGGTTCGGCTGGCGCTGGCGCTTGCGTTGGCGGCGTTTGCCGTCGTCGAGGATGCCTCTGCGCAATATCTGGTCACTTGGGACGATCCGACGGCCGAGGAGATGCGGTTTGTCGTCGCGCGCAGCAGTGCCCCCGGCTGCGAGCCCAACTGCCCGGAGTGGATATCGGCTGAAGGCCCAATTGCAGCCGGCACGCCAGCCCTGCTCAAGCAAACCTTGAAGAAGCTCGGCGGCCGCAAACTGCCGATCATCGTCAATTCCCCGGGCGGCAATGTCGATGCCGCGCTCCAGCTCGGCCGGATAATCCGCAAGAACAAGCTCGACATCGCCATAGGCAAGACCGAGTTTTCCGATTGTTGGCCCGGGACGGATGGCTGTGGATTCAGCTACGGCAAGGGCTCCGCTTATCTCGGCCAGGCGTCTGATGGCGCCAGCTGCAACTCCGCCTGTCCGCTGATGTTTGCCGGAGGCGTGCGTCGCGTGGCCGGCGGCTGGAACTACCTGGGTGTTCACCAGATCACCACCACCTGGTTCCCCTCCACAACGCACTATCGGACCACCTATCGCGTCAAGCGGGGCAAAAAATATCGGGTCACCACGGAAACCGTCACGCAAGGCGAAAGCTACAAAACCTATAAAATGAGCAAGGGGTTTGCGCGCAAGATCTCGGCCTATCTCAAGGAGATGGGGGTCGGACAGGGCGTGCTCGACCTGATGAAGGCGACGCCAGCCAGCGACATCAGGCAGATCAGCCTCCACGATATGCTGACGATGAAACTGGCCACCAGCACGGACACTCAGGAGCTGTTTACCAAAGCAGCTCTGTGCATGTTCGACCCGCCGGCTCCCAACTGCAGGGAAATACCGGGAAACAAGCCAGCCGGCGGACAAACGCCCGCGGCCAAGCCGGCCGTGGTGGCTGCGATCAAGGCAAAGACCGGCCCCCCACTTTCTCAGCCGGCCAAGGCTCCAGCTCCCAAGCCGTTGCAGGCAGCGCCAGGGAATTCGACGCCAGATATGCGCTTCGTTGTCGTTCGCGGCAGAGACTCGCTCTGCAATCCCGATTGCCCGGAATGGATCTCGGCGGAAGGCGCGATGACGCCTCAGACCCCGCAAAAGTTGCGCCAGTTGCTCGACACCCTTGGCAACCGACGGCTGCCGGTGGTGATCAGCTCACAGGGGGGCAGCCTGTTCAGCGCTCTGGCCGCGGGAAGGCTTATCCATGAACGGAAGCTCGACGTCGCCGTCGCCCGCACCACTATCGTCGGCTGCGACCCGCCCGAGGCAGGCTGCTTGGCCGATAACGGTGCCTATGTCGGGCTGATTAGCGATTTTGGAGTGGAGTGCGATTCGGCCTGCGCGCTCATGCTTGCCGCCGGCGCCAAAAGGCTGGTCGATCCCAAGGCGAGGCTCAGCATGTCCTCGAGGGGACAGACGCAGTTGGTTAAAGCCTACCTGGAGGAGATGGAGATGGACCCAGCTCTGTTCGCCGCGATAGGCTCGGTCGAGCGTCAGCTCGAGCCCGACATGATGCTCAAAGTCGGGCTGACAACCGGGCCGGAGTCGGTGGAGGCGCTAACCGGCCCCGCTATTTGCAAAACCTCACCCAAGCCCGACAACTGTTTGCTTCCGCCGACCGCCAAGGCCGAGTCGCCCGCCAAACTGTAGGCATCGCAGAAACTGGCCATCGAGGCAGGTTGAGCCATGCCCGATTTCTCCGCTATCGTTGTGGCAGGCGTCGCCCGGGGGAGGATCGAACATGAGCCGGGATATCCCGACACTTTACGAATGGGCCGGCGGCATCGAGGCGCTCAACCGGCTGACGGAAACCTTTTACGACAAGGTGTCCCGCGATCCGGTGATCGGGCCGGTGTTCAAGCACATGTCGCCGGATCATCCCGCCCATGTCGCGGCCTTCATCGGCGAGGTTTTCGGTGGACCGAAAACCTATAGCGAAAAGCATGGCGGCCACCGCGAGATGGTCATGCACCATCTCGGCAAGCATTTGAGCGAAGAACAGCGCCGCCGCTGGATCAGCCTCCTCGCCGATGCCGCTGATGCGGTCGGGCTGCCGGACGATCCCGAATTCCGCTCCGCCTTCATGGGCTATGTCGAGTGGGGATCGCGGCTGGCCAAGATGAACTCCACCCTCGGCGAGACCTGCGACCCGGAGACCGAACCGATGCCGGCCTGGGGATGAGGCGTGCCGGGCGGACCCTACACGCCGCCGGAAGGGAAATCCTGAGCCGTGCCGAAACAGGCCGGAGAGACGACCAGCATCGTCCGCTGGCGGCAGTGGCAAAGCCCCGGCATAGAACATCTGGTTCTGCGGCAGAGTGCGGACGGAATTTTGGCTATCTCCGTGGCGGTTTCCTCCGATGCCGAACCCTTCGCTGTCCGCTACCGCATAGCCTGCGGTCCTGACTGGCTCGCAAGGGAGGTCGAGGTCGATCTTGTCGGCGGCACAAGTGTTAGGCTCACCACGGACGGCTTGGGCAACTGGTTGAAGGATGGCGTTCCGGTCGCTGAATTGGAGGGCGCGCTCTATCCCGACCTCACCGTCACGCCGTTCACCAACACGCTGCCGATCCAGCGTCTGCAGCTCAAACGCGGCGAAAGCGCCGAGATTGCCGCAGCCTTCATAGAGCTTCCGGAGCTCAGCATCGTCCGGAGCCGGCAGCGCTACACGTGTCTCGAGGAGGGCGGGCGCTATCTCTACGAGTCGCTGGTCAGCGGTTTTCGCCGTGAAATCGAGGTTGACGGGCAGGGGCTGGTCGTCACCTATCCGGATTTCTGGCGAAGGATATGAAAGCGTGTCAGACCACTCTTTACAGCGCGCCCGGAAGCTTTTAGGAAGCGCCTGCGCCGAAACGCGCGTACGGGCATAGCTCAGTTGGTAGAGCGGCGGTCTCCAAAACCGCAGGTCGTAGGTTCGAGCCCTGCTGCCCGTGCCATTTTCTCAAATGGCGATTTAACGAACGAACTCGGTCCCGTCCCCCGCATTGAAAAATGGCAGGTGGCTTGCCATATTAGGGAAACTGAGGCATAAGGCCTCCATAGCCGGGACGGGACGACTGGATGGTTCCGAGGCGGCGTTTGGTCATAAAGCGGACACTTGCCACTTGCGTGGATCAAGAATCGGTTTTATGTAGACACAACAGACACGCGACGCGTGGAGCTGGGAAGCCGGCTTTACGCGTCCGATTTGCATGGGCGAACTGGCGCTGATTCGGCGCTGACTTGAAACCCAGGCGGCACGTCCCGGCCAGCGGGATCATCCAGGAGACCCGGCCAACGGGTCTTGAAGACAGAGCGGCATATGGCTTCGAAAACCACAAATCCTTTCGTCTTTCTCCAGCAGGTCCGCGCGGAGACCGCCAAGGTGACTTGGCCGTCGCGCCGGGAGACGATGATCTCGACGGTGATGGTGCTCGTGTTTGCGGTCATCGCGATGATCTTTTTCTTCACCGCCGACGTGGCCATGGGCTACGCGATCGAGCGGCTACTGAGCCTCGGCCATTAAGTTCGGCGAATACGGAGAAGTCTTGAAATGACCGCGCGGTGGTACATCGTCCACGCCTATTCGAACTTTGAAAAAAAGGTCGCCGAGGACATTGAGAACAAGGCCAAGCAGAAGGGCCTGTCCGCCGATATCGAGCAGATCGTGGTGCCGACCGAGAAGGTCGTTGAGATCCGCCGCGGCCGCAAGGTCGATGCCGAGCGCAAGTTCTTTCCGGGCTATGTGCTGCTCAAGGCCAATCTGACCGATGCGGTGTTCTCGCTGGTCAAGAACACGCCGAAGGTCACCGGTTTTCTCGGTGACTCCAAGCCGGTGCCGATCACCGAGGCGGAAGCGCAGCGCATCCTGAACCAGGTCCAGGAAGGCGTCGAGCGGCCCAAGCCCTCGGTCACCTTCGAGATCGGCGAGGCGATCCGCGTTTCGGATGGTCCGTTCGCGTCGTTCAACGGTTTCGTCCAGGAAGTGGACGAGGAGCGGGCGCGGCTCAAGGTGGAAGTTTCGATCTTCGGGCGCGCCGTGCCGGTCGATCTGGAATTCGGACAGGTCGAAAAGGGCTGATCCGAAAAACCCGCGCCGGTTCGCCGGCAAGGGGAGGCGGTGCGCAAAAGCGCGCGGCCATGAACGGGTGGGAGGCGAATGTGGCTTTAGCCGGCCGCACGAACCGCACCACCAGACTGCAACCGCCGGCATTCCCCGGCATGAGACAAAGGCAGGAAAGAGATGGCTAAGAAAATTGCAGGCCAGCTCAAGCTCCAGGTTGCCGCGGGCTCGGCTACGCCGTCGCCCCCGATCGGCCCGGCGCTTGGTCAGCGCGGCATCAACATCATGGAATTCTGCAAGGCGTTCAACGCGCAGACCCAGGAAATGGAAAAGGGATCGCCGATTCCAGTCGTCATCACCTACTACCAGGACAAGTCGTTCACCTTCGTCATGAAGACGCCGCCGGTGAGCTACTTCCTGAAGAAGGCTGCGAACCTGAAGTCGGGCTCCAAGGAGCCGGGCAAGGTCAAGGTCGGCACGATCGGCCGCGACAAGGTGCGCGCCATCGCCGAGCAGAAGATGAAGGATCTGAACGCAAACGACGTCGAAGCGGCCATGCGCATGGTCGAGGGCTCTGCCCGCTCGATGGGTCTGGAAGTGGTGGGCTAAAGATCATGGCAAAGATTGCAAAGCGTGTATCGAAGACCCGCGAAGGCATCGATCCCAACAAGGCTTATGCCCTGGGTGAAGCGCTGAAGCTGCTCAAGGACCGTTCGACGGTGAAGTTCGACGAGACCATCGAAGTGGCGATGAACCTCGGCGTCGATCCGCGTCACGCCGACCAGATGGTCCGCGGCGTGGTCAACCTGCCGAACGGCACCGGCCGCTCGGTCCGCGTCGCCGTGTTCGCACGTGGCGACAAGGCCGAGGAAGCCAAGGCCGCCGGCGCCGACATCGTCGGTGCCGAGGATCTGGTCGAGATCGTCCAGAAGGGCACGATCGACTTCGATCGCTGCATCGCCACGCCGGACATGATGCCGCTGGTCGGCCGTCTGGGCAAGGTGCTCGGCCCGCGCGGCATGATGCCGAACCCGAAGGTCGGCACCGTCACCACCGACGTTGCCGCGGCCGTCAAGGCATCGAAGGGCGGCGCTGTCGAGTTCCGCGTCGAGAAGGCCGGTATCGTCCAGGCCGGCGTCGGCAAGGTCTCGTTCGACGTCAAGGCGCTGGAAGAAAACATCCGCGCCTTCGCCGATGCGGTGACCAAGGCGAAGCCGGCTGGCGCCAAGGGCAACTACGTCAAGAAGGTGTCTGTCACCTCGACGATGGGCCCGGGCCTCAAGCTCGACGTCTCGACGCTCGCAGCGTCCTGATACGAAACATCTGGATCGGCCGCTAAAGCGCTGATCCACAAGTGAATTCCGGGCCTCCGACTTGTCGGCGGCCCGGTACCGGAAGCCGAGAGGTTTCCGGACATCCTGTCCGAGATTGCAGGCGGCCCATAAGCCTTAATTCAATTGGGCCTGCATGAGACGGGTGAAAACCGGACAACGGAGCGACAAGCTCCAATGAAAGGTTCGAACCGTGTTTGCCTTTTGTCTGCGCATCGCCGGCTTGTCCGTCGATGTGGCGAAAGGGGGCAGGATCCTCGAGCGTCGTTCGGGAGATCCGTTACTGGATGGCCCGGCCGGCAAAAAGGCAACCCGACGCCTGTCCTCTTATTGGGGCAGGGGTCAACTGGAGATAGGCAGTGGACAGAGCGGAAAAACGCGAACTCGTCACGGGCCTGAATGGTGCTTTTGCAGGCGCTGGTTCAGTCGTCGTGGCCCACTACGCCGGTATCACCGTCGCGCAAATGAACGACCTTCGGTCGAAAATGCGCGCTGCCGGTGGCACCGTCAAAGTCGCGAAGAACCGTCTCGCCAAAATCGCTCTTCAGGGCACGGACTCCGCATCGATCATCGACCTGTTCAAGGGACAGACGCTGATCGCTTATTCGGAGGATCCGATTGCGGCGCCGAAGGTCGCGTCCGATTTCGCCAAGGGAAATGACAAGTTGGTCATTCTCGGCGGCGCAATGGGCACGACCTCGCTCAACGCCGACGGTGTGAAGGCACTCGCCACACTTCCGTCGCTCGATGAGCTGCGCGCCAGGCTGGTTGGCATGATCGCCACGCCGGCAACCCGGATCGCCCAGATCGTCAATGCGCCAGCGGCTTCGGTCGCGCGCGTCATCGGCGCTTACGCCCGGAAGGACGAGGCGGCATGAGGCCGTTCCTCGCTATCACAAACACACGTTCGAACCTGATGAAGGAATATAACAATGGCTGATCTGGCAAAGATCGTAGACGACCTTTCGAAGCTGACCGTCCTCGAGGCGGCCGAGCTGTCGAAGCTTCTTGAAGAAAAGTGGGGCGTTTCGGCTGCTGCTCCGGTGGCGGTTGCCGCTGCAGGCGGCGCTGCCGCTGCTGCTGCTCCGGCCGAGGAAAAGACGGAATTCGACGTCGTCCTCACCGAGGCAGGCGCTCAGAAGATCAACGTCATCAAGGAAGTCCGCGCCATCACCGGCCTGGGCCTCAAGGAAGCCAAGGATCTGGTCGAAGCAGCTCCGAAGCCGGTCAAGGAAGGCGTTTCCAAGGCTGACGCTGAGAAGTTCAAGGCCCAGCTGGAAGCAGCCGGCGCCAAGGTCGACCTGAAGTAAGCGTAAAGCGGCGGGCGGCCTCGCGCCGTCCGCCACTCCCTTCATGGAAGGGAGGATGCGTAGCGCGAGATGTAAGGGAACCTCTTTCCTGAGGGCCGAAACCGGCCTTCAGGAAACGGGTTTTCTCCCGTTTTAGCCGTCGCCGCCAGGCGGCGGGAAAACAGATCAGGGGCCGCCACCGAGGTGGCCGCGCATGCAAGGTGAGCCGCGGCGAGGCTCGTCCCGAGTTTATAGCTAAGGAGCGACGATGGCCCAGACCCAGACTTTCAATGGCCGCAGACGCGTACGCAAGTTCTTCGGAAAGATCCCGGAAGTTGCGGAGATGCCGAACCTGATCGAGGTTCAAAAGGCATCCTATGACCAGTTCCTGATGGTGGACGAGCCCAAGGGCGGCCGTCCGGACGAAGGGCTGCAGGCCGTTTTCAAGTCGGTCTTCCCGATCTCCGATTTTTCCGGCTCCTCGATGCTGGAGTTCGTGAAGTACGAGTTCGAAGGACCGAAATTCGACGTTGACGAATGCCGTCAGCGCGACCTGACCTATGCTGCGCCGCTGAAGGTGACGCTGCGCCTCATCGTGTTCGATATCGACGAGGATACCGGCGCCAAGTCTATCAAGGACATCAAGGAGCAGGACGTCTACATGGGCGACATGCCGCTCATGACCCTGAACGGCACCTTCATAGTCAACGGCACCGAGCGCGTCATCGTCTCGCAGATGCACCGTTCGCCGGGCGTCTTCTTCGACCATGACAAGGGCAAGTCGCACTCGTCGGGCAAGCTTCTGTTTGCCGCGCGCGTCATCCCGTATCGCGGTTCGTGGCTCGACATCGAGTTCGATTCCAAGGACGTCGTGCACGCCCGCATCGACCGCCGCCGCAAGATTCCGGTGACGTCGCTGCTGATGGCGCTTGGCATGGACGGCGAAGAGATCCTGTCGACCTTCTACAACAAGATCACCTACAAGCGCGCCGGCGATCACTGGCGCATTCCGTTCAACGTGGAGCGTTTCCGCGGCCTCAAGGCTGTCGGCGACCTGGTCGATGCCGACACCGGCGAGATCGTCGTTGAGCAGGGCAAGAAGATCACCGCACGCCAGGCAAGGGCGCTTGGCGAAAAGGGTCTGAAGGCGATCAAGGCGACCGACGAGGATCTGCTCGGCAACTACCTGGCCGAAGACATCGTCAATTACGGCACCGGCGAGATCTTCCTGGAAGCCGGCGACGAGATCGACGAGAAGACGCTGAAGGTGCTGCTCGGCACCGGCGAGCAGGAGATCAAGGTTCTCGACATCGACCACGTCAATGTCGGCGCCTACATCCGCAACACCCTCAACGTCGACAAGAACGAGAGCCGCCAGGACGCGCTGTTCGACATTTATCGTGTCATGCGCCCGGGCGAGCCGCCGACGCTGGAAACCGCCGAAGCGATGTTCAACTCGCTGTTCTTCGACAGCGAACGCTACGATCTGTCGGCCGTCGGCCGCGTCAAGATGAACATGCGCCTTGAACTCAAGGCCGAGGACACCGTGCGCGTGCTGCGCAAGGACGACATCCTGGCCGTGGTCAAGACGCTGGTCGAACTGCGCGACGGCAAGGGCGAGATCGACGACATCGACAATCTCGGCAACCGCCGCGTGCGTTCTGTCGGCGAGCTGATGGAGAACCAGTACCGCGTCGGCCTGCTGCGCATGGAGCGCGCGATCAAGGAACGTATGTCCTCGATCGAGATCGACACGGTGATGCCGCAGGACCTGATCAACGCCAAGCCGGCGGCTGCCGCCGTGCGCGAGTTCTTCGGTTCCTCGCAGCTGTCGCAGTTCATGGACCAGACCAACCCGCTGTCGGAGATCACCCACAAGCGCCGCCTGTCGGCGCTTGGACCGGGCGGTCTGACCCGCGAGCGCGCCGGCTTCGAAGTGCGCGACGTGCACCCGACGCATTACGGCCGCATCTGCCCGATCGAGACGCCGGAAGGCCCGAATATCGGTCTGATCAACTCGCTGGCGACGTTTGCGCGCGTCAACAAGTACGGCTTCATCGAGAGCCCGTACCGCAAGATCGTCAACGGCAAGCTGACCAATGAGGTCGTCTATCTCTCCGCTATGGAGGAGTCCAAGCACCACGTTGCGCAGGCCAATGCCGAGCTCGACAAGAATGGTGGTTTCGTCGACGAATTCGTCATTTGCCGCAGCGCCGGCGAAGTGATGATGGCGCCGCGCGAAAACGTCGATCTGATGGACGTGTCGCCGAAGCAGATGGTGTCTGTGGCCGCGGCGCTGATCCCGTTCCTCGAGAACGACGACGCCAACCGCGCGCTGATGGGCTCCAACATGCAGCGTCAGGCCGTGCCGCTGGTGCGCGCCGAAGCGCCGTTTGTCGGCACCGGCATGGAGCCGATCGTTGCCCGTGACTCGGGCGCCGCCATCGGCGCCCGCCGCGGCGGCATCGTCGACCAGGTGGACGCGACGCGTATCGTCATCCGCGCAACGGAAGATCTCGATCCCGGCAAGTCGGGCGTCGACATCTACCGGCTGATGAAGTTCCAGCGTTCGAACCAGAACACCTGCATCAACCAGCGTCCGCTGGTGCGCATGGGCGACCGCGTCAACAAGGGCGACATCATCGCTGACGGTCCGTCGACCGAGCTTGGCGATCTGGCGCTCGGCCGCAACGTGCTGGTCGCGTTCATGCCGTGGAACGGCTACAACTACGAGGACTCGATCCTGCTCTCCGAGCGCATCGTGGCCGACGACGTCTTCACCTCGATCCACATCGAGGAGTTCGAAGTCATGGCCCGCGACACCAAGCTCGGACCGGAGGAAATCACGCGCGACATTCCGAACGTTTCGGAAGAAGCGCTGAAGAACCTCGACGAGGCCGGCATCGTCTATATCGGTGCGGAAGTGCAGCCGGGCGACATCCTGGTCGGCAAGATCACGCCGAAGGGCGAAAGCCCGATGACGCCGGAAGAAAAGCTCCTGCGCGCCATCTTCGGTGAAAAGGCGTCCGACGTTCGCGACACCTCGATGCGCATGCCTCCGGGCACCTTCGGCACCGTTGTCGAGGTGCGCGTGTTCAACCGTCACGGCGTCGAGAAGGACGAGCGCGCCATGGCGATCGAACGCGAGGAGATCGAACGCCTCGCCAAGGACCGCGACGACGAGCAGGCAATCCTCGACCGCAACGTCTATTCACGCCTTTCCGACGTCCTCGTCGGCAAGGAAGCGATTGCCGGGCCGAAGGGCTTCAAGAAGGGCTCGAAGCTGTCGAAGGACACGCTGGACGAGTATCCGCGTTCGCAGTGGTGGCAGTTTGCGGTGGAGAACGAAAAGCTCCAGAGCGAACTGGAAGCCCTGCGTGGCCAGTACGACGACTCCAAGAAGGCGCTCGAGCAGCGCTTCATGGACAAGGTCGAGAAGGTGCAGCGCGGCGACGAAATGCCTCCGGGCGTCATGAAGATGGTCAAGGTCTTCGTGGCCGTGAAGCGCAAGATGCAGCCGGGCGACAAGATGGCCGGCCGTCACGGCAACAAGGGTGTCGTGTCGCGCATCGTTCCGGTTGAGGACATGCCTTTCCTCGAAGACGGCACGCATGCCGATATCGTGCTCAACCCGCTGGGTGTGCCGAGCCGCATGAATGTCGGCCAGATCCTGGAAACGCATCTGGGCTGGGCATGTGCTGGCATGGGCAAGAAGATCGGCGAGCTGATCGACGCGTACAAGACGGCTGGAGACATCAAGCCGCTGCGCAAGACGCTCGAGAGCTTCATCCCTGCCAACGACCGCAACGAGCCGGTCCGCGAGTATGACGACGAGAGCATCGTTCGCCTCAGCGAACAGATGCGCCGCGGCGTCTCCATCGCGACACCGGTGTTCGACGGCGCGCATGAAGTCGACATCAACATCATGCTGGAGCAGGCGGGCCTGCACACCAGCGGTCAGTCGCAGCTCTATGACGGACGCACCGGCGAGCCGTTCGATCGCAAGGTGACGATGGGCTATATCTACATGCTCAAGCTTCACCACCTGGTGGACGACAAGATCCACGCGCGTTCGATCGGTCCGTACTCGCTCGTTACCCAGCAGCCGCTGGGTGGCAAGGCGCAGTTCGGTGGCCAGCGCTTCGGCGAAATGGAGGTCTGGGCGCTGGAAGCCTACGGCGCCGCCTACACGCTGCAGGAAATGCTGACGGTGAAGTCGGACGACGTCGCCGGCCGCACCAAGGTCTACGAGGCGATCGTGCGCGGCGACGACACGTTCGAAGCCGGCATCCCGGAGAGCTTCAACGTGCTCGTCAAGGAAATGCGGTCTCTCGGCCTCAATGTCGAGCTGGAGAACACCAAGCTCGACGACAACCCTGTCCGGTTGCCCGACGCAGCCGAGTAAAAACAAGACATCCGGTCGCGGGAGCCCGCGACCGGATGCACCAAATTCTACGGCCGGTGGGCCGACCACTCAGCGGGCATTTGGTCCGCGTTAGATGCAAGGGGTTTTCGAGGACCCCGAAAAGGAGAACGGCATGAACCAAGAGGTCATGAATCTCTTCAATCCGCAGGCGCCGGCGCAGGTGTTCGATTCCATCCGGATATCGCTCGCCAGCCCTGAGAAGATTCTGTCCTGGTCGTTCGGCGAGATCAAGAAGCCGGAGACCATCAACTACCGCACCTTCAAGCCGGAGCGTGACGGTCTGTTCTGCGCGCGCATTTTTGGCCCGATCAAGGACTATGAATGCCTGTGCGGGAAGTACAAGCGCATGAAGTACAAGGGCGTCATCTGCGAAAAGTGCGGCGTCGAAGTCACGCTGTCGCGCGTTCGCCGCGAGCGCATGGGCCATATCGAGCTCGCAGCACCCGTCGCTCACATCTGGTTCCTGAAGTCGCTGCCCTCGCGCATCGGCACGCTGCTCGACATGACGCTGAAGGACATCGAGCGCGTCCTCTACTTCGAGAACTACATCGTCACCGAGCCTGGCCTCACCGCGCTGAAGGAGCACCAGCTGCTCAGCGAGGAAGAGTACATGATCGCCGTCGACGAATATGGCGAGGATTCCTTCACCGCCATGATCGGCGCCGAGGCCATTCATGACCTTCTGGCCGGCATGGACCTGGAGAAGATCGCCGGCGACCTGCGTTCGGAACTGGCTTCGACCACGTCCGAGCTGAAGCAGAAGAAGTATCTGAAGCGGCTCAAGGTCGTCGAGAACTTCATGGAATCCGGCAACCGTCCGGAATGGATGATCATGAAGGTGGTTCCGGTGATCCCGCCGGACCTGCGCCCGCTTGTCCCGCTGGATGGTGGACGTTTCGCGACGTCCGACCTGAACGACCTCTATCGCCGCGTCATCAACCGCAACAACCGCCTGAAGCGGCTGATCGAGCTGCGCGCCCCCGGCATCATCGTGCGCAATGAAAAGCGCATGCTGCAGGAAGCCGTCGACGCACTGTTCGACAACGGCCGCCGCGGCCGCGTCATCACCGGCGCCAACAAGCGTCCGCTGAAGTCGCTGTCCGATATGTTGAAGGGCAAGCAGGGCCGGTTCCGCCAGAACCTGCTCGGCAAGCGCGTCGACTATTCGGGCCGTTCGGTCATCGTCACCGGTCCGGAGCTCAAGCTGCACCAGTGCGGCCTGCCGAAGAAGATGGCGCTCGAACTGTTCAAGCCGTTCATCTACGCCCGCCTCGACGCCAAGGGGTTCTCCTCGACCGTCAAGCAGGCCAAGAAGCTGGTCGAGAAGGAGCGTCCGGAAGTCTGGGATATCCTGGACGAGGTCATCCGCGAGCATCCGGTGCTGTTGAACCGTGCGCCGACGCTGCACCGCCTGGGCATCCAGGCGTTCGAGCCGATCCTGATCGAAGGCAAGGCGATCCAGCTGCATCCGCTGGTCTGCACGGCCTTCAACGCCGACTTCGACGGCGATCAGATGGCCGTTCACGTGCCGCTGTCGCTCGAGGCTCAGCTTGAAGCCCGCGTGCTGATGATGTCGACCAACAACATCCTGCACCCGGCTTCCGGCGCGCCGATCATCGTGCCGTCGCAGGACATGGTTCTGGGTCTCTACTATCTCTCGATCGTCAATCAGAACGAGCCGGGCGAAGGCATGGTGTTTGCCGACATGGGCGAACTCCAGCATGCGCTCGAGACCAAGGCCGTCACCCTGCACGCCAAGATCAAGGGTCGTTTCCGCTCGGTCGACGCCGAAGGCAAGGTCGTGTCGAAGATCTACGACACCACGCCTGGCCGCATGATCATCGGCGAACTTCTGCCGAAGAACGTCAACGTGCCTTACGAGACCGCCAACCAGGAGATGACCAAGAAGAACATCTCCAAGATGATCGACACCGTCTACCGCCATTGCGGTCAGAAGGAGACGGTCATTTTCTGCGATCGCATCATGGCTCTCGGCTTCGGTCATGCCTGCCGCGCCGGCATTTCGTTCGGCAAGGACGACATGCTGATCCCGGACGCCAAGATCAAGCTGGTCTCCGACACCGAGGCTTTGGCCAAGGAATACGAGCAGCAGTACAATGACGGTCTGATCACGCAGGGCGAGAAGTACAACAAGGTCGTCGACGCCTGGGCCAAGTGCTCGGAAAAGGTCGCCGACGAAATGATGGCCCGCATCAAGGCCGTGGAGTTCGAGGACAATGGCCGTCAGAAGCCGATGAACTCGATCTACATGATGTCGCATTCGGGTGCGCGCGGTTCGCCCACCCAGATGCGCCAGCTCGCCGGCATGCGCGGCCTGATGGCCAAGCCGTCGGGTGAAATCATCGAGACGCCGATCATCTCGAACTTCAAGGAAGGCCTGACCGTGCTCGAGTACTTCAACTCGACCCACGGCGCCCGCAAGGGTCTGGCCGACACCGCCTTGAAGACGGCGAACTCGGGTTACCTCACCCGTCGTCTGGTCGACGTGGCGCAGGACTGCATCGTCAACTCCGTGGATTGCGGCACTGACAAGGGCCTCACCATGCAGCCAATCGTCGATGCCGGTCAGGTCGTTGCTTCGGTCGGCCAGCGCGTGCTGGGCCGTACCGCGCTCGACGACATCAACCATCCGGTGACCGGCGACGTGCTGGTCAAGGCCGGAACGTTGATGGACGAGCGTGACGTGGAGCAGATCGAAAAGGCCGGCGTGCAGTCGGTTCGCATCCGTTCGGCACTGACCTGCGAAGTCAGGGTCGGCGTCTGCGCGGTCTGCTACGGACGCGATCTGGCCCGCGGCACCCCGGTCAACCAGGGCGAAGCCGTCGGCGTCATCGCGGCGCAGTCGATCGGCGAGCCGGGCACCCAGCTCACCATGCGTACCTTCCACATGGGCGGTACGGCGCAGGTGGTGGATAGCTCGTTCCTTGAAGCCTCGTATGAGGGCAAGGTCGAGATCCGCAACCGCAACGTGGTGCGCAACTCGGATGGCCAGCAGATGGTCATGGGCCGCAACATGGCGGTGCTGATCCTCGACGAGGCCGGCAAGGAACGCGCCACGCACCGTGTCACCTATGGTTCGCGCATCTTCGTGGACGATGGCGACAAGGTGAAGCGCGGCCAGCGTATCGCCGAGTGGGATCCCTATACCCGCCCGGTCCTCACCGAAATCGAGGGCAAGGTGGCGTATGAGGATCTGGTCGACGGCATTTCCGTTCAGGAAACGGCCGACGAGTCGACCGGCATCACCAAGCGTGAGGTCATCGACTGGCGTTCGACGCCGCGCGGCAACGACTTGAAGCCGGCGATCGCCATCCTGGACGGCAAGGGCAAGGTCGGCAAGCTGTCGAAGGGCGGCGACGCCCGCTTCCTGCTCTCGGTCGAGGCGATTCTCTCGGTCGAGCCGGGTTCGCAGGTTCGCCCCGGCGACGTGCTGGCGCGTATCCCGATGGAAAGCGCCAAGACCAAGGACATCACCGGCGGTCTGCCGCGTGTTGCCGAACTGTTCGAGGCACGCCGTCCGAAGGATCACGCCATCATCGCCGAGATCGATGGCACGATCCGCTTCGGCCGCGACTACAAGAACAAGCGCCGCATCATCATCGAGCCGCATGACTCGACGCTTGAGCCGGTCGAATACCTGATCCCGAAGGGCAAGCCGTTCCATCTCCAGGACGGCGACGTCATCGAGAAGGGCGACTACATCCTCGACGGCAATCCGGCGCCGCACGACATTCTGGCGATCAAGGGCGTGGAAGCACTCGCTTCCTACCTTGTGAACGAAATCCAGGAAGTCTACCGCCTGCAGGGCGTGTCGATCAACGACAAGCACATCGAGGTGATCGTTCGCCAGATGCTGCAGAAGGTCGAGATCACCACGCAGGGCGACTCGACCTACATTCCGGGCGACCACGTCGACGTGATCGAACTGGAAGAGGTCAATGAGCGCCTGATCGAGGACGGCAAGAAGCCGGCCGAAGGTCAGCCGGTGCTGCTCGGCATCACCAAGGCCTCGCTGCAGACGCCGTCCTTCATCTCGGCCGCCTCCTTCCAGGAGACGACCAGGGTGCTGACGGAAGCTGCGGTTGCCGGCAAGACCGACATGCTGCAGGGCCTGAAGGAAAACGTCATTGTCGGCCGCCTGATCCCGGCCGGTACCGGCGGCACGATGAGCCAGATCCGGCGTATCGCCACCTCGCGCGACGAACTGATCATCGACGAGCGCCGCAAGGCCTCGGGTGTCGAGATCGCCGAGCCGATGCTGACCGACATGGTCAACGCCGCGCAGTAAGCGCGGCAGGACGAGAAAAAGAAAAGGGGCCCAAGTGGCCCCTTTTCGCGTTTTGGCCTTACGAAAGAGGAAGAACCATGAGCAACAAGACCTGGACGGCTGTCGACGACTACATCCTCTCCTCCCTGTTCGAGACGGATCCCGTGCTTGACGCGGTGCTCGCGACCAATCGTGACCAGGGCCTGCCGGCCATCGACGTCTCGGCCGCGCAGGGCAAGCTGTTGTCACTGCTGGTGCGCATTCGTGGCGCGAAGCGGGTGCTGGAGGTCGGCACGCTCGGCGGCTACTCGACTATCTGGATGGCCAGGGGATTGCCGGCCGACGGCAAGGTCGTGACGCTCGAACTCGACCCGCACCACGCCAAAGTCGCGCGCTCGAACTTGGAGCGGGCAGGGGTGTCGGACAAGGTCGAGCTGCGGACTGGTCCGGCGCTGCAGTCGCTTGAGACGCTTGCTGCCGAAAATGCCGGTCCGTTCGACCTGATCTTCATCGACGCCGACAAGCCGAACAACCCGAATTATCTGTCATGGGCGATGCGGCTGTCACAGCCGGGAACGGTTATCATCTGCGACAACGTCGTCCGAGACGGTACCGTGCTCAACGACGATGGCCGTGATGCCTATATCGAAGGCGCACGCGCCGCGTTCTCCTTCATAGGCGCCGACAAGCGTCTGGACGGCACCGCCATCCAGACCGTCGGCGCCAAGGGCTATGACGGGTTTGCGATTGCCATCGTCGAGTAGCGGGACCTGTCGCTTAGGTCAGTCGAAGAACGCTTCCACCACATTGCGCTTGCCGAGCATGAAGGCGTCGGCGACGTGCTGGAGCGGCGCCAGGTCGACATCGGAGATGCCGGCGCGCACGATTTCGGCGAAACGCCGGTAGAGCTGGGGATATTCGGCCTCCGGCTCGTCATGAACCAACTTGCCGTCGACGGCGAGCCTGGTGCCGCCGCCCGACAGCACCATCTTGCCCTTGTCGGTGTCGGCCAGAATGTCCCAGCTCTGCGGGCCGGTCTGCAGCCAGTCGAGTTCCATCGTGACCGGCAACCCATCCGAAGTGCGGAAATTGACGTGGGCGGCGGCCGGCGAGGCGCGGTTTTCGGGAAAGTCGAGCACGGCCGAGGTGATGAACATCGCCGGCAGGATGTGGGTCACGATCGACAGCGCGTTGATGCCGGGATCGAAGACACCGAAACCGCCCGGGGCCCAGATCCAGTCCTGGTTCGGGTGCCAGCGGCGGACATCTTCCTTCCAGACGATTGCCGCCGAGGTGACCTTGGCCGAAGCCAGGAAGGTGCGTGCGGCCTCAACTGCCGGCGCGTAACGCGAATGCCAGCTGGCGAACAGCGTGACACCGTTGGCGTCCGCCAATCGCTTCAACTCCTCGACCTCGCTGACCGTGGCGCCCGGCGGCTTCTCCAGGAAGACATGCTTTTTCGCGATCAGCGCGGTGCGCGCCGCGTCGTAGCGATACTGCGGCGGCATGCACAGCGACACGGCCTCGAGTTCAGGCACCGCCTCGAGCATCGCCTCTATGGTCGGAAAATTCGGGATGTGGTCGACCTTGCCGTGCCGGCTGGCGGCGGCGACCAGGCGGTAATCCCCATCCTTGGCCACCGCCGGCAGATGCTGGTCGCGCACGATCTTGCCGACGCCGACGATGCCGAGCTTGATGGGATTCACAGACATGGGAACTCCAAGGGTTGGTAAAGCCGCCCGGTTCTTAGCAGAACGCCGATCATGGGCAAGCGGCAGGCAGACGTCTCAGCCCCAGCTTTCCTGGAAGTTGAGCGTCAACGCTCCGCCAGCCAGAAACGCTTCGATCGCCGGTTCGAAGGGAGAAGGGTCGAGGCCGTTCGCCTGCAGCCATTCGTCGGAATAATAGGTGTTGGCGTAGCGCTCGCCGGAATCGCAGATCAGCGTTACCAACGATCCGGTCTCGCCGGCCGCGATCAGGCGCGCGGCATGAAAGCACATGGCGATGAAGTTGGTGCCGGTCGAACCGCCGACGCGCCGGCCGAGGTGACGCGACAGGACCCGCATTGAGGCAAGCGACACCGCGTCGGGGACCCGCAGCATGTGGTCGATGACGCCGGGTACAAAAGACGGTTCGACGCGCGGCCGGCCGATGCCTTCGATGCGTGACGGCTGCTCGCAACGGCAGTTGGCATCGTGGGTGGAGAAGCCATCGAAGAAGGCCGAGCGTTCGACGTCGGCGACCGACAGCCGCGTTGCGTGCTGTTTGTAGCGCAGGTAGCGGCCGATCGTTGCGGTGGTGCCGCCGGTGCCGGCGCTCATCACGATCCAGGCGGGAATCGGGTGCCGCTCCTCGCGCATCTGCCCGAAGATGGATTCGGCGATGTTGTTGTTGCCGCGCCAGTCGGTGGCGCGCTCGGCATGGGTGAACTGATCCATGAAATAGCCGTTGAGCCTCGTCGCCAGTTCGGCCGATTCGGCATAGATGCGGCGGCCATCGTCGATGAAATGGCATTTGCCGCCATAATGCTCGATGGCGGCGATCTTCTCCGGCGAGGTCGAACGCGGCATCACCGCGTAGAACGGCACGCCGATCATTCGGGCGAAATAGGCTTCCGACACCGCGGTCGAGCCTGAGGAGGCCTCGACCACCGGCGATCCTTCGCGGACAAGGCCGTTGCACAGCGCATAGAGGAAAAGCGAGCGCGCCAGCCGGTGCTTCAGGCTGCCGGTCGGATGTGTCGATTCGTCCTTGAGGTAGAAGTCGATGCCGGCAAGCGCCGGCAGGTCGAGCTTCCACAGATGGGTATCGGCCGAGCGGTGCTGGTCGGCTTCGATGGCGGCAACCGCCCGGTCGGCCCAGGCACGCGATGCAGGTTTTGCCGCTGCTGAGATGGCCATCCCCCGATTCCCCTTGTTGCCGATTCCGTTGTTTAGAGCGGAACCTCGAACGTCACGATCGACACTTCGCCTTCGAGTGCACCCTGGAAGGCCGACAGATGCGGCTCATCGTCGGGCTCGCCCTCCATGTCGCCGATCTGGTCGAGCTCGGCCTCTGCATAGCCTTCGGCGGCGAGCGATTCGAGAGCACGGCGCACGGCCGAATCGTCGTCGGGCGCGACCAGCATCACATGCACGCCTTCGGGCTTGCCGCCTTTCCTTTTCCAGACACGGCCGGTGATGATGGTGACCGGGCGTTCCTCATTGTCGTTCACGGGCTGATTCCTCTTGGATCGGGGGCGGGCGAGGGGATTTGCGCTGTCCATGGCGCCTTTTGCCATGAAGCCCCGGCGCAGGACAGCCAAAAGCCGGTCACTTTCTTGCCTGCGCGGTTACTTTCTTCCTCGCTCTTGCAAAAAGGCGAAAGAAAATTACATGCGATTTTCGCATGGCTGCCACGCCCTGTCTGGCGCGCAATATTTGGCGCGCCGGGGTTGACGGTTCACGGTCTTGCGAGTAGAAGCCGCCCAGTCAGAACCGATGTGAGGCTCTCCCTTCCGAAGCGACACGCTTTGGAGTTTGCCTCAAACAGGGTTCGTTTTACGAGCGAAAAGACATTTCCGGCGCGCATGAAGCGGTTTCCGCTTCCTCTGCATTTTGTTCGGGCAGGACCGCGAGGCGCGGTTTATGGCCCGAATTTGCGTATGGAATTGACGCTTTGAGCGGCCCTGACCGGGCGAGACACGGAATTGAGAGACAAGAGGGTTTAATGCCTACCGTCAACCAGCTGATCCGCAAGCCGCGCATTGCGCCGGTGAAGCGCAACAAGGTCCCGGCCATGCAGCAGAACCCGCAGAAGCGGGGCGTCTGCACGCGCGTTTATACAACGACGCCGAAGAAGCCGAACTCGGCACTGCGCAAGGTGGCCAAGATCCGCCTGACCAACGGCTTTGAAGTGATCGGCTACATCCCCGGCGAAGGTCACAACCTTCAGGAACACTCCGTGGTCATGATCCGCGGCGGTCGCGTCAAGGATCTTCCGGGCGTGCGCTACCACATCATCCGCGGCGTGCTCGACACGCAGGGCGTGAAGAACCGCAAGCAGCGCCGTTCGAAGTACGGCGCCAAGCGTCCGAAGTAAGATTTTCCGGCCTTCGCGCTTTTGCTGCGCAAGGCTACGAGATTGAGAGACAAAAGCCATGTCGCGTCGTCACAGTGCAGAAAAGCGTGAGATCAATCCGGACCCGAAGTTCGGCGATCTGATCGTTACCAAGTTCATGAACGCCGTCATGTATGACGGCAAGAAGTCGGTTGCCGAGACCATCGTCTACGGTGCGCTCGACCAGGTTCAGTCGAAGACCAAGCAGGAGCCGGTCACCGTCTTCCATCAGGCGCTCGACAATGTCGCGCCGCATGTGGAAGTCCGGTCGCGTCGCGTCGGCGGCGCCACCTACCAGGTTCCGGTCGATGTGCGCCCCGAGCGCCGTCAGGCCCTGGCGATCCGCTGGCTGATTGCAGCGGCTCGCAACCGCAACGAGACCACGATGGTTGACCGCCTCTCCGGCGAGCTGATGGACGCGGCCAACAACCGCGGCACGGCCGTCAAGAAGCGTGAAGACACCCACAAGATGGCTGAAGCCAACCGCGCTTTCGCACACTACCGCTGGTAAAGCGCGAACGAGACTGAGAAGGCATCCAAGATGGCCCGCGAATATAAAATCGAAGACTACCGCAATTTCGGTATCATGGCGCATATTGACGCCGGCAAGACGACGACCACCGAGCGCGTCCTCTATTACACGGGCAAGTCGCACAAGATCGGCGAAGTGCACGACGGCGCTGCCACCATGGATTGGATGGAGCAGGAGCAGGAACGCGGCATCACCATCACGTCCGCCGCCACCACGACCTTCTGGAAGGGCCGTGACGGCAAGATGTACCGCTTCAACATCATCGACACTCCCGGACACGTCGACTTCACCATCGAAGTCGAGCGTTCGCTGCGCGTGCTCG
Source organism: Mesorhizobium sp. P2_E7 (assembly GCF_056403855.1). Taxonomy (NCBI): domain Bacteria; kingdom Pseudomonadati; phylum Pseudomonadota; class Alphaproteobacteria; order Hyphomicrobiales; family Phyllobacteriaceae; genus Mesorhizobium; species Mesorhizobium sp. P2_E7. Next base: position 1,377,222 of record NZ_JBFUER010000001.1, on the reverse strand, counting down.
ACGGCGCCATTGCGCTGCTCGACGCCAATGCCGGTGTCGAGCCGCAGACCGAGACTGTCTGGCGCCAGGCCGACAAGTATCGCGTTCCGCGCATGATTTTCTGCAACAAGATGGACAAGATCGGCGCCGACTTCTACCGCTCGGTCGAGATGATCGGCTCGCGCCTCGGTGCGCAGGCTGTCGTCATGCAGCTGCCGATCGGCGCCGAGACCGAGTTCAAGGGTGTCGTCGACCTCGTCGAGATGAACGCGCTGGTATGGCGCGACGAGACGCTGGGCGCTGCCTGGGACGTCGTCGAGATCCCGGCCGACCTCAAGGCTCGCGCCGAGGAATACCGCGAGAAGATGATCGAAGCCGCCGTCGAAATGGACGAGACGGCGCTTGAGAATTACCTCGAAGGCAAGATGCCGTCGAATGACGAGATCCGCTCGCTGATCCGCAAGGGCACGATCGCGGTCAAGTTCTACCCGATGTTCTGTGGCTCGGCGTTCAAGAACAAGGGCGTGCAGCCGCTGCTCGACGCCGTCGTCGAATACCTGCCGTCGCCGGCCGATGTTCCCGCGATCAAGGGCGTCGATGCCAAGACCGACGCCGAGATCGAGCGTCACGCCGACGACAACGAGCCGCTGTCGATGCTGGCCTTCAAGATCATGAACGACCCGTTCGTCGGTTCGCTGACCTTTGCCCGCATCTATTCGGGCAAGCTGACCAAGGGCATCTCGCTCGACAACACCGTCAAGGGTAAGAAAGAGCGCATCGGCCGCATGCTGCAGATGCATGCGAATTCGCGCGCCGACGTCGAAGAGGCCTTTGCCGGCGACATCGTTGCTCTGGCTGGCCTCAAGGACACGACCACTGGCGATACGCTCAGCGATCCGCTGCACCCGGTCATCCTCGAGCGCATGGAATTCCCCGATCCGGTCATCCAGATTGCGATCGAGCCGAAGACCAAGAACGACCAGGAAAAGATGGGCCTCGCCCTTCACCGTCTGGCCGCCGAGGATCCGTCCTTCCGCGTCAAGACCGACGAGGAATCGGGCCAGACCATCATCTCGGGCATGGGCGAGCTTCACCTCGACATCATCGTCGACCGCATGCGTCGCGAGTTCAAGGTCGAAGCCAATGTCGGTGCACCGCAGGTGGCTTACCGCGAGACCATCACCCGCAGGCACGAGCAGGACTACACGCACAAGAAGCAGACCGGCGGTACCGGTCAGTTCGCTCGCGTCAAGATCCAGTTCGAGCCGAACCCGGAAAGCTCGGAGTTCGAGTTCGAATCGAAGATCGTCGGCGGTGCGGTTCCGAAGGAATACATCCCGGGTGTCGAAAAGGGCATCAACAGCGTCATGACGTCCGGCCCGTTCGCCGGCTTCCCGATGATCGGCGTCAAGGCGACGCTCATCGACGGCGCTTACCACGATGTGGACTCCAGCGTCCTGGCGTTCGAAATCGCCGGCCGCGCCTGCTTCCGTGAAGCCGCGCCCAAGCTTGGCGTGCAGCTGCTCGAGCCGATCATGAAGGTCGAAGTCGTGACGCCGGAAGACTATGTCGGCAGCGTCATCGGCGACCTGAACGGCCGTCGCGGCCAGATCCAGGGCCAGGAAGCGCGTGGCGTTGCTGTCGTGATCAACGCGATGGTGCCGCTGGCCAACATGTTCAAGTACGTCGACAACCTGCGCTCGATGAGCCAGGGCCGTGCGGCCTACACGATGCAGTTCGATCACTACGAGCCTGTGCCGACCGCGGTCGCCCAGGAAGTTCAGAAGAAATACGCGTAACCCGGACGGGTTGCATCGGTAACTTAATTCAAGGCCCGTACGGGCAGCAGATTGGAGACATCACATGGCAAAAGGTAAATTCGAGCGCACTAAGCCTCATGTGAACATCGGCACGATTGGTCACGTCGACCATGGCAAGACGTCGCTGACGGCGGCGATCACGAAGTATTTTGGCGAATACAAGCGCTATGACCAGATCGATGCGGCGCCCGAAGAGAAGGCCCGTGGCATCACCATCTCGACGGCGCACGTCGAATACGAGACGGCCAACCGCCACTATGCTCACGTCGACTGCCCCGGCCACGCCGACTACGTGAAGAACATGATCACCGGTGCCGCGCAGATGGACGGCGCGATCCTGGTCGTGTCGGCTGCCGATGGCCCGATGCCGCAGACCCGCGAGCACATCCTGCTTGCCCGTCAGGTCGGCGTGCCGTCGATCGTGGTGTTTTTGAACAAGGTCGACCAGGTCGACGACGCGGAACTCCTCGAACTGGTCGAGCTCGAGGTGCGCGAGCTTCTGTCGAAGAACGAATTCCCCGGCGACGACATTCCGATCGTCAAGGGTTCGGCGCTGGCGGCTCTTGAAGATTCCAACAAGACGATCGGCGAAGACGCGATCCGCGAGCTGATGGCTGCGGTCGACGCCTACATCCCGACCCCGGTTCGTCCGCTGGACAAGCCGTTCCTGATGCCGATCGAAGACGTGTTCTCGATCTCGGGCCGTGGCACGGTCGTCACCGGCCGCGTCGAGCGCGGCATTGTCAAGGTCGGCGAGGAACTCGAGATCATCGGCATCCGTCCGACGACCAAGACGACCTGCACGGGCGTCGAAATGTTCCGCAAGCTGCTCGATCAGGGCCAGGCCGGCGACAACATCGGCGCGCTGCTGCGCGGCGTTGATCGTGAAGGTGTCGAGCGCGGCCAGGTTCTGGCCAAGCCCGGTACGGTGAAGCCGCACAAGAAGTTCGTGGCTGAAGCCTACATCCTGACCAAGGACGAAGGTGGCCGTCACACGCCGTTCTTCACCAACTACCGTCCGCAGTTCTATTTCCGCACGACGGACGTGACCGGTATCGTGTCGCTGCCGGAAGGCACCGAGATGGTGATGCCCGGCGACAACATCACGGTCGATGTCGAGCTGATCGTGCCGATCGCCATGGAAGAGAAGCTGCGCTTCGCCATCCGTGAAGGCGGCCGCACCGTCGGTGCCGGCATCGTCGTCACCATCAAAGAATAATTAGACTTAAACCGATCTGTCGCGGGCGCGGAGTTGCCCGCGCCGCGCCAGAACAAGGAAGTGACGCATGAACGGACAGAATATCCGCATCCGCCTGAAGGCGTTTGATCACCGCGTGCTCGACGCCTCGACGAAAGAAATCGTGTCGACGGCCAAGCGCACCGGAGCAAACGTTCGCGGCCCCATTCCGCTGCCGACGCGGATCGAAAAGTTCACGGTCAACCGGTCGCCTCACGTCGACAAGAAGAGCCGCGAGCAGTTCGAGATGCGCACGCACAAGCGTCTGCTCGACATCGTCGATCCGACCCCGCAGACCGTCGATGCTTTGATGAAGCTCGATCTGGCCGCCGGTGTCGACGTCGAGATCAAGCTCTAAGGGAATGAGAGCGCGGTAAGGGGCGGTGCCCCTGGCCCGGAACTCTAAAGGAATTGAACCGATGCGTTCAGGTGTGATTGCAAAGAAGGTGGGAATGACCCGCATCTATAATGATGCCGGGGAACATGTTCCCGTCACCGTTCTCCAGATGGAGAACTGCCAGGTCGTGGCTCAGCGCACGCAGGAGAAGAACGGCTACACGGCCGTTCAGCTCGGCGTTGGCCTTGCCAAGGTGAAGAACACGTCGAAGGCGATGCGCGGCCATTTCGCGACCGCTTCCGTCGAGCCGAAGGCGAAGGTCGCCGAGTTTCGCGTCTCCGCCGACAACATGATCGATGTCGGCGCCGAGATCACTGTCGAGCACTTCGTCGCCGGCCAGAAGGTCGATGTGACGGGCACGACGATCGGCAAGGGTTTCCAGGGCGTCATCAAGCGCCACCACATGGGTGGTGGCCGCGCGACGCACGGTAACTCGGTTTCGCACCGTACGCACGGTTCGACCGGCCAGCGTCAGGACCCGGGCAAGGTGTTCAAGGGCAAGCATATGGCTGGCCACATGGGCGACACCCGCGTCACCACACAGAATGTCGAGATCGTTTCGACCGACGCCGATCGCGGCCTGATCCTGATCCGCGGTGCGGTTCCCGGATCGAAGGGCGCCTGGATCCTGGTCCGCGATGCGGCCAAGGTGGCACTGCCGGCCAATGCGCCGAAGCCTGCCGCGATCCGCGCCGTTGCGAAGAACGAGGCTCCGGCCGCAGAGGGAGCAGAATAATGGATCTCAAGATCACAACGCTTGGCGGCAAGGACGCCGGCAAGGTGAAACTCTCCGAGGAGATTTTCGGCCTTGATCCGCGCGAGGACATCCTGCAGCGCGTCGTGCGCTGGCAGCTGGCCAAGCGCCAGCAGGGCACGCACAAGGCCAAGGGTCGCGCGGAAATCGCGCGTACCGGCGCCAAGATGTACAAGCAGAAGGGTACGGGCCGCGCTCGTCACCATTCGGCACGCGCTCCGCAGTTCCGCGGCGGCGGCAAGGCTCACGGCCCGGTCGTTCGCAGCCACGAGCACGATCTGCCGAAGAAGGTGCGCGCTCTGGGCTTGCGGCATGCTCTCTCGGCCAAGGCCAAGAGCGCGTCGATCATCATCATCGACGAGCTGAAGCTGACCGAGGCCAAGACGAAGGCGCTGATCGCGAATTTCGCGACGCTGGGCCTGACCAACGCTTTGGTGATCGGCGGTGCCGAGCTTGACCAGAACTTCAAGCTGGCGGCGACCAACATCCCGAACATCGACGTGCTGCCCATCCAGGGCATCAACGTCTACGACATTCTTCGCCGCGGCACGCTGGTCCTTTCGAAGGCCGCCGTCGAGGCTCTCGAGGAGCGCTTTAAATGACCGACCTTCGTCATTACGACGTGATCGTCTCGCCGGCGATCACCGAAAAGTCGACCATGGCTTCCGAGAACAACCAGGTCGTCTTCAACGTCGCCAAGAAGGCGTCGAAGCCGGAAATCAAGGCCGCTGTCGAAGCGCTGTTTGGCGTCAAGGTTACGGCCGTGAACACGCTTGTCCGCAAGGGCAAGATCAAGCGCTTCCGCGGCACGATCGGCCGCCAGAGCGACGTCAAGAAGGCGATTGTGACGCTGGCCGATGGCCAGTCGATCGACGTCGCGACGGGTCTCTGAGCTAGGCCGCGAGGACAGGACAATGGCACTTAAAAAATTCAACCCGGTAACGCCGAGCACCCGTCAGCTGGTCATCGTCGACCGCTCGGGCCTCTACAAGGGCAAGCCCGTCAAGGGCCTGACCGAAGGCCTGACCAAGTCGGGCGGCCGCAACAATCACGGCCGCATCACGGCCCGCTTCATCGGCGGCGGTCACAAGCGTTCGTACCGCATCATCGACTTCAAGCGCCGCAAGTTCGACGTTGTCGGCACGGTCGAGCGTATTGAATACGATCCGAACCGCACCGCCTTCATCGCGCTGATCAAGTACGACGATGGCGAGCTGTCCTACATCATCGCTCCGCAGCGCCTTGCCGCCGGCGACAAGATCGTGGCCGGTGAATCGGTCGACGTGAAGCCGGGCAATGCGATGCCGCTGGCCTCGATGCCGGTCGGCACGATCGTCCACAACATCGAGCTGAAGCCGGGCAAGGGCGCTCAGGTTGCCCGTTCGGCCGGTGGCTACGGCCAGTTGGTCGGTCGCGATCAGGGCATGGCGATCCTGCGCCTCAACTCGGGCGAGCAGCGTGTCGTTCACGGCTCCTGCATGGCCACCGTCGGCGCCGTGTCGAACCCCGACCACGGCAACATCAACGACGGCAAGGCCGGCCGCACGGTCTGGCGCGGCAAGCGCCCGCACAATCGCGGCGTGACCATGAACCCGGTCGACCATCCGCATGGCGGTGGTGAAGGCCGCACCTCCGGTGGCCGTCATCCGGTCAGCCCGTGGGGCAAGCCGACCAAGGGCAAGAAGACGCGGTCCAACAAGGCGACCGACAAGTTCATCCTGCGCTCGCGCCATCAGCGCAAGAGCTAAGAAGAGGTAACGCCAAGTGACTCGTTCTATTTGGAAAGGCCCCTTCATCGACGGCTACCTTCTCAAGAAGGTGGACAAGGTTCGTGAAGGTGGTCGCAATGAGGTGATCAAGATGTGGAGCCGTCGCTCCACCATCCTGCCGCAGTTCGTCGGCTTCACCTTCGGTGTCTACAACGGCCAGAAGCATGTTCCCGTCTCGGTGAACGAGGACATGGTCGGTCACAAGTTCGGTGAATTCGCTCCGACCCGGACCTATTACGGTCACGGCGCGGATAAGAAGGCGAAGAGGAAATAATCATGGGCAAGGCCAAAGCTCCGCGCAGGCTTGCTGACAACGAAGCGCGCGCCGTTCTGCGCACGATCCGTATCAGCCCGCAGAAGCTGAACCTGGTTGCCGCGCTGATCCGCGGCAAGAAGGTCGCGACAGCGCTTTCCGACCTCGAATTCTCGGCCAAGCGGATTTCCGGCACGGTCAAGAAGACGCTGGAATCGGCGATCGCCAACGCGGAAAACAACCACGACCTCGACGTCGATGCGCTGATCGTGGCGGAAGCCTATGTCGGCAAGTCGATCGTCATGAAGCGCTTCCATGCTCGTGGTCGCGGTCGCGCCAGCCGTATCGAGAAGCCGTTCTCGCACCTCACGATCGTCGTTCGTGAAGTCGAAGAAAAAGGGGAGGCCGCATAATGGGCCAGAAAGTCAATCCGATCGGTCTTCGCCTCGGCATCAACCGCACCTGGGATTCGCGCTGGTTCGCGAACACCGGCGAGTACGGCAAGCTGCTGCATGAGGACATCAAGATCCGCAAGTATCTTGAGAAGGAACTCAAGCAAGCTGCGATCTCCAAGGTCGTGATCGAGCGTCCGCACAAGAAGTGCCGCGTCACCATCCATGCGGCGCGTCCGGGTCTGATCATCGGCAAGAAGGGCGCCGACATCGAGAAGCTTCGCAAGAAGCTGATGGAGATGACGAAGTCCGAGACGCACCTCAACATCGTTGAAGTGCGCAAGCCGGAAATCGACGCGACCCTGGTCGCCCAGTCGATCGCCCAGCAGCTCGAGCGTCGTATCGCGTTCCGCCGCGCCATGAAGCGCGCCGTTCAGTCGGCGATGCGCCTCGGTGCCGAAGGCATCCGCATCAACTGCGCCGGCCGTCTCGGCGGCGCCGAGATCGCGCGCATGGAATGGTACCGCGAAGGCCGCGTGCCGCTGCATACGCTGCGCGCCGATGTCGACTACGGCACGGCCGAAGCGAACACGGCTTACGGCATCTGCGGCGTCAAGGTCTGGGTGTTCAAGGGCGAAATCCTCGAACACGATCCGATGGCTTCGGAGCGTCGCGCGACCGAGGGTGATGCTGCGCATGGCGGTGGTGGTGATCGCGAACGCGGTCGTCGTCGCGAAAACGCCTGATTATTTAGGAATTTGGAGTTAGAACGATGCTGCAGCCAAAGCGCACAAAGTTCCGCAAGCAGTTCAAGGGCCGTATCCATGGTACCGCAAAGGGCGGCACCAACCTGGATTTCGGTGGTTTCGGGCTGAAGGCGCTTGAGCCGAACCGCGTCACCGCGCGTGAGATCGAGGCGGCCCGCCGCGCGATCACTCGTGAGATGAAGCGCGCCGGCCGCGTGTGGATCCGTATTTTCCCCGATGTGCCGGTAACGTCGAAGCCGACCGAAGTGCGCATGGGTAAGGGTAAGGGCGCGGTCGATTACTGGGCGGCGCGCGTCAAGCCGGGCCGCATCATGTTCGAGATCGACGGCGTCAACGAAGAAACCGCCCGTGAGGCGCTGCGTCTCGGCGCGGCCAAGCTCTCGGTCAGGACGCGCTTCGTACAGCGCATCGCAGAATAAGGACGGGCTGATCATGAAAGCCGAAGACATCCGGACCAAGACCCAGGACCAGCTGACCGACGATTTGGCCAGCCTGAAGAAGGAGCAGTTCAACCTGCGCTTCCAGAAGGCCACCGGCCAGCTCGAGAAGACCGCGCGCGTGAGGCAGGTCCGCAAGGACATTGCGCGTATCAAGACCATCGCTGCGGAAAAGTCCGCGGCCAAGAAGGCTTAAGGACGAAAACCATGCCAAAGCGCATTCTGCAGGGCACCGTCGTCAGCGACAAAAACGAGAAGACGGTAGTCGTCAAGGTCGAACGGCGCTTCACGCATCCCGTGATGAAGAAGACCGTGCGCATGACCAAGAAGTACAAGGCGCACGACGAGAACAACGCCCACAAGGTCGGCGACGAGGTGTTCATCCAGGAATCGAAGCCGATTTCCAAGGATAAGCGCTGGATCGTCGTGTCTTCGGACCAGGCGTAAACAACGAATTTTGGACAGACCGGGGAGGGGCTTTGAGCCCGTCCCGTTAGAAAAGAAGAAGGCGGCCAGTCATGATTCAGATGCAAACAAACCTCGACGTCGCGGATAATTCCGGCGCGCGTCGTGTCATGTGCATCAAGGTGCTGGGCGGCTCGAAGCGGAAATACGCTTCCGTGGGCGACATCATCGTGGTGTCCATCAAGGAAGCCATTCCGCGCGGCCGCGTTAAGAAGGGCGATGTGATGAAGGCGGTCGTGGTTCGCACGGCCAAGGACATCCGCCGCCCGGACGGCAGCGTGATCCGTTTCGACAAGAACGCGGCCGTTCTCGTCGACAACAAGAAAGAGCCGATCGGCACGCGTATCTTCGGACCGGTTCCGCGCGAACTCCGCGCCAAGAACCACATGAAGATCATCTCGCTCGCGCCTGAAGTGCTGTAAGGAGCCGGACCAATGCAAAAGATTAGAAAAGGCGACAAGGTCGTCGTGCTGGCCGGCAAGGACAAGGGCCGTTCGGGCGAAGTCCTCTCGGTTCAGCCGAAGGAAGACACCGCGCTGGTGCGTGGCGTCAACATGATCCGCCGTCACCAGAAGCAGTCCCAGTCCCAAGAGGGCGGGATCATCACCAAGGAAGCGCCGATCCAGCTGTCGAACATCGCGCTGGCCGACCCCAAGGATGGCAAGCCGACCCGCGTCGGTTTCATCTTCCAGAAGGACGGCAAGAAGGTGCGCGTCGCCAAGCGCTCGGGAGAAGTCATCAATGGCTAAGGCTCAAACCACGAAGCCCAAGGCTGAAAGCAAACAGTCCAAGGCCAATAACACGCCGCGCCTCAAGCAGGTCTACAACGAGACCATCCGCAAGGCGTTGCAGGAGCAGTTCGGCTACGACAACGAGATGCAGGTTCCGCGCATCGACAAGATCGTACTGAACATGGGCGTCGGCGAAGCGACCGCGGATTCGAAGAAGCCTTCGATTGCGGCCGAAGACCTGGCGATGATCGCCGGCCAGAAGGCCGTCGTCACCCGCGCCCGCAACTCCATCGCCGGCTTCAAGGTCCGCGAGAAGATGCCGATCGGCGCCAAGGTCACGTTGCGCAAGGAACGCATGTACGAGTTCCTCGACCGCCTCGTGAACATCGCACTGCCGCGCGTCCGCGACTTCCGCGGACTGAATCCGAAGAGCTTCGATGGCCGTGGCAACTACGCCATGGGCATCAAGGAACACATCGTGTTCCCGGAGATCAACTACGACAAGGTTGATCAGATCTGGGGCATGGACGTCATCGTTTGTACGACTGCGAAGACGGACGACGAAGCCAGGGCATTGCTCAAGGCCTTCAACTTCCCCTTCCGCCAGTAACGGCAGCGAGAAAAGGAAAAATCTGAAATGGCAAAGACCAGCTCAGTCGAGAAGAACAACAGGCGCCGCAAGCTTGCCGACCAGTACGGTCCCAAGCGCGCTGCGCTGAAGGCGATCATCATGGACCAGTCCAAGCCGATGGAAGAGCGCTTCCGCGCTCAGCTGAAGCTGGCTGCCCTGCCGCGCAACTCGGCCAAGATCCGCATCCGCAACCGCTGCGAAGTGACGGGGCGCCCGCGCGCCTACTATCGCAAGCTCAAAGTATCGCGCATCGCGCTTCGTGATCTCGGCAATAACGGCCAGATCCCGGGCCTGGTCAAGTCGAGCTGGTAAGGAGGACATAACATGTCATTGAGCGATCCTCTCGGCGATATGCTGACCCGCATCCGCAACGCGTATGGCCGCAAGAAGTCGAGCGTCTCGACGCCGGCCTCGCGCCTGCGTACCCGCGTCCTCGACGTGCTGAAGGCTGAAGGCTATATCCGCGACTACAGCCAGACCGACTTCGACAACGGCAAGTCCGAGATCGAAATCGAGCTGAAGTATTTCGACGGTGCTCCGGTCGTGCGCGAAATCGCCCGCGTCTCGAAGCCGGGCCGCCGCGTTTACGTCTCGGCCAAGTCGATCCCGCACGTCGCCAACGGCCTCGGCATCGCCATCCTTTCGACGCCGAAGGGCGTGATGGCCGACCACGAAGCACGCGAACAGAATGTCGGCGGCGAAATCCTCTGCCAGATTTTCTAATTCGGCAGACCTGAAACAAGAGAAGTGACGAGGACAAACAAATGTCTCGTATTGGAAAGAAACCCGTTTCGCTGCCGCAGGGCGTGACCGCGACCGTCAACGGCCAGACCGTGACGGCGAAGGGCCCCAAGGGCGAGCTGAAGTTCGTGGTGAACGACGAAGTGCTGGTCAAGATGGAAGGCAGCGAGATCGCTGTCCAGCCGCGTGACCAGACCAAGACCGCCCGCTCCAAGTGGGGCATGTCGCGCACGCAGATCGTCAACATTCTGCAGGGCGTCAAGGACGGTTTTGAGAAGAAGCTCGAGATCACCGGCGTCGGCTATCGCGCCGCCCTTCAGGGCAAGAACCTGCAGCTGGCTCTTGGCTTCAGCCATGACGTCGTCTACGAGACGCCGGCTGGCATCACGATCACTGTGCCGAAGCCGACGGAAATCACCGTGACCGGCATCGACAAGCAGCAGGTCGGCCAGGTCGCCGCCGAGATCCGCGAGTATCGCGGTCCCGAGCCTTACAAGGGCAAGGGTGTCCGCTATGCCGGCGAGAAGATCGTCCGCAAGGAAGGCAAGAAGAAGTAGTAGGTCTGGCCACGAAAAGTTGCAGACTTTTCGGAAAAGGCCAAGCCAAAGAAATGCAACGCCGCGGGGAGCGGTCGCGGGAGGCGCTTTCGCCTACCGCATAGGGCGGCCCCCGTTTTTTGAAGGCAAGGAAGACCACCATGGCTAACAAGGAATCCATCCAGCGCCGCGCGCAGCGCGTTCGTCGCCAGATCAAGAAGGTCGCCGGCGAGCGTCCGCGTCTGTCGGTTCACCGCACGTCGAAGAACATCTACGTGCAGGTCATCGACGACGCCAAGGGCCACACCATCGTCGCCGCTTCGACGCTCGAGAAGGACCTCAAGGGTTCGCTCAAGACCGGCGCCGACACCGCGGCTGCGGCCGCGATCGGCAAGCTGATCGCGGAGCGCGCCACCAAGGCTGGCGTCAAGGAAGTCGTCTTCGACCGCGGCGCGTACATCTATCACGGCCGCGTCAAGGCGCTGGCCGAGGCCGCCCGTGAAGGTGGTCTGAGCTTCTAATTTCGCCCCCGGCGACCGTTTCCCGATTTATTCGGGGCGAGGCGCCGGATCTTATCAGCAACCGTGCTTCCGGAAAAAAACAAGGAACAGGATATGGCACAGGAACGTAGGGATGGCGGCCGCGGCCGCGATCGTGAAGAGCGCGATGACGGCATGGTGGACAAGCTCGTCCACATCAACCGCGTCGCCAAGGTCGTCAAGGGCGGCCGTCGCTTCGGTTTTGCAGCACTCGTCGTCGTCGGCGACCAGAAGGGCCGCGTCGGCTTCGGTCACGGCAAGGCGCGCGAAGTGCCGGAAGCGATCCGCAAGGCAACCGAATCGGCCAAGCGCGACATGATCTTCGTGCCGCTGCGCTCGGGCCGCACGCTGCACCACGACGTCGAGGGACGCTGGGGTGCGGGACGCGTGCTGCTGCGCGCTGCCAAGCAGGGTACCGGCATCATCGCCGGCGGCCCGATGCGCGCTGTCTTCGAGACGCTCGGCATGCATGACGTGGTTGCCAAGTCGATGGGTTCCTCGAACCCCTACAACATGGTTCGCGCCACGTTCGACGCGCTGAAGAGCCAGATGCATCCCAAGGATGTGGCTGCTGCGCGCGGCATCAAGTATTCGACCCTTCAGGCCCGCCGCGGCACCGCCGTTGCGGCTGAAGAATAGTCGATCTGACCAGGGATTTTGACCATGGCCAAGAAAGCAACCAAGACCATCACCGTTGAGCAGATCGGTTCGCCGATCCGCCGTCCGAAGGAACAGCGCGCGACGCTGGTCGGCCTCGGCCTCAACAAGATGCACAAGCAGCGCACGCTGGAGGACACTCCCTCGGTGCGCGGCATGATCGCTGCCGTCCAGCATCTCGTCCGCGTCGTGGACGAGGGCTGAGCAAAAGCGCAGGAGAACCCAGATGAAACTCAACGATCTGCGTGACAAGGACGGCGCGACGCACTCCAAGAAGCGTCTCGGCCGTGGCATCGGCTCCGGCTCGGGCAAGACCGGCGGTCGCGGCGTCAAGGGCCAGAAGGCACGCTCCGGCGTCGCCATCAACGGCTTCGAGGGTGGCCAGATGCCGCTCTACCGGCGCCTGCCGAAGCGTGGCTTCAACAACATCTTCGCCAAGAGCTTTGTCGTCGTGTCGCTGGCCCGTATCCAGACCGCGCTCGATGCCAAGAAGCTCGACGCCAAGGCGACCGTGACGGCCGAGGCACTGGTTGCCGCAGGCGTCATCCGCCGCGTCAAGGACGGCGTGCGCATCCTCTCGGATGGCGAGCTCAAGGCAAAGCTTGCCTTCGACGTCGCCGGCGCCTCCAAGGCTGCGATCGAGAAGATCGAAAAGGCCGGCGGTTCGGTCAAGCTGCCGGAAGCGGCCGCTGCCGAGTAACGGCAATTTGAAGCGCACCAGGCAGGAACGGTATTCGTTTTTGCTCACGATTGCGCTTTGATCCGATCAATTGAGCGGCCGCGTCAACGCGGCCGCTTGCATGTTGAGAGCCCGGAGCTTATCTCGTGAGCTTCGGTGACACGCGCCGCCTGAGCTGCGGGCATCGAGCGTGACATAGAAATCAAGAAGTAGCGCATGATGTTATCCGAAAACCGCTTCACACTTTTCGGCATCATGCTCTAGCGGAGAATCAGGCATGGCTTCGGCTGCAGAACAACTAGCCTCGAATCTGAATTTTGCGGCCTTCGCCAAGGCGGAGGACCTGAAGAAGCGAATCTGGTTCACCGTAGGCGCGCTGCTCGTCTATCGCCTCGGCACCTATATTCCGCTGCCCGGCATCAACCCCGATGCCTTCGCTCAGGCCTTCTCTTCGCAGGCCAAGGGCGTGCTCGGCATGTTCAACATGTTTGCCGGCGGCGCCGTGCAACGCATGGCGATCTTCGCGCTCGGCATCATGCCTTACATCTCGGCCTCCATCATCATGCAGCTGATGACCTCGGTCATTCCGTCGCTGGAAGCGCTGAAGAAGGAAGGCGAGCAGGGCCGCAAGGTCATCAACCAGTACACGCGCTACGGCACGGTGCTTTTGGCGCTGGTGCAGGCGTATGGCATTTCGGTGGGCCTCGAAGGCGGCAACGGCATCGTCAACGATCCCGGTATGTTCTTCCGCATCTCGACCGTCGTCACGCTGGTCGGCGGCACCATGTTCCTGATGTGGTTGGGCGAGCAGATCACCGCGCGCGGCATCGGCAACGGCATTTCGCTGATCATCTTCTCCGGCATTGTGGCCGGCCTGCCACGCGCCATCTCCGGCACGCTGGAACTCGGCCGCACCGGTGCGCTATCGACTGGCCTCATTCTCGCAATCATCGTGCTGGCCATCATCGTCATTGCGCTGATCGTCTTCTTCGAGCGCGCCCAGCGCCGCCTGCTGATCCAGTATCCGAAGCGCCAGGTCGGCAACCGCATGTTCCAGGGCGACACCTCGCATCTGCCGCTGAAGCTCAACACGTCGGGCGTCATTCCGCCGATCTTCGCCTCGTCGCTGCTGCTTTTGCCGGCAACGGTCGCCGGCTTCTCGCAGACGACGAACCTGCCGGCCTGGGCCAGCACCGTGCTCGCCTCGCTCGGCCACGGCCAGCCGCTCTATATGCTGTTCTATGCGGGCATGATCGTGTTCTTCGCCTTCTTCTACACGGCCATCGTGTTCAATCCCAAGGACACCGCCGACCAGCTCAAGAAGCATTCCGGCTTCATTCCCGGCTACCGTCCGGGTGAGCGCACCGCCGATTACATCGACTATGTCCTGACGCGCATCACCGTCGTCGGCGCCATCTATCTGGTGCTGGTGTGCCTGCTGCCCGAATTCCTGATTTCGGCGACTGGCGTACCATTCTACCTCGGTGGCACATCGCTTCTGATCGTGGTCAGTGTAACCCTCGATACGGTGGCGCAGATTCAGGGTCACCTGATCGCGCACCAGTATGAGGGCCTGATCAAGAAGTCGAAGTTGCGCGGGGGGAAGAAGGCCAGATGAGATTGATATTGCTTGGGCCGCCAGGAGCGGGCAAGGGGACGCAAGCACAAAGACTGGTAGACAAATACGGCATACCCCAGCTGTCGACGGGCGACATGCTGCGGGCTGCCGTGCAGGCCGGCACCGAAGTCGGCAAGCGCGCCAAGGCGGTGATGGATGCCGGCGAGTTGGTATCCGACGCCATCGTCAACGCCATCGTGGCCGAGCGCATCGATCAGCCCGATTGCGGCAACGGTTTCATCCTCGACGGCTATCCGCGCACGTTGGTGCAAGCCGATGCGGTTGAATCGATGCTCGCCGAGCGCGGCATCGGCCTCGACGCCGTGATCGAGTTCGTCGTCGACGACAAGGCGCTGGTCGGCCGCATCGTCAAGCGCGCCGAAGACGCCAAGGCCGCCGGCCAGCCGGTGCGCAAGGACGACAACCCGGTGGTGTTCGAAGAGCGCCTGCGGGAATATTACAAGAAGACCGCTCCGCTGATCGGCTATTACTACGCCAAACGCACGCTGAAGAGCGTCGACGGCATGGCCGGTATCGACACTGTGACGGCGGAGATCGAAGCTCTGCTCGCCGCAGTACCGCGGGAGACCGTTACGGCAAAGTAAAGATTGCGCTTGACTGGAACGGTTCGCTGGGTTATGGCGGCCCGTCTTCCTATCAGGCATGAGGCTTGCTTGTCCGCAAGGGCAAGGCAGCCGCATTGAAACTAGGAAACTCCCGCATGGGCCGGCCTCCACCGGACGCGGGGAATTTTGGATAGCGCTGGTTCGTCCAGCCCACATGGAGAAGAGAAGAATATGGCTCGTATAGCCGGCGTCAACATTCCGACCAACAAGCGCGTCGTCATTGCGCTTCAGTACATTCACGGCATTGGCAAGAAGTTCGCCCAGGAGATCGTCGACAAGGTCGGCATCCCGGCCGAGCGCCGCGTCAACCAGTTGACCGACGCGGAAGTGCTGCAGATCCGCGAGACCATCGACCGCGACTACCAGGTCGAAGGCGACCTGCGCCGCGAAGTCTCGATGAATATCAAGCGTCTGATGGACCTCGGCTGCTACCGTGGCCTGCGTCACCGCCGCTCGCTGCCGGTTCGCGGCCAGCGCACGCACACCAATGCACGCACCCGCAAGGGCCCGGCCAAGTCGATCGCCGGCAAGAAGAAGTAATTTAGGGGAATAAGGGAGTAGGGGAGTAAGGCAGTAGGGAATGCCCGTCGATCGGGGCGCATTTTTCCCTACTCCCTTACTGCCCTATTCCCCTACTCCCTTTGTAAGGTGGAGCCGCTGGCATTACGGCGGTGTAGAGATCAACTGAAAGGACTATCATGGCCAAGGAAGCCGCTCGTGTTCGCCGTCGCGAACGCAAGAACATCTCGTCGGGCGTTGCCCACGTCAATTCGACCTTCAACAACACGATGATCACCATTACCGACGCGCAGGGCAATTCGATTGCCTGGTCGTCGGCCGGTGCCCAGGGCTTCAAGGGTTCGCGCAAGTCGACCCCGTTCGCAGCCCAGATGGCTGCCGAAGACGTCGCCAAGAAGGCCCAGGAACACGGCATGCGCATGCTCGAAGTCGAGGTCTGCGGACCCGGCTCCGGTCGTGAATCGGCGCTTCGCGCCCTGCAGGCGGCCGGCTTCACCATCACCTCGATCCGTGATGTGACGCCGATCCCGCACAATGGCTGCCGCCCGCGCAAGAAGCGCCGCGTCTAAGACATTACCGAACGCCGCGCGAGCGCCTCTGGCGCTCCTCCACGGCACTCCAGGTCGCCCGCCACGATTGGATGGTGGCGGGTCAACGGAAGGAAAGCATCATGATCCAGAAAAATTGGCAGGAACTGATCAAGCCGAACAAGATCGAGTTCTCGTCGAAGAAGAAGACGCTGACCACGCTGGTCGCCGAGCCGCTCGAGCGCGGCTTTGGCCTGACGCTCGGCAACGCGCTGCGCCGCGTGCTTCTGTCTTCGCTGCGCGGTGCGGCTGTGACCGCCGTGCAGATCGACGGCGTTCTGCATGAATTCTCGTCGATCGCCGGTGTGCGTGAAGACGTGACCGACATCGTGCTCAACATCAAGGAAATCGCCATCCGGATGGAAGGCGATGGTCCCAAGCGCATGGTCGTTCGCAAGCAGGGTCCGGGTGCGGTTCTGGCTGGCGACATCCAGACGGTTGGCGACGTCGAGATCCTCAACCCCGACCACGTCATCTGCACGCTGGACGAAGGCGCTGAAATCCGCATGGAATTCACCGTCGACACCGGCAAGGGCTATGTCCCGGCAGAGCGCAACCGCGCCGAAGACGCGCCGATCGGCCTGATCCCGGTCGACAGCCTGTATTCGCCGGTCAAGAAGGTCTCCTACAAGGTCGAAAACACCCGCGAGGGCCAGGTTCTCGACTATGACAAGCTGACCATGACCATCGAGACCGACGGTTCGATCTCGGGTGAGGACGCGGTGGCTTTCGCCGCCCGCATCCTGCAGGACCAGCTTGGCCTGTTCGTCAACTTCGACGAGCCGCAGAAGGAAGTCGCCACCGAAGCCGTCACCGAGCTCGCCTTCAACCCGGCGCTGCTCAAGAAGGTCGACGAACTCGAGCTTTCGGTGCGTTCGGCCAACTGCCTGAAGAACGACAACATCGTCTACATCGGCGATCTCATCCAGAAAACCGAAGCCGAGATGCTGCGCACCCCGAACTTCGGCCGCAAGTCGCTGAACGAGATCAAGGAAGTCTTGGCGGCGATGGGCCTGCACCTCGGCATGGAAGTGCCGGACTGGCCGCCGGAAAACATTGAAGACCTCGCCAAGCGTTACGAAGACCAATATTGAGCATGAATTCCAAGGATCGGCGGCTTGGGCCGCTCGATCCGACGGTCATGCGGAAAACCATCAGAGGCCGTGGCCTCTTGAACAACTGAAGAAGGAAAAGAGCCATGCGCCACGGTTTCAAAGGCCGCCGCTTCGCCCGAAGCATTAGCCACCGCAAGTCAATGTTCGCCAACCTCGCCGTGTCGTTGCTCGAACACGAGCAGATCGTCACCACCTTGCCGAAGGCAAAGGACCTGCGTCCGATCGTCGAGAAGCTGGTTACGCTCGGCAAGCGTGGCGACCTGCACGCGCGCCGCCAGGTTATTGCCCAGATCGGCAATGAAGGCGTCGTCAAGCGCCTGTTCGACACGATCGCGCCGCGCTACGCCAACCGCAACGGCGGCTACCTGCGCATCATGAAGGCGGGCTTCCGCCACGGCGACAATGCCGCCATGGCGGTCATCGAGTTCGTCGACCGCGACACCGACGCCAAGGGCGCCGGCGACCGTGCTCGCCTTGAGGCCGAAGTTGCCAACGAGGAAACCGCGGCCGCATAAGGCTCGGTTTTCCAGCAATGACTTCAAGGGGCCTTCGGGCCCCTTTTTCGTTTGGCTCCGCGACCAGCTATCGAAGCAGATTCAGATAGTCCTGACCGGTCAACGAGTGCCAGTTGAATGCCCCAGGCATCTCTTCCCTGGCAGTCTGCGGGTATGAATAAATGCTGTTGACCTTGGTTCGAGCATCGATTGCTCGAACCAGCTGGGACAGTGTCGATTCGTTGAGATATTCAATCGCTTCTTGATCGCCAATGAACGCAGTGGCGACCTGGAAGTGAATCTGGATGGAGCCAGCGCAGATGTTCAGCAGGATATCGTCGCTTACAGCTCCATAGTAGACGGTTGTTTGTGTGGTATCCCACAGACCTGCAGCAAGGAATTCCGAGGGTTTCGTCGCACCGCTAAATCCATCCAAAGACAACTTCAGCTGCTCTGTCAGAGATTCAGATTTGCCCCTGAGTTGCGCAGCGCCTTCGATCTGAAACCAGTTCATCTGGTATGGAGCGATGCTGTCGAAAGAAATCTCCAGCGGGCCGAAAAACCAATAAAGCGGAACAAGGTCGCCATCATCGATGTTCCACCCGTCTGGTGAACCGAGTGTCTCGGCGACCTCAATCAGTTTCATGCCGGGCGACACCGGTCCTAACTTGCCGGTGGCCAGAAAATCACGAAATGAGGCGAGGTGTTTTTTCATGCGATCGACAACGGTACCGGTTGCAGACAGAGCTCTAGCCGATTACTGGGCTGAAAATAATTCGATTTCATCGCCTTAGGCCTGCAGGCCCCTTTTTCGTTTGCCTTTCCGACCGGCTATCGAAGCAGATTCAGATAGTCCATCTGAGTGACATTGGTCGAAAAGTCCCAGCTGCCGACTAGGGTCCGGGCAGCGCGGGGCAGGTGGTGTTGATTGCAACATCATGCGGTTTTGACCTTTGACCGGTCTCTGCTTGCATTTCACTCGACTTCAGCAATATTGGCGTCAACATGGGGGGACGACTTTACGGACTGGACGCTCTGCGCGGGGTCGCTGCGATCGCCGTTGCCATGCATCATTTTGCGCGCGTCAATCATCTTCCCTTGCCGCCGCTCAACCCCTCGGCAGCGGTCGATCTGTTCTTCGTCTTGTCCGGTTTCGTCTTGACCAGAACCTATGAGGAGCGGCTGCGAAACGGGCTGACCACCGTCGCCTTCATCGACTTGCGATACCGCCGGCTGTTTCGGCCACTGGCGATCGGCTCGACCATCGGCTTGGTGTTGATGATCGCATTCCAAGGCATTTCCGCCCCGCTCTTTGTGGCTTATGGCCTGATCCTGCTTTTTCTTCCCGTAGTCGGGCGGCCAGCATTCCCGCTCAACGGCCCAGCTTGGTCGCTCTTCGTCGAGATCGTCTGCAATGTCCTGCACGGGGCGATCATCTCGAAAATTTCCAACCTGCAAGTGCTGATCTTGGCCGTGGCGGCAGCGTTGGTCTTCATCGCTAGCTTCGCGACGGGCTTATCTCTGTGGAGCCCTGCCTTTGCATCGGTCCTCTGGCTTATCCCGCGGGAGCTCACCTGCTACCTAGTCGGCGTCTGGATTTTCCGCACCTATGGCGATGTTCCTCTTGGCCGATACCCTCTGCTGGCCGTCACTGCCTTTGCGATTTCGCTCGCGCTTGCCTCGTTCACCCCGGCTTTCGAAATGGGCGCCCTGGTCGCATGCCCCTTCATCGTGCGCGCTTCGCTTGGGCTGCCTCGCATGGGCTGGGCAATCTGGGCCGGTGCGATCTCCTATCCTCTCTACGCGACCCACGTCCCGGCGCTCCAGGCCGCACGCGCCATGGGTTTGCAACCATTGTTCGCCGCCATGCTGGTGGCTGCCCTCGCCATCCTCACAACGGTGGCGTTCGAAACCAGGCGCGGCGGCATGAAGCCGGCTCCCCAGATCAGCGCCTGATCGGCGACGCGCACGAAGATCATGTTCGAGCCGGCCCAACTGTGCAGCCGGTGGCCAGAAAATCACGAAATGAGGCGAGCTGTTTTTTCATGCGATCGACAACGGTACCGGTTGCAGACAGAGCTCTAGCCGATTACTGGGCTGAAAATAATTCGATTTCATCGCCTTAGCCTTTCATTCTGCACAATCGTCGGGACAATGACGCCCGATCTGGAGGATTCGGAATGCACTTCAAACGGCTGTTTCTTGTCGCCCTTTGCGCGCTGGCCGCCTTTGCCGCGGCACCGGCCGCGAGGCAGGCGCTGGCCGAGGATGCTGCCAAGCCCGCGGATCCCGGCCTCTCCGATGTGCTGACCGATCTGTTGCATGGCGTCGAGGGCGAGAACGGCACGTCCGGCCCCGACAAGCGTGTGCCGTTCGGCCGCGAGGAGGTGCAGCTTTCCTTTGCGCCGCTGGTCAAGCAGACCGCGCCGGCGGTGGTCAATGTCTATGCCTCGCAGACGGCCAAGGTAACATCGCCCTTCGACGGCGATCCGTTCTTCGAGGAATTCTTCGGTCGGGCGCAGCCGCGCGCGCAATCCTCGCTCGGCTCCGGCGTGCTGGTCGATCCGAGCGGCGTGGTCGTCACCAATTTCCACGTCATCAAGGATGCCGACGAGGTCAAGGTGGCGACCGCCGATGGGCGCGAATTCACCTCGAAGGTCATGCTCAAGGACGAGACGCTCGACCTGGCCGTACTCAAGATCACCTCCGACAAGCCGTTCCCGGTGATCGCCATCGGCGATTCCGACGCGCTCGAGGTTGGCGACCTGGTGTTGGCGATCGGCAATCCGTTCGGCGTCGGCCAGACCACCACCAGCGGTATCGTTTCGGCCCTTGCCCGCAGCCATATCGGCGTTTCGGATTCGGGCTATTTCATCCAGACCGACGCTGCCATCAATCCCGGCAATTCCGGCGGTGCGCTGATCAACATGGGCGGCCAGCTGGTCGGCATCAACACCGCCATCTACAGCCGCAGCGGCGGCTCGATCGGCATCGGCTTTGCCATCCCGGCCAACATGGTGCGCGCCTTCGCCGACGCGGCCAAGGCCGGGCTCGATTTCTTCGAGCGGCCCTATATCGGCGCGGAGTTCGAAGCGGTCACACCGCAGATTGCCGAATCGCTTGGCATGGAAAAGCCGACCGGCGCGCTGGTGTCTTCGGTCGAGGACGCGGGACCGGCAGCCAAGGCAGGGCTGAAGCCTGGTGACGTCGTGCTGCAGCTCAACGGCACGACGGTCGAAGGCATCGAGGCGCTGGATTATCGTATGGCGACACTGTCGATCGGCACCAAGGCAACCTTCGCCATCCTGAGCAAGGGCCAGCAGGCGACGATGGAGATTCCGCTGGAGCGTGCGCCGGAAGGCGCCAAGGCCTCGGAACTGACGCTGCATGGCCGCAGTCCGTTCTCCGGCGCCAAGGTGGCGGAACTGTCGCCCAGGCTCGCCCAGCGGCTTGGCCTGCGCACTGACCTCAAAGGCGTCACCGTGGTCGACATCAACCGCGATTCTCCGGCCGCCGATTTCGGCTTCCAGCCAGGCGACATCGTGCGCGAAGTGAACGGCACCACCGTCGATACGGCTGCGACACTGGCGCAGCTCTCGCAGCAGGATACGCGCTGGTGGCGCTTTACCGTCGAGCGCGGCGGGCAGATACTGCGCCAAGTGTTGCGCTACTGAGGCGATCTTCCCATTTTTAGAGCATGATCCCGAAAAGTGGGACCCGGTTTTCGGATAAGATCATGCTCCAAAAAGAGCTGGATCGTGCTCCAACCAAAAGACTTGCATGGCCGATCTGTTCAGCGTCGATGAACCGGAAAGAGCGCCGCCCGGCCGGCCGCTCGCCGACCGGCTGCGTCCGAAAAACCTCGGCGAGGTCGTCGGCCAGGAGCATCTGACCGGACCCGACGGCGCGCTGACGCGGCTGATCAATTCCGGTTCGCTCGGCTCGATGATTTTTTGGGGCCCGCCGGGTACCGGAAAAACCACCGTGGCGCGGCTGCTGGCCGGCGAGACCAGCCTTGCCTTCGAGCAGATATCGGCGGTGTTTTCCGGTGTCGCCGATCTGAAGAAAGTGTTCGAGGCAGCGAAGCTGCGGCGGGCCAATGGCCGCCAGACGTTGTTGTTCGTCGACGAGATCCATCGCTTCAATCGCGCCCAGCAGGATTCGTTCCTTCCGGTCATGGAGGACGGGACCGTCGTGCTGGTTGGCGCCACAACCGAGAACCCGTCCTTCGAACTCAACGCCGCTTTGTTGTCCCGTGCGCGGGTGCTGGTTTTTCATTCGCTTGGCGAGGACAGCATCGCCAAACTGATGACGCGGGCTGAGGAGACGGAGGGCAGGGCGTTGCCGCTCGACGCCGAGGCGCGGGCGATGCTGATGCGCATGAGCGATGGTGACGGTCGTGCCTCGCTGACGCTCGCCGAGGAAGTCTGGCGTGCCGCTAAACCTGGCGAGGTTTTCGATCCCGAAGGGCTGCAGCGCATCGTCCAGCGCCGTGCGCCGATCTACGACAAGGGCCAGGACGGCCATTACAATCTGATCTCGGCGCTGCACAAATCGGTGCGCGGGTCCGATCCCGACGCGGCCCTCTACTATCTCGCCCGCATGTTCGACGCCGGCGAAGATCCGCTCTATCTCGGCCGCCGGCTGGTGCGCATGGCGATGGAGGACATCGGGCTGGCCGACCCGCAGGCGCTGGTCG
Organism: Mesorhizobium sp. P2_E7; assembly: GCF_056403855.1. NCBI lineage: Bacteria > Pseudomonadati > Pseudomonadota > Alphaproteobacteria > Hyphomicrobiales > Phyllobacteriaceae > Mesorhizobium > Mesorhizobium sp. P2_E7. The sequence goes on along the minus strand of NZ_JBFUER010000001.1, from coordinate 1,354,780 downwards.
TCGCCAACGCCGCCAAGGACGCCTATGACTATCTGGGCTCGCCCGAAGGCGAACTCGCCTTCGCCGAGGCGACTGTCTATCTCGCCACCGCGCCCAAATCCAACGCCGTCTATACCGCCTTCAAGGCTGCCACGCGGGCGGCGAAGGAGTTCGGTTCGCTGCTGCCGCCCAAGCACATCCTCAACGCGCCGACCAAGCTGATGAAAGAGGAGGATTACGGCGCCGGCTATCGCTACGATCATGACCAGCCCGATGCATTTTCCGGCCAGGACTATTTTCCCGAAAAGATGGGCCGGCAGACATTTTACGATCCGCCCGAACGCGGCTTCGAGCGTGATATCCGCAAACGACTGGACTATTGGGCGAAGCTGCGCAGCGAGCGGGAAAAATAGGCTTGCGCCCAGCGTGGTTTGGTCGCCCCAGGACGAAACCCAACTAAAGTGGAGTACAAACCTCCAAATATTTTGCTCACCAGCCACCGAGAGCCACCCGGGCGCCGTTCGATGGCATTGTGCGTGGGGACAAAAGACCCTATCAAGGCGCACGGCCTCGGGGGTGGCCGTCGCCAAGATGCTTGGCGATTGTCGTTCGCAACAGGAATCGCGCCCGATGGCGCGAGAAAAAAATGAAAAAATCCCTTCGTAAATCGCTTCGCCAGGCTGTGATTGCAGTTCCGCTGCTCGCCCTCGGCTTCTATTTCATCCCGATCCTGACGACGATCTGGATCGTCTGCGGCCTGATCGATGTGCTGCGCAATGCCAACAAGGACCTATCGCTGTTGCGCGGCTATTTCCTCGGCAACGGCATTTTCACCTGGCTGCTGTCGCCCTTCAACCTGCTGGTCGATCTGCTTAGCTACCGGAACCCGGGCGTGTGGAAGCTGGAGCAGTTTCCGCTGGACTATCAGCGCGAGGTCAATGAGGTTCTCGACGTCTTCAAGGCGCGCAAGGACGAGATTATCGCCGATATCGACGCCAATTTCGGCACCGCCAGGCGCGGCATGTATGTCTATCAGTGGTACGGCAAGCACAAGATCGACAACGTCGCCGAATTCAACAAGGATTTCAAATACATCAAGACCATCGCCGTCTCTGTATTCAGAAGCAAGGAATCGACCTCCTGGCATTTCGGACCGCTGCGGCTCAGCCTGCGCATCCTCTACAATCTCTTGCCGGTGAAGGCCGAGATTTTCGTCGAGTGCAACGGCGCCAGGAACTACTGGTACGACAATCCGCTCTATATATTCGATGACACGCTGCTGCATCGCTCGGTCAACGAGTATGACGGGCGCCGCTACTGCGTGTTCATGGACATCATCCGCCCGTCGCCATTCCCCGGCCTCATCGCCGGCCTTCTCGCCATCGTCTCGGTCAGCGTCGAGCGCATCAATGCCATGTTCTACAAGAACTGGAAGATGCTCGGTTCGAGCAAGGCAAAGAAGGTCGAGACAACCTGACGCGTAGTCTTGACCGGCGAGAGGGAGCGCGATGTATCACCTGTTGCTTGTCTGTCTTGGCGGCGCGATCGGCGCGATTGCCCGCTTCTTCCTGTCCGGCTTCATCGCCCGCCGGGTCGGCGAGACCTTTCCCTGGGGTACGATGGTCGTCAACGTCTCGGGGGCGTTTGCGATCGGTGTCATCGCGCATGCGGTGGCGCGCGACGGAATGCCCGGCATCTGGGCCTTTGCAGTTACCGGCTGCCTCGGCTGCTATACCACGGTGTCTTCCTTCAGCCTGCAGACGCTGGCGCTGGCGCGCGAGGGTGAATGGTTGCGCGCCGGCGGCAATGTGCTGCTTTCGGTTGTTCTGAGCCTCGGCAGCGTGACGCTGGGCTTTGCCGCGGGAAGTCTCCTGATCGGCAACGGGGCGCCATGAGCAGTCCGCGGAAGCTTCGCTCCGGCGGAACGGACGCTGCCGCGGCAGGGCACGCGGCGCGCCTCATTGGCTGGCGTAAAACGAGTGAAACGGTTCGGATCTATGCTACCGTGGCAGCCGGCAGCATGATCGGCGGCGTGCTGCGGGCGCTTGTCTCATTGGCGAGCGATGCCTTGTGGGGCAGTGGATTCCCCTTCGGCACACTCCTCGTGAACATTGTCGGCTCATTCCTCATCGGCTTCTATGCTACATTGACGGGGCCGGAAGGCCGCGTCTTCGCCAGCCCGTTGCAGCGCCAGTTCTTCATGGCCGGCTTCTGTGGAGGCCTGACGACCTTTTCCGCGTTCAGCCTTGAAACGCTCATCCTCGCGCAAGGCGGGGAGCTTGTGGCGGCGGGGCTCAATATCGCGATCTCCGTGGTGGCGTGGCTTGCCGCCGTCTGGCTTGGCCACATCTTTGCAATGCGCCTCAACCGACTGAGAGGGTCCGGGCAATGAAAATACCGACACAGGCGCAATTGCTGCGCATATTCATCGGCGAGAACGACAGGGCAGACGGCCGTCCGCTGTATGAGGCAATCGTGCTGAAGGCTCGCGAAATGCAGATTGCCGGCGCGACCGTCCTGCGCGGAGCGATGGGGTTCGGCCATTCCAGCCGGCTTCATACCACGAAGATCCTCCGTTTGTCGGAGGATCTGCCCCTTGTGATCGAGATCGTCGATGGCGAGGAAAAGATAGCCGCTTTCCTGCCAATACTTGAGACAATCATGACAAGCGGTCTGATCACGCTGGAGAAAGTTCAGGTTCTGCAATATGGAACCGACAACGAATGACCCAGTATGAGGTTGCGGGTGTCGGTGAATGCCGTTGCATGCCGCGGAACGGCGATTGGAATTATGGCAGGCGTTGAACAGATCACAGTAGAGGCCGGCGAGGCGGGCATGCGGCTCGATCGCTGGTTCAAAACCCATTTCCCCGGCCTCGGTTTCGGCCATCTGCAGAAGCTGCTGCGCTCCGGCCAGATCCGCGTCGATGGCGGCCGGGTCAAGGCCGACAGCCGTGTCGAGCCGGGCCAGGTGGTGCGCGTGCCGCCGCTCGAGGTCGACAAGAAGGGCGAGAGTGCACTTACGGGTCATTCGATCCGCAACCAGGGCGACGCTGATGTGCTGGCCAAGATGCTGATCCACGAAGACCCGAAGGTCTTCGTCTTCAACAAGCCGGCGGGCCTGGCCGTGCAAGGCGGCTCTGGCGTCACCCGCAATGTCGACGACATGCTGGAGGCCTGGCGCAGCCAGAAGGGCGAGAAGCCGCGCCTGGTGCATAGGCTCGACCGCGACACGTCGGGCGTGCTGGTGGTTGCACGCACCAGGCTTGCGGCGATGAAGCTCTCCGAGTCCTTTCGTGCGCGCGAAACCAAGAAAACCTATTGGGCGCTGGTCAAGGGCGTGCCGCCCAAGCGTGAGGACAAGATCTCGACCTGGCTGATCAAGGAGCCGACCGAGGATGGCGACCGCGTGCGCGTGGCAGCCCACGGCGAAAAGGGCGCCGACCATGCCGTGTCCTACTACCGCATCATCGAGCAGGCGGCGCAGACGATGACCTGGCTCGAAATGGAGCCCTATACCGGCCGCACCCACCAGCTTCGCGTTCATGCCGCGTACATTGGCTGCCCGATCATCGGCGATCCCAAATATTTCGAGGCCGATACCAACTGGGACTTCCCGGGCGGCATTCAAAACCGCCTGCATCTGCATGCGCGCCGCATCGTCATTCCGCACCCGGACAAGGGCGTCATCGACGTCACCGCGCCGATGCCGCCGCATATGCGCCAGAGCTGGAACCTGATCGGCTTCGACGACGCCAGCGCGGAGGACTGACATTGGCCGTCGCCTCGGCATTGGATCGCCGCGACGCGGTCGATCTGGCGGCAGCTTCGATCATGGTCGGGCTGACCTTTTCCTGGGGGCTGAACTATGTCGCCGCCAAGATCTCCTATGCCGGCTATGATCCTGTTTTCGTTTCGATCGCACGCTCGATCGTTGGCGGGCTTTGCGTCCTCGGCTGGTGCTGGCTGCGCGGCATCAGGCTGTTCGAGGCCGACGGGTCGCTGGTCTCAGGCATCATTGTCGGCGTGCTGTTCGGCGTCGAGTTCCTGTGCCTCTATATCGGGCTGGAATACACGACCGTCGCCCGCAACACGCTGCTGGTCAACACCATGCCGTTCTGGGTCCTGATCGGTGGCCATTTCCTGCTCGGCGAGCGCATCAATGCGCGCAAGCTTGGTGGGCTTGTTCTTGCCTTCTGTGGCCTGGTGGCGGTGTTCTCCGACGGGATTGTCGGCGGCAACAAAGTGACTCTGATGGGCGATCTGCTCAGCCTCGGATCCGGCATCCTGTGGGCGGCGACCAGCATCGTCATCAAGCGCTCGAAACTGGTCGAGACCAGCGCCGAAAAACTGCTGCTCTACCAGCTGGCGGGCGCCGCCGTCGTCGGCTTCCTGGTGATGCCGTTTGCTGGCCCGCCGATCCGTGACGTCACTGCCCTGTCGACATGGGCGCTGCTGTTCCAGTCCATCTATGTCGTTGCCTTCACCTATGTGTTGTGGTTCTGGCTGCTTCGGCGCTATCCGGCATCGGGCCTGTCGAGCTTCGCCTTCCTGTCGCCGGTGTTCGGTGTGCTGTGCGGCGCTGTTATTCTGGGCGAGGCGCCGACGGTCAGGATTTTTGTGGCGCTCGGGCTGATCGCAGTCGGCCTGATCATCGTCAACCGGCCGGCGCGCAAGCAGGTTTTGGGCTAAGGAGTTCAACATGCGCGATATCCTCAACGACCTCGAAGCAGGCAAGCAGCAGCTCTCCGATCCGGATCCAGTGCGCCGCGCGCAGATCCAGATGAAGACGCATCTACCGAAGCGCTTCTACACGGACGTTTCCGTCGTGCCGGTGGACGACGGCTTTGCCGTGCATCTCGACGGCAAACCGGTGCGCACGCCGGGCAAGGCGTTGCTTGCGCTGCCTACCGAGCAGGCGGCACAGTTGGTAGCCAGGGAATTCGACGCGCAAGGCGAGACCATCGATCCTGTCACGATGCCGGTGCTGCGCCTGGTCAACACCGCCATCGATGGTGTCGCCAGCGACCCGCAAGCGGTGCTTGAGGACGTGTTGCGGTTCGCCTCGTCCGATCTCACCTGCTACCGCGCCGACGCGCCACAAGGCCTGATCGAGCGCCAGAACCAGCATTGGGACCCGGTCATCGACTGGGCGCGCAGCGTGCTCGGCGCTCGCTTCAACCTTGCCGAGGGCATCATCCATGTCGAGCAGCCGCGCGAAAGCATCGCCGTGCTCGGCACCCATCTTGCCCAGCGCGCCGAGCCGCTGCGGCTGGCCGCCATCCATGTCATGACCTCGCTGACCGGTTCGGCGCTGCTTGCGCTTGCGGTCGACTACGGCGCGCTTGACGGCGAAGCGGCCTGGGCGGCCGGCCATGTCGACGAAGACTGGCAGGTCGAGCATTGGGGCCAGGATGCCGAAGCGGTGTCGCGTCGCGCTGCCCGCAAACGCGACATGATGGCCGCCGTCAGCCTGCTGGACGCGCTCAAGGCCTGATCCGGTCTTTGCCGCACTGCACCTAATACGAAAGTCATAAACCCAAGGTCTCTCTGCCTCCGCCTGCCGCTTTCTGTCATTTTTTACGCCGATGGCTGGGCTGAGTCGCGTTCAGAGGGAACGCCGACCGTGACGCCCGGCATCGAAGACAGACGGGATCTCACGGGAGGACATTTTCCATGGCAATGGCATCGACCGCCGGCGGAAGCAGCCGCGGCATGACACGGGAGGAGAAGAAAGTTATCTTCGCTTCCTCGCTCGGCACGATTTTCGAATGGTATGATTTCTATCTCTATGGCGCATTGGCGGCCGCGATCGGCAGCACATTCTTCGCCACTTATCCTGAGGCGACGCGCAACATCTTCACATTGCTGGTTTTCGCCGCCGGCTTCCTGGTGCGTCCGTTCGGCGCGCTGGTGTTCGGCCGCATCGGCGATCTCGTCGGCCGCAAATACACATTTCTTGTCACCATCACGATCATGGGCCTGTCGACCTTCCTGGTCGGCCTGCTTCCCGGTTCGGCGAGCTGGGGCATTGCGGCGCCCATCATCCTGGTTGGGTTGCGCATGCTGCAGGGCCTGGCGCTTGGCGGTGAGTACGGTGGTGCGGCGACCTATGTCGCCGAACACGCTCCCGACGACCGTCGCGGGTTCTATACGTCGTGGATCCAGACGACGGCGACGCTTGGCCTTTTCCTGTCGCTGATCATCATCCTGATCGTACAGAATTCGCTGAGCAAAGAGGATTTCACGGCTTGGGGCTGGCGTATTCCATTCCTGGTCTCGGCCATCCTGCTCGCCATATCGGTCTGGATTCGCCTTTCGCTTGCCGAATCGCCGACCTTCCAGCGCATGAAGGACGAGGGCAAGGGCTCCAAGGCGCCGCTCACGGAAGCCTTCGGCCAGTGGAAGAATGCCAAGATCGCCTTGCTGGCGTTGTTCGGCTTGACCGCCGGCCAAGCCGTGGTCTGGTACAATGGCCAGTTCTACGCGCTGTTCTTCCTGGCCAATGTGCTCAAGGTCGATCCGCAGTCGGTCAACATCATGATCGCGATTGCGCTGGCGCTCGGCTCGATCTTCTTCGTCGTGTTCGGCTGGCTCTCCGACAAGGTCGGCCGCAAGCCGATCATCATGGCCGGTCTGGCCCTGGCGATCGTCACCACCTTCCCGCTGTTCAAGGCGCTGACCTGGGCCGCCAACCCGGCGCTCGCCACCGCGCAGCAGAACACGCGTGCCACGGTGACCGCTGCACCGGGAGACTGCAAGTTCCAGTTCAATCCGACCGGAACACGCAAGCCTCTCACTTCGTGCGATATTGCGACGGACTTCCTTGCCAAGAGCTCCGTACCCTACGACATCGTTACGACGGCGGCACCGGGAACCGCGGCCAGTGTGAAGATTGGCACCGAAACGGTGGCGTCCTATGATGCCGTGGCAGCCGCGGACAAGGCGGCTTCAAACGACACTGCCTTCAAGAAGGCGGTCAACCTCGCGCTTCAGGACAGCGGCTATCCGCTGAAACGTGCTGCCGCCAAGGTTGCCGACCAAAAGCTCGACGCCTTTGTCGCGGCCAATCCCGAACTGAAACTCGACGCGGCAGCCATTCGCGCCGGTGAAAAAGCCACTGTCCCGCTCGCCCAGGCGGTCAAGGACAAGCTGCTGACGGCGGATGACGCCGCCGGCGCCACCGACGTGACGGTCTACAGTGTTCCGGCGGCCGGTGCGTTCTCGATGTTTGCCGACCCGGCAGCCGTCAACTGGGCAAAGGTCATCGGCATCCTGTTCATCCTGGTCGTCTACGTGACCATGGTCTACGGGCCGATCGCGGCGATCCTGGTCGAGATGTTCCCGACCCGCATCCGCTACACCGGTATGTCGCTGCCATATCACATTGGCAATGGCTGGTTCGGCGGCCTGCTGCCGGCGATCGTGTTCGCGCTCAGCGCTTCCAAGGGCGATATCTATTACGGCCTCTGGTATCCGGTGGTGATCGCGGCGATGTCGCTGATCATCGGCATGATCTTCGTCAGGGATACGCTGGGAACCGACCTGCACACCAAGCAGTAGGCGCTGTTCCTGCGTTCAACAAAAAACCCGGCGCGAGCGATCGTGCCGGGTTTTTCTTTTGGTCAGGCCTGCTTTCAACTGCTGGCCCGGTAAACGGCTAGCTCTTGCGAGGCTGCTCGGCTTCCGCGATGGCGGCCTCATGGTACCAGGCCTCGCCATAGTCCAGCGGGTGATCGCGCAGCGAGGCGAGCTCTGCCGCAAACTTGGCCTTGACGCCTAAATTTGAGGCATTCGCGCGTGCTGCCAGCGGGAACATCAGGATTTTTGCCGACGGACGGGCTGACGTGATTTCCATGGTCGGTCTCCTTTCTTCTGGAGAGGCTTGTCGATTCATCTTTCCATCAAAGTAGGGGCTGCAATTCGTTTAGGCAAGATGCCTAAAGAAAGATCAGCATTTGCCTGTTATTTAAGCAGATTTGGTCTTTGATCGATCCCGGCGCATTGCTTAGGCGGCTTGGCCGGATCGCCGGGATGAATGGGCATTTTTGACGCACCCCGCGCAGCGGAAATGGCACATGACTTGCATTTTATCGACCGGCAGCCGGTCTGCCGGATGGCTCGGCATGCGCCGGTGTCATCCAGCTTCGGTGAACAAGCAACGAGAGGCTCTAGAATGACGAAATACAAGCTCGAGTACATCTGGCTCGATGGATACACCCCGGTCCCCAATCTGCGCGGCAAGACCCAGATCAAGGAGTTCGCCGAGTTCCCGACGCTCGAGCAGCTGCCGCTGTGGGGCTTCGACGGCTCCTCGACCCAGCAGGCCGAAGGCCACAGCTCCGACTGCGTTCTGAAGCCGGTTGCTGTGTTCCCGGATCCGGCCCGCACCAACGGCGTGCTGGTGATGTGCGAAGTGATGATGCCCGATGGTGTGACGCCGCATGTGTCCAACAAGCGCGCCACCATCCTCGACGACGAGGGTGCCTGGTTCGGCTTCGAGCAGGAGTATTTCTTCTACAAGGACGGCCGTCCGCTCGGCTTCCCCGAGAGCGGCTATCCGGCGCCGCAGGGCCCGTACTACACCGGCGTCGGCTATTCGAATGTCGGCCCGATCGCGCGCCAGATCGTCGAGGAGCATCTCGACCTCTGCCTCGCCGCCGGCATCAACCACGAAGGCATCAACGCCGAAGTGGCCAAGGGCCAGTGGGAATTCCAGATCTTCGGCAAGGGCTCGAAAAAAGCCGCCGACCAGATGTGGATGGCCCGCTATCTCCTGCAGCGGCTCACCGAAAAGTACGAGATCGACATCGAGTATCACTGCAAGCCGCTCGGCGACACCGACTGGAACGGTTCGGGCATGCACGCCAACTTCTCGACCGCCTATATGCGCGAAGTCGGCGGCAAGGCCTATTTCGAAGCGCTGATGGCTCAATTCGACAAGAACCTGATGGACCACATCGCCGTCTACGGCCCGGACAATGACAAGCGCCTGACCGGCAAGCACGAGACTGCGCCGTGGAACCGGTTCAGCTACGGCATCGCCGACCGCGGCGCCTCGATCCGCGTGCCGCATTCCTTCGTCAACAATGACTATAAGGGCTATCTGGAAGACCGCCGCCCGAACTCGCAGGGCGACCCCTACCAGATCGCTTCGCAGATCCTGAAGACCATCGCGGAGGTTTCGACCGCCGGCCAGGTTTCAGCCGCTGCCTGATTCTGTGGCGGTCCGAAAAGGACCGCTCCAAAGCGCATGACGAGAAAGAGCCCCGGCAGAAAATGCCGGGGCTCTTTTCGTATGGCGGTTTGTGCGAGTGCCCGTCAGCCGGCGATGACGCCGCGCGCTTTCAGCGCCGCCACCACTTTGTCGTGCGGCAGAGCAGGGGTGCGATTGCCGTCGCGGCCGGTCATTTCGGTGTTGGCGATCAGCGCGTTGAGCACGGCCTCTTCAGTCGCTTGCACCACGGCCGTGTAGAAATCGTCCATCCGGCCCCAGGGAATGAAGTCCATATGGCTGTAGCTCTCACGGGTCGGCGCGCCCTTCGGGAAGCGGCCGTTGAGCGCATCCGGATTGGCGGTCGAGAGGGCGAGGAAGATATCGCCGGAGAAATGCGAGCCGGCGGTGCCGGTACGCGCCAGCCCGAGCGGCACGCGGCGGGCCAATGCCTTGCATTGGCCGGGCAACAGCGGCGCGTCGGTGGCGACGATGCCGATGCAGGAGCCGGCGCCGGTCGGCCCACCGCTGAAATAGGCTTCCATCGGATTGTCGTCGGCCAGTGCGGCGCCCAGCGGCGCGCCGGCGATGCTGAGTTCATGGCGCGAACCGAAATTGGCCTGCAGGAAGACGCCGACCGTGTAGGAGCGGTGGCCGTAATCGACGATCCGCGACGCGCTGCCGGAGCCGCCCTTGAAGGCATAGCAGTTCATGCCGGTGCCGCCGCCGACCGAGCCTTCCTCGATGGCGCCGCCGGCCGCGCTGTCGATCGCCGCGATGGCGTGGTCGGCGCTGACATGCGAGCCGTTGATGTCGTTGAGATAGCCGTCCCAGGTTTCCGCCACCACCGGCAGCAGCCATTGGCTGGCGACGTCAGGCTTGTTGCGCGCCACCCAGTCGATGACGGCACGATGGCAGGGGCCGACAGCGTGCGTGTTGGTGATCAGGATCGGCATGTTGAGGCTGCCGGCTTCCTCGAGCCATGACGCGCCGGTCATTTCGCCATTGCCGTTGAAGGAATGGTAGGCGGCAGCACAGGCGGTTCCAACGCCGTCGCGGCCCAGCGGCAGAATCGCGGTGACGCCGGTGCGGACCGGTCCATGCCCAAGGCTGAGCTTGCCTTCGCCCTTGATGATCGTGGAATAGCCGACCAGCACGCCATCGACATCGGTGATGGCGTTTGCCGCGCCCGGCTGGCCCGGCAGCGGGATGCCCAGGCCACGGGCGCGTTGCTTGCCGGAAGGCGTGACGGTCGAGGCGATCCGCTGGTCCATGCTGAAGAGATGCTCCGTTGATAGCCGGCTCAGCGAAGGCTGCAGCCGGTCGCGAGTTCGGCGTAACTGGTGAGGATCGCCAGCGCCGAAGCCTGGTCGACGGCCGGCACGACATTGACGAGGTGGAGACCGAGGCCGTCTTCCAGCACGACCAGGCTGCGGGCGATGATCTCGCTGACGCCCTTCAGCTTGAAGGCGCCTGTGGCCGCACCCGCTTCAAGAATGCCGATATAGATCGCCACCTGGCGCTCGAACAAAGTGATATGGCGGGCGGCATAGCTGGCGTCCGAGCGCGAATAGGCGCCGAGTTCGAGCAGCAGCCGGCAGAGCTGGTCGTCCTGGTCGGTCGGCAGCCCGCTTTCGATCATTGTCCTCAGCCGCAGGCGCGGATCGGCAATCGTGGCGACCGACGCGGCGCGCTGGGTGCAGAAGCGCTCGACCGCCTTTTTCTGCACGTCGTCCAGCAGCTCCTTGAGGCCGGGATAGTAGTAGAGCAGGGCGCTCGAGCTCATGCCTGCTTCGTTGGCGACATCGCGCAAGGTGACGCCGGCGAGGCCGCGCCTGGCGATCATCGATTCGGCTGCTGCGACCAGCGTCAGGCGGCGATCGGTCTGTGTCTTGGGTCTGCCCATGGTTCTTTTCCTGAATTCAATTCAATTAAAACTGGCCTTTGGATTTTTGCAAGCCGGCATATCGCATATTTGTTGACGATTTGTACCGACGTGGATAGGTTCCGCTGCGGATAATAATTTTTATCCAATTAAAAAAAGGGGAGGATAATGTCCACACACGAAGCCACAAACGCGGCCGTCGACAAGGCTGCACCAAGCGCCAAGGGGCTTGACCGGGCGCTCAACGCGCTGGGCACGCTGATGATCGTGCTGTCGGCGGTGACGCCGGCATCCTCGGTCTTCATTATCGTGCCGGGTGTCATTGCGCTGGCCGGCACCGGCTCATTCCTGAGTTTCGTCATCGCCGCAATCATCGGCCTGTTCATGGCCTTCGTTTATGCCGAACTGTCATCGGCCTATCCGATGGCGGGCGGCGAATACACCATGATCGGCCGCACGCTCGGCCGCTTCTGGGGGTTTGTCACGCTGGTGCTGGTGTTCGTATCGATCGTGCTGATCGTCGCCGTCATCGCGCTCGGCGTCGGCACCTATCTCGGTGTCCTCATCCCCAATCTCAGCCCGCAATGGGTGGGCGTGTTGACGATTGCGCTGGCCGGCACGGTTGCGGCCATGCGCATCAAGCTCAACGCCTTCGTCACCGGCATCTTCCTCGGCATCGAGATGCTGGCGCTGCTGGTCCTGACCGGGCTTGGCTTCGCCCATGTCGAGCGGCCGCTTTCCAGCCTGTTTACGGCGCCGCAATTGCTCGACGCCACGACCAACACGCTGGTGCCGGCATCGGCCGGCCTCATCCTGGCGGCCACCGCAGTCTCGCTCTTTGCCTACAATGGCTATGGTGCCGCCGCCTATTTCGGCGAGGAGACGCACGACGCCAAGCGCAACATTGGCAAGATCGTCGTCTGGGCGCTGCTGATCACGGTGGCGGCCGAACTCATTCCGCTCACGGCGGTGCTGCTCGGTTCGCCCGACCTTGCCGGGTTGCTCGCAGCCCCGCAGAAGATCGAGTACTTTCTCGAGGCGCGCGGCGGCCATGCGCTGACGGTGCTGATCAGCCTGGCGATAGCGGTCGCCATCTTCAACGCGGTCATCGCCATCATCCTGCAGGCGGCGCGGCTGCTGTACAGCTCGGGCCGCGACAAAACCTGGTTCGGTCCGCTCAACGCTGCCGTCGCCTCGGTGCATGGCAGCTACGCTTCGCCCTGGGTCGCCACCATTGTGGTGTCGGTGCTGGCGGCGATTGCCTGCTTCATCGACATCAATCTGTTGCTGGTGGTCAGCGGCACCTCGCTGGTGGTGATCTACGCGCTGCTTTGCGTGGCGGTGTTTGCCGGCCGCCGGAACGGCACGACCTCAGGCGGGCACTATCGCATGCCGCTGTTTCCGGTGCCGGCGATCCTTGCCTTCGTGGCGCTGATCTATGTCGCCTACCAGAACCTGCTCGACGCCGCTTTCGGGCGGCCGAGCCTGATTGCCACGGTGCTGATCATGGCGGTGGCCGCAATCTACTACGTGCTGGTGCTGGCGCGGCGAGCCGACTGGACGCTGCACGGTCCCGACGAGCTTGCTGGATAGACGCCAGCCCTCCGGCCTGTCTGTCCATGCGAGAACCCCGGCGAAAGCCGGGGTTCTTTTTGTTCAATGCAATCAACAGCTACCTGCCGACTCTATTGAGCTTGGTCATGTACAATTCCTGGAACAATCAGCATTTTACTTGGCTGCTTTGTGCAATTTTAAGGAGCCTCCTATAGGGGTCGCTACCAAGGGGGCCTGTGCATGAACCGTATTGGTACGCATTATCCGAAACTATTTGTGGCGGGGCTGACGTTTGGTTTCTATCTGGTCGCGGCGAGCATACGCGGCTGGGGCACGGAACCGCTCCGCGATTTCAGCAACGATGCCGTTCTTCTGACGATACTCAAGGGCGGTATCGTGTTCGCCGTGATATTCACGGCGGGACATCTGGCGTTGCGCCATCTCGGCATAATCAAGCCTTGGGCCTATGCCGCGCTCGGCACCGTTTGCGCCTTGCCGCTGTTCGTATTGCATCTTGCGTCCGGCACGTTCGAACAACTGGCGGCGACGGGAAACCTGTCGACGGGTTTGTTCATGCCCGCCTGCATCGGTGCGGCTATCGGCCTGGCATACCGCAAGTCGGCCGGAGTAGATGGTGTGGCCGAAGACCTCGACGGAATGAATGCCGCCTATCGCCGCCTCGCCACCACTGGGGCCGGCGAAACAGAGACCGGATCGCATGGTCGGCCTGGTCGTGCACAAGCTGCGACTGCAAAGACGCCGGCTACCGCCGACGGCGCATTCGTGCACGAGGGAACGGAGTACTTTGCCGGGCCTTTGCGTGTGCGGACCTCGCTGCTGTCTCTGGTTGGCGCATCCATCCTGGGTGGCGTGCTAAGCACCATACTTCAGGGGATCCTGGATCTCAGGTCTTACATGCATGATCTGGAGCGCCTCGGTAAATCAATACACCCCGGAAATCTGATTGATGTGCTGGTGAGTGACCTGGTGGCAAGGGGCGCCATTGCGCTGTTCACCGGGATGCCGGTTCTGATCCTCATTGCCATCGCGCATTTTGCGCTGCGATCGATGAGCAAGACCGGATATCTGGCGTATGGTGTTGGCGGATTGCTGGCGGCTCCGGTAATGGCTCTCGTTACATTCGGCGCCGCGGGGCCGCTGGTGCTTCTCGCCACTTTGCCGACGGTTGTGGGTGCTGTCCTCTATCGCAAGTTTGCCGGTCTCGAACCTGTTCCGGTTGCCGAGGACGTCATCGCAAGAAACCGCCGCGACCTTGTCGGCGCGGACCACGCACGACGAAAGGCCGGGCGCGTCATAGCCTCCTGAAACAAAAACCCCGGCGTTGGCGCCGGGGTTTTTCTTTGTCGCGGAGACGGCCGATCAGACCGAATAGTACATGTCGTATTCGACCGGATGCGGGGTCATTTCGAAGCGCATCACTTCGGCCATCTTGAGCTCGATATAGCTGTCGATCTGGTCGTCGTCGAAGACGCCGCCGGCTTTCAGGAAGCCGCGGTCTTTGTCGAGGCTCTGCAGCGCTTCGCGCAGCGAGCCGCAGACGGTCGGGATCTTCTTCAATTCCTTCGGCGGCAGGTCGTAAAGGTCCTTGTCCATCGGCTGGCCCGGATGGATCTTGTTCTTGATGCCGTCGAGGCCGGCCATCAGCATGGCGGCGAAGGCGAGGTAGGGGTTCGCGCCCGGATCGGGGAAGCGGACCTCGACGCGCTTGGCCTTCGGCGACGAGCCGAACGGAATACGACAGGACGCCGAGCGATTGCGCGCGGAGTAGGCGAGCAGCACCGGCGCTTCATAGCCAGGCACCAGGCGCTTGTAGGAGTTGGTCAGCGGGTTGGTGAAGGCGTTGATCGCCTTGGCGTGCTTGATGATACCGCCGATGTAGAACAGGCAGCTCTCCGACAGGCCGGCATACTCGTTGCCGGCGAAGGTCGGCTTGCCATTCTTCCAGATCGACTGGTGGACGTGCATGCCCGAGCCGTTGTCGCCGAAGATCGGCTTCGGCATGAAGGTGGCCGTCTTGCCATAGGCATTGGCAACCTGGTGGACGACGTATTTGTAGATCAGCATCTTGTCGGCGTTGCGCACCAGCGTGTCGAACTTGATGCCGAGCTCGTGCTGGGCAGCCGCCACTTCGTGGTGATGCTTTTCGACGCGCACGCCCATTTCGGCGAGCACGGTCAGCATTTCGGAGCGCATGTCCTGGGCGCTGTCGATCGGCGGCACCGGGAAATAGCCGCCCTTGATGCGCGGACGGTGGCCAAGGTTGCCGGTCTCGTAATCGGTGTCGTCGTTCGACGGCAATTCGGTGGAGTCGAGCTTGAAGCCGGTGTTGTAGGGATCGGCCTTGTACTTGACGTCGTCGAACACAAAGAACTCGGCTTCCGGACCGACATAGATGGTGTCGCCGATGCCTTCGGCCTTCATGTAGGCCTCGGCCTTCTTGGCGGTGCCGCGCGGGTCGCGGTTGTAGGATTCGCCGGAAACCGGATCGAGGATGTCGCACAGGATGACCATGGTCGACTGGGCGAAGAACGGGTCCATGTGGACGGTGTCGGGATCGGGCATCAGCACCATGTCGGACTCGTTGATCGCCTTCCAGCCGGCGATCGAAGAGCCGTCGAACATGACGCCGTCGGCGAACATGTCTTCCTCGACCTCGATGACATCCATCGTCACGTGCTGCAGCTTGCCCTTCGGATCGGTGAAGCGCAGGTCGACGAATTTCACGTCGTTATCCTTGATCTGCTTCATGATGTCTTTGGCTGTCGTCATGTCATTTCTTCCCTGTCTGATGACGTTTCGAGGAGTTGTCGGAAATCAGATACCAAGATATCTGAAATCAGAAACCTCAGACGGCGTCCATCCCCGTTTCACCGGTACGGATGCGAACCACTTCCTCGATGTTGGAGACGAAGATCTTGCCGTCGCCGATGCGGCCGGTCTGCGCCGCCTTGCGGATGGCCTCGATGGCGCCTTCAACCGCGTCGTCGCCAAGCACGACTTCGATCTTCACCTTGGGCAGGAAGTCGACGACATATTCGGCGCCGCGATAGAGTTCGGTGTGGCCTTTCTGGCGGCCGAAACCCTTGGCTTCGGTAACGGTGATGCCTTGCAGCCCGGCCTCCTGAAGCGCTTCCTTCACTTCGTCTAGCTTGAACGGCTTGATGATCGCTTCGATCTTTTTCATGTAAAAAGTGGCCTCCACTGCCAAAAAGACGGGTTGTGCGCCCCGCTTGCGCCTCCATCAAGCACGAACTGTGCCAATTTCAGCCCACGAGAAGCGGTTTCGCGCAATTCCAATGCCGCGCCGGGCCGGGATGCACATTCGCGTCATCCACTGCTTCGGAAGCGGCGCGGGTGTTCGGAGCCTACACATTGCCGCTCCTGACGTCTGCACGATAATTAGGCAGATCGCGCATTTTGCGTGCACGCGTGGACCCGCGGCGCCAGTCTGCGAAAGGATTGGCCGCACGCCATCTCGGCGGCTGGCCGTTTGCTTCGAACCCGAAACTGGACAATGCTTGACCCGGAACAAAGAGGCGAATGCGGATCGGCAATCCATGAGCAATGAAGTCTTGTCGCCGGCCGAGATGGGCGAGGCCGACCGGCTGGCAATCGCAGCCGGCCCGCTCGACGGCTACGGCCTGATGCAGCGTGCAGGCGAAGCGGTCGCTGCCGTGGTGCTGGCGCGCTATCCCGCCGCAAGCCGCGTGCATGTTTTGTGCGGCCCCGGCAACAATGGCGGCGACGGCTACGTCGTGGCGCGGCTGCTGGCGGAGGCCGGCATGAACGTCGCCGTCTGGGCTGAAGGCAAGCAGAAAGCGGGGAGCGATGCGGCGCGGGCGTCGGAGGCCTGCAATCTGCCGGTCAACCATCTGAATGATTTCGATACCACAGAAGGCGAGGTTGTCGTCGACGCTCTGTATGGCGCCGGACTATCGAAGTACCTTTCTCCTTACGCTGACGCGGCTTCAGGGATCAGCGCAGCGGAGAAAGTGCCCGTCGTCTCAATCGATTTGCCGTCAGGCGTGTCGGGCGAAACTGGGCAGATGAGGGGGTATTTCGACGCCGCTGTGACAGTGACTTTCGTGCGAAAAAAGCCCGGTCATCTTCTAATGCCGGGACGCAGGGTGTGTGGCGAGATCATCGTCGCCGATATCGGCGTTCCGGATGCGATCGTCGACCAACTCAAGATCGAGGCATTCGAGAACACGCCGGAGCTTTGGCTGCGGTGGTACTTCCCGAGAACGGCTGTCGATGCCCATAAATACAAGCGTGGCCATGTCGCCGTCTTCTCCGGTGGGCCAATCTCGACCGGGGCTGCGAGGTTGTCGGCCCTTGCTGCAGCTCGAATCGGGGCGGGGGCAGTAACGGTCCTTTCGCCCGGGAATTCCATGCAGGTGAACGCCGGGCATCTGACATCGATCATGTTGCGCAAGGCCGATACAATTGCAGACATCGACGAGTTTGTGAGCGAACGCCAGCCATCGGCATATTTGCTCGGCCCCGGATTTGGCTTTGGCGACAAGGCCCGCGATTTTACCTTGCGGTTGCTTGCCCAAGAACCTGTCTATGACATGCAACGTAGAATCGATTTGGGTGGTATCGTGCTGGACGCCGATGGCATCACGGCGTTTCGCGACGATCCTGCGGCATTGTTCGAGGCGGCAGGCCGTGTCGGAGCACCGCCATTGATCATCACACCGCACGAAGGCGAGTTTGGCCGATTGTTCCCGGACATCGTCGGCGACAAGAAAAGCTCCAAACTGACCAAGGCGCGAGCGGCTGCCAAGCTTGCGAACGCAGTTGTCATCTACAAGGGCGCCGACACGGTGATCGCGGCGCCCGACGGCAGGGCGGCAATCAACGCCAATGGTGCGCCGTGGCTCGCTACGGCCGGGTCGGGCGATGTCCTTGCAGGCATCGTCGCCGGATTGCTGGCACAGGGCATGGCGCCCTACCAAGCGGCCTGTGCGGCTGTCTGGATTCACGCCGAAGCCGGCAGGCGTTTTGGGCCGGGGCTGATCGCCGAGGATCTGCCGCTGGCTCTGGTGCCAGTTTTGCGAGAATTGATCGAAAGCCAACCGGACCTTCGATGAAACGTCTTGCTGTCCTTTTCATCACGCTGGTCATGGCCGCACTCGCGACACAGTCGACGAATGCCGCCGAGCAGCCGGTGACCATCGTCGACGATCCGGCGGTGCTCGCTGCTCTCGACGCCAAGGGGTTTGGCTTCGCCGGTCTTTTCGCCGTTGATGGCGAAGACGATCTGAAGACACTCTACAGCGAGGCGCCGGCCTATCATGCTGTCGTCGACATGGTGGCGGCCGATATCGCTGCACTGCGGGCCGAGATGAAGGCCGGCGGGCGCACGCTCTATGAGGTGACCGACGGCAATGTCGGCCGCATCATGGACATGCGCTGGCTGAAGACCGAAGCCGCACGCTTTCGCCTCGTCGGCGTCGTCAACCGGCTGGACCGGCGCGACTTCACCACCCTGCAAGGCGACAAGAGCTGCGGCGAGGTGCGCTTCATCTATCGCCTGGCCTACGGCTTTCGCAAGAACGGCAAGGTGCTGGCGTCGCGGCTTCCATTCAACTTCAACGCCGTCTACAGCGTGGCGCCCGATGCCGATGGCGGTTGCGTCGGCGTTGCCAGACGCTGGACACCGCAGCTCGACGAAAATGTCGATGCCGGCTGGCTCGCCGGCGGGCCGCTGGCACCGGAGGAACTGACGTTCAAGCAGCTCGAGCTTAACGCGCAAGTGGTGCGTTTTCCCTCGGGACAGGAGACCGAGTTCGGCGGGCAGGCGGCCTACCTCATGCGGATTTTTGGCGTCGATGGCGCTGCGGTCAGCGAGAAGCCGTTGGAAAACACGCCTGACACTGCGCGGCTTTCGGGCGATGCGGCGCTGAAGAAAAGGCTCGCCGACTATGTCAGCGCCAATGTCGCGGCGGTCGATCTCGGCGTCTATGAAATCCCCGACGAGTTTCTGGCGAAGAAGGTGATCTCGTGGTCGACTTTCGGCAGCGCGAGGCAAGCCAACCATCCGTTCACGCCGCTGTTTGTGCCCGCGGATTTCGCCGGCCTCGACTATGAAGCGCTGAAACTGGTGCGCACGCCGGAGGCGCTGGTCGAGCGGCTGGACAATGGCGCCTGCCAGGGCTGTCACCAGGCGGGCTCGACCGCCGGTTTCCATTTCATCGGCCTCGACGACAAGACGACGTCGCCGCTCAACCGCATCGAGGTCGGCATCTCGCCGCATCTCCATGCCGAGATCCTGCGACGCCAGGCCTGGCTGCGCGCTGCGGCAGAGGGCAAGGAGCCGAACCGGTACCGGCCGCTGTCCTTTGCGCCGCCGGCGACGTGGACGGATGCCGGCGATGTCGACTATGCGCCGGCCGAAATGGCGATGCCGTGCCTGATGCCGGACGACGAAAAACGCTTCGGCGCGACCTGGCAATGCGGCGGCGGCACCGTCTGCACGCCGCTGGCGACCGCGTCAGGCGTTCGCACCACGCTGGCGCAATGTCTGCTGCCCAAGGACAGCCCAAAGATGTTTTCCGGCCATCCCTGCCTGACCGGGTCGATCGCCAGCAACCCGTCGCAGCCTTTCAACGACCGCTACAAGATCACCGGCCAGTTCGCCGCTTTCGCACCGACCTTTTCGCGGACCGCCTACACCTGCCGGCCGCCGAAGATCGGCGTGCCGGCGGGGATCGCCTACCGCGCCTGCGACGACAAGGACCGCACCTTCGCCGCCTTCAAGAAGGGCAAGCCGATGCCCGATGAAATCTGCGGGATGGTCGGCGGCAAGAAGTTCGACACCTGCGTGGCGACCAACAATTTCGACCAGTGCCTCGGCGGCGCGGTCAATCGCGGCAACCGTCCCGCCTGCTCGGCCGATCATTTCTGCCGCGAGGATTACATGTGCCAGTCGCTGCCGCCGGACACGCCGGGCGCGGCCAAGGTGAAAGGCATCGGCTACTGCTCGCCGACCTATTTCATCTTCCAGATGCGCATCGACAACCACGCGACGCCCTGGGCGAGCGCCACTGCCGCCACCAGGGATGCTGGCTTCGGCGCGGCGGAGGAAGAGTAGGCCGACGGTTCAGCGCTGAAGATAGTCTTCCATCCGCGCAGTCCATTTGGCGTTGAATTCCGCGATATGCCGTTCGGCGGCACTCGAAGCTACCAGCGTCGACAGAGCAGTTGCCGCTATCGGTTCCAGATCGGGCGGCTGGGCATAGCCAAGTGCGGCCAGCCTCTGCGCCCATGATGGATGGGTGGATTTTTCGGGCTGCGGGCTTTCCCACGCCTTGCGGGCAAAGGCATTCAGGCAAGCGGGCTCCCGCAACGCTCCGGCGGTGCTCAGGAGCCGATCGAGCGGCGGTCGTGGCGCACGCAGCGCGCCCCGCAACTCATGGTCCAGGGGTTCATAGACCTTTTCCTGGAAATGCATGTCCGCGGCGCCGATGAGCAACAGAGCTCGGGCAGCTTCAGCCGCATCGCCGGAGGATGCCGCGTGCCGGTCCGCCTTGATTTCAGCATCGCGCGACAGCCGGATATTTTCCCGTTCCAGCGATTGCGACAGCCAGCCGATGGCGGAATGGAGCAGACTGCCGGTAATCGTTTCGCCCGGCGGGGCGTACTCGAAGACAAATCCGAAACCGTTTTCGAACTCGGCCAGATTGAGGCTGCCATTGGTGTCCTTGTTGCGCACATGCGCGTCCTCATGGGCGAGGATCGCGGCAAAGGCTGTCTCATCGGTTACGGCCAGCATGGGAATGCCGACGGTCAGGAACAGCCGGTTGCCGAGAAGGCCGAAAAGCGTGCGCTCTTCGTGCACGCTGGCATTCAGCTCGTCCTCTAGTACGACAACCGTGCGAGCCGCCCGGCGCGGCCCGGCGACGCTCCGCCACAGCGCCCACAGGCCTGGCGCTTCCGCTTCGCTGATGCCCTTGACCTTGCTGCGCCGAAAGCCGGCAAACAATGTGCCGAACAGGAACGCCAATGCGGTGGTCGCGATCGGCATGGCGACAAAACCGCTGGCGATGAACCAGATCGGATGGTTGTCGAGCAGGGACATCCAGACGCAGAAGATGATGAGGGCGGGAACGACGAAGAACAGCACCGCGAACCTGCCGAACCGCCGCCCGGCGCTGATGATCAGTCGCGACATTGGAGGCTACAACGGGATGTTGTCGTGCTTCTTCCAGGGGTTTTGCATGTCCTTGTTGCGCAGCATTCTGAGTGCGCGGGCGATGCGGCGGCGGGTCGAATGCGGCATGATCACCTCGTCGACATAGCCGCGCTCGGCGGCGACGAAGGGCGACAGGAAGCGATCCTCGTATGCCTTTGTATGGGCTGCGATCTTCTCCGCGTCGCCGATATCCTTGCGATAGATGATCTCGACCGCGCCACGAGCGCCCATCACCGCGATCTGCGCCGTCGGCCAAGCATAGTTCATGTCGCCGCGCAGGTGTTTTGACGCCATCACGTCATAGGCGCCGCCATAGGCTTTTCGGGTGATGACGGTGATCTTCGGCACGGTCGCCTCGGCATAGGCGAAGAGGAGTTTGGCGCCGTGCTTGATCAGGCCGCCATATTCCTGCGCGGTACCCGGCAGGAAACCCGGAACGTCGACGAACGTGACGATCGGGATCGAGAAACAGTCGCAGAAGCGGACGAAGCGCGCCGCCTTGCGGCTGGCGTCGGAATCGAGCACGCCGGCCAGCACCATCGGCTGGTTGGCGACGAAGCCGACCGTGCGGCCTTCGACGCGGCCGAAACCGGTGACGATGTTCTTGGCAAAGTTCTGCTGGATCTCGAAAAAATCGCCTTCGTCGGCGACCTTCAGGATCAGCTCCTTGATATCATAGGGTTTGTTGGCGTTGTCGGGGATCAGCCGATCGAGCGACAGATCATGGTCGGTGACCGACTGGTAGCATTCGATCTCCGGAAGCTCCGACGTGTTGGATGCCGGCAGCAGATCAACCAGCCGCCGCATCTGCAACAGCGCCTCGACGTCGTTGTCGTAAGCGCCGTCGGCGATCGAGGATTTCGTCGTATGCACGGAGGCGCCACCGAGGCTCTCGGCGGTCACCGTTTCGTTGGTCACGGTCTTCACCACATCCGGCCCGGTGACGAACATGTAGGAGGTGTCGCGCACCATGAAGATGAAGTCGGTCATGGCCGGCGAATAGACATCTCCGCCGGCGCACGGGCCCATGATCACGGAGATCTGCGGAATGACACCGGAGGCCAGCACGTTGCGCTGGAAGATTTCGGCATATCCGCCAAGGGCGGCCACGCCTTCCTGGATGCGGGCGCCGCCGGCATCGTAGAGGCCGATGATCGGCGCGCGGTTGCGCAGCGCCATCTCCTGCACCTTGATGACCTTCTCGGCATGCGCTTCCGACAGCGAGCCGCCGAACACGGTAAAGTCCTTGGCGAAGAGATAGACCGGGCGGCCGTTGACCGTGCCCCAGCCGGTGACGACGCCGTCGCCGGCGATCTTGGTCTTCTCCATGCCGAAATCGGTCGAGCGGTGCTCGACATACATGTCGAACTCCTCGAACGAGCCTTCGTCGAGAAACACCTCGATGCGTTCGCGGGCGGTGAGCTTGCCCTTCTTGTGCTGGGCGTCGATGCGGGCCCGGCCGCCGCCCATGCGGGCGATGTCGCGGCGGCGCTCGAGTTCCTTCAGCACGTCCTTCATCGCTGGGTCCCCCATACGCGATACTTCTTGGCAGGCATTCTCCAGATATGGCAGAATAAGCCTATGAAGAACAACGTAGAAATATCCGAGGATCTGAACCGCCGGATTGAAATGCTGACCTCGCGCTCGACACTGACACGCGATCAGATCATTGAGGATGCCCTGTCCCATGGGCGTTCGCTGGCGTGGCAGGAAAAGTGGGTTGCCGGCGTTCAGGCCGGAATAGAGGCCGCCGACCGCGGCGATTTCGCCACAGAAGAAGAGATCGCGACGGTTCTCAACAAGTACAGTCAGGCATGAGCCTCGGTGCGAATTGTCTGGACCCGACACTATCTGATCGAGCTTGCATCAATCGGCGACTACATCGCCCAACATAATCCGCGGGCTGCTGCCCGGGTGGTCAATGAGATTCATTCAAAGACCGCCCGGCTGTTGTCCGCCAATCCGTTTATCGGCCGAGTTGGCGAGATCAAAGGCACACGTGAGTTGGTGATTCCGGGCACGCCTTAAAGGACACTCAGATAGAAATCCTGTTTGTCCAACACGGCGCCAGGAAATGGCCCGATGAGGTTTAAGCGGACATTTCCAACCGCTTTCTAGCCAGCTTTTGTTGCGCTGCAACATGACGCCCCTTGCATTCCGGGCCGAACTCAGCCATATGCAGCCCATAGGCGCTTGGGCCGGGAGATTCCGGCCTTCTCGACAAATGAGACTGGTTGCGTCTGTTTTCCCTCTTTCCGGTTGATCGGCAAGGTGGCGAAAGAGCCCCGTGGCATGATGCCTGCGGGCACGACAGCGCAGCCGAGTGGACGTTTCTGTCCGCCCGCCTTGTCGTTTCATATCAGATTTTTCGACGGCAGGTTGCGCCCTGCCGCCTTCGATGTTTGCGGCTAAGGCCGCGTGAAAGAAGACTATTTTGACCAACGAAAACACATCAACCGGTAGCAACACTGTGACCGGCAACACTGCGGAACTCACCGGTTTCGCAGCACTTGGAATTACGGGCGCGCTGCTCAAGGCGACCCATGGCGCCGGCTTCACTGAGCCGAAGCCGATCCAGATGCAGGCGATCCCGCCGCAGATGGAAGGCCGTGATATCTTCGGCATCGCCCAGACCGGCTCCGGCAAGACTGCGGCCTTCGCACTGCCGATCCTGTCCAAGATTATCGCGCTCGGCACCAAGCGCCGGGCCAAGACCACCCGTGCGCTGATCCTGGCGCCGACGCGCGAGCTCGCCGTGCAGATCGAGGACACCATCAAGATCCTCGCCAAGGGCGCGCATGTCTCGACCGCTCTGGTGCTTGGCGGCGTCTCGCGCTTCAGCCAGGTGAAGAAGGTTGCGCCCGGCGTTGACATCCTGATCGCCACGCCTGGCCGTCTGACCGACCTGGTGCGCGAGGGCGACCTCATCTTATCCGACACCAAGTGGCTGGTGCTGGACGAGGGCGACCGCATGCTCGACATGGGCTTCATCAACGATGTCAAGCGCATCGCCAAGGCGACCGCGCCCGACCGTCAGACGGTGCTGTTCTCGGCCACCATGCCCAACGAAATCGCCGAACTGGCGAAGGGCCTGTTGAAGAACCCGATCCGGGTCGAAGTCGCGCCGCAGAGCACCGCTGCCGCCGAGATCGTGCAAGGCGTCGTCTTTGCCCGCACCAAGCAGAAGCGCCAGGTTCTGTCGACGATGCTCGCCGACGAAGCGATGAAGTCCGTCATCATCTTTTCGCGCACCAAGCATGGCGCCGACCGGGTGACCAAGGACCTCGAGCGCGACGGCTTCAAGGCTGCCGTCATCCACGGCAACAAGTCGCAGAACGCCCGCCAGAAGGCGCTCAACGATTTCCGCGAAGGTTCGGTTCGCATTCTCGTGGCGACCGACATCGCGGCGCGCGGCATCGACGTGCCCGGCATCAGCCATGTGGTGAATTTCGACCTGCCTGACGAAGCCGAAAGCTATGTCCACCGCATCGGCCGTACCGGCCGCAACGGCATGGACGGCATTGCGATCACGCTTTGCGATCCGTCCGAAAACAGCAAGCTGCGCCAGGTCGAGCGCATCATCCGCAGCAAACTGCCGATCGTTGCCGACCATCTCGGCAGCCCCGATCCGGTGCGCAATCCGGCCGAAAAGAACGAGCGCTTCGAGCCAGCCAACGATCGCAACGACCGCAATGGCCGTCGCGACGGCAGACGGCCCGGCGGCCAGAACAACGGCTTCGGCAAGAAGCGTTTTGGTGACAAGCCGGCCTTTGCTGGTGCAGGCGAGCGCAAGCCGGAAGGCGCCAAGTCCTTCAAGGGCAACAACAAGCGCCGCTTCGGCGGCAAGCGCCCCGCGGCGCGGGCTGCCTGATCGGACAATCGGCGAGGCGCGTTGCGCCTGGCTTGATTGCTGACTGTTAGAAACGAGGACGGCCCGAGCAATGCTCCGGCCGTCCTTTTCGTTTTGCGGCTACTCGGTAATTGCCTTCACCCAGACCACAATCCGCTGCGCCAGGAAGGCCGTGGTCGAGGGCGACAGCGCGTCGCCGGCAATGACGTGGTTGTCGGGATCGCCATTGTCGTCGACCGGCACCAGTTCGTGCGGTGCGCCCCAGCGGCCGGCGATTTCGCGGGTGCGGTCTTCGCGGACCACACTGTCCGAATCCGAGAAGATGAACAGAGCCGGTATCGTCGCTTTCTCCACCGGTGCCGCGTAGGCGAGCTCGGTCAGTGCTGCCATCGGCAGTACGGCCGCCATCGGATAGGTGTGCGTCCAGAGTTTCTCGTGCAGCGCGTTGCGGGTCGGAAAGCTGCGCTCCTTGCCGCCGACGAGTTCGGCGATCTGCTTGCCCCAGGGCATGGTCAGCAGCTCGGCGCCTGAAGCCCTGACGCCGAAATTCGGCGAGATGAATGCGATTGCGGTGACGCCGTCCGACGCGCCAGGCTCTGTCGCCGCCCATGCCGCCAGCGAGCCGCCGGTCGAGGTGCCGATGACGATCACCTTGTCGCCGATGGCCCGGCCGATGGCGAGCGCCTCCTCATAGTCGTTGATCCAGGCATTGACGCTGCCTTGCGTCATGGCCGCGCCATCCTGCCCATGGCCGGTGAGGCGGGTGTAGAAAAGGTTGGCGTCGAGCTGGTCAGCGACCTCGTCGGCCAGCGGGCGAACCTCGCCCTTCGATGCCGAAAAGCCGTGGATATAGACGATCGCCAGCGGCGTCCTGGCGTGGACCATCGGATCGGCCCAGATGATTTCTTTCTCGAGCCCGTCACGGATGTTGGGGACGGCTGCTTCCTCACGCGCCAGATAGGCCTGCGGATCGTCGCCGATCACTTTGGGATCGAAGCGGATGGTAGTGTCGACGGGAACGCGCGGACCGAGCAGGAAGGCCAGAACAAGGATGACGACGACGCCCAGCACCGCAAACACGATCCGTCGCCCCATCGCAGACTCCACGCAACAAATCTCAACCTATGGCGACGGCTGTGCCCAAGCAACTGCCGGCCTTGTACAGTTATTCGTTCGGCGGCTTGCGATCGAAATTCAATGGCCGCCCCGTCCAGCGGGTCGCCGTGCTGATGAACCAGCGGCAGAAGGGCCTCGGCAGCAGCGCCAGCAGCTTCAGCCCCCAGCTCAGCCGGCGCGGGAAGGTGACCTCGAAGCCGCCCTTTTCGATGCCGCGCAGCATGCGGCGCGAGGCACGGTTGACCGGCATAAGGCCCGGCATCGGCAGCATGTTCTTTTCGGTCAGCGGTGTGTCGATGAACCCCGGATTCATCACCTGGACGCGGACATTCATCTTGTCGAAATCGTATTTCAACGACTCGGCCAGGATGTTGATCGCCGCCTTCGAGCCGCCATAGGCGGCCGTGGTCGGCCAGCCGAAATAGGCGGTCACCGAGCCGACAAGCACGATATGGCCGCGCGCGCGGATGCGCATGCGCTCCATGAGCGGGACGAGGCCATTGATGATGCCGAAATAGTTGACCTCGAAGGACTGGCGAAAGTCGCGGACCTTGAGGTCTTCGCCGGGCGTGGCGATATAGTTGCCGGCGTTGAAGACGGCGAGCACGATGGGCCCGAGATCCTTTTCGACCGCCGCCACAGTGCTTGCCATGCGCGGCTCGTCGGTGACGTCGCACGGGTAGGCAACCACGCGTCCCGGCATCTGTGCCGTCTCGACGATGAGCGTGTCGATCGGATGCTCGTCAAGCGCGCTTACGGCGACGACAAAACCCTTTGCCGCTAGGTCCTTGGCCAAAGCACGGCCGATGCCGCTGCTGCCGCCGGTAATCCAGGCGACGCCGTGCTTCGGGTTGGCCCGGTAAAGTGTCATTCTGCGCCCTGCCGATCTGTCATTAGTGCTCTAGCGGTGAAAAAATCGAATGAAAAGAGCGCTTTTCCGCACAAGGATGAAATGATCGTCATCGCGAGTCATCCGGCGACAGGAGATTGCAGTACCCGAAATGCGACTGGACCAGGCGAATTCTTGCCTTGAAACGCAAGCTTCGGGTTTCTAGGGTCTCGCGCAGCTACATAAGGAATCCCGGATGCCCCGTTCTGTGATCGAAGCGATCGGCAACACGCCCCTGATCCGCCTCAACAAGGCCTCGGAAGCAACCGGCTGTGAGATCCTGGGCAAGGCCGAGTTCATGAATCCGGGGCAGTCGGTCAAGGATCGCGCCGGCCTGTTCATCATCCGCGACGCCGAACAGCGCGGGCTGTTGAAGCCAGGCGGCGTTATCGTCGAAGGCACGGCCGGCAATACCGGCATTGGCCTGACCCTGGTCGCCAAAGCGCTGGGCTATCGCACCGTGATCGTCATTCCCGACACACAGAGCCAGGAAAAGAAAGACACGATCAAGCTGCTCGGCGCCGAGCTGATCGAAGTGCCGGCGGTGCCTTACAAGAACCCCAACAACTATGTGAAACTGTCGGGGCGGCTGGCTGAGCAGATGGCGCGTTCCGAGCCGAACGGCGCGATCTGGGCCAACCAGTTCGACAACGTCGCCAACCGCGACGGCCATATCCGCACCACGGCGGAAGAAATCTGGGCGCAGACCGGCGGCAAGGTCGACGGCTTCGTCTCGGCGGTGGGTTCGGGCGGTACGCTGGCCGGCGTTGCCTTCGGGCTGAAGGCCAAAAGCAAGAACGTCAAGATCGCGCTCGCCGATCCCTTGGGCGCGGCGCTCTATTCCTTCTACACCAGCGGCGAATTGAAGTCCGACGGCAGTTCGATCACCGAAGGCATAGGGCAGGGGCGCATCACGGCAAATCTCGAAGGGTTCACACCCGACTTCTCGTTCCAGGTGCCAGATGAGGAAGCGCTGCCGATCGTCTTCGACCTGATCCAGGAAGAGGGGCTTTGCGTCGGCGGTTCGACCGGCATCAACATTGCCGGTGCGATCAGGCTGGCGCGCGAGCTCGGCCCGGGCCACACCATTGTGACCATCCTTGCCGACTACGGCACGCGTTATCAGTCGAAGCTGTTCAACCCGGAATTTTTGCGCGAAAAGAACCTGCCGGTGCCGGGCTGGATGGACGAGCGCAGCACAATTTCAGTGCCGTACGAGAAGGTCGCCTGATGGCGCACAAGACCGAAGCGCTGTTTCGCGACGACGCCTATTTGAAGACGGCCGAAGCCACCGTGGTCGCGATCAACGAGCGTGGCGGCATCATTTTGGACCGGACGATCTTCTACGCCACATCGGGTGGCCAGCCCGGCGACACCGGCATGCTGGAGCGCGCCGACGGCAGCCGCATCGCCATTGCCGCCACCATCACCGGCGAGACCAAGGACGAGATTATCCATGTGCCGGCGCCGGAGCAGCCGGTGCCCGAAATTGGCGAGCGGATAAAACTCGCCATCGACTGGGAGCGGCGGCATCTCCTGATGCGCATGCACGCCGCCTGTCATTTGCTCACCGTCGTCTGTCCGTTTCCGATCACCGGTGCTGCGGTCTCCGAAGATGACAGCCGTGTCGACTTCGACGCTCCGGATGCCGGCTTCACCAAGGAAGATGTCACCGCCGGGCTGATGGCGCTGGTGCGTGCCGACCATCCGATCTTCATCAGGCTGATCACCGACGAGGAACTGGCGGCCAATCCGGGCCTGGTGAAATCCAAGAATGTCCGGCCGCCGGTCGGCACCGGCAAGATCCGCCTGGTCTGCATCGGCGACAACGCTTCGGTCGACAGCCAGCCCTGTGGCGGCACGCATGTCAAAAGCACCGGCGAGATCGGTGAGATCCACATCGGCAAGATCGAAAAGAAGGGCCGCGAGAACCGGCGTTTTCGCATCCGCTTCGGACCGATGCCTGCGGCTTGAAACCAAGATGCTTCGCGTGCGCGGGGCAGGAGAAAAAGAATGGCCGATGACAGCCCTTTCACCGTCGATGCGGACTGGTTGCAGAGCCGCCTTGGCGAGCCCGGCCTGACGATTGTCGATGCGTCCTGGTATCTGCCGGCGCAAAAGCGCGATGCACGCGCCGAGTATGAGGCCGCGCATATTCCCGGTGCGCGCTTCTTCGATCACGATGCGGCATCTGACCCGGATGCCAAGCTGCCGCACACGCTGCCCTCGCCACAGCATTTCGCGCAATATGTCGGCGCCATGGGCATTTCGGCCGATGACACCATCATCGTCTATGACGGTCCGGGTTTTTTTTCGGCGCCGCGGGCGTGGTGGATGTTTCGCGTCATGGGCGTGTTCCAGGTCTACGTGCTGGACGGCGGCTTCGACCGCTGGAAAGCGGCAGGCAGGCCGGTGACGGCGGAGCCGAC
Source organism: Mesorhizobium sp. P2_E7 (assembly GCF_056403855.1). Classification (NCBI taxonomy): domain Bacteria; kingdom Pseudomonadati; phylum Pseudomonadota; class Alphaproteobacteria; order Hyphomicrobiales; family Phyllobacteriaceae; genus Mesorhizobium; species Mesorhizobium sp. P2_E7. Next base: position 1,325,644 of record NZ_JBFUER010000001.1, on the reverse strand, counting down.
CAAGATCGCGCCAAATGTTTTTCATGCCGATTTCGATGCCTTCCGGGTCGCCAGCCTCTCCGAAATGCGCCGCATCGTCGAAACGAAGGAGAGCCAGATTGCGGATGCCCGTGGCGCCGGCCGCTTCACCGGAGCCGAGCCGGAGCCTCGTGCCGGTGTCCGCTCCGGTCACATGCCCGGCGCGCGCAATTTGCCTTATTCGGCGCTGTCGCGGGACGGCGAGCTATTGTCGAAGGACCAGCTGCGCAAGGCCGTTGAAGATGCCGGTATCGATCTGTCGAAGCCTGTCGTCACCTCTTGCGGCTCCGGTATCACCGCGGCTGTCATCACGCTGGCGCTGGAGTCGCTCGGCCACACCGACAACAGGCTCTATGACGGCTCATGGACGGAATGGGGCGGGCTGGCCGATACGCCCGTTGCAACGGGCAAGGAATGATGGCGATGGAAAACGGCGTGCTGGACGACATCGAGGTTACGGTGACGTTTCTGGAAATGCATGTGCCGCCGGCCTATTCGCCGCCCGTGCCCTACAACAAACAGATCGCGCTGTTGAAGACCAAGGACATTCCGCTGCATTTCTACCGCTATCTAATGGATCGGGTGGGGCGCAAATGGCATTGGGTCAATGTGCTGCGGCTGGACGATGACGAGCTCTCAGCCGGCATCCACCGCGAGGACCGCGACATCCGCGTGCTTTATCTCGACGGTGCGCCGGCGGGGTTCTTCGACCTCAAGCCGCATCTGCCTGAGGAAGTCGAGCTCGCCTATTTCGGCATGATGGAGCACGCGACCGGGCAAGGCATCGGCCGCTGGTTCCTGGGCGCCGCGATCGCCGCCGCCTGGTCATACGGGCCGAAACGGGTGACGGTGCAGACCTGCACACTCGACCATCCGGCCGCCTTGCCGCTCTACCAGAAGCTCGGCTTTGCGCCGGTGGCGCAAAAGAAGGAGACCGTGCATCCGCTGCCTTTCGCCGAGCGCTCGGCCAGCGTCATGCGGCCTTGACTTCCTGAAGGCTGAACCTGCCATTCATCGGCGCTTCAGACTGCCTCTGCCATGGTGGCGTCAACACTGACGCGACCATTGCCGAGGAGAAGGATATGCTGAGCCGACGAACATTTGCTGCAGCGCTGATTGCTTCACTTGCGCTGCCGACCCTTGGGCCGACATTGGCCGCCGCACAGGCGACCACGCCGTCGGCGGCAACGATCGAGCGACAGCTCGACGCCGCGCCCCGGGTGAAACTGCGCCCCAACCAGCGCGTCACCATCCGCGAATTCAAACGGCGGCCGGATCTGCGGCGTCAGGCGCGCTCGATCGACATCCAGTCGATCAATTTCGCCTTCGGCTCGGCCGCCATTTCCAGCTCGCAATACGGCAAGATCGAAAACATCGCCGACGCGCTGGAGCGCATTCTGCGCCGCGATCCCGGCGCCCGCGTGCTGATCGAGGGCCACACCGATGCGGTCGGTTCCTTCCAGTCGAACCAGATCCTGTCGGAGCAGCGCGCCGCCTCGCTGAAGCGCACGCTGGTGCGCGAGTTTGGCGTGCCGGGCTATGCGCTGGAAACTGTCGGTTATGGCGAGGAATTCCTGCTGGTGCAGACCCAGGAAGAGAACTGGCGCAACCGCCGGGTGACGCTGCGCCGCTTCGACGATTTCATCCGCTGACCAGGACGGAATTCTGAAGCAACGTTTCAGCAGTCCGGCCTGAAATGGCCGGGCCGCTGGCCGTCTCACAGCCTTGGCCGGAATCGGGTGGGAGGCACCGGCGTGGCGGCATATTCTCAGGTCAAAGACACCGGAGAGTCAGCCATGACCGTTCAGTTCAAAGCCTTGCCGACAGAAGACGTCAGAGCGCTGCAGCGCGGCGGTCCGGACGCCTATGGGCAGACGCCCGAACGCAGGATTTCCGACGGCGACGGCGTGCCTTGCCGGCATTGCCTGAGAAACGTCGCCGAAGGCGATGGCTATCTGATCCTGGCCTACCGGCCGTTCCCGGCGTTGCAGCCTTACGCCGAGACCGGACCGATCTTCCTGCATGCGCAGGAATGCGAACGTGCAGCCGAAACCGAAGCGCTTCCGGACATGCTCGAGAGCAGCGACTATATCGTGCGCGGCTATGGAGCGAATGACCGCATCGTCTATGGCAGCGGCGGAGTCATTCCGACGCATGATATAGCGGCGCGAGCCGAGACATTGTTCGAGCGCGACGACATCGCTTATGTCCATGTCCGCTCGGCGCGCAACAATTGCTATCAGTGCCGCATCGAGCGCGCGTGACGGCAATGCAAAAAAATGCCCGCCGGTGGTCTGGCGGGCAGTTGGGAACCGTGTGACGGAAGCTGCCGCCGAAGAGGCCTGCATAGGAGACATCAGGCGTTCGGGAGGTAGCTGGGGCCGCCAAGTTGGCAGCATCTGTCTGCGCAGGTTTTTCGAATGTCTGATGTGAAGCACTTCACACAGCGCCAGCGATCGGCGCGAACATGGCGGCACCGGTTGAGAGCTGTCGCACTCCCGTCGTATTCATACGGTAATAGGGAGAGGTCGATGGATTTGCCGACCGCGGATGAACCGGCGGGAATCTCGACGACTGAGGAAGCGGGGCTTTGGCTCCGCTTTTTTGTTGTCTGCCAGCCTGTTCAATTCCGATGTTAGGATCTTGGACAAAGAAAAACCCGCCGGTACAACCGGCGGGTGAGGGAGGCAGAAGCTGTTTTAGATCAGGTCAGGCGGCCAAAACCGCCTTCGGTTCGACCAACTCGTAGCCGAGCGCTTCGGCGACGGCGCGATTGGTGATCTTGCCTCTGTGGACATTGAGACCGTTGCGCAAATGATGGTCGTCGACCAGCGCCTTCAGACCCTTGTCGGCCAGTTGCAGGCCATAGTGCAGCGTCGCGTTGTTGAGTGCGTGCGCAGAGGTGACCGGCACGGCGCCAGGCATGTTGGCAACGCAGTAATGGATGACGCCGTCGACTTCATAGGTCGGCTCGGCATGGGTGGTGGCATGCGAGGTCTCGAAGCAGCCGCCCTGGTCGATGGCGACGTCGACCAGCACCGAGCCCTTCTTCATGCCCGACAGCATTTCGCGGGTCACCAGCTTGGGGGCAGCAGCACCCGGGATGAGCACGGCGCCGACGACGATGTCGGCCGAGAAGCATTCTTCTTCCAGCGCCTCGACGGTGGAGTAGCGGGTGTGGACGCGGCCGGCAAAGAGGTCGTCGAGCTGGCGCAGGCGCGGGATCGAGCGGTCGATGATGGTGACGTCGGCGCCGAGGCCGGCCGCCATCCTGGCCGCATGCAGGCCGACGACGCCGCCGCCGAGCACTGTGACCTTGCCGGGCAGCACGCCGGGCACGCCGCCGAGCAGCACGCCGCGGCCGCCATTGGCCTTCTGCAGCGCCGTGGCGCCGGCCTGGATCGACAGGCGGCCGGCGACTTCCGACATCGGCGCCAACAGCGGCAGGCCGCCACGGTCGTCGGTCACGGTCTCATAGGCAATCGCTGTGACGCCGGAGGCGAGCAAGCCCTTGGTCTGCTCCGGATCCGGAGCCAGGTGCAGATAGGTGTAGAGGATCTGGCCGTCGCGCAGCTGCGCCCATTCATTGGGCTGCGGCTCTTTGACCTTGACGATCATGTCCGACTTGGCAAACACGTCGGCGGCGGTCTTGGCGATGGTGGCGCCGGCGGCGCGGTAGGCGTTGTCATCGGCGCCGATGCCGGCGCCGGCGCCTGTTTCGACCAGCACTTCATGGCCGTGCGCGACATATTCGCGGACCGAGCCCGGCGTCAGACCGACGCGGTATTCATGGTTCTTGATTTCCTTGGGGCAGCCGACGCGCATTGTCTTCTCCTCATCCGGCCCTTTTGGGCTCGTTCCCTGTATGAACCCAGTGAACCACGAATCGTTGCGCAGGTGTTTGCGAATGCGCTTGCGCGGGATCATGCGTTTCGATAATCGTTGCGCCAAATAGCATGTTTTTCGCAGGAATCACTAGAAATGCCGCTCGATAGGATCGATATCGCCATTCTCGAGACTTTGCAGAAGGATGGGCGCATACCCAATGCGGCGCTGGCCGAAAGAGTTGGCCTGTCGCAGTCTGCCTGCTCGCGTCGCCTCGACAATCTGGAGAAATCCGGCACCATTCGCGGCTATCACGCCCGGCTTTCGAATGCCGCGCTCGGCCACCAGATGACGGCGATCGTGCACATCTCGCTGTCGGGGCAATTCGAAAAGACGCTGTCTGATTTCGAGGCGGCGATCAAGCGCTGCCCGAATGTGCTGTCCTGCCACCTGATGTCGGGCGAATACGACTACATCCTGCGCATCGCCGCCAAGGACCTGGTCGACTATGAGCGCATCCACAAGGAGTGGCTGTCGGCGATGCCGCATGTGACCAAGATCAATTCGTCATTTGCCTTGCGCGAGATCGTCGATCGGACCGCCATGGGCATGAAGCCGGAACTGGCTTAACGCCAAAGGCAGATCCGGACGTCCTTCCCGATATAGCACGCGCCTTCGCGGCGAAGGTCTTCCCAGCGTTCATCGCCGTGCGTTGCGCGAATGTCGGAGTTGCCATAGCCCGCCCAGACATAGCCGTCCTTGTAGACATCCGCCCAGTAATCTTCGGACATTTCACCGGCGCCACTATGCGTGTCGGGATAGTCGATCCCTGCAAAAACTTGCCGGGGCCCCTGGATGTTGAAATCGCCGCCTTGCTCGATTTGATAGGAGCACCGTCCGGTTATGCGGGTCTGACCGTCAGCAACAAGCAGGCAGCGGCCCCATTTATAGCCGCTCGGCAAACGATGCCGTGGTTGCGCATGCGCAGGCGAAAAGGAAAACGCGATTGCAAGGGCGGTTGCTATGGTTCGTCCGATCATCCGTGTCACCCGTTGCGAAGCAATCAGTTCAGAGCGGCTGGACATGGTTGGATCCGCCCGGAGCGCCTGTCGAAATGATGCTCCGCAGCGTGGCCACCTTGAAGATCATGCTATTCGTCGACCAAGTCGGATTTTTGGCATTAGCGAAATCCAGCCGGTTTCATTTGTTGAACGGGCGCTTAGGCCTCGGTCACCAGCCGGTCCATCGGGATGTCGTGCGGTTGCGGGTAGATGGTGGGGATGCGCTGCAGTTCATAGCCGACGCCGATGACCAGGGGCTTGAACGGCATTGCCGCCAGCGTTCGATCGAAGAAGCCGCCGCCATAGCCCAGGCGGTAGTTTTGCGGATCGATGCCGACGATCGGTGAAATGACGATATCGGGCAGCACCGGGTCGCCTTCGGCCGGGATCGGGATGTTCCAGACGCCTTTTTCCAGCCGGTCGCCCGGGACGTAAGCGCGGAAGATCAGTGGCTGTCCCTTCTCGATAACGACGGGCAGCGCCGTGCGGCCGCCGCGTTCGTTGACCGACGCCATCCAGGGCCGCAGGTCCGGCTCGCCGCGAAACGGCCAACAGAGGCTGACCATGCGGCCGGCAATGTCGCCGATCACCGCGTCGAGACCGTCGGCAATACGCTGCGACATGGCTGCGCGCGCATCGGCTGAAACAGCAAGACGCGCCGCGATCAGCCGTTCGCGCTCGGCCTTGCGCCAACGGCGCACATCGGTCCAGTCGGACAAAGGCGAGCGGAATTCCGGATCGAGCTCATGCATGAAGCAAGGCGGCGAGAAATATTGCGCCGGGCCTTCGCCATCTTTGGCGTCGTCATGATCGTTGGCCATGCCTCACTCCCGTGATCCTGGCGTGTGAGGCTATACCCGTCCGAGCCTGCCGACATAGGCATTCGCGACATTGGAAGGCGAGTCTTGGGCAGCCTTGATGCATGGCAGTCTTGCGCTCTACGAGATTGTTGCGGTGCACAAAAATCACTAGATAAGGATGGTGAAAACGAGGTGAGTGCGATGAATGAAACAAGCCATCATGTCGTTGTCGTGGGGGCGGGATTCGGCGGTCTCGAACTGACCCGGGCGCTCTCCGGTGCACCGGTGCGCATCACCATGATCGACAAGCGCAACCACCACCTTTTCCAGCCGCTGCTCTACCAGGTGGCGACGACGTCGCTGGCGACGTCGGAGGTTGCCTGGCCGATCCGCCATCTGTTGCGCAAGCGCAAGGATGTGACGACGCTTTTGGGCAACGTCACCGGCGTCGATCGCCAAGCCAACCGCGTGCTGCTCGAGGACGGCAGTTCGGTTCCCTACGACACGCTGGTGCTCGCCACCGGCGCCCGCCACGCTTATTTTGGCCATGACGAATGGGAGCCGTTTGCGCCCGGGCTGAAGACGCTTGAGGACGCCACCACGATCCGCCGCCGCATCCTGCTTGCCTTCGAGCAGGCCGAGCGCGAGACCGATCCGGCCAAGCGCCAGGCGCTGCTAACGCTGGTCATTGTCGGCGGCGGCCCGACCGGCGTCGAGCTTGCCGGCACCATCGTCGAGCTCGCGCATGAGACGCTGCGCGGCGAATTCCGCAACATCGACACGCGTGAGGCGCGCGTGGTGCTGGTCGAGGCGGGCGACCGAATCCTGGCCAATTTCGCGCCGCAACTGTCCGACTATGCCCGCAAGGCGCTGGAACGGCTGGGCGTCACCGTCGAGCTTGGCCGCGCCGTCACGCGCCTGGATGCCGAAGGCGTCGTCTTTGGCGATACCCATCTTCCCGCGCGGACGATCCTGTGGGCCGCCGGCGTTGCCGCCTCGCCTGCCGGAGAGTGGCTGGGCGCGCCGGTCGACCGGGCGGGCAGGGTGATGGTCGAGCCCGATCTGACCGTGCCCAACAACCCGGAGATCTTCGTCATCGGCGACACAGCGCATGTGTTGCGGCCGGATGGCAAGCCGGTGCCAGGCGTGGCGCCCTCCGCCAAGCAGGAGGGCAAGCATGTTGCCGCGACGATCAAGGCGCGGCTGACCGGCGATAGCGCGCCGCGTCCGTTTCGCTACCGGCATGCCGGCGACCTCGCGACGATCGGCAAGTGGGCGGCCGCGATCGATTTCGGCTGGATCAAGCTCACCGGCTGGGTCGCCTGGTGGCTGTGGGGCGTGGCCCACATCTACTTCCTGATCGGCTTCCGCAATCGGCTGTCGGTATCGCTTAGCTGGCTATGGATCTATTTTACCGGCCAACGCAGCGCTCGGTTGATCACCCAGGGCGATGACGACAAGGGCTGAGGTCTTCCTGTCGGCCACGGATATTCATCCAGCCGTCACCTTTTGCTGATCGATTGACTTCCCGATGGACATGGCCAGTTTTCGGCGCGAAGGTTTCGGCCGGGGCTGGGCTGTTCACGTCGCTGGGAAGGAAAACCAATGTCGCCTTTGCTCCACCCCGTCTCCCGCCGCGGTTTTCTTGCCGGTGCGGCCGCTACAGGCGCGCTGATCATGCTGCATCCGTTCTCCGCCCGCGCGCAGGCCAACCAGGCGCATCTCAGGATCATGGAGACCACCGACATCCACGTGAATGTGCTGCCTTACGATTACTACGCCGACAAAGCGAACGACACGATGGGCCTATCTCGTACGGCGTCGCTGATCGCGGCGGTGCGCAAGGAAGCCACCAATGCGATGCTGATCGACAATGGCGATCTCCTGCAGGGCAATCCGATGGGCGATTACATCGCCTACGAAAAGGGCCTGAAGGATGGCGATCTGCATCCGATCATGAAGGGCATGAACCTGCTCGGCTATGAATGCTCGACGCTCGGCAATCACGAGTTCAATTACGGCCTGTCGTTTCTCGACAAGGTGCTGGCCGGGGCCAATTTTCCGTTCGTCTGCGCCAATCTGATCCGCGGCACCGAGCTTGCCGCCAACCCGCGCGACGACAAGCTCTATCTCAAGCCCTACGTCATCCTAGACAAGAAGATCAAGGACGGGTCGGGCGCCGAGCAGCCGATCAAGATCGGTATTATCGGCTTCGTGCCGCCGCAGATCATGGTCTGGGACCTGAAGAACCTCGAAGGCAATGTCCGGACGCGCGGCATCGTCGAGGCGGCCAAGGCCTGGGTGCCTGAGATCAAGGAGGCGGGCGCCGACATCGTCATTGCGCTCTCGCATTCCGGCATCGATATCAAACAGGGCGATGGCATGGAAAACGCCTCGTTCTTCGTCGCCGGCGTCGAGGGCATCGATGCGGTGTTCACCGGCCATCAGCATCTGGTTTTCCCGGGCAAGAAGGACTTTCAGGCGCTTGACGGCGTCGACACCGAAAAGGGCACGCTGCAAGGCAAGCCGGCGGTGATGGGCGGCTTTTGGGGTTCGCATATGGGCCTGATCGACCTTTTGCTGGAACGCGATGTATCGAAATGGCGCGTGGTCTCGGCGACTTCGGAGGCACGGCCGATCTACGAGCGCGTCGACAAGGCGAACAAGCCGACGGTGGCGGACGACCAGCGCATCGTCGATGCGCTTAAGGCGGACCACGAGGCGACGCTTGCCTATGTTCGCCGCCCGGTGGGCAAGACGTCGGCGCCGCTCTATTCCTATTTCGCGCTGGTGGCCGACGATCCCTCAGTGCAGATCGTCAACCAGGCGCAGAGCTGGTACCTCAAGAATATCTTGAAGAGCACGCAGTGGAAGGATGTGCCGCTGCTTTCGGCGGCCGCACCCTTCAAGGCCGGCGGGCGCAACGGTGCCGACTACTACACCGATGTGCCGGTGGGCGACATCGCCATCAAGAACGTTGCCGATCTCTATCTCTATCCGAACACGGTACGGGCGGTTGAGATCACCGGAGCGCAGGTCAAGGAATGGCTGGAAATGTCGGCCGGCATTTTCAGGAAGATCGAGGCTGGGAAAGCCGACCAGGCGCTGATCGACACTGAATTCCCGTCCTACAATTTCGATGTGATCGACGGCGTCAGCTACAAGATAGACCTGTCGCAGCCGCCGAAATACGATGCCAAGGGTGGCGTCGCCAATGCCAGCTCCAGCCGCATCGTCGACCTCAGCTTCGGTGGCAAGCCCATTGATCCTGCAGCGAAATTCGTCGTCGCCACCAACAATTACCGCGCCGGCGGCGGTGGCAATTTCCCTGACATCAACGCTTCGAAGATCATCTACGAGGCGCCGGACACCAACCGCGACGTGATCGTGCGCTACGTCGTCAGCGAGGGCACGATCAATCCCTCGGCGGACGACAATTGGTCGTTCACGCCGCTGCCTGGAACCAGCGTGGTGTTCGAGACCGGCCCCAAGGCAAAGGATTATATCGCCTCGGTGAAATCGCTGAAGATCGAGCCGGTGGGCGAGGGCGAAGCGGGGTTCGCGAAGTACCGCATCCTGCTTTGAGGGGCGGGCGGGCAGATGCCCGCTCACACTGGAGCAATTCCAGGAAAAGTGTGAGCGGTTTTCCCTTCGGAATTGCGTCAAAACAAAGCGATTGAGTGTTTCGCCGTTTCCGTGAAACGGTGAAACGCTCTATGCCTTGTAGACCACCTGGCGCACGTCGATGTAGCTGGCTCTGAAGCCGGCTTCGCAATAGTGGAGGTAAAACTCCCAGAGCTTCTTGAAGCGGTCGTCGAAGCCGAGTGGGACGATCTTTTCCCACGATTGCCAGAAGCGGTTACGCCATTCGGCCAGCGTGCGGGCATAGTCGTCCGGGAAGACGCGCTCGCGCAGATGGGCAAGGCCGTGGTCACTGCCCAGAGATTTCAGGATCGACGGCGTCGGCAGCATGCCGCCCGGAAAGACATAGCGCTGGATGAAGTCCGGCCGCGCCCGATAGGTGTCGTAGGCGGCCTCGTTGATGGTGATGATCTGCAGGCCGGCGGTGCCGCCGGGCCTCAGGCAGGCCTTCATCTTGCCGAAGAACACAGGCCAGTATTTTTCGCCGACCGCCTCGAACATCTCGATTGAGGCGATGCGATCATAAGTGCCTGTTTCGTCGCGATAATCCTGCAGCTTGATGTCGACCTTGTCGGCCAGCCCCGCCTTCTGGATGCGCTCCTTGGCGAAGTCGTGCTGTTCGCGGCTGATGGTCAAGCCGGTGACGCGGCAGCCGATCTCGCGCGCCGCAAATTCGGCAAAACCACCCCAGCCGCAGCCGATCTCCAGCACATGGTCCTTCTTGCCGATGCCGGTGTCCTTGGCCAAGGCGCGGTATTTGGCGGCCTGCGCGCTTTCAAGGTCGTTGGCGCCGGTCGCATAGAGCGCCGACGAATAGGTCATGCTCGGATCGAGCCATTGCTTGTAGAAGGCGTTGCCGAGGTCGTAATGCGCCGAAATGTTGCGCTTAGAGCCGGTGCGGGTGTTTTCGTTGAACCAGTGGCGGATGCGCTGGACGGTATTGATGAGCCAGCTGGCGCCGCCGGCGATGCGTTCGCCAACGGCCGAGTTGACGACAAACAGTTCGAGGAAGCTGGTTACATCAGGGCTTTCCCAGTCGCCGTCCATGTAGGATTCGGCAACGCCGATGGTGCCGCCGGAAAAGGCACGGCCGGGCAGGCGCCAATTCTTCAGCACCAGTTCGGCGTCGGGACCGGGCGCATTGCCGCCGACAAGAACGGCGCGGCCATCCGGCATCCTCACCTTCAGCGAACCGCGCGGCAGTTTCATCGCCGCCGACAGCACCATGCGCGCCTTGGCCGGCAAGCCCTTGACGATCTCGGCGAAGTTGAGTTCGTCCAGCCTGATGGCGTCGCCTATGCCTTTGTATTCCTTGACAGCCATCTCACATCCCCCTGCACTTTCGCGGTGACGGCGCAACATCTGCCGGCCTCCACATCCTCCACATTTCATTCGCCGGGCGCGAACCCCGCACCCTGCGTGAATTTTCGCCACAATCTTCCACCGCATCCACCAGAACTTCAAGAGGCAAGCTGTGGGCGCGGCTGGGCCAAAAACAGCCGGCTCGAGGCCAGAATTCGCGGGAGAGCGCGACCCTCGGCGAAATCACTATGGTTACGAACCGCCACATACGTTAGTTTCAGCCATGCGTTACGTCGTCGTCATCATGGCCATCGCCTTTTTCCTGATCTGGGACGGCCTCTACAACAGTGGCCGCTATCTCGACACTTCGGTCAGAGAGATGTCGCGCATCGTTCGCTACGTCACCGGCGGGGGCTAGCTTTTTGCGCCTCTGCAAAGTTGCCTTCCGGCACCGCCGGGCGCGACATCGTGGCGGTTGACGCAGCCGTCCCGCTCACACAAAACATGCCGGCAAATCTGATGTGGAGGCAGGCGTGATCCGGCATATCGTTTTCTTCAGCGCGCGGCGCAAGGACGATGTCGAGGCAGTGCGCACGGGCTTGCTCAACCTGGGCAAGATCCCGCATTCAAACCTGTTCGAGGTGACGCTCAACACCAAGGTCGACCCGCTGTCGGACGCGATCGATGTGGTCGTCTATGCAGAGTTCGAGGACGATGCGGCGTTGGCCGCCTACAAGGCGCACCCGCTCTATGCCGAGACGACCAGCCGGGTCAAACCGTTGCGCGAATTGCGCTATTCGGCCGATGTCGTGGCGGTGGCCTGATCGGGCAGGCAGGAAACCTCGCCCGTTTTTCACAAGCGGAATTCATACATCGGGCTGCGCGAACAGCCGAAGCCTGCCTTGAACGGCTCGTCGCCGATGGTGAAATCGAAAGATGTGCCGCCATCCACCGCCCACGCCGCCATGACACGGTCGAGTGCGACGCGGCCGGGAGAACGTCGGCTGTAGAGGGGGTAGTTGCAGGCGAGCAGAATGTAGCGAAAGCATCCGCCGTCGACCAACCCGAAGACAAGCGCGATGCAACCGTCTTCAGTGGCGAGGCGGTAGGTTCGCGCCAGTCCTGAGCATGCTCCCCTGGTGGCGACGTCGATGTAGAATTCCAGGCCGTGTGTCGTCTGCAACGGGTCACCGCGAAAGCGCCCTGCGCGGAAGTCGCGTGCCGCAACCATGGCCGAGCGAACATCCTGCGCTTGCACAAGCTCCAGCCGAAGCCCGCCTCTATCTGCCAGCCGGCGCGCCTTGCGGTCGAGAGTCGCAGCATGAAGCGTGCCGAGATTGGAGCGCCGCCATTCTGCGTAGGGAAAGCTGTAATCCACAGCGTGCGCACCGAAGTCGAGCGTCAAGGGTTCGGTTCCCAGGAGCAACCGCCATTGATGCACATGGTCGCGATGCACGGGCCCGATCGTCAGCCTGTGATGTGGGCCAAGGACATCGCGAAAGCACTGCACCGTTTCCGGCCCCGGCAAAGTGCCGTCGGCCATAACCGGGCAGGCATAGTCGGTCACGCCGAGAAAAGCGTATTCGATGCGGCTCAACCCATCCAGATCAGCGAGCCGGACCAGCGGCACGACAAGGCGAAGGTCGCCTTGGGCATCGCGGCCTGTCACCACGAGCGGTTTTGCGCCATGCGCTGGCGCCAGGTGACGGTAGAAGGCGGCAAGCCAGTCCGGGTGCTGGAAGGCTGACATTCGCGCCTGGCTGAACAGCCGGTGGTATTCCACCGAACCGAAATCGAAATGGTCGGTGACCTCGAATTTGAGTGACCGGCAGGCTGTCAGACCGGTGCGCCCGTGCAAGATCAAGCACGCTTCAGCCCCGTGAAAAGCCGCTTGAACATCTGCTGCCGCTGAAGGGCAGGGTCGTCGAGCACAATGCGGTCGTAGCTCGGCATGTTGATGGCGCGCAGCGCCCCGTACAACCTGTCCTCGGCAAGCCGCTGCGTCTCTATCCTGGCCGGATACGTCTCGCGATAGAGCGTGCGATGCGAGGCATGGTAGGGATTGGTGTTGATTTCGAAAATCTGCGGGCGCCCGTCCACCAGCGAGAAATCGGCGCGGCCATAGTCGATGCCGGCGAGATCGAAAGCCTGCCGCAAGACATCGTCGTACAGGTTGTCGGCAACGAAACGGCGCTCATTCTCGACGAAGTTGTCGAACATCGGATGGTCGAGCACACGCTGCTCGTCCTCCACATCTTTGGCCACCCAGCTGAAGTCGACGACATTGTGATGGGCAATCATACGGTATCCGACCCGATAGGTGGCAAAACGCTGCCAGACTCCGGGGCTGACCTCCTGGCCGGCGTACTCTATGACCAACTTGCCGGTCAGCGGAATCCCGTTCAGTTTCATCCGGTCGAGGGTTGCATCGAGCGCCTCCTGATCGGCGATCAGTTCGAGATCGCCCGAGAGGTGATCGAACTCGTTGCGGATAAACACGGGGAACGAATTCGGTCGCGGCAGGCTTTCGCAGCGCCAGGCCGAAAAGCCGTTGATCCCGGCCCTGTTGAGGGTCGTCAGCAACTCATAGCGGCTGTGCACGCGAGCCGGATGATTGAGCACTTGGGCGCCGCCTTGTTCGAGCTTGTTGGCAAGCTTCGCGGCCAGCGCGATCTCGAAGTTGGAGAGACGTTCGTGGTCGGTGAATATCCAGGTGCCGGAGCACAGTTCCTTCTGCCGGAACAGGCGCTCGTAGCTCCAGCGGCGCGCATTGCCCAGCTGGCGCACCAGATGCCGAACGGTATAGGCATGACTGCGCGTGGTGACGATGTTGATCAAGTCGCATCCGGCGAACCGCCGTCCTCCTGCAAAGCCAGCCTCGTTGCCAGACAGTGCGATCCATGGGGGGCGTCACTGAATATCGAGGCGTACAGGTCGAGGTTGAGTGCAACCGCCGAACCGATCGAGAAATCTCCGACCCGCCGGAGGCCGCGTTCGACTAAAATCTGCCGCGCTGCCTTGTCGGCGACGAGTTCCAGCGTTCGGTCGACAAGCTCCGCGCACTGGCCTTCCGGCACCAGTGCCAAAGCCGGCGGCGAGCCGGCGACATCGGCGACGCCGCCCACGGCATAAGCGACGGCAGGGACACCGGCGGCCATCGCCTCGAGCAGGACGCTGCCCAGCACCTCGCGTCGCGACGGCAGGATCATGACGTCGGAAATCCTGAGCGCCTTCTTTACCTCGGCCGGCTCCAGGAAACCGGTGATGGCCCAGGCGTCGGGCCGGGCGATCGCCGTAAGCGCCGTTTCAAGCTTGCGCCGGTCGGGACCGTCGCCGCAGATCAGCACGAACAAGCCTTGTTCGGACAGTCGCTCGACAAAGGCTGGCAAATCCTGCCAGCCTTTTTCGGCACTGATGCGGCCGATGAAGCTGACGACCGGCCGGTCAGCAGGAATAGCATGTTCGGTGCGCAACGCCTGTAGCGCCTCGTGAGCGATCGGGCTTTGAAAGGCTGCAGCGTCGACCGCGTCGGCAATGACCGGCACCTTCCTGCGATCGAGCCCCATCTCGGCTGCGATCTCCCGGCCATATCGTTCGGTCAAGGCAATAACCCGGTCGGCGGCGTGCAAGGCCTTTTGCTCCACCCAGCGTGTCACGTCATAAGGCTTGCCCTTAAGCCGCAGCGCTTCCTGAAGACCCGACCACAGCGGCGTGTTCATCGACACGACAAGCGGGATGTTCAACCAGCTGACGAGGAGAGCGATCGCTCTGCACCAGATGGAATGGTTGAAGTGGATGTGGACGACGTCATAGCGGGTACGGGCGCGAAAAAGCTCCGGCAGCGCCGCCAGAAACCAGGTGAAGCAGAGCAAGGGGCCGGCCATCATCTCAGGCAGCCAGCAGCCGGCGCATGTGACGCGCATCCTTGGCGACAGCTGCACTTGCCTCGGGCTGCCCGGAATGTAGGTGGTGAGAACGGTCTGGGAGACGCCCGCCCGGTCCATGCCTTGCGCGATGGTCCAGGTCTGGTTCTGCAGCCCGCCGACCGGGTCGAAAGCCGCCGGCCATGTGCCGGGGCGATAGAAATGCGGCGTGATCCGCAAGATCCTGAACGTGCTGCCCGTCATCTATCGCTCAATCCACAAGTCCAAACGGGCCAGAAATTCAAACGGGGGCAACGGTTGCCATTCGAAAACCGAATCGCACTTCAGCGCCTTTTCACCCAAAGCGAGACTGCCGACATCTCCCGCGCGGGGGATGCCGTCGCGCCAGCTTGGCTTCCGGTTTGCGTAAAATTCCAGGAAACCGTCCAGGAATCGCATGCTTCATCATGGGCGGACGCGGCCGCGATCCGAACGCCAGCGGCAGAAACGCTTGAACCAATTTCCGGAATGATGCACACCGCGCCGGCATGATCAGCAAACCCCATCCGCTTGACCATCTGGTGCTGCCGACGGCGAGCCTCGCTGTGGCGCGGGCGCGGCTGGCATCGCTTGGCTTCATCGTCGCGCCGACCGGCATTCACCCTTTCGGCACCGAAAATTGCTGCGTGTTTTTCGCCGACGGCACCTATCTCGAACCGCTCGCGGTCGGCGACGAGCAAGCAGCGGCAAGGGCGATTGCCGATGGCAATGTCTTTGTCGCGCGCGACCAGCTCTATCGCACCAGTCTGGGTGATGAGGGCTTTTCCGCTGTGGTGGTAGGCACCGGCAATGCCGATGACGATCATGCGCGCTATGTCTCGGCCGGCCTGTCGGCGGGAAATAGCTTGAGCTTTTCGCGAGCCTTCTCGGATACGGCCGGAAAGAGCGATGTGGCGTCGTTCAAGCTGGCTTTCGCTTCCAGCGCCGGCTCAACGGACGCTTTTCTGTTTGCCTGCGAGCGGATCAATGCGCCAAAGATCGACCGCTCGGCCCTGCAGGCCCATGCCAATGGCGTGTCCGGCATTGCCGAAATCGTGGCGGTCAGCGATGCGCCTTCCACGCAAATCAGCCTGATCTCGACTGTGGCAGGCATGAAGCAGGAGAGCGGCGCGGTCTTCGACCTGCCGAATGCGTGTCTGACCGTTCTCGATCCTGGGGCTTTCACCGCGCGCCTCGGCATTGCGGCCGGCGCGCCGACAGACCTTCGTTTCGCGGCAATCGTCTTTTCGGTCCGCAGTGCCGATGCCACGGCGACGCTGCTTGCAGCCAACGCCATCCAGCACGATATAGCGGGCAACGAAATTGTCGTGCAGCCGGCATCCGGGCAGGGCGCGGCTTTTATCTTCCGGGAGATCAAATGAACAAGCCCCTGTCACCGAATTCGTCGGTAACCGTCGGCAACGTCGTCTTCGACAACCATGCAGCCCTAGCGCTGATCGCCGGCCCATGCCAGTTCGAATCGCGCCAGCATGCCTTCGACATGGCCGGCGCGCTAAAGGAATTGACCGGCAAGCTCGGCATCGGCCTCGTCTACAAGACCAGCTACGACAAGGCCAACCGCACCTCGCTGTCGGCGACGCGCGGCGCCGGGATGGATGCAGCACTTCCGGTCTTCGACGAACTGCGCAAGGAATTTGCGCTTCCCATTCTGACCGACGTCCACACCGAGGAGCAGTGTGCGATCGTGGCACCCCATGTCGATGTGCTGCAGATCCCTGCCTTCCTGTCGCGGCAGACCGACATGCTGGTCGCCGCCGCCAGGACCGGCAAGGTGATCAACGTCAAGAAGGGCCAGTTCCTCGCCCCCTGGGACATGAAGAACGTCGTCGCCAAGATCACCGGCTCCGGCAACGCCAATGTGCTCACCACCGAGCGCGGCGCTTCCTTCGGCTACAACACACTGGTGTCGGACATGCGGGCTTTGCCGGTGATGGCCGAGATCGGCGCGCCGGTGATTTTCGATGCCACTCATTCGGTGCAGCAGCCGGGCGGGCAGGGCGGTTCTTCCGGCGGCGAGCGCCGCTTTGTCGAAACGCTGGCCCGTGCTGCCGTGGCCGTCGGCGTCGCCGGCGTCTTCATCGAGACCCATCAGGATCCGGACAATTCGACCTCCTCCGACGGTCCGAACATGCTGCCGCTGAAGGACATGCCGGCTCTGCTCGAAAGACTGATGGCCTTCGACCGCATCGCCAAGGGCCACTAAAGCATCCTGGCGGGTGCGATGCGTCGGCGCCGGGACATCAGTTGTTCTGGCCTTATCGCCTCATGTCGATCGCGAAGACCGCGTAGTAGTCGACGCCCGGCATCGGCGCCGTGACGGTCAGTATCCAGCGCACATTGCCGTGCTGGCGCTCGTAAACCGGCGGTCCGTTCGATGGCAGCGCATCGGCCGGAATTGCGAAGGCGAACGGGATGCCCACGCTCGACTGCACCGAACCGCGCGGAACGACGAGCTTTTCCTCGAATTTGAGCTCTTCCTTGTAGGTCGATTTGTCCCCGGCGATCGTATTCACTGCCGGTCCGCCGACGCGGTAGGTGCGGATGCATCGCAATTTGACGATGTAGTCGCCGGATGGAGCCAGATCGCGGCTCGACCGCAGCAGGCCTTGGAAGCGTCCGCCGGATTTTGCCGGGCCCGCCTCTAGAGTCGTCGCGCCAAACTTGCGCACGCGCAGCGTGTCGCGGATCGCCTTCAGCAATGCGTAGAGCCCGATGGCCGCAAACACGACCGGGACGAAGACAAGAGGATTGAATTCGCGGTCGGTGACATTGAAATTGAGCGGCAGTTCGAAATACCACGGGATCAGGACGGCGATCAGCAGCATGGCGCCGGCGAAGAAGTAGCCGCTGGACGCATTCGCGGCATTGGCGTCGACCACAGGCGGCTGCGCCGCTGCTGGCTGCTGACTGCGCCTTCGGGCCATTGCCGCCTCACCAAACAACGGGACGTTGTTTCAATGACATGCCGGGCGGCAGCGTGACAATGCCCCTTGGGCGCCGACGCTTGTGGAAGGCATAAGCCGGCTGTAGGCTCCTCCTCGCAAATGAGCGTCTTGGCAGGAGGAAGCCATGTCTGTTGCCCGCGTCACCGAAATCACGTCGTCGTCAAAGAAGAGCTTTCAGGACGCCATCGAGAAGGGAATTGCGCGCGCCTCAAAGACCCTGAAGAACGTCGAAGGCGCCTGGATCCAGGACCAGAAGATCGTCGTCGAGGACGGCAAGATCGCGGCCTATCGCGTCAACATGAAGGTGACGTTCATCCTCGCGGAATGACCGTCTAACGTTTTCAAAAAATCGGGAACTTTCGCCCGCGCGCCTCATTGTCAAAGTACCATCAACGACAATGAGGAGCATCTGACATGACCACTCAAACAGGCCACACCGAAGCCATCGCCGCTTCGCGCGTCATCGGCACGTCGGTCTATAACACCGAAGGCAAGAGCATCGGCAGCATCGAGGACATCATGCTCGACAAGACGTCGAACGGGATCATGTTCGCGGTGATCGGGTTTGGTGGCTTCCTCGGCATTGGCGAGAAGTATCATGCCATTCCGTGGGCAAGCCTCGACTATGACGAGGATAAGGGCGGCTACGTCGTGCCGTTTTCCAAGGACCAGCTGAAGGCGGCTCCGTCCTATTCGATCAATGAACTGGCCGGCGCCGATGGCGAGACCGCGCGTGACGCTTCGTATGACTATTACAAGGTCAGGCCCTACTGGCATTGATCAGCAGCACTGATGGCTGACGTGAAAAGGCCCCGAGATCGGGGCCTTTTCAGTGCAACAGGACGGTTCCTATTCTGCGGCGTAAAGCGTCGACAGTTGCGTTGCCGCCTTCGGCGGCTGCTGGGTGTCGCATGACGTCAGGAACGCCGCCGCGATCAGGAACAAACTCACGATACCGCTCAACTCGGACATGGCGAAACTCCTCCTGTTTCGCCCCGCGCGGCAGCATCCTAATCGACGCCTCGATTGTTGCTCGTGAATTATCGTGACGCCATGTTGTCGAACGTGATCGGGGCATGCTCAAGCGAGCAGCCCGGCATGCTCAAGCGAGCAGCCCGGCATGCTCAAGCGAGCAGCCCGGCATGCTCAAGCGAGCAGCCCGGCATGCTCAGCCGAGCAGTCCGGCATTCTTTACCGCCTTGAAGATCTTGTCATGCCAGGCAATCCGGTCCGCCTCGCCATTGGCTGGAGTGGTGGAATTGGCGTTGCCGACATTGATGGCGCGCGAAATCTTGCGAATCTGGCCGGCATCGGCAAAGGCATTGCAGCCTGACTCCTTCCATTCGGCGCAGGCGGCGAGCAAGGAAATCTGCGGATCCTCGATCAGCTCAGGATGACCGGCCAGGTCGACCTTGGCGAGTTTGCCCTTGGCTGTGTAGGCGTTTCGTCCGGTGGTCTGGAACGTGCCACCGCCGCGAAAATTGAACCCGTCCAACGTCCCTTTCACATTGCCCATGCGGCCGCCATAGGCCCAGTCGCCCAGAGCTTGAGGTTTGCGCAGCAGGTTGTCCTCGATCCATTGATCGGTCCTGCCGGCAGCTCGCGATTTCCACGCCTTCCGGATCGCGGCCACGGTCGTGTAGGTCAGGGATTCGCGGATGAGCGTGAAGCCGCCCGTTTCCATTGCCGCTTGCGCGAAGAAATGCATCAGCCTGTCGTAGTTAGCCGACACGCCATAGTCGCCAAGCGTCTTCAGCCCTTTGTCGGAGGTGAAGGCGCCGATGTAGCCATCATAGACCGTTTGCCTGGAGCCGCTTGCAGGCCGCCCCGCGAATTTCTGGAAGACCGCCGCAGGCAGGCCTTTCCTGGGGTCAGCCGGGACTGCCTCCATTGTCGCGTCGACGCTGTCGGCCGACAACATTGGTTCGCCGTCGACAACAACAAAAGCATTGGGAATTTTCTTGCCGTTGGTTGCCGGAAAAGCGTCGCCGGCGAAGGCCTTCAGATCATTGATGAGGGTGATCGCACGCGCCCGGCTCTCGACGAAATCCATGTCGGAAAGCGGACCATCCAGCTTCTTGGTCGGATTGATGCAGCCGACACCGGAGAGGAAGTCGTCGCCCGGCTGGATGAAGATTTCGCTCCGCTCATTGGCGTTAAGCACTTCAAGTCCTGGTTTGGGCGACGCCTTGCCGCTTGTGTAGCCGTACGTTGCATGGTGCTCTCCCGCAGACGTCGCCAGCGGGTAGGTGCCGGCTTCGAGGCGCCTGTTGGGGTGGGAATTGTCGCCCGGGCCTCGCGACTCACAGACGAACCCCGCCAGGCCCGGCAAGCCTTTTGCCGGCGCCCCGTTGTGAAAGACCTGGTAGGTTCCAACCGTCCTGTACCTGGTGCCTCGCACGTGTTCGACTTGCCGGGTGATAAGCAATTCCCAGCCATTACCTGATATCGTCGCCATTGCCGCCTCCCAGGGAGGTCAAGATATTGATTTTTATTTCTGTCGTCAAATACTGATGCAGCAGATCCGGCGCCATTATTTGGGGTATAGCCGCATTGCTGTGTGAGGCGTCGACCAGCGCGTCTTTCTGAAGCTCAAGTCACGGCGAGGTGAGCCCGGTCGGTGGCGGCTGTCACTATTATTTCATGCCATTCCTGATTGCCTTTTGCGGCACTTTGGCTAAGAGGGGCGCGACGCTTCATCGATCAATCGGGGACATCGCAATGACCGCCATCATCGACATTATCGGGCGTGAAATCCTGGATAGCCGTGGAAATCCGACCGTCGAGGTCGACGTCGTTCTCGAAGACGGCTCGATGGGCCGTGCAGCGGTGCCATCGGGCGCCTCGACCGGCGCGCATGAGGCCGTTGAGCTGCGCGACGGCGGCGCCCGCTATCTCGGCAAGGGCGTGCTGAAGGCAGTCGAGGCCGTCAATGGCGAGCTGTTCGAGGCGATCGGCGGCATGGAAGCCGAAAACCAGATCCACATCGACCAGACCATGATCGAGCTTGACGGCACCCCCAACAAGAGCCGGCTCGGCGCCAACGCCATTCTTGGCGTGTCTCTGGCAGTGGCCAAGGCGGCCGCGGAAGCCGCCGGCCTGCCGCTCTACCGCTATGTCGGCGGCACCAAGGCCCATCTGCTGCCAGTGCCGATGATGAACATCATCAATGGCGGCGCGCATGCCGACAACCCGATCGATTTCCAGGAATTCATGATCCTGCCGGTAGGCGCGCCGACGCTGCGCGAAGGCGTGCGCTGGGGTTCGGAAATCTTCCACACGCTGCGCAAGAAGCTCAAGGATGCCGGCCACAACACCAATGTCGGTGACGAGGGCGGTTTTGCCCCGAACCTGAAGAGCGCGCCGGTGGCGCTCGATTTCATCATGGAATCGATCGAGAAAGCCGGCTTCAAGCCGGGCGAGGAGATCGCGCTCGGCCTCGATTGTGCGGCGACCGAATTCTTCAAGGACGGCAACTACGTCTATGAAGGCGAGAAGAAGACCCGCGATCCCAAGGCGCAGGCCAAATACCTGGCCAAGCTTGCCGCCGACTATCCGATCATCTCGATCGAGGACGGCCTGGCCGAGGACGACTGGGAAGGCTGGAAATACCTGACTGATTTGATCGGCAAGAAGACGCAACTGGTCGGCGACGACCTCTTCGTCACCAACACGGCGCGTCTGCGCGACGGCATTCGCATGGGCGTCGCCAATTCGATCCTGGTCAAGGTCAACCAGATCGGCTCGCTGACCGAGACGCTCGACGCCGTCGAGACCGCGCACAAGGCCGGCTACACCGCCGTCATGTCGCACCGTTCGGGTGAAACCGAGGATTCGACCATCGCCGATCTCGCGGTCGCCACCAATTGCGGGCAGATCAAGACCGGTTCGCTGTCGCGCTCCGACCGCATGGCCAAGTACAACCAGCTGATCCGCATCGAGGAAGAGCTGGGCAAGCAGGCACGCTATGCCGGCAAGTCGGTGGTGAAAAGCTGATCCGGGCAATTTGCAAGAGAGGGTGGGGCGGTTATTTCGCCCGCGCCTGCTGCGGCGGAAACCGCTTAAGCGCTTTCCGTGCGATGGACGCCTAGGGCCACTGAGAGATTTGCAGTGATTTCCTGCATTGCATGCGCCGAGTTTCGGTCGACAGCGTAGACGAAGCCTGGGAAATCGAGCGGTTTCTGGTGAGACCAGATCGCCTCATGCTGGTCCGGAGGCAGGATCTGAGCCGGATCGCCAACGGCAATCCAGCCGATCGGTACGACCGTACCAGCTTCGAGGCGGGTACGCAGGTGAACGATGCCATTGATGCGGACTTCCGATCCGCGCCCTATGTGCGCACCATGGAAAACCGCCGCGCCAGTAGCGATAAAAACTTCATCGCCGACTTCTGCGCCCACCACGTGGCTGTTGGGGCCAACAAGGCAATAATTCCCGATAGTACAAGGATGACTTGCCGTGGCCCGGATGACTGCATTTTCCAACACGATACAGTTGCGGCCAATGCGGATCGTTCCACCAGCCTCCGCCACAAGGCGGGCGCCATGCATGATCCGGCTGCCAGCGCCAATGACGACATTGCCGCATATTGTGGCATCCGAGGCGACCCAAGCATCGGTATCGATCGCAGGCGAATGCCCCGCATAAGAAATGATCATCGCTCGCTTCCCTTTCTGTCGATTTCAGCCGCGCGGCAGCCGATCGGGCAAACCTCAGGTCCGCAAAGATCGTGCTCGCAGAGGCGACACGTTGTTCTGGCGAAAGCACGGGAAGTGGTCGCCCCGGCAAGAATCTCGTCCAGCATGGAAATAAAGCGCCGCCGCTCATCGGGCTGCAGCACAGACAGCAATCCGTCGAGCGCGGAGAGCCGTAGAGCCTGCATCTCCTTTACCTGTGCGTGGCCAGTCTCCGTCAGCGTCAGCGGAGTCACGCGACCCTGCGGTTTGCCACGAATTATCAGCGCCTGCCGTTCCAATCCGTCGATCAAACGCACGGCAGTCGGTTGACTGACGCCGACAACCTCGGCCACTTCCGTCGTCGTCAACCCCGGTTTGAAGTGCAGCATCGACAGCACCGCTGCCGCGCTCGGTGAAAGGTCTCTCAAGGACGCTTCCGTCCTGTCGCGAATCATGGCGCCGAGCGCCCCGACTTTGTTGGCGTCTAACAAATGCATAGCGCATGCATACATATTGTTTCGAGGGGACGTCAACCGCTTTTCGCGTATCTTGCCGGGCTGGGTCATTGCCCGCTCGCCAAATTCAACCGTCCGTAACCGTCCATTAAGCACAATCGGGCGAGATAAGACGGTCAGAGCATGATCCCGAAAAGTGGGAACCGGTTTTCGGAAAAGGTCATGCTCCAACAAAAGTTGGATTGCGACCATGTGGACACGTCAGCACAAGCAGAGAAACACCGGCCGGCTGATCATCCCGTCGCTGTGCGTGGCGTTCCTGGCCTATTTCGGCTTCCATGCCTATCACGGCGAGTTCGGCATCTATTCCAAATACCAGCTCGAAGCGCAGACCGTCGAATTGCAGGCCAAGTACGATGCCATCAAGGCGCGCCGGGTCGATCTGGAGCGGCGTGTCCAGCTGATGCATGAGGGCACGCTGGAGAAGGATATGCTTGACGAGCAGGCGCGCCGGGCGCTCAATCTGTCCCAGGCGGATGAAATCACCATCATGCTGCCGGCGAATTCGAAATAACTGAATTCCAGTTAATCGCTGTTATATCAAATGATTCTAACCGTTTAGACGCATGCCAGCCATGCATTTTTCTGCATGGCGAAACGCGTTCTCGCATGTTAGCCTCGCTTTAATCGGTGGGGAGGAACTGATCCTCCCCAGAGCAGACTTGATCTGCTTTAGTGTCCGCAAAGAGACGCCAACAGGGAGTGATGCATGGCCACCGCCGCCAAAAAAGCGCCTGCCAAATCCGTCAAATCGACATCCGCCAAATCCACGGGACTTTCCGCCCCAAAGCCAGCTGAATTCACCAAGGACGAGGAGCTTGCCGCCTACCGGCACATGCTGCTCATCCGCCGCTTCGAGGAGAAGGCCGGCCAGCTCTACGGCATGGGCTTCATCGGCGGCTTCTGCCACCTCTATATCGGCCAGGAAGCGGTCGTCACCGGCATGAAGATGGCGTTGATCGACGGTGACCAGATGATCACCGCCTATCGCGACCACGGCCACATGCTGGCGATGGAGCTTTCCCCGCGCGGCGTCATGGCCGAACTGACAGGACGCCGCGGCGGCCTGTCCAGGGGCAAGGGCGGCTCAATGCACATGTTCTCCAAGGAGAAGCATTTTTACGGCGGCCACGGCATTGTCGGCGCGCAGGTGTCGCTCGGCACCGGTCTCGCCTTCGCCAACCGCTACCGCGACAACAACAATGTCTCGCTGACCTATTTCGGCGATGGTGCTGCCAATCAGGGCCAGGTCTATGAAAGCTTCAACATGGCCTCGCTGTGGAAGCTGCCGGTGATCTACATCATCGAGAACAACCGCTACGCCATGGGCACTTCGGTGTCGCGCTCATCGGCCGAAACCAATTTCTCGCATCGCGGCGCCTCGTTCAAGATTCCCGGCATCCAGGTCGACGGTATGGATGTTCGTGCGGTCAAATCCGCCGGCGATCAGGCGACCGAATGGTGCCGCGCCGGCAACGGGCCGATCATCCTCGAAATGCAGACCTATCGCTACCGCGGCCACTCGATGTCGGACCCGGCGAAATATCGCTCGAAGGAAGAAGTGCAGAAGATGCGCTCCGACCATGACCCGATCGAACAGGTCAAGGCGCGGCTGACAGCCAAGAAGTGGGCAAGCGAGGACGAACTCAAGACCATCGACAAGGAGGTCCGCGACATCGTCGCCGACGCCGCCGAATTTGCCCAGCACGACGCAGAGCCGGATCCGTCCGAGCTCTGGACCGACATCGTATTGTAACGGGAGGGCAAGGACATGCCGATCGAAATTCTCATGCCCGCTCTCTCGCCGACGATGGAAGAGGGCAATCTTTCCAAGTGGTTGAAGAACGAAGGCGACAAGGTTGTCGCCGGCGACGTCATCGCCGAGATCGAAACCGACAAGGCGACGATGGAAGTCGAGGCGGTCGATGAAGGCACGATTGCCAAGATCGTGGTTCCGGCCGGCACCGAAGGCGTCAAGGTCAACGCGGTGATCGCCGTGCTGGCGGTCGACGGCGAAGATGTCGACAAAGCCGGCGAAGGCATCGGCGAGGAGCCCGCCAAGGCTGAAGCAGCCACACCCGCGCCGGCGCCCGTCGCGGCCAAGAGCGAGGCCGCGGCACCTGTCGCGGCGGCGCCGAAGACGGAAGTTGCCGCCGATCCGGA
Organism: Mesorhizobium sp. P2_E7; assembly: GCF_056403855.1. Lineage (NCBI taxonomy): Bacteria > Pseudomonadati > Pseudomonadota > Alphaproteobacteria > Hyphomicrobiales > Phyllobacteriaceae > Mesorhizobium > Mesorhizobium sp. P2_E7. Next base: position 1,300,774 of record NZ_JBFUER010000001.1, on the reverse strand, counting down.
TATTCCCGCGGGCACCGAGATGGTTTCGACCACGGTGCGCGAAGCCCTGCGCGATGCCATGGCCGAGGAAATGCGCCGCGACGGCGATGTCTTCGTCATGGGCGAGGAGGTTGCCGAGTACCAGGGCGCCTACAAGATCACGCAAGGCCTGCTGCAGGAATTCGGGCCGCGCCGTGTTGTCGACACACCGATCACCGAACACGGCTTTGCCGGTGTCGGCGTCGGTGCGGCAATGGCAGGCCTCAAGCCGATCGTCGAGTTCATGACCTTCAACTTCGCCATGCAGGCGATCGACCAGATCATCAACTCCGCCGCCAAGACGCTCTATATGTCGGGCGGTCAGATGGGCGCGCCGATCGTCTTCCGCGGACCGAACGGTGCTGCCGCCCGCGTCGGCGCCCAGCACTCGCAGTGCTACGCCGCCTGGTACAGCCACATCCCCGGCCTGAAAGTGGTGATGCCGTATACGGCGGCCGACGCCAAGGGCCTGCTCAAGGCGGCGATCCGCGACCCGAACCCGGTCATCTTCCTCGAGAACGAAATCCTCTACGGCCAGTCCTTCGACGTGCCGAAGCTCGACGATTTCGTGCTGCCGATCGGCAAGGCGCGCATTCACAAGCAGGGCAAGGACGTCACCATCGTCTCGTTCGGCATCGGCATGACCTACGCGATCAAGGCCGAAGCAGAGCTGCGCGGCATGGGCATCGACGCCGAGATCATCGATCTCAGGTCCATCCGTCCACTCGACCTCGACACCGTCATTGCCTCGGTGAAGAAGACCAACCGCCTGATCGTGGTGGAAGAGGGTTTCCCGCAGAGTTCGGTCGGCGACCACATCGCCAACCAGGTGTCGCAGCGCGCCTTCGATTTCCTCGACGCGCCGGTCATCACCATCGCCGGCAAGGACGTGCCGATGCCCTATGCGGCGAACCTCGAAAAGCTGGCTTTGCCCAATGTCGGCGAGGTCATCGAGGCGGTCAAAGCCGTCACGTATCGCTGAGCCGGTCGGGAGGACATCATGCCAATCAACATCACCATGCCGGCGCTCTCGCCCACGATGGAAGAGGGCAATCTTTCCAAGTGGTTGGTCAAGGAAGGCGACAAGGTTTCGCCGGGTGACGTGATCGCCGAGATCGAGACCGACAAGGCGACGATGGAAGTCGAAGCTGTCGATGAGGGCACGGTCGCCAAGCTGGTCGTTCCCGCCGGTACCGAAGGCGTTAAGGTCAATGCGCTGATCGCCATTCTGGCTGGAGAAGGCGAGGATGCCGGTGCCGCGGCAAAGGGCGGCGGCGCTGCCGCTCCCAAGGCTGAAGCTCCGAAAGCCGAAGCGCCAAAGGCCGAAGCGCCAAAGCCGGCAGCCGCTGCCGCGGCGCCTGCCAAGGCGGAAGCCGCTCCGGTTGCCAATGGTCACGCCGATGGCGAACGTACCTTCGCCTCGCCGCTGGCCCGGCGCATCGCCAAGGACGCCGGCGTCGACGTGTCCGCCGTGACCGGCACCGGCCCGCATGGCCGTGTCGTCAAGGCCGATGTCGAGGCAGCGATTGCCGGTGGCGGCGCCAAGGCGGCACCGGCTGCGAAGGCACCCGCCGGCGCCCCTGCGCCAACTGCTCCGGCTGCGGCACCCAAGGCAATGTCGGACGAGCAGGTGCTGAAACTGTTCGCAGAAGGCTCCTACGAGCTCGTCCCGCACGACAATATGCGCAAGACCATTGCGCGGCGGCTGGTCGAGGCCAAGTCGACCATTCCGCATTTCTACCTGACGCTCGACTGCGAGCTCGATGCGCTGCTGGCGCTGCGCACGCAGTTGAATGCCGCTGCTCCGACGAAGAAGACCGACAAGGGCGAGGCGCCTGTCTACAAGCTCTCGGTCAACGACATGGTGATCAAGGCGATGGCGATGGCGCTGATGGCGGTGCCGGATGCGAACGCATCGTGGACCGATACCGCCATGGTCAAGCACAAGCATGCCGATGTCGGCGTCGCCGTGTCGATCCCCGGCGGCCTGATCACGCCGATCATCAGGCATGCCGACGAAAAGACGCTGTCCACCATCTCCAACGAGATGAAGGATCTGGCGAGCCGCGCCCGCAGCCGCAAGCTGAAGCCCGAGGAATATCAGGGCGGCACGACGGCGGTGTCCAATCTCGGCATGTTCGGCATCAAGGACTTTGCCGCGGTCATCAACCCGCCGCATGCGACAATCCTGGCGGTGGGTGCCGGCGAGCAGCGCCCGGTGGTCAAGAACGGCGAGATCAAGATCGCCAACGTCATGTCGGTGACGCTGTCGACCGATCACCGCGCCGTCGACGGTGCGCTCGGCGCCGAACTTCTGGTCGCGTTCAAGCGCATGATCGAAAACCCGATGGGCATGCTGGTCTAGGAAGGGAAAAGGGCGGTGCGGAAATTCTTCACCAGCCTTTTTGCCCTGATCCTTTCCGGCCTGGCCGGCGGGCTGGTGGCGATGTGGCTCGCAATCGCCACCAATGCGGACTCGGAATACATCCTTGTCTTCATGCTGTCGGCGCTGGTCGCCATCGTCCTCACGGTCGTGTTCTTCATCGCCCAGTTCATGTCGGATCCGCAAAGGGCGGTAAATCTTACGGCGCTTGTTGCGGTGGCCCTCTTCGTGGTCATCGGGATTGGCCTGATTGCCTGGACCTTCTCGCAGCCGCCGGGAAAAGCCCAGTGGTCAGGCGATTTTCGCTTTGGCGCCGGCCTGGTTTTGCCTGGCATCGCTACCGTGCTGGTGCAGTGGTTGTTCGTGAGATGGCGCGTGCGGCGCGGGCTTAAGGCGGAGGCAAGTGCATGAAGACGATCCTCTGCTACGGCGATTCCCTGACCTGGGGCTATGATGCGGCGAGCCTAGGTCGCCATGCCCTGGAAGACCGCTGGCCGAGCGTGCTCAAGGCGGCGCTGGACGACGACGATATCGAGGTCATCGCCGAAGGTCTGAACGGCCGCACCACGGCGTTCGATGACCACCTGGCCGGAGCAGACCGCAACGGCGCCAGGCTTTTGCCGACGATCCTGACCAGCCATGCGCCGATCGACCTGATCGTCATCATGCTCGGCGCCAATGACATGAAGCCTTGGATCCACGGCAATCCGGTTGCGGCCAAGCAAGGCATGCAGCGCTTGATCGATATCGTGCGTGGCCATGACTATCCGTTCGACTGGGATGCGCCGCAGATCCTGCTCGTGGCGCCGCCGGCGGTCAGCCGCACGGACAATGCCGAATTCAAGGAAATGTTTGCCGGCGGCGACGAGGCCTCGAAGCGGCTGGCGCCGCAATATTCGATCCTCGCCGACGAGGCCGGCTGCGGCTTTTTCGATGCCGGAACCGTGGCCACGACCACACCGCTCGACGGCGTTCACCTCGATGCGGAAAACACGCGCAATATAGGTGAGGCATTGGCGCCATTGGTGCGCGTGATGCTGGAACTGTAGACAAAGACAATCAGGGAGAAACCCCGTGGCAGAATCCTACGACGTCATCATCATCGGCTCCGGCCCCGGCGGCTATGTCACGGCGGTGCGTTCCGCCCAGCTTGGCTTCAAGACGGCGATCGTCGAGCGCGAGCATCTCGGCGGCATCTGCCTCAACTGGGGCTGTATCCCGACCAAGGCGCTGCTGCGCTCGGCCGAGATCATGCATTATTCCGACCATCTCAAGGACTACGGGCTGAAGCTCGAAGGCGGCAAGGTCAGCGCCGATACGGCCGCCGTGGTCGACCGCTCGCGCAAAGTGTCGTTGAGGCTGAATGGCGGCGTCGCCTTCCTGATGAAGAAGAACAAGGTCGATGTCATCTGGGGTCAGGCCAAGCTGTCCAAGCCGGGCGAGATCGTCGTCTCCAAGACGGCCAAGAAGCCGATGGAGCCGCAGCCGCCGGTGCCGAAAGGCGTCAAGGGCGAGGGCACCTACACCGCCAAGCACATCATCCTCGCCACCGGCGCCCGGCCGCGCGCGCTGCCCGGCATCGAGCCGGACGGCAAACTGATCTGGACCTATTTCGAGGCCATGGTGCCGAAGGAAATGCCGAAGTCGCTGCTGGTGATGGGCTCGGGAGCCATCGGCATCGAATTCGCCTCCTTCTACCGCACCATGGGCGCGGAAGTGACCGTGGTCGAGCTGTTGCCGGCGGTGATGCCGGTCGAAGACGCCGAGGTCTCGAAATTCGCGCAAAAGCAGTTCGAGAAGCAGGGGATGAAAATCATCCTCGAAGCCAAGGTGACCAAGGTCGAGAAGGGCGCGAATTCCGTCACCGCGCATGTCGAGATGAAGGACGGCAAGGTCGAGAAGATCACCGCCGACCGCATGATTTCGGCCGTCGGCGTGCAGGGCAACATCGAGAATCTCGGCCTCGAGACGCTCGGCGTGAAGACGGATCGCGGCTGCGTCGTCGTCGATGGCTACGGCAAGACCAATGTTCCCGGCATCTACGCCATCGGCGATGTCGCCGGACCGCCGATGCTCGCCCACAAGGCCGAGCATGAGGGCGTGGTGTGCATCGAGAAGATCGCCAATTTCCCCGGCGTGCATGCCACCGACAAGCTGAAGATCCCGGGCTGCACCTACTGCAACCCGCAGGTCGCTTCCGTCGGCCTGACCGAAGCCAAGGCGAAAGCCGAAGGCAAGGACATCCGGGTCGGTCGCTTCCAGTTCGGCGCCAACGGCAAGGCGATCGCGCTCGGCGAGGACCAGGGTTTCATCAAGACCATCTTCGACAAGAAGACCGGTCAGTTGCTTGGCGCGCATATGGTCGGTGCCGAGGTGACGGAGCTGATCCAGGGCTTTGTCGTGGCGATGAACCTCGAAACCACCGAGGAAGAGCTGATGCACACCATCTTCCCGCATCCGACGCTGTCGGAGATGATGAAGGAAAGCGTGCTTGATGCCTATGGGCGTGCGCTCAACGCATGATAAATTGCTGCCGCGAGACTCAGACGCATGCGCCGGAGGAACCTTGCGGCAAGACAGTTCGTTTCCGGATGCATTTTCACCTGACACTGGAGGAGTTGGCATATGGACGTGAATGGCGTGGGCTGGATTGCAGCCATCATCATCGGCGGCTTGGCCGGGTGGCTGGCCGAGATGGTGATGAAGAGCAACACCGGCATCTTGATGAACATCATTATGGGTATTGTCGGCGCGGTGGTGCTGAACGCCATTCTCAGAGCCCTCAACATCGAGCCCTTCGGCGTCGGCTGGCTCGCCTATCTGATCACCGGCTTCATCGGCGCCTGTCTGCTGATCTTCGCAGGGCGGGTCATACGCCGATAAAACGGCTCGCCGTTTTATCTGCTTCTTCAGACGCAATTCCGGACGGAAAACCGTGTCACACTTTTCCTGGAATTGCTCTGGAAAACCGCTATGCGAAAAAGGCTGTGGCGGCATGCGCTGCCGCGGCCTTTTTCTTTGCCCCGAAAAGTCTTAAGTGACGTTCTAAAGGCGAACGCCGACGGGCGGACGCCAACAAGTCAGGTTTGAGATGGTCACTGTTCTCGACACGATCGCCAACGCGCCGCGCCTGCGGCACCCCGAGAAGGCCCACAAGCCCGACCAGGACGTGCTGCGCAAGCCCGACTGGATCCGCGTCAAGGCGCCGGTGTCCAAGGGCTATGCCGAGACGCGCGAGATCGTAAAGTCGCACAAGCTGGTGACGGTGTGCGAAGAGGCCGGTTGCCCCAATATCGGCGAATGCTGGGAAAAGAAGCACGCCACCTTCATGATCATGGGCGAGATCTGCACGCGCGCCTGCGCGTTTTGCAATGTCGCCACCGGCATCCCGACCGCGCTCGATGCCGATGAGCCGGCGCGCGTCGCGCACGCCGTCAAGCAGATGGGGCTGACCCATGTCGTCATCACCTCGGTCGACCGCGACGATCTCGCCGATGGCGGTGCGCAACACTTCGCCGAGGTCATCCGCGCCATCCGGGCGGCAACGCCCTTGACCACGATCGAAATCCTGACGCCCGATTTCCTGCGCAAGGAAGGCGCACTGGAGATCGTCGTGGCGGCCAAGCCAGACGTCTTCAACCACAATCTCGAAACCGTGCCGTCGAACTATCTGACGGTGCGGCCCGGTGCGCGCTATTTCCACTCGATCCGGCTGTTGCAGCGGGTCAAGGAGCTTGATCCGTCGATCTTCACCAAGTCAGGCATCATGGTCGGCCTCGGCGAGGAGCGGAACGAGATCCTGCAGCTGATGGACGATCTGCGGTCGGCCAATGTCGACTTCATGACCATCGGCCAGTATCTGCAGCCGTCGAAGAAGCACCACCCGGTGATCCGCTTCGTGACGCCGGAGGAGTTCAACTCCTTCGCGACGATCGGCAAGACCAAGGGGTTCCTGCTGGTGGCGTCGAGCCCGCTGACGCGCTCCTCGCATCATGCCGGCGACGATTTCGCCAGGCTGCGGGCGGCGCGCGAGGCGCAGCTCAAAAAAGCCAGCTAATCCTGCTCTAAGTGATGCATGTCGTTTTCTCAAAACCGGGGCCACTTTTGAGCGACATGCATTAATGCCCAAATTCGAAGCCACTCGCCGCGTTGCCCACACGCCGGAGCAGATGTTCGCGCTGGTCGCCGATATCGAGACCTATCCTGAATTTCTGCCGCTTTGCGAAGCGCTGACGGTGCGCTCGCGCAAGGAGCGTGACGGCCGCACCATTCTCGTCGCCGATATGAGCATCGGCTACAAGGCGATCCGCGAGACTTTTACGACGCAGGTTCTGTTGAAGCCGGACGAGAACACCATCGACGTCAAATACATCGATGGGCCATTCAAATATCTGAGCAATATCTGGCGCTTCGAGCCGGCCGACGGCGGCTGCAGCGTCCGCTTCTTCATCGACTACGAGTTCAAGAGCCGCATTCTCGGCGCGTTGATGGGCACCATGTTCGACCGCGCCTTCCGCATGTTTTCCGAAGCGTTCGAGAAACGCGCCGACATCATCTACGGAACGACGCCTGTTTCCTGAGTGTCGCCAAGCGCACGCAGGCCGATCTCCAGCGCGTGCCTGACCGTCTCGCGGCGGATGAAATCGCGGCCATTGTCGGCAAACATATTGAGCTCTGCAGCCACCGGCCCGCCCTTGAGCGCTACCCCGAACCAGACCAGGCCGACCGGTTTTTCCGGCGAGCCGCCGCCCGGGCCGGCTATACCGGTGACGGCAAGCGCCAGCCCGGCGCGCGAGTGCGTGAGCGCGCCCGCCGCCATCTCCAGAACCGTTTCGCGCGAGACGGCGCCATGCGCTTGAAGCGTAGCTGCAGAGACGCCGAGCATCTCCATCTTGGCTTCGTTGGAATAGGTGATGAGGCCGCGATCGACGACGGCGGACGAGCCGGCAATGTCGGTGAGGGCGGCAATGATCATGCCGCCGGTGCAGCTTTCGGCGGTCGCCAGCATGATGCCGCGCTGCTGGCAGGCCTGGAGCAGGGCGCTTGCGAGGTCGCTGTTGGTCATGCCGGGACGTCCCCAGGGAAGACGACGCTTGCCGTGGCGATGGCCGCAATGCCTTCCTCGCGGCCGACAAAGCCGAGCTTTTCGTTGGTCGTCGCCTTGATCGAAATGCGGTCGCCGGAAATGCCAAGCATCGCCGACAACGCCTTGGTCATGGCCTCGCGATGCGGGCCGACGCGGGGCGCTTCGCAGATCAGCGTGATGTCGGCATTGGCGATGCGCCCGCCGCGTTCGCGCACCAGCTTTGCCGCATGTTCGACGAAGATTTTTGAAGCCGCGCCCTTCCATTGCGGATCGGAAGGCGGGAAATGTGTGCCGATGTCGCCGGCGCCGCAGGTGGCAAGCAGCGCGTCGGTCAGCGCATGCAGGCCGACATCGGCATCCGAATGTCCCGACAGCTTTTTGCCGTGCGGAATGGCGACGCCGCACAAGGTGACGTGGTCGCCAGGTTCGAAGGCGTGCACGTCGTAGCCATTGCCGGTGCGGATGTCGGGGAAACGTTCGCCGGTAAGCCGCTGGTCCGCCATCGCAATATCCCTTGCCCAGGTGAGTTTGACATTGTCCGGCGACCCCTGGACGATTTTCACCGGAATATGTGCCCATTCGGCGATCGCGGCATCGTCGGTGAAATCCGACTTGCCGAGATGATGGGCCTTTTCGTGTGCCGCGAGCAGTGGCCAGAACGGAAAGCCTTGCGGCGTCTGTGCAGCATGAAGGCCGGCACGCGGCACCGTCTCCTCGATCATGCCGGTGGCTGATTCGCGCTTCAGCGTGTCGGCGACGGGCAGCGCCGGCAGCCCACCCTGGCGCTCGCCAATGGCCGCGATGGTGCGGTCGATCAGGGCTGCGTCGACAAACGGCCGCACCGCATCGTGCACCAGGACGCGGGACGGCGCTTGGTCTCTCAGCGCCAGCAACCCGAGCCGGACCGAGGCTTGGCGCGATTCACCGCCGACGACAGTGGTAAGCCGCTCAGCGTGCACGCCGGCCGCCTTGTCGAAAAGCGCGCGGTCGTCCGCATGGATGGCGACGACGACTGGGCCAATCTCAGGGTGCGCCAGGAACGTCTCCAGCGTGCGCGCAATGACGGCGCGGCCGCCGATGCGCTGATATTGCTTCGGCCCGTCGGCTTGCCCGGCACGCGCGCCGCGGCCGGCGGCGACGATGACCAAGCCGACCTTGCCTTCGTCGCCCATAGCCCGATTTTCACTTGTGTCTGTCATTGCGATTGGTGGTAGTCGGGGTAAAAGCCGAAGGCCAGCATTTTCCCAAATGCGCCGCAATGTGACGTCATTGCGCGTTGCACAATGCCTTTCTTATGGCTAGAGAATGTGCAGCAATCCGATATGCTTGGTTTTTGTGCATGCCTGAAGTGACCAAATTGGCTTTGCCGCTCGATGTCGGCGGCGTGACGATACGCAATCGCGTCTTCCTCGCGCCGATGTCGGGAATAACGGACGAGCCGTTCCGGCAGCGCGCCTACGCGCATGGCGCAGGCCTGGTCGTGTCGGAAATGGTGGCGAGCGGCGAGCTCGCCAAAGGCAGGGCCGGCTGCGACTTGCGCATTCGTCATTCCGGGCTGCCTGTCCATATGGTTCAGCTTGCCGGCCGCGAGGCTGTGCACATGGCCGAGGGCGCGCGCATCGCCGCCGGCGAGGGCGCCGACATCATCGACATCAATATGGGCTGCCCGGCCAAGAAGGTGACCGGCGGCTATGCCGGCTCGGCGCTGATGCGCAATCTCGACCACGCACTGTCACTGATCGAGGCGGTGGTCGGCGCGGTCCAGGTGCCGGTCACGGTCAAGATGCGGCTCGGTTGGGACGAGAATGCGCTGAACGCGCCGGCTCTGGCGCACCGCGCCGAAGAAGCCGGCGTCAAAATGGTGACCGTGCATGGCCGCACGCGCTGCCAGTTTTATCAAGGGAAGGCCGACTGGGGCGCGATTGCCCGGATCAAGGACGCTGTCTCGATCCCGGTCGTCGCCAATGGCGATGTCGGTTCGCCGGCGGAGGCTGCCGAGATCCTCGAACAGTCGGGCGCCGATGCGGTGATGATCGGCCGCGCGCATTACGGCGCGCCGTGGATAGCAGGCCGTATCGCCTCGACGGCAGCGGGCGAGGCACTCTCCGGTGTGCCGGACAGGCCGGAAGCCATGGCCGACTACATTGCCACTCATTACGAGGACATGCTGACGCTCTACGGCGTCGAAAGCGGCCTGCGCCAGGCGCGCAAGCATCTCGGCTGGTATCTCGACCGCCACGCCGCCGGCGTCACTGACGACCGGCGCAAAGCCATCCTCACCTCGTTCGAGCCTGCCCGCGTCATTGCCCTGCTGCGCGAGGTGTTTACCGGCGAAGGCGACGCCGCACCCTTGCGGAGCGCTGCATGAACGCCTCCGTCGCACCCGGCGCCGAGATGGCGGATGCCGCCAGTATCGTGCTCAATACCATCCGCCGCCCGGTGATCATGGTCGATCCGGACGGCTTCATCACCTACGCCAATGCCGATGCGGAAGACTTCTTCCGCTCCAGCGCCAATATGCTTGCCCGCAACACGCTCTCGAAGCTGATCCCGTTCGGCAGCCCGCTGCTACAGCTGGTCGACCAGGTGCGCGAGCGCCGCGCGCCGGTCAATGAGTACCGTGTCGACGTGTCGTCGCCCCGTCTCGGCATCGAGAAGGTCGTCGATCTCTACGTCGCGCCGGTGCCGGAATTCCCGGGTTCGGTCGTGGTGATGTTCCAGGAACGGTCGATGGCCGACAAGATCGACCGGCAGATGACACATCGCGGTGCGGCGCGTTCGGTCACCGGCCTTGCCGCCATGCTGGCGCATGAGATCAAGAACCCGCTGTCGGGCATACGCGGCGCGGCCCAGTTGCTCGAACTCTCGGCTTCCGACGAGGATCGGGCGCTGACCCGGCTGATCACCGACGAGACCGACCGCATCGTGTCGCTGGTCGACCGCATGGAGGTGTTTTCCGATGAGCGGCCGATCGACCGCTATCCCGTCAACATTCACGTCGTGCTGGATCACGTAAAGGCGATCGCCAAGAACGGTTTTGCCAAAAGAATCAGGATATTGGAGGATTATGATCCATCATTGCCTCCGGTTTTTGCCAACCGCGATCAGTTGATCCAGGTGTTTCTCAACCTGGTCAAGAACGCCGCGGAAGCGATCGGCGGCGACCCGCAAGGCGAGATCGTGCTGTCGACGGCGTTCAGGCCGGGCATTCGCGTTTCCGTGCCGGGAACGCAGGACCGTGTGTCACTGCCGCTGGAATTCTGCGTGCGCGACAATGGGTCGGGCGTTTCGGAAGACATCCTGCCGATCCTGTTCGACCCGTTCATCACCACCAAGCCGAACGGCTCGGGGTTAGGCCTGGCGCTGGTGGCGAAAATCGTCGGCGAGCATGGCGGCATTATCGAATGCGATTCGACGCCGCGCGGCACCACCTTCCGCATCCTGATGCCGGCCTGGAAAGAGACACCGATCGACACTGCCGATGATGAAGGCGAAGGAGACCGCAAATGACGGTTCGCGGCAATATTCTCGTCGCCGACGACGATGCGGCCATCCGCACCGTGCTCAACCAAGCGCTGTCGCGCGTCGGCCATGAGGTGCGCGTGACCTCCAACGCCTCGACGCTGTGGCGCTGGGTAGCGGCCGGCGAGGGCGATCTGGTCATCACCGACGTGGTTATGCCTGATGAAAACGCCTTCGACATGCTGCCGCGCATCAAGAAGGCGCGGCCCGAACTGCCGGTCATCGTGATGAGCGCGCAAAACACCTTCATGACGGCGATTCGTGCTTCCGAAACAGGTGCTTATGAGTATCTTCCGAAGCCGTTCGACCTGACCGAGCTGCTCAGCATCGTCAACCGGGCGCTGTCAGAGCCGCGGCGTCCGAAGATCGATACGCGGCCCGACGAACAGCCCGACGCGATGCCGCTGGTCGGCCGCTCTGCGGCCATGCAGGACATCTATCGCATGCTGGCGCGCATGATGCAGACCGACCTGACGGTGATGATCTCGGGCGAATCCGGCACCGGCAAGGAACTGGTGGCGCGCGCGTTGCACGAATATGGCCGCCGCCGCGGCGGTCCGTTCGTCGCCATCAACATGGCGGCGATCCCGCGTGACCTCATCGAATCGGAACTGTTCGGCCACGAGAAGGGCGCCTTCACCGGGGCGCAGAACCGCTCCACCGGCCGCTTCGAGCAGGCGGAGGGCGGCACGCTGTTCCTCGACGAGATCGGCGACATGCCGATGGAGGCGCAGACACGGCTGCTGCGCGTGCTGCAGCAGGGCGAATACACCACGGTCGGCGGGCGCACGCCGATCAAGACCGATGTGCGTATCGTCGCCGCCACCAACAAGGACCTGCGCACGCTGATCAATCAGGGGCTTTTCCGCGAGGATCTGTTCTATCGGCTGAACGTCGTGCCGCTGCGGCTGCCGGGCTTGCGTGAGAGGTCGGAAGACATTCCCGATCTGGTGCGGCATTTCTTCAAGATCGGCGCCAGCGAAGGCCTGCAGACCAAGCGCATTTCGACTGGCGGCATCGAATTGATGAAGCGCTATCCCTGGCCGGGCAATGTGCGCGAACTGGAAAACCTGGTGCGCCGGCTTGCCGCGCTCTACTCGCAGGACGAAATATCCGCCGAGATCATCGAAGCCGAGCTGAAGACAGGCGAAAGGCCGGTCGTTCCCGGGGGCGGCAATTTGATCCCGGACGATCTGTCCATCGGCCAGGCGGTGGAGCACTTCCTGCAGCGTTACTTCGCCTCTTTCGCCGGCGAATTGCCGCCGGCCGGCCTCTATCAGCGCATCCTGTCCGAGGTCGAATATCCGCTGGTCCTCGCTTCCATGACGGCAACACGCGGCAACCAGATCAAGGCGGCCGAATTACTGGGCCTGAACCGCAACACCCTGCGCAAGAAGATTCGCGAACTCGGGGTCAACGTCTACAAATCGTCGCGGTCGTGAGCGCGCACCGCTTGAAGTGACGCGAGGTCATCCCCTTTTCAGGGGATCGGCGGCCGAAAGATTTCCGTCACGGCCACACTTGTTGCATAATCGCCACAATGCGTTGCATACATCCAACGCAATCACTGGCTCTTAGACGGCGACATGGCTTCGCAGGCTCTTACATCAAACGAACCGCTTTTCAGCACACCCGGCGGAAGGGACGGACGCCGGCTGCTTGCGTTGCCCGGCGTCGTCGCAATTGCCGGTGCGCTGGTTACGGCGGCAATCTCATTTGCGATCCTCGTCGGCGCGACGCCGATCACGCCGGACGCAAACACGACGCTGACGTTGATTGCGGTCAACGCCGGGTTCGTGCTGGCGCTGATCGCCCTGGTCGGCCGCGAGGTGCATCGCATCGTCATGGCGCGACGGCACGGCAAGGCGGCATCGCGGCTGCATGTGCGCATCGTGGCGATGTTTGCGCTGGTCGCCGCCATCCCCGCCATCATGGTGGCCATCATCGCCTCGATCACGCTCGATATCGGCCTCGACCGCTGGTTCGAAATCCGCACCAAGACGATCGTCAACTCGTCGCTGTCGATCGCCGATGCCTATGTGCAAGAAAATGCTCGCAATCTTCAGGGCACGACACTGTCGATGGCCTACGATCTCGACGCGTCACGCACGCTTTACGGCCTCGATCGAACCGGTTTTCTTGACCTGATGAACAAGGAAGCCGTGGGCAGGACCCTGGCGCATGCGGCGCTGATCAAGCCGGATGGCTCCTTCGTCATGAGCGCCAAGACCGATACGAATTTTGCCATGCCGGAGCCGCCGGAAGGGGCCGTGGCGGAGGCGGCCGGCGGCAAACCGGTGCTGATCGAGCCGAAGACGCGCAACATCATGGGCGCCATCGTCAAATTGCGGGAGATCGAAGGCCTCTACCTCTACACCATCCGCCTCGTCGATCCCGAGGTGATCAAGGCGCGGCAGATCGTCCAGTCCAACACCGCGGAATATCGCGGCCTGGAAGACAACAGGCGGACGTCGCAGGTGGCGTTCGCTCTACCCTATCTGTCGCTGACGCTGATCATCATCCTGTCGGCCATCTGGACCGGTATAGCGGTGGCCGACCGTCTGGTGCGGCCCATTCGCCAGCTTATCGGCGCGGCTGACGAGGTTGCCACCGGCAATCTCGATGTCGCCGTGCCGGTGCGGCCTTCCGACGGTGATGTCGCCTCGCTCGGCGATACGTTCAACAAGATGCTGCTCGAGCTGAAATCGCAGCGCAACGAGATCCTGTCGGCCAAGGATCTGATCGACGAACGGCGGCGTTTCTCGGAGGCGGTGCTGGCCGGCGTCACCGCCGGCGTCATCGGCGTCGACCCCTACGGCATCGTCACCATCGTCAACAAGTCGGCCGAAACGATGCTGGCCATATCGGCGACGGCAGCGCTCGGGCAGAACCTGTCGGCCGTGCTGCCCCATGTCGGCCGCGTCTTCGAGATCGGCCGCAAATCCGGCAAGCCGGTCTATCGCGAGCAGGTCACCTTCTACCGCACCGGCGCCGAGCGCACCTTCAACGTGCAGATCACCATCGAGGCCGGCGACGACGGCGAGGACGAAAAATCCTATGTGGTGACGATCGACGACATCACCGATCTGGTCCAGGCGCAGCGCTCCTCGGCCTGGGCGGATGTGGCGCGGCGCATCGCGCATGAAATCAAGAACCCGCTGACGCCGATCCAGCTGTCGGCCGAGCGTATCAAGCGCCGCTACGGCAAGGTGATCACCGAGGACCGCGAGGTGTTCGACCAGTGTACCGACACCATTATCCGCCAGGTCGAGGATATCGGCCGCATGGTCGACGAATTCTCCGCTTTCGCCCGTATGCCCAAGCCGGAGATGAAGGCCATCGATCTGCGCGAATCATTGCGCGAGGCCTCGTTCCTGGTCGAGGTGAGCCGTGCCGACATCGCTTTCGAACGCGTCTTCGGGAACGAGCCGCTGAAGGGCACCTTCGACAGCCGGCTGATGGCGCAAGCCTTCGGCAATGTCATCAAGAACGCCGCCGAGGCCATTGACGGACTTGAAGCGAAGGACCGTTCGGACGGCACAATCCGGATTCAAGCCAGGCGCCAGGATGGCGCCATACGAATCGACGTCATCGACAATGGCAAAGGGCTGCCGCGCGAGAATCGCCAAAGGCTGCTCGAGCCCTATATGACGACGCGCGAGAAGGGCACCGGGCTTGGTCTCGCCATCGTCAAGAAGATCGTGGAGGACCATGGCGGGCGGCTTGAACTGCACGATGCGCCTGCGGACTTCCACGGTGGACGCGGCGCGATGATCTCGATCATCCTGCCACCCGCTGCCGCAACCGCGCCGCCACGCGGTCAAGGCGAAACTGAACTCGAAAGAGAAACTGAAAAGGTCGGTAATGGCGTCTGATATTCTCATCGTCGATGACGAGGAAGACATCCGTGAACTCGTCGCGGGCATATTGAGCGACGAAGGGCATGAAACCCGCACGGCATTCGATGCCGACAGCGCACTGGCTGCAATCGCCGACCGTGCGCCGCGGCTGATTTTCCTCGACATCTGGCTGCAGGGCTCGCGCCTGGACGGTCTGGCGCTGCTCGACGAGATCAAGACGATGCATCCGAGCCTGCCGGTGGTGATGATCTCCGGCCACGGCAATATCGAGACGGCGGTGTCCGCCATCCGCCGCGGTGCCTATGATTTTATCGAGAAGCCGTTCAAGGCCGACCGGCTGATCCTGATTGCCGAGCGGGCGCTGGAGACGTCGAAATTGCGGCGCGAGGTCTCCGACCTCAAGCAGCGCAGCGGCGAAACCTTCGACCTGATCGGCATGTCGTCGGCGATGAGCCAGCTGCGCCAGACCATCGAACGCGTCGCGCCGACCAACAGCCGCGTCATGATCATCGGTCCGTCCGGTTCGGGCAAAGAGCTCGCCGCGCGCGCCATCCACACGCTGTCGGCGCGCAAGGGCGCGCCGTTCGTGACGCTGAGTGCGGCCAACATCACGCCCGAACGTATGGAGATCGAGCTCTTCGGCACCGAATCCAACGGCACCGAGCGCAAGGTCGGCGCGTTGGAAGAGGCGCATCGCGGCATCCTGTACATCGACGAAGTCGCCGACATGCCGCGCGAGACGCAAAACAAGATTTTGCGCGTGCTGGTCGAGCAGCAGTTCGAGCGGGTCGGCGGCACCAAGCGGGTCAAGGTCGACGTCCGCATCATCTCCTCGACCTCGCAGAACCTCGAAGCGATGATCGCCGACGGTCGCTTCCGCGAAGACCTCTATCACCGCCTGGCGGTGGTTCCCGTCATGGTGCCGGGCCTGGCCGAGCGGCGCGAGGACATCCCCTATCTCGTCGACAATTTCATGAAGCAGATTGCGCGTCAGGCCGGCATCAAGCCGCGCCGCATCGGCGACGACGCGCTTGCCGTGCTGCAGGCGCACAACTGGCCGGGCAATGTCCGCCAGCTGCGCAACAATGTCGAACGGCTGATGATCCTGGCGCGCGGCGACGATGTCGATTCACCGATCACCGCCGACCTGTTGCCGTCCGAAATCGGCGATGTCATGCCGCGTACGCCGAACCAGTCCGACCAGCACATTATGGCGCTGCCGCTGCGCGAAGCCCGCGAACAGTTCGAGAAGGACTATCTGATCGCCCAGATCAACCGGTTCGGCGGCAACATCTCGAAGACGGCGGAGTTCATCGGCATGGAGCGCTCCGCGCTGCATCGCAAGCTGAAGTCGCTTGGGGTCTGACGATGCGCTGATGTTCAGGTGAGGCCTGCCTGCGAAAGGCGGCTTCCTGCGCTTCCGGTGCTCACGTACCTTTAAGTACGCTCCGCTCCGGTTCTCGGAAGCCACCATTCTCGGCTAGGCCTGACCTGAATCTCAACACATCGTGGCCCATATAATTGCCGGTTACGGCGGCGGCGGAATCGCATAGAAAAACAAAGACTTTTCTGAGGGATCACTGAATGCCGCGCATTGCCTATGTGAACGGGCGCTATGTCGCCCATGCCGACGCTGCCGTGCATATCGAGGATCGCGGCTACCAATTCGCCGACGGCGTCTACGAGGTCTGCGAGGTGGCTCAAGGCTTTATCGTCGACATGCCGCGCCATCTTGCACGGCTGAACCGCTCGCTCAGCGAACTGTCGATCGACTGGCCGGTTACCAAGGGCGTGCTGCCGCTTCTGCTGCGCGAGGTCGTGCGGCGCAATCAGGTCGTCAACGGCCTGGTCTATGTCCAGGTGACGCGCGGCGTCGCCAGCCGCGAGTTCGTTTTCCCGGCCGACACACTGTCGTCGCTGGTCATTACCGCCAGAAGAGCCGACCCGGCGGCGGCCGCAAAGCGGGCCGAGACCGGCATCAAGGTGATCACCGTACCGGAAAACCGCTGGGACCGGGTCGACATCAAAAGCACCGGCCTGCTGCCCAATGTGCTGGCCAAGCAGAAAGCCAAGGAAGCCGGCGCGCAGGAAGCATGGTTCGTCGACACCGACGGCAACGTCAAGGAAGGCGGCTCGTCGAATGCCTGGATCGTGACCCGGGACGGCGTTCTGGTGACCCGGCCGGCCGAGCACGGCATCCTGCGCGGCATCACCCGCACCACCATGTTCGAGGTGGCGGCCAAGCTCGGTCTGAAGATCGAGGAGCGGGGTTTTTCGGTCGCCGAGGCCAAGGCGGCGCGCGAAGCTTTCATCAGCTCGGCAACGACAATCGCCATGCCGGTGGTGGCAATCGACGGCGCCGCGGTCGCCAATGGCCATCCCGGCTCAATAACACTTTCATTGCGGCAAGCCTTTTTTGACGTTGCGGAAAAAAGTCCAGCCTGATAACCGCACAGACGGACTGCACATCAATATATCTCGTTCTGGTTGTCGTTACTGACGGCAAGGGGGTGTTTGCAAGCTTGACATGTGCCCGTTAATTTGGCGCATTGGCCTGTAAACCGAAGGGGATCGGCGAAAGACAAGAACAATGGCGGAACGATCGCAAAACCTTCAGGACCTGTTCCTGAACTCTGTTCGCAAGAGCAAAAACCCACTCACCATCTTTCTCATCAACGGCGTCAAGCTGACCGGCGTGGTCACTTCCTTCGACAATTTCTGTGTCCTGCTGCGCCGTGACGGCCACTCCCAGCTCGTCTACAAGCATGCCATTTCCACGATCATGCCGAGCCAGCCGGTTCAGATGTTCGATGGCGAGGAAAGCCAGGGCGCCTGATTGGCACGTGAGAAAGACGCGGACCGCAGCGTCCGCGGGAAACCAGCACATCACCCCGGGACGGAAGCCAAAGGTCCGACCCGGGCAGTTGTCATTGTGCCGGTGCTTACCCGGCATCAGCGCAACGATGACGAAACAAATCGTCCGCGGCTGACGCGTTCGGCCGACGCGCGGCATGACGAAGCGGTCGGCCTTGCCCGCGCCATCAACCTTGATCTGATCCACACGGCGGTCGTGACCGTCAACGATCCACGCCCGGCAACCCTTCTCGGCAGCGGCAAGGTCGCGGAGTTTGCCGAGATCGTCAAAGAGGGTCACGCCGAGGTGGTCATCGTTGACCATCCGCTGACGCCGGTGCAGCAGCGCAATCTCGAGAAGGAATTCAACGCCAAGGTGCTGGACCGCACCGGGCTGATCCTGGAAATCTTTGGCGAACGCGCACGGACCAAGGAAGGCACGCTGCAGGTCGAACTGGCCCATCTCAACTACCAGAAAGGCCGCCTGGTGCGCAGCTGGACCCACCTTGAACGCCAGCGCGGCGGCGCCGGCTTCCTCGGTGGTCCCGGCGAAACCCAGATCGAGTCGGACCGGCGGCAGTTGCAGGAAAAGATCATCAAGCTCAAACACGAGCTGGAAACGGTGCGCCGCACCCGCGACCTGCACCGCGCCAAGCGCAAGAAGGTGCCATTCCCGGTGGTGGCGATCGTCGGCTACACCAATGCCGGCAAATCAACGCTGTTCAACCGGCTGACCGGGGCAGACGTGCTGGCCGAAGACATGCTGTTTGCTACGCTCGATCCGACGCTGCGCCGCGTACGCCTGCCGCACGGCACGCCGATCATCCTGTCGGACACGGTCGGCTTCATTTCGGACCTGCCGACGCATCTGGTCGCCGCCTTCCGCGCCACGCTGGAAGAGGTGGTAGAGGCGGATCTGGTCATCCATCTGCGCGATATCTCCGATCCCGACACCGCCGCGCAGGCCGAGGACGTCGAACGCATTCTGGCCGATCTCGGCGTCGACGCCGGCGATGCCAAGCGGGTCATCGAGGTGTGGAACAAGGTCGACCTGCTCTACGACGGCAACCGGGAGCGGCTGCTTGCCGACGGCACCGATGCCAACAAGGCGCCGCCGATCGCCATCTCAGCCATCACCGGCGAAGGCATCGATGCCCTGAAGGCGCTGATCGAGACCAGGATGTCGGGCGAGCTGGAAGAGCTGACGGTGACGATCGAGCCGGCGCAGTTCGGCCTCGTCGACTGGCTCTACCGCAATGGCGACATCGTTTCGCGCGCCGATAACGAAGATGGCAGCACGACCATAGCGCTCAAGGCGACGCAGACCGCCCGGCAAGAGATCGAAAGCCGATTGCACCGTAAAAACAAGGCATAAGCCTGCTTATTTCTTGCCTTTGGCCTGCTGCCAGAGCGCTTCCATTTCGTCCAGCGTGGCCTTTTCCAGCGTGCTGCCCGACGCATCGATTGCGCGCTCGACATAGTGGAAGCGCGAGCGGAATTTTTCGTTGGTGCCGCTGAGTGCTGCTTCCGAATCGAGTTTGAGGTGACGCCCCAGATTGACGACGGCAAATAGCATGTCGCCGAATTCGTCCTTGATCTCGGCTGTTTCGCCCTTGGCCAGCGCCTCGCGCAACTCGCCGATCTCCTCCTCGATCTTGTCGAGGATGGGGGCTGCCTCGCTCCAGTCGAAGCCGACCCGGGCCGCCTTTTCCTGCAGCTTCAGCGCCCGCGTCAATGCGGGCAGGGCGACCGGCACGCTGTCCAGGAACCCCTTGCCATTGTCTTCGGGGTCGAGACCGCGGGCCAGCCGCGCGCTTCGCTTTTCAGCCTTCTCCTCAGCCTTGATCTTTTCCCACATGCCCTTGGCCATGCCCGCACTGCGCGCCTCTTCGTCACCGAAGACATGCGGATGGCGGCGGATCATCTTGGTGGTGATGGCCTCAACCACATCGCCGAAGGCAAAGTCGCCGGTCTCCTGCGCCATCTGCGCGTGGTAGACGACCTGCAGCAGGAGGTCGCCGAGTTCATCGCGCAGATCGTCGAGGTCGCCGCGCGCGATAGCGTCGGCCACTTCGTAAGCTTCCTCGATCGTATAGGGCGCGATGGTCGAGAAATCCTGCTCGATGTCCCAGGGACAACCGGTCTTCGGCGCTCTGAGTGCTGCCATGATTTCGATCAGCCGGGAAATGTCCTTGGATGGCGTCATGCGGCGAATGCTATCCCGCCGCCTGTCGCGCGGCCAACGCTGTCAGCCGGCGAGCGAGGATTGTCCACAGCGAGCTTCTCAGTCGAGCACCGAGACAACCGCCTTGGCGAGAGCGTCCATGCCGTCCTCGGGCAGGCCGGCGACGTTGATGCGGCTGTCGCCAACCATGTAGACGCCGTATTCGGCCCGCAGCCGTTCGACCTGCGCCTCGGTGAGGCCAAGCCTTGAAAACATGCCGCGGTGGCTGGCGACGAAATCGAAACGGTCGGAATTGGACTGCCGGCGCAGCGCATCGGCAAACTGGACGCGCAGTCTCAGCATGCGCAGGCGCATCTCCTCGAGTTCCGCCTCCCAGTCGGCGCGAAGGCCATCGTCTTCCAGCACCATGCGCACGGCGGCCGCGCCATGGTCCGGCGGCATGGAATACATGGCGCGCGCCGCCGCCAGCATCTGGCTCATCGCCACATCGGCCTCGGCGCTGTTCTTGGCCAGGATCATCGCCGCACCGACACGATCACGGTAGACGGCAAAGTTCTTCGAACAGCTCGAGGCAACGACCATTTCGGGCACCTTGGAGGCCAGCAGGCGCAGACCGGCGGCGTCGGCATCCAGGCCTTCGCCAAAGCCCTGATAGGCAATGTCGACAAAGGGCAACAGCCCCCGCTCGACCACAAGGTCGGTGACCTTGGCCCACTGGGCGGCATCGAGATTGGCGCCGGTCGGGTTGTGACAGCAGCCATGCAGCAGCACGATGTCGCCGGCCTCGGCTGTACCCAGCGCCGCCAGCATGTCGTCGAAGCGCACCGCGCCGGACGCCGCATCGAAATAGGGATAGTCGCGCACCTTGAGCCCGGCTCCACGCATCACCGGCGGGTGGTTCGGCCAGGTCGGGTCCGACAGCCAGACGGTTGCGTCAGGGCGGGTCCGCTTCAGCAGCTCCGCCACCAGCCGCAGCGCCCCGGAGCCGCCCGGCGCTTGCGCGGCGCGGATGCGCGTCATGTCGGCGGCGGGGCCGAAGGCCAGCTTGACCATAGCCGTGTTGAAGCCGGTGTCGCCGGGAAGGCCGAGATAGGTCTTGGTGTCCTGGCCCTGCAGCAGCCGCTTCTCGGCCTCGCGCAAGGCGCGCATGACCGGTGTCTTGCCGTCGCGGTCCTTGTAGACCCCGACGCCGAGGTCGATCTTGTCGGGCCGCGGATCGGCGCGATAGAGGCCGATCAGGGCGATGATCTTGTCGGCGGGAGCAGGCTGCAGTGTTTCGAACATGGAGAGCGGTTCCGGTGGCGGCGGATTGATACGCAAATCGGCCGGGCTTCGCCAGCGCTTTCATGTGCACCAGACGGAAAGCCTCGCCAGGCCCATCGTTGCCGCCGAAATCGCGCCTACACGTTCCTGTCACATGGGCGTAGTTTGAATAGCTTAGCCGGGACGGACAAAGCGTTGCGGCGAAAGGACAATGATGAGCCAGCAAGGCAAATTCGATCTCGCCATTGTCGGCGCCGGCATTGTCGGTCTTGCGCATGCGCTGGCTGCAGTCCGCCGCGGCCTTTCCGTCGTCGTCATCGACCGTGATGCACAGGCCAACGGCGCCTCGGTGCGCAATTTCGGCTTTGTCACGGTGAGCGGCCAGGAACGGGGCCAGGTGTGGCGGCGCGCCATGCGCTCGCGCGACATCTGGCAGGAAGTGGCCGGGCCCGCCGGCATCGACATCATCCAGCGTGGCACGGTTGTCGTCGCGCGTCGCCCCAAAGCACGCGGCGTCGTCGAAGCGTTCCTGCAGACCGAGATGGGCGAGGGCTGTTCGCTGCTCGAGCCGGACGATTTGCGCCGCCAATACCCACAGCTTGCCGGGCAGAGCTTTGCCGGCGCGCTGTGGAGCCCGCACGAGGTGCGCGTCGAGTCACGCCAGGCGATCCCGCAGCTTGCTGCCTTCCTTGCCGAACGGCACGGCGTCGAGTTCCGGCGTGAAACGGCGGTGCGGGGAATCGAGCCTCCAGTTATTGAGACCAGCCGCGGCAAAATCCACGCCGACAAGGTAGTTGTCTGCCCCGGCGACGATCTGGCGACGCTCTATCCCGAGCGCATTGCGCTCTACGGAGTCCGGCGCTGCAAATTGCAGATGATGCGGCTTGCCGATCCAGGTTCAGGCTTCCGTCTCCGGTGATGTCCGATCTCGGGCTGGCGCGCTATTCCGGCTTCGCGGCCCTGCCCGAGGCCACAGCCTTGCGGCGGCAGCTCGAGAGCGATCAACAGCACGCGCTGGACAATGGCGTGCACCTGATCGTCGTGCAGAGCGCCGACGGCACGCCGCAGGAGAATGTGCGCATGGTGATGATTACCAGCGGCACCGGCGCCTCGACGTCGTTCGCCATCGCCGAAGAGGTGATCGGCGACCTCTTCGGTTCAACCACGGCAGACGCCAGAAAGATCGCCTGATGACCCCCCAGCACCTGCTTCGCGCCGTCGTTTTCGACTGGGCCGGCACCGTCGTCGATCATGGCTCGCTGGCGCCGATGGGGGTCTTCGTCGAAGCGTTCCAGGAATTCGGCGTCGCCATCAGCATCGAGGAGGCGCGCGGACCGATGGGCATGGCCAAGCGCCCGCACATTGCCGCGCTGATGGCGCTGCCGAGGATCTCGGCGGCCTGGGCCAAGCAGCACGGGCATGCGCCGACCGAGGCCGACATCGACGCCGTCTACAACGTCTTCGTGCCGAAGAACCGGGCGGTGGCTGCGCGCTTTTCCGATGTCATTCCAGGTGTCGCCGATGTGGTCGCCACGCTGC
This sequence comes from Mesorhizobium sp. P2_E7, assembly GCF_056403855.1. Lineage (NCBI taxonomy): Bacteria > Pseudomonadati > Pseudomonadota > Alphaproteobacteria > Hyphomicrobiales > Phyllobacteriaceae > Mesorhizobium > Mesorhizobium sp. P2_E7. The sequence continues at coordinate 1,278,065 of NZ_JBFUER010000001.1, read as the reverse complement.
GCGCGCACGGCCTCAAGATCGGCTCGACCACCGGCTACACGCGCGACATCATGGCCGAAATCCTGCCGGGGGCGGCAGCGCACGGTTTTGCCCCGGATTGCCTGGTCTGCACCGGCGATACGCCGGACGGCAGGCCGACGCCATTCATGCTGTGGAAGGCGCTGACCGAACTCGGCGTCTATCCGCCATGGCTCAGCGTCAAGGTCGACGACACCGAGGTCGGCATTGCCGAAGGCATCAATGCCGGCGCCTGGACGGTCGGCGTGTCGGTCACCGGCAATGTCTTCGGCCACTCACTGGCCGAAACGCAGGCAATGGCGCCGGAAGTGTTTCGCAGAAAGCGCGCCGAGGCCTCGGCCAGGCTCAGCGCCGCCGGTGCGCACTATGTCGTCAACGGGGTTGCCGATCTGCTGCCGGTGGTTGCCGTCATCGAGGGCAGGCTGCGGCGCGGCGAGCGACCCTGACGGCGCCAAGCAGTGCGCCAGCCGATAGTGAGACGGCTATGGCTTCGAATTCGTGATGATCCGCCGCGTGAGGACCCGTCCGAGAACGATGAGCACGATGCCGATCAGCAGGAAGATGCCGCCGAACAGGCCGGCCAGGCCCGAGAGAAACCAGCGTCCGGCAAAGCTGTCGACGGAGGCATTTTGCGGATTGGTTGGATCGTAGGCGACAGCGACGCTGTCGCCATCGCCCCATGACGAGCTGTGGACGGAATTGGTGAAGCGTATGACGGTGCCGTCACCGGTCGAGAATTCGATGAGCGGATAATATTCTGCGGCGACGATCTTGCCCGCCGCCGAAGCAGTGCGGGGGCCGTACGTTTCCATGATCGTCAACACGCCGGAAACGACGAACGCGACGATGCCAAGGATGATGAACACCCTGCCGACGATCGGCAGGGCCGCCGCACCCGTCACACGTCCCCCACCGACCATCTTTTGTTCCTCTGGAAAGACAGGAAGGGTAAGCCAACAGCATAAGGCAAACATCTGCCGCGCGGGAGATAGGCGTTGCGAGCAGACTTCTGACTGCATGATACCTATTGTGGCGGCGCAAAATGTTTTTGGCGGGCGCGGGATTAAAATCCCCACATGCTCCGTACACAGGGCATGAAACGATCGATGCCACGCTTCGATATAGTTGGACAGCTGGGTTCGCTCAGGCGCTATGCACGGTCGCTGACGCGCGACAGTGCTGATGCCGAGGACCTGGTGCATGACGCGCTGGTGCGCGCCTATGAACGGCGCGGCACATTCCGCTCCGGCGGCAATCTGCGGGCATGGCTGCTGTCGATCGTCCACAACGCCTTCATCGACAAGATGCGCTCGCGCCGCTCGGAAGCGGCGCGCGTCGAGCAGGCCGGTTACCTCACTGACGCCAGCACGCCGGCGCCGCAGGAGCATTCCGTGCGGCTGGCGCAGCTGCGCGAGGCCTTTTTCAGCCTGCCGGAAGAACAGCGCTCGGCGCTGCATCTGGTCGCCATCGAGGGCCTTTCCTACCAGGAGGCCGCCGACGCCAGCGGGGTGCCGCTGGGCACGCTGATGTCACGCATCGGCAGGGCGCGCGCCGCGCTGCGCGAGATGGAAAGCGCTGCCCCTGCGCCGGCCAAGAACCATCTGAGGATCGTGGGACACCCGTCATGACCGATCTGTTGCGGGACCCGGTGACCGATACCGACCTCGACGCCTATGTCGACGACCAGCTGGATGTTGCGCGCCGCATCGAGGTCGAAGCGTTTCTGTCGGCTCGTCCGGAAGCGGCGGCCCGGGTGATGTCCGATTTGCGGACACGCGACGAGCTGCGCCTGGCGCTGGCCGCGTCCACCGGGATGGCACGGCCGGCGACGACGGAAGTCGCGCGCCGGTTGGGCAGGGGGCTGGCCAGCCGCCGCGTCTTCGCCGTGCTGCAGCGCGCGGCCGCGGTCGCCGTCTTCGTCGCCGCCGGCTGGCTGGCAAACGGCCTGTTCGGGCCGCTGCTGGTGACCAAGGTCGTGGCCTCGCCGACACCGCCGGCCTATGTCGAAGAGGCCATCCGGGCCCACAGGACGACGCTCATGCGCGAGGCGATGCCCTCGCAGCTCGAGGCGCCCAACTACAATGCCGACGAAATCCGCGCGGCGACCGCCATCGTCATGCCGTCGCTGCCCAAGGACTGGACGGTCCGCGACGTGCAGATCTATCCCTCGCGCTTCGGGCCGAGCGTCGAGGTGGCGCTGGAGACGAAGGATATGGGGTTGGTCTCGCTGTTTGCGATCCGTCCCGGAACCTTCGACGTGGTCAAGCCGGCAATAGCACCCTCGGGCGACATTTCCTCGGCCTATTTCCAGATCGGCGAGGTCGCCTACGCGGTCGTCGCGCGCAGCGATGTCCATGACCTCGACCGTGCCGCCGAAACGCTCGCCAAAACGCTTTACTAAAGACCTCATACAAGGAGAACCCGCATGAACACCCCTGACCTTGGCTACCGCATGGGCGCTGGCGCCCGCGCCGGCGCCGTCTATGACGAGGGCCTGCGCAGCCACATGCTGCGCGTCTACAACTATATGGGCATCGGCCTGGTCGTCACCGGCATCGTCGCCATGGTGGTGGCCTCGACGCCGGCTCTCTACGTGCCGATCTTTTCCAGCCCGCTGAAATGGGTGGTGATGCTGGCGCCGCTGGCCTTCGTGCTGCTGTTCTCGTTCAAGATGCAGGCGATGTCGGCGGCGAGCGCCCAGACGATGTTCTGGGCCTTCTGTGCGGTGATGGGCCTGTCGCTGGCTTCGGTGTTCCTGGTCTTCACCGGCACCAGCATCGCGCGCACCTTTTTCATCACCGCCACCATGTTCGGCGCCACCAGCCTCTACGGCTACACGACCAAGCGCGACCTGACCCAGTTCTCGTCGTTCCTGATCATGGGCCTGATCGGCGTGGTGATCGCCAGCGTCGTCAATCTCTTCCTCGGCTCGACCGCGCTGCAGTTCGCCATCTCGGTGATCGGCATTGCCGTGTTTGTCGGCCTGACCGCCTGGGACACGCAGACGATCAAGGAACAGTATGCCGAGAATTTCGACGCGGAATCGCAGCAGAAGCTCGCCGTCTTCGGTGCGCTGTCGCTCTATTTGAACTTCGTCAACATCTTCCAGCTGCTGCTGAACTTTACTGGCGAACGCGAATAGTCGAACCGTAGCAGGCAACAATCTCGATCTCGCAGTGGCCGGGGAAACCTCCGGCCACTGTTGTTTTGCCATGGGGTCATTTCTCGCGGCTCTGTGAGCGGTGTCTTGCCGCCTTGAGTCCACGCGGGCTTTTGCTAACCTGCCGCCCGCACGCAGCTCTCCGCGAGGACGCATGGACCAAGTGACGCTTCACGGCGACGGCATCTCGGCGACCATTGTCGGGCAGGGGGCCGAACTGGTTTCCTTGCGCAACGCTGAAGGCCTGGAGTTTTTGTGGCAGGCAGGGCCGGAATGGCGGCGGCATTCGCCGGTGCTGTTTCCGATCGTCGGCCGGCTGAAGGGCGACCAGCTGCGCCATCGCGGCCAGGTCTATCCGCTGACCCAGCACGGCTTTGCCCGCGACAAGCCGTTCACGTGGGCCGAGACGAGCCCTCGGTCCTGCACGCTGGTGCTGACCGACGATGCCGAGACGCGCGCGCGCTATCCCTTCGCGTTTCGCCTGGCGGTCACCTACACGCTGCAACCCCAGCAGCTTGATATTTCCTTCGACATCACCAACACCGGCGACGAGACGCTGCCGGCCTCGGTCGGGGCGCACCCTGCCTTCAACTGGCCACTGCAGGCGGGCCTTGCCAAGACCGATTACCGCCTGACCTTTGCCGCCGACGAGCCGGCGCCGATCCGCCGGTTGAAGGACGGCCTGGTGCTGGCGGCACCGCAACCCACGCCCATCGAAGGCAAAACGCTGGCGCTCTCCGAAGGGCTGTTCGACGCAGACGCCGTCATCCTCGACCGGCCGGCCAGCAGCAGCGTGCGCTATGCCGCGGCGCGCGGTCCGGCGATTGAGGTGTCGTGGCAGGGCTTCAACGAATTGGGCGTCTGGTCGAAACCCGGCGGCGCGCCTTTCTTGTGCCTCGAACCGTGGCGTGGCTTGGCGAGCCCCGTCGATTTCGATGGTGAGTTCGCGGACAAGCCGGGCGTGATGCTTATCGCGCCCGGTGAAAAGCGTGTACTGAGCTATCAGATAAAGCTGACATCCACCTGAACTGACGCTGCGCCTTCAGGTGCTTGAATTTCCTCGAAATGATCCGGAATATGCATCCACGGATATTCTGGAGCGTTCGGGAGGAGCGGCTGATGCCTGGATGCTTGAAATTCAGAGTTGTGGCAGCTGTGCTGGCTACGCTGATTGCCTTTCCGGTCGCAGCCGCCGATATCGATCGGGCCAGCCTCTATCGCGCGCAATCGGTGACCAACGGCACTGGCGAAGAGAACCGGGCCTGGGGTCTGGCGCCGTGCCTTGAAGAAGTGCTGATCAAGGTCTCCGGCGACCCGCGACTGATCGGCGATCCGCGCGTTGCGGAGATGAGCCGGCATGCAGCCGACTACGCCACCGAGATCGGCTATCGCGATCTGCTCAACAATCGGCCCCCGCATGACGAGCAGGGCACGCACGACCGGCCGCAATACATCACCGCCGACTTCGCTCCCGACAAGATCGATGCCTTGCTGGCGTCGCTCGGGCATAAACCGTGGCCGCTGCCGCGGCCTGCAATCGTCGCATTGCTCGACATAAAGCCGATGAAAGGCGACGGCTTCACGTTGGTGCGCGATGGCGGCGGCGAGCTTGCACAGGATATGCGCGGTGCGCTGGCCGCCGCCGCATACCGGACCGGCTTGCCGCTGGAACTTCCCAGAGCGCAGGACGTCGTGCTTGCCGACGTGACGCAAACCCTGGGTGCCGATGCCGTGCTTGCCGGCACTTTGGCCTGGCGCCAGGAAGCGCTGGGTTGGGTTGGCGACTGGCGGCTTGGCTTCAAGGGCAAGGAGTATCGCTGGCAGGTGCGCGGCGTCAGCTTCGATGACGCGTTCCGCAACGCTGTCCGCGGGACGCTGCAGATTCTGTCGGGCAACGGGCAGCCGGGGCCATGATCATGCGCAGCGTCGGACGTTTTCTTTTGCCCGTTCTGGCCGCGGCGTCTGTTATCGGTGCATGCTCAATGCCTGCTGTTGCGGGTGAGGTTTCGCCTCCCAGCTTGACCTCTCCAGACAAGCAGTTGATCGGCATTGCGGCTTGGGGGGCACAGGCCGATCTCGATCGATTGCAGGCATTTACGAGCAAGAGCGGCTTTCCCTGCAGGCAAATAGTGGACGCGCCGGAAGGGCCGGAACTCCTCATCCTGTTTCCACCCGGCAGCGATGTGTCTGCCGTCGCGGCCTTTCTCGATCAACTGCGCGGCAGTGCGTTTTCGACGCTTCGGTTCGGGTCAGTTATGGCGCCTGACAGCAAATAGATGGAAAAGTCTGTCGCGCCATGGCCATTGCTGCAAGTCGCGATCGAGCCGAAGCGGAGGGCCGATCAGGAGAGGCTGACTGTCGCCTTGTCGACGCTGGCTGACGAGGATCCCTGGTTCGACGTCAAACACGATGCGGAATCGGGCCAGACGATCGTCGCCGGCAGGGATGAGCGTCATTTCGAGACCGTCATTGATCACTTGCGCCGCGAACTCAACATCGAGGTGAATGTCGGCGCGCCGCAAGTGGCCTATCGCGAGACAATCACCCACGCGCACGAGCAGGACTACACGCACCAGAAGCAGTCGGGCGGTATCCGTCAGTTCGCCCGCGTCAAGATTGCGTTTGGGCCAAACACAGACAGCTGGGACTTCCTGTTCGGGTCCAGGGTCGTCGATGGCGCTGTCCCCGACGACTATGTTGGGGGCGTCGAAAAGGGGCTGCGCAGCATTCTGTCCTCGGGTCCGTTCGCCGGCTTTCCGATGCTGGGCATCAGGGCGACGCTGATCGACGGCGCTTATCACGATACCGATTCTTCGGCCCTGGCTTTCGAGGTCGCCAGCCGTGCCTGCTTTCGCGAAGCCGCTCCGCGCCTTGGCGTGCGACTGCTAGAGCCGATCATGCAGGTCGAGGTGGTGACGCCGGAAGACTATGTCACGATCATCGTTGGCGAACTGCACAGCCGCCGCGGCCTGATTCAGAGCCAGGAAACCCGCGGCGAGGCCGTTGTCGTCCATGCGACAGTGCCGCTCGCGACCATGTTCAAGCTGGAGGACGCACTCCGGTCGCACTCGAAAGGACAGGCAAGCATGAGCGTCAGCTATGCCGGCTACGCTTTTGTTCCCTTGCCACCTGACGACCGCGACCCGTCGGCCGCAATGGCGATGGCCCGATGACGCCGCCAGAATTCTCTTCGCGGGCAGGGCTCCTTGTCGGCCTCGCCATCACGCCCATCGCCTTCTTCCTGGCACTCTATTCGGCCGGCTCAGGGCATGGAGACTATGTGTTGGCGCGACTTCTCTACCCGGTTCCCATGCTGGCAACCCTTTTGACCAACACAACCATCACCGGCCTTTCCATCGGATTGGCTGCGCTGCAATTTCCTGCCTATGGGGCATTTGTTGCTCGGGGCGGGCGCTTCAGGTGGCTGGCCCTTGGCGTCGTCCATGGCGTCGCAATCATAGCCGCCTTCAGCGGGGCTCTGGCGAGTTTTTCGGGATGAAATCGCCAACTTCGCGATGGACCGCTTATCTCGGCGCGAGCCCGTCGAGCAGGAAGCCGAGGCCTTTGCGGAAGGTGCCGTCCCAATCATCGTCCAGCAGCAGGCGAGAGCGTCCGATCGTCGGGTAGAGGCCGCTAAGATGCTCAAGGCGCTGCTGCGCCGCGGCCCTGTCTTCGTCAGAGACATCGAAGCTCGCCCAGGTGATGGTGGCGCCCATCACATAATTCCACAGCGACCATATCGCTGCGTTCAGATCCGCGTCCGCCACGCCGGCCCTGGACAAGGTCTTGCTCATGCGTTCCAGGCGACTGAGGATGTTTTGGCCGAGCGCCCGGCGCGGCAACAACGATGTCGACCAGGGATGGCGGAGCATGCTGGCACGCCAGTCCTGAAGCATATGAACGACGTCCGTGCGCCAGTCCTGAGGCTCGTCCTCCTGCGGTAGCGCGCGATAATCGAGCACCGAGTCGAGCGCCAGATCCAGGACATCCTCCTTGTTGTCGACGTGCCAATACAGGCTCATCACGCCGGCGCCGAGGCGATCGGCCAGCCGGCGCATCGTCAATCCGTCCAGCCCCTGAGCGTCCAGCAATTCCACCGCGGTCGCGACAATACGGTCCCGGGAGAGAGGCGGTTCGCCGGGCGCCTCCTGCACGGGCTGGCGCGGCTTCCTTGCCCCTTTGCCCTGAGTGCCGCTGCGCTTGGTTGCCATCATTTTCCTCGTTTGCCGACCTCGACTTTGGCAGTCATCGTCAGGAATAGCGATGCCGACCGCTTGACTAGTACGCTGTACCATATAATGACTCGTACATCGTATGAGTCACCCTATGACTGATATGGCCAAAGTTCAATCATGCGGGTTGCGAGGGTGGCTCGCAGCCTGCGGGGCCGAGAGAAAATCATGTCACACGCAATCAAGCGCCTGCTTATCGGAGGGCTAGTCATCATGAACGTACCAATTCCCACAGTAGCGACGGCGACTGAGAACAAGCTGACCATCGTCAATCCGCAGACCCTCTACGACCCGTCGCCAAACGGTTACAGCACGGCGGTAATCACGTCGCCCGGAGCCCGCGTGGCGTATATTTCCGGGCAGGGTGGCCAGGACGCAACGGGAGGCTTGTCGCCCGACTTCGCCGTCCAGGTGAAGCAGGCCTATGCGAACCTGCGGGCGGCGCTCGAAGGTATCGGTGCGAAACCCAATCAGGTCGCCAAGCTCACGGTCTTTGTGGTCGACCACGACATGTCCAAGCTTGGGGTGTTGACCGAGAGCGTCAAGGAAATGTTCGGCGACACACTGCCGGCACAGACGCTGGTACCCGTTCCCAAGCTTGCAATCGACCCGATGCTGTTCGAGGTGGAGGCGGTGGTGGTGCTTGATTAGGGGAGAGATCCCGGTTCGTGAAGGTGGTGAAGTTGACTGCTTTCGATCCTTCGCAACATCCCATTGAGCTTGAGGCCAGCCCGATGCGACGATCATTCCGAAGCTAATCCGCGCCAGCGCCTGTAGGGTGGGTCGCGCAGGCCGTCGGGCGCAGTTAGGCTAGCCCCCAGGTTCTGGCTTGATGGAAGGGACCGACAGTTCAGACAGTTGTCGGTGGCATAGTCAGAAATGTTTTACCCAACCATGTCCTGATGTAACAGCCACCCACAAAAGTCGCATAAGATAGATTATGGAACTATTGCATTAGGCTGTTGCCGGGAATTGCTGCTGATTTTCATAGGCTTGGCACGATCGATGCGTGTTGCCTTAGGCGAACAGCCAACGCTACGCTGCCTGGATGATGACAGCAAAGCGAGAGATCGAAGCGGCGATCGAAGTGTTTGTGCATGGCTTCAGCACCGACAAGAGCCGCAGCTTTCCTTATCAGGCCGGCCGCGTCGGACCCTTGTGGCTGATGCGCGATGCTGAGCGCAAGAATCCTCGCCACTATCGCAGCGAAGAATGGGTCGTCCATGACGTCACCGCCGAGGAAGCCGATACGATCGTGCGGCAGCATGCGCGGTCAAGCTTTGCTGTTTCCGTCGTGATCGCCAGTGACGAACCGGATCAGCCGGTGCGAACCGCCTACAAGGCTCTCGGCTACCGGCTGCTGCGGACGGAAGCTTTTTTCGTCCAGCCGTTGCGCCAGATCCCGGATCCGCCAGCCGCTGTCTCGATCGAGCGTGTGCAGACCGTCGAACGGGCGGCGCAGCTGGCAAAGATCGTGCGCAGGCGGCCGATCGCGGCCGATCTGCTTGGCGACGGCGCGCCGTTCCGCCAATATGTGGCGTTCGATGGCGACGCCATCGTCGGGCGTGTGCGCAGCATAGACGCCGTCGGCGCTACATGGTGTTCGGCCATGTATGTCGAGCCTTCGCACCGGCGCCGCGGCATCGGTCAGGCGCTGATGTCCAAAATGCTGCGGGATGACCGGGCGCGTGGCTCGCGGTGCTCATTGCTGTTGGCCACGCATGCTGGAGCGCTGCTTTATCCCCACATGGGCTATGAGCGGATTGGAACGCTGCTGATCTTCGCGCCGAAGGGCTGAATGCCCTTATGAACGGCTATTCGTATCACGCTGATTCATAAGGAATTTCGATCACCATGCCATCATAGGCCGGCACCACGGTGTCAGGCGTCTCGGCCATCACCGTGGCATAGTCGAGTGGCACATGCATATGCGTCAGCACAGCCTGTTTCGGCGTCAGTTTTTCGATCCAGCCAAGCGCCTGGCCGAGCGACAAATGGCTGGGATGGGTGTTGTGCTGCAAGGCATCGATGACCAGCATTTCCAGGCCGCGCAGCCGCTCTGCCGTGGCATCGGGGAAGTCGCTGATATCAGGACAATAGGCGAGCTCGCCGATGCGAAAGCCGAGCGAAATGATGTCGCCATGGATCTGCGGCAGCGGCTCAAGGGTGAGGGCACCGCCCTCGCCTTCGATCGTCACCGGCCTTGCGTGATCGATGATGTGCGGCCTGACGATCGGTGGATAGGAACTGCCCAGCGGCGTCTCGAAACAGTAGCCGAAGGCCTGGCGCAGCCTAAGCATCGTCGGCTGGTCGGCATGGACATCGATCAGATGGCGCTGTTCGAGTACGTAACCGCGCAGATCGTCGATGCCGTGGATGTGGTCGGCATGCGGATGCGTATAGACGACGGCGTCGATGCGCCGAACCGCCGCCATCAGCATCTGCTCGCGAAAATCCGGCCCGGTGTCGATGACCACCGTGGTTTTGCCGCCATTCGCCGCAATGCGCTCGACCAGTGCTGAGCACCTGGTGCGACGGTTCTTGGGGTTGGCCGGATCGCAATTGCCCCAATCGCCGGTGATGCGCGGCGTGCCGGGCGACGAGCCGCAGCCGAGAATGGTAAGGCGCAGCCGGTCGCTCATGCGTCAGAGCCCGGCGGGCCGCGGCATCTTGCCGAACAGCCGGAAGAAATTCGCCGTCGTCAGCGTCGCGATCTCGGCCTCGCCAACGCCGATGGTTTCGGCCAGCACGTTGGCCGTGTGCGCGACATAGGCCGGTTCGTTGCGCTTGCCGCGAAACGGCACCGGCGCCAGATAGGGCGCGTCGGTCTCGACCAGCAGCCGGTCATGCGGCACGTCGGCGGCAATGGTGCGTAAATCGGCAGAGTTCTTGAAGGTCAGTATGCCTGAGAAGGACACATAGCCGCCGAGCGCCACGCCCACTTCGGCCAGCCGGCGCCCCGAGGAAAAACAATGCAGGATGAAAGGGAAGGCGCCCTTCCCTGTTTCGTCTTCGAGGATCGCTGCCATGTCGTCGTCGGCGTCGCGCGAATGGATGACCAGCGGCAGGCCGGTCTCGCGCGCGGCCGCGATATGGGTGCGAAAGCCCTGCGCCTGCGCGTCGCGCGGCGCCTTGTCGTAATAGTAGTCAAGGCCGGCTTCGCCGATCGCCACCACTTTGGGATGCGCGGACAGGCGCACAAGCTCGTCAGCCGTCACATCAAGCTCTTCGCTAGCATTGTGCGGATGGGTGCCGACCGAGCAATAGACCTCGTCGAAACTCTCAGCAATCTCAAGCACTTGCTGAAACCGCTTCACGCGTGTCGAGATGGTCACCATGCGGCCAATTCCGGCGGCCTTGGCGCGGGCGACGATGGCCGCCCGCTCCTCGGCGAAGTCCGGAAAGTCGAGATGGCAATGGCTGTCGACGAGCATCAGGCGCTCGCCTCCGGCTTTTCGACGTAACGCGGAAACACCCCCTCCGGCACGGGCAACGCTGTGCCGGGCACCAGTGCATAGTCGGCGTGGACATGCGCGAACTCACGATTGTCCGCCGGCACCGCCAGCAGGTCGAGCAGCTTTGCCGCCGACCCCGGAATGTAGGGCTGGCACAGCAACGCCAAGCGCCGTACTAGCTCGGCGGTCGTCCACAGCACTGTTTCCATCCGCGCCGGATCGGTCTTCTTCAGCGCCCAGGGTGCCTGCGAGGCGAAGTAACGATCGGCCTCCGCCACCACGCCGAAGATCGCCGCCAGCGCCAGGTGGATGCCCTGCTCCGCCATCGCCTTGCGCGCCGCGCCAAGCGCTTCTACCGCCTGGTCGAGGATGGCGCTGTCGGCTTCGGTCAACTCGCCGCGTTGCGGCACCACGCCGCCGCAGTTCTTGGCGATCATCGACAGCGAGCGCTGCGCCAGATTGCCGAGGCCGTTGGCAAGGTCGGCATTGGTGCGGTTGACGATGGCTTCATGGCTGTAGCTGCCGTCCTGGCCGAACGGCACCTCGCGCAGGAAGAAATAGCGCACCTGGTCGAGGCCGTAATGCTCGACCATGGTGAAGGGGTCGACGACATTGCCGACCGACTTCGACATTTTCTCGCCGCGGTTGAACAGGAAGCCGTGCGCGAACACGCGCTTTGGCAGTTCGATGCCCGCCGACATCAGGAAAGCCGGCCAATAGACTGCATGAAAGCGGACGATGTCCTTGCCGATGATGTGCGTGGCCGGCCAGTAGCGCCATTGCTCGGCCTTGGTGTCGGGATAGCCGGCGGCGGTGATGTAGTTGGTCAAGGCGTCGACCCAGACATACATCACATGCTTGTCATCGCCCGGCACCGGCACGCCCCAATTAAACGTCGTGCGCGAGACCGAGATATCCTTGAGGCCGGATTTGACGAAGCTCATCACCTCATTTCGGCGCTCGGCCGGACCGACGAAATCGGGCTGGTTTTCGTACAGCGCAAGCAATTTGTCCTGATAGGCGGAAAGCCGGAAGAAGTAGCTTTCTTCCTCATTCCATTCGACCGGCGAGCCAAGCGGTTCGCGCCGCACGCCGTCGTCGCCGAGCGTGGTTTCGCTCTCTTCGAAATAGGCTTCCTGGCGGACCGAATACCAGCCGCTGTAGCGGTCGAGATAGATGTCGCCATTGGCGGCCATCGCCTTCCAGATCGCCTGGCAGGACGCGTAGTGGCGCGGTTCCGTCGTGCGGATGTAGTCATCATTCGAGCCGCCCAGGACCTCTGTCATGGAACGGAAGATCGCCGAGTTGCGGTCGGCAAGCGCGAGAGGCGTTATGCCTTCCTTCTCGGCTGTCTGCTGCATCTTGAGGCCGTGTTCGTCGGTGCCGGTCAGGAAGAACACGTCCTTGCCGTCGAGACGCTGGAAGCGGGCCAGTGCGTCGGTGGCAATGACCGTATAGGCGTGGCCGATATGAGGCTTGCCGTTCGGATAGAAAATCGGCGTCGTGATGTAGAATGTGTCGCGTGACATGAATGAACCGTCATGAATGTCCGAATTGAATGTGAGGCGGTGGATATCGCATCGAGACGGCGATTGCCATCCCGACCCGAGGCCGGATCCGGTCACATTCGCATTGCGGAATTCAGGCGGTCGATCATGGTCAAGGCGTGCTGCTTCTTGTCGAGATTGTAGGTGTCCGTCTCAGATATAGCGTTCAGCGCCTCGTGCCAAGTGTCGGAGAGCGTTTTCGCCCGCTTGAGGTCGCCGGCCAGTGCCGCGTCGCTGGCGCCCGCCGAGAGCAGATCGAGCGCGCGGCGGTTGAAGATGTCGAACTGGATCGCCTGGTCGCGGCCGGCGACCGCCTCGGCAAGGCGATAGGCGCCGGCGACGTCGCTCTTGCCTGCCGTCACCAGGGCGTCGAGCGTGCCGGCGATCTCCAGCCCGCCATATTGGGTCAGAAGGATCGCATTGCGGGCGCTGCCCCCTGCCCGTTCGGCCAGCGCCGCGCGCGCCGCCGGATCGGCCGGTGGCGGCGGCTCGACGGTTTCCAGAACGCGCATCAGGCTGCCTGCGTCGAGCGGCGTCAGCCGCACCATCTGGCAGCGCGAACGGATCGTCGGCAACAGGCTGCCCGGCGCATGGACGATGAGGATGAACAGCGTGCGGGCCGGCGGCTCCTCGAGATTTTTCAGCAAGGCATTGGCGGCGTTGGTGTTCATGTCGTCGGCCGGATCGACGATCACCACCCGGTAGCTGCCGTCATGCGAGGTGAGCGACAGGAAGCGGTTGACCTTGCGGATCTCATCGACGGTGACAACCGTCTTGAAGCTCTTAGTCTTGTCGTTCAGCGGCCGGGTCAGATGCAGCACGCCGGGATGCGCTCCGGTGGCGATCTGGCGAAACAGTGGCGACGCAGGATCGGGAACGGCAAACACGTCCGGCGCTGTTTCGAAGGCCGGATGCTTCAACAGATGATGCGCCAGGTGAAAGGCCAGCGTTGCCTTGCCGATGCCGACCGGTCCGGCAAAGATCAGCGCATGTGGCAGCTTTCCCGAGCGGTAGGCGGCGGCGAGCATCGCGGCCGCCTGCTCATGGCCGACCAGGCGCAGCGTTTCGGACGGCTCCGGCACGCCGTCCAGCGTGTCGTGCTGTTCGGGGGCAATGCGTTCGAAGATCATGCGGGCGCCGCCTGTCTGTTGCGCGCGGGCGCCCTCGCCTCGAGTGCGGCGAAGACCGCCGCGGTGACGACGTCCTCCACCGTGGCGGGATCGGCTGAGGCATCGATGACGATGCAGCGATCCGGCTCGGCGGCGGCGATCGCCAGAAAAGCGTCGCGGCGGCGCTGATGGATGTCCAGCGTCTCCTTTTCGAAGCGGTCCGGACCGTCGCCGGCGCCACGCCGCGCGGTGGCGCGCCGCAAGCCTTCGGCGGGATCTATGTCGAGGATCAGCGTCATGTCTGGCATCATGCCGTTGATGGCGACCTCTTCCAGCGCTTCCATGAATTCGGGATCGAGGCCGCCGGTGACGCCCTGATAGACACGGGACGAATCCAGGAAACGGTCGCACAGCACGATGGAGCCGCGCTCCACCGCCGGCCTAATGACCTGCTCGACATGGTCGGAACGCGCGGCGGCGAAAAGCAGCGCCTCCATTTTCGGCCCGAATGGCTCGGCGGCGCCGGACAGGAGCACATGCCTGACCGCCTCGGCGCCGGGTGACCCCCCGGGTTCGCGAGTAAGGAGCACATCGTACTTCTTGGCGCGCATCTTCCTGGCCAGCCGCTCGATCTGCGTCGACTTGCCGGCGCCCTCGCCGCCTTCGAAGGTGATGAAAAATCCGCGCGCCAACCGAAAGGCCTTCTGTCCTGCTTTGCGCTGACGTCATAGTCCGGACCTTGTCAAAGGTCCACGATTCTAACGCTGCTCTAACGCAACCAGCCGACGGCCAGTTCCCTGGCGGCGTCGAAGGCGCGTTGCGGCAGCGTACCGACGCCGACCGGTTCGGCGGCGAACAGCGGCGTCTCCTGGCTCAGCGTGTCGCCGATCCAGACGCGCAGCACACCGACGGGCTGGCCCTCCTCCACCGGCGCCGATACCGGCCCCTGATAGACGATCTTGGCGGTCAGCTTGTCGCGGTTGGCGATCGGCAGCAGCACGTTGATGGGCGCCTTTGCCTTCAGCGCCACGCCGGATTTGGCGCCGCCGAACACCTGCGCCTCGCCGACCACTTCATTGCTGGCGAAAATCTCGGTCTTCTCGAAGGACCGGACACCCCATTCGAGCAGTTTTCGCGCTTCCTCGGCGCGCTCGCGATCGTTCGCCAATCCGCTCATCGCAGCGATCACCCGCGTGCCGTCATGGCTGACCGAGCCGACGATGCCGAACCCGCCCGCCTCACTTGAACCGACCGCCAGCCCGTCGGCGCCGATGCCCATGGCCAGCAACGGGTTGCGGTTCCTTTGCGAAATCTTGTTCCAGGTGAAATCGGCCCGGCCGTAGTAGAGGTAGAGATCGGGATATTCGCGCCACATATGCAGGCCGAGCTGCGCCAATTCGCGCACCGTCGTCTGCTGACCGTCGGCCGGCAGGCCGGTCGAATTGACGAATGTCGATTTCACCAGCCCGATCTGGCGGGCGCGATCATTCATCTGCGCGGCGAAATTCTCTTCCGAGCCCGCCATGCCCTCGGCCAGCACCATGCAGCCGTCATTGGCGGCTTGTATGGTGACGCCCTGGATCAGGTCCTCGACCCGGACCGCCGATTTGAGCTTGGCGAACATGGTCGACGTTCCCGACGGGGCGCCACCCTTGCGCCAGGCGTTCTCCGAGACCACGAAGGTGTCGTCGAGGGTCATGCGCTTCGACTTGAGGGCGTTGAAAACCATCTCCATGGTCATCAGCTTGGCCATCGAGGCTGGCGGGATCGGTTGGTCGGCATCCTTGGAAAACAGCACCGTGCCGGTTTCGGCATCGATCATGAAAGCCTGCGTGGCCTTGGTCTCAAAAAGCTGCGCGTTGGCCGGAACCAGTGCGGCCAACAAAAGGCCAAGACCCAAAAGCCCGGCAAAAGGGTGGACAAGGCGAAATCGCATGAGGTGCTCGACCCGTTGGCCTGCAGGAAACGTGCCGCAAGGCTATCAGGCTTCTTCCCGGCGGATCAACCGCGCAATGGGAAAACCGGCACGCCGTTGTTGATCAGTCGCGCACGGCCAGTGCGTCCGGCGCGCCATGCGACCACGCCGCGCGCAGGAGGTCGTCGACATTGCCGTGGCCGTCCGGATAGAGATTGACCGCGTACCAGTCATTGCCGTCGAGTTCGGTGCTCTGGATTTCGGTTCTGCCGAAGGGTTTGAGAGCATCGGCCACCCGCTTTGCCTCGCCGGCATCGTCGAAGGAGCCGGCGGCGACATAATCGGACGTTGCCGGTGCGGCCTGTGGATTGGATTTTTTCCACGATTGCAGGATGTCGGCCGGCGACATGCCCTGGTCGTCCAGTGCGGCAAAGACGTCGGCGCGCTGCACGCGTTCATCCGCATAGGACAGCGAGGCCACGGTAAAAGGTGACTCGGGCCGCTGAGGCACGATCGGCCCGAATTCGGGCAGCGTGATGTCGCCGAAAGCCGGCGCCTGCACCGACATTACGGGCTGCGCCTCGGTGCCGGAATTGGTCAACTGGCCGGGGAACGGCACGGCGGCGGCGCCGACCGGCAGGCTTGGCGACGGTCCGTTCATGGCAACCATCACGCCGGTCGGCAAACCGTCCGACGGGTCCGGTATGCGGTTGCCTGGATGGTAGGACGCCATCAGATACTGGTCGTCGTCGCCGTCGAGCGGCGCGCGGCCGACATATTCGACCTTGACCTTGGCGGTGCCGACCTTGGCGTAGTCGAGCATCTGCGCGGCACGCTCGGAGACGTCGATGATGCGGCCTTCATGGTACGGGCCGCGGTCGTTGACGCGCACGATAACCGAACTGCCGGTTTCGAGGTTGGTGACGCGGGCATAGCTCGGCAGCGGCATGGTCGGATGCGCCGCCGTCAGATGCGTCATGTCATAGACTTCACCATTGGCGGTGAGACGACCGTGGAAGGCGTCGCCATACCAGGAGGCCAGACCGACCTTGGCGTAGCGTTTCTCTTCCTTGGGATAATACCATTTGCCGCGCACCTGATAGGGCTTACCCAGCTGGTCGCGGCCGCCGCCGCGCCGCATGTATTGGACGCGCGGGCTGGCCTTCACGCCATACTCGGTCTCGGCAAAATATTCCTTGGAACGAGGCTTGCGGGTGTCGACCATGGCCTTGGGCTGCGGCGACGCGCAGGCCGCCAGCAACGCAGCCGAAAGAGCGCACAAGACCAAAGCAGGAGCGCGACGAAGACGCCGATGCGTCGTGGTCTGCATGTTTTCTGATGTCCCCTACCGTGTCGACACAGGCACCGCTTTTAGAATCTCGGCGGAGCCAAAGCAGCAATGCCTGCGACGCGCCAATCCCCATCCCCTTGTGCGCAGGAATTGCTTATCAGCGTATTAATCGATTGTGTCCGGAACCGGGCAGGATTGTGGCGGCAGTGCCATCACACCGGTGCCGGCGTATCCGTCATTTCGGCTCGATGGACCCGATTTCCTGCGCTGTCACCTGCGACAGCCGCTGGCGCTTTGTCAGGGTCGGCTTCTCGTAGGTCTTTTTCATCGTCTCCCCCTTTGCTCTTATGTTAGCAAACGCAGATTGGCCGGTGCTTCGCCGCATTGTCAATGTTGGCGGCAGAATGAGCGGGTCCGCTGCCATGTTTCGGCAGATATCGGCAGCCGATAACCCTGCGCTGTTGACGGTCTTTGCGGCGCGCACCGGCGGTTATCCTTAGTTGGCAACCAGCGGCACGGTGACGGTTGTCGAGTAATTGATGGGGTATTGGTCGAAATACGGGAAGGCGATGACGAAGGCATAGCTGGCGGTCAGATGCGCCATCTTGAAGCCGCCGCTGGCAGGGTCGGTCGCGATCGTCACAACGACGTTTTTCAGACCCATGTTCACCAATTTCTGCGTAGCGATGGCCTGGATGTCGCTCTGCGTCAACGTGTTGTTCAGCTGCAAGGCACGGGACGATGTTTCCAGCGTATAGCGGACGGTCGACACGGCATTCATGGCCCAGCCGAAGGCGAAGATTCCGAACAGGAGCATCACCAGGAAAGGCGCGATCAGGGCGAATTCCAGCCCCGCTGCGCCGGAGCAGCCACGGCACCATCTGGACCCGATCCTTTCAGCGGACACGGATCACCTGCTGATGACTGATCGCTCGCGGGTCCGGGAAGACACCGAAGTTGAATGGGGGCACCCAGGTGCCCGTCGCGCTTATCTGGACGAAGATGGTCGGCAGCTTCGCTCCGCCGCAGATGGTGGTCGCATCCACAACCGTGGTGCCGCACATATAGGAGCGGACCAGCACGACCGCGGCGTCATCGGGCTTGTTGTTCCAGCTCGAAAGCGCGACCGCCTGCGTTCCTGTGTCATTGGACGCGCCGGCCATCACGAGATTGGCCGCGGTTTTGACGCCGGCGCGCATCTGCAGGTAACTCGTCACATAGGACCAGCCGTCGGCGATGCCGAAGCAGACGAGGCACAGGACGGGCAGCACCATGGCAAATTCCACGGCAGCTACCCCGGATCTGTCCCCGACAATGCGCAAGGTCCGCCCGCCCATCCCCGCTACTCGACGAGCTGAACGGACTGCGTCGCCGGAATGTCGTCAATTCCGAGGTCGGTGCAGTCCTGCTTGATGGTCGTACTGCCGGACCACTGGATGGTGTCGGCGACGACCTGGGTGCAGCCGCCGCTCCCGGAGAAGTTGCCGAGGTAGTTGACCTGCTGCCGGGGGAAATAGATGGCGCCGGTCAACAGCGAGTTCGCGGTGCCATTGAAGGTGCTCTGCGCCGCAGTCCCCGTCCTGTCGCCATAGAACAGCACGCCGGAATAGGCTCCGGAGGTCGGCGCGCTCAGCGTCACCGTGGCGTTGCCGTTCATGCTGACGGTGTTGCTGCCGGCCATGAAGATGGTTACTCCGCTGCCCGCGACGACCGCGTTGGCGTTGACCTTCATAGCGCCCTGCACGACATAGACGCCGGGCTGCAGGGTGACATTGCCGCTAAGGCTCATGCCGCTGCAGTACGTGCCAGGCTGGAGTGTTTGCGAGTTTTTGTTGCCGTTGACATTCTTGCACGGGTTGCCGCCGGTGGGCGTCGGCAGATCGGCGTAGGGATCGGCTGCCGGCAACGCCTGGGTGATGTTGGACTTGCAGACCGTGGTTGGTGGAACGTTCAGCACCATGCCGCCGACCGTGATCAGACAGTCGGCCTTTATCGTCGCCGACCCTTGCGTCTTTATGGCGTCCGAGGCAATCGAGTCCGACATGACCGAGCAGCCCGTGAGGTTGACGGTGGTGTTGCCGGAAAAGAGCGCGGCCTGGGCGGCCGACGGGCTGAGCGCCAGCACGCAGGCTTTCGAGGCGTCGGTGATGAGCGCCACGGCCCTCGCCTGTTCGGGAACCGGCGTGTTGTTGAAGATCGCCGTGAAGTAGCGATCGAGGTTCTGCTTGACGATGACCTCCACCGCCTTCTTCGCGGTGTTCGGGCCGGACAATGGCGGCGTGTTGACCTCGATCGTGCCCGGCGTGGCAAAATTGTTCGACGTCGCCGACTGCGTGGCGGCAGCGATGATGGTCGGATTGTCGGAACCTGCGACTTTCTCGAGCGCACCAGCATAGGCTGCGGCATCGGCGACAGCCTGCAACTTGAGGCTGCTGTAATACCAGAAGGATGTCTCGACACCGAGGCCGGCGCCGCCGACCACGACCGGCAAGGTGACGGCAAAGGTGACGGCAACGTTACCGCCCATGGCGCGCCTTAGGCGCCCCGAGGCAAGCCTGATCTGGCTGAAAGCATTGAATGCCATGGATTATTAGAGATCATGAATAGATAAACGAATGATAAAAAACTCCATTCCTATTCGACGCAGTCCGGCGGCTTGGGCACAAATTGTTGCGACCGAGCCTCATGCTCCCCGCCAGCGTCATGTGCTGCGAAGCCTAATGCCAGGCTATAATGCCAGGCATCAGGCCGATGCAGCGGAGCAAGGGGTGACATTGCGCTTCAAGCCGCCATACGCAGCGATCGAACAGGCAAGTGCCTGGCAACCGTCCTTCCAAGAGCGTTTGGAAATTCAAAAAAAGAACAATGATTTCAATTCGTTGGAGGGATGGCCGAGCGGTTTAAGGCGCCGGTCTTGAAACGTGGCGAACGCCATCCCGACTGATCTTTGACGGTCCCGAATAGCTCGGTTTTCCGGGCTTTTTCTTTGCCCTCACACGCGCTCTGTCCTGCCCCGTCCCTGCCCTTCCCTTGGCGTGTCCGGTGCCAATTGCGGTGCCAACCCTTTCCTGCGACTATCGGGAAGGGTGTGAAGGGTGTTGCGATGTGGTTGAATCTCACGAGGACCAATGGCAGGCGAGTCCTGGTCAACAGTGATCAGATCTACAGGATTGAGCCTCGCACGTCCGGCGCCGGGGCGACGCTCCACTTCGCGGTCGCGCCAGATGCCGGGACAAAGAAGTCGGTCATTGTGACGGAGACGTTTGAAATCGTCGCTGCCATGCTGTTCAGCAGGCTGAATGGGCATGCCACCGCAGCGGAAAAAGTGCCAAGTTTGAAACTTTCAGCGCCTAAATGAAAACCCCTATATGCAGGTGCGCTTCAATTTGAAGCCCGCCACCATGAGGCAGCGGGCCTTACAACCTTTTAGGATCAGTAGTGGTCGGGTCGCTCGTCGTCACCTTCGTCTAGCGGCTCGCCCTCTCGCCCTGCCCGCGCGTCTGGTGGTCGAGCTCTGCCCGCGCCGGCATGCGAACCCGTCTGTCACGCTGAACATTTATGCGCACTTGTTGCCCTAGACAGCAGGAAGGCGCCGCCGCGGTGGTTGACGCAGCCCTCAATGCCGCTTTACAGGAATGAAGCGCGAACCGGTCGGGAACGCCCTCGGTGCCAATCCGGCGCCGCCGCTCAGAACCGACCGACAGCGATGACCCTAAGTGATTGAAAAATCACGACGGAGGGATGGCCGAGCGGTTTAAGGCACCGGTCTTGAAAACCGGCGTGGGTGCAAGCCCACCGTGGGTTCGAATCCCACTCCCTCCGCCAATTACCTTGCCGCGAGAGCTTCGAGCGGCGCTTGCCGGGAAGTTCCTGTAGGCAACTTCCAAGGAGGCAAACCATGTGGATGCCACTCCGGATCAAAGAGGCAGTGGACATTGCCAGAAGCCGGCGCGCTATCAGGCGCATCGACCGCGCTTACGATGTCGAATTGGCAAAGGCCAAAACGGCCAACGACCGCGAGAATGCTGAAAACAGTCGTCACCGGGAAACGTCGTTACACGTTGACGCGATCGAGGCGATCAAAACGCGGAGGCTCCTGCGCAAAGCGAATAGCCTTGACGTTCCTTATGAATATCCGAGCGAGGCCAGCTCCATTTGGGAACGGTCGCCCCAGCTGCACACCTGGCACCTGACGACGATCGGTTATTCCGAAGTTCGAAAAGCGATCCGGCTGGAGCGCAGAGACCGGCGTGAATCCGCCATTACGTGGGCTGGCGTGATCATCGGGATCATCGGCTCTCTCACCGGACTGCTGTCTGTCTGGCTGTCTGCGCGAGGGCCGTAACGCGACGTCGTTTTGTCTTGGTTCTCACAGCTCCATCCGGAAGATTACGTCTTCAACGTCGCACTGTTGCGCGCCGTTTCTGGTTTCAATTGCCAGCCTGGCCGGGCGCGGCCGGATCGGCACTCCGGTTGATTTTTCACCCGAAATATGCTGGTTCTCCCGCCCATGAAAAAACTATTCCTTGCGGCCCTGGCGTCGGTGACGCTGGCCTGGCCGGCCCACGCGATGGACGCCGCCTTGCGCGCCGGCCTGCTGAAACTCGATCCGCAGACCCGGCTGGAACAGCGATGCGACGCCGAGGTTCTCGACCGCATCAGCCATGACGACCACAAGTACAAGGCCGACCGCGTCGTCGCCTACGCCTTCGCCACGCCGGAAATGAAAGCCGATGCCATTCGCAGCCCGGGCGCGGCCTTCCGCAGCAAGGGGCAATGGTACCGGCTGAAGTTCAAATGCGAGACGGCGCCGGACCATATGGAGGTCCTGCAGTTCCGTTACCGCATCGGCGACGAGATCCCGGAAGCCGACTGGGCGAAGTACAATCTCTACGACTGAATTTTCCAAAACCAAAGTTCTCTCTGGCAGAACGAGCTTTCGCTATTCCTGTGGTTTTTTGGCCTTGCCCGTAGCGTTCTCTTGACGCGCGGGAACCATACACGTTAGGGCGTCGACATATCCGACGACGAACACGCGGCGAACAAAAAGGGGCCTCCGGTCGATGGACATTTTCAGCGCCGCAAGCATGACAGCCCTCCTCCAGGTCATCGCCATCGATCTGGTGCTTGCCGGCGACAACGCCATCGTCATTGGCCTTGCCGCAGCGGGCCTGCCGGTCGAGCAGCGCAAGAAGGCCATCCTCATCGGCGTGCTGGCGGCAACGGTGCTGCGCATCCTGTTTGCCGCCGTCACCGTCAAGCTGCTGGCAATCGTCGGCCTGCTGCTGGCCGGCGGCATCCTTTTGTTGTGGGTGTGCTGGAAGATGTGGCGCGAGCTGCGCACGTCCCATGCCGACGAGCAGGAGGCGACCGAGGCGCTGGCCAATGCCGATCTCGACGGCGACAAGACGGTGGCGACCGGCAAGGCGCGCAAGACGCTCGGCCAGGCAGCGCTGCAGATCGTCGTCGCCGACGTCTCGATGTCGCTCGACAATGTGCTGGCGGTCGCCGGTGCGGCGCGCGATCATTTTCCCGTGCTGGTCATCGGCCTCGTGCTGTCGATCGCCCTGATGGGCCTCGCCGCGAGCTTTATTGCAAGGCTGCTGCATCGCTACCGCTGGATCGCCTATGTCGGCCTGCTGATCATCCTCTATGTCGCGCTCGACATGGTCTATCGCGGCGTGGTCGAGGTCTGGCCGCATGTCAGTCCCGTGGTGAGCTGACGCCGCCGGTCAGATAGGTTCTGTAGCAGCCCGGGCGCCTGCCTGAAGCTGCGGTCGCGTTCGCCGCAACCGCTGCCCATACCAATGCCACAATAAGTGTGGTACTGGGCCGCCGATCCCGAAAAACCCGGAAGTTGCTTTATGTCTGCCCCTCGCGTCAGTTTCGTCAGCCTTGGATGCCCGAAGGCCCTTGTGGATTCCGAGCGCATCATCACGCGCCTGCGCGCCGAAGGCTATGAGATCGCGCGCAAGCATGACGGCGCCGACCTTGTCGTCGTCAACACCTGCGGGTTCCTCGATTCGGCGCGCGATGAGTCACTCAACGCCATCGGTTCGGCGCTTTCGGAAAACGGTAGGGTGATCGTCACCGGCTGCCTCGGCGCCGAGCCCGACGTCATCCGTGAAAAGCACCCCAACGTGCTCGCCATCACCGGACCGCAGGCCTATGAGAGCGTGATGGCGGCCGTGCATGAGGCGGCCCCGCCGAGCCACGATCCCTATATCGACCTTTTGCCGCCGCAAGGCGTGAAGCTGACGCCGCGCCACTACGCCTATCTCAAGATTTCGGAAGGGTGCAACAACCGCTGCACCTTCTGCATCATTCCTGCGCTGCGCGGCGACCTGGTCTCACGGCCGGCCGCCGATGTGCTGCGCGAGGCCGAGAAACTGGCCAAGGCCGGCGTCAAGGAATTGCTCGTCATCTCGCAGGATACCAGCGCCTACGGCATCGACATCAAGTACCAGACGTCGATGTTCGGCGACCGCGAGGTGCGGGCGAAATTCCTCGATTTGTCGGAAGAACTCGGCAAGCTCGGCATCTGGGTGCGCATGCACTATGTCTACCCCTACCCGCATGTCGCCGATGTCATTCCGCTGATGGCGGACGGAAAAATCCTTCCCTATCTCGACATCCCCTTCCAGCACGCCTCGCCGCAGGTGCTGAAGAACATGCGTCGGCCCGCCCATGGCGAAAAGACGCTGGAGCGCATTCGCGGCTGGCGCGAGGTGTGCCCGGACCTCGCCATACGCTCGACCTTCATCGTCGGCTTCCCCGGCGAGACGGAGGAGGATTTCCAGATGCTGCTCGACTGGCTGGACGAGGCCAGGATCGACCGCGCCGGCTGCTTCAAATACGAGCCGGTCCGGGGCGCCCGCTCCAACGATCTCGGCCTGGAACAGGTGCCGCAAGAGATCAAGGAAGCGCGCTGGCATCGCTTCATGCAGCGCCAGCAGAAGATTTCGGCGACGCAGTTGGCCAAGAAGGTCGGCAAGCGCCTGCCGGTGCTGATCGACGAGGCGCATGGCACGTCGGCCAAGGGTCGCACCAAATACGACGCGCCCGAAATCGACGGTTCGGTGCACATCCAGTCGCGCCGTCCGCTGCGCCAAGGCGACATCGTCACCGTCAAGATCGACCGCGCCGACGCTTACGATCTCTATGGTTCAGCGGTCTAGAAAGCCGCCAAAAGGGCGCCGTTACGGCGCCCTCGTTTTTGGCAGCATTTCGTCAGAGCTTCACGGACTCCATTGCGGACAAGGACCGGTCGATCGCCTGATTGAGGGTCTTGTCCAGCCGCGTGCCAGCCGAGCCAGCCGCGACTACGGACAGCCGTGCAGCAAATCCCAGATGATAATCCACGAACCATTCGGGATGCGGCTCGGGCTCCGGAATCGGCGGCCACCACGGCGGAAGCTTCGGGTGCTTCGGTCGCGTCGGGCACCAATCATCGAGGTCGCTCATCAACGCCTTCGCATCGAGCCCGCCTCGCTCGGCGGACCAGGCGGAGCGGACGAATTCGTCCGCGATCGCTGCGCCCAGTTCGTGAGGCGGGAGCGGTTGAGGATTGAGTGCGACTTGCGCAAGTCGCCATTGTGGTCCGTGCGGGAAGACGTCGTAAATGGCTGGAATACGTTTGCCGATGATGGCTAAGAGTTTTTTGTTCAATTGCATAAGACATTCTCCTGCTCAAATTAGTAACGTCGGCCGATTTCGTCAGGCCGCAAGATAAGCATGAAAGTAAAAATCGACCTCGTCTGTGAAGGGGGTCACGGAACCGTGTTGCAGACAATTGAGTCCGGTCGGATGCTTCTGCCGCCATTTACCAAATTTCGCGATATTTGCCGCTGTTTACCCTGTTTCGTCGCGATCTGCGTTATGGTTTCCCGACCGTAAACGCCGAGACTTCACATGGATGCCAGACCTGCCCGGCAGGATCATATCGCGACGCTGGACCTGTTGAGGTTGGCGGCGGCGCTGGCTGTGGTGTTCTTCCATTATTTCTTTCGCGGCGCAGCTGCCGAGGGCGCTCTCGCCGAGGGTTATCCGGCTGTGGCGCCGTTCGCGCTCTACGGCTATCTCGGCGTCAACCTGTTCTTCCTGATCAGCGGTTTCGTCATTGCCTGGTCGGCGGAAGGCCGCGCCTGGCAAGAGTTTGCCATCGCACGCTTCGTGCGCCTCTACCCCGGCTACCTCCTGTGCATGACCATCACCTTCGTCATCGTCATGGCTTTCGGCGCGCCGCTGTTTTCAACCTCGCTCGGTCAATACACTGCCAATCTGTCGATGTTCGCGCCGGCGCTCGGCCAGCCCTTCATGGACGGCGTCTACTGGTCGATCCTGCTCGAACTGGTGTTCTACGGGTGGGTGACGCTCGGTCTGCTCGGCGGCGTTTTCCAGAAATGGAAGCTCGGGCTGATCTTCGTCTGGCTGGCGATTGCGGCGTCGAACGAGTTCTTCATCGAAAGCCGCGCGATCAGGCTGCTGTTCATCACCGAGTTCGGTCCCTTCTTCGCTGCCGGCGTGCTCGTCCACCACATCCATGCGCATGGCCGCTCGCTGGCAGCCCTGCTGCTGCTTGGCGCTGCCTTCCTTCTGTCCTGCAGCACGTTGTCGGTGACGCAGCAGTGGATGCTGAATGAATACGGCATCGCCGTTTCGCAGCCGCATCTGGTGATCGCCAACGTCGTCATGCATTCGCTGCTGATCGGCGCGATCCTGCTGCGCAGCTATGTCGTGCCGTCGGCGCTTACGCTGGCGCTGGGCGGGCTGACCTATCCGCTTTATCTCCTGCACCAGAAAGTCGGCTACATCGCGATCAATGCCGCCGCACCTTGGATCGGCAAATGGGCTGCAGCCTTAGGCTGCGTCGCGCTCATGGTTCTGATTTCCTGGGCGATCTGGAAGTATTTCGAACGGCCAGCCCAGCGTAGGATCAAGAGCTGGCTCAGCCGCACGCTCGATGCCGCGCTGGCGCGGTTTCGCGGCACGCGTGCGCAGCTCGCTGAATGAAAAAGGGCGCCATACGGCGCCCTTTTGTTTTGTGGTTTCCGCTGCTTACTGCGGCAGCTTGTCGTCGACGCCCTTCACATAGAAGTTCATGCCGAGCAGCGTGCCGTCGTCGGCGACTTCGCCGTCTTTGAGCCACGGCGTGCCGTCCTGC
This sequence comes from Mesorhizobium sp. P2_E7, assembly GCF_056403855.1. Taxonomy (NCBI): domain Bacteria; kingdom Pseudomonadati; phylum Pseudomonadota; class Alphaproteobacteria; order Hyphomicrobiales; family Phyllobacteriaceae; genus Mesorhizobium; species Mesorhizobium sp. P2_E7. Next base: position 1,252,175 of record NZ_JBFUER010000001.1, on the reverse strand, counting down.
TTGGCGACCGGACCGGTGAAGGGGTTCCATCCCTCGGCGATCTTCTTGGCGGTGGCCTCGGCCATGGCCTTCACATCGTCCGGCATGTTGGTGAAGGGCGCGAGCTTCACGGCGCCATCCTTGATGCCCAGCCAGACATTGTCAGGCTTCCAGGTGCCGTCCAGAGCCGCCTGCACGCGGCTGATGTAGTACGGACCCCATTCGTCGGTCAGCGAAGTCAGCTGCGCGTTCGGGGCGAACTTGATCATGTCGGAGGACTGGCCGAAGCCGTGCAACTTGCGCTCCTCGGCAACCTGCAAGGCAGCGGTGGAATCGGTGTGCTGGACGATGATGTCGGCGCCCTGGTCGAACAGCGCCTTGGCGGCGTCGGCTTCCTTGCCCGGATCGAACCAGGAGTTCACCCACACGATCTTGGCCTTGAAGTTCGGGTTGACCGACTGCGCGCCGAGCATGAAGGAGTTGATGCCCATCACCACTTCGGGGATCGGGAAGGAAACAATGTAGCCGGCGACGCCAGCCTTCGATTCCTTGGCGGCGATCTGGCCAAGCACATAGCGGCCCTCATAGAAGCGCGCATTGTAGATGCCGAGGTTGTCACCGGTCTTGTAGCCGGTGGCGTGTTCGAACATCACCTTCGGGAATTTCTTGGCGACCTTCACTTCCGGATCCATGAAGCCGAAGGAGGTGCCGAAGATGATCTTACAGCCTTCACGCGCCAGACGCTCGAAAGCGCGGTCGGCGTCGGGGCCTTCCGAGACATTTTCGAGATAGGCGGTTTCGACCTTGTCGCCGAGCGCCTTCTCCACCTCGAGGCGGCCCTGGTCGTGCTGGTAGGAATAGCCGAAATCGCCGATCGGGCCGGTGTAGACCCAGCACGCCTTCAGCTTGTCGGCGGCCTGCGCCGACGCAGCCAATGACATGGCGGCGGTTGTGGTCATCAACGCAATAAGTAGTTTTTTCATTGTGTTACCTCTCTGAGTTTAGCCTTGGAGCTTCCCGTTTTTTTGTTGTCAACGATCCGGAACGAATGGCTGCCCCAAGGAAGCCGGCGTGTTCATCATCGTCAGACGCTTGTTGCGCGAGATTAGAACGAGAACCACGACGGTTGCCAGATAGGGCAGAGAAGAAAGCAGCTGCGAAGGCACTGGAATGCCAAAAGCCTGTGCATGAAGCTGGCCGATCCAGACCGCGCCGAAGATGTAGGCGCCGGCCAGCACCCGCCACGGCCGCCAGGAGGCGAAGACGACCAGCGCCAGCGCGATCCAGCCGCGGCCGGCGGTCATGTTCTCCACCCATTGCGGGGTATAGACCAGCGACAGGTGGCCGCCGGCAAGACCGGCGCAGGCGCCGCCGAAAATGACCGAGAGATAGCGGTAGCGGATGACCTTGATGCCGAGCGCGTGCGCCGACGTGTGGCTGTCGCCGATCGAGCGGAGGGTCAGCCCGGTGCGGGTCTTGAACAGGAACCACATGACGGCGGCGGTGAGCGCGATCGAGATGTAGAAGATCGGATCCTGGCCGAACAGCAGCCTGCCAACCACCGGAATGTCGGTCAGCACCGGAATGTACAGATTTGGCAGTCTTTCGCCGGGCTGGCCGACAAAGCTGGTCCCCATCATGCCGGAGAGGCCGAGGCCAAGCAGCGTCAGCGACAGGCCGGTCGCCACCTGATTGGTGGCGAGCGACAGCGTCATCACCGCAAACAGCAGCGAGAACACCGCGCCCATGGCGATTGCCGCGAGCAGGCCGATCCAGGGCGATCCCGTGAGGTAGCCGGCGCCAAAGCCGCCGACGGCGCCCATGATCATCATGCCTTCGACGCCGAGGTTGAGCACGCCGGAGCGCTCGACCACCAGTTCGCCGATGGCCGCGATCAAAAGCGGCGTCGCCGCAGTCGCAATGGTCAAAAGGATGTTGACGGTGATGTCCATCAGCGGGCTTCCTTCAACTTCGGCGCAGCATCGAGTTTTGCAGCGCCCTTCGCCAGCGCCATGCTGACGAGGCGAATGCGGTAGTGAATGAGGGTGTCGCAACCGAGCACGAAGAACAAAAGCATGCCCTGGAACACACGCGCCACCTTGTCGGAGATGCCCAGCGCGCTTTGCACCGCCTCGCCGCCGAGATAGGTCAGCGCCAGCACTAGGCCGGCGGCGACGATGCCGAGCGGATTGAGCCGGCCAAGGAATGCCACGATGATGGCGGTGAAGCCGTAGCCGGGCGAAATGACCGGCTGGAGCTGGCCGATGGCGCCCGAGACTTCCGAAATGCCTGCAAGTCCGGCCAGCGCCCCCGACAGCAGGAAGGCAAAGAAGACCATGCGGTTGAGGCCGAAGCCGGCAAAGCGCCCTGCCCGCGGGCTGGAGCCGAGCACGCGAACCTCAAAACCCTTGAGCAGGCGGCTCATCAGCACCCAGATCAGTACGGCGGCGACAAGCGAGAAGACAAAACCCCAGTTGGCGCGGCCGGCATCCGGCATCAACTCCGGCAGGACAGCCGAGTCGTTGAACTGGATCGTCTGCGGGAAGCCATGGCCCTGCGGATCGCGCCAGGGGCCACGCACCAGCCAGTCGAGAAAGAGCTGGGCGACATAGACCAGCATCAGGCTGGTCAGGATCTCGTTGGTGCCGAAGCGCGTCTTTAAGAGAGCCGGGATTGCCGCGTAGGCGGCGCCGCCGACCATGCCGAACAACAGCATCAGCGGCAGCACAAGCGGGCCTTCGAAGCCGGGGAACAGCACCGGGATGGCCGAGCCGAAAATGCCGCCGAGGATGAACTGGCCTTCGGCGCCGATGTTCCAGATGTTGGCCTTGTAGCAGACCGACAGGCCGACGGCGATCAGGATCAGCGGCGCGGCCTTGATCGCCAGCTCATGCAGCTGCCAGACCTGGCTGATCGGTTCGATGAAGTAGATTTCGAATGCATTCAATGGGTTGACGCCGAGCAGCGCGAACAGAATCGCGCCGGCAATCATCGTCAGGCCGAAGGCGATGAAGGGCGACAGCGCTGAAAACAGCATCGAGCGCTGCGGGCGTTTGACGAGTTCGAGGCGCATCATGCGGTCTCCAGAACATGTTCGGCGTGGCCGGGCTCGGCGCCGCCCATCAACAGGCCGATCTTTTCGAACGTGGCGTCGGCGATCGGCAGCGGTTTCGACAATTCGCCATTGTGCATGACGGCGATCGCGTCCGAGATTTCGAACAGCTCGTCGAGGTCCTGGCTGATGACCAGCACCGCCGAACCGCTGCGCGCCAGTTCGATCAGAGCCTGGCGGATATGGGCGGCAGCACCGGCGTCAACGCCCCAGGTCGGCTGGTTGACCACCATGACAGCAGGGCTGCGGTCGAGTTCGCGGCCGACGATGAATTTCTGCAGATTGCCGCCGGAAAGGGCTGCGGCTTCCGGATCGGGCGCACTCTTGCGCACGTCCATCGCCACGATGATGCGTTGGGCGGCGGCATAGACTGCACCGCTTTTGACTGCGCCGCCGGTGCCGACAAAGACCTTGCCATCAGTGGCATGGCGCGACAGGAGCAGATTTTCCGAAAGTTTCATGCGCGGCGCCGCGCCATGGCCGAGGCGTTCTTCCGGCACGAAGGCAGCGCCCATCAGCCGCCGGCCGGTGATCGAGAGCGCTCCGGCATCCTTGCCACGAATGCGAACCGAAGCGGCGTCCTGCTGCAACACCTCGCCGGAGACGGATTCGAAGAACTCGCCCTGGCCATTGCCGGCGACACCGGCGATGCCGATCACCTCGCCGGCGCGTACATTGAGGTTGATGTTCTTCAGCGGGATCGAGAACGGCGTTGCCGGCTTGCGGCTAAGCGCGCGGATCTCGAGGAGCGGCACGGCGGTCTCGATGCCTTCGGCCGGCGCGCGCACCACGGCTTTCACCTCGTTGCCGACCATCATCCGAGCCAGCGACGAAGCTGTCTCCTCGCGTGGGTTGCAATGGCCGACGACCTTGCCGTGACGCAACACCGTGGCGCGGTCGCAGATGCGTTTGACCTCTTCCAGCCGGTGCGAAATGTAGAGGATGGATTTCCCCTCCGAGCGCAGGCGCTCCAGCGTCTCGAACAGCTTGTCGGCTTCCTGCGGTGTCAGCACCGAGGTCGGCTCGTCGAGGATGATGAGCTGCGGCGTCTGCAAAAGGCAGCGGATGATCTCGATGCGCTGGCGTTCGCCGACCGAGAGATCGCCGACCAGCGAGTCCGGATCGAGCGGCAGGCCGTAGCTGAAGGAAAGCGCCCTCGCCTTGGCGGCGATCGAGCTGATCGGCGAGCCATCATCCAGCGACAGTGCAATGTTCTCGGCCGCGGTCAGCGCCTCGAACAGCGAAAAGTGCTGGAACACCATGCCGATGCCGAGCTTCTTCGCCATGCCTGGGCTGGTGATCCGCACCGCCTCGCCGTTCCAGAATATCTCGCCGGAATTGGGCTCCAGCGAACCGAACAGCATCTTGACCAGCGTCGACTTGCCGGCGCCATTTTCGCCGAGCAACGCGTGGATCTCGCCTTTGGCGATGTTGAGGTCGATATGATCGCACGCAGTCAGCGTGCCGAATATCTTGGTCAGGCCACGAACCTCAAGCAGGTTCGCTCCATCATGATCTGCACTCACAGTGCCTCCCATCCGGTTTCCGGATATGTTCTGTGTTCCCGCCAGCATGGTATGCGCTGGCTGCTCTCGTGCGAAAGCAGCACCCACCTTGAAAGAGCTTCAAGAATTTCAGCGGAAACTCAAGGGGTAAAGATAAGCCTGTTTCACGCAAGAAAGTATCCGGCCGGTTCCTCGTGCAAACAGCGCCCGGCGCCGCGGCAAAGCGCTGAAAAACTGGGCAGATTCCCCTCAGGGGACCAGAATGGTTGTGCCCGTCGTCTTGCGCGCTTCGAGATCGGCCTGCGCCTTGCCGGCATCCTTCAGGGCATAGCGCTGGTTGATCTGGATCTTGACCGCGCCGCTCAGCACCACGTCGAACAGTGCTGCGGCGGAGATTTCGAGGTCCTCGCGCTTGGCGTTGTAGACGAACAGCGTCGGCCTGGTGACGAACAGCGAGCCCTTCTGCGCCAGCAGCGACATCGAAAATGGCGGGATAGGCCCCGAGGACTGCCCGAAAGCGACGAACATGCCGAGCGGCCTCAAGCAATCGAGCGAGGCGGGGAATGTGTCGTTGCCGACCGAATCGTAGACGACGTCGCATTTTTTGCCGCCGGTGATTGCGGCGACGCCGGCGACGAAATCCTGCTCCTTGTAGTTGATGACATGGTCGAAGCCATGCGCCTTGGCGAGTTCGATCTTGTCAGTCGAGCTTGCCGTGCCGATGACGGTCGCGCCGAGATGTTTTGCCCATTGCCCCAGGATCAGGCCGACACCGCCGGCGGCGGCGTGGAACAGGATGGTGTCGCCCGCTTTCACCTTGAACGTGCGGCGCAGCAGATACTCCGCCGTCATGCCTTTCAGCATCATGCCGGCGGCCTGCTCGTCGCTAATGCCGTCCGGCACCTTGACCACGCGGTCGGCGGCGACGACGCGCTCTTCGGCATAGGCGCCGACATTGACGGCATAGGCGATGCGATCGCCGGGCTTCAGCCAGTCGACGCCAGTACCAACCGCCAGCACGACGCCGGCCGCTTCGCCGCCCGGGATCAGCGGGAAGCCGCCGGGTGGCGGATAAAGGCCGGTGCGATGATAGACATCGATGAAATTGAGGCCGATCGCAGTGTGCCTGACCAGGATCTGCCCTGCGCCGGGCTGCCCCGGATCGGCATCCTCATAGGTCAGGACTTCCGGACCGCCATGGGCGTGGATACGGATCGCTTTGGACATTTTTGGGCTTTCCTGCGGTCAGGCTTTCTTGCTGTCGGTCGCTTTGGTCGGCGGCTTGGCGCCGAGCTTGGGGAAGAACTGCATGATACCGCCGATGCAGGCGAGGTAAAGCCCGGTGACGGTGATGCCGACCTTGGTGAAGACGCTGACCTGTTCGCCGAGTACGCCGATCTGGTCGTAGAAAGCGGCAAGCGCCGCCTGCGCCAGCGCCAGCGCGCCGAAAGCGCACCACAGCAGCGTCATGCCGAGGTTGATTGGCCGCAGCCGCACCACCCGCACCGGGTGGATGAAGTTGATCGGCACGAAGGTGAGAATGCCGGCCGCAACGACGACGCCGAAGGACACCCACTGTCCGGGCTCGATGACGAACAGTGTGAACACCACCATGTTCCAGACCACCGGAAAACCCTTGAAGAAGTTCTCCTTCGTCTTCATGCCGGTGTCGGCATAGTAGATGGCGCTGGAGACGACGATGATGGCCGCCGACAGGAACGACAGCCGCTCCCCCATGAAGCCGCGCTGGTAAAGCGCGAAGGCAGGGATCAGCACATAGGTGACATAGTCGATGATGTTGTCGAGGAGTTCGCCCGACCAGGTCGGCAGGATCTCCTTGACCTCGAGCTTGCGCGCGATCGGCCCGTCGATGCCGTCGACGAACAGCGCCAGACCCAGCCACCAGAACATCGCCGTCCAGCGCTCTTCGCTCGCCGCCACCAGCGACAGGAAGGCCAGGAACGAGCCCGACGCGGTCAGGAGATGGACCGAGAAGGCGCGCGCCTGCGGCCATGTCACTTTCTTCTTCGGGCGCGGAATCCGGTCGGTGATTTTCTCGGCGATTTGCCTGGCCCTTGTGTTCTTGCTCACGGGCCCCGCCAATCCAGCTTGCAGATTTCGGCCGAGCGGCCGGCAAAGTTCCAGTTGCGACCGAAAGCCCGCATCTTGCTCTTGTCAGACCTGGCCACGATGATCTCCGGCGCGATCCAGTATTCCGAGTTGCTGATCACGGTATCCTTCTCGCGATCCTTGCCGGGAATCGGTGTCACCGCCCCGTCGATGATCTTCGGTATCTGGAAAACACGCGTCTTGTCACGCGTCTCGTAGGTGATCGGCACCTGCTCGACGCCGAGGAACTTGCCGACAAGGATGGACAGCAGCGCGGTTGTTCCGCCAGCCTTGCCGGAGAAGATCTTCGTCAGCGCCTTCACCGCATAGACCGAGGCGCGCTTGTCGATGAACAGGCCGGCGGTCCAGTTACCGCGGCTCATATAGCCGGGGATTTCCATGACCAGTCCGAGATTGAGGCCGGACAGGTCGACCTCGCCGAAATGGCCGGCATCGATGCGAAAACCCGCCCATGTCTGGCAATAGCCTTCGGTTGGCGGATGGCTGCCAAGCGACAGCACGCAAGGGCAAAAAACCGTGCAATTGCAGGAGAGTACGAGCTCTCCTTTCATTGCCCAGCCTTGCTCTGCCATGGAATTTTCCCCCCTCATGCCGAGACTACTAGCAGGGCGACTGCCCAGACAAGCAGTATCGCACCGGCCACTCGGGTTGGAAGCCTGCCGGTGGTCTGTTTTTCGATCAGGGTGAACAGGCCGATCAGAGCCATCCAGAACACGTTCATGGTGCCGACCGCAAACATCACCAGCATCAGCGCCCAGCAGCAGCCGAGGCACCACAGCCCCTGCTCCAGCCCGAGCCGGAAGATACGGCTGGGCTTGGCGCTCCAGTTGGAAAACAGGGTAGCGAAGGGATTCCGGCATTTTGTCAGGCAGGCCTGCTTGAGGCTGCTGAACTGGTAGAGGCCAGCAACGAGCAGCGCGAGAGCTGCGGCAAAGCCGGCCACCGGATCGAGCAATCGCCCGGATGACGCAAACGCGTGGACTGCCAGGGTCAGCATTGCGAAACCGACCGAGGCGACGAGCCATGTGCAGAGGTAGCCCGAAACCAGGATGAGCGGATGGGCCACCGGTTCGCCCTTGATGCGGGCGGTGTCGGCGATTTCGCAATAGGTGCGGATCATCGGCGCTGCGGACGGCAACATCGTCGCCACGGCCATCATGAACCACATCGCGATCAGCGCCAGAAACTGTGCGCCGCTGCCGCCGTCGAGCGGTGCGGGTGTCAGGCACAGGCCGAAGAAGCGGTCGAGAAAATCCGGCAGCGGCAGTTGCGGCAGATAGCGCAGGACCACATCACCCGGTGCGCCGGCGCCGGGAAGCCGGCTTTCAGCGCCGCGGATCGCCATGGCGCCGAGAATGAACCAGGCAAGCAGAATGCTGCCGCCGATGGCGATGTTGACCGTCAGGCGCGGATTGCGGGCAAGGCTTGCCGTGGCGCGGCCGGCCCGGTCGAGATGGCTGAAATCGTCCTGTTGGCCGGTCATGGCAATCGAATGAGCCTAATCGCCGCGTTGATCAAGCCGCATGGTCTGACCTATATCCATGGATAGACAGGATGGACCTGCATCGCAAACCGGAAGTCCAATTTGGATCATCGTGAGACAGCACGGATACTGGTTGCCGGCAGCGGCCCTGCCGGGCTGATCGCGGCGCTCGGTTTTGCCGGGGCGGGATTTCCCGTGACGCTCGTCGGACCCGAGGCGGCCGGCCCCGATGGCCGGACCACGGCGCTGATGAACCCTGCCCTCAAGATTCTCGATCGGCTGGGCGTGCTGGCCGAGATCAGGCCAAAGGCAGCACCCCTGAAGGTCATGCGCATCGTCGATGCCACAAGGCGGCTGATCCGCAGCCCGGTGGTCACCTTTCGCGCCACGGAGATCGGCGAGGAACAGTTCGGGCTCAATTTGCCGAACAGCGCGCTCAATCCGGCGCTGGCCAGGGCCGTCACCGTGCATTCCGGCATCGAATGGCTGAAGTCGATGGTCGAAAGCTGGCGTCTGGACGCCGACCAGGCCCATGCCGTTCTGACCGATGGCCGCGAAGTGTCTGCCTCGCTGGCGGTTGCCGCCGATGGGCGCCTGTCGCCGGCGCGTGAGGCGGCGGGCATAGCGGCCTCGGTGCGGTCCTATCCGCAAGCAGCACTTGTGCTGAATTTCGGCCATCGCAGCGAACACGGCTTCACCTCGACCGAATTCCACACCGAAACCGGTCCGTTCACCCAGGTGCCACTGCCCGGCAACCGCTCCAGCCTTGTCTGGGTGGTGAAACCGGAAACGGCCAAGGACCTTGCCGCGCTCGACGACGTGACACTTTCCGAGCGTGTCGAACAGCAGATGCAGTCGATGCTGGGCCGGGTATCGGTCGAACCCGGCCGGCAGATCTACCCGCTTTCGGCGGCTTCGCCAGGGCGCTTCGCGCAGAACCGGGTGGCGCTGGTTGGTGAGGCCGCGCATGTGTTTCCGCCGATCGGCGCACAAGGTCTCAATCTCGGTATCAGGGACATCGACGATCTGATTGGAATCGCTGGGGAAAATCGCGGCGATCCAGGTGCTGCAAGGGCGCTCGCCGCTTATGATTCGAGGCGCCGTCCCGACATTCTGGCGCGCAGCGGCGCGGTCAACCTGCTCAACATGTCGCTGTTGTCCGACATGCTGCCGGCGCAGATGGCGCGCAGCGCCGGGCTCAACGTGCTCGGCAGTTTCGCGCCATTGCGCGCCTTCTTCATGCGCGAGGGGTTGCGGCCGGGCAGCGGCTTTGCCGCGCTCACCGGCCTAGGGAAACAGATCCGGCGGTAGTATGCCGTGGCCGATCATGTAGAGCAGCCCGGTCAGACATTTTTGCCCCGGCCCGAAACCGTTGACCCGGGCTAGCCCGTAGCTTCACAAGGCGTCAAACGCTTCGGCATTGAATTGGACCACCGTCTGCGCCAGATAGGGTGGGATACCAGCCCTAAAGTCGGGCTCGATTTTTAGTCGTGGCGTGTGTAAATTCAAAGCCTTAGAGCGCGTGCCGTGCATTCCAAGGGACGCCGGGCGCTTCCGGGCTTAGTGGTGAGTATGATGAAAACGGCTAAATTCTCGATCGGACAGGTGGTGCGCCACCGGCTGTTTCCATTTCGTGGCATCATTTTCGATGTCGATCCGCAATTCGCCAACACCGACGAATGGTACGAGGCGATCCCGGCCGACGTGCGGCCGCGCAAGGACCAGCCGTTCTATCATCTGCTGGCCGAGAATTCGGAAACCGAATACATCGCTTACGTCTCAGAGCAGAACCTGCTCGAGGACCAGTCGGGCGAGCCGGTCCGCCATCCGCAGATCGGCGAGATGTTCGACAAGCGGCCGGACGGACGCTACGAGCCGAAGCGCCAGTCGAGACATTGACCGCATCCTGAACGGCAACAAAAAAAGCGGGGCACTGCCCCGCTTTTTTTATTTTGAATTCGCTCGAGATCAGTTGGCGGCCTTGGCCTTGTCCTGCTCGTCCTTGAGCTTCTTGGCGAAATCCTGGTTGTTCTTGGCAACGAAGTCCTGAAGCTTCTTCTGCCGGTCCTCGATGTCGGACTGCTGCAGCGGCGGGCCGTCATAGGCGCCGCTGAAGCCGGTCAAGGCAACCTTGATCGGGTTCGCCTGGTTCTGGAAATTGATTGAGGTCAGCGTGATTGCCTGGCCCTTCTTGAAGGAAGCGACGAGCGTGTCGGTCAGCGGCACTTCGGCCACGCAACGGTCGGGGAAGCAGATGACGTAATCGAGCTTCTGCGCCTTGCCGGCGTCGATTTGCAGGCCGATGCCGGGAGGCACCAGACGTCCGGTCGGGACCGTGACCTGGAACACCTTGCGGTTCACCTTGCCCTTCAGCTCGATCAGGCTGACGCCGGTGACGAGTTGGCCGTTGCCGGCGGTGACGATGTTCTGGACATTGCAGATGTCGACGTCTTCCTGCTTCGTGCAGGCCTTGAACCAGCCCTGCGGAATCTGCTGTTGCTGCTGTGCGGAAGCAGCGGGAAGCCCGGCGACCAGAAAGCCGACCACGCCTGCGGCCATGACCGAAAGGCGGTACGCGTTGCTGTTCAGGCTCGTCATGTCGTGCACTTCCTCTCAAATGATCCCGGGACCGGCTTCTTCGCGCCGTGTGGTCCAGCTACCTGTTGCCGAATTGAGGCAACAGAATGACTTCGGAGCGCGTGTTACACTGCATGGGCAGTCGAATCCAGCCCGGCACCTGCGATTCTTGGCCGTGCCATTGGTGGTGCGATTTCGGCTGACGTATCTGGCCGGAGCGCAGCGGCGCCATGCTAGGGTGCACTCCGAATCATCAAGCCGCCCAGTAAGGAGACGGTCATGGGCCGCGTTCTTGTTTGGCTGATCGCCGCGATCTCGTTTCTCGCATTTTCGCTTCAGCCCGCGATGTCGGAGCCGAAACATGCCATCGCCATGCAGGGCGATCCGGCGCTGCCGGCCGACTACAGCCATTTCGACTACGTCAATCCCGATGCGCCCAAGGGCGGCAACATCACCTATTGCGTCGTCGGCAGTTTCGACAATCTGAACCCGTTCATCGTCAAGAGCCTGCGCACCACGGCGCGCGGCATGCTGGATCAGAACTACGGCAACCTGGTTTTCGAGCCGTTGATGCAGCGCAATTACAACGAGCCTTTCAGCCTGTATGGTCTCATTGCCGACAGTGCCGACATGGACCCCGAGCGCAAGTGGATCGAATTCCACCTCAACCCAAATGCAAAGTGGTCGGACGGCGAGCCGGTGACGCCGGAGGACGTGCTGTTCACCTACGATGTCTTCACCGACAAGGGCCGCCCGCCCTACAGCGATCGCATGAGCCTGATCGCCAAGCTGGAAAAGACCGGCGAGCACAGCGTGCGCTTTACCTTCAACGACAAGGCCAACCGTGAGACGCCCTTGATCATCGCGCTGACGCCGATCATCCCCAAGCACGCCTTCAACAAGGACACTTTCGACAAGACGACTTTGAAACCGGTGATCGGCAGCGGTCCCTACATCGTCGACAAGGTGCAGCCGGGACAGCGCATCGTCTTCAAGCGCAATCCGAATTACTGGGGCAAGGACCTCCCCTCCAAGCGCGGCTTCGACAATTACGACCAGATCACCATCGAGTATTTCCTCAACGCCAATGCCAAGACGGAAGCGTTCAAGAAAGGCATCTGCGCCATTTATGATGCGGGCGATCCAATCAAGCGCGAGCGCGATATCGATTTTCCCGCCTTCCACCGGGGTGAAGTAATCGCCGAAACCTTTGACGTCGGCATACCGCCGGTGGTGACAGGGTTCCTGTTCAACACGAGGCTGGAGAAGTTCTCCAATCCGGTGGTGCGGCGCGCACTCGGCATGCTCTACGACTTCGAATGGGCTAACAAGAACCTCTTCGGCGGCAAGTACTCGCGCACCATGAGCTACTGGCAGAACTCCGAACTGTCCGCGCTCGGCCATCCCGCCGACGACAGGGAGAAGGCGCTGCTGGCGCCCTACCCCGGCCGCGTGCCGGCCGACGTCATGGATGGCACCTGGCGACCACCTGTGACTGACGGCACCGGCCAGGATCGCAAGGTGCTGAAGGCGGCGTTCGACCTGCTGAAAAGCCAGGGCTATGCCGTCAAGGACGGTGTTCTACAAGATTCCAAAGGAAACCCCTTCGGCTTCGAAATCCTGGCGTCCTCGCAAGATGACGAGCGTTTTGCCACCATCTATCAGCGTACTTTGGAAAAGATCGGTATCGCGGTGACCATTCGCAGTCTCGAAGCCGACCAGATTCAATCACGCAAGCAGCGTTTCGATTTCGAGGTGCTGATCGGCGCGAGCGGGTCCGTCGGCTCGCTGTCCCCCGGCATCGAGCAGACCTTTCGCTGGGGCTCTTCGGAAGCCAACAGGGAAGGCTCCTTCAACCTCGCCGGCGTTGCCGATCCCGCAATAGACGCGGCAATGGATGCTATGCTGAGGGCGCGGACCAAGGAAGACTATGTCGCCGCGGTGCGCGTCCTCGACCGGTTGCTCATCTCCGGCAATTACATGGTGCCGATGCAGTACAACACGCAGCAATGGCTCGCTTACTGGAATTATCTGGACCATCCGAAAAACACGCCCATATACGGCTATCAATGGCCAACCTGGTGGCGCAAGCCGAACTGAGCGTTCGGCCGCAGGAGATCAAGATGAGCGAAGACAATTCCATCACCGTTGATGTGGTTTCCGACGCCGTTTGCCCCTGGTGCTTCATCGGCCAGAAGCGGCTCGACAAGGCGATCGCCGCTGTCGGCGACGTCGAGGTGCATGTGCGCTGGCGGCCATTCCAGCTGGACCCTACCGTCCCACCGGAGGGCAAGGACCGGCGCGCGTACATGCTGGCCAAGTTCGGCAGCGAGGAGCGTATCCGCCAGATGCATGCCCGTATCGAGCCGCTTGGCGAAGCCGAAGGCATCAACTTCGCCTTCGACGCCATCAAGGTCGCCGCCAACACGCTGGACGCGCATCGCGTCATCCGCTGGGCGGGCGCTGTCGGCGAAGCCGTGCAGAACGGATTGGTGCGCCGGCTGTTCCAATTGTATTTCGAGGAAGGCGCCAATATCGGCGATCCGGCGGTGCTGATCGAAGCCGCCCGCGAGGCCGGCATGGACGCCGCCGTGGTCGAAACGCTGCTGCCGACCGACGCCGACGTCGAGGCGGTGCGTACAGAAATCGCCACGGCATCGCGCATGGGCATCACCGGCGTGCCGTGCTTCCTGCTCGAAGGCAAATATGCCGTCATGGGCGCGCAGGACGCCGACACGCTGGCCGACGCCATCCGCCAGGTCGCCGCCGCAAAGGCCAAGGGCGAGCTGGAAAAAGCCAGCTGACTATTTCACCGTCACCTTGGCCTTGCTGACGAAGAAGCCGTGTCCGCTGCTGCCCGTGCATGTCAGTCCCTTGGTTGACGACTGGCAGGTAAACGGCCCTTTGCTCCAGCTGTTGCCATAGGACAGCTTGGCGACATCGCTGCAGCAGCCCTGCTCGCCTGGATTCTTGATCTGGGTCGCCGGCCCGTTCGGCCCGAGGATCACAGTGATGTAGCTCGGCTCGACGCGCGAGCAGCTCAGTTCCGGACCGCCATCCTGCGGCTGGTAGGTGCTGGTGCCACCCTTCGGTGTGTAGATGCAGCCGATGTTGCCGGACGGCGTGTTGAACTCGATTTGGCCGTCGGCGCTCGCCGGAATGGTCTGGTTGCCGGCATGCGCCAGAGGCAGAAAGGCAAAGAGCGACAGGATTGCTGGGGCGGCTGCGCGTGCAAGCATAGGGAGCTTCCTTGTTGGAGAACCGGATATGCAATGGGTGCCGACAGTGCTGCGCAAGGTTCAACCGGCGGCACATGAATTGTCAAATCCTGTTGAACGGCAGCTAAAAGGCACGCCCTGTGGACGTGTTGATCGACAGCGCCGCCAAGACCATTTCCGGGCACTTCTCGGTCTCGGGAACGGACGATTCGGGTGAACCCAAAGCGATCACGACCGGAAATTTTTTGGCTGGGCGGTAAAGAAAACCGGCCGATCGGCAAGGCCTGGTGGTTCACAAAGCCGTGAATCTTGCTTCCCTGGGGGAAGCTTTTCATACATCTCGACGTTCTCACAAAACATTGAAACCAAACGGGATATTTGCCCTGGAGACCGCTGTCTCCACGCACCACCTGTTGCCTCATGGCAACGGCACGTGGGCTGCCTCACATTCGCCGCGATAAAATTAATAGAAAATGATCAATTGGTGTTACTATCCGTAACAAAACTAAAAAAGGTTTGGGCGGGATTGTGATTCGGGTCGACAGACCGCGACGTTCAATATCGGCACTTTGGAACCGCGACGCCGCCGCTGGCCCGTCGCCCCTGACGCCAGTATCGTCGATGCGGACCTTCTGGGGACTGATGCGGGCCTACTGGTTCTCGGACCGGTGGAGGGAAGCCTGGACGCTGACCGTCGTCCTCGCACTTCTGATTGCCCTGTCGAGCAAGGCCGACGTCTGGTTTACCGTGTCGGCGGGCGAACTGGCAGCCTCAATCGCTTTTTTCCACGATGCCGCGAATACCGCGCCTCTTGAAACGGTGCTTACCAATGCCGGCTTGCTTGTGCTGTTGGTCGTGTTCAAGGACATGGGAATTATAGGCGCCTGCAAATTTGTATCGGCGACATTGCATCGCAAATGGCGCGCCTGGCTGAACGCGCGCTTCAATGCGGCGCTGCTCGATACCAACCATACGCACTACCACGCTCAGAATGGCGCATCAGGCGCGCCAGCGCCTGACAACATCGACCAGCGCGTGCAAGAATCGATCAAAGATATGGCAGGGGGCGCTCTAGGTCTTGCCCAAGGCGTGTTCGGCGTCTTCACCTCGCTTTACTTTGTCGGCGGAGCTTTGCTGGCGAATTCCGTGGAAGTGGCTGGACTGGAGTTCCTCGGCAGCTATGGCAGCGCCGCCCTTGCTCTCGTAGCGGTCGCCATCTACGTGCCCGTCAACACTTGGATCGCGATCAAGCTCGGCGGAATGCTGGAGTGGCTCAACATCCGGATGCAGAAGGCCGAAGGCACCTATCGCAGCGAATTGATCACTTTATTGCGCCGCAGTTTCCATGTGGCGGCGTCGCAAGGCGAAGACGTGCAGAAGACGATACATGGCCGGCTCTATCTCGACATCGACAGCACCTGGTCGAAGTTCAACATCGTCAACACCGTCTATGCGGGATTCGAATCGGTCTACAACTTCGTCGGGGCCAAAGTGGTCGCCTACGGACCTGGTCTGGTGCCGTTCATCCACAACGGTGTCGACCTCAAGGGCTACATAACCGGTTCCGAGCAGGTCAACGCGCTGATCAGCAAGTGTTCGTGGTTCATCCATGTCATGCCGAGTCTTGCCACTTTGCGCGCCAACAGCCAGCGTGTGACCGAATTGGCGAACGCCATCGAGAACGTCCAGCAGCCGCAGGAATTCTACAGCCAGACCGGCCGCTCCGACTTCCACTATGCCAGCCAGAACCCGGTCTTCGGCCTGACCATCCAGAAGCTCGAACTGGCGCATCAGGGCGAAGATGCCACGCCATTCCTGAGTGCTGCCAATCTGCGCTTCCGGCGCGGCGAGTGGACGTTCCTCAAGGGCGAATCCGGCAGCGGCAAGACTTCACTGGTCAAGGCGATCAACGGCCTGTGGCCCTATGGCCGCGGCACCATCGTCTTCCCCGACGGCGTGAAGAGTTTTTATGCCGCCCAGGAGGTCAAGCTGCAGCAGGTGCCACTGAAGCAGCTGGTCTGCCTGCCCGGCTCCGAGCAGGACTATGGCGATACGCAGGTGGCGTCCGCCCTGCACAAGGCCGGCCTTGGCGACTTCATCGAACACATGGCCGATGAAAGCCGCGAGGGAAAGATCTGGGATCAGATGCTTTCCGGCGGCCAGAAGCAGAAGCTGGTGGTGGCCCGCATTCTGCTGCAGCAGCCCGGGCTGCTGTTCCTCGATGAAGCCACCGGCGCGCTCGATCCGGATGGCAAGATCGCTTTCCACCAGGCGATCAAGGACAACTGTCCCGATGTCACGGTGATCAGCATCATGCATGAGGCGGTGGCGCCACGTTCGCTCTCGGGCGAGGAATTCTACCACAGCGTGGTCGCGATCGCCGACGGTGTCGCCACCAAGAAGCCGCTCATTCCGAACCTGCCGCGCGAACTCACCACCATCCTGGTGCAGCAGGCGCGACCGGTCGAGGACAAATGGCTGCGCTTCTCGCGCCGGCTGAAGCAGAAATAGCAATCCCACCAAACTCTTGCCGGGCCGCAACGGTGCGGCAACGACCACGGTCGATCACAGTCTCGCGATTGGGCCTGTTCCCGGCTGTTTTCAGCCATTCCCGCGATTGACTCGCCAAAATGCGCTCCTATGTTGCGCCCGGCTTGCAGCATTCCAACCTACAGCGCCTCTCGTCGCTTCAGACGCGCAAAGGACGCTGTAGAATTTTGAATTGCGCATGATCCTTTCCGAAAATCGAAACCGATTTTCGGGGTCATGCGCTGACCCGCAAGCAGAAAGGTCACCGCGCCATGCCTGGCGACAGTAGTCGAACGCAACCGCCGTCCGCCTAGACGTGACCTGATGGCTCACGTCCTGCCGGACGGCAAGGAGTGAGTCATGAACGAATTTTCCCCCGTCGTAGCGGGCGACGATGCCGTCGCGATCGCCCGTATCCTTGCCAATGATCACGTCGCCGATGTCGTCGAGGCCCTGAACCGGGAACCGCGCGAGACCGCGATAGAACTGCTGTGCGAAGTGCCGTTCGAGCGGCTGGTCGAGATCTTCGACCAGCCTGAACTCGACGGCGCGTCCGAACTGGCCGAGGCGCTGCCGCGCGCCAAGGCCTGCAAGCTCATCACCGCCATGTCGGTCGACCGCGCCGCTGACATCCTGCGCGAGCTGGACGAGCCGGCGCGTTCCGAGCTGCTCGGCGGGCTGGCGCCGCCGCTCAAGGCAACGCTGCTTTCCATTCTGGGTTACCCCGAAGGCAGTGCCGCCTCGATCATGACGACCGAGTTCGTCAGCGTGCCTTCGGACTGGACCGTCGGCCGCACGCTAGACTACATTCGCAAGGTCGAGCGGACGCGCGAGACCGTCTACGCCATCTACATCGTCGATCCCGATACGCATGTGCTGGTGCGCTCGACCGGCCTGCGCCGGCTGATCACCGGCGAGCCGGACGATCCGATCCTGTCGGTGGCGCCGGACCGCGCGCCGGTGACGGTGACGCCGCTCACCGATCGCGAGACCCTGGCGCAGACGATCTCCAAATACGATCTGCTCGCGGTTCCTGTCGTCGACCACGGCAAGATCCTCGGCATCGTCACCATCGACGACATCATCGACACGATGATCGAGGAGACGACCGAGGACGTGCACCGTTTCGGCGGCATGGAGGCGCTCGACGAGCCCTACATGAAGATGAGTTTTCTCGCCATGATCAAGAAGCGCGGCGGCTGGCTGTGCGCGCTGTTCATCTCGGAGATGCTGACCGCCAACGCCATGCAAAGCTATGAGGGCGAACTGGAAAAGGCGATCGTGCTGACCTTGTTCATCCCACTGA
Source organism: Mesorhizobium sp. P2_E7 (assembly GCF_056403855.1). Taxonomy (NCBI): domain Bacteria; kingdom Pseudomonadati; phylum Pseudomonadota; class Alphaproteobacteria; order Hyphomicrobiales; family Phyllobacteriaceae; genus Mesorhizobium; species Mesorhizobium sp. P2_E7. Next base: position 1,234,336 of record NZ_JBFUER010000001.1, on the reverse strand, counting down.
TCATGAGTTCCGGTGGCAATTCCGGCTCGCAGGCGACCTCGCTCGTCATTCGCGCGCTGGCACTGCGCGAGATCGGTCTTCGCGACTGGTGGCGGGTGGCGTTGCGCGAACTGCCCACCGGCCTCGTGCTCGGCGCCATGCTTGGCGTGGTCGGCATCTGCCGCATCGCGCTGTGGCAATATATGGGTTTCTACGACTACGGGCCGCACTGGCCACTGATCGCGGCAACAGTCGGCGCTGCACTGGTCGGCATCGTCACCTTCGGTTCGCTGTCGGGGTCCATGCTGCCCTTCGCGCTGAAACGGATCGGCTTCGATCCGGCGAGCGCCTCAGCACCCTTCGTCGCCACGCTGGTCGATGTCACCGGCCTGGTGATCTATTTCTCGGTGGCGCTGGTCATCCTGCGCGGCACATTGTTGTAGCGGTCTCTGGCACCCCATCGCGGTGGCGACAGTCGCCACCGCGATGGGAACGCGCTGGCTCAATCGACCCGCACGCCATCCTTCACGCGGTAGGTCGGCTTGTACATGGTGACTAGTTCCTCCGCCGCCGTCGGGTGCACGGCCATGGTGCGGTCGAAATCGTCCTTGGTGACGCCGGCCTTCAGCGGAATGCCGAGAAGCTGGGCCATTTCGCCGGCATCGGGTCCAAGAATGTGGGCGCCGAGCACTTTTCGCGTGGCGCCGTCGACCACCAGCTTCGTCAGCATCTTTTCTTCGCGGCCGGACAGCGTGTGCCGCATCGGCCGGAACGTGGCGCGGTAGATCTCGATGTCGGAGTAGCGTTTCACCGCATCGTCCTCGGACAGGCCGACAGTGCCGATCTCCGGCTGTGAAAACACGGCGGTCGGGACGGTGTCGTGGTCGGGCGCGGTCGGGTTTCCCTTGAAGGCGGTCTCGATGAAGCACATGGCTTCGTGGATCGCCACCGGCGTCAACTGCACGCGGTTGGTGACGTCGCCGATCGCCCAGATGTTGTCGATGTTGGTGCGGGAATACTGGTCGACAACGATGGCGCCGGTCTTGCCGAGCTCGATGCCGACGCCTTCCAGCCCCATATTCTCGGTGTTGGGGATGCGGCCGATGGCGAGCATGACCTGGTCGACCGTCAGCACCTTGCCGCCGGTGATCAGCGCGTCCAGTCGCCCGTCCGGCCGCTTGCGCACCCATTCCGACACGGCGTGGCAGAGGATCTTGATGCCCTTCTTTTCCATGGTCTCGTGCAGCATGCGCCGCAGATCCATGTCGAAGCGCGACAGGATCTCCTTGCCGCGATAGACCAGTGTGGTGTCGACGCCCAAGCCATGGAAGATGTTGGCGAATTCGACGGCGATGTAGCCGCCGCCCTCGATCATGATCGCCTTCGGCAATTGCTTGAGATCGAAGGCTTCGTTGGAAAAGATGCAATGCTCGTGGCCGACGAGAGCGGGATGCGGCGCCGGCCGGCCGCCGGTGGCAATCAGGATCTGGTCGGCGGTGACGGTGCGGTCGTCGCCCAGGAGATGCACGACATGCGGGTCGACCAACATGGCGCGCGAGTGGAACGTCTCGCCGCCGGCGCCTTTCACGTTCTTCTCGTAAATAGCCTCCAGCCGGGCGATCTCGCGGTCCTTGTTGGCGACCAGCGTCGGCCAGTCGAAGCTCGCCTCCGGCACCGTCCAGCCATAGCCGGCGGCATCAGCGAAATGCTCGGGAAATTGCGAGGCATAGACGTACAGCTTCTTCGGCACGCAGCCGCGGATGACGCAGGTGCCGCCATAGCGGTATTCCTCGGCGATGCCGACGCGTTTTCCCAGCGCTGCCGCCACGCGCGCCGCCCTCACCCCGCCGGAGCCGCCGCCGATGACGAAGAGATCGTAGTCATAACCGGCCATGCCGCTGCTCCTTGCCTGCAAAATGTTTGAGACAGGTAGGCTGCATGAGGCCAAAAGAAAAGCCCGGTTTGCACCGGGCTTTCTTGGTCCAGCGGCACATGGGCCGTGGCGAAAAAAGACGTGTTAGTTCTTCGGTGCTTCCGGCTGGTCACCGTCAGCGGGTGCGGCGCCGTCGGCAGGTGCCGCGCCATCGGCGGGGGCCGTTGCGTTATCCGGTGCGGGCGTGGCCGGAGCAGCGGCCTTCGCGGCGGCAGCCAGCGTCTCGCCAACCTGCTGGGCGAGATCGCGCGCTACACCGTTCTGCCAGATGTCGGCAGCCTTGACCAGATCGCGCGTCACCGTCGGCCCGCTGTCGAGCAGCTTCTTGCCGGCGTCAGAATTGTAGAAAGCGGCGATGTCGGTGAGGTCCTTTTCGGAGAACACCTTGGCATAGGCCAGTGCGGCCTCCTTCTCCAGATCGGCGCGACGCGCCGCCAGCGCCAGAGCCTTCTCGGCGACGGTCTTGGTGATCAGCTCCTGCATATCCGGGTTCTTCTGGATCAGCTGGTCCTCAAGTCCGGCTGCGGCCTGCGGCAGGATGTTGTCGAACGGGTCGGTCGCGTGGATCGCGGCAACCGCTGCGCGCGCTGCCTTCAGATGCGATTCGGTGACATCCTGCGCAAACGCCGGCGCGGTGAACGCCAGGACAGCCGAAGCCGCCAGGATGGCGGAGAATTGGCGAACCCGTTTATGCAACATCATGATCGGTAGAACTCCCTGGTTTTCGGGCGGCATGGACGGTTTGGATGCCGTCGCCGCCGGCGATGATGGCCGCTGACGCCAGCCCGATGAAAAGACCATGCTCGACCACGCCGGGGATGGCATGAAGAGCATTCGAAAGCGCTCTTGTATCCGGAATGCGGCCAAAAGATGCATCGAGGATAAAATGGCCGCCGTCTGTAACAAAAGGCTGGCCCCCCGTCATCCTCAATGTAACAGGGCCGGAAAGGCCGAGACTTTTGGCCGCTGCCGCGACCGCGATTTCGGTGGCGCGCAGGCCGAATTGATTGACCTCGATGGGCAGCGGAAACCGGCCCAGCGTCTCGACCATTTTCGACTTGTCGGCAATGACGACCATGCGCCCGGAGGCCGCCGCGACGATCTTCTCGCGCAGCAGCGCGCCGCCACCGCCCTTGATCAGGGTCAGCGCCGGGTCGACCTCGTCGGCGCCGTCGACGGTGAGATCGAGCTCGGGCGTTTCCTCCAGCGTCGACAGCGGCACGCCGAGCTCGCGGCAAAGGGCTGCGGTGCGCTCCGATGTCGGCACGCCGATGATGGTCATGCCCGTGGCGACCTTCTCGGCCAGCAGCCGCACGAATTCTTCCGCCGTGGTGCCGGTGCCGATGCCGAGCCGCATGCCGTCGCTGACATGGGCAAGTGCTGCCCGCGCGGCCTCGACCTTCAACTGCCTCGCATCCATATGTGCCCCAGATTTTGGCTTTGTCGAGATTTCGGTTGGTTGCGCGCTCCTAGCACTTTTGCCCGCTGGGTCAAAGACTTTGGCTGTCCGCCTGCTTGCCTGAATGAAGCGCAGACGCTATCGCCTGCCGGCATGCAACCGCCACAGGACAGGCCATGACCAGACCGATCATCGTGTTCGACCTCGACGGGACGCTGATCGACACGGCGCCGGACCTGCTCGACAGCCTCAACCACAGCCTCGCAGCGAGCGACCTTGTGGCTGTCGACGAAGCCGGCGTCCGGCGGTTTGTCGGCCAGGGCGGGCGAGTGATGATCGAGCGCGCGCATATCGCGCAGCAGAAATCGCTTGGCGTCGAGGAGCATGACCGGCTGCTAAAACTGTTTCTCGACCACTACACGCTCAACATCCCCGGCAAGTCGCGCCCCTACCCCGGTGTGGTCGAGGCGATCGCCCGCTTCGAGAAGGCGGGTTATCTGCTTGCCATCTGCACCAACAAATATGAGGGCCATTCGAAAGCTCTGATCCAGGCGCTCGGCCTGACAAAACATTTCGCCGCGATCGCCGGCCAGGACACGTTCGCCTTCCGCAAGCCCGACCCCCGGCATCTGACCGAAACCATCCGGCTCGCCGGCGGCGACCCGGACCGCGCGCTGATGGTCGGCGATTCGCAGACCGACATCGATACCGCCAAGGCCGCCGGCATTCCGGTGGTCGCCGTCGATTTCGGCTATACCGACCGCCATGTCAGAGAATTCGAACCGTCGGCGGTGATTTCGCATTTCGACGCGCTGACGCTGGAGCTGGCGGAACGGCTGATTGTTGCGGCGGCCGGCTGATCGGAGGGGCGATTGCGGCGGCGGGCCGCTGAGGAACGGTGATTGCGCGGCTGCCTCCGCCCTCGCCTATTTCAGGCACAGAAGGCAGACGCATCGCCTTGACTTCACCAGCCTGCCTCCCTTATATCGCGGCTCGCTTGGCCTTCGGGCAACGAGCGGGCGATTAGCTCAGCGGGAGAGCACACCCTTCACACGGGTGGGGTCGCAGGTTCAATCCCTGCATCGCCCACCATTTTTCCGTGGAATTCCCATCATATTCGCTCGGCGGCGAGTTTGCCGGCTTCGGCCCTTCGGAACCTGATACTCAATACCGTGGCCTTTTGTCGGACACCACGACCAGCCTCCCTCCAACATTCTGGCAGCGCTTGCAGACAAGCTTCGATGCCAGCCGCTTTTCGGTGATGAAATCGTAGTGCGTCCCGTAGGTCTCGATTAGACCATCGAGATCGAGCGAGCGTAGATGACCGCATCGGGGATTGCCGCAATATACGCTGAGGCCCATGCCTTGATCGCGAAGCTCGCCAAGCTTTGCGGGCTGAGCGATCGACAGAACAATAGCTGCCGGGTCCGCCGGATTTGCCACCACCACGAGGATAGGTCTTCGAACCGCTGCCCGATCAATGGCGCCGATTGCCTGGACCGCCTTATCTTGGGCGACGCCGATGAGGGAATCGATCTCTTCCATCGCCGCAGTATGGCCGCAGACAAACAAGGCCCTTCGCAGCACGTGCAGCGCATCTCTCGTTTCGCAAAGTGTCGTCCGGAGGGTGAGAGGCATTTGGCGCTCAATTCTTCATGTAGCTGTCGGGAAGACATTCGGCTTCAAGTGCCGCTGCTATGAAGGCTCGGTGAACGTCCCTTGTGCTGCAGCACCCCGTCCGTTCCCCTACCAAGGCAGCAAGCGCGGCCAGAAACAGTGGGCCATCGGAAGGCCAGTCGTTCGCCAAGGCGTCGGCCATTTGAGGCAGCGTAGCAAGGACTGAGATCGTGCCGTCCCTGCGCGCGATCGGGATCCCCGAAAACATGTTAGGCTGGCTGTTTGTCACTGCACAGCTCCCGCTGGGGCGGGAGAATGTTATGCTCTCTCAAGCACCAGCGCCCGTACCATGGCTGATGACAAAGCTGTTTGAGCACTTAAATAAGTCCATGTCCATTAACTATGACGTACAAGACCAGCGATGTTCGAAATTTAATATCAGGTCGTCATTTACTTGATCTGGCGTCTGCGCGCGTTGAGTGACTCGGCTCATCGCTCCAGCATCGGAGAAAACCCGCGCAAGCGGTATCTATCACTGCGGCGTGGGCTTGGGTCAGGACTGCCTCAACAACTGCAACTCGCCCCCTCCCCGCCAAAATTCTTCTGCGCAAAATTCAACGCGCTCGAGTAGCTCGTATAGCTCTGGAACTGGCAGACGTTGGAGCCGCGGCGCACTTTCATTTGTTCGAGATCCCAGAACGAGACCTCGATGCGGTCGTCGGCGCAATAGACCGTGTATTTTTCAGGCTCCAGTGCGCGCGCCTTCTCAAGCGGGATGGAGACGGCGGGAATGGAAAGCACGGAAAGTGCAAGCATGACGGCGTGACGCGTGCGCATGGTAACCCCCAGAGAAAACCAGTCCGTAGTATCGCCGCTGTTTTGAAGCGGTGCATCACGGCTTTTTGACGAACGGCCTTTTCCCGGCAGCCACGGTTCGTGGCCGCCTAGATGCTGATCCAGATCTCTAAAGTGTTGGCGCCGATAATTGGTACCGCCCTTGCAGTTACCGGCTGGCCGGCCGCAGTGAGGTCGGCGGCCAGCAGTTCGGCGGCGCGGCGGTCGGCATCGACGTCTGGATTATAGCGCACCTCGTTCTTGCCAGCGGCGGCGGCCACTCGTTCCTCTCCAGGCGTCGGGATGCCCCAGCCCAAGGCGCGCATTTTGGCGGAAAGGGCCTGGGCGGCTTCGCGTGTCATGCCGGCGAACTGGACGTAAACCGTCTGCGGGTTCTGCTGGATATGCAGCCGATCCTTCAACGTGTTGAGCGCGTCGCGGTCCTGGTCGCCGACAGTCGCCTGCCCGTCGGCTGAGGGTGTATCGAGATCCGCGACAGCGCGGCGCGCGGCGGCGAACACAGGCAGCCAGTCCGGGCGGCTCCACAGATCGGGCGGAACGCTGAGCAAGGTCTCAAGCACGTTGCTGCGCCCGGCAGGCGTCAGTCCGGTCATGCTTTGGAGACCGGCCATCTTGACAAGAGCCACCACGATTTTTTGCCGTTCGGGCACCGGCAGGTCCGGGTTGGCGAGGACGGCGATCAGTTCGCTGCGCAGCGCATCACTTGCGCCGTCAGCGCTGTCGAGCAGCTTGACGCGCCCCGCCAACGCGTCGGCCGCGGTTCCGTTCGGGCCGGGATGCTTCACCGAATCCGTCCATTCGATGAGCGTGCCGAAAATCAAGCTCGTGCGTTTTTCAAGCTCGGCAACCGGGAGCCGGTCTCGCTCGGGATCGAATTCGCCTGTTGCGTCGGCTGGAATGAAGAACGCATCGACGACGAATCCTGTCTGCCCGCTCGTCTCGCTCTTCGCGGCAGACGGCACGGAGGAGACGGCGAGCTTCCAATAGGCATAGGGTACCGGAACGTCGCCGACCGGCTGGTCGGCCGGTCGGAAGACGGGGCCGCTGAAGATGGTCACATGGTTGGCCAGCGGATTGTGCTGGGTGCGCACCCAGTCTTCGAGCGGCAGCCAGATATCGCCATAGAGCTGGCGTGGCTGCGGCATCGTGTTAGGCAGGACATAGGCATATCGGGCCAGTTTGAGCGCGGCCGTTGCCGGATCGCCGGCGAATTCAGGGCCCCAGGCGATGTCGCTGGCGTTCGCCAACCGCGCCGGCGACACGGCTTGGTTGTACCAACTGCGATCCGGTTGAGCGTCGCGTGGCAGGCGGCCATCATACCGCAGTCCGCCTCCGGTGACCTGTAGGATCATCCGTTGCGACCGATCCAGGTTGACCGCAGAATAGATCGCCATGCGGTGACTTCGGCTCATGACCAGGGAGTAGTTGATGTAGTCCAGCGGCGTCGCAGAGGCGTCGCTGGCGAGATCGCCGGTCAACCTCGGCAAACCGACTATGGCCTGGATAAAATCGACCTTATATCCCGTGCGACTGTTGGGCTGTTTGTCGATGTCTTTGCCGAGAAGCGGTTCAAGCGCACTCTGCAGCGGCGCCGGCAACTGGCCGAGAGCGATTTCGTTGCTCTTCACCCGACCAGCGAGTTCGACAAGCACCGCCTGCCTCAACTCGGGGGTCAACTCATCGAGGGACATGTGACCGAGCTTGAGCTGTTCGACGACAAGCACGATTGCTGATCGCAAGATAGCCTGCGTAGCCTGCAGGTCGGCGAGCCTCCTGGCCGCGTCTTCCGCGTTTTTCAGGGCAACATCATGCGCTGCCTTGGCCTGGTCGCCGGCTTTTGCTGCCTCGTCGACAGCGGCTTTTAGTTCTGCGTTGACCTTTTCAGCCTTGTTCGCCCTGTCTTCGGCGTCAGTCTGCGCCTTTTTGGCTTCGGACTGCGCCTTCTCGGCAATGGTGCGCGCAAGGAAGGCGTCATTCCTCTGGTTCAAAGCGAAATAGGTCGTTGCCGCGAGGATCGCCGCCGCTATGGCGAACAGCGCGATCAATATGTTCTTGCTGCGATCGCGCTGTTTCTGGCTGTCCGTCTCCGCCTTGGCGCTCTCCTCGACGAACTCGGCAATGTCGGGACCTTGTGGAAGCTCCGACGCCTCCTTCAGCGCTTCGCCACGCAGGAGATAGCCGGGATAGCCGGTGTTCTTCCATTGCCGCGCCTGGGCGGCCACGCGGATGCGAAAGCGCTCGGTCAGCTCGTCTGAACTCAGTTCGTCGTCGGACGCGAAGCCGTCGTCGGACACGGCACTGTCTTTGGTCGCGACCGCCACCGATTCCGGGACAGCGGTGGCGACCGCTCCGAGATCGGTGATGTCGCGCGATACGGGTTCGGAGTCGACGGCGATTGGCTCTGCTGTTTCGAGGCCGCCTGCGAAAGCCGCTAGACGCGCCGGGCTGACATCGGCCGAGGTGATGCCGGGGCGCGTGACCAGTTCGGCAGACCAATAGTCGAGGATGCGCTGCGCCGCGCGGCGGTCGGATTCCCGTTCGATGGTGCTGCCCGCGCGCCGCGCCCTGGCCAGGAAGTCGCGGATGGTCCGGGCATCGGGAACCGTGTTGTCGATGCTGGCTTCCGTCGTCTCGGCCCCGGCCTTGTCGCTGCGCTTCATCGAGGGGTCGCCCGCTTCGTTGGCGCTGGCGATGCGCATCAGCTCGAGATGCGCGATGCGGATGTCGCTCAGCGAGATAAACTCGGCCGGGGTTTCGGCGGTTGTCGCTGCTTCATCGCTCATGGCCCTAAATCCCTGATGATGTTGTGCAAAGGCGTACTGATGCGGACGATCGAAGCGCATTCGGTTTTCAGCGCCAGATCGACCTGAACGAAGCGTTGCTGGGCCTCGTCGCGATAGGCTTCGAACGCAAGGATGAAGGCGGTATCGACGGTTTCGCGCGACAGCTGGTCGTTGACGTCGGTGGAGTAATCGGCAAGCGTCTTGCGCCACAGCCCATTGGGGTCGAGATCGACAAGAACCCGCACCTTCTCTTCCAATTTTCGCCATACGGGCGAAAATTGGAATGGCAGCGACTTATCCGCCGAGACCGCGCCGTCGATCGGCTCGAGCAAATCGGTGAGGCTCATGAGCTTGTTGTCGATGTCCTGCCACAGTTTGTGCTCCACCACGCGAGCATAGATCGTAGAGGACAGCACTTTGATGGCGTCATGCGCGGCATTTATGGAGGGCAGCGCCGGTTCGCCCGCAGTTAATTTGCCGGCTATCGTCTCGAGGCCAGCCGCCAGAAGGCCGAAAGGAAGGTTCCTTGCTGTGAGGAAAATCTGCTGGTTGAGCCGCGAAGGCGCGACGCGCAGCACGTCGCGAACATCGAGCAAGGCGTCATAGGCGTCCGCGGATGTGTCAGGAATTGCGCCCTGCAATTTCGTCGCGGCCTCGCCGAGGTCGTCAAGCCACGCCTGCTCTATATCGCGAAGTGCCGGGCCTTCTGGCAATATGGTGATCTTATCGCCGGCCGATGCGCACAAAAACCGCAACTGGTTGAGGAACTTGCGCATGACGCGGGCCTGATTGAGGTCGGCGCCCATGTCGCGCCCGGCGATCATGAGGCTTTGAAAACTGCCGATGCCATATTGAAAGCTTTGCAGCCCGTCGTGCAGGCCCTTATACGCTGCAAGAACGTCGATCTGGCTGGTGACGGCGGTGAGCCCGTCCCTGGTTGCAAGTGCGGCCTGGATATCCTTCGGCTGCAAGTTGATCGCATCGAAGCCGGCGACCGCGGTATTGACGCGATCGTCGGTCGTCAGGCCGGGCAGTTCAGATGTCGGTTTGTCGCCTGCGGCGATTTCACCCAGATAAGCGTTGCAGAGGGCCGCGCATTGCGGATTGCTCGCCACCACCTTGTCCATAAGCTGCTGTGACAATTTGTTGGTCAACGCATAGTCGAGGATGTTGAACCAGACTGTAAGCGCCGCGCCCTGAAGGTTGATGGCGCCTGCCACGATACCGGCGTCCTTGGTCACCCTCAACCAATCGGGAGGCAATGGGTAGAGATCAGCCAGTTGAAGCCTGAGGTCGAGATAGGCGCTGATCGCTGAAACTCCCTTGGCACCCGGTGTGGCCTTATAATCCGTCACATCCGAAAGAATTCACACGCCATAGTCTCAAATCGCCGCGCATTTCGACAAGGTGCGCTACCTCTGTACGCACCATTGCTTTACACAGGCTTGGCCGCGAGGTCCTGGATGATGGTGTCGATCGCGATGCCCTCGTTGCGATAGTATGTGCTTTTGGTTACCGCGTTGGGCTCGGTCAGCCAGCCGCCGCTGTGATGCAGCGCAATCAGGTTCCAGTCGGTGTCGAAGACGGGCGAGCCGGAGGATCCCGGCAGCGTGTCGGTGAGATACTGGACGCGGCCACCGCCGACGAAGGCCACGACATTGGCGACGAATGAAATCTGCTTTTGCGCGCCGCCGGGATGCTGGATGATGTTGACATGGTCGCCGACCTTGACGGCCATGGGCCTCATGTCCAGCTCGCCCCATTTGGAAGCATCGCCCTTGATGCGGACGGCTGACCAGTCATTGTCCTTGGAGGTACGAAGAGGCACGGCAGTGTCGATGCTGAATTCGTCGAGCGGCGCATCAAGCCCGGCAACTGTGCGCTGGTAGTTGAACTGGACCACCGTGCCGACCAATGAAGCGTCGTCGGGCAAGACGTGGTTGTTGGTGATCAGGATGCCGCCGGTGGTCATGAAGCCGGTGCCGGAACTGCCGTCGGCGCGCTTGATGCGCACCACCGATTTTGCCCTGATAACGCCGAGTTCAAGATAGCTGATCGGCACAAGCGTGCTTTTGTCACCGAGGATCTTTTCGAGCTGACCCGGCGCACCGCTCCACTTGGCAGTGGCGGGTCCTTCGAGCGGTGGTGGCGGCGCATGCTGCTTTGCCTGCTGCAATGCCTCGTCGCCGGGGTTCTCGTCCAGCGCAAAGGCGACGAGGTCATCGGCCTTGGTTTCCTGCTTTGCGCGCTGGACAATCGCAAACCAGTTGTTGATCGCCTTGTTGTCAAAGGCGATTTGCGACGTGGCCAGCCCAACCCCTTTGGCGACACGCACGCCGTCGCCGATCATCGGGTAGAGATTGGCGAGAATCCGGTTGAGGCTGGTCAGCTCGGCCTGCGTCCACTCGGTCATTGGACGCCCCCTAGCTCTTCTTCTTTCGCTTCCGTGACCCCGCCCGCATGGCGATCTCCGTGCCGCGGACAGTGTCGTATTGATCGGCGTCGATCAGCGATTGGTCGAAGCTCACGCCGGTCATTTCGGAGATTTCGGTCAGCGGGTACATCGCGCCGATGAATTCTTCGGCGACCGTGAACTCCAGTTCCGTGTCGGAAAGATCCTGTTCGAGCACGAAACCATAACTGGCGAGGCCGTCACTCACGCGAGCCACGACCACTTTCCAGAAGCGGCGCGGCACGAGCGCGCGAAGACTGGTGCCCTTGGGACCCTTGCCGGCGAATGTGCGGTCGTCTTCGGCCAGGACCGGACCGGCGAAGACGCAAAGCCGTTCGCTCGCCGCCTCGGACAAGACATGGTTCTCGAGATCGCCCCAGTTCTTCTCGCCGCTGTCGGAACGGTTGTAGCCTTCGACCTGTGGCGAGCAGTTGGTGACATGGAAGGAGCAGACATTGCCCCGCAGCAGACGTTCGAAGGTGCTGCCCCAGGCAACGTCATCGCGCCTGACGATATGTCCCTTGTCGAAAGCGCCCTGATCCTTGACATAGAAGACGTCGGGGATCTGGTATTCGTCGTCGAGCCGCAGATCCGGGAACCAGCGCTCGCTGAACAGACCGCCGCGCGAATAGTTGCGGCCCTTTTCCGGCTCGCGCAGATTGCTCTCCTCAGTGACGTTGGAGGCGGTGAACAGGGCCAGCCGCCGCTTGGCGTGCATCTTGAGTGAGAAGTTCTGGTAGTCGAGCCGCGTGCCGCCGGCCTTGAGCGGCGCCAGAACGGACGGGGCGGTGGCCTCCGGCATCGGCACCACGACCGGCGCGAGCTTGGTGCCGCCAGAGAGGAATTTTTCGTCGTAGCCTTCATAGCCGTCATAGTCGGCGACCGATTTGGGAACGAACGCGCCGCCGGGGGGCGTCGGTTTGGCCGCTTCAAGCTCGACCGATTCCGTGACCGCCTCATGGGCAGGCGCTGCGCCGAGCGAGACGGTGATGCGCAACGGAACTTCGAAGGTGACGCTGCCGCCGGGCGAAACGACGACGCCTCCGCCGGCGGGTGGCGGCGCCTGGGTGACGACGCCCGGAATCTGCTTTACGCCGCCGACCTCTACCAGGTTTACGCCTTCGGCAGGCGAGGCGCTGTCCGCCTTGTTCCACCAGGCGCCCCAATCGTTGGGGCCGCCGCTGGCGGCGCCGGCGAAGTTGAGGCCGAGGTCGACGACGCGCTGGTCTTTCGCCAGCGCGCCGGTGGGCACGGCGTAATTGCGCTCGAGATAGCGGCCGGCGAAATGCAGCGCCACGACCTCGCCGGTGGCGAGGTTGATCATGGCGGTACCGGAGTTGCCGCCCGTCGTCGAACAATCATGTGTGGCGGCGTTGACGATCTTGCCGAAACTCTCGGTGCCGAAGCCGCCCTGCAGCATGCCCGGCTGCAGGCGCTTGACCTGGAAGCGGTTGCGCATGAGGTCGTTCTGGACATCGACCGCGTTGCGGTTGTCGAACGCCGGATAGCCGATGGCGACAACTTCCTGACGCAGCATGTCGCGCGCGTCGGCGACGGCGAGCGACAGCGGCCTGATGTTGTCGGGCAGGCCCTCGACTTCGAGGATCGCCATGTCCCAATAGGGATGAATCATCCGGATCCTGGCGATGTTGAAGACGTGCCCCTTGTCCGTGTCGCGCTTGAAGTCGATGCCGGCGGCGCGGCCGTTGATGAACTGCAGATTGCGGTCACCGAGACCGTCAGCAAAGATCTGCGCGACATGGCGGTTGGTCATCAAGAGGTTGCGGCCGACGACAAAGCCGGTGCCGCCATAGGGGATGTTGGTGTTCCACAACAGTTCGATGCGCCCGATCGCCGGCAGGGCGGCTTCGATGCGCTGCTTCAATGCGGCCTCGCTGGTCAGCTTCGTCCACAGCGAGTGACCGGGCGTGGGTCGACCGTCGAAGGTCAGCGTGGTGAAGGTGCCGTCCTTGATGTCGTAGACCGGCCGCAACTCCGGGATGATAATGGCTTCCAGATCGGAAAGCTGCTCGGGTGCCACATCGGCACCCCGCGCCAGGCTCTCAATGCCAGAGCGCGCCGATTCCAACGCCGCCTCGGTCTTGCCGCCATCCCCTGGGTCCATGGATTCAAGGACGCTACCGGTCATTGCCCCCACATTGGCAAGCACCCAGTCCGTCCCCTCGTCTCCCGCGACGAGATCGAGATACTGACGGTTTCGCTGCGCTCTGCTGATCGGCATGGTCGCCCCTCCCCCAAAGGTTCTGCCAAAGTAAAGAACTGTATTGCCCCATTTTAGACTGGCGCAATTCTGTCTGTCACGCAAGGAAACAAATCAACACGCATCGAATATGACTAGGGCGTGACGTTGGCATGTCTCTTCGCCCGCGGTCGCTCGCGCGATGTATGACGGTCGCATTATCTTAGCGCCGCCGTATGTGATCTCGATCACAGACGGGGATGCCGTTTGCGCCGACCTATTGCAGCGGGCGGATATGGGCATTGCGTGTCCGCTCGGTTTGCGGGAATTTTGAGCACCTAACCCTTTTCATCGGTTGCCGTCTGCACGCGGCCGGCTCCGGCTGCTCGTGCAGACGGCTTTCCGCCTGGCGCAAGCCGGCACTGGGCGCGACCACTGCGCCGCGCCTTTAGAAGGCGTAATGGCAAAGGGATGAACGCCGGGCTTTGATGCGGTGCACTCTTGCCTTAAACTTTGGCCGTGAAACTTGGCAACTGCGGCAATTGGGAAGTTCAACATGGCTTTTGGCGGCGCGAACGACAGAAACGATCTGCCGCGCCTGGCACGCATCGACCCGAAGCTGTTCGATCTTCTGTTCAGCGGCTGCAAGGTTGAGCGCTGCGCCGCGGGCCAGCATCTGTTCGTCCAGGAAGATCCCGCCGATCGCATCTATGGGGTAATGAGCGGCACGGTGGAAATCTCGATCTATTCGCCTGGCGGCCAGAAACTGGTGGCCAATATCGAGCTGTCGCGCAGCCTGGTCGGCGAGATCGGCGCGCTTGATGGACGGCCCCGCACCGCCACCGCCATCTGTCTTACCGCATGCGAGCTGGTCTCGCTCAGCAGGACACAACTCTTTGATCGCATTGAAAGAAATCCGCCCCTGGCGCGCGCGATGATCGAACTTCTGTGCGCCCGGCTGCGCTGGATCAGCGGCGAGCTCGGCGACCAGGCCTTCTTCGGCATCGAGGCGAGGCTGGCCAAGCGCCTAGTCTTCCTGGCCGAGGTGATGGCCGACGCCGCCGGCTGGATACCGATCTCGCAATCGGAGCTCGGAGAGTTCCTCGGGGCCACGCGCGAGTCCGTCAACAAGACGCTCAACGACTGGCGCGCCCGCTCGTTCATCGCCATCAAGCGCGGCGGCCTGCGCATCACCGACGCCGGCGCGCTGCGCCATATCGCCGACTCGCAGGACGACGACTGACGCCGAATCAGAGCCGCGAAATCAGGTAGCGCAACGCCGAGCGGCTGGGCATGAAGAAGTAGCCGCCACCCTTTGTGGTGACGAATTGCGGCATGTCGCGGAGCGTCGTGACCTTTTCCCATGACGGAATGGTGAACCTGCCATCACCGTCACGCGCACCAATCGTCGGGTCCTTTTCAGCGACGAGGCCCTGGAATGTGGCCGACGAAACCCAAGTTTGCTGGATGAATTCATACTGGCGCTCGATGTCGGCGTTAAGGCACATGAAGAGCAGTCCCTTTTCGACCTTGCCATTCTTGCCGTCCTGCTTCTCATAGGTGCGGCCGACCCGCAGGATACGATGGCGCTTGCCGATATTGATCTGCGTATCGCGGTCCTCACCCAGCGAATCGCGTGGGTTGGAACGGCGTATGTGCGCACCAAGCGGGCAGCGATGGCCTTGCGGGTCCTCGGCGCCAGTGGCGAAGTTGTTGTCGATAACGCGTCCCGGATGATCGGGGTTGCGCACCAGTGAGCTGCCGTTCTGCCAGCGGCCGAGCATCTTGGCGGCAATCCAATCTTGCGTGATGGCTTGGTTGCCGAGTTGGCTCGCGACCAAGGCTGCAGCCTTTTTGCAGTAGTCGTTGAAGACGTCGACATGCTGCTCGAACTGGCGAATAACGAGGAATGAGCCGTTGCGGCCGAAATCGCGCGGCGGTGGCGGCAGGCCCGGAATAAGCCGGCTACGGCGCACCTGCGAAAGGATTCCGGTCCGATCGCGTGATGCGCTTACCGAGGGCGAGGCTGGATAGAACCCATGCTCGTCACGATAACCGAACAGGAACTCGCCGGGCGCGACCAGATGCATGGGCGCGGCGCCCCTGCTGGCGCGGGTCGTGCCGCGGACAATCGGCTGCGAAATCCCGTCGGCGAAACCGAAATGCTCGTAGGCTGGCCCGCGTTCCGACCTACCGTCACGCTTTGCCCGGTCGGACGATTTCGCATTCGTGTCGGCCGGACCTCGATTTACCGCGAGCGGCAGTTCGGCGACGACCTTCATGCCTGCACCGGTCGTCTTTCGTTTGACGGTGGCAATCTCGGTCTTCAACCTTCCCGGTTCTTCAGCATAGCAGACGATGACCACGTCCACAGGGTTCTTCAGCGACCCCCACTCCCATTCGTCCGGACCGTCGCGGC
Source organism: Mesorhizobium sp. P2_E7 (assembly GCF_056403855.1). Classification (NCBI taxonomy): domain Bacteria; kingdom Pseudomonadati; phylum Pseudomonadota; class Alphaproteobacteria; order Hyphomicrobiales; family Phyllobacteriaceae; genus Mesorhizobium; species Mesorhizobium sp. P2_E7. The sequence goes on along the minus strand of NZ_JBFUER010000001.1, from coordinate 1,218,699 downwards.
CTCGGTCGTCCAGTATGCGCCTACGCTCGGGATTGCCCATGCCATGGCGAAAGGCGATCGGAAATGTTTCCAGTGGATCGCCCTCCACACCCTCGCCGAGCCCAAACTGCCGCAGGCCACCGGGACCAAAGGCTACTATCATAGCGCGCCCGGCGGGCCTGCCTTCGCCGAAACTCGTCTGCTCAACAAGGAAATCAAGCCAGGCTCTGCGCTTGGGCGCCGGCAACTTGTCCGGCACGCGGATCGCTAGCATATGCGAATAACCGAGCGGGCCGAGCGGGCCGAAGAAGATGGACTGGATCTCGCCGGTTTCCAGCTGCTGCTCAAGCGGTGCCGGAAAGGCAGAGCTGATATCGGCCAGCAGCGAGGTGGTCTTTTGAACGGTGGTTGTTTCGCTCGCCGGGCGCCGTAGCGAACCAAACAAGCTCAGCCAGTCGCGCGCCTCGTTGCCGACGGCGGAAGCGATGCCGCGCCTGATCCGGGAATTGATCCGGATGCGCGTTGTGTTGATTTGGGGATAGGCGGAGTACCAGAACAGTGTTGGCGTCTGCTGGCGCCGCGCCCAGCGCTTGAAGCGATCGCCGTCGCGCGCGCCGTCGAGAAAGAGCCATTGTGTGCGTGGATAGCCCACGGTGTTGCTCCACACGCCGGTCAGGCCGGCGGATGCCTTGGCAATGAAGTCCTCAAGATAACTTTCCCAGCTGCCACCGTAGTTGGAGAAGAACATCAATCTGTTGGAGCCCGGCAGGAGTATCCAGCGGGCAAAATGGATGGTGTTGATGGTGTTAAGGAAGCCTGGCTTGAACACCTTCTGGGCAGCTATCGAGATCAGGTAGAAGGAAAATCTGAGCGCCAGCCGCCGCAAGATGCCAGCCTTCATCGTCGAAATCGCGGTCAGATGGTTCTGCGCCGCGTGGTCCTCCTTGACGAGTATCGCGTTCAATTCAGATATGCCGATCGATGTGCTTTCCGGCTGATCTCTGTCCTCGCGGCGTCGCAGCGCCAGCAAGCACGCAAACACCAGCAGCGCCGCTGCCACCAACACTCCAAGTCCCGACAGCAAAAGTGAAGTGATTGCTACGGCTATGGCGGCGAAGGAGATTTCGTGGGAACTGATGTCGATGGATCTGCCGAACACCACACTATAGGTCATGTACCAGCAAGCAGCCCAGATGATCGCCACAGTGACGAAGACCGGCGGTACCAGCAAGGTCGTCATCAGGGCACGGCCCCAATGGCCCGGCGGCTTCTCCAGCAGGCTTTCGGCCGGCTCGAACGCCCAGGCAAACGTCCCCAATGACTGAAGATGCTGGCGAGCTTCCGCGAGCACGGCGGGAGCGTTGCCGGTGCCTTGGCGCGGCCGCTCCACGATGCCGCGCACAGCTTCGAAAAGCTCGGCCTCGGCCATGATGCGCTGGACCGAGTGACCGGGCGTGCCCGAAAACACCAGTCCGGCGTTGCTGCCGAAGGACGGCGAGATGTCGACATTGTGCTTGCGCAGGAAATCGTTCAAGGCGCCGCCATCGCGCAGGTCGCAGACGTCCTTGAAGATCGGCCGCAGCCGGTGCCCGATGGCGTGCGTCACGGCATCGATGACGTCGTCGATGCTGCCGTCGCCGGAAATCTCGAGAACCAGAGCTCCTTTTTCCTGACCGGTGCCAGCGTCCATCTCGCCCGTCCCGACAACGGCCAGGCTGGTGAAATGGATGGTGCCGACAATGTCGAGCGCGGTGCGGATCTCTTCGCTGGCCGGATTGCCGAGGCTGGCGACCTTGTCGCGCACAGCGTCCAGTGATCCGGACCGGGTGACCGGGCAGACCACCGTCACCATCGACTGGCTGACCGTGCGGCAGAGTGGTGCCGGTTCGAAATCGACCTTGAGGGTTTCGGGATAAGCGCCGATGCGCGTCATCCGTCCGGCCTTGCCCGACATGCGGCGCAGGTTCTGCTTCTGGAACAAGGCGCGCAGGCTTTCGCCGATCTGGATCCTGGCGATCTCGGCGCCGATGCACTGATGGATGCCATGGCCAAAGACCATGTAGTCGCGGTGCGGGCGAGACGTGTCGAACTCATTCGGGTTTTGCACGGCGTCAGCGTCGAACATCGCCGACAGCGTGGCCGGCATCACCACGGTGCCGGCCTTCACCAGGCGCTCGCGGCGCGTGCCCTTGCCGATGGTCGCATCGCGCGCGGTGTAGCGCCACGGGCCGATCCAGATCGGCTTGAAGCGCATGGCTTCGAGCACGGCCTTGTCCAGCTTCCCGGTGTCGTCTTCGGCAAGTGCGGCGTCGATGGCTTGCCGGGCATCCGGCCGCGACAGGATCACGTCGAGGCAATTGCCGCTGGCCAGGACATTGGTCGGGACGAAGCCGGCGATCATGCCCAGCATGATCGAGTTCAGGTCGTCCCGCGACAAGCGGCCCTGGTCCATCTGGGCAACCAGCCTCGCCAGCGGCCGCTCGGTCTTCAAGCCGCGGTCCCTGACCGACTGGATGGAGCGGTCGATGACCTTGAGAAGACGATCACCCGCCACCACTGCAAGCTCGCGCATCACGGGGCTCGCCCCCGGGTCCGAAAAGAACAGTGCACTCAACGCGATCGCCCAGTCGGCGAATTCGGATTCATCGTCGATCTCGATCCCGAAATAATCGCGGCAGATGTGCACCGGGACGATCTTCATCAAACCGGAGATCGCATCGAAGCCAGGGCTGGCGCGCATCATGATGTCTTGCGAATGGCGCGCGGCGATCGGCCTGACGACGGCTTCGACTTCGGCCGGCGGAAAGGCGCTCAGCACCGACGATTTCATGCGGCGATAGTCGGCGCCGTCCTGCATGCCGAGGATGAAATTGGAGCCTCGCGCGAACTCGGTCATTTCCGGACCGTACGGGGTCTGGAATTCGTCGCCGCGCTCCAGTATGTCGCGGACATCGGCGTTCTTGGTGACGAGCAGAACCCCGAACAGCATGCCGGTCGGGCGGAAGCGCCGCAGGAACGCCAACCACACGCGCGGATGATCTTCGACGACAAATTCGGCGATGCGCGCAATCAGCCCTGTCTTGCGGATCCTGCCGAGATCGAAGGGCGGCATTTCCGACAGCGGTCGCTGGTTTTTCTGGGCTTCACGAATGCCGTCGAAATACTTCAGTTTGGTCATGCGCGTTCAAGCCCCCCGGCTGTCCACGTTATTGCGATGCCGGCCCTTCAACGCCTAGGTTTGCATCGGTTGTACGTATGTGAATTTTTTCACAGTTAATCCGTGTTCGGCCAGCATTGAAGACCATGCTCATTTGGCCAGCTGGAAATTGGCGACGAGGAACTCGTTCGCTGCCTTGTCGGTGAACGGTATCCAGCGCACACGCTGTTCGGAAAAATCGGGGTGCCGGGTGGCGAAAATGGCCTTCTCGCGCCGTGCCTGTTCCGGCCGGCCGCTGCGCATCAGGGCGCCGATTTTCAGGAACCTGGCATAGAAATAGCTCGGAGACAGGTTGAGCGAACGGTCGGCGGAGGCGATCGCCGCCGGCCAGTTCTCGACGAAACTGTAGGCCGCCGTCAGTTCCCCAAGATTGTGGAAGCGGTAGAGGTCGAACGGGCTCAGTCGCTCGGTGTCGAGGAAGAACGGTATCGCCGACGCGGCATTGCCGAGCAGCAGCTGGGCGCTGCCCATGGCCGAACGCGCGAAGGCAAAGCTCGGATTGATGTGGATCGCTTCCTCGAGATGATCGACCGCCGATCGCGGTTCGCCCCGCATGATGTCGACAGCGCCGAGATGGGCGTGCGGACGCGCATCCAGGCTGTCCATCAGCAAGGCCTTGCGGGCGAACTGCTCGACCTTGTTCAGATCGTCACTGTCGCCGAAACGAAGCCATGCCCGCCAGAAGTACCACCAGGCCAGTTCGTTGAGCACGGCGCTCGAATTGGGATCCTCGCGGTAGGCCTTCTGGAAGAATTCCAGCGCGGTTTCGGTGTCGCCGCGGGTGCGGCGGTTCATATGCCAGCGGCCGCGCCGCACCAGCTGCCAGGTCTCCAGGCTCTCCCAGGGCACCTGGAAGGTGCGCGCCTGCTCTGCCCGGTCGACCTCCTTGTCGAGGATCGAAACGATCTCGGCGCCGATCTGGTCACGCAGGCTGAAGATGTCGACCAGGTCACGATCGAAGCGCTGCGACCAGACCAGCCGCCCGTTGGACGCGTCCGCCAGCGAGGTGTTGAGGCGGATCTGGCCACCATTGCGCATCAGCGTGCCGCTGACGATGTAGCGCGCACCGAGCGCGTTGCCAATCACCCGCGTGCCCAGCGTATCGTCGCGAAACTGGAAGCTGGAGCCCTTGGCGATGACAGAGAGCCATTTGGTGTTGGAAAGACCGTAGATGATGTCCTCGGCGATGCCGTCGGCCATATAGCCGATGTCGTGCTCGCCACCATCGGCATGGAAGGGCAGGACGGCGATCGCCGGCGGCCCCTTGGACGACAGTTTCTGCGGGGCGTTGACCTGAGGGATCGCTGCGAACGAGGCCGCCGGCGAGGATCCGTTGCCGCCGCGCCCGGCGATCAGGACGCGCACCGGCAGCGCAATGTTCTTCAGCATGAATTCGCCGAGATCGGTGAATTCGGCCGCCGTCTTGTCCTTCACATGGTGCCAGGTCGTCTCCGAAACGGCGAGACCATTGCCCGGCGCGAACTCCTGGATGCGGGCGGCGATGTTGACGTCGTCGCCATACAGTTGGCCGCCACGGACGATGACGTCGCCGGTGTTGATGCCGGCACGAAACGGCATGCGCATGTCGTCGGCGACTGAGGCGTTGAGCGCGACGATCCGGCCCTGGAAATCGAAGGCCGCGCGCAAGGCCTCGATCGGATTGCCGAATTCGGCCATGATGCTGTCGCCGGCGTCACCGAACGTGCGGCCGCCAAACGTGCCGCAGCTGTCGGTGATGATGTCGCGCCGCTCCTCGAACGCCGCGACAGCAGACTCATCGTCGATGCCCATCAGCCGTGAAAACCCGACGGCATCGATAGAAATGATTGTCGCCAGCTGACGGGTGTAGTTCCGTACAGCCATGTTGAAGCCCCGGTCCCTTCTGGTTCTGGTCCAGCACAGGCGACGACCCGTTCCTGAAACGCTTCGCCGTGCACTGAGAGAAGAAGATCCCGGCAGGTCTGGCGCGCCATGCCACCCTGCCAGGACCAGAAGTCTAGCAGGGTCTAGACGAAAGCTCTACCACCATCGGGTTGTCCGGCGCAGGTCACGGCAGCGGCCATGGTTAGCCGCCGGTTACCGCAAATGCGTGGGTATTCGCACCTCCGGGTTGCGTTTCCTGAGCTTCGCGAAAGCCGCGCGATGTCAGCCCTGGCGGAACAAACTGGCCTGCGAGCGAGTTTCCAGTGCGATCCATGCAAACATGAAATGAGGGCAATCATGCGAAATCTTGTAATGGCGACCGGCGCTGCACTTCTTCTCGCCGGCTCAACAGCCTTTGCCGCGGATGATGACAGGCCATTGCCGCCGCAGAATGCCCAGAAGCTGTCGGCAATCATCGCCAAGGTCGAGCAGCGCGACGGCTTCCGCTATGTGAAGGAGGTCGACTGGGACAAGGACGGCTACACCGTCACCTATTACACGGCCGACAAGGCGAAAGTCGAAATCACCTTCGATCCGGTAACTGCCGAACCGAAATAGCGCTGCTGCCGCACCGCTTCGGCAATTCCGTCCGCCGCGCTTTTTGCCTAGAGCGGCTCAGCGTGTCACGGAATCGCTGCCCGCTCTAAGTATTTGTTTTTACGCAATTCCCAAGGGAAAGCGCTTCGCGCTTTCCCTTGAATACCGTTACACACTTTTCCTGGAATTGCTCTAGAATGGCGGCAGTTGTCGGACAACGGGGCGACCATGCTTTTCTCCAATCGAATTGCCAACTGGCTTGCGCTTGTCATCGCACTGGCTGGCGGGGCGGTCTGCCTTGGTCCAGCATGTGCCGAGGGGCCTTCTTTCGATTGCCGAAAGGCCAGCCTGCCGGTGGAAAAGGCGATCTGTGCCGACCCGCAGCTGTCGGCAATCGATGCGCTGGTCGCCAAGGCTTTTGTCGGTTTCGAGCCGGCCTTTGGCGGCGACAAGCGCAAGATTGCGCGTTCGCTGATTGCCGACAGGAATGCCTGCGGGCAGGATGCCGCCTGTATCGTCAGCGCCCAGAACGACGCCCTGCAGACCTATGGCAATGCGCCGTCCTGGGTGCAGGACTACAACATCGCACTGATCGGCAAGAAGGCGCTCGACACCGCTGAGCGCCATCCCAAAAGCCCCGACCAGCCCCTGCCTTCGTCGATCGGCCAATGCGCCTTCACCCATATAAGCGAGCTGGCAACGCGCCTTGGCGATGACCCGCTGGAGACGGCAGGCCCTGAAGCTGGAAGCCGTGCTGGGTTTACCAATGACGGCGTGGCGGTCTCCTATGACCGCGAGCCGGGCCTGGCAAGCTCTAGGGTCGGCGACCCCGTGGTGATGTGCCTGATATCGATACCCCGCGATTGCCCACAGGACGACGACCGCGGCCGGGTTTATTACGGCGTGGACCTGACTCTCAAGGGCACCTGGGCGCTGCCGGATTCGCAGCATATGTGCGGCGGCGCCTGAAGATTTGCCGCAAGCATTGCTGGGTGCACTCTTGCGCCGATAGGCCTTTGATGGCTCAGTGCGCGCGACAGTTGCAGGGCACGGGGGTGCATGGCGATGGTAAAGCACGTTTTGAAGCGCATCCTGATGATGTTAGCCGGCTATCTAGTGGCCGTGCTGGTCGGCCTGGTCGCCGTAGTGGCAATCTATGTCACGTTGAGTGCCCTGCCCAACGCGCCTGAGTATTTCGGTTTTGCCATCGTCACTCCGCTCGCGGCGCTAGTGGTGCCACCGCTGGGCATGTTCGTCTATTTCCTGACGATCATACTGACCGGTCTGCAGACGCTGATCTTCGCGCTGATCGCCGAATTCTTCGCGCTGCGCAATTTCCTCATGCACATGCTGTTTGGCGCTGCCGCCGCCGCCGGCGGCTTCTTCCTGATCTGGCCGGGTGCTGAGGAAAATGCGGAACGCTGGGCCGACATTGGCATCATCGCCGCCGCCGGTCTGGTCGCGGGTCTGGTCTATTGGCTGATCGCCGGCCGCGACGCCGGCTTCCGGCGCCCGCTCATCCAGCGCTGATCGCACGGAACGCGCGACCGTCTATCGTCTAAAGAAACCAAAGAGATAGGAATGGTTCCTCGTTTCGATGAACGAGGAACCATTGTGGGATCAGCTCGTCGGCGAGCGCACTGCCTCGGTTGCGTCCAGGGCCTGCATCAGCCGCGTATCGCGGTCGTAGACGTCGTTGAAATATTCGACGTTGCCGGACAGGTTCGGCCAGGCGGTAAAGTACGCGACATAGACGGGAATCTTGCGCGTCACGTCTTCGGTCGCGTGGCCGTGCTTCAGCTTCTCGGCGACGTCGTCAACCGAGACGCCGAGCACCGCCGCCGCCATGCCGCGCGGGTCCTGCAGGCGAATACAGCCGTGGCTCAATGCGCGCATGTCGCGCTGGAAGAATGATTTTTGCGGCGTGTCGTGCATGTAGATGGCGTGCTTGTTGGGGAACAGGATCTTCAACTCACCGAGCGCATTGGCTTCGCTCGGCTGCTGGCGCACGCTGTAGGGGATGTTGGCGCCGTAGGCGCCCCAATTGACCGCCGATGAGGGAACCCGCTTGCCGCGCGAATCGGTCACCTCGTAGCCGGCACGGTCGAGATAACCCGGATCGTTGCGCAGCCTGGGCAGCATCTCGTTGACGATGATCGACTGCGGCACACCCCAATAGGGATGGAAATCGACCTGCTTGATCTCCTTGAAGAAGAAGGCGGTCTGGTTGGTGGTCCGGCCGATGACGACGCGGGTCTTCAGCTTCTCCTCGCCATTGTCGATATAGCTGGCGGTGAAGGCGGGCTGATTGATGAAGACGCGCGGGCTGCCGAGATCGGACGGCATCCAGCGCAGCTCTTCCAGCGCCACCTGCACTTTCTGCAACCTGTCGGCCTTGGACGCGCCAGCCAACGTCGCGACAGTGCGCGGGCCGATGACGCCGTCGCCCTTCATGCCGGCCTTCATCTGCACGGCCTTGATGACCGGCACCAGTTCGGGAAGGTAGACGTCGCTGGTGCCGAGCCGGGACAGGATCTCGCCATAGGCGCCGCCCATCTCGTCGTCGAGATTGCGCGCGATCAGCGTCAGCAACTTCGGCAGTTCGGTACTGGTCTCGCCGGGCTTCAGCAACAGTGTCGGATCGACGACGATTTCGTTTTCGGCGCTGGCCTGCAGTGATTCCAGTTCGACGCGCAGCGCCTGGTATTCGGAGTTTTGCGGGTGGCGCGATTCGAGATAGGTGCGCACTTCCTGGGTGTGGGCGAGCGTCTTCAGCACACCTTCCATGTCGACCGGCTTCGGCGGAAATTCATAGTAGCCGGTGATGCGGTTAGGATCGACGCGGCCGCTCTGGGCATCATGGGCATAGCGCAGCACGCGCGCCGATAGCGCCATCTCGAAGCGCACGAGCTCCTTCAGATGCGCGTCGGCATCGACCGCCGATGTATTGGCTGCCGGCACCTCGACCGTGTAGTCGGCCGGCGTGAGGCCGTAGCTCGCGGCCTCGCCAAGCACCCGCACCGCATCCTGGGCGCGGGCATTCGGGTTGCCGTCGTTCACCCAGATGAAGTCCGGATTGGCCGAGTAATAGGCAATCAGCGCCTTGGCGATATCGGGCTCGGCATAGAGTTCGTAGTCGCTGAGGCCGGCAACGGCTTCGCGGAAGGCCGTGCTTGTCGCCGACGGCACAAAGGCGGCGTCCTCGGCAGTTGCCACCTGAGGGGGTGCTGCCACCAATGAAGTGAAGTCGATGCGGACCAACTTGTCGGCCTTGTAGGTGTAGTAGGACGGGCTGCTGATTTTGGTGCCACCACCCGACACTGCCGGCTTCGGCTTGCGCTTTGGCGGCGGCGGGAACTCGCCTTGCGGATTGTGCCTGACGCCACCGCCGAACAGCATGTCAAACAGGCCCTGTGCGCTTGCCTGCGGCATGCAGAAGGCCAGTGTTGCCGCCACTGCAAGCGGCATCACGGTGGCTTTATTTCCGAGGAATTTCATGAATCACCCGCTCCGGCTGCAAGCCGGCTCCCGTTCCGCGCCGCTAGACGATTTTGCCAACCGCATGGCGGATGTAAGGCGCTACTATACTGATTCATACTGATTTCGTTAATCTTCCATAAATTTCGGCGGGCCTGTTGCAGAACGGTTTCACAACATCGTGACGCCAGGAGCGGCGGCGGCGTCGCCGCCCCTCGTCGTCAAAGCAGGCTGTTGCCTCAGGCGTTGGCGCCGCCGTCGATGGTCAGCGCGGCGCCGGTGACGAAGCGCCCCTCCGGACCGGCCAGCCACGCCACCATGCCGGCGATCTCGTCGGCATTGCCGAAGCGCGGCGTCGCCATCTTCTGCCGCTGGTGTTCGGCATGCGGTCCTTCGGCCGGGTTCATGTCGGTGTCGGTCGAACCAGGGTGAACGACATTGGCGGTGATGCCGCGCGAACCGAGGTCGCGCGCCAGTGCTTTGGTCAGGCCGACCAGCGCCGCCTTGCTGGTCGAATAGGCGCTGAGGCTGGTGTCGGTGACGCGCTCCGCCAGATTGCTGCCGATCGAGATGATGCGGCCGCCCTCGCCCATGTGAGCGGCTGCCGCTTTCGAGGCAACGAACGGGGCTCTCAGATTGACCTCCATGGTTTCATCGAAGTCAGCCAGCGACATTTGTTCGATGGGAGCAGCGCGCCAGATGCCGGCGCTGTTGACCAGGATATCGAGCCGGCCAAAGGCATTGACGGCCTCGGTGACCGAACCTTCGATTGCCGCGGCGTCGCGATTGTCGGCCTGGATGGCGATGGCGCGCCCGCCAGCCGCCACGATCTCGGCAACGACCGCCTGCGCCGGCGCCTCGCTGTTGACATAGGTGATGGCGACATCGGCGCCATCGGCCGCAAGCCGCTTTGCAATCGCAGCACCTATGCCGCGGCTGCCGCCTGTCACCAAGGCTGCCTTGCCGTTCAATCCGTTCGCTGACATGTCATTCTCCTTTTCTGTAACGGTCGATACATAAATAACTGGCAACCTTGCCCGACGACGTCAAGTTAATTATGTATCGATCAACACAGAAAAGAGCGCCATGCCGGAAAGAGGCCGTCCCCGAACCTTCGATCGAACCGCCGCCTTGCGGCAGGCGATGGAGCTGTTTTGGGCCAAAGGCTATGAGGGCACTTCGATCGCCGACCTGACCGCGGCGATGGCAATCAGCTCGCCCAGCCTCTATGCCGCCTTCGGCAGCAAGGAGGCGTTGTTCCTCGAGGCGACCGACTATTACACAAGGAACGAAGGCACCGAGATCTGGTCGGCGCTGGACGAGGCGCCGACAGCATGTCAGGCAATCGAGAATTTCCTGCGCCAGACAGCCCGGGCCTATTCGCAGAGCGACCGCCCGCAAGGCTGCCTGATCGCACTCGGCGCATTGCACAAGGACTCAAGCAGCGGCGCGATCTGCGATGATCTGCGCCGCCGCCGCGCCGAAAACCACACCCTCTTGCTGCGACGGCTGGAGCGCGGTGTGGCGGAAGGCGAATTGCCGGAAAATTTCGACAGCGACGCGGCGGCGACCTTCTATGCGACGGTCCAACACGGCATGTCGATCCAGGCCCGCGACGGCGCCTCGTGCGACGCGCTGATGGCGACGGTCGCCGGGGCGATGGCAGCGTGGCAAGGGCTTGCCGGAACGGCGTGACAAAGCGCTGGCGTTGTGCTGGAAATCCGGTCAGCGGCGACAACATGCGGCCGGGAGGGATTGTTCGTGAAAAAAGGGTATCGCGAGTTACTCGATGAGGCCAATGCCGAGATCGAGGTGCTGTCGCCTGAGGAAGCAGCCGGGCTGCTCGACGACGAGGAGACCATCTTCGTCGACCTGCGCGACCCTCGCGAAGTGGAGCGCGACGGCCAGATCCCCGGCGCCAAGCATGTCACGCGCGGCATGCTGGAATTCTGGATCGATCCCGAAAGCCCATACCACAAGCCGTTCTTCGCTTCGGGCAAGAGCTTCGTCTTCTTCTGCGCCGGCGGCTGGCGCTCGGCGCTGGCCACCAAGACGGCCCAGGATATGGGGCTGTCTCCCGTCAAGCACATTCTCGGCGGCTACACCGCCTGGAAAGCGGCGGGACTGCCGGTCGAACCGGGTGGTAAGAAGAAATAATCAGTCAGGTCAGTGCAGCGATACTGTGTCTTGGTGACCGGTCACAAAGCCGACTGCGCGTTCGACGACACCCTTGTCGGCAAGAATGCGGCGGTGGCCGAGCCCGTCGGCCCAATGCAGCCGCACATGGCTGCCGGCGCCGGCATAGCGCCTGGCATGGTCAGCCGGAACCTCGCGATCGTCCGGCGCGTGGATGACCAGCGTCGGCACCGGCGCCTCGGCCAGTTGGCGGTCGCCGGTGAATTCGTTGAGCGCCCGGCCTGACAGCCGCTTCACCTGATCGGCCATCGAGATCTGCGAACGCGGGCCGACATTCAGCATGCGGCTGAAGTCGGCGAAGATCGCCGGCAAGGAACTGGGTGCTGCGACCAGCACCAGCCGCTCGGCCGCCACCGGCTGGACGCCTTTGATGGACCCGGCAATGGCGTTGGCGGCGACGGCGCCGCCAAAGGAATGGCCGACGATCGCCTTGAACGGCCCGAACCAGTCAGCGGCCACCCTGGTTGCCTCGACCGCATTGACCATGTTGAGACGACGGCCCAGCGACTGGCCGTGGCCCGGCAGATCGAGCGAGGCGACCCTGTAGCCGGCATTGCGAAAGCCTTCGATCAGCGCGCGCATATATTCGGTGCGCGAGCGCCAGCCATGGATGACCAGCACCGTGCCGGCGGACGCCCTACCCGGCTCCGGCCGGAATTCATGCACCATGACGCAGCTGGCCTTGGTCTTCAGCCGGTGATGGCGCGCCTCGGCCATGAAGCCGGCCGCGCGGTCGACCGCGCGGCGCTCGCCGTCGCTCAGCGTCTTGACGCTCGGCGTGCGGCAGAACAGTTCGAAGGCGGCGCGGCCGCTCAGACGAGGCGCCACATGCTCAGCGGCGCCGAACACGCCCCGGATGACCTTCAGTCCAAATGATGCCATAGTGGCGATCCATCCATTCCGTTCAAGCATGAACATAATAGTTCAAACATGAACATTAAACAAGAGCTGCCCTGGGACAACCCGCGTTTTCGCAACTGGGTCGCGGTGGCGCGCGCCTGCCATGTGCTGGAGCGCGCGCTGGCGGCGAAGCTGGCGCCGCTGGACCTGAAGCCGGCACAGCTCGACGTGCTGATGAACCTCTATCGCCATCCCGGCATGTCACAGCACGATCTTGCCCGCAAACTGCTGGTCGGCCGCTCCAACATCACCATGCTGTTGCCGCAACTCGAGGCGCGCGGCCTGCTCGTTCGTGAAGGCGACGAGAAGGATAAGCGCGTGCTGCGGCTGACGCTGACCGAAGGCGGCACGGAGCTGCTTATGAAGGCGCTGAAGGTGCATATGGCGCTGATCGAAAAGGCGATGAGCCAGTCGACGCCGGAACAGTGCGACATGATCGGCGAGCAGATGCGCAAGATCTACGATGTGCTGAAGGACACCTGAGCAGTCAGGGCATGATCCCGAGGAAGATCATGCTCTCGCGTGTCGTGTGAGGGCAATCGATATGCGTCTTACCCTGCGCAATTTTTCCGTGGCTGTGCTTGGCATCGTTGCGGCTCTCTGCGGCCCGGCGGCTGCACAGGATTACGCGAAATACCGCGTCCTTGACACCAAGGTGATCAAGGACATGTGGACCAGTTCCGGCCAGAAGGCGGTGCTGCTGTCGCCGGACGGCAGCCGGGTGCTTCATCTCAACGGCCGCGAGTTCTGTCTGCTGGCTCCGGCTCAGATCGGACCCTGGGCAAAAATCGCCTGCGCCCAATCCACGCCCGAAAACCGCCCGGGCGAAGCGGCCGACATGTTCTGGTCGCCGGGGGGCAGCCAGTTGCTGATGCCGACATACACCTATGGATTACAGGCTTTCCGGGATACCGACATCCGGCTTTTCGATCCGGCGACATTCAGCGTCAAGACCCTGACCGAGGACAATTTCGACGATAGCTTTCTCGACGGCAAAGGACCGGCGAACCTGGACGTCCTCGCTCATTGGATCGACGGCGACACCATCGCCTTCGTCCGCTACGCGATCCCCGACGGAGGCTACAAGCAAGGTACTTCGACGAGCCTGATGACGATCGAGGCTGCCGGCGGAGATCCTCAGCTTGCTTTCGAAATTGCCTCCAGGAGCAAATTCCGGGTTTGGGCGATGACGACGTCTGCGGATGGCAAGCAAGTCGCTTATAGCGTGGCGGACAAGGACAATGCGGACAAAGCCGGCATCTATCTGCTGACGCTCGGCGAAGCGACGCCAAAGCGCGTCGCGGCCATGCGTGACACCGGTCAGCCGGCTGGGCTCGCTTTTTCGGCTGACGGGAAATTCCTCCTGCTGCTCGGGCGAACAGCCAGCGGCATCGATGCAAAGGTTGTCGATCTTGCCAGCGGCGAGATCATGCCGGTCGATCGTGTCCAGAACCTCGTCGGGGTGGCATGGTCGCCGAACGGGTCGGCGCTGGCCTATATCACCTACGACAGAACCAACGCCGATATGCCCGGCGGCCTGTTTCTCGCCGAGGCGCCTGGCAAGCCGGCCCGGCTGCTCATCGGCGGAGGATTTTTCCCCACGGTATGTTGCGGCCAGCAGCCATTCACCTGGGCCTCGAACGACACCATGGTCATTGCGCAATTGGGCGACAAACTGGGGACGGTGCTGTTCGTGAAGTTGGGGCAATAGCGCTGCGGCATAGCCTGGCTTCCGGGAGCCCCGCTCACCACATCGTCTTCTTCGCCCGCTCCGGCCATTCCTTGTCGTAGGTCTCGGCATCGATGTTCTTGCGGCTGGTGACTTCCAGGATTGTTCCGGGCGTCGGCAGCGATTTCGGATCGACGTGGTTGGCCGGGTTCCAAAGTTCCGAGCGGACGATGGCGCGGGCGCACTGGAAATAGACCGAATCGACATCGACCACGGTGACCGAGCGCGCCGGCTTGCCTTCGACGGTGAAAGAGGCGCACAGCGCGGCATCTGTAGTGACGCGGGCGCGGCCGTTGACGCGCAGCGTCGTGCCCGAGCCCGGCACCAGGAACAGCAGCCCGACACGAGGATCCCGGATGATGTTTTTCAGCGAATCGGCGCGGTTGTTGCCGCGCCGGTCCGGCATCATCAACGTCTTCGGATCATGGATGCGCACGAAGCCGGCGAGATCGCCACGTGGCGAACAATCCAGCCCTTCCGGTCCGCTCGTCGCCAAAGCGACAAAGGGCGAGGCTTCGATGAAGGCGGCATATTCGGGAATGACATGGTCGAGTTCCTTGACCGTCGACGCTTCGCCGGGCAGGCCATAGAGCGCTTCGAGCTGTTCGACCGATGTGATCTCAGACATTTTTTCCGTCTCCGAACCTTTGCCGGCGCTACTCCAGGTCAATGACGTTTTGACGACAGCGGGAGGTCAAAACTAGCGGTCGCGGCTCAATCCCTTCTCCTGGAGTTCCGCGAGATAGGCGTTCCAGCGCTCCTCCTTTTCGTGGCCGAGCGTGTGCAGATAGTTCCAGGTGAAAATGCCGGTGTCGTGGAAATCGTCGAAGGTGATGCGCACAGCATAGTTGCCGACCGGCTCGATCTTGAGGATGGCGACGTTGCGCTTGCCGGGCACGGTCACACGCTGGTCCGGCGAATGGCCCTGCACTTCAGCCGAGGGCGAGGCGACGCGCAAAAGTTCGGCCGGCAGCTCGAACGGTCGATGATCGGGAAAGGTGACGGACAGCAGTTTTCTGTCCTTCGAGACTCTGAGTTCTTTCGGCGCCGTCATTTTTCGTCAATCCCGCATCGATCCCGCCCTTCCCTACGCTGCTTCGCGCGACCGGAAAAGGCCATTTGAACCCCGCCGACATCAGATGTCGGCCGGGGAATGTTACCAAAGATCAAGAGCGGCTATCTTGAATGGCTAGATAGTTCGTATCACATAGCCGTATATAACGGCGCCACTCGCAGCCATTGGAAACGCTTGACGCATGAACATGATCGATCCTTTCGGTCGCACGATCAGCTATTTGCGCGTGTCGGTCACCGACCGCTGCGATTTCCGCTGCACCTATTGCATGGCCGAGGACATGGCGTTCCTGCCCAAGAAAGACCTGCTGTCGCTCGAGGAACTCGACCGGCTCTGCACCGTCTTCATCGAAAAGGGCGTGCGCAAATTGCGCCTCACCGGCGGGGAGCCGCTGGTGCGCAAAAACATCATGCACCTGGTGCGCCAGCTGTCGCGGCATCTGAAGAGTGGCGCGCTGGAAGAGCTGACGCTGACCACCAACGGCTCGCAGCTTTCGCGCTTTGCCGCCGAGCTCGCCGATAGCGGCGTCGAGCGCATCAATGTTTCGCTGGACACTCTGGACGCCGACAAATTCCACGCCATCACCCGCTGGGGCCATCTCGACAAGGTCATGCAAGGCATCGACGCCGCGCAGGCGGCGGGGCTGAAAGTGAAGCTCAATGCAGTGGCGCTGAAGGACTTCAACGACGCCGAACTGCCGGAGATGATGCGCTGGGCGCATGGCCGCGGCATGGACCTCACTGTCATCGAAACCATGCCGATGGGCGAGATCGACGCCGACCGCACCGACCAGTATCTGCCGCTGTCCTTGTTGCGCGCTTCATTGGAGCGTCAGTTCACGCTGAGCGACATCCCCTACAAGACCGGCGGCCCGGCCCGCTATGTCCATGTCGCCGAGACCGGCGGCCGTCTCGGTTTCATCACGCCGATGACGCATAATTTCTGCGAAAGCTGCAACCGCGTGCGGCTGACCTGCACCGGTACGCTCTATATGTGCCTGGGCCAGGAAGATGCCGCCGACCTGCGCGCGCCGTTGCGTGCGTCGGAAGGCAACGAACTGGTCGCCGACGCGATCGACGAAGCTATCGGCCGCAAGCCGAAAGGGCATGATTTCATCATCGACCGCCGCACCAGCCGCCCCTCGGTATCCAGGCATATGAGCGTCACCGGCGGCTGATTTTTTCCGCGATTCAGTGCAAGGAGTGTCTCTCCCCTAGAGCGTTTCACCGTTTCAAGGAAACGGCGAACCGCTCTATCTCTTTGTTTTGACGCAATTCCGGACGGAAAACCGCTTCCCACTTTTCCTGGAATTGCTCTGGTTGGCTGGAGACATCGAATGAATCGTCTTTCCATTGGTTTGGCAGTTGCACTGATCGCGGCAGGCAGCGCCAATGCTGCGCCGTTCACCTACACCAATGCGCGCTTCGGCACCGTCTGCACCTTTCCCGACGATATCTTCACCGACCGCCAGCCCGAACCGGACAATGGCGACGGGCAGCAGTGGCTGAGCGCCGACGGCGCCAGCCTGATCTGCTCCGGCATCCTCAACATCAGCGACGACACGCCGAAAAGTTTTGTCGCCGAAGAGAAGGCAAGCAACGAGGCGGGCTACGAGATCAGCTACAGCAAGACCGGCAAGAACTGGGCGGTGCTGTCGGGGTTGAAGGATGGCAAGATCTTTTACGAGCGGCGCCTGTTCGGCAAGGACGGGGTCATCCGCACCGTGTGGATCGACTATCCACCGGCCGTGAAAGCGAAATACGATCCGCTGGTCGGCGCCATTGCCGGCAGCCTGAAGGCACGTTGAGCATTTTCGGACACATCCCAGAAAAAGTCTTCTGCGCAAACAGCCAGCGGATTTACCGCAAGCGTGATCGGGCCTAGCTTCCGGCCTGTAGCGGTTCTTTGTTCACTGGGGATACGACATGCGCAAACTCTTACTTTCGCTTGCAATGCTTGCGTTTGCCGCCGCGCCTGCGGCAGCACAGTCAATCGGCGGCACCTACACCGTCGCCGGCACCAATTTCGACGGCTCGAAATATGGCGGCGAAGCCACCATCACGCTGACCAGCGAGACCACTTGCACCATCCACTGGGAGACGGGCGGGTCGTCCTCGGACGGCATCTGCATGCGCAACGACAATGCCTTCTCCGCCGGCTATGTCATGGGCAAGGAGATCGGCCTCGTCGTCTACAAGGTAGAGGATGACGGCTCGCTGCACGGCCTGTGGACGATCGCCGGCAAGAACGGCAGCGGCACCGAGGTGCTGACGCCGAAATGAGGCACCTGGTCATCTGACCGGCCCTCTCGGGGGTTTGCAGGCCACGGGTGAAAATCCGTGGCCTATTTCTTTGACGTTGCTGTCTTGCCGCCTGCTGCTACAGGCTTGAGCGGGTCACCGTTTCACCGAAACGTCGAACCGCTCTATTCTTTGTTTTCACGCAATTCCGGACGGACAACCGTTTCACACTTTTCCTGGAATTGCTTTTGCAAAACCGGTAACGCCCTTGCCTCTTTCCCCAAATCTTCGCGGTGCGCTGTTCATGATGGTGGCCATGATCGGCTTCACCCTCAACGACGCCATCACCAAGTTCTCGTCGGAATCGATGAACATGGCGCAGGTCATGCTGGTGCGCGGCGCCTTTGCGTCAGTGCTTGTCGGCCTGCTTGCCTGGCAGCAAGGCGCGCTGGCTCGCCCGGGCTCGATGCTGCAGCCGCTGGTGGCGCTACGCGTCGTCAGCGAGGCCGGCGCCACCGTGGCCTTCCTCGTTGCGCTGGCACATTTGCCGATAGCCAATGTCTCGGCGGTGCTGCAGGCGCTGCCGCTGGCGGTGACGATGGGCGCGGCCCTTGTGTTCGGCGAAGGCGTCGGCTGGCGGCGCTGGCTGGCGATCGCCGTCGGTTTCGGCGGCGTGCTGATCATCGTGCGGCCGGGTTTCGAAGGATTCAGCGTCTATTCGATATACGCACTCGTCAGCGTCGCCTGTTGTGCGGTGCGCGACCTCGCCACCAAGCGCATCCCGCAGGCGATCCCGACCTTGCTGGTGTCGACGGCAACCGCAATCGCCATGACCATTGTCGGCGCCGTGCTGCTATCGCCGATGGGCGGCTGGACGCCGATGTCGGGCAAAGGCACGGCGCTGCTGGCGCTGGCGGCTGTGCTGGTGCTGATCGGCTACCAGTTCATCATCATGGCGATGCGTTCGGGCGACATCTCCTTCATCGCACCGTTCCGTTACACCGCCTTGCTGTGGTCGATCCTGCTCGGCCTCGGCATCTTCGGCGATATCCCTGACCTGCCGATGATCGTCGGCTCGGCCATCATCATCGGCTCCGGCCTCTACGCCCTCTATCGCGAGCGGGTCGTCGGTCGCCAAAAGCCAGCCGCCGAAAGCGCTGGACCCAACATGGCGCCGGACGGCATATAGGGCCATGAGCCGAGACATTGCAGGGATCATCCTGGCCGGTGGCCTGTCACGGCGCATGGGCGGCGGCGACAAGACCTTGCTCGCCCTTCGCGGGCGTCCGCTTCTCGACCATGTCGTTAGGCGCCTGGCGCCGCAGGTCGGATCGCTGGTGCTGAGCGCCAATGGCGATCCGGCGCGCTTTGAGGCCGTCGGACTTCCAATTCTCGCCGATACGGTGGAAGGCTATGCTGGACCGCTGGCCGGGATCCTCACCGGTCTCGAATGGGCAGCGGCAAATACCGCCTGCAAATCCTTGGTGACGGCCGCCGGCGACACGCCGTTCCTGCCGGCAGATCTGGTCGCAAGGCTGGCCGAAGCTGTAGCCAGGCGGCAGAGCTCGATCGCGGTCGCCAGTTCCGGCGGCAGGCGGCATCCGACCTTCGCGCTGTGGCCGCTCGGGCTGCGTCAGGCCTTGCGCCATTTCCTGGTCGACGAGGACAACAGGCGGGTCTCCGCCTTCATCGAGCGCCATGATTTTGTCGAGGTGGAGTTTCCGTTGCTGGCCGCCGGCGGCGATGAGATCGACCCATTCTTCAACATCAATGTTGCCGACGATCTTGCGGTGGCCGAACGTCTGTTGCAGAGCATCGGGCCATGAGCAGACGCGTCTTCGGCATCACCGGCTGGAAGAATTCCGGCAAGACCACACTGACCGAGAAGCTGGTCAGCGAGCTCGTCCGGCGCGGCTGGACGGTATCGACGGTCAAACATGCCCATCATGAGTTCGACATCGACAAGCCGGGCGCCGACTCCTTCCGCCATCGCCAGGCGGGGGCCACGGAAGTCGCGGTGGTGTCGGGCGTGCGCTGGGCGCTGATGCATGAATTGCGCGCAGAGGACGAGCCGACGCTGGAGACGATCCTGTCGCGGCTGGCACCGTGCGACATCGTGCTGGTCGAAGGCTATAAGCGCGAGGCGCACAAAAAGATCGAGACCCGGCGCCTGGAGGCCAAGGACCGCTCGCCGCTCTCGGCAAACGACGGGCATATCGTGGCGATCGCCGCGGACTTCGAAATCATCGGCGAAAGCCTGCCGGTGTTCGATCTCAACGACGCGGGAGGGATAGCCGACTTCATCGAGCGCGCCACCGGCCTCAAACCCTGAGGCCCCTGCCCGAGCCCGGCTCAGCCGGTCTCTCCAGCGGTTTCATTTGTCTAACCCGGCGTCAGCATTGGCTGGAGCCGCAAATCCCGCAAGCAACGGTTTTACAGTTGCTTTTCTCCCGAAAACAGTGGGAGTATCGCGCCAGCGGGCGGTCAAAAGCACCGCCCCACAAGAGCCGTTTCGGAACGACGGCCGGGAGCCATAAAGAGAGGACTATCATGCGTATTGCACTGCGTATCGCGCTCGCCGCATCGGCTGCGCTGCTGACGCTCGGCGTCGCCCAGGCTCAGGAAACCCTGAGGATCGGCACCGAAGGCGCCTACCCCCCCTTCAACAATCTGACCGCCGATGGCCAGCTCGTCGGCTTCGACATCGACATCGCCAAGGCGCTCTGCGACGAAATGAAGGTCAAATGCACCTTCGTCGCCCAGGATTGGGACGGCATCATCCCGGCGCTGCAGGCCGGCAAGTTCGACGCCATCGTCGCCTCGATGTCGATCACTGCGGAGCGTAAGGAAAAGGTCGACTTCTCCAACAAATACTACAACACCCCCTCGGCGATCGCCGTGCCGAAGGACTCGACCCTCAAGGGCGTGACCAAGGAAGATCTGGCCGGCAAGACCATCGGCGTCGCCACCACGACCACGCATTTCAACTATGCCTCGAAAACCTACACCGACAGCACGGTCAAGGGCTATCCGAGCAGCCCCGAGGAGCAGGCCGATCTCGCCAATGGGCGTCTCGATGCGATCGAGGACGATATCGTCGTCTTGCAACAGTTCCTGGATTCGCCTGAAGGCGCCTGCTGCAAGATTCTCGGTCAGCCCTCGCCGCAGCCGGTCGAGATCTTTGGACCGGGTGCCGGCATCGCCGTGCGCAAGGGCGAGACGGATCTGGTCAAAAAGCTCAACAGCGCCATCGACGCCATCCGCGCCAACGGAAAGTACAAGGAAATCAACGACAAGTACTTCAAGTTCGACGTCTTCGGCGCCGAGTCCTGATCACCTGAAACAAGGCGGCGGGGGAAATTTCTCCTGCCGCCTTGGCCTGACAGAAGTGGAGACAAGACCCGTCAATGCCAAGCCAGAACATATGGATACTTCTGAGTTGGGGACCCGATGGCTGGATTGACGATATTGCCTATGGCGCACTGGTTACCATTGCGCTTGCGCTGGCGACGCTGCCCATCGGCCTGACGATCGGCTTTTTCGTCGCCTGGGCCAAACAATCCGATGAACCGTCGCTGCGGCTGGCAGCCAACATCTACACCACCGTCTTCCGCGGCCTGCCGGAACTGGTGACGCTGTTCCTGTTTTTCTTCGGCGTGCCGATCCTGCTGCAGCATCTCGTGCGATATTTCCGACCCGACGCGACCATCGACGTCAACAGCTTCGTCGCCGGCATGATCGTGCTGTCGCTGATCTTTTCATCCTATGCCAGCGAGGTGTTTCTTTCAGCCTTTCGCGCCATTCCAAAAGGTCAGTATGAGGGCGGCTATGCCATCGGCCTGTCGAATTGGCTGACCATGCGCAAGGTGATCTTGCCGCAACTCCTTCGCATCGCGTTTCCGGGACTTGAGAACTGCTGGCTGAGCCTGCTCAAGGATACGTCGCTGGTGTCGGTCGTTGGCCTCGCCGAGACGCTGCGCAATGCCTACACTGCTGCCCGCGTTACCAAGCACGCGTTCTTGTTTTATGGCGTTGCGGCCATGGTCTTCCTTGGTCTGGCCGTCGTTTCATCGTTTGCCACCAGCGCGATCCTGCGCTCGCTCGGCCGGCGGGAGGCGCAACGATGAGCGTCACCGCCGCCTTGGTCGAACGGCCGCCGCCACGGGCACGCGGCTGGCCGCGCAGCCGTGTCATCGGCTATGCGATGGTCGGTTTCTGGATTCTGTTCGGCCTCGGCATCGTCAGCTATCTGATCTTTGCCTGGAACGCCGACTTCTTCGCCAAATATGCTCCGGCCTATCTAAAGGGCCTTCAAACCACGCTGCTGCTGGTCTGCATATCGATGGTGCTCGGAGCGATCCTGTCGGTGCCGGTCGCTTATGGGCGCATGTCCAGCAACCGGATCCTGTCCGGCCTCGCCTATTGCTATGTCTATTTCTTCCGCGGTACGCCGCTGCTGGTCCAGACCTATCTGGTCTACTACGGGCTGGGATCGTTCAGGGCTGAGCTTCAAACGGTCGGTCTCTGGGATTTCTTCAAGGACGCCTTCAATTGCGGTGTCTTTGCCTTCGCACTCAACACCGCCGCCTATCAGGCCGAGATCCTGCGCGGCGCCATCGAGAGCGTGCCGAAAGGCCAGTGGGAGGGTGCTGCTTCGCTCGGCCTGCACAAGCTGCAGACGCTGCGCAAGATCATCCTGCCGCAGGCGTTGATCGTCGCCTTGCGTCCCTATGGCAACGAGTTGATCCTGATGGTCAAGGCTTCGGCAATCGTCGCCATCATCACCGTCTACGACTTGATGGGTCAGGCCAAGCTTGCCTTTGCCAACTCGTTCGACATCCAGGCCTATATCTGGGTCGCTCTCGTCTATCTGGTGATGGTCGAGATCTTGCGCCATGGCGTTGAATGGATCGAACGCCGGATCACAATACATTTGAAGCGTTGACCGGCCGGCTGCACCAGTCGATCGGCTCATGCGCGTCTTGACGAATTGCGCGCAGGGCCTAGAGCTTTGCGCGGACAATTTCGCTTCCATCTGAAGGGCAAATCTATGGCATCTGTGGCATTTCTCGGTCTTGGCGTGATGGGCTATCCCATGGCCGGGCACCTCAGGAACAAAGGCGGCCACGACGTCACCGTCTACAACCGCACAGCGGCGAAGGCCGAGCAGTGGGTGGCTCAGCATGGCGGCAAGCTTGCCTTGACGCCGGCTGAGGCGGCCGAGGGCCAGGATTTCGTTTTCTCCTGCGTCGGCAATGACGACGATCTGCGCTCGGTGACGACCGGAGCCAAGGGCGCCTTCGCCGCGATGAAGAAAGGTTCGGTGTTCATCGACAACACCACCGCTTCGGCCGAAGTCGCGCGCGAACTGGCCGAAGCTGCTGAAAAGGCCGGCTTTTCCTTTCTCGACGCGCCGGTCTCCGGCGGCCAGGCCGGTGCCGAAAACGGCGTACTGACGGTGATGGTCGGCGGCGACCAGGCTGCCTTCGACAAGGCCAAACCGGTAATCGACGCCTTTGCCCGCATGGTCGGGCTGATGGGGTCGTCGGGCGCCGGCCAGCTCACCAAGATGATCAACCAGATCTGCATTGCCGGACTGGTGCAGGGCCTGTCCGAAGGCATCCATTTCGGCAAGAAGGCCGGGCTCGACATCGAGAAGGTGATCGAGGTGATCTCCAAGGGCGCTGCCGGCTCCTGGCAGATGGAGAACCGCCACAAGACGATGAATGCCGGCAAATATGATTTCGGCTTCGCCGTCGACTGGATGCGCAAGGACCTCGGCATCTGCCTCGATGAAGCCGACCGCAATGGCGCCAAACTGCCGGTGACCGCCCTCGTCGACCAGTTCTACAAGGATGTGCAGGCGATGGGCGGCAAGCGCTGGGATACGTCGTCCCTGCTGGCGCGCCTGGAGAAATAGGCTGGGATGGCCGAGCTTTCGCCCCAATCGAGCGCCGACGACATCGTCGCCCATTTGCGCTCGATCGGCTCGGAGGACAATCGCCGCGGCATGCTGCGCTATGGCATTAAGATCGAGCGCGCGCTCGGCATTTCGCATGGCATGCAGCGGCAGATCGCCAAAAAGATCAAGCACAACCATGAACGAGCCTTCGAGCTTTGGCAGACCGGCATCATGGAGGCGCAGTTCATCGCATCCGTCACGGCCGACCCGAAGCGCTTTTCCGCAGCGGATGCAAGGCAATGGGCGGCATCCTTCGATTCCTGGGATATCGTCGACGGCGTCTCCGATCTCTTCGTCGACACCGACGCCTGGAAGGAGTTGATCGAGGAATTCGCGGCCGACGAGCGGGAGTTCGTTCGACGCACGGCTTTTGCCATGATGGCCTGGTCCGTCGTACACCGGAAGCAAGAGCCGGTCGCGACCTTCCTCGGCTTCCTGCCGATCATTGAAGCGCATGCCACCGACAGCCGCAATTTCGTGAAGAAGGCGGTAAACTGGGCGCTTCGTTCGATCGGCAAGCGCTCGATGGAGATGCACGGCGCTGCCCTTGCCACGGCGCAGAAACTCGCTATGTCCCCAGACAAGACAGCGCGCTGGATCGGCAAGGACGCAGTGCGGGAACTGAGCAATGCCAAGACGCTTGAGCGGATCGCCGCCAGAAAAGGTTGACCTGGCCAACATCCGGTTCACCGCGGTGACGCGAAAGACGCGCGCCGATTTCGAGGGCCTCTTCGAAGCGCAGGGCGGTCCGAAATATTGCTGGTGCATGGCCTGGCGGCCCCTGCCCGGCCGCCGCGAGCATGTCCAGCACGCTGAACTGAAACAGGTCATGATGGCGCTCGTCGAGGCCGGCACGCCGGTCGGCATTCTTGCCGAGCACGACGGCAAGACCGTCGGCTGGTGCTCGGTCGCGCCGCGCCAGACCTACCGCAAGCTGTCGCCGCAACAGGACGATGGCGAGACCGGCATCTGGTCGATCGTCTGCTTCTATGTGCCGAGAGCGCTGCGCGGCAGCGGGCTGGCGGCAGCGCTGCTCGACGCTGCTGTCGACCATGCCTTTGCCAAGGGTGCGCGCACGATCGAGGCCTACCCCGTCGATCAGGCCTCGCCGAGCTATACCTTTATGGGGTTTCGCGACATGTTCGCGGCCCGCGGCTTCCACGAAATCGGCATGGCCGGCTCTCGCAGACATGTGATGCGGCTCGAGCGTTGACGCCGCTGGCCACGGCGTCTTTACTCCCAGCGCAAAGGAAGCGGCCGATGAGCAGACATTTCAAACCGACCCTGGCGCTTGCAGCCGCTTTGCTGGCGTCCACTACCTTCTACGCTTCGGCACAAACCGCGCACATCTTCTGGAAGGATCTGCGCCCGGCGACGCAGGCGGTGGCCGAAGATGCCAACCTGCCGATGATCGCGGCAAAACTCCCCGATCACGGCGAGACGCTGTCGCTCAATCTGCAGGACAAGACAGTACAATTAGCCGGCTATGCATTGCCGGTCGACCGCGACGGCGACCTCGTCTACCAGTTCCTGCTGGTGCCGTGGACCGGCGCCTGCAGCCACATGCCGACGCCGCCGCCGAACCAGATCGTGCTGGTCACACCGGCCCATCCCTACAAGATGTCGGAAGCCTATGAGGCGGTTGCCGTCACCGGCGCCTTGCAGCCCGGCATGGAGAAGAGCCAGTTGTTCATTCTCGACGGCGTCAGCGTCATCCAGTCCGGCTACACCGTGCGCAAGGCCGAAGTGGCGGCTGTCGACTCTGTGCCGGACGCGGTCACGCTGCCGGTCAACTCGCCCTGGACTTTCCTCAACAAAAAGAAGAACTAGGCGCCAAAGTATATGGCGTTCCAACGCAAGCTCCTAGGCCGCTGCTTAAGTTCGTTGCAATTCCGAACATAAGGCGTAGGTTTCACACGCGTTTGGAGACATTCCGACAAATGAACATGACGACCGTGAAGGAATGGTACCTCACTCTGCTGTCAAAACTGCTGAGCAAGGAGATCAAGACCATAACCAACGGCCACTTCTTGTGGGCGGCCGCAATATTTTACACCGGCCTGTTAAACGTATTCGTTTTCCCTAAACATCACGAAAACCTACATCTTATTTACGCGGCGATAGGATACCTGGTGATCATGATCCCTCTCGGCGTCGCGTTGGAGTTGTTTAGAAAGTCTCCGTCGTGATGGCCACATCCCCTCAGGCCGCATTGGCCCCGGATTCCTTGTCCAGCACCATGTAATCCAGCGGCATTTCGGTCGTGTATTTGATCTGCTCCATGGCGAAGGACGACGACACGTCGCGGATCTCGATCTTGGCAATCAGCCGCTTGTAGAAAGCGTCATAGGCGGCAATGTCGGGCACCACGACGCGCAGCAGATAATCGACGTCGCCGCTCATGCGGTAGAATTCGACCACTTCGGGAAATTCCTGGATGACTTCCGAGAAGCGCCGCAGCCATTCATGGCTATGCGAATTGGTGCGGATCGACACGAAGACGGTGACGCGCACATTGACCTTCTCGTGGTCGAGGATGGCGACGCGCCGCTTGATGACGCCCTCTTCCTCGAGCTTCTGGATTCGGCGCCAGCACGGTGTCGTCGACAGGCCGACTTTCTTGGCGACATCGGCAACCGCGAGTGTCGCGTCCTCCTGCAGGAGGCGGAGAATTTTTCTGTCGAGGCGATCCATTGAGATGCTCCCTGGTGCAGGCCGCGTTCCCTCGGGCGCGGCGCGCTTTGGGAATAGATTGGCTATATTCCCTCTTATTTCGGCCTTTCACAAGAAAGAAATTCTGCCGAATGGCACAAAAGCGAGTGATATCTTGCTTAAAGCTTAAGCAATCCGATAGCGGATTTCCGATCTCAGGAAGGGCAGCAAATCCATTTCAAACCATGGATTCTGTTTCAACCATCCTGAATTGCGCCATGACGGATGCGGCAGCGGCAGCACTTTTTGGCTGGCCGGCTTATCCCAGATCGTCCGCCAGTCCCTCACGGTTTCGGTCAACGATGACCGCCGCGCTTCACCCATATGCCAGGATTGCGCGTAGGAGCCGATCGTCAGAACGAGATCGATCTGCGGCATCAGCGCCATCAGTTGCGCGCGCCAGGCCGGCGCGCATTCGCGGCGCGGCGGCAGGTCGCCGCCCTTGGCATCCTGGCCGGGAAAGCAAAAACCCATCGGCACGATGGCGAATTTTTCTGTGTCGTAGAATTCCTCAGCGCTGACCGCCAACCAGCTTCGCAAGCGGTCGCCGGAGGCGTCAGTGAACGGCATGCCGGACAGATGCACCTTGGTGCCCGGCGCCTGGCCGGCAAGCAGGATGCGGGCGCTGGATGACGGCAGCAGCACCGGGCGCGGTTCATGCGGCAGCGGCCGTCCCACAGGATTGTCGACGCAGATGCGGCAGGCGCGGACCGTTGCCGTCAGTCGTTCGAGGTCCGCCTCCATCTCAGGCGGAGGCGCTCGGCCGGCTGGTGACGGCGCTGTACCAGCGCAGCACGTTGGTGCACTCGTCCGGTACCTTGATGCGCGCCGGTTTCATGAAATCGATGGCGATCATCCCGGTGATGTCGGCGATCGAATAGGCATCGCCGGCGGCGAATTCCCGCTTCGCCAGCTCAGCGTCGAGCAGATGCAGGAATTCGACCGCTTTCGCCTTGTTGGCCTCGCCCCATTCGGGGATCTGCGGAATTTCCCACTCCTTCATCGCCGGATGGATGTGACGAAAGGCCTGTGCGACGCAGCTGAGCAGGTTGAGCTCCATGCGCCGTTGCCACATCTCGACCTGCGCCTTGCCGAGAGCACCTTGCCCGAACATTGCCGGCTCGGGGTGCAACTCCTCAAAATAGCGGCAGATGGCGACGGATTCGGTAAGGATGGTGCCGTCGTCGAGTTCGAGCACCGGCAGCCGCTGCAGCGGGTTGCGTGAGCTGACCGGCTCCTGTTTGTGCCCCATGGCACCCATGTCGACCGGCACCAGCGGCACCTCGATGCCTTTCTCGGCGAGGAAGACCCGGACACGCCGCGGATTGGGGGCGCGGCCACCGTCGAACAGTTTCATCTCAATCCTCCCGATCTCTGCCCGCAACCACAGGGCTTGCAACTATAGGACACGGCCTGCCTCTCACCGGAAGCGAAAGATTTCGCGCAAGGCGTCACCGAGCGAAGCCAGCGTGCCGTGCCGTCTTTCGACCGGGCCTTCATGGTGGTTTTCGCGCCAGTCCTGTGGCTGGTCGAACGTGCCGGCCCAGATGCCGGCCTTGCCGGCGCGGGCAATGGCCTGCTCGGTCTCGAAATCGCCATAGGCGATGGCCCAGCCGGCCTCGACCTGGGCGCGGTTCAAATCCTTGCCGCCGGCCTTGCAGTCGCCGAGCAGGCGACCGTAACGGTCGCGCTGCCAGCCAGTGCAGGTCACCGGATTGCCCGATATCAGCCGCACCAGCGCCTGCCGCGCCAGCCTGCCGCAGGCATAGTCGGCGCCGTCCTTGCGGCAGATCTGCTGGTATTCCGGAGCATCGATGCCGCGCATGCGGATGCGCTCGGCGCCAAGGGTGAGTGAATCGCCATCGTTGACGATCGCAGCCCCCTCCGCCTTGCGCGTCTCGAAACGGTCGAGGCGCGCGGCGAGCAGGATGAGCAGGCCGAGCAGGATGATCGTCAGCGCGTAATCCAGCAGCTTGCGCCACAGGCTTCGCGGTGGCGGCGGATAGTATCGCCGGCGCGGCCTTGGCGACCACGAACGGCTCATATGGCAAACAGTCTCTTAATCATTCGAACGTAGCTTAACGAATTGAGATCGCTGCGCGCATAAATCGAAGTTTCCATGCCTCTGCTACGCTCGAACACAGCGGATAAATTCATTGTGGACCGCAGGAAACCGCACCGCAACAGCGATGTGGCGCGCGCGGTGCGCAGAACGCGCGACCGTCTTTCGCAACAGGTCGGCAATCTCGACTTCGACCGCGAGTTTCTGAAGCTGCATGCGCGAGCCATGGTGGGAGGTGCGACCGTAATTCCACTGCTGGTGCTGGCGATCGCGGCGACCGGGCTTCTGGCGGGCATGGACAAGCAGATCAGCATCTGGGCGCTGTTCACGCTGACCTGCTACTCGATCGTCGCCTTCATGGCGCGGCGCGTCGAACGCACCGATGCGGCCGAACTCGACCCTGTTCGGACCCGGCGGGATTTTCTGATCGGCCATTCGCTGTGCGGCCTCGGCTGGGCCTGGTTCGCCTGGCTCGGCTGCGCCACCTGCCAGATCGATTATTTTCCGGTGATCAAGGCGATGGTGCTGCTGCTGGCGATGGCGGCGACCGCCATTACGGCGTCGTCCCTGCGCGGCTCGCTGCTCGCCACCTTCGTCATTCCGGTGGCGGTCTATGCCTATGCCGAATCCAAACTGTGGATGTCGGTCGAGACGATGATGGTCGCACTGCTGGTCGCGGCGCTGCCGTTCTTCGCCTACGTCGCGCGCCATCTCAACCAGTCGTCGCTGATGCTGTTGTCGTTCCGCTCCGAAAAGGATGCGCTGATCGCCGAGGTCGAAACGGCGAAATCGATGTCGGACGAAGCCCGCCGGCGGGCCGAAGAGGCCAATCTGGCGAAGTCGCGCTTTCTCGCCTCGATGAGCCATGAGCTGAGAACGCCGCTCAACGCCATTCTCGGTTTTTCCGAGGTGATGGCCAATGAGGTGCTGGGGCCGATGAGCAACCCCACCTATCGCGACTACGCCCGCGACGTGCACGATTCCGGCCAGCACCTGCTCGACCTGATCAACGAGATCCTCGACCTGTCGCGCATCGAGGCCGGCCGCTACCAGCTCAACGAGGAGCCGGTGATGCTGCTCAACATTGCCGAAGATTGCTGCCACATGATGGAGTTGAAGGCGCGCAACAAGGACATCCGCATCGTCCAGGATTTCGAAAGCGCCTTGCCGCGCCTGTTTGCCGACGAGCGCGCGGTGCGGCAGATCACGCTCAACCTTTTGTCCAACGCCATAAAATTCACCGCCACCGGCGGCGAAGTTCGTGTGCGCGTTGGCTGGACGGCGGGCGGCGGCCAATACATTTCGGTCAAGGACAATGGGCCGGGCATACCGGACGACGAAATTCCGATCGTGCTGTCCGCCTTTGGCCAGGGTTCGATCGCCATCAAGAGTGCGGAACAGGGCACCGGGCTCGGGCTGCCGATCGTGCAGGGCCTGCTCGCCATGCATGGCGGCGAATTCGAGCTTCATTCCCAACTGCGCGTCGGCACCGAAGCGATCGCCATCTTCCCGCTCGCCCGAGTGATGGAGGAGTTGCCGGCGCTGCCAACCAAGGCGGTGGTTGCCCGCCGGCGTTGAGGGCCTGTTCTAGGCTTTGACCGCGAGGGCCATGCCCGAACTGGTGAGCGCGGCGGCCTTGACCAGGCCGGCGGCAAGGGCGGCCCCTACCCCCTCGCCGTGGCTGACTCCGAGATCGAACAGCGGAATGAGGCCGAGCCGCCCGGCGGCACGCCTTTGGCCGGGCTCCGGCGACAGGCTGGCCAGCAGGCAGTGATCGAGCGCGGCGGGATTGGCGACGTGCAGCACGGCCGCCGCGGCGGTCGCGGTAAAGCCGTCGAGCAGCACCGGGATTTTTTGCATCCGGGCGGCGAGGATGGCGCCCGCGATGGCAGCGAACTCGCGGCCACCGACCCGGCGCAGCGCCTCCAGTGGGTCTTTCAGAGCTGCACCGTGGAAGGCGAGCGCGGTATCGACCACCTTGGCTTTGCGCGCCTGCATCGCCGCATCGGCGCCCGAGCCGGGGCCGACCCAGTCGCCGCCGCTGCCGCCGAACAGGGCCGCGCACATGGCGGCCGCGACAGTGGAATTGCCGATGCCGAGATCGCCAAGGCAGATCAGATCGGCGCCGCCGGCAATCGCTTCCATGCCAAAGGCCATGGTGGCGGCGCAGCCGCGTTCGTCGAGGGCTGCGTCCTCGGTGATGTCGGCGGTCGCGATGTGCAGCGCCAGGTCGAACACCTTGAGGCCAAGATCGTTGGCGATGCAAACCTGGTTGATGGCGGCACCGCCGGCGGCGCACAGCTCGACGGCATTGGCGGTCGCCGCCACGGTGCGCGGCGAAATGCCGTGACGGGTGACGCCATGATTGCCGGCGAAAATCGCCACCAGGGGCCGGTTCACCGCCGGTGGCGCGCGTCCGCTCCAGGCGGCAAGCCAGGCCGCGATGTCCTCGATGCGGCCGAGCGAACCCGCCGGCTTGTCGGCCCTGGCAAACAGCGTGCGCACGCGCGCCTCGGCCGTCTCGTCAGCCGGCGGCAGGTTCGCCAGCAGATCGCGGAAATCGTCGAAAGGCAGTGCGCTGGTCATGGCCTCGGTGCTCGTCTCTTGGGTTGAAAGCGGCATAGCCGCCTTGCCCGGCCGGCACAACCATCAAGCCACAACCATCGGGCCGTGCCGCAAAAACGGCTGCCGGCGGCGAAATCCGAAGGGCTTGCATTGGCTTTGCCGTTGCACCATGTGGAAGCGAGACAAGGGATTCCGCAAAGGAATCTCCAAGAGAACATCATGACGGCCATCGAATCTCCGTGCATCCTGGTCTGTTCGATCGACATGAAAACCGGCTTCTGCTTCGGGTGCGGCCGCACGCGCGATGAAATCGGCGCCTGGATGGACATGACGCCGGAAACCCGACGCGACGTCATGGCAAAATTGCCTGCCCGGCTGGAAACGGTCGAGCGCCGGCCGCGCCGGGAAACCCGCCGCACCCGCATGGCGCGCGAGCGCGACGTCCTCTCGTGAAACGGCAGGTCCAATGAACCGACTGTTCTGGATCGTGATGGCGGCAATCGGCATCACGGTAGTGCTGCTGATAATCAACAACGACGCCGGCAGGACGTTCGGCATCGAGAATTATGATTTCAGCCGGCTGGTCTGGCTGGGCGCGATCGGCGTGCTGGTCGGCGCCGGCCTGATCCGATCCGGCAGGCCGCTCAGCGCCATGGCCCGCAATCTCGGCACCTGGGCCGTGATCGTGCTGGCGCTCGTCGCCGGCTACCAGTACCGCTACGAGTTGCAGGATTTCGCCAGCCGGGTGACGGCGGGCCTCGTTCCCGGCAGCCCGCTGGCGCTCGGCGTCGAGGACGGCCATGCCACCGTGACCCTGGACAATGCCGACAGCGGCCATTTCGAAGCCCGCATCACCGTCAATGGCGCGTCGATCCGCACCGTGGTCGATACCGGCGCGACCAGCACGGTGCTGACGGCCGAAGACGCGCAAGCCGCCGGCTTCAATCCGGCAGCACTGAGCTTCACCGTCCCGGTCTCGACCGCCAACGGCATGGCGCGCGCCGCTTCGGTGAGAACCGACGAACTGGCCATCGGCGGTATCGTGCGCAAGAACATGCAGGTCATGGTCGCCGCACCGGGCGCGCTCAGCCAGAGCCTGCTGGGCATGAATTTCATCGGCTCGCTGTCGGGCTTCGACGTGCGCGGCGACCGGATGATTTTGCGCGACTGAACCGCTTAAGCGGCCTGTTCGGTGCGGCCGAAGTCGACAGCCGCGAAAGCAGCCTTCAACACGTCCGGTCCAGCACCGGGTTTCGTCGCATCCGTCGAGAGAATCTGCCGGAAGCGGCGCGCGCCGGGCAGACCGTGGAACAGCCCAACCATGTGGCGGGTGACGTGGCCGAGCCGGCCGCCCTGCTCTATGTGGCGGGCCGCATAGTCGGCCATCGTGTCGATCAGCGCGGCGAAATCGAATGGGCCGGGTTCAGCCCCATAAAACGCTGCATCGACGCCGGCCAGAATGCCCGGCGTGTGGTAGGCGGCGCGGCCAAGCATGGCGCCATCGACATGGTCGAGGTGGAGAGCAGCCTCTTCGAGCGATTGAATGCCGCCATTGATGCCGATGAATTTGTTCTG
This sequence comes from Mesorhizobium sp. P2_E7, assembly GCF_056403855.1. Classification (NCBI taxonomy): domain Bacteria; kingdom Pseudomonadati; phylum Pseudomonadota; class Alphaproteobacteria; order Hyphomicrobiales; family Phyllobacteriaceae; genus Mesorhizobium; species Mesorhizobium sp. P2_E7. Next base: position 1,186,550 of record NZ_JBFUER010000001.1, on the reverse strand, counting down.
TTTTCCGACCTTGAGGCGATAGACCCTGTCATAGTCGAGCGGCGGGATATCGCGATTTTCCTTCGGACTCAGCCCCTCCAGCCAGGCCTTGCGCGCATGCACCCAGAGCGCGTCGGCGCCAGCCGCGAACACACCGTTGGCCAGCGCGTCGAGGGCGGGCTCGGGATCCTGCTCGTCGACGCCGATACGGCATTTGACCGTCACCGGGATCTTCACCGCCGCCTTCATCGCCGCCACGGTACCGGCGACGAGGTCAGGCACCTTCATCAGGCAAGCGCCGAACGTGCCCGACTGGACGCGATCCGACGGGCAGCCGACATTGAGATTGATCTGGTCGTAGCCGAAGGCCTCGCCGATGCGCGCCGCCTCGGCCAGCTTTTGCGGATCGGAGCCGCCGAGCTGCAGTGCTACCGGATGTTCGGTGGCGTCGAAGCCAAGCAGCCGCTCGCGCGCGCCATGGATGACGGCATCCGCCACCACCATTTCGGTATAGAGCAGCGCGCGGCGCGTCAGCTGGCGATGGAAGAACCGGCAATGCCGATCCGTCCAGTCCATCATGGGGGCGACCGAAATCCGGACGCTTTTATAGTTGTTATCTTGCATTCCTGGTGACTTTGCCGCTGCCAACGGTTCGAATTGCCGCTCACATAAGCGATTTCGCGGCATTTTCCTACCCGCAACGCTGGGCGAGCTGGGTGTTGGTGCTCGTGTAGTTGTAGGTGGTCGAGGTCGCCCCCCCGTTGATCAGCGAACGCGTCAGCCGGTTGCCGGCGGCATAATAGGTATAGCTGTCGTCGCCATAGGTGCCGACCCGTTCGTGAGCCGACCGACTAGATCGTACCGGAAGGTTTGCGTCAGGCTCGGAGTCACCCCAAGGCCAGCGCAGGTCCGAGGGTCAAGGCGAAGAAGCCAATGAGCCAGGGCGCGAGGAAACCATAGGCGGCCAGCTGCTCTCGCAGACCAGAGCGGTCGCGAGGCACCTTCCCTTCGAATGCGGCGACTGCCGACATGCCATCCCTCTCCCTGCGGCTCATGAACGGCGATTTTCCAAGCCGGACACCTCCGATGCTGGGCAAACTAGGATTCGAAACTTTTCCTTCGAAAGAAAGTTTTTCTCTTTACGGAATTTTCGTCAACGTGCGAAATGACCTGCAATCGAACAGGGTCAGCACAATGGGCATCGAACGAAGCAGCTATTTCCAGGCCGTCGAGGTGACCGATCCGGATTCCCAGCGCGACCGTCGCCAGCAGGCGTTGGCCCGCTGCATCGATCGGCTGCGCGCCACGATGCCCGTCATCGGCCTGCGCAATCCCAAGATCGGCCTTGCCGACAACACATGGAGCTACTGCGGCCCTTATGATTGGGTGATCAGTTTCCAGGCAGGACAATTGTGGCTGGCGCTGCAGCTGACGGGCGATCCGATTTTCCTGAACGCAGCCCGTGCCCGCCGCCCTGTGTCCCGGGGCATTCTGGCCAACCACAACGCGCAGGATCACGATCTGGGCTTTCAGTTCTCGCTGGGTTGCGTCTCCGATTGGCTGATGACCGGCGATCGGGAAGCGCATCGGATGGCGCTTGAGGCCGCGACGGCCTTGCTGGGCAGGTATCGACCGGAAGGTCGTTACATCCAGGCCTGGAACGCGCGTTCCATTCATGGCGGGACGCGGGCCGAGTTCGCCAATGGCCGTATCATTGCCGACACGATGCAAAACCTCGCCCTGCTCCACTGGGCGCATGGCGAGACCGGGCGCATGGACTTTTACGAAGTCGCCGAGGGACATGCCGCAACCACGTTGAAACATGTGGTGCGCGCCGATGACACCAGCTTCCACACTTTCGTTTTCGATCCGGCCAGCGGCAAGCCGCTGCGTGGCGAGACCCATCAGGGCTATGCCGACGATTCCTGCTGGTCGCGCGGTCAGGCCTGGCTGATCCATGGCTTTGCGCAGTGCGCCGCCACCACCGGCAACCCGCTCTGTCTGGATGCAGCCCGCCGCCTTGCCGCCAAGGCCGAGGCGTTGATGGAAACCGACGGCGTCCCGGCCTGGGACTATTCGGTGCCCGATGCCGTCAACGCGCCGCGCGACAGCTCCGCCGGCGCGATCATGGCTGCCGGCGTCTATATGCTTGCCCACCAATGCGAGCCCGAAGAGGCCGCGCGCTGGCGTGTGTTCGGCGCGCGCTTGCTTGCCGGACTGCTCGACAGTTGTGATCTCACCGAAGATCCGGAAGCGCAGGGCCTGCTCGCGCATGGTGCTGCGCATGTCACTGCCGGCTTTTCGGACAATATGCTTCCCTACGGCGACTACTATTTCATGGAAGCCTTGATGCGTTCTCTTGGGCATACCCAGTTCTTTTGGTAGAGAATCCCAGTTCTTTTGTTAGAGAATCAACGCCAATGCGCAGTAACCTGCCGGCACGACGATCAGGAACTCAGCAAACGCAGCACCGGAAGCATCATTCCTGATGGACGACGAAGCCAACGCCCCGACCCTTCGCGACATTGCCGATGCGGCTGGCGTTTCGGTGGCTTCCGTTTCAAAGGTTCTCAACAACAGGAGCGGCGTTGGCGAGGAGAGCCGGCGCAAGATCCTCGATATCGCCGAGCGTTACGGATACCAGGGCAAGACGGCACGGTCGCTGCACAAGGCAGGTGTCGACAGCGTCGCAATGCTGATGCCGGCGGAATTCTATTCACGTTCGCAGTTCTACGAGGACGTCATCCGCGGCGCCCTGGACGAGGCGGCCGCCCATTCGCTCAAAATCGACGTGCGCCTGATTTCGCTCGATTCGGTGGTGGCCGAGGTGGAGGAGCTGCTGCAAGCCGGCAAGACCGGAGCGGTCGTCGCGATCGGCCTTGACCAGCCGGAGGCGCTGGAACGGATCATCGCCAGCAAGCTGCCGGCCGTTCTCGTCAACGGCATGGACCGGACGATGCGCCTGAACAGTGTCCTGCCCGACAACTGGTCGGCGGGTTGGCTCGCCACGCAGCGCCTGTTGAGCGCCGGGCACCGCGAAATCGTTCATGTCGCACTGCCGCATCGCCTGTCCTTGCGCCGACGGCTTGAGGGTTTCAGGGTTGCGCTCGAGGAAGCCGGCATCCGGTTCGATCCGCAACGCCATGTCCTGGACTTGTCTAAATTCGGCGTCCAGGAATCACAAACGCAGCAGGTCGTCCGCCAGGCGCTGCAGGACGGCACCTTGGCCGATGCAACTGCCTTTTTCTGCAGTACCGACATCGTGGCGCTGGGCGTCATGCAGGCGCTGCAAAGCAGTGGCTTCACGGTTCCCGATGATTTTTCCGTCATCGGTCTCGACGACATCGCCGTTGCCCTTCATAGCCGCCCGCCCCTGACGACTATCCGCATCGACCGTCTCGAACTGGGCCGCGCCGGCATACAGATGCTGATGAAACGCATCGCGGATCCGGGCGCAAACATTGTGCGCGTCAACATCGGCGTGCGCCTGGTCGAACGCGCCACTGTTGGCCCGGTGCGAAAAAAGCCCTTGTGAAGCGTCTGCGGATAGCCGTCCGATAGACGGCTCAATTGTTCGAGCGTCTGTCGACGTAGGTGTAGACACCGGCCCCTATGGCGACCGCACCGACCGTGATCACGATCGAAGGCGCGCCCATCAAACTGGCGAGGACCGCCCAGATGAGGGCGATGACGATAGCGCCGAGTGTTCCCAGGATCAGTCTCGGCAATGTCTGCCCTCCACGTGCGGACCGTCCGTGGATTGGCGATCAACCACCGGTCACGCACGGCATGAAAGCACAGTGTAGCCCGTGAAGTGAAGGGCCGGCCGGGAATACGCTGGTGTAAAAAAGGACGGCCCGGGCCACAACGGCACAGGCGTTCAATCACAAAATGGCTGGGCCAGGCCCCTAGCGCCTCAACTCGTAGACTTCGGCCATACTTTCGCCGCCCATCGGCATCGCCATATCATCGTCGAGCAGGCGGGTGATGCGGGCAAACCCCGTAAACGCCTTCCTTGCCTCCTCGGCCGACATCCGGCCCGACAGGGCTGCGGAGCAGCAATTCACGGCGCATTGGTAGACCGGTCCACGCCGTCCCGACGGCCATTTCTGCAGAAAGACCATCGCTTCGGCAACGCTATCGACTTCCTCGACGGGGTGTCCTTGCCCGCGCGCAATGCGCACCGGCGTAAAAAAATGCAAGCGGTCCATTTTGTTCTCTCCCTGGTCGGCCGCAGTGCGAACCAACCCTATAGAATTCGCGAACAGCGAGTTGGTTCCCGCTTCTTGCAAAAAAATTCGCGCGGGTTGGCTTGGGATTGTCGGCGGCTGCTTTTATCCGGAACGTTACGCCCGCTGACGCATTTCGCTCCCGTGTTCGCCTTTTGAGGGACAGTCCAATCATGCGCATAGCCCACGTCGCCCCCTTGCACGAATCCGTGCCGCCCAGGCTCTACGGCGGCACCGAGCGGATCGTTTCCTACCTCACCGAAGGTCTGGTCGATCTCGGCCATGAGGTGACGCTGTTTGCCAGCGGCGACAGCCACACCTCGGCCAGACTGATACCCGGACGCGAACGCGCGCTGCGCCTCGATCCACGCCCGCTGAAGTCAGAGACAGCAGCGCATCTTGCGATGCTTGCCGATGTGAGGAATCGTGCCGATGAGTTTGATATCATTCATTTTCACCTCAGCCATTTTCTGCATTTTTCGTTCTTCGAGCAGATGCCGGACAAGACGGTGACGACGCCGCATGGCCGGCTGGACTATGTCGATCTGGCGCCGGCCTATGAGCGCTTTCCACGCTTTCCCCTGATCTCGATCTCGCGCAGCCAGAGAACCGGGCTCGCCAAGGCCAATTGGCTAGCCACCATCCATCACGGGCTGCCGATTGGCCTCTACCAGCCGACCTTCCAGTCGGGGGTGGACGAACCATATCTTGCCTTTCTCGGCCGGCTGTCGCGCGACAAGCGGCCGGACCGCGCCATCGATATCGCCTTGCGCTCCGGAATGAAGCTCAAGCTGGCGGCCAAGATCGGCGATGACGACCGCGCCTATTTCCACGAGACGATCGAACCGCTGATCGACGGCGACCGCATCGACTATGTCGGCGAGATCGCCGAGGACGAGAAGGCTGAATTCCTCGGCAATGCCGCCGGGCTCCTGTTTCCGATCGATTGGCCGGAGCCGTTCGGCCTTGCCGCGGTCGAGGCGATGGCCTGCGGCACGCCAACCATCGGCTGGAACTGCGGCGCGCTGCCGGAAGTCATCGACCATGGCGTTACCGGCTTTATCGTCGATTCGCGTGACGCCGCCGTCGCCGCGGTGCCAGCCTTGCTGCAGCTCGACCGTCGAAAGGTGCGAGCCGTCTTCGAAAAGCGGTTCTCCGCCAGCAGGATGGCCCGCGACTATCTCTCTGCCTATGCGCGCCTGATCGGCATTCCAGCTGAAGCGAAAGCGTCTTGAGCGACGCCGGATGCTCCAAAGCCAAAACAGAGATTTGTGACTGATGACCCAACTTGACGAGCGCAAGCTCGACCCTGCCGTGGCCCTTGCCTCCCTCGACGAAACAGCGCCGCGCGAGCCTCACCGGCTGTTCGCCCTGAAACAAGGCGATTGTTTTGCGGTGGCCGATGCCTATGGCGATATCAGGGGTGCGGGCGACGGGTTCTTCCGTGACGACACTCGCGTTTTGTCAGAGTTCCGGCTCACCGTTGGCGGCCGGCAGACATCGCTGCTCGGCGCCTCGCTCAGCCAGGACAATGTGCTGTTCACCAGCAATTTGACCAACCTGCCGATGCAAAGTGTCGGCGGCCGCGACATCCCCCAGGGCGCAATCCACATCGAACGCGTCAGGCTGCTGTGGCAGGATCGGCTGTTCGAGCGCATCACCCTTTCCAACTACAGCCAGGAGCATTCGGCGATCCGCATCTCGCTGCACTTCGCCGCCGATTTCCGCGACATGTTCGAGGTGCGCGGCTCGACCAGGCCAAAACGCGGCACGGCGCATGCGGCCGAGATAGATGCGACTTCCGTGCTCTTGCGTTACGACGGACTGGACGGTCTGGCACGGCAGTCCGCAATCTCGTTTTCGCAGCCGCCGGACCAATTGAGTGCCGAGCGCGCGGATTTCCTCATCGCGGTGACCAAGCGCAGCAGCAAGGTATTCTATGTCGAGGTTGGTCCGGAACTGGCCGAGCCGCCCGACCGCGACCGGTTCCGGGCGGCTGCGGCGCGCGCCCGCTTCGGCATGCGGGCCAAGCGCCGCCATGGCGCCACGGTGCACAGTTCGGGCCGCGTCTTCAACGACTGGGTGGAACGTGCCCGCGCCGATGTGGCCTTGCTGACCACCGAGCTGTCGACCGGCCCCTACCCCTATGCCGGCATTCCCTGGTTTTCCACCGCCTTCGGCCGCGACGGCGTCATCTCGGCGCTGCAGATGCTGTGGCTCAATCCCGGCCTGGCGCGCGGCGTGCTCACCTTCCTGGCCCAGCACCAGGCGACCGAGACATCACCGTTCAGCGACTCGCAGCCCGGCAAGATCATGCACGAGACGCGCAAGGGCGAGATGGTGGCGCTGCAAGAGCTGCCCTTCGGCCGCTACTATGGCGGCGTCGACACCACGCCGCTCTACATCCACCTTGCCTGCGCCTATGCAGAGCGCACCGGCGACATGGACTTCATCGCCAGCCTGTGGCCGTCGCTTTGCGCCGCCGCCGAGTGGACGGAAGAGGCAAGCCGGGCGACCGGCTTCGTTACCTATCAGCGGGCCGCCGAATCCGGCCTCGCCAATCAGGGCTGGAAGGACAGTTTCGATTCTGTCTTCCACGCCGACGGGCGCATTCCCAAGGGTCCGATCGCGCTGGTGGAAGTGCAAGGCTATGTCTTTGCCGCCTTCAGGGGCCTGGCGGCGCTCGCCCGCCGCCGGGGCGAGTTCGCGCAAGCCGATCACTGGGAAAACCGCGCCGAAGAGATGCGGATCGCCGTCGAGCGCGATTTCTGGCTTGACGATCTCGGCTTCTATGCGCTCGCCATCGATGGCGCCGGCGAACCCTGCAAGGTGCGCACGTCCAATGCCGGGCATTTGCTCTATGTCGGGCTGCCCGAGCCGGCGCGGGCGCAAATGGTCGCCGACCAGCTGCTTTCGGCATCCTTCCAGTCCGGCTGGGGGGTGAGAACGCTTGCCGACGATGCGGTGCTGTTCAACCCGATGTCGTACCACAACGGTTCGATCTGGCCGCACGACACGGCGATTTGCGGCGCCGGCCTGGCGCGGTTTGGCGAGCGCGACAATGTGGTGCGGCTGATGAGCGGCACGTTCGAATCCGCCGTGCATTTCAACATGCGGCTGCCGGAACTGTTCTGCGGTTTTACCCGCTCGGTCGGCGAAGCGCCGATCGCCTATCCCGTTGCCTGCTTGCCGCAGGCCTGGTCGGCGGGCTCGGCCTTCATGCTGATGCAGGCTTGCCTCGGCCTGGAAATCGACGGTTGGAACGGCGAAATCCATGTCACCCGGCCGCGCCTGCCGATCGGCATCGACACGCTGACCCTCAGGCATCTGGGTGTCGGCGAAAACAAGGTCGATCTCACTTTCCAGCGCGTCGGTGACCGCGTCGTCGCCTTTCTCGCCGACCGCCATGAAGGGCTGGTTCCGCTGATCGTGCGAAGCTGAGTTGGGTCTTTTCGCGGGAACCGATCGCAGTTTTGTGCGTTGCAAAATGACAGCCCCCGGCGGCCGGCCGCGGGCGAGCGTGTTCAAATTCAACGAAGAAGAATGACCGCCGAAGGCGGAGATTGGCACTCAATGACAAATTATGGCGTCGACATGCTCTGGATCGTGATCCTGGCAAGCCTAGGCCTATCCGCCCTCGCCGTCCTGTTTTCGATATCCCGGCAGCGCGGCAGCCACCCACCAGCCGCTCGAGCGGCGGGCGAGGATGTGGCGGCGGAGGCGGCGCGCAAGGTCATGCGCGAGTTTGAAAAGAACGGCCAGTCCGTCGATGCAGCCCTTGTGACATGGTCACCCGAAACCTTGCGCAAGATCCTCGCCGACGACCTGCCGGATGCGCAGGTCATCGTCGTCTCCAACCGCGAACCTTACATCCACAACGTCAAGGACAATGGCGTCGAGCTTGTGGTGCCTGCCAGCGGACTGGTGTCGGCGCTGGAGCCTATCACACGCGCCTGCGGCGGCACCTGGATCGCCTATGGCGGCGGTAGCGCGGATCGTCTCACCGTCGACGGGAACGACCGGGTTCCGGTGCCACCGAACAAACCGTCCTACACGCTGCGCCGCGTCTGGCTGAGCGAGGAGGAATATCAAGGCTACTATCTCGGCTTTGCCAATGAAGGCCTGTGGCCGCTCTGCCATATCGCCTTCACCCGGCCGATCTTCCGCTCCTCGGACTGGGAGGCCTATGAGGCCGTCAACCGCAAATTCGCCGATACGGTGGTGGCAGAGGCGCGCAACGAGCGGCCGATCGTGCTGGTCCAGGATTACCATTTCGCGCTTTTGCCGCGCATGATCCGCGAGCGCCTGCCGGAGGCGATCATCATCACCTTCTGGCATATCCCGTGGCCGAACTCCGAAGTCTTCAGCATCTGCCCGTGGCGCGAGCGCATCCTCGAGGGGCTGCTCGGAAGCTCGATCATCGGCTTCCACACCCAGTTCCACGCCAACAATTTTACCGAAAGCGTCGATCGCTTCCTGGAAAGCCGTATCGAACGAGCCGATGCGGCGATCTCCTATGGCGGGCAGACGACGCTGGTGCATGCCTATCCGATCTCCATCGAATGGCCGGCCGAGTTGCTGGCAAAACTGCCGACAGTCGAGGAATGCCGCAGCCGCCTGCGCGACAGGTTCGGCCTGCGGCCGGACGTCAAGCTCTGCATCGGCGTCGAACGGCTGGATTACACCAAGGGCATTCTCGACCGCTTTCAGGCTTTGGACGAGCTGTTCACGCGCCATCCCGAATGGATCGGCAAACTGGTCTTCCTGCAGATCGCCGCGCCCAGCCGCGGCACGCTGCCGGCCTATCAGCAACTGTATGACGAATGCATGCGCTATGCCGATGAGCTCAACCAGCGCTATGGCAGCAGCGACGGCTACAAGCTGGTCATCATGGTGACCGAACATCACTCGCAGGAGCAGGTCTACGAGATTTACCGCGCCGCCGACATCTGCATGGTCACCAGCCTGCATGACGGCATGAACCTCGTCGCCAAGGAATTCGTTGCCGCACGCGACGACGAGCAGGGCACTCTTTTGCTCAGCACCTTTGCCGGGGCGTCGCGCGAACTGCTGGAGGCGCTGATCGTCAATCCTTACGACGCGGCGATGATGAGCGCGGCCCTGCAGCAGGCGCTGACCATGCCACCGGAAGAGCAGCGCCAGCGCATGCGCCGCATGCGCGAGAACGTGCGCGACAACAATGTCTATCGCTGGGCCGGCAGCATGCTGCTGGACGCGGCGCGGCTGCGCAAACGCGGCGACCTCGATCGGGCGACAGGTGTGGCTGAGTGGCCAGCAAGCACCGACACCAACATCGTCTCGCTCGTCGAGCGCATGCACAAGGTGGCGTCATGACGAGCCTGCCAACCGCACCCAAACTGCCTGCCGGACAATGGGCGCTTTTCCTCGACATTGACGGCACCTTGCTGGAGCACGCTGCGCACCCGGACGCGGTGTCCGTCAGCGACGAATTGCGCACTCTGCTCGGCGCTATCGACGAACGGCTGGACGGCGCCGTCGCCTTCATTACCGGCCGCTCGGTTGAAGTCGCCGACAGATTGTTTCATCCCCTGAGGCTGCGCGTTGCCGGTCTCTATGGGCTGGAACACCGGCTGACGCCTGACGGTCCTATCGTTGCCGCGGATACTCCCGCCGATATGGCTGCCCTTGCCGACGCCATTGAAGCCGAGCTGGATGACGATCAGGTCCATATCGAGCGCAAGGGCCCTGTCCTCGCCATCCATACGCGCGCGGCGCCGCATCTGCTGGCCAGGGCCACCCAGCTTGTCGAGCAGGCATTGGCCGAGCTTCCCAAGGGCTACCGCGTCATTCCGGGAAACGCCGGCGTTGAGCTGATGCCGCTCGAAGCGGCCAAGGGCGCTGCCGTGCGGCGTTTCATGGCGATCCCGCCCTTTGCCGGGCGGCGGCCGGTCTTCCTCGGCGACGACACCGCCGATGAAAACGGTTTCGAGGCGATCAACGAAGCCGGCGGCATCTCGATCCGGGTCAGGCCGCGCGGTCCCACCGCAGCTCAATACAGGCTCGACGATGTCACCCGCGCCATAGCTTGGCTTGCCGCTAATTTCGAAGCGTCAGCGGCACCTCACCGCAAAGCCTCCTGATCACGGCCGTCAACGGATCGACTCAGAGCCGCTGTTGCGCCGACTTCCGACAAAGGCCGATCGATAAGCGCGATTCTCATTGAATATCTTTAAGGCCAAAGCCGGCAAATGGATTGCTTGCCGGTTCCCCTGCGTCAGGCCTAACCTGCGCGGCCAACGCATGGTGGTGCGTTTGGCAAAAGGGGAGGATTACACCGTGACAATACAAGGCGCATCGCCTGGCCTGTACAATGAGGACCTCGCGCCGGCGAAGGTAAGGAACTGGGGGCCATTCTCGATCTTCAACGTGTGGACGTCGGACGTTCACAGCCTGTGGGGCTATTATCTCGCTGCCAGCCTGTTCCTGTTTTGCGGCGGCTTCGTCAATTTCATCATCGCCATCGGCATCGGCTCGCTGATCATCTATGTGCTGATGAACATGGTCGGCTATGCCGGCGTGAAGACCGGCGTGCCCTACCCCGTGCTGGCGCGTGCCTCCTTCGGCATCTGGGGCGCCAACATTCCGGCCCTGGTGCGCGCCATCGTCGCGTGCTTCTGGTACGGCGCGCAGACTGCCGCGGCCTCCGGCGCCATCGTGGCGCTTCTGACGCGGCTGCCGTGGTTCAACGAGTTCAACCAGACCTCGCATCTTCTTGGCCATTCCACCCTGGAGGTGATCTGCTTCGTCGTCATCTGGGCGCTGCAGCTCCTGATCATCCAGAAGGGCATGGAGACAGTGCGCCGCTTCCAGGATTGGGCGGGACCTGCGGTGTGGGTGATGATGCTGCTCCTGGCGATCTATCTCTGCATCAAATCAGGAACCTTCGCTTTCACCAGCGACATTCCGATGGACGTGTTGCGCGAAAAGACCGCCGATGCCGGCATTCCGGGCGATCCCGGGTCGTGGACTGCACTGTTTGGGGTCGCCGCGATCTGGGTGACCTATTTCTCGGCGCTCTATCTCAACTTCTGCGACTTCGCCCGCTACGCGCCGGACAAGGCCGCGCTGCGCAAGGGCAACATCTGGGGCCTGCCGGTGAACCTGATCCTGTTCTCGCTGGTCGCCGGCGTCACCACCATCGCTGCCTATGACGTCTACCACGAGGTGCTGCTGCATCCCGACCAGATCTCGGCCAAGTTCGACAGCTGGTTCCTGGCAGCACTTGCAGCACTCACCTTCGCTGTGGCGACGCTCGGCATCAACGTGGTGGCCAATTTCGTCTCGCCCGCCTTCGACTTCTCCAACGTCTTTCCGCGCCAGATCGACTTCAAGAAGGGCGGCTACATCGCGGCGGTGATCGCGCTGGTGCTCTATCCCTTCGCACCGTGGGAAGGCAGTGCCGCGCATTTTGTCGGCATCATCGGCGCGACGATGGGGCCGATCTTCGGCGTCATGATGGTCGACTATTATCTGATCCGCAAAGGCGAGGTCGACGTCGAGGCGCTCTACCGCGAGGAAGGCGAGTTCCGCTTCCAGGGCGGCTGGCACGTCAATGCCTTCATCGCCGCCGGCATCGGCGCCATCTTCTCGTCGATCCTGCCCAACTTCACCAGCTGGCTGCCGGCCTGGTGGGGCGTTTATGGCTGGTTCTTCGGCGTGGCCATTGCCGGCGCGATCTACTACGTGCTGCGCACAGCGGCGCTGGGTGCTGGCGCCAAGATGGCGAAGGCGTGAAATGAAGGGAATAGGCAGTAGGGCCTAGGGAGTAGGAACCTACTGCCTACTGCCTACTGCCTACTGCCTACTGCCTACTGCCTACTGCCTACCATCTCAACCAACCTCCGCACCGTGTTCCAGTTGCGCGCGGTGCCGATGCCCATGCGCTTGTGGTTCATCGCCGCAAGCAGCCGCGAGCTTGGCCGCTCGCGCGAAAAGACGACCCAGATGTCGCCGCCGACCGAATCCACCTTCTCGTCCTCAGCGGCATAGGCCTGGAGCGCCGCGACGGCTTCGGCGGGCGCAGGCTTGCGCATCACCCGCACCGCCACCTGATCGCCAGTTTCAGCCGACTCGGCCGGGAACGGGTTTCCGGCGGCGAGCTTCAGCCAGTCCTCGGCAGTGCGCACGATGATGACGACATGGCGGCCGAAGGTTTTTTCGAAGGCCGTTTCCAGCCGCTGTTCCAGCCTGGCGATATCCGTCGCCCGCGCCTCGAAGACCAGATTGCCAGTCGCCACCAAGGTGCGAGGATTCTTTAGCCCGAGGCCTTCGGCCATCGCCTTGAGGTCGGCCATGATGACCCGATGACCCTCACCGAGGATGATGCTGTAGAGCAGCGCGACATAGGTCTGCATGGCAACGCGGCCTGCTTATACCAGCCGTGACTGGTCCACCGCGGCCGAGATGAAGCTGGCGAACAGCGGATGCGGCTCGAGCGGCCGGCTCTTCAGTTCCGGATGATACTGAACACCGATGAACCAGGGATGGTCGGGGTATTCGACCGTCTCCGGCAGCACGCCGTCGGGCGACATGCCGGCAAACACCAGACCGCACTCCTCAAGCTGCGCCTTGTAGTCGATATTGACCTCATAGCGGTGGCGATGGCGCTCGGAAATCTGGGTGTCGCCATAGATGTCGGCGATCTTCGAGCCCTTGGCGAGCTCGGCCTGATAGGCGCCAAGACGCATCGTGCCGCCGAGATCGCCGGTCTCGCGGCGCTTCTCCAGCATGTTGCCTTTCAGCCATTCGGTCATCAGGCCGACCACCGGCTCGTCGGTTGGGCCGAATTCAGTCGACGACGCATGCTCAACACCGGCCAGCGACCGCGCCGCCTCGATGCAGGCCATCTGCATGCCGAAGCAGATGCCGAAATACGGCACTTTTCGCTCACGCGCGAATTTGGCCGCCAGGATCTTGCCTTCCGAACCGCGCTCGCCGAAGCCGCCGGGCACCAGGATGCCATGCACCTTTTCCAGCCACGGCGTCGGGTCTTCCTTCTCGAAGATCTCGCTTTCGATCCAGTCGAGCTTGACCTTGACGCGGTTGGCCATGCCGCCATGCGACAGCGCCTCGATCAGCGATTTGTAGGCGTCCTTGAGGCCGGTGTATTTACCGACGACGGCAATGGTGACCTCGCCTTCCGGATTGTGAATGCGGTTGGACACTGCCTGCCAGGGTTCCATGCGCGGCTTCGGCGCCGGGTCGATGCCGAAGGCGGCCAGCACTTCCGAATCGAGCCCTTCCTTGTGATAGGCCATCGGCACGTCATAGATGTGCGGCACGTCGAGCGCCTGGATGACCGCGCTTTCCCTGACATTGCAGAACAGCGAGAGTTTTCTGCGCTCTTCCTTGGGAATGGCGCGATCGGCGCGCACCAAAAGGATGTCGGGCGCGATGCCGATGCCGCGCAGTTCCTTGACCGAATGCTGGGTCGGCTTGGTCTTCAGCTCGCCGGCCGTCGGGATGTAAGGCATCAAGGTCAGGTGGACATAGACGGCGTTGTTGCGCGGCAGGTCGTTGCCGAGCTGGCGGATCGCTTCCAGGAACGGCATCGCCTCTATATCGCCGACGGTGCCGCCGATCTCGCACAGAACGAAATCGTAGTCGTCATTGCCGTCGAGGACGAAATGCTTGATCTCGTCGGTGACGTGCGGAATGACCTGGACAGTCGCGCCGAGATAGTCGCCGCGCCGCTCGCGCTCGATGATGTTCTTGTAGATGCGGCCGGTGGTGATGTTGTCTTGCTGGTTGGCTGAGCGGCCGGTGAAGCGCTCGTAATGGCCAAGATCGAGATCGGTCTCGGCACCGTCATCGGTGACGAAGACCTCGCCATGCTGGTAAGGCGACATCGTGCCGGGATCGACATTCAGGTAGGGATCGAGTTTTTTGATGCGTGCGCGATAGCCTCGCGCCTGCAAGAGAGCCCCAAGGGCCGCTGCAGCGATGCCTTTTCCAAGTGAGGAAACCACGCCGCCTGTGATGAATACATATCGCGCCATGGGAGTCATCGCTTAACGCGGCCGAATTGATTCCGCCAGAGAAAAAACCGCCGCTGAGGTTTTTTCCAGAGAAGGCGCGATAGTCCCGAAGGTCGAGACTGTAGTTTTTCAGTCAAAACAAAAGGGCCGGCAGAAGCCGGCCCTTTCGGCAGGATTATGAGAACGTCAGATGATGACGACCTTGGTGCCGACCCTGACGCGGCTGTAGAGGTCCATAACGTGCTCGTTGATCATGCGGAAGCAGCCATTGGAGGCGCTGGTTCCGATCGACTGCGGCGCGATGGTGCCGTGGATGCGCAGATGCGTGTCCTTCTTGCCGTCATAGAGATAGATGGCGCGGGCGCCGAGCGGGTTCTGACCGCCGCCGGGCATGCCCTCCTTATACTGGCCATAGTGCTTGGGCTCGCGCTTCTGCATGTCGAGCGTCGGGATCCAGCGCGGCCATTCCTGCTTGTCGCCGACCGCAACCGTGCCCTTGAACTGCAGGCCTTCGCGGCCGACCGCGATGGCATAGCGGCGGGCGGTGAAAGCCGATTCGACGAGGTAGAGGCGGCGTGCGCTGGTATCGATGACGATCGTACCCGGCTCATAGCCGCTGAATTCGACGTCCTGCGGCACGAATTCAGGCTTCACCTTGAACTGCTTCTTGGCTTCGCGCTTGGCGAGCGCCTGGTCGAGAGCGCGCGTCTCGGGAAGATAGGCAATCGAGGAAGCAGACGATGTGCCGCCGAACAGGCCGGCGAAGAGCCCGCCGCTCCTCGGCTTCTGGCCCGGGGCCTCGCTGCGCAATTCGCCATTATTGCCGGTCAGCGCGACGTTCATCGCTTCGACCGGGAGTGGTTCGGTCGACTCGATCGGCGCGATCGGCGTAAGCGGGTCAACTGGCGAGATGATCTTGGTCGTCTTCTTGGACGGCTTGGCGTCGGCGACCACGACCGACTTGCCCTTGCTGGCCAGGAATGCCTGGCGCTCTGCATCGGCCTTGGCTTTCGCCGCCTCGCGCATGGCCAGCTTGCGGGCCTCGAGCGCCTTGGCGCCGGCTGCCGCCTTGTCGGCCGCGATCTTGTCCTCGAGCTTGCTGATCTGAGCCAGATCATCCGAGCTCGGATTTTTCTTCTTCTTGAGAAGCTTCAGCTGCGCCGCATCGCTCTTGGCGGCGACGTTGATGACAGCGGTGTTGCCGACCGCCTGTGGTGAGGTCATTGCCGGAGTGCCGGCGAAGGCCGCGGAGCTCATGCCGAATACGGCACAAAACCCCATGAGAATGAAGCTGCGAAGCTGCATAGCGAAGATCCGATCGTTCAATGCTTGTTGCCCACGGCGTCGCCCGGCGCCCCCCAAGGGCGCAGAAAGTGCCGCGCGCAATCTATAATCGAAGTGCCGGAGGGGCCTCAAGCGGAACGCATGGTCGAATCTTCGTGATCGTGCGCCATTTGCCGCGACTGTGTTGAAACAACAACAGATCGCGGCGTTTGGCCGTGTCCGACTACTGGTTCGGAACCTGCGGCGTGACCGGCAAGGTAACGCCATTGGCAGCCGGCGGCGTGGCCGAATCGGTCGCAGGCGGCGTCGCCGGAGCGGTGGCGGGCGCCGTCGCCGGGGCTGTGGCAGGAGCGGTAGCCGGCGGCGTCGTGGCGGCACCATTGCCAGCAGGCGGCGTCGTGGTGCCGGCAGGCGGCGCCGGCGGCGTCGTGCCTGGCAACTGGTTGAGCACGCCGTTACCGCTGTCGGCCGGCACGCGGTCGAGAATGTCGAGCGGCTTTTCGCCATAGCGCGCAACGATCGACAGCGTCAGCGACGTCACGAAGAAAGCCGCCGCCAGGATCGCCGTCGCCCGCGTCAGCGCATTGGCGGCACCGCGCGCGGTCATGAAGCCGGAACCGCCGCCAATGCCGAGACCACCGCCTTCGGAGCGCTGCAGCAGCACCACGCCGACAAGGGCGAGCACGACCATGAGGTGGATGACGATCAGTACGGTTTCCATATTTTATCCTGGCAAGCCCTGCCGCTCCCTGGCGATCAGGGCCGGTGATTTGGAGGCGGCTCCATACAATGCTTTAACGGCATTTCCAAGCCCGTGGCCGGAATATGGGAAGCAATGCGCCCTTTGCAACGATTTCGGCCGCGCCGCTCCGTTTCATAAGTCGGCGACGGAACTGGCCGGCAACGAGATTTCGGAGCCTACGCGATATTCTGGTAGGCTTCGGCGATGGCGAGAAAATCCGCCGCTTTCAAGCTCGCGCCGCCAACCAGCGCGCCGTCGACGTTTTTGACGCCGAGCAATTCGACAGCATTGGACGGCTTGACCGAGCCGCCATAGAGGATGCGGATCTTGCCGGCCACCGAGGCGCCCAGGCCCTCCGACAGTTTTTCGCGGATATGCGCATGCGCCTCGGCCACGTCGGCGGCGGTCGGCGTCAGGCCGGTGCCGATCGCCCAAACCGGTTCGTAGGCGATGACGGTGTTGGCTGGCGTCGCGCTAGGCGGCACCGAGCCGGCGACCTGGCGCGACAAGACTTCGAGCGCGGCGCCCGCTTCGCGCTCGGCTTTGGTCTCGCCGATGCAGATGATGGCCACAAGCCCGGCGCGCCATGCGGCAGACGCCTTCGCCTGGACAGTCGCATCGTCCTCGCCACGCTGTTCGCGGCATTCGGAATGGCCGACAATGACGTGGCTGGCGCCGGCATCCTTCAGCATCTCGGCCGAGACACAGCCGGTGAAGGCGCCGCTTTCCTTGATATGACAATCCTCGCCACCGGCCCGCACCGGCGTGCGCGACAGGATTTCGGCGGCGCGCGACAGCAAGGTCGCCGGCACACAGACCAAGGCTTCCGTCTCGGCGTCGAGCCCGCTCATAAAACCGTTGCCGATCATCCTGAGCTCGTTCAGCGAGGCGCTGGTGCCGTTCATTTTCCAGTTGCCGGCAACGAGCGGTCGAATTCCTGGCGTCATGGGATCTGGTTCTCCGGGCGACATTGGGGTCTCGCCCTCCCTACCAAAATCAGGCCACAAAGCAATCGACAGTGAGCCGGAAGGGCGCTATTGCGCTTGTTTCAGACTCGGGCGCAGGCAAAACTGCGCAAAAATCGGAAGTAACAATGCTTGGTATATTGAGAAGCGCGGCGGGGACCTGGGTCGCGAAAGCGCTGCTGTCCCTGCTGGTGTTGAGTTTCCTTGCCTGGGGTGTCACCACCCGGATGGCGGGCGGCTTCCTGGCCGGCCATCACGCGGTCATCACCGCCGGCAGCACCACCGTGTCGATCACCGAATACCGCCTGGCCTACGATCGCCAGATCAACATGCTGCAGCAGCAGATCGGCCAGCGCATCAGCCGCGAGCAGGCCAGGGCCTATGGCATCGACAACCAGGTGCTGGCGCAGCTGGTGTCGGGCGCTGTGCTGGACGAACAGGCGCGCAAGCTCGGACTTGGCTTCTCCAAGGACAGGCTGGCCGAACTGACGCGCCAGGAACCTGCGTTCCAGGGCCCGAACGGCCAGTTCGACCGCCGGCTGTTCGAGTCCCGGCTGCGCGACCTCGGCATGCGGCCGGAGGATTATCTGAAGAACCGTGCCCAGGTGGCAGTGCGCCAGCAGATCGTCGAGGCGGTTTCGGACGGTCTCAAGGCGCCGGACACCTTCTTCAAGGCGGTCGCGCTCTATCGCGGCGAAGACCGCACCATCGACTATCTGACTTTGCCGAAGTCGCTGGTCGAGCCGATCGGGGCGCCATCCGACAGCGTGCTCCAGGCCTATTTCGAGACCAACAAGAAGACGTATGCGGCGCCGGAATACCGCAAGTTCTCCTATGTCCGGCTCGAGCCCGAAGACATCATGGATATCGGCGCGGTGACCGACCAGCAGGTCAGCGACGACTACAACAAGAACAAGGGGCGCTACACCACGCCGGAAATGCGCACCATCGAACAGCTGGTGTTTCCGACGGTGGACGCCGCCAAGGCTGCATCCGATTCGCTGAAGACGGGCGCCACCTTCGACAAGATCGTCATCGCGCAGGGCAAGACCCAGGCCGACACGCTGCTTGGCACGCTCTCCAAGGACAAGATCACCGACAAGGCGGTGGCCGATGCTGCATTCGCGCTTGCCCCCAACGAAGTTAGCCCGGTTGTCCAGGGCACGTTCGGCCCGGTGCTTTTGCGCGTCACCGAGATCAAGCCGGAAGTGGTGAAGTCGCTGGCCGAAGTGTCCGACCAGATCCGCAAGGATCTGGCGCTGGGTGAAGCAAGCCGCATCCTGCTCGACGTGCACGACAATTACGAAGACACCCGCGCCGCCGGCAGCACGCTGGCCGAAGCCGCCGCCAAACTGAAGCTCAAGGACGTCACCGTCGACGCCATCGACCGCACCGGCCTCAAGCCGGACGGGACCATCATCAAGGACCTGCCGGCATCGCCGGACCTGATCAAGGCGGTGTTCGAGGCCGAGCCCAATACCGAGAATGAAGCCCTGACCACGACCAACAATGGCTTCGTGTTCTATGAGCTGACATCGATCACACCGGCTCGTGACCGCAAGCTGGACGAGGTCCGCCAGCGGGTGGTGGCCGACTGGACGGCCGAGGAAACGACCAAGCGGCTGACCGCCAAGGCAGACGAGGTCGACAAACGCCTCAAGGCCGGTACCACACTCGACGTCATCGCCGCCGAACTGAAGCTCGAAAAGCAGACCAAGCGCGGCGTCAAACGCGAGGCCGACGACGTCGATTTCGGCAAGGACGGCGCTGCAGCGATGTTCGGCGTCGGCGAAGGCGGCACCGGACTGATCCCCTCGCCCACCGGCGAAGGCCAGATCCTGTTCAAGGTGGCCGAAGTGTTCGAGCCGGCCGGAGCCGACGCCAGTTCGGTGCCCGACGACGCGCAGAAATCCTTCACGCAAGGCATGTCCGACGATCTGCTCGACCAGTTGGTGGCGCAGTTGCAGACGCAATACGCCGTCAGCATCGACCAGGCCGCCGTTGCCCAGGCCCTGGCTCAATGAATGTCTTAACCCAATGAGCGCGCTGAAGATCCATATCGCCAAGGTCGCCACCGGCAGCGCGCTTACCTTCGAGGAAGCGCGCGAAGCCTTCGACATCATCATGTCGGGCGATGCGACGCCCGGCCAGATCGGCGGCTTCCTGATGGCGCTGCGCGTACGCGGCGAGACGGTGAGCGAGATCTCCGGCGCCGTCGCCACCATGCGCGCCAAGATGCTGCGCGTCGAAGCCCCTGAAGGCGCCATCGACATTGTCGGCACCGGCGGCGACAACTCGCACTCGGTCAACATCTCGACGGCTTCCGCCTTCGTCATCGCCGGCTGCGGCGTGCCGGTGGCCAAGCATGGCAATCGCGGCCTGTCGTCGCTGACGGGGGCTGCCGACGTGCTGGTCGCGCTCGGCGTCAAGATCGATATCCCGCCGGAGACGATCGGTCGCTGCATCCACGAGGCGGGCGTCGGCTTCATGTTCGCACCGGCGCATCATCCGGCGATGAAGCATGTCGGCCCGACCCGCGTCGAGCTCGGCACCCGCACCATCTTCAACCTGCTTGGCCCGCTGTCCAATCCGGCCGGCGTCAGCCGCCAGATGGTCGGCGTGTTCCTGCCGGAATGGATCGTGCCGGTGGCCGAGACGTTGAAAGCGCTGGGCACAGACCACGCCTGGGTCGTCCATGGCGACGGCTATGACGAGATCACCACCACTGGCGAGACGCAAGTTGCGGAACTGGCCGGCGGCGAGATTCGCCATTTTACGCTCACCCCCGAAGCGGTCGGTTTGCAGCGCCACACCAAGGACGAGTTGCGCGGCGGCGACGCCGCCTACAACGCCAAGGCGTTGCGCGACATGCTGGGCGGCGCTGCCGGCGCCTATCGCGACACGGTGCTGATGAATGCCGGCGCCGGCATGGTGGTGGCGGGCAAGGCGACAACGCTTGCCGACGGCATGGCGGCGGCGGCACAAGCCATCGACAGCGGCCGGGCGCTAGGCGTGCTCGACAGGCTGGTCGAGATTTCGAACGGATAGAGCCGTGGCTGACATTCTGCGCAAGATCGAGGCCTACAAGCGTGACGAGATCGCGTCTGCGAAAGCGCGGATCCCGCTGGCCGAGATCAAGGCGCGGGCCAAGGATGCCGACGCTCCGCGCGGCTTTCTCAGGGCTCTCGAGGCGAAGCGCAGATCGGGCAACTTTGCCCTGATCGCCGAAATCAAGAAGGCGAGCCCTTCCAAAGGGTTGATCCGCGCCGATTTCGACCCGCCGGCGCTGGCGCAAGCCTATCAGAAAGGCGGCGCTGCCTGTCTTTCGGTGCTGACCGATGCGCCGTCCTTCCAGGGCGCGCCGGAATTTCTCACCAACGCGCGCAAGGCGGTGTCGTTGCCGGCGCTGCGCAAGGATTTCCTGTTCGATCCCTACCAGGTCTACGAGGCACGCGCCTGGGGCGCCGACGCCATCCTGATCATCATGGCCAGCGTCGATGATGCGCTGGCAAGCGAACTGGAAGCGACCGCATTCGAACTCGGCATGGATGCGCTGATCGAGGTGCATGACGAGGCCGAGACGCAGCGCGCGGTAAAACTGTCATCGCAGCTGATCGGCATCAACAACCGCAACCTCAGGACATTCGAGACCAGTCTCGAAACTTCGGAGCGTCTGGCGTCGATGGTGCCTGGCGGTCGTTTGCTGGTCAGCGAGAGCGGCATTTTCAGCCACGACGACTGCCTCAGGATGCAAAAGACCGGCATCGAAACCTTCCTGGTCGGCGAAAGCCTGATGCGGCAAGAGGATGTCGCAGCGGCAACGCGCCTGCTTTTGACAGGCAAGGCGACGGCAGAGGCCATCTGACGATGGCAGCCGCCCTCACCCATCTCGGCGCCAAGGGCGAGGCCAATATGGTCGATGTCGGCGACAAAGAAGAGACGACACGCACGGCCATCGCCGAGGGCTTTGTCTCGATGCGGCCTGAAACCCTGAAAATGATCCTCGACGGCGACGCCAAGAAGGGCGATGTGCTGGGCACAGCGCGCATCGCCGGCATCATGGCGGCCAAGAAGACGCATGAGCTGATCCCGCTCTGCCATCCGCTGCTGCTGACCAAGGTGTCGGTCGACATCGAGCCGGATGCGGCGCTGCCCGGCCTCAGGGTAACCGCGCTCGCCCGCGTCACCGGCAAGACCGGGGTCGAAATGGAAGCACTGACCGCTGCATCGGTGGCTTGCCTGACCATTTACGATATGGCCAAGGCGGCCGACCGCGCCATGGTGATTTCCGGCATAAAGCTGGTGGAAAAGACCGGCGGCAAATCCGGCGACTACAAGGCGGGTTCGTAAATGGCGCTGGTTCCGGTCGCCGAGGCGCTTCAACGCCTGCTCGACGGCGCCGCGGCGCTGCCCGGTGAAAGCGTCGCGCTGGCAGATGCGGCCGGCCGGGTGCTGGCGGAGCCTGTCGTGGCGCTGCGCACCCAGCCGCCCTTCAACGCCTCCGCCATGGACGGCTATGCCGCGCGGGCGCGGGATGTCGCATCCGCCCCGACGCGGCTTACTGTAATCGGCATGGCGCCGGCCGGCCGCGGCTTTGCCGGCTCGGTCGGCAGGGCGGAGGCTGTCCGCATTTTCACCGGCGCGCCGCTGCCAGAAGGCGCCGACACGATCGTCATCCAGGAGAATGTCCGCGACCTTGGCAATGGCCATATCGAAGTCACCGAGCCGACCGCGAAAGACCGTAATATCCGCCGTCGTGGATTGGATTTCTCGCAAGGCGACCTCCTTCTGCAACAAGGTCGCGTGCTCGATCCGGCCGCATTGTCGCTTGCGGCGTCGGCCAATCATCCACTGCTCAACGTCGTGCGCCGGCCGCTGGTCGCCATCATCGCCACCGGCGACGAGTTGCTGCCGCCGGGGCGTGACCCCGGTCCGGATCAGATCATCTCCTCCAACGCATACGGCGTCGCGGCCGTCGCGCAGTCTGTCGGCGCCAAAGCGCTTGATCTCGGCATCGCGGCAGATCGCAAGGCCGACATAGCGGCGCTGGTGAAGAAGGCAGTCGCGGCAAAGGCCGACGTCATCGTCACGCTCGGCGGCGCGTCGGTCGGCGACCACGACCTCGTGCATGACGTGCTGACCGGCGAAGGCATGAAGCTCGATTTCTGGAAGCTCGCCATGCGTCCCGGTAAGCCGCTGATGTTCGGGCGTCTCGGCGATATCAGGTGCATCGGCCTGCCCGGCAATCCGGTGGCGAGCCTGGTCTGTTCGCAGCTGTTCTTGAAGCCGCTGTTGGCGCAGCTCGGCGGCAGCACCCACCGGCAGGACATCCGCCCTGCGCAACTTGGCGCCGCGATGCCGGCAAATGATCTCAGGCAGGACTACGTGCGCGCTGTGGTCCGGGAAGAAGCCGGCGCATTGGTGGCAACACCTTTCGGCATCCAGGATTCCTCGATGCTGAGGATGCTGGCGGACGCCAACGGCTTGATCGTACGCGAGCCCTTCGCGCCGGCGGCTGCAGCGGGCGCCGCCTGCAGCGTACTGATGTTACGCTGAAGACCAAGCGTCCAAGCTGCTAATTTTACAAATGAAACTGGCCTATACCGCAAGCAATGTCCGCGTCAGCGGATGTGTCGGATCGGCAAGCCCATCGACGATGCTGAAATGATGCCGGTCCGGCTCGACCACCGTGCTGGTCATGGCGCCGAGACCGGTCCAGATGTTGGCGAGCAACGCATTCTGGCGCAGGAACTCCGCCCGCTCGCCGCCGCCGACCCAGCAGGTGATGCGTGCGCCCTCCATCGGGCGCAGCAGCGCCGGGCTTTCGGCCAGTGCTTCGGCTTCATCGATGGCCAGTGTCGCGTTCATGCCGGTGCGCATGATCGGCCGCAGGTCATGAACGCCGGAGATCGAAACGACATTGCGCACGCGGCCGGCCACGTCGGCGGCCAGAGGGCTCGTCGTCGTCACCATCCTCGAGGCGAGATGGCCGCCGGCGGAATGCCCGGTCAGCATTACCGGGCCGCCGACCATCGTCGCCGCCTTGCCGATCGCCGCCGCGATTTCCCTGACGATGCCAGAAATGCGTATGTCGGGACAAAGCGTGTAAGTCGGCATTGCCACGGCAAAGCCGCTGGCGACCGCGCCATTGGCCAGATGCGACCAGGGGTTCTTGTCGAACGCCTTCCAGTAGCCGCCATGGATGAAGACGACGAGCCCCTTGGGCATGGCATCGGGAAGGAACAGGTCGAGCCGGTTGCGCGCGCTGTCGCCATAGGCGATGTCGAGCTTGGCCCGCCCGGCCGCCGACAGGGTGTCGCGAAAAGCTTGTGCCGGTGTGTCCCACGCAGCCGGCCAGCGATTGCTGCCGGCGATGTTGTCGCCATTTGCGTAGGCATTGTCCCAATCGGCAACACGATGTTCGAGCATCTGCACCCTCCCAGATGGCTTCAGTTCAGTCGACAGGAATGGCCGCCGGCAAAGGCGGCGTCAATGCTCCACCCTAAAAACATTTTAGGCTTGAAACAAATTTCGACTGGTGCGATCCTGTGACCGTTCAGCCATGGGCGTGAGGCAGACAGGGGCAGCCGAAAAATGCTTGGGCCATCAGCGCATATCGACACATTCACGCGCGACAACCTGCCGCCGCCGGATCAGTGGCCGGAGTTTTTGCTCGACGGCTTCCACTATCCCGACCACATAAATGCCGGCGTCGAATTGACCGACAGGCTGGTCGAAAAGGGCTTTGGCGACCACACCGCGCTGATCGGCAATGGCCGCCGCCGCACCTACAAGGAACTGTCCGACTGGACCAACAGGCTCGCCCATGCGCTGGTCGAGAATTATGGCGTCAAGCCGGGCAACCGGGTGCTGATCCGCTCTGCCAACAACCCGGCCATGGTCGCCTGCTGGCTGGCCGCCACCAAGGTGGGCGCGGTGGTCGTCAACACCATGCCGATGCTGCGCGCCGGCGAACTCGCCAAGATTGTCGACAAGGCGGAAATCACAATCGCGCTTTGCGATACAAGGCTGATGGACGAGATGACCGCCTGCGCCAAGGGTAGTGCCTATCTCAAGCAGGTCATCGGCTTCGACGGCACCGCCAACCATGACGCCGAACTCGACCGCGCCGCCCTCGACAAGCCGGTCACCTTCACCGCCGTCAACACCGGCCGCGACGACGTCGCCCTGCTCGGCTTCACGTCCGGCACCACCGGAGTGCCGAAGGCGACGATGCATTTCCACCGCGACCTGCTGATCATCGCCGACGCCTACGCCCGCGAAATCCTGGAGGTGACGCCGGACGATATTTTCGTCGGCTCGCCGCCCCTCGCCTTTACCTTCGGTCTCGGCGGGCTCGCCATCTTCCCGCTGCGCTTTGGCGCCGCGGCGACGCTGCTGGAACAGGCGACGCCGCCCAACATGATCCACATCATCGAGACCTACCGGGCGACCATTTCCTTCACCGCTCCCACAGCCTATCGGGCCATGCTCAAGGCCATGGATGAAGGTGCCGACCTGTCCTCGCTCCGCGTCGCGGTTTCGGCCGGCGAGACGCTGCCGGCGCCTGTCTTCGAGGAGTGGACGCAGAAGACCGGCAAGCCGATTCTCGATGGAATCGGCGCCACCGAGATGCTGCATATCTTCATCTCCAACCGCTTCGGCGACATGAAGCCCGCCTCCACCGGCAAAGCCGTCGGCGGTTACGAGGCACGCATCGTCGATGACGAGATGCGGGAGCTGCCGCGCGGCTCGACAGGCCGGCTGGCGGTGCGCGGCCCGACCGGCTGCCGCTACATGGCCGACGCCAGGCAGAAGGAGTACGTCCGTGACGGCTGGAACCTCACCGGTGACACCTTCACCCAGGACGAAGACGGTTTCTTCCACTTCGCCGCGCGCTCCGACGACATGATCGTCAGCGCCGGCTACAACATTGCCGGTCCCGAGGTCGAAGCAGCGTTGCTTTCGCATCCCGACGTCGCCGAATGCGCGGTGACCGGCGCCGAGGACAGCGAGCGCGGCCAGATCGTAGAGGCGCATATTGTTCTGGTGCAAGGTGTTTCGCCGGACGCATTGACCGTCAAACGCCTGCAGGACCACGTCAAGGCAACGATCGCGCCGTACAAATATCCGCGTTCGGTGAAATTCATCGACGCCTTGCCCAAAACCCAGACCGGCAAGATCCAGCGCTTCCGGTTGCGGGCGGAGAAGAGCAATTGAGCCAGCCCTACGATCCGGCCTCCGATGGCGCGCAGATGTCGTTCAAGGAGCGGATGTCCTACAGCGATTATCTGCACCTGGAGAAGGTGCTCGACGCGCAGGCGCCGTTGTCTTCGGCCCATGACGAGATGCTGTTCATCATCCAGCATCAGACATCGGAATTGTGGATGAAGCTCGCCTTGCACGAGATCGGCGCCGCGATCCGCTCGATCCGCGCCGACCGCCTCGAACCGAGCTTCAAGATGCTGTCGCGCGTCGCGCGCATCTTCGAGCAGCTCAACAATGCCTGGGACGTTCTGCGCACGATGACGCCCAGCGAATACACCGAATTTCGCGACGCGCTCGGCCAGTCCTCGGGCTTCCAGTCCTGGCAATACCGCGCCATCGAATTCATGGCTGGCAACCGCAACCTCGCCATGCTTGGCCCGCACAAGCACCGGCCCGATCTCACGGACAGGCTGGAGGCGATCCTGGCTACCCCATCGCTCTATGACGAGGCGCTGCTGCTTTTGGCGCGCAACGGCTTCGACATCGGCGCCGACGCCACGCGCACGGACTGGCGCGAGACACGCGTCGAGAACGAAGAGGTGCTGGTTGCCTGGCAAACCGTCTACCGCGACCCGCAGCGCTACTGGATGCTCTACGAACTGGCGGAAAAACTGGTCGACTTCGAGGACTACTTCCGCCGCTGGCGCTTCAACCACGTCACCACGGTCGAGCGCATCATCGGTTTGAAGCGCGGCACCGGCGGCACCTCAGGCGCCTCCTATCTGAAGAAGATGCTGGAGGTCGTGCTGTTTCCGGAACTGTGGACGGTTCGCACCCGGCTTTGAGCATATCGTTCTGACGCAATTCCCAAGGGAAAGCGCTACGCGCGTTTCCCGGAAAAACCGCGTCACACTTTTCCTGGAATCGCGCCGACTTTAGGTAACCGCGGTCTTCACCGCGAAGCGTGCGTCCTGCCAGGTGCCGGTGCGCAGAATATCCTCCAGCACGTCGACCGCCTGCCAAACATCGCCATAACCGACATAGAGCGGCGTGAAGCCGAAGCGGATGGTAGACGGCGCGCGGAAATCGCCGATCACACCGCGCTCGATCAGGGCGCGCATCACCTGATAGCCATGCGGATGAAGGAACGACACCTGGCTGCCGCGCTGGCTGCCGTCACGAGGACTTTCCAGTTCAAGCCCGTAGGCGCCGCATCTGGCTTCGACGAGCTGGATGAACAGGTCGGTCAGCGCGATGCTCTTTCTGCGCACCGCCGCCATGTCGACATCGTTCCAGATATCGAGCGCCCCCTTGAGCGCCCGCATCGACAGCACCGGCTGCGTTCCGCACAGGAAGCGGCGGATGCCGCTGCCGACGGCAAAGCCCTGTTCGAAGGCAAAGGGCCGCGCATGGCCCCACCAGCCGCTGAGCGGCTGATGGACATCGCCATGGTGGCGTTCGGCCGCGTAGATGAAGGCCGGCGAGCCCGGGCCGCCATTGAGGTATTTGTAGGTGCAGCCGACGGCGAAATCGGCATTGACACTGTCAAGTTCGACCGGCAAGGCGCCGGCGGTGTGGCAGAGATCCCAGATGATCAGCGCGCCGGCGTCATGCGCCTTGCGCGTCAGCGCCGCCATGTCGCGCAACTGGCCGGATTTGTAGTTGACGTGGTTGACCAGGATGACGGCGACGCTGTCGTCGATCAGATCCTCGATTGCAGGCGCGTCGACGCCCTCCAGCCGCAGCCGCGTTCCCGGCCGGGTCGAAGCGACGCCTTCGGCCATATAGAGGTCGGTCGGGAAACTGTCGCCCTCGGCAACGATGACCGAGCGGTCCGGCCGCATGCCGAGTGCCGCGTGCAGCAGCTTGTAGATGTTGATCGAGGTCGTGTCGCAGACCACCGTCTGCCCCTCAGCCGCGCCGATCAGTCGTCCGAGCTGATCGCCGAGCTCCACCGGCATGTTGAACCAGCCGGCAGTGTTCCAGGCGCGAATGAGATCCTGCGCCCATTCCTGCATGGCGGCCTGCTGCAATTCGCTGAAGACGGCCGGCGACGCGGCACCCAGCGAATTGCCGTCGAGATAGATCACGCCCTGCGGCAAGACAAAGCGTTCACGCATGGAACGCAGCGGATCGGCGGCATCCATCGCTTCGATTGCAGCGAGATCGGGTGTCATGCTCATGATCCGGCGCTCCTCCCTGAACAACAGCATTCGGCGGAGCCTGTCCGCCCTAAACATGCCGGCGATCTTGAGGGGTCCTCCTGGACCTGTCAAACATTATATATAATTTGCGTGATGAAAGGCTTTGATATATAATCAGCAGCCGAGCAATCTGACTGATGGGTTACGATGTTGGACGACGAGCAGTCCTCGAAGACGGAAACGGCCTATCGGCTGCTCAGGCGCGATATTCTTGCGACCCGGCTGGCGCCTGCCGCGCCGTTGAAGCTGAGCACGCTGCGCGGCACCTATGGCATCGGCTGGACGCCGCTGCGCGAGGCACTGTCACGACTGGAAGCCGAACGGCTTGTGACCGCCATCAGCAACCGTGGGTTTGCGGTCGCTCCCGTGTCCCGAGCCGAGCTCGAAGACCTGGCGCGTGCGCGACTGGTGGTCGAACTGCCCTTGCTGGTGGAATCGATCGAAAAGGGCGACCATCAATGGGAAGACACGGTCGTTGCCGCCCACTACCGCCTCTCACGCTGCGGGTCCGTTCTCGATGATCCCTCGGATGAGGCCGTCGATGCGTGGTACGAAAAACATGATGCCTTCCACGCGGCGCTGCTCAGTGCCGCGAGATCCAGCTGGCTGCTGCGTTTCAACGCGACGATCTCCGATCAACTGCATCGCCACCACCGCTTTCTGGGCCTCGCGCCGACGCTGCGCGCGGCCGCCGGCCGCGAGGACGGACACCAGAAGGCCATGGAGGCGCTGCGCGACGCCGTGGCGATCGAACACCACACCGAACTGATGGAAGCAGCCCTTGACCGCGACACTGAGGGCGCAAAAACGCTGATGAGCGTTCACATCGGCTACACGCTGCAGGTCTATGCCCAGAGTGAACCGGGCGCGCCGACGGATGCAGCGCAGCCCCGCCCGAAAAAGCGGCAGCGATCTGGCAAGGCATGAATTGACCCGATGGCGCAGGCCACCGGCGTTTTCACTCCGTTGCCGGCAAACGAGCGCGGGCGCCGATCGCGGCGCGGAACGTTACGCTGAACAAAACGTCAACGCATTCATTAAACTTTAAAAGGTTGCGGAACACAACTGGAACAGATAGTGTTTGTTCTGGGTTTGTTTTTTCTGATTCTGGTTTCAGAACCCGTGGGGGCCGCGATGCTGACGCGCAAACAACATGAACTCCTGATGTTCATCCATGAACGCCTGAAGGAGAGCGGAATCCCGCCGTCTTTCGACGAGATGAAGGAGGCGCTCGACCTTGCGTCCAAGTCCGGCATTCACCGCCTGATCACGGCGCTGGAGGAGCGCGGTTTCATTCGCCGGCTGCCGAACCGGGCGCGCGCGCTGGAAGTGCTGCGGCTGCCCGACTCGATCGCACCCGGCCTCAATGCGGCGAAGAAGTTCTCGCCAAGCGTCATCCAGGGCAGTCTCGGACAAGGCGGTTCTGGCCAGGGCGGTGTGGGGCAAAGCGGTCTCGGCCGTCAGATCAAGCCGGCCTCATCGTCGCGTTCGATGTCGGCCGGCAATGACGACGCAGTTTCGGCGGTGTCGATCCCGGTGATGGGCCGCATCGCCGCCGGTGTGCCGATCGACGCCATCCAGCACCAAACCCATTCGATCTCGGTGCCGCCGGACATGATCATGGGCGGCGAACATTACGCGCTCGAGGTCAAGGGCGACTCGATGATCGAGGCCGGCATTTTCGACGGCGACACGGTCATCATCCGCAATGCCGACACCGCCAGCCCCGGCGAGATCATCGTGGCGCTGGTCGACGAAGAGGAAGCGACGCTGAAACGCTTTCGCCGCAAGGGCGCCTCGATCGCGCTGGAAGCCGCAAACCCGGCCTATGAAACCCGCATCTTCGGGCCAGACAGGGTCAAGGTGCAGGGCAAGCTTGTCGGGCTGATCCGGCGCTACTGAGCCGGCTTAGTTTTGTACTTTTCGCGCTCCTTGTAGGGCGGCAGGCCGCGTGCTTCGCGTGAGAAGCGGCGTTGCTCGTGCCAGGGACGATAGGGCTTGTCGACGGCGAAACGTATGGTTGGCGTTGTCGCGGCCGATTGCGGATCGAAGAAGACGGCGGCACTGCCGTCGCGGGCAAGCTGCTTCTTGGTCACGACCAGCACCAGCGGGTCGCGACACGGATTGTAGGCGGTGGCATCGTCGATGACGATCAGGCTCGCGAAAGCGCAGGCCGGTCGGGCTGTCTTGCGGTCTTTTGCCAGCGCGATGATGGCTCCGGCCGGGTGCCGGGCAATGCAGAGATCACCTGTGCAGTAGAAGGGCGAGCCGGGCGGCAGGTCGAGCGGATCGAGATCGAACCGCGTATCCGTTGCCTCGAAAATCTCAGGCGGGATAATGGTTTCCGCCCTTAGCGCGCGTTTCCAGTTGTCTGTGGTGAATTCGTTGGAGCGTTCGCGATTGAGGGCTAGCTCGCCGCCTCCGATCGGCACGGCCACCAGATGCGCATCCTCGGAGATGAGCACATCGGGCGTGCGTACCTGCGGCACCGTCAACAGGCCAGCCAGCGCGAAAGGCACGGCCGCCAGCCGAAGCCATGTGGTGGCCATGGTGGCGATGACGAGGGCGACCGCCACCAGCAGCACCGAGCGGATAGGGATCAGCCCGACGGCATCGACCGGCGAACGTTCGGAAATCCAGGCGGAGATGGCGATCATGGCCGCCAGACCCTTGCCCATCACATAGAGGAACGGCCCATCGGCGCCGAATGGCATCGCCAGCGCGCTGAGCACGGCAAAGGGCATGACGATTAACGATACAATCGGCATCACGGCCAGATTGGCGAGCAGGCTGAGCGGTGACACGCGCTGGAAATGCCAGATGGCAAACAGCGCCGTGGCACTTCCAGCGATAATCGAGGTCATGGCGAGGCCGCCCATGGCCAGCAGGAATTTTCGCGACAGGAAGCTGACGAAAGAGCGCCTCGCAGGCGGCGTTCTCACCCTGTCGGCGCGGTAGTCGGCCCAGCCGGCATAGGCGCCGACCAGGGCGGCGGTGGCGGCAAACGACATCTGGAAACTCGGGCCGACGACCTCATGCGGCGACACCAGGATGACGGCGATCGCCGAGATCGCCAGGTTGCGCATGGTGAGCGCCGCCCGGTCGAACAGCACGGCGATCAGCATCACCGCCAGCATGATGAAGCTGCGCTCGGCGGCAACCACAATGCCTGAAATGACGAGATAGGCGGCGATGGAGACAAGCGCTGCGGCGGCTGCATATTTCTTGACCGGCCGGCGCGAGGAGAAATCGGGAAACAGCGCGAAGGCGCCGCGCAGCAAGCCCATGATGGTGCCGGCAACCAGCGCCATGTGCAGGCCGGAAATGGAAATGATGTGGTAGATGCCGGTGCGCCGCATCGCCTCGTTGACCTCGTCCGGAATGCCGGCGCGCACGCCGACGATCAGCGCTGCGGCAATCTCGCCTTCGGCGCCACCGATCTTGCTCCGGATGTGGTCGGCTATGTTTTCGCGGGCATTCTCAATGGCCGAAGAGAGCCGTGCGGTCAGCGGCGGCGGTCCCTGCGCGGCGATGGTTTTGGGATTGCCGAGAAAGAAGCCGCTGCCGCCGATGCCGGTGAAATAGCTGTCGAAGGAGAAATCGTAGCTCTCCGGCCGCACCGGACCGGTTGGCGGCAGTAGCCTGGCATAGCCGGTGATCAGGGAGCCGGCGGTCATATCGGCCGGAATCCCACGCGCCGAGAGCCTGACCCGTTCCGGCGCGTAGCGCAGCTTGGGGTAAGCGGTGGAAATCACGTCGAGCGTCAGCCTGACGCGCCCGTTTTCCATCTCTTCGAGACTGACGACGCGGCCGGTCAACCTTGTTTGAATCTCGGCGCCGAGCATCTGCGTGCCGGCGCGCCAGGTCTCGACCTTGGCGGCGACGACGCCAAGCGCGCACAGCATGGCAGCCATAAGACACAGATGCGTCCTCGGCCGCGACCGGGTGACGGCAGCACAACATGCCAAGAGCAGCACGATGGAGATCGGCTGGGCAAAGCCGGGCTCGTCGGGCAGCGAGAAATAGACAATGACGCCGGCCGCCAGGAAAACCGGCACCAGCAGGAAGGCAACGCCGCGGTCGAGTTCGGTGCCGGCCGCCACGGCAACGCTGCGGCGGATTGCGGGCCATGACGAACGGCGCAGCAGCCGGCGCAAACGGACTGTAGGTGCGGGCGCGGTGACCGGGACCGGCGCGGCGCCATCCGGCGGCAAAGGCACGATGCCGGGCTGCAGTTCGGGCAGCGCAACCGGCATCGGCTCGGCATAGGGAACATCTGCAAACAACGATCGTTCGCTGACGCTTGCCTCTGCGCCCTCGCCCTCCTTCCCGCCCCGGCCCCGTTCAGCCATCGGGTCTGCCCCTTGCGCCCCAGACCCCCTATGCTACATGAACGCGCAAAGCGCGAAAGTCCGCGCGATCACGCCCCCGCTTTCTAGCCTTGCCCGAGAATTGCCATGTCCAACAAAATTGCCATGTCCAACAGGGTGGTCACCCGTTTTGCCCCCTCGCCCACCGGCTACCTGCATATTGGTGGCGCGCGCACCGCGCTGTTCAACTGGCTGTACGCCAAGCACACCGACGGCACGATGCTTCTGCGCATCGAGGACACCGATCGCGAGCGTTCCACCGAAGCGGCAACCCAGGCCATTATCGATGGGCTGACCTGGCTCGGCCTGTCCTGGGATGGCGGTGCCGTGTCGCAGTTCGAGCGTGCGCCGCGCCACCGCGAGGTGGCCGAGGAATTGGTGCGCCTGGGTAAAGCCTATTACGCCTACGAGACGCCTGCCGAGCTCGAGGCGATGCGCGAGGCAGCGCGCGCCAAGAGCCTGCCGCCGCGCTACAACGGCGCGTGGCGCAACCGCGACGCCTCCGAGGCGCCCGCCGGCGTCAGGGGCGCCATCCGCATCAAGGCGCCGACCGAGGGTGAGACCGTGGTGCATGACCGCGTGCAGGGCGAGGTGCGCTTTCCCAACAAGGATCTCGACGATTTCATCATCCTGCGTTCGGATGGTGTGCCGACCTACATGCATGCCGTCGTCGTCGACGACCACGACATGGGCGTCACCCACATCATTCGCGGTGACGACCATCTGACCAATGCCGCGCGCCAGACGGTGATCTACAACGCCATGGGCTGGGAGGTGCCGTCCATGTCGCACATCCCGCTGATCCATGGCGCCGACGGCGCCAAATTGTCGAAGCGGCATGGCGCCCTCGGCGTCGAGGCCTATCGCGCCATGGGTTATCTGCCCGAGGCGCTGCTCAACTATCTGGCACGCCTTGGCTGGAGCCATGGCGACGACGAGGTGATGTCGATCAAGGACATGATCGCATGGTTCGACATTGGCGACGTCAACAAGGGCGCGGCGCGCTTCGACTTTGCCAAGCTCGATGCGCTGAACGGCGTGCATATGCGCAAGATGGACGACGTCCAGTTGCTCGACATCTTCGTCGCCACGCTTCCCTATCTCGAAGGCGGCCCGGCGCTGGCTGCCCGCCTTGACGACACCAGGAAGGCGCAGCTGCTGGCCGCGCTGCCTGGCCTGAAGGAACGCGCCAAGACACTGGTGGAGCTGGCCGATGGCGCCGGCTTCCTGTTCGTCGAGCGGCCGCTGCCAGTCGACGAGAAGGCGGCAGGCCTGCTCAATGCCGATGCGCGCGCGATCCTGCGCGGCGCGCATGCGGCTTTGCAGACGGTTTCGGGCGAGTGGACGGCCGCTGCGGCGGAAGCCGCGGTGCGCGCGTTCGCGACGGCCGGCGGCCACAAGCTTGGCGCGGTGGCCCAACCGCTGAGAGCAGCCCTTACCGGCCGCAGCACCTCGCCCGGCGTATTCGACGTGCTTGCCGTGCTCGGCCGTGAGGAAAGCCTGGCGCGGATTGCGGATCAAATCGATTAGGAGCGAACTGGCCCAAGAAGATTGGCATTGAAAGGCGCGTTTCGCAGTGCAACATTAGGCCTTGGCCCAATCTGGCACGCACCCTCCCAAAATGCGGTGGCGAGTTCGCGCATTCCGGTGATTTCGACGTGTCGTTTGCAGGAATTGCCTTGCCGGCATGAGGAACATGAAGGAGTTTGAGAATGAGCGAAGCTGCGACAAAACTGGAACCCGGCAGCAAGACGACGCACCCGTCGACTGCCACGCTCGAACTGGCCGGCAAGACGCACGAATTCAAGGTGCGAAGCGGCTCGGTCGGGCCTGACGTCATCGACATCGGTGCGCTTTACAGCACCACCGGCGCCTTTACCTACGACCCCGGCTTCACCTCGACGGCGAGCTGCGAGTCGGCGATCACCTTCATCGACGGCGATGCCGGCATCCTGCTGCACCGCGGCTACCCGATCGACCAGCTGGCCGAGCATGGCGATTTCCTCGAAGTCTGCTACCTCTTGCTCTACGGCGAACTGCCGACCAAGGCGCAGAAGGACGATTTCGACTACCGGGTAACGCGCCACACCATGGTGCATGAGCAGATGTCGCGCTTCTTCACCGGCTTCCGCCGCGACGCGCATCCGATGGCCGTGATGTGCGGCGTGGTCGGCGCGCTGTCGGCCTTCTATCACGACTCAACCGATATTTCGGACCCGTATCAGCGCATGGTCGCCTCGATGCGGCTGATTGCCAAGATGCCGACGATTGCGGCGATGGCCTACAAATACCATATCGGCCAGCCCTTCATTTACCCGAAGAACGAGCTGAACTTCGCCGCCAACTTCCTGCATATGTGCTTCGCGGTTCCGTGCGAGGAATACAAGATCAATCCGGTGCTGGCGCGCGCCATGGAGCGCATCTTCATCCTCCATGCCGACCACGAGCAGAACGCCTCGACCTCGACGGTGCGTCTCGCAGGCTCGTCGGGCGCCAACCCGTTCGCTTGCATCGCCGCCGGCATCGCCTGCCTGTGGGGTCCGGCGCATGGCGGCGCCAACGAGGCCGCGCTCAACATGCTGGGCGAGATCGGCCATGTCGATCACATCCCGGAATTCATCGCCCGCGCCAAGGACAAGAACGATCCGTTCCGGCTGATGGGCTTTGGCCACCGCGTCTACAAGAACTACGATCCTCGTGCGAAAATCATGCAGAAGACGGCGCATGAGGTGCTGGGCGAACTTGGCATCAAGGACGATCCGCTGCTCGACATCGCCATGGAGCTGGAAAAGATCGCGCTGACCGATTCCTACTTCATCGAGAAGAAGCTCTATCCGAACGTCGACTTCTATTCCGGCATCACGCTGAAGGCGCTGGGCTTCCCCACCACCATGTTCACCGTGCTGTTCGCGGTCGCCCGCACCGTCGGCTGGATCGCGCAGTGGAAGGAAATGATCGAGGATCCACACCAGAAGATCGGCCGCCCGCGCCAGCTCTATACGGGCGCCCCGGAACGCGACTACGTGCCGATCGCGAAAAGATAGGGAATAGTGAGTAGGCAGTAGGCAATAGATACAAAGCCCTACTGCCTACTGCCGCCTAAGCCCTATTCGCTCTCCCGATGTGCCGAAGAACGACATCCGCGGCGATGTCGCCGGAGGGCTTGTCAGTCGCCATGCGCCTGGCAACCTCGGCAAAGCCGTCCTTTTGCCAGGTTCGGTAGGCAGTGTCTGAAAACAAGGCCTCGAGCTGCCGCGCCAGATAGCGTGGCCGCACATACTGGTTGTAGTGCTCAGGCACGATCGCCTGGTCCGCGATCAGATTGGGCAAGGCGGCGCTCCACACCGTGACCAGCCCCTGAACCATGCGCATCACTGGATCGAGCCGGTAGCAGGAGATCATCGGCACCCCGGACAGCGCCAGTTCGAGCGATACCGTTCCCGAAGCGATCAGCGCGGCATCGGCCTTGCCGAAGGCCTGCCATTTGCGCTCGGCATCGAGAATGATCTCAGGCTTTTCATCCCAGCGCGCGACCGATGTTTTGACCAGGTCGGCGACATGCGGCACCGTGGGCAACAGCAGGCGCAAGCGGTGTCCGCGCGCGCGCAGCGCCGAGATCGTCTGGCCGAAGGGATCGATAAGCCGGCTTACCTCGCCGCGCCGCGATCCGGGCAGGACAAGCAGTGTCTTGACGCGGTCCGCCGAGAGATCGCGCGGCTGGCCTTGCGCCCTTGCCGCGCCAAGCACACCCGGATCATGCGTGAGGCGGTGTCCGACATAGGTTCCGGGCGGACCGCCGAGGCGGCTGAGCTCCTTCACCTCGAAAGGCAGGATGCACAGTATGTGATCGACATAGGGCTTCATCGCCAATGCCCTGCCCGGCCGCCATGCCCAGACACTCGGGCAGACATAGTGGACGATCGGGATGGAAGGATCGGCGGCGCGCACCTTTTTGGCGACGCGCAACGAAAAGTCAGGGCTGTCGATGGTGACGAGACAGTCGGGTCTCTCAGCGGCGACTGCACCAGCGGTCTGGCTGATGCGCCGCATCAGACGCGGCAGGTCGCGCAGGATGGCGCTGAGCCCCATCAGCGCGATCTCGGCCCCGTCGAACAGCGGCACCAGCCCGAGCGTCTGCAGATGCCGCCCGCCAATGCCGACCAGCCTGATATCGCGCCCGGTCATGCGCTTCAGCGACTGCACGATGTCGGCGCCCAACAAATCGCCGGACTCTTCGCCGGCGACGATGGCGATCTTCAGCGGCTTCTCAGCTGCCATGGCCAGGCTCCACGGCCGGCAGGCCATATACGAACAGGCCAAGCGCATTGGCGCGCGCGAGAACGACGGGACCTTCGAGGATCAGCGAACGGCCGGCCTCGACGGCAATGCCGACAAGCCCGGCGGCGTGTGCGGCCTCGACCGTCTGCGGACCGATGGACGGCAGATCGGCGCGCAGTTCCTGGCCGGGCTTGGCGCATTTGACCAGGACACCGCGCGTCTTGCCGGCGAGCCTGCCATGGCCGCGCAGCTGCTGCGTCCGCTCGAGCAGTCCGTGGGTGCCTTCGACGCCTTCCAGGGCGATAGCGCGGCCACCGATGGCGATGGCCGCCTGACCGATGTCGAGCGCGCCGATGGCTTTTGCCGCCGCATGTGCCGCCTCGATATCGCGCCAGTCCGATTTTCGCGGCATTGCCTTGGTCAGTGACCCTTCTGCCGCGACAAGCCGGGGCACGACCTCATGCGCGCCGACAACTTTGACACCGCGGGCTTCCAGGCCGCGGGTCAGTATCTTCAGCAGGCCGTCGTCGCCACGCGCAAGCGCCATGGCGACCGAGGGTATCAGCGCCAGCAGGCCAAGGCTCGGGCGCATGTCGACCAGCCGCGGTCTGCGCCTGATCTCGCCGGCAAGCACAAGATGGGTGATCCGCAGCCGCCTCAGCAACGCAACCAGCGAGCCGATATCTTCCAGGCCGAGGCTTTCATGCTCGTAGACGGTGAGCTCGGTCTGACGGTCGGCCTGCCCTTCGACCAGGATGATGACGGGCGGATGGCCGGCCTCTGCCAGGCCGGCGGCAACTTCGACCGGCAGGCTGCCGCCGCCGGCAATGATGCCGACCCTGGCGTCCGGCGCGAGATCGAGGCCCGTTGAGCCGGCCTCAGTCTTCGTCATCGGCATCGTCGCCGGCGCCACCTTTAAGCGACGGGACGGCAAAATGCCGCTTGCCGCGACTGGCGATGAAATCGATGATTTTCATGGCGGTCGGCGACGAGGCGAACTCGGCCTTGGCGAATTCGATGTTTTCGCCGACGGTGCGGGAGCGGTCGAAGATCGTCTTGTAAGCCTTGCGCAGCACCTGGATTTCGGCGCGCGGCAGGCCGGAGCGCTTCAGGCCGATGATGTTGAGGCCTCGCAGGCTGGCGCGGTTGCCAACGGCAATGGCGTAAGGGATGACATCGCCGACAAAAGCCGAGCAACCGCCGAGAAAGGCGTTGTCGCCAACACGCACGAACTGATGAACGGCACTGAGACCGCCAATATAGACGTTGTCACCGATCTCGCAGTGTCCGCCGAGCGTTGCGCCATTGGCGAAGGTCGCGTTTTTGCCGACGACGCAGTCGTGAGCGATATGGGCATAGGCAAGGAAGTTGCCATTGTCGCCGACGGTCGTCTCGCCACGGCTGGAATCGGTGCCGAGGTGCATGGTCACGCCTTCGCGGATCGTGCAGTTCTGGCCGATAACCAATGTGGTGCGGCCGCCCTTGTGCTTGGTGTTTTGTGGTGGCCCGCCCAGTATCGCCATCGGATAGACCTTGGTCCCGGCGCCGATTGTGGTCGCACCCAGCACCGAGACATGGCTGACCAGTTCGACCCGGTCGCCGATCACAGCATCAGCGCCGACATAGCAGAACGGTCCGATAGAGGCGCCTTCACCGATTTGGGCACCGGACTCGATAACGGCCGAGGGATGGATTGAAGTCTGTATTTTCATGAGCATGTCGAACCGTCAGCCGGTAACCATCATTGCCGAGATCTCGGCTTCGGCGGCCTTTGCGCCGTCCACCATGGCCTCGCAGGCGAATTTGAGCAGGTTGCCGCGCATCTTGATTTTCTTGACGTGGATCTTCAACTGATCGCCCGGGATGACCGGTTTGCGGAATTTCGCATTGTCGATGGTCAGGAAATAGACCAGCGACGGCTTTTCCGTGTTCAGGTTGCGGATGCAGATCGCGCCGGCCGTCTGTGCCATGGCCTCGACGATCAGCACGCCCGGCATCACCGGCTGGTCCGGGAAATGACCTTGGAAATGCGGCTCATTGATGGTCACGTTCTTGATGCCGATGGCCGAGTCGTTGCCATCGATCTCGACGATGCGATCGATCATCAGGAAGGGATAGCGATGCGGCAAAAGCTTCATCAACCCCAGTATATCGACCGCTTCGAGCGTCGCCGGCACCATCTCAGTTACTTCCCCCCTCGCCTTGCTTGCGCGTCCTGGCGAGCTTGCGCAGCATGGCGATCTCTCGCATAGCTTCCGCCATCGGCTGCGCCGGATAGCCTCCCCAGATCTCGCCTGCCGGCACGTTGCTCATGAACCCGCTTCTCGCCGCAAGCTTGGCCCCCGATCCTATGGTCAAATGATCGGCAAGGCCAACGCCGCCGCCCATGGTGACACCGTCGCCGACGACGACGGAGCCGGAGATACCCGAAAGCCCGGCTATAATGCAATTGCGGCCGATGCGAACGTTATGGGCGATCTGCACCAGATTGTCGATCTTGGTGCCCTGGCCGATGACCGTGTCCGACATGGCGCCGCGATCGACTGTCGTGTTCGAGCCGATTTCAACATCGTCCTGGATGATGACGCGGCCGATCTGCGGCACGCGCTCGGGCCCCTTGGCACCGCCGACGAAGCCGAACCCGTCCTGGCCGATGCGGGCGCCACCATGGATGATGACGCGGTTGCCGATCAGCGCATACTGGACGCTCACGCCTGGCCCAATATAGCCGTCGCGGCCGATCTGGCAGGAGGGGCCGATAACGGCGTGGGGCGCAATGACGGTTCCGCTGCCGATGGAAGCGCGTGGGCCGATGACCGCTCCAGCCTCGATGATCGCGCCGGCCTCGACATGCGCCGAGGCATCGACATGAGCCTGCGGCGAGACCCCGGTTTCGCTGGTCATCGGTCCCGGCGTGGCAGCCGTCGGGAACAGCAGCCGGCCGACCATGGCGAAAGCCTGTTGCGGCCGAGGATGGACCAGAACCGCAATGCCGGCCGGCGCCTTAGCGGCGAATTCGGTGGGACAAAGCACGGCCGCCGCCTTCAGCGACTGCATCAGCGCGAAATTGCGCTTGCCGTCGACGAAGACGAGCGCACCCTCGCCGCCTTCATTGGCGGGCGCCAACGCATCGATCGATATGTGGGCAAGGTCGGAATCGACAAGCGACGCGCCGGTCAGATTCGCGACTTCGCCAGCCGTATACCGGCGTGAGGGCGCGAAGAACACCGGATCGGTCATTCCAGAAGCAATATCCAGCTAGGTCGGATCAGTTCTCTTCCGGACCACAACGGCCCGGAAGCATCGTTACCCGCGCATTAGAAGCGGCTCGACATGCCGAAGTTGAATTCCTGCACGTCGTCGGTCGACTCTTTCTTGACCGGGATCGCGTAGTCGATGCGGATCGGGCCGAAAGGCGACGACCACAACAAGCCGACACCAACCGAGGCGCGCAGCTTCATGTCTGTTGAAGCTTGAGTGACACCAGCGGTGTCAATCTTGCTGCCGTACAGTGTGGCGGCATCTGCAAACACAGCGCCGCGCAAACCGAAGCTTTCCGGAATGACTGGCACCGGGAACTGGGCTTCCGCCGACGCATTGAAATAGGTGGTGCCGCCGAGATGGTCGCCCGTCAAAGTATCTACAGGGCCAATACCGCCATACTCGAAGCCGCGGATCATGCGATCGCTGCTCTTGAACTGATCGAAGATACGCAAGCCGTTATCGCCATAGCCCGCAATATGGCCAGCGCCGCCTGAGACGAGGCCGACCAGATCCAGCTGTTCGGACAAGGTTTGGTAGACAGTGCCACGACCGCTAACCTTGACGAACTTGGCGTCGCCACCAAGACCGGCCACTTCCACGGTCGTGGTTGCGTAGATGCCCTCATGCGGGCTCTTCATGTCGTCGATGGTGTTGTAAACCAGCCCAAGGCTCACCGACGACTTAATCCATGGGCTTTCGTCAATACCTTCGCGAATTGCAGCAGAAATGTCGCATTTCGATTGATCATAGGCGCCGTTGGTCAAGCAGCCATCATCGTATTTATACTTTTCCTGCGCGATATTGTACGCCAGCTGCGTCGAGATATTATCGGTTATCGGCAAGCCGAAGCGAACGGTCGCGCCCAGCGTCTCGCTGTCGTAGTGCGAGTAGTTGCGGGTCTGCTGGAAGATATCGAAGCCAGCGGCGATACGGCGTCCGAGGAAATAGGGCTCGGTGAAGGAGAGGCTGTAGTCGCGCGAGTTCTTGCCACCGCCGGCGCCGACCTTGATGAACTGGCCGCGACCGAGGAAGTTGCGCTCCGCGACCGATGCTTCGACGGACGGACCAGCGGTGTCACCGCCGGTCGAGTAGCCTGCGCCGACCGAGAACTCGCCGGTCGACTTCTCGACCACGTCAACCACGAGCACGACCTGATCAGGCTCGGAGCCGGGAACAGTCGAGATGTCGACTTTCTCAAAATAATCCAGCGCTTCCAGCCGCTTCTTCGCGCGCTGGATGAGGACCTGGTTGAAGGCGTCGCCTTCGCTGACGTCGAACTCACGGCGAATGACATAGTCGCGCGTGCGATCGTTGCCGCGGATTTCGATGCGCTCGATATAGGCCTTGGTGCCCTGGTCGATCGTATAGACGACCGAAATGGTGTGATTTTCGAAGTTGCGGTCGCCGCGCGGCGTCACCTGGGCGAAGGCATAGCCCGAACCCGCGACCTTCTCGGTCAGCGCGATGATGGTGTCCTCGACATCCTTGGCGTTGTAGACGTCGCCCTTGTGGGTCTGGACCACCGATTCCAGCGACTTCGAGTCGACTTCCGGAATGGTGCTCTCGACGCTGACATCGCCGAACGTATAGCGATCGCCTTCCTGCACGGTGATGGTAACCGTGTACTGGTTGGTCGTGTCGTCGAGCTCACCGACAGCGGAAACCACCTGGAAGTCAGCATAGCCGTGATTGTAGTAGAAGCGACGCAGCGTCTCCTGGTCGGCGCGCAGCTTGTCCTCGTCATAGACGTCGTCGCGCAGCACGAAGGACAGGAAGCTCGAGCGCTTGGTGGCAATGACGTCGGACAGACGACGGCTCGAATAGGCGCTATTGCCGACGAAATTAACCGCGGCGATCTTGGTGCGGCCGCCTTCGTTGATGTTGAAGACCACGTTCACGCGGTTGTCGCCGAGATCCATGATCTGCGTGGTGACAGCGGCGTCGTCACGGCCGATGCGCCTGTAGGCAGCCTTCACCGCCTCGACATCGGAATCCAGCGTTGCCTGCGAGAAGGTGCCGCGCGGCTTCAACTGCACCGCCATTGCCAGCGCATTGTCCTTGAGCTTCTTGTTGCCCTGGAACAGAACCTGGTTCACCACCTGATATTCAGCGACCTTGACCACCAGCGTCGAGCCGACCTGGTTGATCTGGACGTCCGAGAACAAACCGGTGCCGAACAGCGCCTTGACCGCGTCGTCGACATCGGCGCTGGAAAACGCCTTGCCGGGCTTGATCGTGATGTAATTGCGGATGGTGTCGGCGTCGACACGCTGGTTGCCGCTGACCTCGACTCTCGAAACAACGGCCGCTTGTGCCGCGGATGTGGCAACGAACTGCACGGCGAGCGCGCCTGGTACAACCAGAGCGGCGGACATAGCCACCGCGGACGCGGCGCTCAAAAACTTGGATGCTGCCTTCATCGGGCTTTTGTACCTTTTCTCGAAGTCCCCACGGCGAGAAAACCGGACGTGCGGTAATTTCCCCTACCGTATTAACCGGATTTTCCCTACACGCAAGGCTTCTGGTTAATTTGTAATTACTTAACCTTGGTGCGTGGCTTTCGCGTCACTCATACCCCAGTGCATGGTAAACGGCGTCTCAACATTGCCGGTGCCGAAGCCGAATTTCTTCATGATTTCAGCACCCAAACAGATCGTTCCAGAAAACGAAGCCCATAAATCCCAGCACCAGAAAGAGGCCGGCCCGGTACCCCATTTCCATCATCCGTTCCGACACCGGACGCCGGAAGACGGCCTCGATTGCGTAGAACAGGAGATGGCCGCCGTCGAGAGGGGGAATCGGCAAAAGGTTCAAAATTCCGATCCCGACCGACAGTCCGGCAACGAGTTGCACCAGCCATAGGAAGCCCAGCTTTGCCGCCTGCCCCGACATCTTGGCGATCTTGATGGGGCCGCCCAGCTGGCATTTGTCTTCGCGGCCGATGACGAATCGCTGCAGGAACTGGCCGGTGCGCTGAATGACGTGCCCGGTCTCCTCGACCGCCGCGCCTATCGCCCCGATAGGGGTGTAGGTGATCAGCCTGGGCTGACCGACCTCCGTGTTGTTGACGACGCCGATCACCGCCACCTTGGCCTTGTTGCCAAGTGCGTCCAGCTGTTCCATCGGCTCCGGCGTCGCGGTGACGGTAACCTCCTTGCCGTCACGCAGCATGGTGAAGACGATGGCATCGCCGCCGCGGCCTGAAACCAGACGCTGAACGTCGGCAAAGGTCTCGACCTTGCTGCCGTCAACGGCGACGAATCGGTCGCCGGGCAAGAT
This sequence comes from Mesorhizobium sp. P2_E7, assembly GCF_056403855.1. Taxonomy (NCBI): domain Bacteria; kingdom Pseudomonadati; phylum Pseudomonadota; class Alphaproteobacteria; order Hyphomicrobiales; family Phyllobacteriaceae; genus Mesorhizobium; species Mesorhizobium sp. P2_E7. The sequence continues at coordinate 1,143,729 of NZ_JBFUER010000001.1, read as the reverse complement.
GCCGGCCTTCTCAGCCGGGCTGCCGGCGGTGACTGCCGCCACCGTCGGCTCCAACACCGGGCGGCCAAGGACCGAAAACAGCACGGCAAAGACGGCGATGGTCAGCAGGAAGTTGAACAGCGGTCCGGCGACCACCGTGGCCGCGCGTTTCCAGATCGGCTGGGTGTGGAAGGCGACCTTGCGTTCCGCTTCGGTCAGCTTATCCAGCTCTTCCGTGCCGGGCTGGCTCGACGTGGCGCTCATGTCACCGACGAATTTGACATAGCCGCCGAGCGGTATTGCGCAGAGCTTCCAGCGCGTGCCGTGGCTGTCGTTGAAGCCGAGAAGCTCGGGGCCGAAGCCGATCGAAAAGGCCTTCACGCCAATGCCGCACCAGCGGCCGACAAGGTAATGTCCCATTTCGTGAACGAAGACGACCACGGTCAGCACGAACAGAAACGGCACCAGCGTGCCGAGGACAAAGCCTTCGGTGCTGAAAAACGCGTGAAGAATCTCGTTCAAGTCATGCCCTCAAATCCACCCATGGCAAAAGGTGACGCCGCGACTGTGACATCAATCCAGGCGAATCCGTGGCACGCGCCATTTCTTCGCCGTTAAATACCACTCAAACCGGAAACAGCCCCTGCGCCGGATGATCGGCGCCCGCCGAAATCCAGCCGATGACGTATAGGGCGAAAGCCGCCGCGACAAGCCCGTCCACCCTGTCCATGACGCCGCCGTGCCCTGGTATCAATGCGCTGGAATCCTTACGGCCATGGCGGCGCTTGACCCAGGATTCGAAAAGGTCTCCAGCCTGGGCGACGATCGACAACGCCAACGCGACCAAAGCAAGCACGCCAAGGTTGCCGGCCCCGGCGGCCGCAGCCAGAAGCACGCCGGCGACGACGCCGCCGACAGCGCCGCCAAGCGCCCCGCTCTGCGTCTTGCCGGGTGATATCGATGGTGCGAGCTTGGGACCGCCGACGGCGCGGCCGACGAAATAGGCAAAGATGTCGGTCGCCCAGACCACGGCGAACAGAAACAAGATCGCAACCAGGCCGGACCGGTCGCCGTCGCGCAGCAGCGCCAGCGACAGGCCGGACAGCGCCGCGTAGGCAAGGCCGGCGGCATCCCATTGCGCGGTTCCGCGCATGCGCGCGCCCACCGCCGCGACGACGACCATCGCCAGGACAAGAGACAGCAGCCACGACGCCGGCACGCCGGCGATCAAGGCGCCGACGAAAACCAGCAGCAACGCTTCCGGAACGAATCCCAGGGCTGCACCGGCCGCGGGGCGCGACATGCGCGCCCATTCATAGAAGATGACCGCCGCCATGCCGGCGCAGAGCAGGCGGAACCACAGTCCACCCAACCAGGTCAGGCCAAGCGCAATCGCGGCCAGCACCAGCGCCGAAACGATGCGAAGCTGAAGATTGTTCATCCCGCCGCCGGTCACGAGGCGGCGACGTCTTGGGCGGCCAGCCCGCCGAAGCGGCGCTCGCGGCCAGCATAGTCGCGCAATGCGTCGGCCAGGTGCTCGCGGCTGAAATCGGGCCAGTAGCAAGGCAGGAAGACCAGTTCGCTATAGGCTGCCTGCCACAAAAGGAAATTCGACAGCCGAAGCTCGCCGCTGGTGCGGATGACCAGTTCCGGGTCGGGAATGCCCGCGGTGTCGAGCGAGTTGGCGAAGCTGTCGGCGGTGATCGCCTCTGCGTCGATCTCACCGCGCGCCACGGCGGCTGCGAGCTTGCGCGCGGTGCGCACGATCTCGTCGCGCCCGCCATAGTTGAAGGCGATGATCAGCGTCAGCGCCTGATTGCGGGCGGTCAGCGATTCGGCCTCTTCCAGCAGACCCCTGATGTCGGGCTGCAGCCCTGCCCTGTCGCCGATGATCCTGACGCGCACGCCGCTCTGGTGCAATTCGGCCAGATCGCGGCGGATGAACAGCTTCAACAGCCCCATCAGGTCGCTGACTTCGGATTTCGGACGCGACCAGTTCTCCGACGAAAAGGCATAGACCGTCAGGAAGGAAATGCCGAGACCGGGCGCGGCGCGCACCGTCTTGCGCAGCGCCTCGACGCCGGCGCGATGGCCGGCAAGCCGCGGCATGCCGCGCGCCTTGGCCCAGCGTCCGTTTCCATCCATGATGATCGCGACATGCGCGGGCGTTGCCATGGTCTCGCTTTCGGGCCGGTGTGGGCCGACCCTAAACCTGCATGATTTCAGCTTCCTTGTCGGAAAGCAGGTGATCGATGGTGCTGATAGTCTCGTCGGTCAACTTCTGGACCTGATCGGAGCGCTTGCGCTGATCGTCCTCGCTGATGTCGCCGTCCTTTTCCGCTTTCTTCAAGAAGTCCATACCGTCGCGGCGGACATGGCGCACCGCAACGCGGGCGTTCTCGGCATAGCCGTGCGAAATCTTGACCAGTTCCTTGCGGCGCTGCTCGTTGAGCTCGGGCAGCGGTATCCTGAGATTGGTGCCGTCGACGATCGGATTGAAGCCGAGATTGGATTCTCTGATGGCACGGTCGACGGCGCCGACCATCGACTTGTCCCAGACCGAAACCGAAATCATGCGCGGCTCCGGCACCGACACGTTCGCCACCTGGTTGATCGGCATGGTGGTGCCATAGGCCTGGACCTGGATCGCGTCGAGCAGATTGCTGGAGGCGCGGCCGGTGCGCAGCGAAGCCAGATCGTGCTTGAAGGCTGCGATTGCGCCATCCATGCGCCGCTTGAGGTCGTCGAACTCACCACTCATCTTAGTCTCCTCGACCCGTTTGACCCGGGTTCACTGCTTAGGGCCCGAATAGCCCGCATTCGAAAAACCGATCCCCTTTCCGGAGAATATACTCCGGATCATTCGTCGGCGACGATCGTGCACCGGCCGCCGCCCCTCAGAATATCGCCGAAACCACCTTTTTCGTGGATCGAATAGACGATTATCGGGATGTTGTTTTCGCGCGCAAGTGCAATTGCGGCGGTATCCATGATCGAAAGGCCCTTGTTGATGACTTCAGCATGGCTGATGCGCTCAAAGCGGGTCGCATTCGGATCTTTCTTGGGATCGGCCGAATAGACGCCGTCGACCTGGGTGCCCTTGAACAGGGCATCGGCGCCGATCTCGGCGGCGCGCAAAGCTGCGGCCGAATCGGTGGTGAAGAACGGATTGCCGGTGCCGCCGGCGAAAATCACCACCTTGCCCTGGTTCATATAGGCGGTGGCCTGGCGCTGCGAAAAGCTCTCGCACAGCTCGGGCATGGCGATGGCCGACAGCACAACGGCGTCGACGCCGATCTTGTTCAGCGAGGTGCGCAGCGCCAGCGAGTTGATGACGGTGGCCAGCATGCCCATGTGGTCGCCGGTGACGCGGTCGCCGCCCTTGGACGCCACCGCCACGCCGCGGAAGATGTTGCCGCCGCCAATGACGACGCCGACCTCGATGCCGAGCGCGCGCGCTTCGGCGATGTCGGCGGCGATGCGGTCAACGACCGAGACATCGATGCCGAAATGCTGCTCGCCCATCAACGCTTCGCCCGACGCTTTCAGCAAGACACGTCGATAGAGGGGCTTTGCCGTCATCTGGACCTCGTCATTTATTGCGTGTGGCGTGCCTCAAGCCGGCCACCCTCGCGCGGGCGCCGCCGCTGGCGCGATGCCGAGTTCCGATACACGAAGGGCGCCGCGATGTCACGCGGCGCCCCTTGCCCAATTCGCGTCCCCCGTCGCGGCCTTTCAGTTGCTGGTGATGCTGACGGCGTCGCCTTCGACCAGCAACGGCGGCGCATAGGAAGGCGGCTTGTCGCCGGTCACGGCGCCGCCGGTAACCCGGGCCTGGATTTCGGAGCCGAAATAGGAATACGGGAACGGTGGCGGCGTCTTGCTGACCCTATCCAGCCGCGCGCGAAGCTCGGCGGGAATTGTGAAATCCAGCGCCGCCAGATTGTCCTGCAACTGCGCCAGCTTGGTGGCGCCAAGGATCACGGTGGCGATTCCCGGTTGCGTTGCCACCCAGTTGAGCGCGACCTGAGCCATGCTGCGCCCGAGTTCGGCGGCGACCTTTTCGAGTTCCGCCACGATCGCCCAGTTGCGCTCGGTAAATTTCTGGAACCCTGGATGGGTGGTGTTGCGAAAGCCGTCGAGCCGGCCGGCGTTGCCATCCTGCGTCGGCCGGTACTTGCCGCTGAGCAGCCCGCTGGCCAGCGGGCTCCACACCATGATGCCGGCGCCATGGCCGGTACCGAAGGGCACGAACTCATTTTCGATCGAGCGCTCGGCCAGCGAATATTCCAGCTGCAGGGCCGACACCGGCTCGTAGCCGCGCCATTCGGCGATCGTTTGCGCGCGGGCCGCATACCAGGCCGGCACGTCGGACAAGCCGACATGGCGAATTTTACCGGCACGCACAAGATCATCCATCGTGCGCATAACCTCCTCGGGCGGCGTCAGCCGGTCCCAGACGTGCAGGAGGTAGAGGTCGATATAGTCGGTCCCCAATCGCTTCAGCGAGGCATCGACGGCCCGCAGGATGTTCTTGCGGCCGTTGCCGCCGCCATTCGGGTTGCCGGGTTCCGCGTTGAAGGTGAATTTGGTGGCGATCACCGCTCTATCGCGCAAGCCGCGCTCTGCGATGAATTCGCCGAGCCAGGTTTCGGCGGTGCCACCGGTATAAAGGTCAGCGGTGTCGAAGAAATTGCCGCCGGCCTCGACATAGGCGTCGACCATGGCGCGGGCGGTTTCCCTGTCCGCGCCCCAGCCCCATTCGGTGCCGAAGGTCATGGTGCCCAGCGCAAGCCGGCTCACTCTGAGGCCGCTGTTGCCGAGCGTGTAATAGGTCATGGTCATGGTGTTTCTTCCGATGCTGATCTGAATGATGCCGGCTCACTGGCCGGGTGTCGTCTTGACCCAGGAATTGCCGCGCTCATGCGTGGCGCGGAAAATGAAGCCGTCGACTTTCCAGCCGGCGCCGGAGCGGACCAGATGGTGCTCGTAGGTGCCCCAGACTTCCCACAGCGGGTCGCCATGGCCTTCCATCCGGTTCCAGGCATAGCCATTAGAGGAGACAGTGGCCGCATCCGCCTCAAGAACCACCTGGTGGTTGGTGCGCAGATGCAGGCTGGTCTTGCTGCCCCTGAGATTGCCGGCCCAGGTGCCGATCAGATCGTCGGAGGCAATGGTGGCTGGGGGCTGTCCCGACAGGCTGCTGAAGTCGACGGTGACGCGGTCGGCGAAATAGGAGCGCGCAAGCTTCCAGTCCTGCGCATCGACGGCGCGGTCGATGGCATCGGCGATGCGGATGACGGCGCGTTCGTCAGCCAGCGCACGCCAGCCGGACGGCTCGGCGCCGCCGACATCGGTCGGCGCCAGGGCCAAGCCTGCGGCGAAGGTTAGGTGTTTCAAGGCGTTCATGTTTTTTCTCCCTGGTGCATCTGCCCGCCACCGATGTGTTGGCGACAATATGGTCCGCTACGCCGGCATCGGTAAGATTGCATTGTTTGCATGGACTATGCGATATCGTGCATGAATGGATCGAGATCTGCTCAGCCATCTGCCTGTCATCATTGCCATTGCCCGGCGCGGCGGCTTTGCGCTTGCCGCGGCCGAACTCGGCATGAGCCCGTCCGCCGTCAGCCACGCCGTGCGCCTCGTCGAGGAGCGCATCGGCCAGCCGTTGTTTGCGCGCACGACGCGCAGCGTCTCATTGACGGAAGCCGGCAAGGCGCTGGTGGAGACGGCGGCCCCTGCCCTTCAGGACATTGCAGAGCGGATGGATCGCATCCGCGCCATCAAAGGCCGGCCCTCGGGTCTGCTCAGGCTCAACGTTCCCAACATCGCCGTCCCACTTGCGGTCACGCCTGTGGTTGCGGCGATGGCGGAGCGCTATCCGGATGTGACAGTTGAATTGCTCACCGACCAGGGGCTCATCGACATTGTCGGTGAAGGTTTCGACGCCGGCATCCGGCTGGGCGAGATGATAGCGCAGGACATGGTCACGGTCCGGCTGACGCCACCGTTCAAGGCCGTCATCGTTGCCTCTCCCGCCTATGTCGGCCGGCATGGCCGCCCGCGCGGCGTGGCCGATCTCGCCAATCACAACTGCATCGGCTACCGGCTTGTCCGCTCCGGCGCGCTCTATCGCTGGGATCTGACCGAGGACGGCAAGGATGTCGTGGTAGAGGCGAAGGGCACGGTCATCGTAACGGATTCGCTCGCCGCGATCGACCTTGCGCTTGCCGGCGTCGGGCTGACCTATGTGTTCGAGCCGCTGGTGCGCGCGGATCTTGCCGCAGGCCGGTTGGTGCAGATTCTGCCACAGACGGCGATCGAAGAGCCCGGCCTCTTCCTTTACTTCCCGCGCCGGGCGTCAATGGCGCCGAAGCTCAGGGCCTTCATCGACACCGCACAAGAAATCGGCCGGGCATCCTTGCGGACACCCGACCGAGTTGCCTGAGCTGAGAAGCCCCTTTTCAGGGGCTATTTCTTAAGGATTATTTCTTTACCGCAGCCGCGACTTCCGCCGCGAAATCGGTCTCTTCCTTTTCGATGCCTTCGCCCAGCGCAAAGCGCAGATAGGCGGAGATCTTGGCCGGAGCGCCGATTTCCTTCTCGGCATCCTTGAGCGCCTTCTCGACAGTGATGTCGGGATTGAGCACGAAGGCCTGCTTCAACAGCACGACTTCCTCGTAGAACTTGCGCAGGCGGCCCTCGACCATCTTTTCGATGATCGCTTCCGGCTTACCGGACTGGCGTGCCTGGTCGGCGAAGATCGCCTTTTCGCGCTCGACAGCAGCCGGATCGATCTGTTCGACGGTCAGCGCCATCGGGTTGGTGGCGGCGACATGCATGGCGACCTGGCGGCCAAAAGCGTTGGCCGCATGCTCGTTGCCGGTGGTTTCGATCGCAACCAGCACGCCGAGCTTGCCGAGACCGTCGGCGACCGCGTTGTGGACATAGGTCGCAACCGCACCGTGCGGAACAGTGAGCTTGGCTGAGCGGCGGAAGCTCAGGTTCTCGCCAATGGTGCCGACAGCGTCCTTGATCGTCTCGGTGACCGACTTGTCAGAGCCCGGATACTTTGCGGCGGCGACAGCCTCCGTCGCGCCGTATGCAAGCGCGACCTTGGCGATGTTGCGGACGAGTTCCTGGAACTGCTCGTTGCGGGCAACGAAGTCGGTCTCGGAATTGACCTCGACGATTGCGGCCTCGCGGACGCCGGAATCAACGCCGATCAGGCCTTCGGCGGCAGTACGGCCGGCCTTCTTGTCGGCCTTGGAGATGCCCTTCTTGCGCAGCCAGTCGACGGCCTCTTCCATGTTGCCGTTGGTCTCGGTCAACGCCGCCTTGCAGTCCATCATGCCCGCGCCCGTCAAGTCGCGGAGTTCTTTGACCTGTGCAGCCGAAATGCTCATTGTCGCCTCTTTGTTTTAAATGCACCGACGCACCACCGGTACTCGGTGATGCGTCCGTTTAGCGTGCCAAAATATTAGAAAGATGAAGGCCGGGACCGGCCTTCGACTATCAGGCTTCCGGGGTCTCGGCCGCCGGGGTCGGATCCAGCGCCGGTTCGACCGGAGCTTCGACCGAGGCGCCGATGTCGACGCCGAGCGCGCCCTGCTGGCGAGCGATACCGTCGATGGCAGCCTTGGCGATCAGGTCGCAATAGAGCTGGATGGCGCGGGCCGCGTCGTCATTGCCGGGGATCGGGAAGTCGATCTTATCCGGATCGCAGTTCGAATCGATGATGGCGACGACCGGGATGCCGAGGCGCTTGGCCTCGAGGATGGCGATCGCTTCCTTGTTGGTGTCGATGACGAACATCAGGTCGGGCGTCGAGCCCATGTCCTTGATGCCGCCGAGCGCCTTGTCGAGCTTCTCGCGCTCGCGGTCGAGGTTCAGGCGTTCCTTCTTGGTCAGGCCCTGGGCTTCGCCGGCCAGCATCTCGTCGAGCTTGCGCAGGCGCTGGATCGAATTCGAGATCGTCTTCCAGTTGGTCAGCATGCCGCCGAGCCAACGCGAGTTGACGTAGTACTGGGCCGAACGCTGCGCCGCGTCAGCGACGATGTCCGACGCCTGGCGCTTGGTGCCGACGAACAGCACGCGGCCGCCCTTGGCGACGGTGTCGGAAACCTGCTTCAGCGCCTGGTGCAGCAAAGGCACCGTCTGCGAGAGGTCGATGATGTGGATGTTGTTGCGGGCGCCGTAGATGTAGGGCGCCATCTTCGGGTTCCAGCGATGGGTCTGGTGGCCGAAGTGAATGCCAGCTTCCAAAAGCTGACGCATGCTGAAATCAGGCAGTGCCATTCAAAGTTCCTTTCCGGTTAGCCTCCACGGACACAGGCATTTTTGGACTTTGTCCTCGAACGCCACCGGAGGTTTCAGCCGGATTTCTCCCGGGCAGACACCAAAGTCCGTGTGTGGAATGAGCGCGCATATAGAGGGGAAGGGCGATAAACGCAAGTCGTATGGCGCTTCACCGCTCAGCGTGCGGCAATGAGCGCTCCGGTGCCGATCATGGCGCTGCCGGCAAACCGGTTCATCAGCCGCATGCGTTTGGGCGTCCTGAACCAGCCGGATGCCCTGCCCGCCAGCGCGGCGTAGGTGCCCATGGTGAGGATGTTGACGCTGACGACGACGGCCACCACCAGCAGGCCATCGGCAAAATTCATGGTGTCGAGGTTGAGGATCAGCGGCATGATCGAGGCATGGAACAGAATTGCCTTCGGGTTTCCGAGCGCCACGGACGCGCCGAGCAGGAACGACCGCGACAATCTGGTTTGAGGCATCCCCTGCACAGCCGATTGAGCGGCCGCGGCCCGCCACATCTTGATGCCGAGAAAGATCAGGTAAGCCGCACCGGCATATTTCAGCAGGAGAAACACCCATTCGAACGTCTGGGCCAGCGCCACCAGCCCGAGCAGCGCCAGGGTGACCAGCACGGCATCGCCGGCGGCAATGCCAATTCCGGCGACGAAGGCACGCAGAAAGCCGCGCGACACACCATTGGTGATGACGGTGAACATTGCCGGCCCCGGCGTCGCAGCGGCAAGCGAGACCGCGGCGCAATAAGCCAAAAATGCCGTCAGCGTCATGACCGACCCTTTCCGTTGGGCACCCGCACGCGCCGGAAGATCGCGACGATCTCCTCGCGGCTGCATTCGATGGCGCCGAGCCGCACCGCGCGGTCGCGCTCGAAGCCGGTTATGTCATAATGCGGCGCCGATGTCTTGGGCGGGCCCTGGTAGGATGAACGCTTGACGCCAAGCTCGGCGGCGAAACGATGCAGTTCGTCGGTGTCGTCGGCCATCAAATGGCACCAGCGATGGCCGGCCCACTTCCAGATCGCTGCATCGACATAAACCGCCATCAACCTGCCGTGGCCAGCTCCGCACTGTTGCTATTTCGAGACCGGGCAAGGCTTGGTCTGGTCGAACAGCGACAGGTTGACCAGCTTGCCGGTCATCGAGAACTCGCCATAGTCCATGGTGAGGTCGCGGGTGATGCCGTTCTCGTGCAGCTTGAAGCTGATGCGGTATTCCGGCACCTCTTCGCCCGATTTGTCGGTGGCGTCGAAATAGGCGATGTCGACCGGCCAGTATTTGTCGCCGGCGAGCTTGGCCAGCGCCGGCGCTTCGGGATCAGCCTTGTCACCGTCGGTCTTCTTGCCGACGATGACGGTGGTGGTCATCACCTTGTTGGCGTCTTCCGAGCCGTCGAACAGGCTGGTTTCGTAGAAATTCTCGCCCTTCTCGGCCTTGCCGATCAGTTCGACCAGATGCTGGGTCGGGAACTGGGTGGCGGCAAGTTCGAGGCTATTCTTCTCGGGCTTGTCGATGTCGACCTTGAGGCCCTTGGTCTCTTTCGTGGCGGTGCCCTTGACCTCCTTGTCGAGATTCTGGTCGACGAAGGATTTGGTCACGAACGAGAAGGTCTTGCCTTCCGCATCCTCGAATGTGGTCGTCTGCTGGTCGGTCAGCCTGGTGTTGTCGCCGGTGACGATCTGTGTGACGAAACGGAATTTGACCGTATAGCCCTCGCAGGGCGAGCCATTGAACTCATAGACCATGCGGCCGGAAATGCCAGTGATCCCCGAGCGGTCCGACGCCTTGCTGAGAGTGAGATCGTAGACGGCGCGATGGGCCTGCAGCGCAGGCACCGCAAAGGCGGGAGCCATCGAGAACAGCGCTGGGACAAGAACGGCGTGGAAGGCAAAGCGCGTTGCGCGCATAGGGGGCTCCGATCGTCGCGGCTGATGGCAGGCCGCAGGGAAAGATGGTCCAGCTTAAAAAAAGTCGTGGCGGAAGCGAGGCAAAAATAGCAATTTCGGCCCCGCCCAGCGCGGCGTCTCCAAGCAATAGGGAAATACCATGAGTGAAACAATCGAAAAGCGGCTAAGCGATCTCGGCGTGTCGCTACCGGCCGCCGCAGCACCCGCTGCGAACTATGTGCCCTATTGCAGGTCCGGCAATCTCTTGTTCACCGCCGGGCAGTTGCCGCTCAAGGACGGCAAGCTGCAGACAAGCGGCCTGCTCGGCCGCGACGTCGACACGGCAGCCGGAAAGGAAGGCGCAAAGTACTGCGCAATCAACATTTTGGCACAGGCCAAGGCAGCGCTTGGCGATCTCGAAAAGATCCAGCGCCTGGTCAAGATCACCGTCTTCGTCGCCTCCGCACCGGATTTCGTCGAGCAGCACCTGGTCGCCAACGGCGCCTCCGACTTCCTGGTTGCGGCCCTTGGTGAACGCGGCAAACATGCCCGCTCCGCTGTCGGCACCGCCTCGCTGCCGCTTAATGCCGCAGTGGAAATCGAAGCTATCTTCGAAGTCGCATGAGCAGGGACTGAGCTATGACCGACCTCTCCTGGCTGACCGCCCGCCCCGTGGCGCATCGCGGCCTTCACGACATGAACAAGACGCGCTGGGAGAACACGCTGTCGGCCTTTGCCGCTGCCGCCGAGCGCGGCTATGCGATCGAATGCGACGTGCATTTGTCCTCCGACCGCGTTCCCGTCATCATGCATGATGGCGACCTCAAGCGGCTGACCGGCCAGGACGGCTTCATCTGGCAGCGCACGGCGGCGGAACTGGCGGCCCTCAGGATCGGCGGCACCAAGGACCATGTGCCGACGCTGCAGGAAGCGCTCGACCTTGTCGACGGCCGCGTGCCGATGGTTGTCGAACTGAAGGGCGTGCCCGGCTATGACGAGGGGCTGGTGGCCAGCGTCGGCAAGATGCTCAAGCGCTACAAGGGCAAGGCGGCGATCATGTCGTTCGACCACTGGCTGGTCCGCGATTTCCCGAAAGACGCGCCGGGCATTCCGGGCGGACTGACAGCCTATGGCAAGGATATCGGGCTGATCGAGGCGCATTTCGCCATGCTGGCGCACGACCTTGCCTTCACCTCCTATGCCGCCGGCGATTTGCCGAACCCGTTCGTCAGCTTCGTGCGCGAAAAGCTGAAAATGCCTGTCATCACCTGGACGGTGCATGACCAGCCGGCAGTCGATCTCACCTTCAAATACGCCGACCAGATGACCTTCGAAGGGTTCGAACCCGATCTGGTCAAGGTCGCCTGACAGGAGTGCCTGAAACGTGACTTGTAGCGGCCCGGGCAGAGCTTAAATAAGTCTCATGGATCAGGGTGACGAAGGCGATGGACAAACGGCGAATGCGGAGTTTTCCATCCGCATCGCCGCCGGTATCAATGCCTTCACCTGCGATGAGTGGAACGCCTTTGCCGGCACCACGCGCGGTGGTATAGAAAACGGATATAACCCTCTCGTTTCATACGCTTTTCTGAGCGCACTCGAGGATTCCGGCTGCGCCGTGCGGCGCACCGGCTGGCAGGGTCATCACCTCCGACTGGAGAATGCGCAAGGCAGATTGCTGGGCGCGGTGCCTTGCTATCTCAAATCGCACAGCCAGGGCGAATATGTCTTCGACCACGGCTGGTCGGATGCGTTCGAGCGCGCCGGGGGCCGCTACTATCCAAAATTGCAGTGCGCCGTGCCGTTCTCCCCTGTCACCGGCCCTCGCCTGCTGGTCAGCAGGGGCGAGGATAGCGCGACTGTTAAAGCTGGTCTCGCGGCAGGCCTGAAGGCGGTGACGGAAAAGCTCGGTGTGTCCTCAGCGCACGTCACCTTCGCGCAGGAAAGCGACGTCGCCACCCTCGAAGCATCCGGTTTCCTGCACCGCACCGACCAGCAGTTCCATTTCTTCAACGAGGGCTTTTCGACCTATGACGACTTCCTTGCCACGCTGGCATCGCGCAAGCGCAAGGCGATGAAGAAGGAGCGCCGCGAGGCGCTCGCCAACGACATCTCGATCGACCGGCTGACCGGCAAGGACCTGACCGAAAAGGCCTGGGACGATTTCTTTGCCTTCTACATGGATACCGGCAGCCGCAAATGGGGCCGGCCCTATCTCAACCGCAAGTTCTTCTCGCTGATCGGCGAGCGCATGGCCGACGACATCCTGCTGGTGATGGCCAAACGCAACGGCCGCTACATCGCCGGCGCCATCAACTTCATCGGCTCCGATGCGCTCTACGGACGCAATTGGGGCTGCATCGAGGACCACCCCTTCCTGCATTTCGAGGTCTGCTACCACCAGGCCATCGACTTCGCCATTGAGCGCAAGCTGAAGGTGGTCGAGGCGGGTGCGCAGGGTGAGCACAAGCTGGCCCGCGGCTACCGTCCCGTGACCATGCATTCGGCGCATTACATTGCGCATCCCGGCCTGCGCAACGCGGTGGCCGATTATCTCCGGCGTGAGCGGCGCGAGGTCGAGCGGATGGGCGAAATCCTGGAAGAGCACACGCCGTTCCGCAAGGATCTCGAGGAGTAGCGGTCTGCCGCACCCTGCTTGTTCCACCTCGATTTACCGCAGTAGCAGAATCCGTTAAACAGGCCTTGGGGATGGGTGCATAGGCACCCTCGGGGCTGGCATGCAGGGTTTGGCGTCTTGGGATGCCGGGCAGTGGCTCGGCGCGGCGGGAGTGGCGACCGCCGTGCTTCTGGTCGTCTGGCTCGAAGGCAAGCCGGGTACCTGGCCAATCGGCTTCTCCACATTCTTCCTGCTCTTCGGCCTCCTGCACCTGATGTTTTCAGGGACGATCGTCGCGCTGTGGATGACGCTGGTGCTGACGGCGATCATCGGCACCGCCTCCAAGCTCAAATATCACCATCTTGGATTCAATCTCCTGGCCGGCGATTTCTATCACCTTGCCACGAGCAGCCTGCGCAGCGTTTTTGTCGATCACGCCCGAATGGCGGTCCCTGCCCTCTTGGGCGCGACCGCGGTCGCGACGGCCGCAATCGTCGCCGACATCGAATTCACGGAGGCCGCTACCGCGCTGCCGCAACGCCTTGCCGTGGTCGCCGTAGCTGCCCTTATCTATGTGGCTGTGTTCCGCAAAAGCGGAGGCGCTGCACGATTCCGTTTCGACCTGCTCACCCGAGACCGTGCTCATCTTTCCGCTTTCGTGGCATCGTGGCTCGGCGCCGGACCGTCGCGACGGCCACGCTTTGTCGATATTGCTCCTGATCCGTTGCCGCTGCTGCCGCCGGTGGCTGCAAGGCAGGCGCCGCACGAGATCCGGCCGCACATCGTCATGGTCCTGCATGAATCGACATTCGATCCGAGACAGCATGGCGTGCCGATCGATCAGGCGTTCGAACAGTTCTTTTCGCCGCCGCACGGTCTGTCGGGAGCCTTGCATGTCGACGTTTTTGGCGGCAGCACCCTGCAGACCGAATTTTCGGTGCTGACCGGCCTGTCCTCACTTTCCTTCGGCAGCGACAGCCGTTTCGTCTTCCATGTGCTGGATGGGCGCGTCCACCACGCCCTGCCGTCCGTGCTTTCGGGCCTCGGCTATCACGTATCGCATGTGAGCTGCGACTGGCCCAAATTCGTCAATTGCGATCGCTTCTACAAATCGATCGGATTTGACGAGGTCAGCTACGCAGCAATCCTGCCGCCCCCCTTCGACGTCAAACGCTGGCGGCGCGAACGCCATGACGAACAGCTCTACGACCACGCGCTTGGACGAATTTCACAGCGCATGGCGAGCGGCAAGCCGGGTTTTCTGTCGATCACAACGCTGATGAACCATGGCGATCATCGCCATCGCATCTTTCCCGCCGAACTCCATGCCGAAATCCGGCGCAAAGCCGTCACCACATCGGGCAATGAGAATTATGGCGAATACGCCGTGCGATTGGCCGAGAGCGTCAGGGCCTATGCGGCGTTTCGCAAACAGCTCGAAACCACGTTGAATGGCCAGCCGGCCATCATCGTGCGTTATGGCGATCACCAACCGTCATTCACGGCTGCGCTCACCGGCCTGCCGCCTTCCGACCCTGCCTTGCACAAGACATTTTACGCCATCGAAGCCGTCAACAGCGTGTTGCCTGACGATCTCTCTGCCCCTGCCATCCTCGACGCGGCTTTCCTGTCGACATTGACGGTCGCGGCTGCGCGCCTGCCGCTCGATCCTGTATTCGCGACCCGGACGGCGCTGCTGACGGAGTGTGTCGGTCCCTATTTCGCCAACGAGTCGCTGCGCAAAAGGCGTTTCCACCGGGCTCTGGTTGATGGGGGAATGGTCGATCTCACCTGACCGTCTTGCCGGTCCGGGGCAGCTTCGCTACACCGGGAGCATACTCCCGGAGCGCCGCCATGACCTACGACCCCAGCAATATCTTCGCAAAGATCCTGCGTGGCGAAATCCCCTCGCACCGCGTCTACGAGGATGACGGGGTGGTCGCCTTCATGGATGTGATGCCGCAAGGGCCCGGGCACACGCTGGTGGTGCCGAAGGCGCCGTCGCGCAACCTGCTCGATGCCGATCCGGCGACGCTCGGTCCGCTGTTCACGACGGTCCAGAAGGTCGCGCTGGCGGTCGAAAAAGCTTTCGGCGCCGATGGCGTCACCATCCTGCAGTTCAACGAACCGGCCTCCGGCCAGACTGTCTATCACCTGCATGTCCATGTCATCCCGCGCTTCGACGGCGTCGCCTTGAAGCCACATACGGGACAGATGGAGAAGCCCGAAGTGCTGGCTGAAAACGCGGGCAAGATCCGGGCCGCGCTGAACGATTGAAGGCGGGGCGTGCCCCGAGGCGAGGCGCTCAGGCAGAATCCCCCTACGTCGGTTAGGAAATATCAAACCACCCCGTGGTAGCGTGCCGTACCGAGGTGCGTTTGGGTGTTCAAAATCGTGGAAAATTCGGTCGCGACATCAGGGCCGTTGGCAAAAGCAGCTGCCGGGCGGGTCTTTCTGAGCATCTTGGCTGACGCATACCGGCGACACCGCCTGCTGCACGTGATGGCCATCGTTGCCTTGCTCTTGGCGGCCACGGTCGGCCTGCGTACCGGAAACATGCCGGATTTCAGCGTGCTGGAAGACTACGCCCTATACCTTCTCTTCGCTTTCTGGATCGGCGGCTGCGCCTTCGCACTCGGCAGTTTTTTTCACCTTGCACTCGTCAAGCGGGATCGCGAACCGCTCGGCACTTTTCTGAGATCGATGGGTGGCGTCTTCGGCAACGCCGAGCGCAACGCCAACAGCCTGAATGGTCTGGCCGCCAGCATTGCGCTCATATCCGCTTTCGGTGTGTTGAAAGGCGCGATCGCGATCCTTTCGCCATTCGCATGGGACCACGCATTGGCTCAGGCCGACCGGGCGCTGCATTTCGGTCGAGCGCCCCATGAATGGCTATGGTTTATCGTCCAGTCGCCGCTCGCCGTAAGAGCGTTCAACCTGGCTTACAATTCCTGGTTCGTCGTCCTTATCGCCTCGGTCTTCATCGCCTGTATCACGCGCAAGGACACGAAGCTGCGCCACCAGTTCCTGATGAGCTTCATGCTCGTATGGATACTGGCGGGTTTCTTCCTGGCGATGGGCCTGTCTTCGGCAGGGCCGTGCTTTTACGAGCGACTGGGGCTGGGCAGCGACTACCATCCCCTGATGCAAGCGCTGGCTGCTGCCGATCGCATCTATCCGATCTGGGCGCTGAGCACGCAGGACATGTTGTGGAGCGGCTATATCGGGGCGACCAAAGGCAGTATCGGCATATCCGCCTTCCCGTCCATGCATGTGGCGATGGCGGTGCTTTTCGCGCTTTATGCAACGGGCCGCTCGCGGTTGGTCGGCTTGTTGATGTGGGCATTCGCCGCAATCATCATGGTCGGTTCGGTCATCCTTGGCTGGCACTACGCCGTGGATGGCTATGCGAGCGTGCTGATCTCGATCGCCATCTGGAAGGCGTGCGGTCATTTCCTGGCCCGCTTTGCACCCGACGGCGTCGCCGCCTGACCTGAAGCAGCCGACCTGAAAGCAGCGGCCCTGCTTCGGCAAACCGGCCAGCCATGAAAAAAGGCCCCGTCACCGGGGCCTTTTCATTGGCGAACTTGTTAGCCCTTGCGTGGCAATTGCGGCACCAGGCTGCGCTTGCCGCCATCCTTGCCTTTGGGCTCTGGCTTTTGCGCCACCGCCTTCTTGGCGACGGCCTTCTTTGCCGCCGCCTTGCGGGCGGCTTTCGGCGCCTCTTCCGGCTCCTGCTTGGGCTGCACCGGCGCTTCGTCGGCCAGCGATTCGAGCTTCAGGCCGGTTTCGCCGGTTTCCCTCTTCTCGACGGTGACGCGCACCGTGCCGCCCTTCTTGAGCTTGCCGAACAGCACCTCGTCGGCCAACGGCTTCTTGATGTGCTCCTGGATGACCCGGCCGAGCGGCCGCGCACCCATGCGCTCGTCATAGCCCTTGTCGGCCAGCCAGGCGATCGCGTCCGGCGACAGGTCGAAGGTGACGCCGCGCTCGGAGAGCTGGGCCTCGAGCTGCATCACGAACTTCTGCACCACCTGATGGATGACCGGCACCGGCAGCGAGCCGAACGGGATGATCGCATCGAGACGGTTGCGGAACTCCGGCGTGAACAGCCGGTTGATCGCCTCGACATCGTCGCCTTCGCGCTTGGTCGACCCGAAACCGATCGCCGCGCGCTGCGCATCCGATGCGCCCGCATTGGTGGTCATGATCAGGATGACATTGCGGAAGTCGATCTGCTTGCCGTTGTGGTCGGTCAGCTTGCCGTGATCCATAACCTGCAACAGGATGTTGAACAGGTCGGGATGCGCCTTCTCGACTTCGTCCAGCAAAAGCACGCAGTGCGGATGCTGGTCGACGCCGTCGGTCAACAGGCCGCCCTGGTCGAAGCCGACATAGCCGGGAGGCGCGCCGATCAGCCGCGAAACGGTGTGGCGTTCCATATATTCCGACATGTCGAAGCGGATCAGCTCGACGCCGAGCGACGCCGCCAACTGTTTGGCGACTTCGGTCTTGCCGACGCCGGTCGGACCCGAGAACAGGTAGGAGCCGATCGGCTTTTCCGGTTCGCGCAGGCCGGCGCGTGCCAGCTTGATCGCCGAGGTCAGCGCGGTGATCGCGGTGTCCTGGCCATAGACGACGCGCTTCAGCTCGACATCGAGACCCTGCAGCACCTTCTCGTCGTCGGCCGAAACCGTCTTCGGCGGGATGCGCGCCATGGTGGCGATCGTGGCTTCGATTTCCTTGATGCCGATCGTCTTCTTGCGCTTGGCTTCCGGCACCAGCATCTGCGAGGCACCGGTCTCGTCGATCACGTCGATCGCCTTGTCCGGCAGCTTGCGGTCGTTGATGTAGCGCGCCGACAGCTCCACCGAGGCCTTGATCGCCTCGTTGGTGAACTTCACCTTGTGGAACTCCTCATAATAGGGCTTGAGGCCCTTCATGATCTCGATGGCGTCCTCGATGGTCGGCTCGTTGACGTCAATCTTCTGGAAGCGCCGCACCAGTGCGCGGTCCTTCTCGAAGAACTGGCGGAACTCCTTGTAGGTGGTCGAGCCGATGCAGCGGATGGCGCCCGAAGACAAAGCCGGCTTCAACAGGTTCGACGCATCCATGGCGCCGCCCGAGGTGGCGCCGGCACCGATGACGGTGTGGATCTCATCGATGAACAGCACGGCGCCCGGATAGTCCTCGAGCTCCTTGACGACCTGCTTCAGCCGCTCTTCGAAATCGCCGCGATAGCGGGTGCCGGCGAGCAGCGTGCCCATGTCGAGCGCGAAGATGGTGGCGTCCTGCAGCACTTCCGGCACGTCGCCTTCGACGATCCGCTTGGCCAGGCCTTCGGCAATCGCCGTCTTGCCGACGCCGGGATCGCCGACATAGAGCGGGTTGTTCTTGGAGCGGCGGCACAGCACCTGGATGGTGCGGTTGATCTCGCTCTCGCGGCCGATCAGCGGATCGATCTTGCCGGCCTTGGCCTTGTTGTTGAGGTTGACGCAATAAGCCGTCAGCGCATCCTGCTGCTGCTTCTTCTTGCCACCTTCCTCTTGCGGCTCGGCGCCGTTCTGGCCGCCCTGCTCGTCATCGGCGCCGCGCGGCGAGCGCGTTTCCGATGCGCCGGGGCGCTTGGCGATGCCGTGTGAGATGTAGTTGACCGCGTCGTAACGGGTCATCTGCTGTTCCTGCAGGAAATAGGCGGCATGGCTCTCGCGCTCGGCAAAGATGGCGACGAGCACGTTGGCGCCGGACACTTCCTCGCGGCCGGATGACTGCACATGGATCACGGCGCGCTGGATGACGCGCTGGAAGCCGGCGGTCGGCTTGGAATCCTCATCGTAACCGGTGACGAGGTTGTCGAGCTCGGTGTCGATATAGGTCAGAACGGTGTGCTTCAGCTCGTCGAGATCGACGTTGCAGGCGCGCATGACGGCGGCTGCCTCGGTGTCGTCGATGAGCGCGAGCAGCAGATGTTCAAGGGTTGCATATTCATGGTGCCGCTCATTGGCGAGCGTCAGCGCCTGGTGAAGCGCCTTTTCCAGGCCTTGGGAGAAAGCCGGCATGTTACCTCACTTCTTCTCCATCACGCATTGCAGCGGATGCTGATTCTGTCGGGCGAAATCCATGACCTGGGACACTTTGGTCTCGGCCACCTCGAATGTATAGACCCCGCACTCGCCCACTCCATGATTATGAACATGAAGCATGATGCGTGTGGCGGCTTCGCGGTCCTTTTGAAAAAAACGCTCCAGGACGTGAACCACGAACTCCATGGGCGTGTAGTCGTCGTTGAGGATAAGGACCCGATAAAGGCTAGGCTTCTTGGTCTTGGTTTTCGTGCGCGTAATGACAGCCGTGCCGCGACCGGCCTCATTGCCGTCGCCGTCATTTTGCATCCGCACCACGCTTGTCGTGGCAGTCAAACCTGAAGTCACGTAATCCTGCCTCTTTCGAATCCCCATGCGAGTTCGACATGTAGGTGTTCGATGGACGATTTTAAGCCCTTCTTGTTAGCTGACAATATGGCTAGGTGGGCAAACCGGGGCGATTTTCAAAATCGTGAACCACTAAAGCGCCGGAATTGAAAACGGCATGAAAAAACCCGGCCGCGCATCCGCGACCGGGTCTGTTTTGCAAGCCCGAAAGGCCGTGCCTGGTATTTTGAGGCGAAATTACTTCGCCTTGGCGACAATCGATTCGAAGGGCTTGTAGGCCTCCTTGGCGAGCTCGGCATAGAGATCGCCGAACTTGGTCGCCTCGGCGACGAAGCTCTCATAGCTCTGCTTGGCGAAGTCGGACTGGATCTCGATCGCCTTTTCCAGCGACTTGGCGGAGATCAGCTTTTCGACCGCGGCGCTGCCGGCTTCGAAGCTCTTCTTGGTGTATTCGCCAGCTTCGGCGGCGATCGCCTGCGCGCCCTTGGAGAGCGAAGCGAAGCTCTTCAATCCGGTGTCGGCAAACTCTTTGCCGTATTTCGAGAAGTCCTCATAGGTCTGGGTCATTTCACGTCTCCCTTGGCGGTTTTAAAGCGCCCCTTGCCTGAGCGCAGTTGTGCAATGCAGGAGAATATATTGTGCGCTGCACAAAAGTCAAGATTTCCGCGGCATCGGGCCGCGCTGCGCCGGCAAACGCTAAAATTCGAATAAAGAAAGGCTCAAGCCCGAGGAAAATGGTGAACGCGCCGGTTACCATAAACGGATTGGTAACGCAGGCCGCGATAGTTTGACGGCAAGTGAGGTCGGATCCCTTTGCCGCCTCCAGGGCAATGAGTTTCAAAGGAACTATCAGTGCGTCAGGCGTTGTCGGTCTTCGGTTCAAAATCCGCATCTTCCCTCAAAACGATCATGATCCTCGCTTTGGCGATGACATTCGTCGTTGCGGATGTCGCATCGTCGATGGCCGCCAGATCGTCGGCGATCGTCGTCGATGCCAAGACCGGCAAGGTGCTTTATTCGTCCGATGCCAATGGCCGGCGCTACCCCGCGTCGCTGACCAAGATGATGACGCTCTATCTGACCTTCGAGGCTCTGGCGAAGGGCAGGATCAGCAAGAACACGCCGGTGCCGTTTTCGGCAAAAGCAGCGGCCGAGCCCCCGACCAAGCTCGGCGTCAAGGCCGGCGGAGCGGTTTCAGTCGAGACCGCCATCTTGTCGATGGTGACCAAGTCGGCCAATGATTCGGCGACCGCGCTCGGCGAACTGCTCGGCGGCAGCGAGAGCAATTTCGCCCGCATGATGACGGCCAAGGCGCGGCAGCTCGGCATGGACGGCACCGTGTTTCGCAATGCCAACGGCCTGCCCGATCCCGGCCAGTTCACCACCGCCCACGATATGGCGATGCTCGGCATCGCGCTCAGGGAGCATTATCCGCAATATTACGGCTATTTCTCGCAACGCTCCTTTCTCTATGGGCGCCAGCGCATCAACGGCCACAACCGGCTGCTCGGCCGCATCAAGGGCGTCGACGGCATCAAGACCGGTTACACCCGCGCCTCTGGCTTCAACCTGGTTTCGTCGGTTTCCGACGGCAACCGCCGCCTCGTCGCCGTCGTCATGGGTGGCACGTCGGGCCGCAGCCGCGACAACCAGATGGCCGGGCTGATCAACGCCTACATGCCGCGCGCATCGACCCGCGGCGGCGGTGCCCTGGTCGCCAAGGCTGGCGGCGACAATCCGATCAAGGCGCTGGCCAAGGTTTTCCTGCCCAAGCACGACGCACCGACGCCGGACGACAAGCCGATGGTTGAAGACGATGCCGTGGCGTCCAACGACGATCCGACATCTGCTGACGAGCAGCCTGACGAACAGACAGTAGCCGCAGCTGAAGAGCCCGCACCCGTCGTCAAGACCAGGAAGGTCAAGACCGTCATCGTGACGGCGCCCAAGGTCGAAACGGCACAAATGGTTGCGGCCTACGCCGAGCCTACGCCAGCATCCCCTCCGGCGGTCGATCCGGTCAACACGGCCTCGGTGCCGTCGGGTTGGGCGGTGCAGGTGGCGTCGTCGCCCAAGCAGTCCGAAGCCCAGGCTTTCCTCGATAAGACCGCCAAGCAGGCGCCGAAGATCCTTGCATCCGCCTCCGGTTTTACGGTCGCTTTCGACAAGGATGGCGAGACCTACTACCGCGCCCGGTTCGGCGGTTTCGGTTCCAAGGATGCCGCCTGGAATGCCTGCAACGCTTTGAAGAAGAAGAAAATTACCTGCTACGCCGTCCAACAGTAGGACGGCGTCGAGGACCATCTCCCGGAAATTTACTGCGTCGAAGGAGACTAGTTGTGATTGGAGAGCAAGACGTCCTTGGCTTCGTTGATCCGCGCCGCCAGGAAAGACGTGCCGCCGATGTCGGGGTGCAGGCGCTGCATCAGGCGGCGGTGCGCCTTGCGGACATCCGCCGCGGCGGCCCCCGCTTCAAGACCAAGGACCTTGTAGGCCTCCTCCTTAGTCATGGCGCCCGCACCTGGCGCAACACCCAGCCCTTCGCCACCGTTCGCCTCAGCGTCTTTGCGCCAGACGGGAAAACGGCCGTCAAGATACGTCTCTAGGAGTTGGCGGCTCTCCGGATCGCCGGGGAGCTCGCGGTAAAGCTGCTGCAGCTCCGCCATGCCCATCGCGCCCAGCATCTTGCCTTCATGGCGGCCGGCCAGAACCAGGCCTTCAAGCCCGCCCGTATCGTGATCCAGCTCCATCTCCAGTGCGGCGGTGCGCACCGTCGAGCGCTTGCCAGGCGCCAGCCCGACCGTGGGCCGCTTCATCCGCACCGAACCATACCAGGCAAGGGCCGCGGCCAGGATGAGACCGGCAATGCCTTCGCGGCCGACCACCAGCACCGCGAGGCCAAACAGCGCCAGAAGCACCGGGCCGAGCGTGCGCATGCCGCTTGCCAGTTTTTGCGGGTCGGCGCGCACGAAAATCGTCGCCGCGCCTAGCAGCACCAGAAACAGTGCAACAATTGCAATGATTGCGCCCATCAATTCCCGCCGCCCTTGAGATGCTCGATCAACAGCCGGTCTCCCGGCCGGTCCCTTGCCTCGAGCGCCTTCAATCCACCGGTCGCATAGACGGCGACGGCTGAAAGCAGTCCGGCCAGGGTCGCGGCAGCCCGCCGGTCGAACCGGAACCAAGCCCCTTTGGACAGCCGCGCGATCTCCTTGAACGCTTTTTCTGCGCCGGAATCATGACCTTCCTGGAAGACGAAGACGGGAACGCCGTGCAGGCCGAGGCTGCCGGCCTTCTGCGCCAGGTCGTCGATGTCCTCTTCCATGGCGTCGCCGATATAGACCAGCGCATTGACCTTGGCCGTCGCCGTTTCCTTCAGCGCATGCGCCAGCACCTTGCCGATCTGGGTGTGGCCGGCGCGGCAGTCGATCCGGGTCATCAATTGCTTCAGGGCATTGGTGTTGGCAACGAAGGCCGATGACCGGCATTCGCCCAGCCCGCGAAAATAAGCCAGTTGGACGCTGAGGGTTCCGGCCTTGCCGACGGCATCGAACATTTCGCCTTGCAGCTTGGTGGCGAGATCCCAGGTCGGCTGGCGGCTCATCGTCGCGTCGAGCGCCAGGATCAGCCGCCCGGAGCCGGTCGCGGACGCAGCAAGCGACCGCGCCTGGCGGATAAAGGCGTCGATCTCGCCGGCATTGGATTGAGGCTTGACCGGCGCAGGATTGGCCCTCGCGGGCACGGGCTGCTTTTTGTCGCTCATGAAATTCAAGATGTGGCGTTGCCGGCCCGCTTGCAAGTCCAGCCTTGGACAAGATGAAGGGCCAGCGATCAGCGCTGGGGGAGAAGCGGCCGTGCCCCTGGCCTTACAACAAGCCCAGATCGGCGAGCTCACGCTTCAGCTTTGGCGGCATCTCGACCAGTCCGGCCTTGCCCTTGCCGATATCGGCCGGCGCATCCGACGGTTTCAGGTAGCGCCAGCCCTGGAAGGCGCGGCGCGGCTGCCAGTCGGTACGAACGACTTCGAGATCGAGCATCAGGCGGCAACGGCCGATGCCTTCGTCATCGGTGAAGGGACGGATATCGGTGATCAGCTGGCGGCACTGGACGCTGCCCTTGATCACCCAATAGAGCGAACCGCCATCGGTGACCTCGCCGCCGCGCGTCGGCACCATGCGGGTGGTGTGCCAGTGCTCGGCCGGCTCGCCGGCACGGCGTCGCTCGTCGACCCGAAAGGCGATCCACTCTTCGAGATCCTCGACGCTGTCGCAACCGACGCACAGTTTTAGGAGATTGAGTGCCATCGCTTAAGGTTTAGTCCGGCATGCGGTTGCGTCAACGGCCCTGCCCGACTTCTCCACAGTGCCAGCGGCGTTGAGCGTTCAACATTCCACGACATTGACAGCCAACCCGCCAAGGCTGGTTTCCTTGTACTTCTCGTTCATATCGAGGCCGGTCTGGCGCATGGTTTCGATCGCCGCGTCGAGCGGCACGAAGTGGACGCCGTCGCCCTTGATGGCGAGCGAGGCGGCTGTCACCGCCTTGACGGCGCCGAGTGCGTTGCGCTCGATGCAGGGCACCTGGACCAGGCCGCCGACCGGATCGCAGGTCATGCCGAGATGATGCTCGAGCGCGATCTCGGCGGCGTTCTCGACCTGCTCGGGCGTGCCGCCCATGACGGCGCAGAGGCCAGCCGCGGCCATCGCCGAGGCCGAACCGACCTCGCCCTGGCAGCCGACCTCGGCGCCGGAGATCGAGGCGTTGGTCTTGATGATTCCGCCGACGGCGGCGGCCGTCAGCAGGAAGTCGCGGATGCTCGGCTGGTCGGCCTCGGGATGGAAATGCAGCCAGTAGCGCAGCACCGCCGGCAACGTGCCGGCCGCGCCATTGGTCGGTGCGGTGACAACGCGGCCGCCGGCGGCGTTTTCCTCGTTCACCGCCATGGCGTAGATCGACAGCCAGTCATTGGCGAGCAAGGGGTTCGGCTTGTTCTGCTGCCACTGTTCCTGCAGCTTATCGTGCAGCATGCGGGCGCGGCGGCGCACTTTCAAGCCGCCGGGCATGATGCCGTCCTGCGACAGGCCGCGGTCGATGCAGCCCTTCATGGCGCCCCAGATGGCGTCGAGGCCGCTGTCGAGCTCCTCGCGCGACATATGCGCCTCTTCGTTGACGCGCTTCATATCGGCAATCGACAGCCCGCTTTTGCCGGCCATCTTCAGCATCTCGACGGCGTTCTTGAAGGGGTAAGGCACTTTCTTGCCTTCGGTGGTCACCGAACCCTTCACCTTCATGCGCTGCAGCTCTTCCTCGGAGACGACGAAGCCGCCGCCGATCGAATAATAGATGCGCTTGAGCAGCAGCCGGTCGCCGGCATCGTAGGCGTAGAACGCCATGCCGTTGGCGTGGCCGGTGAGCGGCGTTTTCCTGTCGAGCACCAGATCCGTCGCCGGATCGAAGCGATACGAGGGATGACCGGGAGGCGAAATCCGCTTCTCGGCGGCGATGCGTGTGGCAATGCCCTCGGCCTGATCGGGATCGACCGTCTGCGGCGTCAGGCCGGCGAGGCCGAGAACAACGGCGCGGTCCGAGCCATGGCCGATGCCGGTATAGGCGAGCGAACCGTGAAGGCTGGCGCCAATCCGATCGACCTTGACGCCGGCCGGGCGAGGCCAGTCATCGCCGGCGATCTCGTCGAGAAACCGCCGCGCCGCCGTCATCGGCCCCATCGTGTGCGAGCTCGACGGCCCGATGCCGATCTTGAACAGGTCGAAAACCGAAAGGAACACGCTGCGCCGTCTCCGGGAATGGGATCAAGACCTACATATAGGACTTTCCATGATGTTTGTGCTGTTTTGAGAAATACGGCGCCGCACCCGCCGACTTTGTTTGCTCAGGCAGCGACATTGATTGCTCGACCATGACGGCGCGACTATTCTGCCTATCGCAGGCCTGCCGCGTTTGGCCTCGCTTCTCATTTGCAAGGGAGGACGCCGTGCTTACCTTGAATGCCAGGCCGCAGCCGGTGCGCATCGCGCCTGCCGAGACCGCCGTCGTCGTGGTGGACATGCAGAACGCCTTTGCCTCGAAAGGCGGCATGTTCGACCTCGCCGGCTTCGACATATCCGGCGCCGCACCGGCAATCGACGCCAACCAGCGCCTGCTCAAGGCGGCACGCGAGGCCGGCGTCAGCGTCATTTACCTGCAGATGTCGTACAAGCCCGATCTCAGCGATGCGGGAGATCCCTCGTCCCCGAACCATCACAAGGAACTGGGGATGGTCATGATGCGCGAGCGTCCGGAGCTCGCCGGCAGACTGTTGATCGACAACAGCTGGGACTGGCAGATCGTCGACGCGCTGAAACCCGAGCCAGGCGACCAGATCATTCGCAAATCGCGCTACAGCGGTTTTGGCAACACTAGCCTGGAACCGTATCTGCGCGCCCGCAAGATCCGGAATCTGCTGTTCACCGGCGTCGCCACCAACATCTGCGTCGATGCCACCGCGCGCGACGCCTACATGCTGGAATTCTGGCCGATCCTGGTCGAGGACGCGATGAACCATTCGGGCCCCGATTTCAATCGCCAGTCGACGCTGTGGAATTTCGAACACGCCTTCGGATGGATCACCAGGACTGACAGCGTCGTCGAGGCGTTGCGCATGGAAGCTGCCGCGCCTTTGCCGGCCTGAGCCAGCCGTCGAAACAGTCGCCCGGCCTGTGGTAAAAGGGCTGCATGGGCGATTCCTTTCATCTGTCGACGGCTGATCTGGCTGCGCTGGCCTTCTTCCTCCTTGCATGGGTGCTGCACACGCTGGCGTCCGACGGCAAGCTGGTCAGCCGGGTGTCGCTGACGATGGCGATGAATGTGCAGCGCGAGGCCTGGATGCGCACCATGGCCGAGCGCGAGATCCGGATTGTCGATACCGCCATCATGAGCGGCCTGCAGCAAGGCACCGCCTTTTTCGCTTCCTCGTCGCTGATTGCGCTCGGTGGCTGCTTCGCGCTGCTCGGCGCCTCCGACCGGGTGCTTGACGTGCTGAACGATCTGCCGTTGAACGCGACCTCGTCGCGCTCGGCCTTCCAGATGAAGGTCTTCGGCCTGGTGCTGATCCTGGCCTTCGCCTTCTTCAAGTTCGGCTGGGCCTACCGTCTCTTCAATTATTGCACGATCCTGATCGGCGCGGTGCCGATCCCGCATGGCGAGGCCTCGCGCAATCCGGTCAGCGAGACGGCGGTGTGGCGCGCGGCGCGGATGAACATGCTGGCGGGCAAGCATTTCAACTCGGGCCTGCGCGCCGTGTTCTTCTCGATCGGCTATCTCGGCTGGTTCGTCGATCCGATTGTGTTCGTTATGTCGACGCTGCTGCTTCTGGCGGTGCTGGTGCGGCGCCAGTTCTTCTCGGCGGCGCGCCAAGCGGTGATCGGTCAGCCGCCGGGGCCTGGGAAAAGCTGGTCGATCCGGCCCGACAGCCAATAGGCGGCAAGCCCGATCCATTCGCGGATCGCCGTGGTCGTGGTCTGTAGCGAATCGGGTGCATTGTCGCGGAACAGGCCAAAGCCTTCCTTTCCCGAGGTGCGATAGTCGACAGGCCACGGGATCGTCGGAAAGCCGGCCTTGTCGAACAGCGCCTTGGAGCGCGGCATGTGGAAGGCGGAGGTCACCAGCAGCCAGGTTTCGCCCGGCTTCGGCGTCACCAGTGCCTTGCTGAAGACGGCATTCTCATAGGTGTTGCGGGATTTGTTCTCGAGCACCAGCCGATCCGCACTCACGCCAAGCGCGCCAAGCAGGCGCGGTGCGGTGGTCGCATCGCCCTCGCCCTCCAGCAACAATTCGCCGGTGCCGCCTGACACAACCACCTTCGCCTCGGGAAAGCGCCGGGCCAGGATCGCCGTCTCAACCATGCGGTCGCCGCTGGAATTCAACTCGTAGCCGCCACGCACCAGATTGATGGCGCCCTCAAAACCGCCACCGAGCACGACGATGCCATCCACCTTCTGCGGCAGCGGTGGCTTGGGAAAGCGCTCTTCGAGCGGATTGAGCATCATGGCGCCGAGCGACGTCCAGGCCGACAGTGCGAGAATCAGGAAGGCGAGCACACTGCCTGTCGCCGCCAGCCGCCGCCGGCCGATCAGCGCCGCAAGCAAACCAGCCAGCAGCAGGAAGATCGCTAGGTTGAGCGGCTGGACGAAAAACCAGAAGATCTTGGAAAGATAGAAGAACATTATCTGCCTATCGCCAGCATGAATTTTTGACGGCCGATGAAATCCTGGATCGCATTCGCCACAACCTCCGCCTCCTCACGGCTCAACTCCCTGCCGAAAACAAGGGTGCCGTTCGCGTTGGTCAAACGGATGACTTCCAACAGCCCGACTTCGTCCGTCGGATAGCTATGATCGAGGATTTCGACGTTAAGGTGCCCTTTCAAAGGCAATAAAGAACGACTTCCTAGAGACCCCCTGATGTCGCGTGCTGCGGCGGCTGCGGTCAGCCGCAGGGTTTCCTTGCCGAACACCAGCCAGATGAAATCCTTGCCGAGGAAATAGGTGAACAGGGCGATGATCGCCACGAACGACAGCAGGCCGAGAGTGCCGCTGCTGACCGTCGCGGGCGACGTGTCTCTCAGTCCCATGTAGCCGGTATAGGCAACGATCGCGGCCCCAATCAGGACAAAGCCTGTCCTGAAATCCGAGGTGCGTGGCGGGTTTGTGATCAGCAGTTCGTTTCCCGTCTCGACGATGGAAATGCGAGACGGGGGCGGCATGCTACCACCACTTCTCCGGCTGGAAGGTTCCTGCCGCCTGCTCGATAACGGCAGCGGTCTGGAACAGGGTTTCCTCGTCGAAGGGACGGCCGATCAGCTGCAGGCCGAGCGGCAGGCCCTTGGCGTCGATGCCGGCTGGAACCGCGATGCCCGGCAGGCCGGCCATGTTCACGGTCACCGTGAAAATGTCGTTGAGGTACATTTTTACCGGGTCGGCGGCCATGTCTTCGTCGGCGATGCCGAAGGCGGCGGACGGCGTCGCCGGCGTCAGGATGACGTCGACGCCCGCGGCAAAGACGGTCTCGAAGTCGCGCTTGATCAGATTGCGCACCTTCTGCGCCTGCAGATAGTAGGCATCATAGTAACCGGCCGACAGCACATAGGTGCCGATCATGATGCGGCGCTTGACCTCGCGGCCGAAACCGGCGGCGCGGGTCTTTTCGTACATGTCGACAATGTCCTTGCCCGGCACGCGCAGGCCGTAGCGGACGCCGTCATAGCGGGCGAGATTCGACGACGCTTCGGCGGGCGCGACGATATAGTAAGCCGGCAAAGCATATTTGGTGTGCGGCAGCGAAATGTCGACGATCTCGGCGCCGGCATCCTTCAGCCAGGCAATGCCCTTCTGCCACAGCGCCTCGATTTCTTCCGGCATGCCGTCGACGCGGTATTCCCTGGGAATGCCGACCTTCATGCCTTTGATCGGCTTGCCGATCGCCGCCTCGTAGTCCGGCACGGGGCGGTCGACCGAGGTGGTGTCCTTGGCATCGACCGAGGCCATCGACTTCAGCATGATGGCGGCGTCGCGCACGTCGCGGGCGATCGGACCGGCCTGGTCGAGCGAGGAAGCAAAGGCGACGATGCCCCAGCGCGAGCAGCGGCCATAGGTCGGCTTGATGCCGACCGTACCGGTGAAGGCTGCAGGCTGGCGGATCGAGCCGCCGGTGTCGGTGGCGGTGGCGCCGGCGCACAGGAAAGCCGAGACGGCGGAGGCCGAGCCGCCCGACGAACCACCGGGCACCAGCTGCGCATTGTCCAGCGTACGCGCGGTCTTGGTGCCGCCAGCCGAGACAAAACCGCCATCGCCCTGATGCGTGGTCGGCATCACCACCGTGTCGAGGCGCGAACGCCGCCACGGATTGACGACCGGGCCGTAATGGGAGGTCTCGTTGGACGAGCCCATGGCGAACTCGTCCATGTTGAGCTTGCCCAGCATGACGGCGCCGTCGGCCCACAGATTGGCGGTGACGGTCGATTCGTAGCGCGGCTTGAAGCCGTCGAGCACATGGCTGCAGGCCTGGGTGTGGACACCTTCGGTGCCGAACAGATCCTTGATGCCGAGCGGGATGCCTTCCAGCGCACCGCCCTCGCCCTTGGCGAGCTTCGCGTCGGAGGCCTTGGCCATGTCGCGCGCCTTGTCGCCGGTGACGACGATATAGGCGTTGAGCACCGGATTGGCGCGCTCTATGGCCGAGAGATAGGCCTCGGTGATCTCGGCGGCGGAAATCTCTTTGCCGCGCAGCTTGGCGCGGGCCTGCGAAATCGTCAGATGGGTCAGTTCGCTCATCAAAGGCTCTTTTCGTAAAACACCGACCACTCGGAATCGGGATAATCCAGCACCGGGCCGCAGCGCGAGAAGCCGGCGCGTTCGTAGACGGTCCAGGCGGCGGGATGACGATCGCCGGTTTCCAGCACCAACCGCTTCAGCCCTTCGCTGCGCGCCAGCGTTTCGACCCGCTCGACGATTTTCGCGCCGATCTTTTTTCCGCGATGCGAGGGCCGCGTATACATGCGCTTGACCTCGCCGACGGTCGCATCATGGCGCTTCAGCGCGCCGCAGCCGATGGCCTGCCCGTCGTCGCGGGCGATGAAGACCGTGGTGTCGTCCCCTGCCATCTGCTCGACCGTCAGGTGATAACAGTGCTCCGGCGGCGTCAGTTCGAGCAGCGTCGCGTTGAGCTCCTCGACCAAGGCGCGGACATCGTCCTGCAGCGGTGTCTCGATGGCGATCTCGATTGCCATCGGCCGCCTACTCCACGACCTTCGGCACGAGGAAGAAATTCTCTTCAGTGGCCGGCGCGTTGGCGACGATGTCGGCGGCCTTGCTGCCATCAGTGACGATGTCCTGGCGCTTCTTCATCTCCATCGGCGTCACCGAGGTCATCGGCTCGACGCCGGAGACATCGACCTCGTTCAATTGCTCGACAAAGCCCAGAATGGCGTTCAGCTCGCCGGTCATGCGCTCGGCGTCCTCCTCACTCACCGCAATGCGGGCGAGACGCGCAACGCGCTTCACTGTCTGCAGATCAACCGACATGTCTTTAGCCTTTGGGAAAACCAGATGGCGCTATAGCGGCGCGGCGCGTGCCGCGCAACATCGATCGTGCTCAAGGCTGCGCGGCGGTGCCGACCCGGGCCTTCGGCAGGCGCAGCGGAAGCGGCAATTCGAACAGGCGCTCCTTGGCCGGGCACATGCCGCAGGCTGCTTCGTCCTCGAGGGCGGCGAAAGCGTCGAGTTCGGCGCGCGAGCAATCCGGGTCGAGCGGTTGGTAGGCGAGATAGCGATCCCATTTGTCGGCAAGGCGGTATTTTGCCTTCTGCATCGGCAGATAGGCCAAGGGTGCGCATTTCCAGACGCGCCCATCGAGCAGCTGCTTGCAGTGGCGGGCCGGACAGGCCTCCCAGCTGGCCCGCGGATCGCCGTCCTCGTAGGGCAGCATCGCGTCGCCAAAGCCCTCATAACGCCGCGTCCAGTTCTTGTGCGCCGGGCGTACCTTGGCGACGAAGCCGTGTTCCTGCCGCCATTGTTCCAGCAAGTCGAAGACCGGTTTCAACCGGTCGCGGTACTCTTCGGAATCATGATGCACGGAGATGACAAGGCGGGCATCCGGGTCCGCCGCAAGGATGGTGGGCAAGGACGGGTGGCGGTGCAGGAAGAAGCCGTTTGAGACGATCTCGATCTGGGTATGCGGCCAATGCCGCCGCACCAGATCGACAAATTGCGGCAATTGCGGATGGATGGTGGGTTCGCCGCCAAGCAGGGAGAACCGGGTGACCGAGACACGCTGGCTCCACAGACCCATCCAGCGGTCGGCATCCTCGAGCGATACAGCGCCGGAATGGGCATGGTTGGAATAGTGCGAGCAGCTTTCGCAGGCCAGGTTGCAGCCATGCGCGACATGCAGTTCGAGCTTCCGGAACACCGGCCGCTCTCCGCGCAATAGCGATCCCACCCTTTTCAGCATCCCCATGGGGTCACGCTAGCATGTGGATGTGTGCGGTGCATCATCTCGCCGGGCAATTTTCAGTCCTTTGTTCTACGCAATTCCCAAGGGAAAGCGCTACGCGCTTTTCCCGGGAAAACCGCTTCCCACTTTTCCTGGAATTGCTCTAAGGCAGGGACACGCCGTCACAGAGGTAATAGCTGCCGCCGTTGCCGGCCTGCTCGCCTTCGTCCGCGGTCGGGCGCACCGAGACGATGTCGATTTGCGTCGCGTTCATCTGCGTGATCGAAAGCACGTCGGGAAAGAGAAAGCCCGGCTCCTGGCAGATGGCGGTGACTGCCCAGCTCGGCGAGCGCGTCGCCTTGGTGATCTGCACGAACTCGCAATTGTACTCGACGCTTTGCAGGCCGTCCGCCGACAAGATGACATTGCCGGCGTCGACCAGCGTCTGCAGCGTGTCCTTTTTGGCTTGCGCACAAAGCTCCTGGGTTTGGAGATAAACGCCCTTGATGAAGTCCTCGGCGGCCGATGCGGGTGACGCCGCAACCAGCATCGAAACGCAAAGAGTCCTTCTCAAGCCCATGGTTTCATTCCCTTTTGCGCAAGGGATCGTCCCAGCGATCGCTCTATAGTGTGATCGTTTGGCCGATTGCTGGCAAGGCCACCTTGACATCGGACCCTTCCAGCCCGGCGACGAACTTTTCCGCTGTCGGGTCGATGATCGGGAAGGTGCCGAAGTGGCAGGGCACGACCGTGTCGAAGTGGAAGAAGCGCCGGCAGGCAAGGGCCGCCACCGCGCCGCCCATTGTGAAGCGGTCGCCGACCGGCACGATGCCGATCTTCGGCTCATGCAATTCGTTGATCAGCGCCATGTCGGAGAAGATGTCGGTGTCGCCCATGTGATAGAGCGTCTTGTCATCCGAAAAATGCAGGACCAGCCCGCCGGGATTGCCGAGATAGACGTTCTGGCCGCCATCGAGGCCAAAGGACGAGGAATGCAGCGCCTGGACGAAGGTGGTGGTGAAGGCGCCGCAATCGACGGTGCCACCGAGATTGCCGGGGTTGATCTTGTTGCCGTTGACGCCCTGGCCGACCAGATACATGCAGATCTCGTAGTTGGCGACCAGCTGGGCGCCGCTCTTCTTCAGCACCTCCACCGCGCCGCTGACATGGTCATTGTGGCCATGGGTCAAAAGCACATGGGTGACGCCTTCCGCCGGCCCTTCCCAGCCGCCCGTCCAGGACGGATTGCCGATGAGATAGGGGTCGATCAGGATGGTCGCTCCCGATGTCTCGATGCGAAAGGCGGAGTGTCCGTACCAAGTCAATTTCATCGATCATGTTCCTCGATTTTGGTTGCGGCGGAAGATAGAACGCCGGCTGCAAAATTAAAGTGACATAGTGTGCACTTGGGTCAAAAGAACGTGTCACGCCCGTTGCGGGTCAGAATTGGTCTGGAGAAAGCCGTTGGGCATCATAGCGATCGAGGATCTGCCGGCACGCCTGGAGGGCGGCAGGACGCTGGCCGGGCTCGACCTCGGCGACAAGACGATCGGCGTCGCCGTTTCCGACCGCGGCCTGTCCTTCGCCCATCCGCGCCCGGTGATCTTGCGCAAGAAATTTTCGCTGGATGCGGCAGCGCTGCTTGCCCAGTTGCAGAAGGACAATATCGGCGCATTCGTGCTCGGCCTGCCCATCAACATGGACGGGTCGGAAGGTCCCCGCGCCCAGAAATCGCGCGCCTTCGTGCGCAACATGGCAGGCATAACGGACCTGCCCTTCGTGCTGTGGGACGAGCGGCTGTCGACGGTCGCGGCCGAGCGGACGTTGATCGAAATGGATTTTTCGCGCGCCAAGCGTGCCGGCAAGATCGATTCGGCGGCGGCGGCCTTTATTCTGCAGGGAGCTTTAGATCGACTCCAGTCGCTTGGCTCATCCGATCGGAGGGGACCGGATTCCCCACCTTCCGCCTGATCCAGGCGGCGATGATGCGTCGGCGACGGAACGCCCACAGCGCCATCAGCAGGAAGCCGTCAAAGACGCAGGCTCTTGCCACCATGCCCGGAATGATCGCCGGATCGATGCCAAGCATCTGGCCGTAGAGCTGGAACACGACGTCATGCAGCTGCCGGCTGAGCATGACGTAGCCGAAATTGATGTCGTTGAGCGACAGGAAGAACCAGCCCCAGAAGAGAGCGAGTGGGGCGGCCCACAATGCGAACAGCGTACGCATCAGTGACCGTCCCTGCGGCTGGAGCCGTCTCTGTGACCGCTGTGACCAATGTCGGGCCGGCCGGAAATGCGTGACAGCAAGGACCCATGCGCGGCGCCCTTGGCCATGGCATGCGCGGTGGCGCGGCTCTCGGCCTCCCGCGAAGCCGCGACGGCGAAAACCGACCTCTGCTCGGCATGCATGGCGACGTAGGAGGCCAGAAGTGCCGCCAACTGCACGGCGACAACCAAAAACAGGCCGTTGATGCCTTGCGCCGCTCCGCCGATCAGGATCAGCGACATCACTGCGGATGCGGAAATAAAGGCGGTCCGCGCCACGCTGTCGGCTCCCTCCGGGTTCGCTGCGGCATTAACCAAACTCTCGACGAAGACCCAGCAAAACAGCACCGCGACGACCAGCAAGGCGACGGCGAGCGGCGCCACGACGGCAGCGTTGTCAAGATCGGCCAGACGGGTGTTTTCCACGGCCACTCCAAGCGCGCCGAGAGCGCCCGCAACGCCGCGGTTTCCATCGACGCAGATGAACGCCAGCAGGGCGAAAACCGCTGCCCAGTGCAAGGCCAGAAAAGAGGTCAAAATGGGCCGCATGGCATTCCTGCTTTGGTGACAAAGACAGTGGGCTTTGCGGCCCGCCGCTGCAACGGAAACCATTTGTTAAGGTTAACGTCCATCCACAGGCGGCAGTAAACTCTTGGGCGAAAAGCTGTCCAGTTGGCCTTAGTTCACCGGCGGATAAAGCGTGTCGACGATCATGCGCGCATCGTGGCGCGAATCGAGCATGCCATAGGTGTTGCGCCACTGGCCGGCGAGCCGCGTCTCGACGAAGGCATCGGCAATCCGCCCTGCCCCCAGCCGGCGCAATTCGGCGGCTGCCGCCGACAGTGCCAGTTGCTCGGTGAGTAGGCGCGCCGACCCCTCATCGGTACCGGCGACCTGCATGGCAGCCTTGAGCACCCCGATGGTGCCGCGTCCGCCGGCGCCGAGATCGCGATCGATGCCGGCCAGCACCTCCTCGAACAGGCCCGGCGCGCGGCCAAGCACGCGCAGCACGTCGAGCGCCATGACGTTGCCCGAGCCTTCCCAGATCGCATTCACCGGGGCTTCGCGATAGTAGCGGGCGAGCGGCGCTTCCTCGACATAGCCATTGCCGCCAAGGCACTCCATCGCCTCATAGAGCAGCGGCGGCGCGATCTTGCAGACCCAGTATTTGACCACCGGGGTCATGGCGCGGGCGAAGGCCGCCTCGCCGCGGTCGCTGGCGGCTTCGTCGAAGGAGCGTGCAAGCCGGAACGAGAGTGCTGTGGCGGCGGCGACGTCAAGCGCCATGTCGGCCAGCACACGCTGCATCAGCGGCTGTTCGATCAGCGTCGAGCCGAACACCTGGCGGTGACGGGTGTGATGGACGGCCTCGGCAAGGCCGGCGCGCATGATCGCCGACGAGGCGACGGCACAGTCGAGCCGGGTCAGGGTGACCATATCCATGATCGTCTTCACGCCGGCGCCGGGCTCGCCGACCATCTCGCCGATGGCATTGACGAACTCGACTTCCGAGGACGCGTTGGAGCGGTTGCCGAGCTTGTCCTTCAGCCGCTGGAAGCGGAAACCGTTGCCGGATCCATCACCAAGGATGCGCGGCACGAGAAAGCAGGAAAGCCCTTCCGGCGCCTGTCCGAGCACGAGGAATGCGTCCGACATCGGCGCCGACATGAACCATTTGTGGCCGGTCAGGCGGTAAAAACCGCTGCCGGCGCGCTCGGCCCTTGTGGTGTTGGCGCGCACATCGGTGCCGCCCTGCTTCTCGGTCATGCCCATGCCGAGCGTCAGCCCGGTCTTCTCGACCGGCGGCTTCTGGCTCTGGTCGTATTTGCGCGTCGTAACCCGCGGCGCCCATTCACGAAACAGCTTTGGGCTGGCCATCAGGGCGGCGAGCGAAGCGCTGGTCATGGTGATGGGGCACAGGTGCCCGGTTTCGAGCTCGGCTGTCAGATAGAAACGCGCGGCGCGGACCTGATGGCGGCGGCCGATCTCGCTGTCGCCGTTTTCCCAGATCGAGGAATGCAGGCCGCCGGCGACCGAGCGGCGCATCAGCGCATGATAGGCCGGATGGAATTCAACCTGATCAATGCGCCGGCCTTGGCGGTCGTGCGTCCTGAGCTTCGGCGTCTCGACATTGGCCAGACGCGCCAGCTCCTGCGCTTCCTGCGTCAGGACGAATCGACCAAGCCCGTCGAGATCCTTGCGCACCGGATCGGAAAAGCGCTCGGCGAGCTGGATCAGCAACGGATCGCCCCGCCAGGCGTTGCCGCCCGTCAGCGGCGGCGGCTGGTTGGTCACGTCGTCGGTCACGCACTGTCCCTATATTACGAAGGCTTCGAATCCGAGGCCATTGGCTAGATATAGCCCAAGGTTGCCGGCGCGCGCGACGAAAATACCGGGGAGAAAGGCCGCAATCCCAAGCTGGCGCTTGCGGCAAGGAATTCTCCCCCCTATAGCAGCGCCTTGAGATGACCGACGCTTCGTCCCTGCCGCTTTATCCTCATCGCCATCTTCTGGGCATCCGCGATCTTTCCCCCGCCGATATCGAGCTTTTGCTCGACCGGGCCGATCGCGCCGTCGCGATTTCGCGACAGTCCGAGAAAAAGACCTCGACGTTGCGCGGTCGCACCCAGATCAACCTCTTCTACGAGGCATCGACGCGCACGCAATCGTCGTTCGAGTTGGCCGGAAAGCGGCTCGGCGCCGACGTCATGAACATGTCGGTCGCAAGCTCTTCGGTGAAGAAGGGCGAAACGCTGATCGATACGGCCATGACGCTCAACGCCATGCGCCCCGATATCCTCATTATCCGCCACCAGTCGGCGGGTGCTGCCGCCCTTTTGGCGCAAAAGGTCGGCTGCTCGGTGGTCAATGCCGGCGACGGTGCGCATGAGCACCCGACGCAGGCGCTGCTCGACGCGCTGACCATCCGCCGCGCCAAAGGGCCGCTGTCGAAGCTGATCGTGGCGATCTGCGGCGACATCCTGCATTCGCGCGTCGCGCGCTCCAACATCATGCTGTTGAACGCGCTCGGCGCGCAGGTGCGGGTCGTGGCGCCGTCCACACTCTTGCCGTCCGGCATCGAGAAAATGGGCGTCATTGTCACACGTTCGATGGCTGAGGGCCTCAAGGGCGCCGACGTGGTGATGATGCTGCGCCTGCAGCGTGAGCGCATGGAAGGCGCCTTCGTGCCTTCTATCCGCGAATATTTCCGCTATTTCGGTCTCGACGCCGAGAAGCTGAAGGCAGCCAAGGATGGCGCGCTGGTCATGCATCCCGGACCGATGAACCGCGGCGTCGAGATTGCTTCCGAAATCGCCGATGGCCCGCAGAGCGTCATCCAGGAACAGGTCGAAATGGGTGTCGCCGTGCGCATGGCGGTGATGGAAGCGCTGCTCGACCCGCGCCGCAACGAGGGTCGCGGCGCATGAGCACGACGGTCTTTGAACGCGCCCGCATCGTCGACCCATCGCGAGGCATCGACGAGATCGGCACGGTTATCGTCGAGGGCAAGAAGATCGTTGCCGCCGGCAAGGCCGCCCTGAATCAGGGCGCGCCGGCGGGCGCCACCATTGTCGACTGCGCCGGCAAGGCGATCATTCCCGGCCTGATCGACGCGCGCGTCTTCATCGGCGAGCCCGGCGGCGAACACCGCGAGACCATTGCTTCGGCAAGTGTCGCGGCGGCGGCCGGCGGCGTCACTTCCGTCATCATGATGCCCGACACCGACCCGGTGATCGACAATGTCGCGCTGGTCGAATTCGTGCTGCGCACCGCGCGGGACACCGCAATCGTCAACATCTTTCCGGCCGCCGCGATCACCAAGGGCCTTGCCGGTCGCGAGATGACCGAGTTCGGCCTGCTGCGCGAAGCCGGCGCGGTTGCCTTTACCGATGGCCGCCACACAATATCCAGCGCGCTGGTGATGCGTCGGGCACTGACTTATGCCCGCGATTTCGGCGGCGTCATTGCGCATGAGACGCAGGATGGCGACCTCGCCTCGGCCGGCGTCATGAATGAAGGCCTTTATGCCAGCTGGCTCGGCCTAGCCGGCATTCCGCGCGAGGCCGAATCCATCCCGCTGGAGCGCGACCTGGCGCTGGCGCGCCTGACGCGCGGCGCCTATCACGCGGCCAAGATCTCGACAGAAATGGCGGCACAAGCGGTGACGCGAGCGAAAGCCGACCAGGCCAATGTCACGGCGGGTGTGGCGATCCACAACCTGTCGCTCAACGAGAACGATGTCGGGGAATACCGCACCTTCTTCCGGCTGACGCCGCCGCTGCGCGCCGAGGAGGACCGGCTGGCGATGATCGAGGCGGTCAAGGACGGCACGATCGACATCATCGTCTCCTCGCACGACCCGCAGGATGTCGACACCAAGCGCCTGCCCTTCGCTGACGCCGCCGCCGGAGCGATCGGGCTGGAGACGCTGCTCGGCGCAGCGCTGCGCCTTTACCACAATGGCGACGTGCCGCTGCCCAGGCTGATCGAGACGCTGTCCACCGCGCCGGCCAAACTGTTCGGGCTGCCCGGCGGCTCGTTGAAGCCGGGCGCGCCTGCCGATCTCGCGGTCGTAGACCTGGAAGAGCCCTGGATCGTCAGCGAAAGCGGCATCCGATCACGTTCGAAAAACACCTGTTTCGAAGGTGCACGCCTGCAAGGCATGGTCTTGCAAACGCTGGTGGCGGGCCGCACAGTGTTTTCGGCATAGGCTGATCGCGGCACACCGAACGCAGATCTGCGTCAGGGGAAATGCGGGGGGAAACAATGAGTTACAACGTCATCCTGGCATTGCTGTTCGGCTATCTCCTCGGCTCGATTCCCTTCGGCCTGCTGATCACCCGCGCCGCTGGCCTCGGCGATGTGCGCAAGATCGGCTCCGGCAATATCGGCGCCACCAATGTGCTGCGCACCGGCAACAAGGGCCTGGCCGCCGCGACGCTGCTGCTCGACGCGCTGAAGGGTACGGCGGCGGTGATGATCGCGCGCCATTTTGGACACGACTACGGACTGTGGGCCGGCCTCGGACTCTGGGCAGGCCTTGGCGCCTTCCTTGGCCATCTGTTTCCGGTCTGGCTTGGTTTCAAGGGCGGCAAGGGCGTGGCGACCTATCTCGGCGTGCTGATCGCACTTGGCTGGCATGTGGCGCTGATCTTCATCGTCGTGTGGCTGGCGATGGCCTTCCTGTTTCGCTACTCCTCGCTGGCAGCACTGACGGCGGCGGTCATCGTGCCGATAGCGCTTTATTTCTGGAGCACACCCGAGACTGCCGGACTGTTCCTGGTGATGAGCTTGATCGTCATCTTCAAACACCGCGCCAACATTTCGCGCCTTCTTGCCGGCACTGAAGGCAAGATCGGAGCCAAGGGTTGAGCAAGCCTGCCGCCGGGCCGCGCCTCAGCGACCGGCAGCGGCTGAGCTGGCTGCGGCTGATCCGCACGCAAAATGTCGGCCCGGCCTCGTTTCGTGAGTTGATCAACCGCTTCGGTTCGGCCGAGGCAGCGCTTGAGATGTTGCCCGAGCTGATGATTTCGGGGGGCGCCAAAAGGATCGTGCGCATTCCCTCTGTCGAGGAGGCCGAAGCGGAACTGCAAGCGGCCGGGCAGAACGGCGCCCGTTTTGTCGGCATCGGCGAGGCCGACTACCCGCCGATGCTGAAAAACATGGACAACCCGCCGCCGCTGATTGCCATGAGGGGCGAAGCGGCGGTGTTCCGCCTGCCGGCGGTCGCCATTGTCGGCGCCCGCAACGCATCGCTGGCCGGCATCAAGATGGCACGCATGCTGGCGGCGGATCTTGGCCGCGACGGCTACGCCATCGTCTCCGGCCTGGCGCGCGGGATCGACACGGCGGCACATCAGGGCAGTCTCTCGACAGGCACGGTTGGGGTGCTGGCCGGCGGGCTGGATGTCCCCTACCCGCCTGAGAATGCCGGCCTGTGCGACGACATCGCCGAGCGCGGCGGCGCCGTTATTACGGAAATGCCGTTCGGCTGGCAGCCGCGGGCACAGGATTTTCCGCGCCGCAACCGGCTTGTCGCGGGTGCGGCCCTCGGACTGGTGGTGATCGAAGCGGCGCAACGCTCCGGCTCGCTGATAAGCGCGCGCCTGGCCGGCGAAATGGGCCGGCTGGTCTTTGCCGTGCCGGGTTCACCGCTCGATCCGCGCTGCGCCGGCTCCAACGGCCTGCTCAAGGACGGCGCCACCCTGGTCACCGAGGCATCCGATGTTTCCGGCGCGATCGCGCCCTTGGCCGGGACGCGAACGCCAAGGGCCGCGACGGCGCAAAAGGCACCCGACTTTTCGGCAACGCCGCCGCCCGGCGAGGACGAACGCAGCGGCGTGCTCGAAGTGCTGGGGCCAACTCCGGTGGCGGTGGACGAGATCATCCGCCATACCGGCCTCAACGCCGCGCAAGTGTCCATGGTGCTGCTGGAACTCGACCTTGCCGGCCGTATCGAGCGCCATGCCGGCGGCAATGTCTCGCTGGTTTCGTGAAGCCTTGGACTTAGTCTGCGGCCGCAAATACCGCAGCACTTTCAGATATGAGGCGCAGCGCGGCGGACTGCACATTATCCCTGTAGGTAATGCATTTGCGATAGCGGCCATCGGCAACGCGCTGTTTGCCGATGCGCTCCCATTCCGGTGTCCAGGAGGAATTCCAGTCAAAATCCTGGGAAATCAGACTTTCCCGGTCGAAGCAGTGCGGATCCCGCTCGAGTATTCGGCGCGCTTCATCGGCGAGCGGACTGTAGTTTTCAACAGCCGCCATCTTCCTCGTCCGCGCAGCAGGCGGGAGCTGAATTTCCAATTCGACACGTCCCGCAACGTTTGGAACCGCAGCGGAGCAAAGCTGCTTGCCGACTTTTGCCGTCTTTCCCAGTCCTCGGCACAGCGCCTGCCCAAAGGCATAGGCCAAGTCATGTATGGGATTATAGCCGTCGACCGCGTCCGATACGATCTGGACATTCCCAGCAGTCGCCAGATCGGCGCGCATTCTCGAGAACACACCGGCCAGGAAATCGTGGTCACCGGCCAGCAGCGCCTCGTACCAGGCGCCATCAGGAATATCTCCAAACACCGCGCCGCATGTCGCGCCCGTCGCATCGACCACATCGCGTGAATAGCCGGTTCGCGACGTTTCCTTGCCGCCCGATCCGTCGGTCAGAAGATAGACCCTTGGTTTGGCGATCTCGAGCCAATGATGGATTCTGAGTTCGTGCCCGGGATGGGCGAGAATCAGCACGTTTTCCAGTTTTTCTTCTGGTTTTTCAGGCAACAATGGCTCCAATCCCGGTTTTTGTTCAATCGAGCCGGATGGGCTGGGAACGATCCCGGCCTAAACGTTGGTTGCGGCGACGCCGACGAAGCTTGTTTGGCCACCGGCTTCAAACTAAGACGCTGCTAGAAACTCGTGCGTCTTCATTTCTCACTGCAGACATAGTGCGCAAGCAAGGAATCGCCCATTGCGAATTCTTATTACCAATCTCTTCCTGTCGCACAACAGCGGATCGGAGGCGGTCGTCGAACTGCTTGCCGACGGACTTCGCGGCGCCGGCCATCAGACCATGCTGCTGGCTCCCACTCTGGGCGACATGGCTGATAGAATGCGCCGGCGCGGGCATCATGTCGTCGACCGGATTGCCGAGATCGTCGAAAAGCCCGATGTCATTCACGCCCAGCATCTGACGCCCTGCCTGACTGCGCTCGCCAGGTTTCCCGACGTGCCGGCGGTATTTTCCTGCCACAGCGCGTTCTTTGAAGTCGAAGCGCCGATGCTGCATCCTCAGATACGCCATTGGATTGCGGTCGACGAAGCGTGCCGGGCCAAATGCCTGTCGCGTGGCATACCGGCCGATCAAATGAGCCTTGTCTACAACGCGGTCGATCTCAATCGCTTCAAGCAGCGCCCACCGCTCCCCGCCAGGCCCGCGCGAGGCCTGCTGCTCACCAAGAATTTCGAGCATCAGGCAGCGGTTCGTGAAGCCTGTGGCCGGAGCGGCATCCAGTTGGACGAGCTAGGCCCAGCCACTGGCCGGTTTTCGTATCAACTGGAGCAAGACCTGCTCGATTACGATATCGTCTTCGCAACCGCCCGAATGGCGATCGAGGCGGCTGCGGTCGGCTGTGCTGTCGTCGTTTGCGACGCGCGCGGCTTCGCGGGATTGCTCAGCAGCGCAAACATGGAGGCCTGGCGTCGCTTCAACCTGGGCGTGGGGCTTTTGACCAGGCCGACCACGGTCGAAAATCTTCTCGACGCGATAACCGGTTTCGATGCGAACGATGCCGCGGTGGTGTCCACCTATTTTCGCAAGGTGGCGGATGACGCGTATTTCGTCGAGGAACACCTGCGCATCTATGATCAGACGATGCGATCGGACAAAGGGCTGGATCCCGATGAACGCGCCCTGGCGACCGCAGCCTGGATCGAGGAGATCGGCGTCTCGCTCCCGCGCCGAAGATGGTTCCACATCGTGAAGGAATTGCACGGCTGGCCGGATTCGCCCGAACCGGCAACGCTCCTCGCGCAGTTGCAGGCGAACTCAAGAACTCTGGAAAACCTTGGCCAGGAGATCCGTGCGATCGGGCCGGAAATTGCCAGAAGCCAGCAGGCTGTCCTGAACGAGTCCGCCTCGCGCGTCGGCGCGCCGGAGGGCAATCAGGTTGTTTTGAACCGTGTCGAAGAGCAGCTTTCGAACCTTTCGAATTTTGTGAACGAGATAAAGCGACTGTACAACGGCATGGTCCCTCTGTTCATCAGGAAGATTCTGCTTCGAGCGCGCAGACGAGCCTGACAGTTGAGTCGCGCGCATTCTCGGTCAAATGGCGCGTGCGAAACAAGCTTCGGGGTAGTCGGACGGTCAAAAACCTGGCCCGTCGGTTGCCGATCAACGGCGCGCTTGTCAGATCCATTCCAGATTGATGTTGCGGATGTTTCCCTCGGCGATGCGTTGACGAATGCGATCCAGCCGATGTGCTATGTCTGGCGACACCCGGTCATGCGTCTCGACCAGAAGTGCGCCGATGGAGTTCTGCAGCCCGGCGTTGAGGATGGCTTCCAGGCATTCGGCTTCACTGCCTTCGATATCCATTTTCACTATGGATGGCATGGTCGGTTGGCTTTTCAGGAAATCCACGAGATCGACCACCTCGACGCTGATTTGCGTTCCGCCGAGATGATATGACGTTGCGAACATCGAGGACGCCTGAGTATTGCCTTTGTCGGCACGGGGATGACGGTGGAATGTCGCTGACCTTGCCCCGGCGCCGACGGCTTTCGGAACGATTTCGACATCAGGGTGACTTCCGAACCGGGCTGTGAGCGCAGCCAGCGCATGCGGATCCGGTTCGAACGCCACCACTTTGAAGCCAAGCTTGAGGGCGGCGCCGGTGATCTGGCCGACATTGGCGCCAAGGTCGAGGAAAGTACCGCCCCTGGGTACCCGCGACGCGACATCGTAGAGCATCCGTTCCGCTATGCGACGAGGGTCACGCCGGCGTCGCCAACGCCGGTACAGATGCCAGCGCGCGGTATTTTCCAGGCGGCTCTCGGAAAAGAACTCCGCCATTCCAGGACTCTCCGTTGCACTGACGATCACGCTCGCAATGGCATATTCGACAGTTGATGAAAACCGCGCTCGACAGCCTGCGTGTCGGCTAGCGGAACAGATACTTCGATACCTCCGGATTGCCGCGCCGCCACATGACATTGTCGAGAAAATAATGGTGCACGTTGATGAAGATCAGCACGATGAAGAAGAACAGCGATGATCCGAGCACTTGCTTGTCATAGGGGATCAAAGCCGTCAGCGCGGATGGGATCAGCCAGAAACCGAGATAGCCAAGGGCGGTGCCGCCGACGATGAAGCCGAGGAGCCGAAACCTGTAGAGAGGGCCGAGAAAGGACAGGATCTTCGGCTGCGGATCGCTTTCGGCATCGGAACTGTCACGCTCGACATTGGTCTGATAGCGCCAGACCACGGCGAGGTACTGCAGCGAGTGGAGCGCGGGCACGATCAGCAGCCAGAGCGGGTTTATCCTGGCAATCAGGATCCACAGATAGAGCGATGCCACGTAAGCCACGAGGCCGTTATAGGGCAGACCGCCGCCGTTCTTTTGCCAGCGATTGACCAGCATCAAGAGCGTGGCCGCCGTCGATGCAACAGCGGCCAGCATGGCAATGTCGGTGATCCAGGAGGGGGCCGCGAAGGTATAATAGTCGAGGCCGTAATATTTGCCCTGGGTCACCGCCGTGTTGGTCTGCAGCCATGCCAGGATCCACACGGCATAAGAATTGACCAGCAGCACCTTCTTGTCGCGGTCGTCGAAGAATTTGCGCTTCAGCACCGCATCCACCATCAGCATGCCGTAGCCCTGCTTGACGTAGTGCCAGCCGACAAAAAAGAACATGGCGTTGGTTGCATAGCCAAGCAG
Organism: Mesorhizobium sp. P2_E7; assembly: GCF_056403855.1. Classification (NCBI taxonomy): domain Bacteria; kingdom Pseudomonadati; phylum Pseudomonadota; class Alphaproteobacteria; order Hyphomicrobiales; family Phyllobacteriaceae; genus Mesorhizobium; species Mesorhizobium sp. P2_E7. The sequence goes on along the minus strand of NZ_JBFUER010000001.1, from coordinate 1,099,809 downwards.
GCGCGTGTTCGCCGCCGCCGCGCCATAGGCAAAGAACCCGGTCATGACCAGCGGCACGACAATGCCCGCGAAGATGTAGCGGAGCTGCAGGCTGCGGTCGTAGCCGTTGCCGGACACCTTGCGTCCGAAATTGCGATAGAAAAGCTGGTAGGAGTGGGCGAAGTGGGGATAGTTCACGAGGTAGGCCACGAAGACCATCGTTGCGGCCACCGGCCCCTCATACGCGAGCGGCACCAGAAACAGCACCGGCAGGATGAGAAACGCGCTGCCACCCAGCATCAAGAAGTCGGCGACCGGGCCGAAGAGGTACTTTTGAGGTTTCGCCGCCTTAGGGGCTACAGCATCCGCCGAAAGCTGAAGTGTCATATCGAACCCTCCCCTGGGAAGGCCCGAGTTTAGCCAGCGGCGGGTGTGGCGACAAGGTTGGAAGCTGCGCTCTGAGCCGATCGGGGCACTACGTTCGTCTTGTCATTTTGCAAGTGCTGCTGGTGAGCGCGACGGGATCGGGACCTCAACGCTAAAACAAATGCAAGCACCACGACTTCGACGCGGCGAGCGGCAAAGCTACCATTCGCAAGCCGTTGGCCGATGCCGAGACCGGGAGCTGAAGCAAGGTTCAAGCGGCAGACGAGAAGGACGCGGCCGACACGTTCAGGCGGGTTGAAGGTGTCCAACCGAACGCTCGCGCATCCTTAACACGAGCAGGCGCGTAGCTGCGAACGGCGCCATAGCGATAAACGCCATCGTGACACTGACGAAGACCGACAGGAGACAGATCCCGCCGGGAACGGAGCAAACAGTTTCCATGACGTACCCTTTCCACCCTTAACCTGGTGGCCTCCTCCGCGCACGTCTGTAAGCATGCCCTCGCCTCAAGAGAAATACAAGCTTGCGCTAAAATACGTGAGCTGGAAGGGACGCCATTGCCCGAGCATTGCCAGCTGGCTCGTGAGGCACGGCAGGGCGCTCTTGCGGGCCACAGGAAACTAAATCAAAGCTCAATCGTTCAAATAGGGTATGGCGCCAATCGGGAGTGCGCATGGACCCTCGCGACAAGCCTATTTCTCCGTTTGAGGAGGAACAACACCAAACGCTGCTCGCAAAGAATGCGCGCCTCAGAGAGCTTCGATCTCATGCGTCTTGGCTGGCTTTCGACCCCCACGCTCCGTTTCATGATGAAATAGACCTCTCAGCCATTTTTGAGGAAAACGCGTTGCGCAAACGCTTTTAGAGCGGGCCAAGTCCCAGGGACTTCAGTCGTAATTGAGTAAATTCTAATATGCCTATAGCTTAGGCAGTGCGGGGGACCCCCGAATTCCAAACCCGCAATTGGCCGGTGCGCCTGCTTGCCCAAGCAACCCCCCGCACCGGCCATCCCTGCTTTATAGGGACCCTATGGCTGAGGCGGTATCGCACTGAGGCAATGGAAGGTGCTGCAGCTCAGCGTTGCTAGCCCGTCTGGCTTCCCATGCGCCCGATGTCGAACTGCTGGTGATCGAAGCCTGTTCGGCCGTCAATTGGCCGAGACGCTGATTCCACTCGACGCACATAAGCTAAAGATATTGGCTTTGTTGGTGAGCGCGATGGGATTCGAACCCATGACCTACTGATTAAAAGTCAGTTGCTCTACCGGCTGAGCTACGCGCTCCCGCGGGCTCTAAAAGGCCGCCCTCGAAATTGCGCGGAACATAGGGAGAGTGCCGCGAGCGGTCAACCGGAAAAAGATGGCTCGTTTGCCTGGGTTCCTGCCATCGCCTGACGCCCTGCAAATTGCCACTGGCAGGAGGCCGGTGAGCCGCTCCTGTGCCGAGGTAATCACTTCAAAATCTGCAGGGGCGAGATGGGTCTCTTTTTCTCCGGTTGACTGGAGAAACATTGCAAATCAGCAACTTAATGTTCTGGCGGGAACCTTCGCACCAACGAGCCGTTGTCTCCGCACAAGGGACGTCAACCACCCCCTTCAAAGGAGTAGATCGTGAACAAGATCGTATCGGGTATGCTGGCGGCCACATTGTCAGCCTCTTTCGCAGTTTCCGCGGCCGTGCCGGCCGGCGCCAAGCAAATGATTGCGCCGCAGGCCCCATCGGCGTCGTCCGATGTGCAGGCGGTCGACTACAAGCCGTGGATGAAAAACCGCAACTTCAACGGCAACCGCAATTTCTCGCGCAGTAACAATGACGGCGCCTACTGGAACGGCCATCAAGGCTCGCGCCATTACCGCCACGGCTATCGCCGTCACGGCGATTTCTGGTTCCCGGCTGGTGCATTCATTGCCGGCGCGCTGATTACCGGCGCGATCGTCAACAACAACCAGAACCGCGTCTACCGGGGCGGCGATTCGCATGTGCAGTGGTGCTATGACCGCTACCGGTCGTATCGTGCGTCGGACAACACCTTCCAGCCGAACTACGGTCCTCGGCAGCAGTGCAATTCTCCCTATTGATGAGTTCGGGGCGAAGCTAGAGTGATGGAACCTGCGTCGGCAACGGCGCAGGTTTCGTATTTTAGCGCATTCAGGACGTGCTCAACGTCCTGCGCACCGCATCGCGCCAGCCCGCCAGTTTTGCCGAGCGCACAGCGGCATCCATGTCCGGTTTGAACCGGCGCTCAAGTGCCCAGCTTCTGGCAAAATCCTTCGCCTTCGGCCACACGCCCGCCTTCGAGCCGGCAAGCCATGCGGCGCCCAGCGCCGTCGTTTCAAGAATGGTCGGACGGTCGACCGGCGCATCGAGGATGTCGGCCAGTCGCTGCATCGTCCAGTCGGAGGCCACCATGCCGCCATCGACGCGAAGCACGGTTTTGACTGAGGCTCCCTTCCAGTCCTTGCGCATCGCATCGAGCAAATCGCGCGTCTGGTAGGCGACGGATTCGAGCGCGGCGCGGGCAAACTCCGCCGGGCCTGAATTGCGGGTCAGACCGAAGATCGCGCCACGCGCTTCGGCGTCCCAGTGTGGCGCGCCGAGGCCGACGAAAGCCGGCACCAGATAGACGTTTTGCGTCGGGTCGGCGGTCGCCGCCAGCACGCCGCTATGCTCTGCCTTGCCGATTACCTTGATGCCGTCGCGCAGCCATTGCACGGCAGCGCCCGCGATGAAGATCGAGCCTTCCAGCGCATAGGTGGTCTTGCCGTTCAGACGGTAGGCGATGGTGGTCAGCAGCCGGTTCTTCGAGCGCACCAAATCGGCGCCCGTGTTGAGCAGCGCGAAGCAGCCTGTGCCGTAGGTCGATTTCATCATGCCCGGCTCGAAACAGGCCTGGCCGATGGTCGCCGCGTGCTGGTCGCCGGCCACGCCGAGGATCTTTATCTCGGCGCCAAAGAGGCCTTTCTCCGTCACGCCGTAATCGTCGGCGCAATCCTTGACCTCAGGCAGCATTGCCGCCGGGATGCGCAGGATCGACAGCAGTTCGTCGTCCCAGACATTTTTCTCGATGTTGTAGACCAGCGTGCGCGAGGCATTGGTGGCGTCGGTGGCGTGCACCTTGCCGCCGGTCAGCCGCCAGATCAAAAAACTGTCGATGGTGCCGGCGAGAAGCTCGCCCTTTTCGGCGCGTTTTCTCGCACCCTTCACCTTGTCCAGCATCCAGGCGATCTTGGTGCCGGAGAAATAGGGATCGAGCAGCAGGCCGGTCTTTTTGCTGAATTTTTTCTCCAGCCCCTGCTTCTTCAGCTTCTGGCAGAGCGCCGCGGTGCGGCGGTCCTGCCAGACGACGGCATTGTGGATCGGCTTGCCGGTCGCCTTGTCCCAGATCACGACGGTTTCGCGCTGATTGGTGATGCCGATCGCCGCGACATCTGACGCCTCGCGGCCGGCGGCCTTCAGTGCGCCTTTGACCGTGGCGACGACGGTTCCCCAGATTTCTTCGGGATCGTGCTCGACCCAGCCGGAGGCCGGGTAGTGCTGGGTGAATTCCTGCTGCTTGCTGCCGGCAACTTTCATCTCTCCGTCGAACAGGATCGCCCTGGTCGATGTGGTGCCCTGGTCGATCGCAAGGATGTGTCCGGTCATTCGTCCTCCCGGTAGCTCGCTTATACAAACAGGGGAGACGGCAAGATGCCGCCTCCCCGTTCACTATGATCCTGGCGCGTACGCCAAGCTTACTTCTGCCAGCTCTTCACCAGTTCGTCGTAGTTGATGGTGACCGGCTTTTCCTTCTCGTTCTCGATCTTCAGCTGAGGCGCGAGATTGCCCTTCTTGACCGCGTCGGCGTTCCAGTAGGCGAGGTCATGCTCTTCGGCCATCTTCGGGCCGATATCGCCCTGGACGCCCGACTTCTCGATGCGGCTCATGACCTTTTCCTGTTCGCCGCAGAGTGAGTCCATCGCCTCCTGCGCCGTCTTGGCGCCCGAGGACGCATCGCCGATCGCCTGCCACCAAAGCTGTGCCAGCTTCGGATAGTCAGGCACGTTGGTGCCGGTCGGCGACCACTGGACGCGGGCCGGCGAGCGGTAGAACTCGATCAGGCCGCCGAGCTTCGGAGCGCGCTCGGTGAAGCTTTTGTCGTGGATCGTGCTCTCACGGATGAAGGTCAGGCCGACATGGCTCTTCTTCACGTCGACGGTCTTCGACGTCACGAACTGCGCATAGAGCCAGGCGGCCTTGGCACGGTCAGTCGGCGTCGACTTCATCAGCGTCCAGGAGCCCACGTCCTGATAGCCGAGCTTCATGCCGTCCTTCCAGTAGACGCCATGCGGCGACGGGGCCATGCGCCACTTCGGCGTACCGTCGTCGTTCATCACCGCCTTGGCGCCGGCGTCGACCATCGACGCGGTGAACGCGGTGTACCAGAAGATCTGCTGGGCAACCGCACCCTGCGCCGGAACCGGGCCGGATTCGGAGAAGGTCATGCCCTGTGCCTCGGCCGGAGCGTAGGCCTTCAGCCAGTCGAGGTACTTCTGGATCGAGTAGACCGCTGCCGGGCCGTTGGTATCGCCGCCGCGCGCCGTGCAGGAGCCGACAGGACGCGAATTCTCATCGACTTTGATGCCCCATTCGTCGACCGGCAGACCGTTCGGGATGCCCTTGTCGCCGTTACCGGCCATGGACAGCCAGGCGTCGGTGAACCGCCAGCCGAGCGACGGATCCTTCTTGCCGTAGTCCATGTGACCATAGACCTTCTTGCCGTCGATCTCGCGACCGGTGAAGAACTCGGCAATATCCTCATAGGCCGACCAGTTGACCGGCACGCCGAGGTCGTAGCCGTACTTGGCCTTGAAGTCGGCCTTGTTCTTCTCGTCATTGAACCAGTCGTAACGGAACCAGTAGAGGTTGGCGAACTGCTGGTCGGGCAGCTGGTAGAGCTTCTTATCCGGCGCCGTGGTGAAGGAGGTGCCGATAAAATCCTTCAGGTCGAGGTTCGGATTGGTGACGTCCTTGCCGTCGCCCGCCATCCAGTCGGTCAGGTTGCGGACCTGCTGGTAGCGCCAGTGAGTGCCGATCAGGTCGGAATCGTTGACCCAGCCGTCATAGAGGTTCTGACCTGTCTGCATCTGGGTCTGAATCTTCTCGACGACGTCGCCTTCCTGGATGGTGTCATGCGTCACCTTGATGCCGGTGATCGCCGAAAAGGCCGGCGCCAGCACCTGCGATTCATAGGAATGGGTGGCGATGGTTTCGGAGACGACCTTGATGTCCATGCCGGCGAAAGGCTTCGCGGCATCGATGAACCACTGCATTTCGGCTTCCTGGTCGGCGCGCGAGAGCGTCGACAGCGGGCCGATTTCCTTGTCCAGGAACGCTTTTGCCTCGTCCATTCCGGCATAGGCGTTGCCTGCCCCGAGCAACAGGACAAGCGCGGTCGTAGATGTTAAAAATTGCCGTCGCATAGGTTTCCTCCACATTTAGGTTTCAAGTGCGATCTGGAGCGGCCGCCGGCACGCGGTCGCTCCAACAGTTTCCCCCTCTATACGTAGCGGAACACGCCGACGGCGTAGACCACGGAGAGAGCGAGAGCCCACCACAGGTTGGATCCGACAAGACCCAGCCAAGCGAGATGGATAAAGGCGCTGCCAAGCAGCGACAGGAAAAGGCGGTCGCCGCGCGTCGTCTCGAAGCGCAGGACGCCGACGCGCGGATTGCCGCCCGGCGAGGCAAATTCCCAAAACGCCATGCCGCACAACAGCAGAAGAATGGTACCGAAGAACGCCGCCGTCGGCCACGTCCACGCCATCCAGGTGAGGTCGAGGTTCATGGTCACACCCTCCCCAGGGCAAAGCCCTTGGCGATGTAGTTGCGGACAAACCAGATGACGAGCGCGCCGGGGATCAGAGTCAGCACACCGGCGGCGGCAAGCAGGCCCCAGTCCATGCCGGCGGCCGAAACAGTGCGGGTCATGGTGGCGGCAATCGGCTTGGCGTCGGTGGTGGTCAGCGTACGCGCGATCAGCAGTTCCACCCATGAGAACATGAAGCAGAAGAAGCAGGCGACGCCGATGCCGCTGGCGATCAGCGGCATGAAGATCTTCACGAAGAAACGCGGGAACGAGTAGCCGTCAATGTAGGCAGTCTCGTCGATTTCCTTCGGCACGCCCGACATGAATCCTTCGAGGATCCACACCGCCAGCGGCACGTTAAACAGGCAGTGCGCCAGAGCGACGGCGATATGGGTGTCGATCAGACCGAAGGCCGAATAGAGCTGGAAGAACGGCAGCGCGAACACCGCCGGCGGCGCCATGCGGTTGGTCAACAGCCAGAAGAACAGATGCTTGTCGCCGAGGAAGCGGTAGCGCGAAAAGGCGTAAGCCGCCGGCAGGGCAGCCGCCACCGAAATCACCATGTTCATCACCACATAGGTGATCGAGTTGATGTAGCCCGAATACCAGGAGGCATCGGTGAAGATGGTGACGTAGTTGGCGATCGTCGGCTGATGCGGGTAGAGCGTCAGCGACGACACGATCTCGGCATTGGTCTTGAAGCTCATATTGATGAGCCAGTAGATCGGCAGCAAAAGCACGATGATGTAGACCGTCGGCACGATCCACCACCAGCGCGATTCCTCACCGCGCTTGCGCATCAGCCGGGCGACCTGCTCCTGCGAGAGCGTGCTCCCCAGTTTGCCCTCGGCTGTCGTCTCGCTCACTCGGTCAGCTCTCTCGTTGGCGCCGCTCATCTCAGCGCTCCGCGTCGTAGTTGGTCATCACGGTGTAAAACACCCACGACAACAACAGGATGATCAGGAAGTAGACCAGCGACATCGCCGCCGCCGGGCCGAGGTCGAACTGGCCGAGCGCGGTCTTGACGAGGTCGATCGACAGGAAGGTCGTCGAGTTGCCGGGGCCGCCGCCGGTGACGACGAACGGCTCGGTGTAGATCATGAAGCTATCCATGAAGCGCAACAGCACGGCGATGAGCAGCACGCGCTGCATCTTCGGCAGCTGGATGTAGCGGAACACCGCCCAGCGCGAAGCGCCGTCGATCTTGGCCGCCTGGTAGAAGGCGTCGGGAATCGAGACCAGGCCGGCATAGCAAAGCAGCACGACGAGGCTGGTCCAGTGCCAGACGTCCATGATGATGATGGTGACCCAGGCGTCGTACGGGTCCTGGACATAATTGTAATCGATGCCCAGCGCGTTGACGTAGTAGCCGAGCAGGCCGATGTCGTTGCGGCCGAACACCTGCCAGATGGTGCCGACAACGTTCCACGGAATCAAGAGCGGCAGCGCCATCAGCACCAGGCAAACCGGCACGCCCCAGCCCTTCTTCGGCATGTTGAGCGCAATGAAGATGCCGAGCGGCACTTCGATGGCGAGGATGATGAAGGAGAAGATCAGGTTGCGCACCATCGCTTCCCAGAAGCGGTCGGACGACAGCAGCTCCTCGAACCATTCGGTGCCGGCCCAGAAGAACTGATTGTTGCCGAACGTGTCCTGCACCGAATAATTGACGACGGTCATCAGCGGGATGACGGCCGAGAACGCCACCAGCACCAGCACCGGCAGCACCAGGAACCAGGCCTTGTTGTTCCAGGTCTTTTCCATCTATGCCCCCATCTCGACGCGCCAGGAATCGGCATAGATGTTGATGCCGGCCGGATCGAAGCGCACTTTCGGTTCGGCGGGAACGCTCTCATCCTCGCCGATGACGGCCGCGATCTCGCGGCCTTCGAGGCTGGCGCGCACAACCTTGTGGCGGCCGAGATCCTCGACCTTGCTGATCTTCACCGCCATGCCGTCGCGGCCGAGCCTGACATGTTCGGGGCGGATGCCGAGTTCGATGGCGCCAGTGTTCCCAGCGGCGGTCTTTGGCGCGCCGGGCAGCTCGATGCGCTGGCTGCCGATGGTCGCGGTCTTGCCGTCGATCGCCACCGGCATGACGTTCATGCCGGGCGAGCCGATGAAGTAGCCAACGAAAGTGTGGCGCGGGCGCTCGAACAGTTCGGCCGGCGTGCCAATCTGGACGATGCCGCCGTCATACATGACGACGACCTGGTCGGCGAAGGTCAGCGCTTCGGTCTGGTCGTGGGTGACATAGACCATGGTGTAGCCGAAGCGGCGGTGCAGCTGCTTCAATTGCGAGCGCAGCACCCACTTCATATGCGGATCGATGACGGTCAGCGGTTCGTCGAACAGGATGGCGTTGACGTCGGAACGCACCAGGCCGCGGCCGAGCGAGATCTTCTGCTTCTGGTCGGCGGTCAGGCCCCTCGCCTTCTTCTTCGCCCATGACGCCAGGTCGATCATCTCCAGCGTCTCGCGCACCTTGCGGTCGACGTCGGCCTCCGGCACGCCGCGGTTGCGCAGCGGGAAGGCCAGATTGTCGTAGACCGTCATGGTGTCGTAGATGACCGGGAACTGGAACACCTGCGCGATGTTGCGCTCCTGCGTCGACAGGTTGGTGACGTCCTTGCCGTTGAACAGCAGCTCTCCGTGCGAAGGATGCAAAAGCCCCGAAATGATATTGAGCAGCGTGGTCTTGCCGCAGCCAGACGGCCCGAGCAGCGCATAGGCGCCGCCGTCCTCGAAGGTGTGGTGCACCTCCCTGAGCGCGAAATCGGCATCCTTCTGCGGGTTGGGCAGGTAGGAGTGCCGGACATGGTTGACGTCGATGCGCGCCATCTCTTCCCCCTCAAGCCGCCAGCTTCGATGCGGCCACGGCGCGGCCGTTGCCGTCGAAGACCATGATGTGGCGCGGATCGATGAACACCTCGATCTCGGCGTCGGGCTCGAAATCGCGGATGCCGTGGGTCAGCATGACCCAGCGCGCGTCGGCGAAATCGAGATGGATGAAGCTTTCCGAGCCGGTGATCTCGGTGATCGTCACCTTGGCGCGCACCGGCACCGCGGCGGCGTTGGGTCGCTCCAGCGACAGATGATGCGGCTGGAAGCCGATCGTGTAGTTGGCGTCGGCAATGCCGGCGAGTTCGGCCGGCACCGGCAGTTTGACGCCGCCTTCGAGCAGGAAATCCGGGCCCTTCTTGGCCAGCACGATGGTGTTGAGCGGCGGATCGGCAAAGGTCCTTGCCGTCACCAGGTCGATCGGCTTGCGGAAGACGTCGATGGTCGGGCCGAACTGGGTGATGCGCCCTTCCGAAAGCGTCGCCGTGTTGCCGCCGAGCAGCAGCGCCTCGTGCGGCTCGGTCGTGGCGTAGACGAAAATGGTGCCGGCGGCGGCGAAGATCTTCGGCAGTTCGGCGCGCAGTTCCTCGCGCAATTTGTAGTCGAGATTGGCGAGCGGCTCGTCGAGCAGCACCAGGCTGGCGTTCTTGACGATGGCGCGGGCGAGCGCGGTGCGCTGCTGCTGGCCGCCCGACAGGCTGAGCGGTGTGCGGTCGAGATAGGGCGTCAGCTTCAGGAGCGCTGCCGCGTTGCGGACTTCCTTGTCGATCTTGGCCTGATCGGTGCCGGCGACACGCAGAGGCGAGGCGATGTTTTCATAGACCGTCATCGCGGGGTAGTTGATGAACTGCTGGTAGACCATGGCGATCTTGCGCTGCTGCACCGGCATGCCGGTGACATTCTGGCCGTCGAACCAGACCGAACCGGAGGTCGGCACGTCGAGCCCGGCCATCAGCCGCATCAGGCTGGTCTTGCCGGACAGCGTCGGCCCGAGCAGGACATTGAGCGAGCCGTGCTGAAGCGTCAGCGAGACGTCGCGGATGTGCTCCGCGGCACCGACCGTCTTCGTCACGTTTCTCAGTTCCAGCATGATGCCTCCTCCCAGGCTTTTCGCATCAATCGCCTTCCCTATTCCGCTGCAACGACATGGCGCCGGCTGATGCCGCGCATGAATTCGTCGAGGGCCGAGACTTGCTCGCGGCTGAAATGCAGGCCGCGCTTGGTGCGACGCCACAATACATCTTCGGCGGTCAGTGCCCATTCGTTTTCGCAGAGGTAGCGCACCTCGGCCTCATAGAGATCGGCGCCGAAATTGCGGCCGAGATCGGCATTCGACTTGGCAAGGCCGAGCAGCACTTGCGCGCGCGTGCCGTAAAGCCTGGTCAGCCGGCGCGCCAGGCGCTGATCGAGGAACGGATAGGCGCTCTTCAGCTTCGCCACCTGCGCGTCGAAACCGGTGGCCGGGAAATCGCCGCCGGGCAAGGACGCGTTCGCCGTCCATGGCTTGCCACGCTTGCCCAGAAACCCTTCGATCTTTTCCAGCATCGATTCCGACAGCCGGCGATAGGTGGTGATCTTGCCGCCGAAGGCGTTGACGATCGGCGCCTTGCCCTCGCCGCCATCGGCCTTCAGCACGTAGTCGCGGGTTGCTTCCTGCGCCTTCGAGGCGCCGTCATCGTAGAGCGGGCGCACTGCCGAATAGGTCCAGACGATGTCGGAGCGCGTCACGGGTTTGGCAAAATATTCGCTCGCCGCCGCGCAGAGATAGTCGATCTCGGTGTCGCTGATCTTCACGTCATGCGGATCGCCGGGATAGTCGCGATCGGTGGTGCCGATCAGCGTGAACTCTTCCTCGTAGGGAATGGCGAAGATGATGCGCCCGTCCTTGTTCTGGAAGAAGTACGCACGCGGATCGTCGAACTTCTTCTTGATGACGATATGGCTGCCCTGCACCAGGCGGACATTGTGGACGTCGTTCTGGCCAACAGCCGTCGACAGCACGTGGTCGACCCACGGGCCGGCGGCATTGACCAGCAGCCGGGCCTTGACCTCCTCGGTCGCTCCGCTCGCCAGATCTTCCAGGCGGATTGCCCACATGTCGCCTTCGCGCCGCGCCGAGACCACCTTCGTGCGGGTGCGGATGGTGGCGCCGCGGTCGGCGGCATCACGTGCGTTCAGCGCCACCAGGCGGGCATCGTTGACCCAGCCGTCCGAATATTCGAAAGCCTTGTGAAACAGCGGCTTCAGCGGCTTGCCGGCCGGATCCTTGGCCATGTCGAGCGTGCGGGTCGCCGGCAGCAATTTGCGGCCGCCAATATGATCGTAGAGGAAAAGGCCGAGCCGGATCAGCCAGGCCGGGCGCAGGCCCTTGGCATAGGGCAGCACGAAGCGCATCGGCCAGATGATGTGCGGCGCGTTCTTCCACAGAACCTCGCGCTCCATCAGCGCCTCGCGCACCAGCCGGAATTCGTAGAATTCGAGGTAGCGCAGGCCGCCATGGATCAGCTTGGTCGAGCCCGACGAGGTGCCGCTGGCCAGGTCGTTCATCTCGGCGAGAAACACCGAGAAGCCGCGGCCAACCGCATCGCGGGCAATGCCGCAGCCGTTGATACCGCCGCCAATGACAAAGATGTCATGGATCGGAGATGCGTCCAAGAATTCCTCCACCGATTTCGCATTGCAGCATTTTTGGTGTTTTGCGAAACCGTGGCGGAATTATTTCGAAATGATAACGAATGTCAAACGAAATATCACGGCCACGTGAGAAGCCTGTCATGGGGGCCCCGAAAGCCGCTAGCCGAGCGATGTTTCGATCAATTGAACCTCCGCTTCCTCGCAGATCTTGCGCACCGAAGGGATGTCGCAACGGTCGGTGATGAAGGTGTTGACCTGCGACAGATGGCCGATGCGAACCGGCGCGGTGCGCTCGAATTTGGTCTGGTCGGAAACCAGGATGACATGCCTGGCATTGGCGATGATGGCTTGCGCCACCTTCACTTCGCGAAAGTCGAAATCGAGCAGCGCGCCGTCATGGTCGATCGCCGAGGCGCCGATGACCGCATAGTCGACCTTGAACTGTCTGATGAAATCCACCGCCGCCTCGCCGACCACGCCACCGTCGGAGCCGCGCACGACACCGCCGGCTATCACCACTTCGATCGAAGGATAAATGCGCATCCTATTGGCAACATTGATGTTATTGGTGATGACCATGAGCCCCGTGTGATCGAGCAGCGCCTTGCTGACCGACTCGGTCGTGGTGCCGATATTGATGAACAGCGAGGCGTTGTCGGGGATCAATCTGGCCGCAGCGCGGCCGATCGCTTCCTTCTCGTCGGCCGCGATCTTGCGGCGCGCCTCATACTCCATGTTCTCGATGCCGGACGGGAACAAGGCGCCGCCATGGATGCGGGTGAGCAGCCGCTGGTCGCAGAGATCGTTGAGGTCCTTGCGGATGGTCTGCGGCGTCACGTTGAAGTGCGTGGCGAGATCGTCGACCAGCACGCGGCCATGGTCTTTCGCCATCTGGATGATTTCGGCATGGCGCGGCGACAGATACACTGAGAACCTCCCGTTTTCGTTTTTCTTGTTTGTAGCTCAAAACGAAAGCAATGAAAAGGGAGAAGCCGGCTAATGAAATATCGATGATTGCAAAGGCGAACCGAGCAGATACGGCTCAGACCCGCTCCGCCACCTTACGGGTGACGGCAGCGACTTTGCCCGGCGAGCGGACCATCAGGAATGTGCCGGACCAGTGTCCCGAGATCCGCCAGGTGCCTTTGATCTCGGTGGCATCACCGTTCAGGATGCCGCTGTAGTGAATCGGGTACGCCTGCAATTCGGCCTTGTCGTATGTCTTGATGAAGGAGACGGCGTTGCCCTCGCGCTGCCCCTCCAGGCTTGCGCATCTTGCGGTGCCGGTCGCCGCCGGTTCGTGGGTCATCCCCGTCAAGCTGGCTGCCGTCTCGATCAGCGTTGCAACGAAGGAAACCGGCGGCAGTTCGCGCGGATAGAAATAGCGCCCGCTCCAGACGCCCGTCAGATTCTGGCTAACCCGTTCGCCCCTTCCGGCCATATGCTTGCTCGCAAGTCCTTGCTGGCTTGCCTCGGCGGCGGCAACCGCCCGGACAATCCCTGTCAGTCCTTCGGGGATCTTGCACACTCGCAGATGACAGTGAAGGCGGTATCGACATCGGCCGCGGTCGTCTCGAATTGGCCTGCCTGGAAGCGGATGGCGACCCGGCCATCGACACGCGTCTGCGTGAGATAAATGCGGCCATCATTGTTGATGGCGTCGACCAGACGCAAATTGTGCTCATCGGAGTCGGCGCCGGATGCGGCGCGATGCCGGAACGAGAACAGCGACAGCATCGGCTGGCTGGCGAGCTCGAAATCCGGCTCCCTGGCCAGTCTGGCTGCAATGCCTTCGCTCCAGGCAACGTGGTTGCGGATCATGGTACGCAAAGCTTCGAGGCCGTGAGCGCGCAACAGGAACCAGAGTTTAAGCGCTCTGAAGCGACGGCCGAGCGGCACCGACCATTCGGAATAGTTGATGATGCCGTCATGGCCACGGGTCTTCAGATAGTCCGGCTTGATCGCCAGCGTGCGCACCAGATCCTCCGGCTGGCGGACGAACTGGATCGAGCAATCGAACTGTGCCCCCAGCCATTTGTGCGGGTTGAAGACGATGGAATCAGCACCTTCGACGCCGGTCCAGAAATGCCGGTACTCCGGGCAGATCATCGCCGACCCGGCCCAGGCGGCGTCGACATGCAGATAAAGCCCATGGCGTTTGGCCACTGCGGCGACGTCGGCGATGTCGTCGGTGCCGCCAGTGCTGGTGCCGCCGACGCAAGCGATGATGCCGGCCGGCAAAAGGCCAGCCGCGCGGTCGGCAATGATCGCCGCTTCCAAGGCTGCAGTATCCATGGCGCGGTAGGTGCCGGCGACGGGAATGCGGACGAGGTTTTCCTCGCCTATGCCCGCCACCCAGATGGCGCGGTCGATCGAGGTGTGAACCTGGTCGGAGGAATAGACGCGCAGCCTGCCCTGCCCGGAAAGGCCCTTCGTGTTGCCCTGCCAGTCCAGCGCGCGCTCGCGCATGGTGAGCACGGCGGCCAGCGTTGCCGACGAGGCCGAATCCTGGATGACGCCTGAAAAGCCGTCGGGCAGCCCGAGCGCCTGGCGCATCCAGTCGACAATGCGCGTCTCAAGCTCTGTCGCCGCCGGCGAGGTCTGCCACAGCATGCATTGAGCGGCCATCGCCGAGACCAGATATTCTGCCACCACCGAGACAGGTGCTGCATTGGCCGGGAAATAGGCAAAGAAGCGCGGATGCTGCCAATGCGTCATGCCCGGCACGATCTTGGCTTCGAAATCGGCGAAGATCGTCTCCATCGGCTCCGCGGCCTCCGGCGGAGACGCTTCGATGCTTCTGAAGATTTCGCCCGGCGCGACGGCCGGCCGCACAGGCCGATCGCGCAGACCGGCGCGATAGTCTGCACCCCAATCGGCGGCGCGCTTCGACCAGTCGCGGAATTGCTCGTTATCCATGTGTCCTCCCCGCGCGCCGATCAGGCCGGTCGTTTCGATTATTGATTAACATGTTAAATAAAGGGAGGCAACTGCGACGCAAGACGCCTGCCCTACCCCGGAAAATCCGGCAGGCTGGCAAAGGCCGTTTTCAACGCATTCGACCATCCCTCGGAAATGGTGCGGTAGTACTGATCGTCCTGGCCGATCCGCTTTTTCAGTCCGACCTTGAACGTATCCTTCTCCAGGAAGAGCAGGTCGAGCGGCAGGCCGACGGAGAGGTTCGATTTCAGCGTCGAATCGAACGACACGAGCAGCAGCTTGACCGTTTCGGCCAGGCTCATCGTCTTTTCATAGGCGCGGATGATGATCGGCTTGCCGTATTTGGTCTCGCCGATCTGGAAGAACGGCGTGTCGTCGGTGGATTCGATGAAATTGCCTTCGGGATAGATCATGAACAGGCGCGGCGGGCTGCCCTTGATCTGGCCGCCAAGAATGAAGGAGGCATTGAAATAGGAGTCCGCCTTCTCGCCGGCCGGTGACGCCTGGGCGATGACCTCCTTGACGGTGTCGCCGACCAATCGCACGGTCTGGTACATGGACGGGGTTTCGAGCAGCGTCGCATGGCGTTCGCCGATCGCCTTGTTGCGTTCGTCGAGCAGGCTGACCACGGCCTGCGTCGTCGCCAGATTGCCGGCCGACATCAGCACGATGACGCGCTCGCCCGGCTGTTCCCAGACGTGCATCTTCTTGAAGGTCGAGATCGAATCCATGCCGGCGTTGGTGCGCGTGTCCGACATGAACACGAGCCCTCGATCGATCTTGAGGCCGACGCAATAAGTCATGGAATCTCTTCAGGCAGCAATCTTGCCGAGAACTACTGCTCTACCGTGACGGTGACCGCAAGCTGTTCCTCCGCCTGTCCCAGTCGAATTCCCGACACCGGCGAGGCGTCGCGATAATCGCGGCCGGTGGCCACCCTGACATAGCGTTCGTCAGGGGAAATGCCATTGGCGGCGTCGAAGGCGACCCAACCGAGACCCTGGACATGGGCTTCGGCCCAGGCATGGCTCGCCGCCTGTTCGATGGCCGCATCCATCATCAGATAGCCGCTGACATAACGGGCCGGGAAGCCCATGGCACGGGCCGTGGCGACAAAGATATGGCTGTGATCCTGGCAGACCCCGGTCTTCAGCGCCAACGCCTCTTCCGCCGGCGTCGTCACGCTGGTGGTGCCCGGCGTGTAGGCGACGCGCTCGACGATCAGCGCCATCAGCCGATGCAGCCTTTCGATGTCGGTGCCTTTGCCGACGGCCGCGGCTAGCTCGCGGATGCCCTCGCCGGGGATGGTCAAAGCGGTCTCCTGGCTGAACAGCCAGAGCGGCGCAAAGCCGTGATGCGGGCCGGAGACACCGGCCGTGTCACGCGTGACAACCTCGCCGGAGGCCTCAACGGTGATGAAGTCGCGCTCACCCTCGACGCTCAACAGCCTGTTGTCGTTGCCGAAATGGTCGCTGAAGCGCACTTCCTCGCGCGCGCCCTCGATCTTCAGCGCCCACGACAACACGGTCTGCGTTGGGCCGCTGACCGGCAACAGCCGCAGCCGCTGCAGCAGATAGTGTACCGGCGCGTCGTAGCGGTATTCGGTCCGGTGGGTGATCTTGAGCCGCATATCAGTTGAACCGGTAATCTTGTGCGATCTCGTCGCCAAGCTTGGTGTTGTCCTGGATGAACCTGGCCAGGAATTCGTGCAGGCCAGCGTCGAATATGTCCTTGATCGACCCTGCCCGCAGCATCGCCTGGGTCCTGTCGACCGTGGCATGGCAGGCATGGCGTTCGCCATAATCGTCGCCGAGGAACTTCAGATGTTCGGCGAGAAAGCGATAGCAGAAGGTCAGCGAGCGCGGCATGCGGACATTGAGGATCAGATAGTCGGCAATGTTGGTCGGCTTGTAGTCGGCCTCGTAGACCCAGCGATAGGAGCGATGCGCCGACACCGAGCGCAGGATCGATTCCCACTGGTAATTGTCGAGGCTCGAGCCGACCCAGGAGATCGACGGCAGCAGCACATAATATTTCACGTCGAGGATGCGCGCCGTGTTGTCGGCGCGCTCGACATAGGTGCCGAGCTGCGAGAAATCGAAGATCTCGTTGCGCAGCATGGTGCCGTAGAACGAACCGCGGATCAGCGCCGTCTCGCGCTTGATGGCATCAAGCACGCTGGGCAGATCGCGTTCGTCGATGGGTTTGGCCAGCATGCGCTTGAGCGCCATCCAGGCTTCGTTGATGCTTTCCCAGGTCTCGCGCGTCAGCGCGGTGCGCACCATGCGGGCATTGTTGCGGGCTGTCTCGATCGCCGACATCGTGCTCGACGGGTTCGACGTGTCGCGCAACAGGAAGTCGGCGACATTGGCGGCCGTATAGTCCTGGTATTTCTGCGTGAAGGTGACGTCGGAGCCAGCGCTGAGCAGCACCGAATTCCACTCCTCCGACGCGCTTTGGGTGCGGGTCAGAGCCATGCGCAGGCCGGCATCAACCAGGCGCGCCATGTTTTCCGCCCGCTCGATATAGCGGTTCATCCAGTAGAGCCCGTTGGCGGTGCGGCCTAAAAGCATCAAAAATCCTTCAGGTGAAAATCAGTCATCGAGCACCCAGGTGTCTTTGGTGCCACCGCCCTGCGAAGAATTCACCACCAGCGAACCCTCCTTCAGCGCCACCCGCGTCAATCCGCCGGGCACGATCTGGATGCGGTCGGAAACCAGCACGTAGGGGCGCAAGTCGACGTGGCGCGGCGACAGGCCTTTTTCGGTCAGGATCGGACAGGTCGACAGCGCCAGTGTCGGCTGGGCGATATAGTTGGAAGGTTTCGCCTGCAGCTTCTTGGCGAAGTCCTGGCATTCCTTCTTGGTCGCCGCCGGTCCGACCAGCATGCCGTAGCCGCCGGAGCCGTGCACTTCCTTGATGACCAGCTCATGGATGTGTTCGAGCACGTATTTCAGGCTGTCGGCTTCAGAGCAACGCCAGGTCGGGATGTTGCCGAGGATGGCCTTGCGGCCGGTGTAGAACTCGACGATCTCGGGCATGTAGGAATAGATCGCCTTGTCGTCGGCGATGCCGGTTCCCGGCGCGTTGGCGATGGTGATGTTGCCGGCGCGGTAGACATCCATGATGCCGGGCACGCCGAGCGCCGAGTCCGGCCGGAAGGTCAGCGGATCGAGGAAGGAATCGTCGACACGCCGGTAAAGCACGTCGATCTGCTTGTAGCCTTCGGTCGTGCGCATGGCGACATGGCCGTCGACGACACGCAGATCCTGGCCTTCTACCAGTTGCACGCCCATCTGGTCGGCTAGGAAGGCGTGCTCGAAATAGGCGGAGTTGAAGCTGCCCGGCGTAAGCACGGCGATGGTCGGCGCGCCCTTGGTGCTTTGCGGGCGGACCGCGGCCAGCGACTGGCGCAGGAGTTGCGGGTAGTTCTCCACCGGCCGCACCTTGATCTGCTGGAACAGCTCGGGGAAGAGCTGCATCATCGTCTCGCGGTTCTCCAGCATGTAGGAGACGCCCGACGGCGTGCGGGCATTGTCCTCCAGCACGTAGAACTCGTTCTCCGAGATGCGGACAATGTCGACGCCGATAATGTGGGTGTAGACGCCGGCCGGCGGCCTGACCCCGATCATCTCCGGCAGGAAGGCCTCGTTCCTGGCGATGAGCTCTCTGGGAACACGCCCGGCGCGCAAAATTTCCTGGCGATGGTAGATGTCGTCGAGGAAGGCGTTCAGCGCCTGCACGCGCTGCTCGATGCCTTGCGTGAGGCGCCGCCATTCATTGCCCGAGATGATGCGCGGAACGATGTCGAAGGGGATCAGTCGCTCGGAGGCTTCCTGTTCGCCATAGACGGCGAAGGTGATGCCGGTCTTACGGAAGACGCGCTCGGCGTCCTGCATTTTTTCGGTAAGCCTGGCCGGGTCCTGCTCCTTCAGCCAGCGGTCGTAAGCCGTATATGGTTTTCTCAGTCCGGAAACTTCCGGAAGCATTTCATCGAACGCTGCCAATCGCATACTCCCCTGTGCAGCCATTTCACTGGCGTCGCGGGAGAAAATCAAGCGCAATCGGTGATTTGGGGGATATCGACGATCAGTATGTTACGACTGCCCAAAATTAGGGCAATCGAAACAGGGGCGTAATCAGGCTTTGCCTCGTCGCCGGGCAAGTGCCTGATGTGGCTTTAGAAAGCGCGGAAAGTGACGACCGTGAAGGTGTCCTTGATTCCGGGAATAATCTGCACCTTCTCGTTGACGAAGTGGCCGACATCGTCCTCGTCGTCGATATAGAATTTGGCGAGCAGGTCGTAATGGCCGGCGGTCGAGTAGATTTCCGAGGCGATCTCGGCGTCGGCGAGCGCGCTGGCGACTTCATACGACTTGCCCAGGTCGCACTTTATCTGCACGAAAAACGTCTTCATTGCCGGTCCCGATCAAGCTTCAGCACACAAGCGGCCCTTGTGGCAGACTGCCGCCCGGCTTTCAAGCATCAGGCGGAGCGCGCCTTGGCGACGGCCTGTCTCAGTTCGGACACCGGCATGCCGCGCCGGTAGAGGCTGCCGCCGATGACCAAAGCGGGGGTGCCACGCAGTTTAAAGGCGGTTGCCTGCGTATCGGTGCGCAAAAGGGCGGCGTCAATGTCGGGTTCACGAATGGCGAGATCGGCACGCACCATCGCCACATCGACACCGACCGAAGCCAGGATATCGTTGGTGCGGCGTTCCGAGAGGCCGCGCTGATTGGTCATCAGCGCATCCACCGCCGCGGCATAATGCTCGCCGGTCAAAAGCGCTACACGCGCCGCGTCACGCGAGACGTCGCCGAAGATCGGCCAGTCCTTCATCACCAACCGGATGCCGGTGTCCTCCGCCATCAGTTTCTTCAGTTCGACGAAGACGAGCTTGCAGATCGGGCACTGATAGTCGACGAACTCAGCGATGGTGACGTCGCCATCGGGATCGCCGAGCGCTGGAATGACCGGATCGAAGGCGATGTCGGTGACGGTCGGCCCGGTGGCTGCCCAAGCGGGCAAGGGGGCCAGAAGTGCAAGGCTTGCCGCGCCCTTCAGCAAAAGGCGCCGGTCGATCGGCTGCTTGGACATGCTCGTCCCCTGGTTGCGCGAACGGGTCCCCACCCGTCCCCTACGATGCGCGCCCCGCCTTAAAGGATGCTTAAGCATGATCTTGTGGCACTTGCGTGGCGAATATTCGCGGTTGCTGAAACCGTGAGGCAGCGCCAAGCGTATGGTATGATGCGTCCTCAGACCGCGATTTGTTGGAGGACAACGGAGAGAGGCCATGCGCCGCACCGCATTCGCAGTCGTTTCATTGCTGTTCGCGTCAGCCCTGTTTGCGTCGGCAGCCCTTGCCGGCGATGCCGAAATCAAGGCCGGCCAGGCCGTCATCGATGGTCAGCTGAAGGCGCTCATCGCCAATGATGGCGCCAAGGCCTACAGTTTCGCCGCTCCAAACGTGAAGCAGATTTTCCCGACCGTCGACGCCTTCATGAACATGGTGACCAATGGCTACGCGCCCGTGCGCCAGCCAAGAAGCTATTCCTTCGGAAAGGTCGAGCAGACCGGCCCGGGTTCGATCATCCAACAGGTGCTGATCGTCGGTCCCGACGGCAAGGACTACGAGGCGGTCTATACGCTGCAGCAACAGCCCGACGGCAGTTTTCAGATCACCGGCTGCAGCCTGCGCGCTTCGAATTCGCTGAGCACCTGAGCACAAAAGTCTCAGTAGCGTGCCCTGCCGCCCGACATGTCGAACACGGCTCCGGTGTTGAACGCGCTGGCGTCGGAGCAAAGCCAAAGCACCAGTGCGGCTACTTCATCGACGGAGCCAAGGCGCTTGAGCGGGCTGGCATTGATCATGTCATTTACCACATCGTTTCCAAGGCGCCTGATCAACTCGGTATCGATCGGCCCCGGTGCGACGCAATTCACCCGAATGTCGGTATCGCAGGTCTCCCGCGACAAGGCTTTCGTAAAGGCAATGACGCCCGCACTCGCAGCTGAATAGGCGGCCAGATTCGGCAACCCTTCCTTGCCTGCCAGTGACCCCATATTGATGATCCGGCCGCCGCCGGCCCTGCGCATGATCGGCAGAACCTGGTGGGTAACCTCGAAAACGCCGATCAGGTTGACACCAATGACGCGTTGCCACTCGATCGGATCGAATGCCTCGAACCCACGATAGTCGCCTAGATAGCCTGCGTTGTTGACAAGAATGTCGATCCGGCTGTTGTCTGCGACGACCTCGGCCAAGGCGTCTTTGATCTGGTGAGCCTTTGTTACATCGACCGTCTGGCAATGGGCGCCGTCGACAGGTGTCGGATCGGCATCCCATATCCAGACATCAACACCGGAGTTCAACAACTGCGCCGCAATGGCCTTGCCGATGCCTCGTGCGCCGCCAGTCACGATCGCGGTCTTGCCGCCAAGTTCGTATGTGACAGTCATGGCTTGACCCCAACCGGATTCTGCGCCCGGACAATGGATCAGTCAATCATCGGCAGGTAGCGCTGGTTTGTTCAAAGGGCAGAAATATCGCCCCTCGCCCAGCCCTCTGAAATCTCGGCTGTGCGTGCGTCGAAGGCCTGCGCTTCGATCGCGGCGCGAATGTCCTGCATCAGCTTCTGATAGTAGGACAGGTTGTTCCAGGTCAAAAGCATCGCCCCCAGCGCCTCTTGTGAGCGCACGAGATGATGCAGATAGGCGCGTGAATAATCCCGCGCCGCCGGGCAGTCGCTTTCCTCGTCCAGCGGGCGCGGGTCGTCGGCGTGGCGGGCGTTCCTGAGATTGACCTTGCCGCGCCTTGTATAGGCCAGGCCGTGGCGGCCGGCGCGGGTCGGCATGACGCAATCGAACATGTCGATGCCCCGCGCAACCGATTTGACTATGTCGTCGGGCGTGCCGACGCCCATGAGATATCTAGGCTTGTTCTCAGGCAGTTCCGGACAGGTGATGTCGAGCATCTCCAGCATCACCGCCTGCGGTTCGCCGACGGCAAGGCCGCCGACCGCATAGCCCTTCAGCTCCATCGCGCTCAGCGCCTGCGCCGAACGCACCCTGAGCGCCGCGTTGTCGCCACCTTGCACAATGCCGAACATCGCCTTGCCCGGCTGGTCGCCGAACGCCGTCTTGCAGCGCTCGGCCCAGCGCAGTGACAGTTCCATGGCGCGCTCGATCTCCTTCAGATCGGCCGGCAGCGCGGTGCATTCGTCGAGCTGCATCTGGATGTCGGAATCGAGCAGCCCCTGGATCTCGATCGAACGCTCCGGCGACATCTCGTAAGGCGCGCCGTCAATATGCGAGCGGAAGGTGACGCCCTTTTCCGTGAGTTTCCTGAGTTTTGACAGCGACATCACCTGAAAACCGCCGCTGTCGGTCAGGATCGGCTGCGGCCAGCGGGCGAACTCGTGCAGGCCGCCAAGCCGCGCCACGCGCTCGGCGCCCGGCCGCAGCATCAGGTGGTAGGTGTTGCCCAGGATGATGTCGGCGCCGACGCCGCGGACCTGGTCCATATACATGGCCTTGACCGTGCCGCCGGTGCCGACCGGCATGAAAGCCGGCGTGCGGATTTCGCCGCGCGGCATGTCGATGACACCGCGCCGTGCCTTGCCGTCGGTGGCGAGGACCTTGAAAGTGAACGGCTTAGCCATTGAATTCCTTGTCATGGACAGGTGCGTCGGGCGCCTGCCTGTCGAGCGACTGGCGGTACTGGATGCAGCCGCGCATGAATTTTGGCCAGGGCGGCACGGCGATCGACGGCTCGGTCCTTTCCGGCAGCAGGTCCCAGAGATCAGGGTGGTGCCAGCAGAGATCATGGCCGGTCGTGTCACGGTGCGCACGAATGCCGGCCCGTAGTCTTTTCACTTCGGCAATCAGGCTTTCGCGATCAAGGGCTTGCAGGTCATCATCCATCGCTCATCTCCGCTCGATAAAGCAGGCTTGCATCTCCGTAGGAGTAGAATCTGTAGCTGTTCCCGATGGCATGCGCATAGGCCGCGCGCATCGTGTCGAGGCCGCTGAAGGCCGAAACCAGCATGAACAGCGTCGAGCGCGGCAGATGGAAGTTTGTCATCAGCAGGTCGGCGGTGCGGAAGCGGTAGCCCGGCGTGATGAAAATGTCGGTCGGGCCGGACCATGCAGCGAGCGAGCCATCCGGGGCCGCCGCACTCTCCAGCAGGCGCAGCGAGGTCGTTCCGACAGCGATGATGCGTCCGCCTTTCGCCTTGGCGGCATTGAGCGCCTCAGCCGTTGCTTCGCTGACCGAGCCGGTCTCGGCATGCATCTTATGGTCGGCGGTGTCATCCGCCTTGACCGGCAGAAAAGTGCCGGCGCCGACATGCAAGGTGACGAAGTGGCGTTCGATGCCCTTTGCGTCGAGCGCGTCAAACAGCTCGGGCGTGAAATGCAGGCCGGCAGTGGGTGCTGCGACCGCGCCCTCTTCCCTGGCATAGATGGTCTGATAGTCCGTCAGGTCGCGCGCGTCGTCATCACGCTTGGAAGCGATATAGGGCGGCAGCGGAATGTGGCCGACGGCGCGCAGCGCCTCGTCGAGAAACGGGCCGGACAGATCGAAGCCGAGCAACGCTTCGCCGGCCTCGCCCTTCTCGATCACCGTGGCGTCGAGCTGGCCGAGGAAGCAGGAATTGCCGTCATGGCCGAAATGGATGCGGTCGCCGGCAGCAATGCGCTTGCCCGGCCGCATGAAGGCGAGCCAGCGGTCCGGCGCCATGCGCATATGCAGCGTGGCCTCGACCTGCGCCTGCGCTTCGCCGCGCCGCCTGATGCCTTTCAGTTGCGCCGGGATGACCTTGGTATCGTTGAAGACCAGCACGTCGCCTTGCCTGAGCAGGGACGGCAGGTCTCGCACCGTTCGGTCCGAAAGGCCCTCGCCTGGCCTGACCACCAGCATCTTGGCGCTGTCGCGCGGCTCCGCCGGGCGAAGCGCGATGCGCTCCTCAGGCAGGTCGAAGTCGAAGAGATCGACGCGCATCAGTAAAGCCGGACGAGCAGCGCTCCGGCCAAGAGCAGCACCGCACCGGCGACGCGGCCGAGCGAAATCTCGCGCACCGCGACGCCGAGGAAGCCGATGCGGTCGATCAGCATGCCGGCTAGCAACTGGCCGGCAACCAGGAACGCCATCAACGCCGCCGCGCCGATGCGCGGCGTCAAAATGGTCGACAGCGTGACATAGAAGCCGCCGAGCATGCCGCCGGCGACGAACAGCCAGGGCGCCGGCGCCTTCCAGTCGAGCGAGACATCGTTCAATTTCACCACGGCGAAGGAGATGATGCCGAGCACGATCGCGCCGGACAGGAAGGAAAACGCCGCCGCCGCGACCGGGAGTCCCAGGCCGCGCGCCAGCTGCGAGTTGATCGGCGCCTGAATGGCGATGAAGGCGCCGGACAGGATGCCGAGCAGCGACCAGACCACGCCCATCATCGATATCAGTCCTTACTTGACGTCGGCCGCGACCTTCAGCGACACGATCTTGTCGGGATCGACCACCGGCTCGCCGCGCTTGATCTTGTCGACATTGTCCATGCCTTCGATGACCTGGCCCCAGACCGTATACTGGCGATTGAGGAAGGCGGCATCGTCGAAGCAGATGAAGAACTGCGAATTGGCCGAGTTCGGGTTCTGCGAACGCGCCATCGAGCACGTGCCGCGGCCGTGGTTGGCGTTGGAAAACTCGGCCTTCAGGTCGGGCTTTTCCGAGCCGCCCATGCCGGCGCGAGAGGGGGCAAAAGTCGGCTTCGACGAGTTGCCGAACTTCACGTCGCCGGTCTGCGCCATGAAACCTTCGATGACGCGGTGGAAGACCACGCCGTCATAGGCGCCTTCACGGGCCAGTTCCTTGATGCGGGCGACATGGCCGGGGGCCAGGTCGGGAAACAATTCGATGACGACCTTGCCCTTGGTCGTTTCCATGATGAGCGCGTTTTCGCGATCCTTGATCTCAGCCATGTCGGATATCCTTTATCTCAGAAAAACAGATTGGTTGGATAGACTACTTGTCGGCGGCGATGCGCACTTTGATCATGCGGTCGGGGTTGCTGACGGTGCCATTGTCTGCCTCGTCGCCCTTCTTGATGTGATCGACCAATTCCATGCCGCTGACGACATTGCCGACGATGGTGTACTGGCCGTCGAGGTTCGGCGCCGGCGCGAACATGATGAAGAACTGCGAATTGGCGGAGTTCGGATCCTGCGAGCGGGCCATGCCGAGCGTGCCGCGCTTGTAATGTTCGCTCTGCGAGAATTCGGCAGGCAGGTCAGGCAGGTCGGAACCGCCGGTGCCGACGGCCTCGGGGCTAAACCCCTTCTTCATGTTGCCGAACTTGACGTCGCCCGTCTGCGCCATGAAGCCGTCGATGACGCGGTGGAAGGCGACATTGTCGTAAGCGCCTTCGCGCACCAGCTTCTTGATCTGCGCGACATGCTTGGGCGCCAGGTCGGGCCGCAGCGCGATGGTGACGTCGCCATCCTTCAAGGTGACGATCATGGTGTTTTCCGCATCGGCGGCGAAGGCCGAAACGGATGCGGTCACGAGACCGGCAAGCACGACGAGGAACGAGGCGAGCTTCTTCAGCTGCATTTGAGTCTTTCTCCGGAACTTATTTCGCGAATTTGGCGGTGAGCGCGCCGGCAACGGCGGCCGGCACGAAGGGGCGAATGTCGCCGCCCATCGAAGCTATCTGGCGCACAAGTGTGGCGGTAATGGTTCTGACTGACGGGCTGGCGGGCAGAAAAACCGTCTGCAATTCAGGCGCCATTGTCTCGTTCATACCGGCCATCTGCATCTCGTAGTCGAGGTCGGTGCCGTCGCGCAGGCCGCGGATCATGATCGAGGCGCCATGCTTGCGGGCCGCGTCGATGACCAGCCCGTCGAAAGCGACAACCTTAATACGGCCGCCGTCGCGGCCGAATTCGGCCTTGGTCGCGGCCTCGATCAGCTTCACCCGTTCTTCGAAGGAAAACAGCGGCGTCTTGCCGGGATGGGTGCCGATCGCCGCATAAACCGTGTCTGCGACAGCCAATGATGCCTTCAAGACATCGAGGTGTCCGTTGGTCAGCGGGTCGAAGGAGCCGGCATAAAGGGCGGTGCGTTCGGTCATGGCAGGCTTCTAGCGGGGCATTGAACGGAAGGCAAATGCGATTGGGAACATCTGCGTGAACCTTTTCGCAGACATGAACGACAGATGAATGCCTTGATCACGAAGACTTCACGCACCGTTCACTAGTTTGCACTTCAGAAGATGAAACCAAAACCCCATCTAACCGTTGTAAGGCGCAGGAGAACACGCAAATGCTGATCTACATGCTCGCCACCGCAATGACCGTCGCCATGCTGATTGCCACCGCATTCGGGCTGCATCAGGAAGCAGAGCGTGTCCGTGTCAGGACAAAGCGCTTCGAAGGCTTCGGCGCTCGCTGGCCCCACCGTCACCACTAATCTTACCGGCTAAGTCTTGATCGCGCCGGCCCACCGGGCCGGCGTTGCTGTGTCTGAGCCTATCCGGCCCTTTATTCGGCACTACCGGGTGCCGCATCCCCGGCGTCCGGACCGGCCTCGGCCGTTCCCTCGCCGCTTTCTTCGACATCCTCGTCCGATTGCGGTTCCGAGATCCG
The DNA here is from genome assembly GCF_056403855.1 of Mesorhizobium sp. P2_E7. Lineage (NCBI taxonomy): Bacteria > Pseudomonadati > Pseudomonadota > Alphaproteobacteria > Hyphomicrobiales > Phyllobacteriaceae > Mesorhizobium > Mesorhizobium sp. P2_E7. The sequence continues at coordinate 1,073,544 of NZ_JBFUER010000001.1, read as the reverse complement.
CTCGACCGAGACCACCTTCTCGCCTTCGGCAGTGTTGAAGATGGTGACGCCCTTGGTGGCGCGGCTGGCGAAACGGATACCGTTGACCGGCACCCGGATGACCGTGCCGCCGTCCGAAACCAGCATGATCTGGTCGTCATTGCCGACCGGGAAGGTCGCCACCAGCTGGCCGATCTCGGCCGTTTTCGACACGTCAGTGGCGCGAATGCCCTTGCCGCCGCGCCCGGTCAGGCGGAAGTCGTAGGACGACGAGCGCTTGCCGTAGCCATACTCGGTCACCGTCAGCACATACTGCTCATGCGCCTTGAGGAACTCGTAGCGGTCGTCGGAAAGCTCCGCCTCCTCGCCGATCTCCTCATTGGTCAGTGCGATCTCTTCTTCTTCGCCGGCCGTCTCCAGCCGCCGCTCCGCCGCGGCCCGCTTGAGGTAAGCGGCGCGCTCCGCCGGTGAAGCATCGACATGCTCGATCACCGACATGGAGATGATGCGGTCGGTCTCGGCCATGCTTATGCCGCGCACGCCGACCGAATTGCGGCTCTGGAAGACGCGCACGTCGCCGACGGAGAAGCGGATGCACTGGCCCGAATTGGCCGTGAGAAGCACATCGTCATTGTCGGTGCAGGTCTCGACGCCGAGAATCTCGTCGCCTTCCTCCTCCAGCTTCATGGCGATCTTGCCGTTGCGGTTGACCTGGACGAAGTCGGACAGCTTGTTGCGGCGCACGGTGCCGCGCGTGGTGGCGAACATCACGTCGAGTTCGCCCCAGCTGGTCTCATCCTCGGGCAGCGGCATGATGGTCGTGATGCGCTCGCCCTGCTCAAGCGGCAGCATGTTGATCAGCGCCTTGCCGCGCGATTGCGGATTGCCGATCGGCAGCCGCCAGACCTTTTCCTTGTAGACGATGCCGCGCGAGGAGAAGAACAGCACCGGCGTATGCGTGTTGGCCACGAACAGCCGGGTGACGAAATCCTCTTCCTTGGTCGACATGCCGGAGCGGCCCTTGCCGCCGCGGCGCTGCGCCCGATAGAGCGACAGCGGCACGCGCTTGATGTAGCCGGAATGGCTGACGGTGACGACCATGTCCTCGCGCTGGATCAGGTCCTCGTCTTCCATGTCGGCGCCACCGTCGGTGAGCTCGGTGCGGCGCGGCGTACCGAACTCGTCGCGTACGGCGGCGAGCTCGTCCTTGACGATCTGCTGGATGCGCGCGCGGGACGACAAAATGTCAAGATAATCAACGATTTCGGCGCCGATCGTGTTCAACTCGTCGGCGATTTCGTCGCGGCCGAGCGCGGTCAGGCGCTGCAGGCGCAGTTCGAGAATGGCGCGCGCCTGTTCCTCGGACAGATTGTAGGTGCCGTCCTCGTTGATGCGATGGCGCGGATCGTCGATCAGAAGGATCAGCGACTCGACATCGCCGGAGGGCCAGCGGCGCTCCATCAACTGCTCGCGCGCCGTCTGCGGATCGGGCGCGGTGCGGATCAGCTTGATCACTTCGTCGATGTTGGCGACGGCAATGGCGAGACCGACCAGGACGTGGGCGCGGTCGCGCGCCTTGCGCAGCAGGAACTTCGTGCGCCGGCTAATCACCTCTTCGCGGAAGCCGACAAATGCCTTCAGCATGTCGGTCAGCGTCATCACTTCCGGCTTGCCGCCATTCAGCGCCACCATATTGGCGCCGAAGGAGGTCTGCAGCGGCGTGAAGCGGTAAAGCTGGTTCAAGATGACGTCGGCGACAGCGTCGCGCTTCAGCTCGATGACGACGCGGTAGCCCTGGCGGTCGCTTTCGTCGCGGATGTCGGAAATGCCTTCGATGCGCTTGTCGCGCACCAGTTCGGCCATTTTCTCGATCATCGAGGCCTTGTTCACCTGGTACGGGACTTCGGTGATGATGATCGATTCACGGTCGTTGCCGCGCTGCTCGACATTGACCTTGCCGCGCATGACGATGGAGCCGCGGCCGGTCGCATAGGCGCTGTAGATGCCGGAACGGCCGAGCACGATGCCGCCGGTCGGGAAATCGGGACCCGGAATGATCTCCATCAGCGCCGGCAGGTCGATCGCCGGATTGTCGATGATGGCGATGGCGCCGTTGCAGACTTCGGCCAGATTGTGCGGCGGAATGTTGGTGGCCATGCCGACCGCAATGCCACCGGAACCGTTGACCAGAAGATTGGGGAAGCGAGCCGGCAGCACCTTCGGCTCGGTGTCGGAGGCGTCATATGTCTCCTGGAAATCGACGGTTTCCTTGTCGATGTCCTCCAAGAGTTCATGCGCGACCTTGGTCAGCCTGGACTCGGTGTAGCGCATCGCCGCCGGCGGATCGCCGTCGATGGAGCCGAAATTGCCCTGCCCGTCGATCAGCGGCACGCGCAGCGACCAGTCCTGCGCCATGCGCACCAAGGCGTCATAGATCGAGGCGTCGCCATGCGGATGGTATTTACCCATCACGTCGGCGACCGGGCGGGCCGACTTCACATATTTGCGGTTCCAGTGGTAGCCGCTCTCATGCGCGGCATAGAGAATGCGACGATGCACCGGCTTCAGGCCGTCGCGCACATCCGGCAGCGCACGGCTGACGATCACGCTCATGGCGTAGGAAAGGTAGGAGCTCTGCATCTCCTCGATGATGGAGATCGGCTCGATGCCGGTGGGGCCGCCGTCGGCGCCGCGCGGTGTCTTTTGGTCGGTCAAATTGGATCACAATCTAATCAGGAATCACTGACCGCTTATATAGGAAGCCCGCTCGAAACTCCAATGTTCCCGGCACTTTTCCAAAGACAATTTCAGTGGTAATTTCAAATGGATACCGCTGATTGCGACGATTTGGCAAAAGCATATTTCGCCGCCGCCAGAGCAAAAGCCTGCGATGGACCGTTTTTCCCCAGCCGGGAGCCTCAAGCACGATGAACTGGACCCGGTGGCTGCCTTTGCGAGCGCCGAGCGGTTGGCGGCCCGGGGATCTCAATGGCGATCTGGCCGCCGGGCTGACGCTGGCGGCAATCGCCATTCCCGAACAGATGGCGACGGCGCGGCTTGGCGGCTTTGCGCCCGAGATCGGCTTCTTCGCCTTTGTCGCGGGATCGCTGGCCTTTGCCCTGTTCGGCGCCAATCGCCATCTGTCGTCCGGGGCGGATTCGACCATCACGCCGCTGTTTGCCGGCGGCCTCGCCCTCATCGCCGTTGCCGGCTCGGCGCATTATCTGGCGCTGGCGGCGATGCTGGCGCTGATGGTCGGGCTGCTGGTGGGTTTGAGCGGCATCTTCCGGCTCGGCTGGATCGCCGACCTGCTCTCGGTGCCGGTGACGACGGGATTTCTGGCCGGCATTTCGGTCCATATCATCGTCTCGCAACTGCCCGGATTGCTCGGCCTGCCGCCCGAAAGCGGCGAAACCCTGCGCCGGGTCGGTGAAATCGCCGCCAGCCTGCATCTGACCAACCCGTGGAGCCTGACGCTCGGCCTTGGCGTCTTTGCCATCGTGTTCGGTGCCGAACGCATCAGCGCCCGCATCCCCGGCGCCCTGATCGGCATGGTGCTCGCCACGCTTGCGGTTGCCGTGTTCGACCTGAAGGCGCGCGGCGTCGAGGTGCTCGGCGCCCTAACCAACGGCCTGCCGCAGGCTGGCCTGCCGACAGTGAGCCTGAGCGATGCGCAGGCGCTGCTGCCGCTGGCCCTGTTGATTGCTATCGTCGTCATGGTGCAGACGGCGGCCACCAGCCGCTCCTTTGCCGGCGAGGCGCCCGACATCGACCGCGACTTTGTCGGCGTCGGCGCCGGCAGCATCCTGTCCGGGCTGTTCGGCGCCTTCGCGGTCAATGCCAGCCCGCCGCGCACTGCAATCGCCGCCCAATCGGGCGGCCGTTCGCAGTTTTCAGGTCTGATCGCCGCGGCGATCGTCTTGGCGCTTGGCGCTTTCGGCGGCGGCCTGCTTGCCGATGTCCCGCAGGCAGCCCTTGCTGGTGTACTGTTGTTCGTTGCCCAGCACATTTTGCGCTGGAAGGTGTTTGCCAGTGTCTACAGGCAGGCGCCGGTCGAATTCCTGCTGATCCTGGTCACCATGACGGCGATCGTCGTGCTGCCGATCGAAACCGGGGTGGCGGTCGGCATCGGCCTCTCGCTGCTGCATGGGCTGTGGAGCGCGACACGCACGCAGGCGATCGAGTTGGAGAAGGTTCCGGGCACTTCGGTGTGGTGGCCGCCCGGCACGCCGACGGCGGGCGAGCAGCTGCCCGGCGTGCTGGTCGCGGCATTCCAGGCGCCGCTCTCCTTCGTCAATGCCGACCGCTTCAAGCGCGGTGTCTGCGATCTGATCGATGCGAGGGCCGAAAACATCAAGCTGGTGGTGCTGGAGGCCAGCAACATCGCCGAGATCGACTACACTGCGGCACAGGCATTGATCGACACCATCGCCCACTGCCGCAAGGCGGGTGCGATCTTTGCCATTGCACGGCTGGAATCGCTGCGCGCCCAGGCAGCGCTGGCGCGGTTCGGCATTGCCGACCTCGTCGGCCCGCACAGGATTTTTCACAGCGTCGACGCCGCCATCAAATCACTTGATCCGGGCAAACAGCAGCAGCAACAGCAGGATGGAGTGCCATGATTGACCCCCGAGAACCCATTGTCACGCCGGTCCCTGTCGAGGAACTGAGGCCAACGCAGATAACAGTAGGCATGAGGGAAGTTGCGCTGAAGCGCCAGATGATCAGGGCACAGGACGCCAAGAAGAAGACCGGCGCTTTTCTCGGCAAACACATGGTGCCGGTGGTTTTGGGTCCCAAAAATCGTAACTACGTCACCGATCACCATCACCTCGCCCGCGCCCTGCTCAAGGAAGGCGTCAAGGACGTGCTTGTGACCGTGATCAGCGACCTGTCCGCCCTCGACAAGGACGCGTTTCTTTTCGTGCTCGACAATCGCGGCTGGATGCACCCGTTCGACGAGAACGGCCGGCGCCGCGACTACTCGGCAATTCCCAAGACAATCGGCGAACTGGTCGACGATCCTTACCGCAGCGTGGCCGGCGAATTGCGCCGGCAAGGCGGCTTCGCCAAGGACACGACGCCGTTCAGCGAATTTTTGTGGGCCGACTTTTTGCGCCGGCGCATCGACCGGAACGCCGTGGCAAAAAACTTCGACAAGGCAATGAAGGATGCGCTGGCGCTCGCCAAGGGCAAGGACGCGGACTATCTGCCGGGCTGGTGCGGGCCGACCTTCGACTGAGGTCAGAAGGCTGCGAACGCTGACGGTGACGGCAAAGCGCCGCCTGACCGGCGGGCGCGATAGTCGCCCGGCGTCTCGCCCATGACGCGCCGGAAACGGCGATTGAAGGTCGACAGGTCGTTAAAGCCGGCCTCGAAGGCAATTGCCGAGATGGGCTCATCCGACATGCGCAGCCGCACCGCCGCGCGGTGCAGCCGGGTCCTGAGCAGGAACTGATAGGGCGTCATGCCGGCGACTTGCCGGAAGGTGCGCAGGAAGTGATAGGGGCTGGTCGCCGTCGAGCCGGCAAGCTCGGAAAGCGAGACCGGCCGGTCGGCATTGAGCTCGATCTGCCGCACCGCCTCGGCGACCCGCTTCTGGTCGCGCCGGCTTGGTGGGCGAGCGGCAGGCGCGGCCTCACTGGCGACAGCAAGTGCTGCGCCGCCGACGGCAAGAGCCGCGGCGGCAATGCGCAGGCCAAGCTCCTCGAAGGCATCGATATCCGCCGTCTCGCGTGCCGCTTCGGCCTCGGCCAGCAGTGACGCCAGCGCCGGCAAGGGCGGCAGATGCGGAACCCCGAACGTCAGCTTCTTGGCGCCGGCCACGTCGCTGGCAATGCGGTCGAGATGGGCCGGAGCGAAGTGGAAGGACAGACAGCGGTCGCCGGCGCCATGCTCGTGCCCGCATTCATAGCAGGCGCCGACATTGCCGAGCAGGACGGACCCCGGCGCCAGCATGGCGGCGCCCTGGCTGGTGCGGTAGCGGAAGCTGCCGCTGGTGACGGCGGCAATGCAGACGCTGCGGTGCTCTTCCTCAAACGGACGGTCGCCGGCGCCGGCCGTGCACAGCACGTCGGACACATACCAGTCCGGCCCCGAAGCCAGTTTTTGCTCGCTCGTCGTCATGGCTTGAAAGATAGCAATTTTTCCCAAGCGCAACACCCGGCTCTGGCCTATCGCTTGCAGCCTCCTGACACCACGAAGGCAGCAGCATGACCTATCAATCCTCATTCTCAAAAGCCCTCCACAGTGACGGCCCCGTCGCCGACCTGGCTGAAAAGCTGGATCTCTACGGCCGTTTTGTCGGCGCCTGGACCTTCGACGCGACGCGCATCCTTGAGGACGGCGGCAAACTGACCGGGCGCGGCGAGGTGCATTTCGGCTGGGTGCTGGAAGGCAAGGCGATCCAGGATGTGTGGATCCTGCCCGCACGCGATGCCGGCCCCTCGCCCTCGCTCGGCAAATGGACTTTCTATGGCACAACGCTGCGGGCCTATGATCCCGGCACGGATGCCTGGCACATCTTCTGGAGCGACCCGCGCAACCAATATTACAGCCGCCAGCTCGGTCGTGCCGAAGGCGACACGATTGTGCAGGTCGGCGCCGACGGTACCGGTTCCTCGGTCCGCTGGAGCTTTTCACGCATCACAAAAGACAGTTTCCGCTGGCTCGGCGAGCGTTCGCACGACGACGGGGCGACATGGCGGCTCGAAGTCGAGTTCCTGGCGCGCCGCGTCGCCCAGGGCTGACAGCGCAACATATTGTAAAAAAGGTGAAAAAACATGCTCGACCATGTCTCGATCGGTGTCCGCGACACCAACGTTTCGAAGCCCTTCTACGATGCCGCGCTGAAGCCGCTCGGCTATTCCTGCCTCAGCCAGTCGCCGGGCTCGCTGGGCTATGGCGCGCAAACCGCCGCGCTCTGGGTGAACCAGGCTGAGCAGTCGGTGCCATCGGACAAGAAATCCGGCCTGCATTTCTGCTTTGCCGCGCCGACAAGGGCCAGCGTCGACGCCTTTCACGCCGGGGCCTTGCGCGGAGGCGGCAGCGACAATGGCGCGCCGGGCCTGCGCGCCGACTATGGCGAGAACTACTACGCCGCCTTCGTCATCGATCCCGATGGCTATCGCCTGGAGGCCTACTGCAGCGCTGCCGGCTAACCTGCCGGCTTCCAGAACTATCATCCTGGCAGTTCCCACCGACCGGGCTTTGCTCTACCACTATGGTGGCGCAGGGGGCCGGCCCGGCGGGAGGGGTCAGCGATGCCGAGTTTCGACAGCCTGTTCAACGCCTTCGTCACCATTCTGGTGACCATCGACCCGCCTGGTCTCGCGCCTCTCTTCCTAGCGGTGACACGCGGCATGAACCGCGAGGAGCGCCAGCAGGTTTCGGTACGCGCCTCGATCATCGGCTTCCTGGTGATGGCGCTGTTTGCGGTGGCTGGCGCCTCGATCCTGTCGGTGTTCGGCATCACGCTGCCGGCCTTCCGCGTCGCCGGCGGCTTCCTGTTGTTCTTCATCGCCTTCGAAATGGTGTTCGAGCGCCGGCAGGACCGCAAAGAGAAGATCGGTGACGTCGCCATCACCAAGGACATGATCCACAACATCGCCGCCTTCCCGCTGGCGATCCCGCTGATCGCCGGTCCCGGCGCGATTTCGGCGACTGTGCTTCTGTCCGGCTCGTTCCAGGGTTTTACCGCACAGGCGGCGCTGGTCGGCATCATCTTCGTCTGCCTTGCCATCACCTATCTGGTGTTCGTGCTGTCGGAACGCATCGACCGCATCCTCGGCCAGACCGGCCGCTCGATCCTGACCCGCCTGCTCGGCGTCATCCTGGCAGCACTCGCGGTGCAGTTCGTGGCCGATGGCATCAAGGCGCTGATGGCGGGCTGAAAGGCAGGCGCTACCGCCTATCGCCTACTGCCTATTTCGCCGCCGTATCGACGACCTCGAAATCATGGGTGATGACAGCGGCCTTGGCCAACATGGCACTGGCCGAGCAGTATTTTTCGATCGACAGGTTGATCGCGCGCTGGACCTTGTCGTGCGACAGCGCGCGGCCCTTGACGATGAAATGCATGTGGATGCGGGTAAAGACTTTTGGGTCGGTCTCGGCCCGGTCGGCGTCGAGTTCGACGGTGCAATCCTCGATCGCCTCGCGACCTTTTTCGAGGATGTGGACGACATCATAGGCCGAGCAACCGCCGGTGCCGATCAGCACCAGCTCCATCGGGCTCGGACCCGGCGTCTTGCCTTCAGGACCGGAGGCGGTTCCCAGCACCAGCTTGTGGCCGCTGCCGGACTCGCCGACGAAAGTGCGCTCTTCTACCCACTTGATCCGTGCTTTCACGGCAATCTTCCTTTCAGAAACGCGTCACTGGCCGAACACGACCGCATGCATGATGCGCCCCGGCAGCAGCGTGAACACACCGGCGCCGATCAGCGCAAAGACATAGAGCGAAATCATGACCCTGCGATGTTTGGCGACGCGATGCACATGTGCGTGCCAGACCGCCAGCGGCAGGGTGATCAACACGATGATCGACAAGATATGGATCGGGCTGAACGGGCCGATGAGGCGGATCTGCTGGATCCAGAAACTGGAGATGGCGATGACCAGCATCAGCGCCGCCCAGGCATTGCCCATCACGCGGTGGCGCGTCGTGCCTTTCGGCAGCGCCAGTTGGGCGCCGCCGATGACCAGCGCGGCAAGGGCCGCGAAAGCGTGCCATGGAATGGGAGGGGGCGCCGATAGAAGCGGTCCGAGCGACATCGCGCCCTCTCCCTAGATGCTATCGCTCACTGCTTAGAACGGGATTTCGTCGTCCAGTTCACGCGACGAGCCGCCACCGCCGCCGCCCCGTGCGCCACCACCGTTGCCACCGCCGCGGTTGAAGCTTTCATTGGGGCTCGACTGGCCGAAATCCGAGCCACGGCTCGCGCCGCCGCCACCGGCATAGTTGCCGACCTGGCCGCCGCCCTCGCTGCGTGAATCGAGCATCTGCAGCTCGCCGCGGAATTTCTGCAGCACGACTTCCGTCGTGTATTTGTCGGCGCCGGTCTGGTCCTGCCATTTGCGTGTCTGCAGCTGGCCTTCGACGTAAACCTTCATGCCCTTCTTCAGATATTGCTCGGCGACCTTGGCGATCTGATCATTGAAAATGACGACGTTGTGCCACTCGGTCTTTTCCTTACGCTCGCCGGAATTCTTGTCGCGCCAGCTTTCCGACGTGGCGATGCGGATGTTTACGACCGGGTCACCGGAATTCAGGCGGCGGATCTCAGGGTCCGCGCCGAGGTTTCCGACCAGAATGACCTTGTTGACGCTACCCGCCATGACACTTCTCCGCGCTCATCCGAAATAAATTTTAAGTCGCTCACCTTACAGGCTGCGGCCAATGTCCGCCTGCTGTGGCTGCCTTTACCCACAAGGTTTTTGTTCTCTTTTCGTTCTATATCGCATCACCCTCATTTGTCAAGGAATGGCACCAATCGAGGGGATGCGGCAGGCAACTGATATGGGATGAAAAACACCGCTTGCCAAATCAATAAGTATCGACTTATGCTTTTGTCATGATCGAAGCAGAGATTTTCCGCGCCCTGGCCGATCCGACGCGCCGCGCCGTCTACGAGCGGCTCGCCGGCGGCGAGATGAGCGTGTCGGAATTGCGCAGCGGCATGAGTGTGTCGCAGCCGGCGGTGTCGCAGCATCTGGCCGTGCTGCGCGGCGCCGGCCTCGTCAGCGAAAGGCGGGCCGGTCGTAACGCCTATTACCGCGCCGATCCGCAAGGGCTCGAGCCGCTGCTCGGCTGGATCGAACGCTACCGCGCATTCTGGCCTGAGCGCATCGAGAGGCTGAAGGCCGTTTTGAAGGACATGGATCAATGAACGATGAAAAGCGGGCGCATACCGCCAAGGATACCCTCGCCTTCGAATGCGATCTGCCGGACGCACCGGAAAAGGTGTGGCGGGCGCTGACCGTGCCGGAGCTTTTGGCGGCGTGGATGATGCCAAACGACATCAAGCCGGAAACCGGCAGCCGCTTTGCCTTTGCCGGACCGGACGCGCCGATCGAGTGCGAAGTGCTCGATGCCGAACCTGGACGCCTGCTGCGCTATTCCTGGCGCGAACGGTCCGACACCGGCGATGCCGACAGGCTGGATAGCATCGTCACCTTCACGCTCGCCCGCACCGTTTCAGGCGGCACGCATCTGCGCATTGTCCATGACGGGTTTGTGCAGGCGGCAATGCCCGTTGCGATGGCGGGCGCCGGCTGTCGGCTTTCGCTCAACGCATACAAGCCCAAACCGCCGATCGCCGCCAACGCGCCATATCTACTGATGTGCGCGGCCTGAACCGAAAAAATCAAATGGAGACAATGAGATGAGCGGCTTTGCCAATCTGGTGCCGATGGTCATCGAGCAATCGAGCCGCGGCGAACGCGCCTTCGACATTTTCTCGCGGCTGCTGCGCGAGCGCATCATCTTCGTCAATGGCGAGATCAATGATGGCATGTCGGCGCTGGTCTGCGCCCAGCTGCTGTCGCTGGAATCAGACCATCCCGACAAGGAAATTTCGCTCTACATCAACTCGCCGGGCGGCGTGGTGAGCAGCGGCTTCGCCATCTACGACACGATGCAATATGTCAGCTGCCCGGTGTCGACGGTGTGCATGGGCTTTGCCGCCTCGATGGCCTCGTTCCTGCTAATGGCCGGAACGCCGGGACGTCGCATTGCGCTGCCCAACGCCAGCATCGTGCTGCATCAGCCCCTGGGCGGCTTCCAGGGCCAGGCCTCCGACATCCAGCGCCATGCCGAAGGCATTTTGCGCACCAAGCGGCACATGACGGAGCTCTATGCGCAGCATTGCGGACGCACCTATGAAGAGGTCGAACGCACGCTCGACCGCGATTTCTTCATGACCGCGAAGGAAGCCAAGGACTGGGGCCTCGTCGACCATGTCTTTGATACCCGCAAGCAAGCCGCGGCCTGATCGCGGACTGAACGAGCGGGCGGGGTCGTGTCAATTTCGATGCCGCCGGTCTGGCCTCGCGGTGAGCGCGACACTATAGTCTTGTGATGCCCTACCTCCTGAACAGACTGATGACAGCCATTGCGATCACCGCCGTGACCGCCAGCGCGGCTCTTGCCGGGAACAGCACATCGCAGACGCAGACAGGCGCCCTGCCCGGCGTAACCAGCGACTATCGCATCGCCAAGCCGGCGCCGCAGCCCGAGCCCGACGACGCGCTGCCTGCCGGCGAGAACGGCACCTTCAAGATCGGCAACACTGATGTCAGGATTTCCGGCACCATCACTGTCGATGTCGGCACGGGTGGGATCAAGCCGTCGCGCCGGTAGGGTTCGAACCTTCCGGGCCAACGCAGCCGACGCCGAAGTTGGTGGCTTCCGGTAAAATCGGCAGGCGATACCCTCACGCTAAAGCCAGCCCCAAAAGAGCAGCCCCGCCGTTGCTTCCGCAAACGGTCGGGGCTTTTTTTGGATTCCAGATCCAACTTGCCGGTAGTGTTATACCGACTTTTATCTCGGATGCTTCGCGGCATTCAGCCGACGATCCGACTATCCGTCTCTGATTTTTGTGGGATTCGGCAGGTCACGGTTTGTCGGGTGGTTTTTGCATTGAAGCAATGCGTTCTTTTGGACGCATACACTCTTATGGCTTGAAACTACCCTGGCACTTATGCCCGCCGCGGCTCCAACGAGATGTGGAGCCTCAAAGGACTATCCGGTGGCGTCATGCTCCGCTCCTATGTCCGTTGCGACTGTTGTCGTCCGAAGCGCAAATCGCAAAACCTGCGGCGTCTCGCAGGCCACCTATGGGCGGCGAGGCCATCGAAAGACGGCCGGCTCGGTTGACTTCCAGAGACTGCGCCCCTGAGTCGGCGACGTCAACCGTTGAATAGCCGGTTACCGAAAAATGTGATCGCCGGGAGCTTACGTCAGGGTCAGCTTTTGAAACACCCTTGTCAGGTTTCTGCACAGCTTTGTCAGGAGCGTGTTCGGCCTTTGTTCTTTCCGCTTGCCCCGTCGCGCGAAAGACGGTTAAACGGTTTTGGTCGAGAAGTGTGGCGTCTCTCGACGTGGCTGCAAAAATACCTACATAGGGGATTGGCCGGGAAAACCCGCCGATCCCATGAAATCCAGACTGAGGCGGCGACCGGCGATGGCCGACCATAAATACCTTTCCATTCGCGGGGCGCGCGAACACAATCTCAAGAATGTCGATCTCGACCTGCCGCGTGACAGCTTGATCGTCATGACCGGCCTGTCGGGCTCCGGCAAATCATCACTCGCCTTCGACACCATCTATGCCGAGGGCCAGCGTCGCTATGTCGAGAGCCTGTCGGCCTATGCCAGGCAATTCCTCGAAATGATGCAGAAGCCTGACGTCGACCAGATCGACGGCCTGTCGCCTGCCATCTCCATCGAGCAGAAGACCACCTCAAAAAACCCGCGCTCCACGGTCGGCACCGTCACCGAGATCTACGACTATATGCGCTTGCTGTTCGCGCGCGTCGGCATTCCCTATTCGCCGGCCACCGGCCTACCGATCGAAAGCCAGACGGTCAGCCAGATGGTCGACCGGGTGCTGGCGGTCGAGGAAGGTACCCGCCTGTTCCTGCTGGCGCCGATCGTGCGCGGCCGCAAGGGCGAGTACCGCAAGGAACTCCTGGAGCTGCAGAAGAAGGGCTTTCAGCGCGTCAAGGTCGACGGCGTTTTCTACGAGATCGCCGATGTGCCGGCGCTGGACAAGAAGTACAAGCACGACATCGACGTCGTCGTCGACCGCATCGTGGTGCGCGGCGATCTTGCCACGCGTCTCGCCGATTCCATCGAAACGGCACTGAAGCTTGCCGAGGGGCTGGCCGTGGCGGAATTCGCCGACAAGCCGCTCGACGCCAGCCAGACCGGCGAGGACTCGGTCAACAAGTCGAAGAACGAGACGCATGAGCGCATCCTGTTCTCCGAAAAGTTTGCCTGCCCGGTGTCCGGCTTCACCATTCCGGAGATCGAGCCCAGGCTGTTCTCGTTCAACAACCCGTTCGGCGCCTGCCCGACCTGCGACGGTCTCGGCAGCCAGCGCGCCATCGACGCCAGCCTGATCGTGCCGGACGAAAACGTCTCGCTGCGCGACGGCGCCGTCAGCCCGTGGGCGAAATCGACCTCGCCCTATTACGCGCAGACGCTGGAAGCGCTGGGCAAGGCATACGGCTTCAAACTCGGCGACAAATTCAAGGACCTGACCGAAGAGGCCAAGGAAGCCGTCCTGCGCGGCACCGGCGAGCGCGAGGTCACCTTCCAATATGATGACGGCCTTCGCTCTTACAAGACGACCAAGACGTTCGAAGGCGTCATTCCCAATCTGGAGCGGCGCTGGAAGGAAACCGAATCCGCCTGGATGCGCGAGGAGATCGAGCGCTTCATGTCGGCAACGCCCTGCCCGGTCTGCAAGGGCTACCGGCTGAAGCCGGAAGCACTGGCGGTGAAAATCGCCGGAAAGCACATCGGCGAGGTCACCGAACAGTCGATCCGCAACGCCGACAAATGGTTCACCGACCTGCCGGCGCAGCTCAACGACAAGCAGAACGAGATTGCGGTCAGGGTGCTCAAGGAGATCCGCGACCGGCTGCGCTTCCTCAACGACGTCGGCCTCGACTATCTGACGCTGTCGCGCAATTCCGGCACGCTGTCGGGCGGCGAGAGCCAGCGCATCCGCCTGGCGTCGCAGATCGGCTCGGGCCTCACCGGCGTGCTCTATGTGCTCGACGAGCCGTCGATCGGCCTGCACCAGCGCGACAATGCCCGCCTGCTCGACACGCTGAAGCATTTGCGGGACATCGGCAATACGGTGATCGTCGTCGAGCATGACGAGGACGCCATCCTACATGCCGACTATGTCGTCGACATGGGTCCGGCCGCGGGCATCCATGGCGGCGAGATCATCGCCCAGGGCACGCCGCAGCAGGTGATGGCCAACCCGAATTCGATCACCGGCAAATACCTGTCGGGCGCGCTTGAAGTGGCCACGCCAGGTGTCAGGCGCGAGGCGAAGAAGAACCGCCGGCTGAAGATCGTCGGTGCGCGCGGCAACAATCTGAAGAACGTCACCGCCGAAATCCCGCTCGGAACTTTTACCGCCGTCACCGGCGTGTCGGGCGGCGGCAAGTCGACCTTCCTGATCGAGACTTTGTTCAAGGCGGCGTCGCGGCGCATCATGGGCTCGCGCGAGCATCCGGCCGACCACGACCGCATCGAGGGCCTCGAATTCCTCGACAAGGTCATCGACATCGACCAGTCGCCCATCGGCCGCACCCCGCGTTCGAACCCCGCCACCTATACCGGCGCCTTCACGCCGATCCGCGACTGGTTTGCCGGTCTGCCGGAAGCCAAGGCGCGCGGCTATCAGCCGGGACGCTTCTCGTTCAACGTCAAGGGCGGCCGCTGCGAGGCCTGTCAGGGCGACGGCGTCATCAAGATCGAGATGCACTTTTTGCCCGACGTCTACGTCACCTGCGATGTCTGCCATGGCAAGCGCTACAACCGCGAGACGCTCGATGTCGTGTTCAAGGGCAAGTCGATCGCCGACGTGCTCGACATGACCGTCGAGGAAGGCGTCGATTTCTTTGCCGCGGTGCCCGGCGTGCGCGACAAGCTCGACACGCTGAAGCAGGTCGGCCTCGGCTACATCCATATCGGCCAGCAGGCGACGACGCTGTCCGGCGGCGAGGCGCAGCGCATCAAGCTGGCCAAGGAACTGTCGCGCAAGGCGACCGGCAAGACGCTCTACATCCTCGACGAGCCGACCACCGGCCTGCATTTCCACGACGTCGCCAAGCTTCTGGAAGTGCTGCACGAACTGGTCGACCAGGGCAACACGGTGGTGGTCATCGAGCACAATCTCGAAGTGATCAAGACCGCCGACTGGGTGCTCGACCTCGGCCCTGAAGGCGGCGACGGCGGCGGCGAACTGGTCGCACAGGGTACGCCGGAAGCCATCGTGCGCGAAAAGCGCAGCTACACCGGTCAGTTCCTCAAGGAATTGCTGGAGCGGCGCCCCGGGGGAAAGCGCGAAGCGGCGGAATAGCTGACAGACCGGTCGAGCGCCTGGAGAGCTTTGAATGTCATTCCGAAAGGCGCTTGCCGGTGATCTCGACGCAGTCGTCTCGCTGACGCAGGCCGCCTATGAGCACTACACCGCTCTGCTCGGTGCGCCACCGATCCCGGTCAACGAGGACTATGCGCCGCGCATCGAACGCGGCGAGGTCTGGCTGCTGGAGAGGGAGGCGGAGCTCGCCGGGCTGATCGTTCTCGAAAAGCGTCCCGATCATGCGATGATCTTCAGCGTCGCCGTCGCGCCTGCCTTCCAGGGCAAAAAACTCGGCATCGCGCTGCTCGATTTCGCCGGCGAACAGGCGCTGAAATGGGGCGTGCCGGAGATACGGCTCTACACCAATGCGCGCATGGAACGGAACATAGCGCTCTACACCGCCTATGGTTTTCGCGAAACCGGTCGCAGGGAAAAGTCCTACAGACCGGGATGGATTGTGGTCGACATGGCCAAACCGGTCTCGAAATAGCCGGGCCGCATTTTTAAGAACTGGGAGGAAGACGATGACCAGCCAAGGAACAATTCGCTCAGGCATGGGCGGCTGGACGTTCGAACCCTGGGATACGTCCTTCTATCCGGACAAACTGTCGAAGGCCAAGCAACTGCACTATGCCAGCCGCCAGGTGTCGAGCATCGAGGTGAACGGCACCTACTATTCAAGCTTCAAGGAACCGACCTTCATCAAATGGGCAAGCGAGGCGCCGGACGGTTTCGTCTATTCGCTGAAAGGCAACCGCTTTGTCACCAACCGCCGCGTGCTCGGCGAAGCCGGCGAGTCCATGACGCGCTTCCTCAGCTCCGGCGTTGCAGCACTGGGCGACAAGCTGGGCCCGATCCTGTGGCAGTTCGCGCCGACGAAAAAGTTCGATGCCGACGATTTCGAGGCCTTCCTGAAACTGCTGCCGGAAAAGCAGGACGGGGTGGCGCTGCGCCACGCGCTCGAAGTGCGCAACGACAGTTTCATCGTTCCGGAATTTGTGAGCCTTGCGCGCAAATACAAGGCGGCGATCGTCTACGCCGACCATGCCAAATACCCCGACATTGCCGACATCACCGGCGATTTCATCTATGCGCGGCTGCAGACCGGCTCGGACGACAATCCGGACTGCTACACGCCGAAGGGTCTGGACGAATGGGCGGCGCGGGTAAAAACCTGGGCGGAAGGCAAGCAGCCGGCCGATCTGCGGCGCGCCGACCCGGCTTTCGACGCGCCGGTGAAACCGCGCGACGTGTTCGCCTACTTCATCACCGAGGGCAAGGTGCGCGCGCCGTTCGGCGCCATGGCGCTGATGAAGCGGGTGAGCTGATCGGTTCAGAGCAATTCCAGGAAAAGTGTGAAACGGTTTTCCCGGGAATGCGTTTCAACCCAGAATTGCTCCAAATCGAGCGAAACGTGGTATCTTCCCCGCCGTCGTAACCTTATCGATACCTCCTTGCTGCATGAATCCGGTCCGGCCCGGTTGCAAGAGCTAGGTCGCCGCGGGCAAGGACGAGGGCATGTCGCTCGACTACAACTCCCTTCTTTTGGCTGTCGGTTTTTCCGCCGCTTGCCTCTGCATGACCTTGTTCGGAATCTGGCTTACCGCGCGTTCGGAAAAATTTCTGCTGACATGGGCGGTCAGCGTGCTTCTGATCGTCGCCGACGTCTTCGCCTACCAGGCCTATATCGACACGCCCGGACGCCTGCTCGGCCTCGCCAGCTTCACCTTCCTGCTGCTCGGCTTCGCGACCATGCTGGGCGCCGCCCACCAATTCACCACCGGCCGCTCGCCGCTGCCGCGCATCGTCATCGGCGCCGGCGCCTCGCTGGCGATCGCCTTGCCGCCAATGGCGCTTGGCTATGACGGGCTGGGCTTCATGCTGGAAAATGCCTTTGCCGCGCTGCTCTTGTTTGCGACGGCCTATGAGTACTGGAAGGGGCGCACCGAATTCCCTGCCCCGATCATCGGCATTGCCGGGCTTTATACGGCCACTGCCATATCCTTCGTGTTGTGCTCCGGGGTGCTGGTCTGGGATGGCAGGCTGGTGCTTGGACATGCGCCGAGCAATTGGGCCGAGGATCTCAGCCTCATCGTCGTCATCGCCTGCATGACCGGTATCGGCGCGCTTTCGCTGGCGCTCAACCAGGGGCGCCTGGCGCAGCATCACCGCCGCGAAGCGCTGACCGATCCGCTGACCGGCCTGCTCAACCGACGCGCTTTGTTCGACCTGCATAGCAAGACGCCGGTCGGCGTCTTCACCGCCGTGATCGTGTTCGATCTCGATGGCTTCAAGGCCATCAACGACGAGTTCGGCCATGCCACCGGCGACGAGGTGCTGAAACTGTTCGCCAAGGATTTGACCGCCAATCTCCAGCCGGGCGACGTCGCCGCACGCATGGGCGGAGAGGAATTTGCGCTGGTCCTCGATCGCATTCTGCCTGAGAAGGTGGAATTCATTGCAGAGCGCATCCGGGCCAGTTTTGCCTCACGCCGCATCGACACCGAGACCCGGCTGCTCGCCTGCACGGTCAGCGCCGGCTACGCCTTCGGCAGCGAGGGCGGCAGCAAATTCGACAAGGTGCTCAGCGCCGCCGACAAGGCGCTCTACGGCGCCAAGCGCGGCGGCCGCAATCGTGTGCTCGCCTTCCGGCGCGCCGGGTAGGCTGAACGGTCAGGCCGCCAGGACGATCTCGTTGTAGGTATCGAGATCGACGTAGAAAACCTTGGTGATTTCGCCGATCAGCTCATCCGGCTGGTAGCCCTGCGAGCGCAGAATGTTGATGGCCGTGATGATGTCGACGCGCTCTGTCAGCCGTCGTTTCTGGTGGTCCTCGACGAACCGTTCCATAGCCTATTCTCCTGGCAAGATTATCTGGACGCATTGACCGACAATCAGAACTGCGAGGGAAAGCTAGGATGGCTTGCTTGCGTGGAACTTGCAGGCTGAGCCAGCGCATTCCCCCGATCTGCTACAGACTGATACGGAAGCGGCCGACTCACCGAGGCCTGACAAAGAGTAGCATGCAGTATTGCGGGTGCCAGAGGGGCCCATCACTTCGTCATCCTTGGGCGTAGCGAACGCGAAGCGGAGCGAAGACCCAAGGATCCATGCCGTGACAAAGAAGGGTTACTAACGGCGAGGAACTTGGGATAACTGGCACACCGGCGATCGTATTGTGTTCTGCGCCGCTGCACTCTTCGGCGGGTATCACGGCATGGATCCTATGGTCTGCGCCGCGTCGCTTCGCTCCTTGCTTCGCCATAGGATGACGAATGGATGGACGGCTCCGGCTAATCACCAAAGTTGCGATTCCCCACCGAGAGGAAGTGTCATTCCCCCGACTTACACCGTCAGAAACTTTCTGACATCCGCCCTGTCCAGATCTTCGGCCGGGCCGGTGTGGACGATCTGGCCGCGGTCCATGATGTTGACCTCGTCGGCGAGTTCGCGGCAGAAATCGAGATATTGCTCGACCAGAAGCACGGCGATGCCGGCCTGGTCGCGCAAATAGCGGATGGCGCGGCCGATGTCCTTGATGATGGAGGGTTGGATGCCTTCGGTCGGCTCATCCAACACCAGCAGTTTCGGCCGCATCACCAGCGCCCGGCCGATCGCGAGCTGCTGCTGCTGGCCGCCGGAGAGATCGCCGCCGCGGCGGCCCAGCATCTGCTTCAGCACCGGGAACAATTCGAAGACATGCGCCGGCACATTGCGGTCGGCGCGCTTCAAGGGCGCGAAGCCCGATTCCAGGTTCTCGCGTACCGTCAGCAGGGGAAAGATCTCCCTGCCCTGCGGCACGAATGCGATGCCCGACCGGGCGCGATCATACGCCGCGCTCCGGTCGAGCGCCTTCCCCTCGAAGGCAACGCTTCCGCTCGTCAGCCGGTGGTGGCCGACGATCGATCTCATCAAACTGGTCTTGCCGACGCCGTTGCGGCCGAGCACGCAAGTGATCTTGCCGGCTCCCGCCTTCAACGATACGCCGCGCAGCGCTTGGGCGGCGCCGTAGTGGAGCGTGGCGTTGGAAACTTCGAGCATGTCAGCGCCTCTTCCAGAAGCGAAGGAAAGACAGATCGAAGCGATGGAACTGCACCCGCCACACCATGCTCATCTCCCGAGATAGACTTCGACGACCCGCTCGTCGGCCGAGACGAAATCGAGCGTCCCTTCCGACAGCACCGAGCCCTCATGCAGGCAGGTGACCTTGACGCCTAGCTCGCGCACGAAATGCATGTCGTGCTCGACGACGATCACCGAATGGTCGCGCGCTATATCCTTGAGCAGGCGCGCGGTTTCCTCGGTCTCGGCATCGGTCATGCCGGCAACCGGCTCGTCGACCAAAAGCAGCTTCGGGTCCTGCGCGAGCAGCATGCCGATCTCCAGCCATTGTTTTTGGCCGTGGCTGAGGTTGGCCGCCAGATCGTGACGCTTGTCGCCGAGCCGGATGACACCGAGGATGTCGTCGATCTGCCGCGCTTCGGCGACTGAGCGGCGATGGAACAGCGCCGGGAAGATGGAGCGCGGACCCTTCAGCGCCAGCATCAGATTGTCTTCGACGCTGTGGCTTTCGAAAACGGTCGGCTTCTGGAATTTGCGGCCGATGCCCATCATGGCGATTTCGGCCTCGTCGTGCCGGGTGAGATCGACCTGGCCGTCGAAGAACACCTCGCCCTCGTCGGGCCGTGTCTTGCCGGTAACGATGTCCATCATCGTCGTCTTGCCGGCGCCGTTGGGGCCGATGATGGCGCGCATCTCACCCTTGTCGAGCACAAGCGAGAGATTGTTGATGGCGCGAAAACCATCGAAGGAGACAGAAACGCCGTCGAGATAAAGGATGGTGTTGGACTTCGACATCGCTCTACTCCGCCGGCTGCGGTTCGGGGCCGGACGCGGGCCAGGCACCGGGCGTTGTCGCGGCGCTGCGGACGATCTTTGGCGGCGGAGCATCGGCATCGCTGCCGGCTTCCTCGACGATCGCGGCAGCGCGCATCGCCTTGGCGTTGCCGCGCCAGGAATCCCACATGCCGATGATGCCCTTGGGCAGGAACAAAGTGACGGCGACAAACAGGCCGCCCAGCGCAAACAGCCAGAATTCCGGCAGCACGCCGGTGAACCAGGATTTGCCGGCGTTGACGAGAAGCGCGCCGACGATCGGGCCAACGATGGTGCCGCGGCCGCCGACAGCCGCCCAGATCACGACTTCGATCGAGTTGGACGGCTCGAACTCGCCGGGATTGATGATGCCGACCTGCGGCACGTAGAGCGCGCCGGCAATGCCGGCCATGACAGCCGAGACGGTGAAGGCGAACAGCTTCACGTTCTCCGCTCGCCAGCCAAGGAAGCGTGTGCGGCTCTCGGCGTCGCGCACCGCCATCAGCAGCTTGCCGTATTTGGAGCCGACGATCGCCCACGTGACGAAGACGGCGAGCGCGAGCGTCACCGCGCTGGCGGCAAACAAGGCCGAGCGCGTCGCGTCGGCCTGAACGTTGAAGCCCAAAATGTCCTTGAAATCGGTCAGGCCGTTGTTGCCACCGAAACCCATATCGTTGCGGAAGAAGGCGAGCAGCAGCGCATAGGTCATGGCCTGGGTGATGATGGAGAGATAGACGCCGGTGACGCGGCTGCGGAAAGCGAACCAGCCGAAGACGAAGGCGAGCAGGCCGGGCACCGCGAGCACCATGAGTGCGGCGAACCAGAAATGGTCGAAGCCGGTCCAGAACCATGGCAATTCCTTGTAGTTCAGGAACACCATGAAATCCGGCAGGATCGGGTTGCCGTAGACGCCGCGCGAGCCGATCTGGCGCATAAGATACATGCCCATCGCATAGCCGCCGAGCGCGAAGAAAGCGCCGTGGCCGAGCGAGAGGATGCCGCAATAGCCCCAGACCAGATCGAGCGCCAAGGCGAGCAGCGCGTAGCAGAGATATTTGCCGGTGAGCGCGACGATGTAAGGCGGAATATAGAACGCGCTGGTCGGCGACACAGCGAGGTTGAGCAGCGGCACGAGGATGGCGGCGGCCAACAGGATGAAAATGGTGACGGCGATGCGGCGGTCCGCACCGGCGGCGAAGAAGCGTCCCGTGATCATGCTTCCACCGCCCTGCCCTTGAGCGCGAACAGCCCGCGCGGGCGTTTTTGGATGAACAGGATGATCAGGACGAGAACGACGATCTTGCCGAGCACCGCGCCGGCATACGGCTCAAGCACCTTGTTGACGATGCCGAGCGAGAAGGCGCCGACCAGCGTGCCCCAGAGATTGCCGACGCCGCCGAAGACGACGACCATGAAACTGTCGATGATGTAGCCGCGGCCGAGATTGGGCGAGACATTGTCGATCTGGCTGAGCGCGACGCCCGCAATGCCTGCAATGCCGGAGCCCAGCGCAAAGGTCAGCGCGTCGACCCAGGGCGTGCGGATGCCCATGGAGGCGGCCATGCGGCGGTTGGCGGTGACGGCGCGCATCTGCAGGCCCCAGGGCGTGCGCTTCATGACATAGAGCAACACCCCGAAGACGGTGAGCGCGAAGACCAGAATCCACAAGCGGTTCCAGGTGATGGCGAGTTGGCCGACATCGAACGAGCCCGACATCCAGGAGGGGTTGCCGACCTCCTGGTTGGTCGGCCCGAAGATCGAGCGCACCGCCTGCTGCAGGACCAGCGAGACGCCCCAGGTCGCGAGCAGCGTTTCCAGCGGCCGGCCGTAGAGAAAGCGGATGACGCCGCGCTCGATGATCAGGCCGACGGAAGCGGCAACCAGGAAGGCGAGCGGCAGCGCGATCACCAGCGACCAGTCGAACAGACCGGGGAATGAGGTGCGGATCACCTGCTGGACGACGAAGGTGGTGTAGGCGCCGAGCATGACCATCTCGCCATGCGCCATGTTGATGACGCCCATGACGCCGAAGGTGATGGCAAGGCCGATGGCCGCGAGCAGCAGCACCGAGCCGAGCGATATGCCGTACCAGATGTTCTGGCCGGCATCCCACAGAGCCAGGCTCGAATTGATGCTGGCGATTGCCGCGGTCGCCTCGTCCTTGACCGCGCCTTGCGCATTGGCCTCGACCGACGTGAGCAGCGACAGCGCGTCGCGATCGCCGCGCGCGCCGATGAGCGCTATGGCCGCGAGCTTGTCGGCCTCGGGCTTGTCGGAGACCAGAACCGATGCCGCGCGCGCCTGTTCGAAGAGCGCCTTCACCTTGGCGTCGGTCTCGGCGGCGATTGCGGCGTCGAGCGGCTCGATGTTGGCGGCATCGGGCGTCTTGAACATGGTATCGGCGGCGGCAATGCGGACAGAAGGATCCTTGGCACGCAACGTCAGCGTGCCCAACGCATCGCGGATAACGCGGCGCAGCGTGTTGTTGACCTTGATCTTGGTGATGTCGGCCTTGGCGGCCTCGCCGGTCTTTTCGCCGCTCAGCGGGTCGAGCAGCGTGACGCTGTCGCCGGCCTCATTGCCGACGAAGACGCCTGAATCGGCCTTGCGGATGTAAAGATTACCCTCGGCAAGTGCGGCTAGCGGCCGTTCGACCAGCGGATCGCCGGTGGCGGCAAGCTCGCGCACCACTGCTTCTGTCGCGGCAAACCCGGTGCCCGCGGCAAATTTGGTGATGATGGCGCGCAGATCGGATTCGGCCGCGTTCGACGGCAACAGACTTGCCATAAGGAACACCAGCATGAGGCCGAAAGCGCGCAACAGGATCATCCGTTCAGATACTTTCCGGGAGGTGGATGGCGTCCGGGCGGGCTGAAGCGCCCGGACGCCTTGCGGTCTCTGGCCGAGAAACCGGCCAGTCCCGGGAGGGATCAGTTGGTGCCCTTGCCGCCGCACCTGCCGGTGGCAACGTTGAAGTTGCCGCAGGACAGAGGCGCGCGCCAATCGGAGATCAGGTCCTTGGAGTCGGGCAGATAGTCGGACCATTCGTCGCCCATCACCAGGCCGGGCGTCTGCGACACAGTCTCGAACTGGCCGTCGGCCTGGATCTCGCCGATCAGCACCGGCTTGGTGATGTGGTGGTTCGGCATCATCGTCGAATAGCCGCCGGTGAGGTTCGGCACGGACACGCCGACCATGGCGTCGATAACCTTGTCCGGATCGGTGGTGCCGGCCTTCTCGACCGCCTTCACCCACATGTTGAAGCCGATATAGTGGGCTTCCATCGGGTCGTTGGTGGTGCGCTTGTCGTTCTTGATGAACTTGTGCCAGTCGGCGATGAACTTCTTGTTCTCGGGCGTATCGACGCTCTCAAAGTAGTTCCAGGCGGCAAGATGGCCGACCAGCGGTGCGGTGTCGAGACCGGCGAGTTCCTCCTCGCCGACCGAGAAGGCCATGACCGGAATGTCCTCGGCCTTGATGCCTTGGTTGCCGAGCTCCTTGTAGAACGGGACGTTGGCATCGCCATTGACGGTCGAGACGACGGCGGTCTTCTTGCCGGCCGAGCCGAACTTCTTGATCGCCGAGACTTCGGTCTGCCAGTCGGAGAAGCCGAACGGCGTGTAGTTGACCATGATGTCTTCAGCGGCGACGCCCTTGGCCTTCAGATATGCTTCGAGGATCTTGTTGGTGGTTCGGGGATAGACATAGTCGGTGCCTTCCAGCACCCAGCGCTTCACCGAGCCGCCATCCTCGCTCATAAGATAATCGACGGCCGGAATAGCCTGCTGGTTGGGAGCGGCGCCGGTGTAGAACACGTTGCGCTCGCTTTCCTCGCCCTCATACTGGACGGGATAGAACAGGATGTTGTCGAGCTCCGAGAACACCGGCAGCACCGATTTGCGCGACACCGATGTCCAGCAGCCGAACACGGCCGCAACCTTGTCCTTGGAGATCAGCTCGCGCGCCTTTTCGGCAAAGAGCGGCCAGTTGGACGCCGGATCGACAACGACCGCTTCCAGCTTCTTGCCGAGCAATCCGCCCTTGGCGTTTTGCTCTTCGATGAGCATCAGCATGGCGTCTTTCAACGTCGTCTCCGAAATCGCCATGGTCCCCGACAACGAATGCAGAATGCCGACCTTGATCGTGTCTTCGGCGGCCTTGGCCGGAGACGACATCGACAGGCCGGCAGCGACCACGCCGGCCGAAAACATTTTTGTTATTGTAGAGAAATTACCCCTCATACCGAAGACTCCCCGAGCTGGTTGATTGCACCGCAACACTGCAATGCAACAGCCGTGCCAAATGCAAAGGCACCGCTCCGAAGGATTGAATAAGCTAACGTTATCAGCCTGTTACTATATTAGCCTAAAGAAAACAAAGGCAGCCGATTAAAGATTGATTGAGGGAAATTTGCGCAGCGCACAAGGCATTTGCCTAATTTTCGCCCAAGTATGACAAGTGCCTAGATTTTGAACTCCAGCAGCGGCATGCGGATGAACAATATTGCGGCACGGCGCAAAAATGGGGCAAGCTCATTCCGCAAACGAGTGACCCGATGACATCCCGCATCTCCTGCATTTCCGGCATCCTGCTGCTGATGGCAACGAGCGGCGCCGCGCGCGCCGATTTCAGCGACGGCAAGCTGCCGGACGGCACCTATCACTGCGAAGTCTATCTGCTCGGCGCCTTCCTCAATCTTGGCGACATCACCATCAAGGGCAATGTCTATAGCGGACCGGTGACGTTCGGCACCGCGCTGCAAGGCTACAACTATCAGATGAACGCCAATGGCGAGATCACCTGGCTGGGCCCGCTGGGCGGCTACACCAGCGGCGGCAATTCTGTCTCGATGACGCAAGCGACGCTGGACGGCGAGACCACCCCGTCGTTCGACATCATCCTGAAGCAGCCCGACGGCGCCTTCACCGCCTCGACCTGCACCAAGGCCCAGTAAGCTGATCGGCCGCCCTCGGAAGCAGTACTGATGACGTCGCTTGCACTGACCATTCCTCGTCCGGCAAACGCGTGATACCGTTTGCGGGTCGCTTGGAGTGGGGGCTCGAATGTCCGACGTGCTGCGAAAAAAGCTCGCCTTGGCCAAATGTCGCGGGCACCTGATCATGCCTGGCGATCGGGACTATGATCGTGCCCGAAGGGTGTGGAACGGTGTCGTCGATCGGAAGCCGGCGGCTGTACTATACGCAGAAAATGTCGATGACGTTCGAAAGGCGATCGACATCGCGGCCAGTTGCGATGCGGTCCTTGCGGTCCGGGCAGGCGGACACAGTTTCCCGGGTCTATCGACTTGTGACGCTGGGCTTCTGCTCGATCTGTCGCAACTCAATTCCACCCGCCTGAACACAGGCGCCGGAACAGTCGAGGCCGGCGGCGGAGCCATGCTGCGAGATCTCGATGGAGCGACAGTTTCAAAGGGGTATGTGGTTCCGGCGGGCGTCATTTCTCACACCGGGGTCGCAGGCCTCACCCTTGGGGGCGGCATGGGTCGTATCAGCCGCGCCTACGGACTGACAATCGACAGCCTGATTGGGGCCGAGATAGTGACCGCCATCGGCAGTGTCACCTGGATAGATGCGGACTCGGATCCTGAACTTTTCTGGGGCATCCGAGGTGGTGGCGGGAATTTCGGTGTCGTTACTCGCTTCAAGTTCAAACTGCATCAGCTTGGCCTGGTGTCGGTTGGCCAGTGGAGCTACCCAGTCGCCAGCGCGCGGCGAGCGATTGCCGTCCTGGGCGAATTGGCTCAACAACGCCCGCGAGAGTTCTCTGTTGCCTTCACACTGGCCTCACTGAGTCTGGGCGTGACGGCCGTCTGGATCGGCGACAGCAGGCATGCGGAGCGGATGCTCTCACCTTTCGGCGAGCTTGCAGGCGCGGGAGAAGGAACGATGGGCGCCATGCCGTTCATTGAGCTGCAAAGCCGCAACGATGTTCATTTCGCCTGGTCGCGCCGGTATTACGCAAAGGGTGGATTTTGGCGGGATATTAGCGGAGAGGCGGTGGACGCCATGGTCCAGCAGATCACCACCGCGCCGACACCGGATTCTGAACTCTATGTGACGCAACTTGGAGGCGCTGTTTCGGATGTGCCGGAAGACGCCACGGCGTACTCCGGTAGGCAGGCTGGGTATTATTGGATTGCGGAGCCCGTATGGGACAATCCGGCAGACGATGAGCGCTGTATTGCATGGGGAAGGGCTGCCGCCGAGCAAATGGCCGATCCGTCGATACAGGCCAACTATATCAACGAACAGGCCGATACCGCCATCGCGTCGGGCGCTTATGGGGCCGTCAAATATGATCGACTGAGGCGCTTGAAATCCCGTCTTGATCCAACCAATCGGTTCCGCCTCAACCAGAACATCGTACCTTTGGCGGCCGCGCCGCGGTGATTGCAGTTGAAAGAGGCTGCCCGCCGTAGGTCGCCATTTCTGCGGTCTCAAAACTGTTCTCCCTCGTGTCATGCGGATGTTGCCGAAGCAGACTAGGGCAGCGGTGCGCCGTAACATCCACCCTGAGAGGCAGACACCATGGCCAACGCACCGTCTTCATCCTCGCCCGTCATCCGCGACATCATCGCCGAGCGCGTCTCGCGCCGGTCTCTCTTGAAAGGCAGCCTTGCCTCCGGCGCGCTGCTTGCCGGCGGCAGCTTCGTCGGCTCCTTGTTTGCCGGCGAAACGCATGCCGCGGCAGCGCAGTCGACGCTCGGCTTTCCCGAACTGAAGCGCGTCTACGACAAGACCCATGCCGCCGCCGAAGGCTATGAGACGACCATCGTGGCGCGCTGGGGCGATCCGCTTGCAGCCGGCCTCGCCGAATTCGACGGCAACAAGGTCGCCGCGGACGAGCAGGAAAAGCGTTTTGGTTACAATTGCGACTATATCGCCTTCATGCCGCTGCCCAAGGGCACGGTCAATTCCGACCATGGCCTGCTCTGCGTCAACAACGAATACATCTCGCCCAATGTGATGTTTCCGGGCACGACCGAGGACGACGCCGGCAAGACGATGACCAAGGGACAGGTCGATCTCGGCATGGCCGCGATGGGCCATTCGATCGTCGAAGTGCAGCTGAAGGACGGCAAGTGGGAAACCGTCGCCGACAGCCCGCTCAACCGCCGCATCACCGCCAACACCGAAATGACCGTTTCCGGCCCCGTCGCCGGCCATGCGCTGATGAAGACCTCGGCCGACGCCACCGGCACGAAAGTGCTCGGCACCAGCTACAATTGCAGCGGCGGTTTTACCCCGTGGGGCACGGTGCTGACCTGCGAGGAAGGCGTGTCCGACATTTTCGGCGGCGACCCGAAGAAGGCACCGACCGCCGACCTGCTCGCCCGTTACGGCTTTGACGGCTCCGACATCTATGGCCGCGGCCGCTTCCATGACCGCTTCAATCTCGACAAGGAACCCAACGAGGCCAATCGCTTCGACTGGGTGGTCGAGATCGACCCTTACGACCCGCAGTCCAAGCCGGTAAAGCGCACCGCACTCGGACGCATGTCGCATGAGGCGTCGACCGTGGTCCTCAACAAGGACGGCCGCGTCGTCGTCTATATGGGTGACGACGACTATTTCGAATACATGTACCGCTTCGTCTCGGCAAAAGCCTACGACAAGGCCAACCCGGCCTCAGGCGCCGATTTGCTCGACGAGGGCGTGCTGTCGGTCGCCCGCTTCGATGCCGACGGCTCGATGACATGGCTGCCGTTGGTGCATGGCCAGGGGAAGCTCACTGCCGAGAACGGTTTTGCCGACCAGGCCGAAGTGCTGTTGAAGACGCGTTTTGCGGCCGATGCGCTGGGCGCTACGCCGATGGACCGGCCCGAGGACATCGAGACCAATCCGGTGACCGGCCGCGTCTATGCGGTGATGACCAAGAACAAGAAGCGCGACCAGTCCAAGGTCAATCCGGCCAATACAAGGCCGGAAAACCTCTGGGGCCACATTGTCGAGCTGATCCCGCCTGGGGGCCTCGGCGCGGATGCCGATCATACGGCGGAAAAGTATGCCTGGGACCTGTTCGTGCTCTGTGGCAATCCCAAGGATGCCAAGGTCGGCGCCACCTTCCATCCGGACACGTCGGACAATGGCTGGTTCGTCTGCCCCGATAACATCACCTTCGATCCGGCCGGCCGGTTGTGGGTCGCGACCGACGGCGCCAACGATTTCGACCTGCCGGACGGCGTCTACGGCGTCGATACGGAGGGTGCTGCGCGCGGCCTGCCGAAACTGCTGTTCACCTGCCCGCATGGCGCGGAAGCAACCGGCCCGTGCTTCACGCCGGACGGCACCACGCTGTTCCTATCGGTGCAGCACCCCGCCGAGGACGCCGAGACGCTCGACAAGGTGCAGACGCTGTGGCCCGACTTTAAGGATGGCCAGTTGCCGCGGCCGTCTGTCGTCGCCATCCGCCGCAAGGACGGACAACCGGTCGGCGCTTGATCCTGAGAAAAAGGCGGAACGCTTGCGCGTTCCGCCTTGAGGTCCGGGAGGACGGTTTGGTCTGACATCGCCCCGGTACCGGGGCGATGCATAGGGCTCAGATCGTCTTGGCCGACATTTGCGAGGCGATGTATTCGGCCTGGCGGATGGCCAGCGACACGATGGTCAGCGTCGGGTTTTCCGCCGCACCGGTCGTGAACTGGCTGCCGTCCGACACGAACAGGTTCTTGATGTCGTGCGCCTGGCCATGCTTGTTGACGACACCGTCTTCCGCCTTCTCGCTCATCCGGTTGGTGCCGAGATTGTGGGTCGAGGGATAGGGCGGTGTCGGGAACGAGCGCGTGGCACCGACTGCATCATAGAGCGCTGTCGCCTGCTTGTAGGCATGGTTGCGCATCGCCGTGTCGTTGGGGTGATCGTCGAAATGCACGTCGGCGATCGGCATGCCGTGCGCATCCTTCTCATCCTTGTGCAGCGTGATGCGGTTTTCCGCGCGCGGCATGTCCTCACCAACGATCCACAGGCCGGCCATGTGGTCATAGTGGTCGAGCGCGGTGGTGAAGGAACGGCCCCAGCCGCCGGGATTGAGGAAGGCGGCCATGAAGGGCAGGCCGAGCGACAGCGTCTCGAACTCATAGCCGCCGACAAAGCCGCGTGATGGGTCATGGCGCGCCTCGTCGCGGATGATGCCGGCCATGGTGGTGCCGCGATACATATGCACCGGTTTGTCGAAGATGGCGTAGACCGAGCCGGTGGTGTGACGCATGTAGTTCTTGCCGACCTGCCCTGACGAATTGGCGAGACCGTGCGGGAACTTCGCCGACTCGGAGTTCAGCAGCAGGCGCGGGCTCTCGATCGAATTGCCGGCGACGGCGACGATGCGGGCCTTCTGCTCCTGCAGCTTGCCGTCCTTGTCGGCATAGACGACGCCGGTCACCTTGCCCGAGGCGTCGTGGTTGATCTTGATCGCCATGGCGTTCGGCCGGACTTCGAGATGGCCGGTGGCTTCGCCCTTTGGAATTTCCGTATAGAGCGTCGACCATTTGGCGCCCCATTTGCAGCCCTGGAAGCAGAAGCCGGTCTGCTGGCAGGAGTTGCGGTCGTCGCGCTGGACCGAATTGATGGCCATGTTGCCGGTATGGCATTCCTTGTAGCCGAGCTTGTCGGCGCCGGCCTTGAGCACCTTGAAGTTGTTGTTGCCCGGCAGCCGCGGCCAGTCATTGGTGCCGGTGACGCCCATCTTGGCTTCGGCCTTGGCGTAGTAGGGCTCCATCTCGGCCAGCGTGACCGGCCAGTCCAGAAGGGTCGCGCCCTCCACTTTGCCGTAGTTCGTGAGTGCCTTGAACTCATGCTCCTGAAAGCGTAGCGAAGCGCCGGCCCAGTGAGTGGTCGAGCCGCCGACCGATTTGACGATCCAGGCTGGCAAATTGGGAAAATCCTTCGACACCCGCCAGTCCCCGGATGTCGTGCGCTTGTCGGTCCAGGCGAGCTGGCTGAAGGAGGCCCACTCGTCGTTGATGAAATCCTCATATTCGTGGCGGGCGCCCGCCTCCAGGATGACGACATCGACGCCTTTCTGGGCGAGTTCGTTGCCAAGCGTGCCGCCGCCAGCGCCGGAGCCGATGATGACGACCACGCCGTCGTTGTTGAGATCAAATGAAGCTGCCATGGTTTCCTCCCATGAATTCCTGTTGCGGGTTTCAGAACGACGGAGGGCTCAGAGCCACTCGATGTCATCGAAACCGCGCGCGATGTAGCCGCCTTTGGAAAAGGATTCGCCCTCGTAGCCGAAGATCGGCCACACCTCCTGCTGGTTGTAGAGGCTGACGACGAGGCCGCCGCGGATGGACTGGAAGAACGGTGTCGCTTCGATCTGCTGCAGCACGGCGACGCGCTGCTCCTCCCAGCCGAGACCGCGATAGCCGCCCTCGCCCGACTTCTTGTCGAGGTCGGCAATGCCGTCTTCGATCATCGTCTTGTAGGCGGCGTCGTTGCCGGCCTGCTCGTCATGGCCCTTCACGGCGATGGCGTAGTATTTGTCGGGGACCTGATCGTGCGGATAGATGTCGCGCGCCATCTGGATCAGCGTCGCCATGGTCTCGGGCTTGAGTGCGGATGTCTCGAGCCCCCAGGCATTTTCGGGGCTGATGACCGCACTGCCGGAGATGACGAGCAGCGCGCCGATGCCGCCGCGTTTGAGAAGCTCACGACGTGAGAGCCCAGGCTTCGCGTCATAGATCGTGACCATTTGTTCCTCCCTGCTTGCTATTTGCGCCCTTTAAGAGCGCCGTTGCTGGCGGCCGCGCAGCTGACGCGGCCGGATAATCCCCTATTGGAAGCGCCCTCCACGCTGCAGAACCTCGATCTTGTAGCCGTCGGGGTCCTCGATGAAGAAAAAGCGGGCGATCAGCGACCCATCGCGGTTGAACTCGACGATCTTCTTCGGGTTGAGGCCGAGCGCGCCGATGCGGTCGTGCTCGCTGTCGAGATCGGCGACCGAGACCGCCAGGTGGCCGTAACCGTCGCCAAGCCCATAAGGCTCGGTGCGGCCCTTGTTCACGGTGAGTTCGAGTTCGAACCCGGTTTCGGCGTTGGCGAGGTAAATCAGCGTGAAGGTCTCGAAATCCAGCCTGTCGGCGACATCGAGCCCGAAAGCGTTTCTGTAGAAATCGACGGACCGGGCCTCCTCGAGAACCCGGATCATGGAATGGATCGCCTTCGCCAAATCAGTCTCCGTGGCTGCATGTTGGAGACGATTATGAGCGGTGCGTATAAAAGGTGGTGGCAGCCCGTTACCACGCCTGAATTCACAATTTGCGTAATCTGCGGCTCAACGACGAAAGTCCGATTGCCGATTCGGCCCATAAGGCCGAAAATGCAGGGACAAGCACAAACGTGAAGGCGCGATCGAGGCGCCCAAAACCAACAATATCGGGAGGTAAGGATGTGCAGGGTTTTTGCCGGCCAGGATCCGGAAGGCTACCGACAGATCAACCGGTCGATCCGCATCGACGGGCATTCGACCAGCATCCAGCTTGAAGCGACCTTCTGGGCGCTGCTCGACGAGATCGCCGACAGCCAGGGCCTGACGACGCCGAAATTCATCTCAAAACTCTATGACGAGGCGATCGAGATCAACGGCGCCATTCCCAACTTCGCCTCGATGCTGCGCACCACCTGCGCGCTCTATCTGCGCGGTCACCGGCCTGACGTGGATGAGCTGACGCCGAAGCGCCAAGCCGCCTGAAGCCTATGCCTCGGCCGCGACGTCGAGCCCGAGCCGGACCATGTCGGTGAACAGCGCCTGACGTTCGGAATAGGCAGTTAGCTCGTCGGTCACGATATTGTCGACGACGGTCAGCAGCGACAGTGCGCGGGCGCCGAAATGCGCCGCGAGGCGGTAGAGCGCGCTGGTTTCCATGTCGACGGCGAGCGCGCCAAGCGCCTGTGCTTCAGCGAATCGAGCGCGCCCTTCCGGGTGATAGAACACATCGCTGCAGATGGTCAGCCCTGCCTGATGGTCGATGCCGAGTTGGGCGGCGCAGGCCAACGCGTGGGCGAACAGGCCGGGATCTGGCCCGGCGGCGGCATCGTATAGGCCGAAGACCTGGCCGCTTCGCTCGCTTTCGGCGCGCACCGATTGCGAGATCACTACGGAACGCAGCGGCACATCGGTGGTCAGGCCGCCGCAGGTGCCGGTGCGGATCAGCGTCTTGACGCCGTGGAAATCCAGGAGCTCATGCACATAGACTAGGAAGGACGGGACACCGATGCCGGTGGCCTGGATGCTGACGGGACGACCGCGGTAGAGGCCGGTGAAGCCCAGCGCGCCCCTTCGGCGGTTGACGCAGCGCGGCGCCTCCAGAAAGGTTTTCGCCATCCACTCGGCGCGCTGCGGGTCGCCCGGCAACAGCACCGTTGCGGCATAGTCACCCTTGGCTGCCTCGTTGTGCGGCGTCACGACATGCTCCCCAAAACCCGCCGCCCGTTTCGCCTGTAATCATGGCAGCGTCACGTCATTGCGCAAGCGGTGAATTAGGGTGGCCTAAAGCGCGTCGCCAGCGACGCACTTTAGGCCTTTGTTTTATGCATGTCGTTTTCTCAAAACCGGGGCCACTTTTGAGCAACATGCATCAGGATTCAAGCACGTCCTTGACGACAGTGGCCAGTTGCTTGAGCGAGAACGGCTTCGGCAGGAAGCCGAACTGCGCGTCGGGCGGCAGGTTCCGGGCGAAGGCATCTTCGGCGTAGCCGGACACGAAGACAAACTTGATGTCGGGCTGGCGCTTGCGCAATTCGCCAAGCAGCGTCGGGCCGTCCATTTCCGGCATCACCACGTCGGACACGACGATATCGACCTTGCCGCCGAGCGCCTCGAAGACTTCCAGCGCCTCAACGCCCGAGGACGCCTCGTGCACCGTGTAGCCGCGCGAGGTCAGCGCCCGCGAGCCACCCATGCGCACGGCGTCCTCATCCTCGACCAGCAGAACAGTGGCCGAGCCCGAGAGGTCCTTGCCGGTGTCGGCGGCTTTCACCGGTGCTGCCGGCGCCTCGCTGACGTCGCCGGGTTTTTTCGCCTCCACGATATGGCGCGGCAGGAAGATGCGGAAGGTCGAACCCTTGCCGACTTCGGAATCGCAGTAGATGAAACCGCCGGTCTGCTTGATGATACCATAGACCATCGACAGGCCTAGGCCGGTGCCCTTGCCGACCTCCTTGGTGGTGAAGAACGGCTCGAAGATCTTCTTCAGCACGTCGGGTGCGATGCCTGAGCCGGTATCCTCGACCTCGACCAAGACATAGTCGGCCGGGGTGAGTTCGCGGTAGGCAAAGCTCTTGCACTCGTCGGCCGTGACATTTCGGGTGCGCACGGTGAGATCGCCGCCGGCCGGCATGGCGTCGCGCGCATTGACCGCGAGATTGACCACCACCTGCTCGAACTGGCCGATATCGACCTTGACCGGCCACAGGTCGCGGCCGTGGTCGACCTTCAGCTTGATGTCGTTGCCGACCAGGCGGGCAAGCAGCATCCTGAGATCGGCAAGCACGTCGGTCAGGTTCAGCACCTCCGGCCGCAGCGTCTGCTTGCGCGAGAAGGCGAGCAGCTGGCGCACCAGCGAGGCCGCCCGGTTGGCGTTCTGCTTGATGTTCATGATGTCGGGGAAGGACGGGTCCGACGGCCGGTGATTGGTCAACAAAAGGTCCGACGCCATGATGATGGCGGTCAGCACATTGTTGAAGTCGTGGGCGATGCCGCCGGCGAGCTGTCCCACTGCCTGCATCTTCTGGCTCTGCGCCATCTGGCCTTCGAGCGCCTTCTGCTCGGTGGTGTCGACGGCATAGACGATGGCCGATTCCTCGGCCCCCTCGCCGCCGGTGCCGTCGGCAACCGCGTTGACGTAGAAGCGTATGTGGCGCTCCTCATTGCCGGGCAGCAGCGTGTCGATCGGATCGATGTCGGCCTGCCTGAGCCGCGCCTTTTCGAAGGCGGCGGCAAAGGCCGGGCGGTCGCGCTCATGGATGACCGTATCAAGCCGCACGCGGCGGTCGACGGCATCGCGGTCGACGACGGAGGCAAACAGCGACAGGAACGGCGCGTTGGTGCGCAGGATGCGGCCGCTGGCGTCGACGCCGGCAATCGCCATCGGCGTCGAGTTGAAGAAGCGGGTGAAGCGCACTTCCGAGGCGCGCAGGTCGGCGGACGCGTCCTCGCCTTGCGTGCGGTTGAGCACGATGGTTCGGGTCGGACCGTTGGTCCCCTCGCGGCTGGCCGAGACACGGTGCATGAAGCGCACAGGCAGCGCCTCGCCCGTCGTCGTCGTCAGATCGAGATCGATGACAGCGTTGCGGGTGGTGCCGGGATCGGCCTTGACCGAGCGCACCAGCGCCATGCCGTCGCCGGCGACGATTTCCGGCAGCGTGACCGCGCCAGGGGTGAAGCTTGCCAGATCGATGCCCAGCCATTCGGCGAGCGTGGCGTTGATGTAGGTGACGCGGCCCTCCTGGTCAGCAGAGAAGAAGCCGGCCGGCGCGTGGTCGAGATGGTCGATGGCCTTTTGCAGGTCGAGGAAGAAACGCTCCTGCTCGGCCCGTTCCTGCGAGATATCGGCAAGCTGCCAGGCGAGCATGGGCAGACGCTGGCCGGGAACACTGAAGGTGCGGGCCCGCGCCCGGTACCAGCGTGCGCCGGGTTCGGCGCCCGGCCGGATCGACTGCGCCAGCCGGAATTCGCCGTCGCCGGCCTGGCCGTCGCGCAGACCCGAGGCCAGCCGGTATATGGTCACCGAGGCTTCGGGAACATCGGAAAGCAGGCCTTCGACCGTCTTCAGATCGGCGGCCGACGCGGCACCGGTCATCTCGGCATAGGC
Source organism: Mesorhizobium sp. P2_E7 (assembly GCF_056403855.1). Classification (NCBI taxonomy): domain Bacteria; kingdom Pseudomonadati; phylum Pseudomonadota; class Alphaproteobacteria; order Hyphomicrobiales; family Phyllobacteriaceae; genus Mesorhizobium; species Mesorhizobium sp. P2_E7. Next base: position 1,038,753 of record NZ_JBFUER010000001.1, on the reverse strand, counting down.
CCGATTGGCGTAGACGACGCGGCCCTTGGTATCGGTGACGATCAGGCCCTGCGACATCGAATCGACGAAGGCCTTCGACAGCTCATCGCCGGTCGAACGCGGCGCGATCTGCACGAAGCCGATGGCCGTGGCGAACAGGAAGCCGACGCCGATCATGGCAAGCACGCCCAGCATGCCGAGCAGGAAGGGATCGCCAAGACGCTCGCGGAAAAGGCCGAAAACGACCGCGGCCCCGGTCAGGACAATGATGAAGACGATGAGCCGGGTAACCGCGCCTGGCCGCGTGTTCTGGTCGACGATCGGTACCGGATAGAAATCGCCGCGCGTTTCCCTGGCCATATGCCCCCTGCTCGTGAGTTTGTCCGACATCGCCCCCGGCCGGTTGAATCACATTCTCCTAGTCCGGAAAAGGCCTTGGCGGCAAATGTCGGATAAAAATGACGTGCCGGTGTTTCAAGCTGTTCATGAAGCGTGAAGGCAACTTGCGGTGGCCGGTCGCAACGGTCTAGTGTCGCCTCCACTTCAAAACCGATTTGGGGGCACCGATGCAGTGGCTGGATAGCGTGGCGGGTCCTGGTTATGCCGCAGCGCTGCTGTGGACGTTTGCCGCCCTTGTCCTGCTGGTCATCGTACTTGTCATCATCAGGCTGGTCCGCAACCTGACTTTCGGCACCTTCGTTGCCGGCGGCAGGAACCGCAAGACGCGGCTGGCGGTCATGGACGCCACCGCGGTCGACAGCCACCGCCGGCTGGTGCTGATCCGTCGTGACGATATCGAACACCTGATTTTGATCGGCGGCCCTACCGACGTCGTCGTCGAGCGCGACATCAGGCTGGCAGCGCCGCGCCGTCCGGCATTGACCGGCGATGGCGGTGGTGGCCAACAGCAACAGGCGCCGCGTCCGCGCGCAGCACAACCCGCCGCACCCGCAAGGCAGGCGCCGCCGCCGCAACCGGTAAGGGCGGCCCCTGCCGCCGTTCCGCCACGCCAGGCCGCGCCGGCGCCGAAACCAGCTCAGATCTACCAGGCCAGCAATGTGACACCGCTGCCGGCCTATGGCGCTGCCGCCAATACCGCCCGGCAGGCGCCGCCGCCACCGAAGCGCGAGTCCATCGACGACACGCTGATGCGGGAGCTCGAGGTCTCGCTCGATGATTCGCACGCCAGCAAGCCGGCGGCAAAAGCGCCGGCTTCGCTCGACGACGAGATGACCAAGCTGCTCGGCGAGCTGGCCAGCCAGAAGCGCTAGCGGCAATCGAGATCGTCGACGGCCTAGAGCGTTTCACCGTTCCACTGAAAACGGCGAACTGCCCGCACTGGCGAGATGATTTCGCTCCTATTTGCTGGATCAGCCTCCAATACAGATTCGAATTTGACACTCACGGATGAGCGTTTTTGCTGAAAAGGGGCTTCCGCCCATTGCCGCAAGTCCAAAACAGAAATGGCCGGGAAACCCGGCCATTTCTAATCTAATGATGCAGTTCTGCCGTGCGGCTGCGGCTCAATCGTCGCGATAGACCTTCTCGCGGCGCTCGTGGCGCTCCTGCGCTTCGATCGACAGGGTCGCGATCGGGCGTGCGTCGAGACGCTTGAGCGCGATCGGTTCGCCGGTTTCCTCGCAGTAGCCGTAAGTGCCTTCATCGATGCGCTGCAGCGCCGAATCGATCTTTGAAATGAGCTTGCGCTGGCGGTCGCGGGCGCGGAGCTCAATAGCGCGGTCGGTTTCCGAAGAAGCCCGATCGGCAAGATCGGGGTGGTTGGCGTTTTCCTGCTGCAGGATTTCGAGAGTTTCGCGCGCTTCGCGCAGTATGTCGTTCTTCCAAGTGACGAGCTTCAGGCGGAAGTATGATTTCTGCCGTTCGTTCATGAACGGCTCGTCTTCGGAGGGTACGTAATCGGCGGTAGAGATATCGTTCATTCGACTCACCCAACAACCCCAAATTTGGGGCCTATATATTCGCGCAGACAAGGCTGCACAAGCGTAATCGGCGCGCGTTTCACGCAATTGTTAATGCCGTATGCAGCAACCCCCGGCAAAGCCTTCCACAGCAAGGGCGCGGGCGAATTCGCACATGATTCGTTGCGCTTGGGTGCCTGCGCCCATTGTGCGGTGGGCCGTTCTCGTGGCTAATCCGATTGTGTCATTTGATGGGCAGCACACCATGGGGGTCCGGTGAGCACACTGTATCTGTTGAGGCATGCCAAGGCTGGTTGGGCCCTGCCCGGCGTACGCGACTTCGACCGCCCGCTCGATGCATCCGGCATTGCCGATGCCGAAACGATGGGGACGGCGATGCGTGCCCGCAACTACATTCCTGATATCACGCTCTGCTCCAACGCCAAGCGCGCGCGCCAGACGCTGGAGGGCATTGCCGGCCACACCGATACCGGCCGGGTGCTGTTCTTCGACACCCTCTACAGCGAGGATGCCGCCGGCTATCTCGCCATCATCCGTGGCAATGGCGGGCCGGGCTCGCTGCTGGTCATCGGCCACAATCCGATGACGGAAGACCTTGCCATGGCGGTTTCGGGCGACGGCGACGAGGCGGCGCGGGCCATCATGAACCACGGTTTTCCGACTTCGGGCCTGGCGGTCGTGCGCTTCGAGAGCACCCTCAACCAAGCCGCGCAAGGTGCCGGCTATCTCGAAGCCTTCCTGACGCCCGCCGATCTCTGAGCGGAGCCGGCCAAGGCCGGACGCCATTTCAAACTGCGGATGCAAAGCCTATATCGGGGCGGACCGAGGCCCGAGAGAACAGATTTTGGCATCATCGCTGACGACATTCACAGACGAAGCGAGAATTGCCCTGGATACGCTGTCGGGGCGGGCAAGCGGGCTGTTTTCGCCATCGCTGCGGCTCGGCGTCACCGGCCTGTCCCGTGCCGGCAAGACGGTGTTCATCTCGGCTCTCGTCCACAATCTGATCCATGGCGGGCGGCTGCCGCTGTTCGAGGCGCAGAAGTCCGGACGCATCGCGCGCGCCTTCCTTGAGGAACAGCCGGATGACGCTGTGCCGCGTTTTCAGTACGAGGATCACATCGCCGCTTTGGTCAACGACCGCATCTGGCCGGATTCGACACGCGCCATTTCCGAACTCAGGCTCACCATCGAATACGAATCTGCCTCCGGCTGGAACCGCATGTTTTCCAGCGGCAGACTGTCGGTCGACATCGTCGACTACCCCGGCGAATGGCTGCTCGACCTGCCGCTGCTCGGCAAATCCTTTGCCGATTTCTCGCACGAAGCCTTCGATATGGCGATGCTGCCGGTGCGCCACGACCTCTCTCAGGACTGGCGGGCGCTGGCGGCGACGATCGACCCCAATGCCGACGCAGACGAGATGACGGCGCGACGCCTCGCCGAGAGCTTTGCGGCCTATCTCAAGGCCTGCAAGCTCGACGAACGGGCGCTGTCGACCTTGCCGCCCGGCCGTTTCCTGATGCCGGGCGACCTAGAGGGTTCGCCGGCATTGACCTTCGCGCCCTTGCTGCTCAAGGGCGAGCGGCGGCCGCGCTCCGGCTCGTTGCAGGCGATGATGGAGCGGCGCTACGAGGCTTACAAGACGCATGTGGTAAAGCCGTTCTTCCGCGAACACATCACCCGCCTCGACCGCCAGATCGTGCTGATCGACGCCATGCAGGCGCTGAACGCCGGCCCCGGCGCCATGGCCGATCTCGAACGCGCGGTGACCGAGATCCTGTCCTGTTTCCGTCCCGGCCGGGGCAATTTCCTCACCGACCTGTTTTCGCGCCGCATCGACCGCATTCTGGTGGCCGCGACCAAGGCCGACCATCTGCATCACGAAAGCCATGACCGGCTGCAGGCGATCGTGCGCAGGCTTGCCGACCGCGCCGTGGCGCGAGCGAATTTTACCGGCGCCGATGTCGACGTGGTCGCCATGGCGGCGGTGCGCGCGACACGCGAAGGCACGATCAAGCAGGGCCGCGAAACGCTGCCGGTGATCATCGGCACGCCGCTGAAGGGCGAGAAGATCAACGGCGAAACCTTCGGCGGCAAAACCGAAACCGCTATATTTCCCGGGGACTTGCCGGAGAAGATTGACGCGGTTTTCGATGTTTCCGAAGCCGACCACCGGCAAAGCAGCGACGATCCGGCGATCCGTTTCGTGCGCTTTCGGCCGCCAAAGCTCGAACGCACCGCCGAAGGCGTCACGCTGTCGTTGCCGCATATCCGGCTCGACCGCGCCTTGCAGTTCCTGATCGGAGACCATCTGGCATGACCGCGCCCCGCAGACCGGCAGCTTTTCGTATCGAGCCGGAGGCCGAACCGAAGCAGGAAACGCGCCGCGCTCATGCCGAGCCGCTGCCAACGCGCAAGCCGCGCGCCGTCGTCGTGCCGGCCGAGATCGATGTCTTCGACGAACCCGACATCGTCGCCGCCGAGCCGCCGCCGGCAACCGCGCCGCGCAAGCGCTCGCTATTTGCCAGCTTGTTTTTCGGCGCGGTCGGCGTGCTGGTTTCGCTGGCCGTCGGCCTGTGGACCGACCAGCTCATTCGCGATCTGTTCGAGCGCGCAGAGTGGCTGGGCTGGCTGGCGGCTGCCATGGCCGCAATCGCCGTGCTGGCGCTGGTGGTGGTGCTGGTGCGCGAATTCCTGGCCATTGCCCGGCTGGCCGAGGTCGAAAAGCTGCAGAAACGAGCGCTCGATGCCGTGGCGCGCGACGATCCGAAGGCCGCAAGGGCCGTCGTCGACGAACTCTCGGCTTTTGTCGCGGCAAAACCGGAAACGGCGGCCGGCAGGCGCTCGCTGGCCGAACTGCGGGGCGAGATCATCGACGGCGGCAATCTGGTGCGGCTGGCCGAAACCGAGATTCTCGGGCCGCTCGACGCCAGGGCAAAGGTGATGATCCTGGAAGCCGCCAAACGCGTGTCGCTGGTCACCGCCGTCAGCCCTCGGGCGCTCGTCGACGTCGCCTATGTCGTGTTCGAGGCGGGGCGGCTCATTCGCCGCCTGTCCGAGCTTTATGGCGGCCGCCCGGGCACGCTGGGCTTTTTCCGGCTGGCGCGCAGCGTTCTCGCCCATCTGGCGGTGACCGGGTCGATCGCCGTCGGCGACAGCTTTGTCCAGCAGATCGTCGGCCATGGCCTTGCCGCGCGGCTTTCGGCGAAACTCGGCGAAGGCGTCGTCAACGGCATGATGACGGCGCGCATCGGCATTGCTGCGATGGAGACGGCGCGGCCCCTGCCCTTCATTGCCGCCAGGCGGCCGGGCATGGGCGATTTCCTGTCGGCGCTGACCTCGTTCGCGAGCAAAAAAGAAGGTGAAACACCCGCTGCCGACAAGTGAAACGCCTACTCGCGGTCACCAAGCATTAACCAATCTTGTTCATGGTCGTCCAACAACAGCCTCCTTGTTGCCGGGTGTCGTCTATGAAAAGCGTAATCTTGTCCTGCGTCCTGCCCATGGTCGCGCTCGCAGCACCTTTGGGCCTGGCCGGGAAAGCCTCTGCCGCCGAACCCGACAAGCAGTTCTTCCGCACTGTCGAAGGCAAATGGGTCGGCCCGGGCGAGATCGTTGCCGGCAAGTACAAGGGTACGAAATTCACCTGCAGCTTCGACGGCTCGACGCCTGACGACAAGACCGGCATGACGCTGGACGGCGACTGCCGGGTCGGTGTTTTCACCCAAAAAATGTCGGCCACGGTCGAGCGCAAGGGCCGCGACTACAAGGGCAATTTCATGGGTGGCGCGGCAGGCACCGGCCTCGACATCATCGGCGGCAATGTCGTCGATCCCCGCAAGGTGGTCTTCACCATCAACCGCAACCAGCTGCGCGGCGTCATGCAGGCCCGCATTCCCGACGACAATTCGATGACGGTGACCATCGCCGTGCGCGTCGACCAGCAACTGGTGCCGGTGATCGGCATGAGCCTCAAGCGCGTCGATGCCGTCGAAGTCGGCTCCATCGCCAAGAACTGACCTTCAAGCCGTTCCCCCGGAAAGCAACGGACAGTTTTACGCGCCGCGATAGCTTTGCGAGTCACGCTCAGATCAATGTCGGGAAGTGACAGGCCACCTTGCGGCCGGGTTTACGCTCCTCGAGCACGGGTCGTTCGGTGCGGCACCTTTCCACCGCTATCGGACATCTAGGATGGAAGCGGCATCCGGGTGGCGGGTTGAGCGGGCTCGGCACATCGCCAGTCAGGATAACGCGCTTGCTCGTCCCGCTCGGCGTCGTCTCAACGACGGGGACCGCCGAGATCAGCGCCTGGCTGTAAGGGTGGGATGGTGTCGCAAACAATTCTTCCGCCGGTCCTTCCTCGACGATCGAACCAAGATACATGACCGCGATGCGGGTCGAGACCTGACGCACCACTGACAGGTCGTGAGCGATGAAGATGTAGGTGAGCTTCAGCTTCTCCTGGAGGTCGGCAAGCAGGTTGACGATCTGCGCCTGCACCGACACGTCGAGCGCCGAGACGGGTTCGTCCAGCACGACCAGATCGGGATTGAGGGCAATGGCGCGCGCAATGCCAACACGCTGGCGCTGTCCACCGGAGAATTCGTGGGGAAAGCGCATGACATGATCCGGCAGCAGTCCGACGAGGTCGAACAGTTCCGCGACCCGCGCGGAAATCTCGCGGGACGAAAGCTTGCCATGGATGCGCAGCGGCTCGGCCACCAGATCGCCAACGCGCCGGCGCGGATTGAGCGAGGCCGACGGGTCCTGGAAAACCATTTGCAGACGGCGCCGCAGCGGCCTGAGTTCGGACAGCGACTTTGTGGTGATGTCGTCGCCTTCGAAGAAAAGCTTGCCGTCCGATATGTCGTAGAGTCTCACCAGGCAGCGCGCCAGCGTGGACTTGCCACATCCGGATTCGCCGACCAACCCGACTGTCTCGCCGCGCCACACCGTCAGCGAAACATTGTCGACGGCATGGACGGTTCGCTTGCCCTCCGCGGAAAAACGAGTGCCGATCGCAAAACGCTTGCCGAGCGAACGCGTCTCGAGGATCGGAAGGTCTTTGCTGGTCATCGGTCCGCTCATGCCTGCGCCACCCGGAAGCACGCCGCGGCATGGGTGCTGGCGCCAAGGTCGGGCTTGCCGGACACACAGGGCTCATACTGAACCGGGCAACGCGGGCCGAAAGCGCAGCCTTGCGGCAAGCGCAGCAGCGATGGCGGCGAGCCCGGAATGGCCGGCAGGCGGCGTGGTTTCTCGCCGGTCAGCGGCGGGATCGAACCGAGCAGCGCGCGCGTATAGGGGTGTCGCGGGTCGGAGAATAGCTCCATGCGGCTGCCGCGCTCCACCACCCGGCCGGCATACATGACCATCACCCGGTCGGCGAGTTCGGAGACCACGCCCATGTCATGGGTGATGAAGACAACCGCCGATTTGTGCGTCGCGCGCAGCTTGCGCACGAGGTCAAGAATGCCGGCCTGTACCGTCACGTCGAGGGCCGTGGTCGGCTCGTCCGCGACCAGCAGCGCCGGGTTGCAGGACAGGGCCATGGCGATCACCGCCCGCTGGCGCATGCCGCCGGAAAGCTGGTGCGGATAGCGCGACATGGCCTCGTGCGGGTTGGGAAAATTCACCTCGGCCAGCAGTTCCTCGACGCGCGCCATCGCCTTGGATTTGCTGATATTTTGATGCGCCCGGATCTGCTCGGCGATCTGCCAGCCGACCGTGTAGACCGGCGTCAGCGCTGTCATCGGGTCCTGGAAGATCATCGCGATCTCGTTGCCGCGCAGGCGCCTGAGTTCGCGCGCCGGTAGTCCCACCAGTTCGCGGCCCTTGTAGCGGATAGACCCCTCGATGATGGCGTTGGGGTCGGTGATGAGGCCCATCACCGCCAGCAGCGACACCGTCTTGCCCGAACCGGATTCGCCGACGACGCCGAGGATCTCGCTCTCTTCGAGGTCGAAGGAAACGCCATCGATGGCGCGCACCAGGCCGTCATTGGTGCGGAAGGATACTCTGAGGTCGCGCACCGACAGTATCATGATGTCCTCAGGCGCGGATCGAGAAGGATGTAGACGAAATCGACGACCGCGTTGGCGATGACAACGAACATGGAGGCATACATCACCGTTGCCATGATCATCGGTAGATCAAGGTTCTGCAGCGCGTCATAGGTGAGCTTGCCGATGCCATGCAGTCCGAACACCACCTCCGTCAGCAACGCGGAACCGCCCACCAGCGCGCCGAAATCCAGGCCGAACAGGGTGACGAAGGCAATCAGCGAGGTGCGCAAGGCATGGCGCAGCAGGATGCGCGTTTCCGACAGGCCCTTGGCACGGGCGGTGCGGATATAGTCTTCCTGCATGGATTCGATGATGGCCGCGCGCAGGACGCGCCCGTAAATGCCGATGTAGAGGATGGCCAACGTGATCCAGGGAATGACCAGGGTCAGGAACCAGCCCTTCGGATCGTCGGAGAAATTCTTGTAGCCGAGCGGCGGCACCCAGGAGAACGCCCAGCTGTCGTGGTAGCGGCTCTGGGTGATCAGGTTCATCACCTCGCCCAGCCAGTAGACTGGCATGGAAATGCCGAGAAGTCCCAGCGCCATCAGAAGCTTGTCCAGCCAGCTGCCGCGGGTGGCGGCGGCAACGATTCCGATGATGATGGAGACAACCACCCACAGGATCGCCGCCCCAAACACCAGCGAGAGCGTGACGGGAATAGAATCCATGACTGCCGGCACCACCTTCCAGCCGCGGTTGACGAAGGAGGTCAGGTCGCCGGTGACGAAGATCTTCTCCATCATCTTCACGTATTGGACGTAGAGCGGCTGGTCGAAGCCGAAGCTGTGCCGCACCGCTTCCAGCACCTCGGGCGATGCATTACGGCCGGCAATGCGCGCCGCCGGGTCGGCGCCCGGCGTGGCAAAGAAAATCAGGAAGACGATGACCGAGATGCCGAACATCACGAACAGCATCTGACCGAAGCGGCGCAGGATGGCGTAGATCATCAATCGCGCCCCAGCCGTACCTTGGAGCGCGGGTCGAGCGCGTCGCGCAGGCCGTCGCCGAAGACGTTCAGCACCATGACGGACACCGCGATTGCCAGGCCCGGCACCAGCGCCACCAGCGGGCGCGTGTAAAGCAGCGCCTGTCCGTCCTGGATGATGGTGCCCCAGCTTGCGGCCGGCGGCTGGACACCGATCGACAGGAAGGAGAGCGCCGATTCCGTCAGCATGTTCAGCGCCATCATCAATGGCACGAAGACGATCAGCGTGGTGGTGATGTTGGGCAGGATGTCGCGCCACAGGATGCGCCATCCCGGCACACCCAGATTGATCGCGGCGAACACGAATTCGCTGTGTCGAAGCGACAGAACCTGGCCGCGTATGGGGCGCGCCACATAGGGCACGTAGACAATGCCGATGATGATGACCGGCAGCCACAGACTGCCGGACTCGATCTCGATCGGCCCGATCGAGATGCCCTGCGCGATGGTGACGATGGAAAGCGATATCGCCAGCAGATAGATCGGAAATGCCCAAAGCACATCCAGAAAGCGCGACAGCACGGTATCGGTGATGCCGCCGAAATAGCCGGCGATCAGCCCTGCCAGCGTGCCGATGATCAGCGTGAAGATGGTGGCTGCGCCGGAGATCAGCAGCGAACTCAGCCCGCCATAGAGCATACGGGCCATGACATCGCGGCCCTGGCTGTCGGCGCCAAGGAAATAGTTGCCGAGCCGCCAGGTCGGACCGATCGGCGTGTAGCCAAGACCAAGCCCCTCCGTCGACTGCTCCATCACGGGGACGTCGACGCCGTCGATCTGGATGACGGCGTCGAGCGTCGAAGCGAAGGGGTCCGTGCCCGCCCATTTCGCGTAGAGAGGCGCGCTGAGGCAGGCAAGGACGATGAGGAGGAATACGGCCAGGGATGCCATCGCAGCCCTGTCCGTTGCCAGCTTTGCAAACGCGACGGCCCAGGGCCCTCGCGTCTTGCGCGGCATGGCGATGGCTTGGTTCGACACGGCCGTGCCTCTCCGCAGTTCGTTACTGCACCCAGGCCATTACTGTACCCAGGACTGGGTGATCATCCAGTTGAACTGCCGGTTGAACTTGAAATTGCCAACCCGTTTGCTGACGAAGTCAAGTCGCTTCGGCGTGAAGAGGCCAACGGCCGGCGCCTTATCGGTGACCTCCCGGTCGATTTCGGCCCACAATTTGTCGGCAGCCTTCTGATCGGTCACACCGAGATCGAGCGCCTTCTGCATCTTGGCGTCGATATCCTTGTCGCAGAAGCCGGCGATGTTGATTGAAGCGTCCGACCCTTCACGGAAGGAAGCGCAGGAGAACAAGATGTTCAGGAAGTCGGAAGCCGCGGGATAGTCCTTGTACCACTGGGTGATGGACATCTGCACCTTGTTGTTGGTGTTCTGGATGTAGGTGAACTGGATGTTGGACGAGATCGGTTTGACGTCGGCGACATAGCCGATGCTGGTCAGCACGCTCTGCAGATAGACACCGATGGAGCGTGAGATGGCGGTGTCCTCGGCGATGATGGTCACCTTCTGGCCCTTGGTGCCGGATTCCTCGACGAGCTGCTTTGCCTTGTCGAGATCGGGCGCCGACCATTTGGCGCCGGGGTTCTTGGTGAAGGGGCAATAATCCTCATGGCCGGGGAAATCCGGCGGCAGGACCTGGCAGACCGGCGAGGCCAGCACCTTGCCGCCGAACAGCTTGACCAGCGTGTTGCGGTCGACTGCGTAGGCAACAGCCTGGCGCGCTTTTTCGTTGTCGAAGGGTGCCAGTCGGTTGTTCAACGGCGCATACCACCATGCTGACAGCGGCGAGATGTGCAACTGGTCCATGGACTTGCTGCCAAGTTCGCCCAGGCGATCGCTCGGCAGCGCGTCGAACATCCAGTCCGCCTCGCCGTTTTGGATCGCCGAGACCGCTGCTTCCTCGGACAGGCCGAAATCATATTGTACGACATCCGGATAACCGTCGGGCTGGACTTCCTCGCTCCACTGCTTGAAATTGGGATTGCGCGACACCGTCATGCCCTTGTTGGGGTCGAAGGCGGAGATCATATACGCACCGGTGCTGGGGATGGGCTTGGAGCCCATGTCTTCGGCGGGCGTGTCGGCCGGCAGAACCACTGCGTGAGGCAAAGCGAGCTTGTAGAGCAGCTCGGCATCCGGCTTGGTGATGTTGATGGTGATGGTACCGGCGGCTTCGTCACCGACAACGCCGCCTTCCAGCGTGCAGCTCTTGGTGTCGGCCAGGCATTTGTCGGCGCCGACGATGCCGGCATAGAAGGTGCCTGAGGTCGGTCCGGAAATCTTGAAGATGCGCTGGAGGGAGGCAACGACGTCCTTGACGCCAAGATCCTGGCCGCTGGAGAACTTGATGCCCTTGCGCAGCTTGAAGGTGAAGGTCTTGCCGTCATTCGTAACCACAGGCAGCGCCTCGGCCAGATCGGGGACGATGGTGAAGCCGTCCATGCCTTCGGCTTTGCGGAAGGCCACCAGGCCGTCATAGATCGGCTGGTACATCTGCCAACCCTGGTCGGTGTAGTTGATGTGCGGATCGAGCGTTCCCGCCGCCGAGCGGGCGAGAAGGCGGATGGTGCCGCCTCTATGCTCCTTGAGATATTCGGCCTGCGCCGGGGCCAGCCATGTGGCGGCCAGCAATGAAGCGGCTGACGCCGCAAAAAGCAGTTTCTTCATGTTTTATTCCCCTTTTTTCTCAGTTGTCGTTGTCGTCCAGAAAGTCTCCCACCACCCGCATGCACGCCTCTTGCTCCTCGACATGCGGCATGTGGCTGGAATGCTCGAATATCTCCCAGTGCGATCCTTTTATGCCGTCCTTGAAGGGCTGCACGGTCGCTGGCGTGGCCTCGTCATAGCGACCTGATATGATCAACGTCGGAACATCGATGGCCGGCAGTCGATCGACGATGCTCCAGTTCTTCAGCGTTCCGATGACGTGAAACTCGTTTGGCCCGTTCATGACATGATAGACGGTCGGATTGCGTGCGATCTGGGCGAAGGTCTCCGTCACTTCGGGCGGAAAAGGCACGCGGCAGACATGCCGTTCGTAGAACCGCATCGTCGCTTCCTGGTAGGCCGGATCGTCCGTCGTGCCGGCCTGCTCGTGGCGGGTCAGCGTCTCCTGGACATCCACGGGCAGGTCGGCGCGCAGCCGGTTGGCTTCTTCGACCCACAGCTTCATGGAAGCCGGCGAGTTGGCGATGGTCAACGACTTCAGGCCTTTCGGTCGCGTTACCCCATATTCGGCGCCTAGCATGCCGCCCCAGCTCTGACCGAGGACATGGAAGCCGGACCGGATGCCGAGATGGTCGACAAGGTTTTCAAGCTCGTCGATGAAGAGCTTGGGCGTCCAGAAATCGGCGCCCTTCTGCGGCAGCAAGGTGGAGTTGCCGCAGCCCAACTGGTCGTAGTGGATGACGGCGCGGCCGCGGCGGGCAAGAAGCTTGTAGGCATCGACATAATTGTGGGCGGCGCCCGGGCCACCATGCAGGATCACCACCGGGGCTTTGTCGGCGTCGAGGTCGCCGGAGATACGATACCAGGTTTCGTAGTTGCCGAAGGCGGCCCGCCTCTGCCTACCACTGATCTCAGACGACATCCCGGCTCCTTGCATGTTTGAAGGCATCTTGTTGTTGGGCCTAGTTCACCTTGCGGCTGGTTTGCACCCATTCTTCCAGCATCTGCACGCCGAACGCCGTGGCGCCTTCCCGGCCGAGCGGCTGATCCTTGTCGGCCATTTCCTTGCCGGCTATGTCGAGATGCACCCAGGGCCGATCCTCGGTGAAGTGGCGCAGGAACGCCGCCGCATAGGGCGCGTCGCCATCTTCCATGTCCTTGGCGTGGTGCCGGATATCGGCGAATGGCGATTGCAAGCCCTCATCGTAGGCGCGGTCGAGCGGCAACTGCCAGAACCGCTCACCGACCGTTTCTCCTGCCGCGATCATCTGCGTCGCGATGGCGTTGTCGGTGCTGAACAGGCCGGCGAATATCGATCCGAGGCCACGCATCACCGAATAGGTCAGCGTCGCCAGATCGACGATCACGGAGGGGTTGAAGCGCGTAGCTGCATAGTAAAGGCAGTCGGCCAGGATCAGCCGTCCTTCCGCGTCGGTGTCGAACACTTCCACGGTCTGTCCGGAGGCCGTGGTGATGATGTCGCGCGGCTTGAGCGCGGTGCCGGACGGCATGTTCTCGGCGATGCCCAGAACGCCGACGGCATGCACCGGACTGCCTTGCCGGGCAAGCGCGATCAGCAGACCAACCACTGCCGCCGCGCCACCCATGTCGGCCTTCATGTCGAACATCTGCTCGCCGCGCTTGATGCAGAGGCCGCCGGAGTCAAAGCAGACACCCTTGCCTACGAAAGCCATCGGCTGTGCGGGAGCACCCTTGCCGCGATAGCGCAGGACCGCAACGCGCGGCGGCCGCACTGAACCTGACCCGACGGCCAGGATGGCATTCATTCCGAGTTCCCTGAGCTTCGCCGTGTCGAGGATCTCGACGTCGATGCCGGCTTCGCGCAGCGGCTCGAGGTGATCGTGGAAATTGTCGGGATGGAGATGGTTCGGCGGCAGGTTGACCAGGGTGCGCGCATATTCGACGCCGTCGGCGATGGCATTGGTCCGCGCCAGCGCCGGGGCGAGCTCCGCGCCGCTTGCGCCGACCAGTTGTACCCGCAAGGTTCGATCCGCGCCTGCTCCCTGGCGTTGGTTGCGCATGTCGAAACGATAGCGCCGAAGCCGCATGCCGAGCGCCACGCGCGCCAGGATTTCCGCGCCGGGCATATCGACGCCGGCGATCGGGTCCAGGACCAGGGTGGCGACGCACTCGCTCTTGCCCTCGAGATGCGCGGCAAGCAGACCGCCGGCGCGTGCCAGTGAGAGTGTCGTAATGGCCTCAGCCTTGCCTAGGGCGAGAACGATGACGCGCCGGGTCGATACGGCCTGGGGAGCGATCACATCGATGCAGGTGCCGGATTCGGCCAGAGCGACCGTATCGGAGCAGGCACGGGACAAAATCCCGCTCAGCTCAACATCCAGTGCCGCTGCCCGGGGACCAAAGCCTGTCTGGGCAGTTTGCAGGATCACGACGACAGAGGTTTCCGCGGAAATCTCGTCGGCCGCTTCAAACACCGGCACTGGCGATTGAGGCATAAGCAGTCATTCTCCCATTTTTCCCCGGCCTTAGCGCAGCTTTGCGCAAAGCTTCGCCCGCCAGCGGTGGAAACCGATCAGGCCGGTCTCTGCCGTTGGTGGAATGGTGCCGGAGGCCCCAAATAATCGTTTACTGATGGCGACTTGGTCGCTCTTGTCTCTTGCGTATCCCCGAACCGACCAGGTGATCAAACGCCAATTTTGCCCAAGTCGATTGACAAAAACTCAACTGACAATTCATGATCGGGCGATGGCGCTACCCTCACTCAACGGCATGCGCGCTTTCGAGGCTGCCGCACGCCTCGGCAGCATCAAGGATGCAGCGGAGGAATTGCACCTGACACCGTCGGCCGTAAGCCGCCACATCCGTGCGCTTGAACGAAATCTCGGCCAGGATCTGTTCGAGCGTGGCTTTCGCCAGATAACGCCGACCATCAGGGGGTCCTACTATGCGCGCGGCCTCTCCGAAGCATTCGAGGCGATCTGGCGCGCCACCGACGATGTCAGCGTCTCCGACGGCCCAAGCCACGGCAAGGCCCAACGTGTCAGGGTCTTGTGCGTACCGGCGGTTCTGAACCTTTGGCTGGCGGACCGGTTGCCAAACTTTCGCCGGCTGCATCCATCCGTGGATCTGGAGATTTCCACGTCCGGCAAGCGGGCCAACTTCGATTTGGCCATTGTCGACGAGTTCGTCTACAAGGCCGGCCCGGCGCTAACGCTGTTGATCCCGCTGTTGCTGACCCCGGTTTGCGCGCCCGCGCTGCTGGAGGGGCCGGTGCCGCTGCGGTCGCCCGCCGATCTGGTCAATCACCACCTGATCCATGAATGCGAGACTATGCGATGGAAGCGATGGCTGGAGCAGGAAGGCGTGTTGGACACCACACCGAAATCGAGCACGACCCTCGATGACTGCACCTTGATCATGCGCGAGGCGATAAACGGCGCGGGTATAGCGCTGGCCGACACGATGATGGCGCAGGATCTTCTGCAGCAGGGAAAACTGATCGCCCCGTTCCGAGCCCGCCACACCTATCCGGCCGGCATCTATCTGCATCAGCGTCGCAGCATCGGCAACAAGCCGGGCACAGGCCTGTTCCAGGACTGGCTGCTCGCCGAGATCGACGATCACAAACGGACGATGGCTATCCCTTAGAACACCAGCAAAAAAGGCGGCGGCTATCCGAGCCACCGCCTTTCTCAATTCCCCGAAACGAAATCAGCCCTTGATGGCGGCAAGCACGTCGTCATAAGCCTTGCAGGCCTCGGCAGCCGTGGTGGCGCCGGAATATTTGGTGGTGACCGCCTGGACCTTGGCGGTGAGATCGGCCGCCTTGGACGGATCCTTGGTGATCGCCTCCTGCAGGGCGGTCGTCACATCCTGAGCCTTCTTGGTCAGCATTTCGGACGTGCACTCAGGCGCCTTCGAGCAGGCCGATGCGGCAAGCATGGCGACACCCACGCCAACGAGCAAAAACTTCTTCATGTCAGTCATCTCCTCACAAAGGCAGAACTTGATCGTCGCTGCCTTCCAACGGCCGAAGCCGAGCGTCCCTTAGCCGCCGATTGCGGCAAAACGCAACGCGCTCACCGCATAAACTTGTGTAACGCGGCTGCAACATCGCGGCGGCCCGAAGTTAGGCCGCCGCATAAGTTGAAGCAGGGTTCAGCTGCGAGGCTGCAGCAGCGCCAGCAAAGCTGTCGATGCGGCAAGGATGGCGGTGAGAGTCAAGGGCGCCGTGGCACCGTAGTTGTCCACGACAAAACCGCCGACAACCGCGCCGATGGTGATGGCGACCTGGAAAGATACGACCATCAGGCTGCCCGCCGCTTCCAGCGCATCAGGTGCCGCACGGGACAGATTGGTCGGCAGCACCACCGGCCCCATGCCGAAGGCGAGGCCCCAAAGCGTAACGAAGCCGAAGGCAGCGCCGATGTGCACACCCCAAAGCACCAAAGCGAGCGCCGCAAACGCCATCAACGCGGCAGTCACCACGAGAGCCATTCGGATATTGGCGTCGGCCAGGCGGCCGCCGGCAATATTGCCGACCACAGCGGCGATGCCAAATCCGAGCAGCGCGAGCGCAATTGGCCCGGTTGCAAGCAGCGTCACGTGTTCGAGGAAGGGGCGCACATAGACCGAACCGGCGAAATGCCCGGTCATCAGCAAGACAATGGCAAGCATGCCGAGTTGAATGCCGCGCCGTCGCGTTAGCCGAAACACGTCGGCAAGACTATTGCTTGCGCTTGCAGGCAAGGTCGGCAGGCTGAGAAACTGCAGCAGCATGGCAACCAGGGCCAGCCCCGCTGTCATGGCCATGGCGCTGCGCCATCCAAGCCAATCGCTGATCAATGCGCCCATCGACGGCGCTGCAATGGTGGCGAGCGAGACGCCGAGGGTGACGATGGCCATGCCTCGACCTGTCGCATTGGCGCCAACCAACCTCGCGACGACGGCAACCGAAAGCGCCCAGAAAGCGCTGAGAGCGATGCCGAGCCCGGCCCGGCCTACCAGCAGCAGCCAGAAATTCGGCGCCAGCGCTGCAAGAATATTGGAAGCGACCGCCAAGGCCATGAGGCCAACCAGCACGGTCTTGCGGTTCAATCGGCCGATGAGAACATTGCTCAGCATGGCCGTCACGGCGCCGACCGAAGCGGTGGCGGTGACGACCTGCCCGGCCG
Organism: Mesorhizobium sp. P2_E7; assembly: GCF_056403855.1. NCBI lineage: Bacteria > Pseudomonadati > Pseudomonadota > Alphaproteobacteria > Hyphomicrobiales > Phyllobacteriaceae > Mesorhizobium > Mesorhizobium sp. P2_E7. The sequence continues at coordinate 1,021,946 of NZ_JBFUER010000001.1, read as the reverse complement.
TTCCCTCGCTGATGCCGAGATCGCGCGCCATTGGCGTCAACAGACCCGCCGGCAGGAATTCGGCGGACACCAGGGCAAAGCTGGTGGCCGCCAGTGAAATGACCGCGAACCAGGTGGCTGCGCTCCACGCGGTTGGCGCATCGGCGTCAAGGCCGATCGCGGCGTCTTCAAGCTGTAATGCTGTGTCAGTCACGGAAGGATCTCCAAAGTTTGGAGATCTTAGATAGGCGAGTCCGCTCGGATGATATGTACCTTAAAATCCGAAATTCATATCTATTCGTCCGGGAATTGTGCGACGCACAACGCCTGGCGAAACATTGGTGATGCGCTTGAACGCGCGCGCGAAGGATGCCTCGGAATCGTAGCCCAAACGGGTAGCCACTTCGGCAACCGACAAGCCGTTTTGCCCCAGCAGCTCGCGGGCAAGCTGCATGCGCATGCGGGCGAGATAGTGTGCGGCTCCCTCGCCCAAAACAGCGCTGAAGCGCTCGGCGAAAATCGAACGCGATTGGCCTGCCACGCCGGCGAGGCTTCCCAGCGTCCAGTTGTGGCCGGGGTCGCGGTGCATGGCTGCCAGAGCGCGGCCGATATGCGGGTCGCGGATGGCTGCGAGCCAACCGGTGGTCGAAGCGCCATTGCAGTTGACCCAGCAGCGGATGAGCCGAGCCGTCAGCAAGTCCGCCATACGCGACAGGATGGTGGCGCTGCCCATCTGCGGTTGCGCGGCCTCCACCGTCATGGCCGCCAGCAAAGGGCCGACGATCGGGTCATTGCCGGCCACGTCGCAACCCTTGATGAGAGGCGGCATCAACGTGATCAACGGGTTGAGCGCGCAGGAGCCCAAGGCCATCGAGCCGCAGAAAAGGGTGCTCGTCGCGCCCGTTCCCTGCCGCACCACTTCGCAGACATTGCCGCCCAGCTTGATCACCTGGCAACCTTCGAGCGAACCGCCCTCAACGTCCGGCGCGCTCGCCAGCCGATGGGCGATGCCTTGCGGCAGCAGCACCAGATCGCCATCGCGCAACTCCTGCCATCCTTGCGCTTCGGTATGAATCCAGCATGGACCCTGGCCCACAAAATGAAACCGCAGCAGCTGTTGTTGTGGAAAGTCTATGCTCCACGGATGCCGGAGCTCGCAGCGGCCGTAGTTGACGCCACTCAAGCGAAAGTCCTGCAGAACTTCGCTGAGCGCATCCATCGGGATATGCGGCGGCGAAGACGGATGGGACGAATGGTCAAGCATTTGGCAAATATAGATGCCGAGCGTCCGACAGGCAAGCGGAGACCGTTGTTCCACCGGAGGAATCGCTGCAACGGCACCTACCCGTCATGGCAGGCTTCCCACCCTTGCCTCTAGCTCCAACTGCATGCAAGGAGTGCTGCTGAACACGGGGACAAGAGGCATGGCAGCGGAAGCATCGGGCAGCGATCTCATTCAGGTGGTGGCGCTGCTTGCCGCAGGCGTCGTCGCCGTTCCGATCTTCAAACGCATGGGCCTGGGCTCGATCCTCGGCTATCTCGCCGCCGGCGTGGTCATCGGGCCGTTCGGCATCCGCATCTTTTCCGAATCGGAAGCCATCCTGCATGTCGCCGAACTCGGCGTCGTCATGTTCCTGTTCATCATCGGGCTGGAGATGCAGCCGTCACGACTGTGGGGCCTGCGCCGCGAGATTTTCGGCCTCGGCGCGCTACAGGTCGGCGTCTGCGCGGTGCTTCTGACTCTCGTTGGACTAGCGGGCGGATTTCCGATCGCGCAGTCCTTCGTTGCCGGCGCCGGCTTCGTGCTGACCTCGACGGCGATCGTCATGCAACTGCTGGAAGAGCGCGGCGAGATGGCCAGCCCCAAGGGACAGCGCATCGTGTCCGTCCTGCTGCTCGAGGATCTGGCGATCGTGCCGCTGCTGGCGCTGGTCGCCTTCCTGGCGCCGGGCGGTGCCGAGATGACCCTGCAGCAAAGGCTGACCGAGGTCGGCATCGGCCTTGGCGCCATTGTCGGGCTGGTGGTGGCCGGCCGCTATCTGCTCAATCCGTTCTTCCGCATCCTGGCCGACGCCAAGGCGCGCGAAGTGATGACGGCGGCCGCACTTCTGGTCGTGCTGGGGTCGGCGCTGGTCATGCAGCTGTCCGGCCTGTCGATGGCGATGGGCGCCTTCCTGGCCGGCGTGCTTTTGTCCGAATCGACCTTCCGCCACCAGCTGGAAGCCGACATCGAACCGTTCCGCGGCATCCTGCTCGGCCTGTTCTTCCTCGCCGTCGGCATGTCGCTCGACCTGCATGTGGTGGTCGACAACTGGCGGCTCGTTGCCATCTATGTCGTCGCCTACATGGTGATGAAGGCGCTCGGCATCTATCTCGTTGCCCGCGTGCTGAAGAGCGGCCACCGCGAAGCGCTGGAGCGTGCCGTGTTCATGGCGCAAGGCGGCGAATTCGCCTTCGTGCTTTATTCCGCCGCGGCGGTGGTCGGCATCATCGATAGCCGGGCCAACGCCACGCTGACCGCGATCATCATCATCTCCATGGTGCTGACCCCGCTGGCTATCATTGCGCTCAAATATCTGACGCCGCGCGACGAGCAGTCGCTCGAAGGCGTCGACATCGCCGAAGGGCTGACCGGCAGCGTTCTGGTCATCGGCTTCGGTCGCTTCGGCCAGATTGCCAGCCAGCCGCTTTTGTTGCGCGGTATCGACGTGTCGATCATCGACAATGATGTCGAAATGATCCAGGCGGCCGCCGATTTCGGCTTCAAGGTCTATTATGGCGACGGCACACGGCTCGACATTTTGCGCGCCGCCGGCGCCGGGAGGGCACGCGCGGTGCTGATCTGCGTCGACAAGGCGGACGCTGCCGTTCACATTGCCGAACTGATCAAGGCGGAGTTCCCGCTGCTGACGGTTCTGGCGCGCGCCTACGATCGCGGCACCGCGCTGTCGCTCATCCGCGTCGGCGTGGATTTCCAGCTGCGCGAAACCTTCGAATCGGCCCTCGTCTTCGGCGGCTCGGCGCTTGAAGCGCTTGGCGTCGAACCGGAAGACGTCGCCGACGTCATCGAGGATGTTCGGCGCCGCGACAACGACCGCTTCGAGACGCAGCTGGCGGAAGGCATACGGGCTGGCCGGCGCTTCCTCAGGGGCAATATCGGCACGCCTATACCGACGCCACTCGCCCCGCCACGCCGCCCCGGCCAGGCGCTGAATGAAGAAACAGCCGGTGTGTTGAACAAATCCGAACCCGCCCAGCCAGAGGAAGGCAGATGACCGCATTGGACGAGCGCGCACTCGCCGTCACAAAATTCTGGCGCGAAGCCGGCGAAGACGCCTGGTTCGAAAAGAATGACGCTTTCGATGCGGATTTTCGCGCCCGGTTTCTCGACCTGCATTATGCGGCCGCGCGGCGCGAATGCGATGCCTGGTCGGAGCATGCCGAGGGCTCGCTGGCGCTGATGATCCTGCTCGACCAGTTTCCGCGCAACTGCTTTCGCGGCAGCGGCCATATGTACGCCACCGATCCGCTGGCAAGGCATTTTGCTGCCAGGGCGATCGCCGCCGGCCACGACATGGCGCTGGAAGAGGACCTGCGCGTCTTCCTGTATTTGCCCTACGAACATTCGGAATCGCCAGCCGATCAGGACAGATCGGTCGAGCTCACAACCGCCAGCGCGCCGGAGTACATCAAATACGCGGTCGAGCACCGCGACATCATCAAGCGTTTCGGCCGCTTCCCGCATCGGAACAAGATGCTTGGCCGCGAGACGACGGCGGACGAACAGGCATTTCTCGATGGCGGCGGGTTTTCCGGCTAACCCAGCCACCAGTCGCGGCCGGAAGCCAGCCGCTCTATGCCTGACGTATCGACGGCGCTGAGCCGCTCGCTCACGCTGCGGCCGCCAACCGCCAGTTCGGGCGCGATCTCGGCCAGGGGCGCCAGCACGAAAGCGCGCTCGAGCATCCTGGGATGCGGCACTTCCAGCCCGGTCTCGTGGATGATGCGGTCGCCGAACACCAATATGTCGATATCGATCAGGCGTGGCCCCCAGCGCTCCTCGCGCACCCGCTTCAGCTTGCGCTCGGCCTCGAGGCAGAGTTCGAGCAGCGCCCTTGGCGCCAGCGCGGTTGAGATTTCGGCAGCTGCATTCAAGAAATCCGGCTGGTCGAGCTTGCCCCAGGGCGGTGTGCGGTAAAGCGAGGAGACGGCGATGACGCGCGTGTTGTCGTCGGCGTCGAGCAGGCGCAGCGCCGTGGCCATCGAGGCGGCCGGATCGCCGAGATTGCCGCCAAGGCTGAGATAGACCGTATTATTCGGGCCAGACAACGGTCACCTCGACATAATCGAGCACGCCGGGCACCGGCGCGTTCGGTTTGCGCACGGTGATCTCGGCCCTCCTGATCTGCGGGAACCGCGCCGTCAGCGCCTTCGCCACTTCGAGCGCCAGCGCCTCGATCAGGAACCGGCGATGTCCGGTGACGATCTTTTCAATCACCGTGAAGGCGATGCCGTAATTGACGGTGTCCTCGATGGAATCATCCTCGAGCGGACGGCTGGGCTCGACCGTCAACTCGGCATCGACATAGAAACGCTGGCCAAGCGCCTCCTCCTCGTCCAGCACGCCGTGCCGGGCAAAGAAGGCGCAGTTCTTCATGCGGATGACGTACATTTCTTGGCTTCCTGGGCTCAGTGTCCCGGCTTTTCACGCGCCAGCATAGCATCCGCCATGGCCAGTGCGTCCACGTTGATTGCGACATCGTGGACGCGAAACAGATCGGCGCCCTTGAGCCTGAGGATGACGCTGGTGGCTGCCGTCCCGGCGCCGCGCTCAGGCGCTTCGCGGCCGGTGACGGTGCCGATGAAGCGTTTTCTGGACGTACCGGCCATCAGGGGGAAACCCAGCGCCATCAGTTCGGAAAACCGCGCCATCAGGTCGAGGTTCTCCTCCGCCGTTTCCTTGGCAAAGCCGAAGCCGGCATCGAGCACGATATGGTCATCCTGGACGCCATTGCGCTTGGCGATTTCCAGTGATGCCTTGAGGAAGAAAAACTGGTCGTCTATGACATCGGACAGTTTTTGCCGCTCGCGCCCGGTATGCATGATGACCAGACCGGCGCCGGTCTCGGCGGCGACGCGGGCAATGCCGGGTTCACGCTGCAAGCCCCAGACATCGTTGACGATATGCGCGCCGGCGGCAACGGCCAGGCGCGCGGTCTCCTCGCGATAGGTGTCGACCGAAATCAGGGCTTCACCAGACGCCGCGAGCGCGGCGATCACCGGCAGGATGCGGGCCTGCTCTTCTTCAGCGGTTACGGGAGAGGCGCCGGGGCGCGTCGATTCTCCGCCGATGTCGATGACGGCAGCGCCCTCTTCCACCATGCGGCGCGCCTGCGCGACCGCCTGGTCCGGCGTGACGAACTGCCCGCCATCGGAAAAACTGTCCGGTGTGACGTTGAGAATGCCGACCACTATGGCCTTCTCGCCAAGGTCGAGATGACGCCCATGCGCCAGTTGCCATCGCCTTGTCGTCATTATCCTTCAACCATGTGGCTCATCGAGCACTTGCAATCCATCAACGATGCGTGATCGGTGGAAGATCAATTCCGTTGCGCCGGCAACGGCCGTAAAGCAAGGTGAGTGAAGAGGCAACATGATGAAACGACCCCTGCTCTGCGCCCTGATGCTGGCTTTGACCGTTTTGCCGGCGAGCGCGGCCAATCTGGTGAAGACCTACAGCTATTTTGGCATCGGCGGCAGCACGCTCGATGCCATCGAGACACAATTGTCGACACATGGACCCGAGGTGAAAAGCACCGGGATGCGGCATCCGGGCGCCACCCAGATGGCATTCACCACCCGCATAAGCTACGCGCAAACCGCCGATTCCTGCCGCATCGCCAAGGCCGCCGTCACCGTCAAGGTCAAGGTCATCCTTCCGCAGTGGCGCCGACCGCGCAAGGCCGACGCCGATGTCAGGCTGTTCTGGGATACGCTGTCGGCGGACATCAAGCGCCACGAGGAGCGCCATGTCGAGATCGCCAAGAATCACGGCCGTCTGCTCGAGGACGCGCTGAACGCCAGCTACCCGCAAAAGACCTGCGCCGACGCAAAGGCGAAGGCGGCTGAGATCACCGCGGCCGAACTCGCCAGGCACGACCAGGACCAGCTGCGCTTCGACCGCGTCGAAGGCGTCAACTTCGAAAGCCGCATCCTGCGGCTGCTGCGCTACCGCATGCAGCGCGTCGAAAACGGCCAGCTTCCGCCCGGCTGATCACAAGCCAAAATCGCCGAAGCATGAGGCCAGTCACGAAAAGTTTTCGGGCAAGGGTCGAAATCGGCCTATAGGGAACGACATATGTCAGGCTCGCACGACGCGAGCTTCGAGACACGAGATCAAGACCAATTGAGGCGGCGGACAGCGGAGCGGCCGTTTGGCGCTGCAGCCGCTCGCCAGGCATTGTGGATGAACTGATATGGACCAGGCTGTCGACAAGCCGGCGATGGCGGCGCCTGCCGCGCCGCTGACGGAGAGCGAGAAGAACGTCATCATCGCCGGCATCCTGCTGTCGATGCTGCTGGCGGCGCTCGACCAGACCATCGTCGCGCCGGCCATGCCGACCATCGGCCGATCGCTCGGCCATGCCGACTATCTGCCGTGGATCGTGACCGGCTATCTCCTGACGGCGACGGCCATGGCGCCGCTCTACGGCAAGATCTCGGACGTCTATGGCCGCCGGCCGACCGTTTATGCGGCGATCCTGATCTTCCTTGCGGGATCGCTGGTCAGCGCCATGGCCCCCAACATGTTCGTGCTGGTCATCGGCCGGGCAATCCAGGGTGCGGGCGGTGGCGGCCTGTTCGCTTTGGCGCAGATCGTCATCGGCGATCTGGTGCCGCCACGCGAACGGGCGCGTTATGCCGCCTGGATTTCGGGCACATGGGCCGTCGCCAGCATCGCCGGACCGCTGCTCGGCGGCGGTTTTGCCGAACATCTGCACTGGTCGCTGATCTTCTGGATCAACATCCCGCTTGGGCTGGTGGCCATGGCGATCATCAACAAGCCGCTGCGAAAACTGCCGGTTGCGGCAAAGCGGCACCGCATCGACGCGTTGGGAGCACTGCTTCTGGTGGTAGCGACGGCATTGCTGCTTCTGGCGCTCAACTGGGGCGGCAGCGCCTATCCTTGGGCTTCGCGCGAGATCCTCGGCCTGCTCGCGTGTTCGGCCGTCTTCTGGAGCGCGTTTGCACTGCGGCTGATGCGTGCGGCCGAGCCGCTGATCTCGCTTGAAGTGCTGAGCAATCCGATCGTGCTTGCCGGCACGGCGTCGATGTTCCTGCTGCAGGCCGCCAATATCGGCCTGTCCGTGTACCTGCCGGTCTATCTGCAGTCGATCATCGGCCTGTCGGTCAGCCAGTCGGGCCTTGCCATGCTCGGCCTGCTGCTCGGCACGGTTGCCGGCGCGACGTTCAGCGGCCGCACGATACCGCGCTTCTTCCATTACAAGCGCATCGCCATGGTCGGCGTTCTCTTCGCCATCATCTGCCTTGGTGTGCTCAGCATGGTCGCCGGCCGCGCCTCGCTGCTGGTGGTCGAGCTCTTGACCATCTGCATCGGGCTTGGAAGCGGCACCACCTTCCCGGTCGCCACCGTGTCTGTGCAGAACGCCGTCGACCGTGCGCATCTCGGCGTCGCCACCGGCGTGCTGACCTTCCTGCGTTCGCTGGGCAGCGCGCTCGGCGTCGCGATGCTCGGCGCAGTCGCGCTCGGCTACGGCCTGCCGCTTGCCGGCGAAGGCGTGCCGGCTGCCGGACAGATCGTCTCGGCGACCCCTTTCATGATGATCTTCCTTGCCGCGGCCATCACGCTCGTCCTGGCGCTGATCACGCTGGCGCTGATGCCGGAGAAGTCACTGCGCGGCCGCGACGAGGCCGAGGCGCCAGTCGTCCTGGTGGAGTGATCCTCGGCTCTGTAGATATGCTGAGATTCAGGTCAGGCCGAGTCGAGAACGGTGGCTTGCGAGAACCGGAGCGGAGCGTACTTTTGGGTACGTGAGCACCGGAAGCGCAGGAAGCCGTCGTTCGCAGGCCGGCATCACCTGAATATCGGCATATCTACCCCACGACGCCGAGCTTCTTCTGCAGGCTGGTCGACGACGTGGTGTACTGGAAGACGATGCGCTCGCCGGGGCTGATGATGCGCTTGGCCGCCTGCGACATCAGCGCCACTTCGTGAAAACCCGACAGGATCAGCTTCAGCTTGCCGGGGTACCAGTTGATGTCGCCGACGGCGAAGATGCCGGGCACCGAGGTCTGGAATTTCTCCGTGTCGACCGGAATCAGGTTCTCGTGCAGGTTGAGCCCCCATTCGGCGATCGGGCCGAGCTTCATGGTCAGGCCGAAGAACGGCAGCATACGCGTGCACGGCACCTCGATGTCGCCGTCAGGCCCGCCCTTGATGGTCGCTGACGCCAGCTGGCCGTCGGCGCCGGTCAGGCCGCTCACCTGCCCGACGCGGAACTCCAGCTGCTTCATCTCCTGCATGGCGTACATCTTGTTGACGCTGTCGGGTGCCGCCCTGAATTCCGGCCGGCGGTGGACCAGCGTCACGCTTTTTGCCACCGGCTGCAGGTTCAGCGTCCAGTCGAGCGCGGAATCGCCACCGCCGACGATGACGAGATCGTGGCCACGGAAATCCTCCATGCGGCGCACCGAATAGAAGACGCTCTTGCCCTCATAGGCCTCGATGCCGGGAATGGGCGGCCGCTTGGGCTGGAACGAGCCGCCGCCGGCGGCGATCACCACCACCTTGGCCTCGAACACCTCATTCTCGTCGGTGGTGAGGCGAAAGGAGCCATCCTCCAGCTTTTCCAGGCTGGAGACCATGCGGTTGTAGGTAAAGTCAGGCTTGAACGGATGGATCTGCTCGATCAGCTTGTCGACCAGGCCTTGCGCCGAGATCAAGGGCCAGCCCGGAATGTCGTAGATCGGCTTTTCCGGATAAAGCTCGGCGCATTGGCCACCGGGCCGGTCGAGGATGTCGATCAAATGGCACTTCATGTCGAGGAGGCCGAGCTCGAACACGGCGAACAGGCCGACCGGCCCTGCCCCGACAATGAGTGCATCCGTCTTGATTACATCGGTCATGCCAGGTGAGCCTCGTTGACAGAATTGGGCCAAACTGCGGGCGAGACTGCATGAGCATTGGCCCGCTGCCAAGCGGCGGCGGCAAAAATCGGTTGGACCGGGAAATCAGCCCTGGCGGGCGGGCACGCGCACGACAAGACCGTCAAGGGCGTCTCGCACCTTGATCTGGCAGGACAGGCGCGAGTTCGGCTGGACGTCATAGGCGAAGTCCAGCATGTCCTCTTCCATCGCCTCAGGCTCGCCGACCTCCGCCGTCCAGGCTTCGTCGACATAGACATGGCAAGTTGCGCAAGCGCAGGCGCCGCCGCATTCGGCCTCGATGCCCGGCACCGCGTTGCGGATCGCATTCTCCATGACGGTCGAGCCGTTTTCGGCCTCGACATCGAAAGGAGTGCCGTCATGGGCGATGAAGGTCAGCTTGGTCATTTGTCACCTGAAGGGAGTCTCAGCCGAGATAATCACTCCGCCGGACAAGTCAACTGCGGCGCGAAAGCGCCGCTTTGTGACGTTTTTTCGGAAAGCTGGCTAAAGCGCGCCCTGGCCCGGCCGATTCATGCCGGTGGCCAACGACGAGCGGCCGCCATTACCGACTGATGGCGGCGATGAAATCGCGCACTTCCTCGATCAGGGCGCCGAGGCGCTTGAGGCTGCGCGTGTCTTCCGGCTGCTGTTCGATCAATGTGGCGCAGTCGGCGATGGCAAAAGCGCCGACGCCGCGCGCCGAACCCTTCAGCCCATGTGCCAGAAGCAGCCTCTCCCTGACATCGGCGTCGACTATTCTGTCGCGGACGGAAAGCGCCTGCTGTACGAACAGTGCCAATACCTCTTGTTCGAGGGCGCGATCGCCCATTGTCTGACGGGCCAGATGGGCCAGATCCACCGGCCGCGAACGGGCCGGACCCGACGCATCGCCGCCCGGCATTGAGAAGGCAATGCCGCTTTCACCGCGTACCAATTTGAAACTCCCTTGTCCCGATCGCCAAAAAAGACCTAGGCGATTTCCGTCGCCAACGCGTTAATGAATGGGCTGGAAAATTGTTGCCTAGAGGCGGCGAAATCACGTTCTCGTTAACCTTATATTTAAAGTTTTACGTATCTCGCGGAATGCATGTTTTCTTTACCCCTGTGTGTCATTACGATACGAGGGTCCATTTTCAGCCTCCTGCGTGGGATAAGACAAGCCAGAATCAGGCCAAAATCATAATGTCCCTCGGCAGCTAGTACAGGGTAGCGAAGGCATGGCGAAGAAACCAACGACGACCAGAACTCTCGACAGCGACGTAGCCAGGGAACTCGAAAAGGCACTAGACCTAGACCTTAGCGGAGACGGCAGCGGCGATCTCGATATTGCGGCGTCGATGGAAGACCTGGAAGCGCAGATTTCGCAGGCCGCGGACGAACTGGCGCGCGAAGGCCGCACCCAGAAACCCGCCCCCATTCAAAGCGCACCCATCCAACAGAATCAAAGCGCGACGCCGGCTGCCAAGCCCCCCGAGTTGCGCCCGGTTGAATCGCGCAACAGCGCGCAGCCAGCCGGCTTCAAGCCGGCAAACGATGACCGCCAGAAAGATTACAAGACGCTGCTGCACAGCCTCAACCGGCGTGCGTCGAGCACAATCTATTGGGTCGTGGCGTTCGTGTCGCTGGCCTGGATTGCCGGCGCCGGAGGTCTTGCCAATCTGCTGTTTGGCCCCAGCATCTGGAAAATTCGTACATTCGACCAACTCCTGGCCCGCCCCGAACTGATCGGCCTCGCAATCGCGGCAATCATACCGGTTGTCCTGTTTTGGGCTTTCGCGGCAATGATCCGCCGCGCGCAGGAAATGCGCATCGCCGCCCAGTCGATGACGGAAGTGGCTTTCCGCCTAGCGGAGCCGGAAAACCTCGCCCAGGACCGCGTCATGATGATCGGCCAGGCCGTTCGCCGCGAAGTGGCGGCGATGGGCGAAGGCATCGAGCGCACGCTGGCGCGCGCCGTCGAACTGGAAACGCTGGTTCACAGCGAGGTCAACCAGATCGAACGCTCCTATTCGGAGAATGAATCCCGTATCCGCTCGCTTGTCGACGGGCTGGGCAGCGAACGCGAAGCCGTCGTCACCCATGCCGAGCGCGTGCGCGCTTCGATCACCGGCGCGCATGAGACGCTGAAGGACGAAATCGGCGCTGCCAGCGACATCATTCGCGACTCCATCCTCAACGCGTCGACCAAGCTGTCGATGACGATCACGAATTCCGGCGACACGCTGATCGACCGCATCAACGAAAGCTCGATGTCGATCTTCGATCAGGTGGAAGGCCGGCTCGACACGATCACCGATAGGCTGTCGACCTCAGGCGAAGCCTTCGCTTCGCTGCTCGACACCCGCATCGCCAAGCTGACGGACACCACCGACGGCCTGACCCGCTCGCTGACCGACCTGCTCGACGACCGCACCACCGGCATGGTGTCGCTGCTCGGCGGTGCTGCGCGCACGCTCAGCTCGGAATTCGAGTCCAGCCTCAACGGCATCGAGCGCACGCTGGCCGAACGCGGCCAGGCGCTGATCAGCGAATTCCAGACCCGCGCCGAAGCGCTGGACACCGGCACGCAGAAGCTCAACGCCGCGCTCGAGGCGCGGGCCCGCCAGATCAATGAAACGCTGGTCGAGCGCGCCCGCGAGATTGCCCACACCTTTGCCGAGAGCAAGGACCATTTGTCGGCGATGATCGACCAGGGCAAGACCCAGATCGGCGCCGACATGGCCGACATCGTCTCGTCGACCTCGTCGATGCTCGAAGCCCGCGCCAGCGATTTCGCCGGCCGCATGGAAGCCGCCCGCCATGTTGTGTCGCGCTCCTTCGACACCGACATCCAGCGCCTCGCCGACGCTCGCGTCGGCATCGAGGACGCGGTCGAAAACCACAGCCGCAAGCTGTCCGAAAGCCGCGAGCGCATGGCAGCGGCCATGGAGGCCGACCTGGCGAAATTCGCCGAGGGCCGCGCCGGCATCGACGCCGCCGTGACCAATCAGGTGCAGAAGCTGGCCGAAGGCCGCAACCTGATTTCGCGCGCTCTGGAAGAGGATCTGCGCAAGGTCAATGAGTCGCGCGCCGCCATCGACGCGTCGGTCGGCAGCCACCTTGAGCGCCTCGAAGAGGGCCGAAACCGGCTCAACCAGGCCTTGCATGAAGACTCCGGAAAACTCGTGCAAGCCCGTACGATCATTGATGAAATGGTCGCCGGACATGTCGGGAAATTGGCTGAAGGCCGCAACATTCTGTCGCGCGCCCTCGAGGCCGACCTCGGCAAGCTGGCCGACAGCCGCGCCTCGATTGACGGTCTGGTCGCCGGCCAGGTCGAAAAGATCGCCGAAGGCCGTGCCGTCCTCACCAAGGCCTTGGAAAACGACATTATCGGCATCAAGGGCGTGATCGAGAACCACTCGGCGAAACTGGCCGAAGACCGGACCGAACTCAGCAAGGCGCTGGAGAACGACCTGTCCGGCATCAGGGGCCTGCTCTCCGACCATTCGAACCGGCTCGCCGACGATCGTGGCCTGTTGTCCCAAACACTTGAGGCCGACCTCGCCAAGCTGGCGGAAAGCCGATCGAGCATCGACGGGCTGGTCGCCGGTCAGGTCGAGAAGCTGGCCGAGGGCCGCGACATCCTCAAGCGCGCGCTCGAAGCCGACATCAATACCATCAAGGGTGCCATCGTGGGTCATTCCGACCGGGTGGCGGAAGAGCGCAGCCAGCTTTCGAAGGCACTCGAAGCCGATCTGCAGAATGTGAACAGCCTGATCGCCGACCACACCAGCCGGCTTGTCCAGGATCGTTCGACGCTCTCCCAGGCGCTGCAAGATGATCTGCGCAATGTGAGCGGCATCATGGGCGACCATCAAAACAGGCTCGTCCAGGACCGTTCGGCCCTCTCAAAGGCACTGGAAGACGACATCGCCAAGCTGGCGGAAAGCCGCTCCAGCATCGATGGGCTGGTCGCCGGACAGGTCGAGAAGCTCGCCGAGGGCCGCGACATCCTCAAGCGGGCGCTCGAAGCCGATCTCAACACGATCAGGAGCGCCATTGTCGACCAGTCACAGAAGCTGAGCGAAAACCGTGGAGAGTTCGCACGGGTGCTGGAAGCCGATCTGGAAAATGTCAACAGCCTGCTCCAGGGTCACAGCGACAAGCTCGTCCAGGATCGTGCGACGCTGTCGAAGGCTCTCGAGGACGACCTCGCCAAGCTGGCCGAGAGCCGGTCGAGCATCGACGGACTGGTCGCCGGCCAGGTCGAGAAGCTGGCCGAAGGCCGCGACATCCTCAAGCGCGCGCTCGAAGCCGACCTCCAGAAGCTGTCGGCAAGCCGCGGCGAGGTCGACGACATCATCGCCGGCCATGTCGGCAAGCTGGCCGAAGGCCGCAACCTGCTGACCCAGGCGCTGGAAGGCGATCTGGCAAAGCTCGCCGACACACGCAAGGATGTCGACCGCTCGCTATCGGGCCATATCGACCAGATCGCCGCCAGGAGCACCGATATCTCGGCCGCTATCGCAGCCGATGTCGAGAAGATCGAGCAGGCCTTCAGCAAGCAGACCGGCATCATCGAAGAGCGCGCCGGAACCATGGAGCGCGCGTTGTCGGTGGGTGTCGACAATGTCCGCAACGTGCTCGAAAAGAGCGCCGTCTTCGTTGCCGGCGCCCTGCGCGAGAAGGTGATGGAAGTCACCAGCGCCCTGCACGAACAGGCAGGTGCCGCCTTCAGCGATGCAGACCGCAAAATTGCCGAGCGCGCCGAACAGACCTCGGCCGCACTGCTGGCCCGGGCCGAGGACATCGCCCGCACCTTCGAGGATGCGGATCGCCGCCTGCACGCACGCGCCGAGGACACGACGAGCGCGCTGCTTGCTCGCACCGAGGACACGACGAACGCCTTGCTTGCTCGCGCCGAAGATACATCGAGCGCGCTTCTTGCCCGGCATGACGAGACGTCTAGCTCGCTGCTCGCCCGCGCCGAAGAAACCGCCGGACGGCTGGCTGCCCGCGCCGGCGAAATCGCCGGCACCTTCGACGCCGCCGACCAGAAGCTGGTCGCCCGGGCGGTCGAGACGGCGCAGTCGCTCGCCGACCGCGCCGGCGACATCCTGCGCAACTTCGAGGGTGCTGACCAGCGGCTGAGCATGCGCATCGGCGAATCGGCCGAAGCGCTGGCCGCCCGCGCATCCGACCTCGGCCGCATCTTCGATGCCGCCGACCAGCAGCTGATCTCGCGCATTGCCGAGGGTTCCGACGCGCTGTCGGCCCGCGCCACCGAGATCAGCCGCATCTTCGACGAGGCCGACCACCGCCTGGTGTCGCGCATCGCCGACTCTACCTCGACGATCGGCGAGCATGCCGACAACATCGTCGGCGCCTTCGCCAGCACCGAACAGCGGGTTGCCGAACGCGCACGCCAGACCGGCCAGGAACTTGCCGTCCACGCCCGCGAAATGGAGCAGGCTCTGGCCGGCGCCGACGAGCGGCTGGCGGCGAGTGTCGCGGCAGCAACCACCCGCGTCGAGGAACAGGTCGCCAGTGTCGAAAACCGCCTCGTCTACACCACCGAGACGATGGGCCAGAAGCTCAACGAGCAGGTGTCCAGCGCCGAGGCTCAATTGATCTCGCGCGCCAACACGATTGCGGAGACTTTCACCGCGGTTGGCCAGCATATCGGCCAGAGCACCAACGACGCGGCCAAGACCATCGGCACCAACACCCGCGAGCTCAACACGATGCTGGCGGCACGTTCGGCCGAGATGGCGAAGATCCTCGACGAAACCGCGCGGCCGTTGGTCGAGCGCTTCGCCCAGGGCGGCTCGGAACTGCAAAAGAGCATGGAAGACGTCACCGAACGCGCCACCGAGAAGCTGCGCAGCGAAAACGCCGCCCTCGTCAACGCGCTCGCCAGCCGCACGGCCGAAACGCTGTCGGCCGTCGAAGGCGCGCGCTCGTCGCTCGCCGACAGTGTCGCCGATCTCATCGGCCGCATGAGCGTCTCCTCTTCGCAGCTCGGTGAGCTGATCGAGCAGGCGGCGGTCAATCTCGGCCAGGTCGACGAACGTCTCAGCGGCAGCACGCAGAGCTTCGCGGCGACCACCGAAAAGGCCGCGCAGACTTTCGCCAGCTCGGCCCGCCTGGTCGATTCGAACACGACGCGGCTTACCGAACTGTCGTCTTCGACGCTGCGCGAAGTCGCCTCGATCGCCACCAAGTTCGACGAGCACAGCCGCTTGCTGTCGTCGGCTTCCGACCTGCTGAGCTCGGCGCAGAGCAATCTGGAACACACGCTGGAGCGGCAGTCGTCGCTGGAAGACCTCGCCGTCGGCCTGGTCAAGAAGTCGGAAGACCTCGAAAAGGTGATGCGTTCCTTCGAGAGCCTTGTCGGCCAGACGATGCAGAATGCCGAAGGCAGGACGCTGGCATCGGCCGACAAGATCCGTGTTGCCATTGCGGAAGTGGTCGATTCGGCAACCAACCGGTTCGCCGATGCGACCGAGGAGATGCGGCGCACCGCAAGCTCGATCAAGAGCGAGCTCGACCTTACCCGCGCCGAGCTCAAGAAGGGCGTCATCGAGATGCCGGAAGAGGCCAAGGAATCGACCTCGGCAATCCGCCGTGCCGTTTCCGAGCAGATCAACGCGCTCAAGGAACTTTCGGATATCGTTGCGAAATCGGGCCGCGGCGGTGGCGACAATTCCGAGCCGCGCAACCTGCGGCCGGCGCCCCAGGCGCCAGTCCAGCGCCCGGCCGAGCCTGTACGCCGGCCGCCGCCGGCACCGCAGGCCGAGCGTCCCGCTCCGCAGGCGCCGCTCGGCGGCCTGCGTGGCACGCTTGATATCGAACGCCCTGCCGAAGCACCGCGCCAGCGCGACGCCAACGCCCGCACGCCGCAAGGTGGTTGGGTGCGCGACCTGCTGACCGGCGCATCGCGCGAGGAGGAAGTCGCTGCCAAGCCGGCAGCGCCCGCGGAAGCACCGCGCGCGGCTCCCGCCCAGCGCTCGCCGCTGCATGTCATGGAGTCGCTCAACTCGCTGTCGGTCGATATTGCGCGGGCGATCGACCATGATGCCTCGATCGAGCTGTGGAACCGCTACCGGCGCGGGGAGCGTGACGTGTTCACGCGCCGTCTCTACACGCTCAAGGGCCAGCAGACCTTCGATGAAATCCGCCGCAAGTATCAGGGAGAGGCGGAGTTCCGCGCAGCCGTCGACCGCTATTGCGACGATTTCGAAAAGCTGCTCAAGGACGTCTCGCGCAACGACCGCGACAACATCATGGCGCAGACCTACCTGACGTCGGACACCGGCAAGGTCTACACCATGCTGGCCCACGCTAGCGGCCGGTTGCACTGACGGCGACAGGAACGCTCAAAAAGAAAAGGCGGGAAATTTCCCGCCTTTTTCTATTTCTGATCTATCGGGTACCGGTTCTCAGATAACCGAATCCGTCCAGCGCACGATATCCTTCGCCGCCTCGCCAAAGGCGCTGTCGAGCGCGCTGACATAGGCCGGATTGCCGCTGCCCGAGACGGGGGCGGATGCAGTGAAGCTTTTCGACGCCCGGACCTCGCCGTTGCGGTCGTTCAGGATGCGCACGAAGAGGTTGACCTCGGCGTGCTCGCCGCCATTGACGCGGACTTCGAAGGAACGGATCTCGACGATCACCTGATAGTCGATCGCCAGCCCCTCACCCGGCTTGCCGACGCCGGCAAAGCTGCCGGAGCGCTGGAAGGTTTCGGCGAGCCTTGCCTGCACGATCAGCGGCAGCCGGTCGGCCCATTGCGCGCCCTTGAGGTACTGGATCGAGCGGTCGGACGGCTTGATGACGATGTTCTGGCTGTCCAGCGCCTTGAGCGCGGACGGCTGGGCGATCAGGATCTGGCGGCGACTGTGGCCATGCGCGTCGATCGACGGGGCTGACAACTCGAACGTATCGAGCGGCGCCGGCTTGCCTCCCAATGCCGCGCAACCGGCAAGGGTCAAGCCAAGCAACACGACAGCAGATTTATACCCACCCAAACCGAACGTCACGCGCGATCCCCGTTGTCCCCGGATCGTAAGACCAACCCGCATTCGCGGTTCAACTTCTTGCGGCGGGCGGGAACGGAAGTCAACGCCGCGCCCTGCCATCGAACTGCCGAACCTCGCCGTCACCACCCGACAGGATGCGCTGCGGGTTGCGGCTGAGATCGGTCACCGCCTCTTCGATACGGCTGATCGAACGCCGGCTGTCCTGGACCAGCGCCTCGACATTCGACAGGCCCTGGCCGGAGAAGCGCGCCAGATTGTCGGTGATGGTGCCA
Source organism: Mesorhizobium sp. P2_E7 (assembly GCF_056403855.1). Classification (NCBI taxonomy): domain Bacteria; kingdom Pseudomonadati; phylum Pseudomonadota; class Alphaproteobacteria; order Hyphomicrobiales; family Phyllobacteriaceae; genus Mesorhizobium; species Mesorhizobium sp. P2_E7. Next base: position 1,004,503 of record NZ_JBFUER010000001.1, on the reverse strand, counting down.
AGCCGCGCGTTCAGCGTGTCGGCGACCTGCTTGAACGCCTTCAGCGTGTCCCGGGCATCGGCCATGACGCCGTCGGCCTGGCCTGAACCAAGCAGCGTGTCGACCCTTTTCAGGATGCCGTCGACGCGCACCGAGGCATCGTTGAGGCGCTGCGCCAGCTGTCGGGCGTCCTTGATCGTCTGGTCGATATCGTCGGCCCGGTCGGCGAACTTGTCAGTCACCATGGCGATGTCGGCGGCGGCTTTGTTGGCGTTTTCGCTGGCCTTCTGGATGTTGGCGAGCGCGGTGCGCACCTGCGCCGGATCGATGCCGTCGAGCACATTGTCGACCTTGGCCAGCGTGCCTTGCGTGCGCGTGGCGAAATCATTGACCGAGCCGACCGCCGTATCGACATTCTTGATCACGCCGTCGAGCTGCTTCGAGGTTTCCTTGAGGTTCCCCGTCACCGTGTCGACATTGGCGACGATGCTCTTGATCTTGTCCTTGTCGACGGCATTGAGCAGGCCTTCGGCAGCCTTCAGCGTGCCGTCGAGCTTGCCGGAAACACCCTTCAACTCGTCAGACAGCGCGCTGACGGCGGTCAGGAACTTGTCGATGCCGTCGGCATTCTTGGCCAGCGCATCGGAAAATGTCTGGGCGTTCTTGACGGTCTGCGTCAGCGGCCCGCGCACATCCCTGGTGAAACCTTCGAGTTCGGAAAGCACCTTGTCGGCACGGGTGAAGATGTTCTGCGCCGTTTGCAGCAGATTGTTGACCGCCGACGGGTTGGCGATGATCTCGGCGGTCTTGCCTTCCTTTTCCGCCTCTTCAAGCAACCTCGGCTCCTTGGGATCGGCGCCCTTCAGTTCGATGTTGACCTGGCCGGCAAGGCTGGCGATGCCGATATCGGCCTGCGTCGATTTGGTAAGCGGCGTTGTCTTGTCGATCTCGGTCGTGGCAATGGCAGCATTCAGATCGTTGCGGTCGAAAGCAACGCGCTTGACCACACCAACCTTGACGCCGTTGAACAGCACCAGACTGCCGGGGCCGAGGCCTGAGGCCGAACCCTGAATGCGCACGAGCAACAAAGTCGTCTCGCCCCGATCGCCGATCGCGGCGGTCCAATATACGAACCCGAAGGCCGCCAGGATCGCGACCAGGGTGAAAATGCCGACAATTACGTAGTTGGCTCTGGTTTCCATTGCCCCACTTATGGCTATGCGCGCGCTGCAAGATCAAGTTGCCGGGCGCGTTTTCCGCGGAAATAGGATTTCACCCACGGCTCCTCGCTCTTCAGCATGTCGTCGATCGTGCCCTCGACCAGGATTTTCTTGTTGCCGAGCACCGCCACCCGGTCGCAAGCGGTAAACAGCGTGTCGAGATCGTGGGTGACCATATAGACAGTCAGATCCATCGTATCGCGCAGCTTCACCACCAATTCGTCGAACTCGGACGCACTGATCGGGTCAAGCCCGGAAGTCGGCTCGTCGAGGAAGACAATATCGGGGTCGAGCGCCAGTGCGCGTGCCAGGGCGGCGCGCTTGATCATGCCGCCTGACAGTTCAGAGGGGAATTTCTGCGCGGCGTCGGGCGGCAGGCCGACCAGTTCGATCTTGAGCAAGGCCAGCTCGTCCATGAGCTTCCTGGGCAAATCGAGATATTCGCGCATCGGCACCTGCACGTTTTCCTGCACCGTCAGCGCCGAAAACAGCGCCCCGTGCTGGAAGAGAACGCCAAGCCGCATGTCGATGCGCAACCGCTCGATGTCGCTGGCCTTGTCGAGGTCGAGACCAAACAGCTTGATCGTGCCAGCCTGCTTGTGCAGCAGGCCGAGAATGGTGCGCAGCAGCACCGACTTGCCGGCGCCCGAGGCGCCGACGAAACCGAGGATTTCGCCGCGCTTGATGTCCAGTGCCAGTTTGTCGAGGATCAGCTTGTCGTCGAGGGAAACCGTGATGTCACGAACGGAGAGGACGATATCGCTCTCGTCCGTTCCTTGCACAGCCTTGATCGCCTTTGAGTTCTTACCCATCATGTCAGAACTCGATCGAGGCGTAGAAGATGGCGAAAAGGCCATCGAGGATGATAACGACGAAGATCGACTTCACCACCGAGGCGGTGACGTGCAGGCCCAGCGATTCGGCGCTGCCGCCGACCTTCATGCCTTCGACGGAAGCAATGGTGCCGATGATCATGGCCATGAACGGCGCCTTGATCAGCCCGGCGAAGATGGTGCTGATATCGATGGCGCCGCGCAGGCGGTCGATGAACGCGGACGGCGCAATGCCGGAATAGAGCCAGGCGGCGATGATGCCGCCGCCAAGGGCTGCAAAATTGGCGATGATGGTGAGACAGGGCAGCGCGATCACCAACGCCACCAGGCGCGGAAACACCAGCACGCCGATCGGATTTAGCCCGATGACCTTCAGCGCGTCGACCTCCTCGCGCATCTTCATCGAGCCGATTTCGGCGGTGATGGCGCTGCCGGAGCGGCCGGCGATCATGATCGCGGTCATCAGCACGCCGAGTTCGCGCAGGATCAGCACGCCGACCAGGTCGACAACGAAGATGTTGGCGCCGAAATAGTTGAGCTGGTAGGCGCCCTGCTGGGCGACAATGGCCCCGACGATGGCCGACATCAACACCACCACCGGTATGGCGCCGACACCCATGCGGTCGATCTGGTTGAAAATCGCCGCCGGGTTGATGGCATGGCCCCGCCCGAGCTTCATCTGCGCGCCGCCGATGGTGGCGCCAAGAATGTTCATCGAGGCGAGGAAATCGTCGCGCATCTCATAGACGCGGCGGCCGACTGCCTCCAGCCCGCGAAGGATGATGTTGGGGCGCCGGACACCACGCGAATCGGGCTCGCGCCGAACCGCTTCGCCGACGGCGCCAAGCAGGATGGAGGCAACATCGCTTTGCCCCTGCATCTTGATCTCGACGCCCTTCTTTTCGAAGACACTGACCAGGCGGTCGATCAGCCAGGCGCCGGCCGTATCGATCTTCTCGATGTGAGAAAGGTCCAAGGCCAGCGTCTGAAAGCCCTTGCGATGCTCGATCTTGCGCATCTCGGCGTCGATATGCGCCACGGTCGTTGTCGTCCAGATTCCGGAGAAAGCACAGCCGAGGACCCCACCCTCCTCGCCGACCGCGACGCGGGGCTGGTGGTCGGCCTCCTTGGCGGCGTTGCCGCTTGCGTCGCGTTTGCCGATGGTCAACATGGCGTCCTGTTTAGCCTGACGGGTCGAACCTGTCGATTTGCCGACAGGCTGATGTTGCATAGCCGGAGCAGAAAAATATGGCGCGTGTCATTTCGGTTGAGGCCGAGCGTTTTCCCATCGCCGGCACCTTCACCATCTCGCGCGGATCGAAGACCGAAGCCGAAGTCATCACCTGTACGATCAGCGATGGCGACAATCGCGGCTGGGGCGAATGCGTCCCCTACAAGCGCTATGGCGAGACCATGGACGGCGTGCGCGACGCCATTGAGGCGATGCGCAGCCAGATAGAAGGCGGCATCAGCCGGGAAGACCTGCTCGATGCGATGCCGGCGGGTGCTGCCCGCAACGCCGTCGATTGCGCCTTATGGGACCTGGAGGCGAAGATGAGCGGCATAGCGGTGGCGGACGCCATCCACGCTGTGTCCTTGTCGGCGCTGGAGACGGCCTACACGCTGTCTTTGGGCGAGCCGGAGGCGATGGCGGCGCAGGCGCGTGCCAATGCCGGGCGGCCACTGCTCAAGGTCAAGATCGGCGGCGACAACGACATGGCCCGCATCCGCGCGGTGACCGAAGCGGCGCCCGAGAGCCGCATCATTCTCGACGCCAATGAAGGCTGGACCGGTGCCAACATCGTCGAGAACCTCGCTTTCGCCGCCGAGCAGGGCATCGCCCTGATCGAACAGCCGCTCCCCGCCGGCCATGATGCCATCCTGCGCCACATCGCGCATCCCGTGCCGATCTGCGCAGACGAGAGCGTGCACGAAGCGAAGGACCTTGAAGCGCTCGTCGGCCTCTATGACGCCGTCAACATCAAGCTCGACAAATCCGGCGGCCTGACGGCTGCACTGACCCTTCGCGACCGCGCTCGCGAACTGGGGTTTGAGGTGATGGTCGGCTGCATGGTCGGCACGTCGCTGGCGATGGCGCCGGCGGTACTGTTGGCGCAAGGCGCCGAATTCGTCGATCTCGACGGTCCGCTGCTTTTGGCCCGCGACCGCCAGCCCGGCCTCGTCTACCAGGGGTCGCTGGTCTCACCGCCTGACAGGATGCTGTGGGGCTGAGCGCGCGGCGAGCCCGATCAGCGCCAGGCCGATGATGGCGATCGGGATCATCGCCAGGAAGCCGTCGACGCCGTAACGCTCGTAAAGCGGGCCGGAAGCAAGCGTCACCGCCGCCATGAAGAAGCCGTTGAAGAAATAGGCAATGCCTTGCGCGGCACCGGTGCGCTCTTCCGAAACGGTTTCGCCGATCATCTTCTGCAGGCCGATCAGCACCATCGCAACCGACACTGAATGCAAGGTCTGGACGCCGAAGAAGCCGGCAACGCCAAGCCCGAGCGGCCAGATCAGCGGAAAGGCGATCCAGCGCACGATGGAGCCGATGCCGGCGATCAGCATCACCTTAACGACCGAGACGGAGGCGAAAAGACGGTTGAAAAACAAAAACATGCAGACTTCGGCTACGACCCCCCAGGCCCACAGCAGCCCGATGACGGAGCCACTGATGCCGATCGACTTCCAGTAGATGGAGACGAAGCCGTAGAGAAAGGCATGGCTGGCGGTGATGATGCCAACGCCGAGGGTGAAGTAGAGAAAATAGGCATTGAACAGGCTCGGCGCCTGGTGCTGGATCTCAGTCGCCGAAAGCGGCGAGGCCTTGCGCGGCCGTCCCATCCGCGGCGCCAACAATCCGGCGACGAGGGCGACGGCAAGCGACACGAAAATGATCACCGGCACAGCTTGCACACTTGTCCAGTAGAGAATGAAGCCGCCCGCGGCATTGGCGCAGAGATAGGAGATCGAGCCCCATTTGCGCATCGCGGTGTAGTTGGAACCGAAGCGGCGCACGCCCGACAGAGCCAGCGAATCGGCGATCGGCGAATGCGGCGTCCACACCACCGTCAGCGCCAAGGATACGGCAAGCACCATGGCGTAGGTCGGCGTGAGGAAATAGCCGGCGGAAAGCACCATGGTCGCGGCCACCAGCGCGATATAGACATCGGCCCTGTCCTTGGCCCGGTCAGCGAGCGCGGTGAGCAGCGGCGTCGTCACCACACGCAAGAACATAGGCGCCGCGAGGATGATGGCGATCTGCTCGGCGTGAAACCCCTTGGCCTCGAGCCAAAGCGGAAAATAGGGCAGATGCGTTCCCAGCGACACGAACAGTGTCGCGAAGATCAGGCTCATGCGCAGTTCGAAATGGCGTGGCTTGACGAGTTGTTCGGGCGAGAGCGGCGGCAGCGACATGAATCGATCCAATTACGCTGCACAAAGGGCTGCAACGCGCCTCGATCCCTTAACATGCAGGAAAGCGAGCCGAAACTACCTGGACTAACCGATTAACAGGGTTCACGCCGCTTCAACGACCCGATCTTCGATCAGCATCGGGATGAAGGGTTCGTCGGGTGCTTCGGGAAGGATTTTTGCCCAGTGGATGATCTCCATCCGGCCGTCGAAATGCTCGACCACCGCCGTGCAGCTCTCCACCCAGTCGCCGGTGTTGATGTACTGCACATCGTCGTAATTCTCGATCGCGGCATGGTGGATGTGGCCGCAGATGACGCCGTCGACATGCGAGCGGCGCGCCTCCTCGGAGAGCACGGTCTGGAACGAGCCGATGAAATTGACCGCCTTCTTGACCTTGACCTTGGCCCAGGACGAGAACGACCAGTAGGGAAGGCCGAGCAGATGGCGCAGCTTCGTCACCACGCGGTTCACCATCATCGCCGCGTCATAGGCATAGTCGCCGAGATAGGCGAGCCAACGCTGGTTGTGGACGACGGTGTCGAACTGGTCGCCATGGATGACCAGCAGACGCCGGCCGTCGGCGGTTTCGTGGATGGCGCGGTCGGCAACGACGATGCCGCCGAAATGCACACCCTGAAACTGGCGCGCGAACTCGTCGTGATTGCCCGCGATGTAAGTGATCGAGGTGCCCTTGCGCGCCTTGCGCAGCAATTTCTGCACGACGTCATTGTGGCTCTGCGGCCAATGCCAGCTGCGCCGCAGGCGCCAGCCGTCGACGATATCGCCGACGAGATAGATGATATCGGCGTCGTGATACCGCAGGAAATCGATCAGGAACTCGGCCTTGGCCGCCTTCGATCCGAGATGCAGGTCGGATATGAACATGCTGCGGAAAGTGCGGGTTTCTGTGCTGGACATCAGATCGTCACCGTTGCTTTCGCGCAGGCTATGCCCCGATTCATGCAACAACCGTATGACGGTTGCGATTGGGCCAGCCAAAGAGCTAGCGTGCCGCGCCAATCACAGGAGAAAATCGTCATGGATCTCGGTATCAGGGGCAAGAAGGCCATTGTCTGCGCTTCGAGCAAGGGGCTCGGCCGCGGCTGCGCCATCGCGCTGGCCGAAGCCGGCTGCGATCTCGTCGTCAACGGCCGCAACGCCGAGCTGGTGGCCAAAACCGCCGCTGAACTGCGCGAACGCTATGGCGTCAAGGTGATCGAGATCGTCGGCGACGTCTCGAAACCCGAGGTGCAAAAGGCGCTGCTGGCAGCCTGCCCCGACCCGGACATCCTGGTCAACAACAATGGCGGCCCGCCGCTGCGCGATTTCCGCGAGCTCGACCGCGCAAAAATCCTCGAAGGCGTGACGCAGAACATGGTGACGCCGATCGAACTGGTGCAGGCGGTCATCGACGGCATGGCCAAGCGCGGCTTCGGCCGCATCGTCAACATCACCTCGCTGTCGGTCTATGTGCCGATCCCCGGCCTCGACCTGTCGTCCGGCGCGCGCGCCGGGCTGACCTCATTCCTGGCCGGCGTGGCGCGCACGGTCATCGACCGCAACGTCACCATCAACAGCCTGCTGCCAGGCAAGCTCGACACCGACAGGCTACGCGGCCCGCACGAGGCCGGCACGACGGAAGACCCGGCCGCGGCCGCAGCCCGCAAGACGCGCATCAGTGCTGATGTTCCAGCCAAGCGGTTGGGCACGCCGGAAGAGTTTGGCCAGATCTGCGCCTTCCTGTGCTCGGTTCATGCCGGCTATCTCACGGGCCAGAACATCCCGGTCGATGGCGGCCTTTACGTCAGCGCCTTTTGATCGACGTTATACCAAAGCGGCAGGAGTCGCGATAAAATCCATGTAAGCGTTTGATACGATACGACTTTCGACGCGGCGCGGTGTAAAGCTGCCGGCGCGTCATTTAGCGTCGCGAAAACCGTTGGCCGCATGCTAAAAGGACTCGAACACAGCAGGTTTGAGGGAGCGGCCGCATGGAAGGCGAGAACAAGAAAACGGCACGTTCGGACCTCGACGAAGCCGCCCTCTACTTCCACAAGCATCCAAGACCGGGAAAGCTCGAAATCCAGGCGACAAAGCCGCTCGGCAACCAGCGCGACCTGGCGCTGGCCTATTCGCCGGGTGTCGCCGCCCCTTGCCTTGAAATCCGCGACAATCCGGCGACTGCCGCCGACTATACGGCGCGCGCCAATCTGGTCGGCGTCGTCTCCAACGGCTCGGCCGTGCTCGGCCTCGGCAATATCGGGCCGCTTGCCTCCAAGCCGGTGATGGAAGGCAAGGCGGTGCTGTTCAAGAAATTCGCCGGGATCGACGTCTTCGACATCGAGATCGACGCGCCCGGCATCGAGCGCATGGTCGAGACGATTTCGGCGCTGGAGCCGACTTTCGGCGGCATCAATCTCGAGGACATCAAGGCGCCGGAATGCTTTGAGGTCGAAGCACAGCTGAAAGCCCGCATGGGCATTCCGGTGTTCCATGACGACCAGCACGGCACTGCCATCATCGTCGCCGCTGCCGTGCTCAACGGGCTGGAATTCGCCGGCAAGACCATTTCTAACATCAAGATCGTCACCTCGGGCGCCGGTGCGGCAGCACTTGCCTGCCTCAACCTTCTGGTCTCACTCGGCGCCAAGGTCGAAAACATCTGGGTCACCGACCGCTTCGGCGTCGCCTACAAGGGCCGCACCGACGAGATGGATCGCTGGAAAGATCCCTATGTGAAGGACACCGAGGCGCGCACGCTGGCCGATGTGATCCCGGGCGCCGACGTCTTCCTCGGCCTGTCGGCCGCCGACGTGCTGAAGCCGGAACTGTTGCAACACATGGCGCCGAAACCGCTGATCCTGGCGCTGGCCAACCCCAATCCCGAGATCATGCCGGAGGCGGCGCGCGCTGCCCGGCCGGACGCCATGATCTGCACCGGCCGTTCCGATTTCCCCAATCAAGTCAACAACGTGCTGTGCTTTCCTTACATCTTCCGCGGCGCGCTGGACTGCGGCGCCAGCGCCATCAACGAGGAGATGAAGATGGCCGCGGTCAGGGCGATCGCCGCCCTTGCCCGCGAAGAGCCGTCGGATGTCGCGGCGCGGGCCTATTCCGGCGAGACGCCGATCTTCGGACCCGACTTCCTGATCCCCTCGCCCTTCGACCCGCGGCTGATCCTGCGCATTGCGCCGGCGGTGGCAAAGGCTGCCTGCGACACCGGCGTCGCGACCCGGCCGATCACCGATTTCGCCGCCTATATCGACCAGCTCAACCGCTTCGTCTTCCGCTCCGGCCTGGTGATGAAGCCGGTATTCTCGTCGGCCAAGGCGTCGAGCGCCAAGCGCGTCATCTACGCCGATGGCGAGGACGAGCGCGTGCTGCGCGCCGCCCAGGTGGTGCTGGAGGAAGGCATTGCCGAACCGATCCTGATCGGCCGCCCGCACGTCATCGAGGTCAGGCTGAAGCGCTATGGCCTGCGCATCAAGCCAGGCGTCGATTTCGGCCTGATCAACCCTGAGGACGATCCGCGCTACCGCCACTATGTCGACCTGTTGATCGAGCTCGCCGGCCGCCGCGGCGTGACGACGGAGGCCGCGCGCACCATGGTGCGCACCGACAATACGGTGATTGCGGCACTGGCGCTGAAGCGCGGCGACGCCGACGCCATGATCTGCGGCCTCGAAGGCCGGTTCGAGCGGCATCTGCGCAATGTGACGCTGGTCATCGGCGCTCGCCCCGGCGTCAAGGACCGCGATCTGTCGACGCTGTCGATGCTGATCTCGCAGCGCGGCATCATCTTCCTCACCGACACCCACGTCTCGGTCGATCCGACAGCGGAAGAAATCGCCGAAATGACCATTCTGGCCGCCGAGGAAATCCAGCGCTTCGGCATCGAACCGAAGGCAGCATTGCTGTCGCATTCGGACTTCGGCTCGCGCGATTCACCCAGCGCCCTGAAGATGCGGCAGGCGGCGGCGATCCTGGCGCGGGTGGCGCCCGAGCTGCAATGCGACGGCGAGATGCATGCCGACACCGCCTTGTCGGAGCATCTGCGCCAGCGCGTCTATCCGCATTCACGGCTGAAGGGCGAAGCCAATCTGCTGGTGTTTCCGAATCTGGACTCGGCCAACATCACGCTGTCCGCGCTGCGGACGATGATGGACGCACTGCATGTCGGGCCGATCCTGCTCGGCACCGACAAGCCGGCGCATATTCTGACGCCGTCGGTGACCTCGCGCGGCGTCGTCAACATGACGGCACTGGCGGTGGTCGAGGCGGCGCACAAGGCGCAGGCGGTGGTCGATTTCGGTTGAGTTTCTCAGGCAGGCGCGAAGCGGTATCGCCCGGTCTGCCTGAAAGCGAACAGCGTGTCCTCTTGCCGGGCGCCCGCGCCGATATTGTGGATGACCAGCGGCCTTTCCGGCACGTCCGCAGAACGGTCGGACGAGACGATGACGATGTGCGGCAGGTTGCCGGGCAGCGTCTGGGTGACGAGGTCGCCCGGCTGAAAGTCGGCGAGATTCTCGCTGACGGGTAAGGAATCGCCCTTGCGCGCGAAAAAGGTCGCAAGGTTGCCGACCCGGCGGTGGTCGATGTTGCGGTCGGTCGCTTTCAGGCCCCAGGTCTTCGGATAGGCGGCGAAATTGGCTGCCATATCCTCATGCACCAGCTTCTGCAGGTCGAGCCCGAAGGCGCGGCGATAGGCGCGCACGACGACGTCCGTGCACACGCCGCGATCCGGCGCGACATCGCCACCCGGATAGTCGAGGCGGACATAGGTCGGGTCGTAGAAGGTGGTGACGCCGATCTGCTCACGCGCGGCTTCGACCAATTTGCTGCGCCAGTCCGGCGCGGCTGATGCCTCCTGCGCCAGGGCGGGCGCCGCCAGGCACAACAGACCGAACTGCAGGGCGGTTCGACGGCTAATCGCGGTCATGCAGGTCCCCCGGGCATTGCTGGATCGAGGGGATATTTCCCGAACGATTGCGCCTTTTTCATGCAGCGATGACGTCGCTCAGTTGCCGCCTTATCCGAACGCCTCGTGCACCTCGTCTATGGGCTAAGACCATCTTTGGTTGTAGATTGAGGGAACGGTTAACTGCGAATCCGGTAGCATCGCGACAGGCAGGCAAGCGGGGTCTCTGGCAATGATGGGCGGAAGGTGGAAGCTGACGCACCTGGCTGCGCTGCTTGGCGCGCTTGTGCTTTCGGCCGTCACCACCACCGAGCCACAAGCCGCTTCGCGCGTCTGCCGGCAGCTGGAAGCCGAGCTTGCTTCTTCATCGAATGGCGGCGGCAAGTCCGGCATGGTGCGGAAATATGACAACGCCATCGCCCGCCAGATCGAACAGTTATCAAAGGTGCGCGGTCGTGCGAGCGATGCGAATTGCGGGTTTTCGCTGTTTTCGCGCAACGTCAGCCAATGTGCTGCGCTGAACAGCAGCATCGATCGCATGAATGCCAATCTCGACGCGCTGCAGGCCAAGCGCGCTCAACTTGCCGGCGGTGGCGGCTCGCGGCGCGACCGCGGCCGCATCCTGGCCGCGCTCGACGCCAATGGCTGCCGCGACGAGCCCGCGCCGCGCCGGCAGGAGCCGGTGCAGGAAGCCAGCCGCGAACCGGACGACGGCAATCTGTTCGACCAGCTTTTCGGCGGCAACCAGCCGGTCGACACGCTCGACGAGGCCGACGATGATCCCGGCGAGGAGCGCAATGTGCGCCGCGTGCTCAACCAGCCCGGCGTGCCGGATTTCCCGACGGTCGGCGGCGAGTTCCATACGAGCTGTGTGCGCACCTGCGACGGCTACTTCTTCCCGATGTCGAATTCGGCCTCGTTCGGCGATTTCGAGCGCGACCAGAAGAACTGCGAATCGAGCTGCCCCGGCACCGAGATGCAGGTGTTCTATTCGCGCGGCATGGACGACGACTCGGCCAACATGACCTCGTCGGTGACCGGCCAGCCCTACAGCGAACTGCCGACCGCCTATCTCTACAAACAGCCCAACATGTCACGGCCGCCGACCTGCGGCTGCAATGCGCAGGCCGGGAATTTCGAGATCATCGGCGGCAACCCGCCGCCGCCCGAGCCATCGCAGCCTGATGTTGAGACGACGCCGTTCATTCCGGTGCCGGCGGCAAAGCCCGATCCGGGCGCGGATCCGGAGACGCTGGCCAACATGCAAGGCGGGCTCGACCGCGCCGCCATCAAGCGCCTTGCCGTCAAGCCTGCGGTGTCGCCGGTGTCGCTGATCCCGCCGGACCAGCGCAAGGTCAGGGTCGTCGGGCCAGCGTTCCTTCCCGACCCAGCAGCGGCAATAGATCTGCAAGCTCCGGCCCGGAAGCAAGTCCGGTAAGCGCCAGCCTCAACGGCATGAACAGCGCCTTGCCCTTGCGGCCGCTGGCTTCCCTGATTTTGGCGGTCCAGTCTTTCCAGACCGTGCCGGTCCATGGTTCTTCCGGCAGCAGGTCGAAGGCCTGCTGCAGGAAATCGCGATCCTCGTCGGAAAATTCCGGCGCGGGCTGCGGTCCGTCGGCAAGGATACGCCACCAGCCGACCGCGTCGCTCAGCAGGTCGATATTGCCGCGCACCGCCAGCCAGAAGGGCTCGGCCTTGTCGCCGGAGATACCGAGCACAATCAGCCGGTCCTGCGCCTCGGAAAACGGCATGTGGTGCATGAGCGCGCGATTAAGCACGAACAGCTCGTCCGGATCGAATTTTGCGGCCGATTTCGACGTTGCGGCGGGATCGAAGCGCTCGGCCAGTGCCGGCATGTCGTGCATGGCCGCGACATTTTCGGACGTGCCGACAAGCACCGCCAGCGAAGCCACCGCCATCGGTTCGATACCGTCCTCGCGCAAGCTTTCTATCGACAGCGCACCGCTGCGCTTCGACAGGCCCTCACCCGAGGCCGTGGTCAAGAGATTGTGGTGGCCGAACACAGGCGGTTCGGCGCCCAGCGCCTTGAACAGCGCGATCTGCACGCCGGTGTTGGTGACGTGGTCGTCGCCGCGGATGACGTGGCTGACGCCCATCTCGATGTCGTCCACCACCGAAGGCAAAGTGTAGAGATAGGTGCCGTCCTCGCGCCGCAGCACCGGATCAGACAGGGAGGCCAAATCGACGGTTTCCTCGCCGCGCACCAGATCGTTCCAGTGCACTTCGGTGCGCTCCGGCTGCAGCGGATCGCTGGTGAAGTTGGGCAGCAGGAAGCGCCAGTGCGGCCGGCGGCCGTCCGACCGGTACTCGGCGATCTGTTGCTGCGACAGCGTCAGCGCTTCGCGACCGTAGACCGGCGGCAGGCCGCGCGTGCGGCGCACCTTGCGGCGCAGATCAAGTTCTTCGGGGGTTTCGTAGCAGGGATAGAGCACGCCGGCACTCTGCAGCCGTTCCACCACCTCGTCGTAAGCCTCGAAGCGCCGCGACTGGTATTCGGTGGCGTCAGGGAAAATTCCCAGCCAGTGCAGGTCATAGAGGATGGCGTCGGAAAATTCCTGCTTCGAGCGGGCGATGTCGGTGTCGTCGAAGCGCTGGATGAAACGGCCCTTGTTGTTCATGGCAAACAGCCAGTTGAACAAGGCGGTGCGGGCATTGCCGATATGAATGCGGCCGGTTGGTGAGGGGGCAAAACGGACGGTAACTGTCATGGGCGGGGCGTAACGGATGCTCTCAGAATTGACAAGACGCGCCCCCGCGCGACGCGCAAGACATAATGCACGCCAGCTAAAATGAAAAGGCCGCAAACAAAGGGCCGGCGGCGCGCAGCAGCGCGGCGCTTACCCCCCGCCGCGGCGCCAGCCCAGCCGCGTCTCGATGCGGCTGGCGCTTTGCCTGACCAGGGCGGTCAGATCGGGGTCCTTCTGCCTGAGTTTCAGGTCGGGAACGACGATCGAGATCGTCGCCCGGCAGGCGCCCTGGCTGTCACGGATCGGTGCGGCGATGCAGGCGACCGAAAAGTCCGATTCGCCGGCCTGGATCGCCAGCCCCTGCGCCAGTGCTGCCTCCGATGCCTTGGCCAGCACATTCCTGTCGGTCTCGGCCCGTCCCGTCGGCGAAGCGGTGGCCGAGCGGGCAAAGATGGCGAGACGGTCGGCTTCCGGCAGATGCCCGACGAGCAGCCGCCCCGACGCCGTCCAGTTGAGCGGCGTGCGCGTGCCGACGCGCGAGGTCACCTGGAAATGATCCTTGCCCTCTTCCATGGCCAGCACGACCATATGATCGCCGTCACGGCCGCAGACCTGGACGGTTTCCTTCGACCCCTGCGCCAGTTCGTGCATTTCCTGCGTCGCCACATTGAGCAGGTCGAGCGTGCGGGCATAGGTCAGGCCATATTGGTAGAGCCGCGGCCCAAGCCAGAGCTGGCCGCTGTCCTTGCGGTCGAGAAGGTCCTTCTCGACCATATCGTCGACAATGACGTAGACGGTCGACAGCGGCGCGCCGATGTCGCGCGCGATCTCGTAGGCGGTCGCCGGCCGGCCCTGGCGCTGCAGCGAGTCCAGTATCTGCAGCGCGCGGTCGATGCCGCTGGTGCGCGACCTCCGCGGTTCGGGGGCGACTTTTTCGCGGTTCAGCTCTTGATCAGGTGCGTCGGCTGTCATGAGACCTCAAGAGGTTGATCGCGATGATGTAAAGGGCAGCAGCATGGCGGCGGTCAACCTGATTTAATTTCATTGTGGCGGATGCAGGCCACGTGATGCCCGCCGCCGATCGGATCTACCGGCGGGACGATTTCGGCGCAGGCGGCAATCGCTTCCGGACAGCGGGTGCGGAAGACGCAACCGGACGGCGGCGCGATCGGGCTTGGGATGTCGCCCTGCAAGGGGATGTGCGTGCGGCGGCGCGCCGGATCCGGCACTGGAGCCGTTGCCAGTAGCGCCCTGGTGTAAGGATGGCGCGGCGCGGCATAGACCAGCCGGCTCGGGCCGCGCTCCATGACGCGGCCGAGATACATGACCACCACCTCGTCGCAGAGATATTCGACCACCGAGAGGTCGTGGGCGATGAACAGCAGCGTCAACCCGAGCCTGTTCTGCAGATCGCTGAACAGATTGAGCACCTGCGCCTGCACCGAAACGTCGAGGGCCGACACCGGCTCGTCGGCAACGATGAATTGCGGCTCGACTGCGAGTGCGCGGGCAATGCCGATGCGCTGGCGCTGGCCGCCGGAGAATTCGTGGGGGTAGCGGCTGGCGTGGTCCGGCGACAGGCCGACCAGGGTCAGCAGCTCGGCAACACGTTCAGCCCGCTTTCTGCCGCGCTGAAAGCCGCGCGCGTCGAGTGCCTCGCCGATCACGGCGGCGACCCGCATGCGCGGATTGAGGCTGGAGAACGGATCCTGAAAGACGATCTGCAGCTTCTGCCGGTAGGCGCGCATGTCGCGCGGCGACAGCGAAAACAGGTCGACGCCATCGAACAGCGCCTTGCCGCCGGTGGGTTCGACCAGCCGCAGCAGAGCGCGGCCGGCAGTGGTCTTGCCGGAACCGGACTCGCCGACAAGGCCGACGGTCGCGCCGCGCCGGACATCGAAGCTGACATTTTCGACCGCATGGACGATGCGGCCGTTGCGTGCCGGAAAATGCTTGGTCAGGCCCTGCACGCTGAGCAGCGGCGCATTCATAGCTCGGCACTCCTGATGCAACGCGACGCACCGTGCGGGCCGGCCGGCACCAATGCCGGCGGTGCGGCCCGGCACGGCGTAATGGCGAAGTCGCAGCGCGGCTCGAAGGCGCAGCCGGGCGGCAAATTGGTGATCGGCGGCACGCTGCCCCGGATCGAATACAGCGCATGGCGCTCGCCGGTGGCATCGATGTCGCGCGCGGCGTTCGGCGTGCAGGCGAGCAGGCCTCTTGTGTAGGGGTGGCGCTGATGCGCGAAAAGGTCGTTGACCGGCGCCTGTTCGACGACGCGGCCGCCATACATGACGACGACATCATGGGCGATTTCGGCGACGACGCCGAGATTGTGGGTGATGAACAGGATCGACATGCCCATCTCGGCCTGCAACCGGCGCAGCAGATCGAGGATCTGCGCCTGGATGGTGACGTCGAGCGCGGTGGTCGGCTCGTCGGCAATCAGCAGCGAAGGGCTGCACGACAGCGCCATGGCGATCATCACGCGCTGGCGCATGCCGCCCGACATCTGGTGCGGATAGTCGTCCAGACGAGATTCGGCGTCGGGAATTTCGACATGTTTCAGCATGGCGAGCGCTCTGCTGCGCGCCTCGCGGCGGTCGACCGGTTCATGCAGCGCAATCATCTCGCCGATCTGGTCGCCGACGGTGAAGAGCGGATTGAGGCTGGTCATCGGCTCCTGAAAAATCATCGCGATCTCGGAGCCGCGGATTTTGCGGAACTGTTTCTGGCTAAAGCCGGCAAGGTCGTGGACGCGCTCCTGCCGGTCGCGAAACAGGATGCTGCCGCCGGCAATGGCGCCGGGCCGGGTCAGCAGCCCCATGATCGACAGGCTGGTGACGGATTTTCCCGAACCGGATTCGCCGACCACGGCGAGCGTCTTGCCGCGCGTCAGATCGAAGGTCACGCCATCGACCGCCTTGGCCGTAACGCGGCGCGTCACGAACCAGGTCCGCAAATCGCGGACCGACAGGATGACGTCGCTGGCGAGCGCTTCGGTCAAAACTTCCACCCACAATGCGGACAAGCATGGACACCGCCCTCGCCTTCCCTGGGGATAGGAACATGGCGATGCGCGGCAATGGCCTCAGCACCCAGGATGGCGTGGCGTGGTTCGAACAGCCGGTGCAATGTGCTCAGCGCGCCTTGGGAGTCGCGCACCGTCAGATCGGCGTCGACGACATCGAAGATGGTGAACTCCGCCGGCTTGCCCTTTTCCAGCAGCTTTTCCGTCGGCAGGCGGATGGCGTGGCGCGGTGCGGTCGTCGAGGCCGCCACCACATCCTCGAATTTCATGCCGAGCGACAAGAGCTTGGACATGGTGGTGGCCATGTCCCAGACGGATGTGTCGATCGAGCGGTTGTGCAGATCGGTCGAGATCGTCGCCGGCGCCAGGCCGCGCTCGAGCGCTGCCTTGGCGACGTCGAAGGAGAAGGACGCGCCGCCATGGCCGACGTCGAGCACGATGCCGCGCGCCGCTGCCTGTTCGGCCAGCTGGTAGAGGTCTTCGTCCTCGATAATCGAGCCGCCGGCCTTGCCGTTGAAGCAATGGGTGACGATGTCGCCTTCGGTCAGCAGGCCGAGCACATCGTCATAGAGCGGCGGCGGCTCGCCGACATGCACCATAATCGGCAGTTTGAGGATACGGCTGAGTTTTTTCGCCAACCGCACCGGCGTCAGATCCCAGCCGCCTGTGATGACGTGACTGGCGCGGACTTTCAGCCCGACAATGACATCGCGGTTGGCCTCGACGGTGGCGATGGTGCGGTCGAAGTCGATCGAGCGCATGTCGATCAGTTCGCTGACGCGGTTGCAGGCGACAAGCCCGATCGAACCGATGTTGAGGAAGGCGTAGACATTTTCCCGCGCCGGTTCGACGATAAATTCGCGAAAGCCATGGAAATTGGCCTCGCCGGCCGAGCCGGCATCGACCATGGTGGTGACGCCGCGCGCCGCGCCACATTGTTCGGGGCGCAGCGAAATGTCGGTGCCGCCATACCAGACATGGACATGAAGATCGGTCCACCCCGGCGACAGGAACGCGCCCTTGGCATCGACCGTGTTGACGCCCTCGCCGGCGGCAATCGTTGACGCGATTTCGGCGATGCGGCCCTGCTCGTCGACCAGAATATCGAGCGGCTGGTCGAAGCCGGCGCCGAACCCGACAGGTCTCGCTCCCTTGATCAGCAGCGGCCGGTCGGCCTTTTGAAAGCGATTGCCGAACATCAGATATCCTTTGCCAGTCGAGGGTCGAGAAGGTCGCGCAGGCCGTCGCCGACCAGTTGCAGCGACAGCACGGTGATAACGATGGCGGCACCCGGAAACATCATCACCCAGGGCGCCTGATCCATGTATTGGCGGCCGGTGGCGATCATCGTTCCCCAGGTCGGAATGTCGGGCGAAATGCCGACGCCGAGGAAGGACAGGCCCGCTTCCGCGAGGATGGCATTGGCGAAGATGAAGGTCCCTTGCACCAGAAGCGGCGAGGTCACATTGCGCAAAACGTGGCGGATCAGGATGACCGGCGTCGGCACACCGAGCGCCCGCGCCGCCTCGACATAGGGCAGTTCGCGGATGACCAGCGTCGAGGCGCGCACGACGCGGGCGAGCCTGGGCGCATAGACGATGCCGAGCGCGATCACGACATTGATTGCCGTTGCGCCAAGGGCTGCGACCAGGGCGATGGCGAGCAGGATATCGGGGAATGCCATCATCGCATCGATCAGCCGCGACACCGGTGCGTCGAGCCGTTTGAAATAGCCCGATGTCAGGCCGAGAATGGTGCCGATGATGGAGGAGAAAATCACCACGGCGAAGCCGACGCTGAGCGAAGTGCGCGCGGCATAGAGCATGCGGGTGAAGACATCGCGGCCGAGATCGTCAGTGCCGAACAGATGCTCGAGGCTCGGCCCGTGCAGCCGGCTGGCGATGGACAATTTTGACGGCGCATAGGGTGCGATGAAAGGCGCCAGGATGGCTGCCAGCACGATGATGACCAGCACGGCGATGCCGGCGGCAGAAGTCGGCCGTCCGAGCAGCCGCGAAAAAATGTTGGGTTCGGAGTGGATCGGGGCGGAGATCGCAGCCATCAGTAGCGAACCCTCGGATCGACGGCGAGATACAGCATGTCGATGGCGAAATTGACCAGCACGTAGAGCCCGGCAATGACCAGCAGCGCGCCCTGGATGACGGGATAGTCGCGCCGCAGCACCGCCGAGACGACGAGGCTGCCGACGCCGGGCAGACCGAACACGGTTTCGGTGACCACCGCGCCGGAGATCAGCAAGGCGGCAGTCAGTCCGATGACGGTGAGGATCGGGATCAGCGCATTCTTGAAGGCGTGCTTCAGCACCACGCGCCATTCGCTCATGCCCTTGGAGCGTGCGGTGCGGACATAGTCGTCATTGAGCACGTCGAGCATCGAGGCGCGGGTGAAGCGGGTGATCAGCGCCGAGCTGACGAGGCCGAGCGCCAGCGCCGGCAGCACGAGATGGCTCAGCCGGTCGGCAAAGGACGCGCCCGGCCCGCCATAGCCCGACGTGTCGAACCATCCGAGTTTGACAGCGAAGAACTGGATGAACAGCAGACCCAGCCAGAAGCTCGGCACGCTGGCGGCGAACATGGCGACGGTAGTGGTCGCCTGGTCGAAGATCGAGCCGCGCTTGTAGGCGGCCAGTATGCCGACCGGCAGCGCGATAAGCGTCGCGATTAACAGCGAGAAGATGGTGAGGAAGAAGGTCGGCTCGGCCCGCTGTGCAAGTGCTGTCGTCACCGGCTGGTTGAGGAAGATCGACTGGCCGAAATCGCCCTGGACGACGCCGAGCACATAATGCGCGAACTGCTCAGGGATCGAGCCGTCGAGGCCGAGCCGAGAGCGCAGCGCGGCGATGTCGGCGGCGGACGCGTCCGGACCGAGCATGACGGCGGCTGGATCGCCCGGCGTCACCCGCACGATGACGAAGACGATGGTGACCACCAGCGTCATGACGACGATCATGCCGAGAAGCCTGTTGAGGATCGAGCGCAGCATTCTTCAGCAATCCATTGGATACCGGGCGCCGGCCACACCGGCCGGCGCCCAAAAATGCCTGTCCCTACGCGGCGGGACAGGCGGGAGGATTCTCATTTGCCCTCGAGGTAGGCGTTCCAGAAGTATGGCCACGGCGCCGGCGTCACACCTTTCAGCGTCGGCGCCTGCGCGGCAAGCGCGTTGAAGTCGCCGATCTTGACCGCCGGCACTTCGTCGAACACCGCCTTCTGCACATCGGCAAACAACGCGACGCGCTTGGCCGGATCGGCTTCGGCATTGAAGGCACCCAGCACCTGGTGTTTGCGGTCGGAAACCCACCAGCCCGGCGAAGAATCCGACATGATGCCGGTCAGCGACGGTTCGGGCAGGAACGGGCTGTGGGTGATGTAGACATCCCAGAGCGCCGGATCGGTGCGGTTCTTGGTCAGCGTCGCCCATTCGACGACATCGAGCTGGACCTGGAAGCCGGCGGCCTTCAGATATTCAGCGGCAACCTGCGCCATCTTGTAGTGGAACTCGTACTGGCGGCTGGTGAGGATGCGCAGCGGCTTGCCGTCATAGCCGGCCTCTTTCAACAAGGCGGCTGCGGCCTCGGTGTCGCCATCCGGCTTGTAAGGTTCGATGCCGGCGTCGGTGTGCCAGGCATAGCCTTCAGGATAGAGGGCGGCGTTGGCGGCAAAGAAATCCTTGGAGCCGAAGGCGGCGAGCAGCATGTCGTTGGGGGCGAGCGCTGCCTGGATCGCCTTGCGGATGCGGATGTCGCTGTTCAGCCCCTGCTTGGTGTTGAGCACGAACACCGGCCAGCCGAACGGTTTCAGGATGACGGGCGCGGTCTTGCCGCCGGAAATCTTGTCGAAGGATTCGACGGGAATAGAATCGACATAGGCGAACTGGCCGGCGACCGCGCCCTCGACGCGGGTGTTAGGGTCAGGAACCGGCACGAAGCGGATTTCGTCGAGATACTGCTTGCGCGCGCCGCCATAACCGTTGGGTTCGCCGTCGCGCGATTTGTAGCCGTCGAAGCGGGCAAGCTGGATGAACTGGTCGGGCTTGCGCTCCTTCAACATATAGGGGCCGGTGCCGACAAAGGAGGTCAGGGGGTCCTGCCCGGCATTTTCCGACGGAATGATGATGGCGGCGGCGTTGTTGAGCGACAGCAGTGCCAGCAGCGGCGCGAACGGCTTTTTCAGCGTGATCTTGACCGTCGAGTCGTCGACCGCATCGACCGAAGCGATGACTTCGGCGGCCTGCTTGCCGCGGGTGGCGATCTTCATCCAGCGCTGCAGCGAGGCAACCACGTCGGCCGAGTTCATATCGCTGCCGTCATGGAACTTCACGCCGGTCCGAAGCTTGATGGTGTAGACGAGGCCATCGGGCGAAATCTCAGGCATGTCGGCGGCCAGAAGCGGCGTGATGCCCCAGTCCCTATCGAAGGTGTAGAGCGTCTCGTAGATATGCTGGGTGACGATGCCGACGAGGTCGGCGGTCGAGGCCATCGGGTCGAGCGTCGGCGGTTCGCCGATGGTCGCCACATCGATGACACCGCCCTTGGCGGGCTCGGCCGAGGCGATGCCCGTCGCCGCGAGCACAAGCGCGGCGAGCGAAGCAGCAATATGCAGAAAGCGCTTCATATGGGTTCCCTTCGTATATTCCATATTTATGGAACTTATATCTTAGTTACGGACTAGTAAGTGCATCCGTCTGCCGCGGCGTCAAGTTTTTTTCAAAAAGATCCGGAATCGGGTTGCGCCGATACGCCGACTCATCTGCTGCGCTCATGGGATGGTCGTTCGGTACGCCGGGGACGCCGCAAGCCGGGCGAAAGCCGGCTTCGGATCGGGGTCCAGCGAATTCGGCACAGACGGTTTTCTGTCCCCGTTATCCACATATGTGACACACAAGATGTTGGGGTCACAAAAGCTACGTAAACGAATCCTTGACGACGCAAACCGAGTCGCCTTTTATGTGCCATGTGCTCTTGTTGAGGGCGCGACCGGAGAGTTTCGAGCCCGGTCTTTTTTCCCGGATTTTGTGCGTTTTTGCCCAGATTTCCGCCTGTTTACGAGGCTGGCGGAAGCGTTGGGATCGTGGGGCTTGGGGTGACGAAAGGGAGAATTGTCGGACTGGAAAAAATCATCTGTTAACACTATATTTAGTGTTTGCAGGCAGTCTCGACGCTAGATAGTGTGAACCTCCCTCGAACGAGGGAATCGATCAAAGTTTCAGTTGAGGGACCCGCAAGGGTCGGTCTGCAGCCCGGGCAAACGCTGGGGAAGGCGTATTGCCGTCTGCATGCCGGCACTAGCGAAAAGGAGAGTGCCGGCGTTGCTCGCAATGCCGGCAAACGGCGGACTGCGTTTTTCAGCTTATGGGGCAGAAATCCCTGGGGAAAAGCGCTATATATAGACAAAAGGGACCGGACCAATGCGCATCGAGCGTCGCTTCACCAAGCCAGGACAATCAGCCTACGCGGAGATCGAATTCCGCAAGGCGCTTTCGGAGATCAAGAATCCGGATGGCTCGGTGGTGTTCCGTCTCGATAACATCGATGTACCGGCGCAGTTCTCCCAGGTTGCCGCCGACATCCTGGCGCAGAAGTATTTCCGCAAGGCCGGCGTTCCCGCGCGCCTGAAGAAGGTCGAGGAGAACGACGTCCCCTCCTTCCTGTGGCGCTCCGTTGCCGACGAGGCCGAACTGGCAAAGCTGCCGGAAGCCGAGCGCTACGGTTCCGAGATCGACGCCCGCCAGGTCTTCGACCGGCTCGCCGGCACCTGGACCTACTGGGGCTACAAGGGCGGCTACTTCAAATCGGAAGACGATGCGCTCACCTTCTGCGACGAGCTCGCCTACATGCTGGCGACGCAGCGCGTGGCACCGAACTCGCCGCAATGGTTCAACACCGGCCTGCACTGGGCCTACGGCATCGATGGCCCGAGCCAGGGCCACTATTATGTCGACCCGTTCACCGGCAAGCTGACCAAGTCGAAGTCGTCCTACGAGCATCCGCAGCCGCATGCCTGCTTCATCCAGGGCGTGCAGGACGATCTCGTCAACGAAGGCGGCATCATGGACCTGTGGGTGCGTGAAGCGCGCCTGTTCAAATACGGCTCCGGCACCGGCTCGAACTTCTCGCTGCTGCGCGGCGAAGGCGAAAAGCTGTCGGGCGGTGGTCGTTCGTCCGGCCTGATGAGCTTCCTCAAGATCGGCGACCGCGCGGCGGGCGCCATCAAGTCGGGCGGCACGACGCGCCGCGCGGCGAAAATGGTCATTGTCGACGCCGACCACCCCGATATCGAGGAATTCATCGACTGGAAGGTCAATGAAGAGCAGAAGGTCGCCTCGCTGGTCACCGGTTCCAAGATCGTCAAGAAGCATCTCGAAGCGATCATGAAGGCCTGCATCAACTGCGAAGGCAATGCCGACGATTGCTTCGACCCGGCGCTCAACACCGCGCTGAAGCGCGAGATCAAGGCGGCCAAGAAGTCTGCGGTGCCGGAGAACTACATCTACCGCGTCATCCAGTTCGCCAAGCAGGGCTACACCTCGATGTCGTTCAAGACCTACGACACCGACTGGGATTCCGACGCCTACCTCACCGTGTCCGGCCAGAACTCCAACAATTCGGTGTCGCTGAAGGACAATTTCCTGCGCGCCGTCGAGGACGATGCCGACTGGCACCTGACCGCCCGCAAGGACGGCAAGGTGCTGAAGACGCTGAAGGCGCGCGACCTGTGGGAAAAGATCGGCTACGCCGCCTGGGCTTCCGCCGATCCGGGCCTGCATTTCAACACGACGATGAACGACTGGCACACCTGCGCTTCCGCCGGTGCGATCCGGGCCTCCAACCCGTGCTCGGAATACATGTTCCTCGACGACACGGCCTGCAACCTCGCCTCGATCAACCTGCTTCCCTACCGCAACGCCGACGGCACGATCGACATCGCTGCCTATGAGCACACCGTGCGGCTGTGGACGGTCGTTCTCGAAATCTCCGTCATGATGGCGCAGTTCCCGTCGAAGGAGATCGCCAAGCAGTCCTACGAATACCGCACGCTCGGGCTCGGCTACGCCAACATTGGCGGCCTGCTGATGACGTCGGGCATTCCCTATGACTCCGACGAGGGCCGCGCCATCTGCGCCGCACTCACCGCCATCATGACCGGCGTCGCCTATGCCACTTCGGCCGAAATGGCGTCCGAACTCGGCGCCTTCGCCGATTACGACCGCAATGCGCAGAACATGCTGCGCGTGATGCGCAACCATCGCCGCGCTGCCTATGGCGAAAAGGGCGGCTACGAGAAGCTCGCCGTCAACCCGGTGCCGCTGGTCGCTTCCGACCTGAAGCAGCAGGACCTGGCCACGCATGCCAAAGCTGCCTGGGACCGCGCCATCGAACTCGGCGAAGAGCATGGCTACCGCAATGCGCAGGCAACCGTGATTGCGCCGACCGGCACGATCGGCCTGGTCATGGATTGCGACACCACCGGCATCGAGCCCGACTTCGCGCTGGTGAAGTTCAAGAAGCTCGCCGGCGGCGGCTACTTCAAGATCATCAACCGCGCCGTGCCGGAAGCGCTGCGCACGCTGGGTTACTCCGAAAGCCAGATCGCCGAGATCGAGGCCTATGCGGTCGGCCACGGCAACATGAACCAGGCGCCGGCGGTCAACCCCGGCTCGCTCAAGGCGAAGGGCTTCACCGATGACAAGATCGCCGCGCTCAATGCGGCGCTGAAGTCGGCGTTCGACATCAAGTTCGTCTTCAACCAGTGGACGCTCGGCGCCGACTGGGTGAAGGAGACGTTTGGCTTCACCGACGAGCAGCTCAACGATTTCTCGTTCGAGATGCTGCCGGCGCTGGGCTTCTCGAAGAAAGATATCGAGGCCGCCAACATCCATGTCTGCGGTGCGATGACGCTCGAAGGCGCGCCGTTCCTCAAGGCCGAACACCTCGCGGTGTTCGACTGCGCCAGCCCCTGCGGCAAGATCGGCAAGCGCTCGCTGTCTATCAACAGCCACATCCAGATGATGGCGGCGGCACAGCCCTTCATCTCCGGCGCCATCTCCAAGACCATCAACATGCCCAACGACGCGACGGTGGAAGACGCCAAGGACGCCTACATGCTGTCGTGGAAGCTGGCGCTGAAGGCCAACGCGCTTTACCGCGACGGCTCGAAACTGTCGCAGCCGCTCAATTCCTCGCTGCTCGCCGATGGCGACGAGGACGAGGACGACATGGTCGAGCAGCTGATCCAGGCCCCGGCGGCAGCGCGCGCGGCGCAGATCACCGAGCGGATCGTCGAGCGCATCATCGAGCGCGTGTCGCGCGAGCAGGAGAAGCTGCCGGGACGCCGCAAGGGCTACACCCAGAAGGCCAAGATCGGTGGCAACACCATCTTCCTTCGCACCGGCGAATATGACGATGGCCGCCTCGGCGAGATCTTCATCGACATGAACAAGGAAGGCGCAACCCTGCGCGGCCTGCTCAACAACTTCGCCATCGCCATCTCGCTCGGCCTGCAGTACGGCGTGCCGCTCGACGAATATGTGCACGCCTTCACCTTCACCAAGTTCGAGCCGGCCGGCATGGTGCAGGGCAACGACGCCATCAAGAGCGCGACGTCGATCCTCGACTACGTGTTCCGCGAGCTCGCCATCTCCTATCTCGGCCGCAACGACCTCGCCCATGTCGACCAGTCGGACTTTTCCAACACGGCACTGGGACGCGGCATCAGCGAAGGCAAGACGGATGCGGTCTCCAAGGGCCTGACCCGCGGCGCCTCGCCGGTGAAGCTGGTGTCGCGGGTGACCGGCAGCGAGCCGAAAGGCTTTGCCGGCACCGGCACCCCTGCCCGCTCCGCACCCACCGCCTTCTCCGGCTCCAACGTGCTGGCGCTGAAGCCAGCCAGCGACGAGGCGGTCGCCTACAAGCGCGACTATGAGGAGCGGGCCAAGGAATTGGCCGAGGACATCGCCTTCGAGGAGGTTGTGGACGCGGCCGATGCCACCGCGGCGCTGTTCACCGATGCCGCGGCCAACGAGGCGGCCGAGGCGAAGAAACTCGCCGCCGACCGCCGCGCCAAGTCACTGCTCCAGGGCTACACCGGCAATTCCTGCTCCGAGTGCCAGAACTTTACCATGGTGCGGAACGGGACCTGCGAGAAGTGCGATACGTGTGGTGCGACGAGCGGGTGCAGCTGACAGGGCGGGTCAGCGGCAAACAAAAAACGGGAATTGTGAGAGGGGATCTTGCGGTGGCTGATACGGGATAAGAGTTGATGACTCAGTTGGAAGTCATACCACTTAGAGCTGTGCAATATCTGCCCATCACGGCGCGGCGGACAGCCCATGCTATTGGTCGAGCAATGGGAGAGGACGGAAAATATTACTTCGTCAAATCCGGTCTCGAGGTCGAGTTGGTTTGCGCCACTGAGTGGGTCTGCAATTCGATCGCTGACTCGTTAAATCTCCCGGTTCCCAGCCCAAAAGTCCTGCAGACTCCCGAAGGGACGCTCATATATGGGACACAGGAAATCGGTCCCAAACTCCCGGAAATCGAGGCTGCGAGGATTCTCTTTGGCCAGGCAGGGAATTCCATTTTTGTTCCTGAACTTGCCAATCTGCTTTCGTCGACCTACGCTCTTGATCTCGTAATCGGGAATCTGGATCGC
This sequence comes from Mesorhizobium sp. P2_E7, assembly GCF_056403855.1. Classification (NCBI taxonomy): domain Bacteria; kingdom Pseudomonadati; phylum Pseudomonadota; class Alphaproteobacteria; order Hyphomicrobiales; family Phyllobacteriaceae; genus Mesorhizobium; species Mesorhizobium sp. P2_E7. The sequence goes on along the minus strand of NZ_JBFUER010000001.1, from coordinate 978,726 downwards.
CACCAGGACAACTTCATAATCTCGGTGAATGGTCCGACCGGCCCCTCTCCGCAGGTGGGACATATCCACCTGATCGATTTCGGAAGCGCCGATTTCCTGCAACCCGCGAGAGCAGCATTGCCGCTGCCTCAAATGTCGAATACGGTTCGTGTGGGAAGGCAAATTCGAAAGGCGCATGGATTTGCTGACTCTGCCGCCAGCACGCTGTTGTCTCGGTTTAAGGATGGTCGCAAGTTCCTTTTGGATCGTGCGTTTTTTGGGATGCCGGGCGAATGGCTTTCGAAGGAACAAAGAGAGTCTTTTGCCAATTGGATCGGGAGCGTGCAGTTCGAAAATCGCCTCAGTCTGATCGGCGAAGGACTTTCTAATGGCAAGTATTTATAAGTTCGCCATTCTTCGCTTGGTTCCCTTCGCCCATCGCGGTGAAGCGTTGAACGTGGGCGTCGTTGTTTTCGGTCCAGACAGGCTTGATGTCAGGCTCAGCGCCTCCACATCCTTGCTTGGCTATTTTGGGATTCAGGCATCGACGCTAGATTGGCTGGCCGAGAACCTAGTTCGCGGCGATAACAGCAGCCTCTCTGTCGAAGAGCGTGCGACTGAAGTAGCGCGATTTGCTGGCGTTCAAATATCGGACATCGGATGGTTTGGAACTGACGATGACAGTCAGTACGATCCAAGGATAGTAGAAATACTGGCGGAGTATGTCGACAAGCCAAAAAAAGCAAAAGTTCGGCGCGACAAGACGACCCTGTCAAAAGACTTGAGAAAAACCTTTAAAGAATACAAGATATTCAGCTCTAAAATAGAAGACCTACATCACCATAAAGTTGTTGCAAATATGCCGGTTGGCCCATCAGGAAAGCTTCATGTTGACTTCCTGATAAAAAACGGCATTTACCACGCAACGGAGACAATTGATTTTCGCCATTCAGAAGACGCAGGTCCCGCGGAATTGAAGAATGCTGCGCTTGCCAACGTCACATTCCAGCACGCTCGAGAAGTTTTAGGATTGGGCAGCACGAAATGCTATCTTGTCTATGCTGCGCCTTCACTGGTTGAATCGGCGGTATCTCCGGCCTTGGAAATAGCAAGAAAGGACGCTTCCGATTCCTTTAATCTGGAGAGCAGGGAAGACAAGGCCCGGTATCTGGATACCATATTGGCGGCAGCTGGGGTCAATCACCTGTTTAGTTAGCCCCGACTAGTGGTCATCTGACGGCGTCTCGGTTGGCGCCGGAACGGCCTTTTGCAATAGCCTATCCAGCCGCCAACACCCGCAGCGTCTGCTCATCGAACAACGGCTCGTCCTGACCGATGCGGACGAATAGCAGCTTCCGCCCCTCACCCGCCGGCACCTCGAAATACTGAATGCCGTCCAGCATTTCGCCCCAGTCGCCGCAGGGTGGTTCGGGAACCTCGTCATTGGCGAGCGCCTTCAACTCTTTGGCGTAGGCGGCGTCGGGGCTGAATGTGAAGCGTTTGACGCCGGCGGGAATGGTGCCCTCCATGTAATGCGTCAGCACGCAGCGGGCGCTGACTCGCGCTCGAAGGCGGGACCTTGCGCTTCTCCCATCTGGCAACGCGTATTCAGGGCCTGACGCAAAAGACGCTCCACCCAGACACTGCGCGGCCTGGAGCGGCTCGTTGATGCCATCGTCATTTCATCCGAAGCGCTGCACCATAAAGTCGACAAAGCTGCGGAGCTTCGGGCCAGGCCGATCGTTGGGCGCAAATAGAATGTGCATGGGCCGCGACGGCGGTTCGTAGTCGCATAGCAGTTGGACCAGCCGTCCGGCTTCGAGATCTCTCGCCACAAGCGCGAACGGCTGGAGGATGATCCCAAAGCCCGCAAGTGCCGCCGCGCGGAGGGCTTGACCGCTGTTTGTGGTCAATCGGGCAGCAATCGCTGCCGTTTTCGTGGCACCATTTGCATCTTTGAATTCCCAAGAACCGCGCGGCGCCCAATGAACGAATCCAAGGCATTCGTGATCACTAAGATCCATGGGTGACGATGGCGTGCCGCGTTCAGTCAGATAGCTCGGCGCGGCGCAAGCGACCAAGCGATAAGGCGCCAGAGGACGCGCGATCAAAGTCGAGTCGGACAAGACCCCGACCCTGATGACCGCATCGTAGCCCTCCTCGACAAGGTCCACGATGCGATCGTTCAAGCTGAGATCGACCGACACCTCGGGATAGGCGCGCAGATACTCAGGCAGGATTGGCGCGAGACAATGAGCGCCGAAAGTCACGGGTGCATTCACACGCAGCCGGCCGCGCGGCATCGCACGGCTTTCTGCCGCGCATGCCTCTGCGGCTTCGACCTCCATCAACACTGTCTTGCAACGCTCGTAGAAGCACTGCCCGGTTTCGGTGAGACTCTGACGGCGCGTCGTACGGTTAATAAGACGGACGCCCAGATGGTCCTCGAGCATTTTGACATGTTTTCCGACCATAGGGGCAGATAGGTCGAGTGCGTCAGCTGCCGCGGCGAACGAGCCGGCTTCGACGGCCTTTACGAAAACAGCCATGCTGGACAAGCGATCCATTGCAAACCATTCGTTACGAGTAAGTGGCGTATTGTGCTATTTATCTCCAAAACACTATCGGATCAATATTCAGGCGGATCCGCGCCTGACAAAACGTTCCAACCGATATCAGGCCGGTCACACTCAAACAGAACAACGAAATCGGAGACCTGAGATGTCGACATTGGATAGACGATCACTTTTGAGGCTGGGTGCGGCGGGAATTGGCAGTGCATTGCTCACGAACCGCGCTGCTGCACGGGCGCCTCTTCTCGGCACCCAAGCACCGGCCTTCCATCGTTTCATGATTGGCGCGATTGAGGCGACGGTCGTCTCAGATGGACCTCTACCGATGGGTAAACCCGCAGCCAGCTTCAACGGGTTTCCACCGGGAGAGATCACCAAGCTCCTGCAGAGTAATTTCTTGCCGACCGATGACATCGTCCTCGAGCAGAACGTCCTCGTTCTCAACACAGGAGACAAACTCATCGTCTTTGATACCGGGGTCGGAACTTCTAAAAGCTTTGGGCCGCTTCCCGGCAAGTTAGGCTCAACGTTGGTGAAGGCTGGCATCGCGCCCAGCGATATCGATGCCGTGGTGATCAGCCACGCTCACCCCGACCATTGCGGTGGTCTCGTCGACATCAATGGGCAGGCGGTGTTTTCGAACGCCCAAATTTATATCAGCTCAGCCGACCTGGACTTCTGGACCGACGAAGTGAAGCTCGGCTCTCAACTCAAGCCGCTTATCGAAACTGCCCGCCGAAACCTATTGCCTTTGCGCGACCGGATCGTCTTTTACAAGGATGGCCAGGAATTCCTGCCTGGCGTCCAGGCACTTGCGGCGCCGGGGCACACTGTAGGACATTCCATGTTCATGATTACCTCCGGCTCCGAAACCTTCTGCTACGCCGCCGATCTCGCGCATCACTCTGTTCTGCTGCTAGAAGATCCTCGCGGGACATTCGTCTTTGATACGGACGCCAAGCAGGCAGCCGCAACGCGCATTCGAATGCTCGACATGCTGACATCTGACCGTACGCGGATGATGGGATACCATTTTCCCTGGCCTGGCCTTGGCCATGTCGTGAAGCACGGCGAAGGCTTCCGCTACATTCCCGAACCCTTGAAGACAGTTCTCTGACCTCCAGCCTCAGAGAGAGCTGTCCGTGAGGCCCCGGCGCTACCCCTTCGGCAACACCCGCAGCGTCTGCTCGTCAAACAACGGCTCGTCCTGCCCCACCCGGACGAACAACGCCCTGCGCCCCTCACCCGCCGGCACCTCGAAATACTGGATGCCGTCGGGCATTTCGCCCCACTCGCCGCAGGGCGGCTGCGGAACCTCATCATTGGCGAGTGCCTTCAATTCCTTGGCGTAGGCTGCGTCGGGGCTGAATGTGTAGCGTTTGACGCCGGCGGGCACGGCACCCTCGGTGTAGGGCGCCAGCACGCAGCGGGCGCTGACGGACCTGTCGGTTCTTTCCAGCAACAGGCGTAGCACTGCAGCCTCGGCGGTTTCGCCTGATTTGATGTCGAACAGCTCGACCAGAGGATCGGGCGCGCCGCCATCGCTGTATTTGATGGCGAGCGCGTTGCCGACGAATTCGAAATGGATCTGGCGGAAGCCGAAGTCGCAGCGCTGCGCCCAGGCGGCAAGGCCGACGGTCTTGTCGGCCAGTTTTTCCCAGACGCATTTGTCGATCGGCGGACGCGACGGCGCCGGCTCGTCCGCGTGTGCCACGGCTGATATCACTGCGGAGGCAAACAGGGCGCAGCCCCAGACAATCGACCTCATGGCGCTATTCATCGCTGCATCCTGTCAAAGTGAAGGCACCAGCCCGACCAGCCAGGCCGCAGCACCAATAAAGCCGATCGAACAGACCCAAAGCACCCACAATCCGCGCACCCTGCATTCGAGCACGGCCGAGGCGGGATTGGCGGGGTCATAGTGCACGTCGACCTTGCTGCCCTCGGCATAGCGTTGCGACTGGCCTCGAACCAGGCCGGCCAGCGAGGCGGCGACCGCAGCGCCGAAGGTGACGTGGCTGGAGCTGTAACGCCGACCGGCAACCTCATAGCTGTAGATGATGCGGGACCGGAAGGCGCGGCGCCAGCGTTGGTAGCCGGCATCGATCCGGACCGTCTCAAGTCCCGAAGCATCGATGCGGCCGGCGGCAACCGGCCATTTTGTCGCCCGCCTTGCAAGCACCTTCTGGGCTATTCCCATGAGCAGGATGAACAGGCCCATGAAAAACAGAACCATCGCGATGCCGAGGCTTTCCGGCTTGGGCAGGAACGGCCTGATCGCCTTCAGAACACCACCGGTGGAAAACACCAGCACCGCGGAACCGATCACCAGCCCCGCAGACAGCTTGACCATGAATTTGAAGGCGCCGTCCGGCAAGGTGCGCTCGATCACCGCCTTGCTGGGGTCGGCCGGGTTATAAAACACCGTCACCTCGGCGCCTGTCGGAAACTGCGCCAGGGTTTCATCGACTTCGAAATTGCCGAGATTTTCCTTCACGCTGTAGCGCGAGCCGCGATATTTCTTGCCAGCCACTTTGTATTCGAAGGTGATGGCGGGAAAATTCCTGACTTCGCTGACCTTCTCGCTGTCGGCGCCGACGCCCGACACCTTCACCTTGCGCGCCTCGACGCGCGACGAGATGATCTTACCCGGCGTCGGCAGCCAGTGGCTCATCGCCTGCACCTCGCGCCATTTGACGAGAGTGATGAGCGACAGCGCGGCCGCGACCACGCAGACAAACCCGACGATCAGAAATTGCAGTTCCACCGCGTCCCCGCTCCCCCAGAATTGCAGGAAGCTTCAAATAGACAGCACAGCGACGGCAATGTCTTGTTTATTCGCAAAATCCGGCACGTTCGGGATGGCGGCATGCCAGGCCGATCGATTGATGGCGTAGGGGCTGGCGGGCTTTTCTACAGGCGATTGCCGCCTGTTCGGTATCGAAGCGCCACCGACTTTGTTAATAGTCGCCCCCGAAAACTCACGTCGTTGGGAGCCACGACACCGAATGACAGCACTGCGCGTTCTCTCCGATGCCTTCATCCCGGAATTGCCGAACCACTACAAAGGCAAGGTCCGCGAGAATTACGATCTGCCGGATGGCCGCCGGATCATCATCGCCACCGACCGGCTGAGCGCCTTCGATGTGATCCTGACCGCGATCCCGCTGAAGGGTGAGCTGCTGACCCAGACGGCGCGCTACTGGTTCGAGGAAACCGCCGACATCTGCCCGAACCACGTGCTCGACTATCCCGACCCCAATGTCGTTGTCGGCACGAGGCTCGACATATTGCCGGTGGAAATCGTCGTTCGCGACTACCTCGCCGGCACCACCAGCACTTCGGTGCTGACGAAATACAAGAACGGTGAGCGCGACATGTACGGCATCCGCCTGCCGGACGGGTTGCGCGACAATGAGAAGCTGCCTCAGACCATCATCACGCCGACCAGCAAGGCGCTCGATGGCGGGCATGACGAGCCTTTGACGCGCGACGATATCCTGACGCGCGGCCTGTTGTCGGAAGAGCAGTGGGACACCGTCTCGCGCTATGCGCTGGCGCTGTTTGCGCGCGGCAAGGCGCTGGCCGCCAAACGCGGCCTGATCCTGGTCGACACCAAATACGAATTCGGCACGAACAAGGATGGCAGCATCATCCTTGCCGATGAAATCCATACGCCCGACTCAAGCCGCTACTGGCTTGCGGAAAGCTACAAGCAGCGTTTCGAGGCTGGCGAGCGGCCACAGAGTTTCGACAAGGATTTTATACGCGCCTGGGTCACGGCGCGCTGCGATCCCTACAAGGATCGTATTCCGAAAATCCCGGCCGAGCTAATCGAGCAGACGTCGCGGGTCTATACCCAGGCCTATGAAACCATCACCGGCAAAACCTTCGTCGCCGATACTTCGGGAAAGACGGTGCTGGACCGTATTCGCGAGAATTTGAGGCCTTACTTCTGACGGCGATTGCCTGGCGTTCCGCGGCGCGTCATGATGGCCTCACAGCCAGGAAGGTGGTCCACTCCTCGCGATCGCGGCCGACGTTGAATTCGTCTCCGACAAGGACCAGCCCGGCGCTTTCGAGGCGGGCCGCGAAATCGTCCCGGCGCCAATAGACAGTATGATATTCGCCGCTCTTCTCGCCATCGCCAATGCGCATCGAGACCAGGAAGGTGCCGCCCGGCCGCAGCGACCCTACTATCTTCGCGAGCACCTGGTCGGTCTGCTCGCGCGGAACATGGATCAGGACGCACAAGGCGAGCACCGCGTCATAGGGGCCGCCGAGATCATCGGTGATGAGATCGAGAAACTCACCGTGCTTGCCGCGTGCCGCCTGCAGCTCGAGAAACCGCTTTGTCGCGTCGGTGCGCCGAACCTGGGCACCGAGCCCCTCGACGAAGTCCGCATCGTATCCGGGTCCCGATCCGACCTCAAGAATCCGGCCACCTTTGCCGGTGATCGCGACAAGCCGCTGCAGCCATTTCTGTTCCCTCTGGTTGGGAACGTGCCTGACCAGTGCGTCGTAGCGTTCGGCACAGTCTTCATAGGCGTTGATGGTTTTGCGGCTCTTGGCCAGATCCTCGGACAGCACAGTCATCGTTCCCTCCCATGCATCTTTCAGGTCAAAACAGCTTGATTAGCGAATGGTGCCGGGAGGCACGCGTCCGTCAAGCATACCGATATCCCTAAGGAAATGATCCGACAGTGAGCGGTGGTCGAGCAGGCTGCGCTTGCGGGGCCTGAACGGCGCGGTGAAGAGGTCGAGCACCGGGCGGCGAAGCGTGTTGTAGAGAGCGATTGTGGTGGTCATTTCCGTGTCCTCCAGGGTTTGATCTGATGGACACAACATGCCGTTTTCCGGGCTTGGTTTCCAATCGAACGTCGCGTAGTATGCATCAGGAGGATTGATGCATCATGAGCTGGGAACTACCGCCATTAGGAGCCATCCGGGTGTTTGAAGCCGCCGCGCGGCTTGGCAGTTTCACCAAGGCTGCCGAGGAACTCGGCATGACCCAGTCAGCCGCCTCCTATCAGATCAAGGTGCTGGAAGAACGCGCCGGAACGCCGCTTTTTATAAGAAAAACAAGGCAGATCGCCTTGACCGAGGCTGGACAGCAGCTGGCGCCGCACGCCTCCGGCGCGTTCTCGGCGCTGGCCGATGCATGGGTCGCCACCAAGGGTGGAGCGACCGGCGTGCTGTCGGTGACAACCATGGAGACTTTCGCAACGAACTGGCTTGCCGTGTGGCTTGGAACATTCCAGCTGATGCATCCCGACCTGGCCGTGAAGGTGAATACATCGCATGGCCTGGTCGATTTCACGCGTGGCGACATGGATGTCGGCATTCGCACCGGCAGCGGAAAATGGACCGGCCTGACGGCCCACTATCTGTTCAAGGCCGACTACACGCCGATGCTCAGTCCAAAGCTCGCCGAGAGCGTCGGCGGCATCCATCGTCCCGAGGATCTCTACAAGGTGCCGCTGTGTTGTGCCGACGATCCGTGGTGGAAAATCTGGTTCGAAGCGGCTGGCGTGCCTTACGAGCCCGATCGCATCATCGCGGGCCCGAAGCTGGGTACGCAGGCTTATGATGCGATGGCGGCGCTGACCGACAAGGGCGCCGCGATCCTCACCAAAAATCTCTATAGCGCCCTTTTGGCGAAGGTCCAGTTGATACAGCCATTCGACGTGCTTGGATCGGACGGCGACGGCTATTGGCTGGTGCACCTGGAGAGCCGCCGCAACACCCCCAAGATCAAGGTATTTCGTGACTGGGTGCTGGCGCAAACCGCAGAGATACGCGAGCACGAGCTGCGATAGGCTTTGCCTTCTCCCCTTGTGGGAGAAGGTGGATCGGCGCGCAGCGCCGAGACGGATGAGGGGTGTTGGAAGGATCGCCGTCCTTGCCAAGCTGGAACACCCCTCATCCGACCGAGCTTCGCTCGGCCACCTTCTCCCACAAGGGGAGAAGGAAGAAGGTCCTCAGTCCTTGAAGGTGAACCCGTATTTGGCGACCTGTTCCTTCGGCATGTCCGCAAGCGCCTGGCGGGTGGTGTAGCCGCCGTAGATCACCTTGCCGTTCTTGATCATCCAGTCCTCGACGTCGGCCTCAGTCACCGTCATCCTGTCGCCCATCTTGTACTTGTCGCCGTTGACCGGCACGTCGGCGAGCAGGCCGATATAGGAGCCGTCGGAGTAGCCGACCAGCTGCAGCCAGATATGCTCGGTGGCGCCATTCTGGGTCAGCGGGAATTTCACCGTGTAGGTGCCGGGCGTGCCGGCGTCCATCAATTCGTGGAAGCGCTTGAGAGTAGAGCGGCCGCTGTCCTTGGCAGCCTGCATCGCCTTGTCCTCGGTGGAATAAGACACGACGTTTTGCTTCGACTCCGCCAGCGTGTCGCCGCTACCCGGCATATGCCAAAGCGAGTTGAAAAACCCGTAGCCGACAGCGGCGACAACGGCGATGGCCACAACTGGATTGCGCATGGACCCCTCCGAAACCCGATCACGGGCACGTTACCGGAAGGCTGTTGCGATACCGCTAAAGGACAGAGTGAGCGGATCGTTAGCGAGACGATGAAAATTCAAGCCAAGGCGCCGCAACGGCCGTCGGCGCAGGTGTGCCGGCGGCATCGTCGCCAGCCCTGCGGGAAGCCCTCAGTTGGCGTCAGCGACGGTCGTCTGCCCGCCTGCCCATGCCCGCCAGGCACGCTCGTCGCCATGGAAGACGTTGAGGTCGATGCGACCGGTCACACCGTGCGACAAGCCGGAACCGGAATACTGCCAGAACAGCCATTTGCGGCCGGGATAGACTTTTGAGGGATGCCGCGCCACAGCGCGCAGCCAGAATGAGTAATCGAGAAAGGCGCCCTTGAGATTGTCGCGGTAGAAATCGGGGCTGGTGTAGATGATGGGCCGCTGGCCGTAATGGCGCTCGAGCTTGTCCATGAACACCTGCATCTTCTCCAGCACCGTGGCGCGCGAAGGCCGCCGCTTGCAGGAGGATTCGCCGTTCCATTCGACATCGATCACCGGCGGCAGCGCACCGTCCATCTTCGGGACATTGCGGATGAACCAGTCGGCCTGCTCGCCGGCGGTGCGGCACCAGTAGAAGAAATGATAGGCGCCGCGCTTCAGCCCGGCGGCGTCGGCATTGCGCCAGTTCTTCATGAACATCGGGTCGAGATGGTCGCCGCCATCGGTCGCCTTGATGTAGGCGAAATTGGCGCCCTGGGCGCGCAGTTTGCTCCAGTTGACGTTGCCCTGCCAGCGCGAGACGTCGACGCCGTGCACGGCAAGATAGCGCGGCGACGCCTTGCCGAAATTGATCGGCTTGGCATCACGAAACCCGTAACGGGTTACCGGCGAGGCCAGCATTGCCGGCGCCGCACGCGTCAGCCGCTTTGGCGGCGACGTCAGCGCTACCGGCTCAAGCTGCGGCCTGGTGTTCCCATCGGCCGAAGGCGTGTCCGCGACAATGGCCTCCTCTTCCTCGACCATGGAGAAGGGCGGCGCATTGTCGGCCATAGTGTTGTCGGTCACCATGTCGGACCGCATCGGCGCGAGGTCGGCGGTCTCCACCGGAGCCGCCGCGACCGGCGCTCTTGGCCGCACGACCGAACTGGTCGTCTCGTTCGACGGTTGCAAGGCATCGACGCCCGCTGTGGACGAGCAGCCGGCAAGGCACAGCGATGCCACCATAAAACCGACGACGCCTGAAATCCGCATCTGGACCTGTACGCAAAACACAACAGACCGAAGGCAGAAGGACGCCGCCGGACAAACCGGCTTCGATTACTAACGATAAATTACCAATAAAGTTTGAATCAAGTTGTTAGGTATAATTTTGACCGTTTTCCCTTCTCCCCTTGTGGGAGAAGGTGGATCGGCGCGATAGCGCCGAGACGGTTGAGGGGTGTTCCAGCGGAGTGAGGCGTTGGCGTTCCCTGGAGCACCCCTCATCCGACCGAGCTTCGCTCGGCCACCTTCTCCCACAAGGGGAGAAGGGGAAGCCCCTACCTGCCCAGCCATTGCTGCATGCAGCTTTTGGCCACCACATGCGCGGGGGGCACGGCGTCAACAGCAGGGCGACGCGCTCGTTCGAGCAGCAGGCGAACCTGTTCGGGGCGTACGCGGTCGCGCTCCATCACCAGCAGGACCATCGGATCGCTCAAAAGCTCGTCCAGCGTGTTGATTCTGTCGCTCATCGGTCGTCTCCTCGAATACCAGACCCGCAGCCGATAAATAGGCAGCCAATCATGGCCCGCCAATGACGCTTTGCCGGCTATGTCGTGTTTTCGAGCTTAATTTTTTGTAAGGCCGGCGTCAGTTCGGAGGCGGCGCGCCTTCATGTTGCGGCAGGCCGTCATCGAGCCGCAGCCAGGGCTGCTTGGAGGCGGTCCACATATGCATCTCGGGCTTGAACAGCGAGGGATCGTCGAGCGAGCCGGTGGTGATGCCGACCATGCCGGCGGAGTCGCGCCTGGAAAACAGCGTCGTGCCACAAGCAGCGCAAAAGCCGCGCTTGAGGTCCGGCGAGGTGTTGATCGTCGCCACCTGCCCCTCGACGGTGACGTCGTCGATGCGAAACAGCAGACGCGCGTTGAAGGCCGCGCCGATCACCTTCTGGCAGCGCCGGCAATGGCAGACGCGCTGGTTGACCGGCGCCGCCTCGGTGCCGTAGCGCACTGCCCCGCAATGGCACCCACCCTGATATTTCGCCATCATCTGAACCCCGTTACGCCGAAGATCCCTGGAAGGTAACGACAGGCACATTTCGGTCAATTGAAAAGCCCTGATGGCGCGATCGATTGCCTTGATACGACCGATGGACCGCCACTGGCCCAACCTCAGATGCTGGCGAAGGATTGACACCCGGCCGGCCGCCGCGCCTGCTTGGCGCGGGACCGACCGGGAGGAAATTGTGGCGCAGGACATCGAAATCATTGCCGTCGCGGATCTGTTCGGGCCGCCCTCGCCCGACCGCGAGCGCACCGATGCGCGGATCCTGGCTGCAGCCTCCGGCATCGGCTTCATGGCGATCCGCGATTTTCCAGGCGACGACTGGCTGACGCGCGACAAGCGGGCGAATCTGCTCAACATCTTTGCCTTGCCCGAGGCCGAAAAGGCAAAGCTGCTGCGATGGAATTTCGACCGCACGAAAAAGAACGTCTATCGCGGCTGGTTCCCGCTGCAGCCGAGCGCCGTTTCCTACAAGGAAGGCATCGACATGGGGCCGGACATTGCGCATGCGCAAACCGCCGGCGCCGGCGACGCGGACGATCCTCTGCGCGAGCCGACGCCATTGCCAACCGAAGCCGTGCTGCCTGGTTGGCGCGCGGCGGCCGCACAGTACTATCTGGCCATGGAAGCGCTCGGCAATGCGCTCATGCGCTCGATCGCGCGCGGCCTCGGCCTGCCGGAGACAATCTTCGACGCGGATTTCGACGGCGGCATCTCGACGCTGCGGCTGATCCGCTATCCGTTGCGCGATGCCAGCAGCGGCATCGATCTGAGCGGGCCGGAGTTTTCCGTCGTCCACAAGGGCGAGACGCGCACCATCATCGGCCGCGAACATGCCGATTCCGGCTTTGTCACGCTGCTGGCGCAGGACGGCGTCGAGGGCCTGCAGGCAAAAAACCTTGCCGGCGAATGGATCGACGTGCCGCCCGCCGACGGCACGCTGGCGGTCAATTTCGGTCAGTTGCTCGAACGCTGGACCGGCGGGAGGGTGCGGGCGACGCGGCACAGGGTGATTGCACCGAAGACGGCGCGCTATTCGATCCCGTTCTTCTACGAACCGCGTGTCGATGCCGAGATCGCGCCGCTGCCGCTGGCGGGTGCTGCCCCGTTCGAGCCGTTCCTTTATGGCGATTATCTCTGGGAACAGGCGACGAATTTCGTCGAGATGAGCGGCATCAAGCATTTGCGTGAGCCGCGCCGCGCCAAGGCTTCGTAGGCACAAAACCGGCCGTCTCGCTGGAGACGGCCGGCTTCAACATTCGACAGAACTATTTCGTTTCGCTGACGACCTCGTCCCAGGTCTTCACCTTGGTCTCGCCATTGAGGAAGGGCAGCGCCGCAGCCGTCAATTCCGGTGCGAAGAAGACGTCGTAGTGGGTGCGGTTTGGAATGATGGCCAGCCGGTTCTGCGACAGGTTCTCACGCATCCAGCCGGCATCCTTCAAGCCGCCGCCGAGCATCTGGTAGAACTTGATCTCGTGCTCGGGCTTGTACATGTCGCTGTCACCATAGGCGAGCATGACCGGCATCTTCAGTTTCGCGACATCGGCCGAATAGTCGTAGTCCTTGCGCATGAAATTGCCGAGCGTGTCGAGCAGCTTCGGGAAATCCTGCGGCCGCGGCGCCACGGCGACGTAGGATTTGTACATCGGCGTGTCCTTCATGAAATCGGCCGCCGCCGCGCTCACCTGCGCCTGCTGCGGACGCATCTCGTCATAGAAGCCATTGGGAGAAAAGCCGGTCGAAACCAGAACCAGCCGGCGCACAGCTTCGGGATGCTGGACGGCCATGCGGAAGGCAACGCCGCCGCCCAGCGAATAGCCGAGCACGTCGACCTTGTCGTAGCCGAGCGCCTTGACGATTGCCGCCATGTCGTCGCCCATCCCCTCCAGGCTGAACGGACGTTCGCCGAGTGCGGTGCGGCCATGGCCCTGCAGGTCGACGGCGATGATGGTGCGGTTTTCCGCCAGCTTCGGCAGCAGCGGCGCGAACATGTCGGACGTGCCGAGGCCGCCATGCAGCAGAAGCAGCGGTTCGCCCTTGCCGTAGACGGCATAGTAGTAGTTCAGGCCGTCGATCGGCAGCAGGCCGGACTTTTCCGGTTTTGGCATGGCTGTTGCTTCGGTGGTCATGGCTGGCTTGGTCTCCTCTGCATTGGCTGGGCCGGGCGCTGCAAGCAAGGCAGCGACCGAGGCAAGAATGGCGAAAAGGGTCGATCTGGACATGTCAGTCTCCTCCGGTGTCCGGTCAAAAAAGGGGGGGCGGAATCAAAGGCTCTTGGCAAGTTCTTCGAGCTGCTCGGTGCACTGGCCCCAGCCCTCGTGAAAACCCATCTTCTCGTGCTGCTCGCGGTCGGCAGCGTTCCAGTGCCTGACCCGTGCGATGTAGCGGGTCTTGCCGTTGCCTTCGTCCTCGAAGGTCAGCACCACAGTCATGAACGGCTTTTCGGACGGCTCCCAGGCGCTGGTGTAGGCATCGGTGAAGACGACCTTTTCGCCGGGGACGACGTCGAGGAAGACGCCGGGATTGGGAAACTCGTTGCCGTCGGGACCGGCCATGACAACCAGGCTGGAGCCGCCGCTGCGAACATCCATTTCGGCGCGCGGCGCCGTCCACGGCTTGGGCGCAAACCATTGCGTCACCAGCTTCGGCTCGGTCCAGCAGCGGTAGACGTTCTGGCGCGGCGCATCGATGACGCGGGCAAGCACCAGTTCGCGGTCGTTGGCGGGGGCGATGTCGAGCTTGGTGGTCATGGGATCTCCTCGTTTTCATGGGCTGGATTTGGGTTCGTGCCCCAAGGACGGGCGAGCACGCCGCATACCGACACGCTCCGCGAAAAAATCTGCGGAGCGATGATCGGCCGGCTGTTGTTGATCGGTCGAAGGGTGCGCCTCAGTGGCGCTTGGCCTGCACCAGATAGGCGTCGATTTCTGTCTCGCCGAGCCATTTGGCGGCTTCCAGCCGGTGCAGTCCCTCGACCAGGATATGGCGCTTGCCGTCGTGGCGAACCTGGATCGGCGTCTTCATGCCGTTTTCCAGTATGTCCTCGGCGAGATGGCGGACCGTTTCGGGATGCAGCGTCTTTTTGCGCGCCGTCGGCACGTAGATGTCGTCGACCTTGACCTTCTGCACTCTAAGCATACGGGCTCCCGAGGCGGACAATACCGCCTTGCCTGAGATAGTCGCTTTGCCGGGTGCGGCCAAGAGCGGCTAAGCAATTGCTGGCCCGATCGTTTCCATTTGACGCTTGGCCGGGAGATAGCCGAAATGGCGGCCTGTCACGTTTCCGGTTTCCATGACCCATCTGCCGACCGAGTTTCCCGATTTCGGACTGACGCCCGAGCAGCGCCGCGAGGCGGTGCGCGGCCATTATTATGAATGGCCGGGGATGGATGGCGCGCGCGGCGAGATCTGGTGCTATTCGGACCGATTTTCCTACCGGCCCAGTGAGACCGTGACGCTGCATGTCAGTTCGAAGGCGCCGAGCTTCAGCATTGTCGTCATTCGAGATGGCGGCACCGAGACAAAAGTCTTCGAACAGACCAGCCTGTCGGCGCGCTGGCAGGACAGCCCCGACCAGTGCTCGGTCGAAGGCTGTGGCTGGGAAGCATCGTTCGAATTTCGCATTGGCGAGGACTGGCCGTCCGGCGCCTATCGCCTCATGCTGACGGCGGACGGTCGTGACGGCAAGCCGATCCAATGCCACCATCTCATCATCGTCGCTCCCTTACCCGGCAGAAAACCCGGCCGGGTGCTGCAGGTGGCGGCGACCGGAACCTGGCTTTCCTACAATACCTGGGGCGGCTCCAACCACTATCAGGGCATCACCGGGCCGAACCGCAATCAATATGCAACGATGGTGTCGACGCAGCGGCCGTGGTGCCGTGGCTTCGTCGTATTGCCCAAGGATGCGCCGCGGGTGCCGCTGGAGGTCGCGGTGCCGCCCAAGACCGTGCCGCGCTATCCGCATATGGAATGGGCTTATGCCACCGGCCATTCGAAGAAATACACGTCATCCGGCTGGGCAAGCTATGACAGCCACTTCTTCCGCTTTGCCGAGCGCGCCGGCTACGGCGTCGATCTCGCCAGCCAGCACGATTTGCATTTCTCGCCCGAAATTCTCGACGGCTATGACTGCGTCGTTTTCGTCGGCCATGACGAATACTGGACCTGGGAAATGCGCGACGCGGTCGATGCCTATGTGACACGCGGCGGCCACGCCGCGCGCTTTGCCGGCAATTTCATGTGGCAGACCAGGCTGGAGGACGAAGGCCGCCGGCAGGTCTGCTACAAATATCGCGCACGCGCCGAGGACCCTGCCTATCGCGGTGGTGACGTTACCCGCGCCACCAATTCCTGGGAAGCGCCGGAGATCGGCCGTCCCGGTGCACTGACCTTCGGCCTCAACGCCACACGCGGCGTCTATGCCGGCTGGGGCGGCTGCGCGCCGCGCGGCGTGCGCGGCTTCCCCGTCTACCGTCCGGAGCATTGGGCCTTTGCCGGCACCGGCATCTACTATGGTGACCTGCTCGGCGCCGACAGCCATGTCTATGGCTATGAAGTCGACGGGCTCGATTTCGAGATCCGCGGCGGCCTGCCCTACCCGACATCGGACAGCGGCGCGCCCGATGGCCTGCAGGTGCTGGCGGTCGGCATGGCGAGCCAGGTCGAGGAAAGCGCCGACATCCCGATCGAAGACCAGTTCCTGACGGACGAGGATGGCCGCTTCACCGCCGAGACGCTATTTGGCGAAGCCACCGACGCCAATCTGGAAAAAGTCAAACGCGGCAACGGCATGATCGTCAATTTCCCGTGCGGCAAGGGCGAGGTCTTTCATGCCGGAAGCTGCGAATGGGTCGCCGGCCTGCTCAGGCAGGACCCGATGGTCGAACGCGTGACCAAGAATGTAATCGACCGCTATCTCGGAAAGTCCTGACATGCAGAAGCCCTCATCCACCGGTTCAGAAGCGCGCGCCCCCTCGCATCTGTTCTACCTCTCCAGCCTGCGCCGGCCGCTGATCGACCGCGCCGAAGGCATCTATATGTGGACGCAGGACGGCCGCCGCTTCATCGACGGGTCGAGCGGCCCGATGGTCGCCAATATCGGCCATTCCAACCGCAACGTGCTGGACGCCATGAAGCGGCAGATGGACCGCGCCACCTTCGCTTACCGGCTGCATTTCGAGAACGAGCCGGCGGAGGAACTGGCGCGCGAACTCGCGGGCAAACTGCCGGAAGGCATGGACCGCATCTTCTTCGTCTCGGGCGGTTCGGAGGCGACGGAATCCTGCATCAAGCTGGCGCGGCAATGGGCGGTCGCGACCGGTCAGCCCAAGCGCTGGAAGGTGATCACCCGCTTTCCCTCCTATCATGGCGGCACACTGGGTTCGCTGTCGATCACCGGCGACGACGCGCTAGCCGAAACCTTCACGCCGATGATGCGGGTGATGCCGACCGTGCCGGCCCCAACCGCCTGGCGCGACCGCGACAACCTTTCGATGGAACAGCGCGGCATCCGCTATGCCGACATGCTGGAGGAGAAAATCCAGGCTGAGGGGCCTGACAGCGTGCTCGCCTTCATCATGGAGCCTATCGGGGGTGCGGCGACATCCGCCCTCGTTGCGCCGGACAGCTACTATGCGCGCATCCGCGAGATCTGCGACCGCTACGGCATCCTTCTCATCCATGATGAAGTGATGAGCGGCGCCGGACGCACCGGGAAATTCCTCGGCGGTGACCACTGGAATTGCAAGCCCGATCTCGTCGCGCTGTCGAAGGGGCTGGGCTCCGGCTACGCGCCGCTCGGCGCGCTTGCCGCTCCAATGCGGCTGGTCGAGCCGCTGCTGGCATCGGGCGGTTTCCAGCATGGCCATACCTATGCCGGCAATCCGCTCGCCTGCGCCGCCGGGCTTGCCGTGCTTGGCGAAATGGACCGGCTCGACCTGATCGCCAACGCTGCCGCCATGGGCGACGTGTTGATGGATGGGCTGAAAGGGCTGGCGAAACGCTTTCCGTTCATCGCCGACGTGCGTGGCAAGGGCCTGCTCACCGGCGCCGAGATGGTTGCTGATCCCGAGACACTACGGCCGATCGAGCAGGGCAAGAAAGCCACCCAGCGCCTGCTCGACCTCGCCTATGAACGCGGACTGATCATCTATGGCCGCAGGGTCAAGGGCGGCGTCGACGGCGACAATTTCATGGTTGCGCCGCCGATGATCGTCACGGCCGAGCAGGTCGGCGAGATCATTTCCATCATCGGTGACTCGCTGGAAGTGCTGGCCGCCGAACTCGACCTGCCCGTCGAAGGCTGAGGGACAGAAGATGGCGCCGAGGAAAGTCATCATCACCTGCGCGGTCACCGGTTCGGTGCACACGCCGTCCATGTCGCCCTATCTGCCGCTGACGCCGGACCAGATCGCCACGGACGCCATCGCCGCGGCGGAAGCCGGCGCCTCGATCCTGCATCTGCACGCCCGCGATCCCAAGGACGGTCGCCCGACGGCCGATCCTGAGGTGTTCATGCAGTTCCTGCCGCGCATCAAGCAGGCGACCGATGCGGTGATCAACATCACCACCGGCGGCTCGTCGCTGATGACGCTGGACCAGCGGCTGGCGGCACCGCTGCGGGCCGAGCCGGAAATGTGCTCGCTCAACATGGGCTCGATGAATTTCGCGCTGTTCCCGATGCTCGACAAGCCACGCGAATGGCAGCACGAGTGGGAACCGAAGCTGCTCGAGGCCACGCGCGACACGATCTTCAAGAACACTTTTGCCGATATGGAAGGCGTGCTCGAAAAGCTCGGCAAGGGCTGCGGTACGCGCTTCGAGTTCGAATGCTACGATGTCGGCCATCTTTATTCGCTGGCGCATTTCCGCGACCGCGGGCTGGTGTCCGGACCGCTCTTCATCCAGTTCGTGCTTGGCATTCTGGGCGGCATCGGCGCCGACCCGGATAATCTCGTCCACATGAAGCGCATCGCCGACAAACTGTTCGGCGACAGCTACCAGTTCTCGGTGCTCGCCGCCGGCCGCAACCAGATGCCGCTGATCTCGATCGCGGCGGCGATGGGCGGGAATGTCCGCGTCGGGCTGGAGGACAGTCTTTACGACGGCCGCCAGCTGGCGAAATCCAACGCCGACCAGGTGCGTCGTATTCGCGGCATTCTCGACGGGCTGTCGCTGGACGTCGCCACGCCGGCGGAGGCAAGGGAAATGCTGGCGCTGAAGGGCGGCGACCGGGTCGCCTTCTAGAGCTTGCACAGGACCGCGTGGTAAAAGGAGGCTGACATGGAAAAGATTCTGGTCTCCGCCTGCCTGCTTGGCAGCCACGTCCGCTACAACGGCTCCTACCGTCTCGACAACCATCCCGTATTGACGCGGTGGCAGGCGGAGGGTCGGGTCGTGCAGATTTGCCCGGAGGTTGCCGCAGGTTTCTCCACGCCGCGTCCCCCGGCGGAAATTCGCGGCGCAGCCGGTGCTGTGCTACACGGCCAAGGCCAGGTAGTCGAACAGACGGGAAACGATGTGACCGCCCTCTATCTCGAAGCCGGGCAGATTGCGCTCGACCTCGCCCGGGAAACAGGATGTCGCTACGCGGTTCTCACCGACGGCAGCCCGTCCTGCGGCTCAAGCTTCGTCTATGACGGCAGTTTTTCGGGCAAACGCGTGGCCGGCCACGGCACGACCACAGCACTCCTGGAAGCGAACGGCATTCGCGTCTTTTCGGAAGACAATATCGGCGACCTTGACGATCTCCTGAACGGCGCAGCCGGAACCGCGGCCTGATCCATGACAGAGAAGATCCAGACCAGCGATACCATCCTCCGCCCCGGCACAATCGACGACGTCGACACCATCCACGCCGCGCTTCTTCGCTTCGGCGCCCATACCGGCAGGCATCAGCAGATCACCTCCACCGCCGAGGATTTCCGCCGCTATGGCTTTGGCGACAAACCCACCTTCTCCACCCTGATCGCCGAAGTCGGCGGCGAGTTTGCCGGGCTGTGCCTGCATTTTCCGATCTTCTCGACCTGGATGGGTCGGCCCGGCGTCTATATCCAGGACCTCTATGTCGAGGATCGCTTTCGCGGCCGCAAGATCGGCGAAAAGCTGCTGCGCCGGGTCGCGCGCGACTGCCGCAGGGATGGCGGCGTCTACCTCAGGCTGTCGGTCGACACCGACAATGACGGCGCCAAGGCCTTTTATGAAAAGCTCGGCATCGGCTGGGCGCATTATGAGCAGACGCAAAAAATCGTCGGCGAGGCGTTTTTTGCCTTTGCCGATGCCGTGCAGAACGGGGAAACGGAATGAAAGCCTTCTTTGCCGAGGAGCAGAAACGCCACGACCCGAAGGCCTTTCTGTCCAGCGGCGCACCGCAGCCAAACCCCGAACAGCCCGCGCGCGCAGAGCGTTTGTTAGCCGGCGCAAGATCTGCCGGATTGACGGTTGAAAAGCCCAGGGATCATGGCCTCGGCCCGGTGGCGGCAGTGCATACGCCAGAGTATCTAGCCTTCCTCGAACACATTTTTGCGCGCTGGCAGCGCATTGAAGGCGCTTCGGCGGAAGTGATCCCCAACATCCACCCGATTGCCCGCACAGGGTCCTATCCCGCCTCGGCGGTCGGCCAGGCCGGTTACCACATGGCCGACACCGCTTGCCCAATCTCGGCCGAGACCTGGCAGAGCGCGCTGTGGAGCGCCTGGAGTGCGGTCGAGGCAGCCGAAACCGTCATGGCTGGCGCGCCCGCCGCTTACGCGCTCTGCCGGCCACCCGGCCATCATGCCTTTGCCGATGTCGCCGGCGGCTTCTGCTTCATCAACAATTCGGCGGTCGCGGCGCAAGTGTTGCGCAAGCAGGCCGCGCGGGTGGCGATCCTCGATGTCGACCTGCATCACGGCAACGGCACGCAAGGCATTTTTTATGCGCGGCCCGATGTGCTGACCGTGTCGCTGCATGCCGACCCGGTGCGCTTCTATCCATTCTTCTGGGGCCATGCCGACGAGCGCGGCGAAGGGCCGGGGCTCGGCTATAATTTCAACCTGCCTTTGCCAAGAAAATCCGCCGACGCGGCCTTTCTGGAGGCACTCGGGGTGTCGTTCCAGCGCATCCGCGCCTTCTCGCCGGATGCGCTGGTCGTAGCACTAGGTCTCGACGCGTTCGAGGGCGATCCGTTCGGTGGGCTTTCCGTGACCACGCCCGGCTTCTCGCGCATCGGCGAGGCAATAGCAAAACTCGGCCTGCCGACGGTTATCGTCCAGGAAGGCGGCTATCTCTGCGATGCGCTTGGCGACAATCTCACCGCCTTCCTCACGGGTTTCGGCGGCAAGCAGCGCTGATTCAGCTACGCTGCTGCCTCAGCATGGCGATGACGCGATGCACGCTTTCCAGCGTTTCGTCGATCTCGGCTGCCGTGTTGTAATGCGCGATGCCGATACGCACGACGCCTTGCTCGGCCGGAATGCCGAGCTGGTGGACGATCTCCCAGGCGTAGTTGTGGCCCGACCATAGAAAAATGTTTTCGGCGTTCATCTGTCGCACGATCGTTTCCGGCACGATGCCGTCGACCGTGAAGGAAATCGTCGGCACGCGCTCGCCCACCCGTTTGGGATCGGTGATGCCGCGGATTGTCAGGCCCTCTATGTCCGACAGGCCGTCTATAAGCCGTAGGGCCAGAGGGTTTTCGTAAGCGATCGAGACTTCGAATGCCTTGGCAATCTTACGCCTGCGCGAACCACCGTCGCCGGCCGCAGCACCCAATTCGGCGAAATAGTCGACCGCTGCGGTGAGCCCAGCCATCAACTCGATCTGCGGCGTGCCGAGTTCGAAGCGCTCCGGCAGGCCGTTGGACGAGCAGCGGCATTTGTAGGGCTTCAGCGCATCGATGATTTCGCGCCGTCCCCAAAGGATGCCCATATGCGGGCCGAAGAATTTGTAGGCAGAGCAGACCAGGAAATCGCAGCCGAGATCCTGCACGTCGACCAGTCCATGCGGCGCGAACTGAACGGCGTCGACATAGACCAGGGCGCCGGCCTGTTTGGCGATTGCCGTCAGCGCCTTGACCCGGTTGATCGAGCCGGTGAGGTTCGAGGCATAGTTGAGCGCAACCAGCCGCGTCTTGTCGGACAACAGGGCAACCAGCGCCGCCTCCTCGACCTGCCAGCTGTTCTCGTCGAACGGCAGAAAGCGCACAACGAGACCAAGGTCGTCGGCCAGTTGCAACCAAGGCGAGACATTGCCCTCATGGTCCATGCGAGTGACGATGATCTCGTCGCCCGGCTTGAAGTCGCGGCCGAGCGTGCGTGACATGTGATAGGTCAGCGTCGTCATGTTGGCGCCGATGATGATTTCCTCAGCGCTCGCAGCACCCAGGAAATCGGCCATCGCCGCATGGGCGTCGTCGACCACCTTTTGCGCGGCAAGCGTGGTTTCGAAATAGCCGCCGAGATTGGCGTTGGTCATCAAGAGGCAGCGCGCCACCGCATCGGCAACCGCTTGCGGCACCTGCGTGCCGGCGGGATTGTCGAGATAGATGCGCCGGCGGCCCTTGTCGGTCAGATCCAGCGCCGGAAATTTCCCCCTGACGGTCTCGATCGGAAAATCCATGGCTGTCCCCTTCCCCTTGTCTTTGCTTGGTAATTCCGTCCGACTTACGGGCAAGGATTGCCGACGCGCTGGTGGATCGCGTCGACACCCTTCTGCATCTCCTCGGTCCAGGTCACGTCGGCTGACGACAGCGCCATCTCGAGCTGGGCGATCGTCGTCGCGCCGATGATGCTCGACGTGACGAAGGGTCGGCTGGCGACATAGGCATTGGCGAACAGCGCCGGCTCCAGGCAAAAAGCGCGCGCCAGCTCATTGTATTCAAGCTGCGCCTCCGCGGCATTCGGCGTCTCGTAGCGCTGACCACGGTTGAACAGCTGCGAGCGCGAACCTTGCGGGCGCGCACCATGGTCGTATTTGCCGGTGAGATAGCCTTGCGCCAGCGGCGAATAGGCGAGAAAGCCAACCTCTTCGCGGTCGCAGACTTCGGCGAGGTTCACCTCAAAGGTGCGGTTGACGAGATTGTAGGCGTTCTGCAGCGAGACGATACGCGGACCGACGCCCTTGTCGGCCTCGGCGATGAACCGCATGACGCCCCAGGAGCTTTCGTTCGACAGGCCGAGATGGCGGATTTTTCCAGCCTTCACCAGTTCGTCGAAGACGGCCAGCGTCTCGGCGATCGGCGTCTCGCCGGCCGGCGCGCCAACGGCGTCGGCACGACGCGCCGTGGCACCGACACGGGTCGGGTTGGCGCCCCAGGGGATGTCGCGCTCCGGCCAGTGGATCTGGTAGAGATCGAGATAGTCGGTGCCAAGCTTGGCCAGCGATTTGTCGATGGCATCGAAAATGTCGGCGCGTACCAGTTTCGACGGGCGGTCGCCACGAAACCAGCGGTTGGCGGTGCGGCCGACCACTTTCGAGGCGAGGATGACCTTGTCGCGATTGCCCCTGGCCTTCATCCAGCTGCCGATGAACTTCTCCGTCCGCCCTTGCGTCTCCTCCTTGGGTGGGATCGGGTAGAGCTCGGCGGTGTCGATGAAATTCACGCCGCGCTCAAAAGCCAGATCCATCTGCGCGTGGCCTTCGGCCTCGGTGTTCTGCTGGCCCCAGGTCATCGACCCCAAGCATATCTGGGTAACAAGAAGATCGGTCCGACCGAGACGGCGTTTGTGCATGGAATTTCTCCGGCGGGAATTTTTGCGCGGCTGCGCGGGAAATGAAGCCGCATCTATAGGGAAAGGGGCGCCGCTCTCCAAGCCTCAGGGAACCCGACTTTTGCGTGAAGGAGAAAAAATCAGCGCCGGGCGCCGGCCAAAGCGCGCCGCTTGGCTTCGTCGATCAGCATGTTGGCGACCTGCATGCGGATCATGGCGCGCTGGCGCAGATGCGGCGCGACGCGGTCGGGATGGTTGGCGAAAGCAAAGCTGCGGCGCATGCGGCCGAAATCGGCAGTCTTGACGGGATGATCGAGGCCGAGCTCGACGGCGATCGCCTCGGGATCGATCGGCGGCAATCTTTCCTCGGGCTTTGCCTCCTCACCGGCCAGTGCCAGCTTGGCTTGATCGAGCAACGCGGCGAATTCGGCGGCGAGATCGGACCCCGACTCGCGATATTCGGCGGTGAAGGTTTCGCCGGAGACTTTTATGCGACCGGAATGAAGCTCGTCGGCCACGGAGAGATAGTCGAACGGGATCGACGGCCGCGCGCCTGTCTCGCCGCCCGCCTCGTCTTTTTCCGAGGCCACGAAGAGATCGTCGAGCAAGGAAGCGAAATCCCGCTTGGCGCCGATGTCAGCCTCCCCCTCGTTTTGCGCATGCGAACAGAGCCGGTCGCACCATAGAACCGGCTCGTTAAAAATGAATGCCACCGATCTTAACCAGTTTAGGCGTTCGCCAGGCTTGCGCAGATCGGTTGATATTGAGGGAAGCCCAACAAAAAGCCGGACTGCATTTTCATGCAGTCCGGAAATTCGCCAGGAGTGGCGAGGAAAAGCCGGCCATGTGCCAGCGTCTATGCGTACGGTCGGGACGCGCCAAGAGTTTCAACAGATGAGCCAATTGTGCCGAAAAAAATTTGCATGGCATGGCTGCCATGCAAATGCTGCACTGCACAATCTTCACATTTTTCCTATATTCGATGCCGTGGAGGATCAACTAGGGGCCGAATCATGGGGTTCTTCACTGAAATGTTTGCCCGTCCGCGTCCGCAGGAGCATCAGCGTTACCGCTCGGCACTGGCACTGCTGCATTCGATGAGCAATGCAGACCGCGCCGACATCGGCATTAAGCCTGCCGATTTCCCGCGCATCGCGCGCGAAATGTCCGTGCGCTGAACCAGCGCAAGACGAGGTTTCCCGGCAGCAACCGGGAAACCTCATTGCTTTCAAGACCTTCCGAGGAAGGTTGCCTTGCCCAGAGGCACGCCGTTGTGGCGCAGGATGTCGTACGCCGTCGTCACGTGGAAATAGAAATTGGGCATGGCGGCGTGCAGCAGATAGTGCAGGCCGGACAGCGAAACTTCCTTGCCCGCCAGCCTCAGTTCGATCACCCGCTCGTCCGAGCCATGCAGATCGGCCGCCGAAAAGGTCGCGAGATGGTCAACGGTCTTGGCTATCCGCGCCTGAACGTCGGCGAAGCTCACCTCATTGTCCTCGTATTTCGGCACTTCGCGGCCGGCCAGCCGCGACGGCGCGCCCTTGGCGTGGTCGGTGGCGATCTGGACCTGCCTGACCAGCGCAAACATGTCCGGCGCCAGCCGCGCCGTCAAAAATACCTGCGGATCGATCTTGCGGTCGGCGGCATTCTGTTCGGCAGCCGACAGGACAGCGGACAGCGCCTTTAGCCTGGCCGAAAACACCGGCACGGAGGCCTCATACATCGATAGTGTCACTTTGAATCTCCATTAACGGCCCAAGCGCCGACGGCGGGAGGTAGCGCCTTCCCCGGCGATTTTTCAAGCGTCACCACGTCGCCGCAATCGATGTGATAGAATCCTTTTGTGGTGGAGATTCCCGATGAGACGCGTCTTTCTGGCGGCGGCCGCCTTGTTCTCCCTTGCCGTATCCGGCCAAGCTGTGTTCGCCGACGACGAACCGGCAGACCAACAGGCACCTTATGTCGATGACCGGTCGGATGCCGCCGCCGTCATCCGTTCGCTTTACAGCGCCATCAACCGGCACGAATTCGCCCGCGCATGGGGTTATTACGGCGATACAAAGCCGGCAAAGGATTTCGACACCTTCGTCAAGGGCTATGACGGCACCGACAAGGTCGATGTCGAAACCGGGGCCATTTCCGACGAAGGTGCGGCCGGCAGCATCTATTACAGCGTCCCGGTCGCCATCCGCGCCACCGACAAGGACGGCAACGATGCAGTCTTTGCCGGCTGCTACACGCTGCGCCAGGTGAGCGCCCAGAATCAGGCCCCGCCGTTCCGCCCGATCTTTATCGACAAGGGCGCGCTGAAGCCGTCAAAGGCCGATTTCGAGGAGGCACTGCCGGCAAGCTGCGGCGACGGACCGCCGCCACCGAAGAAGGACGCCATACTGGAGCAGGCCAAGAAGGCTTTCCTGGCGACTTATGGCAAGCAGTGCGACGAGCAATTCCTGGCCGAGGAGCCGAACGCTTTTTCGATCAAATACAAGGACAAGAATGCGGCTGCCGGCGACCCCGACAAGGAGACACGGCTTTTCGAATTCTATTGTACGGCCGCAGCCTACAATGCCAGCTCGGTCTACTACATGACCGACGGGCTTGACGGCGTGCTGCAGTTGCAGTTTGCCGAGCCTGAACTGGATATACGTTACGAGAACAATGACAGCGACGGCAAATTGCTTGGTGTGACCGTCACCGGCTTTCACACGACCGGCTGGGCGACCAATTCCGAATACAACGAAGAAACCAGGACGCTCACCACGTTCGACAAATGGCGCGGCATCGGCGATGCCTCCGATACCGGCACATATTTGTTCCGCGACGGCAATTTCTCGCTCGTCCAGTACGACGTGGACGCCTCTTATGATGGCGAGGAGAATCCGCAGACCGTCGTCGACTACAACACGGCGCCTTGAGGCGTTTTAGCACGGCGCCTTATGGCGCCTTCGACAGCATCCAGTTCAGCGTTTGGCGCCAGTCGACCATGCGGATCGGCGTGCCGTGTGTGCCCGTTTCAAAACGGACGAAGCGGGTGGGATAGGGATAGGCTTTCGAGTTCGCAATGATGGAGCGGAAGAAGGCCTCCTGCTTTTCCACGGGAAAGACCGGGTCCTTGCTGCCCTGGCCGAAGAACACCGGCACATGGCGCCTGTAGGCTGGGCTCGACAGGAAACTTTCATCCCACAGCGAGCCGAGCAGCAGCAGCCCGTTTATGCGCCGTCCCGTATCGTTGCGCCCGGCAAGCTTCCAGCACAACAAGCCGCCCATCGAACCGCAGGCGACGAAAATCTTGGCGTCCGGCGAGGCCTCGGCATAGTGGCCGATCAGCGCGGCGACCTGGGCCGCGCCCTTGTCGCCGAAATCGGTGAAGTCGGGTGAGAGATAGAGACCGCCATTGCCGGCCATCAGGTTCTTGATGCGGTTGAAATTGCCGCCGAAGGTGAAGTCATCGACGCCCTGCTTCCGGCTGCCGCCCTGCCCATGCAGGTAAAGCACGATGATGCCGGCGCCCTCGGTCTTGCCGACCGCGACATGCCTGATATCGCCGGCATCGGTCTTCAGCATCAAATCCCGCTGCACCTTGCGCACGCCGGTGTCGGTGTATTGCGCATGCACGCGCTTTTCCGGCACCTCGTCGCGGGCGTTGATATCGCGCATCTCGCGGTAGTCGATGACGGTGTAGGCGCCTTGGTCCGTCGACGAGAGCGTGGCCGGATAGGCGAAGAGGTCGTCCTTATAGGGTTTTAGCTCGAGCGCGTCGGCATCGACCGCGGACAGCGAAAGCGCGATTGCGGTCAGCAGCGCGCGGGAGAGTTGGAAGCGAAGAGCCATGCCTCAGCCATGCGTTTTTCGGCTTCGGTTTGTCAATCCTGCAGCACGCCGCCGGCGTCTTCCATTGCCTCGCGGGTGTCGACATCGATCGATGCACCGTCGCCGATCTCGACGTCGATGATGTCCAGCCCTTCGGCCTCGACCAGATGACGGGCGCCGGTGTCGCCTTCGAGGTGGGCGATGCCTGGAAACAGCGCACGCGGCAAAAGCACCGGATTGCCGCGGCGGCCGTCGTGCGCAGCGCGCACCACCGAATGGCCGCCGTCCTTGCGGAAGGCCTCGATCAGCCTGTCGAGATCGGCCGAGGAGACGCCCGGCATGTCGCCGAGCACGATCATCGCGCCGGCAGCCTCAGCCCCAACCCTGGCAATGCCGGCTTTGAGTGACGAGGAAAGGCCGTCGGCGAAATCCGGATTGTCGGCGAAGATCACGTCGAGGCCGCCCAAGGCCTTATGCACCCGCTCGCGCTGGTGACCGGTGACAACGACGGTGCTGGATGCCCTTGAGCCGAGCGCACGTTCAGCGGTGCGGCGCACCAGCGGCTTGCCGTCGAACAGGGCCAGCAACTTGTTTGGCCCGCCCATGCGGCTGGAACGGCCGGCGGCGAGAAGCACGATGTCGACCTTCAATCCGGCTCTCGCTGGCAAAGGCTCGCGCGGCTGCGGCCGGGTCGGGATTTCCATCAACAGCCCGCCGACGCCCATGCCGGCAATATCCCCGGCCGTGACGTCGAGGCCGGCGATCAGCCGGTCGAGCACCCAGTCAAAACCGTTTTCCTTGGGGCTGCGGGCGCAGCCCGGGGCGCCGATGACTCGCTTGCCGTCAAGCGTGCCCAGCACCAGCAGATTGCCGGGATCGACCGGCATGCCCGCACGGACGACCGTGCCGCCGGCCTTCTCGATCGCCGTCGGAACGACGTCGTTGAAATCGCTCATCGCCGAGGCGCCGAAGATCACCACCATGTCGTTGTCGCGCGCCAGCGCGGCCGCGGCCTCGGCGACGGGCGCAATTTCGTGCGGCGTGCGGCGCTCGGCGGTCAGCCGGGCGCCGGAACGCGCCAGCCGTGCCTCGGTGACGCGCAGCGTCTTGTCGAGCACACTGGCCTTGATGCCCGGCAACACCGTCTGGATGACGCCGATGCGCACCGGCTGGTAGGCATTGACGGCGAAGATCTCGCCGCCGGCGCAGATTTTTACCACCGCATCGACCAGGGCCGAGGCAACGGCGAACGGGATGATCTTGACCGTCGCCACCATCTGGCCCTTCTCGACCGGCGCATGCTGCGCCAGCGTGGCGATGGTGATGGTCGGGTCGACCGCATTGATGGCGTCGATCATGGCCGGGTCGACAGTGAAAACACCGGCCGCCTTGGCATGGAGATTGACGCGGCCGGTCGCTGCCGGCTTCGCCTCGATATTGCGATGGATCATGCTTGCTGCGATCTTTTCAGCCGCCGCATCCTCGCTGAGATCGTCGGCGGCAAGGACCGCCACGACAATCTCGGCAATACCCGCCGCCTTCAGCATCGCCACATCGTCGGCACTCAGCCGATGCGCTTTGCGGAAACGCCGCTCGCCGGCCGTGGTGGCATGCGCCAGCACCGCGCCCTCGGCCTGATCGATCGGAACCGGACCAAATCTCACGCTACGGCGCCTTTGGCTTCGAGTCCGCGCGAGCGAAAGGCGTGGATCGTCTGTGCTAAGACGGCGACGGCAATTTCAGCCGGGCTGGCGGCGCCGATGTCGAGCCCGATCGGCGCGTGGATGCGCGCGATCTGGTCGGCGCTAGCGCCCAAGGCCAGCAGACGCTCGACGCGCTTGGCGTGGGTTTTGCGGCTGCCGAGCGCGCCGACATAGAAACAATTGGCGTCGAGTGCCGCCTTCAGCGCGAAATCGTCGATCTTCGGGTCATGGGTGACCGCGGCGAGCGCGGTGTAGCTGTCGAGCGGCTGGCGCTTCAGCACATCTTCGGGCCATTCGGCATGCAGCGCGACATCGGGAAAACGATCCGGCGTGGCGAAAGCTGTGCGCGGATCGATGATCTCCAGGGGATAGCCTGCAATCTTGGCCATAGGCGCCAGCGCCTGGCTGATGTGGACGGCGCCGATCACGATCAGGCGCGGTTGCGGCAGGTGCGCGTTGAGGAAGAAGGTCCGCCCCTCGGCCTCGACCGAACCCGAATTGCCTGACCGAAACGCCTTGGCGATTGCTTGCCCGAGTTCGCCGGCGACATAATCGCCCTCGCGCACGATGCGGTCGCGGCCGTCGCCGAGGTCTGTGACCAGGATCGCTGCCCGACGGGCGCGGCGCTCGGCATTGAGGGTTTTGAGGGCGTAGGGATCCATGCCTAACCGAGCCGCTCCACATAGACCTTGATGCGGCCGCCACAGGACAGGCCGACCTGCCAGGCGGTTTCGTCGGCGACGCCGAATTCCAGCATCTTGGCTTTCCCTGAGTCGATGACGTCGATCGCCTCGCTCACCACCGCGCCCTCGACGCAGCCGCCCGAGACCGAGCCGTGGAAATTGCCTTCGGCATCGATGACCAGATGGCTGCCGACCGGCCGCGGCGCCGAACCCCAGGTCTCGACCACTGTGGCAATGGCGACATCCTTGCCGTCCTTCATCCAGCCTTCCGCGATGATCAGCGGATCGCGAGCCTCATCGAGATAGATGCTGTTGTCCATGATCGCTTGTCCTAGAGTCTGTTTTTCCGGGATAACATATGGTCATGCTGCGCGCCTGATGCCAGCGTCCAGCCAGCGACGCGGATCGACCGACGCAGCCGATTTCTTGTCCAGCGAGGCGCAGAGATCGGCCAGCGCATCGAGATTGTGCACCGAACGGAACTCGTCGACATGCGGCAGCATCGCCTTGACGCCACGGGCGCGCGCCTCGAAACCGTCGAAGCGCAGCAAAGGGTTGAGCCAGATCAGCCGCCGGCAGGATTTGTGCAGGCGCTCCATTTCTTCCGACAGGCCAGTGACATCGTCGCGCTCCAGCCCGTCGGTGATCAAAAGCACCACGGCGCCCTGCCCCAGCACACGGCGGGACCACTGCTTGTTGAACTCGGCCAACGTGTCGCCGATGCGGGTGCCGCCTGACCAGTCCTTGACCGCCGCTGAACTCTCGGCCAATGCCGCGTCGGGGTCGCGATGGCGCATCTGCCGGGTCAGGTTGGTAAGCCGCGTGCCGAAGACGAAGGTGTGCACGCGCCGCCGCTTCTCGGTCAGCGCATGCAGGAAATGCAGGAAGATGCGCGTGTACTGGCTCATCGAGCCTGAGATATCGGCGAGCACGACCAGCGGCGGATGGACCTCACGGGCCGACCGGAATTTCGGCAGGATCAACTCGCCGCCGGAGCGCGCGGCCGAGCGCATCATGGCGCGCGGATCGATGCGGCGGCCATGCGGATCGGCCCGGAACCGCCGCGTCTTGACCATGTCGAAAGGCAGCCGCAGCTCGGCAATCGCCTTCTTGGCGTCGGCCATCTCGGCGGCGTTCATCTGGGCGAAATCCTTACCGCGCAGCACCTCATTGCCGGAAAAGGTGAAGCGGGCGTCGACCTCGATCTCCGGAATTTCCTGGCGTGGCGCGCTGTTCTGGTGGCCCTCGAACATCGCCTGGCTGACGCGGTTCTCGGCCGCGCGGGGTTTCTGCTTTTCCCTGGTGTCGGGCGCCACCGGCGAGAACATCGCCAGCAGTTTCTCGATCAGTTCGCGCGATTTCCAGAACAGCCGGAAGGCTTCGTCGAAGGTCGGATGGTCCTCGTGCCGGGAGACCAGCACCGCATGCAGCGTCCAGTAGAAATCGTCACGCGAACCGATGCCGGCGGCCAGCACCGCTTCGATCGCATCCTTGACCGAGGCTGGCCCGACCCGCATGCCGGCCTTGCGCAAGGTGCGGGCGAAATAGACGATGTTGTCGGCGATGCGGCCGTCTTCCGTCGCCTCTATCCGGTCGGCCTGTTTGGGGTCGGCCCCTTTGGGGTAGGCACCCGGCGTCTTCACGGCCCTACTCCGCCGCCGCCAATTCGGCCTTGACCTCGTCGAGGATGCGCCGGCCCTCGCCCGCGCCGATGCGGGCAATGTCGTCCTGGTATTTCAACAGCACGCCGATCGTGTCGGAGACGGTTTCCGGGTCGAGCGCCACCTTGTCGAGTTCGGTCAGCGCGCCGGCCCAGTCGATGGTCTCGGCAACGCCCGGCGCCTTGAACAGCTCCACCCGGCGCAGCTTCTGGATGAACGACACCACTTCGGCCGACAGCCTTTGATTGGCCTGCGGCACCTTGCGGCGCACGATCTCCAGCTCGCGCTCGGCATTGGGATAGTCGACCCAGTGATAGAGGCAGCGTCGCTTCAGCGCGTCGTGGATCTCGCGGGTGCGGTTGGTGGTGATGATGACGATCGGCGGCTCTTCCGCCTTGATCGTGCCGAGTTCCGGCACCGTCACCTGGAAGTCGGAGAGGATTTCGAGCAGGAATGCTTCGAAGGCTTCGTCGGTGCGGTCGAGTTCGTCGATCAGGAACACCGGGGCGGCACCCGCCTTGCCGGTCAGCGCGTCGAGCACCGGGCGGCGGATGAGGTATTTTTCGGAAAAGACATTGCGCTCCATGTCGGAGCGGTCGACCTTGCCGGCCGCCTCCTCCATGCGGATCTCGATCATCTGCGCGGCGTAGTTCCACTCGTAGACGGCGGAGGAGACGTCGAGGCCTTCATAGCATTGCAGACGGATCAGCCGGCGGCCGAGCGCCTGCGCCAGCACCTTTGCGATCTCGGTCTTGCCGACGCCGGCCTCGCCTTCGAGGAACAGCGGCCGCTGCATGCGCAGGGACAGGAACAGAACGGTTGCCAGCGACCGGTCCGCGACATAGTCCGCGCCGGTCAGGAGATCGAGCGTTTCGTCGATCGTCCGCGGCGCGAGGCGCGGTTTCAGCTCGGTCATTCTTTCTCCGTTGACGCCTCTGCTCCGCTTTCCAGCACGTGGTAGTCGCGGGCGTGGTAGATCAGCGGCCGCAAATTATCGCCCATGCGCAGGCCTGTCACCTTGCCAAAAAGCACACGATGGGTGTGCAGATCCTTGGTGTCGATCAATTCGCAGTCGAACACGGCGAGAGCGCCCTGCAAGGTCGGGGCGCCTGTCGATATGACATCCCACTCGCCGAGCGCGAAACGCGCATCGGACGACAGGCCGGTCAGGCCTGAGAACGCCACCGATAGGGGCTGCTGGTGCGAAGCCAGCGTGTTCAGCGCAAACCGGCCGTTTTGCACAAAAAGTTCGTTCTTGGCATTTTCGCGGTTGAGACAGACGAGAACCGTCGGCGGCGTGTCCGACACCGAACAGGCGGCGATCACCGTCGTGCCGCGTTTGCCGGCGGGACCGTCGGTGGTCACCACGTGGACGTGACCGGCAAAATGCGCCATCGCGTCGCGATAGGCCTGCGGCCCTATGTCGTTCAACTTCAGCACCGATGATTTTCCATAAGCAGGAGCCTGAGCGTTATATATGGCGGCATATGATAAGCCACACAAGCGAAGTGCTTGACGCCAATCCGCAAATTCGCGTGTTGCGCAGGGCGCAGGCAGCCTTTAGGTCTTGGCGCAAGAGACGCTGGAAGCATGCGACCGGCACGGAGGAATTCTCGTAGGAATGCGACCCCTAACGGCTGTAATAGCGGCACTGCTCTGGCTGTTGCCGGCAAGCGCGGGCGCGCAGACGCTGCTTGTTGGCGTCGCAGCGCCCCTGTCCGGTCCGTCGGCGATCCTTGGCAAGCAGATCGAGACGGGTGCTGGCCTCGCCGCGGAAGCCAATGGCTTGGAGATCAAGACGGTCGACGATGCCTGCACCGCCGATGGCGGGGCTGCCGCCGCCAGGGAATTCACTGCTGCCAAGGTCAATATCGTCGTCGGCTTCCTCTGCACCGAGGCAATCCAGGCGGCACTGCCGATCCTGAAGGACGCCAACATTCCTGTGATCACTGTCGGCGTGCGCACCGAAAGCCTGACCGACCGCCGCGCCAAGACCGGCTGGCCGGTCTATCGGCTGGGGCCGCGCGGCGACGACGAGCGCAATGCGGTGGCCGCCATCTTCACCCGGCTGTGGCAGAGCGAACTGTTCGCCATTGTCGACGACGGCACCATCTATGGCCGCGAAATCGCCGAGACGCTGCGGGCAGCGGCAGAACAGGCAGCGCTGAAGCCGGTGTTCACAGACACGTTCCGGCCGCAGCTCGACAACCAGATCGGGCTGATCGGCCGGCTGAAGAAAGCTGGCGCGACGCATGTCTTTGCAGGCGGCGACGGCGATGACATCGCCATTATGGGCCGCGACGCCGGTCAGCTCGAGGCCGGCATCACCTTTGCCGGCGGCGAAAATTTGCGCACCCCACCCGGCGACGTGCCTTACGCCGTCGGCACGCTGATGATCGCGCCGCCGGAGTGGGCCGATGTCGCCGATCCCAAGGTGCTGGCGGCATTTACGGCCAAAAACATCGCGCCGGATGGCTACGCATTGCCGGCCTATGCGGCGGTGGAGATCGCCAAAGCGGCCACTGCTGAATCGGAGAGTTCCGGCAAGGGGCTGGCCGACGTGCTCACCACGCGTGATTTCACCACCGCGATCGGCCCGCTGCGCTTCGATGGCAAGGGCGATCTCAGCCAAAACCTCTATCGCGCCTTCCGCTTCGACGGGACGCGTTTCGTGCCGGCGGAGACGAATTGATGTTCCGCACCGGGCCGCGCAATCTGATCACCGATGTCGCCGGCCTGCGTGTCGGCAACGCCAGCGATGCCAGGCTGAAGTCCGGAGTGACGGCGGTGCTGTGCGATGAACCGGCGGTGGGCGGCGTGCAGATCCTGGGCGGCGCGCCGGGCACGCGCGAGACCGACCTGCTCGAGCCGCATAATTCCATCGAGGCGGTGCATGCCGTGGTGCTTTCGGGCGGCTCGGCCTTCGGCCTCGATGCCGCCTCGGGCGTGCAGGCGGCGTTGCGTGAAAAAGGTATCGGCGTCGATGTCGGCGGCTTTCGCGTGCCGATCGTGCCGGCGGCGATCCTGTTCGACCTGCGCAATGGCGGCGACAAGGATTGGGGCCGTTATCCGCCCTACCGCGATCTGGGCTACGAAGCCGCGCAAGCCGCTGCGACAGATTTTCCGCTCGGCACGATCGGCGCCGGCACCGGCGCGCTAAGTTCAGGGCTGAAGGGCGGCCTCGGTTCGGCCTCGACCGTGCTCGACAGCGGCGTCACCATCGGCGCGCTCGCCGCCGCCAACCCGACCGGCTCGGTGACGATTGCACGGACCCGGTATTTCTGGGCAGCACCGTTCGAGATCGGCGATGAATTCGGCGGGCTCGGCTATCCCTCGCCGATGCCGGACGACGCCAGGCGGATTCTTCTGAAATACCGCGACAAGCGTGTGGGTGGAAACGAAGGGCCCGGCGGCAACACCACCATCGCCGTCATTGGCACCGACGCAGTGCTGACCAAGGCTGCTGCCAAGCGGCTGGCCATATCGGCGCATGACGGCTTCGTGCGCGCCATCTGGCCGGTGCACACGCCGGCCGACGGCGACCTGGTGTTCGCGCTGGCGACGGGCAAGAGCGGCATAGAGCTCAGTGCCGACGATGCCGTCGACTTCTTCGCCGCCGCCGGCGCCACCATGGCGCGCGCCATCAGCCGCGGCATCCATGCGGCAACGCCTGATGAAGGTGATCTGTTTCCGGTGTGGTCGTCGCGCTGAAGGAAGATCCGGTGCGGGTGATCAGGTCGGGTCGGACTTTTCTTCCTCGAAGCTGACCGCCACATCCGAATTCGCCGACAGCCAGACTTTTTTGCCATCGACCTCGGCCAGCAGGCTGAGCGGAATGTAGTGGTGATGGCCTTTGTGCCCACCCATGCCGCTGTCGGCCTTGGTCAGCTTGATCCGGTCGCCCTCGACCTTGTCGACCGTGCCGATGTGCACGCCGTCGGCGCCGACCACTTCCATATGTTCGCGAATCTTGCTGGCCTCGGTCATGAGGTGTTCTCCTTTTGAAAGCGATCGACGATAACAAACAGAGGCGCAATTGGATGCATCGCCTTTTGAAAAGCACGATGTTTTGACTGTCTCATGATAGGGAACGATCGACCCATGGCAGCCGGAGCGGGAACCCGATGCGAAATCTCATTCTGATTGGCGTTTGCCTGCTGATGCAGCTGGCATCTGGCATCGCCGCCCAAGCGGGCGATGTCGCCGAGCTCGAAATTCTAGGTTTCACCAAAGATGGTGGCGTCTTCGCCTTCGAGGAATATGGCGTCACGGACGGGTCCGGCTTTCCCTATGCCAACCGCTATTACATCGACACCGCCGACGACACGTTCCTGAAGGGCACGCCGATCCGGGTCCGGCTGGAGGACGAGACCGCTTCGCTCGACACGGCCCGTCTCCAGGCCCGGCAGAAGGGCGAAGCAATCATTGCCCAGGCAGAACTTGCCGCGAATCGCGGCATCACCGCCGGCTTCAACCCGGTGACCGAATTGTCGGCCGACCCGTTCCGCATGGTGGTCAACCCGCGGCCGATCTTTTCGCCGGTTGATCCGCCACTCGAATTCCGGCTCGACGAGATCGGCATGAACGACACCGAACGCTGCCAAAGCCATGGCGAGATCAACGGCTTTCGTTTGCTGCGCATCGAGGCCAGCGATGGAGGCCAGACCCATCTTTTGCATGAGGACAAATCGATCCCGCAAAGCCGCGGCTGCCCGAACGGCTACCGGATCGGCGCGGTGCAGACGTTTTCGATGGACAGTATCAGCGCCTATGCGGTTCTGATCGCGGTGCGCGAATACGGCTTCGAAGGGCCGGATTTTCGCTGGATCGCCGTGACCGGCCGCCTGTGACAGCGCTTGATCAATCCAGCTGGCGCCAGCGCGCCGGCAACCGTGTCCGCCGCGCCGTGCCATCGACGGTCGCAGCTCTTCTCGGCGCCTTGCTGTGGGCCGTAGCCATGGGCGCCAGCGCTCTCACCGGCCTCTGGCTCGACAATTGGGAGACGCCGGAAAAGATCCGCTTCGTCGTCCTGCTCTTTGCCATGGGTGCGGCAATCGCCTTCCCCATCGGCCTGTTCGCCGCGCGGCTGATCTCGCTCGACCGGCAGGCGGAAGTGGCGTTTGCCGCCGCCTTTGTCTGCCTGCTTGGCGCGACTCTCGCCTTCACCGGCGGGCTGCTTGCCCTGCAATACCGCTCCTACTACGCCGAGTGGCATGCCGAGGCCTTCACCGTCCGCTGGGCCTTCGAACTGGTGTTCACCTCGCTGACGGCGCTCTACCAGTTCGTGGTGCTGGGTATCAGGCTCTACTTTCCGCTCGGTTTCATCGCGCTCGCCATCGCCAGCGTGTGGTTTGCGCGCCAGCAGCGTTGAGCATTTGGTCTGCCTCTGATAGGAGGCGGACTTATTCACCGACATATCAGGACTGACGGATGATCCCTCGCTATTCCCGGCCGGAAATGGTCGCCATCTGGTCGCCGGAAACCCGCTTCCGCATCTGGTTCGAAATCGAGGCCCATGCCTGCGATGCGCTGGCCGAATTGGGCGTCATTCCCAAGGAAGCGGCCAAAACCATCTGGGAAAGAGGTGGCGCCGCCAAATTCGATGTCGGCAAGATCGACGAGATCGAGGCTGTCACCAAGCATGACGTCATCGCTTTCCTGACCCATCTCGCCGAATTCGTCGGGCCGGATGCGCGTTTCATCCACCAGGGCATGACCTCGTCCGACGTACTCGACACCTGCCTTGCCGTGCAACTCAGCCGCGCCAGCGATCTACTGCTCGCCGATCTCGAAAAGCTGCTTGCTGCGCTCAAGCGCCGCGCCTTCGAGCACAAGGACACCGTCACCATCGGCCGCAGCCACGGCATCCATGCCGAGCCGACCACCTTCGGCGTCAAGCTGGCGCAGGCCTATGCCGAATTTTCGCGCTGCCGCGAGCGGCTGGTGCATGCCCGGGAAGATATTGCGACTTGCGCGATCTCCGGCGCGGTCGGCACCTTCGCCAACATCGACCCCTATGTCGAAGAGCATGTGGCGGCAAAGCTTGGGCTGAAGCCGGAGCCGGTGTCGACGCAGGTCATCCCGCGCGACCGCCACGCCATGTTTTTCGCCACGCTCGGCGTCATCGCCTCATCGGTCGAGCGGCTGGCGACCGAAATCCGCCATTTGCAGCGCACCGAGGTGCTGGAAGCGGAAGAGTATTTTTCGCCGGGCCAAAAAGGCTCATCGGCGATGCCGCACAAGCGCAACCCTGTGCTGACCGAAAACCTCACCGGCCTTGCTCGCATGGTGCGGTCCATGGCCTTGCCGGCGATGGAGAATGTGGCGCTCTGGCACGAGCGCGACATTTCGCACTCCTCGGTCGAGCGCATGATCGGGCCGGACGCCACGGTGACGCTGGATTTCGCGCTGTCGCGGCTGACCGGCGTCGTCGACAAACTGCTGGTCTATCCCGACAACATGCTGAAGAACATGAACAAGTTCCGCGGCCTGGTGCATTCGCAGCGTGTGCTTTTGGCGCTGACGCAGGCCGGCGTCTCACGCGAGGACGCCTACCGCCTGGTGCAGCGCAACGCCATGAAGGTGTGGGAACACGGCGCTGATTTCCTTGAAGAACTGTTGGCCGACAAGGAAGTGACGGCGGCCCTTCCCGAAGCCGAAATCCGCGAGAAATTCGACCTCGGCTATCACACCAAGCATGTCGACACGATCTTCAAGCGGGTTTTTGGGGAAGCCTGACGCCAGCGCCAAGCTGGCCCCCCCTCATCCGACCTCGCTCCGCGAGGCCACCTTCTCCCACAAGGGGAGAAGGAAGACGGCGGCAACCTCGCCGCCAATCGCCAACGATTGAGATTTGCAGAGCCGCAACGGCAGGCTTTACCTTCTCCCCATGTGGGGTCCGAAGGACGGGGCGAGCCCCGCGGCTCGCCCCAGGGCGGTGGATCGGCGCGCAGCGCCGAGACGGATGAGGGGTGCTCCAGCTTGGCGCACCCCTTCAAATCACGCCTTGCCCGGCACAGCCCTGATCACCGTACCCCACGGGTCTTCCCGAGTGGTTTCAGCCGTAGCCTTGTCCGAGCGCATCTCCACCCAGGCCAGACCCGAGCGAGACGGATCGCGGCGGCCGGCGCCGGCGCTGTGCCACGAATTGCCACCGATGTGATGGTGATAGCCGCCGGACGACAGGAACACGGCCTGGCCGCCATATTTGGCCACGGTGTCGAAGCCGAACTCCTGGTGCCACCAGGCCTCGGCGTCTTCCGGCCGGCCGACGCGCAGATGGACATGGCCGACAATGCTGTTTTCCGGCGCGCCTTGCCAACCGGCGTCACCTGCCGGCACGCTGGCGGCCACGGCCGCCAGGTTAAGCCGCTCGGTGGCCATGGCGATCTTGTCGCCGTTCCACGTCCAGTCCTTCGGCAAGCGATCTGAATAGATTTCGATGCCGTTGCCCTCGGGGTCGGTCAGATACAGCGCTTCGCTGACCAGATGGTCGGAGGCGCCCTCGACGCGGATCTTGTTGGCGGCGGCATGGTTGATCCAGCGGCCGAGATCGGCGCGGCTGGGCAAAAGGAACGCGGTGTGGAACAGGCCGGCGCTACGCGGATCGTCGGGCTTGGCCGCCGCATCCGCCTCGATGACGAGCAGCGGGCGCTCGGCGGCGCCCAGCGTGATCGCGCCATCGGCGCGGCTCAACTCCTGCAAGCCGACAACGGCACGGTAATAGGCTGCGAGGCTTTCGGCATCGCGCGCCTTCAACCCGACGCGGGAAACGCTGACTGGGGTCGTGGCGGCAAAAGGCAGTTCGCTCATGAAACTCTCCATTTCGGCGCGCTATCCAAGGCGCCCCAGCAATTCTATCGATGGTCCCAATGTGACATCTCAGATCGTCTATCGCGATCGTTCACACAAGACGGAAAGAATCGAACACGTTGTTCACAATTGCGATGCATTGCGTGCGTCAGCATGGTTGCACGAGACAGAGCCGCTCGCTATCTCAGCGGCATGAAAGTCAAAGACGCAGATATCTTGATCGTGCCCGGCTACACCAATTCCGGCCCGGAACACTGGCAGACACGCTGGCAGTCCAAGCTGTCGACGGCGCGCCGGGTCGAGCAGGCCGAATGGTCGAAGCCGGTGCGCGAGGACTGGACGGCGAGCGTGGCGAACGCGGTCAACGAAGCCGAGCGCCCTGTGGTGATCGTTGCCCATTCGCTCGGCGTGGCGGCGGCGGTGCAGGCCATTCCGCAATTCAGGAAGCCGGTCGCAGGCGCGTTTTTTGTCGCGCCGCCCGATGTCGCCAACCCGGAGATAAGGCCGAGGCACCTGATGACTTTCGGCCCCTATTTGCGCGAGCCGCTGCCCTTCCCGTCCATCGTGATCGCCAGCCGCAACGATCCGTTTTGCGCCTTCGAGGTTGCCGAGGACATTGCCGGCGCCTGGGGTTCGCTGTTCATCGATGCCGGCGAAACCGGCCACCTCAATGAGGACGCCGGCTTCGGCCCGTGGCCTGAGGGATCGATGACCTTCGCCAAGTTCCTGACCGACCTCAAGGCCTGACCCGAGCCGCGTCGTCCTCAGCCCTTGATCGAATCGTTCATGCTCTTGATCAGGGTCTTTGCGCCGAGCGAAATCAGCGCGTGGTCCGAGCCCATCGCCAGCAGCCGGTAACCCATCGCCACCACGCGGCCGGCAATGGCCGGCTCGATGACGTAGATTGCCGCATGCTTGCCCGCCTTGCGCGTGCGCTCGGCGATGGAGGCGACGGTTTCCATCATGCTTTCCAGCGTCGAATTGACGGTGGCGCCGTTCGACCAGGCGATCGAGAAGTCCGATGGGCCGAGGAAGATGCCGTCGATACCCGGCGTGTCGAGAATGCCGTCCAGCGCATCGAGCGCGGCGCGCGTCTCGACCATGGCAAAGGCCATGGTGCGCTGATTGGTGTCGCGCAGCCACTCGGCATAGTCGCCCTTGCCGTGGCGCGGAAAGGCATAGGTCGGTCCCCAGGAGCGCTCGCCGAGCGGCGGATATTTCATCGCCGCGGCAAACAGTTTTGCATCGGCCACCGAATTCACCATCGGCGCAATCACCGCCTCGGCGCCGAAATCGAGAGCGCGGCTGGCCATGTCGAAGCGGCCGACCGGAATGCGCACCAGCGCCGGCTTGTTGGCGGCGAGCACCGGCACCAGACCGCGCAGGACCGAGTCTTCGTGGTGTCCGCCATGCTGCATGTCGAGCGTGACGGCATCAAAACCCTGCTTGGCGATAATTTCGACGGTCAGGGCGTCCGGCACACCGGACCAGGCGGTGAACAGCGTTTCATCGGCAGCGAGGCGGGATTTCAGGGACATCGAAACTTTCCTTGTTAACGATCCGCAGTTTCAGCTGGAAACAGTGGCGAAGGCAAAGAAAAACCGCCCGGCTTGGCCGGGCGGTCGATTGGTCCAGAAGTGGCTGTGTGTTTTGGAGGATGATCCCGAAAACCGGCCGCCACTTTCGTGATCATGCGTCAGGTGTTCTTGATCTGCTCGATCGCCTGCGCCATCAGTTCGTCCATGGTGCGGCGAATCTGATGGTCGGACTGGTCGACGCCGGCGGCATCGAAATCCTTGCGGATCTTGCGGAACACGTCGTGATCGCCGGCTTCCTCGATGTCGGAGACAACCACTTCCTTGGCGTATGCGTCGGCATCAGCGCCGGACTTGCCCAGCTTTTCGGCGGCCCACAGGCCGAGCGCCTTGTTGCGGCGGGCCGCGGCCTTGAAGCGAAGTTCTTCGTCGAAGGCGAATTTGCGCTCAAAACCCTCTTCGCGGTCTTTCATGCTGCTCATGGCTTCCCTCCGGTGAAATCGATTCGCGTTGGCGGTGGATATGTGTGTTGCCGCAGCACAAACCAAAAGGGCGCGGGTCGGTCAATATGCTACATCACTTGCTGCGCTGCGGCATTTCATTCCTGAAAGCGGCCAACGAGAAGGATTTGCCGATTGAGCAAACGCTGTGATTGGGATAGACCCGGCATTGAACCCCACCCGTCGCCGCACTAATTTAGGCAGACGGACAGGAACTGGTCGCTTGCCGCCTGCCCGCAAATCCAGAGAAAAAATCAGATGAAAAATCGCCGCCGCATTTATGAAGGCAAGGCCAAGATCCTCTATGAGGGACCAGAACCGGGCACGCTGATCCAGTTCTTCAAGGATGATGCGACCGCGTTCAACAAGAAGAAGCACGAGGTCATCGACGGCAAGGGCGTGCTCAACAACCGCATTTCCGAGTACATCTTCAATCATTTGAACCGCATGGGCATTCCGACCCACTTCATCCGCCGGCTCAACATGCGCGAGCAGCTGATCAAGGAAGTCGAGATCATTCCGCTCGAAGTGGTGGTGCGCAACGTCGCCGCCGGCTCGCTGTCCAAGCGCCTCGGCATCGAAGAAGGCACGGTTCTGCCGCGCTCGATCATCGAATTCTATTACAAGGCCGACGCACTCGACGATCCGATGGTGTCGGAAGAGCACATTACGGCCTTCGGCTGGGCAAGCCCGCAGGAGATCGACGACGTCATGGCGCTCGCCATCCGCGTCAACGACTTCCTCTCCGGCCTGTTCATGGGCGTCGGCATCCAGCTCGTCGACTTCAAGATCGAATGCGGCCGCCTGTTCGAGGGCGACATGATGCGCATCGTCGTCGCCGACGAGATCTCGCCGGATTCGTGCCGGCTGTGGGACGTGGCGACGCAGGACAAGCTCGACA
Organism: Mesorhizobium sp. P2_E7; assembly: GCF_056403855.1. Classification (NCBI taxonomy): domain Bacteria; kingdom Pseudomonadati; phylum Pseudomonadota; class Alphaproteobacteria; order Hyphomicrobiales; family Phyllobacteriaceae; genus Mesorhizobium; species Mesorhizobium sp. P2_E7. The sequence continues at coordinate 937,135 of NZ_JBFUER010000001.1, read as the reverse complement.
AAGACCGTTTCCGTCGCGACATGGGCGGCCTCGTCGAAGCCTATCAGGAAGTTGCCCGCCGCCTCGGCATCATGAACGAGAACGAGCCGCCGCGCCCGACCGGGCCGGTGCTCGTCGCCTCGACCGAAGGCATCAAAGGCAAGCCGCACTAAAGCCGCGCCAAGCAAACTATTCGAATAGGAACCTGTCCAGCATGATCAAGGCCCGCATCACCGTCACCCTCAAGAACGGCGTGCTCGACCCCCAGGGCAAAGCCATAGAGCATGCTCTGTCCGGCCTGGGCTTCGGCGGTGTCGGCCAGGTGCGGCAAGGCAAGGTGTTCGATCTCGAGCTTTCAGAAACCGACAAGGCCAAGGCCGAGGCAGATCTGAAAGCCATGTGCGACAAGCTGCTAGCGAATACGGTGATTGAGAATTACAGCGTAACCCTCGCCTGATTAGACTGGGCGCGGGTTCTGCGGCTTGCGAAGCCATAAATAGTAGATGGCGACGGCGCCTGCTATGATTGCAAGCAGCTTGTAGATCATTCGCTCAATGTCACCGCCGTCGAAAATCTTGTCGATCGAACCGGGACTCGTCGGATTTCGAAGTACTTCGATCTCCGTGCCGACCGATGTCGGCATCTTCACATAAAAGTCGCCAGCCACATCGAACGTGTATTCGCCACCGCTTGGTGGATGATAGGTGAGCTTCGCTGTCGGAATTTTTGTGATGCGCAAGGCTGCGGCGCCAGGTGCCGGCGTCGGAGGAATTGCGGCGGCGTCGGAAGAGCAATCGACACGCGACCGTTCCTCCCAGCGCCGCCTGACTTTCACCTCCAGTGCGCACTGCATGCCGGTCTCGACCACATTTGCCGTTTGCCGCTCCCACGTGAAGGTATGGATGAAACGGGCGACTGCGGGGCGCATCGACGAAGCGCCGAGAACGAAGAACAATGCCGCAAACCCGGTCACAGCGAGTTTCATGACCACACGGGCGGATCCCAGGGCGCTTTTGGTCCGCTGCGTCGCGGCCAATTGAATAGCCCTCATCCGCGGGTCATCAGAAAGCTGGTTCGGATCACGGTTCTCGGCAATCATCCATCGCAAAGTCAGCATTGCCAGGATGTTTGCCCAACCCAGCAACAGCGCAATCAGAAGGTGCAAGTGCAATCGGTAGAAGGTCGTATGAAAACTCGCCGCGCAGGCGGTGACGAGATCCACCCGCGATATGCCGCGACGCCCACCGGTGTGCCACACCCCGTCTCCCGCCATGAGCGGGAACAACAAAAGCACGGCAAGAAATATCCCGACGAACAGCTGCTTTCGGTAGACCCTGAGGTTTCTCTTGTAGCTGAAGATATCCATGGCGTTTGACGCCACCAAGCCTGCGGAAATGATACCAAGGCCGATCGAAAGAGCCGTTCCGGCCATCAGCAGCTGTGCGAAAGAAACGGCGCAACCAGCCAAATCCACGTCAAGGGAAAGCCAAGCGGAAAACGACGATCGCATGGATGCGGAAGCATTCCAGAATACCATGACGGCGAACGCGGCAAGCGCCGCCACAATGGTCGTCGCCGTCCACATCATTCGCTGCTTGTATTCGCGTTCTCTATTCTTGTTGTAATCCACGAGGGCCCCGAATTGCCGCCAGACTTTTTCGCTTATGCAGCAATGTCGTTAACAACGTGGCATTTTGCTGAGATATCCGCCCCCCTGTACAAGCCAAGGACAGCTGTATACCTAACCATTTGCTAAACGAGCGCATTGGTTCACCGATGCGACGAATTTGTCGGCCCAGGACCTGTTTGACCGACGTTCGCGACCTCGTTAGACACGTGCCGGCGCCACAGCCGCCGACATCCGAAGACAGCATTAAGATGCACCAACGACACGCAAATCTCCAAATTCATGAGCCTTGTGCTCCGGCACGCACCGCAAGAAGCGGGATTGTCGCTCGACGAAAACGGCTGGGCTGATCTCGGCGCGCTCTGTGCAGTCATCGAGGCAAAGTTCGGCGCTTCGGCCAGTGATATTCAGCGCATCGTCGAGGAAAACTCGAAAAAGCGCTTTGCCATCGACGGCAATCGCATCCGCGCCGTGCAGGGCCACAGCGTCGACATCGATCTCGGCCTGCCGCCGAGCGTGCCGCCGGCAATCCTCTATCACGGTACCAAGAACGAGTTCCTGCCCAGCATTTTGCGCGAAGGCCTGACCAGCCAGTCGCGCAAGCATGTGCATTTGTCGAAAGATGTCGAAACGGCCCGTGTCGTGGCGCGGCGGCGCAACGGAAAAGATGTTATTCTTCGGGTCGACTCGGCAGCTATGGCTGGGGACGGTGAGATATTCTTTCTCTCCGACAACGGCGTCTGGTTGACCAACCGCGTTGCGTCCCGGTATCTGCTTGAGATCAGCGAACAGGAATTGCCATGAAATCAGCCGTTGTTCTCCTGCCTGGCCTCAACCGTGACCGCGACATGATCGCGGCGCTGACCAAGATTTCCGGACAGGCGCCGGCGACCGTCTGGCAGACCGACACCGAAATTCCCGATGTCGACCTGATCGCCATTCCCGGCGGTTTCTCCTTCGGTGACTATCTGCGCTGCGGCGCGATTGCCGCGCGCATGCCGGTGATGCGGGCGGTTGCGGAAAAGGCGGCCAAGGGCGTCATGGTCATCGGCGTGTGCAACGGGTTCCAGATCCTGGTCGAGGCCGGCCTGCTGCCCGGCGCGCTGATGCGCAATGCATCGCTGAAATTCGTCTGCCGGCAGGTGAAGCTCGAGATCGCCAACGCCAACACCATGTTCACCCGCCGTTATCAACCGGGTCAGATCATCCGCACGCCCGTTGCGCATCATGACGGCAATTACTTCGCCGATGCCGACACGCTTGCCCGCCTCGAAGGCGAGGGACAGGTGGTGTTTCGCTATGCCGAGGGCACCAATCCCAATGGCTCGATCAACGACATTGCCGGCATCATCAGCGAAAAGGGCAATGTGCTCGGCCTGATGCCGCATCCGGAGAACCTGATCGAGGCCGCGCATGGCGGCAGCGACGGCAGGGCGCTCTTCGAAGGCGCGCTGGGCATCGCCGCCTGATATCCTTTTCGAAATTCCTTTCAAAGCGCGGGGGCGGCTGACCATGAGACTGACGATTGCTCGGATCGCTCTCCTGACCGCCGCCGGCTTTGCGCTGGCGTCCTGCCAGTCCAGTCCGAAGAGCACGCCGGCGCCTGCAGGCAAGAGCGCTTCGCTGCTCGCCATGGAGCAGGTGGCGATATCAGCCCACAAATGCTGGATCGCCAGTAAGGATCCCGCCTTCAAGTCCTATCAGATGGCCAATGAGCTGAATTCGTTCAGCGGCACGCCGCGCTTCCTGCTGGTGCCGGCTAAGCATTATGGCGGCAAGCCGCTGCTGGTTGTCCAGGCGCAAGGCAATTCCAGCCGCATCGACGTGTTCGGCCCGCTGATGGACGATCCGCTCGGCGCGCGTATCGGCTCCGACATTGCGCGCTGGCAGACGGGCAATCCGTCCTGTAACGCGGCCGCCTGACGCCATGGGCCGCTTCCTGGAGATTGCGGGATTGATCATCGGCCTGGCCGGGCTGGTCCTGCAAGCCTGCATCACCATCCCCGCGTCGATGGAAGCGGGCCGCAGCTTTCTCGGCTCCATCGTCTTCCTGTTCAGCTTCTTCACCATCCTGACCAACATCGGTGCGGTGCTGGTCCACACCTCGCTGCTGTCGCCTTCGGGCTATGCCTGGCTGCCTGCTTTCGCCGGACCGCGGATGCGCGCGGGCGTTGCGGTTTCCATCGCGCTGGTCTTCATCGTCTATGCCACGGTTCTGGCGCAACTCTGGCAGCCGCAAGGCCTGTTTCTGCTCTGCGACGTGCTGCTGCACTATGTGACGCCGGTGCTGTTCGTGCTGTGGTGGCTGGTGGCGGGCGCCGACGGCAGGACACGCTGGAGCGACATCTCCTGGTGGATGGCCTATCCGATCGCCTATCTCGCCTATGCGCTGGCCCGCGCCCCGATCGCGGGCGAAGTGCCCTACCCGTTCCTCGACGTCGCCAAGAACGGCGCGGTCAGCGTCGCGCTTTCGGCGCTGGCCGTCACCGGGGTCTTTCTGGTGCTGTGCATCCTCGCCGTGCTTGCCGACAAGGGCGTCTCGCGCATCAGGGCACCGGGCGTCGGTCGCTGACCGGAACGGTTCCGGGTCAGTCCCAGAAGCGCCGGATCCCTTCGCGGTAGGCGTCGGAACGCGAAACACCGATATCCTTAAGCTGCTCGTCGGTCATTTCCAGCAGGGCCAGGCGACCGCGACGGCGCTCGATCAGCGCGCCGATCTGCTGCGCCAGCGACCTGACCACCTGCACGATGCGGCTGGCAAAGCCTCGCCGGCTCGACGGTCCGACCAGTTCAATGCTCGTATGGCGGATTGTCTCGATTGTGCTCATTGTCTTTCTGCCAAGGTTGCAAATTGTACCCATTTCGGTACGGCGCTGATATGTATTGACTCCTAATTCGGTGCAATATACAAAATTGTCACCATGACAAATTGGCTTCCTGACCTCACCACCGGCTCCGGCCCGCTTTATCAGCGTCTTGCCGACAGCATCGAGGCCGACATCGACAAGGGCGTCATCGACGCCGGGGCAAAACTGCCGCCACAGCGCGATCTCGCCTATGACATCGGCACGACGGTCGGCACGATCGGTCGGGCCTACCAGTTGCTGCGCGAGCGCGGTCTGGTCAGCGGCGAGGTCGGACGCGGAACCTATGTCCTGGCCCAGCAATCGGAAGCCGCGTCACCCGAATTCGCGGAGCCCGCCGTGCAAGGCACGCGCTATGTCGATGCGCCGCCCGGCAAACTGCGCTTCGACAGCACGGCCGCCCCCGACATCGGCCAGGGCACCGTTGTCGCCGAAACGCTTCAGCGCACGGTGCAGGATTATCCGCACGAGATTTCCAGCTACACCAGGGATTTTCCGGAGCGCTGGTTCGAGGCCGGCGCGCGCTGGCTGTCACGCAATTCGTTCCGCCCGGCGGCCGAGACCATTGTCCCCACGCTTGGTACCCATGCCGCCGTCATGGCGGCGATCGCGGCGCTGACCACGCCGGGCGACTATGTCGCCTTCGAGCACCTCACCTATTCGCAGATCGCCCGCAGCGCCGGGCTGATCGGGCGGCGCATTGCACTGGTGGCATCGGACCAGGAAGGCCTCGATCCCGAGGATTTCGAACGCGTCTGCGCGCAAAAGCACCCGAAAATGATCTTCCTGATGCCGACGGTGCAGAACCCGACGCTGGCGATCCTGTCGGTTTCGCGCCGCGAGGCGATTGCACGCGTCGCGCGCGAGTACAATGTCATCCTCATCGAGGACGATCTCTATGGTGGCTTGACCGACGACCCGACGCCGCTCATCGCCGAATATGCGCCCGAGCGCACCATTGTCGCCGGCGGCCTGTCGAAATCGGTCGCGGCAGGCGTTCGTGGCGGCTGGCTCTCTTGCCCGCCCGCCTATCGCCATCGCATCCGCGTCGCCCACAAGATGATGACCGGCGGCATGCCGTTCCTGCTGGCGGAGGTGAATGCGCGGCTGGTTCTGTCCGGGCAGGCCGGCGATATCCGCAGGCGCTGCACCGCCGAAATCGCCGCCCGCATCGCCATTGTGCGCGAGACATTGGCTGGCTTTGCCTTCAAGTCACACGACCGCGTGCCCTTCGTCTGGCTGACCCTGCCCGATCCCTGGCTCTCCGGCACCTTCAGGAGCGCCTGCCTCGAAAATGGCGTGCTCCTCGACGACGAGGACGAGTTCAAGGCCGGGCGCTCCGAGCAGGTTTTCCACGGTGTGCGTTTCGGCGTCTCGCAGCCAAGGCGGCGGGACGACATAGCCGGCGGCGTCGCGGTGATCCGCCGACTGCTGGAGGAAGGCCGCGCCGGCTACGACAGGTCTTCCTGACGCTTGACCTGGTGTTCGCGGCCCCGATCTCGGATCAGCCTTCTGCCTTGAAGTTTTTGGCTTCCTTCGCGCCCTTGTCCTTGCCGTGCTTCTCGGCGAGGTCCTTGGCCTGCTGCGGCGAAACGTCGGTGATCTCGGCAAGATGCATAGCTTCCTTGTCCGAGAGGCGATTGTCTTTCTTGCCTTGCTTGGTGGCCATGTTGAAATCTCCTGATTGATTGGAGACCTAACGGCCGGGATGCCATAGCGTTCCTCGACGGTTCGCGACCGCCATCGTCACCTTGTGGCTTTCCGGCGTTTTTCGTCGGTGGATGGGGTGTATCGCGCCAAAGCTTGCGATAAGAGGGGACTCAGAAATCCCCCTCTCCCATGGATACCAATCGCTGCCCATGACCATTTCCAATTCCGTGCCGATCACTCCGGAACTCATTGCCGCGCACGGGCTGAAGCCCGACGAATACCAGCGCATCCTCGATCTGGTCGGGCGCGAGCCGAGTTTTACCGAACTCGGCATCTTCTCGGCGATGTGGAACGAGCACTGCTCCTACAAATCCTCGAAGAAATGGCTGCGCACGCTGCCCACCACCGGGCCGCAGGTCATCCAGGGCCCGGGCGAGAATGCCGGCGTGGTCGACATCGGCGACGGCGATTGCGTGGTCTTCAAGATGGAGAGCCATAACCACCCCTCCTACATCGAACCCTATCAGGGGGCCGCGACCGGCGTCGGCGGCATATTGCGCGACGTCTTCACCATGGGCGCGCGGCCGATCGCGGCGATGAATGCGTTGCGCTTCGGTGCGCCCGACCATCCCAAGACGCGGCATCTGGTCAGCGGCGTGGTGTCCGGCGTGGGCGGCTACGGCAACGCCTTCGGCGTGCCGACGGTCGGCGGCGAGGTCAATTTCGATGCCCGCTACAACGGCAACATCCTGGTCAACGCCTTTGCCGCCGGCCTTGCCAAAACCGATGCGATCTTCCTGTCGGAAGCCAAGGGCGTCGGCCTGCCGGTGGTCTATCTCGGCGCCAAGACCGGCCGCGACGGCGTCGGCGGCGCCACCATGGCTTCGGCCGAGTTCGACGACAAGATCGACGAGAAGCGCCCGACTGTGCAGGTCGGCGATCCCTTCACCGAAAAATGCCTGTTGGAGGCCTGCCTCGAGCTTATGGCGTCCGGTGCGGTCATCGCCATCCAGGACATGGGCGCTGCCGGCCTCACCTGCTCGGCGGTCGAGATGGGCGCCAAGGGCGACCTCGGCATCGAGCTTGACCTCGACCAGGTGCCGGTGCGCGAGGAGCGCATGAGCGCTTATGAGATGATGCTGTCGGAAAGCCAGGAGCGCATGCTGATGGTGCTGCGCCCCGAGAAGGAAAAAGAAGCCGAGGCGATCTTCCACAAATGGGGGCTCGACTTCGCCATTGTCGGCAAGACCACCGACGATCTGCGCTTCCGCGTCATCCACCAGGGCGACGAGGTCGCCAATCTGCCGATCAAGGACCTTGGCGACAAGGCGCCGGAATATGACCGCCCGTGGATCGAGCCGAAGAAGCCGGCGGCTTTGGCGGCTGACGATGCGCCGAAGGCCGATGTCGCCGACGCGCTGCTGAAACTGCTCGGCGGGCCGGACCTGTCCTCGCGCCGCTGGGTGTGGGAACAGTACGACACGCTGATCCAGGGCAATTCGCTGCAGCTGCCGGGCGGCGACGCCGGCGTGGTTCGCGTCGAGGGTCATCCGACCAAGGCGCTCGCCTTCTCCTCCGACGTGACGCCGCGCTATTGCGAGGCCGACCCGTACGAAGGCGGCAAGCAGGCGGTGGCCGAATGCTGGCGCAACCTCACCGCCACCGGCGCGCTGCCGCTGGCGGCGACCGACAACCTCAATTTCGGCAACCCCGAGCGACCCGAGATCATGGGCCAGCTGGTCGGCGCGGTGAAAGGCATTGGCGATGCCTGCAGGGCGCTCGGCTTCCCCATCGTTTCGGGCAATGTCTCGCTCTACAACGAGACCAACGGCCAGGGCATCCTGCCGACTCCGACCATTGGCGGCGTCGGGCTGATTGCCGACTGGTCGAAGATGGCGCGGATCGGCTTTGGCGCTCCAGATCAGGCAATCGTCCTGATCGGCGCGCCTGAAGGCTGGGGAACCCACCTCGGCCAGTCCGCCTACATGCGCGACATCCACGGCCGCACGGACGGCCCGCCGCCGCCGGTCGATCTCGATCACGAAAAGAAGGTTGGCGACTTCGTGCGGGGCCTGATCAATGCGGGAAGAGTCACCGCCTGCCACGATGTGTCGGATGGCGGCCTTGCCGTGGCTCTCGCCGAGATGGCGATGGCATCCGGCATCGCCGCAAGGGTGAACCAGCCGAAGGGCGAGTCTCCAATCGCCGTGTTCTTCGGCGAAGACCAGGGACGCTATCTGGTTACTATGCCGGCGGACAAGGTCAATAGGCTGCTGGAAGAGAGCGCGACGGCTGGTGTTTCCTCGATATGGTTTGGCATGACGCAGACCGGCGCCATCCTTGAGCTGGGTGAGGCAGGCGAGATTCTGATCGAAGATCTGAAGAGAGCCCATGAAGGCTGGTTCCCACGCTTCATGGATCAAGCCATTTGACGAAGCTGGCTGCCCGGACGCTGATCGCTGTCGTCTTCTGGCCGTCGCTGTTCTTCTTCTGGTTTCTCGGCCCGTTTGTCTTTTTCCTGCTGTCGACGACCTCGAGCGAGCTCTGTCCGCTGCTGGAAAGGCGTGAGCAGTTCCTTGAGGCAGCCAACGGCACGCTGGCGATGCTGGTTCTGCAGAACCTCCTGTATGCGGTTCCGATCATCTGCCTGGTGCTTTGGATCCGGCTTTTGCCGGAGCCGGCGCGAGCAAGGCATGTCATCACCTGCATCAAGCTTTTTGTTGCTGCCGCGATCATAGGGGCGCTGTGGGAATATGGCTCGTCGCTGGTTTGCGACGGCTACGGCCAGGCGTTTTTCTCCCCGCTCTGGCAGATGACCAGCTATCTCCCCATCGTCAACCTGGTGATCAACATTCCGCTCTATGTGCTGGTCTTCAGCCTTGGCCGGGGGTTCTCGACCCGCGATGACATTACCGAGGATGGTGTGGTCCACCCGCGGCAGGATGGGCCTTAGAGCAATTGCAGGAAAAGTGTGAGCGGTTTTCCGTCCGGAATTGCGTCAAAACAAAGAGATAGAGCGGTTCGCCGTTTCCATGAAACGGTGAAACGCTCTAGACACTGCGTCACCGACAGAACGGCTTCAACCCGAACCAGAAAGGCTTTAGGCTTGCCCCCGAGTCACCTCGTAGAAGCTGCCTAGCCGCCCAGAACAGGATCTTGCCATGGCAATGGATGCCCACGACATCGAAAAACTGATCAAGGACGGCATTCCGGACGCCAAGGTGACGATCCGCGACCTCGCCGGCGATGGCGACCACTATGCGGCCGAAGTGGTGGCCGAGAGTTTTCGGGGAAAAAGCCGCGTCCAGCAGCACCAGATGGTCTATGACGCGCTGAAGGGCAATATGGGCGGCGTGCTGCATGCGCTGGCGCTGCAGACCAGCGTGCCGGACTGAAGGTTCACTGTTTCGCCGACACTGGTGCGATCGGCTTCGCTGACACCGACGTGATCGGCTTCGCCGACACTGGCGTGATCGGCTTCGCCGACACTGAGATGATCGGCCCTGCCGGGTATTTTCCGCCGACGATCATCCTCTCGCCGTCCGATAGCGCCGACACCGCGCCGTCGAGGAACAGCGCGTTGCGGCAGCCAAGCGCGTCACGGAACAGCCGCGCGAAGCTGCCGAAACTGACCTCCGAGCGCGAGATCGCCAGGACAACCGTGTTTTCGTCGCGCACGCCGACGCCATTGCGGATGTAGCGGGAGGTGCCATTCGGCTCGAACCTTGGGTGAATCTGGCCGTCGATAACCAGCATCGGGCCTGATTGCGTGGCGAAGGCGACATCGGGCTTCGTCGCGGCATAGGCGCTGCTTTCCATGACCGCGGCCCTGCCGTCCTTGCCGACCAGGAAGACGCCCTTGGGCTTCAGGAAGAAATTGCCTTCGCCGTCGGCATTGTTGAGCGGGGACTTTTCGCCGCCATCCTCCATCAGCAGTCCGACCGGCGACAAGTCCTCGTGATACATGCCGCCATTCATGGCGAGCAGCACCGGCCTGCCCTCGCCGGCCATTGCTTTGTCGAAGGCCTCCAGCGAGCCGAAGGCCTTGCCGTCGGCGCCGGCGTGAGAGACAGCAAGGTCATAAGTTCGCAGGTCGACCGTGCACACGACATAGGTCAGCGCCTCGAAGGCGACATTCCGGCAAGGGGCCGGCACTTCTCCGCCGATCACCAAAGGTGGCGGCGCGGGGCGTCTCGGCCACAAGACAGTGGCAGTCGCCGCCACCAGGATGGCGATCAGAAGGGCGGCGCCATATCGTCTTTTCATCATGTCCCGGAGGCTGCAATCGGCTCGGATGCTTGGCCCAAGACAGGCGATCCTTTGCGCCATTTCCGCGGCAGCGGCGCAAACATCTTGTTTCGGCCCATCTATGGGTTTATTTGATGGCTATGCTTCGAGCCTGACTCCCACAGGCGTGAAAGGATATTCCATGAGCGGCATCAACGACTACATCGACAGCGAAGTGAAGGGCAACGACGTTGTCCTTTTCATGAAGGGCACGCCCGGTTTTCCGCAGTGTGGCTTTTCCGGCCAGGTGGTGCAGATTCTCGATTACCTCGGCGCCGACTACAAGGGCGTCGACGTGCTGACCTCGGCCGAACTGCGCCAGGGCATCAAGGAATACTCGAACTGGCCGACGATCCCGCAGCTCTACGTCAAGGGCGAATTCGTCGGCGGCTGCGACATCATCCGCGAAATGTTCCAGGCGGGCGAACTACAGACGTTCCTCGTCGAAAAGGGCGTCAGCGTCAAAGCCACCGCCTGATTCTGGCTTAGCTCGGGCAGCTCCGCCCCGGCAAATGTTACCTCCCTATCGGGGTGAGGACGAACCGATGCGCCGGCATGCCGGCGCATATTCGTTTTGAAGATCGGACCCGCCGTGGACCAGCAGTCACAAGCGCCGCAACAGGCAAGCAAATTGCCTATTCCGCGCTGGGAATTCATCGCGCTGTGCGCGGCGCTGATGGCGCTGAACTCGCTGGCCATCGATATCATGCTGCCGGCGCTGCAGCAGATCGGCGCCACGCTCGGCGTCGAGAATGAAAACCACCGGCAGTATGTCATCACCGCCTATATCCTGGGCTTCGGCGGCGGACAGCTTTTCTTCGGCCCGATCTCGGACCGGTTCGGGCGCCGCGCGCCGCTGGTCGTCGGGCTGGCGATTTACGTCGTGGCGGCGGCGGCTGCCGCCATCGCCCCGTCATTCGCTATCCTGCTCATGTGCCGGCTGGTGCAAGGCATCGGTGCGGCGGCCACGCGCGTCATCGCCGTCTCGATCGTGCGCGACACGTTCGACGGCCGGCGCATGGCCGAGGTGATGTCGCTGATCTTCATGGTGTTCATGGCCATCCCGGTGATCGCGCCGGGGATCGGCCAGTTCATCATGCTGTTCGCAAGCTGGCACTGGATCTTCGTCACCATGGCGGTCGGAGCGCTGATCGTGTCGGCCTGGTCGCTGCTGCGGCTGCCGGAAACGCTGCATCCGGAATATCGCCGGCCGTTGACCGTTTCCTCCGTCGTCGGCGGTTTCCGCATCGTGCTCACCAACCGCATCGCGCTTTGCTACGCCTTTGCCAGCACCTTCATTTTCGCCGCCATGTTCGGCTTCATTGCCTCGGCACAGCAGATCTATGTCGACATTTTCCATGTCGGCGAGATGTTTCCGGTCATCTTCGCAGGTGTCGCCGGCGTTCTTGCTTTTTCGAATTACCTCAACTCGCGCCTGGTCGGCCGCATCGGCATGCGCCGCCTGTCACAGAGCGCACTGCTGCTGTTCCTGGTGATCAGCCTTGCCTGGCTCACCGTTTCGCTTGAAATGAAGATGCCGCTCTGGCTGTTCATCACCTTCTTCGCCAGCGCGATGATCCCGTTCGGCGCGCTCGGCGCCAATTTCAACGCGCTCGCCATGGAGCCGCTCGGCCAACTGGCCGGCACGGCGTCGTCGATCCTGGGCTTCATGCAGACGTTTCTCGGCGGCATTCTCGGCACGCTGATCGGCCAGGCCTTCAACGGCACGGTGACGCCGCTGGCCGCCGGCTTCTGCAGCGTCTCGGTCGCAGCGCTGCTGATGATCCTGATCGCCGAGCGCGGCAGGATGTTCCAGCCGCACAACCCACCCATTTCAGGGCACGTCACCGACCTGCATTGAGCGGCTGTTCTACGCTTCGAGTTTTGTTTGTCTCAAAACCGCAGCCACCTTTAAGCGACGCGCTTCAGGATGCGCCTCCAATCACGGCCGTGAAACGAGGGAACAGCGGGCGCCCTGCGATGGCGCCACCCATGCTGTCCGAAAGAGGCATCGGCAGAGCCTTGTCGAGAGCTTCGAGCACGGATGACACAAAGACCCGGTTGAGCGAGGCATCATCCCCCATATGGGAGAAAGTGGCGCGCGGTTTGCCCATCAGCGTGCCGTTTTTGCGAATTGAGAAACTCAGCGTCAGGGTCATGCCAGCACTTCCAGGCGGCGGCTGCCAACAGGCAAAGATCGCGGAAAACATCTCGTCTATGCTATCGACGGGATCGCGACTACCGCACGCGCGTTCCTGCGATCTTGCCTCGGTGGCGCCGGCGGCGGCCAAGGCAAGTGCAAGCGCAGTTGCAACAAGCGCGGACCGACTGTTCATCCCGAATCTCCGATTTCGCACAATCGACAAAGCAAATGCGATGAAGCCAACCGCCAGTTCCCAATATCGGAACCAGTTTTTGCTTGGTTGATCTTCGGCTCGGAAAAAATCCTGGTCAAGGGAGAAGACCGGTCCCGGTATTGCCGATTATTGCGCCCAGAGTTCCCTGCGCAACTCCTGCCAGCTTTCGCGGTCGGGCGCGACAAGAATGCCGCCATCGACGTGCGACGGCAAATAGGCGCTGCCGTCGATGCGAGCGGTGTAGCCACCGGCCTCGGCATGGATCAGCACGCCGACCAGATGGTCCCACGGCATCAGCTTGTTGTAGACGACGAAATGCGCATGGCCGCTCGCCAGCAGCCGGTATTCATGCGCCGCGCACCGATAGCCGAACTGCGACAGCGTCTTGGTCTGGTTGCGGGCCAGAAGCGAGCGCTGCGGTTCCGCCAGATATTGCCAGGACACCGAACCCGTCATTTGCGAGATCGGCACGGCATTTGCGACATGTACCTTCTCCAGCGCGCCATGCGCGTGGCGGATGTGGCTGCCGGCGCCCTTGGCGCCGATCAGCCAGTCCTTGCCGACAGGATCATGGATGATGCCGGCCACTGTCTCGCCCTTGATCACGACGCTTAGCATGACGCCGAACAGCGGCACGCCGGAGGCGAAGTTGAAGGTGCCGTCGACGGGGTCGACGACGAAGGCGAGATCGGCATCGCCGAGCCCCTGGAGCAGCGCCGGATTGTCGGAGCAGGCCTCCTCACCGACGATCATCGCCTGGGGGTAGCGCTCGAGCAGTCTTGCCGTAATCAGCCGCTCGGCATTGAGGTCGGCCTCGGTCACCAGATCGGCCGCCGAGGTCTTCTGGCGGACATCGCCCTCGCCCAGCCGGCGAAAGCGCGGCATGATTTCGGCCCTGGCTGCATCAGCGAGAAGCTCGGCCAGCCAGTCGATCGCACGGTCGTCAAATGTCATCGGAAATGTCTTGTCCTGCGCTGAGGCTGCCGTTGAGGGCAGCGAAATCGAACAGTTTGCGGTCAAGCAGATGCGACGGTCTGGTGTTGGACAGCGCGCGCAGCATCGTGTCCTTTCGGCCCGGCATGCGCTTTTCCATGTCGTCCAGCATCGCCTTCGTGGCGTTGCGCTGCAGGCCTTCCTGGCTGCCACAGAGATCGCAGGGAATGATCGGAAATTTCATCGCGGCGGCGAATTTTTCCAGGTCCGCCTCGGCGCAGTAGCTCAGCGGCCTCAGCACCATGACGTCGCCGTCGTCATTCAGCAGTTTTGGCGGCATGGCGGCGAGACGGCCGCCATGGAACAGGTTCATGAAGAAGGTTTCGAGGATATCCTCGCGATGGTGGCCGAGCACCAGCGCCGAACAGCCCTCTTCGCGCGCGATGCGGTAGAGGTGGCCGCGCCGCAGCCGCGAGCACAGCGAACAATAGGTGCTGCCCTGAGGCAATTTGTCGGTGACCACCGAATAGGTGTCCTGGTACTCGATGCGATGGGCAATGCCATGCGCATTGAGGTAATCGGGCAAAATGTGCTTCGGGAAATTCGGCTGGCCCTGGTCGAGATTGCAGGCCAGAAGGTCGACCGGCAGCAGCCCGCGCCATTTGAGATCAAGCAACACGGCGAGCAGGCCGTAGGAATCCTTGCCGCCGGATAGCGCCACCAGCCAGCGATCGCCGGGCCTGACCATGGCGAAATCCTCGATCGCCTGGCGGGTCAGCCGCAACAGCCGCTTGCGCAGCTTGTTGAATTCGACCGAGGACGGCACGTCGGCAAATAGCGGATGGAAGCCGCCTTCGGCGTCGGCAGCCGGTTCAAGCAGATCGGCGTTTGGCAGCATGTTCATGGCGCGTCGGCCCAAATCCTGTTGCGCCCGCATTAGCGCATTGGCCGCAAAATCGCAAAGCGCGATGCCCAAAGAAAAGGCCGCCTCGATGGGCGGCCTTTGATGTCTGAAGGAAAGAAGCCGATCAGCGCGAATAGAATTCGACGACCAGGTTCGGTTCCATCTGCACGGCGAACGGAACGTCAGCCAGGCCGGGGATGCGCGAGAAGGTCGCGACCATCTTGTTGTGATCGGCTTCGATGTAGTCCGGCACGTCGCGTTCGGCGAGGCCGACCGATTCCAGAACGATGACCAGCTGCTTCGACTTTTCGCGCACTTCGACGACGTCGCCCGGCTTGCAGCGGTACGAGCCGATGTTGACGCGCTTGCCGTTGACGTTGACGTGGCCGTGGTTGACGAACTGGCGGGCGGCGAAGATGGTCGGCACGAACTTGGCGCGGTAGACGACCGCATCCAGGCGCGACTCGAGCAGGCCGATCAGGTTCTCCGAGGTGTCGCCCTTGCGGCGGTCGGCCTCTTCATAGACCTTGCGGAACTGCTTTTCGGAGACGTCACCGTAGTGACCCTTCAGCTTCTGCTTGGCGCGCAGCTGCAGGCCGAAATCGGAAAGCTTGCCCTTGCGGCGCTGGCCGTGCTGGCCGGGGCCGTATTCACGCTTGTTGACCGGGGACTTCGGGCGGCCCCAGATGTTTTCGCCGAGACGGCGGTCGATCTTGTACTTCGCGGATTCGCGCTTGCTCATCGCATTCCCTTTCAAAACAAACCACCCGGAACCTCATGGTCCGGGTGAAGGAAACGCGCCCTCCTCTGGCCTCCGTTTTCGAGACCTGACAGGGTTTTCCACGCAATGCGATGGAAAACCCACGGGACACGTCAGTTTAACAAGACCAAGGAAACGATAAACCTGTTTTCCCTGGGTTCTTGCCATGCAAAAGAAACCACCGGGCATTGCGGCCCGGTGTTGGTGGGCTCGTTAAACGGAGATTTAACCGGTGTCAAGCTCGCTGCTGGCGGCGGCTGCGGCAACCAGATAGCATTTCCGACGTTAAGTGCGGTGCCGGATGTGGCGGGGTCGTTACCGACGGCATTAGGAAGGGACTGGAGCCAGAGGAGCCAAAAGTCGTATGAAAAAATTCTTCCTTTCGTTGGTAAGTGCAGCCGTCCTGGCAGGATCGATGTCGATTGCCGTCCCCGAGCCGGCGATGGCCAGGCATTGGCACGGTCACAAACATCACCAGGTCTGCCGCATCGTGGTGAAGAAGAAGGTTGTCTGGCGGCACGGCCACAAGAAGGTCATCCGCTACAAGGTGAAGCGCTGCTGGTGGCGCTGGTAGTTTCGGCTTCGGCCTGAACTGAAGAGCCCGCGGTCTCGGCCGCGGGCTTTTTGTTTGGATTGGTTCGGGGCTCAGTCAGCCGATTTCTTCTGAGGCAGGCCCTTGCGCTTGGTCTCGGCGAATTCCTCAAGCTGCTTTTCGCTCATCGATTCATACATTTCGCGTGCAGCGCCTATGAGTTCGCCTTTCTTGGTTTCGCCGCGTTTGGCCGAAAGCGCGGCGCCGGCGGCCTTTTGCTGCGCTTGTGATTTTGCAGGCATGTCGGTTCCTCCTTTGCTGCCAGAAGTAGAAACGTTGCGCTTCGGTGACGGTTCCAGCTCCGGCGGTGACATCCCGGCCAGCATCCGTGTCTGCCTATGGCCGGCCAGGCTGCAGGCAAATCGGCCTTCCCGTG
The DNA here is from genome assembly GCF_056403855.1 of Mesorhizobium sp. P2_E7. Taxonomy (NCBI): domain Bacteria; kingdom Pseudomonadati; phylum Pseudomonadota; class Alphaproteobacteria; order Hyphomicrobiales; family Phyllobacteriaceae; genus Mesorhizobium; species Mesorhizobium sp. P2_E7. Next base: position 920,806 of record NZ_JBFUER010000001.1, on the reverse strand, counting down.
TCCGGAACGCCAGTGTAGGACGGCGCCATGAAAACGTTGACCGATCCCCCGCAGGCACTCGCTGACGGCCTCGCAAAAATCCGTACCGAGTTCCATGTGCCGGACGGGTTTCCGCCCAACGTCACGGCCCTGGCGCAGACGGCGGCCAAGCGGGTGCCCAGCCAGCATGCCGACCGAACGGCGATGCCTTTCGTGACACTCGACCCGGCGACCTCCACCGATCTTGATCAGGCGTTTTCGATCGAGGCGAGCGGCAGCGACCTTCTGTTGCACTATGCCATTGCCGACGTGGCCTGGTTCGTCGAGGACGGCGACGCGGTGGACCTTGAAGCCTGGGCGCGCGGCGAGACCCTGTATTTGCCGGACGGCAAGGCCGGGCTCTATCCCCCGGTGCTTGCCGAGGGGGCCGCCAGCCTGTTGCCCAGCGGACCGCGCGCCGCTGTTATCTTCACGGTTCGGATCGCTGCGGACGGCGCGGTAAAGCTGGATGGCGCCGAACGCGCAATCATTAAAAGCCGCGCCAAGCTCGCCTATGACAGCGTACAAACCTCCGACGTTCCGGCGGGCTTCTCGGAAATTGCGCGACGCATGGCGGCAGCCGAAGAGCGTCGCGGCGCTTCCCGCGTCGACCCGCCCGAACAAGAGGTGGAACAGCTCGCCGATGGCACATTCCAGCTTGCGTTCAGACCACTTCTGCAATCTGAGCAAGACAACGCCGCCCTTTCGCTGGCCGCCAACATGGCGATTGCCGACGCCATGCTGGCGCACCGGACCGGGCTGTTCCGGGTGATGGCGCCACCGGATGCTGACAAGGTGCAAAGGCTGCGCAACGCCGCACAGGCTCTCGGCCTGTCCTGGCCGGCTTCGACCAGTCTGCGCGACTATCAGCGAACTCTCGACTCCGGCAACAGGCAACAGGCAGCGCTGATGCTGGAAATTCGCCGTGCCGGTTCCGGCGCATCCTACCAACCCTATGAGGACGGCGTAGTGCCGTGGCACGAGGCGATGGCTGCGACCTATGCCCACGCCACCGCGCCGCTGAGGCGGCTGGCCGATCGTTACGTCGTGCGCTGCGCGCTGGCAATCGCCAACGGCCAGCCGGTGCCCCAGGCCGTTACCGATGCGTTCGCCAGATTGCCCAGGGTGATGGGGCGCGCGGATGCCCGCGCCTCGCAGATCAACCACGCGGCCATCGATCTTGCCGAGGCGGTGATGCTTAGGGGACGCGAGGGTGAAACGTTCAAGGCCGTCGTCACCGACGTCGTCGACCAGCGCATGCGCGTCCAGCTCTCGGACATGCCTGTCGTTGCCAATGTGAAGGCCTCCGGGTTCGGCCAAGGTGACGGGCTGACGCTAAGGCTGGTTTCGGCCGATCCGGATCAGCGCAGCGTCGTCTTCCAACCTGCCTAGCCTGTCTGAGCGACGAACGTCCGCAAGCCATAGAATGCCCTAGCGTGCGCTCAACCCAAATCCCTGCATCAGCCGGCTGATGGCGAAATCGGGCTTTCCCGAGGTGAAGACAGCAATGTCGGGATCGCCTTGCTGCAACGGCCCGTCGACAGCCGGCAGCAGCGACAGAGCGCGCCGCGCAATCGCCTCGGCCGGGTCGATCCAGTCGACCGGCCAGGGCGCGGTCTTGCGCATGCGGTTGGCCAGGAACGGATAGTGCGTGCAGGCGAGCACGACGATGTCGGTGCGCAAATCGTCATGCTGGACGAAGCATGGTGCGATCTCGGCGCGCACGGCCTCCTCGTCGACAAAGCCCTCGCGCATGTAGGCCTCGGCCAGTCCGGCCAGATTGTTGCTGCCGACCAGGCGGACGTGGCATTTCTGCGCCCATTTGCCGATCAGGTCGCGCGTGTACTGGCGCTTTACCGTGCCCGGCGTCGCCAGCACCGAGACCAGCCCGGAGCGGGTGCGCTCGGCCGCCGGCTTGATCGCCGGCACCGTGCCGACAAAAGGATGGCCGGGAAATCTGTCACGCAGCGCATCGATCACCAGCGTCGAGGCGGTGTTGCAGGCGATGACCGAAATCGCCGGCTGAAAGCGGTCGAGAAGCGTTGCGAAGAGATCGAGTATATGGGCCTGCAGCGCCGGCTCTTCCCAGGCGCCGTAGGGGAAAGCCGCATCGTCGGCGACGTAGATGAAGCGCCGGTCGGGCATCAGCACGCGCGCTTCGCGCAGCACCGTCAATCCGCCAACGCCGGAATCGAACATCAGGATCGGGCGGTGGCTTGATCGATCGCTCATTGATGTCGGACCATGGAAAGAGGCTGGAGATCAGAAGGGCTGGCCGGTGATGTGGCCGATGCCGTTCTATCCGCAACGATCATGGTCTTGAAGTGGCGAATTCACCCAAGTTTTGCGCAGTGCCAGCGAAGATCGCTTCTCGCGATCGCTCTACAGCCCGCGCTTGCCGAAGCCGGCGGGCTTTGGCCGGCCCATCGGCTGGACAGATGGCATCGGGCGTGTGGCCGGCGCGGCGGCGCGCGCAGGGGATGGCGCAGCGCTAGTGGCCATGCGGCCGCTGGCCGAGGGAACAGCGCCCTCGAAATCGAAAACCGATGTCAGCTCATCGATATTGCTGCCCGCCACCGGCTTTGCCACCAGGATCGTGCACCAAAGGCCAAAGATCGACAGCGCAAGCAGGTTGAGACCGCCCGACGTGCTTTCCGGATTGTTGAAATCTATGACCAGCAGCGTGCCTGCCTGCAGGAACGCATAGATGGCGCAGAACACGATGTAGGACCACAGGATCCAGCCCTTGCCGTTGGCGTCGCGGCTGCGCCGCCAGGCGATGTTGCCGCGCATGACCACGGCCAGCAGCGAAACGACGAGCACTGCTCCGGCCATCCCTTGCCGCGACGGACCAGGCGCGGAGTTGACGAAGCCCTCAAAGCCCATCGTGCCTACAATACACACCAATGCAGCCATCGCCTCGAGGAAAGCCACCCCGAGGGAGTAGAAGAAGAAGCGCATGCGGCCGATATTGGACGTGAACATTTGCCACCCCATCGTTCTGACAACAATGGATTAGAAGCACATAAAATTCGGTTACTTCAGCCGTTCGAAGCTTACTGATCTTAACTTTCTTGATCTGTCTTCCGGTTTCGCGCGGCGGCCGGAAGCCGCCTCGGATCGTCTCCGGGCGAGCCGTCTCCGCGTGGCATGGCCGGCGAAAATCGGTCGAGCGACGAGATGATGCCGCGCAGCACCTTGAGCTCCGGCTCGGCAAAACCGGCGCGCGTCAGGACGGCGCGCAGATTGTCGACCATCTTGGGTTTCTTCGGCGCCGGGCGGAAATAGCCACGCGCTTCGAGCGCGCCTTCGAGGTAGGCGAACAGGCCGTGCAGCTCTTCCTTGCTCGCCGGCTTCATTTCGGGACTGGAGAAATTGGTCGCCGTCTCATCCTCGAGGCCCGACTTCATCCATTCATAGGACATCAACAGCACGGCCTGGGCGATGTTGAGCGACGAAAAGCCGGGATCGACCGGAAAGGTAACGATTTCGTCGGCCAGCCCGACCTCGTCATTATAGAGCCCAAAGCGCTCGCGGCCGAACAGGATGCCGGTGCGCTGGCCTGTTGCCTGACGCGCCCGCAGCGCCCTGCCCGCCTCGACCGGCCCGCGCACGGCTTTGAAGCCGTCACGTTCTCGCGCCGTGGTGGCGAAGACGAAATTGAGGTCGGCCATCGCCGAAGCCAGGTCGCCAAACACGGTGACGGCATCGATGACATGGTCGGCGCGGCTGGCGGCGGCGCGCGCCTTCTCGCTCGGCCAGCCGTCGCGCGGATTGACGAGCCTGAGTTCGGACAGGCCGAAATTGGCCATGGCGCGCGCAACCATGCCGATATTCTCGCCGAGTTGCGGCTCGACCAGAATGATCGCCGGGCCGGCGGCGGACGTATTTTCAGGAGGTTGCGCGGCGGACATGATCTCAATGAACTGCTGTTTGCGGCATTTTCAGCGTTCCCTGCCACATTCGGCCGTCAAAATGAAGCTTCCACAAAATGGCGGGTCGCCAAGCGACCTCGGCTTTCGACGTGGATCGGCGTTTGCGCGGCCAAATAGGCTTTGATATACGCTCCGCATCCCCGGCCGAAAGCCATGCGGGCAAGGCCGTTCCGTTCCCCAAAAGCGAGGCATTCTTTCCATGGCGAAGATCAAGGTGGCGAACCCGGTCGTCGAACTCGACGGCGACGAGATGACCCGCATCATCTGGCAGTTCATCAAGGACAAGCTGATCCACCCTTATCTCGACCTGAAGCTTGAATATTACGACCTCGGCGTCGAACACCGCGACGCCACCAACGACCAGGTGACCATCGATTCGGCCAACGCCATCAAGAAATGGGGCGTCGGCGTCAAATGCGCGACGATCACCCCCGACGAGCAGCGCGTCGAGGAATTCAAGCTGAAGAAGATGTGGAAGTCGCCGAACGGCACCATCCGCAACATCCTCGGCGGCACCATCTTCCGCGAGCCGATCATCATGAAGAACGTGCCGCGGCTGGTTCCGGGCTGGACCAAGCCGATCATCGTCGGCCGTCATGCCTTCGGCGACCAGTACCGCGCCACCGATTTCCGCTTCCCCGGCAAGGGCAAGCTGACGATCAAGTTCGTCGGCGAGGACGGCAAGGTGATCGAGCATGACGTGTACGACGCGCCCGGCGCCGGTGTTGCCATGGCCATGTACAATCTCGACGATTCGATCCGCGAATTCGCGCGCGCCTCGCTGAATTACGGCCTGCTGCGTAATTATCCGGTCTACCTCTCGACCAAGAACACCATCCTCAAAGCCTATGACGGCCGCTTCAAGGACATTTTCCAGGAAGTCTACGAGCAGGAATTCGAAGCCGAGTTCAAGGCCAAGAAGCTGTGGTACGAGCACCGCCTGATCGACGACATGGTGGCCTCCGCCCTGAAATGGTCCGGCGGCTATGTCTGGGCCTGTAAGAACTATGATGGCGACGTGCAATCGGACACGGTGGCGCAAGGCTTTGGCTCGCTCGGCCTGATGACCTCGGTGCTGATGACGCCGGACGGCAAGACGGTGGAAGCCGAAGCCGCGCACGGCACCGTGACGCGCCACTACCGCCAGCACCAGAAGGGCGAGGAAACCTCGACCAATTCGATCGCGTCGATCTTCGCCTGGACGCGCGGGCTCGCGCACCGCGCCAAGCTCGACGACAATGCCGAATTGAAGCGCTTTGCCGACACGCTGGAAAAGGTCTGCATCCAGACGGTCGAAAGCGGCTTCATGACCAAGGATCTGTCGCTGTTGATCGGCCCCGACCAGCCCTGGCTGTCGACCACCGGTTTCCTCGACAAGATCGACGAGAACCTCCAGAAGGCGATGGCATAAGCGACAACGAAGGCTCCGAGAGGAGCCTTCGTTTTTTGGGCGAGAATGCGAGCAGCAGCGAAGGCTGATCGATGACCAAGCCGATCCTCTACGGCGCTGATTACAGCGTCTACGTCCGCATCGCGCGGCTGACGCTCGCCGAAAAAGGCGTCGGCTATGAGTTGGTGCCTCTCGACATCTTCGCGGCCGAGGGCATTCCGACCTGGTATCTGGAGCGTCACCCGTTCGGCCGCATTCCGGCCTTCGAGCATGACGGCTTTCGCCTGTTCGAGACCAGCGCAATCGCCCGCTATGTCGATGAGGCGTTCGACGGTCCGGCGCTGCAGCCGACAGACCCGCGCGGCCGAGCAACGATGAACCAGATCATCGGCATGCTCGACGCCTATGGCTACAGGTCGATGGTCTGGGATGTCGCCGTCGAGCGGCTTGAGAAGGAAGCACCCGACGAGGCGCTGATCGCCAACGGACTGCACCAGGCCGAAACGGTGCTCAGGGTACTGACCGCCCTCAAAGCGCCCGGGCCGTGGCTGCTCGGCGATCAGCTGACGCTGGCCGACCTGCATGCGGCATCCATCATCGCTTATTTCCTCAAGGTCCCCGAGGGGCAAAAGCTGCTTGCTGACTTCGCCGCTATCCAGGCCTGGTGGGACGGCATCGCGAAACGTCCGAGCCTGGCGGCGGGCTGACATGAGGTTGGGGGCGCCCATGGCTGACCTTTCTCGCCAGAACGCGCTCACCATCGCCAGAATAGTCAGGGTCAATCACGCCGGTGAATTCGGCGCGATCCGGATCTATTCGGCCCAGATTCTGGTCGCCAGGCGGTTTTGGCCGGATTGCGTGCCCTCCCTGTCGGAGATGCTTGGGCACGAGCGCATTCATTGCGCCGCCTTCCGCGCAGCCATGCCGGTGCGGCAGTCGCGACCGTGCCGGGTGATGCAGTTCTGGAGCTGGGGCGGTTGGCTCCTGGGTTTTGTCACTGCCCTGCTCGGCCCGCGAGGCATCTGGGCTTGCACGGCAGCTGTCGAAGCGGCGGTGCATCGCCACCTCGACGACCAGCTTTTCTTTCTGGCCAACCGCGACCGCGACCTGCACGGCATCATCCTGGCTATCCGCGAGGAAGAACTTGCCCATCTCCATCACGCCGAAGAGCAGCTGAAATCGCCCGGCCCGGCGCTGAACGTTTTGCGCTCGCTGATTTCGGTCGCCACCGACGTGCTGATCTGGCTGTCCACCTGGGGTGATTCCAGCAGAATGACGCGCGCGCTGAAGGCCGCGAAGCAGAGCTAAGGTTTAAAGGGCGATTGCCGGCCTTGTGACCATCAGCCAGAGAATGGCTAGCACGGCAGCGAAAGCCGGGAAGCCGAGCGCAAACCAGATGCGAAACAGGCGCTTTTCCTCTGGCGGCAGCGGCGCGTTTTCGCTGGCCGCCTTTCGCGCCAGGTTGCGGATCCGGATCTGAATCCAGACCACCGGCAGCCAGAACAGGCCGGTCACGACATAAAGCAGCAGGGACAGCACGATCCAACCTTCGGACAGCGGCCAGCCGATTGCTTGCGCCAAAAGCACGCCGGTGATGGGCTGGACGATGACGGCGGTCGCCGTGAAAATCGTGTCGGCGATAACCACCGTGCCGGCGACATGGGCGACGAGTTCGGCGCGGCCGGTGCGCTGCGCCATCAGCATGAAGAAGGCGATGCCGGCGCCTGTGCCGAACAACACCGTGGCGCCGATGATGTGCAGCCAGCGCAGGAGGTCGACCCAGGGGCTCATCGCTCGTCCAATATCGCGAGGGCCACCAGGGCAAGGCACAGTGCGGGAACAGCCTTGACCATCGCCCCCAGCGGATCGAGCCACAGATCGGGCGCAAGTGCGGTTGCTGCGCCAAGATAGGCCAAGGTGATGGCAATCATCCCCAGCAGCGCAAGGCGCGCCAAGGACCGAACGAGAACTGCGGCGCCGACAGCGATGTCGGCGACGCTTCCAGCCAGCACCATTCCGAGTGCGAGCGTGGGCGACAGACCATGCGAGACCAGAATGCCGGCAGCCGCATCCTGCCTGATAAAGCCAACAATGCCGGAGACCAGCCAGAACAGCGAGAGGACACCGAATACGGCCGGTTTCAGCAGCCAGAGGCGCGCGAACCAGCGCTCTTGGACGTGAGCCGGCATAGCGGCCAGCGTCGCCTCCAGCGGCTGCAGTTTTTGATCCGAAATCTCGTTCCAGGATTTGGCATTGCCCGTCACGCCGCGCGCCAAGGCGGCAAGGGCGGCGCTGCGCAGAGGCGATCGCCAGCCAAGCAGGCCGAGGCCATCGGCAACAACAGCCGCGATCCCACCGAGAAAGGCCGGCATCGGCACAATGCGGGCCGGCGGCAGGCCAAGCCATGCGCGGAAGGCAATTAGAACATCGGCGAGCGAGCGGGGCTCGGCTTCGACGAGGTCGACGGAAAGGCGCGGCGGCAGGGATCCGGTGACTGCACGCGATACGGCTTCGGCAACCTCGGTCACCGCCACGGTCTGGATTGGCTGGCGCGCCATGACAGCAGGAATGAAACCGGGAAAGGCCGCAAGCGCACGCAGCAGCGCCGTGCCGCCATAGGCGACGGGCGCGATCACCAGGCCCGGACGCAGTATGGTCCATTCGAGCGAGGAGTTCGCGACAGCCTTGTCGCCTTCACCCTTGGTGCTGAAGAAAGCATCCGGCGAGGCGGGATCGGCACCGATGGCGGAGATCTGCACGAAACGGCTGACACCGGCCTGTTCGCAGGCGGCAACCAGCGCCACGACCGCGCCGCGGTGGATGGCGTCAAGGCGGTCGCGCGGGCCGTCCTGCAAGGCGCCTGCGGCATTGATGACCGCATCCATGCCGGCGACCAGCGGCAGCCAGTCTTCAGCGGCAAGCAGCCGCGCCATGTCGGCCGCGATCCAGCGCACCGCCGGCCAGCGCCGTTCGGCGTCCCTGATATCGCGACCCAGGCCGGTGACCTGATGCCCGTCGCCAAGCAGGCGCTCGACGACGGCTTCGCCGATCAGTCCATAGCCGCCGAGGACGAGCACCTTCTTGGCAGGACGATCGGGCATGAGATGGCTATCAGGCTGCCTCCAGCGCCGCCCTGACCGCGGCGATCGCATCATTGGCCTTCGAGGCATCCGGACCGCCGGCCTGAGCCATATCAGGCCGCCCGCCGCCGCCCTGCCCGCCCAAGGCGGCCGAAGCGACGCGCACCAGATCAACGGCGCTGAAGCGGCCGACGAGGTCGTCGGTGACGGCGACCACGACGCTTGCCTTGTTGTCCTCGCCGGCGCCGACAAAGACGACGACGCCCGAGCCGAGCGAGGTTTTCCCCGCATCGGCCAGTGGCTTCAAATCCTTCGGCGACACGCCGGAAACGGCTTTGCCTAGAAAGCCTACGCCAGCGACGATTTCGTTGGCAGCCGGGGCATCAGCAGGCGAACCGCCGCCCAGCGCCAGTTTCTTGCGCGCCTCGCTCAGTTCCTTTTCGAGCTTCTTGCGCTCCTCGAGCAGCGTCTCGACACGCGCCGGCACATCGGCCGGCGAAATCTTCAGCACGGCTGCCGTCGCTTTCAGACGCCTGTCCTGCTCGTCGAGATGTTTGCGCGCGGCTTCCCCGGTCAGCGCCTCGATGCGGCGCACGCCGGCGGCGACCGCGCTGTCGGAGACGACACGGACCAGACCGATATCGCCGGTCGCCCGGACATGGGTGCCGCCGCAGAGTTCGACCGAATAGGGCCGGTTGGCCTTGGCGCCATGCAGGCCGGTGCCCATCGACACGACGCGCACCTCGTCACCATATTTCTCGCCGAACAGCGCCATGGCGCCCTCGGCGATGGCGTCGTCGACCGACATCAGGCGCGTCGTCACCGGGCTGTTCTGGACGACGATTTCGTTGGCCATGCGCTCGACCTCTTCGAGGTCTTCCGCCGAGATCGGCTTGTTGTGCGAGATATCGAAGCGCAGCCGCTCGGGCGCTACCAGCGAGCCCTTCTGCGCGACATGGGTGCCCAGCACCTCGCGCAGCGCCTCGTGGATCAGATGCGTCGCGGAGTGGTTGGCGCGCAACCGGGTGCGGCGCGCATGGTCGACCTTGAGCTCGACCGCGGCACCCGTCTTGACCGTGCCGCTCACCACCTTGCCCAGATGCACGAACAGCCCGTCGGCCTTCTTCTGCGTGTCGGTGATCTCGATCGAAAAACCTTCGCCGGAGATGATGCCGGTGTCGCCCATCTGGCCGCCGGACTCGCCATAGAACGGCGTCTGGTTGACGACCACCGCCACCGCATCGCCCTTTCCGGCGCTGTCGACGGTCTTGCCGTCCTTGACCAGCGCCTGGACGAGGCCTTCCGCAGCTTCAGTCTCGTAGCCGAGGAATTCGGTGGCGCCCGCCTGCTCGCGCACCGAAAACCAGATGGTCTCGGTGGCCGCATCGCCGGAACCAGCCCAGTGCTTGCGCGCCTCCGCCTTCTGCTGCTCCATCGCATGGGTGAAGCCGGCAAGGTCGACCGAGATGCTGCGCTGGCGCAGCGCATCCTGCGTCAAATCGAGCGGGAAGCCGTAGGTGTCGTAGAGCTTGAAGGCGGTCTCGCCATCCAGCATGTCACCGGCATGCAGCGTTTCGGTCGCTTCCGAGAGCAGGCCGAGGCCGCGCACCAGCGTCTTGCGGAAGCGGGTCTCCTCGAGCTTCAGCGTCTCGGTGATCAGCTGTTCGCCGCGCAGCAGTTCGGGATAGGCCTGGCCCATCTCGCGCACCAGCGCCGGCACCAGCTTCCACATCAACGGTTCCTTGGCGCCGAGCAGCTGCGCATGGCGCATGGCGCGGCGCATGATGCGGCGCAGCACATAGCCGCGGCCTTCATTCGACGGGAGCACGCCGTCGGCGACCAGGAAGGAGGACGAGCGCAGGTGGTCGGCAATGACGCGGAAGGACGCTACCGTCTCCTTGTCTGGCCCCTGCCCGAGCGCGGATGACGCGGCATCGATCAGATGCCGGAACAGATCTGTTTCAAAGACGCTTTCCACGCCTTGCAGAATGGAGGCCATGCGCTCCAGGCCCATGCCGGTGTCGATCGACGGCCGCGGCAGGTCGATGCGTTCTTCCTTGGTGACCTGCTCATACTGCATGAACACCAGGTTCCAGAATTCGAGGAAGCGATCACCATCCTCTTCCGGGCTGCCGGGAGGGCCGCCCCAGATGTGCTCGCCGCGGTCGATGAAAATCTCCGAGCAAGGACCGCATGGCCCGGTGTCGCCCATCGCCCAGAAATTGTCGGACGTCGGGATGCGGATGATGCGGTCATCCGAGAAGCCGGCGATCTTCTTCCAAAAGCCGGCCGCCTCGTCATCGGTGTGATAGACGGTGACCAAGAGCTTGTCCTTGTTCAGCCCGAACTCCTTGGTGATCAGGTTCCAGGCAAGCTCGATGGCGCGCTCCTTGAAATAGTCGCCAAAGGAGAAGTTGCCGAGCATTTCGAAGAAGGTCAGATGGCGGGCGGTGTAGCCGACATTGTCGAGGTCGTTGTGCTTGCCGCCGGCGCGCACGCTCTTCTGCGCGGTCGTGGCGCGCGAATAGGGCCGCTTCTCCAGGCCGGTGAAGACGTTCTTGAACTGCACCATGCCGGCATTGGTGAACATCAATGTCGGGTCGTTACGCGGCACCAGCGGGCTTGAGGCGACGACCTCGTGGCCTTCCTTGCGGAAATAGTCGAGAAATGTCGACCGGATGTCGTTCACGCCACTCATGACTGCTGCCTTTTCGCGAAAACCGCCGGCACGGCCGGCGGAAACTGGTCTCTGCTTTTAGAAGATCGACTTGGCCTTTTAGCGGGCAGGCTTCACCCTGTCCAGAAACACGGAATTGGGCCAATCCTGCAGCTGCCAGGCCGGCTCCACGCCTGCCCAAAAACGAAAACCGCCGGCGCGAAGGCCGGCGGTTTGGAACGCGATACTAAGGAACTCTGTTACTTAAGCATCAGATAATGGACCGGATTTATGGCCGAACTCTGGCAGCTGCCTTACATGGCGCCGGATTCTTCCTCGAAGCCGTCGTCTTCGCCGCGCTCGGGGCCGCCATTCTCGAGGAACTTTTCTGCAATCAGCCCGGCATTCTGCCTGAGCGCCAGTTCGATCTCGCGCGCCGTGTCGGGATTGTCGCGCAGAAACAGTTTGGCGTTCTCGCGGCCCTGGCCGAGGCGCTGCGAATTATAGGAGAACCAGGCGCCTGACTTCTCGACCACGCCGGCCTTGACGCCGAGGTCGACCAATTCGCCAGTCTTGGACACGCCTTCGCCATACATGATGTCGAACTCGACCACCTTGAAGGGCGGCGCCAGCTTGTTCTTGACCACCTTGACGCGGGTCTGGTTGCCGACGACCTCGTCGCGGTCCTTGACCGAGCCGATGCGGCGGATGTCGAGACGCACCGAAGCGTAGAATTTCAGCGCGTTGCCGCCGGTGGTGGTTTCTGGCGAACCGAACATGACGCCGATCTTCATGCGGATCTGGTTGATGAAGATGACCATGGTGTTGGAGCGCGAGATCGAGGCGGTCAGCTTGCGCAGCGCCTGGCTCATCAGACGCGCCTGCAGGCCGGGGAGCGAATCGCCCATTTCGCCCTCGATTTCAGCGCGCGGCGTCAGTGCCGCAACCGAATCGACCACCAGCACGTCGATGGCGCCAGAACGCACCAGCGTGTCGCAGATCTCCAGCGCCTGCTCGCCGGTGTCGGGCTGCGAGATCAGCAGATTTTCGAGATCGACGCCGAGCTTGCGGGCATAGACCGGGTCGAGCGCGTGCTCGGCATCGACGAAGGCGCAGATGCCGCCCTTCTTCTGGGCTTCGGCAACCGTGTGCAGCGCCAGCGTCGTCTTGCCCGAGCTTTCCGGCCCATAGATCTCGACGATGCGGCCGCGCGGCAGGCCGCCGACGCCAAGCGCGATGTCGAGGCCAAGCGATCCGGTCGGCACGGTTTCGATCTCGACGACCTGCTCATTGGCACCCAGCCGCATGATCGAGCCCTTGCCGAAGGCGCGCTCGATTTGCGACAGCGCCGCGTCCAGAGCCTTTGATTTGTCCACCGCTTTGTCCTCTACAAGCCGCAAAGAATTCTGAGCCATGATACATCACCCCTTGGTCGTCAATGAAGGCCGGACAATCCGTAATCCCTGCCCAGTTTGTACCTTTTTTGTTCTCGTTTGGCAAGAGGGGTCAAATATCTGAAAAACAATCTTTATCCTGATTTGTTCTTTTTTTGTCTCGTGGTTTGGTTTTCGGATGTATCCCCTTCGAGCATGTAAATAAAATTCTACAATAGAATCAAAGCGGTGGCTTTTGCCGCCTGCCGTCTTGCAGCGGCACTGATTCGTTATCGGAAGGACTTCCCGATGACCGACCGTATTGAAGCTCCTGCTACCCGCACGGCTTCTGCGGCGGGAGGTTTACCTCCTGCCGATTGTACAGCCTCGGAGGCGACTATGGCTTGGCAGCGATCTTTGCAAGAGAGATCAGAAGGCCTTCCATCTTCGTCGCCAGCAATTCGATATTATGGTCGATTGCGGATAGCGATACGGCAATGTGCTCAAGCGCTTCGACCTGTCGCTCTTCCATGGAAAGTTTGAACCCGAGTTCAATAGTTGGCACGAACGGTCTAGTGACCCCTTTCGGCCCGGTTTCCTTCATTTGAATGGTCATAGATATCCTCCGGTAATTTAACCGCAGTACCCTACTCTGAGTCGCCACTTTCCCCGAACCGTGCTTTCATGCACCGGTGTTTGGAGGGGGAATATGGAAAAGAATTTTACTTTCCGGTTTTACGAACTGAGCAAGAATTCAAAAGCAACGCCGGATTTGCTTGATGTTATCCGAAAAATCTCACTGATCCCGAGTGCTAAGGGTCGCGAGAAGCAGTTGGCGCAAGATTTTGTCGTTCGCCTTGAAACGCTTGAGGACGACAGCGCTGACGCCATCGTCGGGGAGTTGACGCGGTGCCAAGGAACAAATCTTCCATCTGAGATTGATGGCGATAAGCGAAAGGCTCTGACGGCCAAATCACTCGGTCACGGGATTGTATTTCGGCTGAATCACAAAAAAGGCTTCTTGGGCATCCAATATGACCAGCGAATTCTGACGCCGGGACGTTTGCTGGAGTACGTCGCCTCTTTCAATGCCAACGCCATCTACTCGATTGCGCCGATAATCGACAAAAAGAAACTGGGATCGCTTCAACGCCGGCCAAACCCGCAAACTGGCGATACGGATAGCAAACCCTGAGAACATGGCGGAGTTAGAGGGCGCGGCCAACAAATCAGCCAGCGCTGGCATCAAGGCTATGGGTGAAGCGTACGGCGCCCCATCTATATACGTAGAGATATCAATGGGGCATCATGGCGGCTTCCTGTCTGCCGCCGTGAACGGGCTTGCAAAACAGCTTGCAGAGATGAACGTTCCTGGTTTCAGGTTGGACAAATTGCAGGCGACAACAGTCGTCAACGATGAATCGGAGCCCATCGATTTGATTGAGGAGCGCGTTGTGGCGAAGGACAGCCTTAACATTGACGACCGCGACCCCGAGAAAATCTATTCGGTGAAGAAGAAATATCTTGTCGATGAGATGAAGAAGTTAGTCGGATGAACTATTATGTCGAAAAGTACGGGCCGATAGCATCAGCGGCGGTTACGGGGTTATCCCTTTGGTATTTCAAAGGGAACCTCATGAACGCCTCTTCGACTGCCGAGGTTGATTTTGCAAACTTATACTCGTCCGTATTCGACTGGTCGTCGATACAGACGGGGTTTATTTTTGGAATATTCGGGTTCGTTGGTGGAAAATCGACTTCGTTTATATCGAAGATCCAAGACACCCAAGCCATGAAGCTATTTTTAGGGTACACTAAAGCGGCAATGTTTCTTGGCTTCCTTGTTACGTTTATATCGATCCCACTTATCGTTGCTGGGTTCAAGATGCATACGTCATCGCTTACGTTTCTAATATTTTGTGGTTGGTGCTCTATATCGATCTGGGCTTTTTTTGCGTTCGCCCGAGTGGCTTACATATTCGGATTGTTAATTCGCCCCAAGGACAACGAGAGGCTCCCGGCATGACCAAGTCAACCGAAGCGCGCTTCGACCATTTGCTAAAGGCAATGGCTACCAAGCCCGCGCTCACCGTTCCGGGCGCGGGAACGATCTCAGCAAGAGGTCAATCATCAAGTGGGGTTCCCGACGAAGGTTCTGGCGGTACTCGAACTCCCAAAGGTAAGTCTGCAACCACTTCTTCGAAACCGAAACGTAAGTCCCCGCCATCGAACGCCTGACGTGCGACCAGAAAGCTTCGATATTGTTGGTGTGGACCTGACCGCGCACGTACTCGCCAGCGCTGTGGTTGACGGTGCCGTGCATGTAGCCGTTTTCCGTCAATTCGCCATATGAAAGCAACTCGTCGGTTGCGACACGCGAACCCTGCTTAACCCACCTGAAAATGGCGGGCATGATGTGGCGAGCCTTGCGGCTTGGGATGACCTGAGTAACCACATCGCCGCCACGTTCGATAGCACCGAAGATAATGGCCTTGTCGTCTTCGCCGCGCTTGTCGACGCCGCCAAAATACATCTCGTCGGCTTCAACGATGCCGCCGTCCTTACCGCCAAGGGGGTTGTCGCCATCGACATAGCCCATGTACTGGCGAATGAGGTTGCACATGCGCCAAGCGGTCTTGTAGGTCACGCCAATGGTGCGCTGGACTTCCTTCGCGGACACGCCGTTACGGGAAGCGCAGAACATGAACATGACGGTAAACCAGTCGCGCAATGAGGTGCGCGTGGCTTCGAACGGTGTGCCAGCGGTCGGATAGACCTGCGCACCACAGAAGTCGCACTCATAGCAGCGGCGAGCCTTAACGCGATGGAACTTGGCGACGCGGTGGCACTTGGCGCATTCGTGACGTTCGCCGTACCGTGTCACCATGAGGTGCTCAAGGCAGGCGTCCTCAGTCGTGAAGCGCTCTTGGAACTGGCGAAGGGTAGGGAGTTTCGTGCTCATGCATGATTATATAGCACTCCCTTTTACATGTTTCAAGGGGATACATCCGTTGGTTTTCGGACGCTTTCCGCATTGGGCCAGACGGTCCGGCGGTTTGGCTCCGCCCGAATCGCTGGCTTGCCTGCGAAGCTCCGCCGCACAGCGTAGCGCTTGTGCGGCTCAAATAACAAAGGTCATATCGCCGGCATGGTGAAATCAGCAAAAATCCTGGCGGTGGGCGGCGCCCATATCGACCGGCGCGGCCAGGTGTCCGGTGCCTATGTGCCCGCCGCGTCCAACCCCGGCACGATGCGCGAAGACGTCGGCGGTGGCGTCTTCAATGCGCTGCGCAGCCTCGCGCGGCTTGGTGTTTCGGCCTCGCTCATGTCGATGCGCGGCGGCGATGCGGCGGGCGAAACGGTGTCGCGCGCCATCGCTGAGGCCGGCATTGCCGACCTGTCGGCGGTGTTCCTCCACCGCACGACGCCGAGCTACACCGCCCTGATCGACCGCGACGGCGAGCTGATCACCGGCTTTGCCGACATGGCGCTCTATGACCTGGCGTTTCCCAAGCAGCTCCGCCGCTCCAAGGTGCGCGAGGCGGTCGCCGAGGCCGAGGCCGTGCTGTGCGACGCCAATCTACCGGCAACGGCACTGGAGCGGCTGGTCGGGCTCGCCGCCGGCAAGCCGGTCTATGCCATCGCCATTTCGCCAGCCAAGGTGGTGCGGCTGATCCCGGTGCTGAAGGAGCTCGCGCAGGTCTTCATGAACCGGCGTGAGGCCATGGTGCTGGCCGGCGTCGGCGCCAATGCCACCGAGCGAGAGACCGTCGACGGTTTGCGCTGCAGCGGCCTCAGGAGTGGCGTGGTGACGGCGGGCGATGGCCCGGTGCTGGGTTTCGACGAAGCCGGCGCCTTTTCCATCCTGCCGCCGGCGCCGAGAAAGGTCGCCGACGTCACCGGCGCCGGCGACGCGCTGGCCGGCGCTACCATCGCTGCCCTGCTGCGCGGCCTGGCATTGCGGCAGGCCCTGCGCGAAGGCGTGGCCGCGGCAACGCTCGCCATCGAAAGTGCGGACGCGGTGCCGACCTTCACCGCCGCGACCTTTGCCGAAGCGCTGGCTCTTGTGCCGGGGGCGCAGGAAATGGCATGAGGGCGGCCAATTGCCATTGCCGGAGCTTTCTTGCTCCGGACCGGAGACCGTCATGACCCCGCAAAGCGCCCGCCCCCTCATCGACATCCACCCGCCGGTGGCCGAAGCACTTGCTGCCGGCCGCCCGGTGGTGGCGCTGGAGAGCACCATCATCACCCATGGCATGCCCTACCCCGACAATGGCGCCATGGCCGCCAATGTCGAGAAGATCATTTTGGACAATGGCGCGGTGCCGGCGACGATCGCCGTGGTTGCCGGCCGCATCAAGATCGGGCTGTCGGACGGCGAGCGCGAGTCGCTGGCGATGACCGGCGACGCCATGAAGCTGTCGCGCGCCGATCTTGGCTTTGCGGTTGCTGAGGGACGCACCGGCGGCACCACCGTCGCCGCCACCATGATCGCGGCCGACATGGTCGGGATCAAGGTGTTCGCCACCGGCGGCATTGGCGGCGTGCACAAGGGCGCGGAAAAGAGCTTCGACATCTCGGCCGATCTCGACGAGCTGGCGCGCACGCCGGTCATCGTCGTCTCGGCCGGCGCCAAGGCGATCCTCGACATCGAAAAGACGCTGGAGGTGCTGGAAACGCGCGGCGTGCCGGTGATCGGCCATGGCTGCGAGACGATGCCGGCCTTCTGGTCGCGCCAGTCGCGCTTTCGCGCCCCGTTGACCTTGCACAAGCCCGAAGAGATCGCGCATTTCTACAAGACCAGGGCGGCGCTGGGCCTCGGCGGCGGCATGCTGATCGCCAACCCGGTGCCGCAGGATGACGAAATCCCGGCCGACGAGATGGCCGGCTACATCGAGGCCGCGCAGAAGGCGGCGGAAGCGCAGAATGTGACCGGCAAGGCGGTGACGCCGTTCCTGCTGGGAAAAATCCTTGAACTGACCGACGGCCGGAGTTTGAAGACGAATATTGCGCTGGTCGAGAACAATGCGCGGCTGGCGGCGAAGATTGCCAAGGCGCTGTAGGGATTGGCGTTCGGCAATGCATGCCAAGCGCGACCGCCGCGTTCCGTCACCCCCCTCTGTCCTGCCGGACATCTCCCCCTCAAGGGGGGAGATCGGATGTCACACCGGCCTTCGCCAACGATAGACGTTGAAAGAATCTCGGCGCCGATGAAGCTGCTAATCTCCCCCCTTGAGGGGGAGATGGCCGGCAGGCCAGAGGGGGTGCTGTCCCGCCAGCGTCCCGAAGATCGTCTACTTCCCCGACCGCCGTCCAGCCTCATAAGCCCGCTGCGCCCACACCCGCATCTCGTCGGGATCATCAAACGCGTCGTCGGGAATGCTCCAGTACGGCATCGCGACCAGCTTGCCGTGGCGGGTTCCCGTATAGGTCCATTGCTTGCAGCCGGCAGCTTCGAAATCGGGCGCGCTCTGTTCGTCGGCCTTGAGCAACAATTCGCCGCGCAGCACGATGGCGACGATGACGCCGTCGAAATAGATGCCCTTGCCGCCGAACAGCCTGCGGATCGAGACCGGGCCGAGGCCCTCGAACAGTTCGGCGATGCGTTCGTTGTCCATGCCGCGATCATGTCATCGCGATCCGGGCTTGTCATTGCCGCAACCAAAACCATGCTGACAAGTTGAAGCCAATTCGTCGGAGTTTCAAAATGCCGCTTCTGCTCAAAGGATCCTGCCGCTGCGATGCCGTCCATTTCGAGGTGGAGAGCCACACGCCGGTGCCGTTCATGCTGTGCTACTGCTCGATCTGCCGCAAGCAGCAGGGCGGCGGCGGCTTCGCCATCAATCTCGGCGCCGATTACAAGACGCTGAAGATCAAGGGCAAGCGCGACCTCGGCGTGTTTCGCGCCGAGATCCAGGATGACGAGCACCCCACGTGCGAGATTTCGACCGGCGAGCGCAATTTCTGCAGGAAATGCGGTTCGGCCCTGTGGCTCTACGATCCGACCTGGCCGGATCTGGTCCACCCCTTCGCCTCGGCGATCGACAGCGAGCTGCCGAAGCCGCCGGAAAAGGTCCATCTGATGCTGAAGTACAAGGCGAGCTGGGTCGAGCCGGTGATCGGAAAAAAGGACAAGGTGTTCGACGCCTATCCCGAGGAATCGATCGCCGACTGGCACAAGCGGACAAAGATGTGGGTGAAGTAGCCTTAGGGGCGATGCGTGAGGGCTACCCAGCGCTCAATCTGGGCCACGTCCACTCCATCGCGCTGGGCCGCGAACAAGGGATGATCTGTGTCCTGCAAAAACACCCGGGGACGCATTTTTCCAGGCTGGAACACGACATTGGCATGGAGATGCATCGAGCTTGGATACTCGGGAATGTCGTGCATCAAATACCCGAAGCAGCCATCGTCTTCGTATTGACCATCGTCATATCCGTCTCGATAGATGTTCCAGCTTCTTTCCGAAACCGACATCCAAACCCCGAAACAGAACTCGCCGGTGAGCTGCGGCACGGGCAGCGGCAGGAGGCAGCGAATGAACCGATCCGTCCTGCCTGACGCGTGGCGGACTTCACAGAAATCGTCATTCTTTCGGAAGGTGGATTGACCGCCTTCTCCGGTTCCGTCTCGACTGACCGGCGCGTCGAATGCAATATCCGTTGGAAGACCGGTAAATTCTTCGCCGCAACAGACACACCGCCAGCGATATGCCTCGGCGCTCATCGCCCGACGTCAAGCAGCGGTTGCCGCGCGCGCCTCTGCCAGCGCTTTGAGATCGGCTGGCTTGAGTTCGACGGATTCGCCGCAGCCGCAGGCCGAACTCTGGTTCGGGTTGTGGAAGGTGAAGCCGGTGCGCAGCGTGGTCTGCTCGAAATCCATCTCGGTGCCGAACAGGAAAAGCGCGGCTTCAGGCGCGACATAAACGTGCGCGCCGTCGCGCTCGATGTGGTCGTCCTTGGTGTTGGGCTCGGTCACCAGGTCGACCGTGTATTCCATGCCGGCGCAGCCGCCTTTTTTGATGCCGAGGCGAATGCCATGCGCATTGTCGCGCGTGGCAACGATCTCGCGCACCCGGTCGGCGGCCTTTTCGGTCATCGTGATGACGGCGAAGCGTCCCATTCTCTTTCCTCTTCCATTCCATGCAGGTTCAAGGCCTGCCGAATGATTCCTCACCTAAAATGGTGAAGTTTTACCACTGGTGCAAGTGCGCCAGCCTAGTACCAGCCCACCGCGACCTGCGCCTCTTCCGACATGCGGTCGGGGGACCAGGGTGGGTCGAAGGTCATGTTGACCTCGACGCCTGACACGCCTTCGACGGCGCCGACGGCGTTTTCCACCCAGCCCGGCATTTCGCCGGCCACCGGACAGCCGGGCGCGGTCAGGGTCATGTCGATCTTGACCGAGCGGTCGTCCTCGATGTCGATCCTGTAGATCAGGCCGAGCTCGTAGATGTCGGCGGGAATTTCCGGGTCGTAGACCGTCTTCAGCGCCGAGACGATATCGTCGGTCAGCCGCGCCAGTTCATCGGCTGGAATGGTCGAAGCTGAGACCAGCGGATTGATGGCTGCTTCCGGCGCGGTCTCTGTGGTGTGGCTCGCATCATCCATGGTCGTCATCCAAAGAACTTGTCACCCGAAGAATTTGCGCGCTTTCTCAAGCGCTTCGGCCAAAGCGTCGACTTCGGCCCTGGTATTATACATGCCGAACGATGCCCTGCATGTGGAGGTTACGCCAAAGCGTTTCAACAGCGGCTGGGCGCAATGGGTGCCGGCGCGGACCGCCACGCCCTGCCTGTCTATCACCATCGACACGTCATGGGCATGAATACCCTGCAATTCGAAGGAAATGATGGCGCCTTTGCCCGGCGCGTCGCCGAAGATGCGCAGCGAATTGATCGCGCGCAGCCGCTCATGCGCGTAGGTCTTGAGGTCGGCCTCGTGGGCGGCAATGCGCTCGCGGCCGATCTTTTCCATGTATTCCAGTGCCGCGCCGAGGCCGATCGCCTGCACGATCGGCGGCGTGCCGGCTTCGAAACGGTGCGGCGGATCGTTGTAGGTGACGACGTCTTCCGTCACCTCCTCGATCATCTCGCCGCCGCCCATGAAGGGACGCATGCCCGAGAGAATGTCCTTCTTGCCGTAGAGCACGCCGATGCCCGAGGGCCCGTAAACCTTGTGGCCGGTGAAGACGAAGAAATCGCAGTCGAGATCCTGGACGTCGATCGGCATATGCACGGCGCTCTGGCTGCCGTCGACGAGCACCGGAATGCCGCGGGCATGGGCGATGCGCACGATCTCCTTGATCGGCGTCACCGTGCCCAGCGCATTCGACATCTGAGTGATGGCGACGAGCTTGGTCTTGTCGGTCAGGCGCTTTTCGAATTCCTCGATGTGGAAGGCGCCGAGATCGTCGACCGGCACCCAGACCAGCTTGGCGCCCTGCCGTTCGCGGATGAAATGCCACGGCACGATGTTGGAGTGGTGCTCCATGATCGACAGCACGATCTCGTCGCCCTCGCCGATGTTGGGCATGCCATAGCCGTAAGCGACGGTGTTGATCGCTGCGGTCGTGTTCGAGGTGAAGACAATGTTGTCGGTGCTTGGCGCGTTGAGGAAGCGACGCACCGTCTCGCGCGCCTTCTCGTAGGCGTCGGTCGCGGCGTTGGAGAGGAAATGCAGGCCGCGATGGACGTTGGCGTATTCCTGGCTGTAGGCGTGCTGGATCGTGTCGAGCACCACCTGCGGCTTCTGCGCCGAGGCGCCATTGTCGAGATAGACCAGCGGTTTGCCGTAGACTTCGCGCGACAGGATCGGGAAGTCGCGGCGGATCGCCTCGACGTCATAGGGGGTGGTTTCGAGTTTCTGGTCCATTACAAGCTCTCTTGAGGCACCGCCTCACTTCGTCACGCACCCCTCATCCGTCCCGGCGCTGCGCGCCGATCCACCTTCTCCCACAAGGGGAGAAGGGGAAGAGGCGCTTACCCGTGTGCCACGAACCAATCATCGAGCCGTGTCTCCAGGGCTTCGACGATGGTCTCGTCATCCAGTTCCTCGATCACTTCGGCTACGAACGCCTTGACTAGCAGACCACGCGCACTCTTCTCATCGATGCCGCGCGCCATCAGATAGAACAGATGGTTGTGGTCGATCTCGGTGACGGTCGCGCCATGGCCGCAGACGACGTCGTCGGCGAAGATTTCCAGCTCCGGCTTGGTCGAGAACTCGCCATCATCCGACAGGAGCAGCGTGTTGCAGGCCATCTTGGCGTTGGTCTTCTGCGCGTATTGATGGACGTTGATGCGGCC
This sequence comes from Mesorhizobium sp. P2_E7, assembly GCF_056403855.1. Taxonomy (NCBI): domain Bacteria; kingdom Pseudomonadati; phylum Pseudomonadota; class Alphaproteobacteria; order Hyphomicrobiales; family Phyllobacteriaceae; genus Mesorhizobium; species Mesorhizobium sp. P2_E7. The sequence continues at coordinate 899,047 of NZ_JBFUER010000001.1, read as the reverse complement.
CTGGAAGACGCCGCGCGCCTTGCCGGTTACGACATTGCGGATCACTTCCGTCGACGTCGTGTGCGGCACGGCATGGTCGAGCACCATGGTCACGTCGGTATGGGTGTCGCCGGCCAAAAGGTTGATCCCGCGCAATTTGAAATCGGCGCCTTCGCCGGTCGTCCTGACCACGATTTCCTGACGCACCAGCTTGCCGCCGGCATTCATGAAGAACACCGTCAGCTTCGAATTCTTGCCGAGATGCGCCTTGAACTGCGCAAGATGCGTGGCCGTTTCCGGCTGCTCCTGCACGATGAGCCACGTCACCTCTGCGCCTTCGCCCAGCACCAGCTGGCTGACCGAGCTGGCCAATGCAGCGCCCTCGCCGGCCTGACGCTCGAGGATAGCTGCCTTGGCGCCCGCGCCGACACGCACGGGGAAGCGCACATGGGCCTGGCCGCCGGCCTGCAGGTTCTGTAATTCGATCGGCTTTTCCAGTGCTGCGCCATCGGCGATGTCGACGAAATAGCCGTCGGCGACGAAGGCCGTGTTCAGCGCACCGATGGCGTCATCGCTGCCGTAGGGGTCGAGGCCTGGCGCGATCGAGCCGTCGGTCAGCTTTTCCGACAGGCGCTGGACGGTCACACCCTCGATCGCAGGGAATTTCGCATTCGAGACGCCGTTCAGCACGGCCAGGATTGCGGAGCCTTCGACAATCGGCGCCAGCGTTTTGGCGGCGGCCGTGGGATCGAAAGCCGGCACCGTCGTCAGCAGGCGGCGCAGATCCGTATAGTGCCAGGATTCGAGGCGCCGCGTCGGCAGACCATGCTTGATCGCCTCGATGGCGTCGTCGCGCTTCAGCATTACCGCGCCGTCGCCGGGCAGCTCAGACAGCCGCTCGCCGAAGGCGTCGATCAGCGCTGTTTCGGCCTGCGTGCGCTGGGGTGTCGAGTGCATGTTCATCAGTCTTGCCTCTGGCATCTCACGCGGCTTCGCCGATCACTCCGGCATAGCCATTGGCTTCCAGATCGAGCGCCAGCGACTTGTCGCCGGACTTGATCACCTGTCCCTTGTAAAGCACGTGCACGCTATCCGGCACGATGTGCTCGAGCAGGCGCTGGTAGTGGGTGATGACGATGATGGCGCGGTCGGGCGAACGCAGTGCGTTGACGCCGTCCGAGACGATCTTCAGCGCATCGATGTCGAGGCCGGAATCGGTCTCGTCGAGCACGCAGAGTTTCGGCTCCAGCAGCTTCATCTGCAGGATTTCGGCGCGCTTCTTCTCGCCGCCAGAAAAGCCGACATTGAGCGGCCGCTTGAGCATTGCCATGTCCATGTTGAGCGAGGCTGCCGCCTCTTTGACCCGCTTCAAAAATTCCGGGATCTTCAGCGGTTCCTCGCCGCGCGCCTTGCGCTGCTCGTTCATCGCCACTTTCAGGAATTCCATGGTCGCGACGCCCGGTATCTCCATCGGATACTGGAAGGCGAGGAAGATGCCCGCGGTGGCGCGCTCGGCCGGGTCCATTTCGAGGATCGACTGGCCGTTGTAGAGGATGTCGCCTTCGGTGACCTCATAGTCCTCGCGGCCGGCGAGGATGTAGGACAGCGTCGACTTGCCCGAGCCGTTCGGGCCCATGATGGCGGCGACTTCGCCGGCTTTCACCGTCAGGTTGAGGCCACGGATGATCTCGGTGCCGTCATCGACGATGCGGGCATGCAGGTTTCTGATTTCAAGCATTCTTTTCTTTCCTGAATATCTTGTCCGGTCAGCCGACCGAGCCCTCGAGGCTGATGCCGATCAGCTTCTGCGCTTCGACCGCGAACTCCATCGGCAGTTGCTGGATGACGTCCTTGACGAAGCCGTTGACGATCAGTGCGATCGCCTCTTCCTCAGGAATGCCGCGCTGCATGACGTAGAACTTCTGGTCTTCGGAAATCTTCGACGTCGTCGCCTCATGCTCGAACTGCGCCGTCGAGTTCTTGGCTTCCATGTAAGGCACGGTGTGCGCGCCGCACTGGTCGCCGATCAGGAGACTATCGCAATTGGTGAAGTTGCGGGCGTTGGTCGCCTTGCGGTGCGCCGACACCTGGCCGCGATAGGTGTTCTGCGAGAAGCCGGCGGCGATGCCCTTGGAGATGATGCGGCTCGACGTGTTCTTGCCGAGATGGATCATCTTGGTGCCTGAGTCGACCTGCTGATAACCGTTCGACACGGCGATCGAATAAAATTCGCCGGAGGAATCGTCGCCGCGCAGTATGCAGCTCGGGTACTTCCAGGTGATGGCCGAGCCGGTCTCGACCTGCGTCCACGAGATCTTCGAACGGTCACCGCGGCAGTCGCCGCGCTTGGTGACGAAATTGTAGATGCCGCCCTTGCCCTCGGCGTCGCCCGGGTACCAGTTCTGCACCGTCGAATATTTGATCTCGGCATCGTCGAGCGCCACCAGTTCGACGACGGCGGCATGCAGCTGGTTCTCGTCGCGCTGCGGTGCCGTACAGCCTTCGAGGTAGGAGACATAAGCCCCCTCCTCGGCGATGATCAGCGTGCGCTCGAACTGGCCGGTGTTCTTCTCGTTCATGCGGAAATAGGTCGACAGTTCCATCGGGCAGCGCACGCCCTTGGGCACGAAGACGAACGAGCCGTCGGTGAACACGGCGGAATTCAGCGTGGCGTAGAAATTGTCGGAGGTCGGCACGACCGAGCCGAGATATTTTTGCACCAGCTCCGGATGCTCGCGAATGGCTTCCGAGATCGAGCAGAAGATGACACCTGCCTGCGCCAGCTCTTTCTTGAAGGTGGTAACGACGGAGACGGAATCGAACACGGCGTCGACGGCGACACGTCCCGACTTGTAGACGTTGTCGCTGGGCTCCTCGAGATCGGACACGTCGGTCTTCTGCACGCCGGCCAGGATTTCCTGTTCCCTGAGCGGAATGCCGAGCTTCTCGTAAACCTTCAAGAGCTCGGGATCGACGTCGCTGAGCGACGTCGGGCCAGGTGTGCTCTTGGGCGCCGCGTAGTAATAAAGATCTTGGAAGTCGATCTTCGGGTAGTGGACGCGCGCCCAGGTCGGCTCTTCCAGCGTCAGCCAGCGCCGATAGGCTTCAAGACGCCATTCCAGCATCCAGGACGGTTCATCCTTCTTGGCCGAGATGAAGCGAATAATGTCTTCGCTCAGGCCCTTGGGGGCCTTGTCCATCGCGATCTCTGTCTGGAATCCGTATTTGTACTGGTCGACGTCGATCTTTCGGACCCGATCGATCGTGTCCTGCACAGCAGGCATAAGCGTTCTCCATCCACGCCGGGGTCAAGGCCCGACAGTTTTCAAACTATGGCATCGCCAACGGCTGCCCCTAGAGGCGCCGAAGGCGGCGTAAGTTCCATATAGTGCGTCTCGACCGGGAATTCACCCGGCCACTTCTCAACGCACGGCTCTACCAGGCCGCGAGGCCTGAATTTCTTTTCGCCGCCTCAGGCGGCTTGTTCCCTGCCCGCCCGGCGCTGGGCAATCCCCGCCAGCGCAGCACGAAACAGTTCGATATCCCCAACGCTCGTCGCGTGACCGATGGACACGCGCAAAGCGCCGAGGCTGTCGCCATAACCCATGGCTTTCAGCACGTGGCTCGGCCCGACCTTGCCCGACGAACAGGCCGATCCTGCAGACAGCGCCACGCCAGCCAGATCGAACGCGATCTGCGCCGTCTCTGCCTTGACGCCGGGAATAGCGAAGAATGTCGTATTGGCAAGCCTTGGCGCGCCAGTTCCGAAGATTTCCGCGTCCGGCACCAGGATTTTGATGATGGTTTCGACTTCGTCGCGACGAAGCCGCACCGCGTCCATGGCCTGCAATCCAACCAGAGCCTGGCGCGCCGCCGTGCCGAAACCGGCAATCGCCGCCAGGTTTTCCGTGCCGCCGCGATGGCCCTTTTCCTGACCGCCACCATTGATCAGCGGCTTCGGCATCATCAGATCGGCCGCGGCGACAATCGCGCCAACGCCCTTGGGGCCGCCGATCTTGTGCGAGGACAGAATCGAATAGTCGGCGTAAGGCGCTGACATATCGATGGAAATGCGACCCGCTGCTTGCACCGCGTCGACCACCAGAATGCCGCCCGCTGCCTTGACGATTGCAGCGAGGGCCTCGACCGGCTGGATGACGCCGGTCTCGTTGTTGGCGGCATGGATGGCAACCAGCGGCAGGCCATCGGCCTTGTCATGAGCGCCGAGCGCTGCCGTCAGTTGAGCGAGATCGGCAATGCCATTGGCATCGACGCCGATCCGCGTCACCTGCGCAGTGGGAAAACGGCCGCCATTGAGCAGGCACGGGTGATCGGCCTCGGACACATAGAGCCGGCTCATGCGCACAGTGCCGCGGCCCATCTGCCAATCCGGCGTCAAAAGCGTCGACGCCGCTTCGGTCGCGCCGGAGGTGAACACGACATGTTCGGGTTTCGCGTTGACCAGCAGCGCCACGTCGCGCCGAGCGTTCTCGATCAGCTGGCGCGCCGCGCGGCCCTCGCCATGCACCGACGACGGATTGGCGGCGAGATCGAGCGCGGCAACCATCGCTTCACGCGCCTCAGGGATGAGCGGCGCGCTGGCATTGTAGTCGAGATAGGCGCGTGTTGCGGCCATTTTCGCTCAATCGATCCCGTCAAAACCCATTCCGCAGGGATAGCGCGTTATTTCCTTGAAATTGCAAGGCAAGACGTCCTATTTACGCGGCTTGCGGCGGGGATGGTCGGGCCGTCACGGCTGGCCATCCAGTTTTGAACAATTCTAAACTAGCTTCTAAGAAGACGCTCGCCCTGCGTCAAGGCCAGAGGAAAGAGTTGTTCCGGGCGCCGCGCATTCTTATGCCACGTGGAGTATTTTATGCCTGAGGTCATTTTCACCGGTCCGGCCGGCCGCCTGGAGGGCCGCTACCAGCCTTCCAAGGAAAAGAGCGCGCCGATTGCCATTGTGTTGCATCCGCACCCGCAGTTCGGCGGCACGATGAACAACAAGATCGTCTATGACCTGTTCTACATGTTCCAGAAGCGCGACTTCACCACGCTGCGCTTCAATTTCCGCGGCATTGGCCGCAGCCAGGGCGAATTCGACCACGGCACCGGTGAATTGTCGGACGCGGCCGCGGCGCTGGACTGGGTGCAGTCGCTGCATCCGGATTCCAAGAGCTGCTGGGTCGCCGGCTACTCCTTCGGCTCGTGGATCGGCATGCAGCTTCTCATGCGCCGCCCTGAGATCGAGGGCTTCATCTCGATCGCGCCGCAGCCCAACACCTATGATTTCTCGTTCCTGGCGCCCTGCCCATCATCGGGCCTGATCATCCATGGCGACGCCGACAAGGTTGCGCCACCGAAGGATGTGCAAGGCCTGGTCGACAAGCTGCACACGCAAAAGGGCATCACCATCACGCAGAAGACCTTGCCCGGCGCCAACCATTTCTTCGCCAACGACGCCGACCTGCTGCTCGAGGAATGCGCCGACTATCTCGACCGGCGGCTGGCCGGCGAATTGTCCGATCCGCGGCCGAAGCGGCTGCGCTAAGGCCCCCCAGACCCGGCATGGTGCGCATTCGTGCCCGCGACGGGCGCGAATGCCGTTTGCGCTGATCCATATGATCTGGCACGCCTGACATGTGGCGCAGCCTGCCTGAACGGTGCAGAATGCCGGGTTCTGGAAGCCGAAGAAGGCGTGACTGATCATGTACCAACCTCCTCATTTCGTAGAGACGCGCCAAGACGTCCTGCACGGGCTGATCCGCTCGCACCCGTTGGGATTGCTGATCTCCAACGGCACTGACGGCCCCATCGCCAACGCCATTCCGTTCCTGCTCGATGCCGAGGCAGGGCCGAACGGCAGGCTGCGCGCCCATCTGGCCAGGGCCAACCCGCAATGGCGCCAGTTGGCCGACAATCCTACATCGCCCGTGCTGGTCGTCTTCCAGGGCGCCGACGCCTATGTAACGCCGTCCTGGTACGAGACCAAGCGGGAGACCGGCAAGGTCGTTCCGACCTGGAACTATGCCATCGTCCAGGTGCGCGGAACGGTCAAGGTGATCGAGGATGCGGAATGGATCGCACAGCAGATCACCGAGCTGACGCTATCGCAGGAAGGCAACCGCAATGAGCCCTGGGCGGTGACCGACGCACCGCCGACCTTCATCCAGTCGCAGATCAAGGGCATCATCGGGCTGGAGATCGAGATCGCCGAGATCAGCGGCAAATGGAAAGTCAGCCAGAACCGCCCCGTCGCCGATCGCGTCGGTGTCGCCGAAGGGCTGGAAAGCGAAGCGCCGAGTGCAAGCGCGCCGGACATGGCCGGGCTTGTTCGATCCTATGGCGGGCTTGACCCTCAGTAGCTTTTTGGCGGGTCCGCAGCGACGCGACTTTGAACCCGTCGGCCGTTCAGCGGACCGCCATAGCCTGCCAACCGAAAGGTCGTCTTGCGGACAGGCAGGCCGGCGGGTGTCCGGCGGAAGATGAAGCCGAGCCGCGCAAGGATACCCCCGCACAGGATCGCGACGGCGAAGCCGAGGCCGAAACCGGCGACAGTGTCGCTTGGGTAATGCGCGCCGACGAACACCCGGGTGGAGGCGATGCAGGCGGTGATCGCCAGGGCGACGTACCAGCGCTTTGGAAACAGCAGCAGAGCGATGCCGAACACGGCGCCCATGGTGGTGGCGTGGCCGGATGGAAATGCGGCAAAGCGGGCATTCATTGCGAACGGATGCAGCGACAGCACGCCGAAATTGTCGAAATAGAGCGGCCGGGCCCGGCCGATGCCGTATTTCAGCACATTGACCGCAAGGCCCGACAGGCCAACTCCGCCAAGCACCAGGAAGGCAAAGCAGGTCCAGTTGTAAACCAGCATCCGCGATCGCCTGGAAAGGCTTCGCCAATCCGTCAGATTGGCGGCGACGAGCAAGGCGGCTGCCGGGATCAGATACCAGCCGCCGAGGCCAAAAACGGTGAAAAACTCAGTAAACCTTGCAAGCCGAGGCGGCCATTCCCCCCAGAGGACGCCTGCCGCCCGGTCGAGGTGAACGAAGGCGGCAGCGGCAAGCAGCATCCAGGCCACGAGCCAGACCGGCCAGGCGATGCTGGGATAGTGGGCTTTGCGCGCGGCAAAGCGCCTGCCGACGATGCGCATCGTGTCGAGGAGATTGTCGCGCGACCGACGAAACACCACGGACGGCGTCACGGGGGTTTTCACCTGGTCACCCGGTAGAGGCCAAGCGATAGTTTGTCGCCCGAGGAATAGTTGAGGCCGTCGATCTCGGCCAGACGGTTCGCCGTCTTGCCTTGCACCGCCAGCATGTCGTTCAGCTTCTTCTCGTCGGCGACAGGCGCCAGCCCAAGCGCGCAGGTCGGATCGCCGAGCAGGTGTGCGGCGACGCCGTCGACATCGGTCAGGATTGTCCTGGTTCCGACCAGGAAGACAAGGCTCGGTTCGTGATAGGGCGCCGAGGCAAGCACGCTCGTGTCGCAGGGACGGTTCGCGTCGACCGCGGCCTTGATCGCCGGGCTCAGCCAGATCGGCTTCAGCGACGGCGCAATCATGCCGAACAGCAAGCCAAGGGTGATGCCGGCGCCGGCCGCGATCGCGCCGATGCGCGCGAGCGGCACCTGCAAACGGCGGGGAAAGGCGAGATATCCGGTGACGAGCGCTGCAAGCGCGGCCGGAATGCTCCACCACGAGAATGCCTTGGCGAGATAGATCGGCGCGCCAATACAGACAACCGCGAGACCGATACTGACCAGGCCGAGACCGAAGGCGGTGGACCACCAAAGCCATGACTGCCAGCGCTTGAGCGGCGCATTGGCGTCCTCCGGCTGCAGGGTCAGGAGCCAGCCGACCAGCAGCGCCATGCCGGGATAGGCCGGCAGAACATAATGCGGCAGTTTCGTCGGGATCAGCTCGAACACCAGCCAGAACGGGATGTACCAGGCAAGGCAAAAGCGCAGGCGCGGATCGTCGCGCAAGCGGTTGAGCGCCTGCAGACCGGCGCCGACGGCGATCAGCCCGAACGGCCACATGAACAGCGAATAGGTCAGCACGTAGAAACCGGGCGGAATGCCGTGTGATTCCTCGCCTGAGGCGACCTTGCCCAGCATGTCCTTGCCGACCGCTTGCTGCAGGAAGGCGCCATGGCTCTTCCAGGTGATCAGCGCGAGCCAGGGCAGCGCGATCAACAGCACGATCAAAAGGCCGCGGCCGACTTTCAGGTTCTTCAACCAGCGCCCATCGCGCTCGAAAGCAAACAGCGCGGCAATTGTCAGCGCCGACAACAGAGGCGCGATCGGTCCCTTGATCAGGATCGCAATGCCCTGCGCCACCCAGAATATCCACCAGAGATGGCCGGCCACCGGTTCGTTGCGCCGCGAGGCGGTGTAGATCCGCGCCAGGGCGCCTTGCGCCGCGACGCAGCAGGCCAGAAGCATGGCATCGGTCTTGGCGTCGCGGCCTTCGAAAGCGGTGGCGAAGATCGCGGCCATGATAAGCCCGGCCGCGAGGCCGGCATTGGCGCCGAAAAGACTGGCGCCTGTCCAGGCGATCGCCACGACAGCAATGGCGATGCCCAGCGCCGAGACCAGGCGATAGACCCAGATCGGCGCCCCGGCCCCCTCGCCGCTCAGCGCCACGGACGCCGATTGCAGCCAGTAGATGCCGACCGGCTTCTGATACCGCGACATGTCCTGGAAGCGAATGTCGACATAATCGCCGGTTTCGACCATCTGCTTGGTGGCCTGGACGAAACGCGATTCATCGCGGTCGATCGGCGGCAGCGAAGCCAGCCCACTGGCCGTCAGCAGCAGGCTGAACAGGAAAAGCAGGACGTAGTTCCTGTTCATTGCAACCACCGGATCCTGCCTTGACCAGACTTCTTCAGTCGACCCCAGACTTTCTTCAATCGACCTTGGTCATCGCCGCCGCTTTGCGCTCATTGGCGATGAGCCAGAGATTTCTGACATAAATCAGCATGCCCATGGCCTGGCCGGCGATGAACACCGGGTCCTGGCGCACGATGGCATAGATCAGCAGCAGGCCGCCGCCGAACAGGGAAAAGAACCAGAAAGCGACCGGAACGACGCTGCGCTTGGCCTTTTCCGAAGCGAGCCACTGCACGACGAAACGCATGGTGAAGAAGAACTGGGCGACGAAGCCGAGCAGGATCCAGGCGTCGAACTGCTTGATGAAAACCTGATGCAGCCAGGTTGCCAGCTCCTGAAACACGTTAGCCATGCGTGATTTCCTCTACCTTTGGCATCCTGCGGCGCCGGCGCCGAAGCCACCAGACGCCGGCGAGATCGAGCGCGCCTTGCAGGCCGCGGTCGAAGATGCCGTAATTCGACTTGCCGTGACGGCGGGAGCGGTCGACGACGTCGCAGTGCACGACACGGTAGCCTTCCTGGATGACCAGCGCCGGAACAAACCGATGCGTGCCGTCGAAGAACGGCAGTTTGCGTAGGATATCGGTATGGATCGCCTTCAGGCCGCAGCCGGTGTCGCGGGTGTCGTCATGCAGGATCGCGCCACGCAGCCAGTTGGCGAAGCGCGACGCCAGCTGCTTGATCTTGCTGTCGCGACGCCTCAGCCGCTGCCCTTGCGCGGCGCCGACATCAGGCCCGGCCTGGCCCAGCGCGTCAACCAGGACGGGGATATATTGGGGATCGTTCTGGCCGTCGCCATCGATGGTGGCGACGATGGCGCCGCGCGCCGCCCAGGCGCCCGAGCGCACCGAAAGCGACTGGCCGGCGGATTTTTCGTGGCGCAGCTGACGAAGCGGAAACGGGCGTTTGGCCGCCTCGGCGGCAAGCACGGAAGCCGTATCGTCGGTCGAACCGTCATTGACGACGATGATTTCGAAGTCGCGTCCGGTCATCGCGGCCTCGATCTCGTCGATCAGAAGCGGCAGGTTCGCCGCCTCGTTGCGGCAAGGAATGACGATGGATATCAATGCGTCCGGCATATGTCGCGTCGGGCTCTGTCACAGGATATGGCATTTTGGCGGATGCCGTGCGGTGCCGTTCCAGCGGATCTAACCCCGTTGGCGCGGCGCCTCATTACGCCAGCCGGCACGATGAAGCAAGCGCGCGCGGCGGCGCAGCCTATGCCGTCTCTGCGGACGCAAAACCGGAAACCACTTTTGCTTCGGCCGCTTGGATGCTAAACGCCCGCGTTCAAATCACGCCGGGCGGTTGGGGCCCGGCGCTTTCAGGAAGAAACAATGTCCGCCTTCAAATCCGATTTCCTGCGCGTCATGAGCGAGCGCGGTTTCATCCACCAGATCTCGGATGAGACCGGGCTGGATCAACTTTTCGCGAAGGAAACGGTAACCGCCTATGTCGGCTACGACGCCACTGCGACCAGCCTGCATATCGGCAATCTGATTTCGGCGACCATGCTCTACTGGATGCAGGAGACCGGCCACCGGCCGATCGCGCTGATGGGCGGCGGCACCTCGATGATCGGCGATCCGTCCTTCCGCGACGACCAGCGCAGCCTTTTGACGCCCGAGGCGATCGCCACCAACATCGAAGGCATCAAGCGCATTTTTGGCCGCATCCTGCGCTTCGGTGACACCGGCAACGACGCCATCATGGTCAACAATGCCGACTGGCTGATGAAGCTCAACTATGTCGAGTTCCTGCGCGATGTCGGCCGCCACTTCTCGGTCAACCGGATGCTGACCTTCGACAGCGTGAAGCTCAGGCTCGATCGCGAACAGTCGCTGTCGTTCCTCGAATTCAACTACATGATCCTGCAGGGCTATGATTTCGTCGAGCTCAGCCGCCGCCACGACTGCCGGCTGCAGATGGGTGGTTCGGACCAGTGGGGCAACATCATCAACGGCGTCGATCTCGGCCACCGCATGGGCACGCCGCAGCTTTACGCGCTGACCACACCGCTTCTGACGACATCGTCGGGCGCCAAGATGGGCAAGTCCGCCAAGGGCGCGGTCTGGCTGAACGGCGACCTCTTCTCGCCCTATGATTTCTGGCAGTACTGGCGCAACACCGAGGACGCCGACGTCGAGCGCTTCCTGAAGATCTTCACCCGCCTGCCGCTGTCGGAGATCGCGCGGCTGGCCGCCCTTGGCGGTTCCGAGATCAACGAGGCCAAGAAGGTGCTGGCGACGGAAACCACGGCCATCGTGCACGGCCGCGAGGCGGCGCTCGCGGCCGAGGAAACTGCGCGCAAGACGTTCGAGGAAGGCGTGACCGCCGATTCCCTGCCGACCGTCGAGGTCGATGGCGCGGCGCTGGAGGCCGGCATCGGCATCCTGTCACTGCTGGTCACTGCCGGGCTCGCCGGGTCCAACGGCGAGGCACGGCGTCACATCCAGGGTGGCGCCGTGCGCCTCAACGACCAGCCGGTGGCGGACGATCGGCGCATGATGACGCCTCAGGATCTCAGTCCAGAAAACGTCGCAAAGCTCTCATTGGGCAAGAAAAAGCACGTTCTGGTGCGGCCGGTCTGACCGGACACATCAGGCGGAAACATAATCTCGGCCGTAACGACATTTGGCTGAAACACACCTCTTGCTACTTCCTGCTGCCGAAGCGCTACCGGATCGTGCAGGAGGCATCCATGGATCAGTCGGCTGTTGTCATTCGTCGCGCGACGGAGCGAGACCACCAGGCAATTCGCGCCTTGGTGCGTTCCGAGCGCCTGAACCCAACCGGCATCAACTGGCCGAACTTCCTGGTCGCGATAGCAGAAGGCCGGATAATCGGCGCAGTGCAGATGCGCAAACATACCGATGGCTCGCGCGAAGTCGGATCGCTCGTCGTGGCCAAGGAAGCGCGAGGCCACGGACTCGCTTCGCGGCTGATTGATACGCTGCTTGCCGACGATCGGAAGCCTATCTGGCTGATCACGGCCGCGGCCAATGCCGGCGCCTATTCACGATGGGGCTTTGAGCAAATCGAGGTACGGGCGGCACCGGCGAAGATAAGACGCAACCATCTGATGGGCAGCATGGCGCGCGTCATCTCCTTCTTCAAGCGGCGACCGATGCGACGGCTGGTGGTTCTCGAACGTCGCCCGATAGACAGACGGATGACTGCGTGAAAATCCGCCCCGAGCCTTCAGGGCGAAAGCGGTCTGGGCGAACGCGCACCCGCTTGGAATCGAATTCGGTCTTTCGGCGGGCTGTTCGTTCTAGCGATATTCGAAGATCGACCGGAAGATTCCCGGCGCGATCACCGATAGCGGATTGATGTCCAGCACCGGCTTGTTGGCATTGCCCTTGAGCCGGTAGGTGACGCCGATCAGGCCGCGGTCGCGGCCATTGCCGAGCAGCGCGCCGACCAGCGGCAATTCGCCGAAGATTCGGTTGAGGCCATAGGCCGGCATGAACGTGCCGGTCATGTCCATATTGTTGTTCTGGTCGTAGAGCGTGCCCTGGAAAGTGGTGCCGATGCGCGGGCCGCGCAGCACGCCATTGGCCAGCTTCAGGTAACCGCTTCCCTTGTCGATCTCGGAATAGCCGCGCTCAAACTTTACCCGCGAGGTGTCGATCTTGCCTTTGACCGCTTCGTTCAGGCTACGGTTGTCGCCCACCGGCGTGGTCGATACGATCGAGGCGAGCTTCGGTTCGTCGACGATGAAAAAGTTGCTCGAGTCGACCTGGCCCCGCATCGGCCCATCGGCCGCACCGCTGAGCGCCAGCGTGATCGATCCGCCTTCCATGTGTTCGTAGATGTTGAGGAAGCGCAATATGGCGCCGGCGTCGGCGGATTTCATGTTGAGCGTGCGCGCGCCGTTTCCTGTGGTGTTGCTGATGGTGATGGCGGCCCCCGAACTTGCCGTGGCGCTGACCTTGAGCCCGTTTACCTTGGAGCCGGCGGCGCTGTAGTCGAGCTTCAGATTTGACAGGACCTCGTCGTGGAACCCGGTCAGCGAATTGACATCGGCGCTGACCGAAACCGCATCCGTGCCAGTGGTCTTGGTGGCGGTGTCGACGTCGGAGGTGAACTGCTTGATCAGCGAGCGGGCGTCGAGCGCATTGCCGCTGACGTCGACCGCAAAGCCCTTGCCCGACCGCTTCACCGTCACGGCTACGTCGTCGCCCCTGTTCAGGGCGACCTTGCTAAGGCGCGCCGACGACAGCGCGCCCTTGACCAGCACAACATCGCCTTCGACCGAAAAGCTCTTTCCGTCGAGGTCGAAGTCGGACAGCGTTGTGGTATCGCCCGACTTCTCCATAATGAAAGTGGCATTGGCAGGAATGCCCGGCCCCTTGCTCCAGCCGGCCCAGGGAATATCCAGCCTGGCGCTGGTCAGGTCGACCGCGACGTTCTGGCTGCCGCCTTCACCACTCTTGTCGATCGCTACCTTGATGGTGCCGGAAATCAGCGGCGACAGGCCGGGCATGGCGATGGCACGCATCTTGTCGTCGAGCACAAGGGCCACTTTGCGGCTGCGCGGCGGTCCGTCATCCCTGAGCGGCTCGACCAGATCGAGCTCGGCCGGAATGCCGTTCAGCTTTGCATCGGCCGAGATCACCGCCTTGTCAGGTCCGATTTCGATCGAACCGTCGGCATCGGTCACCGTCTGGTCTTCGAACGGCTTGGCGAGCGACAGGTCCTTGTAGTCGAGCGACACCAGCCAATCGAGCTTCGAAGTATCGACACCGGACTGCAGCGGAATGTCGGCCTTGACGTGGCCGGTCACCGTGCCGGACAGGTCGTCCGGCGCAATACCGACATGGCGCATGGCGTTGATCGGTTCGTAGGAGGCGAGCTCGGCGATGGCCGGCGCCTCGCCGGCGACTTCGATGTCGAGCGCACCGATCACCGGCGGGTGGTTCGCCGCCTTCACCGCCAGCGTGCCATTGCTTGCCGCCACGGTGCGGCCGCTCGGCATATAAACGCTTCCCGAGGACAGCGCTATGTCGACGTCGTTGCCGTGGAAGGAAACCTCGCCGACGGCGTCGCGTATTGGCGGGATGCGGCCGGCCGTGTCGAAGCGCGAGCCCTCGATCTGGAACCGCCCGAACACTTCATCCGCCGAAAGAGGCACGCCGTTGCCGAGGCGCCCCGGCACGACCTGGAACTGCAGGCTGGCGTCGACCACACGGCCGCCAAACAGGTTCTGCAGCACCCACAGCCGTGCATTCTTGGCGGAAAACCAGGGCCACAATTGCTTGACGTGCGAGACCGGCATGTCGTGGACGTTGAGCGACAGCGAAATGCCTGGCGGCCCGTTGTCGATGAAGGCAAGTGCGGCTGTGCCCAGCACCTCGCTGCCCGATGCCGACCTGACGCCGATCTGCTCGGCGACGAGCTTTTGGCTCCTGGTCTGGTAGACGCCGGCAATGCGGGCAATGAAATTCAGCGCTGGTTCAGGTGATTCCGCAGGCGCCAGCGTCGAGCCGTCGCTGGTCAGGTCGTAGCGGTAGGAAGGCTCCTCGCCGGCGACACCGGTCGCCGGCTTGGGCCCGATCGAGCCGGCGAAATTGAATGTCGAACGGCCGGTCTTCAAAACCAGCCTGCCGACATCGATCTTGTTGGAGCCGGAGACAAGCGTGGCGTCGACGTCGACATCGGCCGGCAAAAGCCCGCGCGTGCCGAGATCGAGCACCGAGCCGGTCAGCGACAGCGAGGCCGTCAGCCGGGAATCGCTCTCGCCAGAACCTTCAGCCCCCGTCAGCTTCAAAGCGATCGCGCCGGTTTTCCCACCGGCCTCTGGCGTTGTCTCTGGAATGGCCGCCATGTCGATGGCCGCATTCAATGCAGTGACCCGCTGGGAGGTCGTATCGCGGGTAGCGGTTGCAGTGACAGTGAGCGCCCGGCCATCGATATCCGCGTCGGACGAAAACTCCATGCTGCCGGGGCCAGACTGCAGCACAGTGGCGTTGGCGATCGTGACCAGTTTGACCGAGCCCGCCTCGGGCAGTTCGAACGCAACATTCTTGAGATCGATCCGGCGCATCGACTCCTCGCGCACGGCATCGAGCGCATGGTTGACGTGGCCGAAGACTGCGGCGGCCAGTTTTTCCGGATCGATGAGGCCATCTTGATTGCGCAGCTCGGCTGTCCAGTCGCCGCCCGACGGCATGGAAGCAGTGACGATGTGGGCGTCGGAAATCCTGGCGCTGGTCAGCCGCACCTCACCCGACAGCAGCGGGATCAGCCTAATGCCGAAACGGACGCGCCCGGCATCGGCCATCGGCTTGCCGTCGGCAGTCTTGACGCTGACATCGCTGACCTGCAGCGCAATGAAGCTCGAGCCGTCCAGTGTCAGGCGGGCCGGACCGACGGCGACATTGACGTCGAAACCGGCGAGTTTTTCGATCGCCGTCTCGGCTTCCGCCCGCAGCCGCTCGCTGCCGATGCCGGTGGCGCCGACGACATAGACGGCAACGGCGGCCAAAAGCACCAGGGCGACGACGCCGGCAAACATTCGGGCAAGGATGCGAAAGCCGCGGCCGATCCGCGCCTTGCCGAGCGGCGGCACGCTGCAGGCAGACGGGAAAGTCCCCAGGTCGGTGATCTCGTCACGCCTGAACCGGATTTTCTCGTGCTGCGGTTCTTCCTGATCCACGCAATTTTCCGTTGGACTAATTCGATCGTGGACGAATCCCCGCTCGACACTATAACGATGCAGCCTGGCGCGTAACCTCAAACAAGGGCATCGATATGGCTGATCTCGACATTGGCGACGCTGCTCCGCAATTCGACCTGCCGCGCGATGGCGGCGGCTCGCTCAGCCTTGCCGCGTTGCGCGGAAAACCCGTCGTACTTTACTTCTATCCGCAGGACGACACCACAAGTTGCACCAACGAGGCGATCAGCTTTTCGCAGCTGAAGCCGGAGTTCGAGAAGGCCGGCGCCGTCGTGATCGGCCTGTCGCCTGACAGCGTCAAGAAGCACGACAAGTTCAAAACCAAATACGATCTCAGCGTCGATCTGGTTGCCGACGAAGAGCGCAAAGTGATCGAGGCCTACAATCTGTGGGTCGAAAAGACGATGTATGGCCGCAACTATATGGGCGTCGAACGGGCGACGTTCCTGATCGGCAAGGACGGCCGGATCGCCGGCATCTGGCGCAAGGTCCGGGTCAAGGGCCATGCCGAAGAGGTGCTGGAGGCGGTGCGCGCGCTCTAATCTCGCTGCGCGCAGTTTGACGGACTGATCCGCACGAGGCACGGCGAAACCCTGCCTCGCCTTCAGCCCATGTCTCGTCCCGACAAGGCTGCAACCGTCGCGTTGCAGGCGGCTGAGTAAAGTCACCGACCGTTAACCTTAATGATGTGTAATCAGGCTTCGTTGGTGTCGTAACGAAAGCTTGGTCCCGTGAACCCAACCGGTCAGTCAACGGTCTTCGGCAGGCGCAAGGAGCCCCATACGGTCATCATTGCGCGGGGCAATGAAATCCGACATTTCACCATTCGGCCATGGCTCGTCGCCTTTCTCGGCTCGGCACTTGCGGCAATAGCCATCGGCTATCTGCTGGCGACCTCCTATCTCGTGCTGCGCGACGATCTCATTGGCGCCACCACGGCCAGGCAGGCGCGCTTGCAGCAGGCCTATGAGGATCGCATCTCGGCATTGCGCGCGCAGGTCGACCGCATCACCAGCCGCCAGCTTCTCGACCAGAAACTGATGGAAACCAAGGTCAGCGAACTGCTCGAGCGGCAGAGCCAGCTCAGCCAGCGCCATGGCCGCCTCGGCCCGATCCTCGAACGAGCTGAAAATGAAGTCGGAACGCCGCCCGCCGCGGATGTGGCGGCAAAGCCCGACGAGCATGCCGAACTGACCGGGAGCGAGCCGCTGGCCTATTCGGTCGCCAGCCTCGGTTCGGCCGACACCAGGCCGTTCTCGCTGTGGTCGACCCGCTCCGATCCTTTGCCCAGCGAAACGGCGGCGGACCGTGCCGACAAACTGTTCGTCTCGATCAACGATTCGCTGAAGGCCATCGAAAGCCAGCAGCTCACCCGTATCGCCACGCTTGCCGACAATGCCTACAAGAATGCGGATGCCATCACCCAGGCGCTCGAGGCGGCCGGCCTGCCGGTCGACAGCGATTTCGGCAAAAACGAAAGCGATGTCGGCGGGCCGCTGATCCCGCTGGACTCCTCGATGATGTTCGATAGCAAGGTCAAGGAACTCGACGAGGCGCTGGATACGCTCGACCAACTGAAGAAAGAGGCGCGGCGGCTGCCGCTTGCCAATCCCGCCCCCGGCCACTCCGTCACCAGCCCGTTCGGCGTGCGCACCGATCCCATTCTCGGCACCGCGGCCCTGCATTCGGGCATGGATTTCCGCGCACCGATCGGCATGGCGGCCAAGGTCACGGCGGCCGGCGTCGTCACCAAGGCCGGCTGGAACGGCGGCTATGGCCGCATGGTCGAGGTCGACCACGGTAATGGCTTTGCTACCCGCTATGGCCATTTGAGCGAAATCGACGTGGCCGTCGGGCAGAAGCTGGCGGCCGGCGACATCGTCGGCAAGACCGGCAGCAGCGGCCGCTCGACCGGCCCGCATCTGCACTACGAAGTCCGCCACAATGGCGAGGCCATCGATCCGCTGCGCTTCCTGACCGTCGGCAAGAAGGTCGAGCAGTACCTCTGAGGGTCAAGCGACCCGGTTGGTAACCAGCTCCTCGTTCGGCGCCCTGCTCACTGACTTTCGCGTTCGGACGTCGCGCTATCCTGGCGCCATGACAGTCCGCCACGATTCTCCGGCGTGAATGCATCCGACTGCAGACCAAGCACCCGGGCCGTCGTGACTTGTCCACCGTTCGTGGCAGAGCCTCGTTGACTCGACGCCAGTTGTAGGATGATATGCATCACCCTATAGCCCAACATCATCTCACGGCCGCTGATGACCATGCATGCTCTTTCGCCAGACGCTCTCGGTGCCCTGCGGGACGCTGTCGGGCCTAACGGCGTGACCGTCGATGCCGCCGGCATGGCGAAATATCTCGGCGACTGGTCGGGCGATCATCATGGCGCAGCACTGGCCGTGCTGCGGCCGGCTTCGGTGGCCGAAGCCCAGGCGGTGGTGAGGCTCTGCGCCTCGCTCGGGTTCGGCATCATTCCGCAAGGCGGCAACACCGGCCTGGTGGCGGGCGCGATCGATATCGAGACCGCCGGCTCGGTGGTCGTCAGCCTGGAACGGCTGAACACCATCCGCCGCGTCGACGCCGATAATTTCGTGCTGCAGGCCGATGCCGGCTGCATCCTGCAGACGGTGAAGGATGCTGCCGACGCGCAGGATTGCCTGTTTCCGCTGGCGCTCGGCGCCCAGGGCAGCTGCCAGATCGGCGGCAATGCGGCGAGCAATGCCGGCGGCATCAATGTGCTGCGCTACGGCATGGCGCGCGACCTCATCCTCGGCCTCGAAGTGGTGCTGCCGGACGGTGAGATATGGAATGGCTTTTCCGGTCTGCGCAAGAACAACACGGGCTATGATCTGAAACAGCTGTTCATCGGCTCGGAAGGGACGCTCGGCATCATCACCGGCGTCGAACTAAAACTGTTTCCAAAGCCGGTCCGGACCGAGACCGCCTATCTCGGTCTTGCTTCGTTCGAAGCGGCGATCGCGCTGTTCCGGCAAGCGCGCCGGGCCTCGGCCGATCTGATGTCGGCCTTCGAGATCATCGGTTCGGAATGTATGGCTTTGGCCCGCCTGATCGACGCCAACATCGTGTCGCCCGTCGAGGCGCCTGTCCATGTGCTGATCGAACTGTCGGCCAGTGCGGCCATCGACCTGCGCGCGCTGCTGGTCGATTTCCTCGCCGAGGCGATGGAGAGTGGCCAAGTCATCGATGCCGTGCTCGCCGAAAGCAGCGCCCAGGCAAAATCGTTCTGGGCTATCCGCGAAGGGCTGGTCGAGGGCCAGGCCAAGCGCGGCTACCACGTGCGCACCGATCTTTCGGTGCGGATCTCGGATATCCCTGCCCTCATCGATCAGGCGCGGCGCTTCGTTGCTGAGGACCATCCCGGCTGGGTGGCGCTGGCCTACGGCCATGCCGGTGACGGCAACATCCATTTCAACGTGCTGCCGCCGGAAGGCCTTGCCGAAAGCGAGGTCCGCACCCGAGGCACAGAGATCACCGCGGGGCTTTACCAGATCGTCCATGAACTCGGCGGCTCGATCAGTGCCGAGCACGGCATCGGCCGCACCCGCCACCGCACTTTCGTGGCTGGCCTGTCGCCTGTCCATCGCCGCCTCATCGGCACGCTGAAAGACGCGCTCGACCCGCAAGGGCTGATGAATCCCGGCTGCCTTCTGCCGGCAACGGAGACCGCTCTATGAAGCAAAGACTGGCCGCCATCGGTACCGTCGAGACGCTGCCGCACCGCGTCGCGACTTTTCTCGGCCGCGAGATCGAATCCGGTGACCTCAGCCCGGGCACAAGGCTGCCGACGGAACAGGAGCTGTCGGAAAAATTCGGCGTCAGCCGCAATGTCGTGCGCGAGGCAATCGCCCAGCTCAGGGCCGACGGCATGATCGAGGCGCGGCAAGGCATCGGCGCCTTCGTGCTGGCGCCGGAGCAGCGGGCCTCGATCCGCATCGACGGCGAGGCGCTCAAAGAGGGGCAGAACATGGAGCGGCTGTTCGAGCTGCGCTGCATCCTGGAAGCTGAGTCCGCGGCCCTTGCCGCCGAGCGGCGCGGCCAGGACCATCTCGACGCCATTAAGGCCGCACTCGACCGCATGAGTGGCGAGGAGCGCTGGGAGGAAGGCAGCATCGACGCCGACCTTCTGTTCCATCGCGAGATCGCGCGCGCCACCGGCAACAGCTACATCCACACCTTCATCTCCTTTGTCTGCGAGCAGATCCGCCGCTCGATCTATTACGCGCGGCAGACCAACCCGCTGCACGATCTGGTCGAGGTCAATGTCGGCGAGCATGTGCGCATCTACGAGGCGCTGGTTGCTGGCGATCCCGCAGCCGCGGAAGCGGCCATGCGCGCCCACATCATCGGCGCGGCCGAGCGCGTTGGCGTCACGCTGCCGGCCGCGCGGCGCCTGACGACCAGCAGGGGGATTTAGCCATGCCGCTCGGGGGTGATTACGCGATTTCGGATGTCTGCCTGCTGGTCGAGGACATCGGGCGCACCGTGGACTTCTATGTCGACAAACTCGGCTTCCGGCTGCGCCGACGCGCCGAAGGCTTTGCCGATTTCCACGGCGAGGGCGTGACGCTGGCGGCGTGGGAGATCGACCACATCAGCCAGCATACCGGCGTATCGAAGCTCCGGTCGCCGCGCCACGCGCACAAGGTCTGCGTGGCGGTCAAGCTCGACAAGCCCGCCGACATCGACCGGCTGCATGGCGAGCTCAGCGCCAAGGGCGTGCCCTTTTACGGCCCGCCGGAAGACTATGTCTGGAATGCGCGCTGCGCCTATTTCACCGACCCGGACGACACGCTCTGGGAACTATACGCCTGGCTCGACGGCGGCCCCGGCGACTACCACGACGAACAGCCGTAGACGACAGCGCGCCGTGGGAGCGGTGCGCAATGAACAGAGCAACGCTTGCAACAGGAGCGAAAAATGAGTGGGAACAAGCATTTCGAAATGAACCGCCGCAGCTTCGTGACATCCGGCATCGCCGCCGTGGCGGCCGCATCGGCCGGCATGCAGCTGGTGCTGACGCCCGGCGCCAGGGCCGCGGGCAAAGTCGTCATCCAGTACGACTGGCTGGTGTCGAACGGACAGATCGGCGACATCGCCGCTGTCGCCAATGGCTATTTTAAAGACGCCGGCCTCGACGTGGAGTTCAGCCCTGGCGGACCGAATTCCGCGACCGTGCCGCCGGTGGTCTCGGGTTCGGCCCAGCTCGGCCAGTTCTCGGAGACGCCGCAGCTGTTTGCTGCGCGCGCCAGCGGCGTGCCGGTGAAAATAATCGCCTGCGGCTTCCGCACCGGCCCCTATGCCTTCACCTCGAAGCCGGCCAAGCCGATCCGCGGCGTCGCCGACCTCAAGGGCAAGAAGATCGGCATCCAGCCGACGGCGCGCTTTGTCATCGACGAGATTCTGGCCAAGAACGGCATCGACCCGGCTGACGTCACCGTCGTCAATGTCGGCTTCGACAAGGCGCCGCTGGTGCGCGGCGACGTCGACGCCATTGGCGGCTGGATCACCAACACCCAGGCGCTGAGCGTCGTCGGCGACGACCGCATCGACCTTCTGGTGCGCGACCTCGGCCTGAGTTCCTACGCCGATGTCTATTTCGCCACCGACGCGGCGATCGAGAAGGATCCGGAGACGTTGGCGAAGTTCATCGGCGCCGTCGGCAAAGGCTGGGGCTGGGTGCACGCCAATCCGCAGGAAGCGGTGAAGAAAATGGTCGCCGCCTATCCGGAAATGGATCTCGGCTGGGAGGAAAAGACCGTCAATCTGGTGCTGAAACTGTCCTTCGACGGCGCGACAGCCAAGGATGGCTGGGGAACTTTCGACCCGGCCTCGCTCGAGGAGCAGCTGGCACTGCTCGACAAGGTCGGGCAATACCCGAACGGACGCCCGGCCGCGGCCGATGTCTACACGACCAAGATCCTCGAATTGTCGGCCACTGAGCGGCCCAAGCTCGACGCGCCTGCTGCCTGATGGTGAGTGCTATCGAGGCGAACAGGCTGGATGTCGGCTATGGCGGCCGGCATGCGGCCGTCAAAGTGCTCTCCGGCCTCGACCTGACCGTCGCGGCCGGCTCGTTCCTGTCGATCCTGGGACCATCGGGCTGCGGCAAGTCGACCTTGCTCAGGGTCGTTGCCGATTTGCTCGACCCGCTCGGTGGCACGATCAGCGTGCTTGGCGACACACCGCATGCGGTGCGTTCGCGCCGGGATGTCGGCTTTGTCTTCCAGGATTCGACGCTGCTGCCGTGGCGTAGCGTGCGCGACAATGTGCGTCTGCCGCTCGGTGTCGGGCAAGGCAGCCTGACCCGCCAGATCGAAGACCGCTCAGAGGAACTTTTGGAGCTGATGGGGCTTGGCGGCTTTGGCGAGCGGCTGCCGCACCAGCTTTCCGGCGGCCAGCGGCAACGCGTCGCGATCGCCCGCGCCCTGCTCGGACAGCCAAAGCTGCTGTTGATGGACGAGCCGTTCGGCGCACTGGACGAAATCACCCGCGACCGCCTCAATGACGAGTTGCTGGCGCTGTGGCGGCGCACCGGCACGACCATCCTGTTCGTCACCCATTCGATTGCCGAAGCGGCCTATCTCGGCGAGCGCGTCATCGTGCTCGCCGCCAATCCGGGGCGGCTGGTGAAGGATCTCGACATGCGGCCGTTCAAGCAGGACGGCAACCGCTGCACGCGCGAAGACCCGGCAATCGTCGCTGCCATGGCTGAATTACGCAAAGCCCTGGAACTGGCCCCATGAGACAGGAGCCCTTGCCGCCGACGCTGGCGATCGCCCTGCCCGTCCTGGGCGCCGTTTCCATCCTGCTGACCTGGCAGTTCCTGCTGCCCTGGCTCGGCGTACCGGCCTATATCGTGCCGACGCCGACCGCCATACTGGGTGTGTTCCATAAGAGCTTTTCCCTGCTCGTTAACAATCTCTGGCCGACGCTGATCGAGGCGCTCGCCGGCTTTGCCATCGGCAATCTCGCCGGCGTGCTGCTGGCTGTGCTGTTCGTGCACAACCGTGTGCTGCAGGCCGCCTATTTCCCGATCGTGCTGTTCTTCAACACCATCCCGATCCTGGCGCTGTCGCCGATCATCATGCTGATCTTCGGGCTGGGCATGACGCCGAAGATCGTCATCGCGGCGGTGATCTGTTTCTTCCCGACGCTGGTCAACATGATCCGCGGGCTGGATTCGGCCGGCAGCAACGAGCACGAGCTGTTTCGCGTGCTGTCGGCGACGCGCTGGGAAGTGTTCTGGAGCCTGCGCCTGCCGCGCGCGCTGCCGATGCTGTTCTCATCACTCAGGATTGCCTCTGCGACCGCCGTGATCGGCGCCATTGTCGGCGAATGGATCGGCTCCGACAAAGGGCTCGGCGCACTGATCATCCAGGCGTCCTTTAACTACCAGTCGGACCGCCTCTATGCGGCGATCGTGCTGTCATCGGGCCTGTCGATCGTTCTTTTCTGCGCCGTGGTGCTGATCGAACGCCGGGCGATCAAATACTGAGCGCCGTCAGGCGGCATCGTCCGGCGGTGTCGACAAAAACATCGCCGCCGCTGAAATCATGGTGGCGACGCCGGCTTTCAAGGCGGCCTCGTCGACGCGAAACCTGGCGTGGTGGAGCGGGTAGACCGATCCGACCTCGTCATTGCGGATGCCGAGCCGGAAATACACTGACGGACGTTTTTCGCTGTAGTAGGCAAAGTCGTCGGCAATGCTCCATCCCGGCAGGTTAAGGACATTGTCGGCGCCGATGGCCGCCTTGGCGCCAGCAAGGATCAGTTCGGTCATCTCGGCATCGTTGACGACGCCGGGCTCGCCCTGGTGGATGTCGACCTGCACGGTGGCGCCATGGCTTGCCGCGATCCCCTCCACGATTTCTCGAAGCCGGCGCCGGGCGCGCTCGCGGGTGGCGTCGCTGCCGCTGCGGACGGTGCCTTTCAGCGTGACCTTGCCTGCGGTGACATTATAGGCGTTGCCGCCATTGATGGCGGTTACCGAAATGACCAGCGGGTCGTAAGGGTCAGTCTCGCGCGCAACGATCTTCTGCAATTCGCCCACCATCGCACAGGCGACAGTCAGCGCGTCGACGCCCTCATAGGGTTTTGCCGCATGCGCCGCCGAGCCGGTGACCAGCACGTCGAACGTATCGCAGGCAAGCGTGTAGGGACCGGCGCCGACCGCGACCTTGCCGGATGCGGTGTATGGATCGACGTGGACACAGATTGCCGCATCGACATCGTCGAGCAGCCCCTCCTCCACCACCCGCTTGCCGCCTGACGGCTCGGCTTCCTCGGCCGGCTGAAAGATGAGGCGAACGGTGCCGCCAAAAGTGTCGCGCGTGCGATGCAGGTGGGTCGCCACGGCAAAGCCCATTGCGGTGTGAGCATCGTGGCCGCAGGCATGCATCACGCCGGGGTTTTCCGAGGCGAAGTCGACGCCGGACTCTTCCTCGATCGGCAAGGCATCGATGTCTACCCTTATCGCCACCTTGCGATTTGATGGCTTGCCGGTGCCGACAATATCGACGGCCAGGCCAAAGCCGGCAACATCGCGGATGTCTGATATCCCCTGCCCGGCCAGCATCTGCCGGAGATAGGCTTGCGTGCCAGCCTCGCGGTTCGACAGCTCGGGATGGCGGTGCAAATGGCGGCGGATCTCGATCATCCGGTCGAGAATTCCGGCGTCGATGTCGGGCGCGGCACCGCCCGCTGCGCCAGGCCAGTCAGGATTTGACATGGATGTCTCGCGGGAATTTGGTCAGCGTCTCGTTGCCGGTCTCGGTCACCAGAATGGTCTCGCTGATTTCGATGCCCCAGCCATCCATCCACATGCCGAGAATGGAGTGCACGACATTGCCGGGCTGCAGCACCGTCTTGTCGCCGGGTCTCAGGCTGATCGTGTGCTCGCCCCAATCCGGCGGATAGGCGACGCCGATGGAGTAGCCGATGCGCGATTCCTTCTTCAGCCCGTAGCGCTGGATGACCTTGCGCCAGGCGGCTTCGACCGCTTCGGCCGATGTGCCCGGCCTGACCGCGTCGAGCACCGCATCCATGCCTTCGATCACAGCCTTTGCCGTGTCGGCGACACGCGTCGGCGTTTTGCCCAACTGCATTGTCCGGGCCAACCCGGCGGCATAGCGGCGGCAGACGCCGGCCAGTTCGAGCGCAATCGTCTCGTCTTTGCCGAACCGTCGGTCACTCCACATGATGTGCGGCGCGGACGCATTTTCGCCGCCGAGGATCGTCGGCGGCAGCGCGGTGATGTCGCCGGCAAAGTCCGGGCTGCCGGCGATCTGCGCCGCCTGGATCGCGGCAATGGCATCGCATTCGCGCACGCCGGGCGCGATGACCTCGTAGGCGCGCGTAACCGCCGCCTCTGCCAGCTTCGATGCCTTGCGCAGATAGGCGATTTCGGGTGCGGATTTGACTGCGCGGATCCAGTTCACCACGAGGTCGGCGTCGTGCCATTTTGCATTGGGCAGACCGGCGACGAGCCGGGCATGGGCCTTGGGCGAGAAATAGTAGGCTTCGAGCTCGATACCGATAGGACGGTTGCCCCAGCCCTTGGCAACGATCCAGGCCGCGATCCAGTCCATCGGATGACGGTCGGCGCGCTGGACATGGTCTTCGGGAAAACCGACCACATTTTCAGGCTTCATCCAGGCCGTCAGCAGGCCGCCGGCCGCATCCATGGCGCGGCCGATCCAGACCGGCTCGGCATCCTCTTCGATCGGAACCAGCACCACCTGCGGCGTGTAGAACGACCAGCCGTCATAGCCGGTGATGTAATGCTGGTTGGCGACATCGTTGACGACAAGAAGCTCGAGCCCCCGCTTTGCCATCTCGGCGCGGATTTTCGTGAGCCGCTGCTGGTACTCGCCGCGCGCAAAAGGCAATTCGATCATCGGTTTTCCCTGCTGGATCATCGGCCAGGCGAGCCCCGCGCCCGCCTGACGTCATGCACCAATGCGGTGGTTTTGACGCCGCTGCAATCGGCCAGCGCGGCGCATGGGACAGGTCCTGCATCTTGTGCCAGATCTGTCACAAATTATTTTTGAATTCCATTTGACTGAATAAATTGCGTGTGCAAGTCTTGCCTCTCCCACGGGAGAGGGAAAATGGCACTACGGGGAACCAACCAGGAGTTCGGACGGCCTTACAACCGGCGCATCGTGCTGGAGTCCATTCGTCTTCATGGCCCCATCGCCCGCGGCGACATTGCCAGCCGCGTCGGCCTCACCGTCCAGACCGTCTCGACCATCGTTCGCGAGTTGGAAGAGCACGGCTATGTACTGTCGCTGCGCGAAGAGCCGCGCGGGCGCGGCCTGCCACCGGCGACGCTCCGGATCAACCCTGAAGGCGGCTATGCCGTTGGGATCCACCTCACCCCGCTCGGCATCGACGCTGCACTGATCAATCTCAGCGGCGATGTCATCGAAAGCACGCATCGCGAGGCGCCGCACGCAACGCCCGACCATGCCTTCGAGCTGATCGGCGCCATAGTGCCGGAATTGACCGCGCTGCGGCCCGGCGGCCGCGTACTCGGCATTGGCATGGCGCTGCCGGGCCCGTTCGGCGTGGAATCGATGAGCTTTGTCGGCCCAACGACCATGGCCGGCTGGAAGGATGTCGCGCTGCCGGAACGGCTGACGGCCTCGACGGGGCTGCCGGCCTTCTTCGAAACCGACATGGCGGCGGCCGCCATGGGCGAGCGTCTCTATGGCCTCGGTGCCGGCTATTCCGAATATTACTATCTCTATTTCGGCGTCGGCCTCGGCGGCGCCATCGTCCATGACGGCGCGGTGATGCGCGGCGCCTGGGGCAATGCCGGCGAGATCGGACACATCCCCGCCGTTCCCGGCGGCGAACTCTGTCCGTGCGGCAATCACGGCTGCCTCGAACGCTACCTCTCGCTGGAAGCGCTGCGCCGCCGCAACATCGGCGAAGCCGCTTGGGTGGCCGAAGTCGCCCCGGTCTTCCGCAACGCTATCGTCACCATCGAGAACCTATTCGACCCCGAAACCGTCATCCTCGGCGGGCTCGCCCCCACCGACCTCCTGGAGAGACTGGTCGGCGCGGCGGCGCAGCTTCCCAATTCGATCTCGGCGCGGCGCGACCGCAAGACCCCGCGCGTGATGGTCGCCACCGGCGGCCAGCATTCGGTGCTGCGCGGCGCCGCCGCTTTGGCCGTGTCCGGCGTGCTCTCGCCGCGCTTCGGCCAGATGTTCATTGCCGAGCGCGAGCGCCGGTCAGACCTCATGCACAGCAAGGGAGTGGCGGCATGACCGAACCGCTGCTGGTACTCGAAAACGTCACCAAGAATTACGGCGCCATCCAGGCGCTGAGAGGCATCAGCTTCTCGATCGGCAAGGGCGAGGTCGTGGC
This sequence comes from Mesorhizobium sp. P2_E7, assembly GCF_056403855.1. Taxonomy (NCBI): domain Bacteria; kingdom Pseudomonadati; phylum Pseudomonadota; class Alphaproteobacteria; order Hyphomicrobiales; family Phyllobacteriaceae; genus Mesorhizobium; species Mesorhizobium sp. P2_E7. Next base: position 872,088 of record NZ_JBFUER010000001.1, on the reverse strand, counting down.
GCTGCTTGGCGACAATGGCGCCGGCAAGTCGACGCTGGTCAAGATCATCGCCGGCGGCCTCGAGCCGAGCTCGGGCCGCATGTTGTTCGAGGGCAAGGAGTTTCTGGCGAAATCGCCGGCGGAGGCCAAGGCGGCGGGGATCGAAACCGTCTACCAGGACCTGTCGCTGTGCACCAATGTCGACGTCGTCGCCAATTTCTTCATGGGCCGCGAGATCACCAGGAAAGTGCTCGGCATCCCGATTCTTGACGAGCGCGCCATGGAGGCCGTCGTCGGCAAGGCGCTGGCAAGTGCGGGCACCCGCATCCCATCGCTGCGCACCAATGTCGAGCACCTCTCCGGCGGCCAGCGCCAGGCGATCGAGCTCAACCGCTTCGTGCATTGGGGCGGCAAGCTTGTGCTGCTGGACGAGCCGTTCGCAGCCCTTGGCGTCGAACAGACCAGGCGTGGCCTCGAGATGATCCGCCAGGTCGCCAACCAGGGCATCGGCGTCGTCATCATCACCCACATCATGCAACAGGCCTTCCAGGTCGCCGACCGAATCGTGGTGATCCGGCAAGGCGTCGTGGCCGGCGATGTCGCACGCAACAAAACAAGTCCCGATGCGGTGATCAACATGATCACCGGTGAGACGCTTGCCGGTGCCGGACCGGCGAGTTGAGGGACAAAAGAGGGGTCCGGTAATAAAAGAGGAGCGAACGACATGAAGCGAATATTAGTTCTTGTCTTCGGTATCCTGGCACTGGCTCTTGCCTCGCTCACGCCGGCAATGTCCCAGACCAAGGGCACCGTCTACTATCTGGTGCCGACACTGCTCGATGAGTTCCAGACCGGCTCGGTGACCGCGCTGGAACTGTTCCTCAAGCAGGTCGGCTATGACTTCAAGACGCTGAACGCCGACAACAAGACCGACGCCCAGCAATCGCAGATGAACGACGTCATTGCGCTGAAGCCCGCGGCGATCGTCCTTGCGGCGGTCGATTTTAACGCGCTGAAGCCGTCGGTAGAGGCGGCTCGCGCCGCCGGCATTCCGGTGGTCGAGTTCGACCGCCAGATCACGTCCACTCCGTCCGACTTCACCTCGGTGGCCGGCACAATCGAGATCGGCTACGTCGCGGCCGACCAGGCCGAGAAGCTGCTGAAAGCCAAGAACGGCGCGGTTAAGGGCAAGATCCTGCAGGTGCTCGGCGATCCCGGCGATCCCTACACGCTGGACATCCAGAGGGGCTTCGAGGAGAAGATGAAGGCGTTCCCGGACGTCAAGATCATCTCGCTGCCCGCCATGCAGTGGGAAGCGAGCAACGCCGGCACCATCGTCGCCGACCAGATGCTCGCCAATCCTGACATCGACCTGATCTTCAGCCATGCCGCGCATCTCTCGGTCGCTGGCGTCGCCTCGCTCGAGGCCGCCGGCAAGAAGCCTGGCGACGTCATGATGATGAGCTCGAACGGCGCTCCGGTCGGCCTCGACCTGATCCGCAAGGGCTGGCTCAATGTCGAGGTCGAGCAGCCGCTCTATGCCCAGGCGGCAGCCATCGCCATGTTCATGGACAAGATCGTCAAGAAGGAAGAGATCAAGCCCGGCGAGTATGACGTGCTTGGCCTGAAATCGACAGTGACCAAGGAAGCCTGGGGGCCGAACATCAAGATCCCGGGTGCCGCGATCACCAAGGAGAACGTCGACAACCCGGCCTTCTGGGGCAACCAGAAGCCTCCGACGGAAACCGTGAAGCCAATCGAATAAGATCGCGAGGACCGCTCCGGGCCACACCGGGCCCGGAGCGCCCTCAAAAGCGCCGCGTACACGCATCGCGCGACGGAACAACACCCTGAAACCAGCGCGTCAACCGGATCAGCCCATGAACCCTCACACCCGCCAAACGCTCGAGCTCGTCCTCGACAATCTCGTCTGGTTCATGCTGGTCTTTGTGTTGATCGTCTTTTCCATCTTCGTTCCCAACTATTTCCAGCTCGGCATCTTCGCAAACATCATCGAGGCATCGAGCGTGCTCGGCGTGATGTCGATCGGTCTGTCGCTGGTCATCATTGCCGGCCATATGGACCTGTCGGTGGAATCGGTGGCCGCACTCAGCGCCATGACGGTCGGCATTCTGTTCTGCTCGTCGGGCATCGGCATGGGCATACAGCTCAGCCCGCAATGGCTGATGGTTCCGGTCTCGCTGCTGATTGCGCTGATCGTCGGCGGCATCATCGGCGCCTTCAACGGTTACCTCGTGGTCAAGGTGAAGATGAGCGCCTTCATCATCACGCTGGCGTCCTACATCTGGGTGCGCGGCCTGGTGCTGGTCATCTCCGGTGGCCGCTCGGCGCAGGACCTGGCGCCGGCCATCCGCTGGTTCGGCATCCAGCGCCTGATCGGCCTGCCGCTGACCGCCTGGATCGCGGTCGCCTGTTTCGTTCTTTTCTCGCTGATCATGGCCAAGACGCCGTTCGGCCGCCACCTGATCATGATCGGCGGCAATGAGACCGCAACCTTCCGCGCCGGCATCCGCGTCAACCGCAATCTGATCATTGCCTTCGTGCTTGCAGGCGCCATTGCCGGCCTTGCCGGCTGGCTGCTCGCCATCCGCACCTCCGGTGCCACCGCCAATCTCGGCACCGGACTGCTGTTCAACGCCTTTGCCGCCGTCGTCATCGGCGGCGTCAGCCTGAAGGGCGGCGTCGGCACTCTGCCCGGTGTCTATGCCGGCGTGCTGCTGCTCTCATCCATCAACACGGCGATCAACCTGATGGGCTTGCCGGCCAATTTCACCCAGGTGATCCACGGCCTGCTGGTGCTCGCCGCCGTGCTGCTCGACGCCTTCAAGCAAACCATTCGCCAACGACTCGCGTAAGAGGACGGCTCGCATGACCGGACGGCTGCAAGACAAGGTCGCGCTGATCATCGGCAGCGCGCGCGGCATCGGCAAGGGCATCGCGCAGCGCTTTGCCGAAGAAGGCGCAAGGCTGGTGCTGGCCGACAGCGAGGCCGAGGCAGGTCAGGCGACAGCAGACGAGCTCGGCGCTGCCTTCGTTCGCACCGACATCTCGCAAATGACCGACGCCGAGGCTGCGGTGGCGCTGGCGTTGAGCCGCCACGGCCGTCTCGACATTGTCGTGCAAAATGCCGGCATCTACCCTTGGCAGCTGATCGAAAACACCAGTCCGGACGACTGGGACCGGGTGATGGCGGTCAATCTGCGCGGCACGTTCAACGCCACGCTGGCGGCCCTGCCGCCGATGAAGGCGCAGCGTTACGGGCGCATGCTCTACACCTCGTCGATCACCGGCCCGCACGTCACCAGCCCCGGCCACGGCCACTACGGCGCCAGTAAGGCCGGCATCAACGGCTTCATTCGTTCGGCGGCGCTGGAATTTTCCGGCTACGGAATCACCGTCAACGGCGTCGAGCCGGGCAACATCCTGACCGAAGCGATCGAGCTGCACCGCGGCGCCGCCTATATCAGGAACATGGAGGATTCCATCCCGTTGGGACGCCTCGGCAGCCCGCGCGATGTCGCCAACGCTTTCCTGTTCCTCGCCTCCGACGACGCCAGCTACATCACGGGTACGACCATTGTCGTCGACGGCGGCCAATTGCTGCCGGAAGGCAAGGATTTTAGGCTGCTGCCGCCTTGATCTTTGCATTAATCGGCAACGGAACGGGCTGCGCTCCCTGGCGACGAGAGGTCATTCCAGCGAAAGATACAGCGCTTGCTGCGTCGGCGATCCGACTTCCCCTATAAGTTGCATGGAACCCGAATACTTCTCGAAAGTTGTTCATCAAGTGCCGATCAAGGGAGGTACTTGTGAATGCCAGACAAAATCAGAGCCAGCTACATCTTCCAGCGGGCGCATGCTTTGGCAGAAGACGGTTTCCATCAGTCGCCGGCCGAGATTGTTGCCACGTTGCTGGCCGAGGGCTTTCCGGAAGCAACCGAGCTGCTGAACTCCGAAAACATCCGTGCCGATCTTCGCCGGCTTTGTAGTGCCGCGACCGCCAACGGGCGGCAAGTCGCCAAGAATCTGGGGCTTCGATATTGACGCGCATAAAGGCAATATCGGCGGGGTTCGCCCCTGCGCATGTGCCTTACGGCTGACTGCCAGCGATCAGCCGGGTTTCTTGTAAAGCAGCAGCTCAGGCCGGTACTCGAAATGCATGGTGTCGTAATGATACCAGCGCCCGCCCCAGATGAAGCCGTTTTTCTCAAACAATTCCACGATTTCCAGCGGAATCCGGTTCTTGAACGGGATGTGTGCCTTGGGGTCAGTCTTGTTTCTGTTGTTATACCAATAGTCGGAGAAACCGACATTGATGTCGAAGGCCGCGCCGAAGGAGTGGACGCTCAGACGGTTGGTTCCGGCGATGGGCCGCCAGACAAAGCCGCCGCCGGGCTTGAGCCCGTAACGGCTCAGCTCCGCCGGCATGGCCTCCATCGCATCGGAGATCTTGCCCAGCCGGTCGTTGATGGCGAAAATTTTGGTCACCTGCACGGTCTTCTTGCCGAGTTTCGGCAGCCATTTGACGTTGGCGATGTGCTTGCCCACTTCCGCGGCACTTGCCCCATAAAGCTTCTCGAAGAAAGCTTCGTTGCGGATACGACCGGGGTCGAAATCCTCCGCCGGGACCAGCGCGCCCTCCGCTGCCGTCGGATAGACGTAGCGAAACATGTCTTCGATGTCGGGGCTCTCCAGCAGCGCCTCGGCGTCGCGCGCCTTGCCGTCGTCCCACACCATGGTGGTGCCGTCGGTCCAGGTCAGGACATTGCCCGAGATGGTGAAAAGTCCGGGATAGGCCTTGAGCAAGGCCGCTTTGGCGGCCGGCTGGTCCACGCCATCGCCCGCATTCGCTGCATATGCGAGGCGCCCGATGCCACAGATTGCGAAGACGAACATCAGCCGAAACAGCAGGCGCTTGGGATGGTCGATCATTGTCCTGCTTCTCCGGAGAGCCAATCGATGCCCAAGACCCCTTATCAAATCTGGGTCGACGGCGGCACCTCCCTGGCCCGAAAACAGGAATTCAGCTCATCCCGATTGTTGGCAATGGCTTTCGTTCATCTTGCGTTTGGCTAGGCTGCTGTAAGATGGCGCGTGAATCAATAAGGGAGACAAGTCGTGTCAAAAACCTCCAGCACCCTGATCCGGATGGTGTTCACATTCATTTGCCTGGTCGGGTTGGCCTCGGCCGCTTCTGTTCTTTTCCCGGCTACAGCGTCGGCCCAGCGGATGCAGCGATGCGCTGACGAGGGTGGCATCTGCCGCCTGCCCTATCCAGCCGAAGTGGTCTATGGCGCGCGCGGCCAGACCACCTCCCGCTTTTTCGACCGTCGCGCCGTGCCCTGTTCAAACCGCGTCTTTGGCGATCCCGCGCCCGGCCGCGACAAGGCTTGCTATATCGTGACGCGCCGCGGCGGTGACGATTATAGCGACAATGACGACGACAATTACGGCGACGACGACTACGGCCAGGGCCGTGGCCGTTGGGTGGCCTGCGCCAGGGAGAATCAGTACTGTGATTTCCGTGGCCGCAAACTGGTCCGCTACGGCGCGCGCGGCCAATACGTCCAAGGCGTTTTCAGGAATGGCGTTATGTGCAACCTCGACACCTTTGGCGAGGACCCCATCCGCCGCGTGAAGAAGGCCTGCTACGTCAAGCAGTAGTCTGTCAGCAGCAGAAAGGCGGGCGTGGCTGGTTGTGGCCGCGCCCGCGCCACCGATCATACGCGGCTGACTTGCGGGCGTGAAAGGCGATTGAAGCCGACGACTGGACTGGTGTCCGGGACAATGGTGGGCGATGACGGGCTCGAACCGCCGACATCTTCGGTGTAAACGAAGCGCTCTACCAACTGAGCTAATCGCCCGCTCCGGGCCGGACCTTTAAGCGGTCGCAACGGGCTTCGCAAGGCCAAATGAGCAGGCGTGAGCTTAGCCGCATAGCGGTTTTCCCGGGCAAAACGCCGCCTGTCAAAAAACCTTCTCCTGTTTGCGTTTATGCTGCCCAGCTGCGCTTGACACCCGGTGGCGAACCCCTTATCCACCGCCCCAACGACGAACACGGCTGACACGTGCTCGTCAAATGCGCGGGTGTAGCTCAGTTGGTTAGAGTGCCGGCCTGTCACGCCGGAGGTCGCGGGTTCGAGCCCCGTCACTCGCGCCATTTCTCTTCAAGGGTCACGATCCTTGGTGCCGGAGAAATGTCGACGTTGATGTCAAAAATGTCTCCTTGGATGCATTAATTCAGATTGATCGCCTTGCAGCGATCAATAGCTGCGCGCGGTGTGGCTCAGAGTGCCGGCCTGTCACGCCGGAGGTCGCGGGCTCGAGCCCCGCTCGCAGCATTTCCCTCGATGCCTTCCGATTCCCGCCTGTAGATCAGGCGGACGACGAGGCCGACGTATCCAAGCTGAAGAATGACCATTGCAAGGACAGCCCAGCCGAGCGCCTTCCAGACGGATCCAGTTGCCATGTCGGCCCAGATCGCAACGACGAACGACGTTGCGAACATGCCCACCAGAAATTGCGGAAAATACATAATGGCCCAGCACCCAATGTTTCGGCGATTCAGGCTGCTTTCAAATTGGCAGATAAAGAGCCCGCAGCTTCATTTTCAGAAGCGGCGGGCCCCAATCGCCCCCCGGCTGCCTGGAGCGATGGATGCTCCCGGCATTGCTGACAGTGCAAATGCGGTGCCAAACCGTCGCCCCATTACGGGACACCTATGCCAACGGCGCAAGACCGGATTGCCGATTAACATTATCTGTTGCTAATATGCCACCCTGACCGGAAGGGACCAAGGTGGCGCGGTTTCTGGCAGGCTTGTTGGCAGCGACGCTAGTGGCGTCGGCAGGCCGATGCTGGTCCAACGACACCTCCAGGCAAATCTCCGAAGACGCACTGAGAACGATCAGCGCCCAGATGTATTCCGGCATCCTGAGCCAGGAAATGCATGCAGGGACGCCGCTACCCGCAAAGCCGCATCGAGAATGGTTTCAAAAGGCACTTCGAGGAAATGAGGCTGCGTTGATCGCGGATGGGTACACGATCGTGCCCGATGTGACAGAGAGCAATTCACAGTGGACTCGTTCGGAGATGGCTTTTGACGCCAAACGGCGTCTTGGCATGCCGCGCCAATTCGGTTGCCTTGATGCCTATTGGCTCGACGACAATCCTGACTGGTAAGGCGGCAAGAGACGTGGTCGAGATCAAACCTTCGCCAGCAGCGTTTCACGTAGCGGCGGAAGTTGGCCAGCGTCACCCCCGTCATGGTTGCACCACCGGGGTCATCCGGATTGTCCGACCAACCGCCCTCGTTCACCAGCACGAGCTGAAGGGCTCTCGCGAAGTTGCGGTCCGTAGTAGTTCCTTTCCGCCCTCGCGAGCAGTGGTTAGAATACATTTTTGAAGATGAGGATGTTGTTTCTTGGCCGCTGGTGGCAGAGTGCTAAATCGGGGAGGAAAGAACAAAATGGCTGATCAGCCGACTTTGCAGCAACTTGCCGACAATCTTTACGGTGCCGACCCGTACAAAAAGCCAGCCATTTACCTGCGAGAGTATGAGCGGCTGTTTTCGCCGATGCGCGACTTGCCTGTCCGTCTGCTGGAACTTGGCGTCCACAAGGGCGCCTCAATGCAGATGTGGGACGAATATTTTCCTCATCCCAATGCTCGTATTGCCGGGCTGGACGGCGCCATGAAGCCCGAAGCCTTTCCGACAAGCGAGCGCTTCCACTTCGCGCATGGCGAGCAAGCAGATCCAGCACTACTTGACGCCGCCTTAGAATTTGCTGGCGAACAGTTCGACATCATCATTGACGACGCCTCGCACGTCGGGTTCCGCACAGGCATGTCGTTCGCGCATCTGTTTCCGAAGGCGGTTAAACCCGGCGGTGTCTACATCATCGAAGACATCTGCACTGCATTCGGCAAAAACGGGGAATACGATGCCGCACCCTATTCGCCTCCCGTCATCGGCGTCCCTGGCATGCCGATGATCTTCCCATCGCACGCCCATGGAATGGTCGGATTGGTCAAGCAACTGATGGACCACATCCAAGCACCGACGGCTGCCGGCGGCTACACGAAATATGCCATTGCCAAGATGGAAGTGTTCACCAACTTCACTGTGCTGCACAAGGCGGCGTGACTACATAGGAATTGGGCTCGGGCGCGGAGCCGGCCATTTTCGCCGCCGTGTCGGCAAGCGTCGCGACGAATGACAGGCACTTGCCCGCGAGCAAGGCGCCGATGACCAGTGCAACCCAGAGCATCGAAGACCCCCTTGCGCGCAGTCCGCAGTCACCCATTGGCCAGCAGCGCCTCGACCTCCTGCAGCGTTGGCATGGACGGCGCCGTCCCTGGCCGCGTCACGGAAATGCCGGCGACGGCGCAGGCGAAGCGCACCGCTTGCAGCGGCTCCACGCCTTTGGCGAGGGCTGCGGCCAGGCCGCCATTGAAGGCATCGCCCGCACCGGTGGTTTCGACCACCGGGCCGGCGCTGACCACGGGGACATGGTCGGAACGGTTCGCGGTGTGCAGCAGCGCGCCCTTTTCGCCAAGCGTGATGATGACCGAGCCGACGCCCTTTTGGAGCAGGCTGTCGGCGGCGCGGCGGGCATCGTCGATGGAGGCGACCTTGATGCCGGTCAGTTCCTCGGCCTCGGTCTCGTTGGGGGTGACATAGTCGCAAAGCGTGTAGATGCGGTCCGGCAGTTTTGCCGCCGGCGCCGGGTTGAGGATGGTGGTCACCCCTGCCCCGCGCGCGATCTCGAGTGCGCGCAGTGCTGCGTCGATCGGCTGTTCGAGTTGGGTGACGAAGACGCCGGCCGAACCGATCAAGCCGGCATTGGCCTCGATGTCATCAGGCGTAATCAGCATGGCAGCGCCCGGACTGACGATGATGGCGTTGTTGCCGGTTGTCTCCTCGATGAAGATATAGGCGGCACCCGTATAGCTTTGCGGCGTGTCGATGACGGCGCTCTTCACGCCGGCATGTTTCCAAGTCGCCTTGGCCATGTCGGCGAAAGCATCGACGCCAAGCCGGGTCAGGAAGGTGACGTCGGCGCCGAGTTTGCCGGCCGCCACCGTCTGGTTCGAGCCCTTGCCGCCCGGCCCCAGCTTGAAGGAATTGCCAAGAATGGTCTCGCCCATGCGCGGCTGGCGATCGGCACGATAGGCAGTGTCGGCGACGAAGACGCCCAGTATGACGACAGGTTTGCCGGATGCCATGGTTTACTCCGCATCCGGCGGCACGACGCCTTTGCGGAAGGCGAAGCAGCCGTAGAAGCGGCGCTCGCCGGTCTGGATGACGCAATAGGCTTTCTTGGCGCGTTCGTAGAAAGCGTAGCGCTCGACCGAAATCATCGGCCAGGCCTTGCCCTCGGCCTTGTCGATCTGTTTCTGCACCTCTTTTTGCACCGGCGGAATTTCGGCCGGCTTGCCAACGATCTCCATGCGGGCGGCAGCGTCGTCGACAAAGGTGTCCAGCGGATAGAGCGACAGCACCGCCTTGACCACATCGGCCGCCGGCGCATCGATGCGCAGCAGTCTGCCGAGCACGGTCTGGCGCGCCACCGAATCGGCGGGGAAATTGGTGTCGGCGATGATCAGGTCGTCACCGTGCCCCATTGCCCGCAGCGCCTGAAGCACATCGGCGTTCAGCAATGGGTTGATCCCTTTGAGCATGGCAGTCCTCGTCAAACAGGTTTGGTCAAAGTCGATTGGAAAATCAGAGCCGGTTGCCGGTCTCGGCGTCGAAGAGATGGACCTGGTCGAGGCGCGGCTTGAGATTGAGCGTGTCGCCGGGCTTGAAGTCGTGCCGCTCGCGAAACAGCGCCACCATCTCGCCGTCGCCGAAGCGCACGAAGACCAGCGTTTCGGAGCCGGTCGGTTCGACCACCGAGATCTTCGCCGGCACGCCGTCGGGGTGGATTTCGAGATGCTCCGGCCGCACGCCGTAGACCACCGCCTGGCCCTCCTTGGCGGCGCTGCCGGCAGCGATCGGGAACAGCGTGCCCGCTATCTCGACCTTGTCGCCCTTGCGCACCACGCCCTTGAGCAGGTTCATCGATGGCGAGCCGATGAAGCCGGCGACAAACAGATTGGCCGGCCGGTCGAACAATTCCAGCGGCGCGCCGACCTGCTCGATGCGGCCATCGCGCATGACGACGATCTTGTCGGCCATGGTCATGGCCTCGATCTGGTCGTGGGTGACGTAGATGGTGGTGGTCTTCAGCCGCTGGTGAAGCTCCTTGATCTCGGTGCGCATCTGTACGCGCAGCTTCGCGTCGAGATTGGAGAGCGGCTCGTCGAACAGGAACACTTGCGGGTTGCGCACAATGGCGCGGCCCATGGCGACGCGCTGGCGCTGGCCGCCGGAGAGCTGGCGCGGATAGCGCTTCAGGTAGGGGTTGAGGTCGAGGATGTCGGCGGCGCGCTTGACCCGTTCGGCGACCACGGCCGGGTCGGTGCCGCGCAGCTTCAAAGCGAAGGCCATGTTCTGCTCCACCGTCTTGTGCGGATAGAGCGCATAGTTCTGGAACACCATGGCGATGTCGCGCTTGGCCGGCGGCAGATTGTTGACGATCCGCTCGCCGATGGCGATCGTGCCGCCGGAGACGGTTTCCAGCCCGGCCACCATTCTGAGCAGCGTGGACTTGCCGCAGCCCGACGGGCCGACCAGCACCACGAACTGGCCATCGGCGATTTCGACGCTGACGTCGTGCAGGACCTTGACGGTTCCGAACGCCTTGGCCACATTGGTGATCGCGACTTGAGCCATCGTCCCCCCTTTCCTCGCGGTGAAGCTAGCCATTGCCAACGGCAAGGGCAAGTCAGTATCTTATAGATAAAAAGTCATTCGTGTTGACAAGGTAATCGATTACGCGAATAGTGGCGAGTGCCAATCCGACAGTCGGATTTTTTCCCGAAAATCGGAGCTCCAGGCGACGCAGGGTGGGGTCCCACGTCCCCGTATGCTAAAGGAGAACTGCCGACGTTTCGGCGTCAGAGAGATTGGCATATCAAATTCAAGATTGGTCAATTCACGACTGTTGTTCTGGGAGGAATGGTAGATGAGAGTCGGTCTGTACGAAAAACTCGTCCGCGCGGGTGCGACCCGGCGTGATATCCTTAAGGGGGCGGCCGGCATGGCCGCGCTCTCTGCTGCGTCCGGCGCGGGTCTGGGCGCATTGACGCGTCCAGCTTTCGCTGCTGATGATCTGCGCGCGCAGATCCTGCAGGTCCCTGGCGTCGGCAAGGGTCAACCAACCGACGCCGACTTCCAGAAGGTCGGCGAGATGTGCCTTGGCGCCACCAAGGCCAGTGTCAAGCAAGGCGAGTTCGCCGGTGTCGAACTCACCTTCATGGGCCTCAACAACCAGAACCTGCACAATGTGCTGTACCGCGGCTTCTTGAAGGCGTGGGAAGACTATACCGGGGCCAAGTTCACCTGGATCGACCTGGCACAGGCCGATTACGGCGCTCGTCTGCAACAGTCGATCGCCACCGGAACCGTCGACTTCGACGTCATCGAGATGGGTGCGCCCTTCGAAGGCGACGTCTGCGGCAAGGGGCTGGCTTCGGTCATGCCCGACTGGGTCAAAGAACAGATCGACATGAAGGATGTCGTGGCCTATCTGCAGCCGCCTGTGGGCACCTGGGATGGCAAACAATATCGCGTGACCGTCGACGGCGACGCGCACAATTTCAACTATCGCACCGATGTCTTCGCCGACAAGGGCCTCGCCGATGAGTGGAAGGCCGCCGGCAATACAACACCCTGGGGCGTGCCGACCACCTGGCAGCAGGTGCAGGCCGTGACCAAGTTCCTCAAGGGCAAGAAGTTCAACGGCCAGGACGTCTACGGTTATCTCGACGCGCCCAAGGCTTGGGGTGGCTTCGGCTTCTACTTCCTCGGCAGCCGCGCTACCGCCTATGCCAAGCATCCGGACGACAAGGCCTGGCTGTTCGACGCCGACACGATGAAGCCGCGCATCAACAATCCGGCCTGGGTGCGGGCGATCCAGGACGTGATCGATGCGCTACCGTCCGAGCCCCCGGATCAGATCAACGCCGACCCGAACCAGACCTGCTTCTCGCAATTCCTGGGCGGCACTGGTTCGATGCTGGCCTGGTGGGGAGACGCTGGCTCGAATGCAAAGACCAGCGACTCCTCGGTCGTCGGCGACGTCACCGGCTTCTCGATCCTGCCTGGCTCGGACGATGTCTATAATTCCAAGACCGGCAAGTGGGACACGCTTGCGAGCGGCCCGAACTTTTCGCCGAACTGCGCCTATCTCGGCTGGGGCGTCTATGTCATGGCCCGCGTCGATAGCGACGAAAAGAAGAAGAAGGCCGCCTGGTCGGCGGCTGCCCATCTCGGCGGCAAGGACCTGTCCCTCTGGTGCGCGGCGTATCCGTCGGGCTTCCAGCCCTACCGCAACAGCCATTTCAACATTCCGGAATGGGTGGCTGCCGGCTATGACGAGGCGTTCATCACCTCGTATCTCAAGTCGGAGGCTGACAGCTACAACCATCCGAACGCGGCGATTGAGCCGCGCATCCCCGGCATCTTCCAGTATTACAGCGCTGCCGAGGACATTTTGGCCAACACATTCGCCGGCAAGATGAAGGCGCAGGAAGGCGCCGACGCCATCGCCGCCGCCTGGGAGAAGCTGACCGATCAGCTCGGCCGCGAGAACCAGATCAAGCTCTACAAGGCGTCGCTTGGCGTGTAGGCTATCCTATCGTGACAACAGGTCCGGCGGTGCAAACCGCCGGATCTGGCCGGCTCGGGCCGGTCACAGGCATAGTTTTGAACGGACGGGACGCGTGGCTGACCAGACCACCAATGCATGGCCGGCAAACGCCGGGCCAGCCGATCTGATCTCGCCAAGCCGCAAGCGGGCGGGTTTTGCCCTGATGGCCGCCGCCACGCTTAGCCTGCTGGCGGTGATCGCGCTGGAAATCCTCTACAAGAGTGAAATCACTACGCTCGGTTTCGAGACCTGGCGCCCCATCGTCTACGCCTATGTGCTGTGGGGTGTGGCGCTCGGCGCCGGCCAGGTGCTGACGCGCGGCGAAGATGGCCAGCGCGCGCTGTTCCTGCTGCCGGCGCTCTTGTTCACCATTGCCATGGTGATCTTTCCGACACTGTTCGGCTTCTACATAGCGTTGACCGACTGGAACCTCAGTTCCGTCACCGGCCGGAAATTCAACGGGCTCGACAATTTCTGGCAGATGCTGGCCGACCCGTACTACCGCAACGCGCTGTTCAACATGGTGCTCTATGTGCTCGCCGTGCTGGTCGAATATGCTATCGCCTTCGGCCTGGCGCTGCTGCTCAACGCGCAGATCCGGGCGCGCAAATTCTTCCGCGTCGTCTTCCTGATGCCCTTGATGCTGTCGCCGGTCGCGGTGTCATGGATGATCGGCAAATCGCTGATGGAATACCGCTTCGGGCCGGCGGCGACGCTGGCGCGCCATCTCGGCTGGGAAAACCCCGCCTTCTTCTCCGACCCGATCACCGCCCGCATCTCGATCATGGTGCTCGATGCCTGGACCTTCATCCCGTTCATGATGATCATGCTGCTTGCCGGCCTGCAGGCGATGTCGCGCGACGTTCTGGAAGCGGCGCGCGTCGATGGCGCCACCACCTGGCAGACCTTCTGGCAGGTCACTTTCCCGCTGATGCTGCCGGTGTCGGTGACGGCGGTGATCCTGCGCATCATCTTCAAGCTGAAGCTCGCCGACATCATCATCACCGTCACCTCCGGCGGCCCCGGCGGCGCCACGGATTCGGTGTCGAGCTTCATCTACCGCGAATATCGCGACCGTTCGAATGTCGGCTACGGCACCATGCTGGCGATGGCCTATCTCGTCATCATCGTGGTGTTCGTGACCTGGCTGTTGAAATTCGCCAACCGCTTCGTGCGCAACGTGAACTGACGGGGGACAATGAGCGTCCAGACCACCGACTATGTCGCTTCGGAAATCCGCTCGCCGGTGGGCTTTTTGGCCAATCGCGTCTTCATCTATGGCGCGCTGGCCTTCTGGGCCTTCATCTGCCTGCTCCCGATCTACTGGACGATCACCACTTCGTTCAAGACCGCGGTCGACGTCACCCAGGGGCACCTCATTCCCTTCGTCGACTTCCAGCCGGACTGGAAGGGTTGGCGCTCGCTCGGCCTGTCGCCGGACTCGATCTTCCGGACCTCGACGGTGCGCGACGAGTTCCTCAAGCGCTTCATGAATTCGGTCATCACCTCGGTCGGCGCGTCGAGCCTTGCCATCATCATCGGCAGCCTCGCCGCCTATGGGCTGACCCGCTACCGCTATCACTTCGCCTGGTTCAAGAACGAGGACATCTCCTTCTTCTTCCTGTCGCAGTTGATCCTGCCGCCGGTGGTGCTGGCCCTGCCGTTCCTAGTGCTCTACCGCGAGGTCGGCCTGCTCGACACCCGCATTGGGCTGATCCTGCTCTACACGCTGATGGTGCTGCCGATCGTCATCTGGATCATGCGCGACCAGTTCAATTCGATCCCTGTCGAGCTTGAGGAGGCAGCCCTTGTCGACGGCCTGTCGATCTGGGGCGCCTTTTTCCGCATAGTCATGCCGATCGCGCTCCCCGGCATGGTCGCCGCCTTCATCCTGGCGATGGTGCTGTGCTGGAACGAGTATTTTTTCGCCGCGCTGCTGACCTCGACCGATGCCAAGACCATTCCGGTCATGGTGGCGAGCCAGACCGGCTCGCAAGGCATCAACTGGTGGTCGATGGCGGCCCTTGCCACCGCCGCAATCGCCCCGCTGGCAGTGATCGGGATTGCGCTTGAACGCTATCTCATCATGGGCATGACGGCGGGCGCGGTGAAGTAATAGAGCCCTGTAAACTGCTTCGGTTTTGCACGGATTTTTTTTGAAGATACATGAAATTCTGGCAATCGCCGCATTGATATGGGCGGATTTCTGGCTGCTTGGCTTCCTTGCCAAGGTCGTCTATCCGGCCGTATTGGCCGGAGTTTTCCCGGCTAGAGGAAGGACCTATGGCAGGTCAACAGAACCTGTAAGATATTGGTTTTTCATAATTTTTTTTGTTTTCATTTTCATAATGACGACGGCTTCAACCATCGGTCTCGTAGTTCGCCGATATTGAATTAGAGCACCTTTCGCTCTAGTGCCCCAGTATCGCCTTGAGATGATCCATGATCATGGCAACGCCCTTCTGCCCCAGTTCCGCCGAGGCCTCCTTGGCATTCGCCGTGTACCACCCGGTATTCTCGCCAAAGCGACCGGCATCGACAGCCTCAGGACATAGCGCCAGCATCAGCGACGTCTCGCCGATGCCGGCATGATCGAACGGGTACTTGCCGTTCATTTCGGCCGACATCAGCGGATGCACCTGCACCCAGTTGAAGAAATTCTCGCCGGCGGCGTGTCCGGCATAATAGTCGGCCATCTCGTTTGAGCCCCACCAGCCCTCGCCGCGCTGCTTCTCCAGGAAGCGGAAGATCGCCTGGCGGCCGGCGGTCTTGAAGGCGAGGTCGGTCGGCATTCCGGCGACGAAATTCTCGGTCTGGTGGTGGATGATGGCGTGGATGTTGCGGAAGCCGATGCGCAGCAGGCTGTAGAACAGCTCTTCGCCAAACGGCGCCAGCTGATTGCCGCCGACCTGCACCGAGCCGCTGCCTTCGGGCGCCGCCACCGCATAGCTCGCCGCGCCGTAGTAGAAAGGCGGCAGAATGACGATGTCGCTCTCCTTCTCGTAGAGTTCCAGCGTCTTGATGACGGCCAGCGTGTCCATGCCGACAGCCATGTGCTCGCCGTGATATTCGAGCACGCCGAGCGGCAGCACCACCGGCCAGTTCTCGGCAATCGCCTTGCGAATCTGGTGCGGCAGCATCAATTCATAGCGCATCGCGCCTACTCCATGTTGGTGTGGCGGGCGCGCATGGCCTCGGACGACTGGCCGGTCAGCCCCTTGAGCTTCAGCACCATCACCTCGAACAGCAGGAACAGCGCGCCTTCGAAGACAGAGCCCATCGGCAGCAGCGATGTCTTTTGCGGACCCTGGTCGCGCGCCATGGTCTGCGCCGGGATGAGCAAGGTGAAGTCGGCGAGTGCGGTCGCACTGCCCCCAGCCTCGGCGGTGAGCAGCAGCACGGTGGCGCCGGCGTCACGGGCGACCTGCATAAGGGTCAGCACCGTCGTGGTCTCGCCAGGGCCGGAACTGACCAGGAAGACATCGCCCGGGCCAACAGGCGGCGTGTTCATGTCGCCGACCACCGAGACCTCGAGCCCGAGGTGATAGAGCCGCATGGCGAAGCCCTTGAGCTGCAAGGCTTCGCGGCCGCAGCCATAGACGACGATCTTTTGTGCGCGGGCGAGCGTTTGGCAAGCGGTGTCGATGCCGGCTTCGTCGACCCGTGCCAGCACGGCGCCCAGCTCTTGCAGGGCGGTCGCAAACATATCCGGGCCGGCATTCGTCATCAGCGTTCCGCCAGGGTTGTGGCCAGGATTTCCGGTTGCGCTTTTGCGGGGAAAGGCTTGTTTTTGTTCATGCTATCACCGCGAAAATGCGTGTCCAACAGTCGCCGCGGCTTTTGCTGTGCCAGCGGCGTGATAGTGTCATGTCAGACAAATCAATCCAGGACATCTTACGCGACATGAAGACACGGCATTTCGACCGCATCGGCAATGGCGGCATCGACTTCACCGAACTTGGCTTCGGAAGCGCGCCGCTCGGCAACCTTTATCGCGCCGTGCCCGACGAGGAAGCCAATGCCACTCTGGAGGCCGCATGGGCGACCGGCTGCCGCTACTACGACACCGCGCCGCTCTATGGCTTAGGCCTCGCCGAAACGCGGCTCAATGCCTTTCTGCGCGGCAAAAGCCGAGACGACTATGTGCTGTCTAGCAAGGTCGGCCGCCTGCTGCGCGCCTGCCCGCCGGAGGAGCGTACCGGCATCGGCAAATTCTTCGACACGCCGACGCGCCGCGAGGTCTACGACTACAGCTATGACGGCGTCATGCGCTCGTTCGAGGCCTCCCTGGAACGGCTCGGCGTCGACCGCATCGACATCCTTTTCGTCCATGACCTCGACATCTTCACCCATAGCAGCAAGGAAGCATCCGACCGGCGCATCGAGGAGTTCATGGCCTCGGGCTATTCCGGCCTGCTGGCGCTGCGCGACCAGGGTGTGATCAAGGCGTTCGGCGGCGGCATCAACGAATGGGAGGTCTGCCAGACGCTTGCCGAGCGCGGCGATTTCGATCTGTTCCTGCTGGCCGGGCGCTACACGCTGCTGGAACAGGAGGCGCTGCAATCGTTCCTCCCGCTCTGTGAAAAACGCGGCATCGGCATCGTGCTCGGCGGCCCCTACAATTCCGGCATACTGGCGACCGGGCCGAAGCCAGGCGCCTACTACAATTACTCCGAGGCGCCACAGGACATCATGGATCGCGTCGGGCGCATCGAAGCGGTCTGCAAGCGCTATGGCGTCAAGCTGATCGAGGCGGCGCTGCAATTCCCGCTGCTGCACCCGTCCGTGGTGTCGGTCATTCCCGGCGGCCAGCGGCCGGCCGAGGTCGAGAGCAACCGCGCGCTGCTCGACGCCAGGCTGCCGGCAGCGCTGTGGGCCGATCTCAAGCAGGAAGGTCTGATGCGCGCCGACGCGCCGGTGGGCTGAAGGCTCGCCCCAGCGGGCTGACGGCCGGCCGTGTCGCGTTGCCATTGAGCCAAAAGAAAAGCCGGGCGAACCCGGCTTTTCAACATTCTCTGAAAAGAAAAAATGGTCTTAGTTGACCGCGTCCTTGAGGCCCTTGCCGGCCGAGAACTTTGGCACGGTACGCGCCGGAATCTTCACTTCCGCGCCAGTCTGCGGGTTGCGGCCAGTCGACGCCGCGCGCTTGGAGACGGTGAAATTTCCGAAGCCGACGAGCCGTACATCGCCGCCCTTCTTCAGTTCGCCAGTGATGACGGAGAACACCGCATCGACCGCCGACTGTGCGTCACCCTTCGAAATGCTCGCGGATTCAGCGACAGCGGAAACCAGTTCGTTCTTGTTCATAAAAATTCCCTTCCATGAGAAAAACCGGAACTCTTCGACTCATCCGGCAGGAAACGGACTTTAGAAAGAAGCGTTCCCGCAACCAAGTCGAAAAGCGCGGAAAAAGTTGGAAAAAGCCCGGAAAAGGTGGGTTTTTCACATGAAAAAGCCGGGCTCAAGGCCCGGCTCTCTCTTTGTGCGCTGCAACTTTAGAGAATTCTAATGTGCAAGCGGCTTTCCAGCATCGTCGGCGCTGTCGGTCGTGGCCGGCGGATTGACCGGCTCGACCCACTCGATCGGCTCCGGCATACGCACCAGCGCATGCCTCAGAACCTCGCCGACGCGTGAGACCGGAATGATCTCCATGCCGTTCTTCACATTGTCCGGAATCTCCGCCAGATCCTTGGCGTTGTCTTCCGGGATCAGCACCTTCTTGATGCCGCCGCGCAGTGCGGCGAGCAGCTTCTCCTTGAGGCCGCCGATCGGCAAGATGCGGCCGCGAAGCGTTATCTCACCAGTCATTGCCACATCGGCTCTGACCGGAATACCCGTCAGTATCGACACAATGGCTGTCGCCATAGCGGCGCCTGCGGACGGTCCGTCCTTCGGCGTGGCGCCCTCCGGCAAGTGGACGTGGATGTCGCGCTTGTCGAACAGCGGCGGCTCGATGCCGAAATCGACGGCTCTCGAGCGGACATAGGAGGCCGCCGCCGAGATCGATTCCTTCATCACGTCGCGCAGATTGCCGGTCACCGTCATGCGGCCCTTGCCGGGCATCATGACGCCTTCGACCGTCAGCAGCTCGCCGCCGACTTCCGTCCAGGCAAGACCAGTGACGACACCGACCTGATCGTCAGCCTCGACCTGACCGAAGCGGAAGCGCTGAACACCGAGGTAGTCGGCGAGGTTCGCCGCCGTGATGCTCACCGTCTTCTTCTTCGTCTTCAGGATCTCGGTCACCGCCTTGCGCCCGAGCTTCATCAGCTCGCGCTCCAGGCTTCTGACGCCCGCTTCACGGGTGTAGGTCTGGATGATGCCGCGGATCGCGTCCTCGCTGACCGAAAACTCCTTCGGCTGCAGGGCGTGATCGCGAACCACCTTGGGCATCAGGTGACGCTTGGCGATCTCGATCTTCTCGTCCTCGGTGTAGCCGGCGATACGGATGATCTCCATGCGGTCCATCAAAGGCGCAGGGATATTCAGCGTGTTCGCCGTCGTCACGAACATCACGCTCGACAGGTCGTATTCGACCTCGAGATAATGGTCCATGAACGTCGAGTTCTGCTCGGGATCGAGCACCTCGAGCAAGGCCGATGACGGATCGCCGCGGAAGTCCTGGCCCATCTTGTCGATCTCGTCGAGCAGGAAGAGCGGATTGGACTTCTTGGCCTTCTTCATCGACTGGATGACCTTGCCGGGCATCGAACCGATATAGGTGCGGCGGTGACCACGGATCTCGGCCTCGTCACGCACGCCGCCCAGCGCCATGCGGATGAATTCGCGGCCGGTCGCCTTGGCGATCGACTTGCCGAGCGAGGTCTTGCCGACGCCGGGAGGGCCGACGAGGCACAGGATCGGCCCCTTCAGCTTCTTTTGGCGGCTTTGCACGGCGAGATACTCGACGATGCGGTCCTTGACCTTGTCGAGGCCGAAATGATCGGTGTCGAGCACGTTCTGCGCAAACGCCAGGTCCTGCTTGACCTTGGAGTTCCTGCCCCACGGGATCGACAGGATCCAGTCGAGATAGTTGCGCACGACGGTCGATTCAGCTGACATCGGGGACATCGTCCTGAGCTTCTTCAATTCGGCTTCCGCTTTTTCGCGGGCCTCCTTGGAGAGCTTGGTCTTCTTGATGCGCGCCTCGATCTCGGCGGCCTCGTCGCGGCCGTCCTCGCCTTCGCCGAGCTCCTTCTGGATCGCCTTCATCTGCTCGTTGAGGTAGTATTCGCGCTGCGTCTTCTCCATCTGGCGCTTGACGCGCGAGCGGATGCGCTTCTCCACCTGCAGGACGGAGATTTCGGCTTCCATGAAGCCCATCGCCTTTTCCAGCCGCTCCTTGACGGAAAGCGTGGCCAGCATCTCCTGCTTCTCGGGGATCTTGATGGCGAGGTGCGAAGCAACCGTGTCGGCGAGCTTGGAATAGTCGTCGATCTGGCTGGCAGCGCCCACCACTTCGGGCGAGATCTTCTTGTTCAGCTTGACGTAGTTCTCGAAGTCGGTGACGACCGAACGGGCGAGCGCCTCGACCTCAACCTCTTCCTCTTCCGGCTCGACCAGCGCGGCAGCGCGGGCTTCGTGGAAGTCCGGACGGTCGGTGAACGAGACGATTTTGGCGCGCGAAGCGCCTTCGACCAGCACCTTGACGGTGCCGTCGGGCAGCTTCAGCAATTGCAGCACATTGGCGAGCGTGCCGATGTCGAAGATCGCATCGGGCTCGGGATCGTCATCGGCGGCATTCATCTGGGTGGCAAGCAGGATCTGCTTTTCCTGACCCATAACCTCTTCCAGCGCCTTGATCGACTTTTCACGCCCGACAAATAGCGGAACGATCATGTGCGGGAACACCACGATGTCGCGCAGTGGGAGGACTGCGAAGACGCCGTCGCTGGGAGCCTTGGATATTTTGGCCATTGTCCAACCTTTCATGTCGCGGCCGCTAATTGAGCCAACCGCGAATCTCATATTAACGACCGTGGGTCGTTCCGCCTACCACCGTTTGTGACGGGAGTTTTACAGCACAGAATTCGGCACCACGGCCTTCCAGTGTTAGTTGGATGCACAAGGGGCAAAGATCAAGGGTTAACACCGGCGCTTCCTCTGTATTGCGGCTCGTTTGCCTGCAACGCGCCCCGTCCAAAACAGCAAAGGGGCGCAACATCAAGGCAGCGTTGCGGCAACACGGTAAAAATCCGCCCTGGAAGGGCTGATTTGCCGGTCAAACACGGGGCTTTGGAAAGAGCGGATTGCTGAGCAGGTTGGCCTCGATCTTGTCCCAGCCCTTCCGTGCCGCCCAATCGAACGCCGCCAAACCCTTTTCAGTGCGCTCCTCGGCATCGGTGAAATCCCGGAACACCAGCGCCTTGCCGACGCGGAAGTAGGAGAACCATACCCAGGGACGGCGGCAGAACCAGCATGCCAATTCCCAATGAAATTCGTCGATTGCAGCCTGGACCAGCGGCCCGACGACCACCACCTGCTCCCACCTGAAATAGTCCTGGTAGACACGACGCTTGTCGTCGTTATCAGGTTCGCGGCCCGCCAGAGCCTGCTTCTGGGCGTCGGCTATCGCATGCCTGAGCGGCTTTGGCATGCGATCGGCCAGATGCGGATGGTCAGGGTCGAGCCGCAGCAAATGCAGCGTCACCCAGGTTTCCATGAACACCACGCGGTTGATGTCGCGAAACTTGTCGACGAACCTGTCGTAGGAGGCGATCCGTTCCGCACGGGGCAAGGTCGAGGTGACATCGATCACCGCAAGCACCCTCGCCGCGGCATCGGCCAGCTTGAGATACCAGCGCGCCCACAAGGCGCCATGTGCGGCGATGATGGTAAAGGGGAAGCTGCGGCCGCTGCCGGTGTACAGCTCGTAGTAGGATGCGGCGCGCAAAGCCATATCGTCCAGCGAGCCAGCCCGCGCTTCAGCCTCTGTCCTTAGCCGCGTTACTTCAGACGATGTGTCGTCGTCCGCAACCGGTCGGAAATCAACGTCAAGGATTGCCATCCGCTACCCCACTGCCCGCCGAGAGCTTAGTGGCGTCGGAATAACATCTCACAAATTTGCTAATTCAAATGCGACCCAACGTTGCAGGCGCCAGCCCTTTCAATCCGCCAAAAGCAAACGGCGCCCGCAGGCGCCGTTCAAAATCAAAGGCTTCAGGCCTCAAACAGCTTACGCGCTGACGTTGCCCTTCTTTTCCTTCTGCTCGGAATAGATGTAGAGCGGCCGGGCGCTGCCGGTCACCACCTCTTCCGAAATCACCACTTCGCGCACGCCTTCCAGCGCGGGCAGTTCGAACATGGTGTCGAGCAGGATCGCTTCCATGATCGAGCGCAGGCCGCGGGCGCCGGTCTTGCGCTCGATGGCGCGCTTGGCGATCGCCGACAGCGCATTCTCGTGGAAGGTCAGGTCGACACTCTCCATCTCGAACAGCCGCTGGTACTGCTTGACCAACGCGTTCTTCGGCTCGGTCAGGATCTGGATCAGCGCCGGCTCGTCGAGGTCTTCCAGCGTCGCCAGAACCGGCAGACGGCCGACAAACTCAGGGATCAGGCCGAACTTCAGGAGATCCTCGGGCTCGACCAGGCGGAACACGTCGCCGGTGCGACGGTCCTCGGGCGAAGCGACGATGGCGCCGAAGCCGATGGAAGTCTTCCTGCCGCGATCCGAGATGATCTTGTCCAGCCCGGCGAAGGCGCCGCCGCAGATGAACAGGATGTTGGCGGTGTCGACCTGCAGGAATTCCTGCTGCGGATGCTTCCTGCCGCCCTGCGGTGGCACGGAGGCGACGGTGCCTTCCATGATCTTCAGCAGCGCCTGCTGCACGCCCTCGCCCGACACATCGCGGGTGATCGAGGGATTGTCGGACTTGCGCGAAATCTTGTCGATTTCGTCGATGTAGACGATGCCGCGCTGGGCGCGCTCGACATTGTAGTCGGCCGACTGCAAGAGCTTCAGAATGATGTTTTCGACGTCCTCACCGACATAACCGGCTTCGGTCAGGGTCGTGGCGTCGGCCATGGTGAAGGGAACGTCGATGATGCGGGCCAGCGTCTGGGCCAGCAGCGTCTTGCCGCAGCCGGTCGGGCCGATCAGCAGGATGTTGGACTTCGCCAGTTCGACGTCGTTGTTCTTGCCGGCATGCGCCAGGCGCTTGTAGTGGTTGTGCACGGCCACCGACAGCACGCGCTTGGCGTAGGGCTGGCCGATGACATAGTCGTCGAGAACCTTCAGGATCTCCTGCGGGGTGGGCACGCCCTCGCGCGACTTCACCATCGAGGTTTTGTTTTCCTCGCGGATGATGTCCATGCAGAGCTCGACGCACTCGTCGCAGATGAACACCGTCGGGCCGGCGATCAGCTTGCGCACCTCGTGCTGGCTTTTGCCGCAAAACGAGCAATAAAGCGTGTTCTTGGAATCACCGCTGTTGTTGCCGACCTTGCTCATTTTCCTGTCCTTTCATCGCCGCCCGCCGATCGTCTGGCCGGAACGGCGCATATTCTATCTATCGCGGGAATTCGCCGCCGCCAGTGTCCCGGCTCCCGCAACGCAATCCGTACGAAACACAAATCAGAAAACGTAGCAATGATTCGCGCCAACCCCGCACAAAGCTAAGCCGTCGAAAATCAACATAGCATTAACGTAGGCAATCCCATCCGCCGAGGGAACAGCCAATTGTGGCCGAAATGCCGCAAATCCCAGCAAAAGCGCGTTATACCGCCATCCAACTGCCATGCAGCCTTATGCGGCAGCGCCTTCGACCGGCTCGCGCGACGAAATGACCTTGTCGATGAGGCCGAAATCCCTGGCTTCGTCGGCGGTCATGAAATGGTCGCGGTCGAGCGTCTTTTCGATCTCTTCGTAGCTCTTGCCGGTGTGCTTGACGTAAACCTCGTTGAGGCGGCGCTTCAGCTTGATGATGTCCTGGGCGTGGCGCTCGATGTCGGAAGCCTGCCCCTGGAAGCCGCCGGAAGGCTGGTGCACCATGATGCGGGCGTTCGGCGTGGCAAAACGCATGTCCTTGTGGCCGGCGGTCAGAAGCAGCGAACCCATCGACGCCGCCTGGCCGATGCACAGCGTCGACACCGCCGGCTTGATGAACTGCATGGTGTCGTAGATCGCCATGCCCGAGGTCACCACGCCGCCCGGCGAGTTGATGTAGAGGTTGATCTCTTTCTTCGGATTTTCGGCCTCGAGGAACAAAAGCTGCGCACAAACCAGCGTCGCCATGCCGTCTTCGACCGGGCCGGTGATGAAAATGATGCGCTCTTTCAGCAGGCGCGAGAAAATGTCGTAGGCCCGCTCGCCGCGATTGGTCTGCTCGACCACCATCGGAACGAGGTTCATGTAGGTTTCGACGGGGTTCTTCATGACTATCCCTTTTTGGAGATGGGGATTCCGGCGCCGGGAATATGAGCAATCGGGCAGAATCGGTTCTGGACGGTTAGGATGTAAATAGGATGCCGGCTCACCCTAGCGCAAGGCCGCCTTCTCCTAGCCATCTGGTTAAGTCGAATCAAGGTTTCCGCGCAAGGGAGCCCGAACGCGGCCGGCCGTGTTTTCGGGTGTAGCAATTCCTTAACCGCATTGCTTAACGAAATGCGGTGAAACCGCTTTCCCCAGGAGAACCATACCCTACAATTCAACGTTGAACCTCACGTTTTCGCGTTCAAACAGGGGGAGTGTCATGATCAGGAAAACAGCTTCCTTGGCCATCGCCGGCCTTGCCGGTCTCGGCATGGTGTCCGAAGCGGTCGCCGGCGGCCGGGCCGTCGAGTGCTACGAGCCGGTGCACAGGCCGGCGCTCTATGACACGGTCTATGAAGATGTCATGGTCAGCCCCGGCGGGCAGCTGGTCGACTACGACCCGCCGATCTATGGCACGTACGAGCGCGTCGAGCAGATCGCACCGCCTCGCGTCACCTATGAGGTCGTGCCGGCCAGAACCCGCACCGTTTACCGGACGGTCCAGGTAGACGATGGCGGCTATGCCTGGGAATGGCGCGTCATCCACGGCCGCCGGGTGCTGTGCAAGGTCTGGCGCAAGGCCCGCTACGCACGTGTTGCCGAAACGGTGGTGGTTGAACCCGCGCGTACGCGCCGGGTCGTGCTGCCGGCCGAATATGAGAGCGTTGCGCACGAAGTGCTGGTGCGGCCCGAGCGGCGGGACGTCACCGAGATTGCGCCGTCGTACCAAAGGGTGGCGCGCCGTGTGGTGGTGCAGGAAGGCTCAACCAGTTGGCGTCGCGTGCATATTGCGAGGCACTGCCAGGATTAGCTTAGGCCACTTCTGCCCGCAGCCATTTCTTAAGACCGACAATATCGCCATCTCCAAGCGCGGCGGCGACGCGCCTACCGACCGCAGCGCCGAATTTGTAGCCATGGCCGGAACAGGCGGAGACGACCAGGCACCTGCCTTTCTCGTGTGCAAAAAACTTCTCGTCCGCCGTGAAGGTGTAGGCGCAAGTGACGACGTCGGTCACCCTGTACTCTCCGATGCGGGCAAGTGGCGGCGAAAACAGGTTGCGGATCGCCTCCCCCTCGCCCGGCACCGGCTCGCGGTTCCAGTCGGCGTCGCTGGTCGGCACCTTGTGCAGGGCTGAGCCGAATTTCATGCCAGCGCCGCGCGACAGCGGGATCATGTAGCCGTTGGTGCCGCCACCGACATCGAAGAAGATTGGGGCCGCTTCCCACGCCGCCTTGAGGTCCGCCGGCGGTTCGACATAGGCAAGCGCGTTGCGAAAGGTTTTCAAGTCGCCGCCGAGTTCCGGAAACAGTTTCAGCACCCAGGCGCCGGCGGTGACGACGATACGGTCGGCCTGCATGGTTTCGCCTGTGGCAAGCACGATGTGACCCGCCTCGGCGTCGACTTTCACAACCCTGGCGTTTTCATAGACATTGGCGCCGTTTGTCCGCAGCCATTCGGCCAGGCCGGACGCGATCTTGCGGCAATGCAGCGCGCCGCCTTCGGGCGAGACATAGGCGTAGCGGATCGAACCCGGTTCGAGGAACGGCCAGCGTTCGACGGCTGCCTCGGGTTCAAGCAGGTCGAACGCGAAATTCGCCTGTTCGCGGTATTGCTCGGCCTTGTCGCCCGGCTCGCGCGAAACGCAGAGGAAGCCCCTGACATCGAGATGGCTTTCGCCGAGATCGGCCCACATCTCGTCCCAGGCCGCATACGCCTCGGTGATCAGCCTGCCATAGCCTGCCCCGGGCAGGTAGGCGCGGCGGATGATGCGGTGATGGTCGCCCGAGGCGGCGAGCGGATTGGGAATCGGCCCTTGTTCGACGATGGAAACGCTATGGCCTGCCTTGACGAGCGACCATGCCGTCGAAAGCCCGGCAATGCCTGCACCGACCACGATCACATTCATCGCACCGTCTTTCCGCAGCCCGTTCGGCTGGCTCAATCCATTGGCTTCGGGTGGGCAACATACGGTCTGGCACCAGGCTGGCAAGCCGCGCTAATGG
Source organism: Mesorhizobium sp. P2_E7 (assembly GCF_056403855.1). Lineage (NCBI taxonomy): Bacteria > Pseudomonadati > Pseudomonadota > Alphaproteobacteria > Hyphomicrobiales > Phyllobacteriaceae > Mesorhizobium > Mesorhizobium sp. P2_E7. The sequence continues at coordinate 845,856 of NZ_JBFUER010000001.1, read as the reverse complement.
TCTGGCATGACCAAATCCATGCCGCCCTACCTCTCCTTTGATCCAGCCGCGCGCCGCCTTCGGCTCGATCCGCACGAGCCGGCGTTTTTCCAGAACCCTTACGACGCCTACGCCTTCCTGCATGGCCGATCGAACGCCTTCTTCTGGGAAGAATTCGGCTTCTGGTGTTTTGGCGGCTTCGACGACGTCAACCGGCTGTTGCGCGACCGCCGCTTCGGCCGGCAGAGCCCGACCGGTGTTCCCGACAGACGCGGCGTCGGCATGGATCGCTCGCATCTTGCCGCCTTCGATGGCATCGAGACCAATTCGATGCTGGAGTTGGAACCACCCGTGCACACCAGGCTGCGGACGCTGGTCAACCGCGCCTTCGTCTCGCGGCAGGTCGAACGGTTGAGACCCCGCGTCGAAGCGCTCGCCAATGAGCTTATCGACCGCTTCGAACCGGACAAGATCGATCTGCTGCCTGCCTTCGCCTCGCCATTGCCGATCACCATCATCGCCGAAATGCTCGGCGTGCCGGTCGAGATGGGGCCGCAGTTGCTCGACTGGTCGCACCAGATGGTGGCCATGTACATGCACAGCCGCACGCGCGAGATCGAGGAAACGGCCAATCGCGCGGCGCGCGATTTTTCCGACTTCTTGCGCGGCTATGTCGCCGAGCGGCGCAAAAAGCCGGGCGACGATCTGTTGTCGCTGCTGATCGCGGCGCAGGAGGATGGCCAGAAACTGTCGGAGGACGAACTGGTCTCGTCCGCCATTCTTTTGCTCAATGCCGGGCATGAGGCGACGGTCCACCAGACAGGCAACGCCGTGCACACGCTCTTAGCGCAAGGCGGCGACCCCAGCCGCTTCTTCACCTCGCCGGAGGCGACTGCGGCCACGGTCGAGGAATGCCTGCGCTTCGACGCGCCGCTGCATATGTTCACCCGCTACGCCTACCAGGAGATCGAGGTGACATCAGGGGTTGTCGTACAACCGGGCGAGACGATCGGCCTGCTGCTCGGCATGGCCAACCATGACCCGCTTGCCTTTGCCGAACCTGGCGCCTTCCGGCCCGGCCGGGCGGATCAAAAAAATGTGTCGTTCGGGGCAGGCATTCATTTCTGCATCGGCGCGCCGCTGGCGCGGCTGGAATTGCAGGTGTCGCTAAAAACCCTGTTCGAACGGCAGCCGCACCTCCATCTTGCGGAGGAGCCGCGCTTCCGCGACACTTACCACTTCCATGGGCTGGAAAGGCTCGCCGTCGGGTTCTGACGCGAGGCCGGGGTGGCGGTATGAACTTGTTTTCGACACGGGCGGTGGCGTTCGCCCTCGCGCTGCTGTGCGCCAGCATCGCCAGCGCATGGGCGCAACAACAAAACATTCCGCAGGAAAACAGCGACGCCATCGCCCGTGCCCTGGCAGGGCCCCTGCTTCAACGCCAGACGGGTGCTGCAGTGCCCGCGGACAAGTTCTGGGCCTATGAGGTCGATTTCAATCTCGACGGGTTCTCCGAACTCTATGTCTATGTCTCGGATCCCGCCTACGACGGGGTGAAGTGCGGACTGTTCCTGTTCGTGCTGGAAGGCGACAGCTATCGTGAGGTTCTCGGCGACATTCCGGGTGCCAGGCTGACGCCCCCGGACAGGGTCGGGCTCGGCGCTTTCAAGCGCAACGGCTTCATCGACCTGCAGCTCAACCGGAAGCAGTTTGGCTGGACGGGCGATCGCTATGCTGATGTCTCGACCTTCCCTGCCACCTCGCTCGACGGTGCCGGCTTCATCGCTGCCTGCCAGAAAAGCAGGTCAAACGAGCAGCCCGAAGAGGGCGAGGCCGAAAGGGTCGCCGGCGAATGTCAGTGCCAGTTCAATCGCTTTCAGGCGATCGGTTTCGCACAGGCCGACCTCGATCAGTATGCCGCCTCTCTGGGCGAGAAGTTCGACTATCCGACGGGCGACAAGGAGAAGGCCTGGCAGGCCATCGCCACCAGCGCAAGCGACACCGCAACCGGCTGCGATATCATCGGCGGCAAGAGCCAGTGGCAGCCGGCTTACTTCAACCATGGCGACCAGACGCAAGAGAAACTCGAATTCAATGAGTTCATCAGTGCCTGCCCTACGCAGGATTTCATCCTGGGCAACCGCAAGGTCGGGACGCCCGACCGGGCGCTTGGCCTCTGTGGCTGCCTTGCCCGCGAAATGCCGACACAAGGCGTGAAGCAGGAAGGGCTGGACCTGCTGACGCAATATTATCGCGATGAGATATCCGATAGTGATGTCGATGCCGGAAACGCCGACCTTTTGGCCGAGCACGACAAGGCCTCCGACGCATGTCTCAGCCAATTTCCGGCGAAATAGTCGACCGCCAGCTACAAGCGCCGGAATGATAGGGTCGAGCCGATGAGATTCGCGTTCCTGCAAGAACCTCCCTTCTGCTTTACCGATCCCTCCGAGGCACTTAACGGTTGCGACGCCAAGCTGGCGGAGAAAGTCTGCGCACTGCTGGCGGAGGCATTTTCACCGGCCGAGACTGAGTTTGCCGAATTGCTCCCCGGGCTGGTCGATGGTCGATGGGACATGACGACGGGCCTGTTCGTGTCGGAAGAGCGCAGGATGCTTGTCGACTTCACCCGGCCGATCTGGATGCTGGCTGACGGGCTTCTGGTCGCCAAGGGCAACCCGCGTGCCTTCGACGGCTACCGGTCCGTTGCCGAGGATCAGACAGCCTTGATCGGCATAATATCAGGCCAGATCCAACACCAGACAGCCCTGCAAAACGGTGTTCCGCCCGAGCGCATCAAGGTCTTCGCCACGCAGGGTGAAGCGGCTGCCGCAGTCGCTGCCGGTGCGGTGCATGCCTATGCCAGCGTCGCCATGGCGCATCGCGGCTATGTCGGCAGGCACCCCGATGCGCCGCTCACCGTCATCGACGTTCCCGCGGCGGAAAAACAGCCGGCTGCTGGTGCCTTTGCGCTGGCAAAGGGCAATGCGGCGTTGCGCCGGCGTATCGATTCCTGCCTCGACGATGTGCTGGGCAGTTCCTGGCACCGCGAGATGATGAGCGAGCACGGATTTTCAGGCGCCGAGATCGATCGCCTTCTGTGAATTCGACCGCTGGCTAGAGCTTGATCACATACTCCTTGCGAGTCGTTTCAAGCACTTCCCAGCTGCCCTTGAAGCCGGGCCTCAGCACAAAACTATCGCCGGCACGCACGGTGCGGGCGTCGCCACCGTCCTCGGTCACCACCGAGACACCTGACAGGATGTGGCAGAACTCCCACTCATCATAGACGATGCGCCATTTGCCGGGTGTGGCTTCCCATATCCCGGCATAGAGGCCGCCATCGCGCTCCTCGACATTCCAGGTGCGGAATTTTGGATCGCCCGCAATCAGGCGATCCGGCGCCGGCGCGCCATGCTCGGCGTCGACACTGTCGACACCAACGGACAGGAATTTTGGATCGGCCATGATCAAACCTTGGCCAGGGCCTGTTCGAGATCGGCGACGATGTCGTTGACATCCTCGATGCCGACGGAAAGCCGGACCGTGTCCGGACCCGCACCGGCCTTGACCTTCTGCTCGTCGGACAACTGGCGGTGCGTGGTCGAGGCCGGGTGGATGACCAGCGACTTGGTGTCGCCGACATTGGCCAGATGCGAAAACAGTTCGAGCGCCTCGACGAATTTGACGCCGGCCTCGTACCCACCCTTCAGGCCGAAGGTGAAGACTGCGCCGGCGCCGAGCGGCGAGTATTTCTTCTGCAGCGCGTTGTTCTTGTCGCCGGGCAGGCCGGGATAGTTCACCCAGGCGACCTTGGGGTGGTTGGACAGCCAGCCGGCGACGGTGACCGCATTGTCGCAATGGCGCTGCATCCTGAGCGGCAAGGTCTCCAGCCCAGTCAGGATCAGGAAGGCGTTGAAGGGCGAGATCGCCGGGCCAAGGTCGCGCAGGCCAAGCACGCGGGCGGCAATGGCGAAAGCGAAATTGCCGAAGGTTTCGTGCAGAACGAGGCCGCCATATTCGGGCCGCGGCTCCGACAGCATCGGGTACTTGCCCGATTTCGACCAGTCGAAAGTGCCGCCGTCGACAATGGCGCCGCCGATCGAATTGCCGTGGCCACCGATGAATTTCGTCAGCGAATGGACGACGATGTCGGCGCCATGCTCGATCGGCCGCACCAGATAGGGTGAGGCCAGCGTGTTGTCGACGATCAGCGGCAGGCCGTGCTTGCGGGCGATGTCGCCGATCTTTTCGATATCGACGAAAGTGCCGCCCGGATTGGCCAGGCTCTCGATGAAGATCGCCTTGGTCTTGTCGTCGATCTGGCTCTCGAAGGTCGAGATGTCATTGGTGTCGGCCCAGCGCACCTCCCAGCCGTAGTTCTTGAAGGCGTGGCCGAACTGGTTGATCGAGCCGCCGTAAAGCCTTGTCGCAGCGACGAAATTGTCGCCGGGCGTCAGGAGATTGTGGAACACCAGCACCTGAGCGGCATGGCCGGAGGCGACGGCAAGTGCTGCCGTGCCGCCTTCAAGTGCTGCGATCCGCTCTTCCAGCACCGCCTGGGTCGGGTTCATGATGCGGGTGTAGATGTTGCCGAACGCCTTCAGCCCGAACAGCGAGGCGGCGTGGTCGGCATCGTCAAAGACGAAGGAGGTCGTCTGGTAGATCGGCGTGGCGCGTGCGCCGGTCGCCGGGTCGGGCTTGGCGCCGGCATGGACGGCGAGCGTGTTGAAACCGGGCGTACGGGTCATCGAAACCTCCCTCTCCTGAACCTTCTGAAAATCGTGGGCATTCTTGGCGAACCGCAGCCACGAATGCAAAGAAGAAAATACCTTTCGGCAAGCGATCTACGATGAACGCGCGGGGAACTTCATCGCTTCCCGGAATAATTTTGCTCGCCTGGGAACCGAGCATACCTTTCGGGGTCGCGGTCTATTTCTGGCGCACGCCAAAACTCTGGAATCCCGGCCGCATCAGCGGCTTCTTCGATGACAGCACACCCGAGTTGACACCGGTCCAGCCGATCTCGCCCGACAGCTTGCCATATTCGATCTTGGGGCAGCGGTTCATCACCACCTTGATGCCGGCCGCTTCGGCGCGCGCCGCCGCCTCGTCATTGCGCACGCCAAGCTGCATCCAGATCACCTTCGGCAAGGGATTGAGCTTCAGCACCTGATCGAGAATGCCGGGCACTGCAGCGGAGGCCCGAAAAATGTCGACCATATCGACCGGACCCGGCAGATCGGCCAGGCTAGCATAGACTGTGCGGCCAAGGATTTCCTTGCCGGCCTGTCCGGGATTGATCGGGAAGACCAAAAAACCCTTGGCCAGCAGGTATTTCAGCACGAAAAAGCTCGGCCTGACGTCATTGGCCGACGCGCCGACCATGGCGATGGTCTTCACCGAATTGAGGATGCCGCCGATATAGACATTGTCGTACGCGTCGTGGTTCATCCGGCAATTGCCTTCCTGCGGTAGTGATAGCGGTAGAGTTCTTTGGTGAACCCAAGCGAAGCATAGAGCGCGCGGCCCGGCGCATTGTCGGCGACGACCTGCAGGCAGGCCGCCGAGGCCCCTGCCCGCCGGGCCCAGCCGATCAGGCTGCCGACCGTCTTGCGGCCGAGGCCTTGCTGCCTGAACCGGCTGTCGGTCTCGACCGACTCCACCACAAGCAGGCCATCACGGATGACGCCATAGGCCAAAGCGGCAATTTCGCTGTCACGCTCGCAGGATACGAACGCCTTGTCGCCGATGATCAGACCGGGCATTTCGCGAAAGACGCGGCGATCAGCCTCGTCATAAGCACCCATGCGGAACCGCGCCGCGAACCAGTCCTCGCTGGGCGTCGGCGACACGGTGACGTGCTCGTCGCTGATATCCACCAACTCATCAATCCCGCCATAGAGGTGGATGGTTCCGCCTTCGAAATCGTAGCCGCGGCGGCCGAGCAGCGTGTCCATTTCGGCGGCGATGTCGGGAACCCGGAACAGCGGCGTCTGGCCATGATCGAGATAGAATGCCTCGCCAACATCGAGCACGCTCTCAGGCGTGCCGCGCTTGCCCCGCAAGGGATTTACCGAATTGCTGCGCCGGATCCGGCCGCCGGAGCGCCTGAGAAGCCAGCCGTCGAAAACCGTCTCCACCGCTGCCGGCCAGGCTTCGCGGCAAGCCTGTTCGCTCTGCCAGTTGAGATCGTCGCTCATGCCCGCACCGTCACTCGTCGTCTTCCCGCAGCGCCTCTTCCATAAACGCCTGCGGGTCGGTGCAGAAGTCGCGCATCATGCGAAAATGGTCGGTATCGCTGAAATCGGTCGGGTCGAGGCCGAAACGGCTGATGCGGAACAGCCTAGCCCCCGGACAGGCCATCAACAGCGGCGAATGCGTGGCCATGATCACTTGCGCTGTCCCCGACTGGTCCATGCGCCGCAGCATCTTCAAGAGTTCGATCTGCCGCGACGGCGATAGCGCGCTTTCGGGCTCGTCGAGGATGTAGATGCCTTGCCGGCGGCAGCGCTCCTCGAAGAAGCGGATAAAGCCCTCGCCATGCGACCAGGACAGGAAATCCGGCGGCGGTGGCTTGAACGGGTCTTCCAACGCCGCTTTGTCGAGATAGCGGGCAACGGAGTAAAAAGACTCGGCACGAAAGAACCAGCCCGCGGTGACTTTTGGCAGCCAGTGGCCGCGAAAGGTGTTGGCCAGTGCGGCACCGCTCTTGTCGATGGCAATGGAATGGTCGACCGGCCTGTAGCCCTTGCCGCCGCCGGCTTCGTCGTAGCCGGCCAAAGCGCCGATGGCTTCGAGCAGGGTGGATTTGCTGGTGCCGTTCTCGCCGACAATGATGGTGATCGGCGTGGTGAATTCAAGTTCGAATTCGCGGCCGCGAAACAGCGGCAGGTTCCGGGGATATTGTTCCCAATCCTCGACCCGCGCCGGATCAATCAGGATGCGTTTGAGATAGGGCGCCTTTAGCCGCGTCAGTTGCTTGCGGTACGCCATGCGGGATCAGTCGGGCAGCGAGATAGTACCGTCTTCCGCGATCGGGAAGGCCGGATTGTGGGCGACTTCCCAGACATGACCGTCGGCATCAGCGAAATAGCCATACCAACCGCCCCAGAAGGCGCGGCCGGCCGGCTTGACGATCCTGCCGCCGGCCTTCTCTGCCATGGCGAGCACCTCGTCGACCTCGGCGTCGGAGCGGGTGTTGTAGGCGAGATAGACCGCCGACGGCGCCTTGGCGAAGCTGATGCCGGAATCCTCCTCGGCGCTTGGCCGCGGAAACAGGCCGAGAATGGCGCCACCCATCTGGAAGAAGGCGACGCCGTCGGTGATGCCGGCATGGCGCTTGAGGCCCATGCCCTCATAAAAGCGCACGGCGCGGTCGAGATCGTCGGTGGCTACGGTTATGATGGAGATGCGCGGTTCCATGGGTCGAAAAACCTATTCGTCCGTCCATTCCGGTTTGCGTTTGCCGATGAACGCACCAATGCCTTCTTCCGCATCACGCGCCAGCATGTTCTCGACCATGACGCGGCCGGTATAGGCGTACGCGTCGGCCAGCCCCATTTCGGCCTGCGCGTAAAAGGCCTCCTTGCCTGTCTTGATCACCAAAGATGATTTGGAAGCAATGGTTTGTGCGTATTTGGTGACGATCTGATTCAGGTATTCGCGCGGCACGACGCGGTTGATGAGGCCGAATTCCTTGGCCGTCGCGGCATCGATGGTCTCGCCGGTCAGCAGCATTTCCATCGCCTGCTTGCGCGAGACGTTGCGCGACAGCGCCACCATCGGCGTCGAACAGAACAGGCCTATATTGACGCCCGGCGTGCAGAAGGTGGCCTCATGCGAGGCAATGGCGAGATCGCAGCTGGCAACCAGTTGCAGCCCTGCCGCGGTGGCGAGCCCGTCAACTTCAGCGATTATCGGCAGGGGATGGCGAACAATTGCCTGCATCAACGCCGCGCAAGCCGAAAATGTCTGCTCGAAGAACGCCTTGCCTTTGTCAGCGTCGGCGCGGCGCGCGGTCATCTCCTTGAGGTCGTGGCCGGCGCAAAAGACCTTTCCGGCCGCCGCCAGGACGATGACCCGGACGGATTTGTTGGCCTTGGCCTGATCGAGCTCGGCGCTCAGCGCCGCCACGACGGCAAGCGACAAAGCGTTGGCGGGCGGATTGGCGAGGGTCAGGCGCAGCACGCCCTTGTCCAGCCTGGCAGTGACCGGCCCATCTATGGCAGCAGGTTTGATGGCAAGGATTTCGGCCACGATAAGGTCTCCGCGATTCCGCTGGGCGCCGCCAGACTATCTAATATCGGATTGGGTTTCATCAACACCCATCGCTTGCGCCAGTGGGCTGAAGGTGTTGCCAGAAACGCGCCATTGCGTTCATACAGGCCCAGCATAGAACGAGAGACCGACATGCCCGCCCAGGACAATCTCAAGCCGGTGCTGAATGCGGCTGAAGTCAATGCGCTGATGGCCAGCGTCTACCCGCAGCTCAACGACGAATTCGCTTCATACGAGGCGCTAGATGTTTTCCCTGGCGGCTGCACGGTGCGGCTCAATGCCGACGAACGGCATTTGCGCCCCGGCGGCACGGTGTCCGGTCCCTCGCTGTTCACACTGGCCGACATTGGCGGCTACGTCTGCGTGCTCAGCCACGCCGGGCCGGACGCACTCTCGGTCACCATCAATCTCAACATCAATTTCATGCGCAAGGCCGAGGCCGGGCCGATCGACGGCCATTGCCGCATCCTGAAGCTGGGCAAGAGTTTGATGGTGTTCGACATCGACATCGTCGCCGGACCGGAGGGACACACGGTGGCGCATGCCACGGGCACCTATTCGATCCCGCCGACGCGGGTGCTATAGTGGACAGGCAACCCTGGAACTCGCAATGAAAACCTATTTCGCTTTGGTCGACAAAGACCCGGACAGCTCGTTCGGCATCCGCTTTCCCGATATCCCCGGCTGCTTTTCAGCTGCGGACGACGCGGAAGGCGTTATGCCAAATGCAATCGAAGCATTGCAGTTTTGGGCGGAGGACATGTCGGCTCCCCAACCGTCCAGCTACGAAACGCTCGTCGTACTTCCTGACATACGCAAGTCTCTCGCCGAAGGGGGCTATCTTGTATCAGTGCCGCAATTAGCCGAGCGCAAGCGCGCGAATTGATGTGGTAAAATAATACCTTTTTATCAAGCCTTTGTTTTTATTGACCTTTGTGCGCTCACGTGCTTTTCCTATGCCTTGACGCACACACGCACCTCGCCTATAAGCCCTCCCGAAGCAGCGGCCCGCAAAGGCCGCCGTTTTGTTATTGGCGGCGGGCAAGTGCCTTGTCACCAATCCAAGCAACAAGAAACGCCTTCTCCATCATTGGGGTAGGTCCTAACCGAAAGCAGAAATCCATGGCAACCTTTTCGCAGAAGCCTGCGGATGTGGTGAAGAAGTGGGTGCTGATCGACGCCGAGGGTCTCGTCGTTGGTCGTCTCGCCACTGTCATCGCCAATCATCTTCGCGGCAAGCATAAGCCCACCTTCACCCCGCATGTCGACGATGGTGACAACGTCATCGTCATCAATGCCGACAAGGTGGTGTTCACCGGCAAGAAGTTCACCGACAAGGTCTACTACTGGCACACCGGTCACCCCGGCGGCATCAAGGAGCGCACCGCGCGCCAGCTGCTCGAGGGTCGTTTCCCCGAGCGTGTCGTCGAGAAGGCCGTCGAACGCATGATCCCGCGCGGCCCGCTCGGCCGTCGCCAGATGAAGAACCTCCGCGTCTATGCAGGCACGGAACATCCGCATGTCGCCCAGCAGCCCGTCACCCTCGACGTGGCCAAGCTGAACGCCAAGAACAAGAAGGTTGCATAAGATGGCTGAGCTTTCCTCGCTCGCAGAATTGGGCGCTGCCACCGGCAACACCAATACCCAGCCGGCAGCACCCGTCCATGTCCAGAAGCTCGACAAGTCGGGCCGCGCCTATGCCACCGGCAAGCGCAAGAACGCCATTGCGCGCGTCTGGGTGAAGCCGGGTTCCGGCAAGATCGTCGTCAACGACAAGGAATTCGCGACCTATTTCGCGCGTCCGGTCCTGCAGATGATCCTCAACCAGCCGATCATCGCCTCCAACCGCGCCGGCCAGTACGACATCGTCGCCACCGTCATCGGCGGCGGCCTGTCCGGCCAGGCGGGTGCTGTTCGTCACGGCATCTCCAAGGCGCTGACCTACTACGAGCCGGCACTGCGCGCCGTGCTCAAGAAGGGCGGCTTCCTGACCCGCGACAGCCGCGTCGTCGAGCGCAAGAAGTACGGCAAGGCGAAGGCCCGTCGTTCCTTCCAGTTCTCGAAGCGCTAAGCGCTGCTCAGTACAGACAATCGGAAAGGCCGCCTTCGGGCGGCCTTTTTGTTTTGGGTCTCGGCAGTCACCCCGCGCCTTCGGCGCGACCTCCCCATCAAGGGGAGGTAGGGGGTCACGGCAGTTTCGCCCGTGCGGCGAGGCGTCAGGACGACAGTCTCAGATGTAAGGCGCGACGCCCTACCTCCCCGCGATGGGGAGGTCGGCGCGAAGCGCCGGGTGGGGTGATGGCGCCGACTGTCGTTCACCCGGCAGCAGGTCTCAGTATTTGCCGGCTTTGACGAAATCGATGAACGCCCGCAGCGGCGCCGGCACCAGGCGCCGCCCGGGATAGTAGAGAAACGGCCCGGAAAAGCTCTGCCACCACGGTTCGAGGACGGGCTCGAGGGCGCCGCTGTCGAAGTGTGGGCGAAGCCAGCCTTCAAAGAGAGCGACTATGCCGCTGCCGGCGATCGCCGCATGGACGGCAAGGTCGCTCGCGCCGCCGATCCGCACGATCAACGGCCCCGTCGTGTCGACCCGCACCACTTCGCCGTCGCGCTCAAATTCCCACGGCAGCATCGCACCGCTGGCAAAGCGGCCGCGCAGGCAAGAATGGCCAAGCAGGTCGCTCGGATGTTGCGGTCGTCCATGAAGATCCAGATAGGCAGGGCTGGCAGCCGTGGCGAAATGCTGCACGCGCGGTCCGATCGGCACCGCGATCATGTCCTGTTCCAGCCGCTCGTCGTAGCGGATGCCGGCATCGCAGCCGGCCGCCAGAACGTCGACAAAGTTCTCATCGGCGATCACCTCGAGCCGGATGCCGGGATAAGCGGCGAGGAAGCCCGGAATGATGTCGGGCAAGATCAGCCGCGCGGCGCTGACCGGCACATTGAGACGCAACGAGCCCGCCGGCCGATCGCGAAAGCCATTGACCACGTCGAGCGCCGCCTCCACCTCAGACAGCGCCGGACCGAGCCTTCCCAAGAGGCTGAGGCCGGCCTCGGTCGGCACAACGCTGCGCGTCGTGCGGTTGAACAGCCTGACGCCGAGCTGCGTCTCCAGGCGGCGCACCGCCTCGCTCAAGCCAGACGCGCTGCCGCCGCTGGCGCGAGCCCCTTCGCGAAAACCGCCGGCACGCGCCACCGCCACGAAGGCGTTCAGATCGCCAAGGTCCATCATTGTTCGCCAATCCGCACAAGCTGTACGGATTGTACCTGATTATCCCGAGGTTGAGCAGCGCCTATCTTCGCCTCCTCAAAGGAGATCCATCATGTCCACTGTCCAAAAGTCCGGCACATTCACCCTCGGCAGCCGCACCGTAAAGCGACTCGGTTATGGCGCCATGCAGCTTGCCGGCCCCCACGTGTTCGGCCCGCCGAAGGATCATGACGCGGCCATTGCCGTGTTGCGTGAAGCGGTGGCGTCCGGGGTCAACCACATCGACACAAGCGACTACTACGGCCCGTATGTCACCAATCAGCTGATCCGTGAGGCGCTGACGCCCTATCCTGAAGACCTCGTCATCGTCACCAAAATCGGCGCGCGGCGCGGCAGCGATGCCTCCTGGCTGCCTGCCAATTCGCCCAAGGAGCTTGAGCAAGCTGTGCACGACAATCTGAGGAACCTCGGACTTGAGGTTCTGGACGTCGTCAATCTGCGCATCATGTTCGGGACGATGGGGCCGTCCGAAGGCTCGATCGAAGGGCAGCTGACAGCGCTTGCCGAACTGCAGCGCAAGGGTCTGGTGCGCCATATCGGCCTGAGCAACGTCACTCCTGCGCAGGTCGCGGAAGGCCGGGGGATTGCCGAGATCGTCTGCGTGCAGAACATGTACAATCTGGCGCACAGGTACGACGACGGATTGATCGACGAGTTGGCGCGCGCCGGTATCGCCTACACGCCGTTCTTCCCGCTGGGCGGTTTCAGCCTGCTGCAATCGTCGACTTTGTCAAATGTCGCCGCGCGCCTCCGCGCCACGCCGATGCAGGTCGCGCTGGCCTGGCTGCTCAAGCGCTCGCCGAACATCCTGCTCATCCCGGGGACATCGTCGGTCGGGCATCTCAGGGAGAATTTGGCGGCGGCGGAGCTGGAGCTGTCGGTTGATGTGCTGGCCGAACTGGATGGGGTGGCGAAGGCAGCGTGAGACCTTCGCGGGTTGCGCTATCACCCCACCCGCGCCTTCGGCGCTACCTCCCCATCGAGGGGAGGTAGGAGGCTGCGGCAGCTTCCCTGCCCTGCGATCGTTGCAATGGTCAGGACATAAGCGCCAACGCCCTACCTCCCCTCGATGGGGAGGTCGGCGCGCAGCGCCGGGTGGGGAGAAGCGCCGGCTTTGAATTTCTAGTTGATACTCGCCGTGCTCGCCGGCTCGGCCGGCTTTGCCTCATCCGCATAAGGCACCCGAAACCCATTCGCCGCCAGCCAGTCAATCGCGGCTTTCGGTTCGTCGGTCTGGATGATGGTGGCGCCGCGGTCGGCCCAGAAGCCGTAGGTCTCGGCCGGCAGGCTGGCCGCCACCGCCAGTTCGTCGCCGCGGCCGCCGGAGAGGAAGCCGCCCGGCTTGTTGACGATGGCGTAGGTGTTGGCCCAGATGTGCCAGCCGCCCCGCACCGACACCGCCCGCATGCGGGTGCTGAACAGCGGCCCGCCGGTCTCAGTCAGCGTTTGCGCCCCTGCCCGCCAGTTGATCAGCTCGATGGCGCCGGGCGCAAAAGCCTTGCCGACCTGCTCGGCAAAGGCAGCATCATGCACCGCGTCGTCGGCGATGATTGGCATGAACTGGAAGCCGCCGCCGGCAGCATCGAGCGCCGTCTTGACCGTGGCGATCCGCTGCTGGTTCCACAGGTTCTCCTTGACGATCACCTGTTCGGCCATGCCGAGCTCGCGGGCAATGGCGATCATGCCGGGCAGAGCCTGAACATCGAGCTTGTTGTCGAGGTTGATGAGGATGCGATCCCTGGTCGCCAGCAGCATTTCGCGCAGCGTGGAAACCGCCTCATTGGTGACGGCACCGGTGCCTTCGACCACCAGCCTGCAGTGCTTGAGTTCGGCCAGCGTGTAGTTGACCACCTCGCCGTTGCAATTCGTGGTGCGGTCGAGCCAGCTGTCGTGCATGACGACGAATTCGCCATCCTTCGAGCGCCTGATGTCGACCTCGACGATTTCGGCGCCCATCGCGATCGCGCCCTCGACGGCGGCGAGCGAGTTTTCGGCATAGAGCGTCTTGCCGGCTTGCATGCTGCCGGCGCGGTGCGCGGCGACCATGACATGGTCGCGCCACTGGTTGGCATGTTCGAAGCGGTCGAGAATCTGCCTGGCGCGGGTTTCCCCTGCCGAGGCCTGGCCGGTGAAAGCGCCAAGTGCTGCGCAAAGCAGAAGGCAGATGGTCCGCATCGAGAATCGCTCCTTGCCGGATCGGACCGGGGATAAGCGACGTCAGTGACAGGCCGGTGAACGAAGCCGGCTAGTGGATTGTCGCGCCGCTGCAACAAAGTCGTGCTGAAACCATGCCAGCAGAGCGCCGGAGCAGGATTGAGAAAGGCAGCCTGTAGAACGCTACGGCGTTTCGCCAAGCTGTGACTGGCATCTTGCGTGCCGGTTCTGTAGTTGTGGCAGCCCGATGAACAAAGAGGACCCGTAATGGCGAACCAGACCATCGACAACGCCTTCACCGCCCGCTCCAAAACGGGGGCATCCTTCGAGCCGACCTATGCCGGCGCGCTGTCGTTCATGCGGCGCAAATACACCAAGGACGTAAAGGGCGCGGACGCGGTCGTATGGGGCATTCCCTTCGACGCCGCCGTCACCAACCGGCCGGGCGCGCGCTTTGGGCCGCAGGCGATCCGCCGCGCCTCGGCGATCCTCGACAACGACCCGCAATACCCGTTCTCGCGCGACCTGTTCGAGCATCTCTCGGTCGTCGACTATGGCGATTGCCTGCTCGATTCGGGCAACCACCAGAAGACACCCGGCACGATCGAGCGCGAGGCGGCGAAAATCCTGAAATCAGGCGCCTTCCTGCTGTCGCTCGGCGGCGACCATTTCGTCACCTGGCCGTTGCTCAAGGCGCATGCCGCCATCCATGGGCCGCTGGCGCTGGTGCAGTTCGACGCCCATCAGGACACCTGGCCGGATGACGGCAAGCGCATCGACCACGGCTCCTTCGTCGGCCGCGCCGTCAATGAAGGCATCATCGATCCCGACCGCTCGATCCAGATCGGCATCCGCACCCATGCGCCCGACACGTTCGGCATCAAGATCCTCTACGGCCACGAGATCGAGGAGATGCGAGCGTCCGACATAGCCTATGCCATTGTCGACCGCACCGGCGGCAGGAAGACCTATCTCACCTTCGACATCGACTGCCTCGACCCGGCCTTCGCGCCCGGCACCGGCACGCCGGTCGCCGGCGGACCGTCCTCGGCAAAGATTCTGTCGACGCTGCGCCAACTCGGCCAGGTCGATATTGTCGGCGCCGACGTCGTCGAGGTTGCGCCGGCCTATGATCACGCCGATATAACGGCGATCGCCGGTTCGATGGTGGCGATGCACTATCTCGGACTGGTGGCGGAACGCAGGGCGCGGGCCGAAGAGTTGAACAACGGCAATCATGGCGCCGCGAACCACGGCCAAGGCATATAGGTTTGAACTAGCAGGGAATTTGGCAGGGATATGAAACCGAAAATCTTCATCGATGGCGAACACGGCACCACCGGCCTGCAGATCCGGGCGCTGCTGGCCGAGCGCGGCGACCTTGAGATCATCTCGATCCCGATCGAGCGCCGCAAGGAAACGGCGGCGCGTGCAGAGTTCCTCAATGCCGCCGATGTCGCCATCCTGTGCCTGCCGGATGCCGCCGCCAAGGAAAGCGTGTCGCTGATTGCCAACGACACCACCAAGGTGATCGACGCCTCGACGGCGCATCGCGTCGCCGAGGGCTGGGAATATGGCTTTGCCGAACTGGACAAGGGACAGGCGAAGACCATCGCCAACGCCAGGCGCGTCGCCAATCCCGGCTGCTGGCCGCAAGGACCGATCGCAACGCTGCGGCCGCTGGTGGCGGCGGGCCTGCTGCCGCCGGATTTCCCGGTCACGGTCAACGGCATTTCGGGCTATTCGGGCGGCGGCCGGCCGATGATCGAGGAGTATGTCGCCCAGGGCGAGGATGCCTCGGAGTTCCTGCCCTACGGGCTGACCCTGCAGCACAAGCACGTGCCGGAGCTCAGGACCTATGCGAAGCTGTCGCATGACCCGATCATGCAGCCGGCGGTCGGCAATTTCGCCCAAGGCATGATCACGGTGGTGCCGCTGCAACTCGGCGGCCTCGACCATGTGCCGACCGGCGCCGAACTGCACGCTGCGATCGCTGATCATTTTGCCGCCATCCAAGGCGGCGTGGTCGAGGTTGCGCCCTATGCGCATATGGAGCGCATGCCGGAGATCAATCCGGAGGTCTACAACGGCACCAACCGCATGAAGGTCTATGTCTTCGCCAATGACGACAGGGCACAGGCGCTGCTGATCGCCGTCTATGACAATCTCGGCAAGGGCGCCTCGGGTGCGGCCGTGCAGAACATGGACCTGATGCTCGGTCTGTAGGAACAGACATGCCGGCATTTCCAAAGCGCTGGAAGGTCAGCGCTCACGAACTTATTGCCGAGACCTTCTCCAGCCGCATCTGGAAGGTTGTCCGCGAAGACGGCTCGCCGGCCATCGTCAAGGCGCTCAAACCTTTCGACGATGTCGAGGACGAGTTGCGCGGCGAGCATTATCTCGCCTGGCGGCGCGGCGAAGGCGCGGTGCGGCTGCTGGGCCGCGACGGCCACCGCATGCTGCTCGAATATGCCGGCGACACCCTGCTTTCCGAGGTTCTGGACAAAGACGGCGACAACGCCGCCACGGCTATCGCGGCGGCGGTGATGGCGAGGCTGTTTTCGCCATCAAAACACCCTGCCCCGCCAGACCTGCAGCTGCTGCGAACGCGGTTTGCCAGCCTGTTCAAAAAAGCCAAAGCCGATCGCGACGCCGGGAAGCCGAGCCTCTATGTCGAGGCCGCTGAAATCGCGCACCGGCTGCTCGATACCCGGCACGCGGTCAAGCCGCTGCATGGCGACCTGCACCATGACAACATCCTGCAGGGCGCGCGCGGCTGGCTGGCGATCGACCCCAAGGGTGTGCTCGGCGATCCCGGCTTCGACGCCGCCAACATGTTCTACAACCCGCTCGAGTGCGACGACCTTTGCCTCGATCCGGAACGGATCACGCATATGGCTGACATCTTTGGCAAAACACTCGGCCAGACGCCGGCCGCCATTCTCGACCATGCCATCGCCTGGGGCTGCCTGTCAGCCGCCTGGCATTATGAGGACAAGAATGCGGTCGACGAGAACCGCGAACTATCGGTCGCCGAAGCGATCCGAAAGGTGCGGCTCAGCTTCTGACTGATATCTGGTGCGGCAGCGGATAGGCGCCCTTGGTGCCGCGCCAGTGTGCGGCAGCAAAACCCAGCAGGATAAGGGCGAAGGCCTGATGCGTCAGCGCCATGTGCAGCGGCACCTGCATCAATAGCGTGCCGATGCCGATCGAGGCCTGCACCACAACGAGCAGGAACAGCAGCGTCGCGCGCCGCGCATGTGTCGTTCCCGGCTGACGCCGGCGTGTTGCGATCATGTGCCAGAGCGCCACGACGAAGACCGTATAGGCGCCCAGCCGGTGAACGAACTGCACCGTCTTCGGGTTCTCGAAGAAATTGCGCCAGGCCGGTTCGAGCAGCAGCAGGTCGCTGGGGATGATCTTGCCGTCCATCAGCGGCCAGGTGTTGTAGCTCAGGCCAGCGTCGAGCCCGGCGACCAGCCCGCCGAGATAGATCTGGACGAGCGCCAGAAACACGATGAAACCGGCCAGTCTCTGCGTCGACCGGTCGGCGGCAGGTTCTGAGTGCGGCGCCAGCCCACGCGCGACCACCATGGTCGCGGTGAAGATCAGCGCGGCAAGCGTCAGATGCGTCGCCAGCCGGTACTGGCTGACGGAGACACGGTCTACCAGGCCGGAGGCCACCATCCACCAGCCAATGGCACCTTGCAGGCCGCCGAGCAGAAGAATGCCGAGCAGTTTTGGCCCAAGGCCGCGCTCGATGCGCCGCGTCGCCCATAAGACCAGCAGCGGCAGGCCGAAGACCAGGCCGACACTGCGCGCCAGGATGCGGTGCGCCCATTCCCACCAGAAGATCGACTTGAAGGCGTCGAGGCTCATGCCCTTGTTGAGCTCGGCATATTGCGGGATCTTTTGGTAGAGCTGGAATTCCTCCTGCCACTCGGCATCGTTGAGCGGCGGTATCACGCCGTGGATCGGCTTCCACTCGGTGATCGACAGGCCCGAATTGGTGAGCCTGGTGGCGCCACCGACCAACACCAGCGCAAACAGCACCAGAAGCACGACATAGAGCCAGCCGCGCACCAGCGCCCGGTTGTTGAGGTCGCGGTCGCGGGTCGTGTAAGGCGCGGCAGCTGAGATGGCGGCCATGGATTTGTCCCGGCAGTTGCAACTGGCGGATTGGTGAACCATCGCAACCCGGCTGACAAGACCGGGCGGCGCGGCACGCCGTCGCGCCGCAACTGCCGGGTTGCACAGGCGCCCGGTTGGGCCTAAGCGAAGGCGATCAACGAGAACGCCTCATGCCCATCCGCCTAAAAAAGCTGATCGGAACCTTCCTGCTGGTGGCATTGGTCATCATCTACGCGCTGGTCGCGTCGATCATAGCCGTGGCGCAGCTGTCGGAATCCGGCCCGCTGGTGCATTTCCTGTTCTTCCTGTTCAGCGGCCTGTTCTGGATACTGCCGGCGATGGGCATCATCAAATGGCTGATCCTGGAGCCGCGGCCGAAGGGCTGAGGAGCTCGGCCTAGCGCGTAAACTCATAAGCGCGCATGGTTAGATCATGGGCGAATGTCTGGTTTTGAGACGAAAGCGGCCATTATCGGTTGCCATTGCCTTGTGGCCGAAGGGCCAAGCCGACTCCAGCAGGGTGGCTCCGGCGACTAAAAAGTTAGTCATTCCGGAAAGCCGGCCTTATGAAGGCCTTCGACGTACATGTCTCGCAACGCCAGGTCGCGATAGGGCTGGGATTCGACCCAATGGCTAATCTTGAAATGGGGGTTTGTTGCCAGATATAGCGTAGCCTCTTCACGCGCTTCCTCGAACCTGCCGAGCCGCGCTAGGATCGACGCCAAATTAACCCTGGATTCGGTTCGATATGTTGCATCATTCCTCAGCGTCTTCACTGCTTCCTCATACTTGCCGGCAGCGGATTGGGCACCTCCGAGTAACCAGAAATACCAGCTCGGCGGGCGCGGATTCAGGCGCAATGCCTTCTCGATGCAGGCTATGGCCTCTACTCCGCGACCTTCATAGGTCTTCAGATCCCCGAAGTTTGCCCAAGCATCGGCATCGTTCGGGTTGAGCCGCAGCGAAATCTCGTACTCTTTGGCTGACTCGTCCCACTGGCGCTCGAGGAGGAGTATGAACGCGAGTACCCAATGCGTGCCAGAATTTTCGGGATCGAGTTCAATCGCCTTTCTTGCCGACGCCATAGACTGTCGACGAAAGGGATTCATCGGATGGTTCCTGAAGACCCAGGCCTCGCACTGACTGATCGCCAACCAGCGATAGGCATCCGCGTAGTTAGGATCGAGCGCGATGGCCCGCTCGAATAAGGGAATGGCCGCAACGCCCGCCTCCGTGGAGTGTGCCCATTCAGCCCGCCCCCGTAGATAGAGATCATAGGCCCCCAGGTTCGTTGGCCGATATCGCTCCTTCAGGTTTGCCGCGGCCAACTTGCCGGCGAGCCCCTCCACAATCTTGCCGACGACTTCGTCTTGTGCCGCGAAGATATCGGCAAGGTCCCTGTCGAAGCGATCCGCCCAGATGTGCCCACCGGCGGGTGCATCGATGAGCTGGGCATTGATCCGAACACGATCCGCCACCCGTCGGGCGCTACCCTCCAGTACATATTTCACGCCAAGTTCGCGAGCGATCTGGCGGGTGTCTACCGATTTGCCCTTATAGGCAAAGGATGAGTTCCGGGCGATAACGAAGAGCTCGGGCACTTTGGAGAGGTCGGTAATCAGATCCTCCGTCAATCCATCGACGAAATACGCCTGCTCGGCGTCAGCACTTATATTCACAAAGGGGAGGACGACTATTGACGGCTTGACGGGAAGAGAAAGTTCAACGGTCGAGGTGACCGCCGCGGCTCCATCCTTGCCCGCGAGCCGATAGGTTTGGATCGGTCGATCGATGTTTTTGAGAGTCTGCGGGCCCAACGAAACGAATGAATGTGGCAGCTTGCCGTTAATCTGCTCGAAGACACTTCCCGAGATGCACAATCCCCCGGGCTCCGACAGACTCTCGAGTCGAGCCGCGACGTTGACTCCGTCGCCGTAGAGATCGTTGCCCTCCACCATCACATCGCCGAGATTAATTCCAGCACGCAATACGATGCGTCGATCCCCAGCCAAATCTGCATTCGCGATATCCATAGCTTTCTGCAATTCGACAGCGCAGTCTACGGCGTTGACTGCGCTTCCGAACTCTATCAGCGCGCCATCCCCGATCAGTTTGATGATGCGACCGTGATGTTTGGAGATCATTGGCTGAAGGATCTCTCGACGCCGAGATTTGAGCGTAGCCAAGGTACCTACCTCGTCGCGCTCCGTGAGGCGGCTATAGCCAACCACGTCGATGGCCAGAATGGCAGCAAGGCGGCGTTGAACGCGTTCCTCGGACATCGCAGGGGTGCTCTCGGTGCAGCAAATTGTATTTGCATCCCCAGGAGGAGTCTATTGGCCTGATTTGCCGCTCTGGGTCCATTCAGGTCGGTTTGGCCAGTCTCTGATACGTCTAAACTGGCTTCGATCCGCATTTGGCTATGCGCATATGAGTCCACACCCTAAATCGTCACCACCATCTTGCCGGCATTGGCCAGCGGTGTCGTCACGCCCGACAGCATGGTGCGGATATGGGCGACGCTCTGGTAGCGGCCATTGACCGAGATGCGCGGCAGCGCATGCAGGAAGCCGGCGTGCTCGGCATGCAGCACGCCATGGCGGGTCGTCACCGCCGAGGCGTAGCCGGCATCGCGGGCAAAGCCGACTTCACGGCAGCCGACGGCGCTGGCATAGCCATAGGGATAAGCGAGATGGCGCGGTTCTTCGCCGAGTTGCGCCTGCAACTGGCGCCTGACGTCGCCGATCTCGTGGCGCGCATCGGCTTCGTCGAGCCGCTTCAGATTGCGATGGTTGACCGTATGCGCGCCGATCGTCACCAGCCTGTGCCCGGCCATGGCGCGTATATCGTCCCAGGTCATCAGCGTACTTGAGCGCAAGCCATCGAGTTCGATGCCGTTCGAGCGAGCGAGTTCGCGCAGCACGGCGCGCTGATCTTCCTCGCGCACCTCGAGCGTCAGATAGGCGTGCAGGCGCGCATTGGCCTGGAGTTTCTTGCCGTGGGTCGAGCAATCGATCGTCACCGGCCCCTTCGGTGTCGCCAGCGTCAACCGGTCGCGTGCGTTGACGATGTCCTCGACGACGTCCCACCACAAATCGGCACTGCCGTCGATCAGGCCCGGCGCGACATAGATGGTGATCGGCGCGTCGTGCTTTTCCAGCACCGGCAGCGCCTCGGTCATGTTGTCGCGATAGGCGTCGTCAGCGGTGATGGTGGCGAACTGGCCGTCCTTGCCGCCGGCCTTGATGCGCTCGATCGCCTCGTCAAGCGTGACGAAGGCATAACCCCTCGCCTTCATATCGGCGACGAGAGCGTCGAGGAAACGTGGGGCGATGTTGAGGTGGCGGTTGACGCCGTCGGGCTTTTCCGGCGTGGCGGTGACCCGGTGCAACATCAGGATGGCGCCGATGCCGCCGACGAAGGGCTTGGCCAGCGGTGCGAGGCCGGTAAAGCGGGCGATGTTAAGCGCCAGTTTCCGAACTGCCTCCCCGCCGTCGATCATTCATTCACCTTTTGCGCCTAGGCTCAATCCAAGCACGGAACGCGCCGACGCGAACTCCCTGATCGCGACGAATACGCCTTAAGGATTGAGGTATGGTTGACGCCACCGCGTCATTTGACGGCAATCGGCTCGCCGCAAGCAAGGCGTCTGCGCGCGCAACCGCTGCCGACCAGACCAGCCTGTCGGCGTCGATCGCCGACGCTGCCGCACTCGCCTCTTACGGGGAATTCTGCCGTTCGGCCTTGTTTGCGCCGGCGCAGAGCGCGGCCTGGGCCTGTGCCTGGACAGCGCAGGCCAATCCCGATGCCATCGTCGCCACGCTGAAAATCGAGGACAGGCCGGTGTTCTCGCTGGCACTGGAAATCACGCGAACTGGTCCATTTTGCGTCGCCCGCTTCATGGGCGGACGTCATGCCAACGGCAATTTCGCCGCCGCCGATCCGACCTGGCTGGCAAAGACCGATGCTGGGGCGATCCGCAGGCTGGTGACGGCGATCGGCAAGGCGCGTCCCGATGTCGACCTGATAGCGCTGGAAAGGCTGCTGCCCGATCTCGAAGGCGTTGCCAATCCGCTCGCGACGTTCTCCAATTTTCCAAGCCCAAACCTGTCGCTTGCCGTCGACCTCGATGGTGGTTTCGATGCCTTGCTCTCCCGCGCGAGCGGCAAGCGCAAACGCAAGAAGCACCGGTCGCAGACGCGCAAGTTCGAGGCGGTCGGCAGTCATCGCCGCATCGAAGCGCGGACACCGGATGAGGTGAACAGGCTGCTCGATGCTTTCTTCGAGATGAAGGAGTTCCGCTTCGCCAAGATGGGCATCGCCAATGTGTTCGGCGAGCCGGAGGTGCGCGCTTTCTTCCGCACACTGTTTGCCGGCGCGCTCACCGAGGAGAAACCGGCCTTCGTGCTGCATGGGCTTGAGGTCGCCGGCAAGCTGCGCGCGATCACCGGCTCGAGCCGCTCGGGCAAACGGCTGATCTGCGAATTCGGAGCCATTGCCGAGGACGATCTCGGCCACACCAGCCCCGGCGATTTCCTGTTCTTCGACAACATCCAGGAAGCCTGCGAGACAGGTTTTGAAGTCTATGATTTCTCGGTCGGCGACGAGCCCTACAAGCGGCTCTGGTGCGATATCGAGACCCGGCATTTCGAGGTGCTGGTGCCCTTGACGCTGAAGGGACGAGCCCTCGCATCGGCGCTGCGACAAGGCGTGCGGGCGAAAGCCTTCATCAAGAACAGCCCGACGATCTGGAAGCTGACCAAGATGCTGCGCCGCAAGGCGGCCGGACAGGCGGCGCCAGCCGCCACGGAAGACGAAAACTAGCCATCAGAAATTGAGCGCTTCGCGGAGCGCTGGACCGGCCCTGACCCGCAGGTCGAGATCTGCCTCGATGTGGTCGATATGGTGCAGCATCAGCCGGCTCACCAACCCGCAATCGCCGCTCTCCAGCGCGCCGACAATCCCCGTGTGCTCGCTATGCCCGCAGGCTGAAACGTCACGGTGCGCGAGATGTCGAAAAGCGTATCCGCCTTGCTTTCTGGCGGCTTGGTGCCGGGCGCCAGCCAAGCGCAGATCGCCTCGGCAATGCTGGGCGTCTCAGTTTGGCAGGCGGTCCAACAGGTTTCATCTTATTCAACGAAAAAATCCTACATTCAATAGAAATATCAGACCTGGAAATCAACCTTGACGCCCATACGCCAGTGTATGAGAGGACGTTTCAGTTCTATCGATGGTTGATTCATCTACGAATACCGCATAGCCTTATCCTCCAGATGCTTGGGGGGATGAATGAAACTCATCGTCGCTTTGACCATATGCTGCGTCGAATTTATATGCCTGAGCGTTGCCGCCGGAGCAGGTGACTCCAGGACTTACATCATCTTTGGCAGCGGCTATTCTCCCTATCCTCAAGCGGTGTTAACCCTAGCCTTCAATGGCACGGACGTCACAGGGGCAATGGTGCCGTTGCGCGGCGATAGCACCCCTCCAATCAAGGTCGCCGGTGACAATGCTACCTCCGGTACTCTCAACCTCAAATTCGAAGCTAATAAGGCAATAGGCTTTGGTGGTTTTACAGAACGTTTCAAGAAAAGTGTTGAAGGAGAACAAATTACTTGGAGAAACGAATCAGGTGAGATTTCACTATCTCGCCCTTTAAATGGGGAGCCTTCCGACGCCGCAAAAACGCTGTCGATCCGAGACTGCGGTGACGCATATGGTGCCCTTGATGTCACATTTCTAGATACCGCAAATGAAAAGACGATCTTAGCATCTATATCGAAAGACAAAGAATTATCTGATTCAACAGTCCAATATCAGCAAGACGGCGTCGATCAATTTGATCTAATTGCGAAGATTGGTCACGAGGTGTCTCAGCAGGAGCTAAAGACAATCTATCCGCAACTTTTTCCTAGCGTATCTTTGTTGACTTTCTTGACCAAGAAAATGCCAGACAAAAGTCGGTACATGTTGGTTCCAATTGGAACAGAAACCTACTATGCAGTTAAGCTCCGTAAAACGGGACTATTTACGGTAGATTTTGACATTGGTGGCTGCGGAGGTGCTGATCGAAGTTATTTTACCACAAAGAAAAGCAATCTATTTGATGGAGACAAATTTTCTGAATCTAAATTTCTTTCTTTTTTGTCGATTAAAATGAGCTCATTCTTCTCTGATGGCGGCAAGTATAAGTATGATATTTCTAAACCAAAAATAACAAAGGTAAATGTCCCGCCATATCAGATAGATGCAAGCTACGAAGTAAGAATAGCTTCTGAAGTTTCACGAAATGACGTAGGTCAATGGGATCAGTTTCAGGTTTTTTTTGAGCCATTCGATAACAATACCGAAGCTGCGGGAGCATATTCTGTGGTGACTTGGGTCGAGAGAATGAAATCCATTAACCGCGGTCGAGGGAACGATAGCCCACCGGACCGATCGTACTTCACTAGGGATACGGAATATTATTTCGAGGCCATTGCTGCCACTTCGATTGCTTACGGACTTGGCGACGGAAATTGTGTGTTCGCGAGGGAGGGGTTTCCTGATGAAATCGAGAACCAGAGCATTGAAAAAATAGTTGAGAACAAGTTGCACTGCTGGAACTAGATAGTTATGTCTACGGGGTTATAGTGGTGTATCAAAATCAGATTAGGACGTTGGTGGCACTAGTCATCCTACTAGGTCATTTGGCCGTTTTCTTAGCCGGACTCATGCTAGGGATCTTTGGACCTCTAGCCGGAACGGACGTTATCCAGATCATCGTTATGACTCTTCCGGTTCTTGGTGCGACTGCTTTCGCAGCGCTAAATTATGTTCTTGAGAACGAAAAAGGGGTGGCTCGCGCCTACAAAGTTAGCGCAGGGTTCACGTTCGTAGTTTTACTGTTCCCAATTTGCTTGCTGAGCGCGGTCTTCGCCATCTTTTATTTTGTCTATGTTCAAATTCCCGGCTTCGGTCCAGACAACATGAAGGTTAGCCTGGGTGGAGTCGAGACTATGTTCGGCTCTTATCTAGGCGCGATATCATCAAAACTCTTTGGAAAGACTGTTTATACGCCGGCAGACTCACAACCCACTGAACAGGATTAGCCATACTTAAATATAAACTGCGCTGAGTTCGACGCTGTTATTCCAATCGTCGCCCGAGTAGCCTGCATTTCCTCAAAAATTGAGAGCTTCGCGGAGCGCTGGTCCGGCCCTGACCCGCAGGTCGAGATCTGCCTCGATGTGGTCGATATGGTGCAGCATCAGCCGGCTCACCAACCCGCAATCACCGCTTTCCAGCGCACCGACCATTTCCGTGTGCTCACTGTGCCCGCAGGCCGATACGCCAGACCGTCCGTAAAGGGCGATGACCAGCGACGAACGGGCCACCAGCTCCTCCATGAAGCGCTGCAGGATGGCATTGCCGGCGACGGAGGCAAGCAGCAGGTGGAAATCACCCGACGCCTTGATTTCGGAGCGCCGAGCGGTTGGGCCGCGTTCGGCGATGAAGCGGCCTTCCTCGTCGAGCTGCGCCCTGAACGCAGCAAGGTTGGCCGCGGTTACGCGCCCGCAAGCAGCGATGGCGATGCCCGGCTCGATCAGCCGGCGGGAGGCGAACACCTGGCGCGCTTCCTCGGGTGACGGATTGGCGACGAAGGCGCCGCGGTTGCGCTCGGTGCGCACCAGCCCCTCGAAGGACAGCATCTGCAGCGCCGCGCGCGCGACGGTGCGCGAGACGTCGAACAGCGTGCCGACCTCGCCTTCCGACAGCTTGGTGCCTGGCGCCAGCCGACGGTCGACGATGGCGTCCCGCAGATTGTCGCGGATCGCCTGGGCGCGATCCTGATTGGCGCTGTCGGCTGCGGAATAGATCTGATCGGCGATATTCATGGCGATGATGGTTCCCGCCCCCTTCTAGCGCGACTCGTCGGCTGCGCACGAGTGGCAAAGTGGACACGAAGCTAAAAAAGATTGCATACGATTCTTGTGCAAATCGCGAACAATCGCCCATAATTTGTGCAACGCACAAGGCAGCTCGCCAGATAGGCAGCGCTGCCGAAGCCTGATTTTTCAGACAATTCAACCGCTTGGCCGCTGACCCGCAAATTGGCACGCATGATGCTTTGGTTAATGCGACCAAACGGGAAAGCCTGAATGTCCAAAGCCGCCGAGATCGACATCGTGTCCGTTTCGAAAGTGTACGGAACGACGACTGCCGTCGAGGCCATCAGCCTGAAAATACCGGCAGGCACCTATTGCTGCCTGCTGGGTCCCTCCGGCTGCGGCAAGACCTCGACGCTGCGCATGATCGCCGGCCATGAAAGCATTTCGTCGGGCGATGTCCGGCTTGGCAACACTGTCGTCACCGACCTGCCGCCCGCCAAGCGCGGCACGGCGATGATGTTCCAGTCCTATGCACTGTTCCCGCATCTCGACCTCATCGACAATGTCGCGTTCAGCTTGAAGATGAAGGGCGTCGACAAGGAAAAGCGCCGCGCCAAGGCGCTCGACATGCTCAAGCTGATGCAGATGGAAGCCTATGCGACGCGCCGCCCCGCGCAGCTTTCCGGCGGCCAGCAGCAGCGCGTCGCACTCGCCCGCGCGTTGATCACCGACCCGGAGGCGCTGTTGCTCGACGAGCCGCTGTCGGCGCTCGACCCGTTCCTGAAAATCCGTATGCGCGCCGAGTTGAAGAAGCTGCAGACTTCGCTCGGCATCACTTTCGTCCACGTCACCCACAGCCAGGAGGAGGCCATGGCTCTGGCGGATCTGATCGTGGTGATGAATGACGGCCGCATCGAACAGGCGGCACCCCCACGCGATGTGTTCGAAAGGCCGGCCACGGCCTTTGTCGCGCGCTTCATGGGTGACCACAATGTCATCTCCGGCCGGGTCAGCGGCGCGCGCGACGGCATGGTCGTTTTCGACGTCAATGGCGGCGCCTCGCTCGCCGCCTGCGGTCAGGGTCAGGACGTGGGGACGCCAATCGATATCGCCATCCGCACCGACCATGTGCGCATGGGTGAAGCGCCCTCGCCCGGCCTCGGCTTCACCGGCATCGTCTCCAACATCGAATATCGCGGCGCCACGGTGAAGCTGTCGGTGACCGGCGCCGGCATCGACGATTTCACGGTCATTCTCGACGATTCCGACTTCTTCGCCAAACCCGTCGCCATTGGCGACGCCGTACCGCTCGCCTGGGATTCCGAGGATGCGATTGTCCTCGGGCGCCTTCATTCATGAATTCAACGAAGCAAAACAAAACAGGGGAATAAGCATGACAAACACACCGCAAACCAAGACTGGCATTTCGCGCCGCTCGCTGCTCAAGACTGGCGCCGCCGCCGTCGGCCTCGCCGCCGGCTCCGGCGTCATCACCGGTTTCCCGACCATCTGGGCGCAGTCCAACATCACGCTGCGCCAGTTCGGCACCGGCGTCTCGAACCTCAACGCCATCGCCGACAAGTGCAAGGCCGACCTCGGCATCACGCTTGAGATGACGGCGACCGATTCGGACGCGGCCGCCCAGCGCGCCGTGACCCAACCGGACAGCTACGACATCGCCGACATCGAATACTGGATCTGCAAAAAGGTATTCCCGAGCGGCGTGCTGCAGCCGATGGATGTCAGCAAGCTGAAATACTACGACGAGCTGGTGCCGCTGTTCAAAACCGGCAAACTGACCCCCGACAGCGTCATTGCCCAGGGCACCGCGCCGCACACGGTCGGCTATGTCGAGGCGCAGGACTCAAAGACCTTCGCCAAGGCGCCCACCAACTGGTTCACCATGGTGCCGACGATCTACAACGCCGACACGCTGGGCATCCGCCCCGACCTCGTCGGCCGCGACATCACCACCTGGGCCGACATCATGGACCCGGCCTTCAAAGGCAAGACCGCGATTCTCAACATCCCGTCCATCGGCATCATGGATGCGGCCATGATCATGGAGGCCACGGGCAACATCAAATATGCCGACAAGGGCAACATGACCAAGGAAGAGATCGACAAGACGATCGACTTCCTGATCAAGGCCAAGCAGGCCGGCCAGTTCCGCGCCTTCTGGAAGTCGTTCGACGAGAGCGTCAACCTGATGGCATCGGGCGAAGTGGTCATCCAGTCCATGTGGTCACCGGCCGTCGCCGCGGTGCGCTCCAAGGGCATCGCCTGCCGCTTCCAGCCGCTCAAGGAAGGCTACCGCTCCTGGGGCGGTGGCCTTGGCCTCGCCGCCCATCTCAAAGGCGCCGAGCTCGACGCGGCCTACGAATACATCAACTGGTACACATCAGGCTGGGTCGGCGGCTATCTCAACCGCCAAGGCTACTATTCCGCCAACATGGTCTCGGCCAAGAAGTTCATGTCCGAGGACGAGTGGGGCTACTGGATCGAGGGCAAGCCGGCCAAGGGCGAGATCAAGGCGCCCGACGGCACCGTCATGGAAAAGGCCGGCGCCGTGCGCGACGGCGGCTCCTTCGAGGAACGCATGGGCAAGGTCGCCTGCTGGAACTCGGTCATGGACGAGGACCGCTACATGGTGAAGCGCTGGAACGAGTTCATCGCGGCGTAAGGGAACAAGCCGCTCCCTCCTCTTCGCCTTCTCCCCTTGTGGGAGAAGGTGGATCGGCGCGTAGCGCCGAGACGGATGAGGGGTGCGTGACGGAGTACCGTCATTGCCAAGCTGGAACACCCCTCATCCGACCGAGCTTCGCTCGGCCACCTTCTCCCACAAGGGGAGAAGGAAAGGCCGCTCCGCAAACCTGCAACGAGAGCATTGATGACCGTCGCGCTCGAACGCCCTGCAATCGCGGCCACCACACCCGGCAAGCGGCGCCGCTTGTCACTCAGTGCCGTCGCGCCCTATCTCCAATCGGCACCGCTGGCACTCATCCTCGGCGCGTTCCTGCTTCTGCCCATCATCATGATCGCCGTCGTGTCCTTCTGGGATTACGACTTCGCCGCCATGTATCCGGATTTCCTGACGACGAACTATTCCGACGTGCTTGGCTCCTGGGTGACGTGGAAGACCTATCTCAACACCATCAAATTCGCTGCCATCGTCTGGGCGCTGACCTTGGTCATCGGCTTCTGGGTGGCCTATTTCCTTGCCTTCCACATCCGCACCACGGCCATGCAGATGGTGCTGTTTCTGGTCTGTACCGTGCCGTTCCTGACCTCCAACATCATCCGCATGATCTCGTGGATCCCGGTGCTCGGCCGCAACGGCTTGATCAACTCGACGCTGGTACAGCTCGGGCTGGTGCCGAAACCCATCGAATGGCTGCTCTATTCCGAATTCGCGGTCGTGCTCGCCATGGTGCATCTCTACACGCTGTTCATGGTGACGCCGATCTTCAACACGCTGATGCGTATCGACCGTTCGCTGTTCGAGGCCGCGCGCGATGCCGGCGCGTCCGGCTGGCAGGTGCTGTGGAACGTCGTCATCCCGCTGGCCAAGCCCGGCATGGCGATCGGCACCATCTTCGTCGTCACTTTGGTGATGGCCGATTTCTCCACCGTGCAGGTGATGTCAGGCGGCCAGAGCGCATCGGTGGCGCTGATGATGAAAAACCAGATGTCGCTGCTGCAATATCCGGCCGCCGCCGCCAACGCCGTGGTGCTGCTGGTGTTGGTGCTGCTGATGGTCGCCGGCATTCTGCGCATCGTCGATATCCGCCGGGAGCTTTGAGGTGAGCTACGAAAAACGCACCCTCGAATTCTACGTGCTGGCGGCCTTCTTCGCGCTGTTCGTGCTGTTCCTCTACGGCCCGCTGTCGGCGATCCTGATCCTCTCCTTCCAGGGCGAGACCGGCGGCCTCACCTTCCCGCTCAATGGCGTGTCGCTGCACTGGTTCGCCAATCTGTTCGAGCGCCAGGCGGTCGGTGATTTCGGCGGCAGCTTCAAGCGCTCACTGGTGCTCGGCCTGATGGTGATGGTCGTCACCGTCGTGGTGTCGCTGCTGGCGGGGCTTGCTTTCCGGCAGAAATTTCGCGGCGCCACCGCATTGTTCTATCTGGCGGTCGCCAGCCTCGTCGTACCCTCGATCATCATTTCGCTGGGCATTGGCGTCGTCTTCCAGCAGATCGGCCTCCGCCCGGCGTGGTACACATCGGCCTTCGGCGCGCACCTGACCTGGACCTTGCCGTTCGGCGTGCTCATCATGTTCGCCGTCTTCAACCGCTTCTCGCCAGCCTATGAGGAAGCCGCGCGCGACCTGGGCGCCTCGTCCTGGCAGACCTTTGCCCATGTCGTGCTGCCGATGATTGCGCCGAGCCTGATCGGCGTCGGCCTGTTCGGTTTCACGCTGTCCTATGACGAGTTCGCCCGCACGCTGATGACGTCAGGCACCTTCAACACGCTGCCGCTCGAGATCTACGGCATGACCACCAATGTCACGACGCCGGTGCTCTACGCGCTCGGCACAGTGACCACCGTGTTCTCCTTCCTGGTGATCCTGGCGACGCTGGGCGCCATCCTCTATGTCGGCCGCAGGCGGGCTAGGGTTTGATTGTGCAGATACTGGTGGTGAACCCCAACACGACGGCGAGCATGACCGAGACGATCGCGGCGGCCGCGCGCGGCGTCGCTGGCGCCTGGACAGAGGTGGTGGCCGTCACCTCCTCCATGGGTCCGGCGTCGATCGAGGGCTACTACGATGAGGCGCTCGCCGTGCCCGGCCTGCTGATGGAAATCGCTGCCGGTGAGCGTGCAGGCGCGCAGGCGGCCATCATTGCCTGTTTCGACGATACGGGACTGGATGCTGCGCGCGCCATGGCTGCCATCCCCGTTGTCGGCATTTGCGAAGCCGCACTCAGTGTCGCGTCATTCATCGCCCAGCGCTTCACCGTGGTGACGACCACCGAACGCTCGCGTGTCCCTGTCGAGGGGCTGGTACAGCGCTACGGCATGGCCGGGCGTGCCCGCGTGCGCGCCGCCGACATTCCGGTGCTCTCCCTCGAAGATCCGGCGTCGGGCGCCGTCGAGAAACTGCGCGCCGAGATCGCCCGCGCAATCGAGGAAGACCGCGCCGAAGCCATCGTGCTCGGCTGCGCCGGTATGGCCGACCTGGCCCATCAGTTGCAGGAAGAGTTCGACCTGCCGGTCATCGACGGCGTCGGCGCGGCGGTCAAGCAGGCCGAGGCGCTGATCGCACTGGGGCTCTCAACCTCGAAGCGCGGCGCCTATGCCAGCCCGCTGGCCAAGCCCTATCGCGGCGTGCTGAAATCCTTCTCGCCCGGAACGATCGCCGCGGAGTGAGCCATGAAGCCGACCATCCGTGCACTGTCGCTGCAAGAACTGGCTGTTCTTATCGATTGGGCTGCCGCCGAAGGCTGGAACCCCGGCCTTGACGATGCCGCCGCGTTTCAGCCAACCGACCCTGAAGGCTTCATCGGCGCCTTCGTCGGCAACGAGTTGGTCGCCGCCATCTCGTCTGTCGCCTATGGCAGCAGTTTCGGTTTCATCGGTCTTTACATCTGCCGACCAGATATGCGCGGCCAAGGCCATGGCAAAGCGGTCTGGAGCGCCGGGATGGCCAGGCTGGCCGGCCGAACAGTTGGCCTCGACGGCGTCGCAGCACAGTTGGCCAACTACCGGCGCAAGGGATTCAGGCCGGCTTACGAGACCATCCGCTTCAGCGGCCGTACCGCAATCCCCTCGGTCCGAAGCGAAGGGGTGCGGGTGATAAGCACGCAACTCGTGCCTGACATCATCGCCTATGACGCCAAATGCTTCCCCGCACCTCGGCGAGCCTTCCTGCACCGTTGGTCGCAACCACCGCATGTCGGGTTCGCCGCGATCAGTTCACTCGGCACCATCGGTTACGCCGTGGCTCGTCCCTGCCGTTCGGGTTACAAGATCGGCCCGCTGTTTGCCGACGACACCGAGACGGCGATGCAACTGTTGGGCAGTCTGGCTGGCGCATGCCAAGGCGGCGACCTGCATATCGACGTTCCAGCCGGCAATAGCGATTTCACTGCGGCGCTTACAGCGATCGGTTTCACGCCGACCTTTTCTACCACCCGCATGTACAAAGGCCCGCCTCCGAAGGTGGCCTCGCGCCGAATATTTGGCGTGACGACCCTGGAGTTAGGCTAGATCCCCACGCAGCCTGACAGGCCTGGCCAGGCGCGTGCGCTTCTTCATACCGCGCAGCTGAGAGCTTTGGTTTTTGGAAACCGGCGAGCAACGGACGACCGGCTTTGCAAGAAATCGGTGGGGCAAGAAACTGGCAGGCGCCGCCTAAGTGGAAGTGTCGGATGACTCAGGCGGCGCTACGTCGTCCCGGCACGGGGTTTCCCGGCGTCTCATGGCCAATCGGCGTCACCAGAGTGAGATCGGGATAGCCGCTTTCGATCAGCTTGACGGCAGCCTGCGCCACCTCATCGTCGGCTTGCAGCATGGAGAGAAAGACCTCGGTGCTGTCGCCGACCAGTCGGCTGATGCCGTGCGCGTCGGCCGGTCCGCATTCGACAATGACCAGATCATAAGCGGTGGTCAGCGACTGCATGATGATCGGCAGCCGGTCGGCGGCGCGCATGGCGCGGACCGGATCGGCGGTGCCGACGGGAACGACATGGCAGTCGGAATAGAGGTCGGCGTGGATGACGTCGCTGAACTGCGCTTCCGATGCCAGCAGATTGGTGATGCCGGGGAACAGCCCGCTGTCCAGCATCGGTCGCGAAGCAGCGCCCGATGCAGTCAGGTCGAGCAGCAGCACGCGCAGGCCGGCGTCGGAGACTTCGCGAGCCACCAGCACGGCCGAGGCCGCAGCCTCATCGCCCTCTGGCGAGACGAAGATAGCGCGCGCAGCACCACTGGCGATCAGCTTTTCCGCGGCCTTCTCGACATCGATCTCGCCAAGGCTGGAGCGTACCGGTTCGGGTTCGGGGTCTGCGACCGCTGGTTCTTCCAGCGCTGTTGGGGCCGGCTCGGGAACCGGCTTCGGCTCCAGTTCATGCTCCATGTCCGCCGGCCGGTCTTCCGCCTCCTCGGTCACAGCCGCCACCGGTTCCGGCTCGACGACCGGCGCCGATGCGACAGGCATTGCGACCTGTTCGATGCGCTCGTATCGGGCGCCGGGGGCCGGACGCATGGCGCGGCCCGAAAACAGCTCCTGCAGAAGCGTGATGATCGACATCAGCAGCAGCGAGCCGACGAAAGCGGCGCCGACGATCGGGACCAGTTTGGGGAAATAGGGCTCCGAAGGCACGCGGGCCGCGGAAAACACGCTGGCATCGACCGGCAGATAGTTCTTGCGCGAGGACACTTCGCGGAAACTTGTCATATAGGATTCAAGCTGCTGGCGCCGAACGTTCGCCTCACGCTGCAGTGCATCCAGTTGGACCTGCTCCTCGCCGGCGCGCGACGACGCCGCCTTCAGCTTGTTGACGTCCGATATCAGCTGGTTTTCACGCGCCTGGGCGGTCTGCGCCTGCGTCAGCAACCCGCGCATGATTTTTTGCGCCTCGTTGCGGATCTGGCCGTCGAGATCGGCAAGCTGCGACCTCAGCGCCCGCAAGCGCGGATGGTTGTCGAGCAAGGTGGTGGAGAGATCGGCGATGTTGGTCCTGAGCTCGATCTGACGCTCACGCAGCCGCTGGATCAGATCAGAAGAAAGCACTTCGGGTACAGCGTCCAGCGAGCCGCCATTCTGCAACGCCTGCCGCACCCTTTCGGCCGTTGCCTCGGTCGAGGCGCGGTTGGCGCGCACACGCGACAGTTCACTCGACAGTTCGGACAATTGCTGTGTCGCCAGCACCGAATTGTTGCCACCCATCAACAGGTCCGACTGCGCGGAACGGAAGGCCGCGACCTTGGCCTCTGCGTCCCTCACCTGCTTCTGCAGATCGTCGATCTCCGGCCCCAGGAAGGCGGTCGCGGCGGCGTTCGACTTGGTCTTGGCATCCGCCTGGTAGGCCAGGTATGCGGCTGCAATGGCATTCGGAACGTCGGCGGCAAGCTTGGGATCTTCCGAGGAAAATTCGACGGCGATGGCACGCGTCTTTTCCACGCCATAAATATTGAGCTTGTCGCGCATCTTCATCAGCACGCGCTCGTCGAGCGGAATCTCTTGCGGATCGCTTTTCAGGCCAGCAGTGACCAGAAGCCAGCTCACCGGCGACATGTCGAGCGCATCGTTGAATTCGGGCTTGTCGCCCAGATTCAGTTCGCCAGCCACCTTGTTGAGAATGTCGGACGAGGAAATGACCTGGACCTCGGTGGCTACACCTTCGGCATCGAGCACGGGTTTGTCGTCGTCATTGGTGCCGGCAGGCCGCGTATAGGCCGATTCGCTCAACTGGATTTTCAGCTGCGTCGTCGCCTTGTAGTGCGGCGTGGCAAGCCAGGCGAAGGCGAAGGCAAGACCGGTGACGATGAGCGTGACCACGAGGATGCGCAGCCAGTTCCTCGCCAGGCTGGCGAAGAGCTGTCTCAGGTCGACATCGACATCTGCGGCCGCGGACTGAACGGACATGCATTCCTGCTCCGGAACATGAGTCTAGGAAGTACCGTAAACAACTATGGTAACTCAGGCGTTAAGATGGCGGTAAGCAGCCGTTAGGGTTTGCTGCCAGCGAGTAAACAAAGGCCGTGAAACTACTCGGCTTTTTGTCGATTGCCGCCAAATCGGCCGCGTCCCTTTACCGGCCATTAACCCTAACAGGATGATAACGAACTCAGATCCTTAAGGTTTGCCGCCGCGTCATGGCGGCCACAGCGACGAAGGTATGTGTCCGATTATGAAAAGCGCTGCTGGTCTGTTTCGCGCTCTGCTGGCCGTGTCGATGCTCGCCGGCTGCTCCAGCTACCGGCCGACGCCGGCGGCCTTCCACGAAGTGCTCGACCAGCCCTACCGGCTCGGCGCCGGCGACCGTGTCCGCGTCACCGTGTTCGAGCAGGACGGGCTGACCAACACCTACAGCGTCGACCAGTCCGGCTACATGTCCTTCCCGCTGGTCGGCGCCGTGCCGGCACGTGGCCACACGGCCCAGCAGCTGGAAAAAGAGATCGCCGACAAACTGCGCCAGGGCTATCTGCGCGACCCCGACGTGTCGGTCGAGATCGACCGCTACCGGCCGATCTTCGTCATGGGCGAAGTGGGCGCGGCCGGCCAGTATTCCTATGTTCCGGGCCTGACCGTGCAGAAGGCGATTGCGATTGCCGGCGGTTTCTCGCCGCGCGCCAACCAGGAAAGCGTCGACATCACCCGCGACATCAACGGCAAGGTGATGACCGGCAGGGTGGTCACCTCCGACCCCTTGCTGCCTGGCGATACCGTTTACGTTCGCGAACGCCTGTTCTGACATCAACGTGGCGGACCAACTCAGGATCGTCCACTGCTTTCGCTCACCCGTCGGCGGGATCTTCCGGCATGTGCGCGACCTGACGGAAGCGCAGCTCGCCGCCGGACATATTGTCGGTATCGTCTGCGATTCGACCACAGGCGGCGAATACGAGGAACGCCTGTTCGACCAGATGAAGGACAGCCTGGCGCTGGGCATCCATCGCACACCGATGCAGCGCCATGTCGGGCCGGGCGACCTCGCCTCGGCCTGGCGCACCTACAGAATCATCAAGGAATTGCGGCCGGACGTGTTGCACGGACACGGCGCCAAGGGTGGCGCCTATGCCCGTCTGTTCGGCTCATTGTTGCGGGTATCAAGGTCTCGCGTAGCCCGCCTTTATTCGCCGCATGGTGGCTCCCTCCACTATGACGAAACGACGACGACCGGAAAGCTGTTCTTCGCGCTGGAGCGCTTCATGGCGCGCTTCACCGACTGCCTGTTGTTCGTCTCCGACTATGAGCGGCGCACCTATCGCAGGAAGGTCGGTGAGCCGCCGATCCCGAACACGCTGGTCTACAACGGCCTGCGCGCCGCCGAATTCGAGCCGGTGGTGACCGCGCCTGACGCTGCCGACCTGCTCTACATCGGCATGATGCGCGACCTCAAAGGACCCGACATTTTCATCGAGGCACTGGCGCTGGCAGGCCCCCAGCTTGAGCGTCGCCTGACCGCGGTCATGGTCGGCGATGGCGACGACCTGCCGCGCTACCACGCGCAGGTGAAGCGACTGGGGCTGGAAAAACAGGTCCGCTTCCTGCCACCAATGCCGGCCCGGGAAGCCTTTGCGATGGCCGAGCTGGTCGTCGTGCCGTCGCGTGCGGAAGCCATGCCCTACATCGTGCTGGAGACGCTGGCAGCCGGTAGGCCGATGATTGCGACCGCTGTCGGCGGTATCCCCGAAATTTTTGGTGAAGACTCCCCTGCCCTGATCCGTCCTGATCCGCGCCAACTCGGCGACAAGATGCGTGAGGCGCTGGGCGACTTCGACGCCTATCGACGCGTCATGCCCGATACCGCCAGCCTCAAGGCGCGCTTCGGCGTCGATGTGATGGCCGCTGCCATCGAAAAGGCCTATTTCGCCGCGCTTAGCAAATAGCTACTTCCCGAAACCACAGGTTGTCTCAAGGTTTTTTTAGCTCTCTTTCTGCTATGGTCATGGCGGAAGCTTGTGGGAAACCCGATGAACGAGACCGACCCCACGCGCCGCTTCTCAGCCGATGCGGTGCGCAAATTCGACGGTCCTGCCGAGCCCCCTTCGCCCGGCGGCATGAACAGTGTCGCCCGCCAGGTCGCCTCGCAGTACAGGCGCGATACGATGTCGCCGGTCATGGTCAGCGGCGTGCTGCGCATCGTTGAATTCGCCTTGCTGTTCCTGTCGGGGCTCGTGCTCTACTTTGATTTTGTCGGCTTCTTCACTTACCTCGCCTGGCAATATCCGCTGACCATCGCCGCCGCCTCGTTCGTGGCCGTGGTGCTGCTCGACGTCTCCGACTGCTACCAGATCTCCGCCTTGATGCGGCCGATCTCCAACCTCGGCCGCGTGCTGATGGTCTGGGCCGGCACGTTCGCGCTGATGGCGCTGACGGCCTTCATCATGAAGATGTCGGAGGATTATTCACGCCTGCTGTTCGGCACATGGTTCGTTGTCGGCCTGCTTCTGCTGTTCGGCCTCAGGCTGGTTATGTCGAAGCTGATCCGGCGCTGGGCGCGCGACGGCCGCATGGAACGCCGCGCCGTCATCGTCGGCGGCGGCAAGGCGGCCGAGATGCTGATCCGCTCGGTTGAAAAACAGCCCTACAACGACATCCGCATCTGCGGCATCTTCGATGACCGCGGCGACAAGCGCTCACCGCCGATCGTGGCCGGCTATCCCAAGCTCGGCACCATTTCGGAACTGATGGAATTCGCCCGCATCGCGCGCATCGACATGCTGATCGTGTCGTTGCCGCTGACTGCCGAAACGCGCGTGCTGCAGTTGCTGAAGAAGCTCTGGGTGCTGCCGGTCGACATCCGGCTGTCGGCGCATTCGAACGCGCTGCAGTTTCGCCCGCGCGCCTATTCCTACATCGGCTCGGTGCCGATGCTCGACATCTTCGACAGGCCGATCAACGACTGGGATTCGGTCGCCAAGCGCGCTTTCGACATCGTCTTCTCGCTGATCGGCATCATCCTGTTTTCACCGGTGATGCTGGTGACCGCGATTGCCATCAAGCTCGACAGCAAGGGGCCGGTGCTGTTCAAGCAGAAGCGGCACGGCTTCAACAACGAGATCGTCGAAGTCTATAAATTCCGCTCCATGTACACCGACCGCTCGGACCCGAGCGCCAAGCAGACGGTGACCAAGAACGATCCGCGCGTCACCCGCGTCGGCCGCTTCATCCGCAAGAGCTCGATCGACGAACTGCCGCAGTTCTTCAACTCGCTGTTCGGCTCGCTGTCGCTGGTCGGTCCGCGCCCGCATGCGATTGCCGCGCAGTCGCACAACCTTCTCTACAACGAGGTGGTCGACGGCTATTTCGCCCGCCACAAGGTCAAGCCCGGCGTCACCGGCTGGGCGCAGATCAACGGCTGGCGCGGCGAGATGGACACCAATGAAAAGATCCGCATGCGCACGGAGTACGACCTCTACTACATCGAGAACTGGTCGATGCTGTTCGATTTGCGCATCCTGATCCTGACGCCGCTGCGGCTGCTCAATACGGAAAACGCCTATTGAGCGCGATTTCCCATGAGGTGCCGCGGGCCGCGGTCAGCACGTTGCCGCCTTCGGCGGTCAACACCAAGCTGATCGCACTGATATCTTCAGGCGCAGTGTTTCTTGGCGTCTTCCTCTCGGGCTTCGTCATCGACGAACCGGCGCCTTACGATCTCTTCATGGTCGGGCTGATCGGCGTGTGGGCGCTGTTTGGCCTGCGCATATCGCGCGCGGCCGTGCCGCTGCTGGTGCTGCTGATCACGATGAACATCGGCGGCATGATTGCCATGACGCAGATGGCCGATCTCGCCAACACGCCGCTCTATCTCGCTGTGTCGCTATTCCTCGCCTTCACCGCGGTGTTTTTCTCGTCGGTGACGGCGGTGCAGCCCGGCCTCTACCGGCTGATCTTCATCGCCTATGTCTTCTCCGCGGTGGCCACGGCGCTGCTCGGCATTGCCGGCTATTTCCACGTCTTCCCCGGCGCCGAGATCTTCACCAGATACGACCGTGCCCAGGGCGCCTTCCAGGACCCGAATGTGTTCGGGCCGTTCCTGGTTCTGCCCGGCATCTACCTGCTCTACCTCATGCTGACCGGATCGATCGCGCGCATGCCGCTTCTGGCGGTGCCGCTTTTGATCATCACCGCCGGCATCTTCTTTTCCTTCTCGCGCGGCGCCTGGGGCATGTTCGCCGTCTCGGCGATCCTTCTCACCGGCGCGCTGTTCCTGCAGAGCAACAGTGGCAAGTTCCGGCTGCGCGTCGTCATCATGACCATCGCGGCTGTCGCGCTGCTGGTGGTCGCCATGATCGTCATCCTGCAGCTGCCGGGCGTCAGCGAGATGTTCTCCAGCCGCGCCCAGCTGGAACAGAGCTACGACACGGCGCGCCTTGGCCGTTTCGCCCGCTACACGATCGGCTTCCAGATGGCGCTCGAGCATCCGCTTGGCATCGGTCCGCTGGTGTTCGGCACCATTTTTGGCGAAGACACGCACGACATTTGGCTGAAGACGCTGATGGACTATGGCTGGCTCGGCTTCGTCTCGTTCCTGTCGCTGACGCTGTGGACGATCGCTGCCGGCTTCCGTATCCTTTTGCGCGATCGGCCATGGCAGCCTTATCTCTTGTGCGCCTACGTCGCTTTCATCGGCAATATCGGGCTCGGCACCTTCATCGACATCGACCACTGGCGCCATCTCTACCTGCTGCTCGGCCTGATCTGGGGCGCGATTGCGCTGGAATACAGGCATCAGCGGGGATTGCGGGCGGTGGCAATCCGAATCGGTGGGAAAGCCGCCGAGTTCGGATGACTCCGCCCTGCCGACTGATTGCAGAGATATTTCATCTATCGCGCGATGCCGGCGACCCGTTCGGGGTATTGCACGGCCAGCATCGAATTGTCGGCATGGCTGGCAAAGATTGCACTGACCTTTTCCGCGTCGAACCTCGCCCTGCGTTTGCGCTTCTCGTCGTTCAGCAAAATGCCGCTGATGGCGTCGAACTTGCGTCCGAGGTTCTTCAACAGGCCTCTCTTGACCGGCCAGCTGCGGCTGAAGCGGCCGGCCCAGGGCGTGCCTTTCGCCAGATCGCGGTAGATCGCCATGGCGTCGATCTCGACACCGACCGGGCGAGGCTCCCAAGGTTTGCCCCAGGCGAAGTGACGGGCGTAGGACCTGCTGAACGGGATCTGGCTGCTGTAGTTGGTCATCACGTTCCAGAACGGATGCATCGTCTGCCACCGGCCTTCGAAGGCCACGTTCAACGCGCCTTGATCCATTCCGTAGACATGTTCCGACGCCAGTTGCCGCGTACGCTCCAGGAGCCCCTCAGCCCTGAGTAGCGGCATGTTGAAGAGAAGAACGCCAGCATTGAATTTCGGCGCACCGGGCTGCATCGGCAGATGTTGCCTGTACTTCGCGTCGAAGTAGGTCTGCTCATCGTGAGCGGCCAGCAGCGGCGCGTTGAGCGGTGTGTTGCAGAGATCGGCTATCGATCGGTTGAAGAGCACGTCGGCGTCGGAATAGGCGATGCGGTCATATGGCTCGAATTCAGGCAATTTATCCGCGAACAGCCTGATGTAGGTCGCAAGGGTGGGATGCGTTCCACGATTGAAGTTCGTCGCCTCCATGAACTTCGTTACGTCGATGATGCCGATCCTCCCACCGAGCAAACGTTCGCCGGCAGACCGGTCTTCGGCGGGGATAATACCGGTGTGCAGAATAAAGCCGTCGACGGGGGCGGAGACATCCAGCACGCGGCGGGCCGCCAAACAGGCATACGGGAAAAAGTTTTGGTCGGTAGCGAAAAAGAAACACGCCCTATGCGACATAGCCCAACTCTCCATCTGCCTGAATCCTCCGGGGCTTAAGGGTCCGTCGGGCCTCTCAGCCGAAACCGCCCAGCGCTTCTGGAAACTGCGCGGCCATAGCACAGGCGTTGGCATGCTCCACATACAGCCTATGTGTCTTGCCGCCATCGTAGTAAGCACGCCGTTTTTTCCGCTCGTCGTTCAGCAGAAGACCTCGAGCAGCGTCGATGCGGCGGCCAAGCCTTTTCAGCACGCCCCGCTCGAACGGAATGTGTTGCTGAAAGCGTGGAAGCCATGGCGTGTCCTTCGCGAGGTCGCGGTAGACCGCCAGGGCGTCGAGTTCTACGCCAACCTGGCCTCCCCATGGTTTGCTGCCGGAAAAGTGCCGAGCATATGCCTGAGAGAATCGGTAGTCCTTGGTGTAGTTGGACATCAAATTCCAGTTTGGGTGCATCGTCTGCCACTTGCCCTCGAAAGCGATGTTCAGCGCGTTCTGGTCGTTCAGCTTTTTTTCGATGGCGACTTGGCGGGTGCGTTCCAAAAGGCCCTGAGCGCGCACAGCCGTCATATCAAACAGCAGCACGCCTGAATTGAAGTACGGTGCTCCCGGCTGCATGGAGAGCTTTTGTCTATAGGTCGGCAGGAAGTACATATAGTCGTCGTGCGCTGCCAGCAGCGGGGCTTGAAGCTGCTGGCTTGTCAGATCCCGGATGTCTCGATTGAACAGCACGTCGCAGTCGGTATAGGCGATGCGGTCGTAAGCCTCGAAGTCAGGCATCTGATCGGCGAAGAGTCGAACAAACGCCGCGATGCTGCTGTTACGAAACCCGGACCTTACTTCTTCCATGAATGAGGAAACGTCGACCAGTTCGACCTGGTCCTTGAGGAGACGCCGGCCCGCCTGCATATCATCGTCGTTTACGCCGACGTGAAGAATGAAGCCGGGGGTGGCCCCGGCGGAAACATCCATTATTCTCCGCGCTGTAAGGCAGGCATACGGGAAATAGCCGCCATCCGCAGCGAGAAAAAAGCAGGAACCTGACAAACTCGGCCTTCCCTGATCGAGGTTGGCGAGCCATATCGTCTTGGTGTTGCGCCGACAAGACCGGATGGCTCTCGGACCTCGCATCTGTCCAAGGGATTCTGGCGTTTATCTCACGGCTATCCAGAAATCGGCCGGTGAGCTCGGACGGACCTCGTTGCCTGGTCACGCAATATTCGCCCAGTTCGTTCACATGCGCCGTTTTAGCGCTTGCACCATAACCCTTGAAAATATATGGCTTTGCGCGGTCCGGAGTGTAGCGCAGCCCGGTAGCGCACTTGACTGGGGGTCAAGGGGTCGTCGGTTCGAATCCGGCCACTCCGACCAAACAACACAGGCTGTTAGCTGCTTCCCCCAAAGTGGCCACGTGATTTCTCAGCCGCATTACAGCCACTAGCAAAATGCGTTTCCTACGGCGTCACGCCGGCGTGTCGCTCCAGGAAAGGCTCGATGGGCCCTGTGAGAAAAGCAGCCTCCTGCTTGATCTTCTCGTCGCTCCATGCCCACCACCGGATCGCCAGCAATTTCGCAATGACGTCCTCCGAAAACCGATAGCGGATAAGCCTGGCCGGAACCCCGCCGACGATTGCATATGGCGGCACATCCTTGGTGACAACGGCGCCGGCCGCAACGATGGCGCCATCGGCAATGTGGACGCCTGGCATGATCATCGCATGACGGCCGATCCAGACATCGTTGGCGATGGTAATGCCGACGGGTTTGCCACCGCGCTCAGTGGGGTCAACGGAGTCCATCATGCGGCTATGGATCGGAAATGTGGTTGCAGCCCAAGGCACGTGACTTCCCCCGGAACATTCAAAGCTGACGTTGCCGGCGACTGAACAGAACGCCCCGATGGTCAGCGGAGTGGTGGCAGACGCTCCAAGCACCTTCTTCCGGCTCACGCCATAGGTGTGACGTCCGAGGGTCACGCTTGAGGGCAGCTTGGATCGAAACGGATTTTTCATGCGGAGCCACCCCGTCACGGTGATCTCCTGAGCTTCTGGCGCAAGAGATCCGCGGGAGTTCGCCACAGACGATATCGACTGGCCTTTGCAACCTGCTGGACGACTGGCACCTTGCCATAAGCGTTAAAGAACGCATGAACACGCGGCTCAGCAAACTGCTTTTTACCTCGGGTGTTGTAGTGTCGGATCGGCAGGCCATGAGGGCTGATAGTTCTGCCGTTTTGAGAAAGGGCTACCCCGAGGCAGAACTGTTCTGGCGCCCACGTGTCGGTCACCTCATAAACGGCCTTGATAGCTGCGAAGGCGTCCACCATGGCACTGAGGTTATCCCGGTGGATTCCTACGATTCCGCTGTTCCACATCGGTTCCTGGCCGGTCAGGACCTGGCCGCCGATGCTGATGTCCTTGCCCGGCAGCGCGCTCTGATAGATACGGTGCGGCCCTTCGCACAGGCGCATAAAGGAATGGGTCGCAGAGATCGAGCGGAAGACCTTCGACGGGTCACCCACCGGGTACATGTCGGTGTCCATGAAAAGGAGCCGATCTGCTCTCTGCAAAAGCTCACGCATAGCCCCGGCCTTGATGCCGAAATGGTAGCTTCCGCCGAAAGACCACTGGTCTTTCTGTTCGGCCGTTATGAGCATTGTCTCAACAGGATAAGCGTGAAGGAGTTCAGTCCTGTCCGTTGCGACGACTATTCTGGCGGTCGGGCAATGGTGCAAAAGCTTGAGGGCGCTGAGTAGGGCGCCGCGATGGTAAAGCTCGTTCTCACCATAGGCGATGTAACCAAAAACGTCGTTCATTTCAACACGTATAGTGCGTCGCCCAATCTTCTGCCAGCCGCTCAGCTCGCTACTGGCACACATCCACCCACTCTGCGTTGACGATCTCGGCCATGCGCTGCGGGCTGAGTCGTACGGCGGCGTTGG
The DNA here is from genome assembly GCF_056403855.1 of Mesorhizobium sp. P2_E7. NCBI lineage: Bacteria > Pseudomonadati > Pseudomonadota > Alphaproteobacteria > Hyphomicrobiales > Phyllobacteriaceae > Mesorhizobium > Mesorhizobium sp. P2_E7. The sequence goes on along the minus strand of NZ_JBFUER010000001.1, from coordinate 802,767 downwards.
TGGCGCCGGCGGCGGGGACGACTTCATCGAAGGCACGCAGCGAGACGTCGCAATAGACCGGCAGCGGCGCCGGCAGGCCGAACGGACAGACGCCGCCGACAGGATGGCTTGTGGTGGCGACAACCTCATCGGCGTCAAGCATGCGCGGCTTGCCGCCGAAGCGGTCCTTGAATTTGCGATTGTCGAGCCTCGATAGGCCGCCGGCCACGATCAGCATGGTCTGCTCGCCGACGCGCAGGCAGATGGTCTTGGCGATCTGCGCCGGCTCCACGCCATGCGCCGCCGCTGCCAGCGCTACTGTCGCAGAACTCGCTTCGGTCACCAGGACTTCGACATCGGGGGCATGGGCAGCCAGAAAGGCACGCACGGTCTCAAGGCTCATTCTTCTCCTCCATTCGATCCGGCGGGCAACAGACACTTGTTTTTCGCAATTCCCAAGGGAAGAGCTACGCGCTTTTCCGGGGAAAACCGCTCATACTTTTCCTGGAATTGCTCTGGGCCACTCGAACATGAAAAAGCTCGCCAGGGCAAACCATGGCGAGCTTGTTGAGAGACGCCTTGGCGTCGCTGTTTACGAAACGGACCGATTTTCCACAGGCGCTGTTGGCGCCGGGGCATCGATCAGGGCCGTTTCCGGCAATTGCAATGCTGCGGCGATCCGGCGAAGTTTCGACGGATCGATGTCCTTGCCGCTCTCTATGTCGGCAATCTCGCTGGTCGACAGACCGCAGGTCAGGGAAAGCTCTTCAATACTGTATCCCTTTGTTTCCCGGATGGCTTTAAGGCCGGGGTGCTCAAGCGCAACATCGGCCGCCAGCCTGGAGAAGGGTTCGTGTTTCGCATTTTGGGGCATTGGCAACTCCATGGGGCTAAAGAGTTTTGGATCAAATCATAGGGTGTTGCCTGAGAGCCGGGACAATGCCCGCTCAAGGGCGATTTGCCAAGACCCAAACCGACCGTCACGGCATCGTGAACCGGCGTCAAAATCGCTGGCGCCAGGCATATGGGATCTCCGCCCCGATCCTCCTAATCAAGTTCTTTTGAAGGGTTGCACGCCGAAGTGTTCAGCGGTTTCAGGCTGCTCGCGCGTTAGCCTGATGTCGCTGGCAACCGCATCGGGCCAGCTTTCCCCAAAAGGATCATACCCATGACATTGAAGACATCAGCCATTGTGCTCGCCACGATCTCAGGCCTCGCCGGCGCCAGTCTGGTCGAGGCGCAAGCCGCCGACGCCGTGCGCATTCGTGGCACCGTTACCGCCTTTGCCGGATCGACGCTGACGGTGAAGACCCGAGAAGGCGCCACCGACGCCATCGCGCTGGCTGACGGTTGGAAGATCTTCGGTGTCGCCCAGGCGGACGCCGGGGATATCAAGCAAGGCGATTTCCTCGGAATCGCCTCGGTTTCAAAGGCCGATGGCGGCAGCGGCGCGCTGGAGGTGGTAATCTTCCCGGCTGCGCTCAAAGGCACCGGCGAAGGCGACCGTCCGTGGGATCTCGAGCCCAACAGCCGGATGACCAACGGCACGGTTGCCGATGTCACCGAGATTGCGGGCCGCTCGGTGACGCTGACCTACGACAATGGTCAGAAAAAGCAGATTGCGATCCCGCAGACGACACCGGTGGTGACCTTCGCTCCGGCCACACCGGCCGACCTTCAGCCCGGCGCCGTGGTGTTCGTCAACGCCGAGCGTGGCAGCGACGGCACGCTGACTTCCGGCCGGGTCGTGGTTGGCAACAACGGTGTCGTTCCGCCGATGTGAGCGGTTGCTGCGCCTGCGAAGGCGCCAGACACAATCCAGAAACAAAATTCTACAGTCGGGAAAAACTGTCGAAAAATTCGGAGGCGATAGTCATGGCTGCGGGGTTCACGTCACCGATCTTGCCCGGTGGCGGTCAAATTCAGCCCGCGCAGAAAAGGAAACGAAGTCATGAAGAAGTCCCTCCTGTCGGCTCTCGGGCTCGCTTTCGCCCTGGCTGTCTCGCTGCCGATTATCGGCGCCAGCAGCGCGGACGCAGCTCCGATGGCGAAGAAGCATCACCACCACCATCATCATCACTACAAGCATCACAAGAGGCATCACCGCCATCATCACCACCACCACCATCACCACAAGAAGGTGGAAGCCAAGAAGGCCTGAGCCGGCTGACTTGCGCGATGGGAAGGCTGGTCTTGGAGTCCTCGCCAAGGCCGCCTTCCCATTGGCTTCTCCCATGCGGGACGTGGCAAGGTGGAGGCAGGATTCGATGGCTTCCATGCACCAGCAGGCTTGAAACACAGCGCAGCCCAACGAATTGACCAGGGGCACAGCCGAGGCAGCACAGCGGTTGCAACCTAGAGGACGCCGCGGGTGTCTCAGTGTCGCCGGAACCCGCTAGGATGGCGCCGCGAACGCGAGCACGATCGCGATCAAAATCAACAGCGGTCCCATCCATTTGAAATGCTTCGCCACTTGCAGCCACCACGGCTGCTGACCCGGCTGAGCCTGAAAAGGACTTTGGAGCAGTCCAAAGCCAACGCCTGTCATCCATAGCCCAACGCAGAACATGATGAACTCGTCGATGTAGTTTGCGATCACGCCCCGCCTCCTGCGCCGATATCTTTGGATTGGCGTTATAGCCGCAGCCGGATGGGGCAGTAAGTGCGGTGCCAAGGCGGCGACAATGACTGCTGCCGCCACCTGACAAGAGCCGGACTCGGTCTTGGCCGGCCATTTTCCAAGGATTCTGGCAAATTTAACAATGAGATTGCCCATGACCGAGGTGCAAAACCTCCAGTGAGGTCGCCGTCTATTCGGCGGCAGGCCGTGGAACCTGGGATCTACGGGGGCATGATACCGCCTGGATAATTTATGCTATGGGGATAAGCGCGGGTCGATCGGCCCGCTTGCCGGCCTGACAGGGATTTTCCCGAGAGGTATCCCTTATGAAGGCCAACATTGCGGCCAGACACCGTCTCGTTTTGGCTGTTGCGCGCCTGCTCATCACGCTTCGCCACCCGGCCCTGGTCGTTCGATTCGTCATGAAACTGGGCTATGTGCCCAATCCGGCCGCGCCTGAGAGCTATCACGAGCGGGTGCTCTGGCGAAAAATCTTCGACCGCAATCCGCTGTTCGTGACCCTGACCGACAAGCTCGCCGCCAAGGCTCATATAAGCAGCGCTTGCCCCGAACTGGCCTTGCCACGGACGCTCTGGTCCGGGCGCGACGCCATAGACATTCCTCTCGACCTGCTGGCCGGCGATATTGTCGTCAAGACCAACCACGGCTGCGCGATGAACATATTCGTTGCCGGTGGCGACCCCGGTCGCGGCTTCATCGTCGCCAAGGCGAGGCACTGGCTGAGAAAGCACTATGGCCGTCGCGATGGCGAGTGGGCCTATTGGCCTGTCGTTCGCACCGTGTTCGTGGAAGAGCGGCTGGCGCTCGCCGGCGCCAGGATCGCGACCGACATCAAGGTGCATGTCTGCGGCGGCGCGGTGACGCATGCCTGGGTCGAGGACAAGGTCGCGAAGCGCTCACTGCTTCTCGATCGGCACTCCAATCCGGTACCCGGGCGCGATCCGGATTATCCGCGCGAGGATCAGGCGGTGCCGGTCAATGCGCAGCTTCTCGACTATGTCCGTCAGGCGGTATCGATCGCCCCTGTCATCGCCGGCGACCTCGACTACATCCGCATCGACTTTCTGGTGACCGATCATCGGCTCTATGCCGGCGAGATCGTCGTCTATCCCGGCGCCGGCTATGGCACCACGACCAACCCGGCGTTCGCCGGCGAAATCGAGCGGCTGTGGCGGCTCGACCGGTCGCATTATCTGCAGCGGCGGCACAGCGGCCTGGCGCACATCTATGCCAGCGCGCTTCACGCCAAATGCAGGTCCGATGCCGGCCGTTCGCGCTAAAGCGCGTCGCGTTTGAACGGATTCAGGCGATGCGCTTTAGATCTTTGTTTTTATGCATGTCGTTCTCTCAAAACCGGGGCCACTTTTGAGCGACATGCGTTAGGCGCCGGCTGTTGGCGAAGGCTAAAAATCGACGCTGCGAAAAAACGCGAAGAAAATTCGAACCACGCATGAACCTTTGTTCTGGGCGCCGCACTAACCCGGCATGGGCGCCAAGAAGGCGATCCCCAACCCAGAAGGACGCCATGATGGCGATCCTCGATCCAGAGAAGGAAATGCTCAAATGACCAACTTCAAGCGCATCACGCTCGCCGCGGCTTTCGTCGTCTCGGCCTTCGGCTCGGCTTCGGTTTCGACCTCGGCTTTTGCCGGCGGCACGCATCCCACGGGCGACGGCGGCGCGGTTTGCAAGGGCGCCGGCCATTGCCTGGTGCTCTCGATCGAGTGCAAGGGCACCTATACCGACGCCACCGACAAGAATGGCACGGTCTATGGCAAGTGCAGCCAGACCGCGCAGGTTTCGCCGCAGGGCAAGATCAAGCTCGCCAAGTAGTCGGGCGCAGATCAAGGAAATGGCGGCCGTCCACGTGACGGCCGCCATTATCTGTTATTTTCGTGGAATTGTTTTAGCGCCGGCTGAGCAACAGGCTGGCGACCAGACCTACCACCACCAACCCGACAGCAGCCGCCGTCGCCGGATGATCGCGCGCCGTCTTTTCGACCGCCCTGCTCTGCTTCCTGATTGCCGGCAGCGCGTCGCTGATGCGGTCGGCAAGCTGCCCATAATAGTCCGACGCGGCATCGCGCCCGTCCTCGTAGTAAGCGCCGCCGCGTTTGGCCACGACTTTGCGCAAGGCGGCAAGCTCCTTGGAAAGGGTCGCGACCTGCTTTTCGAGATCAAGATCGGAGAGGGTCGAAAACGAAACCATGATTGTTTTCCTTCTTTTCAGAGAAGGCCAAACGCATGGCCGCAGAACCGGTTCCGATTTTGCTTGGGCCTGTCAATCGCCTAGAGGTCTAGCGCACCTGGTCGAGCAGGCGCTTGCACTCCAGGAGGTCGAACAGCGCCTCCTGCAGCAAGGCGCGGTTGTCGCGTGACAGTTTGGATGCGCCGGGCTGGACCGGACCTTCCTCCTCGGTCTTGCCCAGGCCGAAAAAACGGCGGCTGGGTTTTACCTTGGGCTGGCCGACCAGCATCTCGTCATCCATGCCGCGCGGCTGCGCTGCCGGCGTCAGCGGCACCTGATCGGCCTGCTTGCGCTGCGAGATCGCCTCGACGGCAGCCATGTCGCCATTGCCGATGGCGACGAGGAAATGGTTGCCGTTCTCGCGCAGCAGTTTTTGCACGCCCTTGATCGTGTAGCCCTGGTCGTAGAGCATGTGGCGGATGCCCTTGATCAGTTCGACATCCTGTGGCCGGTAATAGCGACGGCCGCCGCCGCGCTTCATCGGCTTGATCTGGTTGAAACGGGTTTCCCAGAAGCGCAGCACGTGCTGCGGCAGATCGAGATCCTCCGCAACCTCGCTGATGGTGCGGAAAGCGTCGGGGCTCTTGTCCATGGGCGAAATCCTCACGCTGGACGGCGATCCGGCTCATTGTGCCGAATCGAGCTTTATTTCAGCGGTTTATGAGACAACATTCAAGCCCGGCGTCAAAGAGGACCACCGTTTTCAACCAGCTTCGTGCATCCTTCACGCAATCCCGGACGGAAAACCGCTTCACACTTTTCCTGGAATTGCTCCGGAGCCTATTTGCTGCCCTTGGCCTTGCTGTTCTGGTGTGAGCGTAAGATGCGGCTCTTCAGCACGTTCGACGACTTGAAGGTCATCACCCGGCGCGGCAGGATCGGCACTTCCTCGCCGGTCTTCGGGTTGCGCCCGATGCGCTCATTCTTCGAGCGGACGTGGAACGTCGCAAAGGACGATAACTTCACCGTCTCGCCGCGAACGATCGCTTCGCAAATCTCATCCAGAACCGCTTCGACAAGCTCAGCCGATTCCGTGCGCGACAAACCGACCTTGCGGTAAACAGCTTCGGCAAGGTCGGCGCGCGTAAGTGTCTTTCCCCCCATGCGACCGTCCCATCAGCTCAAAAACATAAATCGATACAAGCAAAGGCAGAGCCTAAGTAATTGATCCGGCAAGGTCAAGGACCGAACCAGCCAGTTCGGCACTTACCAGCGGACCAGAACCGCGCCCCAGGTGAAACCTCCGCCCATCGCCTCGAGCAGCACCAGATCACCCTTCTTGATGCGGCCGTCGGCGACCGCCACTGAGAGAGCCAGCGGCACGGAAGCAGCCGACGTGTTACCGTGCAAATCGACGGTGACCACCACCTTTTGTTCGGCAATCCCGAGCTTCTTGGCCGAAGCGTCAATAATGCGTTTATTGGCCTGGTGCGGCACGAACCAGTCGAGGTCGGCGGCGGTGATACCGGCCTGCGAAAACGTTGCCTCGATGACGTCGGTGATCATGCCGACAGCGTGCTTGAACACTTCGCGGCCTTCCATCCTGAGATGCCCGACCGTGCCGGTGGTCGACGGGCCGCCATCGACGAACAGCTTGTCCTTGTGGACGCCGTCGGAGCGCAGGCTCATCGCCAGCACGCCACGGTCGGCAATGCCGCCGGTGCCTTCATCCGCTTCCAGCACCAGCGCACCGGCGCCGTCACCGAACAGAACGCAGGTCGAGCGGTCACTCCAGTCGAGGATGCGCGAAAACGTCTCCGCGCCGATCACCAGCACGCGCTTGGCGAGGCCGCCTCTGATGTAGAGGTCGGCGGTGGTCACCGCATAGACGAAGCCCGAGCACACCGCCTGCATGTCGAAGGCAAAGCCGTGATGCATGCCGAGCCGGTTCTGGATCTCGACGGCGGTCGCCGGAAAGGTGTTGTTGGGCGTCGACGTCGCCAGCACGATCAGGTCGATGTCAGCGGGCGTCAGGCCGGCGCTGTCGAGCGCAGCGCGCGCGGCCGCCTCGCCGAGCGATGCCGTCGTCTCGTCATCGGCGGCGATAYGGCACCGGTGCCGCGCACGACTGATCTGATCAAAGTGTCTTTCCTATTCCTTTGCGTCGACGGCGGCGTCGGCTTTCCTGTTTGCCTGGGCATGCGGATTGCGCGCATGAAACAGATCGAGATCGGCCTCGATGCGGTCGATCAGATTGTTGCGCACCATATCGTAGCCAAGCTCGATCGCTGCCGCAAAACCATCCGAATCGGCGCCGCCATGGCTTTTCACCACGATGCCGTTCAGACCCAGGAAGACACCGCCATTGGAGCGGCCCGGATCGAGCTTTTCGCGCAAGCGGTCAAAGGCGCCCTTGGCGAAGACATAGCCGATCCTGGCCATCAGCGTGCGGCTCATGGCGGCGCGCAGATAGCCTGAGATCTGGCGCACCGTGCCTTCCGCCGTCTTCAGCGCGATGTTGCCGGCAAATCCTTCGGTGACCACCACATCGACCGTGCCTTTGCCGATGTCGTCACCCTCGACGAAGCCGTGATAATTCATCGAAGCCATATTGGCCTCGCGCAGCATGCGCCCGGCTTCCTTGACCTCTTCCTGGCCCTTGATCTCCTCGACGCCGACATTGAGCAGGCCGACTTTCGGCCGGTCGATGCCGAACACCGAACGCGCCATGCCGGTGCCGAGAATGGCGAAATCGATCAGCTGGTGCGCATCGGCGCCGATCGTGGCGCCGACGTCCAGCACCACGCTCTCGCCGCGCAGCGTCGGCCAGATCGCCGCAATCGCCGGGCGGTCGATGGTGGCCATGGTGCGCAGGCAAAATTTCGACATCGCCATCAGCGCGCCGGTATTGCCGGCCGAAATGCACGCTTGCGCGCTGCCTGATTTGACCGCTTCGACCGCCTTCCACATCGACGACTTCCAGCGGCCATGGCGCAGTGCCTGGCTCGGCTTGTCGTCCATCCTGACCGCGATCTCGCAATGGTGGAACTCGCTGACCTCGGCCAGTTTGGGGAATTTGGCGAGCTCGGGGCGCACCACCTCTTCGCGGCCATAGATGATGAAGCGGATGTCGGGACGCCTGACAGCGACCGTCATGAGTGCCGGGATGACCACGTTTGGCCCGTGATCGCCACCCATGGCATCGATGGAAATCCTGATCACGCGGTCTTTATCTCACTAGCTTGGGCCAGGGCACACGGCCCGCGAAATACGAAACTCGCGAAATAAGGGGGCTCGCGAAGGTTCGGCGAAAATAGCGGTTTTGGGCTGCCGCACAACCGACTTTTCTCCGATCGCATCGTGTTTTAGGATTTTCTAAGCAAGGATCGCAGCTTTTGCTGGAATTCGTTCTCGACGGGCTCATCCGGGCCGGCGGCCTCGAGCGAGGCGCCGGACTTGCGCGGATAGGGATCGATCGCCAGCCCGAAGAACTGTTCGGCGAGCGCGCCGACATCGATCGTGTCGCCGGAAAAGGTTTCCGGGCCGTCCGGCCCGTCGGCGTCGAGCAGAATTTCGCCGCCGCCTTCGAAGCCTTCCCGTCCGAGCTTGGATTGCTCCGGCAGGAACAGCGCCTCGACCTCCTCGTCGATATGGGCCGCGATCGGCTCGAGAGTGACGATGCAGGCCTGGGTGATATCAGCCTCGACACGGCCGCTGACCTTGACGCCGTTGCGCTTCCACGGCGCCACCAGCAGCTCGGCGCGGTAGTTTTCGACCGAGAGCAGCTCGTGCTCGGCGGCAAGGGCGGCGCGCTGCTCGGCGTTGGCGTCGATCACCACAGGCAGGCCTTTGTGCGGCAGGCGACCGACATTGGCCTTGAATGACACTGGGCTCGGCGTGTCTGCATGTTTCATCTCAGCCTCCCTGCCTTCCCTCATCATTGCGCCCGCCTTCATTGTACCTTGGCGACGGGAAACGCCACCGTGCCGGAGAGGATCGATTCGGACGTCTGTGCCTCAAGCTGCTTTGCTGCATCGATCACATAGGATGCTAGCGGCAGGGCTTGCGGCCAGGCGCCGGCGTCGGGCCTGACATTGCGCGCCAGGGCGGTAGCCAGCGCATCGCCGTCACCGCGTTCAAGCGCGTCATCATAGGCAGCGGTACGGCCGTAGAACATTTTCGCCAGCTTCTTCATGCGTTTCGGCACGCCGACATCGCCAACACCCAGTTCCCGCAACGAATGCTCGACATCGAGAAAGAACTCGTCGATCAGCACCTGCGCGACCTCTTGCGCGACGCCCTCTTGGCCGCGCAGCCGGTGCTGAAACAGGAACATGTGCAGCGACAGCATCTCGAAACGGCCGAGTGGCGTGTCCGGTACATTCCAGTGGGAATAAAACACAGTCTGCCGCGCCGCTGCCACGATTTGTGCGTAAAGCGCCTCGGTGATAGCGCGGTTGGCGTTGCGTTCGCGGCCAAAAAGGCGCTGGAACATTGAGGGTGGTCTCCTGGGGACCGATAGTTTGAATGGGCCTTGTTGCATCGGCAAGCAAGCTGGTTTACCGGTTTTGCCGCCCAGCGCAAGTTGCGGCCAGCTAATGGAGTTGTTGTTGCGCGCGCTGAAATTCAAGTCGACTTTTCTGCCCGGGGCTACCGCGGCGGTTTCGCTGGTGTTGGTGGCTTCCGCGCTGTCAGGCTGCAATTCGTCCAAGATGTTCGGCGACCTTAGCCCGAGCGAGACGCTGACGCAGGGCTATGTCATCGACCAGCAGGCGGTCGACTCGGTGCCGGTGGGCTCCAGCCGCGAACAGGTGCTTCTGGCGCTCGGCACGCCGTCGACGACGGCGACCTTCGACAATGAGGCCTTCTATTACATCTCGCAGACGCGCAAGCGCTATGTCGCCTTCGACAAGCCGCGCCTGGTCGACCAGAAAGTGCTGGCGGTCTATTTCGGCGAGGACGGGCGCGTCACCCAGATCGCCAATTACGGCCTGAAGGACGGCAAGATGTTCGACTTCATCTCGCGCACCACGCCAACCGGCGGCAAAGACCAGAACTTCCTCAGCCAGATCATCAACGGCGCCAGCAAGTTCACGCCCCCCGTTCCTGGCGGCGGCGCCTAGGAACTCACTCGACATTCTTTCCTTGCTTCCCCGGAGGCAACACCATCTCAGGCGACCAAAAGCCCGTAGGAGCAATCCTGCGGGCTTTTGTTTTGATGTCATGAGGCCTGCTCGTCCGTCGCGCCCCGCCGCGCTTCGGACGGTGTCGTGCCAAATTGCCGGCGAAAAGCATGGTTGCTTGGGCTGGACGGAACGATGTTTTGGGCAATGCGGCCCTTCGACTCTGTCAGAAACGTCAAATGCAGCGAGGTCGAAACCCATCTGCAAACCTGGACGCATACTTGCCAGCGACGGGGCAAATTCGTATCAGACCGTGCTGGCCAATGGCAGTATCACGCTGAATTGGGGGAGCACCCGTGCAAGACAAAAACCGGACAAAACCAACCGGCTGGATGGCGACCGGGACGGCCGATGGCCAAGTGGTGACGCCGGACTGGATGCCCATCGAGCCGGTGGCGATCGATGGCGTAAGGGTCAAGGAGATCAGGCCGGTCGCAACCTCCACCGGCTATCTGACCGAGATTTTCCGCGAGGAGTGGGAGCTCGATTCCGAACCGGTCGGCCAGGTATTCCAGCGCACCTTGTATCCCGGCGCGGTGACAGGCTGGCATGCCCATGCAGAGACCATCGACCGGCTGTTCTGCTGCGTCGGCAGCGTTCGCATTTCGCTTTTCGATGGGCGCAAGGCCTCGCCGACCTTTGGCGCCGTCTGGCACAAGATCCTCGGCCCGTTGCGCCCTGCGGTGGTCATCATTCCGCCCGGCATATGGCACGGCGTTGCTTCGATTGGAGCGGAAACGGCGGTGCTGCTCAATCTCGTCGACAAGGCTTATGCCTACGATCAGCCTGATCACTGGCGCCTGCCGCCGGACACCGACCATATTCCCTACAAACTGGTGTAGCGTGGGGGCATCCGGGCAACCTGATGGGGCTGGCGGCACGCCGATGGTCTCGGTCCTCATCGCGACGCACAACCGGCCGGCAGCACTGCGGCAGGCGCTGACCAGCGTCATGCGCCAGACGCTGCAGGACTGGGAGGCCCTGGTCATCGGCGATGGCTGCAAGCCGGATACGGCGGCCGTCGCCGCAGAATTTCGCGATGCCCGCATCGTCTATATCGACCTCCCCGTCAATTTCGGCGAACAGTCGGGACCCAACAATATCGGCTTTGCCAGGGCGCGTGGCCGCTTCGTCGCTTTGCTCAACCACGACGATCTGTGGTTTCCCGACCATCTGGCGGCGATGACCGGCTGGATCGACGCGACGGGCGCCGACGTGGTGCTGGCGCGCGGCGCCGTCATTCGGCCGGCATCGGCGGCCGGCGATCCCGTCAATTCGATCTTCGGATTCGGCAAAGACGGCTTTTACGATCCCGTCACGACGGAAGCATTTGGCTCGGCACAGATGGTGCGCCGGACCTCGCTAGGCATCACAGGGCCTTGGCGACCGGCCAGCCAGTGCTTTTGCGAAAGTTCGCAGGACTGGCTGTTTCAGGCATGGCGAAAGGGCGCGGTGATCGCGACGATGCCGCACCTCACCGTAATCAAGCTGCATTCCGGCATCCGCCAAGGTTCCTATCTCGACGACAATGCGCAGGAACAGAAGGACCTTCTGGACGCCATGCAGGCGCCGGACGCCTTGCGCGTGAACATCCTTGGCCACGCGCGAGAACCCATTCAGCTGGCGGCGTCGAGCTATTTCAGGCGCAGGCTGATGGCGGCTCTTGGCATCCATCCCCGCGCCCGCGCCTTCCGCCGCAAGCACAAGCAAGGCGCCTTCGTTGCCCAGCTGCGGCACCTGCGTGGCCTGGCGCCGATGCCTGAGCGCGAGCCTGGCGTAAGCGAATTGCTCGATCGCTACCGCAAGCGCGGCGATGCCGGCGCCGAGCCGGATGAGAACTAGGAAGGCTTTCCCGCCTCCGTCCAGCACTCTCAAACAAAAAAACCGCGGGATCGCTCCCGCGGGTTTTCCTGGAGCAGTTGTTTTGCCTCAGCCGTGCGCGAGCACGGCCAGCAGCAGAAGCGCTACGATGTTGGTGATCTTGATCGCCGGGTTGACCGCCGGACCGGCGGTATCCTTGTAGGGATCGCCGACGGTGTCGCCGGTGACCGAAGCCTTGTGCGCTTCGGAACCCTTGAGGTGCTTGACGCCGTCCTTGTCGACAAAACCGTCCTCGAACGATTTTTTCGCGTTGTCCCAGGCGCCGCCGCCCGAGGTCATCGAGATGGCGACGAACAGGCCGTTGACGATGACGCCAAGCAGCGAGGCGCCAAGCGCTGCAAAGGCGGACGCCTTCGAGCCAGAGATGAGCAGCACGCCGAAATAGACGACGAGCGGCGCCAGCACCGGCAGCAGCGAGGGAATGATCATTTCCCGGATCGCCGCCTTGGTCAGAAGGTCGACGGCGCGCGCATAGTTCGGCTTGGAGGTGCCGGCCATGATGCCCGGGTCCTCGCGGAACTGCTTGCGCACTTCCTCGACGATGGCGCCCGCCGCGCGGCCGACGGCCGTCATGGCGATGCCGCCGAACAGGTACGGGATGAGGCCGCCGAAGATCAGGCCGGCGACGACGTAAGGGTTGGAGAGATCGAAGGAGATGTCGCCCATGCCCTGGAAGTAGGGATATTTGTCGCCATTGGCGGCAAAGAACTTCAAATCGTTCGAATAGGCGGCAAACAGCACCAGCGCGCCGAGGCCGGCCGAGCCGATGGCATATCCCTTGGTCACCGCCTTGGTGGTGTTGCCGACCGCGTCGAGCGCGTCGGTGGAGTGGCGTACTTCCTTGGGCAGGCCGGCCATTTCGGCAATGCCGCCGGCATTGTCGGTGACCGGGCCGAAAGCGTCGAGCGCGACAATCATGCCGGCAAGGCCGAGCATGGTGGTGACCGCGATCGCCGTGCCGTAGAGGCCGGCAAGCTGGTAGGTCGAGATGATGCCGCCGACGATGACGATGGCCGGCAGCGCGGTCGATTCCAGCGAGACCGCGAGACCCTGGATGACGTTGGTGCCGTGGCCGGTCACCGAAGCCTGGGCAATCGAGTTCACCGGGCGCTTGTTGGTACCGGTGTAGTATTCGGTGATCACCACGATGAGGCCGGTCACCAAGAGGCCGATCAGGCCGCAGATGAACAGATTCTTGCCGGTAATGGCCATGCCGGCGACGGTGCCGATTTCACCCCAGCCGAGGCATACCGAAGTGGCGACGGCGAGGCCGGCGATCGACAGCAGGCCGGTGACGATCAGGCCCTTGTAGAGCGCGCCCATGATCGAGCCGTTGGAACCGAGCTTGACGAAGAAGGTGCCGACGATCGAGGTCAGGATGCAGGCGCCGCAGATGGCCAGGGGATAGAGCATCGCAGCGCCCAGGACGGCGGTGCCGCCGAAGAAGATGGCGCCGAGAACCATGGTGGCGACAACGGTCACCGCGTAGGTTTCGAACAGGTCGGCGGCCATGCCGGCGCAGTCACCGACATTGTCGCCGACATTGTCGGCGATGGTGGCCGGGTTGCGCGGATCGTCTTCGGGAATACCGGCTTCGACCTTGCCGACGAGATCGCCGCCGACGTCGGCGCCCTTGGTGAAGATGCCGCCGCCGAGACGGGCGAAGATCGAGATCAGCGAAGCGCCGAAGCCGAGCGAGACCAGCGAGTCGATGACGATGCGGTCATTGGGCTGCAGGCCCATCGGGCCGGTCAGGATCAGGTAGTAGATCGAGACGCCGAGCAGCGCCAGGCCCGCCACCAACATGCCGGTGATGGCGCCCGACTTGAAGGCGATGTCGAGGCCGGCGGCAAGGCTGTTGGACGCAGCCTGCGCGGTGCGCACATTGGCGCGAACCGAGACGTGCATGCCGATAAAGCCGGCGGCGCCCGACAGCACGGCGCCGATCAGGAAGCCGACCGCTGCGGTGATGGAAAGCAGCCACCAGGCGAGAATGAGCACGACCACGCCGACCATGGCGATGGTGGTGTACTGGCGCGCCAGATAGGCCTGCGCACCCTCGCGGATGGCGGCGGAGATTTCCTGCATGCGTGCATTGCCCTGATCGGCCGCAAGAACCGATCGTGTCGCCCAAATGGCGTAAAGGATTGAAAGCAAGCCGCAGGCGATGACGGCGTATAGGATGGTCATTGCCGAATTTTCCTCGATTGGTGGCCCAAAAGAACCCCTCCCTGGGCCGTTGGTGCGGGGAGCGGATAAAGCCTAGGCGGAATCCGTCCTTCGCAGCGGTGTATGCGAAACAGGGCTCGGAACGTCAAGATATTGTTCGGTTTTTGCCCGGCTTTCAGCCAAAAGGGTTAGACCAGAACAGTCCGGTCGCCGCCGCCCTGCTATTAGATCGATTGAAATGACGTTGCGTCAGTCAGTCATGACGTGCAATCCGGCGGAAGGTCAGTCGCCGGTCCCCTGCCCCATGCGGCCCGCGGTGTAGCGTTCGACCGCCGATAGGCCATCATAGATCAGCACCGCCAGCGCCGCGACGATCAGGCCGCCTTGCAGGACGAAGGCGAGGTTGTTGGACAACAGGCCGGCGATGATCACCTCGCCCAGCGTCTTGGCGGCAACCGTCGAGCCGATCGTCGCGGTGGCCAGGCTGATCACCACCGACAGCCTGATACCACCCAGAATGATCGGAGCGCTGAGCGGCAGTTCGACCTTGATCAGTCTTTGCCAGCCGGTCATGCCGGCGCCGCGCGCAGCCTCCATGACATTGCCCGGCAGCGTCGTCAGCCCGGTCAGCGCGTTCTCGAAGATCGGCAGCAGGCCGTAGAGGAACAGTGCGATCAGCGTCGGCTTCTCGCCGAAGCCGACGGCGGGCACAGCCAGCGCCAGCACCGCAACCGGCGGAAAGGTCTGGCCGATGTTGACCAGACTGCGTGACAGCGGCAGGAATTCGGCGCCGGCCGGCCGGGTGACGAGGATGGCAAGCGCAACGGCGACGATGGTGGCGGCCACAGTGGCGATCAGCACAGTTCTGAGATGCAGCAGCGTCAGCGTCAGCAGGCTGCCCTGATTGTAGATCGCCGGCGCATTGTTTTCGGTCAGCGGCTTCAACAGCGGCTCGAACCAGCCGGGATTGCTGACGAAGGCAATGAGCAGCACCACCAGGGCCAGCCTGAGCAGCGAAGGCAACCAGGCTTTCATGCCGGCCTCGCCGCGCGCTTGACCAGCCCGTCGACGGTAACGCGACCGAGCGGCTTGCCGTCTTCGCCCTTGACCGGCAGTGCCGGCCGGCCCGACCACAAGAGCTCCGCCAGCGCATCGCGCTGGCTGGCCTCGCCGGGGATCGCCTCGCCTTCGGCGGTGCCCTTCTCCACGGCGTCGCGCACGCGGCCGAGTGACAGAAGCCGGAACGGCTTTTCGCTGGCGCCGACCAGGGTTTCGACGAAAGCGTTGGCAGGCCGCGCCAGGATCTCTTCCGGCTTGGCATATTGCACCAGCTTTCCGGCATCCATGACCGCGATCTTGTCGCCCATGTGCACCGCCTCTTCCATGTCGTGGGTGACAAGGATGATAGTGGTGCCGAAGCGCTTCTGGATCGCCAGCAAATCCTCCTGGGCCTTGGTGCGGATGATCGGGTCGAGCGCGCCGAACGGCTCGTCCATCAGAAGCACGTTGGGCTCGGCGGCGAGCGCGCGGGCGACGCCGACTCGCTGCTGCTGGCCGCCGGACAATTCGTGGGGGTAGCGCGGTCCGTACGCCTCGGGGTCAAGCTGGTAGAGCGTCATCAGCTCGGCGACACGGGACTTGATGCGCGCGCTGTCCCAGCCGAGCAGCACCGGCACGGTGGCGATGTTCTGCGCCACCGTGCGGTGCGGGAACAGGCCGTGGCCCTGGATGGCGTAGCCGATGCTGCGGCGCAGCTCGTAGCCGGGAAGCGAGCGGTTGTCGTTGCCGTCGAGCTTGATCACGCCGGCGGTCGGCTCGACCAGCCGGTTGATCATTCTGAGCAGTGTCGTTTTGCCCGACCCGGAGGTGCCGACGATGACGCAGACCGTGCGCGGCTCGATGACCATCGACACGTCGTCCACCACGGTCGTTGCGTCATAGCGCTTGGTAATGCCTTCGATCTCGATCATGCCGTTTCAACCCTGCGCTTGGTGGCGGTCATTTCGATGATGGCGTCGAGGATGATGGCCGCGGCGAAGGCCAGCGCCACTGTCGGCACGGCGCCGAGCAACACCAGGTCCATCGCGGTCTGGCCGACGCCCTGGAACACGAACACACCAAAGCCGCCGCCGCCGATGAGTGCTGCGATGGTGGCGAGGCCGATGTTCTGGACCAGCACGATGCGGATGCCGGTCAGGACGACCGGAAAGGCCAACGGAAACTCGACACCGAACAGGCGCTGGCGATCGGTCATGCCCATGCCGCGCGCGGCATCATTGGCCGCCCGCGGTACACCGGCAAGCCCGACCACGGTGTTGGCCACCACCGGCAGCAGCGAATAGAGGAACAGCGCGACGAAGGCGGGTGCGGTGCCGATGCCTCTGATACCGAGCGCTGCAGCGCCCGGCACGTGGGCTGCGACCCAGCCGAGCGGCGCGATCAGCAGGCCGAACAGCGCGATCGAGGGAATGGTCTGGACGATGTTGAGCACATTGAGCACGCCGGCGCGCAATCGCTCGACGCGATGGCACAGTATGCCGAGCGGCAGGCCGACGATCACGGCGGCCGCCAGCGAACCCAGCGCCAGCGTGATGTGCTTGGAGCCTTCGGCCCAGAAACTGTCGGCGCGGTTGGCATATTCCTTGAGGATCGACAGGCTGTCCCATTGCCCGGAGACCAACAGCAGGCCGATCGCGATGGCCGCAGCGACAAGCACGCCGACGCGAGCCAGAGGCGACAGGTTCAGCCTGGTCAGCACATCGGCCAAAAGCAGCGTGAAAGCGAAGATCAACAGCCAGAAGCCGGAGGCCGGCGAGATTCGGGCAAAGGTGTTGCCCGCCGGCGTCAGGAAGGTGCCGGCAACGCCGATCAAAATGGCAAGGGCGGCAAGTGCCACGACGCTTGCCGCCAGGCGCAGGACAAGCGGCGTTTTCAGCAACGCAACAATTGCGGCCACGACGACAATCGCCAGCAGCAGCGGCCCTATCGTGGGGGGCAATGCCTCCAGGATCGAACGCGCCTCGCCGGGCACGATGCGGTTGGCGCGGAAAGTGGCGAAGGAAGCGAAGAACGCGGCATAGGCAACGATCGCCGCGATGACGACGCCGAGCTTGTCGAACCGGAGGGTCATGAGGCCCACTCGTGCGGAGCGGTGTGCTCTGAGCGGGATGCAGGATGGAAAGCTCCGCGCGAGGCACCCCCCTCTGGCCTGCCGGCCATCTCCCCCTCAAGGGGGGAGATCAGATTTCGCGTCGGCTTTCGCCAATCTCCAGCGGTGCAGAAAGAAGTGGGACGCAGCAACTGCCAATCTCCCCCCTTGAGGGGGAGATGTCCGGCAGGACAGAGGGGGGTGCTTGGCACCAACGTCACCTTTCGGTGCGCTGACTACTTCAAAAACCCGTTCTTCTTCAGAAAGTCCTCAGCCACACCCTTGACCGGCTCGCCGCCGACCTGGACGCGGCCGTTGAGGTCCTGCAGCGTGACGAGGTCGAGCTTGGCGAAGACCGGCTTCAGCAGCGTCTCGATCTCGGGATGCTCCTTGAGCACGGCTTCACGGATAATCGGCGCCGGCTGGTAGACCGGCTGCACGCCTTTGTCGTCGTTAAGCACGACCAGGCCGGACGGCGCAATGCCGCCATCGGTGCCGTAGACCATGGCGGCGTTGGCGCCGTTGGTCTGGTTGGCGGCCGCGCCGATGGTCGCCGCGGTGTCGCCGCCCGAGAGCGTGATCAACTGGTCAGGCTTCAGCGCGAAGCCGTAGGTGGTCTGGAAGGCCGGCAGGGCGGCCGCCGAATTGACGAACTCGGCGGAGGCGGCCAAAACCACCGTGCCGCCGCCGGCAACGTATTTGCCGAAGTCGGAGAGCGTCGCCAGCTTGTTGGTTTCGGCAACTTCCTTGCGCAGCGCGATCGCCCAGGTGTTGTTGGCCGGCGACGGCGACAGCCAGACGATCTTGTTGGCGTCGTAGTCGAGCTTCTTGGCGGTCTCATAGGCTTTGGCGGCATCCTTCCAGACCGGATCGTCGGCCTTCTCGAAGAAGAAGGCGGCATTGCCGGTGTATTCGGGATAGATGTCGATCTCGCCGGCGGTGATCGCCTTGCGCACCACCGGCGTGCCGCCCAGTTGGATGCGGTCGGTGGTCTTGATGTTGTTGGCGTTCAGCACAAGCTGGATGATGTTGCCGAGCACGCCGCCCTCGGTGTCGATCTTCGAGGAGACGACGACCTGGGCATTGGCGGTAGCCGCGGTGATGCCGAGCGCCAATGCCGCGCTGGCCAGAACCTTGACTGAAAACATTATGAAAACCTCTTGCTTTGAACCGGAATGCGGCGGCCGCATATGAGCATGGCTTCAACGCCCCGTCGGGGCACACGGTTTCATAACAAGTGGCACAGACGCAATAATTTTGTGCCGTCGCCACGATTTCGGCCGGCGCCATGTTGACAGGCGGTGTCCAAGGATCAGGCGCGGGCTTTGCGCATACCCGTCATCTTGAGCGCGCCCAGCGCGACGAAGCAGAGGGCGACGACCGGGAAGACCAGCCAGTTCAGCATCTCCCAGCCCCAGGCATTGTAGATGGCGCCCGACATCAGCGAGGCGAAGGCGACGGAGCCGAACAGGACGAAATCGTGGAAGCCCTGCACCTTGCTCTTTTCGGACGGAAGGTAGCTGTCGGCGACCATTGCGGTGGCGCCGATGAAGGCGAAATTCCAGCCGAGGCCAAGCAGGATCAGCGACGTCCAGAACTGCCAGAGATGCAGGCCCGACAGCGCCACCGCGGCGCAGCCGACAAGCAGCACCAGGCCAACGGCGACGATACGCTCGGCGCCGAAGCGGTGGATCAGCGATCCGGTGAAGAAGCTCGGCGCAAACATCGCCATCACATGCCAGGAAATGCCAAGCGTGGCGTCGTCCGTCGACAGGCCGCAGCCGACCATGGCCAGAGGCGCACCGGTCATGACGAAGCTCATCAGCGCATAGCTGCCGACGGCACAAAACAGCGCCGCGACGAAACGCGGCCGGGTGACGATATCGGCGAGCGGCCGGGCGTCGCTGGACGCCACTTCCGCGTGGCCGGCAGCCTTGGCCGGGATGCGCAGCATCCAGAGAATGGCCGCCCCGACGGCAGCCAGGACGGGAATGGCCGCGAACGACCCGGCAAACATCACCGGCGCCAGCAATTCGCGGGTGAAGATGACGATCTGCGGCCCGAGTATGGCGGTGATGATGCCGCCGGCCAGCACGAAGGAAATGGCGCGCGCCTTGAATTCGGGCGGCGCATTGTCGGCAGCGGCGAAGCGGAACTGCTGGACGAAAGCGCCACCGACGCCGATCACCAGCAGAGCGAAAGCGAACAGCCAGAAGCTTGCCTGATACAGCGCCAGCGTCGAGATGACGCCGCCAAGCGCGGTGACAATGGTGCCGGTCATGAAGCCGCCGCGCTGGCCGAGCCAGCGGATGATGGCGGCAGCCGGCAGCGCGCCGAGCGCCACGCCGATGTTGAAGCCGGTGATGGGTGCGGTGGCCAATGATTTGTCGGGGCCGAGCAGATATTGCCCGGCCAACCCGCCCATGGATATGGCGATCGGCGCGGCAGAGCCGATGATCGCCTGCGAGGCCGCCAGGATGATCGCCGTGCGGCGCGCGTCCCCTGCCGCGCCGGTATCGGTCACGATGCGTCCTTGCCGCGCCCCTCGCCGCGCACGCGGCGCGACACGCGATCAAGCACGGCGTTGGTCAGCTTCGGCTCCTCGTCCTCGTAAAAAGCCTTGGCGATGTCGACATATTCCGAAACGATAACGGCCACCGGCACATCGTCGCGCTTCATCAGTTCATAGACGCCGGCGCGCAGGATGGCGCGCAGTGTCGAATCCAGCCTGGACAGCGGCCAGTCCTCGGTCAACGCCTGGCGGATGACCGGATCGATGGTCTTCTGGTTCTCGACGACGCCGGTCAGGATGGCGCGAAACCACTGCGCGTCGGCCTCGCGATAAAGTGCGCCGTCGACTTCCTTGCCGAGCCGGAACGCCTCGTATTCCGCCGTGATTTCGAAGACGCCGCTGCCGGCCACATCCATCTGGTATAGCGCCTGCACGGCGGCCAGACGGGCAGCACCACGCTTGTTGGCGTGGCGCGGACCGGGCGAAGCGGGTTCGCTCACGATTGCGCTCCCAGTTGCTCTTTGAGCGCGATCATGGTGAGTGCCGCGCGCGCGGCAAAGCCGCCCTTGTCGCCTTCCGTGCGCTTGGCGCGCGTCCAGGCCTGCGCATCATTCTCGGTCGTCAGGATGCCGTTGCCGACCGCGATCGCTTCCTGCACCGACAGATCCATCAGCGCACGGCTCGATTCATTGGCGACGATATCGAAGTGATAGGTGTCGCCACGGATGATGGCGCCGAGCGCGACAAAACCGTCATAGTCCTTGCCGCCTTCGCCCATGCCGTCGAGCGCAAAAGTGATCACGGCCGGAATTTCCAGCGAACCGGGAACGGTGACGACGTCATAGGTCGCGCCGGCTTCGTCGAGTGCGTTCGTCGCGCCGTCGAGCAGCGCGTCGGCAAGATCGTCATGGAAACGTGCCTCGATGATCAGAAGGTGGGCCTTCTTCTTCGGGCGGATGAACGCTTTGCCGTGTTGGGATGTGCCAGCCATAAATGTCTCCGGGGGTCGCCGGTGACTTAGGCCGAAGCGGCCGCATTCGCAAGCTTTGTCCGACGCTCAGGCCCGGTCTAATTTCCCCGGGTGGCTCAAAGCCCCTCTTTCGCCGCCTCCGCCAATCGTGCCGCGTAACGGGCCATGGTGTCGATCTCGAGGTTGACCTTGTCGCCAACCTTGCGTTCGCCCCAGGTGGTGACGGTCAGCGAATGGTGGATCAGCAGCACGTCGAAGCGGATGCCCTCAACCTTGTTGACGGTCAGCGAGGTGCCGTCGAGCGCGACGGAGCCTTTTGGCGCGATGAACTTGGCCAGATGACGCGGCGCCTCCAAAGTGAAGCGCACGGCATCGCCTTCGTCCTTGCGTTCTACGATTTCGGCCATGCCATCGACATGGCCGGACACGATGTGCCCGCCGAGCTCGTCGCCGATCTTCAGCGCCCGCTCCAGATTGACCTTGGTCCCTGACTTCCAGCCTGACGCCGTCGTCAGGCGCAAGGCCTCTTCCCAGGCCTCGACCTCGAACCAGCGGGCGTTGGAGCCGCCATCCGGTAGCGCCGTGACCGTCAGGCAGACACCGCCGCAGGAGATCGAGGCGCCGATGGCGATGGTCGCGGGGTCATAGGCGGTATCGATGCGCAGGCCGACGCCTTCGCTCAACGGCTTGACGGCCGCGACAGTACCGACATCCGTAACAATTCCCGTAAACATCAGAAATCCCTTATCCATTCGGCGTATCCGTCTTCGCCGAAGCGCATGTCGCGCAATTTGCGGAAGCCTGCCGGGATATGGTTGGCGTCGATGGGCGATGCAATGCCGTCCTCGCCGATCGCTTCCGGCCCCTGGAACAGCACGATGCGGTCGACCAGCGCCTCGGCAAGGAAGGCGCTGGCCACCTTGGCGCCGCCTTCGACCAGAACGCTGGCCATGCCGAGCGCGCCGAGATCCTCAAGCAGTTCTGGCAGGGCGACGCCGCCCTCATGGGTTTCGGTGCCGATGAAGCGCACGCCGGCGCGCTCCAGCACCGAGCGGCGCAGCGGGTCGGCCTCCAGGCAAGCGGCGACGTAAAGCGGCACCCGGTCGATGCCGGAGACCAGCTTCGAGGCTTCCGGCAGCCTGATCTGGCGGTCGAGCACGATGCGCGCCGGCGAGCGGTTCTCCAACCCCGGCAGCCGCACGGTGAGCGCCGGATCGTCCTCCAGCGCCGTGCCGATGCCGACCAGTATGCCGTCGGCTTCGGCCCGCATCAGATAGACTTCGCGCCGGGCGACCTCGCCAGTGA
This sequence comes from Mesorhizobium sp. P2_E7, assembly GCF_056403855.1. Lineage (NCBI taxonomy): Bacteria > Pseudomonadati > Pseudomonadota > Alphaproteobacteria > Hyphomicrobiales > Phyllobacteriaceae > Mesorhizobium > Mesorhizobium sp. P2_E7. Next base: position 780,791 of record NZ_JBFUER010000001.1, on the reverse strand, counting down.
TTGCGACCTGGCCGGCGCCATGCCTGCCGATCTTGCCGTCGCTGGAAAGCGCAAGCTTCAGAATCACTTCCGGGCGCTTCTTCAGGGATCGAATCAGGTAGCCGGCCATCTGATCGGCGGCTTCGGCGGCCAACACCCTTTCGACCACCTCGATACCGGCAGCGCGCAGGATGGCGTAGCCCTTGCCGGAAACGCGCGGATCGGGATCGCTGGCGGCGCCCACGACGCGAGCCACACCGGCATTGACCAGCGCATTGGCGCAAGGCGGGGTGCGGCCATGGTGGGCGCAGGGCTCCAGCGTGACATAAGCGGTGGCGCCGCGCGCGAGCTCTCCGGCTTCGGCCAGCGCCTCGGTCTCGGCATGCGGGCGGCCGCCGACGGCGGTGACGCCGGTGCCGACGATCATCGGCCCAGCGCCGTCATCGCGAACGATGATGGTGCCGACCGAAGGGTTGGTCGAGGTGCGGCCGGCATTGCGGCGCGACAGCCGAAGTGCTGCCGCCATGAAACGGCGATCGAGAGCTTCCTGCTCGGCTTTGCCAGGCGCTGCCATGCTCAGCCGGCGTCCTCTTCGCTCTTCAGCTCGTCGCCCTTGAGCTCGTCACCTTTGAGCTCTCCCAGCACGTCATGGAAATCCTTGGCCTCGCGGAAATTGCGATAGACCGAGGCGAAGCGGACATAGGCGACGTCGTCGAGCGACTTCAGCGCCTCCATGACCAGACGGCCGACTTCGCCCGAGGCGATTTCCGTCTCGCCGGAGCTTTCGAGCTGGCGAACGATGCCGGTGACGGCGCGGTCGATGCGCTCGGGATCGACATTGCGCTTGCGGACCGCGATCTCGACCGAACGCAGCAGTTTGTCGCGGTCGAACGGCACTTTGCGGCCGGACTTCTTCACCACCACGAGGTCGCGCAACTGGACGCGCTCGAAGGTGGTGAAGCGGCCACCGCAATCGGGGCAGACGCGCCGCCGGCGGATCGCGGCGCCATCCTCGGCCGGGCGCGAATCCTTCACCTGCGTATCTTCGGATTGGCAATAGGGACAGCGCATGGAGAGCCTTCGGGTTGGCGAATCTGGCGGAACGAGAGGCTTAGAGGTTTTTGCCGGGGCGGGCAAAGGCTCGGCAACGACCGCTCGTGCCTCAGAGATAGCGAGGCGCGAGGAAAATTGCCAGCGCCGCCAGATACATCAGGGCGCGACGTCCTTGGTCGAGAAGCCGCAGGACGTTCCGAGGTTGCGGTAGGCTTTGGTGAAGCCATCCATCGGAATGCTGGCGACAGCTTGCTTCCCGAACGCCACGTCAAGCGAGATGACCTGGCGCATGGCGCGCAGCAGAGCGAGGCTGCTCTTGGCCTGGTTGTCGACCGTCCAGCTCGGGTGGCCGCCGACGGCATCGTTGGAATAGACCGTCGCCGAAACCTTGACGCCAGGGTCGCCGAAGGTGGCCGCGATCTTCTTGCCGGTCGGCAGGTCCTTGTTGGCGACCGAGAACATGATGGCTGGATAGGCATCGGGCGGCAGAGCATCGCCGGTCGAGATCGAAAGCGTCAGCGTGCCCGCATTGCCGCTGCCATCGAGGAAGGCCGTCGAGGCCGCACAGGTCTTGTGCGAATCCTGGCCGGTGTCGAGCGCATCGATGATGGTGGTCCACCTGCCAAAGGTGGTGGTGGCCGGAATATCCGTGCTTGGCTGCGTCTGCTCCTGGGCAACGGCGCCCGACACAGTGAAGGCCGCAAGCGAGCCGAAGAGCGCCAGAATGGCAGGACGGTACATACGCATCATCAAATCTCCAGTAGACCGCACCGCCCGAACAGGAGCGGCGCAGAGCGCGGGATAAAAGACGACGCGGGGCGTGCGGTCAACCGAGATAGGGATAGAGCGGGAACCGATCGGTGAGCGCCACGACCTTGGCCTTCACCGCCGCCTCGACCGCGGCATTGCCCTCGTCGGAATTGGCGACCTTCAGCCCATCTAGCACTTCGGCGATCAGCTTGCCGATCTCGCGGAATTCGGCCTGGCCGAAGCCGCGCGTCGTGCCGGCCGGCGTGCCAAGACGAACGCCGGAGGTGACGAAGGGCTTTTCCGGGTCGAACGGGATGCCGTTCTTGTTGCAGGTGATGTTGGCGCGGCCGAGCGCTGCCTCGGCGCGCTTGCCGGTGGCGTTCTTGGGCCTGAGATCGACCAGCATCAAGTGGTTGTCGGTGCCGCCGGAAACGATGTCGAGGCCGGTTTCCTGGAGGCTCGACGCCAGCGCCTTGGCATTGGCCGCAACGCTCTCGGCATAGAGCTTGAAGCTCGGCTTCAGCGCCTCGCCGAAGGCCACTGCCTTGGCGGCGATGACATGCATCAGCGGGCCGCCCTGCAGGCCGGGGAAGACCGCGGAGTTCATCTTCTTGGCGATGTCCTCGTCATTGCACAGGATCATGCCGCCGCGCGGGCCGCGCAGTGACTTGTGCGTGGTTGTCGTGACGACATGGGCATGCGGCAATGGCGAGGGATGCACGCCACCAGCGACGAGGCCTGCGATGTGGGCCATGTCGACCATCAGATAGGCGCCGACCGCATCGGCGATCTCGCGAAAGCGCTTCCAGTCCCAAATACGCGAATAGGCGGTGCCGCCGGCCAGGATCAGCTTCGGCTTGGTCTCATGCGCGGTCTTCTCGATGGCATCCATGTCGAGCAGATGGTCTTCCTTGCGCACGCCGTAGGAGACGACCTTGAACCATTTACCGCTCATGTTGACGGGCGAGCCGTGGGTCAAATGGCCGCCGGAATTCAGGTCGAGGCCCATGAAGGTGTCGCCGGGCTGCAAGAGCGCCAGGAACACGGCCTGGTTCATCTGGCTGCCGGAGTTCGGCTGGACGTTGGCAAAATTGCAGCCGAACAGCTTTTTGGCGCGCTCGATGGCGAGTTCTTCCGCGACGTCGACGAACTGGCAGCCGCCATAGTAGCGCTTGCCCGGATAGCCCTCGGCGTATTTGTTGGTCATGATCGAGCCTTGCGCCTCGAGCACGGCCCGCGAAACGATGTTTTCCGAGGCGATCAGCTCGATCTCATGGCGCTGGCGGCCGAGTTCGTTGCGGATGGCGCCGAAAATCTCCGGATCGGCATCAGCAAGCGTGGTCTCGAAGAAGGATTCGAATTTGTTCGACGCTGCCGCTGCAGTTGCCATGGCCTGAAATCCTCCGGTTCGGGGCAATTTACCTATGCATATCTTTCACCCAAAACCGCTGCGCAGCCCCAGGCGACATGCATTGCCGCGCCATTAACACAGTTGTTTTGGCCTCGCCACGTTTGCGGCGCGAAATTTGCTGGCCGGTTTGCGGCAGAGCGGCCCTGAACCCGTTATTTGCGCTCCTGCCGCCCCTGCAGCAAGGCTTCAGTGAGCGTGATCTCGGTAAACAGCGATCGTGCCGTATGGTCGTTGATCGCGCCGCTGCGGAACATGTCGCGCACGGCGGTGCGCTCGGCTTCGATGCCGGCAAGCCGCATTTCGAGTTCCAGCCGCCCGGCCTCGCGCGCCTCGGCCCGGGCGTCGTCGGCCTCGTCCGAGGTGGCGATGCGGCGCCGATAGCCGGCAACGATGTTTTCCGCGGCGGCAAGCCGGGCGCCGGGCACCTCGCCCTGGTCGTCGTCGCTGGCGCCCGCCATGCTCTCGATGCGGGCGATCGCCGCCTTGGCGGCGCCGACACGGGCCAGACGCTCCTCGATGGCGCCCTCATCCTCGCCCGGTTCGACCAGCCCGCGCCCTATCTTGGGCAACGCCACGCTGGCGATGGCGAGCGAGCAGATGATGACGCCGGCGGCGAGGAAGATCACCAGGTCGCGCGCCGGAAAGGGTGAGCCGTCCGGCATGGCAAGCGGCAGCGACAGTATGCCGGCCAGCGTGATGGCGCCGCGCACGCCGGCCACGGAGCCGGCAAGCCGCACGCGCATGCCGAACGGCTCGGCCTTGCGCTTGCGCAGGCGCGCCTTGAGGCCGGCCGCAATATCGCCGACCCATATCCAGAGAAAGCGCAGCGCGATCAGGCACAGCGTCAGCGCAATCACCGTCATGATCGGCTGGAGGATCGGGTACTGGCCGGTAAGCTCGGGTGGTACGCGGCGAATGATGTCGGGAAGCTGCAAGCCGAGCACAATGAACAGCGCGCCGTTGTAGGTGAAGGACAAAGTGGCCCACAGCGATATCGTCTGTATACGGGCCGAAACGCCAAGGAAGCGGAACACGCCGGAGCCGCCGGTCAGCAGGCCGGCGGTGACCGCCGCAAGGATACCCGAGGCATGCAGATGCTCGGCGATGAGATAGGCGATGAAGGGCAGCAGGATCATGACCAGAACCTGCACCTCGGCCGGTACGCCGCCGATGCGGTTCAACAGCTGCAGCAGCCGGGCGGCGATGAACAAGGCCGCCACCCCGGCCAGGATGCCGATGGCGACGGCATAGAGGAAAGACAGCGACGCGCCAACGAAGGAAAAGCTGCCGGTCAGGGCGGCCGCAACGGCGAAGCGGAACATGACCAGGCCAGATGCATCGTTGAGCAGCGCCTCGCCTTCCAGGATATGCATCAGCCGCGCCGGCACCAGGCTCCGGTCGACGATCGAGGACACGGCCACCGCGTCGGTCGGCGACAGCACGGCAGCGAGCGCGAAAGCGACGACCAGCGGGATGCTCGGCACCATCCAGTGCAAGGCATAGCCGAAGCCGACAATGGTGAAGAAGACCAGCCCGATGGCCAGATCGAGGATCGGCCCGCGTAGCGCGATCAGCTCACGCTTGGGCGCGCCATAGGCGTCGCCGAACAAAAGCGGTGGGATAAACACCAGCAGGAACAGTTCGGGATCGATCTCGACATGGATGCCCTTCACCGGCCAGGCGAGAGCCGCGCCGATGGCGATCTGAAGCACCGGCAACGGCACCCGAACCAGCCGCACCAGCGCGCCGGAAAAGGCGACGAAGAGGAGCACGGTCAGGATGAAGACGGCGACCTGCATGGCGCGATTCCGGCTGTTTTTCGGACCATGCGCAATTGCCGCCGATCCGTCCAGCCGGGCCAGGGATCAGGCGAGCGTGCCTCCTGCCGCCGAACAATGGAGTGCGATCAGCTGTGCAGTCGTTCGGCGTCAAGAAAGCCGGAAATGCGCCCCGAGGGCCCCCACACCCGGGCTGGTTCCTTGGCCGCAGTGGTGGCGTCGGTCAGCCCCAAATCGGGGCGCATCCGGCGGCGGCTCGCGACCCCATGAACGCCAGCCAAACAGAATGAAAACGGCCGGCACCCGGCGTCAGCGCAAGGCTGACTTTGGGGCACCGAGTGGCCGGCCCCACGCCGAGGCTCAGGAACCGGCGTGGCAAGGGCAGAAACATCATGCCGGCCTCAGCCTCCCTGCCGCAGGGGTAAGGCTGTGCCGTGCCCTTTCTGATAAGCGAGCAGGCGGCCGTGGTAACCTCTCGAAAACGTGGGGTTGACAGGCTCTCTGCACCGCAAGCCGCCTTGTCGGCGCTGCTCTGCCATGTCACCTTGCAGGGCGGCTAGCGGACGGGGGTTCGATCGATGCTGTCACAGATCATGGCGCATGCCGAAGCGGCCTTTGCGGCGCAGACGGCTGAAGATGCCAGCGTCAGATTCTTCACGGTGATGAAGGATCTCGGCGCCTCTTATCTGCAGACGCGGCTCTACCGGCGCCCGACCGCGACGCTGACCTCGGCCAGCCATTGGGCGGCCGGCGGCTTCATCGCGCGGCTGGCGCCGGAGAATTGGCCGGGAAGCCCGGCCTTCGACTATGTCTGCCTGGAGTGCAACCCGCTGCTGACGGCGATCCGCGAAAGCCGGACGCGCTACAGCTTCAGCGATTTCGCGCCGCGCGACGACAAGGAATTCGGCGCCTATTGGGATGCGCTCAGCGAGGCCGACATCCATGATGCGCTCTGCGCCACTTCCTACGGCGCCGACGGCGTCATCGCCTCGCTGCATCTCGGCTTCCACGAGCGGGATTTTTCACAGGACGAACGCTTCGCCATCCAGATGGCGGGCCTTGTTCTGACCGAAAGGCTGATGGAGCTGACCACGCCGCCGCCGACATCGGCGATCCGGCTGACGGAGCGCGAACGCGACAGCCTGGCGCTCGTCGCCGAGGGCAAGACCGACTGGGAAATCTCGGTGATCCTCGGCATTGCCCAGGCGACGGTGCGCTTCCATGTCGACAATGCGCGGCGCAAGCTGGGTGCCGTCAACCGCGCGCAGGCAGTGGCGAGGCTGGTGAATCAGCGACTGATCTAAAAGCTCTTCCGCAAAAGAAAAGGCCGCCTCGAAGGCGGCCTTTTGTTAAAAACATCAAACACTTACAGCGAAGATGTGATCTGCAGTTCGCTGGCGCCATCGAGTGCGTAGACATCGTCGCGGAACTGCACGACGCCCGGACCCGTCGACCATGCCGACAGATAGAGGAAGTGGACCGGCACCGGGTTGACGACCTGCACAGGCGTGTTTTCACCGGTCTTGATGGTCGCCTCGAAATGCTGGCGGTCCCAACCGGGGGTGTCGCGCAGGATCCAGGTGACGAGGTCGCGGACGTTCTGGACGCGCACGCAGCCCGAGGAATCGAAGCGCATCATCTTGCCGAACAGGCTCTGCTGCGGCGTGTCGTGCATGTAGACGCCGTCCGGGCTCGGGAAGTTGATCTTGACCGAGGCCATGGCGTTGCCGGAGCCCGGATCCTGGCGGAAGCGGTACTTTTCTGCATCGTCGGTCGACCAGTCGACATTCATCGGATCGACTTCGCTGCCATCCGGCGCGAACAGGCGGATATGGCTGTCCTTGAGATAGTCGGGGTTCTTCCGCATCAGCGGAATGATGTCCTTGCGCACGATCGAGACCGGCGCATTCCAGTAGGGATTGACGATGATCTCGTTGATCTTGGAATTGACCACCGGCGTCTGGCGGTCGATCTTGCCGACGATTGCAGTGTGGCGCAGCACGACGCGGTCGTTCTCGACAGCCTCGATCTGTGCCGCCGGAATGTCGACCAGCACATAACGGCTGCCCAGCGTGCCGGCCTTTTCGCGCAGACGCTGCAGATTGGTCTCAAGCTGGCCGAGGCGGATCTGCGCCGAAACGTTCATCGCCGCATAGGTGTATTTGCCCATGGAGCCGTCTGCCGGCAGGCCGTGGCGGGTCTGGAAGCGTTTGACCGCCGCGTCGACATAGGAATCGAACGACGTCGAAATGCCGGCGCTCTGCGCCAGGTCACCCGAAATCATCAGCCGCTTGCGCAGCGGCACCACATCCGGATCGTCGACGCCGAGCTCCAGTTTCTTTGTCGCAGGAACGTCTTGCCAACCGCCCTGGGCGACAATGTTCTGGTACTGTGCCACCGCCTGTTCGGTGAAAGCGACCGTCTGCAGGCTGAAGATAGGCAGCGTCGAGGCAACCTTGCCGCCTTCCGAGGCGCGGGCGTCGAACTGGTCGTCCCAATTGCCGCGGCCCGAGGATTTCAGGATATCGTCGATGACGTCCTGCGCGCTGGCGGCGCTAGTGACCATGGCGACGGCGAGCGCGGAGGCTCCGGAAAGGAAAAAGCGGCGGCTGGTTCTCATGGACGTTCCAGACATTCTTGTAGCGTTTTGGCTTGTAGCGTTTCGGCTACTTGCACGATCATTTGGGCGATATCGCCCGCACTCTAAAGTTGGCACTGTTAACAATTAGCCAACCATGACCTGCATCACTTGGCCGTGAAAAGCGGACCGCGATGCGAGATTGCGGGGCGCGCTGATGGCTTTCGCCACGCATCACCCGCACCCTCGCTTCCACCGCGAATATGGCGGCAACGTGGCTTCGCGTTGAATTTGGACCCACCGGCGATGTGAAATGGAATGACCGGTGCTTTTCGGCACCGTTCCCTGACTGTTCCCTCAAAGCCCCAAGTCTCGCTGGTCCGGCTCAGTTCCTGGGGTTGCCTTCCAGCTCCGAACAGCGTTGCAACACCTGGTTCTCCGGATAGCGCAGCAGCTTGTTGTCATCGAGCTTGAGCAAGAGCGTTCGTCTTTTGTCGACGCTCTGCTCATCGTCCGAGCAGGTCATATCGAGAATGATGGCGTCCAGGCCCTTCAGTTTCTGGACTTTTTGGACGCTGCAAGCGACTTCCCACATGTCGGCCGATTTGTTTGTGAACGTGACGATCGAGTCATTGTTGTCGCAGGGGCTCGAGCCTTCACTGGCGAAGGCGCCTTGCCACCACTCCTGCGCAAACGCCATTTGCGGCACAGCCAGGAGCATCATTGCGACCGGATAGATTTTGAGATTGCCGCCCAAGAGCATGTCGTTCCCCCAGGCCGTCGACATTAGGCATTGCGGAAGCGAAAGCAAACCGCAGCCAGTGCGGCAGCATCGCCAGTTGGCGATCATAGCCTTGGTCGCAAAAAAGGACCGGCGCCCCCCGGCGTCGGTCCTTCATTTGCTTTTCCCCCGGCCGCGCTTCTTTTGGCGCGGCTTGCGATTAGATGCCGGCGGATTACATCCGGTAGGCGATGGTGTCGTTCCAGAAGCGGTCGAGGCGCTGCAGCGCGCGGTTCATCTGCTTGAACTCTTCGCTGTTGATGCCGCCGACCTGTTCGATTGAGCCGACGTGGCGCTCATAGAGACCGGCAACGACGTCGGCCACTTCATTGCCCTTCGGCGTCAGCGAGACGCGGACCGAACGGCGGTCGATGCGCGAGCGCTGGTGGTTGATGAAGCCGAGGTCGACCAGCTTCTTCAGATTGTAGGAGACGTTCGAGCCGAGATAGTAGCCACGCGAGCGCAGCTCGCCGGCGGTCAGCTCGGAATTGCCGATGTTGAACAGAAGCAGCGCCTGGATGGCATTGATGTCGGAACGGCCGTTGCGGTCGAACTCGTCCTTGATCACGTCAAGCAGACGGCGATGCAGACGCTCCACCAGCTGCAGCGATTCCATGTAAAGCGTACGGATAGCCTCGCGGCGATCGTCGGATACGTTGGCGGTCTTCGCCGCCGGACGCGAATTGATCATTGTCTTTGCCTCTCGTTTGTCGCCTGGTGATTTTTTGTTTTTCACCTTGATCGCGACACTATCGAATACTCATAAAATTCGACTTAAACGCTAGGGCTAACAAGAGCTTACCGGTAATAGGTTTCGGAAGACGCTTAACGAACGGTCACCCGAGCAAGGATAATTAACCTAAAGATTTAGCCAATGGCCGCAGGGCGGCTTCTTCAGGCGCGCGCGGGGCGTTTCTGCATCCAGATCACGACGCGAAAGACGATGTAGAGCAGCGCGACCGCGAAGTGCGAAAACAAGATCAACGGCCGGTGGCCGAACAGATCGGGAAAGCCGGCATACATGATGATCTCGGTGACGGCGCAGATGAACCAGATCACCGGGCCCCAGGACGCCAGCATCCACAGGCCGGCCGCGGCGAAGGGAAAGAACACGGCCAGCATCACCGCCGCGACCTGCCAGTGCACCGGCATCAGGTCGAAGCGCCACAGCGGGCCAGGATAAAAGCCGATCAGCCGGATCCAGTACAGGATGCCGAACAGAAGGCAGTAGCCGGCGATGACGCGCTGGAACCAGGCGAAGATGATTTCGACGCCCGAGGGCTGCAGCACGATGCGCCGCGACGTGACTTCGCTCACAGCTCGAGCTCCCGTTCGAGCGGCGCGAAATAGGCGTCTATGGAAGCTGCATCGACCTCGGCCAGGTTTGCCGGCCGCCATTGCGGCGTCGAGCCCTTGTCGACGATGACGGCGCGGATGCCTTCGTAGAAGTCATGGCCGGTGAGCATGCGGTTGAGGATCCGGAACTCCATCTTCATGCAGGCCTCCATCGACAAAGTCAGCCCGGCGCTGATCTGGCGCCACGCGACATTGAGGCTGGTCGGCGAGCGAGAGCGGATCGTGGCCAGCGTCTTGGCGGCGAATTCGTCGGCATCGGCCGCCCGTTCCAGGCTGGCGAGGATTTCGGCGAGCGAAGGTTGGGCAAAATGGTGGGCGATCGCTTCCAGCACCGGCTGGGCGGTCTCGCGCCTGGCTGACACGAAAAAGCTGCGCAACACCGATTCCGGGTCGCCATTGGCGCAGAGCCGGTCGAGGAAGGCGGATTGGTCGGCAGCCTTGATGGTGTGGGTGGCCAGGCCCGACCACAGCGCGTCGCCGTAGCGGATGCGGTTGCCGGTCAGCGCCAGATACATACCGAAACTGCCGCCGAGATCCGGCAGCAGATGGCTGCCGCCGACATCGGGGAAAAAGCCGATACCGACTTCGGGCATTGCGAACTGGGCATTTTCTGTCAGCACGCGCTGCGAGCCATGGAACGAGATGCCGATGCCGCCGCCCATGACGATACCGTCGATCAGCGCGACATAGGGCTTTTTGTAACTGTTGATGCGGGCGTTGAGCCGGTATTCGTCGGCGAAGAAGTCGACCGGCGGCTTTCCGGCCCGAGCCTCATAGACGTGCATGATGTCGCCGCCGGCTGAAAACGCCCTGCCCTCGGCCTTGACGACCACGACATCCACGCCGGCATCGTGCTCAAAAGCGTCGAGCGCCTTGTCCAGCGCCTTGATCATGCGGTGCGTCAGCGCATTGAGCGCCTGCGGCCGCGTCAACGTGACGACGCCTGCCTTGCCCAACCGTTCGAAGCGGATCTCGTCGCCGCCGCCAAAATCCATCGTCAGAGATTCCCTCCCCGCGCCTGCGGGACTGAAGTGCTAAAGGTGGCGCATGGGTGCGTCAACCGGCGGAGGTGGTTTCGATCTTCGCTGCGGAATGCGACCGTGCTTTATCGTCGAGCAAAATGCGGGCAAAACTGCCGGCGAAACACCACCTGAGCCTGTCTTGTGATCCAAGGACAAACGCATGACGCTTGAAACCGCAGCGCCGGGCTGGGAAATGCCGAAAAAGTTCGACCCGGACGATGTGCTCAACCGCCCGCTGATGGCCAATCTGGCGACCGTGACCGCGGATGGCGCGCCGCGCAACGCGCCGATGTGGTTCATCTGGGAGGATGATGCGCTCTGGCTGCTCGGCTCAACCGAGGCAAGTGCTGTCAAGCACCTCGAACGCGACCCGCGCTGCGCGGTGGAGATCGTGCATTTCGACAATGAGGCCGGCATCCTGCTGCATCTCGGCCTGCGTGGCGCCGCCACCGTCGAGCCGATGGACCCGGAACGCTTCAAACGACTGCTGCACAAATATCTGGGTCCCGAGGTAAACTGGAACCGCTGGTTCATCGACACCGTGGCCGACATCGACCATCCGAACGGCCGCCTGATCCGGCTCGTGCCGGAGAGCATCTTCACCAACAATGTGTCGTTCTTCAAAACCGGCCCCGAACTGGCCTGGCCGCCGAAGTGATGACGGCTGGCACAATCGTGTCGCATTGGTCAGCGACAGAGGCCCGTGGTAAAAGCCGCCTCGACATAGCGGCCGGGCAAAGCCGCACGAGCAGCGAGTTTTGGCGATGAACAAATTCACCCCCGCGACGAACAAGTTCGCGCCGGCAAAACCAGCCGGCGCACGCAGCGTCGATGAGATTACCGGCAGCCGGCGCCTGCGGCGCATGCGCAAGGCAGACTGGTCGCGCCGCCTGGTGCAGGAGAACCGGCTATCGGTCGACGATCTGATCTGGCCGATCTTCATCATCGACGGCAAGAACACGCGCGAGCCGATCGCCGCCATGCCCGGCGTCTTTCGCCTGTCGCTCGACCTCGCCGTCAAGGAGGCCGAGCGCGCTGCCAAGCTCGGCATTCCGGCGATCGCCACCTTCCCCAATGTCGAGCTTGCACTGCGCGACCAGACGGGATCACACATCCTCGACCCCGAAAACATCATCAACCGCGCCACCCGTGCCATCAAGGACGCGGTGCCGGAGATCGGCATCATCACCGATGCCGCGCTCGACCCTTTCACCAGCCATGGTCATGACGGCATTTTGCGCGACGGCATCATCGTCAACGACGAGACGGTGGAACAGGTGGCGGCGGCAGCCGTGATCCAGGCGGCGGTGGGCGCCGACATCATCGCGCCGTCGGACATGATGGACGGCCGCATCGGGGCCATCCGCGACGCGCTCGATGCCAACGGGTTTTCCGACGTGGCGATCATGTCCTACGCGACGAAATTCGCATCCGCCTTCTACGGCCCCTATCGCGAGGCAGTCGGCACCGCCGGCCTGCTCAAGGGCGACAAGAAGACCTACTATCTCGACCACGCCAATTCCGACGAAGCGGTGCGCGAGGCAGAGCAGGACATCGCCGAGGGCGCCGACATGCTGATGGTCAAACCCGGCCTGCCCTATCTCGACATCATCCGGCGGCTGAAGGACGAGTTCCAGATGCCGACCTTCGCCTACCAGGTATCGGGCGAATATTCGATGATCAAGGCGGCCGCCGCCAATGGCTGGATCGATGGTGAAAAGGCGATGCTGGAAAGCCTGCTCGCCTTCAAGCGCGCCGGCTGCGACGGCATCCTCACCTATTTCGCGCCCGAAGTGGCGCAGATGCTGAAGGGATAAATTTCACTCCAGCACAAAACTCTCTTCGACATGTCTTGTTTCGAAATCCAGCCGACCGCTCCCGTAAACCGACATATCTTCGAACAAGTCGGGATTCTTGATGCCCGCTTCGACACAGGCTTCTCTCAATTTGGCGGTGCAAATGACGATGCCCATATTCTTCTGTTTGAAGATGTGTGCATCGCCAACAATCTCCTCCTTGAAATAGAAGCAGGCGCCTCCGGCACTGTCGTAGTACACGCCTCCATTCTCGCCGATCAAAAGCCTAAACTTCGACGATTCGAGATCCACGGCATCAATCTTGCGAACGATGTCGCAAAGGTAGTGCTTAGGTTCGATCGGCTTTCCGCTCAAATAGAATACGTCGCAGTCGTTAAATACGACCCCATCGGGGTCGACTGACTGCAGAACGTCCTTCAGGCGCTCGGATACAAGCCAGTAACAATGAAAATCTTCCAAGTCTTTTGGTGGCCTGCAATAGTCCGTCGCTTCAGGCCGCAGCCTGGGCGTCTCCGGGTACTCAGGGAAGCCGTATCCCCCAAACTCCGTCGGCCCAAGCAGTATGCGGGGTGGCGGCACCAAAACTTGGGCGTTTTCCAGCTGAAGACAATGGGACCCGCCGCGATATGTCGGTCCGATCTGGAAGAATTTTCCATGTTTCTTGAATTTCGCCTCTTTGCGGAAAACCCGCTCTGGGACTTGAGCTGGCCTAGGCTGCGGACGGTTCCGGTTGGCAAACAGTTTTGCAATGAGTGAAATAATGGTCACGTGCGCGCCTGCTCAGTTTACCGACTTCTAGCTCAAGACTAGATCGCGTGAGAATACCCGTCCACCTGCTTCGCGCCCGAGGTGGCGCAGATGCTGAAGGGCTAGCCGCGCCGCGGCCATCCTGCTCACCTTCCTAGTCTAAAATTCCACGTCGAGTTCGATAATGTCCTCGGGCTCGGCAAGCGCGTCCTGCGTCCACTCCTGCATCAGCGACCAGTCGAGGATCAGCTCGCAATAGCCCGCGTGTGGCGCTTCGAGCTCAACCGCATAGGTGCGGAAACGGGTGCAGACCGGCGCATACATCGCATCGGCCACGGTCGGCGAGGAACCGAACATAAACGGCCCGCCATAGGCTGCCAGGCATTCGGACCAGATCGTCTTGATCCGCTCCACGTCCGGGCGCGCGCCGGAAAAGATCTTGAAGCTCTTGTGCCGGGCTTTCAGGCTCATCGGCAGCGCCGAGCGCAAATTGTGAAAGCCTGAATGCATCTCGCCTGATACCGCACGGCAATGCGCGCGCGCCACGCGGTCGGCAGGTAGCAGACCGGCATCCGGCATGGTCTCGGCCAGATATTCGGCGATCGCCAGCGTGTCCCACACCGTCACCCCGTCATGGGTCAGCCGCGGCACCAGCATCGATGGCGACAGGAGCAGCAATTCCTGCCGTTGTTCGGGGTCATCGATGTCGATGCGCTTCTCCTCGAACTCCAGCTGGGCCATGCGGCAGAGTAGCCAGCCACGCAAGGACCAGGAGGAATAGTTCTTCGACGAGATCGTCAACGTCGCCTTGGTCATGCCGTCGGCCCTCCGAGCCCTTTGCCGGCAACAATCCTCTCGCAATGCACAAAATTTTGCACTAGATTTTTTGCACTGCCACATGGCGGCTTCGGAACGGGATGCATCTCGATGCTGTACCAGGCCTACCAGCTTCAGGACGACCTCATCGCCCCGTCGCGTTTTTTCGCCGATCTCTTGCGCTCGGCGATGAGCAGCATGGTTTCAGGCGACAGCGTAAAGCAGCGCCTTGCCGCCGGGCTGGAGATGATCGGCCGCTTCAAGCTCACCCATACGCGACCGGATTTCGACATCAGATCCGTCAGGGTCGGCAATCGCGACGTACCGGTCACCGTCGAGACAGCACTCGAGCTGCCGTTCGGGACGTTGCTGCGCTTCACCAAGGACATGGATACGCGCCAGCCCAAGGTGATGGTGATCGCCCCTTTGTCGGGTCATTTCTCGACGCTGCTGCGCGGTACGGTGGAGACGCTGCTGGCAGACCACGAGGTCTACATTACCGACTGGGCCAATGCCCGTGACGTACCGCTCGTCGCCGGCCGCTTCGGCGTGGATGACCATGTCGACTACATCATCCGCTTTCTCGAAGCGATTGGCCCGGGCGCGCACTTGCTGGCGGTCTGCCAGCCCTGCGTCCAGGCGCTTGCCGCAGTCGCCGTGATGTCCGAGGACAAGCATCCTGCGACACCGCGCTCGATGACGCTGATGGCGGGGCCGATCGATCCGCGCGAGAGTCCGACCAAGGTCAACGAGTTCGCCGTCAGCAAGTCGCTGGCGTGGTTCCAGAGTTCCGTCATTTCGCGCGTGCCGTGGCGCCATGCGGGCGGCGGACGCCGCGTCTATCCGGGCTTTCTGCAGCTTGCCGCGTTCAGGGCATGAACATGGACCGCCATAACAAGGCCCACCAAAAACTGCATGACCATCTGGCGACCGGCGAGACCGCCGAGGCCGAGAAGATAAAAACCTTTTACGACGAGTATCTGGCTGTGCTCGACCTCACCGAAGAATTCTATCTCGAAACGATCGACCGCGTGTTCCAGAAGGCGGAGCTCGCCACCGGTACGTTCACGTTCCGCGGCAGCCCGGTCGATCCGGGCGCGATCCGCAACACGGCGTTGCTCACCGTCGAGGGCGGGCGCGACGACATCTGCGCCCTCGGCCAGACCTCGGCCGCCCATGAATTGTGCCGCTCGCTGCGTCCGCATCTGAAGCGCCATCATTTGCAAGCCAATGTCGGCCATTACGGCGTCTTCAACGGCAAGCGCTGGGAGCGCGAGATCTATCCGGTCGTGCGCAACCTCATCCTGTCGATGGAATAGTTTTTGCTCGACAGGGGTAGAGACTCTGAAGGGCTAGCCGGAACCCGGACTTCCGGGTTCCGGCTTTTCCTCACGCCTTCGGCAAATAAGGGATCGTTCCCGCCAGATCGGTATCGTCGATCAGCTGGAAGCGGCTGTCGCTGCCCTTCTGGCGCTCCGCCACAAACGGGGCGTATTGCGGATCGTTGGTGAAGGCTTCGGCTGCTTTTGCCGACGGAAACGCCATGATGGCGATCAGGCTGGTGTCGAGCGGCTTGCCCTCGAGCGTCTTCACATTGCCGCTGCGGGCGAGATACTTGCCGCCATGCTTGTGCACGAGGTCGTGCACCGAAGCGGCGTAAGCCGGCACCCATTTGTCGTCCTTCACCTTGATGTCTGCGATCACGTAAGCGGTCATTGTCTAACTCCTCATGGATCGGCGCCGGACTGCCCGGCGACGTGACCGCTGCCTCGCATGATGCCGCCGGACCGTTCCAGTCACCAAACTGTACCAGGGGGGCAGTACAGCTTCTGTACTGGCTGATCTCAGGTTTTCTGAATAAGGTTCGGCAACATCTTTTGGAGGTCACCACATGACACAAGCCGGATACAAGCAGTTCTGCCCGCTCTCGATGGCGGCGGAGCTGTTGTGCACACGCTGGACCATGGTGCTGCTGCGCGAACTGGTGGCGGGCTCAACCCGCTTCAACGACCTGCGCCGCGGCGTGCCGAAAATGTCGCCAACCCTTCTGTCGCAACGGCTTAGGGATCTCGAAGCGGGCGGCATTGTCGAACGCATCGAGATCGAATCCGAGAAGGGCGTGTTCGAATACCGGCTGACCGAGGCGGGCCGGGATTTGCGCCCGGTGGTCGAGGCGATGGGCTTCTGGGGGCAGAAATGGGTGGAGGCAAGGCTTTCCCTCAGGAATCTCGATCCGTCGCTGCTGATGTGGGACATGCGGCGCAATCTGAACCCCTCTCCGCTGCCGGACGGGCGCACCGTGATACAATTCCTGTACCATGACCTGCCGGCGTCAAAACGCTCGTGGTGGCTGATCGTCGAGAAGCAGGGTGATGTCGATCTGTGCTGGTACGATCCGGGCTTCGACGTCGATCTCTACGTCTCGACGGACCTCTGCACCATGACGTCGATCTGGATGGGGCTGACGACGGTGCACAAGGAACGCGACAAGATCAGCCTGACCGGCGATCTCGATGTCGCCGGCAAGATGCAGGCATGGCTCGGCCTCAGCCCGTTTGCGGTTGTGCCCAAGCGCGCGGCGGCCTGAGGCCAGCCGTCATAGGCGCCGCAAATTGCCGACCTATCCCGCCAGCGCTCTATACTCGTAGGTGCCGGGGCGACGCCGCGTCGGGGCCTTGGCCGTCAGGTCCACCACGCGGATCCATTTACAGGCGTCGCCGCGCAAGGTGACCTTTCGGCCGATCACCTTTTCGGCTGCCCCAAACGGCGTACTGGCGTGCGTTTCCTTGCTTTCCTGGACGACGTCGCCGTCCATCCTCTCGACGCGAAATACCTTCATCTCTTCCGCCTCCCCGACTCCGGGCCTTCCGAAGGGTAACGCAGCGGCTTTTTCCGTCAAGTATTAGCAAGCGCTAAATCTTCGTGATTTTAAAAAACCACTTGCAATCCGCAATCGGTTTGCTACAAAGCAACCACTTGCAAATCACAACCGGTCATCTCGGAGGCCTTCATGTCCAAGCTTCGTGTCAATGCATTCACCCTGTCGCTCGACGGTTTCGGCGCCGGTCCTGACCAGACCCTGCAAAACCCGCTCGGGGTCGGTGGCGAAGATCTGCACAAATGGATGACCAGCACCCGCAGCTTCCACAAGATGGTCGGCAAGGATGGCGGCACCACCGATGTGGACGACCGGTTCACCGTCCGCAGCTTCGACAATGTCGGCGCCTGGATCCTCGGCCGCAACATGTTCGGACCCATCCGCGGCGAGTGGCCGGATGACAACTGGAAGGGCTGGTGGGGAGCCAATCCGCCCTACCACGTGCCGGTCTTCGTGCTGACGCACTACAAGCGCGATCCGACCGAAATGGAAGGCGGCACCATTTTCCATTTCGTCACAGGCGGCATCCATGATGCGCTCGACCAGGCGAAAGCCGCGGCCGGCGGCAAGGATGTCCGCGTCGGCGGCGGCGTCTCCACCATCCGGCAATATCTCCAGGAGAAGCTTATCGACGAGTTGCATCTGGCGGTGTCGCCGGTGCTGCTGGGCAAGGGTGAGAACCTGTTTGCCGGCCTGGATATGCTGAAGCTCGGCTATCAGTGCACCGAGCAGGTGGCGACGGCGCTTGCCACGCATGTGACGATCAAGCGGGTAAGCTAAGCTCCCCCTTCTCCCCCTGTGGGAGAAGGTGGCCTCGCGAAGCGAGGTCGGATGAGGGGTGTTCCAGCTTGGCAATATGTTTGAAATCGCCACCGCCTCATTTCTTCCAGCACCCCTCATCCGTCTCGGCGCTGCGCGCCGATCCACCTTCTCCCACAAGGGGAGAAGGGAAGGATCATTTCAATACTTCTCCGGCACGTAAAGCTCACGCGGCAGGACCTGGCGCTCATATTCAGGATTGAACACCCGCTCGGGCAGCGTGATCTCTTCGTGCGGCACTTCCTCGTAAGGCATCTGCTTAAGCAGGTGGTCGATGCAGTTCAGCCGCGCCCGCTTCTTGTCGTTGCCTTCGACGATGTACCACGGTGCCTCGGGAATGTTGGTACGGGCAAACGTCTCTTCCTTGGCCTTTGTGTACTGCTCCCAGCGCACGCGCGACTGCAGATCCATCGGCGACAGTTTCCACTGCTTCATCGGATCGTGAATGCGCATCAGGAAGCGCATCTGCTGTTCCTCGTCGGTGATCGAGAACCAGTATTTGACCAGGGTGACGCCGGAGCGAACCAGCATGCGCTCGAACTCCGGCACGTCGTGGAAGAATTGCTCGACCTGATCCTGGTCGGCAAAGCCCATCACGCGCTCGACGCCGGAGCGGTTGTACCAGGAGCGGTCGAACAGCACGATCTCGCCACCGGCCGGCAGATGCGGCACGTAGCGCTGGAAATACCATTGCGACTTTTCGCGTTCGGTCGGCGCAGGCAGCGCCACGACACGAGCAATGCGCGGGTTGAGGCGCTGGGTGATGCGCTTGATGACGCCGCCCTTGCCGGCGGAGTCACGGCCCTCGAAAATCACCACCAGCTTTTTCTTGTGGTAGGCAACCCAGGACTGCAGCTTGATCAGTTCCGACTGCAAGCTGATCAGATCGCGAAAATACTGCATCCGGTCGATCGATGGCGGATGCGCGTTCTTGTAGATCTTGGCGATCTCCAGCGACAGCGCCGGCTCCGACATTTCAAGCTCATAGTCTTCGTCGAGCGTGTCGGCGAGTTCGGCCTCAAGCCAATCCCTGGCCGGAGAATTCTGCTTTAACTCGGTCATTTCTGCTGCTCCGCTTGCCGGCTGTCATGAAACCCTGAGCCGACTTGATATAGGCCGGCAATGACGGTTTTATTGCAAGCCGCCGGCCCGCCGATCATCACTCCAAATCGGCGAGGCATGGTCGATCGATTGCCGTGGCATGGCGACAAACCGCTTAAATTGTCCTACAAATGGCTGACCCTTTCGGGCTGCCCCCGCCCTTGTCGACTAAAACCGCCCGACCCCACCAAAATTGCGAGGATCTGACATGGAATACCGCACGCTTGGCCGTTCCGGCTTGAAAGTTTCGACGCTGACGCTGGGCACCATGACCTTCGGCGGCAGCGGACCGTTCGCCGCCGTCGGCAATTCCGACCTCGCTGAGGCATCACGCATCATCGATACCTGCATCGATGCCGGCATCAATCTCATCGACACCGCCAATGTCTATTCGAACGGCCTGTCGGAAGAGATCATCGGCGAGGCGCTCGGCGGCAAGCGCAAGAACGATGTGCTGATCGCCTCCAAGGCACGCATGCGGATCGGCAAAGGTCCCAATGACGAAGGCCTGTCGCGCCATCATCTGATCCGTGAATGCGAGAAGAGCCTGAAGCGCCTCAGGACCGATGTCATCGACATCTATTTCCTGCACGAATGGGATGGCACGACGCCGCTCGAGGAGACCATGGCGGCGCTCGACACGCTGGTTGCCCAGGGCAAGATCCGCTATGTCGGCTGCTCCAACTATTCCGGCTGGCACGTGATGAAGGCGCTCGGCATCAGCGGCAGCCAGCACCAGCCGCGCTTCGTCACCCAGCAGATCCATTACACGCTGGAAGCGCGCGAAGCTGAATACGAACTCTTGCCGATCTCGGTCGACCAGGGCCTCGGCGTGCTGGTGTGGAGCCCGCTCGCCGGCGGCCTCTTGTCGGGCAAATACCGCCGCGACAGCCCGACCGCGCGCCAGCTTGCCGGCTGGTCGGAACCGCCGATCCGCGATGAAGACCGGCTGTGGCGGATCGTCGATGTGCTGGTTGACATCGGTGCGGCACGCGGCGTCTCGGCAGCGCAGGTCGCGCTTGCCTGGCTGCTCGGCCGGCCGGCGGTCAGTTCGCTGGTGATCGGCGCGCGCAACGAGACCCAGTTGAAGGACAATCTTGCCGCCGCAGCCCTCGCCCTCACCGCCGAGGAACGCGACCGCCTCGATGCCGTCAGCCGCCCGCCTGTGCTCTACCCCTACTGGCACCAGCAGTTCACGGCGAAGGACCGTTTCGGTCCGGCTGATCTGGTTCTCGACCGCAGCGATATCTGAGGCAAACAGCTAGCCCGCGATAAACCGCCAGACCTCCGGATCGGGTTCGATCTGGCCGCTGAGCACGAAATATTTGTAGAGCACGAGCAGGCTGATCGCCTGCTCGGCCCGCTCGTCGGCGAATTTGCGGCAATAGGCGTTGGCCGCAGCAACGATACGCTGGGCCTCGGCCGGATGCCGCTCGAGATGATGCACCCGCTCGGCCAGATCGCTGAAATCGGGCGCCAGCGGCACATAGTGGACGTCGGGCTCGAGCTGCCCCTCCGCGAACCATGTCTCATAGGTTGGCGGCGGCATCAGGCAGAGCGAATTCGAGCTCATGATCCATTTCAGATTGGTCGCGACATCGTTGCCTTCGAGCGAGATGATATAGCGATAGCGTCGCTGCTGATCGATGGTGAGGTAGGGTTTTCGGTATTCCGCCGGTGCCGTTGCCCTTGGCGTGCCGACATCGCAGATCGGCAGGTCGCGGGCGGCCTCGAGCAGCAAGGTGCGGATCGGATTGTTGAGTTCGCCGCGCCAGACGACGAGCGGATGCTTGTCGGCGAAGGCGACATCGTCGGCCGGCATGTGGAAATGACGAAACTTGTTCAGCTTGAACAGGACGCCGTTGCCATTGTCGCCGACGATCGGCCGGTCCTTGACGATCGACGGCATCTTCGGCACTTCGATGACGTCGCCGAATTCCAGGTCGATGCGCAGGCCCGGATCGAAATAGCGGGTGAACTCCTTCAGGTCGTAATAGTACATGCTGCGGTCCGATGGCAGCCGATTGATCGGCACGGCCTCGGGGCTGGGTGTAAAGGGCTCCCGCAGCGTGTTGTAGTAGTTGAGCCGCTCGCGGACCGATGCGTCGGAAAGCCTGGCCTGATCGAGCAGACGGCCGAGCCGGCGCCGGAACAGGACCGGCGGCGCGATGTCGCGCATGGCGTTGCGCGCATAATAGATCAGCTTCTGTGCGTTTCTTTGAAGCGTGGCCATCGGTCGTTTTGATTCGAAATCGGTCGGCGGCGGCTCCAGCAACTGTCCCGCAGCCTTTTCTAAACCATTGTGTTAGCCGTCACGCAAGTCCCGAACCGCTGGCGTCTGCCCTCCCGGCGCTGTTGTGTTTGCCGGCCAATGCTTCTAGGCAGGATCAGGTACAGCGAAAGGAAACAATATGGCGCGACCACCGAACTACGGCCAGGAACGCAAGGACCGCGACCGGCAGAAGGCTGCCAAGAAGGCGGAGAAGCTGGCCGCCAAGGTTGCAGCCAAGGAGCGTTCCAAGCCTGAGAACGAGGCCGATTCCGAAACCCATACAGAGACTGAAGAATAGCCAGGAAGAATGGCAGACAACCGGCCCGCTACGGGCCGGTGTGGCTGCGATCAGGCCGCCTTGTCGCTGACGAAGACGTTGACTTCGCGCGCCGCGGCAATGAAGGCGCGCCTTGCAATCATCGCCGGCTTGTCGCCGGCCAGCGCATCATGGCAGGCCTGCAGCGCTTCGCGGTGCTTGGGGCTGCGCTTGCCCGGCCAGCTGTTGAGCAGGTAGTCGGAGGCCTCGCGGGCCGTGCGCAGGAGCTGGTTTTCTCCCCCCGCAGCTGCCCTGACGGTCACGGGTGTTTCAAATCGGTTGTTTTCCATGGCCGCTCCTTACGCCATCGGCGCCCATGAAGCGAGGCCGAAAGCAGATGGCGCCGGGCGTTGTGTCGCTTTCGTGACCGATATCAAGCGGCGACGACGGCAAATCCCCTGGCGCGCAGACCGCGCCGGTCATTGTGCAGCGACGTCACCAGGCGGTCGCGGCTGCCGACAATATGGGCGGAAAGCCGCGCTGCCGCCGCGTCGGCTTCACCCGCCCGCACCGCCGCCAGGATGGCGTGATGCTCGCTCCAGGCGCGGCCGAGTGCAGCCTCGTCACGCACCTCCAGCCAGCGCGCCCGCGACAGCCGCGTCATGGCATCGCGCACCGCCCTGAACAGGAACTCGTTGCCGGAGAGCCGTGCCAGTTCAATGTGGAAATCCATGCCAACGCGGTGCCATTCCTCGCGCGGCGTGGCGGTGTCGCAGGAGTCCAGCATCGCCTCTATGACATCGACCGCGCTCCTGTCGCCCAGCGCCGAAGTCAGCCTGACGGCCGCAACCTCGACCGCCTCGCGATAGACTGCGATCTGTTCCAGTTCGGCAAGGTTGATCGGCGATACCGTCCAGCCGCGTCCGTCGCGGCAGATCAACCCTTCCGTCTCAAGTCGCAGCAGCGCTGCCCTGACCGGCGTGCGCGAGGCCCCGAAGCGGCTCTCGATCCAGCGTTCCGTCAGTCGCTCGCCGGGACCGACCTCAAGGCCGAGGATCATTTCGCGAAGCGCTTTTTCGACGGTCTGCATCTGTGACATCTTTGCTTCCCTTGCTGGCGATCGGCCTCGCATTGAGGTCTGGCCTATCACGTTTGAGAGCGCCGGATTGACAGCAACCGGGCTTTGCGTCCATGAGGATACCAGCTTGGTATCCCAAAACGGTATCCGCAGCAAGCGGACAGGACATGACATGCCGCAAGACAGCGAAAAACAGGCGATCGAGGCGCCTTCTGCCTACAATGTGCACTGGCGGCGCAATCTGTTCGTGTGTTTTGCCGGATCGTTCAGCACGCTGGTGGCTATGACGCTGCTCCTGCCGTTCCTGCCGCTCTATGTCGAGCAGTTGGGCGCCGTCGGCCACGCGGCGATCGTGCAATGGTCGGGCGTTGCTTTCGGCGCCACCTTCTTTGCCGCCGCCCTCGTCGCGCCGCTGTGGGGCCGACTGGGCGACCGCTACGGCCGCAAGGTGATGCTGGTGCGCGCCAGTTTCGGCATGGCGATCTGCATGTCGCTGACCGGCATGGTGCAGACGGTCTGGCAATTGGTGCTTTTGCGCCTGCTGATCGGTTTTGCCGGCGGCTATTCCTCGGGCTCGACCATACTGGTCGCCATGCAGACGCCGAAGGAGCGCTCGGGCTGGGCGCTCGGCGTGCTGTCGGCCGGTATCACCGCAGGCTCGCTGGTCGGCCCGCTGCTCGGCGGCGCGCTGCCGCCGCTGATCGGCATCCGCGCCACCTTCCTGATCGCCGGCGGCGTCATTTTCCTGGCGGCACTGGCGACGACATTCCTGATCAAGGAGATGCCTCGCCCGCCAGCACTGGCCAAACCCAAGGAGAAGCCGAAGGGCGGCTGGGCGCAGATCCCCGACAAGCGGCCTGTCGCCGCCATGCTGGCGACCGGCATGCTGTTCACCTTCGCCAATATGTCGATCGAGCCGATCATCACCGTCTATGTCCAGCAACTGGTCGTGGACGCCAGCCGGGTGACGCTGATCTCGGGCGTCGTCATGTCGGCGGCCGCGCTCGGCGCCATCCTCTCGGCGTCACGGCTGGGCAAGCTCGCCGACCGCATCGGCCACTGGAACGTCATCGTGGCGTCGCTTGCCGTCTCGGCACTGCTGCTGATACCGCAAGCCTTCGTCACCGAAAGCTGGCAGCTGGTCGGCCTGCGGTTCCTGATGGGTCTGGTGCTGGGCGGGCTGTTGCCCTGCATCACCAGCGTCATCCGGCACAATGTTCCCGACGGCGTCGGCGGCAATGTGCTGGGCCTGGCGATCTCGGCGCAATATGTCGGCCAGGTCGCGGGCCCGTTGCTCGGCGGCTTCGTTGGCGGCCATTTCGGCATGCGGGCGGTGTTTCTCGGCACATCCGTGCTGATGGCTGGCGGCGCTGTCTACAACTGGCTGGTCCAGTCACGCCGCACGCGCGACATGCTGGCGGTATCCGGAAAATCCTGACAGGTTGCGCCGCCTATCGCCAATCACAGGAGCCTAAGACATGAGCATCGCCGACCATCCGGCAGAAGGCAGCGCCCGCATTCTGGTCCTCGCCGGCGGCCTGTGTGGCGCAGCCGGCGTGGCACTGTCTGCGGCGGCCGCGCATCTGGGCGGCGCTTTCGTCGGCACCGCCGCATCCTTCCTGCTCATGCATGCGCCGGTGTTTCTGGCCGTCGGCCTCGCCGGCGCAAACCGAATCCTGCGGATCGGCAGCCTGGTGCTGCTCGTCGGGCTTGTGCTGTTCTGCGGCGATCTGCTGGCCAGGGATTTCGTCGGGTCGCGGCTGTTCCCGATGTCGGCGCCGATCGGCGGCAGCTTGCTGATTGCAGGCTGGCTGGCGATCGCGGCCTCGGCGCTGGTGCGTCAGCGTTGAACAGGCAGGGCAAGAACCCTGCCCCGCCTGGTGTTTTCATACGAGGCTCAGTCCTGCTGGCGTTCCGGCAGCAGTTCCCGCTTGCGCTTTGCAGGCTTCAGCCGCTGCCGTTCCGGGCGTTCCGCAGCCGGCGAGATGCCCCAGTAATTGCGATAGATGTCTTCGAACAGATGCTTCACGGGATGCATGTTCGGTCTCCTCTTAAAGAATTTGAATCGATCCAATCGACCGACACGAAAATGCGGGCCGATCAGTTCCGCTTGCGTTCCACGAGGAAATGCGGGTCGCGCTGCCACGGGCCAGTCCGGCCACGGCGCTTGCGGGTGGCGGCATTCGAGGCGATGCCCCAGTCATTGCCGTAGATATCTTCGAACAGGTAATTCATGGGATGCATGGCACCCTCCTCTTGAACCGATCCAATGGACAGATGGCCAAATCTCCTTGGATCGATTCAAACATAAGCCTTCACCGGCCTTTGATCAAGGGAAAATTTGAACCGATCCAACGAAAGTGCTAGATGGAGGTTGGCGCAGGAGACGAAGATGACGGGATTGACCTCCGGGAAGACGAGACCAGTGCGGCTGGCCGACATTGCCAAGGCAGCCGGCGTCTCGCACGGCACCGCGTCCAACGTCTTCGCCCGGCCCGAGATCGTGCGCGAAGAGGTGCGCGAGCGGGTCAAGGCGGCAGCGGAGGCAATGGGCTATGCCGGGCCGGATCCCAAGGGCCGGCTGCTGCGCGCCGGCAAGGTCAACGCCATCGGTGTGGCGACCGACGAGCCCCTCTCCTATTTCTTCGACGATCCCTTCGCCCGCGTCATGATGGCCAGTATCTCGCAAGCCTGCGATGCGACTGGCGCCGGGATTTCGCTGGTCTCTGCCGCCAACAACGAACAGCTCGCCTGGAACATCCAGAGCGCGCTGGTCGACGGTTTCATCGTGTTCTGCATCGAAGGCAGTTCGCGGCTGGTCGAACTGGCGCGCGAACGCAAACTGCCTTTCGTGGCGCTCGACCTCGATTCGGAGAATGAGTCGATCGCGGCGATCGGCATCGACAACGTCGCCGGCGCCAGCCTTGCCGCGCGCCATCTGGCCGAGCTTGGCCATCGTCGCTTTGCCGTTCTGGCCCTGGAATCTGCCGACGCCGGCTTTGGTCCGGTCACGCAAGAGCAGGTCGAGACGTCCGCCCTCTATTCCGGCACGCGCGACCGTCTGCGTGGCTACTTGGGCGAACTCTCCCGCTTCGGCATCGACGTCTCGCAAGTGCCTATCTACGAGACCCTGAACGACGAAGAGAGCGTGCGCGCCGGCCTCGAGCATATTTTCGCGCTGCCACAGCGGCCGACGGCGATCCTGGCGATGTCGGACAGGATGGCGCTGCACGCGCTCGACTGGCTGCGCGAACACGACATAGCCGTGCCGGGCGACGTTTCCATCGTCGGCTTCGACGGCGTACCGGAAGGCGCTGTTTCCAAGCCACCGCTGACCACAATCGCGCAACCGATCGTCGAGATGGGCCGCCTTGCCGTCAAGGCGATCCTGGACAATGACGGCTCGCACCAACGGTTGTTGCTGCCGGTCGATCTTGTGGTGCGGGCGTCGTCCGGTCCCTCCCCCAGCTAGAGCAGCCGAGCCGGGATCACCGCCTCAGCCTTGCCACCACGGGCGACATGCCGAAAGGCTGGCGAGCGGCCGGCGCTTCGGTGCGGACCGTTTTCTTGCCCGACCAACCGACCCCAGACAGCCATTCGAGATAGAAGGCGAGCGCGAACTGCATGGCGATGCCGGCCGATATCAGCAAGGCGTCATAGGCAAAGCCGCCAGGATTGATCAGCCTCATCACCTGCGCCACCATGGCGATCACCGTGCCGGCAAGGAAGACCGGCAGCGATCGCTTGCCGAGCAAAGCGAGCGGATGGTCGCGGCTGAGACGGAACAGATTCGACACGGCCGGCAAGGCGACGATCAGATAGCTCACCGCCAGAATGTGCAGCAGGCGCGGCAGCGACAGGAAGGTCTTGTCGAAGCCGCCGATCACCACAGGCAGATCGAACCAGGTGATCTGGCCCCAGAGCGGGCTGTGCACCCAGACCAGCGCTACCGCGACATAGGCCGCCGCGGCGCCCACCAGCCAGCGATTGACGGGAATCGTGCCGCCGCGCCGGACATGCAGCATTCCGGCCAGGCCGATGTTGAACAGGAACTGCCAGGACAGCGGGTTGAGGAACCAGAAGCCGGGCTCCGGATAGTTCGGCGGCGCGATCTGCCAGATGCCGGCGACGAGCCACAGGGCACCGGAAAAGACCAGTGCCGGCAGCGGCCGGTAGCTGACGAAGAGCAGGAAGAGCGGCGCCATCAACAGCAGCGCCGCATAGACCGGCAGGATGTTGTTGTAGCCGAGCTGGTGGCCGAGCGTGACGATGCCGACCATCACCTCTGGCGTGTTCTTCATCAGCGGTTCGATGTTGATCAGCTTCAGCAGCTCAGGCCGGTGGGCGAAGACCGCGGCCGCGCAAAACATCGCCATCACCGCCATGGTGGTGACGATGTGGGCGGTGTAGAGGACGCCGGCGCGGCGCCACATCTTCAACGTCGCCAACAGCCGGCCACCGGTCTGGAACTTGTTGCCATAGGCGAGCGCCACGGACATGCCCGAGATCAGCACGAACGCTTCCGCCGCGTCCGAGAATCCGAAATTCTTGTAGGTCAGCGTTTCGAAGACGGTGCCCGGCACGTGGTCGACATAGATGGTCAGGAGAGCGAGCGCGCGGAACACATCGATACGGGTATCGCGTTCGGCGCGATCCGGCGGGAGTTGCGTAGTCATCGACAAAAGGCCTCAAAGCGAGAGCAAGGATGCTCGTGTTGTTCATGCCGGGATGCGACCATCGGCGCACACCGCTTCGATTCCTCCCGCAGGAAGCATATCGGCGCAGAAACGGTCTGAAATGGGCCTGGTTCAATCACATTTCGCGGAGCATGAAAATATTCCGTTTTGAAGCCGGCAAATGACCAATATATATACGAAATCAAAGAGATATGAGCGTGCCCGAATATACCGAAAAGCATGGCGTTCTGCACCAGGACCTGGCCTTCCCGTACCGCCTGCTCAAGCCGGAAAATGCAAGCCGCGAATGCCTGTTTCTGCTGCATGGATCGGGCGTCGACGAAACGACGATGCTGCCGATTGCGACGCAGATCGCACCCGACGCCACGCTGGTCGCGGTGCGCGGCCGCATTCCCCAGGAGGACGGCTTCCGCTGGTTCGAGCGGATCACCCCGACCCGCTTCGGGCAGGCAAGCATCCGCGCTGAGACATCAGCCTTTGCCGCTTTTGCCAGCGAGGCGGCAAGTCGGCACCGGCTCGATCTCGCCCGTGCGACTTTCCTTGGCTATTCCAATGGCGCCAATCTGGTCTCGAGCCTGATGCTGCTCCACCCGCACCTCGTCCGAAAAGCGGCGCTGCTGAGAGCGATGCCGGTAATCGACGATATGCCGTCAACCGACCTCGAGGGAACGCGCGTGCTGATCATCGCCGGCGCCGCCGACGAGACCTACGGGCCGTTTGCGCCGGCGCTGGTGACGCTGCTTCATGGACGCGGCGCCGAGGTCGATGCCCGCATCGTCGCTTCGGGTCATGACATTGGCGGCCCTGATGTCGCCATCGTCCGGCAGTGGATGGCGGCGCCAGCTGCTGCATAGCAAATCATCACTTGCCGCATCGAGCAGGCAATCGTGGCCATCTGTCCGAAAGTGGCCAGGATACGTCTCCGTTTGGGGGGCGGTCTATTACTTTGACGGCTTCGACGAGCGTCGTTTCACTCGATTTTGCCATAGATACGCTATCGATAGCCGCAATCTAGAATTTGACGAAGAGAATGCGGGAAATCCCCCTCCGACCGAAACCCGGCATATCCTCTTCTCCGATAAGGCCAGATACCATCAGATAGGCAACGACGCCGACTAAGACAGCGAGCAGCGCCGCCCGCGCGATCACCGCGCCGCTCCTAGCTTCGGTAGTAGGTCAGTTTGAAATTTTAACCACTTCAGACAAGGACATTCAGCCAAGTCGCGCAATGTGCTATGATTCGACACATGGGGAAGAAGGCGAAGCAGAAGGCCAAGCAGGCGATTGCAGAACCAATAGACGGCAGGCTTGAAGCGGAAGCCGCCTACTATGCCCGCAAGGTCGGCATCACCAGAGACGAGGCTCTCACGATCATCCGGGAAGCTCACGGGCCGAAGCTTTCCATAGTCCGCAAGGACAAGGCCAGGTAGCCCCCGACCACCTTACATAAGACCGCAAAAGCGCGGGTGACACTTCATCGCGGTCAGATCTGCATGGACGCTTTATCGCCCATACTCAGATTTTGGTCAGCCGCCCAGGCGCGTGACAAAATAGGTGAGCGCCGAAATTGCCGCCGTGGCCGGCAAGGTGACAATCCAGGCGATGACGATGTTACCGGCAATGCCCCAGCGCACGGCCGAGACGCGGCGGGCAGCGCCGACGCCGATGATGGCTCCGGTGATGGTGTGGGTGGTCGAAACGGGAATGCCAAGCCAGGTAGCCGCGAACAGGGTGATGGCGCCACCGGTCTCGGCGCAGAAGCCCTGCATCGGGTTCAGCCGTGTGATTTTCGAGCCCATTGTGTGAACGATCCGCCACCCGCCGAACAAGGTGCCCAGCGCCAGCGCCGACTGGCAGGTGAGGACGACCCAAAGCGGCACGTAGAATTTTTCGCCGAGCATGCCTTGCGAGTAAAGCAACACCGCGATGATGCCCATGGTCTTCTGCGCGTCATTGCCGCCGTGGCCTAGCGAATAGAGCGAGGCGGAGAAGAACTGCAGGACTCGGAAGGTGCTGTCGACGGCGAACGGCGTCTGGCGCACGAACAGCCACGAGACAAGAAGAACCAGGACCAGCGCGAGGACAAAGCCGGTCGCCGGTGACAGGACAATCGCGGCGACTGTCTTGCCAAGCCCCGTCCAGACGATGGCGCCGACGCCGGCCTTCGCAATACCCGCGCCAACCAACCCACCGATCAGGGCATGCGAGCTGCTCGATGGGATACCGGCAATCCAGGTGACGATGTTCCAGACAATGGCGCCGACTAGTGCCGAAAAGATCACCGCCGGCGTGACAATGGCGACGTCGACTATGCCTTTTCCCACGGTCTCGGCGACATGGAGACCGAAGAACATGAAGGCGATGAAATTGAAGAAGGCCGCCCATAGCACCGCATATTGGGGCCTCAGCACGCGGGTGGAGACGATGGTGGCAATGGAGTTGGCGGCGTCATGCAGGCCATTGAGAAAATCGAAGAACAGCGCGACGGCGACAAGGCCGGCCAGCACGGGAAAAGCGATGGTGGCTTCCATTGCCTAAACGTTCTCGATGACGATGCCGCTGATCTCGTTGGCGACGTCCTCGAAGCGGTCGACCACTTTCTCCAGTTGGCCATAAATCTCGCTGCCGATCAGGTAGGCCATCGGATCGCTGCGGCCATGCCGCTGGAATAGGTCCTTCAATCCTTGCTCATGCAAATCGTCGGCGCGGCTTTCGACGCGCATGACTTCTTCCGCGATGGCGTTGAGGCGCACCGTGTGCGTGCCGACTTTGCTGAGCAGCGGGATCGCTTCGGCAACCAGCTTGGCGGCGGCAACGATGACGCCACCCATTTCCTGCATCAGCGGGTCGAATTCCTTCCTCTCGAAAAGCTTCACCGTCTTGACGGTCTTGTGCATCATGTCGATGGCATCATCCATCGACTGGATCAAATCCTTGATATCGCCGCGATCGAAAGGCGTGATGAAGGAGCGTCGCACCGCCAGCAGGACTTCGGCGGTGATGTGATCGGCCTCATCCTCGAGATCGATGATCTTCTGACACCATCGATCGATGTCTTTGCCCTGCAAAAGCTGTTCCAGCGCCTCGGCACCGCCGACCACGGTGCGGGAATGCCGCTCAAACAGGTCGAAGAAGCGATCTTCGCGCGGCAGCAGCTTGCGGAACCAGCCCAGCATCTCGATCTCCCGTCGCGCCCGTCCACCCCATCAACTCACATAACGCCCCAGCGAGCCACTGAAAACAGTAAGCCGGCTGAAAGATGTGGATGCGGGCCATCGCAGCGGCGTCTGGCGAGTCGAGGGCTGACCAGTCCGAAGCTGCAGGAGCGTGCCTGGTCCAAACACGGTTTCCGCGGACCTCTGGGCACCGGCGCCGCCGGCGCCGACGCGATTGCCGGCGTGCGGCCGGCGGAAATCGAGGCGGTTCTGCCGATGCCCTCGGCCGATGTCATGCTGGCACTGCTCGCCCAGATGGAAGGCTGAGCCAAAAACCTGCCTACCCCTGCCCCATCCGGTTCCAGGCATCGAGGCCGGCGATCTTGTAGGCTTCGGCCAGCGTCGGGTAGTTGAAGGTGTTGTTGACGAAGAAGTCGACCGTGCCGCCGAGGTTGATCACCGCCTGGCCGATATGGATCAGTTCGGTGGCGCCCTCGCCGACGATGTGGGCGCCGAGCAGGCGGCGGGTCTCGACCGAGAACAGCAGCTTCAGGAAGCCGGTGTTGACGCCCATGATGTGGCCGCGCGAGGTTTCGCGGAAGCGGGCCACGCCGACCTCATAGGCAGCGCCACTCTCGCGCACCTGTTCCTCCGACTGGCCGACTGTGGAGATTTCCGGCACGGCGTAAATGCCATAGGGAAAGGTTTCCGGCGGCGGCGGCAGTTGCACGCCGAAGGCATGACAAGCGGCCACCCTGCCCTGCTCCATCGAGGTCGAGGCGAGGCTGGGAAAGCCGATGACGTCGCCGGTGGCATAGATGTTGGGCACGGCGGTCTGGAACGTCTGCGGATCGACCTTGATGCGGCCTCTGGAGTCGGCCTCGATGCCCACCACGTCGAGGCCGAGGCTGCCGAGATTGCCGCTGCGGCCGGCGGCATAGAGCACAACCTCGGAGCGGATGGTGCGGCCGTCGGCGAGTGTCACTTCGGCATAGTCGGGTTTTGAGACGATTTCCTTGACCGTGCTGCCGAGACGAATGGTCATGCCGCGGTCGCGCATCTGGTGGATGAAGTCGTCGACGATCTCGCGGTCGACGAAATCGAGAATGGTGTTGCGCGGCTCGACCAGCGTCACCGGCACGTCGAGGGCCGAAAAGATGGTGGCATATTCGACGCCGATGACGCCGGCGCCGATCACCGTCAGCGTGCGCGGCAGGCGGTCGAGTTCCAGCATCTCGTCGCTGTCGAAGACGCGGACCTTGTCGAAGGGCACGTCGCGCGGCCGATGCGGCCTGGTGCCGACCGCAATCAGCGCATTGGCAAAACCGACTTCCGAGTAGTCGCCATTGTCCGCCGTCAGGCTGATCTTGTTGGGGCCGAGGAATTTCGCCGTGGCGCGTGCGCTTTTGACCGCATTGCGCATGAACTGGTGCTGCAGCACCTCGACCTCGTGGTCGAGCGTCTTGTGCAGGCGGTCAACCAGGTCGGCGATCGAAATGTCCTGCTTGACCCGGTAACCGCGGCCGTAAAAGCCGCGCTCGCGCCAGCCGGAGAGGTTGAGCACCGTCTCGCGCAGCGTCTTCGAAGGGATGGTGCCGGTGTGCACCGAGACGCCGCCGAGGCGCCGGCCCCTGTCGACCACCAGCACCGATTTGCCGAGCTTGGCCGATTGCACCGCGGCGCGGCGGCCGGAAGGGCCGCTGCCGATGACCAGCATGTCGTAATCCATGTAACCCCGTCCCCTCAGCGTCTTGCTGCGCCGCAGCAAGCTAAACTGGGAAGAGTGTCATGTTCAACTGCCCAGACCGCAAACTCGTGCGGTTCGGCGCAACTGTGATGATTCTCCCGGCGTAATGTGACAAGTGCTCAAGAAAGCTTAACCCCACGGCAACGGCTTGCGTGCAATGGTCACCCTCGAGGGGATCATCGGGGTGACTGATTTGAGCATTTTCAAGAGTGAGACGCTGCCTGGCGCAGAGGCGCGTTTCTGGTCCAGTCCGCGCAACCGCGAAATCCTCGCCGATCTGCGCGAGGGACTGTTCCGATTCATAGCCCTGGCTGTCGCCGCGCTCTTTGTCTATCGCGGGGTGAGCCATCTGGTTGTCGATCCAGCGCGTCTCAACGTGTTGCTGCTGATGATTTCGGACTCATTGACTTTCATCTGGTTGCTGACGGCGCGGCGACCCTTGGTGCGCGACTGGAACCCCTTCACCGTCTTCATCGCACTGGCGGCCGGCTTCGGCGCCGGTTTCATCTCGATGGAGGCCGGCGTTCCAATCATCCCGCTCTATATCGCGGCGCCGATCCAGTTCATTGGGCTTTGGATCGTCATCTGGGGCAAGATTTCGCTTGGCCGCTCCTTCGCCATCCTGCCCGCCAATCGCGGCGTGGTAACCGGCGGCGCCTACCGGTTCGTGCGGCATCCAATCTACGCCGGCTATTTGATCGGGCACATTCTGTTCCTGCTGTCGAGCTTCTCGATCTACAACTTCACCGTCTATGCCATCATCACGCTCTTCCAGATCCATCGCATCCTGCGGGAGGAAGCTATCCTGGCAAGGACGGAGGAATACCGGGAGTATATGGACAGGGTCCGCTACCGTCTTTTCCGCGGCATCTTCTAGGGAAGTTGCGCCGGACGCCGAAGTGTCCGTTTCTTGAATTCGCCGTCGCCCTCACCATTTGAAAGGGCGACGGGCATTCCCATCGGGATGCCATGGCGGGGACATGACATGAACGCGCGCGTACTTGACGGCGAAATCATCACCACCAGGCTCGACGACGTCAGGGCCTATGACGGTGTGCGCACGCGGCGCATCCTCGCCTTCATCATCGACTATTGCATCGTGGCGCTGCTCACCATTCCGTTCGCGATCCTGGTGGCCGTGCTCGGGCTTTTGACATTCGGTCTCGGCTGGGCGCTATACTCCATCCTCGTACCGGCGGTCGCCATTCTCTACATCTGGAACACGCTGGGCGGTCGCAACCAGGCCACTTCAGGCATGAAGATGATGGGCATTCGGCTCGATCGCCTCGACGGCAGCCGTATCGACGGGCTCACCGCCGTCGTCCATTCGGTGCTGTTCTGGGCGAGCACCGTCATCCTGACGCCGCTCGTTCTCCTGGTGACGCTGTTTTCCGATCGCAAGCGCACGCTGCACGACCTGCTGCTTGGCACGGTTGTCAGCCGCAGCGACCGTTGAACCGGCGCTCAACCGGTCCCAAAAGGCATTTGTGCGCAAATGTGAAGGCGTCCGTTCACCTGAGCCTTCACAATCCTGTTGAATTTTTCGCCAGCCGAGCCAAAGGTAGAGCGATTCGAAGGAGTGTTCCCAAGGTTCGATGACGCAGCATCCGACCCAGTCGCCGCAGTTCTTTCTGACCGCGCCATCGCCGTGCCCGTATCTTGAGGGCCAGTTCGAACGCAAGGTGTTTACGCATCTTGTCGGCGACAAGGCTCCGGAGATGAACGACCTGCTGACGCAAGGCGGCTTCCGGCGCTCGCAGAACATCGCCTACCGGCCGGCCTGCGAGACCTGCCGCGCCTGCGTCTCCGTGCGCATCCTGGCGCAGGAATTCACCGCCAGCCGCAACATGAAGCGGGTGATCCAGCGCAATTCCGATCTCATCGGCGCAATGCACGACGCGCAGCCGTCAACCGAGCAGTATTCGCTGTTCCGCGGCTATCTCGACGCCCGCCACCGCCGCGGCGGCATGTCCGACATGACGGTGCTCGACTACGCCATGATGGTCGAGGACACCCATGTCGACACCAAGGTCATCGAATACCGGCGCCGCGGCCCCGACACTTTCATCACCGGCAAGGGCCAGGGCGAGCTGATCGCCGTGGCGCTGACCGACAAGATGGCCGACGGCCTGTCGATGGTCTATTCCTACTTCAATCCCGAGTTCGAGGACCGCTCGCTCGGCACCTTCATGATCCTCGACCATATCGCCCGCGCCAGGGCCATGGGCTTGCCCCATGTCTATCTCGGCTACTGGGTCAACGGCTCGCGCAAGATGAACTATAAGATGCGTTTCATGCCGCAGGAGCATCTCGGCCCGAAGGGCTGGGAACGCTACGACCACGAAGCGGTCACGCGCTAACTGCTCTTTCCCCAAGTCTGGGCCTAAACATTTTCAACTGAGATGATGCTGGTCTTTCCGCCTGTTGGCGGAGAGTGTGCGATCGCGCCGGGCCGGCCATCGAATTCATTGCGAAAGTCGCTTCATGTCATCCCACGATGCTCACACCAAAGGACTTCTGCTCACCGCGCTTGGCGGTATGACGCTGACCGTCGATATTCCGCTGATCCGGCTCGCTCATGGCGAGCCATGGACGATCCTGCTGCTGCGCGCCGGGTGCACCCTCATCGCCGGGCTTCTCATCTGGGCGGTGTGGCGCTCGTTGAGCAACAAGGCGCCACAGCTCGTTCCGGGACGGCTGGGGCTGGCGGTGGCAACGCTCTACGGGCTCGGCTCGATCGCTTTCATCACCGCCGTCTACAACACCTCTACCGCCGACCTCGTCTTCATCCTTGCCTTCACCACCATGTTCTCGGCGCTGCTGTCCTGGGTGTTCCTTAGGGAAAGGCCACAGCCGCTGACGCTGGCGGCGCTGGCATTGATGATCATCGGGATCGCCATCATCGTCGGCGACTCCATCGGCAATGGCTATCTGTTCGGCGACATCATGGCCTTGTGCTCGTCGCTCTGCGTCGCCTGCGCCATCACCATCTCGCGCGCCAGCGGCAAGGATATGGGTTTTACCGCGCTGATCGGCGTCATCTTGCCCTTGGTGCTGGCGGTGTTCATGGTCTCCAGGACCGGCTTTCAGGTCGAAGCGCCCTGGTGGATCATCTTCAACGGCGCCGTCATCATGCCGATCTCGTTCTTCTGCCTGGCCAACGGACCAAAATACATTTCGGGCCCCGAAGTGGCGATGTTCTATCTGCTGGAAACGGTGCTGGCGCCGGTCTGGATCTGGATGATCTTTGCCGAGACGCCGTCACGCAACAGCCTGATTGGCGGCGCGATCTTGATCGTCACGCTGGTCGCGCATTCGCTGTGGCAATTGCATGAGGGACGCAAGCGCCGCGCGGCGCTCGCGGTTGCCTACCCGGCCTAGACTTATTCGAACGTCGCGGTTGCCGATCCCCATCATTGCCCCTATTTAGTTTTTTCTAATGGGCAATCCGGGGGCGGAATGCATATCACGCTTGTCTTGAAGGGAGCCATTCCCTGCGTCGGCTATGGCGGTATCCAGCGTCAGGTCAACTGGCTGGCGACCGACCTTGCCAAGCTGGGCCACCGCGTCGTGGTCATTGCGGCGCCGGGTTCAAGCCATCCACTTTGCGAGGTCCGGCACGCATCGACCGAAGACGAGGTCAGAAAAGCCATCCCCGCCGACACCCAGATCCTCCACACACATAGCTGGCCGTTCGATCTCGGTATTCCGACCGTGAACACCATGCGCGAGATCCTGCCGGGCTTGCCCGCTATGCCCAACTGGAGTTTCATCAGCGCCAATCATGCCCGCTTCTACGGCTACAAAACCTTCGTCTACAACGGCTTCCCGGTGGACGAATACCGGCTGTCGCCGTCAAAGGGCCGCAACGTGCTTTTCCTCGCCGGCATTGCGCGCTCCAGCAAGGGGCTCAACCGGGCGGTCGATCTTGCCAGGAAATTCGATTTCCAACTCGACATCGCCGGCGGGGCACGATGGAAGCTGCTCGGACGCAGCCAAACACGCCGCGATGGCGTGTTCTTCAAAACCCTCGGCAGTCGTTATCGCTTTCACGGTATCGTCGATGGCGAGGTAAAGCTGCGCCTGCTGGGCGAAGCGAGAGCCTTCCTCAATCCCATCGCCTGGGAAGAGCCGTTCGGCAACGCACCTGTCGAGGCCATGCTTTGCGGCACGCCGGTCCTCAGCACTCCGAGGGGCGCTCTACCGGAGACGGTTGACGCCGATAGCGGCCGGCTGTTCGAGACCGACGAAGAATTCGGCAAGGCTCTGGATGCCGTTGCGTCCCTTACGCCTGAGCAATGCCGCGAGTCTGCGGCAACGCGCTTCCCCATGAGAAAGGCCACGCTCGGCTATATCGAGCTTTACAAGCGTGTGCTGGATGGCGAGACGCTCGACTGAGTCTACGTAAGGCGCGAGCCCGCTATTTCCCCGGATCGGGTTCTTCGACAATCTCGATCTTCGTAATCCTATCGTCGCGTTAGTCCGCAAGTAACAGCTATCCTTCAAGATAGGTCCAAATTTAATTGGGCCTGCATTCAATGAAGCGCATCGCGGCAATAATTTTCGTAGTTGTTGGTCTAGCGCTTTGCTTTACTGGCCCAGCGATCTTCTCCCGCCCCATGGACGGACTTTCCGTAGCGTGGTTTGTCGTCCTGGCGCTGACTTCGGCCGCTGCCGCGATCGGCGCGACATCGGCGCTGGTATTGCAATATACTCGCTTTCAAATGCGAAATACGTTGGACGGATTCTTTTGGATCGTTTTCCTCGTGCTGCCGATTTCGATCACACTATGTGCCTCGGCTGCGTGGACGCTCGGCTGGTACTTTCTTGGCTGGGAGTGATCTGACCTCGAGGAACCTTAACGCGACCGGGACTGCGGATCAGGCGCTGGCTTTCTTCGCTACGCCGGGTGCTGGCAGAACCTCGACCTGTGGGTCGGCTTCGATTTCGACCGGCGAACCGGGCTGGATTTCCTCGGCCAGTTCCACCTCGCGCAGCCATTCGCGCCAGATCGCGACCAAGAGCGCCATCAGAACGGGGCCGATGAACAAGCCGAGAAAGCCCATCGTCTTGACGCCGCCGATCAGGCCGAAAAAGGTCGGCAGGAAGGGCAATTTGATCGGCCCGCCAACCAGTTTCGGGCGCAAGGTCTTGTCGACGATGAAGAGTTCCACCGCACCCCAGATGAACAGCGCCAGTCCTGCCATCGGCGAGCCGCTTGCGGCGAGGTAGATCGACACCAGCGTAAAGGACAGCGGCGCGCCGCCGGGGATCAGCGCCATCACGCCGGTGAGCGCGCCCAGCGTCACCGGCGACGGCACGCCGGCCAGCCAGTAGGCGACGCCGAGCACCAGCCCCTCGCCGATGGCGATCACGGTCATGCCGGTGACGGTCGAGGAAATGGTTGCCGGCACGACGCGCGAAATCCGCTCCCACCGCGTCGGCAAGATGCGTTCGCCGAGCCGGTCGATCTGACCGGCGAAATGCTCGCCGTCGCGATAGGCGAAGAACAGCGCGATCATCATGAACAGCAGCGTCAGCAACAGGCCGAAGGCGCTGCCGCCGGCGGCCAGCACACCGCGATAGATGCTGCCTATATTGGCGCCGCTGACCAGCTGGATCAGTTCGCCGATGCCGCCGGGATGGCCGAAATTGTCGACCCACTGCTCGTTCAGCCACTCGCCGATCACCGGCAGCGTGGCGATCCAGTGCGGGGTGACCGCGCCGTGCCGGTTGGTCTCGATCGCCCAGCCGACCCATTCACGGACTTCGTTGATGGCATAGGTGCCGGCAAGCGCGATCGGCACCACCAGGAAGGTCAGGATGAACAGGATGGCAAGGGTCGCGGCAATCGTGCGGTTGCCGCCGACGCCGGCAAGCAGCCGGCGGTAGAGCGGCCAGCTGGCGAAGGCAATGACGAGCGCTGCCAGCACCGGAAACAGGAAGCCGTGGAAGAAATAGACACCGGCGGCGACGATCAGCACCAGCAGCCAGCGTGCGGCCGATATCGGGGGGATGACGGCGGCCCTCAACGGCGTCGACAGGCCGAACAGCCGCTGCTGACGCTCCGGCTTCTGGATCTTGGCTTCCTTCAAACGCCCATCTCTCCCCGGCCAATCAAGCGTTTATGCACTGTTATAGTGCCGCAATCGTGACGATAGTCCAAATGGTTGGTGAAGCGCCTTCCCTTCTCCCCTTGTGGGAGAAGGTGGATCGGCGCGCAGCGCCGAGACGGATGAGGGGTGTTCCAGCGGAGTGAGGCGTTAGCGTTCCCTGGAACACCCCTCATCCGTCGCCTTCGGCGACACCTTCTCCCACAAGGGGAGAAGGAAGAAGCGCCGCTACCCAAACTTCCCCGTCCGCGGAAATCCCTTCGGTACCATCCGGCCCGCCGATGCTCTGGCGCCGATCCACTCCGCCAGCTCCTCGCGCGACCTGATAAACGTACGGTCGGCCGAATCCTGCCATGACAGACCGCTCGCCAGCGTGAAAGGCTTGAGGTCGAGCAGACCGCCATCCTTGTATTTCTGCAGGCGAACGCCCTTGCCGCGGCCCATTTCGGGGATTTCGGAGAGCGCAAACACCAGCATCTTGCGGTTCTCGCCGACGATGGCGAGGTGATCGCCGGAAACCGGGACGCAGGCCTTGGCCTCGTCGGGCGCCTTGACGTTCATCACCTGCTTGCCCTTGCGGGTGTTGGCGACGACCTCCTCCTCCGGCACGATGAAGCCGTTGGCGTCGTAGGAAACCAAGAGCAGCTTGCGCTTCGGGTCGTGGACGAAAGCGGTGACGATGTCCTGGTCGTTGTCCATGTCGACAATGATGCGGATCGGCTCGCCATGGCCACGGCCGCCCGGCAGCCGGTCGGCGCCGATGGTGTAGAATTTGCCGCCGGTGGTGAAGACCAAGATCTTGTCGGTGGTCTGGGCATGGAAGGCAAGCTTGAGGCTGTCGCCTTCCTTGAAGGTGAGCGTGGAATGGTCGGCCAGATGGCCTTTCATGGCCCTGAGCCACCCCTTCTCCGAGACCACCACGGTGACCGGCTCGCGCTCGATCATGGCGTGCGCAATGTCGGTCAGATCATGTTCCGGCGCGTCGGCGAACTGGGTGCGGCGCTTGCCGAGCTCGGTGTCCGGGCCGAACTTATCGCGAACCTGGGTGACTTCCCATTTGATCGTCGACCATTGCTTGGCATCGGATGCGAGCAATGCCTCGATCTGCTTCTTTTCGGTGGTGAGACCGTCGAATTCCTTGCGGATCTCGAACTCTTCCAGCTTGCGCAAGGCGCGCAGCCGCATGTTGAGGATCGCTTCGGCCTGGGTGTCGGTGAGCGACCAGCGGGCCATCATCACTTGCTTGGGCTCATCCTCCTCGCGGATGATCCTGATGACCTCGTCGATGTTGAGATAGGCGATCAGGTAGCCGGCAAGGATTTCCAGCCGCTTCTCGATTTCGCCAAGCCGATGCTTCGAGCGGCGGATCAGCACATCGCGCCGATGGTCGAGCCACTCCTTCAGTACGCCCTTGAGCGACAGGACGTTGGGCACCTTGCCGCGCGACAGCACGTTCATGTTGAGGGGAAATCGGCTTTCGAGCTCGGTCAGCTTGAACAGCGATTCCATCAGAATGCCGGGATCCACAGTACGGCTCTTCGGCACCAGCACGATGCGGACGTCCTCCGCACTTTCGTCTCTGACATCCTCGAGCAGCGGCAATTTGCGCGCGATCAAAAGCTCGGCGATCTTTTCGATCAGCCTGGCCTTCTGGATACCGTAAGGAATTTCAGTGACGACGATGCTCCAGGTGCCCCTGCCCTGATCCTCCTGGCCCCATTTGGCGCGCACGCGAAAACCGCCGCGGCCGGTCTCATAGGCCTCCAGGATGGAAGCACGGCTGTCGACGATGATGCCGCCGGTCGGGAAATCCGGTCCCTGGACGAACTCCATCAACTTGGCCACCGGTGCGTCGGGTTGCTCGATCAGATGAAGCGCTGCGTTGCAAAGCTCGGCGGCGTTATGCGGCGGGATGGACGTCGCCATGCCGACCGCAATGCCGGAAGAGCCGTTGGCGAGCAGATTCGGGAAGGCGCCGGGGAGCACCACGGGCTCCTCGTCCTCCTCATTATAGGTCGGCCGGAAATCGACGGCATTCTCGGTGATGCCGGCAAGCAAATCGCTCGCCACCTCGGTCATGCGCGCTTCGGTATAGCGCATGGCGGCTGCGTTATCGCCGTCGATATTGCCGAAATTGCCCTGCCCGTCGACGAGGGGATAGCGCATGGAGAAATCCTGCGCCAGGCGCACCAGCGCGTCGTAGATCGACTGGTCGCCGTGCGGATGGAACTTGCCCATCACGTCGCCGACGATGCGGGCGCATTTGGCAAAGCCCTGGTCGGGGTTGAGCCTGAGCAGCCGCATGGCATGCATGATGCGGCGATGCACAGGCTTCAGCCCGTCGCGCACATCCGGCAAAGCCCGGTGCATGATGGTCGACAGCGCATAGGCGAGATAGCGCTCTTCCAGCGCCTTCTTCAGATCGACCGGTTCGATGTGGTCACCGCCGCCATCTTCAGGCGGCAAAAGCCTTTTTCCCATGCGGCTGGACTAGCCGAGCGGGTGATTCGCGGCAAGGCGCCGGTGTCAGTATCCGCAATTTGCTCGGTCTTGGCTGTAAAAGGTGACCAGTCCATCGCGCGGTGTGATGGATTTCATGTCCAACGTGCCGTCCCTGTGCAACAGCACCGGTAGCAGTGCTGTTGCCAACCAACATCAATCTGTTACACGCCCTCTCTAAGGCAGGAGATGGTACGCAGGGGAGCCCGACCTTCATGACATATTCACCGCATCGAGCGAAGGCTCCCGCTCCGATTTGCCTTTCGCCGTGATTTTCGACAAATCTGGGGGAAAGTGCCTTTTTCCCGTCCAGTTCGTCACGGAATG
Organism: Mesorhizobium sp. P2_E7; assembly: GCF_056403855.1. Taxonomy (NCBI): domain Bacteria; kingdom Pseudomonadati; phylum Pseudomonadota; class Alphaproteobacteria; order Hyphomicrobiales; family Phyllobacteriaceae; genus Mesorhizobium; species Mesorhizobium sp. P2_E7. The sequence continues at coordinate 739,761 of NZ_JBFUER010000001.1, read as the reverse complement.
GTGACGGCGTAGAATTCAGAAAACACTTTTCAGGACTCTCTCAGGGAACTCGCGATGACAATCCAACGCTCGACACTCAAGACACTCGCTTTTTCGACCTTTTTGCTGACCCTGCCGCTGAATGCCGCCTTTGCGCAGGACGCTGCGGTTGCCGACCGGCTGAAGGCCGCACTTGGCGCCCAGGGCGTCGATATCTCCTGGACCGGGGTTACCGGCGACAATTCCAGCATGGTGCTGCAGGGCGTGTCGGTTAAGCCGGCGGCCGAAAAGGAAGCGCTGCCGATCGGCGACGTCAAGCTTGAAGGCGTGACCGAAGCCAATGGCGGCTTCGATATCGCAACCATCTCGACGTCGGCATTCGAGCACAGCAAGGACGGCGTCACGCTCAACCTCACGCCCTTCGTCATCCATGACGCCAACATCCCGGCCGAAGGCGCCACGGGCCTGCTCGGCTCGATGATGATGTACAAGTCGGCCGAACTCGAAAACCTGACGGTCAAGGTTGCCGACAAGACCGCCTTCTCGGTGGACGGCGTTGCCGTCCAGATCACGCCGCCGGCCGACGGCAAGGCGATGGAATTTTCCGCCACCACGGAAAAGTTCAACGCCGATCTGACCCTGGTCGACGATCCGAAGTCCAAGGAAGCCATCAACGCCCTCGGCTACCAGAACATATCGGGCAATATCGACATCGGCGGCACCTGGCAGCCGAGCGACGGCAAGATGGACCTGTCGAAATACGACATCTCGGTCGAGAATGCCGGCACGCTCGGCATGACCTTCGGCCTCGGCGGCTACACGGTCGACTTCGTCAAGTCGATGCAGGAGATGCAGAAGAAGCTGGCGGCGCAGCCCGAAGGCGCCGACAATTCGGCGCAAGGCATGGCCATGCTCGGCCTGTTGCAGCAGCTTTCCTTCAACAGCGCCTCGATCCGCTTCGACGACGATTCGCTGACCGGCAAGGTGCTGGAATATGTCGGCAAGCAGCAGGGCATGTCGGCCAAGGACATCGCCAACCAGGCCAAGGCGATCGTGCCGTTCGGCATGGCGCAGCTCAACAATCCCGAACTGACGGCCGAAGTGACGGCAGCTGTGGGCAAATACCTCGACGATCCGAAGAGCCTCGAGATTTCGGCTGAGCCGCCGGCAGCGGTGCCGTTCGCGCTGATCATGGCGGGCGCGATGTCCAACCCGCTCGACCTGCCGAAGACGCTCGGCGTCCACGTCAAGGCTAACGAAGACTGATCGGGCGAAAAGCTCGAAAAGCAAAAGCCCGGCAGCGATGCCGGGCTTTTTTGTTGGATTGTCGAATCGAAAGAATTGGTTCGGACGATTCCTTGAAGTATCGCCCGAAGTTGCGATCAGGCGTCCTTCTTCACCGCAGCTACACGCAGCGACAGCTCGCGCAGTTGCTGCGGCGTGGCTTCTGAAGGCGCGTTCATCAACAGGTCGTAGGCCTGCTGGTTCATCGGGAACATGGTGATCTCGCGCAGGTTCTTGGCGCCGACCAGCAGCATGACGACACGGTCGACGCCGGCCGCCATGCCGCCATGCGGCGGCGCGCCATACTGGAAGGCGCGGTAGAGGCCGCCAAAGCGCTCCTCGACCGTGGCGCGATCCAGCCCGACCGTCTCGAACGCCTTGACCATCGTCTCCGGCAGATGGTTGCGGATACCGCCTGAAGCGATCTCGAAGCCGTTGCAGACCATATCGTACTGGAAGGCCTTGATGCCGAGCAGGTCGTCGCCACCCAGCGCCTCGATACCGCCCTGCGGCATCGAGAACGGATTGTGGGCGAAATCGATCTTCTTCTCCTCCTCGTTCCATTCGAAGAACGGGAAGTCGACGATCCAGCACAACTCGAAGCGCTCGCGGTCGACAAGGTTCAGCTCCTCGCCGGCCCGCGTGCGTGCAGCGCCCGCGAAGGTGACGAATTTCTTGGGGTCGCCGGCGACGAAGAAGGCGGCGTCGCCATCAGCCAGGCCGAGCTGCTGACGGATCGCCTCGGTGCGCTCCTCGCCGATGTTCTTGGCCAGCGGACCGGCGCCTTCGAGCTTGTCGCCTTCCTTGCGCCAGAAGATGTACCCCAGCCCCGGCTGGCCCTCGCCCTGCGCCCAGGAATTCATCCGATCGCAGAACGCGCGGCTGCCGCCGGTCTTGGCAGGAATGCCCCACACTTCGGCCTTCGGATCATTGGCCAGGATGTTGGCGAAGACCTTGAAGCCGGACTCGCGGAAATGCTCGGAGACGGCCTGCATCTCGATCGGGTTGCGCAGGTCCGGCTTGTCGGAGCCGTATTTGCGCATCGCGACGTCATAGGGAATGCGCTGGAACTTCTGCGTCACCGGCTTGCCGTTCGCAAAAGTCTCGAAGACCCCGCGCATAACCGGTTCCATGGTCGACAGCACGTCGTCCTGCTCGACGAAGCTCATTTCGAGGTCGAGCTGGTAGAATTCGCCGGGCAGACGGTCAGCGCGCGGATCCTCGTCGCGGAAGCATGGCGCGATCTGGAAATAGCGGTCGAAGCCGGAGACCATGATCAGCTGCTTGTACTGCTGCGGCGCCTGCGGCAGCGCGTAGAAAGTGCCGGGATGAATGCGCGACGGCACCAGGAAGTCGCGCGCGCCCTCCGGCGAAGAGGCCGTCAGGATCGGCGTCGAGAATTCGGTGAACCCGACCTCGCCCATACGCTTGCGCATCTCGGCGATGATTTTCGTGCGCGCCACGATGTTCTTGTGCAGCGTCTCGCGACGCAGGTCGAGGAAGCGGTATTTCAGGCGGATATCCTCGGGATAGTCCGGCTCGCCGAACACCGGCAGCGGCAATTCCTTGGCCGCCGACAGCACCTCGATTTCGCGGGCAAAGATTTCGATCTCACCGGTCGGCAGATTGGCGTTGGTGGTGTCAGGCAAGCGCGCCTTGACCTCGCCGTCGACGCGGATCACCCATTCGCCACGCACCGTCTCGGCGACCTTGAAGGCGGGCGAATCCGGATCGGCGACGATCTGGGTCAGGCCGTAATGGTCGCGCAAATCGATGAACAGCAGGCCGCCATGGTCGCGCACGCGATGCACCCAGCCCGACAGGCGAACGGAAGAGCCGACATCGCTCTTTCTCAACTGGGCACAGGTGTGGCTGCGGTAACGATGCATGGTCATATCAAAAGTCCGGGGTGCTGGGTTGCGGGCCGAGCATCAAAGCCCGGTCCAAAATTTGCGCGAAAAGCGCATGGGAGGCCGGATTTGTCAAGGCAAGCCGGGCGATCGGGCGCAGGCCTGTTGTTCAAGCAAAGTGGATTTCGGCGCCCTGGCGTTCGAAGTCGGCGAGGATCGCAGCCGGCGCGGTCTTTTCGACCACAAGGTGGCGGATCGCCTCGGGCCTGGCGACCCGGTACGGCGCGGCGGTGGCCAGCTTGTCATTGGTGACGGCGATGACGATGCCGGCGCTGTTCTTGGCCATGGCCCGCTTCACCTCGGCCTCCGCCGAATCGAAGGCCGTCACGCCGCGCGAGGCATCGAGACCGCAGGAGCCGAGAATAAACAGGTCCGCGCCAAGCTGGGCGACGGCGGCAAGCGTGTCGGCGCCAACGCAGGCGCCGAGGTGGCGGTCGAACCGGCCCCCCAGCACAATCAACTCGATCAGGGTATGCTCTGACAGCGCCGTGGCGACTTCGAGCGAATTGGTGGCGACGGTCAGATCGAGGTCGCGCGGGATGGCCCTGGCGATCGCGGCATTGGTCGAGCCGCTGTCGATGAACAGGGTCTGTCCGCGGCCGAGCAACGCCACGGCGGCGCGGGCCAGCCGCGTCTTTTCTTCGACAGCATGGCCGGCGCGCAGGACGACCGGCGTGGCGGCGAACGGTGCGGCCGCGACCGCGACCGCTCCGCCATAGACGCGGCGGCATTGGCCGGCCTTCGCCAGCTCCCTGAGGTCGCGACGAACCGTGTCTTCCGAAACGCCGAAGCGGCTCGCCAGCTCGCCGGCCAGCACCCTTCCCTCGACGGCAAGGCGGTCGCGGATGATTTGATGCCGCTCATCGGTCAGCATTGCATGATCCTGTTTTCGTTGTGCACGTTCTTGCATGATTTGCACGTTTGTGCAAGATGTTGGACATATCAGTCGGCGGCAACCCTGCTCTTCTCTCTTGAAAGCCTCTCTTCCTTGAAAGCATCGTCATGACCTTTGGCCTCAGCCTCGCTCCGCAACACCGGGTCTATGCCGGGTTTGCAATCTACTCGTTCGGCATGGGCAACATCTTTCCGCGGCTTCCCGACATCAAGCATGCCATGGGCATCGAGGATGGCACGCTCGGGCTCAGCCTGATCGGGACGCCGATCGGCACCTTGACCGCGCTGACGCTCGCGGCGCCGATCCTGGAGCGCGTCGGCTTCCGCCGCGCCTTGCTCGGGCTGGTTCCGCTTTTGTCGGTAGCCTATGCCCTTGCCGTGCATGCGCCTGGGCCGCTTGCGCTGTTCCTGATGCTCATTCCAGTCGGCCTGATGATCGGCAGCGTCGAGATCATCCTCAATGTCGAGGCCGACAGGACCGAATTCCTGCTCAAGCGCCGGATCATGAACCGGGCGCATTCGTTCTGGAGCATTGGCTTTTTCGGCGCCGGCCTGTTTGGAGCCGCACTTGCGCATCTCGGCATATCGCCGCAACTGCACCTGGCCATCGTCGTGCCGATGGTGGCGGTAGGAATGGCGCTGTTTCTCGGCGGTTACGAACCGGCGCCGAGCCGCTTTGCCGACAATGACGAGACAGCGCCCAGGCTGGCGCGGCCGACGCTGCCGATCCTCCTGCTGGTTGCGGTGACGCTTTCGGCGATGCTGATGGAAGGCGCCAGCATCGACTGGTCGGCGATCTACATGCGCACCGTGTTCGACGCAGGCCCGTTCGTCGCCGGCTTCACGGTGGCGCTGTTTGCCTTCTCGCAAGCGAGCACGCGCTTTTTCGCCGACAGCTTTGTCGAGCGCCATTCGCCGAGCGGCGTGGCGCGGGTGCTGCTGGCGACGATGGCGATGGGCGTGCTGCTCGTCTTCTTCTCGCCTGCCCCGCTCGTATCGATGCTGGGCTTTGCCCTGCTCGGAATCGGCAGCAGTGCGATCTTTCCACTGGCGATTTCGGCGGCGGCCCAGCGGACGGACCGCTCCGCGGCAATCAACGTCGCGGCGCTGTCGCAAATCTCGTTCGTCGCCTTCCTGCTCGGCCCGCCGCTGCTCGGCTTCGTCTCCGACCACTGGGGCATCCGCTCGGCTTTCGGCATCGGCATCCCGTTTATCATCCTCAGCCTGCTGACCGCCGGCTCGCTTGGCCGAAGGGCCGCCCCAAGCAGCCCTGCCGCATCGGCGGGCGAAGCGTTGGCGAGAGCCCACGAAGCCTGAGCGGCTGTCGACCGGCCTCCTGAGGCGGGCGGCTGGACAACAGCCGCGACCTGACGCCTACACACTGTTGGCGGTCGGATATGAAGCTGGCAATGGCCGCACCAATGGTTCAGAACTGCAGAGCCATCTAGATGATTATGACGTTTCGTTGAATCGTCATACTCATCTAGCTCTTTGTCGAAGCATGATCTTTTCCGAAAACCGGTTCCCACTTTTCGGGATCATGCTCTAAACATCGGTTCCGCATGTCCTCCATCCGCCCGCTGATCCCGCTCCTCATCGCCGCCGGCATTCTGCTTGGCGGCAACGGGCTGCAGGGTACGCTGATTGCGCTGCGCGGCGCGCAGGAGGGATTTTCCGCCTCCGACATCGGCCTGATGGGCACGTTCTATTTCGCCGGTTTTCTGCTCGGCTGCCTCGCCGTCACCCGCATCCTCAAGGCGGTCGGCCATGTCAGGACCTTTTCGGCGCTGGCCGCCACCGCCTCGGCCGGCACGCTGTTGCTGGTGCTGGTTATCGATCCGGTGATGTGGTGCGCGGTGCGCTTTGCCGGCGGCTTCTGCTTTGCCGGCCTGTTCACCGTCATGGAAGCCTGGTTGAACTCCGGCGTCGAGAACAAGGATCGCGCGCGGGTGCTGGCCATCTACCGCATGGTCGATATCGGCTCGGTGACCGGCGCACAGTTCCTGATCCCGATCTTCGGCCCCGGCGGCTTTGCCATCTTCGCCATCATGTCGATGATGATCACGCTGTCGCTGGTGCCGGTGTCGCTCGGCGACCGCTCCAACCCGACGCCACCGGAGGACGTCAAGCTGGATCTCGCCCGCGTCTGGCGAATCTCGCCTCTCGGCTGCTTCGGCTGCATCTGCGTCGGCGTCACCAACAGCGCCTTCCGCACGCTGTCGCCGGTCTATGCCGAACAGATCGGCATGTCGGTGGCCGATGTCGTCACCTTCGTCAGCGTCGGCATCTTCGGCGGCGCCCTCATCCAGTATCCGGTGGGCTATCTCTCCGACCGCTGGGACCGACGCGCGGTGCTGTTGGCAACGACATGCGGCGCCCTGCTGGCGGCGCTGGCACTGGCGTTTATTGCCGGCTCCAATCCGACCCTCAATCTGATCATCGTCTTCATCTTCGGCAGCTTCGCCATGCCGCTCTATTCGCTGTCGGCGGCGCATTCCAACGACCGCGCCGACAAGGGCGAGTTCGTGCTGATCAACGCCGCTTTGATGCTGTTCTATTCCTTCGGCGCCATTGGCGGCCCCTTCGCGGCGTCGACGGTGATGCAGTATTTCGGACCGGGCGCCCTGTTTGTCTTCAGTGCTATGGTCTACGCCATCCTCATCGCCGTCATTCTCTACCGCATGCAGGTGCGCGGCAGCGTGCCGGCGGGCAAGCGCAGCCGCTTCACGGCGCTGCTGCGCACATCGACTATCTTCGCGCGGCTGGCGCGCAGGAACGGCGATTCCGACGGATCGACGGATACTTGACTGAAGGGCGGCTTGACGAAAGCGCCCACGGCTGAAATTGAAAGAGAACCTTACCCGTTACTAAAAAGCGATTTGATGCACGTCATCACCACCCAAAATGAGCTCGAGTCCGTTCTCGCCGCTTTTGAAAAGTCGGATTTCGTCACCGTCGACACCGAATTCATCCGCGAAACGACGTTCTGGCCGATCCTGTGCCTGATCCAGATGGCGGCGCCCGGCGTCACCGCGCTGATCGATCCGCTGGCGCCCGACATCAACCTCGCCCCGTTCTTCCGGCTGATGGCCAATGAGGCTGTGGTCAAGGTCTTCCACGCCGCGCGCCAGGACATCGAAATCATTGTCCATCTCGGCGATCTGGTGCCGCATCCCGTCTTCGACACCCAGGTTGCGGCCATGGTCTGCGGCTTCGGCGACAGCGTCTCCTACGATCAGCTGGTGCAGCGCATCACCGGCGCCCGGCTCGACAAATCCTCGCGTTTCACCGACTGGCGCCACCGGCCGCTGTCCGACAAGCAGCTCGACTACGCGCTGGCCGACGTCACCCATCTGATCGATGTCTACAAGCACCTCAGCGCCGAGCTGGCGCGGGAAAACCGCGCCCATTGGCTGAACGAGGAAATGGAGGTGCTTACTTCGCGCGAGACCTATGATCCGCACCCCGAAGATGCCTGGAAGCGGCTGAAGATGCGGTTGCGCAAGCCGCAGGAGCTGGCGATCGTGCAGACGGTGGCGGCATGGCGCGAGCGCGAGGCGCGTGAGCGCGACGTGCCGCGCGGCCGGGTGCTCAAGGATGACGCCATATACGAGGTCGCCCAGCAGGCGCCGCGCGATGCGGCCGCGTTGGCCAAGCTGCGCACCACGCCGAAGGGCTGGGAACGTTCATCGACGGCAACCGCGTTGCTCGGCGCGGTCAACACGGCGCTCGCCTTGCCGCGGGAAGAGATGCCGAAGCTGCCCAAGAGCTTTCAGCCCCCCGAGGGTTCGAGCGCGGCTGCAGAGCTGCTGAAAGTGCTGTTGCGGATCGTCGCCGAGAAGGAGGGCGTTGCCTCGAAAGTGCTGGCGTCCAGTGACGACATCGACCGCATCGCCGCCGAAGGCGAAGCCGCCGACGTGCCGGCGCTGCAGGGGTGGCGGCGTGCCGTGTTCGGCGAGGCCGCGTTGAAGCTGGTGCGCGGCGAAATCGGCATCAAATTCGACAAGCGCAAGATCGCGGTGTTCGATCTGTAACCTTCTTTGAGCCCTATACGGCTCCGAGCAGGTGCAGCGCGAACCAGATCCATGCCAGCAAGAGAATGATCGCGCCCACGTAGAAGGCGCGGCTGCGAAACCGCAGATTGTTGCTGGTCAGGTGAACCCAGGCATGGGCATAGCGGGAAATCACGAAAACCCACGTCAAGGCCAGGGTCAGGTAATTGACGCCATTGGTCGCGTGCAACGCCAGGCACAGCACGTAGAAAAGCACCGGCAGTTCGAACTGGTTGATGAGATTGTTGGCGACTGTGACGCTGGACGCAGGCTCGGTCGTGCGTATCTTGTATTGACCGACCTTGGCCTCGCCCGATTTGACCGCACCGTAGCGGCGCCGGCCCATCACCACATAGACGACATAGACCAGCAGCACCTGCGCCAGCATCGGCCAGAAGATTGCTGTCTGGCTCATGGCGTTGCCCCTGCCTTGTTGTTCATGCCTGTGGACGCCGCTGGCTGGCGACGACGAAAGCAACGATGACGGCCACAGGTAGCGCCAGAAGCGCGAATTTGGTGACGATCAGCGACGAGGCGAAAGACAGCGAATCCGGATTGGCCGACAGCGCATCGGACAAAAGCCGCGCCACGGCAATGTTCTGGGCATAGTCGGCGCAGGTGTAGGGCAGCACGACAACCAGCGCCAACAGCGACTGAACCTGCACCGGCAGGGCGCGAAAGGGTTTTAGCCGCCGCCCTGTGGCGAGGATCAGGCTGACCATGGTCACTGACAGCAGCGCCGGGAACAGAAGGTCGAAGGTCAAATAGTGCCAGACCAGGATGATCTCGCTGCCGCGTCGGCCGAGTGCTGTCAGCCAGGCCATGCCCTCATCCGGCGTGAAACCGCCTAAGCGCACATCGAGCGACGGCAGGCCGCCGCTCAACTGGCGGAAATAGAAAAACTCCAGCAACGTCATGGCGATGAAAACCGCCACCGATGCAACGCATAGCGCGCCGGCATGACGCGACAGCCGCAGCACGATCGCCGCCTGGTTGCGCCAGAGCATGTGCCGCTCCGGCTGCTGGTCAGGCTCCGCCGGGATAGTTCGGGCTTTCGCGGGTAATCGTGACGTCATGGGCGTGGCTTTCACGAAGTCCGGCGTTGGATATGCGCACAAAGGTGGCGCGCTCGCGGAAATCGGCAAGATCGCGGCCACCGACATAACCCATAGCGGCTTTTAGCCCGCCTGCAAGCTGGTGCAACACGCCAGACACAGGTCCTTTGTAGGGCACCTGCCCTTCAATGCCTTCCGGGACCAGTTTCAGCGTGTCGCGCACTTCGGCCTGGAAGTAGCGATCGGCCGAACCGCGCGCCATGGCGCCGACCGAACCCATGCCGCGATAGGCCTTGAAGGAGCGGCCCTGGTGCAAATAGACCTCGCCCGGGCTTTCGTCGGTGCCGGCGAGCAGCGAGCCGATCATGGCCGCACTGGCGCCGGCGGCGAGCGCCTTGGCCAGGTCGCCCGAATATTTGATGCCGCCATCGGCGATGACCGACACACCGGATTTGTGCGCCGTCTCGACCGCCGACATGATCGCCGAAAGCTGCGGCACGCCGACGCCGGCGACAATGCGGGTGGTGCAGATCGAACCCGGGCCGATGCCGACCTTCACGGCGTCGGCGCCGGCATCGATCAGCGCCTGCGTGCCTTCGGCGGTGGCGACGTTGCCGGCCAGGATGCGCACGGAGTTGGAAAGCTTCTTGGCCCGGGTCACGGCATCGAGCACACGCTGTGAATGGCCATGCGCGGTGTCGATGACCAGGAGATCGACGCCGGCGTCGATCAGCCGCTCGGCGCGCTCGAAGCCGTCATCGCCGACGCTGGTGGCGGCGGCGGCGCGCAGCCGGCCCTGCGCATCCTTGGTGGCGTGCGGGTTGAGCTGCGACTTCTCGATGTCCTTGACGGTGATCAGGCCGACGCAATTGCCCTTCTTGTCGACGACGACGAGCTTTTCGATGCGGTGCTGGTGCAGCAGCCGCTTGGCCTCGTCCTGATCGACATTCTCCTTGACCGTGATCAGGTTCTCACGGGTCATCAACTCATAAACCTTCTGCGAAGGATCCGAGGCGAAGCGGACGTCGCGGTTGGTCAGGATGCCGACCAGGCGGCCGATCTTCTGGCCGCCGGTGCCGCCATTCTCGACCACCGGAATGCCCGAAATGGAATAGGTGCGCATCAGCGCCAGTGCGTCGGCCAGCGTGGCGTCGGGACCGATGGTGACCGGGTTGATGACCATGCCGGATTCGAATTTCTTGACCTGGCGCACCTGCTCGGCCTGTTCTGCCGGCGAGAAATTGCGGTGGATGACGCCGATGCCGCCGGCCTGCGCCATGGCGATGGCAAGCCGTGCCTCCGTGACGGTGTCCATGGCGGCCGAGAGGATCGGCACGTTGAGGTCGATGTCGGTGGCGATGCGAGTTCGGATGTCGGTCTCGCCGGGCATGACCTCGGAATGACCGGGCTGCAACAGCACGTCGTCAAAGGTCAGCGCCAGCGCGCCGGTGGACGTTTCGATGATTTTTGCCATGGCCAGTCCTTCGAATACGAAAAAGCGCTGGGAGAATACAAAAAAGCGCTGGACCGCAATGGACAGCGCCGACTCGTTTCTTCCCTTTCAGGATTGGCGCTGGCTGGTAACACGTCACGGTGACGTTGAAAAGACGATGATTGCATGTCACCGCAAAGTGTTGGGGTTGCCCCGACAGCCGCCACCAAGGGTTGCGGTCGCACAAAAGTGACAGCAAATTAATGCGACATCCGGCCGAAGGCGTGATAACCGCCCTTTCGTATCGCTTGCCCCCCGGGCGACGCACGATTTTTGACCAGTTCGGACGCGTTCGTTGAACCGCATCATTCCGCTCATCCTGGCGGTCGCTTTGTTCATGGAAAACATGGATTCGACCGTCATTGCGACATCGCTGCCGGCGATCGCCGTCGACATCCACACCAGCCCGATCGCGCTAAAGCTGGCGCTGACCGCCTATCTGGTGTCGCTGGCGATCTTCATCCCGATCAGCGGCTGGATGGCCGACCGGTTCGGCGCCAAGAACGTGTTTCGCGCCGCGATCGGCGTCTTCATCCTGGGCTCGGTCGCCTGCGCCATCTCCAATTCGCTGCCGGCCTTTGTCGTCTCGCGCTTCCTGCAAGGCATAGGCGGCGCCATGATGACGCCGGTCGGCCGGCTGGTGCTGGTGCGCGCGACGCCGAAGAGCGAGCTCGTCGCCGCCATGTCCTGGCTGACGGTGCCGGCGCTGGTCGGGCCGCTTGTGGGGCCACCGATCGGCGGTTTCATCACCACCTATTTCACCTGGCACTGGATTTTCCTGATCAACGTGCCGATCGGCCTGATCGGGATCTGGCTGGCGACGCGCTTCCTGCCGCAGACGGACTCGATGGAAACACCGCCACTCGATTTCGTCGGCTTCGTGCTAAGCGGGCTGGCGGCCTCCGGCGTCGTCTTCGGCCTGTCGGTGGTCTCGCTGCCCTATCTGCCGCCGGCGATCGGCTTCATCACCGTGGCGGTCGGCCTGCTCTCAGGCGTGCTCTACCTCCTGCATGCGCGGCGCGCCAAAAATCCGCTGCTGGCGCTGGAACTGTTCCGCAACCAGGTGTTCCGCTCCTCGGTGCTCGGTGGTTCGCTGTTTCGCATCGGCATCGGCGCGGTGCCGTTCCTGTTGCCGCTGATGTTCCAGATCGGCTTCGGGCTGACGCCGTTCCAGTCGGGCATGATCACCTTCGTCTCGGCCATCGGCGCCATCGGCATGAAGTTCGTGACCGCGCTGATCTTCCGCCTCGCCGGCTTCCGCCGGGTGCTGATCTGGGGCTCGCTGATCGCCGCCGCATCGATCGCCATCTACGGCCTGTTCACGCCGGAGACGCCCTATGCGCTGATGTTGGCCATATTGCTGGTCGGCGGCTTCATCCGCTCAATGTTCTTCACCGGCGTCAACGCGCTGTCCTATGCCGAGGTGTCGGCTGAAGACACCAGCAAGGCAACGCCGATCACGGCGGTATTCCAGCAGCTGTCGATCGCGCTCGGCGTGGCGCTGGCCGGCGGCATCCTGGAAGTCTCGACCTCGATCCATGGCGGCCCGCTGGTGCTCGGCGATTTCCACATCGCGTTTTTCATCGTCGCGGCGGTCTCCGCAGCGGCGTCAATATCGTTCATGCGGCTGGCGCCGGATGCCGGCAACGCGGTGTCGGGACATGGCCGGCTGACGACGCCGAAGACGCTGGAGCCGGTGAGTACAGCTGGGAAGTAGGGGCGGCCTTCCCTTCTCCCCTTGTGGGAGAAGGTGGATCGGCGCGCAGCGCCGAGACGGATGAGGGGTGCTGGAAGAAATGAGGCGGTGGCGATTCAAACGTATCGCCAAGCTGGAACACCCCTCATCCGACCTCGCTTCGCGAGGCCACCTTCTCCCACAAGGGGAGAAGGAAAGGCGCTACTCGCCGCCCGTCTCTCTGCCTTTAAAATCCTTCGCCAGCAGATACAGCTCCACCGACTCATCCCGCGACGCCGGCGGTTTGACGTGATGCACCGAGCGGAAATTCTTCTTGAGCATGGAGAGCAGCTCGTTTTCCGCGCCGCCTTGAAAGGTCTTGGCCAAGAAGTGCCCGCCCGGCTTCAGGACCGACAGCGCGAAATCGGCGGCCACTTCGCACAGATGCATGGTGCGGATATGGTCGGTTCGCTTGTGGCCGGTGGTTGGCGCGGCCATGTCGGACAGCACGACATCGGGGTCGCCACCCAACGCTTCGGCGAGCTTTTGCGGCGCCTCGGGATCGAGGAAATCCATCAGCAGCACCGGCGCCCCAGGCACCGCATCCATTTCGAGATAGTCGATGCCGATGACATGCGGGTTTTCCGCGGTGGACTTGGTCCGGGCCGCCGCAACCTGGCACCAGCCGCCGGGAGCCGCGCCGAGGTCGATGACCTTCATGCCGGGCTTCAGAAGATGATGCTTGTCGTCGATCTCGATCAGCTTGTAGGCCGCGCGCGAGCGGTAGCCGTCGGCCTTGGAGCGCTGGACGTAGGGGTCGTTGATGTGGCGCTGCAGCCAGCGGCGCGACGATTCCTTCAGGCCGCTCTTTTTCTTGATCCGCGTCTTCAGCACGCGGATGCTTGCCGAGCCCGGCTTTTCCGGTTTCTTAGTCACTGTCGGCCTCGCCCGCTGTTGCGCCAGACGCCGTCATCGGCCATCAGCTCGCTCAAAATACCTTCGCGCAGGCCGCGGTCGGCGACGCGCAGCCGCTCCGACGGCCATACCGCGCGGATGGCTTCGAGGATAGCACAGCCTGCCAGCACCAGGTCGGCGCGGTCCGCGCCGATGCACGGGTTGGCGCAGCGCTGCTGGAAATCCCAGCCGACCAGCCTTTCGACCATGCGGTCGACGCTGTCGCGGTCCATCCACAAACCGTCGACACGGCGGCGGTCGTATCGTTCGAGGTCGAGATGGACGCCGGCCAGCGTCGTCACCGTTCCGGAGGTTCCGAGCAGGTGGAATTTTGGGCTGGCGAGCACATGGCTCAGCCGGTCGCGGCCGTCGAAGGACCTCAGCCGCACCGCGACGTCCTCGACCATGGCGGCAAAGATTTCGCGCGTCACCGTGCGGCCGCCAAAACGCTCGGCGAGCGAGACGACGCCAACCGGCAGCGAGGTCCACGACACGATGTGGTTGGCCAGCCGCGGCGAGCGCTGGCCGGTGAGGTCGATCAGCGCGATTTCGGACGAGCCGCCGCCAATGTCGAACAGCACCACGCCTTGGGTGTCACGCTCGACCAGCGAGCCGCAGCCCGACACCGCAAGGCGGGCCTCGGTCTGGCGGTCGATGATCTCGAGTTTCAGTCCCGCCTCGCGCTCGACACGCTCAAGGAATTCGACGCCATTGTCGGCGGTGCGGCAGGCCTCTGTGGCGATCAGTCGGGCCTTCCTGATCTTGCGGTTGCGCAATTTGTCGCCACAGATTTTCAGCGCCTCGACGGCGCGGTCCATCGCCGCCTGGCTCAGGCGGCCATTGGCGGTCAGCCCCTCGCCCAGCCTGACGATGCGCGAGAAGGCGTCGATGACGCGGAACTGGCCATGGCGCTGCGGCACCGCGACCAGGAGACGGCAGTTGTTGGTGCCGAGATCGAGCGCGGCAAACACCGGCAGTTCCTGCATCGGCGGCGGCCGATGCATTGGCTGTTCCAGCCTTGGCTGCGGAACCGGAGGGGCGACTACGGGGCTCGGGGCAGCGGTGTTGATGGGCGGCGGGCCGGCTGCAACGAGATGGGCTGATACCGCCAGCTCATCGCGTGCAAAAACCTTGCGTCCGCGTCGGCGCTTGCGCCGCTTTCTCGCTTTGCCGCGCTGATGCTGGGCGTCGCCGGCCTGTCCGTCACCGGACTGAGGCCCCGCCTGGCGGGGCCGCCCGGCGGATGGGCTTGGCCCGCCTGATGGCGGCGAAGCCCTGGACACGCCCACTTCCGGCGCGCCTGCGCCGGTGTCGTGGTCTTCCACTTCGGGTCCTTCCGGCGCCGCGCGAACCGGAAACCGGACGCAGCAGGCACCTAAATGTTTTAAGTTGCCACCAGAGTAGCAGTGCGGGACCGGATCACCAAGAGCAGAGCGGCAAATTTTGCCGCCATCATGCAGCGGCAATGCTTGTCGGTTGGAATAGCGGGGTATGTCCGGTTGAATAGCCGGCTTCAATGAGGCATTTCTGAAATAATGTTGGTGAATCGCGGATTTTTTCGCACCGGCCTGGGCGATGGGCAGCAACGCATGACGAGAACTCCATGAACTGGAGGCGCTATCTGTGGCCGGTCATCGGCATTGCGGCGGTCATCGTTTCGCTGCTGTTGCTGTGGCATGAGCTGCGCGGCATCTCGCTCGACGATGTCTGGGACGGCATCGTCGCCATCCCCACCCGCGGCTGGGTGCTGGCGGCGCTGAGTTCGGTCGTCGCCTACGCTTCGCTCGCCGGCTACGACCACATCGCGCTGCTGCATATCGGCAAAAAAGTGTCGTGGCTGTTCGTCACCTTCTGCTCCTTCACCACCTACGCGCTGTCGCACAACATCGGCGGTTCGGTGTTTTCGGGTGCCGTCATCCGCTACCGCGCCTATGGCACCAGGGGGCTCACCGGCCAGGATGTCGGCATCCTGGTGGCGATCTGCTGGATCACCTTCGTGCTCTCCAGCATTCTGGTCGGCGGCCTGGTGCTGGTGTTCGAACCAGAAATCATCGACCGCTTCTCCGGCGCACCCCACCACGGTCTGGCGATCGCCGCCGGCCTCGCTTTGCTCATTCTGGTCGGCGCCTACATCTTCGGCAGCTGGCTGCATCTGAAACCGCTGAAAATCGCCGGCTTTCAGCTGCACTATCCGGCGCTGCCGATCGTGGCGCGGCAATTGCTGATCGGCCCGATCGAACTTCTGGCGGCGGCGGCGATCATCTTCTTTGCCCTGCCCGTGGCCGGCAATCCCGGCTACTTCGTCATCCTGGGCGTGTTCCTGGTGTCGTTCTCGGTGGCGCAGATTTCGCATGCGCCGGGCGGGCTCGGCGTGTTCGAGGTGGTGTTCCTCGCCGGCCTGTCGCAAATGGACCCGGTCGGCGTGCTGGCGGCACTTCTGGTGTTTCGCCTGTTCTACCTGATCATCCCGCTGCTGATCGCGCTGGGCGTGGTGCTGTTTTTCGAGCATTCGCAATACAGCCGCGGCGAGACATAGAGTCCTGCCCGCGTGCATCGACGGAACAAAACAAAGGCCACGATTGAAACGCAACGCAGGCTTGACTATTTTCCGGCGGCGGCTACAAGGCACGCGCGGCTGCTTCGGCGGCCCACCAGCGCGACAGCGCCTGCTGGGGAATAGGTTAACGGTAGACCCACGGACTCTGACTCCGTTAGTCCTGGTTCGAATCCAGGTTCCCCAGCCAAACGCAATCAATCACTTAGATACCAAATCCGCTCCAACCATGTTGTTGGCCCCCGAAATGCGTAGCAACATAAGCCTTTGATATGTAAGGCGTGGTAACGAGTCGGAGGCTGCGAATAGCCATCCTGGACCACCGCCTGTTCCAGCGCGTCGGCTTAGGCCTTGTCTTCTTTGGTCGTCAGGATCGTGCGCCAATGCGGTTTGTCGAAGACGCTGACCATGTAGATGGTTCGCGCCGGCTCAGGCTCGGCTGGCATACTTCACCTTGCCCCACTGACTGCATTGGGGACACAAAGGATGGAGATAGGCCAACTTGTCGCCCGGAATATTTCCCGAACTGGTGATCGTCAGGCTGACGCCCTCGAAACCCTCCAAGCTGTAGGATTCCCAGGTGCCGCTGAGGGGCTGATTGTCTTCTCGTAGTTTCAGATATCCGGTGCGACCGCATTCGCAAACCAGCTTTTCCCGCAATACAGTTGAGAGCACTTAGGATAGCCTTCCAACGATGCGGCGAACAGCCCCGATGCTACCGTGGACATTTGGTATTCGGGTTTCCCGCAACGCCCAAGCTACAGGCGTATTAGCGATAGCTCAACTAAGACTGAAGTCCCCTAAACCCTCTCTCGAAGGTCGGCGTCCACTCGCGATTGCTCTTGGCCTCGATGCCCTCGTAATCAGGAACCACCGCGAAAACCACCGCCGGCGATCCCTGCCCTCAGTCTTGCAATCCGAGCAGCCGAACAGCCCGACCCGATTCTGATGCATCGAACCCGTGGTTAGGCCCGAGCCGGTCGATCAGCGCCTGAGTGTCGAGGTTTGTCGACTTGCAGCACATCGGATGCCCGCAGCGTTTGTTGCTTTCCGGTATTCGGCAGGGCGGACCAAAGTCCGGCTTGTGACTGGGCTCAAGCAAGCGCAACATTGGCAACATTGGTGGAAATCCGACGGTTGAGGGCCTGGATCGCAACAGATAAGGGCGGCCCAGGCTCTCGGTTTTTCGGGGGCGATGTTTGAGGGAGCAGCGCATTGTTCGTCGATTACTACGAACTCTTGGAGATCAGCCCAAACGCCAACTCGGAGACGCTGGAGCGAATATTTCGCTATTTTGCGATGCGCTATCATCCCGACAATCAGCAAACCGGAAATGAAGCCCGCTTCAGTGAAGTCGTCGAAGCACACAACGTCCTGAAAGATCCGGTCAAGCGCGCGCAATACGACATCTCCTATCGAGAGCATGCCGGTGCGCACCTTCAATTGGTCGCGGAAGCAAGTGACGCCAAAGGCGTTCAGAAGGACGCTGTGGTCCAGGCGAAACTGCTCGCTCTGCTCTATGTGAAGCGCCGCCAGGATGTCAGCAACCCCGGCATTGGCGACGTCGAAATCGAACGCTTGTTAGGCTGTCCGCGAGAGCATCTCGAATTCCATCTCTGGTACATGAAGGCGAAGGGGTGGATCGCAAGAATTGAGAACGGGACAATCGCGATCACGGTTGAGGGCGTCGACCGCGCCGATTCCGAACTGCGTCGCGATACCAGCGTTCGGCTCCTGGGACACTGAGCCGTGACCTGGGCTACTTGCAGGTGCGACTCTCAAAACCCTGACGCCAGCGCGTTTGGTGGCTATTATGCGTCCGCGCATACGCCGAGATCGCAAAGCCTGGCGTCGGCCTCCTCGACGCTCATTTCCACCGGCCAGATCGCCCTGTATTCGACCGGCTTGTCCTGCCAGTCCTTCGACGTGAACGTCCGTCCGGCGAGCTTGAAGATGGCTCGAACCGCTACGCCTGACACGTGCGGCATGTCCGTCGAGCAGATGGCGAACGCGGTGTAGGCCGGCGTCAGCCCGCTGCGGGCCGCATCGCGCTCGACATCGCTGCGGCAGCGCGTCACGCCGATCCCGGAAAAATCGCCACGGCGCAGGATAACCACGCCCTTGCCGGGGAGGCGTGCATAGACGCCCGTCTGGTCGAACGCCTGGCTCAGATAATAACTGCCGGTATCCCCGTTGAAATCGGGAAAGGTGATCCAGGCGTGCAGATATTGCCAGAAATAGACCATGGTCACGGCTGCGACGGTCAGCGCGGCGGCACCGGCGCGCTGCTGCGACCGTGTCGGCTTCCAGCCGAAAATCCAGCCGCGCTCGCCGACCACACGCGGTGTCGCCAGCAGCGGCGCGGACGGGTTGTGGCTGAACACGCGCCAGCGCGTTTCTATTTCCCGCCACAACTCGTCGGCGGCTACGGACAGCAGGTCGTGGTGGAAGGCGACTTGCACCATCTCGCCCCTGGGAACGAAGTGGACGTCCCATCCGGGACCCCGCCCCCACCACGATTTGACCGGATTGTTGGCGTCGAAAAATTCCCGCGACACAAGCGCGGCCGTCACGTCACGGAAGACATGACCCTTCGCCCCCCTGATGTCGATCAGTTCGAGACCGTGGATCTCGCTCCACGGAATGCGGAGTTCCTTGTTCTTCGCGATACGCAAGAGGATGCCGGCGGGAGACAGCTCGAGCATAGGCTTTCGCGGGCTGTTGCGACGATGAAAGGCAAAACCGATGTAGACGAGGCTGGCAAACATCACGAACGAGGCGATCACCCTCGCCTGGTTGTCGTCGCTGCTGTCGCCGCCGCGCGCAAGAAACAGGACCAGGATGGCAAGAGCCATGAACCCCAGCGCCCAGGGGATCTTCTTGAACAGATATTTTTCGATGCCGAAGACCCGCGTCGCGGTGGCGTCGACCTCTTTGCTGTTCGCGCTGGCGTCGTTCATGGTCGCCATCAAGGCTGTTCCTGCCCGATACTACAGCACCGGGCGAAATGCTGCGTCAATGAGGTGTGTCACAGAACGAGCAGCCACAAACCGGCCGCTCGTGCGAGATTCCCGGAGCGAAAAAGATTGATGACGGCTGGTTTGTGCTACTGGCTAAGCTTCGTCAAAGGTTCCTGAACAATGCCGCGTCATGCCCACCGATAGCCAGTTCATTCTCGAAAGCATCCGCCAAGGCTGCGTGACGCTTTCCGAGGACGAGTTCGTCATCGACCGGCTGGTGAAGTATGTCGGCAATGGCAGGATACGGTGGCATGTCGAATTGCGTGGACATCGCATCGAGCTGACGACCGGCCAGATCAAGAAGCAGCCGACCTTCCGCAGGAAAATTCTCGAACAGGCCGGTGTGCTGCCGCCGCAGCGTGCCGGGGCGGACTACAGGCGATGGGCGCTTGATCTCCGGAGGAACGCAATCGAGCTTCCCTGGCGCGACAGGCCGGTCGATGCCGGTTTTTCCATCGACAGGCTCACCAGCCACGGCGATGGGCGCTGGACGGTTGAATACCAGGGCAAGGCCATCAAGTTCACAACGACCAAACTGCGCCGGCAGCTCAGTTTTCGCAAACGCATGCTGGCCAAGGCCAAGGTGCTGCCGCCCGAGTTGGCCCCGGCTGCCTACCGCAAGTGGATGGACTGGCTCATTCAAAACGCCACCGAGGCAGTTCCTGTGGCCGGCGAAGCCACGTTGACAGAGAAGAGCTGGCTTGACGACCTGCCGGAGCTGGCCGGGTGGCAAGATGAAGCGCCCTCCCGACGGACAGACCAAGGCGATGACAGTCAATAAAGATTTATCCGCATTTTAACTAATGTAGGCAATGCTCACAGGCGGTGTTCTCCCGACTGATGGGCAGAGTGGAATGACCGACCTTGTGGATGAGGATGAGCCTCCGGCGCCCAGCCGATCCGGCCGCTGGCGCGCAATAGCTTTGACGACACTGCATATCGTCCCGCCGGTCATTTCGGTGGGATGCGCCATCGTGGCCGGCTATTTCGCCTTTGCGACTGCCAGCAAAAAACCGCCCGCGGACATGGCGGCTTTGGCTGTGTCGATCATGAAATCGGGCGATGCTTCACCGGAACTGCGTGATTGGGCAGCGGATGTTCTGGGGATACAGACCGACATCGGCATGCCTGTCAAAACCGCCCAGCAATAACCGCCTAGCCTGATTTCCCTGCCGCAGGAATTTGGTCACCGGCCCAAGTCGGGCGGCCGGCGCCGCTCATCAAGAGATTGCCCGAGTAGGCGCCGGCCAGGCGGGCATTGGGGTACCCGCCGACGCTACATTAGCACCAGCGCATGGATCTGAAATGGCGCGAACGCGGAAGGCAGGCAGCCGCGGCACTACAGCAATTTTTCCCAAGACCGGGGATCCGCAACGCTGCCATGGGTTGTGGGCCAATGTTCGAGCGTTTGCGCGGCCTGCCCCTGGAGACCATGATGACGACTTTTCTCACCGCTCTCGGATCTGAAGGTCCCCCGGCCGACCGGGCGAAAGACATGGACCTCTATAGATGGTTGATTGGCAGTTGGGACATGGAGACGGTCCACCACCGCGACGACGGCACAAGTCAGAAGTGGGATGGTGAGTGTCACTTCGGCTGGGTGCTCGAAGGCCGCGCCATTCAGGACATCTGGATCAGGCCCAGGCGCCCTGCCCCGTCTACCATGTATGGCACGACCTTGCGCGTCTTCGATCCCGGGATCGGTGGCTGGCACATCATCTGGAGCGATCCGCTCAACCAGGACTATTCGCGCCAGATCGGCCGGGCCGAGGGCAAGGACATTGTCCAGATCGGCGCCGACTCGCGCGGCCTGCAGGCCCGGTGGCGGTTCACCGAGATCACCGCCGACAGCTTTCACTGGATCGGCGAGGAGCGAGCGGCCGCAAGCGACCCCTGGCGGGTGACCTATGAACATTTCGCGCGCCGGACGAGTTCCTGAAGCACGCCTGCGCATTTGATTCCAGCCTCCGGTATCAGCCGGGCATCTGGTGTCCCAGCACCTTGGGCTTGCAAGCTGGCTGAGGTCGGCGAGGTACGACCATAGATTAGCGTTAGCTTAATCAACACCAAACGAGTATCTCAAAAACCGGCGGACAAGCGCGCGCAAGCATCTCTCATGTAACGAGCGCGAATAGCGGGTAGACAAGCGAAGATTCCAATTGCATTGTTGGCGTTGGGACGGGGCTCGACCGACAAGCGCTAACGATGCTTGTCGGTGGTTGGCAACAGCTAAACCGTACAGCCGCAATTGCCGCGGTTGCGAGACAAGGAGTCCCAAGGATGCCGAACCCGAACCAGACCAGCGATCAATGGTGGGTCAACGACCAGACGCCGGATAACCCTTACGGCAAAAGCGAAGATTACGAGTCCTACCTCGACTACCTTGGGGCGCTGGACCGCTCGCTGACGCCGGCGATCGCGGCGGGAACGCTAAGGATCAATGTCTCCGAACTCAACGACCATCCCGAGTACAAGGCCGCCGCGATCGGCGCCTTGCAGATGTGGGCTCTTGTCACGCCTTTGAAGTTCGAAATCGTCGACAATGCACCCTACAACAGCGCAACGGACTGGATGCAGGTTGTCAGCCCAGAACTGGGCGAGCAGGACGACGGCAGCGCCTACTCCAACGACCGCTATGTCAGCATAGGTCAGCGCTTCCACGACACCGAGCACAACAAGACGGCCATTGGCGGTTATGTCTTCGATTCCTTCATCCATGAATTCGGCCACGAGTTCGGCCTGAACCATCCTGGCCTGTACAATTACAGCGGTCCCGGCGGCGTCCAGATCAACTATCTGAACAACGCGACCTGGACGTACGACCGTCAGCAATACAGCGTCATGTCCTATTTCGACGGGATCGATGTCGGTGAACCCACCCGCTGGTCGGCATCAACGCCGATGATGGCCGACATCGAAGCGGTCATCCGCCGCTTTTTCTCGACCGTCGACGCGAATGGTGATCGCACCTATCAGCATATCGACCTCAACACGGGCGACAATGTCTACGGCTTCGGCAGTACTGTGGATGGCTACCGGCTCAGCGCCTCGGGCATGCAGCACGACATCGGTTTTGTGATCCATGACACTGGCGGAACCGACACGATCGACTTCTCCGGCTCGACAGCGGGCACGATCCTCGACCTGCGCGCCGGACAATTCTCCAGCGTCAACGGCCATAGCAACAACGTTGCGATCTTCGCCGGGCACAACGCAGATGGGACCGATTATTACATCGAGAACGGCATCGGCAGCAGCTACAACGACATCCTGATCGGCAATGACGGAAACAACGTGCTGGATGGCCGCGGCGGCGGCGACCGCATGGCTGGCAATGGCGGCGACGACATCTATTTCGTCGACTCCCTCGACGACATCGTCCGCGAAGAAGCCAATGGCGGCAATGACACGGTCGTTCTGCTGAACCGGAACCTACATATCCGGAATATCGCCAACGTCGAACACATCATCTACGCCGACGAATCGACACTCCAGCCTGGAGGCGGTGGTACCGAAACCCCACCACCGATCATCGGCGACAACACGATGAGCAGCATCATCTTCGGCGACAATGGGAACAATACGCTCGACGGCGGCGCCGGCAACGACACGATCTTCGGTCAGGGCGGCGATGACCTCATCATCGGCGGCCGCGACTCGCTCGCCAGCCGCGACATCAACAACACCATCGATGTCGCCGATCTTCCAGACCAGACCGAGAGCGACGACGGCAATGACACGCTCTATGGCGGCGGCGGCAACGACACGATCCTCGGCGGCCAGGGCAACGATATTCTCGACGGCGGCGCCGGCGACGATACGCTGAGCGGCCAGGATGGCATCGATATATTCAGGGGCGGCGCGGGCATCGACACGGTCGACTACAGCAAGGAAAGCCCCTTCCAGCTGCTCGTCAACCTGGAGACGAACGTTGCCAATGGCGGCACCGCCACGGGCGACACTTTCTACAGCATCGAGAACCTGATCGGGTCCGATGACCGCATCGACCGCTTCATCGGTACGTCGGCGGCCAATCATTTCTGGGGCCGCGGCGGCGGCGACTATTTCAACGGCGGCGGCGGCAACGACATACTGGATGGCGGCAATGACGGCGACATCCTTTACGGTGAAGCCGGCAACGACACCATCATCGGCGGCGCCGGCCAGGACTATCTGGATGGCGGCGCCGGTATCGATACGGTCGTCTACGACGGCAGCTCCGCCGGTGTAACGATCGACCTCGCCAATGGCACGGCCAATGGCGGCGACGGCGATGGCCCGGTGCAGATCGTCGGGCGCGGCACCGTTATCCGGCACGACATCCTCGTCGGTTTCGAAAACGCCGTCGGCTCCTTCTTTGATGACCATCTCATCGGCAATGCCCAGGCCAACAAACTTTCCGGCGGCGCCGGTAACGACACGCTGACCGGCGGCGGCGGCGCCGACATATTGAATGGCGGTGCCGGGAGCGATACGGCCGACTATGCCGACGCGACCAGCGGGCTCAGCCTCAAACTGGGTGGCGGCAAATCCGGCGGCGACACCTATATCTCGATCGAAAATCTGGCCGGTTCGGGCTTCAACGATCACCTCACGGGCGACGGCTCGGCCAATGTGCTGACCGGCCAGGGCGGCGCCGACAAGATCGACGGCGGCGGCGGCGATGACACCTTGCTCGGCGATTTCGCCTATCAGGGCGATGCTCCGCCGCGCCCGGGCATGGGCACCGGCTACGCCACGCTCGGACCCGATGCGACGAACAATTCGATCTCGACCGCCTTCGACATCTCGAACAACTTCTCGCTGGCCGCCGACCCCGACATCTTCGATTCGACGACCACCCTTCACACCACCGTCAACGCCACCGGAAACGGCCTCGGCGGATATTACAGCGTCAACCTGGCTGCCGGCACGATCATCACCATCGACATCGATGGCATTGCCGACCCCAATGTCCATGACAGCATCGTCAGGCTGCTGGACAGCGATGGCAATATCGTCGCCCAGAACGACGATGGCGGCGACGACCCCGGCTCCACAAACGGTCGGGATTCGAGCACGAGCTTCATCGTTCAGGAAACCGGAACCTACTATATTCTGGAAGGCGAATGGTCGGCCTCGGCTCCCGGCGATGGCTGGGTGGAATCCGTGCCGGAGGGCTCGACATACAAGCTGAACGTATCGGTCGAATTTCCGCCAGCACCCGCTCAGCCCGGCGTCGCGGGCGCCGATACGCTCAACGGCGGCGGCGGCAACGACCTTTTGGATGGCGGGCTCGCTGCCGACACGCTGACCGGCGGCGCCGGCCAGGACTATTTCCGCTTCTCGACAGAACTCGGGAACGGCAATATCGACTGGATCAAGGACTTCAAGGTCGCCGACGATACGATCCTGCTGGACAACCTCATCTTTGCCAGCGTTGGCGGCGACGGCGCTCTTGCCCTGGGCTCATTCTACAAGAGCGCAGCCGGTGCTGCTCATGATGCCGACGACCGCATCATATACGATACTGACAATGGAATATTGTCTTACGACGCCGATGGTTCCGGTCAGGGCGCAGCCATTCAATTTGCGCACCTGAACACAAATCTGGATCTTTCGGCTGCAGACTTCATTGTCATCTAACGCGCTACCGGGAGGGGGGCTTTCAGGCTCCCCTCCTGCCTCAGATCCGGCAGGGTGCCGCAGCGAAAAAGGGAGAGCAGGCGATGACCGACCGCCGTACAGTGTTGATGGCTGCCGGAGTTGCGGCTGTCGCCGCCGCCACCGGGGCAGCGGCTGCGCAATCGACTGATATTCACGGCGCAGTCACCTTCGTCGGCGGCAAGGCTATCCCGGAAGGTCATCTCGAGATCTATCTCGAGGACCCCGCCATTCAGGACAGTGCGCGCCGTCGCGCCGCCAAAACCAGCCTCAAAAGCGAGGGCGGCGCAAAGACGATAGAATTTTCCTTGCCCCTGCCCGCAAGCTCGACTGCTTCACCGACGCTGCAGATCGTTGCACGCCTGGAGCGTGCGGACGGCTGGCTGGTGGCGCGAGGCAGCGCCCAGTTCGAGGCGGGCTTGCCCGTCCATATCACACTCAAGGCCGTTACATATTAAGGGGCGAGATGCCACATCCTGATTGCGAGCCTGCATGCAGCTGACTCCGTCGCCGCCGCTTACGCTGGTCGGAATTCTGTCGTCCTTTCGACGGGCTTTCTCGGGCATTGTCTTGATGAGCGGGGTCGTCAACGTGCTGACCCTGACCGGCTCATTCTTCATGTTGCAGGTCTATGACCGGGTCGTTCCGGGTCGCAGCGTGCCGACGCTGGTCGGCCTGGCGGTGCTGGCGGCAACGCTGTTCGTGTTCCAGGGGGTGCTGGAGCTGATCCGCTCCCGCCTCATGGTGCGTCTGGGACAGGGGTTGGACGCAAAGCTGAGCCCGTCGGTCTATTCGGCGCTGATGCGCCTGCCGCTGCGCGCCAAGGCTTCGGGTGACGGACTGCAGCCGTTGCGGGACCTGGATCAGGTTCGCGCCTTTATCGGCAGTGCCGGACCGACCGCGCTGTTCGACCTGCCATGGATGCCGCTCTATATCGGCATCTGTTTCATCTTTCATTTCTGGATCGGCGTTACCGCGCTTGCCGGCGCCGTCGTGCTGTTTGCGCTGACGCTTCTGGCCGAATTCAGGACCCGCGGCCCGACAAGGACCGCCGGACAGCACGCAGCCGTCCGCAGCACGTTGGCCGAGGCGACAAGGCGCAATGCCGAAGCCATGCAGGCCATGGGTTTTGGCGGGCGTATCGCCGAGCGATGGCATGCCGTCAATGCCGAGTACCTGAATGCCCATGCGGCCGCCAGCGATGTGGCGGGAACGCTTGGCACGATTTCCAAGATCCTGCGGTTGATGCTGCAATCGGCCATGCTGGCGATCGGCGCTTATCTGGTCATCCAGCAAGAGGCGACAGGCGGCATCATGATCGCAAGCTCGATCATGATGGGCAGGGCGCTGGCTCCAATCGAACTGGCGATAGCGCATTGGAAGGGTTTCATTGCGGCGCGGCAGAGCTGGGCGCGCCTGAAGCAGCTGTTGTCCGATCTGCCGGAAGGCGCAACCGGCGTAACCCTGCCTGCGCCTGTCAGCGCGTTGGCGGTTGAGAATATCAGCGTCGCGCCGCCGGGCGAGCGCACGCCCGTGGTGTGGGATGCAACTTTCTCACTAGCCAGGGGATCGGGCCTGGGGGTCATCGGCCCGAGCGCTTCCGGTAAATCGTCGCTGGTGCGTGCGCTTGCGGGTGTCTGGCTGCCGGCGCGGGGCGCCGTGCGGCTGGACGGCGCGACGCTTGACCAATGGCCGACCGACGAGCTGGGCAAGCATATCGGCTATCTGCCGCAGGATGTGCAGTTGTTCGACGGAACCATTGCGCAGAACATCGCCCGCTTCGACCCGGATGCGTCATCCGACATGGTGCTTGCGGCGGCCAAGTCCGCCGGCGTGCATGATCTTGTCGTGCATCTGGCCGACGGCTACGACACCAGGGTTGGCGAAGCCGGCGCGTCGCTGTCGGCGGGACAACGGCAGCGCATTGCCCTTGCGCGCTCTCTCTATGGCGATCCGTTCATGGTCATCCTGGACGAGCCGAACTCCAATCTCGATGCAGACGGTGAAGTGGCCTTGTCCGCCGCGATCCAGGGCATTAGGGACCGCGGCGGCATCGTTATCGTCGTCGCACACCGCTCCACTGTGCTCGCCAATGTCGATACCGTGCTGGTGATGGCCAATGGGCATGTGCAGGCCTTCGGTCCGAAGGATGAGGTGCTGAACAAGGTTTTCCGAACGGCAGCACCGCTCAAGGTCGTCGCCGCCACGGAGAGAGGCGTTCCGGCATGAACGAGGACAGGAGCGCTTTGCATCACAAACAGGTCCACCGCTATCTCGTGGCCGGGGTTGCTACCTGTCTGCTGCTTGTCGGCGGTGTCGGCGGCCTGGCGGCAGTGACCAAAATGTCGGGTGCGGTGATCGCGGCTGGCCGGCTGGTGGTCGATTCCAACGTAAAGAAGGTTCAGCATCCGACCGGCGGCGTGGTCGGCGAGATCAGGGTGCGTGAAGGCGACCGTGTCAAGGCGGGCGATATTCTGGTGCGCCTGGATGAGACGACAACGCGCGCCAATTTGGCGATCGTCTCAAAAGGTCTGGATGAGTTTTATGCGCGGTTGGCGCGCCTGGAGGCGGAGCGTGACGGCAAGGACACGATCAGCTTCCCCGAGGTTTTGATATCGCGGCGCGACGAGGCCGGTGTCGCCGCATCGATGGCCGGAGAACAATCGCTGTTCGATTTCCGGCGCCAGGCGCGATCTGGCCAGCGATCGCAATTGCGCGAACGAATCGCACAGTTGACGCAGGAGACTGCCGGCCTGACCGAGCAGCTGCAGGCCAAACGCCGCGAGATCGAGCTGATCCAGATCGAGCTGGAAGGCGTGCGGTCGCTCTGGCATCGCAAGCTGATAGGAATCGAGCGTATGACGTCGCTCGAACGGGACGCGGTGCGGCTCGAAGGCGAGCACGGGCAGTTGACCGCGGGAATAGCCCAGGTGAAAGGCAAGGCGTCCGAGATCGAACTGCAGATCATCCAGATCGACCAGGATCTTCGCAGCGAGGTCGCGACCGATTTACGCGAAACGCAAGGAAAGATCTCCGAGTTCGTCGAACGCAAGGTAGCGGCCGAAGACCAGTTGAAGCGCATCGATCTGCGCAGCCCGCAGGATGGCGTGGTGCTGCAGTTGGCCGTGCATACGATCGGCGGGGTCATCACGCCCGGCGAACAGGTGATGCAGATCGTACCGGTGACGGACGACCTGACCGTTGAAGCGCATATTGCGCCGCAGGATATCGACCAGGTGACGATGGGCCAGAATGCGATTTTGCGCCTGTCGGCCTTCAATCGGCAAACCACGCCGGAACTGACCGGGACCCTGTCGCGGATCTCGGCGGATCTCACCACCGAGGAGCGCACCGGAGCAGCCTTCTATGTTGCGCGGGTGACGCTGCCGAAAACCGAGGTCGCCAAGCTGCACGGGCTGGCGCTGGCGCCGGGCATGCCGGCTGAAGTGTTCTTCCCGACCGGCGATCGGACGATGCTGTCCTATCTGGTGAAGCCGCTCTCGGATCAGATCCAGAAAGCTTTCCGGGAAGAATGAAGTCGTACCTTTGAGAGTTGAAGCATCGGGACCGGCTGGTAGCCGGTCCCGATGGGAGATGCCCTACTCCGCCGCCTCATAGCCCGCGATGCCCTTGATCTCGAGAAAATCCTCGAGCCCGTATTCGGCATATTCGCGGCCGTTGCCGGATTGCTTGTAGCCGCCGAAGGGCAGGCCGGCGTCCCACTGGGGATAGTTGATGTAGACATTGCCGGTGCGCATGCGGGCGGCGACTTCGCGGGCCTTCTGGATGTCCTTGGCCTTGGATGTAGGAGGCGAGGCCATAGAGGGTGTCGTTGGCGGTGCCGATCTGCTCGCAACGTCTCCGCGCTCAATCGGGTACGGCCATACATATTAGCATTCAATGATATATTAATAAGTATGATCGACCTTTGCGTATCGGGACCATTTCCCGATCGACGATCCGGCACTATTGGTGTGCCGCGACGCTCGACCGATGCGGAGCAAAACGCATGAGTGTCGAAACCGCGCTGGCGCAGCTATTGCGCATGATCCACGGTCGCGCCCTCAATCTGGCGGCGTTGCCTGATGATGAGAGAGTTACGCACTACGACAGCATCCGCCGGTCATGTTGCGGAGCCGCCGAGCATGTCGGCCAGAGTCCCGACGATGCAGCTATCACGGCAAACAGCATGGTCGAATTCACCCGCGCCATGGTTGGGATCATCGAGACAAACCGCGGCTATGACAAGCGGCGGTCCGTCTCCGGGCGGTGACCCGGTTGACGAGACCAGCGAGGGTGCGGCCGAGACCGCGCCCCTTCGATTGGATTGGAGCTAGCGAGGGCCTTGTCTCCCTGCCCTACTCCGCCGCCTCGTAGCCGGCGATGCCCTTGATCTCGAGGAAATCCTCGAGCCCATACTCGGCATATTCACGGCCGTTGCCGGATTGCTTGTAGCCGCCGAACGGCAGGCTGGCGTCCCAGGTGGGGTAATTGATGTAGACATTGCCGGTGCGCATGCGGGCGGCGACGTCGCGGGCCTTCTGGATGTCCTTGGCCTGGATGTAGGAGGCCAGACCGAAGACGGTGTCGTTGGCCTGCTCGACCGCCTGCTCGATCGTGTCGTACGGCAAGATCGCCAGCACTGGCCCGAAGATCTCTTCCTTGGCGATGCGCATGTCGGGAGTGACGTCGGCGAACACGGTCGGGCGGACATAGTAGCCGCGGTTGAGCTCGGCCGGACGCCCCGGTCCACCGGCAACCAGCGTCGCCCCTTCGTCAATGCCGGCCTGGATCAGGTCCTGGATCTTGTCGAACTGGAGCTGGCTGACCACGGGCCCAAGCTTGGTGCCGGCCGCATCGGCCGGACCGACGGTGAACTTTTCAGCCGCCGTCCTGGCATAGCCGGTGGCCTCGTCGTGGCGGTCGCGCGGCACGAACATGCGGGTCGGCGCATTGCAGGACTGGCCTGAGTTGCTGAAGCAGCCGGCGACGCCCTTGCTGACGGCCTTTTCCAGGTCGACATCGGGAAACAGGATGTTGGCCGACTTGCCGCCGAGCTCCTGATGCACGCGCTTGACCGTGTCGGCGGCCGCCTTGGCGACCAGGATGCCGGCGCGGGTCGACCCGGTGAACGACATCATGTCGATATCGGGATGGCTGGAAAGTGCCTGGCCGACGCCGGGGCCATCGCCGTTGACGAGGTTGAAGACCCCCTTCGGCACGCCGGCCTCGTCGATGATCTCGGCAAAGATGATGGCGTCGAGCGGCGCGATCTCGGACGGCTTCAGCACCATGGTGCAGCCGGCGGCGAGCGCGGGACCGACCTTGCAGGTGATCTGGTTCAGCGGCCAGTTCCACGGCGTGATCAGGCCGACGACGCCGATCGGTTCCTTGACGATCAGGGACGAGCCCTTGACATGGCGGAACTCGAACGACTTCAGCACTTGCGCGATCTTCTGCAGATGCGCCAGGCCGATGCCGACCTGGCTGTCGAGCGCCATCCGGCGCGGCGCGCCCATCTCGCGCGACACGGCCAGCGCCAGATCGGCGCTGCGTTTCTTGTAGACCTCGATGATGCGGTTGAGGATGTCGAGGCGTTCCTCGACCGAGGTGAAGCCGAATGTGTCGAAGGCACGTTTTGCCGCGGCCACCGCCTTGTCGACATCGGCCTTGGAGCCGAGCGAAATCTGCGCGAAGGCGTCTTCGTTGGACGGGTCGATGACGTCGAGTGCGTTGGGCACAACAGGATCGACCCAGGCGCCATCGATATAGAACTGCAGATTGTGAGACATCGGTTTCTCCTCGGGCGGGATATCTGGTGTGTGATTTGGGGAGCGATCGTCCGATCGTCGTATCGCGTCAGAGATAACGATGCGGCAAGAGCGATGTCAAACGCAAGGGCTGGCGATTGAGCCAGCCGGCTACAGAAGCGTGTGCCCCGCCGCGACCAGAAGCCCCCTTGCCGCGGCTTCATCCTTGGCTTTGACGAGCAGATGGTCGCCATCGAAGGTGGACACGAGAAAAATGCCGAGTTCGTTTTCCGACAACGGCTTTATCACCGACAGCACGATGCCTGTTTCGTCGAAGGCAAAGGGACCCTGGAGCTTCAGGGCGACCCAGTCCCTGTCGTGCTTCACGCCATCCGGGACCCGATCCTGCAGGCAGACGACCGAAAGCTCGTCCTCGGTCCGGGTGATGCTGACGAAGCCGGGTCCATCGGCCCAGCCGGGAATGCTGTCTTTTGCTTCGAGGCGCGAAACTGCGTACCGCCCCGAGAGCGGCTTCAACCGGACCCTGACTGCCATCCGATCCTCCCCGTTTGTTGGCCATCACGCCAGCCTCTTGCTCATATAGACCGTCGTGCCGTTCATGAATGGCTCTTCGCGGTCGATCGTGTAGCCGTGCTTCCTGTAGAGCGACACATTGGCTTCGAACGCGCCGTTTGTCAGCAGGCGCAATTCGCGGCGCCCAGCGGCGCGTGCCTTCTCTTCGGCCCGCTCCAGCAACAGCCGTCCGATCCCCCTGCCCTGTGCCTGCGGTGCGACGCAGACATTCTCGAGCCAGAGGTGATCGTCCTCCAGCATGGTTTCGAGCATACCGACGATGCGGCCGTCCTCGACAGCGAGATCGAAGGGATGTTCGGCAACCGCCTTGTCATAGTCGGCGCGCATCGGCATCGGCTCGCGGCCAATCATCGGCACCCATTTGGCATAGGCGGCGCGCACGATGTCCTTGATGGTGGCGGCGTCGGCGACTTCGGCCGGCCGAAATTCGATGGAAGAATTGGTCATAGCAAGACTCCAGACATGAAAACCCCGCCGGCAGATGTTGCGGCGGGGTTGGAAACGAACGAACCGGAATTATTGGGCCGGTCTTTGTCGTCGCGCCTTGCCGCTCCCCACTGTGCAGAGGCGACGTCGCTTGGTGATGGCGAGCGAGAAAACGGACATGGCGCCACGCTGGAACAGGAAGCGCAGCCCGTCAAGATTTTGAGATTGGCCCAGCCTGTCGAATTCAGGGATGCTCCATCGTCAGGTCAGAACCGATCGTTCGTAAAAACAGATCATTCTAACCAAAACAATTCGTTGGAAAGATTGGTTCAGGAATGGCATTCCTCCGGCCTAGTCGCTTGGAGCATTGCATTGTCTTCCGCCACCCACATCGCGAACGATATTCCGAAAACACTGATACCGGCCGATCTGGCGGCGGGCCGCAAGCGGCTCGATTCGGCGTGGAACGGCGTTATCCCCGGCATCGTGCTGGTGGCGATGATTACTGCCGTGGCCTTCTCGGCCCACAATGTCTCCGGCTTCGCTTTGTTCAGCCCGATGATCCTCGCCGTCGTCGCCGGCATGATCTATTCCAATGTGCTCGGTACACCCACTCACGCCAAGGCCGGCATCGCCTTCTCGCAAAAGCGCCTGCTGCGCTTTGCCATCGTGCTGCTCGGCTTCCAGCTGACGCTCGGCCAGGTCGTCTCCATCGGGGTCAGTGGCGTCGGCATTGTTGCGGCTACCCTTGGCGCGACCTTCGTCTTCACCATCACGCTCGGCCGGTTGCTCGGCGTCGACCGCAAGCTGGCGCAATTGATTGCCGCCGGCACCTCGATCTGCGGCGCCTCGGCGATCGTTGCCACCAACATCGTCACCGATGCGCGCGACGAGGACGTCACCTACGCCGTCGCCTCGATCACGCTGTTCGGCACTGTCGCCATGCTCGGCTTCCCGCTGCTGGCACCGGTGCTCGGCCTCGACCAGCATGCGTTCGGCCTGTGGGCCGGGGCCTCGATCCATGAGGTGGCGCAGGTCATTGGCGCAGGCTTCCAGAACGGCGCCCAGTCCGGCGAGATCGCCACCGTCGCCAAACTCACCCGCGTCGCGATGCTGGCGCCGATGGTCATTGCGCTCGGCCTGATGGGGCGCCGCAAGACGAGCAGCGACCGGTCAAGCGACCAATCGGCGGCCCGGCCGCCCATGCCGTGGTTCGTCGCCGCTTTCGTCGCTGTCGTGGCACTGAACAGCTTGGTCACCGTGCCGGCCGAAGTGAAGTCGGCCATGGCGCTCGGCACCACAATGATGCTGACCATGGGGCTCGCCGCCATGGGCCTGCAGGCCAACATTTCGCAGCTGCGCTCGCGCGGCCTTCGGCCGCTGGCCCTCGCCTTCTCGGCCTTTCTGTTCATCGGCTGCTTCAGCCTGATGCTGGTGAAGTTCGCCTAATTCCTTCCGGAAGTCTCAGCGCCGGCCAGGATGAGGTCGATGCCGGCAAGGAATTGCTCGCGGTCGTCATGGTCGCGAAACCGCGCCGCCATCTTGTGCAGGGGGAAGCACGGATGACCGTGGTCCCGATCCAGGCGAAGGTGGGCTAGCTCAGTCCTCGAACGAGCTTGCCGCGACATAGATCGCGGCCAACGCCTCGATGCCGGCCTGGTCGTCCTTGTCGAAGCGGCCGGGCGTCGGGCTGTCGAGGTCGATCAGGCCGAAGACGCCGTCATTGTCCCTGAGCAGCACGACCAGCTCCGAGCGCGAGGCGGCGTCGCAGGCGATATGGCCGGCAAACTCGTGCACGTCCTTGACCAGCATCGACATTTCGAGATCGACGGCGGTGCCGCACACACCCTTGCCGACCGCAATGCGCACGCAGGCCGGCTTGCCCTGGAACGGTCCGAGCACCAGCTCCTCGTCGGAGGCCAGGAAGTAGAAACCGGCCCAGTTGAGGTCGGGCACAATCTGGAAGATCAGCGCCGATGTGTTGGCGGCATTGGCGACCGAATCGCTCTCGCCCTCGAGCAGCGCCTTCAACTGGGCTGCCAGTTCGCGGTAGAAGGCTGGCTTGTCGGTGCTGTCGATGGTCTGGGCCGCAAACATGGTTCGTCTCCGTTGCCGGCGAGCCAGGATGCCCGCTATATCCCTGTCTGCCACCAATGACGCGCCCGGGAAATACACAATTGTGAATACCGTCCATGCCAGCAGAAGACAGGATCGGGTGCAGCCGGCAGCCAGCGAAAGCCCCCTCACCTTCGCCGTGCTGGTCTTTCCCGGCTTTCCGATGATGGCGTTCAGTTCGGTGATCGAGCCGCTGCGCGCCGCCAATGTTCTGGCCAAACGGGATTGTTATCGCTGGGTGATCGTCGGCGCCGACCAGGGCACGGTCGAGGCATCCAATGGGGTTGTCATACAACCGGGATTCTCAGCCTCCGGCGCGCCGAAGGTCGACCGCATCGTCGTCTGCTCGGGCGGCAATGCCGACTTGCTTGTCGCCGATGATGCGGTTGCCTGGATGCGCAAGAGCCTGCGGGGCGGCGCCCATATCGGCGCGGTGGCCGATGCGGCGTTCTTCCTCGCCAGGGCCGGCTTGCTTGACGGCCATGCCTGCACCTTGCACTGGACCAGCCAAGCGGCCTTCACCGAGGCATTCCCCGACATCGAGCTTCGGCGCGACCTCTATGTCATCGACCGCAAGCGCTTCACCTCGGCCGGCGGTGTCGGCAGCCTCGACATGATGCTGGAGATCATCACCAACGATTATGGCGGCGAGCTCGCAGCCGGTGTCGCCGAATGGTTCGTGCACAGCCCCTTGCGCTCGAGTGTCGATCGCAAGCTGATGCCACTCAGGCTGCGCACCGGTGTCCAGAACGAGCTAGTGCTGTCGGCCATCGCCATCATGGAGGATGCGGTCGAGGAGCGGCTGGGCATGACCGAGCTGGCGGCAAGGCTCGGCGTCTCCTCCGACAAGCTCGAGCGCAATTTCCGCACCGAGCTCAGCATTTCCCCCAACGGCTACTACCGGCGCCTCAGGCTGCGGCGCGCCGCCGACCTGCTCGCGCATTCGACGCTGATGGTGCGAGATGTGGCGCTGGCCTGCGGCTTTGCGTCGATGTCGAGCTTTGCGAGGGCGTTTCGCGAAGAGCATGGGCACGCGCCGAAGGCGATGCGGCGGCATTAGGACCAGAATTGGCTGATTGCAGCCAACGGCTGAAACGGGTGGAGGGCGGACGTAAGTTTCCCTGACGCGACTTCCCTATCTGTTTTAGTTCGATGCCCAATCCATCAGCGCGGGAAACGGGTCCAGTTCGGATCCTTCATCTTCATCCTAACCATATGCAATAGATTGTCCCTCACTTCCTTTGTTGCTTGAAATGGGATATCAAAATTCAAGCTATGATCGACGCATGAAACGATATATTCTTCTTCGTCAGATCTAACTTTCTTGTCAAGCAATCGTAATATCCATCTACTGATCTCTATATGATCTTCCCTATACTTGTCGTCTCTCATCGCGATGCGACCGCCGCCGACCCATTCTTTTCTCAGTTCTCTCATCTGTTCTTCGCTTCGCCGGTCCATCCGCCAATCTCCGTCTGCTTCACCACTTTTTCAATGTTTTGAATTCGTTTGCAACAAGACTTGCGGCACGTCGCGTGTCCGTCGGCCAATACACCCTCGTCGCCTGCTAGACTTCCGCTTTTGGTCGAAACTTGGTCGTTCGTGTTGATGGGTCTTGACCTAGATTTCGGCGGTATCTCGCACAACATTCGCGGTTTTCCGCACAACCGTTTCGCCCCTAATACGCAATGTTCAAACGTCGCAACCCAGCCAAGGCCTTACCCATGAGCATCGTTGTATTCGATCCCGACAGCACCGAGGATGTGGACTTTAGGGATCGCATGCGCCACCCGGTCGCGGCCGACTCCGCCGGCGGCATGTGGCTGTCGGACACCGAGCCGTCCTTCATCGATGCCGACGCTTTGCGAAAAGGCCGGCTTGCGAAACTGCGGGCCTGGATGCGCGAGGCGGGTTATGGCGGCGTCGTGCTGTTCGACCCTTACAACCAGCGCTACGCCACCGGCTCGCGCAACATGTTCGGCTATTTCCTGCGCAACTCGACGCGCTATTTCTTTATCCCTTCCGAAGGGCCGATCGTGCTGTTCGAATATCCGCAGAGCTACCATGTCTCGATGGTGCTCGACACGATCGACGAGGCGCGCCCGTCCAAGCTGGTATGGTCCTCGGTGTCGGGCCGCGACGACGAGACCGCCGGCCCGTTCGCCGACGAGATCACCGAGCTTTTGAAGAAGCATGGCGGCGGCTCGATGAAGCTCGGGCTCGACCGGTGCAGCCATCTGCAGGCGCTGGCATTGGAAAAGCGCGGCTGCGAGGTTAGGGATTGCCAGGGCGAGATACTGGCGGTGCGCGCCGTGAAGACGCCTGAGGAAGTCAAATGCCTGCAGGTGTCCATGGCCGGCGCGGAAGCCGCCGTCTATGCCGTGCGCGAAGCGATCAAGCCCGGCGTTTCCGAAAACGACCTGTTCGCCATCATGTATGGCGAGGTCATCCGCCAGGGCGGCGAGTTCATCGAGACGCGGTTGCTCACCTCGGGCCAGCGCACCAATCCGTGGTTCAACGAGGCCAGCGGCCGCAAGATCAGGCCAGGCGAACTCCTGGCGCTCGATACCGACACGATCGGCTGCTACGGCTACTATTCCGATTTTTCGCGCACCTTCCGCTGCGGTCCGGGCAAGCCGACCGACTACCAGAAATCGCTCTACCGCATGGCGCACGACCAGGTTCAGCACAATATTTCGATCGTCAAGCCGGGCATGGCGTTTCGCGAGATCGCCGAAAGAGCGTGGAAAATCCCCGACCGTTTCGTCGATCAGCGCTATACCTCAGTCATGCACGGCGTCGGCATGCATGGCGAAACGCCGTTCATTGCCCATGCCATGGACTACGAGACTTATGGCCGCGACGGCGTCATCGTGCCCGGCATGGTGGTCAGCGTGGAAAGCTATATCGGCGAGAAAGGCGGCCGCGAGGGCGTCAAACTGGAGGACGAGATCCTGATCACCGACACCGGCACCGAATTGCTGTCGCGTTTCCCCTATGAGGATGAGTTTCTGGAGAAACAGGTTTGACGCCAACGTCCCCCATCGACCTCTATGCGATATCGCAAACCTTCGGGAATAGCCGCGGCACCCATGCCTTCGTCATCCTAGGGCGAAGCAAGGAGCGCAGCGACGCGGCGCAGACCCTAGGATCCATGCCGGGACTCCCGAGCACCGCAACGGTGCAGAGTTCTGCTCCGCTGTGTTTCTCGGCCAACGTCACGGCATGGATCCTCGGGTCTCCGCGACGGAGCTGCGCTCCTGCCTCGCCCGTGGATGACGAAGTCGCGAGGGCTTCTGAGCCAATCTCCAAGGCTTGCGCCAATTTGCTGAACAGAGCGGCGTCGGCAGCCAAAGGCGCAGCCACATGAAAAGCCCCATCTCGATCAAACGCGGCACGGTGGCTGCGGTGTTCATCGACCTGCAGGAGGAGCATCGGCAGGACAAGCGCTACCTGGTCGAAGGCTATGGCGAGGTGCTGGCCAACGTCCAGCGCCTGCAGGCGGCGGCGCGGCGCAACTTCGTGCCGCTCTACCACTGGGCCTATATCGTCGACACGGCCAAGGCGCGGCCGTTCCATCCGCTCGACGCCGACGGCAAGTCGGCCTTTTCCGACAAGAGCGATCCGCTGACAGAGATTTGTCATGAGGTGGCGCCGGCCAATGGCGAGGCATTGCTGATCAAGGCGGAGGCCAGCGCCTTCCGTTCGGGGCCGGCGGCGCGCGACCTCAAATCCGGCGGCATCGAATGGCTGATCGTCGCCGGCGTGTGGACCGAGGCCTGCGTCGACGCCACCGTGAAGGACGCGGTCGCATCCGGCTTTCGCGTTCTGCTGGTCAAGGATGCCTGCGGCAGCGGTAGTGCCGCGATGCACCAGACCGCCATCCTCAACCTCGCCAACCGGCTCTATGGCGGCGCCGTCACCAACACCATCGACGCCTGCCGGCTGATGGCGGGCGACACGGTTGATGCATGGCAGGTCGAGGGCTCGGTGCCGCTGCGTTTCACCTTTGAAAACGCCGGCCGGCTCTACGGCGAACTCTGAGCGGGCAAGAGACAATGGGCACGGTCCACAAGCTCAAGACAGCCAGGCGGGGAAAATACGCCACCCTGCTCGACCCGGCGCTGTGGGACTACATCGACCGCGTCAACGACTGGTTCCCGCCCGAAATCGCCGAACTGCCGATCGCCGAGCAGAGGTCGGTCTATGACGCGATGTGCCGCGCTTTCCATCAGGGTTATCCCGCCGGGGTCTCGGCCAGCGACGGCATCATTGCCGCCGATGAAGGGCATGCCATCCCCATCCGCTACTACCGCATGGCGGGCAAGCCGGTGCGCGCAATCGTCGTCTACTATCATGGCGGCGGCTTTGTGCTTGGCGGGCTCGACAGTCATGACGACATCTGCGCCGAGATCTGCGCCGGCACCGGCTTCGACGTCGTTTCGGCCGACTACCGGCTGGCGCCGGAACATCGGCACCCGGCCGCCTTCGACGACGCGCTGATTGTCTTCAAATGGGCGGCGGTGACAACGGCCCTTCCAATCGTGCTCGTCGGCGAAAGCGCCGGCGGCAACCTTGCGGCCGCGGTCGCGCATGCGTCGCGCCGCCACCCGCGCCATGCGGTCGGCCAGGTGCTGATCTATCCCGGCCTCGGCGGCGATGAAAACGCCGGCTCCTATGTCGAGCACGCGCAGGCGCCGCTGCTGACCCTGCGCGACATCGAAACCTATGGCACCATCCGCTGCGGCCCGGAGCAGTCGCCCGACGACCCGACATTCTCGCCGCTGCGAGACAGCGATTTCTCCGGCCTGCCGCCGACGGTCATCGTCACTGCCCAGTGCGATCCGCTGTCATCGGACGGCGAGACCTATCGCGACCGCATCGTTGCCGCCGGCGGCCGCGCCTGGTGGTATGAGGAGCCGCGCCTGGTGCACAGTTTTTTGCGTGCCCGCAAAAGCGTTCCGCGCGCCGGCGAGGCGTTTTTGTGCACGCTCGCCGCCATCGCCGCCGTCGCCGTGCTCGGCAAGAACGACTGGCCATATTGAGCCTGCTTCATCCGTATTTCTTTGGCTGATCTCGCTGCCGCTCTGCGGAGCAACGCACAAGAACTGCGGAAATTCGAACATTTCCCTGCGTCAGCCCGCCCTATCATTGTCTGCTCAGGCAACGGCGCCCCGGCGATCGCATCTCCTTCCCAAACAGAAGCGGTTTGTCGGGGCGCCCAACGAGAGGGAACGACGATGAAATTCATGCTGACCGACAGAAGATTGCATCCGAAGGCGAAACCCGTTGCCGACGACTTCAGGAAAGGCGGGATAAACCGCCGCGAATATCTCGCCATCATGGCCGGCTTCGGCGTGAGTGCTGCCGGCGCGCTGGCGCTGGGCGGTCTTGCCCCTTCGCCCGCCCGGGCCGAGGAGCCGAAGCGCGGCGGCACCTTGCGCGTCGCCATGAACGTCAAGGGGTTCAAGGATCCGCGCACTTTCGACGGCGTGGAAATGTCCAATGTCGCGCGCCACTGCAACGAATATCTGGTGCGCTGGAACCGCGACTTCACCTTCGAACCGTGGCTGCTCGAAAGCTGGGAAACCAGTGATGACGCCAAAACTATCACGCTGCATGTACGCAAAGGCATCGCCTGGTCGAACGGCGATGCCTTCAATGCCGACGACGTGATCCACAATCTCAACCGCTGGTGCGATGCAGGTGTGGCCGGCAATTCGGTCGCCGCGCGCATGGGCGCGCTGGTCAATGCAGACACCAAGAAGCCGGTCGATGGCGGCATCGAAAAGGTCGACGACTTCACCGTCAAACTCAATCTGCCGAAGCCCGACATTTCGCTGATCGCCGGGATGGCCGATTATCCGGCGCTGATCATGCATCGCTCCTATGAGGGCGGCGACGACCCGATGAAGGCGCTGGCGATCACCACCGGCCCCTGCGAACTGGTCAGCTGGAATGCCGAGACAAGTGCCGAGGTAAAGCGCAAGGACAAGCCCTGGTGGAAAGGCGACTTCTATCTCGATGGCATCAAATGGGTCGATTATGGCTCTGATCCCAACGCCATGCTGTCGGCGTTCGAATCCGGCGAAATCGACACCGACCACGAAACCGCCTCCGACGCCGTCTCGCAGACAGAGCAGATGGGCTTGCTAAATTCCGAGATCGCCACCGGCTCGACCATCGTTGCCCGCTTCAATGTCGGCAATGCGCCCTATGACGACGTCAAGGTGCGCCGCGCCGCGCAGCTTGCCGTCGACAATTCGGCCGTGCTGACGCTTGGTCTCGGCGGTCGCGGCAAGCCCGCGGACAACCACCATGTCGGCCCGATGCACCCGGAATTCGCCGATATCGGCCCCGCCAAGCGCGACATGGACCAGGCGAAGAAACTGCTCGCCGAGGCCGGCAAGGCCGACCACGAATTCGATCTGATCTCGGTCGACGTCGAATGGCAAAAAAGCACCGGCGACGCGATCGCCGCGCAGATGCGCGAGGCCGGCCTGAAGATCAAGCGCACCGTGCTGCCGGCCGCGACCTTCTGGAACGACTGGAGCAAATATCCCTTCTCCACCACCGAATGGCTGGGCCGGCCGCTCGGCGTCCAGGTGCTGGCGCTTGCCTATAAATCGGGCGCTGCCTGGAACGAAAGCGCCTATGCCAACAAGGAGTTCGACGAACTTCTCGACAAGGCGCTGGCAACGCCGGATGCCGCCCAGCGCAAGGAGATCATGGCCAAGATCGAGCAGAATTTGCGCGATGCCGGCATCATCATCCAGCCCTACTGGCGCTCGGTCTACCGCACCTACCGCAAGGGCGTGCAAGGCTGCGAACAGCACCAGTCACTGGAGCAGCATTTTGAGACGGTGTGGCTGGAAAGCTGATCCCTCCCGGGACTGTTGGGCCGGCGCGGTTCGAATGAGCCGCGCCGGCCGAATGCCGTTTGCCATGCGCATGATTTTTGGCACAGATTGCGCCTGACCGACTTTCGGCTCAGAGCGAATCAAGCATGGACCATTTCGACCTCGGCACCTATCGCCGCCCCATCTCCACCGCCTCGGCCGAGACGCAGCGCTGGTTCGATATCGGGCTAAACTGGTGCTACGGCTTCAACCATGAGGAAGGCATAAAGTGCTTCGAGAAGGCGCTGGAGACCGACCCTGATTGCGCCTTTGTGCATTGGGGCATCGCCTATGCCGCCGGGCCTTTTTATAACCTCACCTGGAA
This sequence comes from Mesorhizobium sp. P2_E7, assembly GCF_056403855.1. Lineage (NCBI taxonomy): Bacteria > Pseudomonadati > Pseudomonadota > Alphaproteobacteria > Hyphomicrobiales > Phyllobacteriaceae > Mesorhizobium > Mesorhizobium sp. P2_E7. The sequence continues at coordinate 699,140 of NZ_JBFUER010000001.1, read as the reverse complement.
GGAGCACGGCAAGGATGAGGCGAACCGTGCAGCCAAGCGCTGCTTCGAGCATGTACAGTTGGCACGCACCCATGCGGCCAACGCCAGCCCCGTCGAACAGCGGCTGATCGAGGCGTTGGCTGTCCGCTTCCAGAAGCCGCACGGCGTCGAGCCTGCGGAATTCGAACAATGGGACAATGCCTATGCCGCCGCGATGCGGCAGGTTTTTCGCGACTTCCCCGACGACCATGATGTGATGGCGCTGACCGTCGAGGCGCTGATGATGCGCACCGTGCGGCGGCTGTGGGATTTGAAGACCGGCAGACCGGCGCCGAACTCGGATGTGCTGGAGGCGCTGGACGTTTGCGAGCGCTCGGTCCGGCTGTCGGACGAAGCCGGCACAGCACCGCATCCGGCGATCCTGCATCTGCATATCCATCTGCTCGAAATGTCGACGCAGCCGGAGCGTGGTGTTCGTTCGGCGGATTTGCTCGGCACCATGTGCCCCGATGCCGGCCACATGAACCACATGCCGGGGCATATCCATGTGCTGTGCGGCGACTACGAAAAGGCGAAGCTCGCCAGCGAAAAGGCGGTGCGCGCCAACGACCTCTACCTCGCCTATGCAGCCGAGCCGACCTACTACCTGCTCGGCTGCTGCCACGACCTGCATCTGATGATGTTCACCTGCATGTTCCTTGGCCAGTACCAGCCGGCAATTTGGGCGGCCGACAAGGTGCGCGACCTGGTGACGCGCGACGTGGTCGCCATCCAGGACCGGCCGAAGCTCACCCAGACGGTCGAAGGCTATCACGCGATGAAATCGCATGTGCAGGTGCGCTTCGGCCGCTGGCAGGAGATCATCGATGAGCCGATCGTGGCGGAGCCGGAACTCTATGTGCTGACATCAGCCATGCAGCACTACGCCAAGGGCGTCGCGCATGCGACGCTCCGGCAGTTTCCGGCGGCCGAGCGTGAGCGCGAAAACTTCCGCAGGCATGTCGCGAGCATTCCGCCGGAGCGGCGCTTCCTTAGCAATCCGACGCGGGCTTCGCTGGCCGTCGGCGCGGCTCTTCTCGACGGCGAGCTAGCCTATCACCAAGGCCGGCATGACGAGGCCTATGCGCACCTGCGCCAAGCGGTCGAGCTCGACGACAATCTGTCCTACACCGAGCCATGGGCCTGGATGCACCCACCCCGCCACGCACTGGCCGCCCTGCTACTCGACCAGGGCCACGCTGAGGAGGCCGAGCAGGTCTATCGCGACGATCTCGGCCTCAGCGGCAAGGTGCAACGCTGCGCCCAGCATCCCGACAATGTCTGGGCGCTGCACGGGCTGGTCGAATGCCTGAAGCGGCGCGGCGAGAGCGTGGAACTGCCGGGTTTGCAGGCGAAACTCACAGCAGCACTGGCCAAGGCGGATGTAGCGATCACCTCGTCGTGTCTCTGCCGGACGAGCGTGCAAGCGGACCATAACTGCTGTCACTGAATCCGGGCCGCCCGACCAAACGAGCAGTTTCGTCTTCAGGAGAAAATTTCTGCCAGATCTTCAACGCTGGTACCTTCCTTGACCCGGCGCAACTCGACGTAAGTGACTGCGACACCAACCGATGCGACCAGCCAAACGATTGCCGAGACGACGGCGCGTGGGATTGCGCCAGTGATCGCATCAGACGATGAAGCAATCGCAACTGGCGCAAATCCAGTCCCGAAGAACAATCCCAACCGCAGGGCGACAACCAGCCCAAAAACGATCGAAACCAGCCCAAATATCGGCCAGCGGTATCCCCTGGTCAGGGCGCGGCTGCGCGACATCGAAGCGTCTATCCCAAGGCTCTCCTGTACCGCGGCGGGAACAGCAATCGAAATTCCCAGCCCCCACATGACACAGGGCGCGATCAAGATAACGAACGCGATTGGCCCCCCGTAAGGGATGATCAAACTGGCAGCAAGCATCGCGAAACGCGCGACAAAATAGACAAGATAGATCACCAGGCCTATGCCCACGATCGGCAGAAAATGGCGCAGAGCTGTCCGAATACAGCCGCCGATCGACGCACGATTGCCGTTAATGTTGTCAATGGTCGCCTTCGACAGCATCGCGAGACCCAGGAGATTCAGCGCGACGCCCAGGAAGCCGGAAACCAGGGCCGAGCCCATATTGAGCACGATCGCCCATGGGCTGTTGCCATATGCATCGGCCAGATATGCCAGCTTCGGCCAATACCAAAAGGTCCACAGATCAACCAGGACCAAGGGGAGGACGAAGAACGCTACGCCAACCGCCAGCGAGAGGATCAGATTCCGCCCGATGAAAGCGACGGTGTTGCTGATCACCTTTCCCAGTCGCAACTTCTCCGACTGCCCCTGCGTTTCCCACGCCATTAAATCTGCCGCCGTTCGCTCAAGAGAAAATCTCCGCCAGTTCACCGACGCTGGCGCCTTCCTTGATCCGTCGCAGTTCCACGTAGGTGACGGTGATGGCGATTGAGGCCAGCATCCAGATCATCGCCCAGACGAGTGCGTCCAGGAGCGACCCGACGATGAAGGCAGAGACGGGAGTAAGCGCCGTCAAGACAAATACAACTGCCAAAGCCAAGCCCACTTGCCTGATGACAAAAAGCGTAATGACGATCAAAAACAGCCCGAATATCGGCCAGCGATGCCCCTTGGTCAGAGCGCGGCTGCGCAACATTGAAGCTCTCACCCCGAGCCTCTCCAGTATCGCCACGGGAACGGCGACAGAGGTTCGCAGCCCCCAAGGAATAAAGGGCGCGATCAAAACAGCGAGCGCAGCGAGGGCTTCAGAGGGAGTGAGCACTCCGGTGCGAAGCATCGCGTAGCTCGCGAAAAAGACGGCGAGATAGATTGCAAAACCTATCCCCACGATCGGGAGAGAGTACCGCAGGGCTGCCTGAATAGAGCCGCCAACCGACGGGCGATCGCCCTTGATCCCGTCTATCGTCGCCCTCGACAGGACCGCATATCCTACGAAATTCAGCGCCGCGGCCAACAGTCCGGAAGCCAGCATGAAGGCCTCTGGCGCCCATTGGCCGCCACAGGCAATAGAAGGCAGTCTGGACAAATACGAAAAGACCCCCAGACTGGCCAACAAGGCGGGCAGAACGAAGAACAGAGCGCCCACAACGAGCGAGAAGATCAAATTCCGCCCGATGAAAGAGACGGTGCTGTTGATCACCTTCCCCAGCCGCAACTTCTCCGACTGCCCCTGGGTTACCACCGCCATGAAATCGACCGCCGCGCGCTCAAGAGAATATCTCCGCAAGGTCCTCGATGCTGGTGCCTTCCCTGACCCGCCGCAATTCGATGTACATGGCCACAGGTGCGATCGACGTCACCACGCCCGAAGCCGTGTCGGCCAGCGCATTGAGGAAGAAGCCCGGCGTTGCGTCGGACAAGGATGCGAATTGGTCCAGCCCGAGGCCCATTGCGATTGAAGCGACAAGTATGACCAGCCAGAACGCCATCAGCGGCCAGAGGCTGCCTTTGGCAAGGTCGCGGCTGCGCCTCATGGCGGCGAATACACCCAGTCTCTCCTGGACCACGACCGGTATTGCGACAGACCAGCGGGCCAGCAAGAACAGTCCCGGAACGATGAGGAGCAAAAGACCTATCCAGACGCCCAGTGCGACCAGCAACGAAATGACTATTGTCGGCAACAGGACCGGGAAAGCCGTCTTGATGCAATCCCGGAACGAAGGCCGTTTGCCGCTCAGATCCTCGATGGTTGCCCGCGTCAATGCCGCCTGAAGGATGGCGCCGAGTACAATATTGCCAAACAGTTCGATGACAGTGATCGCGATCCGTTGTGCCGAAAATTCCGGGGTGCCAGACGCGACCGCGGTCATGGTTTTCCAGTACCAGAGCGACAGCCCGAATCTCGGCAATGCATAGATGATCAATGCCAGCCCAATGCAAAGCATCGGATTGCGCCGGATGACGGCGAACGTGTCGCCGAGAACACTGCCGAGGCGGAATTTGTCTGCAAGCACCATCGAAGCTTTAGGTCCTTATCCGCTTGTGGCCGATGCCCCGCAGAGCGAGGGAGCAGCCTGCCGCGCCGAAATCGCGAACCGTCGCGATCCGTTCGAAGATGCAATGTCGCGAATTTACGAGAATATCTCCGCCAGTTCGTCGACGCTGGTGCCTTCCTTGACCTGGCGCAGTTCGACATAGGCGACGGCAATCGTCACCGACAGCATCGTTGAAAAGATCGTCGATACCAGACTGCTGCCAATCGCTCCGACCAGCACCCCGACACCGGTGATGCCGCCGGTGGTGGCAACAGCCAGTCCAAAAAACAAAGAGAACACCGCCTGGATGAGCATCGCCGCCACGCCGATGATCAGCAGCAGCCAGAATATCGACCATCGGCTGCCCTTGGTCAGGGCTCGGCTGCGCGATATCGAGCCGAATACGCCAAGCCTCTCTTGAACCGCAATGGGCACGGAAACCGATACGGAAATCAGCCAGATGAAAGCGGGGATCAACGCCAGGGCGAGCCCGATCAGCCACCCGAGAAGGGGAATGGCCCAGGCCATGAAAACCATCACAAAAACCCCCACCACCAGGACGAGGATGACCAGGATGCCTATGCCGAGCGTGGGGAAGAAGCTGCGCAATGCAATCTGGATGCAGTCGCCGATGACGGGCCGCTTTCCGTTCAGATCCTCGATCGCCGCCCTCACCAGTGCAGCCTGCACCAGCAAAGCCAGCCCGAAGATGATCAAAGAAGCGACTATCGATAGGGCCGAGTAGTCCTCCATGGCTGACGTTTCGAAAGCGGCGGCGTTGCCGGCGCCACCTGCGCCCACCATCGTCGCGACCCGGGACAGGTTCCAGAGGTTGTACAGCAGTGCGGGCAGGGTCGAAAAAAGTCCGACAACCACAGCAAGGAAACCCAGATTGCGGCCGATGACCGCAAAGCTGTTGCTGAAGACCCTGCCGATGCGGAATTTTTCCGGTCGTTGCTGCGCCAGTGACGTCACGGTGCCTCCCTGCCCTGGCACATGCCTTGGCCCGGCCGGGCCAAGGCGGTTCAAACCTTCCGGCTTACGAGAAGATCTCCGCCAGCTCGTCGACGCTGGTGCCTTCCTTGACCTGCCGCAGCTCGACATAGCTGACCGCGGCGGCGACCGACAGCAGCATCGCCATAACACTCTGCACCAGGCCAGCCACGATAACGGCGGCGATACCGTGGAAGAGATAGACGAGCACGCCGGCCGCGCCCTGAATGACCATGGCGATGATGATCAGGACAAGGAACAGGCCGAACAGTGACCAGCGGCTGCCCTTGGTCAGGGCGCGGCTGCGCGACATCGAGCCGAACACGCCAAGCCGCTCCTGGATCAGAACTGGTACCGATACCGACCAGCCAAGCCATAAGATGATGCCAGGCACGACAAGGGCAATCATCGCCAAGCCCGACGCGAGCGAGACGAGGAAACCCAAACCCAAGGTCGGCAGCAGAAAGCGAATCGCGATCTGCAGACAGTCGCCAATGTTCGGGCGCTTGCCGTTAAGATCCTCGATGGTGGCGCGAACAAGCGCTGACTGAAGCAGCAGTCCGAAAATGGCGCTTATGAAAATGGCGACAAACGTAACCCAGGAATTGCGCAGGGCGAATGTGGGATCGGCCGCGGCGCCCGGATCGGCTTGAAGAAGCGCCTCCATCCGCGAGTTGGTCCAGAGCTGGATGATGATTGTAGGCAGTCCTGAAAACAGCACGGCCATTCCCACCGTCAGGACGATATTTCGGCCGATGACGGCGAAGCTGTTGTTGAAGACCCTGCCGATCTGAAATTTCTCAGGCCGTGCAAATGTTGCCGAAGTCATGATGCGCCCCCTGTTTCACCGCCGAATATTGTCCGGCGACCGCAGTAGTAAATTTGCCAAGATTGGCGAGCGGCGTCTACCCCACTTGCAAATGTTGCGCTGCATTGTCAGTGTCGGCCCGCGAACTGCAGGTTGCATGGGGGCGAAAAGGTGACTGCTGCACAGCCGGACGCTGCGCAAGCCGAATGGCTGGCCAAACTGCACAAGCAGTTGGTGTCGGACGATTCGATCCAGTTCGACCTGCCGGCCTTCAAGCAACCCGAACCGCCGGAGTGGCTGAAGCCTTTCGGCGAGTTCCTGAACTGGCTTGGCCCCTACATGATCTACCTGTTCTGGGGCGCGGTGATCACAGGCGCCGCGATCATCCTGCTGCTGATTTTCCTTGAGGTGCAAGGCATTGCCTGGCGCCTGCCCTGGCGGCGCAAGAAGAGCGTGGCCGAGGCGGAAGCGACATGGCGTCCCGACGTCGGCGCGGCGCAGATCCTTTTGTCGGAGGCCGACGCACTGGCTGCCCGCGGCGAGTATGACGAGGCGGTGCATCTCCTGCTTCGCCGCAGCGTCGCGGACATTGCCGGTCGCCTGCCCGACTTCCTGCGTCCGTCGCTGACGGCGCGCGACATCGCCGGCGCGGCGTCGATCCCGACCCGGGCGCGCAGCGCCTTCACCCAGATCGCGCGCATCGTCGAGGCGGCGCTGTTCGCGCGCCGGCCGGTCGGCCCCGAGGGCTGGCAGGAGGCGCGCGGCGCCTATGAGCGATTCGTCTTCAGGGATGCCTGGGTGTGAGCGCTTCGACCGCCGACGTCGCCCAACAGGAACCGTTCAGCCGAAGGACGCTGTTCTGGGGCATTTTTGCCAGCCTGCTCGCGGCGGCGGGCTTCTTCCTACTGTCCACTTATGCCCCCGACTTTCGCCAGCCGCATGTCGGCGGCGCGACGCCGCTGTCGAAGAGCGGCATTGGCTATGCGGGCCTGGCGGAATGGCTGGAGCTGACCGGCGAAACCCCCGATATGGCGCGGTCCGACAGCGATCTCGAGACCGACACGACGCTGCTGATCGTCACCATTTCGCCCGACAGCGACCCGGATGCGCTCGCCAACATCATCCAGCTTCGCAAGGGCCTGGACACGCTGTTCGTGCTGCCCAAATGGGCGACGCTGCCGCTGTTCCAGCACGAGGGCTGGGAGATGAAGATCCAGCGCCTGCCCAATGTGGTGGTCAACGACTGGCTCGGCCGCATCGCCAAGGCGACGCTCGGCGAAGGCAGCGCCACGGCAACGCAGATCGACGTCTATGGCCTCGTCGTCAACGCTCCCGACCAGCTGCAATGGGTGGCCGACAAGCATCCGCTCATTGCCGCCGGCGACGGCAAGGCGGTGCTGACGCAGGTTGAAAACGAGCCGTTCTATATCCTGACCGACCCTGACCTGATCAACAATGCCGGGTTAAAGGACCCTGACATGGCGGCGGCGGCGCACAAGCTGATCGCTTTCCTGCAACCGGGAGACGATCCCGTCATGTTCGACCTGACGCTGCATGGCGTGGGACGAAAATACGATCTCGCCAAGCTTCTGGTCGAGCCGCCATTCCTGGCGCTGACGCTGACCATCCTGGCGGCGGCGGCGCTGGCGTTCCTGCACGGCCTTGGCCGGTTCGGCCCGCCGCGCGCCGATCAGCGCGCCATCGCCTTCGGCAAGCGGGCGCTGGTCGACACCACGGCGATGCTGTTGCGCCGCGCCGGCCGGCTGGAGGAACTGGGCGATCGCTATGGCGCGCTGGCGCGGGTGCGCGCCGGCGCACTGCTCGGCGCGCCGCATGGTTTGCAGGGCGAAGCGCTCGACCGCTGGCTCGATTCCCGCGATAAGGACGAACCCGGCGGATTCACGACCCGCCTGCAGGCCGCCGACGCGGCAAAGACCCTGACACAAATGCATGAGGCAGCTGAAAAGCTGCACGACTGGACGGCAAGGAGGCTCGGTGAACGTCGATGATGTGAAGGCCCTGGCGACACAGATCAGGGAAGAGGTGGCCAAGGCCATCACCGGGCAACACGATACGGTCGATCTGATGCTGACGGCATTGTTCGCCGGCGGGCATATATTGCTCGAGGGACCACCGGGCACGGCCAAGACGATGACGGCGCGCTGCTTCGCCCAGGCGCTGGGCGTCGCCTATGGCCGCATCCAGTTCACGCCCGACCTGATGCCCGGCGACATCGTCGGCTCCAACATCTACAATTTCCAGACCGGGCAATTCACGCTCACGCATGGCCCGATCTTCTGCGATCTGCTGCTCGCCGACGAAATCAACCGCACACCGCCAAAGACCCAGGCCGCCCTTCTCGAGGCGATGCAGGAGCATGCCGTCACCTTCGACGGCACCACCCATTCGCTTGGCCAAAACTTCATGGTGGTGGCGACGCAGAACCCGATCGAACACCAGGGCGTCTATCCCCTGCCCGAGGCCCAGCTCGACCGCTTCCTGTTCAAGCACCGGGTGAGCTACCCCGACGCGCAAGAGGAAAAGGCAATCATCATCCACCACGGCGGCGGCACCGCTTCGCACGATATCAAGCAATACGGCATTACCGCCCAGGCCGACCGCACGACGCTGGAAAAGGCGCTGGCGACCGTTGGCGAGGTCACGCTTGTCGACGACGTCGTCGACTATATCGCAAGGCTGGTGCGGGCCACGCGCGCCAGCCCCGACCTGGAGGTTGGCGCCAGCCCGCGCGCCGGCGCCATGCTGGCGAGAGCCGCACGCGCCCGGGCAGCGCTCGACGGGCGTGCCTATGTCATCCCCGACGACGTCAAGGCGCTTGCCGTGCCGGCGCTGCGCCATCGCGTGATCCTGTCGCCGGCGGCGCAGATCGACGGCCGCCTGGTCGAGCAGATCGTCACCGACCTTGTCGACCAGACGGAAGCGCCACGTTGATCTATCCGAGCGGCCGGGCAGTCTGGGCAGGTGCGGCAGGGGCAATACCGGCCTTCCTGATCGCGCTCGCGCTGCCGTCGCTGTGGTACCTCGGACTGCTCTGGATCTGCGTGCTGCTTGCCTTCCTGGCGGTGGACGCCGCCGCCGGACGCGGGCGCTCGTCGCTGCAGGCCACCATCCATGCCCCGCCGCAGGTCAGCGTCGGCGGCCAGTTTGCCGTCAATGTCACCGCCAGGCTCGGCGGACGCCCCCGCGCCGTGCAGGCACGTCTCGGCCATGATGAGCGGCTGGCGCCACTGGGCGGCACCGGCGGTGCATTGGCTGCCGAGGCCGGCAGCGCATCGCTCGACCTCAAATTTCAGGCGCTGCGGCGCGGTATGGCCAGATTCGACCGCTTGTGGGTGCGCTGGCGCGGGCCGTTCGGGCTGGTCTGGAACCAGGTCGTGCTGCCGATGGACAGCAAGGTCGCGGTGCTGCCCAACGTCAGCAGCGCCCGCGACGAGGCGATCACGCTTCTGCAGCGCCAGTCGCTGCCCGATGGCCATGCACAGCGCCGCGCCGGCCAGGGCCGCGAATTCGAGGCGCTGAAGGACTACCAGCCCGGCATGGGCCGGCGCATGATCGACTGGAAGCGCAGCGCCCGCCATGGCAGGCTTCTGGCGCGCGAGTTCCGCATCGAGGAGAACAACAACATCGTGCTGGCCATTGATAGCGGCCGGCTGATGTGCGAGCCCGTCGACGGCGTGCCGAAGGTCGACCGCGCCGTCACCGCCGCCTTGCTGTCGGCCTTCATTGCGCTGAAGGGCGGCGACATGGTCAGCCTGTTCGGCTTCGATGCGCGGCCGCGCGTTTCCAGCGGCGCCGTGCGCGGCTCGGCCAGCTTCGCCATGATCCAGAAGCGGGCGGCCGAGATCGACTATTCGACCGAAGAGACCAATTTCACCCTGGCGCTGACGACGCTTGCGGCGCGGCTCGACCGGCGCTCGCTGGTGATCATCTTCACCGACTTCGTCGATCCGATCAGCGCCGAACTGATGCTGCGCACGGTCGGCCGGCTCACCGAACGGCATCTGGTGCTGTTCATGATGATGAAGGATGTCGAGCTGGAGACACTGGCCGACATGCCGCCGGACACGCCGGAGGATGTGGCGCGCTCGGTCGTCGCCGGCGGGCTGCTGCGCGAAAGGCAGGTCGTCATCGGGCGGCTGCGGCTGCTCGGCGCCCATGTCATCGAGGCCGACCACCAGAGGCTGGGGCCGGCGCTGGTCGAGCGCTATCTCGAGCTCAAGCGGGAGGATCTGTTGTGAACGCGCTGGTCGGCAAGGACGCCGTGCGCCAGTCGCTGGCGAGCTTCCGTTCGGAGCGCGAGGCCGACTGGAAGGCGTTCGAGGCGCTGCTCGCCCGGGTCGAGAAACGCGCGCCGCGCACGCTCTCGGAAGACGAGTTGCTGTCGCTGCCCCTGCTTTACCGTTCGGCGCTGTCGTCGCTCTCGGTGGCGCGGGCGACCTCGCTCGACAATGCGCTGGTCGGCTATCTCGAAGCGCTCTGCCTGCGCGGCTATTTCTATCTCTATGGCGCACGCCGCAGCTTGCGCCAACGCATCGGCGATTTCTTCCTGCATGACTGGCCGCACGCCATCCGCAATCTGTGGCGCGAGACGGTGCTGTCGGTCGTCCTGACCTTTGTCGGCGTCGGCGCCGGCTACTGGCTGGTGGCGAAAGACAAGGGCTGGTACGACGCCATCATCCCGCCGAGCCTGGCCGGCGGGCGCAACCCGGACGCATCGGCCGAAGTGCTGCGACAGGTGCTTTATGACGGCGCCGACAGCAATTTCCTGTCGGGCTTCGCCGCCTTTCTGTTCACGCACAATGTCCAGGTTGCGATCCTGGCCTTCGCGCTCGGCTTCGCCTTTGCGGTGCCGAGCGTGCTCCTGATCCTGATGAATGGCTGCCTGCTCGGCGCGATGTTCCAGATCTACGTCGCCAAGGGGCTCGGGCTGGAGCTCGGCGGATGGCTGTCCATCCATGGCACCACCGAGATGTTTGCGATCGCGCTCGCGGGTGCTGCCGGCATGCGCATCGGCACACGCATCGCCTTCCCCGGCGAATTGACCCGGATGACGGCCGCGGCCGATGCCGGGCGCGTAGCGGCCACCACGATGGTCGGGGTGACGATCATGCTTTTGTGTGCCGGCCTGCTCGAAGGCATCGGCAGGCAGGTCATCACCAGCGACGGAACGCGCTACGCCATCGGCGGCGGCATGCTGACGCTGTGGCTTTGCTATTTCTATTTGTTCAGGGTGGTTCGCCGTGGCGACCGCTAGGCGCGCTGCCGTTTCGACGATACGGCCGCTGATCACGCCGGAAGGCGTCGATCTCCGGATCAAGCTCGCCGATGCCGGCACTCGCGCCGCCGCCTTCCTGCTCGACTTCGTCATCATCATCGTCACCGCCATCGTGATCACGGTCGTCGCGCTGTTCGGGCTGGCCGGCCTCCAGGGCGAAGGGGCGCAGCCGCTGTTCATCGTCTGGATCATCCTGATCTTCTTCCTGCGCAACGCCTATTTCATCGTCTTCGAGGCCGGCCGCCGTGCCGCCACGCCCGGCAAGCGGATGCTCGGCATCCGGGTGGCGTCGCGCAGCGGCGCCGGCCTGTCGGTCGATCAGGTCATCGCCCGCAATCTGATGCGCGAGATCGAGATCTTCCTGCCGCTGTCGATCATCCTCGGCCGCAGCGAGATGGGGCTCGCCGACACGCTGTCGACGATCTTCGGCCTGGTCTGGGCGCTGCTGTTTGCGCTCTTCCCGCTGTTCAACCGCGACCGCATGCGCATCGGCGACCTATTGGCCGGAACCTGGGTGGTCGAAGCGCCGAAACTGGCGCTGGTCGAGGACCTGTCGCAACGCCAGAACACCACCGCCCGCGCCTTCCGCTTCACCCAGGCCCAGCTCGATGCCTATGGCATCGCCGAACTGCACAAGCTGGAAGAGGTGCTGCGCCGCGACGACTATTTCGCGCTGAAAGCGGTGGCCGAGACGATCGGGCGCAAGATCGGCATGACCATCGAGCCGGTCGATTCCAGGGCCTTCCTCACTGCTTATTACGGCGAGCTGCGGGCACAGCTCGAACGCAAGCTTCTGCTGGGCACCCGCAAGGCGGACAAGTATCAGCGGTAGAAATGATGGGGATCATATAAGCGCGTGGTAGCAATCATGGAACGCCAGCGCCGCCCCTCATCCGCCTGCCGGCACCTTCTCCCCGTATAGAGACGGGGAGAAGAAGGCTGGCCGCAACGCCGCGCTTGTTCTGCAAAGCTTGGAATTGGCGAAACCATCCGCGACAGCATCTTTCTCCCCGTCACCATACGGGGAGAAATGCCCGGCAGGGCAATGAGGGGCAGCACCAGCCGATGATATGGAGTAGCCCTCGCCTACCCCACCCACTTCTCATAGTCGGACACCAGCAGGTGCACCGGCGCGACGTCCTCGTCGATGTTGGAGAAGCGGCCGATCGGTTCGCGGAAGACGTTGTCGGTCAAATCGTCATTGACGGTCGAAACTTCGCCGATCAGCACGTCCTTGCCCTCGGCCCAGAAGGCGTGCCACACGCCGGGCATCAGCGTCACGCTCTGGCCCGGGTCGAGCTTCAAGAGCCCGCCCGCCGGCAACCTGTGGATGGTGCCGTCGACCGGCACCGACACTTCGGCCTTCGGATCGATGCCGCCGTCGCGATCGTGCATGAACAGTTCCAGCACCAGCTTGCCGCCGCCGCGGTTGATGATGTCCTCGGCCTTGATGTTGTGGCGGTGCATCGGCGACAGCTGATCCTTGCGCGAGATCATGATTTTTTCGGCATAGAGCATGCCCATGCCCTTCTTCATGTCGGCATAGACGCCGTTGCGCACGGTAAACAGGAACAGGCCGAGTTCGTCGAATTTCTCCTGGCCGTAGTCGGTGATGTCCCAGCCGAGCCGTGAGGTGAAAATGGCTGCGGAGTCAGCCTTGCGCGCCTTCATCTCCTCCGGCGACCAGTAGGCGAAGGGCGGCATGATGTAGCCGAACGAGCGGATGAAGGCGTCGGCATCGCGGATGATGTCGTTGACGGTGGAGCGTTTCATGGTCGTGATCCCTTGGCGTCGCATTCCTGCCCAAAGCGCATAGCCGAACAGCGCCGCGGTGTCGACGCAAACTGCACGCTGGCCCCATGACATCCGGGCCGATCGGGGCCATAAGTCCAGTCCAATTTCCCAAGGTGACATTCATGCAAGGCATAGACGACCTCGACACGCCGGCGATCCTGATCGATGCGGCCCGCGCCGAAGCCAACATCGCACGAGCGCAGGCGCATGCCGACCGCCACGGGCTGAAGCTCCGGCCGCACATCAAGACGCACAAGCTGCCTTATTGGGCCAAGAAGCAGATAGCGGCGGGCGCGGTCGGCATCACCTGCCAGAAGATCGGCGAGGCCGAAGTGATGGCCGATGCCGGGCTCTCCAACATTTTCCTGCCCTACAATATTCTAGGCCGCGCCAAGCTGGAACGGCTCAAGGCGCTGCATGGCCGTGTGACGCTGTCAGTGACGGCCGACAGCCATGAGACGCTGGAAGGGCTTGCCGCCACCTTCACCGATGCCGGGCACCCCTTGCCCGTTCTGGTCGAATGCGACACCGGCATGGGCCGTTGCGGCGTGCAGAGCGCCGCCGAGGCACTGGCGCTGGCGAAAGTGATCGATCAGGCCAAGGGGCTCACCTTTGGCGGACTGATGACCTATCCGGCGGCCGGCCGCGCCGCCGCGGCCGAAGCATGGCTGAGAGACGCCAAACAGGCACTCGCGGGGTCGGGTCTCGAATGCCTGCGCATCTCCAGCGGCGGCACGCCCGACATGTGGCGTTCGGGCGAGGACAGCGTGGTCACCGAATACCGGCCCGGCACCTATATCTATCTTGACCGCTACCAGGTCGCCAAAGGCGTCGGCACGCTCGACGATTGCGCGCTGACGGTGCTCGCCACGGTGGTGAGCCACCCGACGCCGGCCCGCGCCATCCTCGACAGCGGCAGCAAGGCGCTGTCGAGCGACACGCTCGGATTGCCCGAGTTTGGCGAGCTGCTCGGCATGCCCGGCGCCCGCGTCACGGGCCTTAGCGAAGAGCACGGCACGGTAACGCTTGGAAATGGCGCCAGCCTTCGCATCGGCGAACGCGTGCGCGTCGTGCCTGACCATTGCTGCGTGGTGACGAACCTGTTCGATCAGGTGCATCTGATCGACGGCGACAAGGTGCTGGAGACGCTGCCGGTCGTGGCGCGGGGGCGGATGGGATGAAGCGCGTCAGTTAGCCTGCCGCGCCGCTACCCTGCGCATGGCAATCACCCGGCGACGATAGATTTCCGTGCGCATCGCTGTCAGATGCAGGGCGAAGAACAGCACGGTGAAGCCGAGCGCCATCACCAGCAGCGGCCACAGCAGGCTGGGATCGATGGTCGAGCCGCTCATGCGGAACACCGAAGCCGGCTGGTGCAGCGTGTTCCACCAGTCGACCGAAAACTTGATGATCGGGATGTTGATGAAGCCGACCAGCGTGATGATGGCGGCAGCCCAGGCGGCGCGGCTGGCGTCATCCAGCGCCCGGGTCAGCGCGATGATGCCGAGATACATCAGAAACAGGATGAGAACCGAGGTCATCCGGGCATCCCAGGCCCAAAACGTGCCCCAGGTCGGCTTGCCCCAGATCGAGCCGGTGACGAGCGCGAGGGCTGTGAAGGTGGCGCCGATGGGGGCTGCCGATTTCAGCGCGACGTCGGCCAGCGGATGGCGCCAGACCAGCGTGCCGAGTGCTGCGACCGCCATCACCGTGTAGCACATCATGGCGAGCCAGGCGAAAGGCACGTGGATGTACATGATGCGCACGGTGCTGCCCTGCTGATAATCCTCGGGCGCGGCAAAGCTCATATAGAGGCCGACGGCGAGCAGGATCGCGGCAATCGACGCCAGCCACGGCACCAGCCTGTCCGCCAGTCCGACAAAGCGCGTCGGGTTGGCAAGGTCGGTCCAGCCGGTGAGGCGTGAGGAGGTGTCGCTCATGCGGACCTAGATAGACCGGCGGCGCGCCTAGGGCAATCGAGCGGTTGTCGCAGGCGGAGGTCTTCCCTTCTCCCTTGTGGGAGAAGGTGGATCGGCGCGATAGCGCCGAGACGGTTGAGGGGTGTTCCAGCGGAGTGAGAGGTCGGCGTTCCCTGGAACACCCCTCATCCGACCTCGCTTCGCGAGGCCACCTTCTCCCACAGGGGGAGAAGGGAAAGAGTCGCGCTCAAGCCGCTTCGACATTCACCGTGCGGCTGAGGCGGCGGACTTCCTCGTCGTTGAGCAGGCCGCCGGCGCGCAGCAGGCTGGCGAAACGGCCGTTGCGCAGCGACAGTTCGGCGAAGCCGCCCATCTCGATCACCTTGCCCTTGTCCATGAACACGACCAGGTCGGCGTCGCGAACGGTGGTCAGGCGGTGGGCGATGATGAACGTGGTGCGGTTGCGCCGCAATTCGTCGATGGCTTCCTTGACGCGGTCCTCGGTCTCGACGTCGAGCGCGCTGGTCGCTTCGTCGAGCACCAGGATCGGCGCGTCCTTGAGCACGGCGCGGGCAATCGCGATACGCTGGCGCTCGCCGCCCGAAAGCTGGCCGCCGCGTTCGCCGACGACGGTGTCGTAGCCTTCGCTCTTGGCCAGGATGAAGTCCTGCGCCGCGGCAGCGTCGGCTGCGGCATGCACTTCGTCATAGGTCGCCTCGGCACGGCCAACGCGGATGTTGTCCTCGATCGAACGGTTGAGCAGGCCGGCATCCTGGAACACGGTGGCGATCGAGTGGCGCAGCGACTTGCGGGTCACCGAGCGGGTGTCGATGCCGTCGATCAGGATACGACCATGGGACGGCGAGAAGACGCGCTGCAACAGGTTGATCAGCGTCGTCTTGCCGGCGCCGGTCGGGCCGACGATGGCAACGGTCTGGCCGGCCTGGACTTCGAACGACACGTCGTCGATGCCCTGCCCCGAATTGCCGAACTCGAAGCCGACATTCTCGAAGCGGACATGGCCGGTGACGTTGGTGAGATCGCGCAAGCCGTCCGGCTCGGCGGCGTCGGCGGCCGAATCCTCGAGATGATAGAAGTCCTCCAGCTTGGCGCGGGCTTCCGAAATCTGGTTGGCGAAAGCCGACATCTGGTCGAGGCGGGCGATCAGCAGCGTGGCAAAGCCGGTGAAGGCGATGACGTCGCCGATCTTGAGCTGGCCATGGGTGACGAGATAGGCGCCGATCAGCAGCACGACCATCATCGAAATGGTCGACGAAAGGCGGTGCAGCGCATTGGCCATTGCCCACCAGTCGAGCACCGGGTTCTGCGCATCGAGCAGGTTCTTGACATAGCGGCGCAGCGTATCGGCCTCGTGGCCGAGACGGTTGTAGCTCTGCAGCACGGCGACGTTGCTGACCGAGTCGGTCACATGCGCGAACACCTTGTGATAGTGGCGCTCGACGGCGGCCTGGCCTGCCTTGGTGCGCTTCATCACCAGGCGGCCGATGCCGATATAGAGAACGCCAAGCCCCATCAGCACCAGCGACATGCGCAGATCCATGCTGATCGCGGTCGGAATGAGCAGAGCCAGCGCCACGGCCGTCGACAGATGCTGGCGCATGAATTCAAGCCACAGGCTGAACAGCGTCTCGACAGCGCGCAGCAGCGTGTGCAGCGCGTTGGAGGTGCCGCGCTGATGGTGCCAGGCGAGCGGCATGGTGATCACGCGCTCGAATGACTGGCATAGCACTTCGCTGCGGCGCTTGTGGGCAAAACGGTCGGCGCCACGCGCCACCAGCACAAAGGCAATGATGTTGAAGGCGCCGAGGCCGGCCCACAACGCCAGCGTCGTAAACACCGAACCCTTATCGGAGATGGCGTCGATCACCCGGCCGAACATGATCGGTTCGAGGATGGCGATGATGGCGAGCGCAACGTTCGCACCGCAGATCAACGCAACGCGTTTCCTGTCGGCTGCGAGATAACCCAGCGCTCTCCAGTAGATTTGCAGAAGTGACACTTCAGCTACTCCGCCCAAACATTCATTGTGCACTGCACCATTTCTTGACACGTACCGGTTAACGGGTCGCAAAACAATGCCCGTCTAGCTCTTCCGTTCCCATTCTGCGAACAAAAGATGACGACGTTGCGAAATCTGTCGTGATCACCTAACGGTTTGAGATAAAAGGTGAAATGTCAGTCTTGCGGCAAAATCATGGCATGTGCCCAAGGCTGCCACATTTTTAATCACCCACAGCCGACAGCGCCAATACATAAGAAGCAGGGCTGCTTTGCGCCATACGCATGACCAAATAGAAACGCGCGCCCCGAAAGGCGCGCGCGAATAGCTTCAAGTCATTGATTTTATGCAGGGATCTTGACGACCACCTCGGTCTTGTCGCCGGCTTTCGGCTCAAAGCCGGAAGACTTTGTCTTGGTTCCATTGACTTCGAGCGAGATGGTCTTGGCCTTTTTGTCGCGGATGACGCGAACCTTGACCTCGGCCCCCAGCATCTTGAGCGTTGCCGAGTAACCGTCCCAGTGGGTGGGCAGTTTGGGCCGGAACGTGATCTGCTTGCCGCGCCGCTCGATGCCCAGAATGCCCTCGACCGCAGCACGGTAAAGCCATCCTGCCGAGCCCGTATACCAGGTCCAGCCTCCCCTGCCGCCCTTGCCTTCACCCGAATAGATGTCGGCGGCGACGACGTAAGGCTCGACCCGATAGTGTTCGGCCGATGCATCGTCGAGCGCATGGTTGACGGGGTTCAGCATCGAGAAGCAGCGATAGGCATCGTCGGTGCGGCCCATTTCGGCGAGCGCGATGACGAACCAGGTCGCCGCGTGGGTGTACTGGCCACCGTTCTCGCGCACACCCGGCGGGTAGCTCTTTATGTATCCGGGGTCCTTTTCCGTGTTCTGGAAGGCCGGGGTGAAAAGCTTGACGATCTTGAGCTTGTCGTCGACGAGCAGGTTCGTCGCCTGCTGCATCGCCGTGGTCGAGCGCGCCGGGTCGCCCTCGCCGGAGAGCACGCTCCACGACTGGGCGATGGAGTCGATCTTGCACTCGTCCGAATTGTGCGAGCCGAGCGGCGTGCCGTCATCATAGCTGCCGCGCCGGTACCACTGGCCGTCCCAGGCGGTGCTTTCCAGCGCCCGCTTCAGCACGTCGGCGTGCTTCAGCCAGGCCTGCGCCCGCTTGGTGTCGCTTTGCCCCTTGGCGACAGCGGCAAAGTCGCCCAGCGTCTTTAGCAGGAACCAGCCGAGCCATACGCTCTCGCCCTTGCCGGCTTCGCCGACGCGGTTCATGCCGTCGTTCCAGTCGCCGCCGAGGATCAGCGGCAGCCCGGCCGGGCTGCTGCGCTTGACGGCGAGGTCGAGCGCCCGCGCGCAATGGTCATAGAGCGAGGCATGCGTCTTGGAGATTTCCGGCGTGAAGAAGGCGTCGTGCTCGCCCTCGCCCAGCACCTGCCCGTCGATGAAAGGCAGTTGCTCCTTGAGGATAGAGTTGTCGCCGGTGACCTCGATGTAGCGGTTCGTGGCGTGCGCCAGCCAAACCACGTCGTCCGAGATCAAGGTACGGACGCCGGCGTCGGTGCGCGGCAGCCACCAATGCTGCACGTCGCCTTCGGGAAACTGCCGGCGCGCCGCGTTGAGGATCTGGTCGCGCGCCAGTTTCGGATCGTGCGCCAGCAAGGCCAGCGTATCCTGCAACTGGTCGCGGAAGCCGAAGGCGCCGCTGGCCTGATAGAAGGCCGAGCGGGCGCGGATGCGGCATGCCAGGCTCTGATAGGGTAGCCAGTGGTTGACCATGGCGTCGAGCGCCTTGTCCGGCGTCTCGACCTGAATGGTGTCCAGGAAGCCGCGCCAGACGCGTTCATTATCGGCCAGCCGCTGGTCGAAATCCTTGCCCGAATGGGTCTGCACCAGCGCGCTCGCCTCGGCGGGCGTGGCTGCGTCGCCGAGCAGCCAGACGAGCGTGACGTCGCCGCCGGCGGGGATGTCGATGTCGCTGGCGACAGCGGCGCATGGATCGTCGCCGGCTTCGACGCGGCCCGACAGGCCGGCGCCGCTGACGACGGCGTGCGGGAAGGTGCTGGTGCCTTGCCTGCCGATGAATTCGCCACGATCGGCGGTCACCGAGTGCACCGGACCGGTGGCGGCCAGGAAGGCCACCCGGTCGCCGAAATCGAGCCCGTACGGATTTTGCGCCAGAAGCGCGCCGGTCACTGAATCCCTCGACGGAATGATGGTCGCCGCCGTGCTTGAGCGATGGCTGCCGAGAACCCATTCGGCATAGGCATAGACACGCAGCCGCGCCGGTGCCGAGCCCGAATTCTGGATACGCAGGCGCGTGATCTTCACCGGATCGGCGGGATCGACGACATGGGTCAGATCCATCGACAGCGGACCGCGCTTCGACCGGAAAGTCGAGAAGCCCTGGCCGTGCCATGTCTCGTAAGTCATGGCGGGATCGCGCACCACGGCAGCGAGCGGCGAAAACGCCTTGCCGCTGGCGTGGTCGTAGATATAGACGCCCTCACCTGGCCGGTTGGTGACCGGATCGTTGGACCATGGCGTCAGCTGGTAGTCGCGGCTGTTGCGGCTCCAGGTGAAGGCGGCGCCTTCGGCCGAAACATGGAAGCCGAACGAGGCGTTGGAAACGACGTTGATCCAGGGCTGCGGCGTCGTGCGCCGGCCGGCGAGACGGGTCACGTAGTGGCGGCCATCGCCTTCGAAACCGCCGAAGCCGTTCCATTGGCTAAGCCCGCTGCCGTCGGCACTGGTGTCTGACGCAGCATGGTAAGCAGGCGCCACCGGCACTGGC
This sequence comes from Mesorhizobium sp. P2_E7, assembly GCF_056403855.1. Lineage (NCBI taxonomy): Bacteria > Pseudomonadati > Pseudomonadota > Alphaproteobacteria > Hyphomicrobiales > Phyllobacteriaceae > Mesorhizobium > Mesorhizobium sp. P2_E7. Next base: position 679,492 of record NZ_JBFUER010000001.1, on the reverse strand, counting down.
AGAGCCGTTTCGCGAAGGGTCACGGCACCCGCCGGCTGCAAGGCATCGCGGGCCTGCAGGGCTGCCGCCTCGGCGCGCTCGATCTGGTCGAAGATGGTGCCGTTGCGGGTGTGCAGAACCACACGGGCAACTGCCAGCAGCGTTTTGTAGGTCGCCTCGTCCATCAGGTCGCGGCGCACGGCAAAAATGTGCTGGCGCGGCCCGAGTTCCTTGCCGCGCAGGCGGCTGTTTTCGCACAGCGTCTCGACCGCGCGTTGCAGGTCCTGCACATAGGACGAGGCCTGCTCGTTGACGACGACGAAGTCGATCATCATGCCGCGGGCGCGCATATACTCCTGGAAGCGCAGCGCCTGGGCGACGATCTCGAGGTCGGCGACGTCGCCTATGCGGACCAGGAAGATCGGGAAGTCGCCCGAAATGCTGGTCGGCCACAGGCTGGACTGCTTGCCCAGCCCCGAAGCGATAGATTCGGCCGGCAGGCGCAGGAACGGATCGGGATAGATCAGATAGCGCGCCAGCTTCTGTACATTGGCGGCGTCGGTCAGGCTCAGACCAAGATGGCGGGTCTGCACCTGGCTGCGGGTCCAGGCGAGCATCGCCTGGCGAGCAAAGCTTTCGGGATGGTCGAGCCTGGCGATGGCCTCGTCCAGCTCGGCGCGGTTGGCGCCGACGGCGGTCCAGAAGGTCAATGAGATCTTCTTGTTGGCCGGCACCCGCACCTGGCGGCGAAGTGCCGCGACCGGATCGAGCGTGAAGCCGTGATGGCCGCCAAGCTTGGCGCCGGGGTCGAAAGCTGCGGCCTCGGCGATGGTGCGGCCGCGGCCGATGAAGACGCGGCGGTCGGTTTCGGCCTCGGCATCGCGCGCCGATCCCGAGGGATCGGTGACGAAATGCACCATGGTGAGGTCCGGCTCGTTCTTGTCGCGCTTGCGCCTTGTGGCGAAGATGGCGCCGTTGTTGGCTGATATCTCGGTCTCGATGAACATTTTCGAGAACGCCGGATGGGCATTGTCCGAGGCCTCGTTGCCCAGCACCAGCTCGGCGAATGAGGTCACCTCGATGTGCCGATCAGTGGCGCCGTCATTGTAGAGCGTGACGCGCCGTCCCTCGCCATTGCCTTCCGAGATGACGATACACTCGACCTCGGAACGCAGCGAGCCCACCGTTTTGACGAAGCTCGCCTTGTCGTCGGAAAACAGCGTCTGCACGCGCTCGCCGATCGCCTGCCTCGGCTCGGCGGTCGCCGACCACCAGTCGCCGCTGCCGGCATCCCTGAGGAAGATGTAGGAGCCGAGCCGGTCCTCGGTCGGATCCGGCTGCCAGCGGGTGACGGCGAGTTCGCCCCAGCGGCTGTAGCCGGAGCCGGTCGCCGAGACCATGACGGAGTAGCGGCCGTTGGACATGACGCTGGTGGCGCGCAGCGCTTTAAGCGGATCGAGGATGATGCGCGAGTCCGGGCTTTCGACCTCGGTCTCGTCCTTCGAGCGCTCGTCGGCTTCGGTCCTGACGGTGGCGGTCGGGATGTCTCGCGGCGCCCTCTCCTGCAGCAGGAGTTCGGCAGACTCGATCACCGGATCGCTGTGGAAACGGTCGCGCAGCCGGCCTTCGAAGATGGCGTCGGCAACGGCGGCGATCGACATGCCGGAGTGGTGGGCCATGTAGTTCAGCACCACGGCATGGTCGGTGCCTTCCGGCACGCGCTGCGGCGTGAAATCGACAGCGTCATAAAAGCCGTGCCTTCCCAGCGCGCCGATCGAACGCAGCCTGACCAGATTCTGCACGGATTCGCGCGGCGTGAACTGCGCGGCGAGGATCGTGGCGTAAGGCGCGATCACCGTGTTCTGGCCAAGGCCGCGCTTCAGGCCAAGTCCGGGCACGCCGAAATTGGTGTACTGGTAGGTGAGTTCGCGGTCGCGGGCGTTGTAGGCCGCTTCCGAAATACCCCACGGCACGTTCTTCGAGCGGGCATACTGGATCTGGCGCTTGATGATCAGCTTGCTGGTCTGGTTGAGAATCGAGCCCTGCGGCTCCTTCATCACCAGCGGCGGCATCAGATACTCGAACATCGAGCCCGACCAGGACATCAGCGCGCCCTGGAAGCCGATCTCGACAATGGGTCGTCCGAGCCGGAACCAGTGCTCGGTCGGCAGGTCGCCCTTGGCGATGGCAAACAGGCTGGTCAACCGTGCTTCGGAGGCGAGCAGATCGTAGCAGCTCTCGTCGAGTTGGTGTTCCTCGACCCGGTAGCCGATCGACAGCAGCTTGCGCTCCTGGCGCATCAGGAAGGAGAAATCCATTTCGAAGGCATAGCGGCGGCAGCGCTCGCGCAGCGCGAGCAGCTTGGCGCGCAAGGCTTCGATAGCATTCTCGTCGCTGTGCGAGTCGTGCACATGCGCCTCGCAGGTCGCTTCCAGGCGCGCCGCCCAATCGGCTATGACATCACTGCGCTGCGATGCCGCCTCGGTGTGGATGGCGGTGGCGAGCTTGCGGATCTCGCCGGCCAGCACGGCCAGATTGATGGTGCGGATCGAGGCCATCTCCGGCTGCGCTTTGATGGTCATGACAGCCCGCCGCATGCCGTCGAGACGGTCGGCGAGCCGCTGGCGCAGTGGCCGCAGTTGCCGGCGGTCGTCGGGCAATTCCTCGAGGCTCTCGTCGAGGATAGTCACCGTGTCGAGGACGCCTTCGAAATCGCCCTGCAGATGGACGGACGGCGCTTCCGCCCATTCGGCGCAGGCAGCCGCGACGGCCACAAGATGCCCGGCAAGGTTACCGCTGTCGACCGCCGAGATATAGAGTGGATAGAGCGGCTTCAGCGTCGTGGTGTCGTACCAGTTGAAGAGATGGCCACGATTGCGCGGCATGCTCTCGATGGTGGTCATCGTCGCGTCGATGCGGGTGATGGCGTCGGAGAGCGCTATCCAGCCGAAGTCGCGCGCCGAAACCACCGACAGGAGGTAGACGCCGATATTGGTCGGCGATGTGCGCGGCGCCACCACCGGCGCCGGGCTTTCCTGGAAATTGTCGGGCGGCAGGTTGTGATGCTCGGCCGTAACGAAGGTTTCGAAATAATGCCAGGTGCGGCGCGCCACGGTGCGCAGCGCATGGATATCGGCCTGCGATATGCGCAGGCGATCCTCGGTCTCAGCCGAGCGGCTGATCCAGCAGGCGACCGCCGGCGAGCCGATCCAGAACAAGGCGAAGAAGAAGGCAACGAAGGCGCCGGTGGAATCGGCCAGCACGGGAATGGCGAGACCGACGACGCCGATGATCACGGCGCCATACATCATGCTGTAATAGGAGCCGAGGTCGTTGTCGCCGCCCTTGTGCGCCTGCGACGCCGTGCGCCATTCCAGAAGGTTCTGGCGGCTGACGAACAGGCGGTAGAGCGTGCGCACAATAGCATCGCCCATCATCCAGGCGTTGTGCGCCATCAGCAGCACTTTCAGCGCCACAAGTGCTGTGCCAAAGACCGTGTCGCGCGCCAGAGCGGAGAAATGGCCGCGCGGCGTCTGGTCGCCGCTCTTGGGCAAGATGGCGTTGATGACATCGAAAGTCGGCGCCATGAACAGCGAGAGGATCAGCAGTGCCTGCCATTGCGCAGCCTGCGTGAACGGCAGCAGCGTCCAGCCGGCGATCGCCGCCATCACCCAGAAGATCGGGGTCAGCGAGCGGCGCAGATTGTCGACCATCTTCCAGCGCGACAGCGCCGGCACGCCCGAACGCGGTGAGAAGATGAAGCTGAGCAGCTGCCAGTCACCACGCGCCCAGCGGTGGTGGCGCGAGGCATCGACGGAATAGCGGGTCGGATAATCCTCGACCAGTTCAACGTCGGTGACGAGTGCGGCACGCGCCAGCGCGCCTTCGAGCAGATCGTGGCTGAGGATGGTGTTTTCCTCGATGCGGCCCTTCAGCGCCGCCTCGAAAGCGTCGACGTGATAGAGGCCCTTGCCGGTGAAGGAGCCGTCGCTGAAGACGTCCTGGTAGAGATCGGACACCGCAAAGACGTAAGGGTCGAGACCGCTGTTGGACGAGAAGACGCGCTGGAAGAAAGAGGCGTCGTCGCCGCTGGTGAGCGAGGCTGTGATGCGCGGCTGCAGGATAGTGTAGCCGGCGGTGACGACACGCTTGGCCGTGTCGAAATGCGGACGGTTGAGCGGATGGGCGAGCTTGCCGACCAGCGACGACACCGCGTCGCGCGTGGTGCGCGTGTCGGCGTCGAGCGTCATGACATAGACGACCTTTTCCGGCAGCGGCACGTCGAGCGGCAGGAAGGTGGTGTCGCTGTCGCCACGCAGCAAAAGGTTCAGCTCATGCAGCTTGCCGCGCTTGCGTTCCCAACCCATCCAGGCGCCCTGCGCCTGGTTGTAGAGCCGGCGGCGGTGCAGGATATAAAAGCGCGGCGCGCCTTCCGAGGGGTAGCGCGCATTGAGCCTGGCGATCTCGTCGCGGGCGTATTGCAGGATTTCGATGTCGGCGGCGTCGATCTCGGTCTTGGAATCCGGCCAGTCTGAGAGCAGCGCGAAATGGATCTCTTCGGCCGTATTGGCGAGATGATGGACCTCGATGTTGCGGATGTTTTCCTCGACATCGTCGCGCGAACCGATCAGCGAGGGAACCACGACCAGCGTGCGTGAGGCGGCCGGGATGCCGTGCTTGTAATCATAGCCGACAAGCCTGGTCGGCTTCAGGAACAGCGAAACGACGGTGTTGAAGAAGGCGAGCGCGCCTTCGCTGGCCGGCACCGCAAACAGCGCCAGCATCAGCGTGATCGATGCCACAGACAGGCCGAGATGGGCCAGTGCGTTGCCGGAGAGAACGAGCAGCAGCACCGTCAACAGGAAGACCGGCACGACGATGCCGAGCCAGCCGGTGGCGGTGAAGGCGCGCTTGAAGGTGACATAGAAAGGCGGCCGGTAGCCGATCGCCTTTTCCAGCTCCGGCCGGCGCGGCCCGACGAGGAAGAAGCCGACATCGGTATGCATGGCCGGATCGGCTGCTGCATCCGGCACGCCTGAGGCATCGGTGACGCCGGGGACATGGCTGGCCAACTCGATCGCCTTTTCGGCGACGCGGAATTCGGAAAGGTCGGAGCGGCGCGCCAGTTGCTCGATCGACGTGCGGTACTGGTCGCGCGAAAAGAAATCGAGCGCGGCGAAATCGGTGCGCTCGCGCAGCAGCGTGTCGATGCGGCTGACGCCTTCGAACCACACCGTCCAGTCGACGTCGTTGATGAGGCGCAGGCCGCGGATGATGTTGCCGGTGGTGACATTGCCGCTGGACAGCGTGCGATGTTCGGAAATGATGATTTCCTCGGCGTCGGAGCCGGTCTTCTCAAGCTCGACCTCCAGCCATTCGAGCGCCCTGCCGGCATTTTGCGAGCCGTCGCGCAGGCGGTAGAGCAACTGGGTGGCAAAGGTGGTGTCCTGGGCATGCGCGCCGTAGCTCGACAGGATCTTCTGGCGGTCGGCATTGTCGTCGGTCGCCAGCACGCGGTCGGCGACCTCGTTGGCGATATGGCGCATCTGCCTGGTGCGGTCGACGCGCACGGCGATGCGGCGCAGGTTTTCGATCAGCACGAAGCGCAGCAGCGACGGCAGCGCCCAGAGTTCACCGATCTTCAGCGGCTCGACCGACTGAAAACCCTCGACGATGGATTTGAACATGGTCGCTGAAACGGAGCTGTCGGAATGGGCGACGTAGCTCCAGGCGAGGGCCAGCGCGCGCGGAACGGTGGCGCCATCGGACAGTTTCAGGGTCGGCAACTGCCGGTAGAAGCGGCGCGGCAGGTCGCGCTTGACCTGGAAGATGGTCTCCTCGACCAGATAATTGTTGTCGAGCAGCCATTGCGCGGCTGGCGTGATGGTTTCGCCCCTGGCCTGGGCGGCATTGGTCGAACGGTAGACCTCGAGGATTTTCTTGGCGCTGTCGCGGATGCGGGCCTGGAACTCGAACGGCGTCAGGCCGAACAGGTCCTTGATGTCGCCCTTGGCAAGGCCTTCGCCCAGCGCGCGCAGCCGCTCTTCGGGCAGGAAATTGGAGCGTATCGGCTCTTCGGTGATCACCGGGAAGCTGGCGCTGGTCTTTTCGATATGGGCAGGATTTGTCTGGATATTCATTGAAAATTCCGCATGGGGGACGCGATGCGGCGTCACCGCCACGGCAATGTCCCTAAAACCGTTTCAAATGCAATTGGTTGCATGATTACACTGGCCGAAAGTTTTGCTTCGCACCACGCCAGGGGCGTTATCCCTTCGACATTTCAAGGAGGGGTTTTCGACAAACAAGGACGAGCACCCCTACCCTCCCGTCCGCCTTGGAACGACGGAAGGATTCAGGCTTTTTCGTGATCCAGGCAACAGCTTACGCCAGATTTCTCCGGCGTGCGATCATGTTTGGCAACAGGCGTTAATCGTTGCTGGCGGCGCGGCTAGGCCAGGCTGGCGATCCGGATCACGAACACGGTCGTCGGCCGTGCTGGCTCCAGGCGCAATTTCGCGACGTCCGTGCCGATCAGGAGCGTATCGCGGGGTCCAAGCCGGGAAGGTGTCAGGCCGCTCACGCCGACCTCGCCGTCGAGCGGCAGGATAAGGGTCGTTGCGGTGGTCGGACGGATATCGGTCGGGGCTGAAACCATGAGGCGCTCGACCGTGTGCGTGGCCCGCCCGCGGCGGGTCATGACGTTGAGGTCGGTGATCGGGCCGGCGATCAGTGCGGCTGTGGTCGCCACATCGGCCGGGAAGGAAGGCGGCGCTGAGGCTCCTGTCAGCCGCGCCGGCTCCCGACCAGCTATGTCGAGCACGATCCCCTCGCCTTCCAGCACGGCCAGCGTGCGGTCGACGCCGGCAAAGCCGGAGAACGGGCCGCCGCCTTCGACGCGCGCCATCGAGACGCGCCAGTCGAAATCGTCGAGCCCGGCGCCGTCAGGTGAAACGGCGATCTCGGTTGTCGTGCCGCCGCCATTCTTCCACGGCATGGTGCGGTAGTCGGCGGCACGAAGGATGCGCATCGCCAATCAGCCGAGAATGCCGGGCAGATTGAGCTGGTGCTCCTTGGCGCATTCAATGGCGATGTCGTAGCCGGCGTCGGCGTGGCGCATGACGCCGGTCGCCGGATCGTTCCACAACACGCGCTCCAGGCGCCTTGCGGCGTCCGGCGTGCCGTCGGCAACGATGACCATGCCGGAATGCTGCGAAAAGCCCATGCCGACGCCGCCGCCATGATGCAGCGACACCCAGGTGGCGCCCGACGCGGTGTTGAGCAGCGCGTTGAGCAGCGGCCAGTCGGAGACGGCGTCGGAGCCGTCCTTCATCGCTTCCGTCTCGCGGTTCGGCGAAGCGACCGAGCCGGAATCGAGGTGGTCGCGGCCGATCACGACCGGCGCCTTGAGTTCGCCCTTGGCCACCATCTCGTTGAAGGCGAGGCCCAACCTGTGGCGGTCGCCGAGGCCGACCCAGCAGATGCGCGCCGGCAGACCCTGGAAGGCGATGCGCTCGCGCGCCATGTCCAGCCAATTGTGCAGATGGGTGTTGCCGGGGGTGAGTTCGCGCACCTTGGCGTCGGTCTTGTAGATATCCTCGGGATCGCCCGAAAGGGCTGCCCAGCGGAACGGACCGATGCCCCGGCAGAACAGCGGTCTGATATAGGCCGGCACGAAGCCCGGGAAGGCGAAAGCGTTCTCGAACCCTTCGTCCTTGGCGACCTGGCGGATGTTGTTGCCATAGTCGAGCGTCGGCACGCCGGCGTTCCAGAAGGCGACCATCGCCTCGACATGCTCGCGCATCGAAGCGCGCGCCGCCTTTTCGACCGCCTTGGGGTCGCTGACGCGCTTCTCGCGCCATTCGGCCATCGTCCAGCCCTTGGGCAGATAGCCGTTGATCGGGTCATGTGCCGAGGTCTGGTCGGTGACCATGTCGGGGCGAATGCCGCGGCGGAAAATTTCCGGCACGATCTCGGCCGCATTGCCGAGCAGGCCGACCGACTTCGCCTCGCCGGCCTTGGTCCAGCGCTCGATCATTTCCATGGCTTCGTCGAGCGTCTCCGCCTTCTCGTCGACATAGCGGGTGCGCAGGCGGAAATCGATGGAGTCCGGATTGCATTCGATGGCCAGGCAGCAGGCGCCGGCCATGACGGCGGCCAGAGGCTGGGCGCCGCCCATGCCACCGAGACCGGCGGTCAGTATCCACTTGCCCTTGAGATTGCCATTGTAGTGCTGGCGGCCGGCTTCGACGAAGGTCTCGTAAGTGCCCTGCACAATGCCTTGGGTGCCGATATAGATCCACGAGCCGGCCGTCATCTGGCCGTACATCATCAGGCCCTTCTTATCGAGCTCGTTGAATTTGTCCCAGGTCGCCCAGTGCGGCACGATGTTGGAGTTGGCGATGAGCACGCGCGGCGCATCGGCATGGGTGCGGAAGACGCCGACCGGCTTGCCGGATTGCACCAGCAGCGTCTCGTCCTCATTGAGGGTCTTCAGCGAGGCGACGATGCTGTCGAAATCGTTCCAGGTGCGCGCGGCACGGCCGATGCCGCCATAGACGACCAGTTCGTTGGGGTTTTCGGCGACATCGGGATCGAGGTTGTTCATCAGCATGCGCAGCGGCGCTTCTGTGGTCCAGTATTTCGCGTTGAGCTTGTCGCCGCGCGGCGCACGCACTTCGCGGATGTTGTGGCGAGGATTGTTCATCATTGTCCCTTTCGAGTAAGGCGGCGTCTCAGCGCCCGGCCCAGTCAATGGCGGATTGGAGGATTTTGGTCAGTGTGGCGCGCATCGGCGCGGCAAACGCGGCATCGTAAGGCACCGGCCAATTGTCCGGTTCGCCCTTGCCCTCGGGCTCGCGCAAATAGCCGCGATCGGCAAGTTCCATCTGCAGCGCATGGTAGCCGCCTTGCGGATTGCCGAAGTAGCGCGTGATCCAGCCGCCCTTGAAACGGCCGTTGATGACATTGCTCTCACCGCTTTCGGCCATGATCTGGCCGACCAGCGCCTGCAGTGTCGGATCGGCGGTCTGGCCGTCATTGGTGCCGAGATTGAACACCGGCAGCGTGCCATAGAACAGACGCGGCAGCACCGAACGGATCGAGTGGCAATCGTAGATGACGACCTTTTCATGCAGGCCACGCAGCCTGACGGCCTGAGCCGCCAGCATTTCATGGTAGGGCACGAAATAGGCGATGCGGCGCTGGTCGATCTCCGACGGCATCGGTTCCGCGCCGGGCAGATAGAGCGGATCGCCGTCGAAGGTCTCGGTCGGGCATAGCGTCGTCGTCGTCTGGCCGGGATAGAGCGAAGCACCGGACGGATCGCGGTTGACGTCAATGACGGTGCGCGAGATCGATGTGTGCACGACCGTCGCGCCGAGGCCGGTGGCGAAATCATAGAGATTGTCGATCCACCAGTCGCAATCGCGGCGGCCAAGCCAGGGCGACACCAGCCGGTTGTCGAGGCCGGCCAGATCGATGCCGGTGTGCGGGATCGACACCAAAAGGGGTGCGGTGCCTTCCGTCACTGTCAGCCAGTCGGTCATGTCAGGCTCCCGAGATCGAAGGCAGTGTTACCGCGCCGGCTGCCTTGATGGTGGCGCCGCTGCGCACCATGGCGATTGCCTTTTCCATGTCCGGGTGGAAATGGCGGTCGGTGTCGAGATGCGGCACCTCGGCGCGGACCAGTTTGCGCACCGCTTCAAGTGCTGCGCTCGACGCCAGCGGGGCATGGAAATCGCAGCCCTGTGCGGCAGCCAACAGTTCGATGCCGATGACGGCCGTCGCATTCTCCACCATGCCGATCAGCCGGCGCGCGCCATGTGCGGCCATCGAAACATGGTCTTCCTGGTTGGCCGAGGTCGGGATGGAATCGACTGATGCCGGATAGGCCTTCTGCTTGTTTTCGGAAACGAGTGCTGCCGCGGTCACCTGCGGGATCATGAAGCCGGAGTTCAGGCCAGGCTTCGGCGTCAAAAACGCCGGCATGCCGGACAGTGCCGGATCGACCAGCATGGCGATGCGGCGTTCCGACAGCGAGCCGATCTCGCAGACCGCGAGCGCGATCATGTCGGCGGCGAACGCCACCGGCTCGGCGTGGAAATTGCCGCCGGAGAGCGCGGTATCGTCCTCGGCGAAGATCAGCGGATTGTCGGTGACGCCATTGGCCTCGGTGCCGAGCGTATCGGCAGCCTGGCGCAACACGCTGAGGGCCGCGCCCATCACCTGCGGCTGGCAGCGCAGGCAGTACGGGTCCTGCACACGTTCGTCGCCGACGCGGTGCGATTCACGGATGGCGCTGCCGGCCATCAGATTGCGCAAAGCTGCCGCCGTCTCGATCTGGCCGGGGTGCTTTCTCAGGAGATGAATGCGCGGATCGAACGGGGCGTCGGAACCCTTGGCGGCATCCGTCGACAGCGCGCCGACGACCAGCGCCGACTGGTAAAGCACTTCGGCCTCGAACAGAGCGGCCAGCGCATAGGCGGTGGAGAACTGCGTGCCGTTGAGCAGCGCCAGCCCTTCCTTGGCGCCGAGCGTCACCGGCTCCAGCCCGTGCGAAACGAAGGCGACCTTGGCCGGGAAACGGCCATGCGGGGTAAAGCATTCGCCGACGCCGATCATAACCGCCGTCATATGCGACAGCGGCGCGAGATCGCCGGAAGCGCCGACCGAGCCTTGCGCAGGCACCACGGGAATGACGTCATTGGCGAGCATGGCTTCCAGCAGTTCGATGGTTTGCGGCCGCACGCCCGAGGCGCCCTGCGCCAGGCTGGCGAGTTTTAGCGCCATCATCAGCCGAACAACGGCGACCGGCATCGGCTCGCCGACACCGGCAGCGTGCGACAAAACGATGTTGCGCTGCAGGGTTTCCAGATCGGCGGCCGGGATGCGGACGCTGGCCAGTTTGCCGAAGCCGGTGTTGATGCCATAGACCGGCTCACCCTTGGCGACGATGCGGGCGACGGCCTCGGCACTGGCCTTGATCTTGGGACGGCAAGCGGCGTCGAGCTTCGGCACGGCGCCACGGTAGATTGCACGCCAGTCGGCCAGCGTTGCATTGCCGGGCTTCAGGTTGAGTTCGGTCATTGTCCTCTCCAGATGCGGGCATGAAGCGGGTTGAAGCCCATGCGGTAGACGAGTTCGGCCGGGCGCTCGATGTCCCAGATCGCCAGGTCGGCGGATTTGCCAGCTTCCAGTGTGCCGGCCTGACCAAGCAGGCCAAGCGCGCGGGCGGCCTCGCGGGTCGTGCCGGCCAGGCATTCCTCGACGGTCAGACCGAACAACGTCGCGGCCATGTTCATGGTCAGAAGCAGCGAGGTCAGCGGCGAAGTGCCGGGATTGTTGTCGGTGGCGACCGCCATCTTCACGCCGTGCTGGCGAAACAGGCCGATCGGCGGCTTCTTGGTTTCGCGGATGAAGTAATAAGCGCCAGGCAGAATGGTCGCCACGGTGCCGGCCTTGGCCATCGCCACGGCGCCGGCCTCGTCGGTGTATTCGAGATGGTCGGCCGACAGCGCGCCATAGCGGGCGGCGAGTTCGGCGCCATGCAAATTGGACAACTGGTCGGCATGGAGTTTTACCGGAAGGCCAAGTGCAGCGGCCTTGTCGAAGACGCGCGCAATCTGCTCCGGCGAAAAGGCGATGCCTTCGCAGAAACCGTCGACGGCGTCCGCGAGACCTTCATCAGCGATAGCCGGCAGGATGGTGTTGGCGACCAGATCGACAAACGCGTCCTTGTCGCCCTTGGCTTCCGGCGGCAGCGCATGCGCGCCGAGGAAGGTGGTGCGGACCGTCACCGGACGCTGCTTGTCAAGACGGCGGGCAGCGCGCAGCGACTTTTGTTCATTTTCGAGATCGAGCCCGTAACCCGACTTTACCTCTACTGTGGTGACGCCCTCGGCCATCAGCGCATCGAGGCGCGGCAGCGTCTGCGCAACAAGCTCGTCTTCGCTGGCGGCACGCAAGGATTTGACGGAGGACACGATGCCGCCGCCGGCGCGGGCGACCTCTTCATAGGTGGCGCCGGCCAGCCGCATCTCGAACTCGTTGGCGCGGTTGCCGGCATGGACGAGATGGGTGTGGCAGTCGATGAGGCCGGGCGTGATCCAGCGGCCTTCGCAATTGGTGGTCCCGGCGCCCTGAGCAAGGGCTGACGGCATGTCCGCTTCCGGCCCGGCATAGACGATGACACCGTCGCGAGCGACGATCGCGCCCTTCTCGACGATGCCCAGTCCGGCTTCGCCTTCAGCCATCGTCGCCAGGCGCGCATTGCGCCAAAGGTGAAGGCCCCCTGCCCGGCTTTTGTCTTGTGCCGCCATCATCTTTTTCCGTTTGATTGGATGGCGATTATGTATATACATATTGAAATGCACTGCAAGTGCTATGTTCAGGAAACTCGGAGAAAAACGTGACGTCGATCTTTGCGGAACAGGCGCTGCTGGCCGATGGCTGGCATGACAAGGTGCGGATTTCGTTGACCGACGGTCGCATCGCGGCCGTCGAGCCGGGCTCCTCGCCGCAAGCCTACGACGAGCGGCACGCCATTGTTGTCCCCGGCATGCCGAACCTGCACAGCCACGCCTTCCAGCGCGGCATGGCCGGCCTTGCCGAATTGCGTGGCCCTTCGGCCGACAGCTTCTGGAGCTGGCGCGAGGTGATGTATCGCTTCGCGCTGTCGATGACGCCGGACCAGGTCGAGGCGGTCGCCGCACAGCTCTATGTCGAGATGCTGGAAGCCGGGTTTTCGCGTGTCGGCGAGTTCCACTATCTCCACCATGACCGCGACGGCAAACCCTATGCCAACCTTGCCGAGATGGCCGAGCGCATTGCCGCCGCCGCCGGCGAAACAGGTATCGGCCTGACGCTGCTGCCGGTGTTTTACGCACATTCTTCTTTTGGCGGCGCTGCGCCCAATGAAGGCCAGCGGCGATTCATCAATGATGTGAATCGCTTCGGACGCTTGCTTGAGAAAAGCCGCGAATCCGTTCGCGCGTTGAATCAGGCTGTCGTCGGCGTCGCCCCGCACAGTCTGCGCGCCGCAACTCCGGATGAACTCGGTGCAGTTGCGGCGATGGTGCCGGACGGCCCGATCCACATCCATGTCGCCGAGCAGGTGAAGGAAGTCGAGGACTGTCTGGCCTGGTCCGGGGCGCGGCCGGTCGAATGGCTGCTCGCCAATGCCGGGATCGACAAAAGCTGGTGCCTGATCCATGCCACCCACATGACCGAGACTGAGACCATCGGCATGGCCAAAAGCGGCGCCATTGCCGGCCTATGCCCAATCACCGAGGCCAATCTCGGCGACGGCACCTTTGCCGCGCCGCTGTTCATCGACCATGGCGGACGCTTCGGCGTCGGCTCGGATTCCAATGTGCTGATCGGCCTGCCGGACGAATTGCGCCAGCTCGAATATTCGCAGCGCCTGGCCCACCGCGCCCGCAATGTGCTGGCGGTGGCCGGCGGCTCGACCGGGCGCGCTCTGTTCGACGCCGCGCTTGACGGCGGCAGCACGGCACTTGGCGCCGGTCCGTCGCGGATCGCCGCCGGTGGCCCAGCTGATTTCGTCTCGCTCGACCAGAACCATCCCTCGCTGACTGGCAAGAAAGGTGACGCGATCCTCGACGCCTGGATCTTTGCCAATGGCGGCAAGGTCGACTGCGTCTGGGTGCATGGCAAAAAGCAGGTCAGCGGTGGGCGGCATGCCAGGCGCGAGGTAATCGCCGAGCGTTTTTGCCAGGTGATGACGGCGCTTTCGGCATGAACATGACGGAGACAGCGGCGGTGGAAGGTGGCGGCTCGCTGCACCAGCGCATCCTGTCCGACATCAGTGAAAAAATCCTGTCCGGTGTCTGGGCGCCGGGCTTTCGCATCCCGTTCGAGCACGAACTGACGGCCGAATACAACTGCTCGCGCATGACGGTGAACAAGGCGCTTTCGCAACTGGCCAAGGCCGGGCTGATCGAGCGCCGCCGCCGTTCCGGCAGTTTTGTCCGCCAGCCGCAGTCGCAAGCCGCGGTGTTGGAAATCCACGACATCAGAATCGAGGTCGAGGCGCTCGGGCTACCTTATCGCTACGAGCGCGTGGCGCGGCAGAAAAGGCGCAGCAGTGCCGAGGATCGTGGCTTGCTGGAACTCGGCGCCGCCGGACAGGTGCTGGCGCTGGAATGCCGGCATTTCGCCGGCAAGCGCCCGTTCGCCCACGAACAGCGGCTGATCAATCTCGCCGCTGTCGCGGAAGCCGGCGAGGAGGAGTTTCTAGATATCGCCCCCGGCCCCTGGCTGATCGGCCGCGTGCCGTGGAGCGAAGCCGAGCACCGCATTCGCGCGGTGGCGGCTGACCGGCACATTGCCGAAGCGCTCGATATTGCAATCGGCGCACCGTGCTTAGTGGTCGAACGCAGGACCTGGAGCGCGGAACACCCGGTGACGCAGGTGCGCTTCACCTATGCCGCGGAGAGCCACACGCTGGTGGCAAGGTTCAGGCCTTCGCAGGGCTAGCGCAATGCCCCCTTCTCCCCTTGTGGGAGAAGGTGGATCGGCGCGATAGCGCCGAGACGGATGAGGGGTGCGCGAAGGAATGAGGGGTTTAAAAAATCGAACGATGTTAAGCGCTTAGGTACCTGAAGCAGCGATCCTTCCAACACCCCTCATCCGACCGAGCTTCGCTCGGCCACCTTCTCCCACAAGGGGAGAAGGAAAGGTCGGCGCAGCGCCTTAAATCGCAGCCGTAATAATGATCTCGACCACATATTCCGGGCCGGCGAGCTTGGCCTCACCCGTAGCGCGGGCCGGCGTGTTGCCCTGCGGCACCCACTTGTCCCATTCCTTGTTCATCTCGGCGAAAGTGCCCATGTCGGCCAGCCAGATGATCGCCTGCAGGATCTTGGTCTTGTCCGTGCCGGCCTTGGCCAGCAGTTCGTCGATGGTGGCCAGGATCGACTTGGTCTGTTCGCCAACGCTGGCGCCGGGCGTCCCGACCTGGCCGGCCAGGTAGACGGTGTTGCCGTGGATGACGATCTGGCTCATGCGCGGGCCAACATCGATGCGACGAATGCTCATGGGAGGTTCCTTCCTGTTGTCGGTGGCGCCTGTTTAGAGTTGGCGCCGGCTGCGGGCAAGGCCAACAGCGCGAAACCTCTTGAGCCTGGGTTGGATCTTGGGCCGCAAATGTCTATCTGCGTCGAGGGATTTCTTTCCGGCGCGGATTGCCGACCTCGCTCGAGAGTGGCAAGACTCTGCGCCAAATCAGATTGCGAGGATTAGAGCCATGGAATATCGCGAAATCAGCGAGGATTATTCGGTATCGGGCCAGATCCAGCCCGAAGATGCCGCCGCCATCAAGGAGGCCGGCTTCAAGAGCGTGATCTGCAACCGGCCGGACGACGAGCAGCCCGGCCAACCCTCAGCCGACAGCGTCAAGGCCGCAGTCGAAGCCGCCGGCCTTGCCTTCCGCTACATCCCGGTGATCAGCGGCCAGATCACGGCCGAGAATGTCGAGGACCAGGCCGAGGCGCTCGACGCGCTCGAAGGCCCGGTGTTTGCTTATTGCCGATCTGGAGCGCGGTGCACCAATCTTTATGGGCTGATCCAGCAGTCGAAGAGCTGAAGGATTACCGGGGCTGGCGATCCGCCACACCCCCCTCTGTCCTGCCGGACATCTCCCCCGCAAGGGGGGAGATTGGATGTCGCCTTCGCTTTCGCCAATCGCCGACTTTGTAGAATGAGTGTCGTCGGCAACGCTGCTGATCTCCCTCCTTGCGGGGGAGATGGCCGGCAGGCCAGAGGGGGGTGCTGTCCCGCCAGCGCATCCAATGGAATCTAAGAAACTCAAATCGGCAGCGCGCCGGTTTCCTTCAATGTCTCCAGCACGATTGCCGTCTTCACATGCTGCACGGATTCGTGCGGCAGGAGTACACCGTTGACGAACTCCGAGAGGGATTTGAGATCGGGCGTCACCACTTTCAATATATAATCCATCTCGCCGGTCAGCGCATGCGCCTCCTGCACTTCGGGCAACCGCGCCAAGAGTTCGCCGAAGCGCCTGGCATTGTCGCGGTTGTGGGTGGCCAATGTCACCGAGATGACGTTGACCAGCGAGAAGCCGAGCTTGTCGCGGTCGAGCACGGCGCGATAGCCCTTGATGTAGCCGTCTTCCTCCAGGCGCTGGCGGCGGCGCGAGCATTGCGATGCCGACAGGTTCACTCGTTCCGAGAGGTCGTTGTTAGTGAGCCGCGCGTCGCCCTGCAAAAGAGCCATTATCTTGCGGTCGAATTGGTCGATGCGCGCGTCATCCATGGATTTGTCTCCAATCATGCATAAATTACGCATGAGATGATCATTTCAAGCGTTTGAATGCAAGCACCGTGCGGCCACTTCGCGCTATCATCTGTCATCTCGTGGTCCGATGCGGCCACCATCCGTTTGGAGGAATGCCATGGGTCCCTTCCCGCACGACGCCCCGCCCGCAAAAATCAGCAAGGAAAACCCGGCCGGCACCGACGGTTTCGAGTTCGTCGAGTTCGCGCATCCGGAGCCGCAGAAGCTTGCCGAACTGTTCACCCGCATGGGCTATGTCGCGGTGGCCAAGCACCGCACAAAGGACATCACCGTCTGGCGCCAGGGCGACATCAACTATGTCGTCAATGCCGAGCCGGGCTCGCATGCGATGAAGTTCGTCGACAAGCATGGCCCCTGTGCGGCCTCGATGGCCTGGCGTGTTGTCGACGCAAAACATGCCTTCGACCATGCGGTGTCGAAAGGCGCCACGCCTTACGAAGGCAATGACAAGGCGCTCGATGTGCCGGCGATCGTCGGCATTGGCGGCTCGCTGCTCTATTTCATCGACGCCTATGGCAAGAAGGGCTCGGCCTATGATGCCGAGTTCGAATGGCTGGGCGAACGCGACCCGCGGCCGCAAGGCGTCGGCTTCTATTTCCTCGACCACCTCACCCACAATGTCTATCGCGGCCAGATGGACAAATGGTGGGACTTTTATCGCGAGCTGTTCGGCTTCAAGCAGATCCATTTCTTCGACATTGACGGCAAGATCACCGGCCTGGTCAGCCGCGCCATCACCTCGCCCTGCGGCAAGATCCGCATTCCGCTGAACGAATCCAAGGACGAGACCAGCCAGATCGCCGAGTATCTGAAGAAGTACAATGGCGAAGGCATCCAGCACATCGCCGTCGGCACCGACGAGATCTACGCAGCCACCGACAAGCTTGCCGACAACGGGCTGAAATTCATGCCCGGTCCGCCGGAGACCTATTACGACATGTCGTACAACAGGGTGAACGGCCATGACGAGCCGATCGAGCGGATGAAGAAGCACGGCATCCTGATCGACGGCGAAGGCGTGGTCGACGGCGGCATGACCAAGATCCTGCTGCAGATCTTCTCCAAAACCGTGATCGGCCCGATCTTCTTCGAATTCATCCAGCGCAAGGGCGACGAAGGTTTTGGCGAAGGCAACTTCCGCGCTCTGTTCGAATCGATCGAACAGGACCAGATCAAGCGCGGCGTGATCAAGGTGGACGGCAAGGCGGCGTAACGCCAAAAATTGCCAACGCCGAGCTGCCCCTCACCTGCCTGCCGGGCAATGAGGGGCGGCGCGAATATCGGAATGTCGATCACAATCCCAGCCGCATGACCTCTTCCTTCCTCACCTTCAAATCATAGTCGAGCAGAAACTCGTCCAACTGCGGTGGTGCGACCGAGGTGCTGGAGAGCATGGCGTGCACCTGGCCGCGATGATGGATGTCGTGCAGGAAGACGTGGGCAAGGATGTCGCCGATCCTTTCGGGGATCATGCCGTCCTCACGCCGGTCGGTGATGACGCGGCGGTCGAGATCATCCTCCGACAGCTTCTCGCAAAAGGCGATCAGACGCCGGTCGGCCGCGATCTGGGCGGCAAACAGCGCCTGCGGCTCATCGAACGGCACGTAGTCGTCATGGGCGGCAGCGCCAACGCCGCCCTCTTCCAGGAAATCGAGATAGAGATGGTCGACCGCAAGGATGTGGTTGAGCGTCGCCTTGATCGACGGGAAGAAGCTGGTGCGCTCGGCCTCGAATTCGCCGGGCTTGAGCTGCAGCACGGCGCGGTAGAGCCGATCGTTCGACCAGAGATTGTTGCCGGCCATGCGGCGCAGATGCTCGAGCAGGGTCACGAGTTCATTCGCCTGACCAGGCCAATGCCTGCCGCCATGATCGCGAAACCGGCGACAACGATCAGCAAAAGCCGGTTCATGCGCCGGCGCATGGCCTGCGTCTCCTCATCCCGCGCCACATTGGTGTTGGTGATGGTGTGGAACATCATCGCCTTGCGCGGGTAGCCGCTGCGGTTGGTCAGATCGGGCGAGCGCGCCTCGATGCGGTAGCTCAGCCGGATAGCCTGGATGAACACCACCAGAATGCCAAGCGCCCAGACGCCGGCCAACAGATAGAACGCCTCGCCCGTCATTGCATGGTTCCCCTGTTATGGCTGGTACTTCTCGACCTTCTGCTCGATGGCGCCGAAGATCGAGTTTCCACTCTTATTCTTCATCTCGATACGCACCGTATCGCCAAAGCGCAGGAATGGCGTCTTGGGTTCGCCCGATTCGATGGTCTCGATCATGCGCAGTTCGGCGATGCAGGAATAGCCGGCGCCGCCCGCCGACACCGGCTTGCCCGGCCCGCCATCCAGCTTGTTGGAGACGGTGCCGGAGCCGATGATGGTGCCGGCGATCAGCGGCCTTGTCCTGGCGGCATGGGCAATCAGAGCCGGGAAATCGAAGGTCATGTCGACGCCGGCATTGGCGCGGCCGAACGGCTTGCCGTTGAGGTCGGCGAGCAGCGGCAGGCTGACCTTGCCGCCATCCCAGGCGTCGCCGAGTTCGTCCGGCGTTACCGCCACCGGCGAGAATGCCGAAGACGGCTTTGACTGGAAGAAGCCGAACCCCTTGGCAAGTTCGGGACCGGTCAGCGCACGCAGCGTCACGTCATTGACCAGCATGACCAGGCGGATCGCGGCGCGCGCCTGGTCGATACTGGCGCCCATCGGCACATCGTCGACGATGACGGCGACCTCCGCCTCCATGTCGATGCCATAGGCTTCGTCGGCCATGCGGATCGGCTCACGCGGCGCGATGAAGGAATCCGAGCCGCCCTGATAGATCAGCGGATCGGTCCAGAAACTGGCCGGCATATCGGCGCCGCGGGCTTTGCGCACCAGTTCGACATGGTTCACATAGGCCGAACCGTCGGCCCATTGATAGGCGCGCGGCAACGGCGAATGGGCGTCATGCTCATGGAAACGCGCCGAAGGCACAGCATTGTTCTCCAGCGATTCAGCGATGGTCGCCAGATGCGGCGAAATCCGCTGCCAGTCGTCAAGCGCGGCCTGTAGCGTTCGCGCCAGGAACGAGGCGTCGGTGAAGCGCGTCAGGTCACGCGAGACAACGACGAGTTTTCCGTCGCGCGTCCCGTCCTTCAATGTGGCAAGCTTCATGCGTCCTCCCAATGATTATTCGTAGTTTTGCGGTTATTCGTAACATTTGCCGGCATAGAGAATTCTGGCTGCGGCTTTCCAGGGGTTTTCGTCAGCTAGAAATTCCGGCCCATTGTCTTGGACGCAGGCGACCGCCGCTTCAAGAAAAGCAGCTACCGACCCGTTGTACCAGCCATTCCAGCCCGGGTCGGATGGTCCGGGCCTCGCGTCCTCCTTGCGGTCGGCGTCCTCGCGGTCCTTTCGCAGCGCATCGATGAAGCGGACAAAGGACGGCAAGTCCTCCACTGGTTCGAGAAACAGAGAGAGCTGCGCCCAGGATGCCTCCCCGGATTTGCGCACCTCTTCCCAAAGCTCGTCGTCGGCCATCGCTACTCCCGAAACCCCACAACAAGGCCGTCGCGGGCAATCGTCAAGTCACCGGCCCACGATTTCCTGACGGCAGCCTCCCAATCGGCCTCACCGATCTCGGCATCGTCAGCCGGAATAAGGTGGTTGAGCACCAGCCTCTTCACCCCGGCATGGCTGGCAATACGCCCGGCTTCCTCGGCAAAGCTGTGGCTGGCGAGCAGATGCTCTTTCAGCCGCGCGCCATTGCCGGTCCTGGTGACGAGACGCTCGATGCCTTCTTCCAGCATGGCCTCATGAACGAGAATGTCGGCATCTCTGGCGAAACCGGCGAGCGGCGGGAAGAAGGCGGTGTCGGCGGAGAACACGATGCTCTTTGCGCCATGCTCGAAGCGCAGCGCGAAACAATCGGTCACCGGCGGATGGTCGACGCGCAGCGCCGAAACTTTCAGGCCGCTTTGTACAAGAATCTCGCCTTCGCCGAATTCGACGATCGAAACCAGTTCACGGATATCCGGCCTGCCTTCGTCGACGATGCGGATTTCCATGTCGAACTCCATCGCCTGGCAGAAGCGTCGCCAGTAATGGCCGGTGCCGGGCGGGCCGAACAGCGTCACCGGACTAGCGAGACCGGCCGTCCAGGCGGTGTGCAGCAGCGGCCCCAGTTCCAGCACATGGTCGGAATGCAGATGGGTGATGAAGATCAGGTCGAGCGCCTTCAGGCTGATGCCGGCATCGACCAGGCCGCGCGTGACGCCCAGCCCGCAATCGACGACAATGGTTCGGCCGCCTAGCTCCAGCAGCGACGAACTCGGCCACGGTCCGCCCGGCCGCAGCGCCGGGCCGCCCTTGGAGCCGAGACACACCAGCCGGTCGCTCATAGGGCGAGCCTCAAGACCAGTCGCCCTCCGGCGTGCCGTTGAAACGCTTCTTCAGATCGGCCCAGCAGTCGATGTAATTGTCCTGCCTTGTTTCAAGCTCGGCGCCGTAGCGGGTCAGCATTTGCGGGAATCGGGTCTCGAACATGAAGGCCATGGTGTTGTCGAGCTTGACCGGTTTCAGTTCGACACGCGAGGCCTTTTCGAAGCCGGGTGCGTCGGGGCCGTGGGCCAGCATCAGATTGTGCAGGCTGATGCCGCCGGGCACAAAACCTTCCTCCTTGGCGTCGTACTGGCCATGGATCAGGCCCATGAACTCGCTCATGATGTTGCGGTGGTACCAGGGCGGCCGGAACGTGTCCTCCGCCACCAGCCAGCGCGGCGGAAAGATGACGAAGTCGATGTTGGCAGTGCCTTCCTCGCCGCTCGGCGCCGTCAGCACGGTGAAGATCGACGGATCCGGGTGGTCGAACAGGATGGCGCCGACCGGCGAAAACGTCGCCAGATCATATTTATAGGGCGCATAGTTGCCGTGCCAGGCGACGACATCGAGCGGCGAATGGCCGATCTCGGTGACATGAAAATTCCCGCACCATTTCACCGTCAGCCGGCACGGCGTCTCCTTCTCCTCGAACCAGGCGCACGGTGTCTTGAAGTCGCGCGGATTTGCCAGGCAATTGGCGCCGATCGGGCCACGGTCGGGCATGGTGAGCTTGGCGCCATAGTTCTCGCAAACATAGCCGCGCACTTCGGCATCGACGAGTTCGACCTTGAAGACCAGACCGCGCGGCAGGACGGCGATCTCGCCAGGGCGAAGCTCAATGACGCCCATCTCCGTGACGAAGCGCAAGGCGCCGACCTGCGGCACAACAAGCAACTCGCCATCAGCGTTGAAGAAATGGTCGTCGACCATTGAACGGTTGGCGACATAGACATGCGCCGCCATGCCGCTTTGGCCCAGCACGTCGCCGGCAGTGGTGATCGTGCGCATGCCGGCGATGAAGTCGGTCGGCTCCTTCGGCATCGGCACAGGGTTCCAGCGGTATTGGCCGAGCGCCAGCTCGTGGTCACCGACATTGGGGGCGGTCTTCCATAAGGGATAGTTCACCGCCTTGAACCGCCCGGTGTGCTTGACGCTCGGCCGGATGCGGTAGAGCCAGGAGCGCTCATTGGTGCCGCGCGGGGCCGTGAAGGGCGAGCCGGAAAGCTGCTCGGCATAGAGCCCGTAGGCCGGCCGTTGCGGCGAGTTGCGCCCTTGCGGCAGCGAGCCGGGCAAGGTTTCGGTTTCAAAATCGTTGCCGAAGCCCGGCATGTAGGAAAAGGTCATCCGATCCTCCCTGATCCCGGCCCCCTTGAAAGAGCGGCTGCCGGCGATATTGACCAA
Organism: Mesorhizobium sp. P2_E7; assembly: GCF_056403855.1. Taxonomy (NCBI): domain Bacteria; kingdom Pseudomonadati; phylum Pseudomonadota; class Alphaproteobacteria; order Hyphomicrobiales; family Phyllobacteriaceae; genus Mesorhizobium; species Mesorhizobium sp. P2_E7. The sequence continues at coordinate 657,417 of NZ_JBFUER010000001.1, read as the reverse complement.
ACTGGTTTCATTTGTAACCATTGAAAATGTAACTATCAACGGCGAACGCATCCAAGGTGCGCAGATGGAACCTGAAGTTCTCGAACTCGAAAGCTTCTTGCCCTACCGCCTCTACCGGTTTGCCGACGCCGTCAGCCGAGAATTTTCAAAAATCTACCGCGACCGTCACGGCCTGACGCGGCCGGAATGGCGCACGCTTTCAGGACTGGGCCAGCGCGGCACGATGACGGCGACGGCGCTCGGCGAACAATCGGCTATGCACAAGACTAAGGTTTCGCGGGCGGTGGCCGAGCTCGAGCGAAGGCGCTGGCTGACGCGCACGCCTGATGAGAACGACCGGCGTGTGGAGCACTTGGCGCTGACGAAGGCGGGGCTCGCCGCCTATCGGGAGATGGTGCCGCTGGCGAAGGCGTTTGAGAGGGAATTGCTCGCGAGGCTGAGCGCGGAAGAGCGGGCGGCGATTGTCAGCGGTGTGACGGCACTGGAAGTGGCGTTGTCCGTTCCGTAGCGATCCTTCGCACCTGTCCTGCCGGCCAGAGGGGGGTGCTGTCCCCTCCCTCGTCTCCAATAGGAGGCGCGACTCGGCCCGCCTACCAGTCCATCACAACCTTGCCCGAACTGCCGCTCCTCATCGCATCAAACCCCGTCTGGAAATCGTCGATCCCAATGCGATGCGTGATCAGGCCCGACACATCCAGCGGGCCCTGCACCAGGGCGATCATCTTGTACCAGGTCTCGAACATCTCGCGGCCGTAGATGCCCTTGAGATGCAGCATCTTGAAGATGACCTTGTTCCAGTCGATCTCGAAGCCGGTCGGCGCGATGCCGAGAATGGCGATCTTGCCGCCATTGTTCATGGTGTCGATCATGTCGCGGAAGGCGGGCGCGGCGCCCGACATTTCGAGGCCGACGTCAAAACCCTCGGTCATGCCGAGCGCCGGCATGACATCCCTAAGCTTTTCCTTCGAGGCATCGACGACATGCTGGACGCCGAGTTTCTTGGCCAGCGCCAGCCGCACCGGATTGATGTCGGTGATGACGACCTTGCGCGCGCCGACACATTGCGCCACCAGCGCGCCCATGATGCCGATCGGCCCGGCGCCGGTGACCAGCACGTCCTCGCCGACCAGATCGAAGGACAAAGCGGTGTGAACGGCATTGCCCAGGGGATCGAAGATCGCGGCGATCTCGTCGGGCACATCGTCGGGGATCGGCACGACATTGTGCTGCGGGATCGCCAGATATTCGCCGAAGGCGCCGGGACGGTTGACGCCGACGCCGAGCGTATTGCGGCAGAGATGCCCTCGCCCGGCGCGGCAGTTGCGGCAATGGCCGCAGACGATGTGGCCCTCGCCCGAAACGCGCTGGCCGACCTTGTATTCGGTGACCGCGGCGCCGAAATCGGCAACCGTGCCGACGAATTCATGGCCGGTCACCATCGGCACCGGCACGGTCTTCTGCGCCCACTGATCCCAATTGTAGATGTGCACGTCGGTACCGCAGATCGCGGTTTTCTTGACCTTGATCAGCACATCGTTGGGGCCGATCTCCGGCACCGGCACCTCTTCCATCCAGATGCCCGGTTCGGCCTTGGCTTTGACGAGCGCCTTCATCATGTTCGACATGCTTTTGTCCCTTGAATCCTTTGATCCGGAATCGCTTTTTGGCGGCTCAGGAAATGACGCCCAGTTCCTTGCCAACCGTCGCGAATGCCGCCACGGCGCGGTCGATGTCGGCGCTGGAGTGCGCCGCCGACATTTGCGTGCGGATGCGCGCCTGGCCTTTCGGCACCACCGGGAAGGAAAAGCCGATGACATAGATGCCGCGCTTCAGCATCCGCGCCGCCATCTCCTGCGCCAGGCTGGCGTCGCCCAGCATCACCGGGATGATCGGATGATCGGCTCCGGCAAGCGTGAAGCCGAGCTTGCCCATTTCGGACCTGAATCGCGCCGCATTGGCATATAGGCGCTCGCGCAAGGCATCGCCATTGCGGATCAGCTCGAACACCTTGATCGAAGCGCCGGCGATCGCCGGCATCAGCGTGTTGGAAAAGAGGTAGGGGCGCGAGCGCTGGCGCAGCCAGTCGACCACCTGGCTTTTGCCCGAGGTGTAGCCGCCGGACGCGCCGCCCAGCGCCTTGCCAAGCGTACCGGTGATGATGTCCACCCTGCCCTCGACGCCGCAATGCTCGGCCGAGCCGCGGCCGTTTTTGCCGACGAAGCCGACGGCGTGGCTGTCGTCGACCATCACCATGGCGTCGTACTTTTCCGCGAGATCGCAGACGCCCCTGAGATTGGCGATGATGCCGTCCATGGAAAACACGCCATCGGTGGCGATCAGCCGGAAGCGGCAATCCTTGGCTTCCTTCAGCCTTGCTTCGAGGTCGGCCATGTCGTTGTTGGCGTAGCGGAAGCGCTTTGCCTTCGACAGCCGCACGCCGTCGATGATCGAGGCGTGGTTCAGCGCATCGGAGATGACCGCATCCTCCTCGCCGAGCAGCGTTTCGAACAGGCCGCCATTGGCGTCGAAGCAGGAGCCATAAAGAATGGTGTCATCCAGGTCGAGGAAGGAAGAAATCGTGGCCTCAAGCTGCTTGTGCTCTTCCTGCGTGCCGCAGATGAAGCGCACCGAAGCCATGCCGTAGCCATAGCGGTCGAGCGCGCCTTTGGCGGCGGTGCGCAATTCGGCGCTGTCGGCGAGGCCAAGATAGTTGTTGGCGCAGAAGTTCAGCACCTTGTCGCCACCGACCTCGATCTCGGCCGACTGCGTCGAGGTGATCACCCGCTCGGATTTGTAGAGCCCGGCGGATTTCAGTCCTTGCAGTTCGTTGTCGATGTGGGAGAGGAATGCCGCGCTCATGATCAGGTCCTATTGAGGTTGGCGGCGACTGTCGCGCCCCCCGAGTGAAAAATCCACCGCAAAAGCGACCGCTTCGGTGGCGCCGCAGCCTCAACCCTGGCGCGATCCGATCGCATGGCCAGCATGCTGGAGTAGCAGGGGCACGAATATGGCCATGCCGTGAAAGAACATGATAACCATTTCGGCAGCTTTCGTTTACTGCTGAAGCAACAATTCCGCCGGTTTCGAGACCTGTTAACCCTTTCAAGCCAATGGTCTTCTCGCCATAAATCCGTGGCGGAAGTCCGTTCGACCGAGGGGTCACCTAGAATATGTCGCAGCAGCCGGCGCAAACCGTCTCGGGCAAACTCATCCTGCTGATCAAGACCGGCTACTGGCTGGCGCTGTTCATCATCGCGGCCATGGTGATGGCCTCCTTCATCCTGCTGCAGCAGATGATGGCGGCGCAACAGCACAACCACACTCTGCTCGATATCGTCAGCACCCAGAAGGCGCTGTCGCAGCGCATCGTCTTCCTGGCAAGTGCAACCGGCTCCGCCTCGCGCGACAAGCAGCCGGCCCTGGTTTCTGCGCTGAAGCAAGCGACCACCGAGTTCGAGACGAATTACGATCTGCTGCTCGAGCAGACCGGGGCCGATCCCAAGTCGCCGGCACGGTCCGATCCAAAATCGATCGAAAACGTGCTGTTCGCCAAGCCGTTCCACCTCGACTATTTCTCGGTCGGGCTTATCGCCAACGGCCAAAGGCTGATCTCTTCCTTTGAATCTCAGCTCGCCGGCAATGCCGCCTACAAGGGTGGCGGCGAGCGCGTCAATCTTGACGCCTCGGTCGCCAACGCGACGCTGTCGGGCTATGCCGCCCTTGGCCAGCGCATCAGCGCCTTCGCCGACGAGCGGTCGGAAAAGCTGCTCGATCTCCACCGCACCTTGTTTTACGCCACCATCGGCGTCATCGTGCTGGTCGCGCTTTTCATCTTCCGGCCGATGTCGAAGGCGATCCTGCGCAAAACGCATGAGCTTATCGACGCCCGCAATTCAATGGCCTTCATCGCCGTGCATGACGGGCTGACCGGCCTGCACAACCGCACCTTCCTCACCGATCACTTCGAAACGCTGATCAAGGGCGCGCATCGCCGGCGTGAAAGGCTGGCGGTGATCCAGCTCGATCTCGACCGGTTCAAGCAGATCAACGACACGCTCGGCCACGCCGCCGGCGACTATGTGCTGGTCGTCACCGCGCAACGCATGCGCGATTCCTGCCGCGCGTCGGATCTGTGCGCACGCCTTGGCGGCGACGAATTCGTCATGATCCTCAACGGCGCTGGTGGCACCGAGGACATCAACATGCTGGCCAGGCGTATCCTCGAGCAGATCAACGAACCGATCATGTTCCAGGGCACGACCATTCTTCCTGGCGCCAGCGCCGGCATTGCCGTCTATCCGATCGACGCCGACAATGCGGCGGATCTGCTCGTCCACGCCGACCTCGCGCTCTATTCCGCCAAGAAGCTCGGCGGCGGCAGCTTCTCGTTCTTCTCCGAGGAGCTCAGGCGCGAGCTCGATTACCGCAAGCAGCTCGAGCACGACATCAAGGTCGCCATTTCGGAGAAAGCCTTCCAGGTCTATTTCCAGCCACAGGTGTCGCTGACCAATGGCGCCATCAGCGGCATCGAGGCGCTGGTGCGCTGGAAGCACGCCGAACGCGGCATGATCTCGCCGGGCGAGTTCATTCCCGTCGCCGAAAAATGCGGCTTCATGCCCGAGATCGGCCGCATCGTCTTTGCCAAGGCGATCGAGCAGGCAGCCGAATGGGATCGCGCCGGCATTGCCTTCGGGCGGCTTGCCGTCAACGTATCCGGCACCGAGTTGCGCGAGCCGGACTTCGACCGCTTCCTGTTCGCCACGCTGGAAAAGGCTGGCCTGAAGCCGGAGAAACTGTCGCTGGAAATCGTCGAATCCGTCATTCTCGACGACGAGAAGACCGGCATCGCGGCCAAGCTGCGCCACATCCGCGCTGCCGGCGTGCATCTCGAGCTCGACGATTTCGGCACCGGCTATGCGTCGCTCAGCCACGTCAATCCGAACGAGATCGACCGCCTGAAGATCGACCGCCGCTTCGTCCAGAACATCAACGAGAATGGCGACAACAGCAAGATCGTGCGCGCCATCACCGAGCTGGCGCGTGGCCTCGGCATCTCGATCGTCGCCGAGGGTGCGGAAACCGAAGCCGAACTCGATTCGCTGATGGCGATCGGCTGCGACCAGGTGCAGGGCTATTCCATCGCCTTCCCGATGCCGCAGGACAAGGCGCGCGAATGGCTCCTGGCGCGCAGCCCGAAGAAAGCCAAGCTCAAGGTGCTGCAGGGCAATCTGGCGTAGAACCACATTTGCATTTCAGATGTTGAAGGGTCGTTCCGAAGGCGCGGCTTTCAGCCAACCGTGACAAGCCACACCAGGATGCAGCCACGCTGGAATGGCGGCCGCTCAACCAGCACTTGGATAGCACGACCAATATTTTTTTCACCTTCCGAACAAGATGACTCGATTCCATTTGCAGACGGGAGTAGCGTCGGGAATTGGGGATAGGGCTGCAAGAAGTCTTGTGGGGGTGATTTGTATAATTCATTTCTGATATTGATGACGCTTGTCGTCTCGATGACAGCATCATCTGTGCTTGCCGAAACCAAGTCGAACCTCAAGAACGGCATCAAGCTGGCGCAACCGTTGCTCACGCTATTCGGTGCCGGTGAACTCTCTGCTCTGGTTCAGCGGCTGCTCTGTGCACTTTCCAGCACCCAACGTCGATAACATCCGGAGGCTCTGAAATGCGATACGCCCTAAGTTTGTTCGTGACGATCTGGTTTCTATCCGGAGCATCTGCATTCGCAGAATGTAGCGGCGAAATCGAAAGGGTCAATTCGCAGAGGGTCCTTCACCTCACCGACGGCGCCGTCGCGATCAAATCGAAGCTCAACATCAATATCGATGGCTACGGAAAGGCGTATCACCTGGGCAACGCAAGTGCAGGCGCGCTGATCCATCTCTGCAACGCGGGCTCAGTCTATCTTCCTGATGGCAGTTCGTACTCGGGCTCCAAGGATAACGCCACCTGCACGGGCGCCTTTATGGACGATGTCCGCAGGATCAAGGCAGCCGGCTGGAATGATCCATCTGTTGGCGCGGTAAGATGGTTTGGCATTCTGGGTACGGGTTCGGTGACCGTCGGCGGACATCGCGTAAAGGGTGTCGTGCCGGTAGAACAGTCAGACGGCTCAGGTTTCTTTGTGTCGCCGACAAGTCTTGAGGATCCCGCCTTTTCCGCGAACGACCAGCGTCGTTACATTAATGCCTTGCAGATTCCGGCTGGGGTAATTCCAGGCGGCACCAATCTGGAGCGTATGGGGGTGAAACTCGGCAGCTTCGGTGTTTTGGTTGACACACGAAGAGCCGGTGCGCCGGCGGTTCCTTTCGTCGTCGGCGACAATGGACCGAGGATCGGCGAAGGGACACCGGCACTGGCGCGGCTGGCTGCAGGCCTGGCGATCAAGGACCCAATAACGCGCGCAGAGCGGTTTACCGGCATCATCGACGGTAGAAGCGCCTTGTGGATTTTCTTCGGGAAAGGACAGATTTCCAGGCCTTTTGATGCGAACAAGGTCATCGCCGACGCCGCGAGTGCTTATGCCCAATGGGGAGGCGACGCTCGGCTGCGAGATTGCATGGCAAACCGCAACATTCCCGCAAATTGATCGGCATGCGAAACCCGGCTGCCGATTCGAGTGGCCGATTGGGAGCAGCCAGATCGCGGTCGCGATCTGCGCCGCATAGTACCTGACCGGCCTTACGCCTTGACATTGGCCCGCAGCGCCGCCAGCACCTCGGCGAACTCCGCCAGCCTGTCGTCCGGCAGCCCGGCGCGCAGCCGCTTGTCGAAGACAAGGGCCGCCGCGCGCAGTTTCAGGAACATTGCTTCGCCAGCCTCAGTCAGCTCGACGACGTGAACCCGGCGGTTGTCGGGATCGCGGCGGCGCGTCAGCAGGCCTTGCGCCTCCATGGCGTTGAGATGATGGGTCAGCGTCGCGCCCTGGATGCCGATCATGCCGGCAAGCTCGCGCTGATTGGCGAGTTCGCTTGACTTGACCGAAAGCAGGGTCAGCCACACCGGCAGTGTGCCGCCGGCCTCGACCATTGCGGCCTCGAAGGCCTGCGCCACCAGCTTGGATGTACGCGCGAGATTCATGCCGACGGGCGGGCGGTCAAAGGGAGTCATGAGTCGACAGTAGAACAAGGCACCGAGCGAGGGAACGAGGCATTACGCATTGACATCAAATCATTCGATATCTAACTGAATGCACAGCATCGAATGACATGCGGGGCGGGGCAAGGAGGAACCATGCAATATGTCTACATCGTCGTTATCGGCCTTCATGTCATGGCCGGCGTGTTCTGGGCCGGCACCACAATAACGCTTGCCCGCGATCCCGAGATCAAGGCGGAGCGCTTCATCCAGCCGCAAATGGGCTCGGCCGGCGTGGTGTTCGTGACCGGCGCGCTGCTCTGGTATTTCTTCCATGGCGCCTATTTCGGCTCGATGGAAATGGTGCTGGCGCTGGGCATCCTGGCCGCCTTCGCAGCTGCCGGCGTTCTCAGCGTCGTGGTTCGCAAGACCAGCCGGCAGCTCGCGGGCGCGGACGCCGCCACAGAGAGGGCTTTGCGCGCCAAAATGGCCGGCGGTGAACGCATTTCCGCCTGGCTCCTGGTGCTCACCGTACTTTGCATGGCGACCGCCAGGATGATTTGAGCTCTGCCGCGTTATCTCCCGGTTGAAGCATCCTGCATCGTACGTCGCTTGGCTCGAGCCGGCGGCGTACGCGGCGCGCAGCTCGGACGGATGTGCAAGGTGGCTCTCCGCACAGAGGTTTGGCTGCGCGCCACCCATCGGGCGCCGACTGCCATCGAACTCGCACCCACCCGAGGTAGCCGAAGAGTGCTGGTAGAAAATCACACTCAATCTCAGCCTAATACTTTACGGCCGACAATTTCGGTGTAGATTTTCAATTGGTCTTTTCAGGCAATTGATCTGCAATGCAACGGCCTACTTGGTTCGCGGTCGAAAATCCCTGATTTGGCCTGGAAGAGCAGAACCCTTCTCAGCAATGTGCAGTAAACGGGCGACGGTGCTTGCATGGCACCAGAATCAAAGGGGGATATCATGGCAAAGAAAATCAGCACTGTGGGCGTGGACTTCATCAAGAAGTGGGAGGCTTTTGTCGCCTTCATCTATGACGACCTGGTAAAGCCGACCAAGGAATGGAACGGCGGGCCGGTCAAAGGTACGCTTACCATCGGCTATGGACACACCAAGGCGGCCGCGGACCCGATCAAGATGGTGCTGGGCCTGAAGATCACCGAAGCCAAGGCCACAAGCATTCTGGCAAACGATCTCGGTCCGGCCGTGGACGCGGTGAACGCGGCGGTCAAGGTGCCATTGACGCAGCACCAGTTCGACGCCCTGGTTTCATTCAAGTTCAACACCGGCAGGCTGGCAGGGACCGGTCTATTGAACCGCATCAATGAGAACAAGTTCGATCAGGTGCCCGCCGAATTCATGAAATGGGTCAAGTCCAAGGGCAAGGTTCTGGCAGGGTTGAAGAACCGCCGGAAGGGTGAGATCGACCTTTGGAACAAGCCGTAGGACGGCTTGTAAGGCCTAAACCCGCAAGCCGAACCTGATGCCGTCATAGATGGCGGCGTGGATGTTGCGCGAGGCGACGGCGTCGCCGATGCGCAACAGCACGAATCCGCCTTCGGGGTTGCGTAGAGGAAAAATATCGCCGCCGCCGACCAGCCGCTCATAGTCGACCGCGCCACGGTTTTTCGACAGCGGCTTCAGCGCGAGATAGAGGTCGTCGAGCGGCGCCGTGCCATGCTCGACCACCACCTGGTCGACCCGCCTTTCGCCGCGCCAGCCATCGGCGAAGTCGGAGGCCAATTCGGCGACCAGCTGATTGCCCTCGCGCCGCACCGAACGCAGCCTGGTGTTGATGGTGATGGTGACGCCCTTTTCCTGGAAGGCGCGCATATAGGGCACGTGGTTCATGCCGCCCATTTCCGGGGCGAAGAAGCGTTCCGGCGAAACCAGCTCCAGTTTTGACCCGGCATTGGCGATCAGCTCGGCTGCGCCCATGCCCTGGTGGCCGCCATTGTCGTCGAAGAGCAGCACGTTCTCCGCCGGCTTGACGCTGCCGGCCATGATGTCCCAGCTCGAAGTCACGAGATTGTCGCCCGATGTCAGCGGCGGGTTCTGCGGCAGGCCACCGGTGGCGATCACCACCACATCAGGCGCCAGCGCCAGCACATCGTCCTGCTCGGCCCAGGTGTCGTAGCGGATCTCGACGCCGAGCCGGTCGAGTTCGGCCAGCCGCCAGTCGATGATGCCGATCAGCTCCTTGCGGCGCGGGTTCTGCGTTGCCAGCCGAACCTGTCCGCCGGCCTGACCAGAGGCCTCGAGCACCGTGACGTCATGGCCGCGTTCGGCCATGACACGGGCTGCCTCCAGCCCACCGGCGCCGGCGCCAACGACGACGACTTTCCGCTTCGGCCCTTCGGTCCTGGCGATGATGTGCGGAATTTCGGCCTCGCGACCGGTCGCCGCATTGTGGACGCACAACGCTTCGCCGCCTTCATAGATGCGGTCGAGGCAATAGGTGGCGCCGACGCAGGGGCGGATCTCGTGCTCGCGGCCTTCCATAATCTTCTTGATGATATGCGGATCGGCGATGTGGGCGCGGGTCATGCCGACCATGTCGAGCTTGCCGGTGGCGATGGCATGGCGCGCGGTGGCGACGTCGGAAATGCGCGCCGCATGGAAGGTCGGGAACTTCGTCGCCGCCCTCACCTCGCCGGCGAAATCGAGATGCGGCGAAGAGCGCATGCCGGTCACCGGGATGACCTTGGTCAGTGCCGCGTCCGTCTCGATCGAGCCTCGGATGATGTTGAGGAAGTCGACCTTGCCGGAGGCCGCCAGCCGCTTGGCGATCTCGACGCCCTCCGCTTTCGACAGGCCCTTTTCAAAATCCTCGTCGGCGACCATACGGATGCCGACGACGAATTTTTCGCCGACCGCCGCCCGTACCGCATCCAGCACCATGTCGGTGAAGCGCAGCCGGTTGTCGAGCGAACCGCCGAACTCGTCATCGCGCTGGTTTGTCGCCGGAGACCAGAAGCCGTCCATCAAATGGCCGTAGGATTCGAACTCGATGCCGTCGAGGCCGGCCGCCTGGCAGCGCTGCGCAGCCGACGCATAGTCGGCGACGATGCGCTCGATGTCCCAATCCTCAATGGCTTTTGGGAAAGCGCGATGCGCCGGCTCACGCACCGGCGAGGCCGACAAAACCGGCAGCCAGTCGGCCTTGTTCCAGCCGGTGCGGCGGCCAAGGTGGGTGATCTGGATCATCACCTTGCAGTCATGCTCGTGGCAGGCGTCGGCAAGCTCGGCCAACCACGGCACGATGCGGTCGTCATAGACATGAAGATTGCCGAACGCGGCCGGACTGTCGCGCGAGACGATCGCCGAGCCGGCGGTCATGGTCAGCGCCATGCCGCCCCTCGCCTTTTCGGCATGGTAGAGCCGATAGCGCTGTTTCGGCATGCCGTCCTCGGAATAGGCCGGCTCATGGCTGGTCGACATCACCCGGTTCTTCAGCGTCAAGTGCTTGAGCTGATAGGGCTGGAGAAGCGGATCGTTGGAGGTCATCGTCTTCCTGCTTTTTCATTTTGTGTTGGGGCAGCATGCGCTGCTCCAGTTCTTATATTAAGCATCGGATTTGTCCGAAAACCGCTGCACACTTTTCGGTCCGATGCTAATGAGCGCGGAAAATCCAAGGACAACCGCTTATGATCGATACCAAAACCCTCACCCAGCTCGGCGCTCACGTCGAGGCGCCACAGAGCCCCGAAACTGCGGTCCTGGAGACCGTGCCGTTCCAGCGCGGCGACGGGCCGCCTGCCATCGTGCGCTTCACCTGCCCGGAATTCACCTCGCTCTGCCCGGTCACCGGCCAGCCGGATTTCGCCCATATCGTCATCGATTACGCCCCCGATGCCGCGCTTGTGGAATCGAAGTCGCTCAAGCTGTTCATGACCTCGTTTCGCAACCATGGCGCTTTCCATGAAGACTGTACCGTGATGATCGGCCGGCGCATTGTGGCCGCGACCAAGCCGCTATGGTTGCGCATAGGCGGCTATTGGTATCCGCGCGGCGGCATTCCGATCGATGTGTTCTGGCAAACCGGCGCGCCGCCGGAAGGCGCCTGGCTGCCCGACACCGGCGTTGCCCCCTATCGCGGCCGCGGCTGAACGGGCGTCAGCCATTGGCGGCACCGGTCCGACAGAGCTTTGCCGCCAGGAAGGGAAGCACTGCATCCCGGTAGCGCGGCTGATCGTAGCGCAAAAGGTCGACATGGCCTGCCCCTTCGAACCAGACCAGTTGCGAGCCGGCGGCAGCGTTGTGTAGCGCCAGCACCTGGCCGCGATCGATGAAGGGATCGATGCTGCCCGCCAGCAGCATCAGCGGCGCGCCGATCTTGCCGAGGCGATCAACCGGCCTGACGTCGTCGGCGCTCACCCCGAGACGAAGCGGCATCTGTGTCAAAAGCACATCGGCCTGGACCCCGCGCCAGAAATGGAAAGGCATGCGCCATGCCGTTGTCTCGCGCAAACTGGCGTAAAGCTGCTCCAGCACATAGGCATCGGCAGGCGCTTGCTGTGCTGCAAAGACGAAGGCAGCGGCGCCCAGCGACGAGCCGACAGCGCCAAGCCTCTCGCCAGGGAAACGTTGCCGCGCAAAGGCCATGATGCGCACTGCATCCTGGCTTTCGCTGTAGCCGAAGCCTTGGACACTGCCGCCGCTCTCACCATGCCCGGACAGATCGAACAGGACGATGGAGTAGCCGGCATCGAACAAGAGTTTCGCTCTTTGCACCAAAGCGAGCCTGTTGGCGCCGCGCCCGTGCAGCAGGACGATCGCGCCGCAACCGCCTATTCGATCTGCCACCCAGCCGACAAGCTGGGGCGCGCCGGCCTGGTTGAGCACGACGCGCTCGACCGGCAGGTCACCCGGCGGCGCCAGAGCTTGCCGGGGCTCGCGCGCGATCAGCATGGTGCCGATGTGCCAGTAGAAGGCGCCACCGGCAGCGGCGAGCCCGACCAGCACGATCGCGAGCAAAACGCGAAGCTTCATTGCCGCTCACCCGGACGCGATCGGCGGCTCATTCGCACTGATACTGGCTGAGCGCCCATTCGCCCGTCACCGAGAGCAGGTCGGATATCTTCCAGGCGCCGTCCACCTTCTTCAGTTTCCACTCCAGCCGGTGCTGATTGCCTTCGACGACGAAGGCCACCACCACCTTGGCCTGGTCGCCGTTGACGGCCTCGATGCTCTTCAGGCTCTTGTCAATTGCCAGCTTGTCGTAATCGGCATTGTCGAGCGCCATGTTGGGGTCGAGGCATTCGCCCTGCCCCGACGCCCGCAGCGCATCGCTCTTGTCGAGCACGGTCTTGGCCGGATCGACGAAGTTCTTGCGCTGGGTCGGATCGAGCTCCAGCCCGAGATGTTCATAGAACGGCTTCACCACAGCCGTGGGCGAGCCCGGCAACACGGGCGCGGCCGGCTCGGATGGTGGCCATGCCAGGGGTGGCTTCGCCGGCTCCACCGCATTACCGGGTGGATTTGCGGGCGGTGGGCCGCCCGGCGCTGTCTCTGCCGGGGCGTTTGCGGGCGGCGGACCCAGCAGCCCTTGAGCGGCGGCTGTGTTCAATCCTGCCAGCAGGCACACGGTCAGCAAAGTTGGAAGACGGCTTCGGGCCATCGCATCACTCCAGGCCCCGACGGGCATGCTTTGGCTGAAACGTCCAGCCATTGTCATCGGCGCCTGGTGGCAAAGATGCAGAATTTGAAGACGCTAACAAGCCCTCGATTGCTTGCTTCGCGCGGGTGGTCCCGCGCGAAGCGCTGCAATGTGCGAACCTATTTCTGCGCGATGGTTGGCGGGTTCGGACCGTCGGCCGTGTTGCCGTTGAGCTGATTGGTGCCATAGGACGAAATGACACCACCATTGACGATGGCCGTACCCGTCGTATTGCCGGAGATCGTCGATCTGCCGACCCGGATGGTGGCGTTGGCGCCGTCGGCGCGCAGGCCGCCCGCCGCTCCGTTGTTGGCCACGGCAGTGCCGTCGACCATGATGTTGATGGCCGGTCCGGCAGCCGGATTAAATATGCTGATGCCGGCATTGGTGTTACCAGAAACATTGCTGTTCACAACGGTTATGTTGCTGCCACCGGTGTTGCTCGTTCCGTCCGCCTTCAGCCCCGCAAGGTTGTTGTTCTCGATCGAAGAATTGTCGATGACGACCTTGGCAACGCCGGATCCGGTCGGCTGGATGTGAATGCCGTCATTGTTGCCGGTGATGGACGAGTTGCTGACATAAAGCTCGGACGTTCCAGACGGTGCGAACAAGATGCCGTTGCCGTTCGGCGCGGCGAGGGTGTTGTCACGAATGACACACTCCTCGACAATCAACGCAGCGCCCGCAATAAACCGAATGCCGTTGAGACCGGGACCAGGCGAAGGTATCCCGCTGTCGATATCAAGACCGCGAAGAACGACGACGTCGGTCGCCGCCGCGTTGACGACCACGCCATTCGTCGTCCCATTCGTTATGCCTCCCTCGACATCCTCACAACCGATGGTCATTGATTTGGTGATTGTCACAGCGCCGAACCCACCTGGATCGAGGCAGTTGATTTCACCGCCGGCGGCAGTTTTCGAGATCGCGCCGGCAAAGGTCTTGCAAGGCGCCGTTCGGCTGCAGGGATTGACGTCATCGCCAACGCCGGAAACCCATGTTCGGGTCGCTTGCGCGGAGGCAGGCGTGGCGAGACAAGTCATTACTAAGGCGACTAAAATCGAAGATATCATGTATACAATTTTACTCATCTTCTTACCCCTCAATGGTGAACAGATGATTATTTGCAATGAAACAGTACAAATCTAGCATGCCACGCTTAAAACGCAACTAGACCATGGTATTTTTGCCCGAAGTCATTTCTGTTCCTCGGGCGACAGGGCGATCCATGGGGGGATCGCGATGGCCATACCGGCGGCACGGCGGCGCGAGCCGACAATCGTGCGCTCTTGGCAAGACATCGCTTTTGGTTGTTTTATAATCTGGCTGTCAGCCACTTATAGTCTGGCCGTCTACCACGCCCTGCTTGGCTCGAGATCGCGGTCATCAGGGCAGGCAATCGACAATGACCGCGGGGCCGCAGCATCGCTGCGGGACCGGACCAGCATGCAATCATGCTGGCTGGGCGTCCAGCCACTACAAACGCGCTTGGCGCGGTTTTACCGCGCCAAGCGTTGTTATCCGGAGCTGTCTCTGCACCTATTTCTGCGCAATGGTCGGCAGATTGGGACCGTCAGCAGTGTTGCCGTTGAGCTGGTTGGTGCCATAGGACGAAATGACACCGCCGTTGACGATGACCGTGCCGGTGCCATTGCCCGAGATCGTCGAGCGGCCGACGCGGATGGTCGCATTGGCGCCGTCGACCCGCAGGCCGCCGCTTGCTCCATTGTTGGCCACCGCAACGCCGTCAACCATGATGTTGATGGCCGGCCCCCCGACCGGATCAAGAATGCTGATGCCGGCGTTGGTGTTGCCCGAAACATTGCTGTTCACAATGGTTATGTTGCTGCCACCGGTGTTGTTGGTTCCGTCTGCCTTCACCCCGGCAAGGTTGTTGTTCTCGATCGAAGAGTGCTCGATGACAACCTTGGCAATCCCGGTTCCGGTCGGCTGGACGTGAATGCCGTCATTGTTGCCGGTGATGACGGAGTTGCTGACATAAAGTTCGGACGTTCCCGACGGTGCGAACAAAATGCCGTTGCCCTTCCCCGCGCTGGTGCTGTCACGAACGACACAATCCTCGATATGCAACGCAGCGCCCGCAAGAAACTGAATTCCATGAAGAGTGGGTGCAGCCGGCGTGCTGTCGAAATGCAGGCCGCGAAGAACGATGATGTCGGTCGCCGCTGCATTGACGATCAGCCCAGTCGTCGTAGCACTCTCCAAGGTGCCTGCCTCGAAGTCCTCGCAAGCGATCGTGAGTGATTTCTTGATTTGCACCGTGCCGAAGTTACCTGGATCGATGCAGTTGATTTCGCCGCCGGCGTCAGTTTTCGAGATCGCACCGGCGAAGGTCTTGCAAGGTGCCGTTCGGCTGCACGGATTGGCGTCATTGCCAACGCCGGAAACCCATGTGCGGTCCGCTTGCGCGAAAGCAGGCGTGACGAGACAAGTCACTACTATGCTGAGTAAAACAGAATAGATTATGTATCCAAGAATTTTCATCTTCGTACCCCCATTTAGAAACAAGTAATTATTTTGCGAATAGGCAATTGGCCTTTATCTTTCTGCCCGCAAAAAGGCAACTAGACCAAGATGTTTTACATGAAATGTTTCTCGAGCGGCAACGCGATCCACGAGGCGGATTGCAATGGCCATAGCGGCAGCACGGCGGAGCGAGCCGACAATTCCGGCGCTCGGCAAGACATCGCTTTTGGTCGGTTTTGTCAGGCGGTCATTCACGCCATGCCGGGGAGACCTGGCGTGCCCCTGCCTCGCGGATCGCGGTCAACAGGCTGGCGATCGGCAACCCTGCAACGACAGCGGATAGCATCCACGCGGATAGCATCCACTCCGGGACCCGGCCGGTGATGCATTCAAGCCGGCTGGGCGTGCAGCCGCTACAAACGCGCTTGGCGCGGTTTGACCGCGCCAAGCGTTGCTATCGGGAGCTGTTTCAGCAGCTATTTCTCGGCAATGGTCGGCGGATTGGGACCGTCAGCGGTGTTGCCGTTGAGCTGGTTGGTACCGTAGGACGAGATCACACCGCCATTGAGGATGACCGTGCCGGTGCCGTTGCCAGAGATCGTCGAGCGGCCGACGCGGATGGTCGCATTGGCGCCGTCGGCACGCAGGCCGCCGACCGCGCCGTTGTTGGCAACAGCAACGCCATCAACCATCATGCTGATCACCGGCCCGCCGACTGGATTGAATATGCTGATGCCGGCGTTGGTATTGCCCGACACGTTGCTATTTACGATCGTCGTGTTGGAGCCGCCCGTGTTGCTCGTGCCGTCAGCCTTCACACCGGCCAAATTGTTGTTTTCGATGGTCGAACCATCGATGATCACCTTGGCAACACCAGCTCCGGTCGGCTGGATATGAATGCCGTCATTGTTGCCGGTGATGAACGAGGCACTGACATAAAGTTCGGCTGTGCCCGACGGTGCGAACAAGATGCCGTTGCCGTTCGGCGCGGCAGCCGTGTTGTCGCGAATAACACAATCTTCGACATGCAGAGCGGCGCCGGCAAGAAACCGGATACCATTGAGACCGGGTCCAGCCGTCGCGCTGTCGATATCGAGACCGCGAAGAACGATGATGTCCGTCGCCAGCGCGTTGATGATCACGCCGTTCGTCGACGCATTCAACACGCCCGCCTCAACGTCCTCGCAGGCGATCGTCATCGATTTGGTGATCGTCACTCCGCCGAAGCCGCCTGGATCGATGCAGTTGATTTCGCCGCCGGCTGCGGTTTTCGAGATAGCACCGGCGAAGGTCTTGCAAGGCGCGGTGCGGCTGCAGGGATTGGCGTCGTCGCCAACACCGGAAACCCATGTCCGGGTTGCCTGCGCGGACGCCGGCGTGGCAAGACAAGCCATGACAAACGCAACTAGAACTGAAGACAATAGATATGTGATCGATTTCATATGCCCACCCTCTAAATTTGAACAAGTTAATACTTACAACCAAGCAAGGAAACGTACCCCGCTACGCCTAAAAAAGCAACTACTGATGTGAGAGACTTTGGCGATGCAACCGTTTTAAAGTCGGCTTTGCTGCGCCAGCGAAATAATTGCTGCATCGCCGTAAAATATAGCGACCGTCCGAATGGACGTTACGATATTTCCTTAACAATTTTATGGCTGTCGCGCTGAGAGACCGCGTTAGGGCAATCCAGGGAACAATATCGCTACCGCGCGGGCGTTGCACGATTCGGCAGGCCGCGGCAATTCCGGCTGTCATGGGACCGGCTACGCGCTCGCCTGGACCCGGCGGCGGGCCGCTATATCCGATTGCAAAAGCCCCTGCAGGTCGCCTGCAGTAGACTGGCGACCCATAACGCCGGAACGGCGCGACGGCATCACTCCGGCGCTTTATCCGGCATGCATTCGAGCGCGCTCAGCGTCCAGTTGCTGGTCTTGGAGGTGATGTCAGCGACCTTCCATTTGCCGTCGATCTTCTTCAGCGACCACAGCATCTCACGCTTGGACTCCTCGCCTTCCGCAAACAGGCTGAACGTGGCCGTCACATCGGCCGTATCGCCGTTGACGGTCTCGGCCAGCTTCAATGTCTTGGCAATCGTCTTCTGGTCGAAATCCTGGGCGTCGAGGCCGGGATCGAAGTCGAGGCAGGCGACCTCGTCGGGCTTGTTCTTCTGCGCCTGGTCGTTGAGATCGAAGAGTTTCGTCACCGGCTCGGTGAAGCGGTCGCGGTATTTGGCGTCCCCTTCGAATTTGACCTCAGGCACATAAAAAAACTTCACGGCGTTCGAAGCCGGCCCGGCAAGTGCCGCGGCGGGCAAGGCAATCGAAAGGGCAGCGGCCAGCACTATCGGTCTCATGCAGGAATCTCCGGCTGTTCGGCGGCAAGGTGGCAATACCACACATCCTGCATATCGGCTTTTTTGCGGCTCATGAAGCCTCCAAGGCTCGTTGCCCGAAGATCGCATCGCGCGGTGCGCTCAGTCGGCTAGGGATCAAAGGCCAAGCGCCACCTTGCGTCCATCATGAATGGCAAAGGCTGCCTGCCTCGAAGCCGTGCAATCGCCAATCGAGGTGTGGGCGATGCCGATCCTGTCGAGTTCGACCGACAGGCTGTCCAGGGCCATGCTGGTGCTGGCAAAGACCAATGCGTCCGCCTCGACTTCCTGCTCGGCGCCATCGAGCAACGATGCTATTTTGGCCTTCGTGCCGTCCCAATGCACCACGGCGCTTTCGGTCACAAACCTGACCTTCAGCGCAGCCAGTGCTCGGCGCAGCGGCGCATCCACGGCCATCCGCTGAAGTTCCTTGCCAACGAGGGCGTCAGGCGTGACGATCGTCACTTCATGACCGTCCTCGGCGAGTTTCCAGGCGGTGCCGCATCCTTTCCAGTTGCCACCATCGTCGAGGACCAGCACGCGCTTGCCCGGCCTCGCCTCCCTGGACATCACGGCTTCGGCCGAGAAGACCGCGCCGCCGCCCGGAACGGTTTCCCATTGCGGCAGCGCCCTTTGGAAAGCGCCGTCCTGGGGCATGGCGCCGGTCGCGACGATGACGTGATCGGCGCCCTCGCGCTCGATGTCCTCGGCCTCGACATACTGGCCATAGCGCACATCGACCTGAAGCCGGCCAAGCTGGCGCTGATACCAGTCGATGAGGTCGAGAATCTGCGCCCGGCGCGGCTGCAGGCCGGCGAGCCGGAATTGCCCGCCGAGACGGTCCGACGCCTCGGCGAGCGTCACGCGATGGCCGCGCTCGGCCGCCACGCGCGCGGCTTCGAGACCGGCTGGCCCACCCCCAACGACAAACACATGTTTCGGCTGGGTGGCCGGGGTGAAGCGATCGCCTCCCCATTCCCATTCCCGCCCCGCCGATGGATTGATCACGCAGCTGATCCAGTAGTCGCGACCGCGCCGGCCCCAACACATCTGATTGCAGGACAGACAGCCGCGAATGTCCTCATGCCGGCCAGCCGCAGCCTTTGCAGCCAGATGCGGATCGGCGATCTGCCCGCGTACGATCGAGACAAGATCGGCGCGGCCTTCGCTCAACACGCTCTCGGCGTTTTCCGGAGTGCGGATGTGGCTTTCCGCCGTGATCAGCGCGTGCCTCACCGTCGATTTCAACACGGCGGCAAGGTCCGCCCCAAGCTTTTCCGGATAAAGGAAGGTCGGCATGATCTTGTAGAAATCGAAATACGACCCCGTTCCGCAGGTGACGTAGTCCATCAGATTGTCACGGTCGTGCAATTCGATAATCTCGGCCAACGCCTCGCGCTTGAGCGCTACCTCGACTTCCGGTTCATCATTGATCGCGAGACCGACGATGAAGTCATCACCACAAACCTTGCGGATGCGGCTCATCACCTCACGGCTCATGCGGGTGCGGTTTTGCAGGCTGCCGCCCCATTGGTCGTCGCGACGGTTCGACCAGGGCGTCCAGAACTGATCGAGCATGGAATGATAGGCGGCCCAGACCTCGACGCCGTCGAAACCTGCCTCGCGGCAGCGGCGCGCCGCCTGGACGAAGCCGTCGATCGTCTCTTCGATCTGGCGCTCGGACATACGGTGCGATCCGTCTGAATCATGATAGCTCGGCAGGCCGGACGGCGACCAACCGGAGTGGAACGAGTTGTCCGCATCGGCATGCTGGCCAACGTGGTAGAGTTGTTGGATGGCGATGGCATCGTTGCCGCGGATGGCATCCGTCACCTTGCGGAAATGGGGGATGACGCTGTCGTCCGAGGGGCGGAAATTGCCGCGCGTAAGCACCGCGGCCTGATGCACCGGCATCGGCTCGATCACGATCATGCCCGCTCCGCCGATCGCGCGTTCGGCGTAGTAGCCGACATGGCGGGCAGTCGGCAGGCCATCCTCGGCCATGTTAGCCGTATGGGCGCCAAAAACGATGCGGTTGCGCAATGTCTTGCCGCGCAATGTTGCGGGCTCGAACAGTCGCTTGAAGACCCGCCCAGACATTCGCGTACTCCCTGCAATTTTGGCGGGTGTGTCGATACTTTTCATTCCATGCCAAGCTAGACTTCGAACAGACCCGGGTGCTGTCTGTTGCACCGTTTTTCAGAAAGACCCGCCGGCACCGCAGATGGCGCCGGCGCAGCTTGCGGCCAGCGTCGTGAGCTAGCCGTCCAGCCAGACGTTCTGGAAGTCCATTTCGTAGGTCTGGTGCATTCCGTAGTTCTTTACCTTCTTGCTCATGTGGCAGTAGAGCTTCTGCCAGAACGGCTGGATGATGACGCCGGAATCCTGCAGGATCTGCTCGACGTCCTTCATCACCTCCTTGCGCTTGGCAGGATCGGCCAGCGAAAGCGCCTGCTTCAGCTTGGCGTCGAAATCCGGGTTGGCATAGGCCGTCTCATTCCAGGCCTCGCCCGAGCGATAGCCGAGCGCCAGCACCTGGACGCCGAGCGGCCGCATGTACCAGATGGTCATCGAGTATGGATATTTCGTCCAGTCGTTCCAGAAGGTCGAGCCCGGCAGCACCGTGCGCTTCACCTTGATGCCGGCATCTCGCAATTGGCCAGCGATCGCATCGCCGGTGTTCTTCTGCCATTCGTCCTCGACGGTGATCAGTTCGTGCTCGAAGTCGGCCTGCCCGGCATCCGCCATCAGCTTTTTGGCGGCGGCGGCATCGCGCGTCTTCTTGGGCAGCGGATAGTATTCGGGATGGATCGGGGCGACGTGGTGGTTCTCGCCGACGGTGCCGAGCCCGGCGTAGCCGAGTTGCATGACGGCGTTGTTGTCGACGGCCATCTGCAGCGCATTGCGCACCCGCTGGTCGTCGTAGGGCTTGTGGGTGATGTTGGTGCGGGCAACGAGCGTGGTCGCCGTTGCCACCTCCGATTTCACCAGATCCATCTTGTCGAGGGCATCGATGAAGTCGGCCGGCGTTTCGAAATCGAGGTCGATCTCGCCGGACTCGAAGGCATTCAGCGTGGCGTTGAAGTCGGTGCCGTAGTCGATGAACTCGACACCGTCGAGCGGCGTTTCGCCACCCCACCACTTGCCGCTCTCGCGACGCTTGACGACCGCCTTCGTACCCACCGCATAGGACACCAGTTCGAAAGGTCCGGTGCCGATCGGCTTCTTGATCGGGTCGGCGCCATCCTTGTCGAAGTCGCGATGCACGACCAGCGCCGGATAGTCGGTGAAGCCCGGTATGATCGCGACGTCGGGTTCGGACAGCTTCAGCTTGACCGTGAGGTCATCGACCTTGGTGATGGCGCCATCCTTGGCCTTGCCGGTCTTGGTGTCGATCAGCGCGCCGACGCGTGCCGCCATGGAATTGCCTGAAGCACCCTTCTCACACCAGCGGTTCAGATTGGCGACCACGTCATCGGCGTTGAAAGCATCGCCATTGTTCCAGGTGATGCCTTTGCGCAGATGCAGTGTGTATTCGGTGGCGTCGTCATTGACGTCCCAGCTTTCGAGCAGGACGGGCTCGAAAGTGAACTCGTGCGTGTAGCGGACGAGCGGCTCCAGCCAGCAACGGGTGACGTTTGCCATCTCGGTCCAGTCATAGGTGCGCGGATCCTTCTGCGCCTTGACCGACATTGCAACACGCAGCGTTCCGCCCTTTTTCGGTTCATCGGCCAGGGCTTTAGTCGGCGCGGCAAGGCCGATCATGCTGTAGGCGAAAGCCGTCGATGCGCCGAATGCGCTGGCTAGCGCGAGGAATTCGCGGCGGTCCATATGGCCTGCACGCGTCTCTTTCGCCATTGCCTCGATGGTATCAGGCACGCGGTCGCCATTGCTTCTGAAGAATGTCATTTTTTTCTCCCTTTTTTTGTTCCCGCTAGTTGTTCGTCCGTCGCGTCAACTGACGCTGTTTGGCAGCGCCTCCTCGCGCCGCGCGATGAAATCCGCCAGCCCCTCAGCGACACCCTCGTCGAGCTTCGGCTCCTGGTAATCCGCGAGCATGTTGCGAGCTTTCTCGCGGCCGCGCGTGTCGTGATCCTTGGCCCCTTCGGCCTTCCACTGTTCGTATGAATTGAAGTCCATGATCGAGGGTATGAAGAAGGCCGACTCGAAATGTTCGAGCGTATGCTGTGTTCCGAGGAAATGGCCCTGAGGCCCGACCTCGCGGATCGCCGCCATCGCTTCCTTGAAATCGTCGAATGGCAGCCCGCCCGCATACTTGTACCAGCCAACGAGCTGTTCGCAGTCGGTGGCGAATTTCGAATAGCCACAGCTCAAGCCGGCCTCGAGCCATCCGGCGGAATGCCAGATGTAGTTGGCACCGGAGAGGATTGCGGCATGCATCAGCATGTTCGCCTCGTAGCCCGCTTGGGCATCGTTCAGCTTCGACCCGACATGGAAGCCCGACGTGCGCCACGGCAGGCGGTATTTGCGCGCCAGTGCCCCCATCAGATACATCATCTGGGCGGCCTCCGGCGTGCCGCCCATCGGAGCGCCGGTCTTCATGTCCACCGTAACCATGAACTGTCCGTAGAGCTGCGGCGAACCCGGACGCAGCAACTGGGTAAACGCGACGCCCGCCAGCGCTTCGGCATTGACCTGCGCGACCGCGCCGACGGCTGAGGCTGAAGTCGAGGCGCCGCACAGTGCGAAGGGCGCCAGGATCAGCGGCTGGTTGCTGCGCGCATAGACCTTCATGGCGTCCAGCATTGTGGCGTCCCACACCAGCGGCGAATTGCAATTGGTGATCGACACCAGCACCGGATTGTCGCGGACATAGTCCTCGCCGAAGACGATGCCTGCCATCGCCATCGTGTCCTCGGCTCGTTCCTTGGACGTCACGATGCCCATGAACGGCTTGTCGGAGTGCTTCAGCGCCGAATGGATGATGTGGAGGTGGCGCTTGGGCACCGCGATTTCCATCGGCTCGCAGATGACCGAGCTCGACGAGTGCAGCGCCGGCGCCATGTAGGCGAGCTTGTGGAAATTCTGCAGGTCGGCGAGCGTGCCATAGCGCCTGTTGTTGTCGAGGTCGCGCACGTAAGGCGCGCCGTACATCGGTACGAAGATGGAGTTGTCGCCGCCAACGCGCACCGTACGCTGCGGATTTCTCGCATTGAGTGTAAACTCCGACGGGACCTTCGCTATGAGCTCCATCAGGAGCGCACGATCTATCCGGACACGAGTTTCCGACACATCGGCTCCCGCAGCCTTCCACAGTGCAATGGCCTCGTCGTCGCGGAACTCGCATCCCACCTCTTCGAGGATCGACATCGACTCCTGGTGGATCAGTTCCACCGCCTCATCCGGGACCATGTGATACACGGGGATCTTGCGGACCAGGGTCGGAAACGACGCCATGGGAATTCCCCGCAGCACCTTGCGCCCCAGGCGGCCACCCGCTCGACGGCTGGCAGGTTCGGTCACTTCGACGGCCGGTGCGTTCATGGTGCCTCCCTTCGTGTCTTCTCCAGCCAAGTTAGCGAGACGAAATATGGATGTGACGCTGGAAAATCCTGATCTCTTGTATAAGCTGAGCTTATGCGAAGCCTGCGCCATCTCCTGCCCTCGGCCGGTAGCCTGATCGTCTTCGAGGCGGCGGGCCGGCTGTCGAGCTTCACCGCCGCCGGACGCGAGCTCGGCATGACGCAGGCGGCCGTCTCCTATGCGGTGCGCGGGCTGGAGGAACAGCTTGGCGCCCAGCTGTTCCAGCGCCGCCACCGCCAGGTGATTTTGACCGAGGCCGGCGAGCGCTTCCACGCCGATGTCTCGCTCGGACTGTCGCACATCCGCAAGTCAGCCGAGGATCTTCGCCTGCAAGCGACCGGCGGCCATGTGACGCTTGCGGCGTCAACCGCATTCGGCTCGTTCTGGATGATGCCGCGCCTGCAGCAGTTCCGCGACGAACTGCCGGGTATCGATCTCAGAATCCAGACCGCCGACCGCGACCTCGACATCATCGCCGAAGGCATTCCGCTCGCCGTGCGCGGCGGCGAACCGCGCGACTGGGCCGACTATCATTCGCTGCCGCTCGCCGATGAGGAGATTTTCCCCGTCGTTGGCGCCAGCTATCTCGCAAAGTTCGGCATGCCGAAAAGCGTCGAGGACCTGGCCACACACCGGCTGATCCATCTTGAGGAGCCCTACCGTGAGGCGGCGAGCTGGGACGAATGGTTCCAGTCGGCGGGCGGCAGCCTCGGCGACACCGCACGCGGACTGCGCATCAACGATTACGGCCTGGTGATCCAGGGCGTCATGGAAGGCCAAGGCATCGCGCTCGGCTGGCGGCATCTCGCCGAACGGCTGCTGGCAACGGGGCTGCTGGTGCCGGTGACAGACCATGTGCTGAAGACCGGCAAGGCGTTCTACGTCGTGTGGCCGAAGAACCGCGAGCTGAGCGAGAATGCGCGGAAAGTGAGGGATTGGCTAGCGGCGCAGGCTTGAAGTCGGTTGCAATCAGAGATATCTTCTACCATAAGTAGCAGTTGCGATTTCGTGGCTAACTACTTTATTTGGGGGGACAATGATTGCCAAACTTGGCGGCCATCTGGGCGTTGCCGTATTCGGCTTGATCTCTTTCGTACTGGTTGCCCTGGCTGTGATCGCCGTCAACCGTCTAACCGGCTTCAACGTTTTTTCGTTCAGCTTTTGGGTTTTCGTTCCGGCAGGGGCGTTGCTCACGGGTGTGGCCGCAGCGTCGGGATACTATTTTGCCAGCCTATTTTTACACACTCGGCCCACCTGGTTTCTTCTTGTCCAAATTCTCATAGTGACCGCAGCGGCACAATTAGTCATCTACTATGGGGAATACCGCTCGCTGGTCCTCGATGATGGCACAATGGCTTCTGACGCCATCGGCTTTTGGGACTACCTCGATATCTATCTGCGATCGATGCATCTTAGCGCTGGGCATGGCGGCCATATCGACACAGGCGAGGTTGGCGATTTTGGCTACTGGTTGGCGGTGATAGATTTCATCGGTTTCGTCCTTGGTGGGTTGTTCGTCTTTTTCATGCTGCAGACTTATCCGAGCTGCTGGAAATGCAGTCGATACCTGCGGAAAATAAGCAAAACAGGTCAGATGTTTTCAGACCACGATCTGTTCGCCAAACATTACGACAGCCTTTTTCAGCACCCTGTCGGCAGTAAGCCTTTTGCGGATTTGATGAGAGCTAATCCGAAAATCCGCAAACCCGCTTTGGATACGGTTTTGGTCGGGTCGGACCTTCTCGGTTGTACGCATTGCAAAACACAACTTCTCACCCAGAAGGTTCAGATTCTAAGCAAGACAGGCTGGAAGGATATCCCAAAGCTGACACGGCAAGTTCGACTGCCGGATGGCGTGGATCTGCGCCAAGTGATTAAACCTGGCTGATTCGGATGATAGCAGATGGTCTGATGCAAAATGGCCTATCCGCATCGACGTCGAATCCGCCTATAGTACCCGCATGCCCATTCGCCAGCTTTCCGAAACGATGATCAATCAGATCGCCGCCGGCGAAGTCATCGAGCGTCCGGCGAGCGTGGTGAAGGAGTTGGTCGAGAACGCACTCGATGCCGGGGCTTCCCGTGTCGAGGTTGTCACCGCCGGTGGCGGACTGAACCTGATCCGCGTCACCGATGACGGCTCCGGCATCCCCGAACCGGAACTTTCGCTGGCGATTGCGCGCCACTGCACGTCCAAGCTTGCCGACAACATCCACGACATCCGCTCGCTCGGCTTCCGTGGCGAGGCGCTGCCGTCGATCGGTTCGGTGTCGCGACTGTCGATCCGCTCGCGCACGGCTGCCGGCGACAGCGCGGCCGAGATCGGCATCGAGGGCGGCCGCGTTTCCGCCGTCAAACCGGCGGCAGCCAATCGCGGCACCACGGTCGAGGTGCGCGACCTGTTCTTCGCGACGCCGGCGCGGCTCAAATTCATGAAGGGCGAGCGGGCGGAAAGCTCGGCGACCAGCGATGTCGTCAAGCGCATCGCCATCGCCTTCCCCGCGGTGCGCTTCACGCTCGCCGGCTCCGACCGTTCGACGCTGGAATTGCCAGCCACCGACGACAGCGCGGAAGGCAGCCTGCGCCGCGTTGCGCAAGTGATGGGGGCCGAATTCCCCGACAATTCCATTGCCATCGATGCCAGCCGTGACGGCGTGCATCTGACCGGCCATGTCTCGATCCCGTCCTTCACGCGCGCCAACGCGCTGCAGCAATATGCCTATGTCAACGGCCGGCCGGTGCGCGACAAGCTGATTGCCGGCGCCATCCGCGGCGCCTTCGCCGATGTGCTGCCGCGCGACCGCCATGCTGTCACGGTGCTGTTCCTGACGCTCGACCCGGCGACCGTCGACGTCAACGTCCACCCGGCCAAGGCCGATGTGCGCTTCCGCGACCCCGGCCTGGTGCGCGGCCTGATCGTCGGCGCCATTCGCGAGGCGCTGGCCAATGCCGGCATCCGCGCCGCCACCAGCGGTGCCGCCGGCATGATGGCGGCGTTCCGGCCGGGTGCTTCTCCTTATGCCCATGCCGGCCCTGCCAATGGCCACCGCAGCTATGACGCGGCCTACCGGCCGTCTGGCTCCGGCGGCTTCGACCCATCGCGCTCGTCACAACGACCGCTGGATATGGGTTACAGCGAAGCAAGGGCGCAGCGAAACGGCTTTGCCGACAACGACCAGGCGGCATTCGATGCCGGGCCGCTCGCCAGCGCCGACGCGCGTGCCGGTACAGCCGAACCGGCCGAGACGCTGCTTGGCACGGCACTGGGCGCTGCCCGCGCGCAAGTGCACGAGAATTATATCGTAGCGCAAACCAGGGATTCACTTGTTATCGTTGACCAACACGCGGCGCATGAGCGGCTGGTCTACGAAGCGCTGAAGAATGCGCTGCATTCGCGCACCGTGCCCTCGCAGATGCTGCTCTTGCCGGAGATCGTCGACCTGCCGGAAGAGGATGCCGAGCGGCTGGCCATGCATTCCGAGACGCTGGCCCGCTTCGGTCTCGGCATCGAGCGCTTCGGCCCCGGTGCGGTGGCGGTGCGCGAGACGCCGTCCATGCTGGGCGAAACCAATGTCCAGCAACTGGTGCGTGACCTCGCCGACGAGATCGCCGACAACGACACGGTCGAGACGCTGAAGGAGCGGCTGGACAAGATCGCCGCGACCATGGCATGCCACGGCTCGGTGCGTTCCGGCCGCCTGCTCAAGCCCGAGGAGATGAACGCATTGCTGCGCCAGATGGAAGCGACGCCCGGATCCGGCACCTGCAACCATGGCCGCCCGACCTATATCGAGCTGAAGCTCGCCGATATCGAGCGGCTGTTCGGGCGGCGGTGATGAACGCCGGGGACTCCCTGCAGCAGTTTGGCCTCGTACCGAAAGACGAGGATCTGCCTCGCATCCGTGATCTCTTGGCGCATGAAGCCGATTGCGAGCGCAAAGGCGATGGACGGCAAGATGACCTGGCATTGCTCTGCTGTGTTCAGCTCTTCAGCAGAGCAATGGATGAAGACGTGCTGCGAATTTGGGACGCCAAGTCATCCGGGTTCGATCTGTTCAGTTCTCTGGACGTCCAATTTCTTTGCGGCAATGGCCTGCAAAACAGCAAGGATTTCCTGAAGAAGCAGCCTAGCGAGGCTGCAGCAAAGGCGCTTGCCAATCTGAAAGAGTGCGAAGCTGCCGGCGACTTCGAGGAATTCTCCCCGATAGCTCACCTGGAGCATTATCGTGCTTACTTCGGAGTTCCCGGGTGAGCGGTTTCCCAGTGGCGATAAGCCTTTGAGCGACGAGACGACGGTCCGGTTCCAATTCGAAGCCGAAGTGATCCACTGGCGGGGCCCTTCGCCATACTTCTTCGCGCCAATCCCCGAGCAGCATGGCGAAGAGATCAAAAGGATCGCGAAGTTCGCGACCTATGGCTGGGGGGTGATACCTGTCGAGGCGACGATTGGCGGCTTCATCTTCGGCACATCGCTGTTTCCCAAGGACGGGAGCTACCTTCTGCCCCTGAAGGATGCCGTCCGGCGCAAATGCAATCTGACGGCTGGCGATCCGATTTCTGCGTCTATTGCGATACGCTTTCGCTGACGAGAACGACGCCCGTGGGCGACTGCGTGGGCAGGCGTCGTTTCACTTCCTCAGGCGATACTTCTTGGCTTTGCGGTCAAAGACATACTCCTCCTCATAGCCGGCGCGGCCATCGTAGAAATTTACGGATATGATGTCCTTGCCTCGCTCGACACTCTTCTGCACGTTCCAATAGATGGGTGTCATCAGCATACCCGCATTGCAGAGGTCGCCGCCGAATTTGATGGTCTGTACGGCCTTCTTCCGCTTCTTGTTGATGATCTGCATCCTCGTCATGCAGATTCCGTTGTCCGTTTTGGTGTAAATCCCGGCAAACCGGTCGGTGGCCGTCTGCGCCCAGAAGGGGATCTCGACGGTACCTTCGACCTTGCCCTCCCCAGTGTCGTCCAGGCCGGCGACCTTCCTGAGACTGACCGCAAATTTGTCCGCGCCCTTGCTCCAGCTTCCCGTCAAGACACCGTCGCCAAGCTCCAGGGAAAACGGGCATCCGGAGGTGTCGAGGCCCGTTTTCTTGCCCATGACGATGACGCGCTCGAACTCCTCGTCATCGGCAATCGCGCAAAGCGCAAGGCTGGTGCCGTTGGCTTTGCCATAGAGCGCGATCGGACTTTGCTTCGCGTCATAGAAGTAGCTGCCCTGGACAGTGATGCCGCTGCCGAACGTATAGGTTTGCAAGGAGAGATGGACGGGATCGGGACCGATGGAGCCTTCGTAGTTTTCCACGTGATACCAACCCGCAGTGGCCTGGCTGCTGAGCAGCAACAAGCAGAAAACCGCTGATACGAACTGCCTGACCATCCCACCCCCCGGTGATTTTCAACGCACCATAGCCACCCGGTGGGGTCATGTCTGCACCGCGGCGGCAGCCAAATGGGGCGATCGGAGAGAATTCCGGTACGGCTCTCAGTTTGATTCGGGAAAGGCGTCCAACCCGCTGATCTAGCGTTTCAAATTGACCACGATGACACCGCCGAGCGCCAGCGCACCGCCGAGGATACCAAGCAGCGTCGGCACTTCGCCCAGCCAGAAGAAGCCGATCAGGGCCGACATCGGCGAGACCAGATAGAGGAAGTTTGAAGCGCGCGCCGCAGGCAGACGCGACAGAGCGGTTGCCCAGGCGGCATAGGCGATCAGGCTGGGCACGATGCCGAGAAAGATGACGGCGCCGATCCCGGCTGTGTTGGCGACCGCTGCCTGCGCAAAGCCGCTCGGCAGAAAGGGTGCCAGGCAAAGTGCGCCAAGGATCATGTTCGAGGCCGAGATGGTCAGCGGATGGTGGCGGGCAAAGAGCGGCTTCTGGACGATGGTGTTGACCGCCGAGCATAGCGCGGAGCCAAGAACCAACAGCGCGCCGGTGTCGAAATGCAGGCCATTCCCGTCGGCCACGGCGATGATGCCGATGCCGGCAAAGGAAATGCCCGTGCCAAACCAGGCCCAGCCTGAGAAGCGTTCGCCGAGCAATGCCATTGCCATGATGGCGGTGAAGATCGGGCTGACATTGATGATGAAACCGGCGGCACCCGCCGACACTGTCAGTTCGCCATAGTTGAGCATGACAGTGTAGAGCGCGACGAAGATGGCGCCGCCAAAGGCGAGGCGCCACAATTCGTCGAGCCTCGGCAGCGCCGGGCGCTTGACGGCAAGAAAGATCGCCGCCGGCACCGCGGCGATGGCAAAGCGCAGCGCACCGAGTTCCAGCGGCCCGAAGGCGGCGAGGCCGGCGCGGATCGCGGGAAAGGCCGAGGCCCAGCCGACCACCGTCAGCGCCACCGCGATGGCTGCCGTGGTGTCCATCCGCTGTGTCGGATTCGACGTGCTGGTCGTTACGCTCATCTTGCTGTTCCTCGGGCTCCTGGGTGTTGAAAGGCAGAAAGCGCCTTTTCGGTGCCGTTGACAAACGATCAAATCGAGGATCACCTGTGACTATGGATCACAGCTCAGACACAATGGTACCGCTCGAGACACTGCGCGCCTTCGATGCGGCGGCACGCACCGGGAGCTTTTCGGCTGCGGCCGAGAAGCTCAACATCACCCATGGCGCAGTCAGCCGGCAGATCGCCAAGCTGGAGGACTGGCTGGGCCTGAAAGTGTTCGACCGCGGCGCGCGCGGCGTCTCGCTGACCATCGAGGGCAACCGCCTGCATCTGCGCACGGCGGAAGCCTTTGCGCTGATTTCCACCCATTCCGACCGCTGGGTCGAACCGCGCGGCACCGCCGTGGTGCGGCTGACCTCGATCCCCTCGGTCAGCGGGCTGTGGCTGATGCCGCGCATGGCTGCGCTGGAGAACAATCCCAGCAAGCTGCGCATCGTGCTCGACGTCGACATCCGCCAGGCCGACCTTGCCGACGAAGGCATCGATCTGTCGATCCGCTGCGGCCGCGGCGGCATTCCGGGCCGGATCTCGGTGAAACTGTTCGAGGAGTATGTGTTTCCCGTCGCCGCACCTGGCCTTGCCCGCGAGATCGGCCGCGGCGACCCTGCCCGGCTGCTCAAATTTCCGCTGATCAACGATTCCGACGCTTCGGGCTGGCGCGCCTGGTTTGCCGCGCAAGGTATGGACTACCGCCCGCGCCCGCAGGACCGCCGCTTCGAGGACTACAATCTGGTGCTGGACGCCGCCGCCTATGGGTTGGGCATTGCGCTGGCGCGGCCGCCATTAACCGGGCAACAGCTGGAGGCGGGCCGCATCGTCGCCGTCGATGAGCGCACCGCGCTCAACCCGGTATCCTACTGGCTCGACCGGCCGCTGGGCCGGCCACGCACCGCTGCCGCCGAACTTTCGCGCCGCATCGCGGTCGAGGCGGGGCTGGCGATGGACAAGATGGAAAAGTTCCTCGAAGCCGAAAGCTAAAATCTACGGTTCTGTGCTCAGCGAAGCACCAGCAGGGTGAGTCCGAAAATCGCTACGGCCAAAAACCCGGCCGCCATCGCCATCAGGCCGACACGCATCTGCTGCCTGTCTTCGGGCTGAACCGCGTCATGCGGCCGAGACGTCGCCTGCCCTCGTTTTGTTGCCGTGTCGATGCCGGAGGCGCGGCGTTGCGGCGAAGCGTCAGGGACGAGAAAGGCAAGCCATGGCAGGCCTGCGGGTTTTGTGGCGCTGCCATCGTCGACCCTTGCCGGCGGCACGGGCAGACCGCGCTGTGCGTCGTCGTTCGCCGGTGCAGGTGCGGCGGCCTTTGTCGGGGCACCATCTGGAACCTCGGCGCCCGGCTCGGCAATTGCCAGATAGGCCTGCAGGATTTCAGCGGATCCTGTCTGCTGCGCCTTGGCAGATGTGCCGGACAACAGTGCCTGCAGCGCCGGCGCCGCTGCCGGCGGCAAAGGCGTGCCGGACGGCGCCGGCGGCTGCGCCAGCGCCTTGATCAGTGCTGCTTTCGCCGGATCGGCCTTCGCCGACGGGGCCGTCGCCAATATCATGGCTTCGCGCAGCAGCGCGGTCAGGCGGGCGGATGAGATGTCCATGCCGGTCCCATAGGATGGTTTCAGCCGACAATAGGGCCTCAGCATTGCGTCAAGCTTGACCTTGGCGGCAATTTATGGCGATGAAATCAGCATGAAGTCAGGCACCACCCCATGATGAACCGCTTCGAAGGCCCTGGCGGCAAGGAAGCCCGGATCCGCTATCTCGACGGCGACTTCCAGGTCACCAGCCCCGGCGCATTCGTGCGCTGCGCGGTGACCGGCGAGAGCATTCCGCTGGACGAGCTGAAATACTGGAGCGTCGCCAGGCAGGAGCCCTATATCAGCGCCGCCGCCTCGCTGCGCCGCGAGATCGAAACGCATCCGGAGATGCGCAGCCGGCGCTAGACCGGCTATGGAGTTGAGGATTCAGGCACGACCTTGAACTCGAATTCGTGGATCAGTCGATCCTCGACGAGCACCTTGATGGAATACGGCCCGGTCGGGTCACCGTCGGCCACGCACCAGCCATGCGAGATCCATCCATCCAGCGGCTTGTAGAACATGGTGGTCTCGGAGACTTTCCGGTCGCCCGATAGCTTGCTCAAGCTGTATTCGTTTCCGTCGATGCCGCCCCACTGTTTCGGCTCCGCGGGAAGCGTGAACACCTCCGTAACCGATACCAGCTTGTCGCCCTGCCCCAGTCTGACACGCCATTCATAGCAGGCGCGATCAGGAATAAGCGGAACCACGTTGGAGGCCTCGACGTGGGCAACACCGTCGGCATCGGTGACCGAGACCAGAAAGTCGCTGTCGCTCGGAGTGGACGTTTGCGCCAACGATGGATTTGCCATCGCCACAACGGCACAAGAGACAAGCAGCGCCCGCAAGCCGATCATTCCACCCTCCGCATGAAAACCCGACCGAGGTTGTAATCGAGAAAAGCGGCGAGAATAGTCCTGCACTGGAAGCGGCTGCTCAATCAGCCCCGCAGCTTGCGCTGGCGCCAGGCGTCCAGCGTCTCGTCGATGATGCGTTCGGGAACATTGTCGAGGTCGAACGTGGCGTCGATCTCCAGCACGTCGAGTTGGCCAAGGAATTCGGCTGAGGCTGCGTCATGGCGCAGTCGGGCCGCGTCCTTGGCGGTGGTGACGAGGCCCAGTCCCTCGCGGCGCGCGGTTGCCGCCAGTTCAGTGAGCTCATCAGGGGCATAGAAGTGATGGTCCGGGAACGACCGGCTCAGCGCCACCTCAGCACCTGTGTCGCGCAGCGTGTCGAAGAATTTTTCGGGATGACCTATGCCGGCAAAGGCGAGGAAACGCCGACCGGCGAACCGATCCTTGCCGGCGGGCTCGGCATGCGCCTCGAAGATCGGCCGGCCGGCGCGCGCGGCCTGGCGCACGACCTGGTCGGCGGCGGTGCCCTCGCCCATCTTCAACAGCCCGTCGGTGAAGACCAGCTGGTCGACAACGTTGGCTCTGAGCGGTCCGCCCGGAATGACACGGCCATTGCCGATGCCGTAGCGGGCGTCGACGACGACCAGCGCATAATCGATATGGATGCGCGCGCTCTGAAAACCGTCATCCATGATCAGGAAATCGCAGCCATGGGCTTCCATGAGCAGCTTGGCGCCGGCGGCGCGGTTGGGGCTGACCGCAACCGGCGCGTGTTCGGCCAACAGCAGCGGCTCGTCGCCGACATGCTTGGCGGCGTCGTGACCGGCATCAACGACATGCGGCTGCGCGAACGAGCCGCCATGGCCGCGCGACAGAAAGCCGGGATTGAGCTGCATGCGCCTGGCCTGTTTTGCCAAAGCGATGGCAACCGGTGTCTTGCCGCTGCCGCCGACGGTGAAATTGCCGACGCAAAGCACTGGCGCGTCGATCTTTTCGCGGACCGCCCGGCGCATGCGGCGGCCGGCGACCATGCCATAGACTGCTGACAGCGGCGACAGCGCGAAGACCCGCCAGTCCGGCGCTTCCCACCAGAAAGGTGGTGCTTCGGACGCCACCCTAGCGCCCGTCGGCGCCCTTCAGGCGCGACTTGACGATCAATGGCTGGATGTAAGGCTCGAGCGACTTCAGCGTGTGCGCCAACGCACCGCGCATCTGGTCGACGGTGGCGGCACCGGCCGCCATCATCTCATGGCGGGCGACTTCATTGCTCAACAGGAAATTGACGGCGCCGGCCAGCATGTCGCGGTCGCGCACCAGCTTGGCGCCACCGCTGTCGAGCAGGCGCTGATAGGCTTCGCGGAAATTCTGGACGTTGCGGCCGGCAAGCACCGCTGTGTCGAGCATCGCCGGCTCCAGCGGGTTCTGGCCGCCTTCCGACGTCAGCGAGCGGCCGACAAAGGCGATTTCCGTCAGCCGGAGATAAAGCCCCATCTCGCCGATCGTATCGCCAAGCAGGATATCGGTGTCGGCGGTGATCCGGTCGCCCTTGCTGCGCCGCGCCAGCTTCAGCCCCATGCCGGAAATCTGCGCGGCCAGCGCTTCGGCGCGGTCGGGATGACGCGGGACGATGATCGTCAGCAGGCCATGGTGGCGCTTGTAGAGCATGGCGTGAACTTCCGCCGCGACCACTTCCTCGCCGTCATGCGTCGAGATAGCTGCCCAGGTCGGGCGGCCGGCGATCTGGCGCTTCAGCGTCGCCAGCGCCCTTTCGTCAACCGGCGGCGGCAAGGTGTCGACCTTGAGGTTGCCGGACACGGTGACCGGCCGGGCGCCGAGCGCGCGAAACCGTTCGCCGTCGACATCCGACTGGGCAACGACATGGGCCAGGTTCTCGAACAACGCCTCGGCGATGTTGGCGCGCTTCTTCCAGGATTTGAACGAACGGTCGGACAGCCGGCCGTTGACCAGGACCTGCGGCACGCGACGGGCGCCTAGTTCCAGGATGGTCATCGGCCAGATCTCGGATTCGGCGATGATCGCCAGGTCCGGTCGCCAGTGATCGAGGAAGCGGCTGACCGCCGGTTTGAGGTCGAGCGGCACATATTGGTGGATGATGCGGTCGCCGAGCCGCTCGTCGGCGACCTGCGCGGACGTCACCGTGCCAGTCGTCAGCACGATGTTGACGCCGTAGTCGAGGATGCTTTGCACCAGCGGCACCACGGCGAGGGTTTCGCCGACGCTCGCGGCATGGATCCAGATCACCGGGCCTTCGGGACGCGGCCGCCCGGCAACGCCATAGCGCTCGCGGCTGCGGCTGCGGTCTTCCTTGCCCTGCGACGTGCGCCAGGCAACGTAAGGCCCGATCAGCGGATAGGCGGCCGCGCCAGCGAAGCGATACGCCGTCAGGAAGGCACGCGCCCAGCGCTCACTCATGGATGCCGTCCACGAGGCGATAGGCCTCGGCGGTTGCGGCATTGAGGGCGGTCGTGACTTCCTGGCGCTTGCGCTCCATTTCAGACTCATCGGCATCCGCCGCCACGAAGATCGGCGTGCCGATGGTCACCGCGGAACGGCCGAATGGCAGGTTGATGGTGGTTTTGTCCCAGCTCTTTTCCAGCACCTTGCGGCGGCTGGTGGCGATAGCGACCGGCAGGAGCGGCCGGCCCGAGAGGCGCGCCAGAAGAACGATCCCAAGCCCTGCGTCGCGCGGCGTACCATGGGGAATGTCTGCGATCATGGCGACGTTCTTGCCGGCGACGAGCGACTTTTTAAGGGCGATGAGCGCCTTGGCGCCGCCCTTGTCGAGATGCTTCGTGCTTTCACGCCCACCGGAACCGCGCACGGCCTCGATGCCGAACTTCTCCAGCATCAGCGCATTGAGCTCTGCATCAGCGCTGCGCGACACCATGGCGACCAGCGGCTTGCGCTTGGGATAATAGGCCGGCGTCAGCAGGTGCTGGCCGTGCCAAAGCGCGATGATACCGGGTTCGAACTCCGAATAGCCACCGGCCGAAAAGCGTGCCGATCCGGTGACCAGCGGGCTGGTCATGCGAACCAGCCGCACGTACTGGGCGAGCAGACTGGCAATGGCGTTTTTGACGAATCGCGACTGTGCAAGCGGTTCGCGTATCTTGCGCCAGAACGCCTTGGTCGTACGACTGCGGCCCCTAGCCGTGGGCGCGGCTTCATTCGCTGGCCCTTTCGCCAGATCATGATCCATCGAAGTCAACCGACCGCCTTATTTTCAGGGTCGAGCAGCCGGTGCAGATGAACGACGAAATAGCGCATATGGGCATTGTCCACGCTGGCTTGCGCCTTGGCTTTCCACGCGCTGTGCGCGGTCTGGTAGTCCGGATAGACGCCGACAATGTCGAGCGCGTCGAGATCGCGGAACTCGGTGCCGCC
The DNA here is from genome assembly GCF_056403855.1 of Mesorhizobium sp. P2_E7. NCBI lineage: Bacteria > Pseudomonadati > Pseudomonadota > Alphaproteobacteria > Hyphomicrobiales > Phyllobacteriaceae > Mesorhizobium > Mesorhizobium sp. P2_E7. The sequence goes on along the minus strand of NZ_JBFUER010000001.1, from coordinate 621,956 downwards.
CAGCTTTTTCAGCTCGCCGCCGAACACCAGGTGCAAAAGCTGTTTCTTTCCGTCTTCCGCGGCCATTTCGGTCCTTCACATATTGTGAGTTTGTGACAGGTCTAGACCAAAGCTGTCGACTTTGGAACCTTCGATCACGCTTCCGTACCGGCAATGACGCCGGCAAGCACGGTGAGCAGCTCGCCGCTGCCGGCGACCAGGGCTCCGTGACGGATCACCTCGCCGGCATAAAGCGGCGCACGGCCATGCCCGTCGAGCACGGCGCCGCCGGCTTCGCGCAAGATAAGATCGGCGGCGGCAATATCCCAGTCATGCGCGTTGGGCTTGACGAAGGTGGCATCGAGCGTGCCGTTGGCGACCATCGCCAGCCGGTAGGCGAGCGAGGGAATATGAGCCGCGCGCTGCACCCGGCCCTGCCATTCCGCCGGCATCAGGTCGATCAGCTGCTTCAGCCCGCCGATCTCGACCGTCTCGGCCGGACGGCGTACGGCAATCGGCTGGCCGTTGCGGAATGCGCCATGGCCGGGCAGCGCCCAATAGGTTTCGTCCTTGGCCGGGCATTCGAGCACGCCGGTGAGTGTGCGGCCATTTTCGACCACGGCGACGCTGACGCACCAGGAGCGCAGGCCTTCAAGGAAGCCGCGGGTGCCGTCGATAGGATCGACGACAAAGGTGCGGCGTGCCGAGAGCCGCGCCGGGTTGTCGGTCGTTTCCTCCGACAGCCAGCCATAATCCGGCCGCGCCGCAAGCAAGGTCTGCCGCAGATAGGCGTCCGCCGCGTGGTCGGCCTCGCTGACCGGCGAGGTGCCGCCCTTCATCCAGACTTGCGGGTTTTTACCGAAATAGCGCATGGCGATGGCGCCGGCTTCGCGGGCGGCATTGCGCAAAAGCTCGAGGTCTTCCGCAGCCGATATGACCGGGTCAGGCGCCGGCAAGGGTCATGCCTTCGATCAGCAGCGTCGGTGAGGCGGTGCCGAAATTGCGGTCGAGGTCGTTCGCCGGCACCATGTTGAGGAACATCGTCTTCAGATTGGAGGCGATGGTCACCTCTGCCACCGGATAGGCAAGCTCGCCATTGTCGATCCAGAAGCCGGATGCGCCGCGGCTGTATTCGCCTGTAACCATGTCGACGCCCTGGCCGAACACTTCGGTGACATAAAAGCCTGATTTCAGCGACTTGATCAGATCTTCCGGCGTCCTTTCGCCCGGCTCGATGGCGAGATTGGTCGATGACGGCGACACCGAGGAGCCGCCGCGCGCACCGCGTCCGTTGGTGGTCAGCCCCAATTCACGGGCAGCCGAGGTCGACAGGAACCAGTGCTTCAGCACCCCGTTTTCGACCATCAGCAGCTTTTCGCCCTCAACGCCTTCGCCATCGAAGGGCCGCGAGGCCTGGCCGCGACGCCGAAGCGGCTCGTCGGTCACGGTGATGGCAGCCGATGCAACCTGCTTACCCATCATCTCGCGCAGAAAACTGGTCTTGCGCGCCACGGAAGCACCATTGATAGCGCCTGCGAGATGGCCGGCAATGCCACGTGCGACGCGCGGATCGAACACCACATTGACCGGGCCGGTCGCCGCCTTGCGGGCGCCGAGGCGGCGCACGGCGCGCTCGCCGGCCTTGCGGCCGATCAGTTCCGGCGCGTCGAGATCGGAAAAATGCTGGTGCGACGAATATTCGTAGTCGCGCTCCATGCCGGTGCCCTCGCCGGCAATCACGCTGGCCGAGCGCGAAAAGCGCGAGGCGACATAGTGACCGACGAAGCCGTTCGACGTCGCGAGCACCAGCCCACCCAACCCGGCGCTGGCGCCGCTGCCTGCCGAATTGGTGACTCCCTTAACGGCAAGCGCTGCCTCTTCGGCGGCCAGGGCCGCTTCCTTCAGCTGGTCGGCCGAAATTTCGGTGGCGTCGAACAGATCGAGGTCGCGCACCTTGCCGACCAGCAAAGCCGGATCGGCAAGACCCTGATAGGGATCCTCGGGCGAGACTTTCGCCATCGCCACGGCACGCTCGGCCAGTGCCTTGGGGTCCGACGCCGCCGTCGCCGAGACGCTCGCCACCCGGTTGCCGACGAAGACGCGCAGCGAGACATCGTCGCCTTCGGAGGATTCGGTGTTCTCGACCTTGCCCAGCCGCACCGACACGCCAGTCGAACGGCCGCGCACGGCAACCGCGTCGGCGGCATCGGCGCCGGCCCGTTTTGCAGCCTCGACCAGTGCCGAGACGCGGTCGGTCAATTTCGCTGCCTCTGATGTATCGGTCATGCGCATGGTCCTGGCTTCAAGCCGCGCCGGGCGGTGGCGGCTGCTGCACCATCTATTGTCCCGCTGCGGCTTGTGCAATGGCGCACGGGTAATTGCGCCGCTGCGGCATAGCGCCCGAGCAGAACGCAAAACCCATCTTCATCGCCGCGCTCGCAGCCCGGGCCAAGGCGATGGTGATGCGCGCAGGCAAGGCTGCCAACTTTCTCGAAACCGCAGCCCTTTCCACAGGACGCAGGGTTGACGCCCGCTTTCGCCTACCATTAAATCAATTTGATTTACATCATACACCAGTCTGCTCAGGGAGGAGAAAAGATGCTCGGTCGTGTGCAATCGTTCAACCACTTGATATCAGGGCGTAAGCGGTTCAGCCGGCGCCGACTTTTGGCTTTGGGCGGCGCGGCTCTTGCCTCGATCGCCCTCGCCTCGGGCATGAAGCCGGCAGCGGCCGAATCCGTGCTCGCCATGCATATTGAGGAGCAGACGAGCTGGGTTCAGAACTTCAATCCGTTCGATCTTGGCGGCCGCCGCCAAAGCACGATGGATTTCGTCTACGAGCCGCTGGTCATCTTCAACGACTATGATGGCGGCAAGCCGATCTTCCGGCTGGCGACGGGCTACAAATTCTCCGATGACCTGAAGTCGATCACCTACACGCTGCGCGACGGCGTCAAATGGTCCGACGGCCAGCCGCTGACCTCGGCCGACATGAAATACACGCTCGACCTGATGCTCAAGAACAAGGCCGTCGATATCGTCGGCGTCAGCGAAAGCGTGGCTTCGGTTGAGGCGCCCTCGCCGACGGAAGTGAAGATCACGCTGAAGGACGTCGACACGCATTTCCCCGAATCGATGGCCGATTTCTCCATCGTGCCGGAGCACATCTGGAAAGATATCGCCGACCCGCTCACCTTCAAGAACGAGAAGCCGGTCGGCTCCGGCCCGATGACCGAGATCCGCCGCTTCACGCCGCAGGTCTATGAGCAATGCCGCAACCCGAATTATTGGGACGCAGCCTCGCTGCATGTGGACTGCCTGAAGCTGCCGCAGATTGCCGGCAACGACCAGATGCTGGCGCTGTTGCCGGAAGGCACGATGGACTGGATCGGCTCCTTCCTGCCCGAGATCGACAAGACCTACGTCGCGCTCGACAAGGACCACAATGGCTACTGGCAGCCGCCGGCGGAAACCATCGCCTTCGAGATGAACTTCAAGACCGCCAATCCGGGCCTGGCCGAAGCCTTCGGCGACATCAATTTCCGCCATGCCTTCAGCCTGGCGATGGATCGCACGGCGATGGTCGACATTGCGGGCTTTGGCTATCCCGTCGTCAACCTGCACGCCAGTGGCCTGCCGCCGCGCTTCGACGCCTGGCGCAACAAGGCGGCCGAAGGCGACAAGGATGTGTGGATGGCCTATGATGTCGACAAGGCCAACAAGGTGCTTGACGACGCCGGCTACAAGAAGGGCGCCGACGGCATGCGCACCACGCCGAAGGGCCAGCCGATCGCCTTCGTCATCATCGTTCCGAATGGCTGGACCGACTGGATCGACGCCGTGCAAATCGCGACCGAGGGCCTGCGCAAGATCGGCATCAATGCATCTGTCGCCACGCCGGAATACGAGCAGTGGCAGAAGCAACTCCTGGACGGGTCTTTCGACGCCGTCATGAACTCCCGTCCCGACGGCCCGACACCGTTCCGCGGCTACTACCAGACGCTGTCGACGGCGTTCGCCGGACGCATCGTCCACGCCGACTCGCGCTACTCCAATCCCGAACTCGACAAGGTGTTCGACGCCTACCGCAAGGCAACCACGGATGAGGAGCGCAAGAAGCTGTTCGACCAGGTGCAGTTGATCATGGCCGACGACTTCCCTGTGGTGCCGGTGTTCAACGGCCCGACATGGTACCAGTATTCGACCAAGCGCTTCACCGGCTGGGTGACCAAAGACGAGCCGGTGATGAACCCCGAGAACCACGACAACAACCGCATGCGGTTGATGCATCTCCTGCGGCTGAAGCCGTTGCAATAAACAGCAAAGCCGCCCTTCCCCTCTCGATTGTGAGGGGAAGGTGGCGCGATTTGCACGGGCAGGCGAAGCGGATCAGGATACTCTCCTGTTCGCACTGCTTGTCACACCGGTCGAAACGGAGACCAACGGGGAATGACGATGCGGATACCTCTTCGGCGGCTGGGCGTTTATTTCGCCGCCTTCCTGTTTGCCGTCGTCGTAAACTTCACGCTTCCCAGGCTGATGCCTGGCAGCCCGGTGGACTCGATGATCGCGCAGCTTGGGCCGCGCGCCACGCCCGCGGCCATCGAGGCGATCAAGGCCCGGTTCGGCGCCGTGCAGCAGCCCGTCTGGCTGCAGTTCGTCGACTACATCAAAGGGCTGGCCACCTTCGATCTCGGCGTCTCGGTGAAATACTATCCGCAGACGGTCACCCAGGTGCTGGCGAGGTCCGCCGGCTGGACGGCGCTGCTGATCACCTGTGCCATCATTTTTTCCCTCTGCGTCGGCGTCTCCCTCGGTGCAGTGGCAGCCTGGCGGCGGGGCGGACGTTTCGATGCGTTCGTCTCGCCGTTCTCTGTCGTTTTGAAAGCCATTCCGCCCGTCATCTTCGCGCTTGCGGCGCTGTTCACCTTCGGCGTGGCGTTGCGTTGGTTTCCGGTCGGCTATGCCTATAATCCTGATCTCGATCCGGGGCTCAACTTCACCTTCTTCGGCAGCGTGTTCTGGCACGCCGTCCTGCCGGTGCTGACTCTGTCGCCTCTGATGATCGGCGAGTTCCAGACGACGATGCGCTCCTCGATGATCTCGGTGCTCGGCGAGGACTATGTCACCATGGGCCGCGCCAAAGGCCTGTCGGAGACGGCGGTGATGTTCTCCTACGCCGCGCGCAACGCCATGCTCCCGGTTCTGACCAATCTGGCGCTGATGCTGGGCGCGGTGTTCGGCGGCTCGATCGTCACCGAGATCGTCTTCAACTATCCCGGCCTCGGCCTGACGTTGTTCACAGCGAGCGTGGCGCGCGACTATCCGGTCATCCAGGGCCAGCTTCTGTTGATGACGTTGGCGACGCTCGGGGCCAATCTCCTGGTCGACATCATCTATGGCGTGGTCGACCCGCGCGTCAGCGAGGAGCGGGCATGAGGTTCGGGCTGCAACTCCTGCTCCGGCAAAAGAAGGCGGTCGCCGGCTTCATCATCGTCGCAGCACTTTGCCTGATGGCGCTGGCAGCACCCATCCTGGCGCCGAACGATCCCGGCGCGCGCGTCGGCCGCTCGCATCAGCCGCCGACGGTCGAGCATTATTTCGGCACCACCAAGATGGGCCGCGATGTCTACAGCCAGTTCGTCTGGGGCGCCCGCTCCTCGCTCGCTGTCGGCTTCGCCACAGGCCTGGCCATTACAGCCCTTGGCACGGTGATCGGCCTCATCGCCGGCTATTTCGGCGGTCGTATCGACGCAACGCTCGACCTTGCCACCAATGCGGTGCTGGTCATTCCCAACATCCCGTTGCTTATTCTGCTGGCGTCCTTTGCCGGGACAGTCGGGCCGATCACCATCATGACGATCATCACGCTGACCTCCTGGCCATGGGGCGCGCGCATGACGCGAGCGCAGATGATGGGGCTGCGCAACCGTGAATTCGTCACCGCCGCACGCATGGTCGGCGAGCCTTCATGGCGCATCATCTTCGTCGAGATCCTGCCCAATCTTGTGCCGCTGATCGGCATCAACATCGTCGGCTCGATCATCTACGCCATCGTTGCGCAGACCACGCTCGAATATCTCGGCTTCGGCGATCCGCTCAATGTCACCTGGGGCACCATGCTCTACAACGCGCAGAATTCGTCGGCGATCATCGTCGGCGCCTGGTGGGACATCGGCGCGCCGGCCCTCGGCATCGCGCTCGTCGGGCTAGGGCTAGCGCTGCTCAATTTCACCTTCGACGAGATCGCCAACCCGCAGCTGCGTTCAGGCCCGGCGCTGTCGCGCTGGCTGCGCCTGACGCGCCTGCGCAAGCGCGAACTGGAGGCGGCACGGTGAGCGGGCCCCTGCTGCAAGTCCGCGACCTCAGCGTCGACTATCTGCTCGAAAAGGGCGCCTTCCGCGCGGTGAAGAACGTGTCGTTCGACATCGGCCGCGGCGAGCTGTTTGGGCTCGCCGGCGAATCCGGCTGCGGCAAGAGCACCATCGCCTACGCCATTACGAGGCTGGCCAAATCGCCGGCCTGGGTGGCGGGCGGCGAGATCCTGCTCGACGGCCAGGACCTTTTGAAACTGACCGAAGCAGCACTTCAGAAGGTGCGCTGGAGCCGCATCGGCATGGTGTTCCAGAGTGCGATGAATTCACTCAATCCGCTGATGCGAGTCGAGGACCAGTTTCATGACGTGCTGCGCCGGCACAACAGCTTCAGCCGCGCGCAGTCGCGGGCACGCGCCGAGGCGATGTTCAAGCTGGTCGGCATTGCCGCCAACCGGCTGCGCGACTATCCGCACCAGTTCAGCGGCGGCATGCGCCAGCGCATCGTCATTGCCATTTGCCTGGCGTTGGAACCGGAACTGATCATCATGGACGAGCCGACGACGGCGCTCGACGTGGTGGTGCAGCGCGAAATCCTCGAACAGGTGATCGACCTGCAGCGCAGCCTCGGCTTTTCCGTGCTGTTCATCACCCACGACCTGCATCTGATGTCGCAACTGTGCAACCGTATCGGAGTGATGTTGAAAGGCGAACTGGTGGAAGTCGGCGACGTGCAACAGGTCAGCCACGCACCCAAACATGAGTATACGCGCAAGCTGTGGAGCGCGATCCCGCAACTGCCGGCGCGGGCGCGAGTAGCCGTATGAACGCACTCCCCTCCTCGCTCTCGGCAGTGGTCAACGCCGAACCCCTGATTACCCTCGACGGGATCAAACGCAGCTTCGGCCTTGTGCAAGCGCTGCGCGGAATCACGCTGTCGCTGCGGCCTGGCCGGGCGCTGGCGCTGGTTGGCGAATCCGGCTGCGGCAAGACCACTTGCGCCCGCATCATCGCTCGCATGGACCATCCGACCGCGGGCACGCTCTCCTTTCGCGGCCGCGACGCGACCAAAGCCGGCACCGCCGAGGAAGAGCGCGCCTATCGCCGCGCCGTACAGATGGTGTTTCAGGACCCGTTCGCTTCACTCAACCCGGTGTTCACCGTCTATCACCACCTATCACGGCCGTTGGCGCTGCATGGCCATGCCAAGGGCAAGGCGGCACTGGTAAAAGGCGTATCGGAGCTGCTCGCCGGCGTCGGCCTCGATCCCGAGTTGACGGCACACAAATTCCCGCACGAGCTGTCGGGCGGACAACGCCAGCGCGTCAACATCGCCAGGGCGCTCGCCGTGCAGCCGGAAGTGCTGGTCGCCGACGAGCCGACCTCGATGCTCGACGTCTCGATCCGGCTCGGCGTTCTCGACCTGCTTGCCCGCATCAAACGCGAAAAGAGCCTGGCAATGCTCTACATCACGCATGATATCGCCACCGCCGCCCATGTCGCGGAGGACGTCATCGTGATGTTCGCCGGACAGATGGTCGAATGGGGCGCAACGAATGCCGTCATCGGCGATCCGCGCCATCCCTATACGCAGCTTCTGCTGTCGGCCGTGCCTGACCCCGACCGTCCCTTCGTGCCCGGCGACAGCGCGCGTTTCCTTGGCCATGCCGAAGAGGTGCGGCAGCGCTCGCGACCGGCATCCACAGTCGTGGACCAGGTCGGCCCCGACCATTTCGTGCGCGCGCTCGGCGCGGCTTCGTAGACGGATTTCAAGATGGACTATCTGGTCAACCTCTCCTTGCTTGGACCTGACCCCCCCCTCGACGCGCGCGTGGCCAAGGGCGGCGTCATCATCCGACGCGCGCTCGCCCCGGAATACGAGTTGGTCACCGACTGGGTCCGACGCAAGTTCAGTTCCGGCTGGGCCGGCGAGACGGCTGTTTCGATGATGCGCCAGCCGCCGACCTGTTTTCTGGCGACCCACGACCAAAAGCTGGTCGGCTTTGCCTGCCATGAATCGATCGCCCGCGGTTTTTTTGGCCCCACCGGCGTCGACGAGGCGGTGCGCGGCCAGGGCATCGGCCATGCGCTGCTGCTGGCCTCTCTGCTCGATCTCAAAACCATGGGCTACGCCTACGCCATTATCGGCGATGTCGGTCCGTCCGAATTCTACGAACGCACCGTCGGCGCGACGCAAATCCCCAATTCGGAGCCCGGCATTTATGCCGGCCTCTTGAAGTCGGCCGACTGACCTTTCACGCTTACACATGAGATTGCCATGACCGAGAGACTTGCCCTGCGGCTGGAGAGTTTTTGGACGCCCGCATCCGACAACCAGGCGCTGGCCTATTCGCTGAAACTCACGAACGCCTCGAAGCAGGCGCTCAAGAATTTCCGGCTCTGCATCAGCGGCCCGGCACGGATCGACCCTGCAGCGGCCGTCGAAGGCGCAACGCTGGTCGAGCGGCTATCGAACCACGCCGAATTCGCGCCGCCCGCCGGCTTCGTGCTCGAACCAGGTGCGGCCTGGACATTGACCGCGCGGGGCCTGAGCTACCCGTTGCGCCACTGGACGGACGGCGCGACCGGCGCGTACGTCGTGCTGGCCGACGGCAGCGTCCAGCGCCTTTCCGTCGAGCCGACCAAGGCCAAAGGCGACAACGCCCCGCTGAAGCGCGGCGCCGAGCCCTATCCGGTGCCGGCAGTGGCGCCCGTTCCGATCTCAGTAATCCCCTGGCCGCGCCAGGTTGAGGTGTCCGGCGCCCTGCCCGTGCCGGCCGGCGTCGACCCGAGGCATGATGGCGAAGAAGCCAAGGCCGCGACAGCCGCTTTCGCCGAGCTGAGCGCCAGGCTGTTTCCGGTCGAAGGTCTTGTGCGCCCGGCGGCGGAAGGCGGCTTTCCTGTCCTTCTCTCCCGCAAGGAGGGCTTTGGGCCCGAAGCCTACGCAATTGATTTCACGGCCGATGCGGCGACGGTTTCCGCGTCGACACGCACGGGCTTCCTCTACGCGCTGATCACGCTCGGCCAGATCTTGCGTGGCGCCAGGCAGCATCCAGCAACCTTTGTCTTCCCCGCGCAGGGAGAAATCCGCGACGAGCCGTCGATGGGTTGGCGCGGCTGCCATCTCGATACGGCACGTCAATTCTACGCCTCGGCCGAGATCGAGCAATTCCTTGCCATTTTCGCCTGGAACAAGCTCAACCGCTTCCATTGGCATCTGTCCGACGACGAGGCCTGGCGGGTCGAAATATCGGCCTATCCGCAACTCACCAGCATCGGTGCCTGGCGCGGCCATGGTCTGCCGATCCCTTCGCTGCTGGGATCGGGCCCCGGCAAGACCGGCGGCTACTACACCAAGGCGGTGATCCGCGAGATCGTCACGCTGGCCGGCCGGTTCGGCATAGAAGTGGTGCCTGAGATCGATGTGCCCGGCCATTGCTACGCCATGCTCAAGGCTTTGCCGGAGCTGCGCGACCCCGGCGAACACGGCGAGTATTTTTCCGTGCAAGGGTTTCCCAACAACTGCCTCAACCCGGCGCGCGAGGAAACATATCAAGTGCTCGAAACGATCTTCGACGAGATGATCGAGCTGTTCCCGTTCAAGGCGATCCATGTCGGCGCCGACGAAGTGCCGATCGGTGCGTGGTCGGGCTCGCCGCAGGCGTTGAAACGACTTGGCGAACTCGGCGGCGAGGCGCTGGCGCAGTCGCACGCCAAGCGGCTCGGCGTGGTGACCAACACGCATGGCGCCGACGAGATCGATGGCTCGGGCGCAGCGGTGCTGCAAGCCCAGTTCCTCAAGCGCATCCAGACCTTCCTGGCATCGCGAGGCTGCATCACCGGCGGTTGGGAGGAAGCTGCGCATGGCAATGTCATCGACAAGACGAAGTGCTACCTCAATGGCTGGCGCAACGTTGAGGTTTGCGCGGCACTGGCTGGCGAAGGCTACGACATCGTCGTCAATCCGGGACAGGTGTACTACCTCGACATGGCCAACAGCCAGGAATGGTCGGAACCGGGTGCCGCTTGGGCCGGCTGGTCGTCGCCCGAAAAGCTTTACGGCTTCAATCCCGTCGGAGGCTGGAGCGAAGCACAGAAGATGCATTTCCTCGGCGTGCAGTGCTGCATCTGGTCGGAGCCGATGACCGACCGTGCCGTCTTCGACCGGCTGGTCTTCCCCCGTCTTTCAGCCCTTGCCGAAACCGGCTGGACCACGCCGGAGCGAAAATCATGGGAGCGGTTCAGTGCGCTCGCCGGGCTGATGCCGGTTCTTTACGGGTTGTCCTAGCGCCGGACGTCAGCTCAGGAAGCTCTCATCCGCTTGTCGTAGCGCTTGATCAGGCGGTCGCGCTTCAGGCGCGACAGCTTTTGCGTCCAGAAGATGCCGTCGAGCTGATCGATCTCGTGCTGGTGGCAGACCGCCAACAGTCCATCGGCATCCTCGAAACGCTCATTGCCGTCGAGATCCTGATAGCGAATACGCACGCTTGCGTGTCGCTCGATCTCTTCGGTGACGCCGGGCATCGAAACACTGCCTTCGGTATGACGGATCATTTCTGGCGAGGCCTGGATGACAGACGGATTGACATAGATTCCCGGCTTTGGCGCATCAGGCAGCTGGATCACGACCAGGCGTTTCAAAATGCCGATATGCGGGCCGGTGATGCCGATACCGGGCGCCGCGTGCATGGTGTCGATGAGGTCGTCCGCCAGGCTCGACAATTCACCGTCGAACACCCGTATTGGCTCCGCGACAGCACGCAGGAGCGGATTGGGAAATCTTATGATCGATCGAACCGCCATAAGACCTTAGCCGAACGGTTTCTGCAGCACGTCGAATTGCGGGTTGGTTTCCGAAAAAATCGGCAAGGCGGCGGCACCGAGGACAGACGTGTCCTTGCCGGCCGCACCCACGAGCACGCGCGGCGTGGCGCGGGCGCTGGTCGCGCTGACGGAGAGGTGAAGCGGCTCCAGCCGGCTGGCCAGCGCCTCGATCACCGGCAGCGGCATGAAGCCGCCGAGCACCACGGTTTCGGGGTCGAGCGCCAGTTCCAGCACATCGATCGCCTGGCGCAGCGGCTCGACGGCGTCCGTGATCCAGGCGTCGAGGCGGCTGTCGCCCTTGGCCAGCAATTCCTCGAGCAGTTCGGGCGAAGCATGATCGGGGTCGGGCAAATCGAGCGCCTCGTAGGCGGCACGCAGCGATATATAGCGCTCCAGGCAGCCGCGCTTGCCGCAACCACAGGCAAGGCCGCCCGGCCGCACGATGATGTGGCCGATCTCGCCGGCATTGTGCCGGCTGCCCTTGTAGAGATGGCCGTTGAGGAACAGCCCGGCGCCGAGACCGGTACCGATGAACAGATAGACGAAACTGTCGAGGTTCTTGGCAACGCCGTAGAGGCGTTCGCCGATGGCCGCGGCAGTGGCGTCGTTTTCGACCATCACCGGAATGCCGGTCAGCCGCTGCAATTCTTCGGCCACCGGAAAATCGTGCCAGCCCGGCAGCGCCGTCGGGCCGACAGAGGTCAGGCCCTCGACGCCGAACGGACCGGGCATGCTCATGCCGATGCCGAGCAGCCGTGTCCGGTCCAGTCGCGAGGTGGCGATCAGTTCGGCGGCGATGGCCGCCAGCAATGGCATGGCCTCGGCAGGCGTCGGCCGGTCGACCGGTCTTTCGACGCGCGCGCGCGTCGTGCCGGAGAGATCGGTGACGACGCCGACGGCAAGCTGATGGTCAAGCTGCAGGCCGATCGAATAGCCGCCATCGGGATTGATCGAATAGGGCACCGCCGGCTGGCCGCGCGCGCCCTTCAGCGTCGCCTCCGGGCGCAGCAATTCGGTCCGCTCAAGCTCCTCGACGATGTTGGAAATGGTCTGCGACGACAGCGCCGTCAACCGCGCGATCGACGCCCGCGACAGGGCGCCGTTGGTTCGGATCGCCTCGATCACCACGCGCCTGTTGTGCGACTTGGCCTGTTCGAGATTGGTGCCGGAGATGGCTTTTCTGGATGTCATATGTCTTGTTACCGGGCTCCATAATCATAGAATACCACTTTAGAAAATCAAGTTGATTTAATTTATGGCGCATGGAATCCTACCGGGCATGATCGGCATCATTTCACAACGAACTGTGGGGTTCCGATAGTCCCGCTTTCCACCGCCAATCTACTGGCGCGCGGCGCAGCCAGAAGCAGCCGCGCAAGGGCGGATAGCCGGCCCTCGCCCGCCCTCAGGCCACCGGCGTCCAGATCACGTCGTCGATCCGGGCCGCGCCCGTCGCCAGCATTACCAGCCGGTCGAAGCCGAGCGCCGAGCCGCTGGCTTGCGGCATGAGTGCAAGCGCGGCGAGAAAATCCTCGTCGAGCGGATAGCGCTCGCCATAGACGCGCTCTTTCTCGTCCATCTCGGCGGCGAAGCGCCGGCGCTGCTCGGCCGCGTCGGTGAGTTCACCGAAAGCGTTGGCGAGCTCGACGCCGCAGCAATAGAGCTCAAAGCGTTCGGCGACGCGCGGGTCATCGGCGCTCGGCCGGGCAAGTGCTGCCTCCGAGATCGGATAACCATAGAGAATGGTGGCGCGCCCCTGCCCCAATACCGGTTCGACCTTTTCGACCATCACGCGGCTGAACAAATCGGCCCAGTTGTCATCCTCGGCGGTGCGCAGGCCAGCCCTCACCAGCGCCTCATGGAGCGCCTCGCGGTCGGTGGTACCATCGGCGGCCACCGTGGCGAGCAGGTCGATGCCGGCATGGCGTTGGAAGGCGTCCGCCACGCTCAGCCGCTCGGGCTCAGCAAACGGATCGGCCTCGCGGCCGCGAAAGCTGAAGCGCTTGTTTCCCGCCCGCTCGGCCGCCAGCGCCAGCAGTGCACCGCAATCCTCCATCAGGCTCTCATAGGTTTCGCCGACCCGGTACCATTCGAGCATGGTGAATTCGGGATGGTGCAAGGGACCGCGCTCGCGATTGCGCCAGACCGCTCCCAGGCTGAAGATGCGCCTTTCGCCGGCGGCGAGCAGCTTCTTGCAAGCGAATTCCGGCGAGGTGTGTAGATAAAGCCGCCGGCGCTCGCCATCAGAACCGATCGCCTCGGTGGCGAAGGCTGAAAGATGCGCCTCATTGCCGGGCGAGATCTGTAGAGCCGCCGTCTCGACCTCGATGAAATCGCGCTCGCCGAACCAGTTGCGCATGGCAGCCGCAATACCGTTGCGCGCGACCAGCCGCGGCCGGCGGTCGGCGTGAACGTCCGGCGTCCACCAGGGTGAGGCCTCGGTCATGGCTTTGCCGGGCAACGGAATTGCTGACAGGGCTGGCGGTTCGCGCCAAGATGCGCTACGGCGACGGCTCTCGCAGCCGATTTGCGCCGAACAATCGTTTCAGGCCAACGAAGTCTAGGATTGAAAACCGTGGTGAAGGTCATCGCCAGTTCCCTGCGTAAAGGCAACGTCGTCGACAAGGACGGCAAGCTTTACGTGATCCTCTTTGCCGAAAACATCCACCCTGGCAAGGGCACGCCGGTCACCCAGCTCGACATGCGCCGCATCTCCGACGGGGTGAAGGTTTCGGAGCGTTACCGCACCACCGAACAGGTCGAGCGCGCCTATGTCGAGGACCGCGAGCACACCTTCCTCTACGCCGATGGCGAAGGCTATCACTTCATGAATCCGGAGAGCTACGACCAGGTCGCGGTATCGGAAAGCGTGGTCGGTGACATGGCGCCCTACCTGCTCGAAGGCATGGCGGTGCAGATATCGCAGTTCAACGGCATCGCGATTGCCCTGGTGCTGCCGCAGCGCGCCACCTTCGAAGTGGTCGAGACCGAGCCGACGACCAAGGGCCAGACGGCATCGTCGTCCTACAAGCCGGCGGTGCTGTCCAATGGTGTGCGCACCGCAGTTCCCCCGCACATCGCCCCCGGCACCCGCGTGGTGGTGATGACGGCCGACGGCTCCTATGTGGAGCGGGCGAAGGACTGAGGCGAGCGCGTCAGTCCTAGTTAGTCCCTTGCATTGCCTTCTGCCGCCGCTGGCTCGATAGTCCTGCCGATGTGGCAGACTTTTGTGACCTACTGGCCTCTGATCCTCGTGATCATTCCGATGCTGATGGCCGCTATCGGCATCGTCCACGCCATCATGACCAAGGAAGACGTCCGCGCCGCCACCGGCTGGGTGGGCGTGATGATCTTGTCGCCGTTCCTTGGCGCCATCATCTATGCCATTGCCGGCATCAACCGCATCCGCCGCGCCACGATCAGCGCCATGCGGCCCGTCGCCGGTGAAGCCGAGACAGCCAAACATGATCGCGACATTGCGCTCGAAGCGCTCATCTCAGCCGAATTCGGTCAGCGCTTTGCCGGCCTGAAGACCTTGGGCGACAGGGTGGCGCGGCGTGGCCTGCTTTCGGGCAACGCAATCGCCATGCTGAGGACGGGCGACGACGCCTACGCGGCCATGCGCAAGGCGATCGACGGCGCACAGCGCAGCGTCCTGCTCGAGACCTACATCTTCGACAATGACGAAATCGGGCAGCGTTTCGTCGAATCGCTGGCCGGCGCGGTCCGGCGCGGCGTCACCGTACGCGTGCTGATCGATGCCGTCGGCGTGCGCTATTCAGTGCCCAGCATCCTCGCGATTCTGCGGGAAGCCGGCGTCACCGTCGATCTCTTCAACGGCAACATCGTCATGGGCCTGAGACTTCCTTATGCGAATTTGAGAACCCACAGAAAAATCCTGATCGTCGACGGCGCGGTGGCATTCACGGGGGGCATGAACATCCGCAAGGGATTCTCGGCCGAATTCGCTGGCGCCGACACCTCGGCGGATACGCATTTTCAGGTCACCGGACCGGTCGTGGCCGACCTGTTTGCGGTTGCCGCCGAAGACTGGCGCTTTGCCGGCAACGAAGCCCTGAAGGACGCGGTCTGGCAGGTCGAAAAACCCTTGCCGCCTCCCGGTCAGCCAATCCTGGTGCGAGCCGTGGCGTCGGGGCCGGATTCCAGCATCGAAACCAACCACAAATTGCTGATGGGGGCATTTTCGGTCGCCCGCAAATCGATCCGCATCATGTCGCCCTATTTCCTGCCGGACCGGGAATTCATCAGCGCGCTGACCACGGCGGCGCGGCGCGGCGTCGAAATCGACATCGTCGTGCCGGCGGTCAACAATCTCTTCCTGGTCGGCCGCGCCATGACGGCACAATACGACCAGGTGTTGAAGCATTATTGCCGGGTGTGGCGCCACGAAGGGTCATTCGACCATTCGAAGCTGCTGTCAGTCGATGGCGTCTGGGCCTATGTCGGCTCCTCCAACCTCGACGCCCGGTCGCTCAGGTTGAATTTCGAGATCGACCTGGAGGTGCTGGATGCAGGTTTTGCCGCCGAGATCGAAGCGCGCATCGGAGCGGCAATCGCATCGGCCAAACCCGTCACACTCGCAACGCTGAAAGCGCGGCCATTTGTCATCCGTGTCTTTGACCGGTTGCTATGGCTGGGATCGCCCTATCTCTAATGCATATCGCTCAAAAGTGGTCCCGGTTTTGAGAGAACGATATGCATTAAACAAGGAATCAGGACAGATTGAACGCAGGCCCATGGACATAAACGGACGCAGCCTTCCTGAGACCGTGCTCCTGTCGATCCGCGGCAGGAAAGCGCGCAAGGCGAACGCGACGCCGCGCAAGCGCGTCGACGGCGCCCAGATGGTGGTCGCTTCCTACAATGTCCACAAATGCATCGGCACCGACCGCAGGTTCGACCCCGAGCGGACAGCGCGCGTCATTCGCGAGATCGGCCCCGACGTCATTGCTTTGCAGGAAGCCGACAACCGCTTCGGCGACCGCGCCGGGCTGCTCGACCTTGCCCGGATCGAACACGAAACCGGGCTGGTGCCGGTGCCGGTTTCGGGAAACGGCAAGGGCCATGGCTGGCGCGGCAATGTGCTTTTGTTCAAGCGCGGCACGGTGCGCGACGTCCACCAGATCAAGCTGCCGGGCCTGGAGCCACGCGGCGCGCTGGTGGCCGAGATCGACCTCGACGAAACCCGCACGCTGCGGGTCATTGCCGCGCATCTCGGCCTGTTGCGCCGCTCGCGCTCCGAGCAGGCCCGCGTCGTGCTCGACATTATGAGCAGCCAGGATGAACGGCCGACCCTGCTGCTCGGCGACCTCAACGAATGGCGACTGGGCAACCGCTCGGCGCTGAAGACGCTGCACACAACCTTTGCCACGCCGCCGGCCGTACCGACTTTTCCCTCAGGCCTGCCGGTGCTGGCGCTCGACCGCATCATGGCCAACCGGCACGGCATGGTGTCGTCCGTGGAAGCCCACGACACACCGCTGTCGCGGGTTGCGTCCGATCACCTGCCGCTGACGGCGTTTGTGAGTTTGTAACTCACCCGTCCCGCAGCCATACCACCATCTCGCCGGGGTCACGATTGTCCCAGGCATAGTAGGGAACCGCCGTGAGCCTGATCTCCTCCTGGGCCGGCGGCTCGCTTCTATAGAGACCGTTCTCCCAACCTTCCGCCGCCTCGCGGTCGACCGTGGCCGAAAGCGTGACGACGCCGCCGAGCAGGTTCGGTTCCGGGTGTGCTTCTATCCTGGCCGTGCGCGGCAAGCTGATGCGGTGCAGTTGGCCAGGATTGTCTGTTTCCTCAACGCAATAGATCAGCGGGCCGCGCGACAGCGCGACACGGCCGATATCCTGGCGCACCTGCGGATTGGCGAACAGGCGCGAGATCGACATGTCGAGGTCGAGTTCGACGCGGTCGCCGTTTTGCCACTCGCGCCGGATCGCTGCGTAGCCATCGTTCGACGCGGCATCGAGGTCGACAGGCGCACTGTTGACCTTCAGCGTCGCCTTACGGCACCAGGACGGCACGCGCAGATGCAGCGTGAACTCCACGGGGGCATCCGGCTCGACCCGGATCGAGACCGCGCCATCCCAGGGATAATTGCTGGTCTGGACGAGGCTGACCGGCGTGCCCGCGATGTCGAAACGCGCCGTCGAGTCGCCATAGAGGTGGACAGCCAGCGCATCGTCGGCCAGGCTGTAGAAATAGCTGCCGATCGACGCCACCATGCGGCCGATATTGGGCGGGCAGCAGGGGCAGCGGTGCCATTTCCAGCGATTGTGCTTGCCCCGGCTTTCCAGCGGGTTTTCGTAGAAGAACAGCGAGCCGTCGAGCGACAGGCCGGAGATCGAGCCGTTGTAAAGCGCGCGCTCCATCATGTCGGCGTAGCGGGCGTTGGGACCCATGCCGAGCATGCGGCTGGCCCAGAACACCAGCCCTACCGAGGCGCAGGTTTCGGCATAGGCGGTCTCGTTGGGCAGGTCATAGTCGCTGGTAAAACCTTCATTGTGGGCCGAGGGGCCGAGGCCGCCGGTGACGTAGAGGCTTTTGGTGGTGAGATCGTCCCAGAGCCGGTCGAGTGCTACCCGTAGCGTATCGTCACCATATTCCGTGGCGATGTCGGCCATGCCGGAATAGAGGTACATCGCCCTGACCGCATGACCGACGACCTTGTCCTGCTCGCGCACCGGCCTGTGCGACTGATTGTATTCGTAGGTCTTGAAATGATAGGCCTTCGGGTCGGCGCCGCGGGCGCGCGCCTCCTCGTCGAAGTAGTGCGGCTGCTGGCCGCGCTGGTCGATGAAGTATTTCGCCAGGTCCATATATTTCTGCTCGCCAGTCGCCCGCGCCAGCTTGACCAGCGCCAGCTCGATCTCCTCATGGCCGCAATAGCCCTTCTGCTTGCCGGGCTCCGGCCCGAACCTGTCGGCAATATGGTCGGCATAGCGGCATAGGATGTCGAGCAGCTTGCGCTTGCCGGTGGCCTGGAAATAGGCGACCGCGCCCTCGATCAGGTGACCGGCGCAGTAGAGCTCGTGGCAGTCGCGCAGATTGGTCCAGCGCAGGCCGGGCTGGATGCGCTGGTACCAGGAGGACAGATAGCCGTCGGGCTGCTGCAGCTTTTCGTACATGTCGATGACGGCGTCGATGTTTTTCTCCAGCCGCTCGTTGCGGCGGCGGTAGAGCGAATAGGCGGCGGTCTCGATGGTCTTGCCCCAGTCGGAATCCCAGAACATCTGCGTCGTCACCGTCGAGCCGGTGAAGCCAGGCGTGGCCGCCTCGTCGGGCGACGGCGAATGGAAGGGGATGACGAGCCCGGGCGACGGCCGGTCCGGATCGATCTGCTCCAGCATGCGGGCTTCGACGCAGCGCTCGTAGAGGATGTCGGCGGTGCGCGACGCCACCGCATCGACGCGGTCGCCCCAGAAGCCGCGCACGTCGACCTGCGGCACCGGCAGCGGGCGGAAGGCGAGGCTCAGTTTGCCGGTCTTCCGGGCGGCGGATTTGTGTGCGGTCATCGGCTGGCTCCGTTCGATTTCGTCATTGTCATTTCACTGCGGGTCATTTCACGGCGCCGGCCATCAGGCCGCGTATGTAGAAGCGCTGCAGCAACAGGAAGAGGATGAGGCAAGGCACCATCATCACGGTGACGCCGGCCTGCACGGCGCCCCAGTCGATGGCGCCGAAGCGGCCGGACTGAAGTGCGGTCATCATGATCGGCAGCGTGAACTTGGACTGGTCGGTCATCAGCACCAGGGCGGCCAGGAACTCGTTCCAGGCGCCGAGGAAGGCGAACAGCGCGATGGTGACGATGCCGGGCCAGACCAAAGGCAGCATCACCTTCAGCAGCATGGTGAGATTGTTGGCGCCGTCCATGCGGGCGGCCTCCTCGATCTCGCGCGGCACCGCGTCGAAGGCGTTGCGCATCATGAAGATCGAGAACGGCAGCTGCAGCGTGACATAGACGAAGACCAGCCCGGTCAGCGTGTTGTGCAGGCCGACCTTGGTCAGCACCAGGAAGATCGGCGTCAGGATCGACTGGAACGGGATCATGATCGTCGACAGGATGACGACAAAGAGCAGGTCCTTGAACGGAAAGCGGAAGCGCGAGAAGCCGTAGCCGGCAAGCACGCTGACGATCACGGAAAACACCACCGTCATGACCGAGACATAGATGCTGTTTTGCGCCGGCAGCCACAGCCCGTCGCCGAAAGTGTTGAGCGTGCCGTAGTTCTCGACCGAGAAGCCGGTGGTCGGCCAGGGCGGCAGCGGCGGCAGGCGCGCCTCCTGCGACGGCTTGAAGGCCGACAGCACCGTCCAGACGATTGGCGCCAGGAACAGCACCGAGGCGATCATGCCGGTCGCGTGCTCGGCGATGCCGAGGCGCAAGCGGCTGTTGCGGCTTCTTGCCTGCGCCATCAGTCGACCCCCTCGGGCTTGCGCAGCAGCCAGAGCTGGAACGTGCTGAGCGCGACCAGGATGGCGAGCAGGATCATCGACAATGCGGCGCCATAGCCCAGCTTGAACGACACGAAGGACTGGTTGAAGATCCAGTAGACGGCGGTCAGCGTCTGATTGCGCGGGCCGCCGCGCAGGATGATGTAGAACTGGTCGAAGGCGAGGATGGAGCCCGCCACCGACAGGATCAGCGCCAGCGCCAGGGTGCGGCGCATCAGCGGCAGCGTGATGGCGCGAAAGCGCGCGAACGGCCCTGCCCCATCGATCATCGCCGCCTCCTGCAGATCGGTCGGGATCGACTGCAGGCCGGTCATCAGGATGATCATGGTGAAGCCCGCCACCTTCCACACGACCATGGCAATGATCGACCAGAAGGCCGGCTGGAAGGTGGCCAGAAGGTTGAATTTCTTCCCGGTCAGGCCGAGGTCGAAGGCGGCCGGGCTGAACAGGCCGGAATCGACATTGAGCAGCCACGACCAGAGCAGGCTGGCCGAAGCAAAGCCGATGACAGCCGGCATGAAGAAGGACGTGCGGTAGAAGCCGGTGAGCCGCCGGGGACGCTCGATGAACAGCGCCAGCGGAAAGGCGACGGCGAAGATCGCGATCGTCACCACCACCGTGTAGAGGCCGGTGAAGCGCAGCGCGTTCCAGAACCTGGTGTCGCGCAGGATCGCCCAATAATTATCGAGGCCGATGTAGCTGTGCTCACCCATCAGCGGCCAGTTGTGCAACGACATCCACGCCGTCATGCCGAGCGGGATGATGAAAAAGACAACCACCAGCGCCACGGCCGGCGCGACATAGAGCAGGCCGATCCACTGCCGGCGCCCGGCGCCGACCAGTTTTCTGGCACGTGGCGGGGTGATGGTTGCGATGGCGGTCATAGGCGATGCTCTTGCTTTGCTCTCCCCTTGTGGGGAGGGAATTTCAGCTTGGGTTCCTCGCCCCCGCCAGAGGCGGGGGAGAGGTGGCCGCGAAGCGGCCGGAGAGGGGGCGATCGTAGGGCGCAGCCCCCTCTCCGTCTCGGCTTCGCCGAGCCACCTCTCCCCCACTTCGTGGGGGCGAGGAACCCAAGCTGGACAGATGCGATGTCCGGCCGCCCGTCCAGGGAGACGGACGGGCGGCCGGATCAGGACCTCGGACGGCAGGGCGTTGCACCACCGCTGCCGTCTCGTCAGCCCTTATTTCTGCGGCGCCTGGTCGATGATCGACTGCATGGTCTCCTGGGCGTTCGCGATCGCACCGTCGACATCGTCGCCGAAAAAGACCTCGTTGACCATTTGCGTCCACGGGCCGTTGGCGGAGTTGATCAAATCGTTGAACACCACCGAATAGGGCGTGCGGCCCTTGGCCATCGCCTCGGCGGCGATCTGGTAGCGCGGGTCGAGATTCTTCAGCGCCTCCTTGGCGATGTCGCCGCGCACCGGCAGGCTGCCGTATTTCGCCAGGATGGTCTGGCCCTCCAGCGAATACGCGAAGTCGAGAAACTCCTTCACCACGGCGAGCTTCTTGGTGCCCTTGGTGACGACGAAATTGTCGCCGCCGGCGAAGGATGACCAGCCGGCATCCTTGCCCGGCAGAAAGGTGACGCCGTAATCGACATTGGGATACTGCGTGTTGAGGGCGCCGATGGCGAAGGCGCCGGACGGCGAAATGCCGATATTGCCGGCGGCAAAGGCAGCAAAGAAGTTGGAACCGGTATCGGTTTGCGCGCCGGCCGGCACCAGATCCTTCTTGACCATCGACCGGTACAGGTCGATGGCGCCGCGCAGTTGCGGGCTGTCCAGCGTCGCCTTGGAGCCGTCCTCGGAGAGGATGTCGCCGCCCGAGGCCCAGACCAGCGGCGTGAAGGTGAAGATGTTGCAGCCGCCGCAATTGCCGGAGAAGTAGAAACCCTTGATGTCGCCTCCGAGCGCGTTGACCTTCTCGGCGTCGGCTTCGATTTCGGCCCAGTTGGTCGGGCCCTTTTCAGGGTCGAGCCCGGCCTGCTTGAACAGCTTCTTGTTCCAGATCAGCACCGAGCTATCGGCCGAGAACGGCAGGCCGTAGATGCGGCCCTTGTAGGTGCCGGTCTTGACGTGCGCCGGCGACAGGCTGGCGAAATAGGGCAGCGACTTCGCCCAGTCGGTGATGTCTTCCAACTGGCCGGCGGCGGAAAAGGCCGGCGTGTAGATCAGGTCGAGCGATAGCGCGTCGGGGGCGGTGCCGCCGGCGGCCGCGGCGCCATATTTCGGAATGATCTCGGCATTGGGGATGATGTCGAGCTTGATCTGGTTCTCATGCGCCTTGTTAAAGGCATCGACGATGCGCGGCATGAAATTCGAGCCGTCGGCGCGGACCCAGATATTGGCCGTGTCGGCGGCAAAGGCGGGCAGAGCAAAGATGCTCGCGGCGAGCGCGAGCCCGGCAATCATGGTCTTCATGGTTCTCCTCCTCATGGTTCTGTTCTCCTCCCTATTGCGGCGCAGATCGCGCCGTGCATTCTCCTAGCCGCCAGGTGGACGGCCGCATGACTGACGCACCACCAGCCGGCACGGCAGTTTTCGGATGCCCGGCGCGGCTGGTTGGCCGCCGACGAGCGAAAGCAGCGCCAGCCCGGCCTCGCGGCCAAGGGTTGACAGGTTCATGTCGACCGAGGTCAGCGGCGGCCGCGTCGCCTCGGCCACGATCTCCCAATTGTCGAAGCCGATGACACCGACATCGCCGGGCACGCTGATGCCGCGCTCGCGCAGCGCATCGATGACGCCGCGCGCGATCTGGTCGTTGCCGCAAAAGATGGCGTCGGGTTTCTCCGCCCTGCCCGCTCTGCCGTCGAAAAGTTTGCCGACCGCCTCATGCCCCCAGGCTTCCGACCAGGCGCCGAGCAGCGGCTCGGCAACCGGCAGGCCATGCTCGGTCAGCACCTCGCGATAGGCCCGCGCCCGCTCATGCACGACGGCGAAGCTCGCGGGACCGCTGACATGGGCGATGCGGCGGCGCCCGAGCCGGCAAAAATGCTCGACCGCCAGCCGCGCGCCGCCGGCGTCGTCCGAGACAAAAGCGATGGCGCCGGGATCGGGCTGGCTGAAGGCGTAGATCACCGGCACGCCGAGATTGGCGAGGTCGACCGGCAGATGGCGGTCGATGCGCTTGCCGCTCGCGATGATGCCATCGATGCGCTTGTCCAGCATCGCCTCGACATGCAGCTGCGCCAGCCGCGGATCGTCCTCGACATTGCACATGAACACCGAGACGCCGGCATCGACCAGCGCATCCGAAATGCCCGACATGACCGGCAGCGAAAAGCGGCCATAGGTGTCGTTGGTCAACAGGCCGACGGTAAAGGAGCGCCGCCGCAGCAGGCTCTGCGCCAGGCTGTTGGGGCGAAAGCCAAGCCGCTGCGCCGTCTCGCGAATACGCTGCCGCGTCTCGGCCGTCATCCGCCCCTGCCCGTTCAGCGCTTTTGACGCCGTGGCCACACTGACGCCAGCCATCGCCGCCACCTGACGCAGGGTGACGGGTTGTTTGGCGGGCGGTGGCGACGTATCGGATGCCATTTTGCGGGTGTCGGTCCTCGGTTTGGGAAAAGGTTTTCTCTTGCTGGCCTGTGGCGTGTCGAATTGGGGGATCGACGGGCGCTGCGGGTTTGGGAAAAGGTTTTCTCAGAGGGAGACTAGGATGAGAATTTGGGGATGGCAAGGGGGGATTATGGCCATCTAGTGAAGTACGGAACCATTGACGCCCGCACCGTGTTGCACACGGGTACCACCGACGCGCACAAGATGTTTACCCGGCTCCGGTGCCAAGGCTACCTCTACCGGGCCGATAATTCGCGGGGCACTTACTGGTACCCAACCGCTCCGGTCAAAGCTGCTTTCGGATGCACTACTGGACGGTTAAGCGGCCGGGAGAACGACGCGCGAAGGTACGTCGAGGTGTGAAATGACGACGCAACACGAGCCTAGGCTTGGACAAGGCTTCCTCGTCGGTATCGGCCTGTTCGCCATCGCCGCACTGCTCACCTATATCGACTTCATCACCGGAGGCCTGATATTTGGCCGCTGATAGTTGCAATGGTGAACATTGGACTTCGGGCTCTTGCTCTCCACAACAACTGCGGGCACTGTTCTTGACAGAATCTGAGGGGGGTGAGAAACAGTGCCCAGCTTACGCGAAAAGCACCTTGTGTGCTTGGTCCGGCGTTTCGTCAGACCTCAGTCGATTGATAGGTTTTATCCGGTGTGGAATAACGCGTGGTTCTACCGCCACAAGTGGACGCGCTGCTCGGTAAAACCCCACCTTATCCCACACCTCCAAGGGTAAGTGATAGCCGGGGGTGACATAACTGACTTGGTCGACCGCTTTGATGCGAAGTCTCTTCACGTTCGCGCGCCAAGTCCAATAATCCTGCTTTGCGGCGGGAAGATCGATGTTACGACACCAAAGCCTGAATCTCTGCGCGAGGCCTACACTCTGGTGTACGGCCGCGAAGCCCTCAAAGACTATACGACCGTAACACCAGAAGACTTCCAGATATTTGCTCCGTTCGGCAACTATCAGGACTGGCTAAGCTTCGAGAGCGAATTTGCGCAGATTGTAGACATTATCGTCTTGTTCTCGGAAAGCTACGGGAGCGTCGCAGAACTCGGCGCTTTCGCGATGGTCGAGGAAATAGCCCGGCGACTGCTCGTGGTCATGGATGACAAAAACTATGGCGACTCTTCGTTTGTGAAACTCGGCCCGGTCCGCAAGCTAGAGGGAAAATACGGGAAATCGGCCGTCTGTGTCCTTAACCGCAAGGATATAAAAATTCCCGACATCACCAAGGTGGCGGATGTGGACCTGGACAACTTCGCGGCCACGCTCGTCGCGGCGATTGCCAAGCGGAAAAACGACGCCAGAGAGCATTCCACGTTCATTCCTGACCGGCCTGGCCATCTCATCAAGCTGATTGTCGGGCTCATCCAGCACTATGGCGCTTTAACAGAGACCGAGATTGAGGTGCTGCTGTACGCCATGGAGTTGAAGGTGCGGCCTGAAAAGCTTCCCGACTACCTGCTGTGCGCCATCAATGCCAACTGGATCGTGAAAGATAAGCGCGGAGTCGAGGAATACTACTGCGCGCTGCCAAATATGGCCCAGGCCGTCGAATACAGGCTTCGAAAAGACGTTCCTGTCGAAGAGAGGGATAAGGACCGGTGGCGAGCCCGCGTTATAGAGCACTGGCGGGTCAAGGAACCTAACAGGTTCAGCAGCATCCAAGCCGCAGTGTCGAGGGCACTATAATGGGCGTGATCGTGGAGGCCTTGGCTGTGGAAACGGGCATGGACACTGGCCTGGTCGAGCGAATTATGCGAACCGCACCAATCAGGTACAAAACGTATCGCATCCCGAAACGAACGACGGGCACGCGTGAGATATCGCAACCCGCCGTGGAAGTGAAAGTGCTCCAACGGGGTTTGATCGAGATCCTACTTCGGCATCTCCAGGTGCATGAGGCTGCAACAGCCTATCGGGTCGGGATGTCTATAAAGGACAATGCCGAGCGCCATGTTGGCGACGGCCCTATCCTGAAGATGGATTTCAAGGATTTCTTCCCCTCCATAAAGCCGCATGATTGGGTTGCCTACTGCAAACAAAAGGGCGTGCTAAATGACGACACAGACATTCGGCTGACGAGCCTACTGCTGTTTCAACGGCCTAAGGGTAGCACCGTTCTCCGTCTCGCTATCGGAGCGCCTTCATCACCGTTTGTGTCCAACGCCTTGCTTTATGATTTCGACCAGACGATCACAGAGGCAGTGGCGGAGGACAAAGTTACCTATACCAGGTACGCCGACGACCTCACCTTTTCGGGACCGAGAGCGGGTCACCTGATCAACGTGGAGAAGATTGTCCGCCGCACACTACGGGCGCTCGAATATCCCCGGCTGACAGTCAATTACGACAAAACCACTCGCGTCACCCGAAAGTTCGGCCGAAAGGTCACTGGACTGACGCTGACGAATGACGGCAAGGTTTCCCTGGGCAATAAGCGGAAGCGCGCGCTCCATACTGCTGTTTATCGCGCCTCCAAGGGGAAACTTAATGCTGACGAGTTTGCCTACCTAAAAGGCATGCTCGGCTTCGCCAACAGCGTGGAGCCCCAGTTCATCGAGGTGCTGCGTAAACGCTTTGGACACGCGATCGTCCAAAGCATACAGGCCTATCACATACCCAGAAAAGGCAAGCCGCAGCTTATCGCGCCTCCCCCACCTGATGATTTCTGAGCTTAATGGCGGTTATCTCGCCGGCCTTCTGCAGGAGACAAGAATATGGGTTGGTTTGGTTCCCTTTCTACCAACGAAATCCGCGAACGGGTGCCAATGCACGTGGTCGAGTCACCGACCATAGAGGGTGAACCGGCAACGCCGCTGAAGGTCGGCGATACGATCCCGGTCGAGTATGCCAACGGCAGGCGCGACGGTCTGGACGTGCTTGAGGCGTCGGGCGACGAAGCGATCGTTCAGCAGAAAAACGGGACGAAATGGAAGATCTCGCACGCGAAGACAGGGGAGGCCTGGCCGGTTGTCAATACGCCTAGCTTGAACTCGCAGGACTGGGTGTTCAGGAATAAGCTCGAAGCTTAATCCTTGCCAGTGGAATCGGGCTGCCCCTATAATCCAAGGTGGCAAAGCCAAAATCCCCTAACGTGAAAAACGCGGCATTAGCTACGCCTGAACCGCTGCCGCGTGGGCGACCATAGTCTACTCACCAGCCGAATCCATCTGCCTGGAGATCATCAAGGGCGCCTCAATGCGCAAGATCGGCATGATGGAGGAGATGCCCTGCGAGGATACGATCTACACCTGGCTGTCAAATTGCCCTGCATTTTCCGAGAAGTACGACGGGGCTGCCCAGCACCGCACACACAAGTACATGGATGAATGCGTGGACCTGGCGCGACGACGCGATGTCCTTGGATCGGATCGATCTCCCTGGATTCAGTGTGAAAGTCCCATTTCACACTCTCGGACAGTTCGAGGGAATTGTGACGTCTGCTTTTGGGAACCTGCATAACAGTCCGCAATGACAAACATGAGGCGCAAAGCCGTTCTCCTGCTTGAGAGCCAGTAAGGCGCGCTGCAGCATTCCCCAAGTACCAACAAGCGGCCACGCAACAGCCCCGCCCAGACACACTCCAGAAACAAAATTCAACAGTTCGGAAAAACCGGCGAAAAGATCGGGTGGCATAAGCTTCCCGGTCGGGATTCCGGGTTCTTCCTTTTTGGAAGTGTCGGTCCTCCATCAACAAATCGCAGCGGCGGCAAAATGCCTGCTCCAGCGGCGGCATGAACAGCCGGGCGATGCCCGGCCAGGACGAGAAGGTATGGAAATGGACCACGGTCTCGATATCGCCGAACTGGACAGCGACGCGGCAACGCCGATCAGCCAACTGGCAAGCATCGATGCGCTGGCAAGGATCGCTCACGGCCCGGCAACGGCCGCCCATGGCCAGATCCTGACGGGCGCCGACTTTGACCGGCATGGCCTGCCCGGTGAGCGGCTCGATACGGTGTTCGAGCAACTCGCAGAAGCGTTCGCCACGTTGCCGGCGGTGATCTCCGACGGGCGTGTCTGGACGTATCAGGAGCTGAACGGCCGTGCCAACCAGTTTGCCCGCATGCTGATCAAGCACGGCGTGCGGCCGGGCCACCGGGTCGGGCTCATTCTCGACCGGTCGGCGGAGACTTATGTCGCGTTGCTGGCGGTGATGAAGGCGGGAGCTGCCTTCGTGCCGTTGGCCACCGCGTTTCCGCAGGAGCGGATGGCGCTCATCATCGAAGACGCCGGCGTGAGCATGATCGTCACCATCGCCGCCTATGCGTCGCGCGCCGGTCAACTGGCCGTTCCGCATGTGTTGATCGACAGCGCCGCCGCCGAGATTTCCGCACAGTCGCCCGCGCCGCTGAAGCCGCATGCGAAGACCGCCGACGACACCTGCTACATCCTCTACACCTCGGGCACCACCGGCAAGCCCAAGGGCGTGGTCATCACGCACCAGAGTTTTGTCAACTTCATCCGGGTCGCCGCCGCCTCCTACGGATACCGGCCGGGCGACCGGGTCTATCAGGGCATGACCATTGCCTTCGACTTCTCCTCCGAAGAGATCTGGGTGCCGTTCGTCGCCGGTGCGACGGTCGTGCCCGCACCTGGCCAGATGCCGCTGGTGGGCGAAGAGCTGGCTGATTTCCTGCGCCACCACGACATCACCTGCATGGCCTGCAGCCCGACCTTGCTGTCGTCGATGACATCGGACGTGCCTAGCCTGCGCACGCTGCTGGTCGGCGGCGAGGCCTGCCCGCACAATCTGGTGGTGCGCTGGTCGAAGCCGGGACGGCAGATCCTCAACACCTATGGCCCCACCGAAGCGACCGTTACCGCGACGATGGGGGCGCTGACGCCGGACAGTCCGGTGACCATCGGTGCGCCGTTGCCGACCTACTCGATCGTCATTCTCGACGCCTCGCTGCCGCAGCTTGCCGAGCCAGGTGAACTGGGCGAGATCGGTATCGCCGGCATCGGGCTCGCCGTCGGCTATCTCAACCGTCCCGACCTGACCGACCAGAAATTCATTGCCGATTTCGTCGGCCTGCCGAACAACCCGTCGCGGCGCATCTACCGCACCGGCGACCTTGGCCGGATCAGCGCCAAGGGCGAGATCGAGTATGCCGGGCGCATCGACACTCAGGTGAAGATCCGCGGATATCGCATCGAGCTCGGCGAGATCGAGGCGGTGCTGCTCGACCAGCCCGAGATCGCGCAGGCGGCCGTCACCACCTGGGAGATCGAGCCCGGCCGCGTCGAACTCGTTGCCTACTACGCGCTTAAGACCGGCGTAGCGGCGATTTCCCGCGCCGATCTCGCCCAGACGATGAAGCGGCGGCTGCCTGACTACATGGTGCCCGCCTATCTGGAGGAACTGCCGGCGATCCCGATGACGGTCTCCAACAAGGTGGACCTGCGCCAGCTGCCGAAGCCGACAAGCACCAGGCTTTCGGCAGACCGTGCCATGGTGGCGCCCGGCAATGACGACGAGCGTTTCCTGGCCGACGCCCTGGCCGCGGTGCTGAAAGTCGAAGAGGTGTCGGTCGAGGACAATTTCTTCGACGACCTCGGCGCCAACTCGCTGCTGATGGCGCATTTCTGCGCCCGCGTTCGCACCCGCAAGGAATGGGCGACGACGTCCATGCGCGACATCTATCTCTATCCCACAGTGGCGCGCCTGGCGCGGCATCTGGGCGTAGCGGAAGAGATGACGACGGCCACCTTCGAGCCAGTGCTGACCCGCCGGGCCTCGAACCTTGTCTACTGGACCTGCGGCATGGCCCAGCTTTCGTTCTACCTCGGCTACAGCTATGTCGCGCTGTGGGCGATCAACACCGGCCTCAACTGGGTCTATGACGCGCTCGACGAGCCGCTGCAGCTCTATGTCAGGTGCGTGGCGCTTTCGGCCGCCGTGTTCTTCGGCATGTCGGGCTTTGCCGTCTTGGCCAAATGGGTGCTCATCGGCCGCTGGAAGGCCGAGGCGTTTCCGATCTGGGGATGGCGCTACTATCGCTTCTGGGTCGTCAAGACGCTGGTCCGCACCGCACCTGTCGTGCTGTTCCGCGGCAGCCCGCTCTACAGCATGTATCTCAGGCTGCTCGGCACCAAGCTCGGGCACAACGCCGTCATCGAATCGAAATCCGTGCCCGTCTGCACGGATCTCATCTCGGTCGGCGCCAACACCATCCTGCGCAAGGAATCGATGATCCTCGGCTATCGCGCGCAGGCCGGCTACATCCACACCGGGCCGCTGACCATCGGCCGCGATGCTTTCGTCGGCGTCGGCTCCACGCTCGACATCGACACCTCGATCGGCGACGGCGGCCAGCTCGGCCATTCATCCTCGCTGCAGCGCGGGCAGAGCATTCCGGACGGTGAGCACTGGCATGGATCGCCCGCCGTGCCGACCAGCGCGGACTATTGCAAGGTGCGCAATGTCAATCCCTACCAGGTCCGGCGCTTCCTCTATGAAGCCCTGCAGCTGGTCGGCCTGTTTGGCCTTGTCACCCCGCTGCCGCTCCTGTTCCACAGCTACTGGGAATATGTCGGCGACGACTATCAGGAGACGATCGGTCTTGTCGCGATCGGCACCACGGTGACGCTTTTCGGCTATATCGCGGTGGCCTTTTTCGCCGCCACCGTCGTGCCGCGCGTTTTGAGCCTGATGCTGAAGCCTGGCCGCACCTATACGCTCTATGGCTTCCGCTACTGGCTGCAGACCGTGTCCGAGTTCTCCAGCAACTCTCGCGTGCTGGGGCTGTTGTTCGGCGACAGCTCGGCGATCGTGCACTACATGCGCGCCATCGGCTGGAACCTCAACAAGGTGGTGCAGACCGGTTCCAATTTCGGCTCCAACCAGCAGCACGAAAACCCGCTTCTGTGCGAGATCGGCACCGAGACCATGGTGTCGGACGGGTTGTTCATGATCAACATGCAAAAGTCCGCCTCGGCCTTCCGGCTCGAGCCGACGCGCATCGGCGAGCGCAACTATCTCGGCAACAACATCTACTATCCGCCGGATGGCCGGACAGGCGACAACGTCCTGCTCGGCACCAAGGTGATGGTCCCCATCGATGGGCCGGTGCGCGAGAATGTCGGGCTACTCGGTTCGCCATCCTTTGAAATTCCGCGCATGGTGAACCGCGACAAGGAGCTGATCGCCGGCGTCGACGAGGCGGACCGGCGCAAGCGCATCCCGTTCAAGAACCGGCACAATCTGGTGACCATCCTTCTGTTCATGGCCACGCAATGGGTCATGCTGTTCGTCACGCTGGCGATCTGGGACCGTGCGTTGAACTACTATACCGAATGGGCCGAGGTCGCGCTCTTCGTGGCGGTGATCCTGACCTCCATCATCACCATTCCGTTCTACATCTTCGTCGAGCGGGCAAGCCTTGGTTTCAGGAGACTGAAGCCACGGATAACAACGATCTACGACGTCGACTTCTGGCGCCACGAACGCCACTGGAAGCTGGCGGATTCACCGATCGTGCGCCTGTTCGCCGGCACGCCGTTCCGGCCGATGATCCTGCGCCTGCTGGGCGTCAAGGTCGGCAGCAGGGTCTATGACGGTGGCGCCAACCTGACCGAGCGTTCGCTGGTGGAGATCGGCGACGACGTCACGCTGAACGAGGGGTCGGTCATCCAGGCCCATTCGCTGGAAGAAGGCGCCTTCAAGTCCGATTACATCCGGATCGGCGATGGCTGCACGCTTGGGCCGTCGGCGTTTATCCATTACGGCGTCGTGATGGGCAAGGGATCGATGGTCGATGCCGATTCCTTCGTGATGAAGGGCGAGGAGCTCGAGCCCAATTCGATCTGGCGCGGCAACCCGGCCAAGCTTCATCGGTTCGTCGAGCCGATTTCGGATGACGGCTCCAGAGTTTGACGCTCGATCCCGATTACGGTCGGAGGCAACGTGACAGAGCGATCCGGAAGCAAACTCGACATCCGGATCGCCCCGGTAACCCCGGCCAATCGCGCCCTGGTCACGGCACTGCAGCTGGTGCCTGAGCAGATGGACTTCGTCGCCAGCAACGAGGCCTCGCTGCGCGAGGCCAGATCCGACAGGGACGCGCGCCCGCGCGCAATCATGGCCGGGGATCGCGTCATCGGGTTCCTGATGTATGAGGCGCCACGCGACGAAGACGAGGCTCGGATCTACCGCTTCATGATCGACCGCGCCTGGCAAGGCAGAGGCTACGGCAAGGCCGCTTTGCGTGAAGTGCTTGGCGAAATCCAGGGGCTCGGCCACATCAGGCACGTTTCGATCTGCTACGAACCGGAAAATGAAGCGGCACGGCAGCTCTATCGCGCCGCCGGCTTCGTCGAGGAAGGGCTGGACGAGGACGGGGAAATGATCGCCGACCTCGCTTTGCCTAGACGGATCGACCAGCCATGACACCGCCGCCAGACGCTGGCGCGAGCCTGTCGCCGCAGGCAATCCTGCTTGCGGCGATGGCCGCCATGGCGCCGCCCGGCGTTCGGGTCGGCTGCCGCACGATACGCGAAGGCGATGAGAACCATTTGCTGCCGCAGGAAGCACGCTCCATCCCTTCACGCCAGCCGCTGATGCGCCGGGCGAGCGGCGCGGCGCGATGGATCGCACGCGGGCTGCTGGCGGATATGGGCTTGAACGGCGTGGCTGTCTTGCGTGCATCATCCGGCGCGCCGGTATGGCCGCCGGGGATAATTGGTTCGCTGGCTCATGACGACGAAATGGCCGTGGCGGCAGTCGCGCCGGTCTCCGACATCGTCGCGCTCGGCATCGATGTCGAGCCCGCCCTGCCCTTGCCCGACGACATCTTCGCGCTTGTTGCAACTGGAGCGGACCGGGCAGACCCGGTCAATCGACACCTCGCCGGTCGCATTCTCTTTTCAGCCAAGGAAGCCGTCTACAAGGCGGTGTATCCGCTCGATCGCGAAGTGCTGGGCTATGAGGATATCGTCGTCGACCTGACCACCGGCGCCGCGATGACGAAGACAGGCCGCCGGGCGAGAGTTGTCTACTGCGTTGCTCCGCGTGTGGTCGCTCTGGCGTTCGTCGACGGTGGCCGAGGCTCGTCGCTGTAGGCGCCAGTGGGACCGGCCGGCGCCCAATGGCAACAGCGGTCAGCTTCGCCTCACCCGGCAGCTCCCTTGCCGCGTTTGCTCTTGCCGGCGCGCGATTCCACCGCCTTCTCGATCTCGCGCTTCAACTCGTCCTTGATCGCTTCCGTCTCGGCCATCAGCGTGTCGATCTTCATGAAATCGAGCACGCGGTATTTCGAGACGTTGGGGCGGATCAGGATGTCGGGCGGTTGCTGCTTCAATTTGTGGGCGATGATCGACTGCATCATCAATTGCGTGGCGCCGTACATCAGGTCGACGGTGGTCGGATGCTTGCGCTCGGCTTCGCTCGGCGCGCCGACGACGTCGATGGCGATGATGATGTCGGCGGCGTTTTCGATGAGGTCGAACGGCACCGGATTGTAGATGCCGCCGTCGATCAGCACGCGGTCGTCGCGCGTCACCGGGCGGAACACGGCGGGAATGGCGGCCGAGGCAGCCAAGGCCGAATGCAGGTCGCCATCGTCGAAGACGGCCAGCTTGTGACCGAAATAGTCGGTTGCCGTGACCTTGAGCGGGATCTTCAGCTCTGCGAAGGTTTCGGGGATGGCGTCGGGCAGGAAGGCCTTGAGGATGCGCTCGATGTTGAACTGGCTGACGCGGATGCCACCCTGCATGGCCTCGGCGATGGTGCCGGGCCGCGAGCGCCACATGCGCGCGGCGACCTCGGCGCGACGGCCCAGGATCGAACGGGCATAGTCCTCGATGTCCTTGCCGCTCATGCCGGAGGCCATGCCGGCGCCCATGATGGCGCCGATCGAGGAGCCGGCGATGGCCACCGGCTTGATGCCGAGCTCATCCAGCGCCTCGACGATATGGATGTGTGCCAGACCGCGTGCGCCGCCGCCGCCAAAGGCGATGCCGAACGTGGGCCCTGTCATTTGGCCTCCAGCCTCGGGCCGATGCTCATGATCGCGGGGGCCGGCGTCAGCAGCTTCTTCGCCGCCGCCTTGACCTGATCGAGCGTCACGCCGTTGATGAGCGCCGCACGGCGCTGCACGTAGTCGATGCCGAGATTGTCGAGCTGCAACTCCACCAGCGTGGCGGCGATACCGCTGGAAGAATCCAGATTGCTGATGGCATAGGAGCCGACCATGTATTTCTTGGTCGCGTCCAGTTCGGCTTCGGTCGGGCCTTCCTCGGCCATTTTCTTGACCACGTCCTTGACGATGGCGAGCGTCTCGGCGGCACGGTCCGAACGCGTCGCCGTGGTGATGATCAGCGCGTTGGAATGCTGGTGATCGACCAGGTTGGAATCGACACTATAGGCCAGGCCGCGCTTTTCGCGCACCTCGTCATAGAGGCGCGAGGTGAAGGTGCCGCCACCGAGAATCTGGTTCATCAGCACCGCGGCGAAGAAATCCGGCGCATCGCGCTTCACGCCGGGATAGGCGAACTGCAGCGAGGTCTGCGGCAGGTCGTAATCGACCTCCAGCTGCTGGTCGAGCTTCAGCTCGGTGTCGGCCACGGGCTGCAGAATTTGCTTCTCCGGCAGATCGCCGAACACCTGGTCGAGCTTCTGTTTCAGCGTCGCGGCGTCGATGTCGCCGACCACCGCGACATGCAGGCCGTTGCGGGCGAAATTGGCCTTGTGGAAGGCCGCCAAATCCGCCGCGGTGATGGTGGCGATACTGTCCTTGGTGCCCTGGTCGGGCCTGGAATAGGGATGGTCG
The DNA here is from genome assembly GCF_056403855.1 of Mesorhizobium sp. P2_E7. Lineage (NCBI taxonomy): Bacteria > Pseudomonadati > Pseudomonadota > Alphaproteobacteria > Hyphomicrobiales > Phyllobacteriaceae > Mesorhizobium > Mesorhizobium sp. P2_E7. Next base: position 588,015 of record NZ_JBFUER010000001.1, on the reverse strand, counting down.
CCATAGATGGCGCGCAGCCATTTGGTCTGGGCGACGGTGTTGGGGTCGCGCTCACTGGCGAGGATGCCGGACAGGATCTGGGAGCGGATGCGGTCGATCGGCGCCTGGTCGAAGCGCGGGCTGGTGACCGCCAGCCGGAGCAGGTCGAAGGCGGCATCTTTCTGCTCGGCCAGCATGCGCATGGCGCCATAGGTGCCGTCGCGCGCCGCGTCGAAGCCCATTTCGGCGCCGGCATCGTCGAGCCTGGTCTGGAAGGCGTCGCTGTCGAGATCGCCGGCGCCCTCATCGAACAGGCCGGTCATCAGATTGACCAGCCCTTCCTTGCCGGCGGGATCCTGCGTCGAGCCGCCGTCGAAGACGAAGCGAATGGCGATGATCGGAATCGAGTGGTCCTCGACCAGCCAGGCATTGATGCCCTTTGACGAGGTCACCTGCTGGATGTCCATCGCGCGCGCCGAAAGCGCCGGCAGGACGAGGAAGAAGATGGAAAGGAACAGCGTGGTGAAGGCGCGGACGATCTTCCCTTCTCCCCTTGTGGGAGAAGGTGGATCGGCGCGCAGCGCCGAGACGGTTGAGGGGTGTTGGAAGGATCGCCGTCTTTGCCAAGCTGGAGCACCCCTCATCCGACCGAGCTTCGCTCGGCCACCTTCTCCCACAAGGGGAGAAGGGGGAGCCTGGCGGGGAGAAGAAAGCGACACGTCCATGGAAACCGGGCTCATCAAATCAATTCCCCGCCTGTTGCTGCGGCAAGAGATAGCCGGTGGTCGAACGGTCGAGCAGCAAATAGCGTGCGGCGACCGCCTTGATATCATCGGCGGTGACCTTGCGAATGCGGTCCGGCCACTCCTCGATATCCCTGACATTGCCGCCGGTGGCGAGTTCGGCGCCGTAGAGATTGGCCATCTCGTCCTGCTTGTCGCGGGCGAAGATCATGGCCCTGATATAGCGGGCCTTGGCCTTCTCCAGCTCGTCGGCGGTGACACCGTCCTTGATGATGCGGGCGATCTCGGCGTCGACGGCCGCCTCGACGTCGCTCAGCTTGGCGTCGCCGCGCGGCGCGCCATAGACGGTGAAATTGGTGGCGTCGAGCATGGTACCCTGGAAGAAGGCGCCGGTCCCCGATGCGATGCCTTGCTTGACCACCAGCTGCTGGTAGAGGCGGCTGCGGCTGCCGCCGCCAAGGATCTCTCCCAACAGGTCGAGCGCCTCGGCCTCGCCGGGTTTTGCGGTGTGGTAGGACGGAACCACCCATTGCGTCGAAAAGCTCGGCACCGAAACGCGCGCGTCAGTGAGCGTCACCGTGCGCTTGGTGTTCTGCTCCGGCTCGACCGGGCGGATGCGCGGCGGCAGATCCGGGCCGCGTGCGACCTTGCCATAGGTCTTTTGCGCCAACGCCTTCACCGCATCCGGCTCGACATCGCCGGCAACGATCAGCACGGCATTGTTGGGGCGGTAGTACTTGTCATAGAAGGCAACCGCATCGGTGCGGTTCAGCTGCTCCATCTCCTGCATCCAGCCGATCACCGGAATGCGGTAGGGCTGGTTCTGCCAGAGCGTCGCATCGACCTCTTCGTCGAGCACGGCCTCGGGGTTGCTGTCGATGCGCGAGCGCCGTTCTTCCAGGATCACGTCGCGCTCGGTCTTGATGACCTCGTCGGTCAAGATGAGATTGCGCATGCGGTCGGCCTCGAAGCTCATCATCTGTTCGAGCGCCGAGGGCGTCACCGTCTCGTGAAAGGCGGTGTAGTCATAGGACGTGAAGGCGTTGTTGGAGCCGCCTATGTCCGAAATGGCGCGGTCGAACTCGCCCGCGGCGTGGTTGGTCGTGGCCTTGAACATCAGGTGTTCGAAGAAATGCGCGATGCCGGATTTGCCTGGCGGCTCGTCGGCGCTGCCGATCTTGTACCACACCATATGGGTGACGATGGGGGCACGATGATCGGGGATGACCACCACCTCCATACCGTTGTCCAGCAGGAAATTTGCCACCTTGCCGTCGTCCGCGGCAAGAGCCGGGCCGGCCACGGTCAGCGCGGTGGCGAGCAACGCTCTCCGCAGCCATTCAGTATGAAGTGTCATTAATGGCTCCGGTTGTTATCGCGCGACGATAGGCAAGGTTAGCCACCGAGGCAAAGTGAATTGTGCGTCATTTTGAAGGCGCAAACCGCGCCGCCCTCACGCAGCCTCGATGAACCGGATCACCGTCTCACCGTAGTTGCGCTCATCGACCACCGAGAATTCAGGCCCAACCTCGAAGGCGGCCGAGGCGGCTTCCTCGACCACGCAAAGCGCGCCGGACAGCAGCCAGCCGCCTGCCTTGGCCGAACGCAGCGCGCGCTCGCCGAGGCCCTTGCCATAGGGCGGATCGGCGAAGATCAGGCCAAAGGCCGCAAGCGTGCCGGCCTCGCCCAAGGCCGTCGCGTCGCGGCGAAAGATCTTGGTGCGGCCGGTGAGGCCAAAGGCTTCGACATTGGTGCGGATCAGGCCGCGCCCTTCCGCCGATTCTTCGATGAAGACGCCATAGGAAGCGCCGCGCGACAGCGCTTCGAGGCCGAGCGCGCCGGTGCCGGCGAACAGGTCGAGCACGCGCGCGCCCTCGAGCTTGTCGGCGAAGCGGTGCGCCAGCACGTTGAAGACGGCCTCGCGGGCGCGATCTGTGGTCGGGCGGATGGCGTGGTCGCGCGGCGTCGCCAGCGGACGCCCGCGAAATTGGCCGCCGACGATTCTCATCTAAACAGCTCTCATCTGGTCCGGGGACCCTTGGGACCATTGCGCGGCCGCTCACCGCCGCGACCGCCATCCGGACGTTCGCCGCGCGGCTTGCCGAACGGCTTGGCGCCGCCAGGCTTGCCATAGGCCGGCTTGCCATAGACCGGCTTGAACGAGGCCTTGCGCGCCTTGGCGTCGGCCGCCTTGGCGGCATCGGCTTCCGCCCTGCCCTTGCCGATCGGACGCGCGCCTGGCGCCATCCAGACATTGGCCTTGCGCTGGCCCGGCGGCTCGATCGGCCGCTGCTCGCGTTCGGGTTTCTTGCCGCCACGCGGTTTGTCACCAAAGGCGCCACGGGGTTTATCGCCAAAACCACCGCGGGGTTTGTCGCCGAAATCGCCGCGCGGCTTGTCGCGAAACTCGCTGCGCTCGGGCCGCGCGCCACGTTCGCCAAAGCTCTTTGCCGGCGCAGCGCCTCTTTCGGGACTGGTCGACAGCTTGCCCAGCGCTTCGTCGCGACTGCCTTCGCGGCGCTTGCGGTTCTTGATCAGACCGCCCTCGCCGATCGGCCGGCGGTCGCCCTCGCGGGTGAATTTCGGCCGTTCAGGCTCCACTTCGCGCTCACGCCGCACCGGATGGTTGGAGAACGGCTTGGTGATCTCGGCGTCGAAATTGGCGCCGGACTCCTCGATCAGGCGTTCGCCGAGCTGGTCGCGCAAAACGCGGCCCTTGATCTCCAGCACATGGCCTTCGGCAAGGTCGTCGAGCTGGAACGGACCGTAGGAGATGCGGATCAGCCGCGTCACGTCGAGGCCGAGCGAACCAAGGATGTTCTTCACTTCGCGGTTCTTGCCTTCGCGCAGGCCGATCGTCAGCCAGGCGTTGGTGCCTTGCTCACGGTCGAGCGTCGCCTCGATGGCGCCGTAGAAGACGCCGTCGACGGCAATGCCTTCGCGCAGGCCTGCGAGCATGCTTTCCTCGACCTTGCCATGAACGCGCACGCGGTAACGGCGCAGCCAGCCAGTGGCAGGCAGTTCGAGCACGCGCGACAGCCCGCCATCATTGGTGAGCAGCAGCAGGCCTTCGGTGTTGATGTCGAGGCGGCCGATCGTCATCAGCCGCGGCAATTCGCCCGGCAGCACGTCGAACACGGTCTTGCGTCCCTCGGGGTCGCGGTTGGTGGTAACGACCCCAGCCGGTTTGTGGAACAGGAACAGCCTTGTGCGCTCGATCGGCGGGATCTCCATGCCGTCGAGATGAATGATGTCGCCAGGCATGACGTTGAAGGCCGGCGAGGTCAAAGCCCGGTTGTTGACCTTGACGCGGCCCGCCGCGATCAGGTCCTCGGCGTCTCTGCGCGAAGCCAGGCCGGCGCGGGCCAGCCGCTTGGCGATACGCTCGCCGGCTTCTTCCGCTCCGTCGGTCGGACGCGCGCGCGGCTTGAAACCGCTGCCAGAAGCGCCTTGCGGCCGGTCGCCACCGAAATCGCGCTTGGGGCGATCGCTGAAGTCGCGTTTCGGACGATCGCCGGCGTCGCGCTGCGGGCGATCGCCGAAATCGCGCTTTGGCCGGTCGAAACGCTTTTCACCTTCGGCGGCCGCAGGCCGGTCACCGCGCGGTGTATAGGGCTTGCGCGGACCTTCGCGCTTCTCATAGGGCTTGCCCTCGGGGCGTGGCCCCTTGCTGAACGGTCGGTCGCCGCTCTTGAAATCCCGCTTCGGCCGCTCGCCATCGGCCGCCATAGGCCGGTCGCCGCGCGGTGCGTAGGGCTTGCGCGGCCCTTCGCGCTTCTCGAAAGGCTTGCCTTCTCTGCTGAACGGCCGGTCGCCGCTTTTGAAATCGCGCTTCGGTCGCTCGCCATCGGCGGCAATCGGCCGGTCGCCGCGCGGCGCATAGGGCTTGCGCGGACCTTCGCGCTTTTCGAAAGGCTTGCCTTCGGAACGCGGCCCCTTGCTGAACGGCCGATCGCCGCTCTTGAAGTCGCGCTTCGGCCGCTCGCCGTCAGCCGCTTCCGGCCTGGCGCCACGCGGCGCATAGGGTTTCTTGGCCCCGAAGGAAGGCTTGCCGCCTTTGCCGGCGGCGCCATCACGGCGCGGCCCTGCGGCTCTCGGGCCGCTTTTGCCCGGGCCTTTGTGGCGCGGAGATTTCTTGTCGTTGTCGTCCATGTGGCCTTTGTCCGTTTGCGCTGCTACAGCGTGGCGCATCCCTAAGCATGATGCCGAAAAGCGGTTTTCGGCGTCATGCTCTATCTCTCGATCTAGAGACGGCGCGCAACGAACGCTATAGCACTTTGATTTGGCGCATGATCATTTCCGAAAATCTGTTCCGATGTTCGGGTTGACGCGCTCCATAACAGGATCACCGCCAAGTGGCGAGGAGATAATCGGAATGGAAACCGCGTGAAGCGGCCGGATTTCATGGCGCTGGCGCTGAAAGAGGCGCAAGCCGCCGCCTTGCGTGGCGAAGTTCCCGTCGGCGCCGTCATCGCCAGCGGCGATACCGTGGTGGCATCCGCCGGCAACCGCACCCGCGAGCTTGCCGATCCAACGGCGCATGCCGAAATGCTGGCGATCCGCGCGGCCTGCCAGAAGCTCTCAAGCGAGCGGCTGACCGGGCACGACCTCTATGTGACGCTGGAGCCCTGCGCCATGTGCGCCGGCGCCATTTCCTTCGCCAGGCTGCGCCGGCTCTATTTCGGGGCGGCCGACGAGAAAGGCGGCGCGGTGATCAATGGCGTGCGCTTCTTCGCCTCACCGACCTGCCACCATACGCCCGATATCTATCCGGGCATGGCCGAAGCCGATGCGGCCTTGCTGCTCAAGGAGTTTTTTCGGGAAAGACGCGAGCCGTAGAGCCTTCAGCTGGGAAGGCGACGCTTCCTACCAGGAAGGCAGCCAGTCGAAGAGACCGCCGCTCTTGGACTTGGCGGCCGCCTCCTTCTTGAGGCGGCGTTCCTTCTTGTATTCGTCCTCGCCGAGTTCGCCCTGCGGCGCGGTGTCTGCGGCGGCGCGATAGGCCAGAGGCGGCTCGCTCAGATATTTGCGGGTAGTGGGATCGCCCTGCTTGCCCTCAGCCGTGCGGCGCTGGATCTCGGCGGCGCGGCCCTTGTCCGAATCCGCCGGCGACCAGCGCGGCGGGTGGCTCGATGCCGAATCCGCCAGCGCCTTCTTCACCGAAGCGGGATCGGTCTGCACGTCGTCGACGATCTGCGACTGGTAGGACGGATCGTCCTGGTGAGCGGTGGCGTCGGCACGCAGACGGGCGCGTCGCTGCTCGGGCGATTCGGGCCAATCGGTGCTCGCCGTCTCGATGCTTTCCTGCGGCGCCGGCAGCGCTTCCTTTTGCCCTGGCGCGGGCTTCACCAGCTCCGGACGCGGCTTGTAGTCGATCTGTTGCTTACGCTTCGGCGAAATTGAAAAGGCGCCGGACAGGTCGCCGGCAAGCTGCTCGCCAGCCGTCTTGTCGGTGCCGTAGGTGGGCGAACCCATGCAGCCGGACAGAGCGAGGCCGGACGCGACAAGCGGCGCCAGCAGCGCAACGCGCACGGAAGTTCTGTCGGTCATGCAAAAAAGTCCCACTGTAGACAGCCTCTCGATCGTCACCGGCCAAAGGTCCGGTCCCCATCGTCCACGCTCTTGCGACGGAAATCCGGCGACAATTTGTCTTCCGGAGTTTCGCGTGTTTACCTCAACCACTCGTTAAGGGCAACGCGCGGGCGGTTTTCGCCCACGCGGCGTGGCTTTTGTGCACCGGCTTATGGCCTTACAAACGTCCCAGAGCCTGCAGCTCATGCAGGACCGCGGCATCGCGGGCCGATACGTCTGGGAATTCAGCGTCCTGCCCGACATCGGCCGTATAGCGCCACGAGCGGGCGCATTTGACCAGGCCGCGGTCCTCGGCCTTTTCGACCACGACGGCGACACCTTTGACATCGTCGAGCGCAAAGGCGCCTTCCGGCGCCTTGCCATGGGCGATGACAAGATCGCTGGTGATCGCCATTTCGGCCATGTCGACGTCGGCGATCGCGGCTTCAAGTGCGGCATCGTCGAGCGTCACGACCGGCACGGCTTCCAGCGATGAGCCGATGACCTTCTGCGCCCGTGCGATCTCAAGGGCGCCGGTAACGACGCGGCGGACCTGCCGCACCTTGCGCCATTTCTCGGCCAGCGCCTCGTTTTTCCAGTCGGCCGGGATTTCAGGGAACTGGTCGAGATGCAGCGAGACCGCATCGGGATGACGGTCGAGCCAGGCTTCTTCCGTGGTGAAGGGCAGCATCGGCGCCAGCCATTTCACCAGGCAGTCGAAGAGATGGCGCACCACCTGCACGGATGCCTTGCGCTTCACGCTGGCAGGCCCATCGCAATAGAGTGCGTCCTTCCTGATATCGAAATAGAAGGCCGACAGCTCGACCACCATGAAGTCGAGCAAGGTGCGGGTGATGCGCTTGAACTCGAACGCGTCATAGCCCGAGCGCACGACCTCATCGAGCTCGGAAAGCCGATGCAGCATCAGCCGTTCCAGCTCCGGCATCTTGTCCAGCGGCACCTCCTCGCCATCGTCATGGGCGAGTGTACCCAGCATCCAGCGGATGGTGTTGCGCAGCTTGCGGTAGGCGTCGATGTTGGTCTGCAGCACGTTCTTGCCGAGCCGCTGGTCTTCCCAATAGTCTGTCGTCACCACCCATAGCCGCAGGATATCGGCGCCGGACTGCTTGATGACGTCCTGCGGCACGACGGTGTTGCCGAGCGACTTCGACATCTTGCGCCCCTCCTCATCCATGGTGAAGCCATGGGTGACGACGGTGTCGTAGGGCGCCCTGCCCCGGGTGCCGCAGCTTTCGAGCAGCGAGGAATGGAACCAGCCGCGATGCTGGTCGGAACCTTCCATATAGACATCGGCCGGCCATTTCAGATCGGGACGGTCCTCCAGCGTGAAGACATGCGTCGAACCCGAATCGAACCAGACGTCGAGGATGTCCATCACCTGCTTCCACTTCGAAGCGTCGTGATTGCCGAGGAAACGCTCCTTGGCGCCGGTTGCGAACCAGGCGTCTGCGCCTTCCTGTTCGAAAGCATCCATGATGCGCTGGTTGACCGCTTCGTCCTTCAGCACATTGCCGTCCTCGTCGGCAAACACGGCGATCGGCACGCCCCAGGCGCGCTGGCGCGACAGCACCCAGTCGGGGCGCTCCTCGATCATGGCGCGGATGCGGTTCTGGCCGGCCGCCGGCACGAAACGCGTGTCGTCGATGGCCTTCAGCGCGCGGCTGCGCAGCGTCGTGCCGTCGCCGAGATCCTTGTCCATATAGACGAACCATTGCGGCGTGTTGCGGAAGATGATCGGCTTCTTCGAGCGCCAGGAGTGCGGATAGCTGTGCTTCAGCCGGCCCCGCGCGAACAGCGCGTTGCGCTTGATCAGTTCGTCGATGACCGCCTGGTTGGCGTTGCCTTTCTTGCCATTGTCGTCGATGACGCGCGCGGCGCCACCTTCGCGGTCCGGCCCGAGGCCAGGCGCGTCCCTGGTGAAGAAGCCGGCATCGTCGACCGGGAACGGGATCGCCGTGTCGATGCCACGCGCCTGCAGATCGGACACCGCGTCCATCCAGGCATCAAAGTCTTCGCGGCCGTGGCTCGGTGCGGTGTGGACGAACCCGGTGCCGGCATCGTCGGTAACGTGGTCGCCGGCAATCATCGGCACGGGGTATTCGTAGCCACCACCGAGGCCCTTGAAAGGGTGCGAAAGCGTAAGGCTTCCAAGCTCTTCGGCGGAAACGCTGCGGAGCCGATTCAAGGTGACCTTCGCCTTGGTCGCCGAATCTTCGGCAAGTGCGTCGGCAAAGATCAGCTTTTCACCCGGCTGCGGGCCGAACGCGTTCTCGGCCGCCGTGACCTCGTAGAGGCCATAAGCGACGCGCGGAGAATAGCTGACTGCACGGTTGCCGGGGATAGTCCAGGGTGTGGTCGTCCAGATGACGACATGAGCATCCCGCAACTCCCATTCTGCTTCGGTGCGTCCAAGCCCATCCTTCCCGACGATCGGCGACTTGGGCACGACCGGGAACTTCACCCAGATCGTGTCGCTCTCATAATCCTGGTATTCGACCTCGGCCTCGGCCAGAGCGGTGCGCTCGACCACGCTCCACATCACCGGCTTGGAGCCGCGATAGAGCTGGCCCGACATGGCGAACTTCAACAGCTCGCCGGCGATGCGCGACTCCGCGTGGAAAGCCATCGTCGTATAGGGGTTCTCGAAGTCACCGACGACGCCGAGGCGCTGGAACTCGCCGCCCTGCACCGAGATCCAGTGCGCGGCGAAGTCGCGGCATTCCTTGCGGAACTCGTTGACCGGCACCTCGTCCTTGTTCTTGCCCTTGGCGCGATACTGTTCCTCGATCTTCCATTCGATCGGCAGGCCGTGGCAGTCCCAGCCCGGCACATAGTTGGAGTCATAGCCGCGCATTTGGAACGAGCGGGTGATGACATCCTTGAGGATCTTGTTCAGCGCATGGCCGATGTGGATGTTGCCGTTGGCGTAGGGCGGGCCGTCATGCAGCACGTATTTCTCGCGGCCGGCAGCCTTCTCGCGCAGCTTGCGATAAAGATCCATGTCCTGCCAGCGCTTGACCAGCAGCGGCTCCTTCTCCGGCAAGCCGGCGCGCATCGGGAAATCCGTCCGCGGCAGATAAAGCGTCTTGGAATAGTCGATCGTTTCAACAGTGTCGGTCATTGGTCTGCCATGTGCATTGCCCGGCGGGCGTAGAGGCTCGGGCGTTGAATTATCAATATCTGGAAAAAGTGCGAGAGCGCACGCCAAGATTCCCGGCGGCTCCGGCAGCCTTCAAGCTGCCTGGAACACCGGGCTCGTAATTCGTATCGCAATCGCGAAAAGGCGCGAAAAGCTGGTCATGGCAGGGCTTTTAGCCGAAGCCACGGCAGGAATAAAGCGCCGAAATCGCCTACATTGAAAAGTTGAAACGGTAGGTGGTCGAGACGCCAACCGTGAACTGGTCGCGCTGGCCGCGCTCCTTGACCAGGCTGGAATCGGCGGCCGGGCCCATCAGGCGGGCATATTCGCCGAACAGGCTGGCGGTCATCGGCTCGGTGACCTTCCAGGTGATGGCGCCGCCGAGGCCGGTGGATTTCAGGCCGCCGCCGGGGTGGTATTCGCTGAGGCCCGAGGCTGCGGCCTCCTTGGCGTTGACGCCGTAGTAGGAGTCGAAATAGGCCGACGAGGCGAACGACACGCGCGGGCCGCCCGAAATCCTGACCGTCGGCGTCACATCGTAGAACGCATCGGCGGCGATGTCGGCGACAAAGCCGTCATGGGCACGGATGCCGTGGCGCAATTCGGCGCGGGCGCGCAGCCAGTCCGTCGGGTAGAATTCGAAGAAACCGCCAACCTCGCCGCCCCAGCGCACCGGGTCGAGCCCTTTCAGCTCATCCTTGCTGCTGCGCGAAAACAGGAACTTTCCGGTCAGGCCGGCGCGGACGCCGCCATCGTCGACCAATGCCAGCGAGATGTTGTCATTGCGCGAGGTGAAGCGGGCAGATGGTCCGACCTTGCCCAGCGAGATGATCGGCGTGGCGCTGAGCAGAAGGCTGTTGGAGCCCTCGAATTTCGGCGCGACCATGCCGGTGGCGCCAAGCATCAGATACCAGTCGCCGTGGAACCAGCCGAAGGTCCCCTCGCCCGCGTTTGCCATCGCCGGCGCACCCAGCATGATCGCCGCCACAACCGCAGACATTTTCCTGACCGGACTCATGGTCACTCCACTAACACAACACAGCCGCACCCCGGCCACAGCTTTGACGACCGTTTGGTAAAATTTGATTTAAATCCGAGACAGAGATCGCGGTTTGCAGCTGCCGCCATCGCTGGACGGGTGCCGACGCCGGGACTAACTTCAGGGACGGCGACAAGCCAGGCAATCTTTGATGCACAGTGACTTTGAGGAGATGCGGCTATGACCCTGCACGGCGACACCCTGAAAGACGCGATCGGCCGGACACGAGACAAATGGGGGTGGTTCGTCGCGCTCGGCGTGCTGCTGCTCATCTTCGGCGGCATTGCCTTCGGCAATCTGTTCATCGCGACCGTCGCCTCTGTCTACGTCGTCGGCTGGCTGATGCTGATGGCCGGCATCATCGAGATAATTCATGCCTTTGGCGTGAAAAGCTGGAGCCGCTTCTTCTATTGGCTGCTCAGCGGCCTGCTCTATGCTGTTGCCGGCTTCTTTGCCTTCGACAATCCGCTGCTGGCGTCAACGGTGCTGACCTTGCTGCTTGCGGTGGCGCTTGTCGCCTCGGGCGCGCTCAGGGCCTGGGTCGGCTACAGCCACCGGCCGGAAAGCGGTTGGGGCTGGGTCGTTGCGGCCGGCCTGATCAGTGTGCTGGCCGGCCTGACCATCGCCATGGGCTGGCCCGTCAACAGCCTGTGGGTGCTCGGCCTGTTCCTCGCCATCGACCTGATCTTCCAGGGCTGGAGCTTCATTGCTCTCGGACTTGCCTTGAAGCGGTAAGCGGCCGGAAGCTCAAAAAGCGATCGCGCTGTCCAGCTGCGATAGCGGCCTGACCCCGGCCAGCAGCGCGCGCGCCTCCGTCTCGTCGCGCTTGATCTGCGCCACCAGGGCGTCGAGCCCATCGAACTTCACCTCGGGGCGCAGGAAGCCGAAGAACGAGACCTCGCAGATCTCGCCATAGAGATCGCCGGAAAAGTCGAAAACATAGGTTTCGAGCAGCGGCGCGCCATTGTCGTCGACGGTCGGGCGGCGGCCAAAGCTGGCGACACCGTCATAAAGCGTGCCGTCGGCGCGGCGGAAGCGGACGGCATAAATCCCTTCCTTCAGAGTCGCTTCCGGCGAAAGACTCATGTTGGCTGTCGGGAAGCCGAGTGTGCGGCCGAGCTGCTGGCCACCGATGACTTCGCTTTCGACGGTGAAGCGGTAGCCGAGCAGACCGGCGGCCTCGGCGACTTCGCCTTCGCACAACAATGCGCGGATGCGGCTCGACGACACCACCTCGGCGCCTTCGTCGCGAAAAGCGTCGACCAAAGTGACGCCGAAACCGTGGCGCTCGCCTGCCGCCATCAGAAAGGCCGGGCCGCCTTGCCGGTCCTTGCCGAAGTGGAAATCGAAGCCGGTGACGGCATGGGTGATGCCGAGATTGCTTTCCAGCACATCGGTCACGAATGCCTCGGCCGACAGGCCGGCAAAGGCGCGCGTGAATGGCTGTTCGACGAGTGCCGCAAAGCCCAGATGCGACAACAGCCGCGCCTTCATCGGAGGCGGCGTCAGCACGAACAGCGGCATATCGGGCCTGAACACCTTGCGCGGATGCGGCTCGAAGGTCAGCACCAGTGCCGGCACGCCGCGCCGCCCGGCCTCGGCCAGCGCGCGTTCGAGCACGGCCTGGTGGCCGCGGTGAACGCCGTCGAAATTGCCGATCGCCACGACGCCGCCACGCAAGTGCGCTGGCAGCGGCGCGGTCGCGGAAATATGATCGAAGGCTGCGCTCATGGAAACGACCCTACCGCAGTCTCGGAATGACGGCGACCGGCCGGTAGCCGTGCTTTTGCAGAAAGGCTGCAAGCCTGGCGGGGTCCGGCTGCATGGGATCGCCATAGTCGCGCGCGTGAATGCCGCCCGACACGTAGAGCACGTCGATGCCATTGTCGGCGGCGCCCTTGACGTCGGTCATCATGCCATCGCCGATGGCCAGCACCTCGGAGCGCCCGACGTCACGGCCGACAAGCGAGGCGACTTCCCGCATTGCTGCGTCATACACCGGCGCATAGGGTTTTCCGGCAATCAGCGTGCGGCCGCCGAGCTGGGCATAGTCGCGGGCCAAGGCCCCGGCGCACCAGATCATGCGCTCGCCGCGCTCGACGACGATGTCGGGATTGGCGCAGATGAAAGGCAGGTTCCTGGCGCGCAGCCGGCGCAGCAGTTCGGCGTAATCCTCAGGTGTTTCCACCTCGTCGTCGAACAGCCCGGTGCAGACGACGCCGGAAGCCTCGAACTCCTCGACGAGATCGACGTCGAGACCGTCATAGAGGGTGAAGTCGCGATCGGCGCCGATATGGAAGATCTTTCGCGGGCCTTCGGCGATGAGGTCGCGGGTCACGTCGCCCGACGTGACGACACGGTCGTAGGCAGCGGCGGGAACGCCGATCGCATTCATCTGCGCCACCACATCGGCACTGCGGCGCGGTGAATTGGTGATCAGGACAACCGGAAGCTTGGCCGCGCGCGCGGTTTCCAGCGCCAGCGTCGCAGCCGGGAAATGCCATTCGCCATTGTGGATCACGCCCCAGACATCGCACAGGATGGCCGAGTAGGCACCCGACAAATCCGCGAGCGAGCCGATGATGTCAGGCGAATCCGCCATGCCGTTTTCCTGATGTGACGATCGTTGCTGGAGCTGCGGCCGACGGTCCGCCGCAACCGGTCCCGCATTAACCGAAGCGTTTCATCCTGTCACCAGCTTTCGGCGTTTCGACGCCGTCGAGCCATGGGCTGATGGCGGTTGCATCTCGCAGAAGGCGCCTTTCCCCAAGCTTCGGCCGATCAGGAAATGTCGCATCGCCGATCACCAGGCCCAATGGTTAACGAGCCTTGAAAAGATGGGCCGACCTTGGACGTATTTCAGCAACCTGAAATTTAACGATTTGTGGGCATGTTCACGCCGATAGTCGACATTTGGGTCCTGGCAGGGGTGCTGTAGGCATGATCCGCAGATTTCTAGGCGACAGACGCGGCAACTATGCCTTGATGACAGTGATAACCTTGGTGCCGTTGATGGGCGCGCTGGCGCTCGCCATCGACTACACCGAGCTGGTCCGCCAGCGCCAACAAACGCTGAATGCGCTCGATGCCGCAGGCATCGCCACTGCCCGGCAGATCGTTTCCGGCGCGACCGACGATGCGATCAAGGCCTATGCCAAGAACTTCTTCGAGGCCAATCTCGGCCACGTCCAGCCCGCCAATACGTTGCTGACCGTGACATTGCCAAACAACAATACCGGCGGCGGCACGCTGAAACTTCAGGCGACGCTGACGTTCAAGCCATACTTTCTGCCGGTCGCGGCCTGGATGCTTGGCAAATCGTCAGGCAGCACCGATGTCCAGATGACCGCAACCTCCGAAGTTCGCCTCAAGAACACGCTCGAGGTTGCGCTGGTGCTCGACAATTCGGGGTCGATGGCCTACCTCGGCTCCGGTACTGGTGAGAAGCGCATCGATCTTCTCAAGGAGGCAGCCAAGCAGTTGGTCGACACGCTGGCGCTTCAGGCGCAGCAGATGAAGCAGATCTCCAAACCGGTGCAGTTTTCCCTGGTTCCGTTTTCGGCGTCGGTCAACGTCGGCCCCGGCCACGACCAGGACTCTTGGATGGACCTGCAAGGCATCTCGCCGATCCACCACGAGAATTTCGACTGGACGAAGATGACCGCGGCCAACGACCCCAACAAGTATGCCCTGAAGGTGGGCGACGTTTGGTACAAGAAAGGCAGCGGCTGGGGGGATACCGAGGGTGAGAAGCTGACCCGCTTCAGCCTCTATTCCGACATGACCGTCGAATCCGGCCGCGAAACGGTTACCACCCCGAGGCAATATGTCTGTGACGTTTTCAAGAAGAATGGCACTTGTGACAAGGGCCATTGGTTCTACCCACCGCCGACATATGTCTACACCACGAGCCGCTATGCGAGTTGGCAAGGCTGCGTGGAGGCGAGGCCCTATCCCTATAATGACGACGACACGACGCCCGATACCGCCAACCCGGCTACGCTGTTCGTGCCTATGTTTGCACCGGACGAGTCTGGCACCCTCTGGCGCGACTTCAATCGCGACGGCATCGACGATGTCAATATTTGGGCTAACATCCCGAAGTCCGACAACAATTGGTGGGCCGACTGGCCGAGCTCTACGACCGCCAAGGAGCGTCAGTCGGACATGCGCAAGTACTTCATGATCAAACCCTACAACTCGAGTTCGGCCGCTGCAGGCGACGGTCCGAACGCTGGCTGCACGACCAATCCGATCACGCCGCTGAAGGACGTGACCAACGAGGCCGAGAAACAAGAACTGGACGATGCCATCGACGACATGGCGCCGACCGGCAACACCAACGTTCCGGAAGGCATGGCCTGGGGCTGGCGTACGGTGTCGAGCAATGAGCCCTTCACCGACGGCCGGCCGAACAGCGAAAAAGGTAACGACAAGGTGGTCATCGTGCTGACCGACGGCGCCAACACCTATAGCGCCGTCAGTGACGGCAGCAGTTCCAACAACAGATCGACCTATGCCGCCTATGGCTATACCGGCCTGACCTATCCGGGATCGGGAAGCGTGACCCGCCTGTTCATGAATACGGACGTCCCCAGCACCACCTATACCTCCACCAACTACACCGCCGCGCTCGACCAGCAGATGAAAACGCTTTGCGCAAATGCCAAGGCCAACAACGTCCTGGTCATGACCGTCTCGCTCGACCTCGTCGACACCAAGACGGATGAAAAGAAGGCAATGGACGCGCTGAAGGAATGTTCCTCGGATTCGCGCTTCCGCAAGGACCCCAAAGATCCGACCAAGGCCGCGAAGCTCTACTGGAACGCCACCGGCGCCACGCTGTCCGACAATTTCAAGGAAATCGCCAACGAGCTGTCAAACCTGCGCATCGTCGGTTGAGCCAACGAAATCCTTTGGAACGAGGCGCCCCGTCTCCCCGGCGGGGCGTTTCTTCGAGCAGCGGTCATCCACCGGCCGCCACCTTTGGTTAGCGCTTGGTGAAGCGCTCAGCGCGCAATCGAGCGGTTTCCCAAACCCGTCCTTCAGCGTTTTGTGAAAGTGTGGCGGCATTGAAGAATCCGCAGGCGGGGCCGCTTACATCACATGCGCACATTCTGGCGTGACTTCTGGCGCGACCGGCGCGGCAATTATGCTCTCATGACTGTTCTGGCCATGGTGCCGCTGATGGGCGGCGTGGCGTTGGCCGTCGACTTCAGCGGCATGGTCAGCGAGAAGCAGAAGGTGGTCAACGCGCTCGACGCCGCCAACTTCGCCACCGCGCGCCGGCTGGTGGAAGGCGCCACCGACGACCAGTTGCGGGCCTATGCACTCGACTTCTTCAAGGCAAACCTCAACGACGTCGATCCGGCCAACACGACGCTCGACGTTACGCTGCCCAGCAGCACAGCCGGCGGCGGCATCGTCAAGCTTTGCGCAAGCCTGGTCTACAAGCCCTATTTCCTGCCGGCAGCTTCGATGTTGATCGGCAAGACGTCAGGCGACATCGACTACTCCGTGTGCTCGCAGGTGCGGTTGAAGAACACGCTGGAAGTGGCCATGGTGCTCGACAATTCGGGCTCGATGTCGACGCCCGGCACCGGCTCCGGACAAAAGCGCATCGACCTTCTCAAGCAGGCCGCCAAGCAGCTGGTCGACACGCTTGCCTCGCAGGCCGCAATGATCAAGCAGATCGACAAGCCGGTGCAGTTCAGCCTGGTGCCGTTCGCCGCCTCGGTCAATGTCGGCGCCAGCAACGACAATGCGTCATGGATCGACGCGTATGGTCTGTCGCCCATCCATAATGAGAACTTCGACTGGTCGACGCTGAACGCCGCTGACAAATATGCCCAGAAGATCGGTGGCATCTGGTACAAGAAAGGCACCGGCTGGGGTGAGCAGGAGGGGCAGATGCTGACCCGCTTCTCGCTTTACCGCGACATGAAGGTGGTCACCAGCCACGAGCGCATCGTCGGCAGCAAACGCGTGGTCTGCGACAAATACCGTGCCAATCATACATGCTCGGACAGCCACGACGAATACGACTACACCGACACATACGGACCGTTCGCCAGCTGGCAGGGCTGCGTCGAAGTCCGTCCCTATCCCTATAATGTCAACGATGCGCCGGCCTCCGGCGGACCGAACAACACCGGCACTGGCGTCGGCGACCCCGCGACCATGTTCGTGCCGATGTTTGCGCCCGACGAGCCGGGCAACCACTGGTATATCACGCAGGATCCGGATGAGCCGAAGCCGGTGACCTATGGCGCGGTCAACAGCTGGTGGAACGACGATCCGTCGAGCACCACCGGCAAGACCAGACAGTCCAACATGGCCAAGTATTTCCAGCCGCGGCCGATCAATGCGCCGGTGCTGTCGAAAGGCGCCGGGCCTAATTACAGCTGCACCACGACGCCGATCACGCCGCTGACCGATGTCACCAACGCCGACGGGCTGGCCAAGATCAAGGCTGCGATCGACCTGATGGCACCCAACGGCAACACCAATGTGCCGGAAGGCATGGCGTGGGGCTGGCGCACCGTCTCCAGCACCGAGCCCTTCACCGAGGGACGCCCGGAGACCGAACGCGGCAACGACAAGGTGGTCATCGTGCTGACCGACGGCGAGAACACCTATTCGACGGTGAGCTCCGACCCCGCCGGCAACAAGTCGACCTATGCCGGCTATGGCTATACCGGCGTCGGCTACAACGGCACCGCGGTCACCCGCCTGTTCGGCGGCACGTCGAGCGCCATCGGCCAGCTCAACTATTCGTCGAGCAACTACACCGCCGCGCTCAACGAGCAGATGGCGACGTTGTGCAACAACGCCAAGGCGGCCAACATCATGGTGATGACGGTGGCGCTCGACATGTCGACGACCGACGCCGGCGACAAGAGCGCGATGGACGCGCTGAAGACGTGTTCGTCCGACTCGCGCTTCCGCAAGGATCCGATCGACCCGAGCAAGCCTGCGAAACTGTTCTGGAATGCCACGGGCGCCACGCTGTCGGACAATTTCAAGGAAATCGCCAACGAGCTGTCGAACCTGCGCGTGGTGAGCTGAGGCAGAAGCTGCTCATCTCCCCCCTCGAGGGGGAGATGTCGCCAAAGGCGACAGAGGGGGTCGGTTCGACGGGACGCAACACCCCTTCGTCGACAGACGAGGCTGGTTCTCCACGCGAGACGACCCCCTCTGGCCTGCCGGCCATCTCCCCCTCAAGGAGGGAGATCAACAGCGTCGCCGCCCTCTGCAATTTTCGACGCTGGCGCAAAGGCTCCCGCCATCATGCTCTTGCGGCGAGTCAAAGCGCATGGTGAGTAACGTCACCGCTTCCCGGAGATTGCCCGTGCCCGAAACCGCCAACCACCTCGCCTTCGCGCTGGTCTGCCTCGGCATGGTGCTGACGCCCGGGCCGAACATGATCTACCTGATCTCGCGTTCGCTGTCGCAAGGACCGAAGGCCGGGCTGATCTCGCTCGGCGGCGTGGCAGTCGGCTTTCTGTTCTATGTCGTATCGGCCGCGCTCGGCATCACCGCGCTGCTGCTTGCCGTGCCATTCGCCTATGACGCGCTGCGCATTGCCGGCGCGCTCTATCTGCTGTGGCTCGCCTGGCAAGCGGTGCGGCCCGGCGGGCGCTCGCCGTTCCAGGTGCGCGAACTGCCGAAGGACAGGCCGCGCAAGCTGTTCGCCATGGGCCTGATGACCAATCTGCTCAACCCCAAGGTGGCGGTTCTCTATCTGTCGCTGCTGCCGCAGTTCATCTCGCTCGGCAAAGGTCATGTGCTGTCGCAGCTTCTGGTGCTCGGCGCCACGCAGATTTCCATCAGCCTGACCGTCAATGCCATCATCGCGGTGACGGCCGGTTCAATCGCCACCTTCCTCGCCGGACGACCGCTATGGATGGTCATCCAGCGCTGGATGATGGGCACGGTGCTCGCCGCGCTGGCGCTGAAAATGGCGACCGACGCGCAACGCTGAGCCGCCTGCGGACGCAGCTACATCGGCCGCCTGATCTGCTGTGCCCGTTCCGGCGCAACCACCTTGCGACAGAGATGCCAGGTGGCGTGGCCAAGTACGGGCAGAGGAGGCCAGTCGGATAAGACTGACGGAAACCTGGATCAGGGCCGAGCAAAATTCTGATCGAAATAGGGTTTTCGAATATTGCGGAATTGGGCGAAGGCGCTCAGGGTCGAGTCCTCCTAAACTGGTACGTGCCTTGCACCGTTCTGTCTACTACTAGCTGCATCAGAGCCGTCTGAGGCACCCGTAGGAGAAGCACTTCGCCAACCCTTCAGGCAACCCATATCTTGTTTCGGTAGGTTGCGGTTCGCCGGCCAGCTTTTGTTGGCCGCTGTCGAATTTTGCAACCTATGGCACATGCGTTACATCTAATGCTTGCACGCACAATTGAACGCAAAAGGACAGATCTAGCTTCAATTTGGGGAACGGAAAGTGTTGCTTTATGGCTTTGACGAGATATCAAACTGAATCAATTCGGACTTGTTGCATACTACAGCTGCTTCCAATCATACTGCTTCAAGTACTTATTGCAACATAGAACAGAACCTACCAGCAACCTAAAATATGTCGAATGGGCTTCGATGGGGAGAATTCTCGACATTAGTTGTATCTAAACGGAAAATATGTCAGATGTATTGGGGCTTGGGAGCTTTTCGACGGTTTTTCGCCATGTGCGACGAACCGAACCATACGGGAGCACCGCATGCGAGCTTTGTCCTCCGCCTTTCTGGCGATCCTTTCTGCAGCCTCATTACTGACGAATTCGGCCCTTGCCGCCGTCGCAACCGGCAACATGAATGTTCGCATCACGATTACGGCCGAATGCAAAGTGCAGACCGCCAGCGATCTTGATTTTGGATCAAAGGGCGTCATCGATGCCAATGTTGATCAAACCAGCACCATCGGCGTTCAATGCACCTCTGGTCAGACCTACAATGTTGGCCTGAGCGCCGGGGCTGGCAGTGGCGCGACCGTTGCGGTTCGCAAGATGACCGGCCCGGGTGCCGCCACCGTCAACTATACGCTTTACCGTGACACCGGGCGCACCCAACTTTGGGGAGTGACGATCGGCACCGACACTGTTGCAGGAACCGGCAACGGTAGCGTCCAGAACCTGACCGTCTATGGGCGGGTTCCACCACAGACGACACCAGCCGCAGGCGCCTATACGGACACTGTTGCGATTACAGTGACGTATTGATCTTTCCCAAACCGGAGGACACGACATGCGACCCATGCAGTCATGCATAGGGGCGGCAGCGCTCCTTTTGCTGTGTGTGAGCCATTCAGCAGCCGCTTCCCTTAGAGTAGCCCCAACCAGCCTGGAACTGATTGCTCCCGACAGCGCGGCAGTTCTAAATCTGCACAATGACGCCAAGCGGCCGATTAACGTCCAGATTCGCGTATTCCGATGGCGACAGGTCGACGGGGTGGAGCAACTGGAGCCGACCACGGACGTTGTCGCCAGCCCGCCCTCGACTGAGGTCGGGCCAAATGCCGATTATTCCGTTCGCGTGCTGCGCGTAAGCAAGACGCCGGTGGGCACCGAGGAGGGCTACCGCCTGCTGGTGGACGAGTTGCCCGATCCCTCGCGCAGGAAGGCAGGCACCGTCACCCTGGTGCTTCGATATTCCGTGCCTGTCTTCTTTCGCAATCCCGACGCTAAGGCACCGGACGTCTCGTTCAGCCTGTCGCGGAAGGGCCGCAGCCTTCTTCTCACGGCGCGCAACAATGGTGAAAGCCGCCTGAGACTATCCAATCTCAATCTGACGCAAGGCGGCAAGAAGCTCGGAAGCCGTAGCGGACTGGTCGGCTACGTTCTGGGTGGCGCCACCATGCAATGGCCGATCGGCAGCAGCAAATCGCTGGCCGGAAGCTCTGTCACACTGAAGGCACAGAGCGACTTTGGACCATTCGATGCCCCAGTTGCGATCAAAGGGCAGTAGATTCGCGATCGTCGTTGCAGGTTTCTTTTTTCCTCTCCTGCCGTCGAACGCGCAGGATTCGCAATCTCAAATTGCGGAACCCGCTCCCGCCCAAACCGAACGCCGCGATCTTTATCTCGAGGTGTTCATCAACGACGTCTCGACGCAACTGGTCGGCACCTTCACGCAATTCCCGGACGGTGGCTTGGCGGCAACAGCGGATGAGCTGAAGCAGGTCGGCCTGAAGCCGGTGGATGATGCGGTGGGCGGTGATGGCTTGGTCCGACTTGACCGATTGCCGAACGTTGCCTTTCGTATCGATGGACCAAGTCAGCGCCTCTATGTCACGACCACGAACGACGGCCGCGCGGCCCGCGTCGTCGATGTTGCCGGGAGCAGGAATGAGGATCGTATAGAACCGCAGGCCGGCTACGGCGGAGTACTCAACTATTCGCTTTTCGCTAGCTCCAACCGATTGTTCGAAAAGGACGTCGACCTGTTTCAGGGCATCTCCGGCGGCTTCGACGCGCGCGTGTTCAGTCCCTTCGGCACCCTCAGTCAAGGTTTTATCGCCGGCTACTCCGATGGTGAATTCGGCGGGTTTACTCGGCTCAACACGACCTGGAGTTACTCAGACCCCAAGCGCCTGATGACCTACCGGGCGGCGACTTTATCTCCGGCGGGCTCTCCTGGACCCGGCCAGTTTATCTCGGCGGCATCCAGGCGCAGCGCAATTTCGCGCTACGATCTGATCTGGTTACTCTGCCGCTGCCATCGTTCGGAGGAACTGCCGCCGTCCCTTCGACGCTCGAAGTCTACACCCAGAACGTTCGCACCTATACCGGCAACATTCCCGCTGGGCCTTTTCAGATCACCAACCTGCCGGTGTTTGCAGGAGCCGGCGAAGCGCAGGTCATCCTGAGAGATAGCCTCGGTCGTGAGACGACGACCAGACTCCCCTTCTATACCTCCAGCGACATGCTGGGTCAGGGATTGCTCGACTTCTCGACTGAGGTCGGATTTCCACGGCGCAATTTCGGCACCCAATCCGACGACTACGACCAACGCATGTTTGGCTTTGCAACGGCACGTTACGGTCTCACCAACTGGCTGACGCTGGAAAGTCATGCCGAGGGTGGCGAGGATTTGATTAATGGCGGAGTGGGCGCCGCATTTCCGCTCGGACCTTATGGCGCCCTATCGGTCGCTGTTGCGGGCAGCCACCATGACGGGCGAACCGGCTCGCTTGTGAACGCCTCGCTGGAGATGAGCCACGAAGGCTGGTCGATTTACGGTCGAATCCAACGCGCCTTCGGCGACTACGAAGACATCGCCTCAATAACCGCCGAACCGTCGTTTTCCGATCCGGGCGACTTTCCGATCTTCAGCGCAGGCGTTCCCCGCGCGATCGGCCAGGTAACCTTGAGCATTCCAACGCCGCTCGATTTTTCCAGCCTCAATCTCTCCTACACGCATCTCGAAAGTGCCGAGGGCCAGAAGAGCCAGATTGTCGGCCTCTCCTACAGCCAGCAGATCTTCAGGCGAAGCAGCCTTTACGCCACCGCCTTTGTCGACCTTGAGGACCGCGACAGTTTTGGTGTTTTCGCTGGAATCTCCCTCCCGTTCGGCGACGATATCACTGCCTCGACCGGCGTGGAGAGTGGTCCGGATGGCCTGAATGTCGTAGCTGACGTCGCCAAGTCGGAGCGGCTGCAGGACGGCAGCGTGGGCTGGCGGGCACGGACCTCCGAAGGAGAAACGCCCAGTCGGTCGGCCGCTGTTAGCTATCGGGCGCCGTTCGCTCGCTTCGAGGCCGGTGTCCAACAATACGACAATGATTTTAGGGCGACCGCGCAAATGGATGGCGCGATTGCCGTGGCCGGCGGCGGGGTCTTTGCCACCAATCGCATTGATGACGCTTTCGCTGTCGTCGATGTTGGTGCGCCAGATGTGGATGTCCAATTCCAGAACCGACCAGTCGGCAAGACCGATCGTAAGGGACGTATTCTCGTCCCGGGCCTCAACTCCTATGAGCCGAACACGGTTTCAATCGACCCCAAGAACCTAGCGGTCGATGCGGATGTCCCGGCAACCAAGGAGGTCGTTGTGCCAGCCGACCGCAGCGGTGTTGTGGTGAAGTTTGGAGTATCGGAGGCTCCGAAGGCAGCGCTCGTCACCTTGGTCGACACCAGCGGCACTCCGCTGGAGGCTGGTCTAAAGGGGCGCATCGACGGTAGCTCGGATGTGTTCGTCATCGGCTACGACGGTCAGGCCTACATTCGCGGTCTTGCCTCTGAGAACGCGGTTGTGATCGACCGCTCGGATGGAAGCTCCTGCCGAGCCGAATTTCCCTACAAACCCGAGCCCGGCCAGCAAGTGGCGATCAAGGACGTGGCATGCCGATGAATTTGGGAGAAAGAATGCTCCGTGCTGCAATCCTCTTAACCGTCGCTTTGTTTCCATCATTCGCCTGGGCGCAAAGCTGCAGCTTTGGCGTTTCCAACATGAACTTTGGCTCGGTCGACACACTGTCCAGCAGCCAAACCAACTCGACCGCTACGATCAACATGAATTGCAGCGGCATTGCCGGCCAGCGCATCCTGATATGTGCGCATCTTGCGGCCGGCACTGGAGGTGCATCTTCGGCGACTGCGCGACAGATGCTGAGCGGAGCCAACAGCCTTAACTACCAGCTCTATTCGGATTCGGCGCGCAGCGTGGTTTGGGGCTCTTATGCCTGGGCCTATGCCTCCCGACCGCCGGCCCTTGCGTTGACGCCGAATGCTTCGGGGAACGCCACGGGCAGTGCGACCATCTATGGCGGAGCATTTGGTAGCCAAGGCACGGTTCCGCCTGGGACCTATCTCTCAACGTTTTCTGGCGCGCAGGTCGAGTTTCGTTATCGCTACACCTCCAGCAGCAGCTGCAGTACCGCTTCTGGAACCACCGCTGCAGATCCAACCTTCACCATCAATGCGACAGTCGCCGCCAATTGTCTCGTGTCGACGCAGAATATCGATTTCGGATCAAAAGGAATTCTGGGTGCAAATGTCGATGCCACTGGGCAGGTTTCGGTCACCTGCACGCCGGCATTGGCATATACCGTCTCGCTGAACGGCGGCACCACCGGCGCGCCGCCGACGTCGCGCAAAATGTCGAAGGGTGCGGAAACCGTGACTTACGGCCTCTACAAGGACACCGATCGAACCCAACCTTGGGGCGATGCGTCGACGCCTGGCAGCACGGTGGCCGGAACGGGAAACGGTGCGACACAGACCCTCACCGTGTACGGTCGCGTGCCGCCGCAGGTTACGCCATCGGCCGGTGTCTATACCGACACGGTGGTGGTCACAGTCACCTACTGAAGGAGGAAACGCGAAGGTGACCCCGAACGCCTATGCGCTTTGAACCGCGAGCGAAATTTTCATCGCCCTGCCCGGCAAAAGCCATGATCGCCATTATCTCAGGCGGGTATGACCATTGAAAAAATCGAAAACCACCAGATTCCGAACCTAAACCGGCGCCTGCTGCTGATCGGCCTTGCAGCCATGGCCGGGCTCGCCGCTTGCAGCACGGTCTCGGTGCCGACCGGCGAAGGCGCCGGTGTCTCATCCTCCGCCACCGCAACGCTGGCCGGCATCCGCGCCTCGGCCGGGCTGCCGGTGCTGGTGCCGGACGAACAGCTCGAGCAGGCCGCTCTCCAGCAGGCCGGCTATATGGCCTCGCGCGAACGCATGAGCCACACGACAGGCTGGGGCAAGGATTTCGCGTCGCGGATGAAGGACAATGGCGTGCGGGGCGCCGCCGCCGAGAACATCGCCGAGGGCCGGTTCGACCAGCAGAAACTGTTCGACATCTGGATGCATTCGGCCGGCCACCGCCGCAACATGCTCGACCCGGATTTCAGCCGCTTCGGTCTTGCCTATGTGCGCGACGGACGCGACAGCGCTATCCGTTACTGGAGCCTGGTGCTCGGAAAATAGGGGCCAGAAATAGGAGCCAGCGGGCGCTCAACGTTTGCGCGCGATGAGCTCGCCGATATCCTCGGCCGACAGCGGTTTGCTGAAATAATTGCCCTGCATTTCGTTGCAATTGTTCTGGCGCAGGAAGGCGACCTGGTCTTCTGTCTCGACGCCTTCGGCAAGGACCCTCAGGTTCAGCTTTTGACCCAATGAGATGACGGCGCTGGTAACCGCCTGATCGTTCTCGTCGGTCGCAAGGTCGTCGACAAAGGACTTGTCGATCTTCAGCCGCTGCACCGGAAAGGTCTTGAGCGCGCTAAGGCTGGAATAGCCGGTCCCGAAATCGTCGATCGAGATCTGCACGCCGAGCTCTTGCAGTCCGTTCATCGTCGCGACCGCCAGCTCGAAATCCTGCATGATCAGGCTTTCGGTCACTTCCATTTCAAGATACCTGGCCTCCAGGCCGCTTTCCTTCAATGCGTCGACGACGCGGTCGATCAGGTTCTTCTCCCTGAATTGCCGCGCCGACACGTTGACGCAGACGGTGACGGGCGGCAGACCGGCGCGCTGCCAGGCTTTGTTTTGCCGGCAGGCTTCATGCAGGATCCAGTCGCCGATCGGCACGATCAGCCCGGTCTCCTCGGCGGAAGGGATGAACGTCAGCGGCGAAACCAGGCCACGCGTCGGATGGTTCCAGCGTATCAATGCTTCGACCGCAAAGATCTGTCCCGATCGCACATCCACCTGCGGCTGATAGTGCAGAGCGAATTCCGAACGGGTGAGCGCGTTTCGCAATTCCTCCTGAAGCAGGAATTTTTCATGCGCCCTGGAGTTGAACTCGGGAGCATAGAACTGGAAATTGTCGCGGCCGAATTCCTTCGCGCGATACATGGCGGCATCGGCATTGGCCAGCAGCGTATCCGGGTCCGCCCCGTCCTTCGGGTAACTTGCGATGCCGATGCTGGCCGTTATGCGCAGGCGATGCTCCGCGACAGGAACCGGCTTTGCAATCGCATCCGTGATCGTCTGCAGGATTTCCGAGATGACATCGACATTGGTGGGTTGGTCGAACAGGACGATGACGAATTCATCGCCGCCAAGCCGCACGACGGTGTCGGTCGCCTTCACACATCCAACCAAGCGGCTCGCGACAGTCTTGAGGAGCTCGTCGCCGTCATTGTGGCCGAACGTATCGTTCACCAGTTTGAAATTGTCGAGATCGATGACCACCACCGTCACCCAGCGATTGTATCGCTGGGCGTAGAGGACCGCCTGGGAAAGCCGATCTTCCAGCAAAGCGCGATTGGGCAGGCCGGTCAGCGCGTCATGGTTGGCCATGAAGTGGATCTGGTCTTCAGCCCGTTTGCGCTCGATCGCGATACCGGCAATGTGGGTGGTGAATTCGATCAGGCGGGTCTCGACGTCGGTCGGCTCGCGCACGCTCATCGAATACATGGCAAAGACGCCCAGCACGACGCCCTGATGCGACAGGATCGGGGTCGACCAGCACGAACGGTAGCCATAGGGCGCCGCGAGTTCGCGGTAGTCCTCCCAGAGCGGATCCTGCAGTATGTCGGCGACGATGACCGGTTCGCGCCGATAGGCGGCGGTGCCGCACGACCCTGTCTTGGGGCCGATGGCAGCCCCATCGATGGCGCTCATATAGGCTTTGGCCAGGCTCGGCGCAGCACCGTGCCGCAAATGCATGCCGTCCTTGTCGAGCAGCAGGACGGAACCGAATATCCCCTTCAGTTGTGACTCGACCAGGCGCATGAGGCTGTCGAGCACATTCTCGAGCGGAGCGCTCGTCGCAATCATCTCCAGGATGTTTGCCTGTCCGCTGCGCAGCACATCCGCCTGCTTGCGGGCCGTGATGTCGCGGGCGATGCCAACCAGGCCGAATATTTCG
The DNA here is from genome assembly GCF_056403855.1 of Mesorhizobium sp. P2_E7. Taxonomy (NCBI): domain Bacteria; kingdom Pseudomonadati; phylum Pseudomonadota; class Alphaproteobacteria; order Hyphomicrobiales; family Phyllobacteriaceae; genus Mesorhizobium; species Mesorhizobium sp. P2_E7. The sequence goes on along the minus strand of NZ_JBFUER010000001.1, from coordinate 561,701 downwards.
TTTTGAACATTGCGCAACGGCACCTTGGTCGAGGAGAGCCATTTTCCGGCGCCCGACGCGTTGACGACGAACTCTTCCTCGTCGACCAAGGGTTGTCCGCTTTCGAGCACCGACTGTTCGATCCGCCGAAATTTCTGCGCAACCTCCGGGGGATGGATATCGAAATCGGTCAAGCCGATCATATCGGCGGTCTTGTCGTGGCCACTGTCCGTCGCAAGGGCGCTGTTGACGACGATGAAGCGGCTTTGCGTATCCTTGACCCAGAGATAGTTGGGCACCCAGTCGATCAGTGCCTGCAACGAGATGCGCTCGTCGACGATCTGTCGATTGGCGATGAGATCGGTAATGTCCTCATGCGTGGCTACCCAGCCGCCGTCGGGCATTGACTGGTTGTAAATCTGGATGGTCCGGCCGTCGGGGAGTTTGGCGGTCCAGGTCCTTGGCGCCTTGCCTGAATTGACCGATCTCGCCATCGCCAGATAGGCGTCGGTGGCCAGCGCCGCCGTGCCGGCAGCGGCGCGGCGCTCGACGATTTTGCTCAGCGTCAGGCCAGGCCGCAACTGCTCGGGTGCGAGGCGGTAGATTTCCGCATAACGGCGATTGCTCAGGATCAGCCGCTCATCGCGGTCGAAAAAGCAGATGCCTTGCGAAACGTTTTCGATCACCGTCTCGAAGCGCAGCGCCTGCTGCTCAAGTGCGGTGATCGTCGCCCGCAGCTCGTGCTCCAGCGACCCATAGGAAACGTCGGCCAGTTTTGCCAATGCGGCCAAACTGACAGACTGAGTCGTTTCCACGGATTTCCCGGATGATTTCGTAGCCAAACAGACCTTCTCCCGGCTGGGTCTGAAACAACGCAAAAAACACTTTTGTGCCACGCGACAGTCGGTTGATAGTGTTACTTATGTACTAATAGCAGATAAGCTGAACCAAAATCAGAGGCGAAGGTTCCGGGTTACCTGAAACCAACCGCCGTTTTCAAATCGCTATTGGCGCAATAGAATCGACATTATTTGATATATGGAGAATTTTGCGATCATCTCGACGACCGCCCGACCTTACATATTTCGCGACACGTCCGCGACTACGTCATCTGATACCAGCGACTATCGACGCGCGTCTCAATCCATATGCGCCGCCGGCGCGCCTGCGGCCGAGGCCGTCTTCGGCTTGCGCAGCAGAAACACAAACGGGATGGCAATCAGCGTCATCATCATCAGTATTTTGAAGTCGTTGACGTAGGAGATCATCATCGCCTGGATGTTGACCATGCGATCCATCTGCGAAAGCGCCATGGGATCGCCGCTTGCCGCGGCTGGCGAGGCCGCCCACAGATTTGGGTTGAACGGGTTGATGAAAGCCGACAGCTCGGTGTGATTGACCTGCGTGTTGCGCACCAGGAGAACCGTCACCACCGACACGCCGATCGAGGATCCGAGATTGCGCACCAGGCTGAACAGCGCCGTAGCATCGGTGCGGAAACGCACGTCGAGCGTGGCGAAGGCCACCGTCGAGAGCGGCACGAACACCATGCCCATGCCCAGCCCCTGGATGACGCCGGAGCTGAGGATCAGCCAATTGTCCATCTGCGGCGTGAACCCGGCCATGGTGTAGAGCGACTGTGCCGTGAGCAGAAAGCCGATGACGACGAGAATCCTGGCGTCGATTTTGCTCATGAGCCGCCCGACGACAAGCATCGAAATCATCGTGCCGACACCGCGCGGCCCCAAGACGATACCGATGGTGATGGTCGGATAGCCGAAGATGGTCGACAGCATCGGCGGCAACAGCGACATCGAAGCCAGGATCAGCACGCCCATTACGAAGATGAACGCCAGCCCGGTGACGAAATTTTGGTCGAGGAAAATCTTGGGGTCGATGAAAGGACGTTCCGCCGTCACCGTGTGGATGATGAACACCCAGAAGCCGGTGATCGAAAGAGCAAGCTCGATCCAGATTTCGACCGAGGAAAACCAGTCGACCTCACCGCCGCGGTCGAGCAGCAGTTGCAGCGCGCCGACACCGAGCGAGATCATGGCGAAGCCGAAGAAATCGAAGCTGCGCACGCGCCGGGCAACGACCGGCAGATAGGCGGCCATGCCGAGAAAGGCGATGATGCCGACCGGCAAGTTAATGAAGAAAACCCAACGCCAGTTGAAATTCTCGGTCAGCCAGCCGCCGAGCGTCGGGCCTAGGATCGGCCCCAGCATGATGCCGGCACCCCAGATGGCCATCGCCTGGCCGTGGCGTTCCCTTGGGTTGATGTCGAGCAGGAAGGTCTGCGACAGCGGCACGATGGCAGCGCCGAACACGCCCTGCATCAGCCGGAAGAACACAATTGACTCCAGGCTCCAGGCGATGCCGCACAGCATCGAGAACACGGTGAAGCCGACCACCGCCGCCAGGAACAGTTCCTTGCGGCCGAAGCGGTCGGCCAGCCAGCCGGTCACCGGCGTCATGATGGCGGCGGCAACGATGTAGGAGGTCAGCACCCAGTTGATGTTGTCGGGCGAGGCGCCAAGATCGCCGGTCATGGTCGGCAGCGCGACATTGGCGATGGTGGTGTCGAGCGCCTGCATGATCGTCGCCAGCATCAACGCCACGGTGATCAGGCCGCGATGCGGCACTTCCTTGAAAGGTTCTGGCGTGCTCATGATGCGGAACTTCCGACAGGTAACAAAAACGTGTACACTAGGCTTCCGGGCGGCGAGGCCTTCTCTGGTGAAGAGACCCTCATCGCGGTGGGACGCGATCTATCGATGTGGGGGTTACATCGACCGAAGGTCTCAACACATCAGGCGCTTGCCGCCCGGAAATCCAAGGACCCAAGGATCGGCGTCGCGATGGCCAGGCTGTGGTCAGGCCGGCATGCGGCCCGGTCCAACCCTACCCGTCGCGCAACCTGCCATCGGACCAATCCTGTCATCACATCTCGCCTGAGCGAGCATCCCGGCCGTGATCCCGCTTTTCAGGATCACGGTCCATTCACAGTCTATTGTGCCTCGCCCGCGGCGGCGTGACCGAAGATGGCCGGCAACCCGCGGGCAACGCCGGTGTCCACCGTGACCGAGGCGCTCATGCCGGTGCGCAGCGCCATTTTGGCGTCGGCATCGGTGAGCTCCAGGCGAACGGGAATGCGCTGCGTGACTTTCACCCAGTTGCCGGTGGCGTTCTGGGCCGGCAGCAGCGAGAATTCCGCGCCGGTGCCGGCGCCGATCGCCTTGACGGTGGCTTCGAACGTGCGGCCCGGATAGGTGTCGACCACAATCTCGGCCTTCTGGCCTGTTTTCATGTGGGTGAGCTGGGTTTCCTTGAAATTGGCGTCGATCCAGGTGTCGCCGGTTTCGACCAGCGCAAACAACGGCGTGCCGGAACCGACATACTGACCAACCTTGAAGGACGAGGCCTGGCTGACGACGCCATCGGCCGGCGCCTCGACCGTGGTCTGCGCCAGATCGTAGGCGGCCTTGTCGCGCGCGGCGAGCGCGGCCATCACCGTCGGATGCTTGTCGGTCTCGATATCGGGATTGCCGGCGAGAGCGGCCTTGGCGCTGATGATGCCTTGCTCGGCAACGGTCAGCTGCTGCTTTGCCTTGTCGAGATCGTTCTTGGCCTGGTCCAGCGAGGATTTGGCGTTGATGCCCTTCTGGGCAAGGTCGGCGGCGCGGTCATATTGCGATTGCGCGTAGTCGACTTGGCTGGCGTCGGACTTTTGCTGCGCCAGCGCCTGGCTGTAGGCCGCGCGCAACTGTTCGATGCCGACGCGTGCGACCGCAACGGCCGCGTCGGCCTGCGCCAGCGCGATCCGGTAGGGCTCGGGGTCGATGGCAAACAGCACATCACCCTGCTTGACCAGCTGGTTGTCTGCAATGTCGACTTGAACGATGCGGCCGGCCGTATCCGAGGCAATCGACACCTTGGCCTGCTGCAAATTGGCGTTTTCGGTCTCCTGATAGCGGCCCCCGGTCACCCAGACGTAGCCGCCGCCAATGGCCAATGCCGCCGGCAGGACGACCATCAACAGCAAGCGGCCGAGGCGGCGCGGCTTTTTCGGAACCGGCGCGGGCTGCACCGGCGGAGCCACCGCGACAGGAGCGGCGGCCGGCTGTGCCGGCGCTTCGGCAACCGGCTGGGCCTGCGCTTCGAGCTTGGTCACATTCTCGTCTATCTTGGCTGCCGCATTCATGCCGCTGCCCCTTCCGTACTCTTCAGCGACGACGTCTCGCCATCCGCAAGGTTCTGCACGATGGTGTCCAGCGCCCGGATCAGCACGCGGCGATCTTCCGGCGAAACGCCAACCAGCGATTCCTCATAGACTTCGCCGGCCAGGCTCTTGACCTCGGCATAGGCGGCGCTCGCCTTGGCGGTCGGGAAGATCATGCGCACGCGGCGATCGGCGGCATCGGAGCGGCGTTCGATCCAGCCGCCCTCCTCCATGCGGTCGACCAGGCGCGAAACGCTGATTGGCTCGATTTCGAGCAGTTCGGCAAGCCGCGCCTGGCTGATGCCCTCTTCCTTGGCGACGCGCACCATCAGCCGCCACTGCGCCGAGGACAGGCCAAGCCCGCTGGCGCGCGTCTCGAAGCGCTTGCGCAGCAGCCGCTGCACGTCGTGGATCAAAAAGCCCAGTCTATCTATTCCGTCGGAAACCATTAGTGATACATATTATAAGCGTGCTTACTATTCAAGATGCCGCATTGCGCCAGAGCCGGCAAACAGGGATGGCAGCCAGAAAATACGATCGCTGTCAGTGATGCCGACGGGCATCAATGACGATTGCGAATGACCATCGCGACCACGAAGAAGGCGCCGACCGAACTTGTGATGATGCCGATCGGCAGTTCCTGCGGCGGCAGCAAGGTGCGCGCCAGCAGGTCGCTTGCCAGAAGCAGCACGGCGCCAAGCACAGCGCAGCTGGCGACCAGGCGCAAATGCAGGGGACCGGCAAAAGGCCGCGACAGATGCGGGATCATCAGGCCGACGAAACCGATGACGCCGGCGACCGAGACAAGAATTGCCGTCGAGAACGCCGCGACGAGAAAGGTGGTCCTGCGCATCCGCGCCACCGGCACGCCAAGGCTTTCCGCGGCATTTTCGCCGGCCAGGAATGCATCGAGCCGGCGGTGGTTCCACAGCGCATAGGCAAGGATGGTGCCTGCGCCCAGCGCGCCGAGCCAGATGTTGTCCCAGCGCGCCAGGCCAAGGCCGCCCATCGTCCAGAACAGCACGGAATGGGCTGCGCGCTGGTCGCCGGCAAAGACCAGATAGTTGGTAAGCGCGGTGAACAGGAAGGAGACGGCGAGGCCGGCAAGGATCAGCCGTTCGGGCCCCTGCCCCTTGACCCGCGCCACCAACACCAGCACGACGCCGGTGGCGAGGATGCCGCCGGTGAAGGCCGCGACCGGCAAGGTCCAGATGCCAAAACTGTCGCCGAAGACGGTGATGACGGAAACCGCACCGGCGGCGGCTCCCGACGACAGGCCGAACAGGAACGGATCCGCCAGGTCGTTGCGGGTCACCGTCTGCAGCAGCGCGCCGACGATGCCGAGACCGGCGCCGACGCAGATCGCCAGGATGGTGCGCGGCAGACGGAGATCGACGACGATCTTGCCGACCGGGCCGGACACGTCGTGACCGCCGAGCCCGATAGCACGGCCAAGCGCTGCAACGACATCGCTCGGCGGGATCAGCGTCGAGCCATAGGCGATCGACAACAATGCGAAAGCGGCGATTGCCACCGCTCCCACCATCATCACCGGGAAAAATGCCTTGTGCGGCAAGCTCAGATTCCCGGTTGAAGCATGTCGTTGCCCCAAAACCGCTGCGCACTTTTGGGCGACATGCTCAGAACGCTTCCGGATGCATTGCCTTGGCGATCTTTTCGATGGCCTCGATGTTGGCCGGCCCGGGCGTCAGCTCGGCATAACGCAGCGCCACGAAGCGCTCGTTCTTGACCGCATCGGTTTCCTTCATCGCCGGGTGCGCTTTCAGGAAATCGAGCAGCTTCTTGTAGCCGCCGCCATCCTGGTAATCGAGCAGGATGAGAAATTCAGGGTTGCGCGACGCCACTGTTTCCCAATCGGTGTTGCCCCAGCTGGTGTTCATGTCGGCCATGATGTTTTCGCCGCCGGCGGCCGATATCATGGCGCTGGGGATGGCGAACTTGCCGGCGGTGAACGGCTTGTCTTCGCCCGAGTCATAGAGAAACACGCGCGTGCCCTTGCGGTCGCCGACCTTGGCGGTGATGGCGGCGAGCTGTGCCTTCCAGTCGGTGACCAGTTTCTCGGCGTCAGCCTCCTTGCCAAAAATCTTGCCGAGCTTTTCGATGTCGCCATAGAGCAGGTCCATCGAGGCGGCGGGGCGGTTCTTGTCGAGGTGGACGCAGCTTTCGGTCAGCACCAGCGTCTTGATACCGTGCGGCGCCAGCGTGTCGGGCGTCACCGCGCCGCCCGGGTCCATGCCGTAATACCAGCCGGCGAAAAAGAAATCGGGCTGGACCGCGACGAGGTTTTCCATCGTCGGATATTTCGGCGCCAGTTCCGGGATCGACCCCTGCTCGGCCTTGAATTCCGGGCCGACTTTGTACCAACCGGTAATGCCGGTCAGGCCGACGATCGAGGGCTGCAGTTTCAGCGCAAACGCCATCTCGGCCATGTTGAGATCGTGAATGACGGCGCGCTTGGGCGGCGCATCGAAGGTCAGCGGCTTGCCGCAACTGTCCACGGTCACCGGGAAGGCAAAGGCGGCGGAGGCAAACAGCGAGGCGGCAAGCGACAGAACGAGGCGTTTCACGGGGCGGTGCTCCTTGGATGAGTTTGGAATGGGTTGGATCAGAATGGCGACGAGACACGGTTGGGAACTTCGAAGACGGTGAGCTCGCGGTCTTCGGTCGGATGGCGCAGCCGCAGGACGTCGATACCGAAGATGTCGCGGATGAGGTGCTGGGTCAGCGCCTCGCGCGGTCCGGCCAGGGCGTGCAGGCGCGCCTCATTCATCACCGCGACCCGGGTGGCGAAGGGCGCGACCAGAGACAGATCGTGCAGCACGGCAACCACAGTCATGCCGAAGCCTGCGACCAGGTCGAGCAGTTCGCCGCGGGCGCGCGGATCGAGGTGATTGGTCGGTTCGTCCAAGAACAGGATGCGCGGCTGCTGGGCCATGGCGCGCGCCAATTGCGCGCGCTGGCGTTCGCCGCCTGACAGCGAGCCGATGGTACGGCCGGCGAGCGGCAAGAGCCCGGTCCGGCCCAGTGCGTCGACAACGATGTCGCGGTCTTCGTGCCGGCGCCTCAAGCCGGCATGCGGAACCCGGCCGAGTTCGACATAATCGATCACGCCGAGCCGGGGATCCGGCTGGTCGGTCTGGCCGACGACGGCCATGTGGAGAGCGCGCTCGGCGGTCGAGATCCGGTCCAGCCGGCGGCCGAGAAATGTCACATCGCCCGTGCTTGGCCGCAGCGTGCCGCTGAGCATGCGCAACAGCGTCGTCTTGCCGGCGCCATTGGGGCCGATGATGGCGAGGCGATCGCCATCGGCCATCGACAGGCTGACGCCATCCACCAGCAACCGGTCGTTGGCGGTCGCGGTCAGCTTGCTGGCTTCGAGAAGCGGCGCGTTCATCGCTCACCTGTTGTCGGACAACCCGGAATGCGGGCGAGTGTCTTGCCCGCCAGCCCGGCCGGACGCTGCCCGGAATTGCACCAGCCATCGGCAAGTGAGGCGTAGAGTTTCGCAAATCGCACGAGGTCGCCGGCGTCGGCCCGCGCATCGATGGAGCCGAAGAGGTAGGCGGCCTTGCGGGGTGCCTGGAAGCCGACCGTCAGCGGCCGCGAGCAACCCGCCATGCAGGCCACGCCCTCGACCGAAAAGCCCTGGGCAACAGCCGGTTCATGGTGAGCCGCGAGCCCGGCGCGCAGATCAGCGCAGAGGCCCTCGCCCGACCTGATCCCGGTCACGAGATCGCGGCAGAGCGTGCACACGATGATGCGGTGGATGTCGGCGTCCAACGTTCCGTCACTTTCTCGATAGGCGACGGAAGGCAGTTCGGGCAGCCGGCCGACAAGACCGACGTCCACGTCTCCTCCCGGCACACCCCGTCCGGTCAACTCATTGAGATGGCAGGTCTCCTGGCTCGCGGGTCGTTGCGCCATCCTGCCTTCCCAGCCTTGCCGGCCAGTGGCTTGTCGGATTTTGCTCGCCGCTTACAGTTGCGGGGGCAGCCACGGCTTCGACCCTTGCGGATTTCACCGTGTTCCCTTTTCACCCCTGACCTTTCGGCGCGGGGACCATCACGAGGCGCAGCGTAGTTTTCCATCGGTCGCGCCGCAATGAATTTCTGTGACGGTTGCTCCACTTTGCATTGGTAAGTTATGTAATATCATAACAACTAAAGGGTATCCCGTCGCCCTGTCAAGGCGCCGCACCACGCAAAGCCGGATCGGTTCAGGCCATCGGCAGCCGTCGCTGTCATCGGGACACCCCTCCCCGGATCGTGCCGTTTCGATTCCCACATCGACACGGCATGCTGCATTGTTGCCCAGTGCGCAATTTCGATCAAACTGTCGGGCGGCGCGATGGATAGTGTCAGCCCGCCGATGCGAGAAGGAGAGCCATGAACCCGACCGAGAAAGCGCTGTGGTTTGTCGAAAGCCATCTGCCGGAAGCGATCTCGCTCGACGATGTCGCGCACAGCAGCGGCGTGTCGCGCTTTCATGTGACGCGGGCGTTTGGCGCCGCCACCGGCCGTTCGGTGATGGGCTATATGCGCGCGCGCCGGCTGACCGAAGCGGCGCGCAAGCTGGCCGCCGGCGCGCCCGACATTCTCGCGGTCGCGCTCGATGCCGGCTACGCTTCGCATGAGGCCTTCACCCGCGCCTTCCGCGACCAGTTCGGCACCACGCCGGAACTGGTGCGTGCGCAGGGCAGCCTCAAAAACCTCGACCTCGTGGAGCCGATCCTGATGGACCAGTCCTTCCTCGCCTCACTGCCGCCGCCGCGCTTCGAGGCCGGCCGGCCGTTCCTCATCGCCGGCCTCGGCGAGCGCTACAGTTGCGAATCCAGCGCCGCCATTCCGATGCAGTGGCAACGCTTCGGTCCCTATATCGGCAACATCCCGGGCGAGACCGGCGACGTCGCCTATGGCGTCTGCGTCAACGGCGACGATGCCGGCAATTTCGATTACATCGCCGGCGTCGAAGTGCTGGATTTCTCCGACCTGCCGAAGGAGCTTTCCCGCGTGCGGGTGCCGGCGCAGAAATACGCCGTCTTCAACCATTCCGAGCACATCTCGACCATCCGCCGGACCGTCAACACGATCTGGAACAAATGGCTGCCGGCCTCCGGCCATGAGATAGCCGACGGCCCGGAATTCGAGCGCTACGGCCCGGAGTTCGATCCACGCAGTGGCAATGGCGGGCTGGAGATCTGGATACCGATCAAAGTTTGAAGCGCTACAGCTCCAGGTTCCAGTTCTGGCCCACCAGATCCTTGCCGAAGGCATGGTGGCGCTCTTCGTCGGCCAGCTTGAAGCCGGCATTTTCATAGATGTGACGGGCGGCGGTCAGGATGTCGTTGGTCCATAGGGTCAACGTCTTGTAGCCCTTGGCGCGGGCAAAGCCGATGCACTCTTCGACCAGCCGCTTGCCGATACCGAGGCCACGCGCCGAAGGCTCGACATAGAGCAGGCGCAGTTTTGCTACCTCGTCCGACTTGCGCACGACGAAGACCGAGCCGACCACCTCGCCTTGCCGCTCGGCGATCCAGCTGCGCTCCCATTTTGCATCGAAGGATTTGACGAACGCGCCGAGGATTTCGGCGACCAGCGCCTCATAGGTTTCGTCCCAGCCATAGTCCTGTGCGTAGATCTGTCCCTGGCGACGCACGATCCAGCCGATGTCGCCGACCTGCAACGGCCGCAGCATGTAGGGGACTCTGGGCTCCGGGCTTTCGCCCAGGAGCTGCTGCACCGTCTGCATGGCCTTGACCAGCCGGTCCTGTTCGGCAGCGGGAAGCCGCTCCAGCAAGGCCGCGACCTGGTCGTGCGAACCGCGGTTCAGCGGCGCGAAGGCCTCTCGCCCCGCCGGCGTCAGCGTGATCGACGATTGCCGCGCATCGGATGCCAGCGCCGTTCGCGAAATCAGCTGCAAGTGCTCGAACTTCTTCAGGAGCCGGCTGACATAGCCGGCGTCGAGGCCGAGATCGCGAATGAGATCGGTGGCGGTCAGGCCATCGCGATGCGCCAGTTCGTAAAGCACCCGCGCCTCGGTCAGCGAGAAGGCGCTTTTCAGCAGGCCTTCGTCGAGCAGGCCGATCTGGCGGGTGTAGAAGCGGTTGAAGGCTCGCACCGCGTCGATGCGCTCCTTGCCGGGTTGATGATGGATCGTCATGGGCCAGCCTCCTGCCCGAGAACGATCAATCATTTATTTGACTTAGTCAAGTATCCTTGCAACGACCGGCTGGACGCTCACGCCATCGCGTCTTCGGGAAGAGTGGTTCGGTCAGGCGATGGCGCGGCGGCGCGCGACCAGGATGAACAGGCCGAGCAGTACGACGCTGGCCGCGGCACTCACGGCGGCGAACTCCGGCACCGGCCTAAAATCCTTGCCGTCGATCAGCAGCGATGCCGCGATCGGCCCGATCGCCAGGCCGAAGAGCTGGGCAGCCGGCACCAGAAGCACGGCCGTGCGCGTCTCGTCGGCGGTGATCGCCAAGCGGATCTGATAGGGCACGATGAACAGAAGGATGAAGCCCATGACCAGGGCGGCGGCCCAGAAAATCGCCAAGCCGGGGTTGCCGGCGAGCACCGCGGAACCAGCCACGGCGACCACGCCGATCGCCACGATGGCGATGCGGTAGTCGATGCGCGCCTCGAAAACAGTTGCCGTCATCGCTCCCAGGACCTGGACCGCGAGGCTGGCCGATACGATCAGGCCGACGGTGCGGCCATCGATGCCGTATTGAGCGCCGAGCGGCTCGAGAAAAGCCCAGACCGAGCCGAAGAACATGAAGTAGCAGAAGACGCACAGCAAAGCGGTGAGCGAAGGAACGGTCAGCACATTGCTGAACTGTTCCTCCTTGGGCAGGTCGGCATAGTTATCAGGGACCAGGAAGGCAACCGCCACCGAAGCGATGCAGACGACGGCAAGGACGATGAAGCCTCCAGCCGATCCGGCGGCCGGAATCACGTAAAGCGCCAGCAGCAGCGCAAGCGCGCATTGCGCCAGGGTTTGTAAAGTGACGAAGAAGCCGCCGATGCGCTCGGCCCGGCGCGAGCGGGCAATCAGCTCGGTGGCGACCGCTACAAGGCCGCCTTCGGCAACACCGGCCACGGCGCGGGCGCCAATCAGCGCGTTCGAGCTGACCGCATAAGCGGTTGCCCAGTTCGCCAACGCCAGCAGGACCAGAAGGATTGCACTTTTCCAGCGCATATTGTGAGCGGACAGCAGCATCGCGATGACCGCCGAGCCGATGCCGATGGCGATCATTTCGGCCGTGGCCACCAGCGCGAGTTCATCGCCGCTGACATGTCCTTCGGTGTAGAGCGCGCCAAGCAGCACTGGCTGCAGCCCGAGAATGAGCAGGCCGACCGAACCGACCCATAGCGCCGAGGCCAGCTGCGACGCGGTCGGGTTGCCGACCAGCCAGTCGCCGTTTCCGGCATTGACGTTGCGAACAGAAGTCACGGGCGCCTCCCAACGTCCTTGCCTGACGACAAAAAAACTGACAATCTGTCAGTATTTAGAAACTGATACTCGATCATATTCGTTTGTCAATCATTAGTGGGACTCGGCATCAGCAAGGCTGGGGATCGAATGGTCTTGACGATCGAGAGGGTGGCGGCATGAGCGAAGCAGTGAGAACGGCGACCGAACCGAGGCGCAGGCCGAAGCAGGAGCGCAGCCGCGAGCGCATCGACGCCATTCTGGCGACGACCATGCGGCTGATCGGCGAAAAGGGCATCGACGCCGTCACCATGAAGGAAGTCGGCGCACTGGCCGGCGGGCCGATCGCCACCGTCTATCACTACTTCCCCAACAAGTCGGCGATCCTGGCGATGCTCTACGAACGCTTCTCCGAAGTGAGCCGCGCCCGCCTTGCCGTTATCGTTGCCGATATTGGCGGGCTGGGCGACGTCATTGCCGCCGCCGACCGGCTGCTCGACGATTACTATGAACGCGTTGCCGGCGACCCGGCCATCCAGGACCTGCAGAACGCCATCCAGGCCGACAAGGCGCTGCAAAATCTCGACATCGCCGAAACCCGGCGCCAGGCGGCGATGTTCTGTGACCATGTCGGGCCGTTTCTGGCGCCGGAGCGGCGCCAAGAGTTCGGGCGCATGGTGTTTCTGATCTTCCAGCTTGCCGGCGGCGTCGTGCGCATGGCGCTGACCCAGGACGAAACCGAAAGCCGCCACACCATCGAGGACTATCGCTCGATCATCCACACGCAGTTGCGGCTGTTCGTCTAGCGCCCGATTGAGCGCTGTACGGCCCGGCGGATAAGGTTTTCGAAGCCGTTGGCCAGGTTGGCGGTGCCGGCGGCGACGATCTTCGACAGGTTCCTGGCGCGGCCGGGGGTCTTGTTGGCATCGAGCAGCACCGCCCTGCCCTCATGCACGACAAAGTCGAACTTGCCGTAGTCGAAGCCGAGCTTCCGACGCAGGGCGCGCAGCTCGTCGGGAACCGGAACCGGCTCGCGGCGAATGGTATCGTCGCCCTTGACCAGACGCTGCGGCGAGACGTAGCGGGTGCAGCGCTCCCGATCGCCGCAGAATATCCAGAACCGCGCCGCAAAACCGTCGGGCTCGATTTCGGGAATGAACTTTTCCACAATGAGGTCGGTACGCCCGAAAATCTCCGGCGCCACATCGGCCAGCGAGGCATGGACCTGATAGCGATCGAAAGTCTGCGCGCTCGGAAAAGGTGCGGCCTTGCCGGCGCGAACGGACTTTCGATTGATCTGCTCCTCAGGCATCCCCCAATGATTGAGGTTGCTCTTGACGATGACCTCGCCGCCCCAGCCGGCTCCCTGCTCGAGGATCGCACCGCTGATGCAGCGCTTGGAAATGTCGGTTGCACCGAGGTTGAGACAAAAGGGAAATCCGCGCGCGTACTCGACATAGTCCGATGGCGTCACGGTCGCGTCGACATGCAGGACGGCAATATCGGCGTCATGCTTTGCCGAAGGTCCACGCTGGATCCGCACGGAGTGACCGCGCCGTTTAAGCTCCGCAAGGATGTCGAACAGCATGTAGGGGCTGTCCTGGCGCAACAGCAGGCCATGCCGGCTCTGGAAGGGGTCATATTCATGCGTTATGACGGCAATGCGGGCCACGACCTCTCCATGCAAAAGGTAATTCGCAAGGCAACCAACAGCTTGGAAGGAAATATGTCCAGCCATTCCCCAAGCCGTTCCGCATGACTGGCCATTGGGACGCAATTCGCCGTCACTGGCGGCTTCTCGGGTCGCCGCTGTGTCCGCCGCCGGAAGCCGTCGCCGCCTATGAGCGCGAACTCGGCCTGCAATCGGTCGATGTGGTGTTGCTCGGGGTCACGCCGGAACTTGCCGGTCTCGGCCGGACCATGCTCGCGGTCGACGAGTCCCCTGCCATGATAGCGGGCATCTGGCCGGGCGATACCGCCTCGCGCAAGGCGGTGATCGGCAACTGGCTGGAGCTGCCGCTGGGCGACGACAGTGCCGGCGCGGTGATCGGCGACGGCTGCCTGTCGGCGCTGGGGTCCGCGGTCGCACGCCAAGCCCTGCTTGCCGAGATCGCGCGTGTGCTGCGGCCCGGCGCTCGGGCGGCATTGCGGACCTATGCAAGCCCGCAGGCGCCGGACGATCCGCAAGAGGTCCGGGCGCTGGCGCTTTCCGGTGGCGTCGCGACCTTCCACGAACTCAAATGGCGCATTGCCATGGCATGTGCCGGCAGCGATCCCGACCGGGCCATTCCGGTGCGGGTGATCCTTGACGCCTTCGATGCGATGTTTGCCGACCGGGACGTCCTTGCCGCCACGACCGGATGGGATATGCCGGTCATCGGCACCATCGACGTCTACGCGAATTCGCAGACGGTCTACAGCTTCGCCCCGGCGGCAACGCTGCTCGAAGAGGCGAGCCGGTTTTTTGACAATGTCCGCCTCGCCCCGACAGGGACCTATGGGCTGGCGGAACGATGCCCTCTGCTGGTGCTTGAATCGCCGCGACGCCGGTAGGGTTTGCAGGACTGCTTTGGTCGGATGACACCTGGTGGGCGAGCACCCCAGCGTATCGAAGTGGACAGCCTGCTGCTCGATTTGGGCGGCGACCCGGATTTTCCACTATAGCGTGGCAGCATTGGAAAAATTTCGCGCGATTGCCCCTTCCCGCGCGCCTTGACTCTCGCAAGCCACAGGCCTATCTCACCGCCACGTTAGCACTCTCCCTTGGTGAGTGCTAACTGATGTCCGGCATCGCCGGATGGAGGAACTGTTCTCACCGTTCTCATTCGAGGAAGAAAAAATGGCAAAGTCGAAGTTCCGCCCGCTTCATGACCGCGTGGTCGTACGCCGGGTCGAATCCGAATCCAAGACCGCCGGCGGGATCATCATCCCGGATACGGCAAAGGAAAAGCCGCAGGAAGGCGAGATCATCGCCGTCGGCTCCGGCGCTCGTGACGAAGCTGGCAAGCTGGTCCCGCTGGACGTCAAGGCTGGCGACCGCATCCTGTTCGGCAAGTGGTCGGGCACCGAAGTCAAGCTCAATGGCGAAGACCTTCTGATCATGAAGGAATCCGACATCATGGGCATCATCGGCTGATCATCGGCCTCACCGTCAACTGAATTCCGGGCTTGATCGCAAGCCCCTGCCAGGAGCTGAAAATGGCTGCTAAAGACGTAAAATTCTCCCGCGACGCCCGTGAGCGCATGCTGCGCGGCGTCAACATCCTCGCCGACGCGGTGAAGGTGACCCTCGGCCCCAAGGGCCGCAACGTCGTCATCGACAAGTCGTTCGGCGCACCGCGCATCACCAAGGACGGCGTCACCGTCGCCAAGGAAATCGAGCTTGAGGACAAGTTCGAGAACATGGGCGCGCAGATGGTCCGCGAAGTTGCTTCGAAGACCAACGACATCGCCGGCGACGGCACCACGACCGCGACCGTTCTGGCGCAGTCGATCGTCCAGGAAGGCCACAAGGCGGTTGCCGCCGGCATGAACCCGATGGACCTGAAGCGTGGCATCGATCTGGCCGTGACCGAAGTCGTCGCGGCTCTCGGCAAGGCTGCCAAGAAGATCAAGACCTCCGAGGAAGTTGCCCAGGTCGGCACGATCTCGGCCAATGGCGACGAGTCGGTCGGCGCCATGATCGCGGAAGCGATGCAGAAGGTCGGCAACGAAGGCGTCATCACGGTTGAAGAAGCCAAGACCGCCGAGACCGAGCTGGAAGTCGTCGAAGGCATGCAGTTCGACCGCGGCTACCTCTCGCCGTACTTCGTCACCAACGCCGACAAGATGGTTGCCGAGCTCGAGGACGTCTACATCCTCCTGCACGAGAAGAAGCTCTCCAACCTCCAGGCGATGCTGCCGGTTCTCGAAGCCGTCGTGCAGACCTCCAAGCCGCTGCTCATCATCTCGGAAGACGTCGAAGGCGAGGCTCTGGCCACGCTGGTCGTCAACAAGCTGCGTGGTGGCCTGAAGATCGCCGCCGTCAAGGCGCCGGGCTTCGGTGATCGCCGCAAGGCCATGCTGGAAGACATCGCCATCCTCACCGGTGGCCAGGTCATCTCGGAAGACCTCGGCATCAAGCTCGAGAACGTCGGCCTCAACATGCTCGGCCGCGCCAAGAAGGTGTCGATCTCCAAGGAGAACACCACCATCGTCGACGGCGCCGGCAAGAAGGCCGAGATCCAGGGCCGCGTTGCCCAGATCAAGCAGCAGATCGAAGAGACCACGTCGGACTACGACAAGGAGAAGCTGCAGGAGCGTCTGGCCAAGCTCGCGGGCGGCGTTGCGGTGATCCGCGTCGGCGGCGCGACGGAAGTCGAAGTCAAGGAAAAGAAGGACCGCGTCGATGACGCCCTCAACGCGACCCGCGCGGCCGTGGAAGAAGGCATCGTTGCAGGCGGCGGCGTCGCCCTGCTGCGCGCTTCGGCCAACATCAAGGCTGCCGGCGCCAATGCCGACCAGGCCGCTGGCATCAACATCGTGCGTCGTGCGCTGCAGGCTCCGGCCCGCCAGATCGCCTCGAACGCCGGTGCTGAAGCTTCGATCGTTGCCGGCAAGATCCTCGACAACAAGGGCGCGACCTACGGCTACAACGCCCAGACCGGCGAGTATGGCGACATGATCGCCATGGGCATCGTCGACCCGGTCAAGGTCGTTCGCACGGCTCTCCAGGACGCGGCCTCGGTCGCCGGCCTGCTCGTCACCACCGAAGCCATGATCGCGGAGGCTCCGAAGAAGGAGTCGGCTGGCGGCGGCATGCCTGGCGGCATGGGCGGCGGCGGCATGGGCGGCATGGGCGGCATGGATTTCTAATCCAAGCCATCTGGCTTGTGCATACGAAAGGGCGCCGAAAGGCGCCCTTTTTGTTTTTGCTGCCGAGGACTCACACGGCGGCATCCGCACGTCGCTGCGTTTCTCCTCCAGCCGGCACGGCGGCCTCGATCAGCGCCGCCACTTCGTCGGCCACTGCCTGCAGCGGGGCGCGGTCGCGGGTGGCCCGCGCGATCACCATCAGCCCTTCCAGCGAGGATTCGACCAGTAGCGCCAAGGCATGCGCGCGACGCTCGGGCACCCCTGCCCTGACGAAGGCCTCCCGCAGAAGACCGATCCATTGCTCGAAAGCCGATCGGCAGAGTTCCGCCAGTTCCGGCAGGTCGGTCGGCGAATCCAGCACCACCGGCGCGATCGGGCAGCCCAGCGAAAACTGGTTGTCCTCCAGCATGCGCCCGACCGACTGATAGATGTGATGGACGGCCACCGCCGGGTCGCTCTCGGCGGCGAGCGCCTCGCCAAGCCTTTTCGTCACGTCGGCGACGCTGTCGCGCGTCACCTCGATGACCAGCTGGTCCTTGCCGCCGGGAAAATGGAAGTAGAGCGAGCCCCGCGGTGCAGCACTGGCGCTCAAGATATCGTTGAGCGAAGTGCCGTGATAGCCGCGCTGCCGCAGCAGCAGCGCCGTCGTCTCGAGTATGCGGGTGCGGGTGTCGTTTGCCATGTCAGCCTCTGTCAGCAGCGGCCATTATAGGCCTTGCAGAAAATATGACAACCGGTCTACATAATATGTAGATCAGTCTACATACTTTGGGGAGAAACGATATGCGCAGCTACCGTCTCGAAGGATCCGGCGGGGCCGAATCCCTGGCGATGCGAGACGCGGCGCGGCCAGAACCAAAACCGCATGAGATTGTGATCCGCGTTCGCGCCACCTCGCTCAATCGCCGCGACACCATGATCCTTGGCGGTACCTATCCGCTGCCGCCGCGCCAGGGTGTCATTCCGTTGAGCGACGGCGCCGGTGAGGTCGTCGCGATTGGCGATCAGGTCAGCCGCTTTGCCGTCGGCGACCGCGTCACCGGCAGCTACTTCGCCCGCTGGATCGACGGCCGCATCAATGCCGGGCTGATCGACCAGCTCGGTTGCACGCTGGACGGCATGCTGGCCGAATATGCCGTGCTCGACGAGCAATGGGCGGCGCGCCTGCCCGATCATCTGAGCTGGCACGAGGCGGCGACGCTGACCTGCGCCGGCGTGACGGCCTGGAATGCGGTGACGGGACCTGGAATTCTCAAACCAGGTCAATGGGTTCTGGTCATCGGTTCGGGTGGCGTAGCGCTGTTTGCGCTGCAGTTCGCCAAACTCGCAGGCTGCCGCGTCGTGGCTGTCACGTCGCGCGCCGAGAAGGCCGACAGGCTGCGAGCGCTGGGCGCCGACCTGGTTGTCTCCAGCACCGACACGCCGGAATGGGGCGGCTGGGTGCGCGAACAGACCGGCGGCATCGACCTCGTCGTTGAAACCGGCGGCCCGGCCACCTTCGCACAGTCGCTGATCGCCAGCACGCTTTACGGGCACATCGTGCTGCTGACGCTGCAGGATGCCAAAGGCAGATCGATCGAGATGCCGGCAGCACTTTACCAGCGCAGCCTCGTCACCATCAGCCGCTTGTTCGTCGGCAGCCGGACGAACCTCGAGACGATGCTGCGCGCCGTCTCGCAGCATCGCCTGAAGCCCGTCATCGACAAGGTCTTCCCCTTCGCCGAAGCCGCCGATGCCTATCGCTATTTCCAGCAGGGCGACATCTTCGGGAAGGTCGTCATCGACGGCGCCTGACCCGTTTGCCCGCTCATCATTTTCAACCTCGATCCCAGGAGAACGACCATGACAATCCGTGAAGCCCAGGCAGAGTGGCAAGGGACGCTGAAGGAAGGTGCCGGCCGGCTGCGGCTGGGCAGCGGCGTCTTTGAAGGCGCCTATTCCTTTCCGTCGCGCTTTGAAAACGGCCCAGGCACGAATCCGGAAGAACTGATAGCCGCGGCCCATGCCGGCTGCTTCTCGATGGCGCTGACCTTCATCCTCGGCCAGGACGGCCACTTTGCCAGCACCATCCACACCACCGCCAAGGTCCATCTCGGTGCGACCGCCGCGGGACCGACGATCACGCGCATCGATCTCGAAACGCAAGCCGACATCCCGGGCCTAGAGCCTGCCGAATTCCAGCGCATGGCGGAGACGGCGAAGACGACCTGCCTCGTCTCTCGCGCTTTGGCCGGCGTTGCGAACATCGCGCTTAAGGCCGAGCTCGTCGCCACCACTGCCACGAAACAATGAAAACCAGGAGATATGAGATGGACCAGAACAGCATCACGAACATTCATCCGGATGAACGCTCCGGGCAGACGGCCGAAATCATGCAGCGCTTCAACGATGTGTTCCAGTTGCACGATCCAACGGCGCTCGGCGAACTGGTCGCCGAGGACTGCGTCATCGAAAACACGGTGCATGCACCGGACGGCGCCCGCCATGCCGGCAAAGAAGCATGCGTTGCCCTATGGTCGGCAATCGCCATCCAGCCCGGCACGCGCTTCGACCTCGAGGAGACCTTCGTTGCCGGTGAAAGGGCAACCATCCGCTGGCGCTATTTCATGCCCGACGGCAACTCCATCCGCGGCGTCAATCTGATGCGCGTCGCGGACGGGCGGATCGTCGAGGCGATGGGCTACGTGAAGGGATAGGCCTTGGCACGATGCGGGATCAACCCGGAATCTCGCCCGGCAGGGTAGAGATTCCAGGCTGCTGTTTCGTTATTGCACGACCTTTTGCAGCTTCACCGTGGTCTTGGGGCTGTTCTGGATGGTCTGGAAGATCACGCAGTAGCGGTCGGTAAGTTCAAGCAACTGGTCAAGCTGGTGCTGCGAAGCCTCGGTGTCGATATCGAACCGCAGGCGGATTTCCTTGAAGCCGACCGGCACGCCTTCGGTGACACCCAGCGTGCCGCGAAAATCGACGTCGCCTTCCGCGGAGACCTCAACCGACCTGATCGGAATGTCGAGCACGGCTGCGGCCGCCCGCATCGAGACGCCGGCGCATGCGATCAGCGCCTCCAGCAGCATGTCGCCGGAGCAGAGTTCCCGGCCGCTGCCACCAGCCATCGGATGAATGCCGGCAAGCGCCAGCCCGCGTCCGGTCTCGACCTTGCAGGTCACGGTCGATGCGTCGGCGACTCCTTTGGCCTTCAACGTGAGAAACGCGGCCTGCGCATCCCTGCGGTAGAGATCCTTGATCGGCTCCTGCGTGGCGCGAAATGTTGCGATTTCCATGGATTATCTCCTGTCTTGAATAGTCGTTGTCAAAATGGCGAACCGCGGTGGCCTTACTCCGGCACGGCGATGCCGGAGCCGCCGAGTTCCGCCGGGAAATCTCGCAGCTTGGGCAAACCGTCCTTCATCGGCAGCACCGTTTCGGCATAGTTGACGTGAAGCCCAGGTGTAAATTTCACGCCGGGAATCGTCGCCGCATAAACGTCGACGAGGCCGAGCGGCGGATGGGCGGTCATCAGATGACCACCGCATTTCGTGCAGAACTGGCGATCGCTCATTTCGGTTTTCTCGAAGCCGGACAGGAACTCCACGCCCTTTGTGAGCTTGACGTTCTCCGGCTTCCACAGCGTGAAGGCATTCACCGGAGATGCCGACCAGGATCGGCAGGAGCTGCAGTGGCAATAGCCCATTGCCTCAGCCGTTCCTTGCACTTCGATCTCCACGGCGCCGCAAAAACACCCGCCTCTATGTACCGTCATGACTTTTGTCCTTGGTTGGTTTCGACTGCGCCCCAGCGCCTGCTTTCGGCAGCGCTGGGCACTGGTGGGGGTTTAAGCGTTGCGGCCGCAAACTGAATGATGCGGCGTCCGCCTTGCTTGACAGCGCGTCCGGAACTGGAAAGGGATGTCCGACCGGCTTGCCGGTTGGGTGCGGGACAAACGGAATGGCCGGGGATGCTCTGTCTGACCTGTTGAAGACGGTACGTCTTACCGGCGCGACGTTTTTCGACATTGAGGGCCACGAGCCGTGGGCCGTCTGCTCGCCAGCGCCATCATCGATCTTGCCGAAGATTCTGCCCGGCGCGGATCATCTGATTTCCTACCATGTGGTGACGGCCGGCCGCTGCTTCGCGCGCATCGTCGGCCAGGAAGCGATCGCGCTGGAGGCCGGCGAGGTCGTGGTTTTCACCCGGAGCGACCCGCACATCATGTCGAGCAATCCGGCGCTGCGTGCCGATCCGCCGACAGCCGACGTGCTCGACATCGCGACCGCCGGCCGGATGCCGTTTTACATCAACTGCGCCGGCGACGGGGCAATGTCGGCCAGGCTGGTCTGCGGCTACCTCGCCTGCGACGCCCAGCCGTTCAATCCCCTGCTTGAGGCATTGCCGCCGGTGATCAAGGCCGGAGACGCGAAAGGCGATGGCAGCTGGCTCGGCCAGTTCATCAAGCTGGCTGTCACGGAAGTGGCGGAAAAACGCGCCGGCAGTGAAACGATGCTGACCAAGCTCAGCGAACTGATGTTCGTCGACGTGCTGCGCCGATACGTGGAATCGCTGCCGCCGCAGCACACGGGCTGGCTGGCGGGCCTGCGCGATCCGCATCTGGCAAAGGCGCTGGCGCTGATCCACGACCGCCCGGCGTACAACTGGACGGTGGAGGCGCTGGCGAAGGACTGCGCCTTGTCGCGCACGGTGCTTGCCGAACGCTTCACCAGGCTCGTCGGTATGCCGCCGATGCACTATCTCGCCAAATGGCGCATGCAGATTGCCTCGGAACTGCTCAGCGCCGGCAACAGCAACATGGCCAGTATCGCGGCCGAAATCGGCTACGAGTCCGAGGCGGCGTTCAGCCGCGCCTTCAAGAAAATGATCGGTGTTCCACCCTCGGCCTGGCGCCTCGGCATCCGGACGGGGTCCGGCAGCGACGAGGTGCTTTAGGCCGAGGGCTGGCAATTCTACCGGTCGGCCAGCGCCAGCTTGGCGCCGAGCATGACGAAGGCGCCGGCGAAGGTGCGGCGCATCCAGGTCAGCACCATCGGCCGCGACACGACGTGGCTGCGGATCGAGGCGGCAAAGATGCCGTACGCGACGAAGACGACGAAGGTCAGCAGCATGAAGACGCTCGAGAGTTCGAGCATCTTGGCGAAGGCGTTGGTTTCGGTGGTGCTGACAAATTGCGGCAGGAAGGCAAAGAAGAAGATCGACAGTTTCGGGTTGAGGATGTTGATCAGAATGCCGGAGGTGATGACCTTGGCAGCGGAACGGGGTGCTGCGTTTTCGTCGACGCTCAAGCCGCCCTTCTCCTTCAGCGTGTTCCAGGCCATGTACAGCAGATAGGCGACGCCGAGATATTTTAGCGTCTCGAAGGCGACAGCGCTGGTGTGCAGCAGCGCCGCCAGGCCGGTGATGGCGGCCGCCATATGCGGGATGATGCCGAGCGTGCAGCCGAAAGCGGCAATGATCGAGGCGCGCACCCCGCGCGAAAGCCCAGCGCTCAGCGTATAGAGGACGCCGGTGCCAGGCGAAGCCACGACGATCAGCGACGTCAACAGGAATTCGATGCTCATGGATCCTCCAACGCCCTGCCCGTGGCGGAAGCTATCGGGGGATGTGGGATGAGGCAAGCGCCCGTGAGCTTGATCTCCCCCCTGGAGGGGGAGATGGCCGGCAGGCCAGAGGGGGTCGTCTCGCTTGGAGCGCCAACGCCCTCTTTCGTTACGAAGGCGTCGGCGCTCCACGCGCAACGACCCCCTCTGTCGCCTTCGGCGACATCTCCCCCTCAAGGGGGGAGAATAGTGAGCACCATCCCGTGCGCCTTGCGCGCCATCAGGCAATCGTCGCCGCCGGGCATGCAGGCGCGGCAGACGTCGGGGCGGATCTCGTAAATGCCGCAGGCTGTGTGCTTGCCGACCTCGCCGGTCAGCGCCGTGCAGCGAACGCCCTCGCACCGCATGCCGGACAGGTCGGCCGCCACGAACTTTTCCGGAATCCGGTCGAGTTGCGCATCGTCTTCCATCGAGAAGCGTGGCCATTCGGCCGAATAGGAACAGCAGGCGCCGCAGCTCTGGCAGTCGAAAACCGGCTCAGCGCTCTGTTCCAGTGACAAAACGTCCCTGGCGGCCAAAGCGGCCAGCCCAGCGAGATTGCGATCGGCCTGGGGCGGCAAGGCGCTATTTCTTCTTGCCTGCCTTGCGCGATGGCGTGGCGGCTGGCGCCTCGAACAGATCGGTCGCGGACGGTTCAGCGGCCTTCGGCGCGGCAGCGGGCTTGGCCGGCTTTGCAGCGGCAGCCGGCACTGCCGGCTGGTCCTTGGCGGAAAACTTTATGGCCATGTCAGTCCTCGTCGGAAAAACGCGATGATGGTGCGCGCGGATTGCGCAAGCGGCCGATCAGCGCCGAGACCGCCGTGATGTTCATTTCCTCGGGCGACCAGTTCCTGGCTTCCGCAATGTGGTGCGCTGCCAGCTCGCGATGGGTGCTGCCGCTATAGGCGGCGTCCTGGTAGGTCACCCGCTCCTGGGTCTTTTTGTCCTCGCGAATATATTCAATCAGGTAGTTCGGAGCTTCGGCGCGGCCGCGCACGCCGACGCGCACCTGGGCATCGCCATGCGCGCGCTTGCAGCGCTCGAGCTTTTCCAGCACGCGGCGGACATATTCGACCGGCTTGTCCAGGCCTTCGACCATGGACGCGATGGTCGAATCGGCGTCGATCAGTTTAGGCGGTACGCGCTTGGTGGCCATCAACGTTTGCCTGCCCGCTTCGGCAACGCCACAAGTGCTGCGGCCGCCGCCATCTCGTCGGCTTCCTTTTCTTTGCGCAATTCGCGCAAGCGCGCGGTCTTGGCTTCCCGTGCCTCGCTGACGGCATCACGCTCGGACAGGATGCGGTTGAGTGACATCGACTGGGTCTGCGTCTTGCTGAACAGCGAGCCGGCCTGGTCGGCGGTCTTCGATTGAGTGGTCAAAAACTTTCTCCTGTCGGGAGCCTGGTGCCGATAGAACGAGACCGGTCGTTGCTCACGACCAAAGGCAATACGGCATCGGGGCAATATGGGCGGTTCAGATTGCTGGAGCGTCCCTTAGCACGTTCCGGCCTGCGTGCAGCGCACTTTTAGCGGCATGACACGCAAAATGAAAAAGGCCAGGCACCGCCTGACCTTCCATGGAAGCGCCGCGCATCCAGTTGGATGCGCAAGGCACTCCTTTCAGCCTTTCATCGGTGCCAGTACATCCGTGGTCACCGGAAGGCTGAATTTCTTGATCAGGCCGCCTTCAGCTGGTCGGCGGACATCTTGCCCGACTTGTTGTCGCGGGTCATCTCGTAGCCGAGCTTCTGACCCTCGACGATGTCACGCATGCCGGCGCGCTCTACGGCCGAGATGTGGACGAAAACGTCGGCGGAGCCGTCGTCAGGCTGAATAAAACCAAAACCTTTGGTGGCGTTGAACCATTTCACTGTGCCGGTGGCCATGAAGAACCCTTTCCCTGGCAAATATTCGTTCACCATTGCGCGACTGCACAACAGCGTTTGTCTCGATTTTTGATGGGGAAGTTCGTCAAAGGCGCGCTTGGTGTGCGCGGATAACAAAAGTCGGTCAAACAAATATCGACATATGTCTTGTAGACTTCTTTTGGCGCCGAGTCAATTTCTGGTTTTCCTGCGACCAGAATTCAACCTGGAGATGTCAAGGGATGACGCCTCAACTGGCGAGCCGGCGCAGGATAAGGCAGGCTAAAAAAAATGCCCAAGGCCGGAACCAATCCTAAGCCGGCGCATTTTTATGGTGTCAGCAGTACAGAGAGCAATCTCAGAATGCTGGCAAAAGGACGCCTCCCGCACATTAAATGGTGCGAGAGGCGTTCTTGTATGTGCCCTAAGCTCTTTCCCGCTTCATTGTGATGCCCGGCGGCCGGGCGGGGTTCGCTTGCAGCGCAACCGGGCGGCGCGCGATGCGGTAGACCGTCGCCGGCGGAATGTTCCTCAGCGTGCGTCCCATCCGTGTCGCTTCGAGGCCGAGCCCTTCCAGCAGCTCGCCGGGGACCGGGCAGCGCGGACCGTAGGTGAACTGGTAGAGAGAGCCGTCATCGCGCAGATGCGCGAACGATCCGGCCACAATGGCCGCCACCGTCCTGGCCGGCATGGACAATAGCGGCAAGCCGCTGACCACCGCGCCGGCCTGCGCGGACTGCGTCCCGATCGCGTCGCCGATGTCGGCCGCGTCTATGCGCAGCAGGCGCGCTCGCGGAAAACGCTGGCCGAGCATCGCAGCGAACTCGGCGCCCTTTTCGACCAGGATCAGTCTGTCCTCACTGACGCCTCGCCGGATCAGAGCCTGAGTGAAGACGCCCGTCCCCGGCCCGAGTTCGATCACCGATCCGGTCGCGGCACCGATCTCGGAAACCATCAGCCTTGCCAGCGCAGCACTTGACGGCGTGATCGAAGCAACACGCAGCGGATCGAACATCCAGGCGCGGAAGAAGCGAAGGATGTCAGACGGCATGGGTGGACCCCAGGTTTGCGAGGTTGAAGCGGACCCCGGTCAAATCCTCGGACAGCTGCCACAGTCTTTTGGCGAGATCAGGGTCGCGGGCCGCGTCGATCGGCTGGACAACCGAGGGATAGCCGCTCATTTCGCGCCTGCCGTCCGGCCCGATAAACTGCCCGCTTGATGCGGTCGGTGCGGTTGCCGCGTAAAGCTGGTTGAGTGCGCCCATCGTGACGTCCTGCGCGAAGAAGCGGTTGCCGAAGCGCATGAACAGTTTGAGGATGCCGGTCGGGCCGCTCAGCTGCAGATTGGTGGCGGAATAGCCGGGATGGGCGAGCAGGCTGCGCACCGGCAAGCCCACGGCCTTCAGGCGACGGTCGAGCTCCAGGGCAAACAGCACATTGGCGAATTTCGACTGGGCATAAAACGACATGCGGCCGTAGTTCCGAGCGCCGACAAGGTCGTCGAAATGGATATTTCCGCGCTTGTGCAGGTCGGAGCTGACGGTGACAACCCGCCCGTCGCTACTTTGCGCCAGACGATCGATGAGAAGCGCCGTCAGCACGAAATGGGCGAGATGATTGACGCCGAACTGCAGCTCATACCCCTGGCGGGTCAGACTGCGCGGCGGCATCATGACGCCGGCATTGTTGACCAGCACATCGATGGCCAATCCGTCTGCGATGATGCCGGCGGCAAAGCGCTTCACATCGTCAAGATCGGCAAGATCAAGCTTGCGCAATTCGAGTGAGCCGGGGACACGCTCGGCTTCGATACGGGCTTTTGCGGCTCGGCCTTTTTCCTCGTCACGCGCGGTCATCACGACATGGGCGCCGTGGCGCGCAAGTTCGAGCGCCGTCTGGAAGCCGAGACCGCTGTTGGCGCCGGTGACGATGACCGTGCGCCCGGACTGGTCGGGAATATCGGCGGCTGTCCAGCGACTTGGTGCAGGAGGATCATTGACGGCGGCATGCGGGATTGCCGACAAGGCTGCAGACGAGGGCTGGGTAGCTAAGCTGTAAGTGGATACGAACTGGGTAGACATTGGGGGATGTCTCCTGGGGTTGATGTGCGGCCATCTTAACAGTGTTAAGTGACAAATAGCGTAGAATCTGTACATTGTAAAGATTGGGGCTGCGGGAGAAATGAAATGGCCGTCGAAACAGCGCGTGACGCCTATCACCATGGCGACCTCAGGGATGCCTTGATCAAGGCGACGGACGCCATACTCGCCGAGCGCGGCCTCGAAGGTTTTACGCTGCGCGAGGCGGCGCGGCGCGCCCATGTATCGCCTGCAGCCCCCGCGCACCATTTCGGCAGTTCCGCCGGGCTGCTGACCGAAGTTGCCATTCTCGGTTTTGAGGAACTCGCCCGCCATATCGAGGTTGAGGGGTCGGCCGAGAGCGCGACCGCGCGGCTGAAACAGCAGGCGGCCGGCTATGTGCGTTTTGCGCTGGCCTATCCCGGCCGCTTCCAGCTGATGTTCCGATATGATCTTCTGCTGCCGGACGACGCACGGCTGGCGGCGGCGTCCGAACTGGCCAAGGTACCGATCGCCCGCACGATTCTTGCCTTGCGCGGGCTGCCCGAGGATGCCGAGCTTGACGCACCAACGAGCGCCACGATGCTGGCAGCCTGGTCAACCGTGCACGGCTTTGCCCATCTGGCGCTGAGCGGCAAGTTTTCGAAGCTCACACCGGAGGCGAAGTCCCAGCATCTGCTAGACGACCTGTTGCCGCAGATGCTGGACATATTGTGGCCGGAGCAGCCTACAGGATCGCGCTGATCAGCGGCAGGATCTCGTAGTGGAAACCGCGGCCCGAACTCGACACTGGATCGCCGTCGGTCACCGCCCTCGCCTCGGCTTCGCTGCCGACACGCAGGATCAGCAGCCCCCAGGGGCCAGCCGGGTCAGCGACCGGGCCGGCCAAAATCATGGTGCCTTCGCGCAGCTTGCCTCTGAGATAGTCGGCATGCCTGCCCATCAGCTCCCTCTCCTCCCCCGTCATGGTGAAGGCGAAGTCCGGCCGGGGCGGGATCAGCCGGCAATGGAAGATTTTGGGCACCTTGGTCTCTGCCTTGCTGGCCATCGGTTGCTCCCGAAGTGCAGCCCTATTCGTCCGGGCCGGGCTCCGGCCACGTCTCCTTAGCCGCCTCCGCATACCAGTGCCGCATCGCCGGCGTTGCCAGCACCGCGTCGACATAGGCGCGTGTATCCGGCGCCAGTTCGCCGCCATAGGTGTCGAAGCGGGTGACGACCGGTGCGTACATGGCATCTGCCGCGGTGAAATGGCCGAACAGGAACGGGCCGCCCTTGCCGTGTTGTTCCCGGCACTGGCGCCAGATCGTTTCGATCCGCGCGCGCTGCAGTTCGCCTTCGGCGTCGAGCGGCTTGTGCCCCTTTGGCCGGCGCAAATTCATCGGCCAGCCATAGCGCACCTCGCGAAAGCCGGAATGCATCTCGGTCGCCACCGAGCGCGCCAAGGCACGAGCGCCAACATCATCGGGCCAGAGTTTTTTCTCGGGAAACAGGTCGGCCAGATATTCAAGGATGGCAAGGGTTTCCCAGACGATCCTGCCATTGTGATTCAGCACCGGCACGAGGCCGGTCGGCGACACTTTCGCCAGATTGGCAAAGGTTTCGGGCGTGCGCAGGCGTACAAAACCTTCCTCGAACGGTATCTCCAGATGCTTCATCGCCACCCATGGCCTCAGCGACCAGGACGAAAAACATTTGTTGGCGATGATGAGCGTGAATTCGGCCAAGACGGTCTCCCCAAAATTTTCGTCACACTAGCCACTCGAGGAGACGGCGGCAAAGCGCTTCGGCGACCAGATAAGCGACCAATGCGACGATGAACGGCTGCACACGGAACCTAAGCCACGCCTATCCGTTTGCCTCCTGCAGATGAAATCCCAGGAGATGCAAAGATGGTGAACAAGGATCAGGTTGCCGGCGTGGTCAAACAGGTCAAAGGCTCCGTCAAGCAGGCTGCCGGCAAGGCGACTGGCAACAGGCAGACCGAGGCCGAAGGCACGGCCGACAAGATCGCCGGCAAGGTGCAGAAGGCCTATGGCGACGTGAAGGAAAAGGTCAAGAAGGCGTTCTGATCCGATCTTTGCAGGCAATGAAGAAGGCGGCTTAAGGCCGCCTTTTTCGTCAGAAGGTCAGTTTCTTGCTGAAGGCGTTGGTGAACTTGACCTCGCCATGATCATCGGTCGCCTCGCCCAGCACTACATCCATTGCATCGCCGGTTACCCTGGCCAGCGCGAAGCCACCCATAAAGGCGGCCTTGGGTTTGAACAGGTCGAGGCCATCGCCGTTGTAGATCATCGGCACTTCATGCTGGTGGCCATGGAAGATGGCGATGACATTGTAGCCCTTCAGCGCCGCCAGCAGCGCCTGCCGGTCGGCCTCGCTCCACCAATGCGGCGCGCCTGAGCCCTCGTCGTCATAGGTGCGCTTGGCAGGATCCCAGCGCTCGACCGAAAAAGTATCCCAGCCATAGTGCTGGAACAGGATGACGGGTCGGCCGTCCGCGGCGTAGGTCGCCAGATCCTGCTTCAGCCATGGCAGGCTGCTCACCGCGCCGTGGCCGGTGTCGCCGGCAAATCGATGCGTCTGGACGAGATGCAGGCCGCCCCAGTCCCAGGAGTAGCAGTCGGTGTCGACATCATATTCGGTTGCTGGCACCGGCGGCTTGAAGAACACGCCGGGGCGGTGGTTGACCTCGACATAGTCGCGCAATTCACGCCGGTACCAGTCGACGTGCGGCGGCGAGCCGTTCTGGTCGAGATCGTGATTGCCGAGCCCGACATAGACCGGCATGTGCACACGGTCCTGGCCGACGCCCTGTTGATAGCGCTGGCTGAACTGCAAAAGCTGCGTGCCTTCGCTGGGTTCGGTGATCTGGCCGCCGCCATCGTCGGTGATGTCGCCGCCGACGACGAGGCCGAGCGGCGCGCCGATGCGGCCGCCGGCCGAACGCAGACCGGTGGCAACGCCGCCGATCTCGGCCGGCCATTGCCGGTCGGCCAAACCATTGAGGGCCGCGACATTGCGCAACAGGGCGGCGTCCGTCTTGCCTTCCTGCAGGCAATTGGGGCTCAAGCCGCTCGCCATGCGACAGGCGTGGACATCGGCGATGAACAGGAAGGTGGCGTCGATAGGCTGGATGCGCTTTCCGGTCTGGCAAAAGGCGGCGCGCGGCAGCAGGCCAGCCATGGCGAGGCCAGCTGCCTGTGCGAGGAAATTGCGCCGGGTCGAGATGCGGTTCATGGTCTGAGTTTCAGCACAGCCGGTGCCCCGCCGTCCAGTTGCCACGATTGGCAATCAATAGTGCACCATAGTTCCGGCATTTCTTGCTAATATTAGCCGCTGGCAGACTGAGCAGAGGGGAAGCATGAAAACCGCATCGATCGGTACGATTTTGGTTGTGTTGCTGTCGGCGAGCGCGGTGCATGCCGCCGATTGCGTCGACGCAAAATCCGCCAAAGCCGGATTCGTGCTGGAAATGCCCGGCGTCCGCAGCGAATTTCGGCCGGTGGCCGGCGACATGGTCTCCGTCACCAACGCCTACGAATCGCAATCCCCGCAGACGCAATACCTGTTCCGCGGCCTGGTCGAAGTGCTTCGCGACAGCGATACCGGTCGGGTGGCGTCGATCCCGTTTTCGGATCTGCGAAAACTGTTTCCGCTGAAGACCGGGGCAAAAAGCACGATGGAATTCGTCGAGCTGTCGCCGAACAAGCAGCCGAAGAGCACCAAGACACTGAGCCTGGTCGTCAAAGGCAAGGAGACGTTCAGCGTCGGCGGCTGCAAATACAATGTGCTGGCTGTCCAGGAGACCTTCAAGAACGGCGCCGGCGAAACGCTGGACACATTCACCGCGCTCTATGCGCCCGATCTGCAAGCGGCTCTCGCCCGGCGCTACGACGAAGGCACTAGCTCGGAATCGGTGAACGGTTACGAGACGATCAAACCGCTTTCCAATTAGGACAGCGCTGTACTGGCCTCAAGGTTTTCCCGGCAGCAACAGGATCCTGCGACGTCGCTTCGCCAGGCTCGGGAATGGCGGCGTTGGGCTTGGCTCAAGCTCGGCCAGGCAATCGCGCAACACGCTGGCGTCCTGCGTCGTCTTGGCCATCGACATGGCGCCGGAATAGGCAGCGATGGCGAGTGCCGCAAAGCGTTCGGGGTTGGTGCCCTGCTCCCTCCCCGCCTGCTGATCGGCCCTGATCTTGTCGGCGACCGCCTGGCGCCATCCGGCAAAGATGCCGGCCAAAGCGGCGCGGAAATCCGGGTCGGCGAGCGACAATTCATGCGCCAGATTGTTGAGCGGACAGCCGCGCACGAAACCCTGCTGCTCGAGCTCTGACGCCACCGCTTCGAAGACCACGCGCACGCCCTCGCGCGCCGTATCAGCCGCCCTTACCGGGCTGATCCAGGTCTCGTCGAGGGCGGCAGCCACCCGCTCCTCGATCACCGCCAAAGCGAGCGCCTTCTTGGTCGGGAAATGATGATGCAGCGCGCCGCCGGTGACGCCGGCTGCCGCCATCAGGTCAGCGAAGCTGGAGGCATTGTAGCCGCGCGCCTGGAACGACGCTTCGGCGACATCGAGCACCTTGTTGCGCAGGCCTTCGGGATCGTTGGTGCGTTTTCGCGGCGGCCCGTTTGGGACCTGAGCAATCTCTGCTGACATTTGCAAACGATAGCAGATTGACAAAACAGGACAACCGGTCTGTTTTATAAACCGGATGATCATCCTGTTTTGGAGACGACACCAATGACCGTGCCCCTGAATGTGCCTGCAACGACCAGTCTGCTCGCTTCGCGGGTCGTCGAGTTGCGGCAATACACGCTGAAGCCCGGCCAGCGCGAGACGCTGATCGACATCTTCGACGGTCGGTTCATCGAAGGCCAGGAAGACGCCGGGATGACCATCATCGGCCAGTTTCGCGACCTCGACCGGCCCGACATGTTCGTCTGGCTGCGCGGTTTTGACGACATGGAAGCGCGCAAGGAGGCGCTCACCGCCTTCTATGACGGGCCGGTGTGGACGACGCACCGCGACGCCGCCAATGCGACGATGATCGATTCCGACGATGTGCTGCTCTTGAAGCCGGCATGGCAAGGCGCCGATTTCGACCTGTCTGGCGCGCAGCGAGGTGCTTTGCCAAAGGAAGGAAAGCCGAGCACAGACAATCGCTTGACCGGTGTTGTTGTCATCCGGATTCATCATCTGCGGCCTGGCGCCGGGGCCGATTTCGCCGGCCGCTTTGAAACGGATGCAGGTCCGATCCTTGCGGCCGCCGGCGAGAGATTGCTCGGGGCCTTCATCACCGAACACGCCGAAAACAGCTTTCCCCGCCTGCCCGTGCGCCTGGGCGAAAACGTCTTCATCGCCGTGACGGGTTTCGACAGTGTCGAAGCGCATGGTCGCCACGAGGCAGCCCCGGCGAACGCGCCGCAGTGGCAGGCGTTCCTGCAGGCGGCGCAGTCGGCCATCGCCAAACCAAGCGAAACGTTGCGCCTGTCGGCGACCTCGCAATCGCTGCTGAGGTAGCCCCTCGTATCAGGCCCCTGCCCTGAATTTGCCGGCAATGGCTGCGGCGACGAGCGCCGGGTCCTCCCAGTGCGGATTGTGGCCACAGCCCGGTGCCCAGATAAGACGTGACCCGGCCAGCGCCTCGGCCAGAGCCTGTTGGTGCGCCGCGCCAAAAAGCGGATCGCAAGCGCCGGCTATGATCAGCGTCCGAGCGTGGATGGTCCGCGCGGTGGCGGCCAGATCGGTGCGGCGGACGTCCTCGAGGATCGCCCGCCAACGCGCAGCAGGCATCGCCGAGGCGTCCCTGGCCATGCTGGAGAGAAAAGCCTGAGGCACTCCTGGCCCGCAGGCATGCCACCAGTCGAAAAATGGATCGGAGGGCGAAATCGGGTCGTGGAGCGCCGCCACGCCGACAACCAGGGGATGATCAGGCGGTTGTTCGGGCTTCAACGTACTGGCCACGACAACCAGCCCATCGACAAGCTCACCATGCCGCGCGGCCAATGCGATGGCCACCATAGCACCAAGCGAATGGCCGACGACGACTGGCCGCTCGAGCCGCAGGCGCCGGATCAGCCCGGCAATGTCTTCGGCGAAATCTGCGACGCTGCACCCCCTGCCTGCCTGCGAGGCGCCGTGGCCGCGCAGGTCCGGCATGATCAGCCGGCGGCCGGAAAGATGCGGCGCCAGCAGCGAAAAGCTGCGGCTGGTGTCGGTGAAACCGTGCAGCAAGAGCAGCGGCGGCTCCACGCCGGCAATCTCGACATATGCAAGGTCGAGCCCACCGACATCGATGACCTTCTTGCGGCCGGCCCAGGCGTCCTGCTCAGCCGCGAGCGCCTCGTTCTCGGGCGAGGCTCCCGGAACCGCAGGCCTCATAGTCCGAGCTTCTCCTTGACAGCGGCGAGACCTGGCTTGCCATCGAACGTGGTGACGTCGGCGAGCCATGCGTCCAGGCGTCCCTTGTTCAGCGTGATCGCCTTCAGCGCAGCCTCTTTCGGCGGCATGCCGTCATTGATGAGGTAGCCTATGCCGACATTTTCGAGATCCACGTCGAAGGTGAGGTTCTTCAGGAACTGGCCGACGTTCGGGCATTCCTGCAGGTAGCCCTTGCGCACCTGGGTCGTCACCGTCGCGGCGCCGAAATTGGGGCCATAGAACTTATCGCCGCCGGTCAGGTACTTGATGTCGTACATCGTGTTCATCGGATGGGGCGCCCAGCCGAGGAAGACGATGAAGTGTTTTTCCTTGATCTCGTAACCGACCTCCGAGAGCATGCCTGCCTCGCTGGACTCGACCACCTGCCAGCCGTCGAGGCCGAGCGACGGGTCGGCGATGGCGTCCATCATCAGTTTGTTGGATCCCGGCTCGATGCCGTACATCTTCTTACCGAACTTGTCGGCGAACTTGTGCAGGTCGGAGAAGTCCTTGACGCCGGCTTCCCAGACATAGGTGGGCACCGCGAAAGTGAACTTGGCGCCGGTAAGATTAAGGCGCACGTTCTCGATTAAACCGTCTTTCTTGTAGGGTTCGAAATAGGTGACCCCGGCGGGATCCCAGTAGCCCAGAAACGCGTCCAAATCCTTGTTCTTCATGCCCTCGTAAATGACGTTGATGCCGAGCACATCGCTTTTCGTCTCGTAGCCGAGGGATTCCAGCAACACGCCAGCTATCCCCGTCGTAAACGCCAGGTCGTTCCAGCCTGGCTCCGCCATCCGCACCGCCCTGCACTGTTCAGCCTCGGCGGCCCAGGCCACCGGTGGGGCCAGTATGAGGGTGGCGAGGCAAACGCCATTTGCAAGCACGCGCAACATCCAGGTTCTCCTCTTAAATTGACCCATTGGTCATATTATTGTCCCATTGGTCAATCATTGATCTGAGCGGGCGAAGATGTCAACATGGATTCGCTACCAGGGATCGATCCATTGAAGCTCACGCGTCTCAGCGACATACGCCGGAAGGAGTTGCGGCAAGCTGCTCTCACATTGCTTGAGCGCGAAGGCATTGCCGGAGCCACGTTGGAAAAGGTCGCGGCCCAAGCCGGCGCCTCCAAGGGCATCGTGCTGCACTATTTCCGCAACAAGCGGGAACTGTTCGAGCATGCGATGCGCGAGGGCAACGCCGTCCTGCGCGACGCCGTGATCGCAAGACTGAAGCGGGCGCGGACACCGCTCGAACGGCTGGACGCCGTGATCGAGGGCAATTTCGAACCGGATCAGTTCCGGCCGGCCCTTTGCCACGCCTGGCTTTCGCTGTGCGCCGAGGTGCCACATGACGAAAAGCTGGCGCGTATCCAAAGGGTAATCCACGCCCGCATGCGCTCGAATCTTTTGTCCGGCCTGCACGGCCTTGCGTCGCCGCAAGAGGCCGACGAGATCGCGCTCGGCGTCACGGCGCTGATCGACGGGCTGTGGCTGAGGCTCGGCCTGCAGCCGGGAAGTGTGTCGCGCGAACAGGCGATCCGCCAGGTGAAGAACTATGTCGGGGGGCGACTGGCCATGCGTGAGCCTGTACTAGCCGGCGCTTAGGCGCAGCCTGCCCGAGCCAGCCGAAGTTCATACTGTGCGATACGCCTTCGGCTTGACCGCGCTTGCCCGTCAGCGCTGCACTCGTTGCACCAAAATCACGGGAGCATACCATGAGACTTCATGGCAAACGGGCGCTGGTGACGGGCGGGTCGGACGGGATCGGCCTGGCGATAGCGGAGGCGTTTTCGCGCGAAGGCGCCGACGTGCTTATCGTCGGCCGCGACGGCAACAAGCTGGAGGCGGCACGCGACATGCTGGCCAGGGAGGCGAAGGATGGCGCTGCAATCGAGACACTGTCGGCCGATCTCGCCACCGAGGCCGGCATCGATGCGGTGGTTTCCCGCGTGAAAGCAACCGGCGCGCTCGACATCCTCGTCAACAATGCCGGAGTGGCCTATCTGGTGCCGTTCGAGACCGTCACCGAAGACCAGTTCCAGCAATCCTTCGCGCTCAATGTGACGGCGGCGTTCTTCCTGACCCAGCGGCTGCTGCCGCATTTCGGGAACAAACCCTCGGTCATCAACATCTCGTCCTACTTCGCCAACAAGATGATCCCGAAGCGGCCGTCGAGCCTCTATTCCCTGTCCAAGGGCGCGCTGAACTCGCTGACCAAGTCGCTGGCCTTCGAGCTCGGCCCGCGCGGCATCAGGGTCAATGCGATCGCGCCCGGCACGGTCGACACCGCCATGCGGCGCAAGTCGATCGAAAACCTGCCGGCGGCTGCGCAAGCGGACCTCAAGGCCTATGTCGAACGCAGCTACCCGCTCGGCCGCATCGGCCAGACAAGGGATCTTGCCGGCATCGCGGTGTATCTCGCCAGCGATGAGGCGGCGTGGACAAGCGGTGGCATTTTTGCAATCGATGGCGGGTATACGGCGGGTTGACCCTAATAGCTTCTCAACCAAGCAGCGCTTGACCAGCCTCTCAATCCCGCGTCTGTCTAGGCATCGAGCAATATTTCAGACACTCATGGCGCCATGCCGTCAAACGATCCCCTCATTCTTTTCTACACGACGGTCTTCGGCAAACCCGTCGACATAGCGTCGATACAGTGCGAAATGCCCGGGAGGTGGACGCTGGACAAACGCCTGGCATCCGAGGCAGCGGCGGTTGTCTTCCATCTTCCGGACTATCGCGAAATCGGCGATGCCTGCAAATATCCCGGCCAATACTGGGTGGCCTGGTCGATGGAATGCGGTCAGAACTATAAACGCGTCACCGATCCGAAGTTCTTGCAGCACTTCGACATCACGATGACGCATGAATCGCGGTCCGATGTCTGGACGCCCTATCTTCCGCCCGCTCCGTGGTGGAAGGGCGTGCTGACGAAACCAATCATGCCCAAAATGGAAGAAGCACCTGTAGCACTGTTCCAATCGGCCGGCACGAATTCCAGCAGACGGGTCGATCTGGCGACCGCACTGGCACGCCACATCAAGATCGATTCCTATGGCCGCTATCTCAACAATCGATCTGTCGCAGGCCCCGATCTCGGGCCGCAAACCAAGATCGAGACCATTGCGCGGCACAAATTCTGCTTCGCCATGGAGAACGCGATCGAAGCCGACTATGTCACCGAAAAAATTTATGACGCGTTCCTGGCCGGCACGGTGCCGGTCTACCTCGGCGCTCCGAATGTGGGCGAGTTCGTGCCGGCGAATTCCTATATCGACGCCAGTGCTTTTGCCAGCGCCAGGGAACTCGCAGCCTATCTCCAGCACCTGATCGAAACGCCGCAAGAGTACGAGGCCTACTTCGCCTGGCGCTCAAAGCCATTGCCCGACAGCCTCGTCAAACGCATGCGAATGCTCGAAACTCCGGCCCGTTGCAGACTGATGGGTCTCGTGCACAGACGGCTGGAGGAGCGGTCGTATCAGCCGTCCGGACGGCGGACACTTCCATTCGGCCATATGTCCTATCTGCGAACCAAGCTGCGCCGTTGGCGGAAAAAGATTCCGAGCTGACAGCCGCCAGCGCGGCGTTCAGAGCGCTTCAACCGATTTGTATCCTTGACCACTGCAATCTCTGCTTGAAGGCCATTGTGCAACGCGATACGCCGTTGCCGAATTCGATCGTCGGAGAGACAAGTGA
This sequence comes from Mesorhizobium sp. P2_E7, assembly GCF_056403855.1. NCBI lineage: Bacteria > Pseudomonadati > Pseudomonadota > Alphaproteobacteria > Hyphomicrobiales > Phyllobacteriaceae > Mesorhizobium > Mesorhizobium sp. P2_E7. Next base: position 525,535 of record NZ_JBFUER010000001.1, on the reverse strand, counting down.
CCGCTGCCAAGACCAGAACCGAAACCGACACGTTCGGCCCCATCGAGGTCGCCGCCGACCGTTATTGGGGCGCGCAAGCGCAGCGTTCCCTTGGCAATTTCAAGATCGGCTGGGAAAAGCAGCCGGCCTCGATCGTGCGGGCGCTCGGCATCGTCAAGCGGGCGGCGGCCGAAGCCAATATGGAGTTGAAGCGGCTCGATCCGGCCATCGGCAAGGTGGTCGTCGAGGCGGCGCAAGAGGTCATCGACGGCAAGCTCAACGACCATTTCCCGCTGGTGGTCTGGCAGACCGGCTCGGGCACGCAGTCCAACATGAACGCCAACGAGGTGATCTCCAACCGGGCGATCGAATTGTTGGGCGGCGTCATGGGCTCGAAGAAGCCGGTGCACCCCAACGACCACGTCAATATGAGCCAGTCGTCGAACGACACCTATCCGACGGCCATGCACATCGCCTGCGCCGAGCGTATCGTTCATGACCTGTTGCCGGCGCTGAAGCATCTGCATGCCGCGCTCGAAGCCAAGACCAAGGCCTTCGCCCACATCATCAAGATCGGCCGCACCCACACGCAGGATGCCACCCCCCTCACCCTCGGCCAGGAATTTTCGGGCTATGCCGCGCAGGTGGCGTCCTCGATCAAGCGCATCGAGATGACGCTGCCCGGCCTGCAGGAGCTGGCGCAGGGCGGCACCGCCGTCGGCACCGGCCTCAACGCGCCGGTCGGCTTTGCCGAAAAGGTGGCGGCGCGTATTGCTGACATCACCGGCATCGCCTTCGTCACCGCGCCAAACAAATTCGAGGCGCTTGCCGCGCATGATTCCATGGTGTTCTCGCACGGCGCTATCAACGCGGCCGCCGCGGCGCTGTTCAAGATCGCCAACGACATCCGCTTCCTCGGCTCAGGCCCGCGCTCGGGCCTTGGCGAACTGTCGCTGCCGGAAAACGAGCCGGGCTCCTCGATCATGCCGGGCAAGGTCAACCCGACACAGTGCGAGGCGATGACGCAGGTCTGTGTGCAGGTGTTCGGCAACAATGCCTCGCTGACCTTCGCCGGCAGCCAGGGCCATTTCGAGCTCAACGTCTACAACCCGCTGATGGCCTATAATTTCCTGCAGTCGGTGCAGCTGCTCGCCGACGCCTCGATCTCCTTCACCGACAATTGCGTCGTCGGCATTGAGGCGCGCGAGGACAACATCAAGGCAGCGCTCGACCGTTCGCTGATGCTGGTGACCGCCCTCGCCCCGACCATCGGCTACGACAATGCCGCCAAGATCGCCAAGACCGCGCACAAGAAAGGCACGACCTTGCGCGAGGAAGCCTTGGCGACCGGGCTGGTCAGCGCGGCCGATTATGACCGGCTGGTGCGGCCCGAGGACATGACGCATCCGGGATAAGCAGGTCCGGCGCGTCGCGATTCCCTGGGGAATTGCGTCGACCAGCCGTCAGGAATTTGGCGGTGGGAAAATGTACTGCCGTTGAAGGCTGATCCGACAGGAATTTTGCGCCTTTCGACCGATCACGGAAATGTACACTCTGTGAACAATGCGTCGCCGAACTGACGGCTTTGGTGAACAGTCGGCTTGGTCTATCTGACAGGGCATCAACCCTTTTCGGAGAGCCACCATGTCCATCAACACTTCCACCGCCGGCGCCGGCACAGCGTCCAACAGTTCCACCACCATCCTGCTCGGCCGCATCCTGCTCGCCGCCATCTTCCTGCTTTCCGGCTTCGGCAAGCTCACGGCCATTGCCGGCACCGCCGGCTACTTTGGCGCCATGGGCCTGCCGGTGCCGACCGTAACGGCCATTGTCGTCGGCCTGATCGAGTTGGTCGGCGGCATTGCCATCCTCGTTGGTTTCCAGACCCGCATCACCGCCTGGGTGCTCGCTATCTTCACCATCGCAACGGCTCTTGTGGCCCATACCGGCTGGGCCGACCAGAACCAGATGATCCACTTCCTGAAGAACGTCGCCATCACCGGCGGTTTCCTTGTGCTGGCTTCCTCGGGCCCCGGCGCCTACTCGATCGACGCCAGGCGCGGCTGAATTTCCTCCCAAGCCTGAAAAAAGCGGCGCGGAATTTTCCGCGCCGCTTTTTCGTTGTCCGTCTAAGAGCGTCCGCGTCCCATCCCTGCTAGGATCGGCTCAGAACAGCGGGCGGACAGACAACGGAGATGACCATGCCCCGCGACGCACTGCTTCTGCTTTCCCGGCTGCTGCTCGCCGCCCTGTTCATCCCGTCCGGCTATCATGCGCTTGCCGACATTGCCGGCACGACTGGCTATTTCGCCGATCTCGGCCTGCCGCTGCCGACGCTTGCCGCCTGGGGCACAGGGCTGTTCGAGCTGATCGCCGGGCTGTTGATCCTGGTCGGCTTTCAGACGCCGGTGGTCGCGTTGCTGCTTGCCGCCTTCTGCATCGCCGCAGGCGCCATCGGCCATTATGGCCAGGGCGGCGACGACCCAATGCTCGCCTTCCTGCACCAGCAGATGCTGATGAAGGACATTGCCATCGCCGGAGGCTTCCTGGCACTGGCCATGGCTGGCGCCGGCGCATGGTCGATCGACGGGCGCCGCGCCGCAGCCTGACTGCGTCAGGCGCGCTGGAGGTTTGCCAGAATGATCTCGCGCCAGACACGGGTCGGAGTCACCCAGGCATCCCAGGCATTGTATTTTCCGGCATAGATCACGGCGGCGATGTCGGCCTCCGGCATCAGCCAAAGCCGCTGGCCACCATTGCCGAAGCCGGCATACCAGGGTTTTGGAGCCTCGAATGCAGGCGCCGGCGCATCGCCGATGAACCACAGCCGGCCATAGCCCAGGCCGTCCGGCGTCGAGATTGCGGGCGTGAACGACGCCGCTATCCAGCCCTCGGACACGATCCTTTGTCCGTTCCAAATGCCTTTGCGAAGAAGCAGCTGGCCGATCTTCAGAAGATCCGGCGCGGTCAATCGGAGCCCGGATGCCGCCGAAGCGACGCCGTCATTGCCGCCTGGCCAATGGAAGTGCTCGATGCCGAGCGGCGTAAACAACGCGTCGCGTGCAAAGTCCGGCAGCGTCTGACCCGTGCCTCTCGCGATAATCGCGCCGATGAGCGCAACGCTGCCGCCGGAATAGATCCAGCGGCTTCCGGGCTCGGCAATGATCGGGCGATCGAGGACGAAGCGATAGCGGTCGGGGGCGAGTTCCATGGCGATCTCGCTGTTCAGCGGATCGCTGTAAGGGCGGTTTTCATCCCACTCCATACCGAGCGTCATCGTCAACGCGTGACCGATGGTGATCCTGGCGCGAGCCGGATCCACGGCGAGATCGGCATACTCCGGAAACTGCGCCAACAGCGTTGCTTCGAGTGGCGGCACCAGTCCCCTATCGAGCGCGATGCCATAAATCAGGCTGACGATGCTCTTGGTCACCGAGCGCAGATCGTGCAATGCGCCAGCGTCGAAGGCTACCTGCCCAAGCGGGCGACCCCATTCCTCGTCGTTGCCCTGCATATAGTGCTCGAGGAAAGCGCTCCCGGAACGGGCGGCGAGAACGACATGCAGGTCGCGCAGCAGGCCGGACTCGATGCCGGCAAGCAATTTGCGCTTGATCGCCGGATCGAAACCGAGCGCTTCGGCCGTGGATACTGACGAAGACGATGGTTCTGCGCTGGTCATAGATTTTCCGCTCCGCGTTTGCCCACCGTCACGAAGTTCCAGATTGTTTCACCGAGGCGTCTACCTGACGAAGAGTCCTACTTCACAGAGACGCTCTGCCCGCCTTCGACCGCCAGCACCAGCCGGCGGTTGGTAATCCGCGCCAGTTGCGCCAAGCGTCCGGCCGGGCGCTCGCCATAAAGGTCGGAAAGTGCCGCCGGCAGCACCAGCGCCAGCGTGCCATTGCCGCGATTTTCCCATTTCAGCCTTGGCATGACGTCGGGCATAGCCGCCGTCAGCAGATAGACGACGCGCAGCACCGCCGCCAGGATGCGGGCGCGCTCGAGATAGCGCGGCGTCGCCAGGCCGCGGATTTCCGGCGCGGCATCGTTGAGTACACCTTCATGGCGAAACAGGCCGACCAGCGCCAGAAAAGCGCGGCCGGGATGATCGACGCCGATGAAGGAGGCGTGAGCGATGATGTTGAGCGACTGCTTGCCCCGATATTCCGGGTGCGCGCGCCAGCCTATATCGGCGAGCAGACAGGCGGCATGACGATAGCGCGCCTCATCCTCGGTCTCGTCGATGCCGAAGGCGGCAAAGGTCTTGCCCGTCCATTCGACAAGCTCATGCGCATGGGTGACCGAACGCGAGCGCAGCCGGGCAAGTTCCTCTGAAGCGGAGACCAGCGGATCGGCCTTCTGCTCGGCCTGGTCGAGCAGCGAATAGAGGAAACCTTCGCGCACGCCCAGCGCGGAAACGATGATCTTCGACGGTTGCATCGCCGCCATGATCTCCTGCAGCACGACCGCGCCATAGGGCAGCAATGAGCGGCGGTTCTTGGAGACGCCTTCGATACCCTTGACCTTCTCGATCTCGCCTTTCGCAACCTGACGGAGGAAGTTGGCGGCGCTTTCGACACCGATCTCGTAGTGGTGCATCACGCCAAGCGGGTAGTTGGTCATTTCCATGTGCAACCGGGCGAGGTTTCGCCAGGTGCCGCCGACGGAATAGAAGGGCCTGCCCTGTCCACCCTTCAACAGCTTTGCCCGCGCCAGTTGCTCGCGGGCGATCTTGGCCGCCTGGGCGAGCGAATTCTTCGCCATGTCCTGCAGCCGCAGGCCGCCCAGCGGCAGCGTGATGCCGTCGCCGATCGCCTCGCCATTGATGTCGATGAGTTCCAGGCTGCCGCCGCCAAGGTCGCCGGCAATGCCGTTGGCCGGGTGGAAGCCGGAGATGACGCCGAGCGCCGAATAATGCGCCTCCTGACGCCCGGAGAGAACGCGGATCTCGGTCTTGAGCACATCCTCGGCGCGATGGATGAAATCGGGGCCGTTGATCGCCTCGCGGGCCGCGGCCGTTGCCAGCACATACATGTGCTCCGCGCCGGCCTGGTTGGACAACGCGCGGAAGCGGCGGAACTCTTCCATCGAGCGTGTCACCGCCTCGGGATCGAGCTTGCCGGTCGAAACGATGCCGCGGCCAAGGCCGGCCAGCATCTTTTCGTTGAACAGCACGGTCGGCGAGCGCGCCAGCCCTTCATAGATGACAAGGCGGATCGAGTTCGAGCCGATGTCGATGATGGACAGCGGTCGGCGATCCTGCAGCCGGCCCTGGGATGATGAAATCATACGCCGGCGTTCAGCTTCTTGCGACGCTTGAACTGTGCGATGCGCTTGGGCGCATGCGACTTCAGCGCGTCACCCCGTCCGGACAGGCTCGGATTGGTCATGAAATATTCCTGCGCGTTGAACGGCTCTTCACCCTCCTCCAGCGCCACGCGCCGGGAGGTCCCGTCAGCCAATACGTCGAAACTTTGCTGGTTGTCCATGATGTTGCCCAGCATGATCTGCCCCAGTATCTGTTCATGCACAGTTGGATTGGTGATCGGCACCATGGTCTCGACGCGGCGGTCGAGGTTGCGCGGCATCAGGTCGGCCGAGGAGATGTAGACGATCGCCTCGTCGGACGGCAGGCCGTAACCGTTGCCGAAGCAATAGATGCGGCTGTGTTCGAGGAAGCGGCCGACAATCGATTTGACCCTGATGTTTTCCGACAGGCCCGGCACCTGCGGCCGCAGGCAGCAAATGCCGCGTACGACAAGGTCGATTTCGACGCCGGCGCGGCTGGCATCATAGAGCGCGTCGATGATGTTCGGGTCGACGAGCGCGTTCATCTTCATCCAGATGCGCGCCGGCCGGCCCGCCAGCGCATGGGCGATCTCGTCGGCAATATGCTTCAGAATGCGGCTGCGCAGCGTAAACGGCGAGATGGCGATCCGCATCTCATCGGTCGGCTCGGCATAGCCGGTGATGAAGTTGAACAGCTGCGCGACATCGCGCGCGATCGTCGGATCGGTGGTGAAGAAGGACAGGTCGGTGTAGATGCGCGCGGTGACCGGATGGTAATTGCCGGTGCCCAGATGCACGTAGTTGCGCAGCTTGCCGTCCTCGCGCCGCACCACCAGCGACATTTTCGCGTGGGTCTTCAGTTCGAGGAAGCCGAACACGACCTGAACGCCGGCGCGCTCCAGGTCGCGCGCCCAGCGAATGTTGGCTTCCTCGTCGAAGCGCGCCTTGAGCTCGACAAGCGCCGTCACCGACTTGCCGGCCTCGGCGGCGTCGACCAGCGCGCGCACGATCGGGCTGTCATTGGAGGTGCGATAGAGCGTCTGCTTGATCGCCACCACTTCCGGGTCGGCCATCGCCTGGCGCAGGAACTGGACCACGACGTCGAAGGATTCATAGGGGTGATGGACGACGATGTCCTTCTCGCGGATGGCCGCGAAGCAATCGCCGCCATGCTCGCGGATGCGCTCGGGAAAGCGCGGATTGTAAGGGGTGAACTTGAGGTCATCGCGCGGCACGGCAACGATCTCGGAAATCTGGCTGAGCGCCAGCGGGCCGGTCAGAACGCTGATGCGGCTCGCCGAGACGCCAAGTTCGCCGGCAACGAACTCGCGCAATTCGCCAGGCATCAGCTTGTCGAATTCGATGCGGATGACCGAGCCGCGGCGGCGGCGCTTCAGCGCCGTCTCGAACAGGCGCACGAGGTCTTCCGACTCCTCCTCGACCTCGATATCGCTGTCCCGGATGATGCGGAAGGTGCCGGATCCCTTGACCTCGTAGCCGGGGAAAAGCTTGCCGATATAGAGGCCGACCGCCTCCTCGAGCGGAATGAAGCGAACATGCTGCTTGCGGTCGGGCAAACGGATGAAGCGCTTCAGCGCCACCGGCAGGCGCAGAAGCGCGCTCATCTCCTCGCCATTTTTGCGATGGCGCAATTGCAGCGCCATCGAGAAGCCGAGATTGGGAATGAACGGGAATGGATGCGCCGGATCGATCGACAGCGGGGTCAGCACCGGGAACACCTGGTCCTGGAAATGGTCTTCGAGCCAGACCTTCTCATCCTTGGTCAGTGCATCGCGTGTGATGCTCTCAATGCCTTCCTTGTTGAGCAGCAACATCAGTGCCGACAGGCTGTTCTGCTGGTCCTCCTGCAGCCGCTCGACCTCACGCAAAAGCTGTTCGAGCTGCTGCTCGGGCGTGCGCCCGTCCGGGCTCTTGAGCGCAATGCCTTCGCGCACCTGGCCGGCAAGGCCGGCAACGCGGACCATGAAGAACTCATCGAGATTGGCGGCGGAGATCGACAGGAAACGAACCCGTTCGAGCAGCGGGTGGTGCGCGTTCTGCGATTCCTCGAGCACGCGCCGGTTGAACTGCAGCCAGGAGAATTCGCGGTTGACGAAACGGTCAGGATTGCCGCCTTCGGGGCTTGCCACCTCGACATTGATGAATTCGCTCTGCACCGGCTTCAGTTCATTCATGGTTTCCTGCCCGCAACCGTTCCTTTTGGAGCGCCCATATGCCGAGATGGCCATGGACGCTCTAGCATGTCTTTGTGACGCACGATCCGTCGCGGAATCGCTCGGCTTCCGGGGTCATGCGCTTAACCGGCTCAACTTATCCTCTGCCAGCCTTTTGCGACAGTTTCATTTCATCGATCTTGCAAAGAGAGCTGTTATGATCCAGATGCAGATGAGACTGCGTTAAGGAGACGACGATGGCAGGCGGTTCCATTCCCCATTTCCAGAACGATGCCGGCCATCCGGCGATCGACATCGGTGTCAGGGAATTCATGTGCACCGGCGCCAACCCGCCCTTCGATCATCCGCACGTCTTCCTCGACATGGGCGACGACAATGAAAAGGTCTGCCCCTATTGCTCGACGCTCTACCGCTATTCGGCGAAGCTGAAGGCGACGGAAACGCAGCCGCCCGGCTGCCTCTATATCGACCAGGCCGCCTGAGCCTTTCGCGACAAGCCCGATGCAGGACGCACAGGCCCGGCAGGTCATTATCGCCGGGGCTGGCATCGCCGGGCTGACCGCGGCGCTTGCCTTCGCCGAACGCGGCTATCCCGTAAAGCTGTTGGAACAAGCGTCGCGCCTCGAAGCGGCCGGCGCCGGCATCCAGCTTTCGCCCAACGCAACGCGCATCCTTCGAAAACTCGGCGTGCTCGACCGGCTGCTGCCGGCGGCCTTGCGGCCGGAAGCGGTGGTGCTGAAGGATGCGGCGACGCTGCGCGAACTGGCCCGGGTGCCGCTGAGGCAAGCCGCCGAAGCGCGCTGGCAGGCGCCCTATCTCGTCGCCCACCGCGCCGACCTGCAGGCGGCCCTGCTGGCGCAAATGGCCGAACGGCCGGGGATTGAGCTCATCACCGGCGCACGCGTGTCCGGCATCGCCATCAACCCGCAAGATGTTGCCGTGACCGCCGAAGCGGATGGCCGCGCGATGGAGGCAAGCGGCCAGCTCCTGGTCGGCGCGGACGGCGTCTGGTCGTCGGTTCGGGCGCAGCTCGCAGGCTTCGGCAAAAGCCGCTTCTCGGGCGAACTCGCCTGGCGGGCAACGATCGCAGCCGAGAGCGCCGCCGGCGAAGCCTTTGCCGCTATCGGCGCCGTCGACTGCGTCACCACGTTCCTGCATCCCGGCTTCCACATGGTCGCCTATCCCGTCAGCAAGGGCCGCGACTTCAATCTCGCCGCCTTCACCAAGGGCGAGCGTATTGCCGAAGGCTGGTCGGGCCATGCCGACCCAACCATCCTCGTCGGCGCCACCCGCAGCACTGCGCCCGGCCTGGCGAAGCTTGTGGCGCTGGCCGGCCAGTGGACAGCCTTTCCGATCCATACGGTTGTGCAACAGCGGTGGACGAGCCCGCAAGGCATCGCCCTGATCGGCGACGCCGCGCACGCGATGACGCCGTTTGCGGCGCAAGGTGCAGCCATGGCAATCGAGGACGCCGTGACCCTGGCTGGCGTCATCGCCGATTTCCCAGCCGATCAGGCCGGAAGTCTTCAAATCTGGGAAAACCTGCGGCGGCCGCGTGTCGCCAAGGCCGCACGCCGCGGCGCCGTCAACCGCCTTGCCTGGCACGCTGCCGGCCCGGTGGCTGTCGCCCGCAACCTGTTCCTGTCCATGCGCCCACCCGAAAAGCTCGCCGCCGATCTCGACTGGCTTTACGGATGGGAGGCGCAGAAAGTTATCCGGCGCTGAACGGCGCCGGGATGCCGTTTTCAGCTAGTTATACAGCCGCATCGACAGGCCGAGCGAGGCCGGTAGCGGGTTCCACCAGCCGGTGCGCAGACCGGCGGTGCGCAGGCCTGAAGCCGTCCAGGTGTTGCAGCCGACCAGCGCGTTGAAATGGCCGTTCGCCTCGAAGAAGCGGTCGAAGCGGGAATAGGCGGCATTCTCGATGACAACCGGACCGTTCGGCCCCTGCTGGAAACTCGCATCGATGTAATCGAGCAGTGCTGCAAAACGCTGCTCATCGATGTCGAAGCCGGTGACGGCGGGATCCGGCTCGGCGATGTTCCCGGCGATATCGACATGCATGACCGAGGCGTCCAGCGTCAGCGCCTTGAGCACCGGCACCGCTTTCAGCTCGGACCAGGTCGGCGTCTCCAGATAGAAAGCACGGCCGCCCCAGCCGAAGACGATGTAGCGCACCTCGGGAGCGTCGGCAGGGATGCCGGCATCGACCAGGAAATGAAAGCGCTGGCGCACGGCATCGTCGACCGGAATGGCGATGTCGGTGTGGATCGGGTTCTTCAGCACCAGAATATGGCGCGTGGTGACGGTACTTGCTTTGGCCACCCGCCACAGTGGCCGCGGCACCAACGTGCCCAGTGCTACTGCAAGCATCGCCGCCAGCACGATGATACTGAGAACGCGCCCAAACTTTTTCATGAACCTAATCGCCACCAATCGAATGCCCTCATAGCACGTGTCGGACGGCGGATATCGGTCGTATCGTCCACCTGATCGCGTCGATGCCGCTTGAAAGGTTGGTGAAAGGTTGCTGCCATAGACATTGGCAGGCGTCCCCGCATCACTGCAAAGCAGCGAGAGAAGAGAGGACGAGGGAAACGAACGAAGGGAAGAGGCCATGTCGCTTACGCGCACACTGCTTGAATCAGCCGCTACAATCGCACTCGTCGCCACCATGGCCCTGTCAGCGCCGTCGGCTCACGCCGATGAAAAGATCTCGATCATGGTGGGCGGCTACGAAAAGCAAATCTACCTGCCCGCCAAGCTGGCGGAAGCTCTCGGCTACTTCAAGGACGAAGGTCTCGATGTCGAGCTGCTGAACGAGCCGGCGGGCGTCGATGCGGAGAATGAGATGCTTGCCGGGGCCGTGCAAGGGGTAGTCGGTTTCTATGACCACAGCATCGATTTGCAGGCGAAAGGTAAATTCGTCGAATCCGTCGTCCAGTTCAGCCAGGCGCCCGGCGAAGTCGAGCTTGTCTCGACCAAGCATCCAGAGATCAAGTCACCTGCCGACTTCAAGGGCATGAGCCTGGGCGTAACCGGTCTGGGCTCCTCGACAAACTTCCTGACGGAATATCTTGCCGTCAAGAACGGGCTGAAGCTCGGCGAGTTCACCTCGGTTCCGGTCGGCGCCGGCAATACCTTCATCGCCGCCATGCAGCAGGACAAGATCCAGGCAGGCATGACCACCGAACCGACAATCACTCGGCTTCTGAAGACCGGCGAAGCTGCCGTTCTTGTCGATATGCGCACCATTGAAGGCACCAAGGCCGCGCTTGGCGGCACCTACCCAGCGGCCTCCCTCTATATGCAGACGGACTGGGTCGACGCTCACAAGGAGACCGTGCAGAAACTGGCGAATGCCTTCGTCAAGACACTGAAGTTCATCAACACCCATAGCGGTGCTGAAATCGCCGACAAGATGCCGAAGGACTACTATGTCGGCGACAAGGACGGCTATGTGAAGGCGCTGGACGCAGGCAAGGCAATGTTCACTGCCGACGGGATAATGCCCGAAGGCGGCCCGGAGACGGTGCTGGCGGTTCTTTCAGCCTTCAAGAAGGAACTGCAGGGCAAGCAGATCGACCTCTCCAAGACCTACACCTCGGAATTCGTCAAAAACGCCAAGTAGCCGACCCATGCCGGCGCGACTGGATCGCGCCGGCACCGTCCGTTTTTCACGTCTGGCGACGCCTGGATGCAGGCGGTCGCTCGACCTTGGAGTGTGTTTGGCCATGGCTGTCGAAAAAACTGTCCCGGCGATTGAGCTGACCAATGTTAGCCGCCGCTTCCTCTCCCCGACCGGCAAATCGCTGACGGCGCTGCGTGACTTCACCATGACGGTCGAGCGTGGCGAGTTCGTCGCTGTCGTCGGCCCAACAGGTTGCGGAAAGTCCACGACTCTCAACCTGATCACCGGGCTGGCAAGCCCAAGCGCCGGCGAGGTTCGCGTCATGGGCGCCCCCGTCAAGGGAATAGACCCGCGCATTGGATTCGTGTTCCAGAGCGACGCGCTGTTTCCCTGGCGCACGGTGATCGAGAACGTCATGGCGGGTCCGCTGTTTCGCGGCAAGGCGAAGTCGGCAGCCATGGCCGCGGCGCACGACTGGCTTTCGCGCGTCGGCCTGTCGCGGTTCGAGCAGCACTATCCGCACCAGCTTTCGGGCGGCATGCGCAAGCGCGTGGCGCTCGCCCAGACCTTCATCAACGGCCCCGAGATTCTTCTCATGGACGAGCCGTTCTCCGCGCTCGACGTGCAGACGCGCGTGCTCATGCATGAAGAGCTGCTGCGCCTCTGGTCCGAGGCCAAGGCCTCCGTTGTCTTCGTCACCCACGATCTGGAGGAGGCGATCGCGTTGGCCGACAAGGTCTACGTGCTGACCGCCGGTCCGGCGACGGTAAAGTCGGTCTACACCATCGATCTGCCGCGGCCGCGCGTCGTCGCCGATATCCGCTACGAGCAGAGCTTCGTCGATTATTCGCGCACGATCTGGGCCGACCTCAAGGAAGAGGTCGAGACCAGCTATGCACGCGCCGCGGCCTGAGGAGAACATCATGACTGATGCTGCCATCGACATCAGCACCGGAAGCTTCAGGCCGGGAACCTCAGACGCTGAAATCGAGGCCGCCGCCGCCAAGGCTGCGAAGCAGCGGCGCCGCACGGTGATCTTCTGGCGGATCGCCATCCTCGTCGTCTTCCTCGCCTTGTGGGAGATCGCCGCCCGCCTCGCCTGGATTGATCCGTTCTTCTACGCGATGCCGAGCACGATCGCCGAAAGGCTCTACGAATGGACAACCGAGGGCACGTCCGAAGGACCGCTCTGGTACCATCTCTACGTGACCATGGAGGAAGCCACTATCGGCTTCGTGACCGGGTCGGTCGCTGGCATCATCATAGGCGTCGCGCTTGGCCGTAACCGCATGGCCGCCGACATCTTTTCCATCTATATCAAGGTGATCAATTCCATTCCTCGTGTGGTGCTGGCGCCGATCTTCATCATGATCCTTGGTCTTGGCCTGGCTTCGAAAGTGGCGCTGGCCTTCGTCATGGTCTTCTTCGTCGTCTTCCACAACGCCTTCCAGGGTGTGCGCGAAGCCGACCGGGCGATGATCGCCAATGCCCGCATCCTCGGTGCTTCCAATTGGCAATTGACCCGCTCGGTGATCGTACCGTCGGCGATGAGCTGGATCTTCGCCAGCCTGCATGTCAGCTTCGGCTTTGCCATCATCGGCGCCATCGTCGGCGAGTTCGTCGGCTCGCGCTACGGCATCGGCCTGCTGATCAACATCGCCAAAGGGTCCTTCGACGCCGCCGGCATGTATGCGGCCATCGTCATCGTCATGGTGGTGGCGCTCGGCGCTGAATATCTGATGACGCTGGTCGAGGACCGGCTGGCGAAGTGGCGACCGCAGCCCCTGCACGAGACGCAGTAAGGCTGCGTCGAGTTCAGGGCTGAATCAAGTCCGGGCTGGCGGGTGGGCCGGCAGCCTGACTTGCGCGCTCAATCCAGGCGGCGGCCGGCGATTGGCGAGTTCGATCTGGCCGTCGTGCGAGGAGACGATCTCGCGCACGATGGCAAGACCGAGACCGGTGCCTTCGCTACCGGCCTCGGAGCCACGGAAAAAGCGCTCGAAGACCTTTTCCCGGTCCCCGTCAGGAATGCCCGGTCCAGTGTCTTCCACCTGCAGCACGATCCAGCCCGCCTCGTGGCCAATCCTTGCTGTGACCGAACCGCCTTGCGGTGTGTAGCGCAGGGCGTTGTCGACCAGGTTGACGACCAGTTCGCGAAGCAAAGTCGGATGCCCCCACACGACGAGGCCATCTTCCTCGGACTCGAAGCCGAGATCGATGTTGCGCGACAGTGCCGCCTGCGCCAGCCCCTCGAGGGCATCCCTGGCCACGGCGCCGAAATCGACGTCGGATTTCATCAGCGAAACACTGCCCTGTTCGGCGCGGGCGAGCGACAGCAGTTGGTTGGACAGCCTCGCCATGCCATCGACCGACATGTCGACCGCGGCCAGAACTTCATCCTTGGTGGCGATATCGTGTTCGCGCAGGCCGACGCTGACCTGCGTCTTCAACAGCGCCAGCGGCGTCCGTAACTGGTGCGCGGCGTTGGCGACGAACCGCCTCTGCGTGGCTATCTGGCGCTGGATGCGGTCGAAGGCCTCGTTCAGCGCCTCGACAAGCGGCCGTAATTCGCTCTGGACGGCGGCGGCGGCGAAAGGTTTCAGCTCCGTCGGATCGCGCTCCATCACATCGTTGCGAAGCCGCAGGATCGGCGCCAGGCCACGGCGCAGCCCGAAAACGCCGAGCAGGCCAGCAGCCGCGACGAGCAGCACCTGGTCACGCAGCGCCTTGAGCCATAGGCTGGTCATCAGCTTGTCGTGCCCCCTCAGCGTTTGACCGACCGCCACCATTGCATTGCCCGGGTTCTGCTTGCTGACGATGGGCTGAGCAATCGCAACCGCGTGGACAGGCTGCTCGCGAAACGTCGTTTCGAAATAGACCGGATTGAGATCGACGGGTTGACCAGGCGGTGCGATGACATCGGGATAGCCGGCAATGACCTGGCCACGTGGTGTCGTCACGCGATAGACGACGCGGTCGGGCTGATCGGAGGCGAACATTTCCAGCGCCGCGGGGGGGATCGGCGCTTCCAGCACACCGTCGTTTTCGCGAATGTTTTCCGCGATCACCCGAGCCGATGCCAGAAGAGTTCGATCGGTGATCAGATTGGCAGTCTCCTCCGCGTTTTTGTAAGTCGTCCACACGTTGAACGAGACGACCGCCGTCAGCGGCACTACCAGCCAGCCGAGCAGTTCACGCTGGAGGCTTCTGTTGGCCATCGTCTATTGGCCATCGTCGATTCTGAGGGCGTAGCCGAGACCGCGAAGCGTGGTGATGGCCATGCCGCTGCCCTCGAGCTTCTTCCTGACGCGGTGGATGCAAATTTCCAAGGCGTTCGGGTTCGTCTCGTCGTCGAAGCCGAAGGTGTTCTCGGCCAACACGGTCTTCTGCACCGGCCGTCCGGCGCGCATAATCAGCGTTTCAAGTACGGCGTGTTCCCTGGCCGTCAGATGAAGTGGTGTTTCACCGAGCACGAAGGTTCGCCCTTGTGTGTCGAAGGCGAGCCTGCCGAAGCGCACCATTGGATCGAAATTCACCCGCCCACGCCTGAGCTGCGCACGGACGCGCGCTTCGAATTCATCGACGTTGAACGGTTTGACCAGGTAGTCGTCGGCGCCACTATCGAGGCCTCGAACCCGGCTCGATACAGCGTCATTGGCGGTGAGAATGATGACCGGAGTCGTGCTGCCGCGGCCACGCAGCCGCCGCAGCACTTCGATGCCGTCAAGATGCGGCAAAGCCAGATCGAGGATCACCAAGGCGTAGTCCTGGCTGGCAAGTGCCGCATCGGCATCATCGCCGCGAAAGACGCAATCGATCACATAGTTGTCGCGCCGCAGCAGGCGAGCAAGCCACGTCGACAATTCGCGATTGTCTTCAGCGAGCAATATGCGCATCGGTTGGTCCGTCTACGGCACCGCCTTGCAGTTTTCGAGTCGTGAACTGGCGGCGGGTACGCACTGGCGGCGGAAACACAAAAGAGCCTGGCCGCATTGCGGCCGGGCTCTTCCGGTTTGCATGAAAATGCTTCAGTGCAGGATCTGAGACAGGAAGAGCTTGGTGCGCTCGTGGCGCGGATGGTCGAAGAACTCGGCCGGCGTGTTCTGTTCCACGATCTGGCCCTGATCCATGAAGATCACCCGGTTGGCGACCTTGCGGGCAAAGCCCATTTCGTGGGTGACGCACAGCATGGTCATGCCTTCCTCGGCCAGACCCACCATGGTCTCCAGCACTTCCTTGATCATTTCGGGATCGAGCGCCGAGGTCGGCTCGTCGAACAGCATGATGCGAGGGTTCATGCACAGCGAGCGGGCGATCGCCACGCGCTGCTGCTGACCGCCCGACAGCTGGCCCGGATATTTGTTGGCCTGTTCCGGGATTTTCACGCGCTTGAGGAAATGCATGGCGATTTCCTCGGCCTGTTTCTTCGGTGTCTTGCGCACCCAGATCGGCGCCAGCGTGCAGTTCTCCAGGATAGTCAGATGCGGGAACAGGTTGAAGTGCTGGAACACCATGCCGACCTCGCGGCGCACCTCGTCGATCTTTTTCAGATCGTTGGTCAGTTCCTTGCCGTCGACGATGATCTTGCCCTTCTGGTGTTCTTCCAGCCGGTTGATGCAGCGGATCATCGTTGATTTGCCGGAGCCCGAAGGACCGCAAATGACGATCCGCTCGCCGCGCATCACCTTGAGGTTGATGTCCTTCAGCACGTGGAACTCGCCATACCATTTGTGCATGCCGATGATGTCGATGGCGACATCGGTGGTCGAGATGTGCATCTTCTTGGCATCGACCTTGATCTCTTCGGCGCTGACGGCGTTTTCTATGACCATGGCAGGTTCCCCTTTTTGTTCTTAGCGTTTGTGGCCGGTGTCGAGCCGGCGTTCCGTGTACATCGAATAGCGCGACATGCCGAAGCAGAGCATCCAGAAGATGAAAGCTGCGAAGATGAGCCCGGAGCGCGCGGTCTGTGGCGTCGCCCAGGTGGCATCCGAGAAGTTCTGTTTGACGACGCCAAGCAGGTCAAACATCGAGATGATGATGACCAGGCTGGTGTCCTTCAACATGCCGATGAACGTATTGACGATGCCGGGAATGACCAGCTTCAGCGCCTGCGGCAGCACGATGAGATTCATCTTCTGCCAGTAGCCGAGACCAAGCGAATCGGCACCCTCATACTGGCCCTTCGGGATTGCCTGCAGACCGCCGCGCACCACTTCCGCCATATAGGCGGCGGCAAACAACGAGAAGCCGATCAGCGCCCGCAGGTACTTGTCGAAGGTGACGCCGGCCGGCAGGAACAGCGGCAACATGACGCTGACGAAGAACAGCACCGTGATCAAAGGAATGCCACGCACCGCCTCGATGAAGATCACGCAGAGCATTTTGACGATCGGCATCTTCGAGCGCCGGCCGAGCGCCAGCACCGTACCCAAGGGCAGTGACACGGCGATGCCGACGAAAGCGAGGCTGAGCGTCACCAGCAGTCCACCCCAGCGCGCGGTCTCGACATGCGGCAGGCCGAACACGCCGCCCAGCAACAGGAAGAAGGCGACAACCGGAAGCGCCAGAAACAGCAGGATGGCGTTCAACCCCTTGCGCGGCACGCGCGGCATCAGCATCGGGACAAGCAGCACGACGAACAGGATGGCGACCAGGATCGGCCGCCAGCGCTCCTCGATCGGATAGGTGCCGAACATGAACTGGCCGAACTTGGCATTGACGAAGGCCCAGCACGCGCCAGTCCAGCCGTCCGGCTGGATACCGCCCTGCGCGACCGTCGCGCAGACCGAACGGTCCGGCCCAGTCCATACAGCGTTGATGAACGCCCAGTTGATGACTTGCGGCAGGATCATGATCACCAGTGCCAGACCGATGATGGTCAAGATGGCGTCGCCGACCGACCCGATCAGATTCTTGCGCACCCAGGCCATCGGGCCGCGCACGCTCGATGGCGCAGGTTGCGCCAGCGCCATTTCGGTGCGGACCCAGGACATGTCGTGTTCCTGCATGGTCTTACCTTTCCACCAGAGCCATTCTGGCGTTGACCACGTTCATGACCGCAGAGGTCACGAGGCTCAGTATAAGATAGGCGATCATCATGATCAGCACGCCCTCCACAGCCTGGCCAGTCTGGTTGAGCACTGTTCCGGCGGTCGCCGTCAGGTCGGGATAGCCGATGGCGATGGCCAGCGACGAATTCTTGGTCAAATTCAGATACTGGCTGGTCAGCGGCGGGATGACGATGCGCATGGCCTGAGGCACGACAACCAGTCGCAAAATCGAGCCCGGCCGCAAGCCAAGCGCGGCAGATGCCTCGGTCTGGCCCCTGTTCACGCCCCTGATCCCGGCACGCACGATCTCGGCAATGAAGGCCGCGGTGTAGAAGGACAATGCCAGATAGAGCGACAGAAACTCCGGTTTGACCTGAAAGCCGCCGGTCAGATTGAAGGTCGACTGCTTTGGAAAATCAAAGCTCAGGGGAAAGCCGCTCAGCGCATAGGCCAGTAGCGGCAAGCCGACGATCAGCGCGATCGAGGTCCAGAACACCGGGAATTGCTGACCGGTCGCCATCTGCCGCTGGCGTGCCGTGCGCGCGACGAACCATGCCATGGCGATGCCGACGAGAAAAGCGACGAAGATCAGCCAGGAGCCATCGGCCCATACGGCGCGCGGAAAATAGAAGCCGCGCTGGTTCAGGAAGGAGCCGAACGGCAGGTTGTAGCTGTCACGTGGCGCCGGCAGCACGGCCAGCACACCTGAATACCAGAAGAAGATAACCAGCAGCGGCGGGATGTTGCGGAAAATCTCGACATAGACCGTGCAGATCTTCTGGATCAGCCAGTTCTGCGATAGCCGGCCGATGCCGATGACAAAGCCGATGATGGTTGCTGTGATCACCCCGGCCACGGCAACGATGATTGTGTTGAGCAGTCCAACCAGGAGGGCGCGTCCGTAGGTCGAGTCCGACGTGTAGGCAATCGGCGTATCGGAGATATCGAAGCCGGCCCTGGCGTTCAGAAACTGGAACCCGGAAGTGATGTGGAGACGGTGCAGATTTACAACAACGTTGTGGACGATCCACCAAACGGATCCAACCAGCAGGATTACCACCACCGCCTGGAAAACAATCCCGCGGACTTTTGGATCATTGATGAGAGAACCCCGGCTCGGTTCCTCGCGAAGAACTTCCTGCGACGCCATTGCGCTATCCCCTGGAAAGAGAAACCGGAAGGCAGACGATCTGCCTTCCGGATCACATTTCGATCAGCGGATCGGTGGTGCGTATTGCAGACCGCCCTTCGTCCACAGCGCGTTGATGCCGCGCGCGATCTTCAGCGGGCTGCCCGAACCGACGTTGCGTTCAAACATTTCGCCATAATTGCCGACGGCCTTGACGATGTTGACGACCCAGTCATTGCTCACGCCGAGATCGGTGCCGATCTTGGTTTCGGCTTCCTGACCGAGCACACGCTTGATCTCAGGGCTGTCAGAGGCCTTCATCTCGTCGACATTGGCCTGGGTGATGCCCAGTTCCTCGGCCTGCAGCAGTGCGAAGTAGGTCCACTTGACGATGTGGTACCACTGGTCGTCACCCTGGCGCACGGCCGGGCCGAGCGGCTCCTTAGAGATGATTTCGGGCAGCACGACATGATCGGCCGGCGCGCTGAGCGTCAGACGGATGCCATAGAGACCCGACTGGTCGGTGGTGTAGACGTCGCAACGGCCAGCGTCATAGGCGGCGTTGACCTCTTCCAGTTTTTCGAAGACGACCGGATTGTACTCCATCTTGTTCGCCTTGAAGTAGTCGGCGAGGTTGAGCTCGGTCGTGGTGCCGCTCTGCACGCAGACCGCCGCACCCGAAAGCTGCAGCGCCGAATTGACGCCCGGCAGCTTCTTGGCGTTGATCATGAAGCCCTGGCCGTCATAGTAGGTGACGCCGATGAAGTTCAGGCCGAGCGCGGTATCGCGATTGATGGTCCAGGTGGTGTTGCGCGACAGGATATCGATTTCGCCCGACTGCAGCGCAGTGAAGCGCTCCTTGGCGCTAAGCGGGGTGAACTTGACCTTGGTGCCGTCACCGAAGACGGCAGCCGCGACAGCGCGGCAGAAATCAGCATCGATGCCTTTCCAGTCGCCCTTGTCGTCAGGCGCCGAGAACCCGGCCAGACCAGTCGAGACACCGCACTGGATGAAGCCCTTCGCCTTGACGTCATCGAGCGTGGTCGCCGACGCAGACGAAGCCATCCATCCAAGCGCAGCGGCGCCGAGAATGCCAATTGCAATGTGTTTCATAACCCACAGACCCTTTTCTGTTTTCAGGTAAACCCTGATCCTCAGGCAAATCCTGATCTTTTTTCCGCGTGAACCCGGCTCCCATCCGGTGCATTCCGGAACCCCGCGTCGTAACCGACGCCCGGCCCCTCCCATTCACGAACTGCATCGAAGGCGATTATTCCTGTGAGGTCAAGGGAAATGACCGATTCACGACAGCTTTGAAAACCAATTGCCGCGAATGCCTGAAATGCGCACAAGAGCACCAGGAAATCGGCAACCCGTGCAAACAAATCAGTCAAAGAAGCAGCCGCACAAGTCCATAGCTCCCGGCAGACTCCGCCGTCACTACAGCTATGCTTTGCTGGAAGTCCCGAACCGATGGATTGGCCCATGTAAACCCTACCGCTTGGCGGATCCACGGCTGTTGCGCGGGCTTTGCCGCCGCTTTATGGCTGATCTCCTGACATCCTTTGACAGGCGGCGAACCATGGCTACAGACGGCACCGAACTGGGCATCAACACGCGGCTTGCCCATTCGGGCAACGATCCGCACGACTATTTCGGCTTCGTCAATCCGCCGATCGTGCATGCCTCGACCGTGCTCTATCCCAATGCGGCGACGATGGCGGCGCGCAGCCAGAAATACACCTACGGCACGCGCGGCACGCCGACCACCGACGCGCTGGCGCATGCGATCGACGCGCTGGAAGGCTCGGCAGGCACGATAATTGTGCCCTCGGGCCTGGCGGCGGTAACGATCCCGCTGCTGGCGTTTCTCTCGGCAGGCGATCACATTTTGATCGTCGATTCCGTCTATCATCCGACCCGCAATTTCGCCGATACAATGCTGAAGCGGCTGGGTGTCGAGGTCGAATATTACGATCCGCATGCCGGCGCCGGCATCGCCAAGCTGATCAGGCCCAACACCAAGGTCGTGTTCACGGAATCGCCGGCCTCCAACACCTTCGAGGTGCAGGATGTCCCGGCCATCGCCAAGGCGGCGCACGCGGCCGGCGCCATCGTCATGATGGACAACACCTGGGCGACGCCGCTCTATTTCCGCCCGCTCGACCACGGCGTCGACATCTCGATCCATGCGGCGACGAAATATCCCGCCGGCCATTCCGACGTGCTTTTGGGCACGGTGTCGGCCAATGCCGAGTGCTGGAAACAGCTTTGCGAGACGTTCTACACAATGGGCTGCTGCGCCGGCCCCGATGTCGTCTACCAGGTGCTGCGCGGCTTGCGCACCATGGGCGTGCGGCTCGATCATCATCAAAAGAGCGCGCTTGCCATTGCCAGCTGGCTGGAGAGCCAGCCTGGCGTGGCGCGCGTGCTGCATCCCGCGCTTCCCAGCCACCCCGACCACGCGCTGTGGAAGCGCGATTTTTGCGGCTCGAGCGGCATCTTTTCCATTGTGCTCAAGGGCGGCGGCCAGAAACAGCAGCACGCCTTCCTCGATGCGCTGAAGATCTTCGGCCTCGGCTACTCCTGGGGTGGCTATGAGAGCCTTGCCGTGCCGGTCTTCCTCGGTGATCGCACCGTCGCCAAGGGCCCCTATGACGGCCCGCTGCTGCGCCTGCAGATCGGACTCGAGGACGTCGAGGACCTCAAAGCCGATATTCTGCGCGGACTGGCCGCTGCAGCCGCTGCGGTGTGACACAAGCAGACCTGCGATGCTGATTCCGCAAACCCGCCCAACGTGTTGAAAGGACTTGCCAGGCGGCTTTCGCAGGATGATCGGCGTCGCAAAGCCGCTCATTGCCCGATCGCGCGCAATGTTATTTTCCCCAACGCGCACTTTTCCGGATTGGTTTGACTTTCAAAGTCGGCGGTCCGGCGTCATTGCAGGCGCTTCGAGCCGCAGATTCCAGCCAGACTGAGCTTGCCATGGCCTTTCGCCTCTTTGTCCCCATTCTCGCCGGCGCGACGCTGCGTGAGCGCCTCATCGCCTGTATCGGCGCGATGATCGGCATTGCGCTGACCGGGGCGATCGGCGCGCTGGCGCTCGGCAACGGCCCGCATGTGCCCCTGCTGGTGGCGCCGATGGGCGCGTCGGCGGTGCTGCTGTTTGCGGTGCCTGCGAGCCCGCTGGCGCAGCCATGGTCAATCATCGGCGGCAACACCATATCCGCGCTGATCGGCGTGATCGTTGCGCATTTCGTGCATGAGCCGGCTCTCGCCACGGGCATGGCCGTGGCGCTGGCGATCGCCGCCATGTCGTTCACGCGCTGCCTGCATCCGCCGGGCGGCGCCGCCGCGCTGACCGCCGTGCTCGGCGGACCGGCGGTGACCAGCGCCGGCTTTCTGTTTCCCTTCGTGCCGGTGGCGCTGAACTCCATCATTCTGGTCGCACTCGGCTACGCTTTCCACAGGCTGTCGCGACGCAGCTACCCGCACCGGCCCGCCCCTGCCGCCAACAGCCACGGAACGGCCGACCCGCCGGCGGTGCAGCGCGTCGGCTTCCGGCCCGAGGATATAGATGCCGCACTCGGTGCATTGGACGAGACCTTCGACATCGACCGCAGCGATCTCGAATTGCTGCTACGCCAGGTCGAATTGCAGGCCATGGTCCGATCGCACCGGACGTTGCTGTGCGCGGACATAATGTCCCGCGACGTGGTGTCGGTGCCTGAACACGCCTTGCCCGATCAGGCGCGACAGCAACTCCTCGACCACAACATCCGCACCTTGCCGGTGGTCGACGCGGAGACAAGGCTGGTCGGCGCCGTCGGCCTGCGCGAATTGACGAAAGCCACCGATACGGTGAAAGGCGTGATGTCGAACGCCGGCACCGCCTCCCCCGACACGCCGGCAATGAGCCTGTTACCCATACTCACCGACGGGCGCAGCCATGCCGTGGTCATTGTCGACAGCGAGCGGCGCATCCTCGGCCTGATCACGCAGACCGATCTTCTAGCTGCCGCCGCGCGGATACAGTCGGCAGACAAGGCGCGGCCAGAAGCTGTAGGATAGACCGCTCCAGGTGGAGAAACGTCGGGAACCTTTTGCCCGCGGCCGCGTCCAATGTCCCGAGCAAGCGTCTGTCCAGGGAGTGCGGTCGTGATCAGGAAGTCAGCAATGCAAACTGCCGCGGTTTCCGCGTCCGGCGACATGCTGCTTGTCCACCGCGCAATGGCGCACGAGGCGGATGCCTTCCGCGCCATCATCAAGACGCACAACCAGCGGCTCTACCGCATCGCGCGCGGCGTCGTGCGCAACGACAGCGAGGCCGAGGACATCGTCCAGGAGGCCTATGTCCGGGCCTTTGCCGCTCTGGCGACGTTTCGTGGCGATGCTTCCCTGGCGACCTGGCTGTCGCGCATCGTCATCAACGAAGCCCTCGGCCGCTTGCGCAAGAGGCGGCGCACCGTGGCGATGCCTGCGAACCCAGAAGCACAAATCATCCAGTTCCCCTTGAACCCAAGTGACGATCCGGAGCGGACGATGGCGCAGCGGCAGATCCTCAGGCTGGTCGAGCGAGCGACCGACAACCTTCCAGACGTCTATCGGACAGTCTTCATCGCCCGCGTTATCGAAGGCCTGAACATCGAGGAAACGGCTGATCTGCTTGGTGTGCGGCCCGAGACCGTCAAGACCAGATTGCACCGGGCGCGAGCGCTCGTGCGCAAGGCGCTGGATGACGAAATCGGCCCGGTGCTGCTCGATGCATTTCCCTTCGCGGGCCGGCGTTGCGACCGATTGACCGAAGCGGTGATGAAGCGGCTCGGCCTGCAAAGCTGATCTTCGTTCTTCGCTGATGCCTCGGGAACGTTTCTTCCCATCCCGCATCCAATACGCGTCAACCCAGATGAAGCCCGCTGCCTTCGCGGTCGGGCGAAGGAGATGCCATGATTACCCGACACATAGCCGCGCTCGCCACCGTCCTGTTGATGGGCACGGCCCCGCTTGCGCAGGCTGCGGACAAGCCCACCGATCCGCAGATCGCTCATATCGCCTACACCGCGGGCGCGATCGACATCGAGGCAGCCAAGTTGGCTATCAAGACGTCAAAGACCAAGGAGATTGTCGATTTCGCCAAGGACATGGAGCGCGACCATGAGGCGGTCAACAAACAGGCACTCGACCTGGTCAAGAAGCTCAAGGTGACGCCGGAAGACAACGCCACCAGTCAGGCGCTGAGCGCGGCGGCGAAAGAGGAGCGCGCCAAGCTCGCCAAGCTCGAAGGTGCCGCCTTCGACAAGGCCTATATCGAAAACGAGGTCGCCTACCACAAGCAGGTCAATGGCGCCCTTGAGACGCTTTTGATCCCCTCGGCCAGCAATGCTGAGCTGAAGGACCTGCTCGAAACCGGCCTCAAGATCTTCCAAGGCCACGAGCAGCATGCCGAACATGTCGCCGGCATGCTGAAATGACAATGGCTGCGCTGATATCGACGCTCTCGGTCGCGCTGGTGCTTTCCGCGTCACCGGCGATGGCGGCAACGATCGAGGTTACGATCGAGAAGCTTGTCTTCTCGCCGGCAAGCGTCGAGGCCAGGATAGGCGATACGATCGAGTGGGTGAACAAGGATGCTTTCGCCCACACCGCCACGGTGAAAGGCGGCTGGGAGGTGACGATCCCGCCCAAGTCGACGGGAAAAATGACCCTGAAGGCGGCAGGAGCAGTCGACTATTTCTGCCGCTTCCACCCCAATATGAAGGGTCACCTGGACGTAGCGCAGTGAATCCACAAGGGTTGGCGGCGGAAAGAGAACCGCCGCCGGCTCGCCGACTGCATCAGACCTGCTGTTGCGCAAGCAGCCAGTCGATCATCTGTGCGGCTTGCGCAGGCGGGCGGTCCGGCGCCAGGATCGACAGGCTGAGGCCGGTGGAGACGCGCCTCGGGAACGGCGCCACCAGCGAACCGGCGGCGAGCGCGCGCGACACCAGCGCCTCGTGTCCCATCAACACGCCGGCGCCGTCGATGGCGGCCTGCAGGGCCATGCTGTAGAGCGAAAACTCGGAGCCGGTGTCGATCGATGGCCCCTTCATGCCGGCAGCCTCGAACCACAGGCTCCAGTCGCCGGTCCAGGTGGTGTCCCAAAGCAGAAGCTGCGACGACAGATCGGCCGGCGTTTTCAGCTGCTGCGCCAGGGCCGGCGCGCAGACCGGAAAGATGACGTCGTCGCAAAGCTTGAACGCGCGGCTGCCCGCTGGGGCATGCCTGGTCAGGAAGATTGCGAGGTCGAACGGCTCGCGCCTGAAGTCCGGCGGCTCCTCCAGCGCATGAATGGATGGGCGAAGCGCCGGAAGGGCTGAACGAAGCGCCGGCAGGCGCGGCGCCAGCCAAAGCTGGGCGATCGAGGGCAGCGCGGCGATACTGACCTGCGGCCTCGGCGCCGAGATGCGGAGTTCCTGGACGGCCAGGCCCATGGCGTCGAACGCCGTGGAGAAGGCCGGCAACGCTGCCCGGCCAGCCTCGGTCAGATGCAATCCCTGGGCATGGCGCGCAAACAGCGCCGAGCCCAGCCATGCTTCGAGCGCCTTGACCTGATGCGATACGGCCGCAGGCGTGACGCCGAGCTCGTCGGCAGCCTTGGCAAAGCTTTCGTGACGGGCGGCCGCCTCAAAGGCCCGCAAAGCGTTGAGCGGCGGCATTCGGGGTCGAGGCGGGTTGACGGCCATCGTCCGGCTCCCAGAAGCATCGGCGACGGGTTGCCTCGACGCCGATGCAAAGTTCGATCTTATTTGAGGGCAACAGGGGTTAGCTTGCCCTCGACGTCCCGCCACTCAAATACGACGAAGCCCGGCTGCTTGATATCCCCCTTGCCGTCATAGGAGATCGAACCAAGCACGGTCGAGATGCTGGCGCCGGAATGGAGATAGTCGGAAGCGGCCTTGGGATCGTCGGCCTTGGCCTTGGCGATCGCCTCGGCGATGATCTGCGTCGCGGCGTAGGCATAAAGCATCACCGCCTCGGTCGGCACGTTCCTGGCTTTCAGGTCGGCAACGGCGTCCTTGGCCTCGGTGAAGGTGGCAGGGTCGGGAAACGACGTCATCAAGGTTCCGGCAGCGCCCGCGCCGCCAATGGCGCCGAACTCGCTGTTGGAGATGCCGTCGCCGCCCATCAGGATCGTTGAGGCGCCCTGGTCATGCATCTGCCGGACGATCAGCCCAGCCTCGGTGTGCTGGCCGCCATAGTAGACGAGGTCCGCGCCAGACTGCTTGATCTTGGCGACGAGCGCGCCGTAGTCCTTCTCACCGGGGTTGATCTCCTCGTGCAGGACTTCCTGGCCGCCGCCGGCATTGTAGGCCTTGGCCATCTCGTCGGCGAGGCCTTTGCCCGCCGTCGACTTGTCGTCGACAATCGCGATCTTCTTGTCCTTGAAGCGCTCGAGCACGAACTTCGCTGCGATGATGCCTTGCTGGTCGTCGCGGCCGCAGGCCCTGAAGGCGTTCCACAGACCGCGCTCGGTCACCATCGGGTTGGTGGCTGTCGGCGTGACGAACAGAACGCCGTTCTCGGCATAGACCTCGGAAGCCGGAATGGTGACGCCGGAATTGTAGTGGCCGACGACATAGTGGACACCGTCGGCCACGAATTTGTTGGCGACGGAGACGCCCTGCTTCGGGTCGGAAACATCGTCGCCGACCGAGACGGCAAGTTTCTGGCCGAGCACGCCGCCATTAGCGTTGATGCGCTCGACCGCCGTTTCGACGCCGATGCGATACTGTTCGCCATAGGCGGCGTTCGGTCCCGACATCGGGCCGGCCACACCCAGCACGATATCCGCCCTCGCAACACCGACGGCGGCGGCCGTCATCAGGGCAGCAGTCATCATCCGCAAGATCATGCGCATTTTATTCCCCTTTGTTTTTGAGAATGCGGGCTTTTACCCGCGGGTTCAGGCGGTCAGTTCACGAAATGCATTTTGTGGAACTGTCGCCGGAATAGCGTGACATCGGCTGCGATCGCTTCGCTGGCGTCGTTGCCGCGTAGCCCCCTGGCGATGAGGGCGGCCAGCTCGGGCATGTCATCCTCGGTCATGCCCCAGCGCACGATTTCCGGTGTGCCGAAGCGCAGGCCGTTCATGTCGCCCTCGACCGAGTCGATGGGCAAGCCGATGCCGCAGGTCAGAATATTGGCCCGCCGCAGTTTCTTTGCCGCCGCCTGGCCGCCGCCGAACTCGGCGGCGCGAACCGCGAACTGGTGCGAGGTCGTGTGGCCCTTGCTCGTCGAGAAGACCGGCAGGCCGCGATCCGCAAGCTCGCGCGCCAATGCCTTGGCCGTGCCCGCCATGGTGGCCGCATAAGCCTTGCCATGCTCTTTCCAGTCGAGCAGCGTGATGGCCAGGGCCGCTGATTTGGCGGCATCGAAATTGGCCGTCATGCCGGGAAAGGCGATCCTGTCCAGCTTCTCGGCGACGTCGGCATCGTTGGTCACGATCAGGCCCGAAGGCGGCCCGCCAAGGCTCTTGTAGGTGCTCATCGTCATCAGATGGGCGCCCTCTTCCAGCGGCTGCTGCCAGGCGTGACCGGCGATCATGCCGCAGAGATGCGCCGCATCGAAGAGCACCAGCGCGCCGACCTCGTCGGCGATCGCCCGGATCTCGCGGATGGGATGCGGCAGAAGGTTGAGGCTGCTGCCGATGGTGATCATCTTCGGCCGGACCGCGCGGGCGAGTTCGCGCAGCCTTGCGACATCGACCGTATAGCCATCGGCATCGACGGGTGCGGCATGGATGTCGAGCCCATAGAGCCCGGCGCAGCCCGCCATGTGATGCGTGACATGGCCGCCGATGGCAGGCGAAGGCACGATGATCGCGTCCCCCGGCCGTGCTGCGACCATGAAGGCATAGAGGTTGGCGATGGCGCCGGACGGCACGCGGATCTCGGCATATTTCGCGCCAAAGACTTCTGCCGCGAGCTCGGCCGCGATGATCTCGATCTGCTCAGCGCCTTCCAGTCCCATTTCATATTTGTCGCCGGGATAAGCGAGCGAAGGGCGGGATCCGAGGCCGGATGACAGCGCCGCCTCGGCCTTGGGGTTCATCACATTGGTTGCCGGGTTGAGGTTGATGCAGTCAGCCTCATGGATCGACCGGTTCAGCGCGATGCCGCTCTCGATCGCGGCAAGCACGGCCGCGCCCCCCTGCCCGCTCGTCGTCCGGGCGAGCCGTTGCGCGAAGTCGTCGCAATGCGAGGGAACCCAGGGCCTGCGAGCAAGAGCGACCATTTCCGCCTCCGATCTGCCAACCGCCGACGCCGGCATTGGATGAGGGATGGTGGCTTTGGTGGCTGGCCTGATGCAAACGAGTAGTTCTAGCGCGTAGGCTTAGAAAAATTAGGTCTAGATGCCCATTGGTCCCGTTATCCCGACTTCGATCGCGATGCAGGTGGCTATGGAGCACCGGCCTGCGCGGCCTGGTCGAGCCGCAACGAAGCGCGCCTTGCCTCGTCCGGCCGCGTGACGTGCGTCCATGAACCGTCATAGCCGGGCCTGCGCCGTTCGATCCAGGCGTCGAGGCCTTCGCGCAGGTCGGCGGTCGGAGCCATGCGGGCGAACTGCTCGGCCTCGACCAGCAAGCCTTCGGCTATGCTGTGGTTGAGGCCGCGCGCCACTGCGGTGAGGATCGCGGAAATTGCCGCAGGCGAGTGCACGACGATGCGCTGGGCGAGATCGAGCGCGGCCGGCATCAGCTCCTCATGCGGCACCACCTGGTTGACGAGGCCGAGTTCGAGGGCGCGCGGCGGCGGGAACCAATCGCCGGTCAGCAGCAGTTCGAGCGCCCGCTTGCGCCCGGCCAGTCTCGGAAGCCGCTGCGTGCCGCCGAAGGTAGGCGGCATTGCGAGGTTGATCTCGGGCTTGGCGAACAAGGCGCGGTCGCTGGCGATAGCAAGCGGCACGGCTTCGGTGATCTCGCAGCCGCCGCCGAAAGCGATGCCGTTGACGGCGGCGATAATGGGCTTGCGGAACGCCTCCAGCCTTGTCGTCAGCCGCTGTCCGCGCATGACGAAATCGCGCAGCGCGACATCGGCGCCGCTGGCCACGCTGCCTGAGAATTCATGGATGTCGCCGCCGGCGGAGAAGGCGCGCTCTCCTGCTCCGGTGAGGATGATGGCGCGGATGGCATCGTCCGTCTCGATCGTATCCAGGAGCGCGAGCAGGCGATCGATCAGCGCATAGTTCAAGGCGTTGAGCTTTTCTGGGCGATTGAGCGTGAGGATGGCGATCCCCTTGCGGGCCTCGGTGAGCACAAGCTCGGTCATGTCTCTTCCCTTTCCTGCATTTACCACAGAAAGGATCAGGCTTTCGATTGTGTGTATATTCACTAGTCGGTATACTTGGCGCATGAGCGAAGCACCGAGCCCTACCCGCAAGCGCCTTGTCGATGCCGCAACGAAGCTGTTCTATGCGGAAGGGATCGGCCGTGTCAGCGTCGATGCTGTGGCTGAAAAAGCCGGGCTCACCAAGCGCACGCTCTACTATCACTTCAAGAGCAAGGACGACTTGATCGCCGCCTATCTTGACGGTCGTGACCAGCCGAACGTCAGACAGATGGGAGGCTGGTTCGAAGCGGCCCAAGGCAATGTCGAAAGTAAGGTCGAGGCCATCTTCACCAATTTGGCGCGTGTGGCGCGACATCCCAAATGGAAAGGCTGCGGCTTCCTGCGCACGGCGGCTGAACTCGCTTCGATGCCCGGACATCCGGCGGTCAAAGCCGGGTCACGGCACAAGAAGAATTTCGAGACATGGCTGGCCGGCGCACTCTCAGATCATGGCGTCAACGAGCCGCAAATCCTGGCGCGCGAAATCGTGCTTTTGATGGACGGCGCCTTTTCGATCATGCTGGTCCACCGCAACCCCGATTATGTCGAGGCGGCCGGACGTGCGGCAGCCATGCTGGTCCGGGCAAGGTCCGGATCAGCGACTGTCTAAAAGCCTGCCGCCAGCCAAGCCGTGCCTGCGGCAAGCGTCAGCAGCGTCAATGGCAGACCGACCTTGAAGAAGGCTGAAAAGGACAGCTGCGTACCGGCGGCCCGCGCCTGTTCGGCGACGATCAGATTGGCGACCGAGCCGAGCAAGGTGAAATTGCCGGCCAGCGTCGAACTCATCGCCACCACCAGCCAGGCGCGCTCGGGGTTTTCAAGACCGGGTATGAATGGCCTCAGCGCCAGTACCGCCGGAACATTGCTCATGACGTTGGAAAGCACAGCGGTAAAGCCGGAGAGACGCCAGACGTCGTCCAGGCCAAGGCCTTTGGCCGAGGCGATGATATCCGGCGTCAGCAGTGTTTTCTCGGCGCCGGCGACGACGATGAACAGGCCGGCGAACATGAACAGCAACGGGCCGTCGATCTCGCGGTAGATGCGCGCCGGTTTGATGGCGCGGGTGAGCAGCAGAATGGCGCCGCCGATCAATGCTGCCTTGGCAACCGGAACGCCGGCGAAGAAAGCAACCGCCAAGCCGCCGCAGACAATCACCGCCTTCAGCACCTGCCCGGGCAGCATGCGGCCGCGATAGACTTCCGGGCTGAGTTCGGCGTTGCGCGCGAATTCGGTGCGGTAGACAATGCGCACGATGACGATGACGGCGACAAGGCCGAACAAGGCAACCGGCGCAAGAGCGGCCGAAAAGGCCGGATAGGAGATCCCCGACAGGGCGCCGATGACCATGTTCTGCGGGTTGCCGGTGATTGTGGCGACGCTGCCGCAGTTGGACGCGGTGGCGGTGGCGATCAGATAGGGGATGGGATTGCGGTTGATGACGCGGGTGACGTGGACGACGATCGGCGCCATCACCAGGCAGATGGCGTCGTTGACCAGGAATGCCGAAAGGATGCCGGTCAGGAGCGTCACCATCACCAAAAGCATGAACGGCGCGTGTGCATGCTCGATCGCGTAGGCGCCGAGAGCGCGGAAAGCGCCCGAGACTTTCAGGTGCGCAACGACGATCATCATGCCGAGCAGAAGCGTGATGGTGTCGAAATTGATGGCGCGATAGGCGTCTTCCATACTGAGCGCGCCGATGGCGATCATCGCCGCGCCGCCGAGCAAGGCGATCCCTGCCCGGTCAAGACGCAGGCCCGGGATGCGGCCGATGGCGACTCCGGCATAGGTCAGGATGAGGATCAGCAATGCCGCCGCGCCCATCAATGTCATTGGCAAACCATCCCTGTTCAAATGAACCGACGCTGGAATGGATCGTTCCCGCTCAGGCATTTGCCGCGCAGCTTTAACGTCGCTCCAGCAAAGCGAAAGCACCTATGACGATCCGAGCGCGAAAATCCGTGGGCAAATCGCGGGCTGACGGAAGCGAACACAGCCGGCCGCCAGCGCGGCGTGTCCCGGCGGCCTGTGGCTGACACGCCGCCGCGAAACTTCTCTGTTGCCAAGGTCGCGGCTTATATAATTAAACTCTAATTTATCCTTTCAGGGTATGGATAAGTTAGCCGTATTTCGGCCTTGGGGTTTTTCAGATGGTCCACAGCCTTGAGAGGGAATGCCGCGTTTCGGAGAAGGAGACCTTGCTGGCGCGCCCGATGGAATGTCCGCGCTGCCAGGGAGCTCGCAAGGTCTTTGTTTGCGCCCGGTGGGTCAGTTCGAATGGCCATTGCTGCCCCGGGGGGACACACCGGCTCAACTGCCCAGGGCACAGCGTCGCGTGCCTGGAGTGCGGCGGACGGGACTCTTGAGCTGATCTGAAAACGATCTCGACAAGATCTGTGTAAGCCGTTCGGCGTGCCGATGCGCAAGTGTCCTGAAACGAAAAAAGCCCGCCCCGGCGAACCGGAGCGGGCCTGCAACCATAAGCGGAGAATGCCACGGGCACTCCCTATAGATAACTCAACGGTTGGCCGTCTTGATCATCAGGCACAAAGCACGCAGGTCGCTGTCATAAGCACCTGAATTCAGCACATCGACGCAGCGGAGCTTCATTTTCGCCAGCTGGCTGTTCGACATGCTGGCGATGGCGCTCGGCAGCCCAGGCTTCGCCGGGGTAGCGGGGTTGGCCGGGTTGGTGCCAATGCCGACACCGACCCCCGCGGCGACGCCATTGCCGATGCCAACACCAGCGCCGACCCCGACACCACCAGTACCGCCGACGGTTGCACCGACGCCGGCCTTGATGCCGCTCGCACCACCGACGGATGCGCCGGCCCCTGCATTGACGCCGTTGCTACCACCTATGGAGGCGCCTGCACCGGCATTCACGCCGCCGCTGCCGCCAATCGAAGCGCCAGCCCCGGCGTTGACGCCGCCGCTACCGCCGACGGACGCCCCGGCGCCGACGCCAATTCCAGCCGCATTGGCTTGCATGCCAAGGGCAGCCAGAATCGTGGCGGCCGCCAATGTCATGCCAATCCTGCTCACAATGTTCATGATGCTCTCTCCTTGGTTTGCTTGAAGCAAGCCGGATTTCCGGGATGCATGGAGGAACAACAATCTTCTCTATTTTTAGTTGCATTTCACTGTAATACAACTATAAGTTTGGTTACCGAATTGCTGTGCGCATAATGAAAATTAGAGACGAATCAGTGGGTAACCTTGCCGGAATTTCGATGCGACATGGCGGGAGGCAAAGACGTGACGCTGGCGCCAACCACGCGCGAGCGGGCTCGCGCGTCCTCGCCACACACGGCCGCAAACAATTGATAGCGGCATTTTCAAACGAAGTGATTAGGGGCTAGCCGCGCCGGATTATTCGCCCGACGATCCGTCGCCATTCGCGCTGCTGCCCAGAATTCCAAAGTCCTGCGACTTTGCTCCTTGCCCAGCAGTCAGAAATCCGTCGGCATCGAGGCCGCGCCGCAGCAATTCCCGCACCGCCGCCGAACGACTTGGCATGCGCTTTTCGAAGCGCCAGTTTTCCAAGGCAGCCAATTCCTCGGCCGTCAGCATGATCTGCAGTCGCTCGGGTCGTTCCAGTTCGGCCATCTTGCGCTCCAACCGCTAAGACCAAAAATACGGTGAGTTAGTATGTGGCTAATAAGAGTATAATTAGGAGTCTCTGCACGATGCGTCAAGAGAGCGTTTTTGGTAACTCACATCTAAGACCAACGATAAGAGTGAAGCGTCTATTGCACAACCTATGCCGTCTACTAACTAATTGATTTGTTTGAGAATATTGAAGTTTTTGCTTGTCTTTCGCTGATGACCGGCGCATGTTGATGAGGAGGGATAAACCACTCTCAAAGGGAGGTTTTCCATGCGCTACGGATATTCGGATCGGCTGCGGGAGGACCTCAACTCACAGGTCCTGGCTGCCCTTCGGTCCAGGGGAATAATCAATATCGCGACGGTCGCCGAGCAAGTGCGATTGCGCAATCTGGACGAAAACATCGCGCTCGAAGACGTCGAGCGCCTCGTGATGCAGGTGGCGCAACTCTACGGCGCGGTCATGGAATTCGACGGGCTGACCGCCATCGAAGCGGGGAGGTTCAACCCATTGCCGGAAAATCGGGATGAACTGCCTGACGAGAATGTCGACGCCATCGATAGCCATACCCGAAGTGTCATGCTGGAGGGATAGCCGCACCATCAGCCGGCAAATCGGCCCTGCCCTATCTGTTCTTCAGTATGCGCGCCTCGCGCAACAAGGAGTTGCGATCAGTACCGATCATCTCGATGAGGCTGCGCGCCTCGTCCAATGTGATGCCCGTTTCTTTGGCCAGTGCGCTTGCCAGGAAAGCCTCTTCGTCCATCTTCCGGGCACGTTCGTCATTTTCCATCGACCGTGCCTTCTCTCGGTATGGCAGAATCGCGCGGCGGAACGATTGTTACCTTCAATCGAGCGCAATATCGGCGAACGACGTTTGGACGGAGCGCAGAGGTGCTTCGAGGGTCCAAACGACGCCTTCTTCCCTAAAATCCAACTGTCCGGTGCCGCCGACCGCCTGTGGCGCGACCCGCTTGAGGACCACAGATCCAAAACCGCGGCGCGTTATCCCGCCCATGGTCGGCCCACCCAGCTCACGCCAGGTCAGGCGAAAGGTATCGGTGCCGTCGGTCGTCGGTGCGGTATCCCATTCGATTTCGACTCGTCCGCCGTGGCGCGACAGCGCTCCGTGCTTTGCTGAATTGGTGGCCAGTTCGTGGAAGGCGATGCCGAGATACTGCACGGCATTCGGCTGAAGCGTGATCACCGGTCCAGTCACCGACAGACGGTCTTGCATCGCGAAGGCCTTGAGCTGCGCCTGGATCAGGTCGCCGACGGTGGCGCCCCGCCATTCGGCGTCGACCAGAAGATCGTGGGAATCCGAAAGCGCCGTGATGCGCTCACGTACCTGTTCGACGAAAGCGGCCGGCGTGCCCGCCGATTTGCTGGTCTCGCGGATCATCGAAATGATCACCGAATATTGGTTCTTCACGCGATGGTTGACTTCGCGCATGAGCAGACGGATGCGTCGCTCGCTCTCCTTGTGGGAGCTGATGTCACGCGCGATCTTGGAAGCGCCGACGATCCGTCCGATGCCGTCACGGATCGGTGAGACGGTCAGCGAGACCGGGACGAGGCTGCCGTCCTTGCGCTGGCGCATGGTTTCGTATGACGGCACACGCTCGCCGGCGCGTATTCGCGAGATGATCAAGGCCTCCTCGCCGAGGCGCTCGTGTGGAATAAGCATCGTTACCGGCCTGCCTACTGCCTCGGCGGGCGTGTAGCCGAACAAATGTTCGGCTGCATCGTTCCAACTGGTGATGGTGCCGTTGATGTCTTTCGAAACGATTGCGTCCATGGACGATTCGACAATCGCGGCAAGTCGCATGCGCGCCTCGTCGGTCTGCGTCTGTGTGCGCAGATCAAGCAGCGTGTTGATTGCGCCGAGAATTTCGCCTGACTCGTCGCGAAGCAGGCGTGGGTGGGCTCTGAACGGAACAAGTTCGCCGTCCGGTCGCTCCGCAATCGCCTGATCCCAGGGGATATCGCGTCCTTCAAGCATGGAGATTGCCATTGGGCACTGGCCATGCGCCATAGGCCGCCCATCGAGATGGCGCAACTTCCAGGAGCCGCACCAAAGGTCTCGGCCCAAAACTGGACGGTGTCCCCACAGATCAGCTGCTGCCTCATTGAAGAATGTGATGCGGCCCTGTTTGTCGATTGTGTAGACGGCAACCGGCAACGCCTCCATCAAATGGGCAGAGGAAACTCCTGGAATTCCTGGCTCCAGCCGTTGGATGACATCAGCGTATTCCCCTGCCACGGATTCCCCTAGCCGCTCGACTTCAAGCGCTTGCTACCAGCAACTGAAATGCCTGGGAAAGGTTTCGGTTCCCGCCGCCCCTTCAGATGCGGCATTGTCGTCTGCCGCGCGCCGGTTCCCCTACAAGCAGCGCCGATCGGGGGCGCTTGCGCAATGCTGACAACGGAGCGCAACTCGCGCAAGTCGCCCGCTATCTACCCAAGGCACGGCGCGCCTGTGCCACAGCCTGGCTATTGCACCTCGGCATCGCACGGGCAGGAACCAATTGACGGTCGGAGCGTTTGCCGCTGCGTACTCTTTTTCAGATATAGCCAAACGGAGTGAGGGACATGGCTTCATCGGTACTTATCGGCATCCTGATCACCTTTCTGGTGATCATCCTGGTGCTCTATCTCGTCCAGCGCCTGCCGCTCGACGGCCGCACCCGACAGATCGCACAGATCGTCGTCATCATCATCGGCATCATTTCGCTGCTGAAATATCTGGCGGTGTTCTAGTATAAGAACCGCTATGAGATTCCAAAGGCTCGCATGGATCGCCGGAACAGCGGTGTTTGCCGCGACCACCGCCTATGCGCGACCGGACACGCGCACGATGACCTGCGATGAGACACAGCGCCTGATCCAGAGCCATCATTCGGCTGTGGTGACGACCGGCCGGAACACTTACGATCGCTACGTTCGTCAATTCGGCAACGATTGCGACTGGCCGGAGGTGCCGGTTGCCGCCTCTGTTCTAACACGTGATGGACAATGCCGCGTCTATTGGTGCCGAGAGCCGGTGTTCGACTTCCCGAATTGACAGAACCAGCTGGGGGTGGCGACGGCACCTGCAAAAGCACTCCGCGAGGCGACGTGGAACCCTTGCGCTTCGCGTGAATTGATTCTGCGCACGGCGCTGCGAGGTGTAGCAGTGTGATGCCCAACAAGACGGAGGAGCGGTCATGCCCAATGATACAAGGCGGAGCGGCAGCTGCCTTTGCGGCGGCATCCAGTTTTCGGTGACGGGAGATCCCTTTCGGATCGGCCTTTGCCATTGCAAGGATTGCCGCAAGTCCAGTGGGTCGACTTTTTCGGCGTTCGCGGTGTGGCCGCTCGAGGCGTTTGAAACCACGGGTATCGTCAACAGCTATGGCGACAGAAGCTTTTGTCCAACCTGCGGCGGCCGGGTGCCCTTGGTTCGTGAAAATGAAGTCGAGGTAACGATTGGCAGCCTCGATGAGGTGCCCACCGAAGGGCTGGAACCCAGCTATGAACTCTGGGTCAACCGCCGCGAACACTGGTTGCAACCGTTGCCTGGCGCCCGGCAGTTCGAGCACGACCGGGTGGAAGACGGTCCGACAAATGATGGCCTGACAGCTGAACCGGCTTCTGAAGACGCTGAAACACCGTCAAGCCATTTTCCGCGACGCAAATCTGCCTAGTGTACGCGCTGTAGAGCCTTAGCCAGTCGGCGGACAGGAATCGTTCTCTAACACCCCGATGCGACAAAACCGGGCTTCGACACCATTTCACCACGCGGAAGCCAAACGCAAAAAGGACCCGCCTTGGCTTTGAGCCAAAGGCGGGCGGTCGATTGTTTGGCTTGCGCTGCCGGCAGCCTCGGCCGAAGCCTGGTTCAAAGCTCGCTGTCTTTTGTAACCGGAAATCGATTTATTCTACGAGCAATCGATTTACCGGGGCCGCGCATCAGTTGGAATTCGTCTTGCGGTTGCAGAGCGGTGCTGGTTTGTTTAAAAACGAGAGCTTAAGACCGCGTAATATCGCTACGTCAACTAAGCTGTCCAAGTATGTTCTGGCTTGACATAAAGAAACCTTGCCACCTCGT
Source organism: Mesorhizobium sp. P2_E7 (assembly GCF_056403855.1). Lineage (NCBI taxonomy): Bacteria > Pseudomonadati > Pseudomonadota > Alphaproteobacteria > Hyphomicrobiales > Phyllobacteriaceae > Mesorhizobium > Mesorhizobium sp. P2_E7. The sequence continues at coordinate 489,192 of NZ_JBFUER010000001.1, read as the reverse complement.
ACAAAAGGACAACTTGTTTATTTCCTTTTTTGTTTCATAGTATAGCGAATCTTGAAGCCGAATGGGGCGGTTTTCATGCAGCCAGCGCCTGGCCAGGGCCGCGGTCCGCACGTGCAATATCCACCGATTGATGGGTTCTGGACCTGGGATATCAAGCGCGACCGTGTTTACGGCGACGCAAATCTCTCTGACTATTTCGGGCTGACGCTCGAAGAGTTCTCGCATGGCGCATCCATGGAAAGATGCATGCAGAGCATCGACGCCGAAGATCGGCCCCGGGTGCAAATCGCGATCCGCAAGGCGGTGGAGCGGAGAGCGGGGTTCAGGGAAATCTATCGCGTCCGCTCGGACAAGATGGGGCTTCGCAGAATTCTGGCGGTTGGCCAATGTTATGTTGACGGTCAGGGAGAAGCGGCCTTGTACCCCGGCTGGTTCATCGATCTGACCCGCGACGCCGATTCGGGCGAGACAGCACTTCGTGAGGTCCACCGCCATATCGAACAGGCCAAGGAAATCTCGCAATCGATGGGACAGGACCTGCTGTTCTACCTTCTCGAAAATGCCCAGGAAGAGGCGCAGCAACGCCTTGACGGCAGGGCGATGAGGCGCAAATCGGCTTGGAGCAGATCTTGTTAGCTTGTGCGGGAAACCTTGCCGCGGCCGCGCAGTTCAGCCGTCACCATGCGGGCAAAATGGCTTTGAGGCGAGCGGCGCTCCAACAGGCTGGCGCGCTCAAGAGCAGCGTCGCCGTAAAACTCGACCAACACCGTCGCGGCGCTGGCGGCGTCGACCCTGAGCCGGCCAAGGTCGGCGTGTCCGTCCCGACTGGACGACACGCTGCCGCCAATGACATCCATCATGGCCTGCAACTTGTCGGGGAAACTGCCCTCGTCTTCGTGCATCGTAGCGGTCCGATTGCCGGCGTAAAATATCGACATTTTCGCAAAAGGTGCAATAGGGTCGTTGATCAAGCGCTAATACAACCTGATACAGCTCCACCGTGAGCTTTTTCGCAATCTTCATGCAAGCATAGCCGGCGCAAAGTTCCTGCGCAGACATTGGGGGCACCGATGGACCAGCCGAGCAAGATGGAGAACCTGCAGTTCACGCAAGGCATACTGCGGGAACTTCGGCAGAAAGCCGAAGCCGACGGCGAGAAGCTTCTGACCTATCTCATCGACATGGCTTACCTTGAAGCCAGTGATCGCATCCGCGCGCATTGGGTCGGCAATCACGAGCCCGAAAGCCGCAGGGCCAAGGGGTAAACGGAGCGATGGCGGCGCCCTCAAGGGGCGCGTTGGATCAGGCGCTGGAGGCCATCCAGCCTACTGTCAGTTGTGACTACCGACTGAAAGGCCAGCCAGCGCCTCCCTCACCCGGGTTTCGCTGATCCCGCGCGTATCCTCGACCCAGCTGGGCGTCGAGAGCGGCGGCTCGATGAAGCGAACATGGCTGTTTACCGGACCGTGCACGTAGGGGCGATTTAGCCCGTAGATGAGCGCACATGGGACGTTCAGGGCAGCGGCGGCGTGCGAAATGCCGCCGTCAACCCCCAGGAACACGGTCGACGCAGCGATCTGGCACATCGCATCAGCAATCGATGGGGTCGAGGTGAAGTCGATTGCCTCAGGAATGGCGGCGCGGATTTTTGCAGCACCGGCCCGCTCGCGCGGTCCGCCGACAATCCAGATTGCCCAGCCGCGATCATGGTGGTCTCTGGCGACCGAGATGAAGCGCTCGATGGGCCACGAGCGGAAATTTTCGATGTCTGCCGTATACAACGCCAGCGCCGGCTGGCCGGCATCGATCTTCTGGCGCTCGCGCCATTCGTCGAGCTCAGCCGGATCGACCACAAGCCGGGGCGCCGGCCATTCTGTCCCCGCAGCCGGCTTTTCGCCAAGAGAGGCAATCGAGCACACCTCCTCGAAGAGCCGCGTCTTGCGCGGGCCGAAAGCCCATAGATGTGCCAGCCAGCCGGCGGGGAAGCGATTGAGGAGGCCGAATTGCAACTCCTGCGGATAGCCGATGCGCTCCTCTATGCCGGCCATGAACACCATCACCGCCGCCTTGGTGCTGCTGGTCATCAGATAGGCCGTGCGATAGTTCCCCTTTCGCAGCTCGCCGACGAGGCGGCCGCGCTCTGCAAAACCCGGCCGCTGATGACGCTTGGCAAGCGCCCAACCTTTGCGGACATGCGGCATCAGGCGTGCTAGTGGTGCTGCGACCGGCGAGGTGACGACATCGATGGGGCGATCAGGAAATCGCTCGGCAATGATCTGGATGGCGGAGTGGCAACGGACAAAGTCGCCGACTGCGGGAAAGCCGACGAAGAGGATTGGATCACCGGCCATCAAGTAAGCGCTTCGCCGTAGAGGACACGGAACGTCGAGGTCCTGCGGATTGGCTGCGCGGCATTGGCCAGCCATTCGACCTGACGCTGGATCCCGCCGTAGCCCCGACAGGCTATCACGCCCTTCAAAACGAGCGTCACCCGCATTGATCCTGCCTCATAATCCCTGTCAAAGCCGGTCTCAGTTGCGTCACGGGCTGGGCATTGTCAAGGTCGCGCCGGAATCGCGAAAAGCCGCGCCTACTGTCAGCCTTTGTCACCGGGTTACGGAATCGTTAATCAGCGCTTGCTACTATGCCGAATGACCAAGAATCTCGGCAATGCACCCAGGATCCGCCCCAGGCAACAGCCTGAGAGCTCCATTCTTGGTCGGCTGGCGCCTGCCCTGTTTCCACTCATCGTCGTCGCGCTTGGGTATATAATCGGCCGTCAATTCTTCGGCTTCTAGGCCACCCTCTCCGAATGCGCTCGCGGTGGAAACGCCGCACACAAACGCAAAAAAACGCCACACCCTTTCGGGTGCGGCGTTCTCAGCTCTGAACCGATACCGGTATCGGCCGGTTATGAGTGTGTTACGAAACGGCCTTTTCGCGGACCGGAAGCTTCCAGCCCGGCCTGACAAAGTGGCAGGTGTAGCCGTTGGGATATTTCTCGAGATAGTCCTGATGCTCGGGCTCCGCCTCCCAGAAATCGCCCACCGGAGCAAGCTCCGTGACGACCTTGCCGGGCCAGAGTCCCGAGGCATTGACATCGGCAATGGTATCCTCGGCCACGTGCTTCTGCTCGTCGCTGGCGTAGAAAATCGCCGAGCGGTAGCTCATTCCGACGTCATTGCCCTGGCGGTTCTTCGTGGTCGGATCGTGGATCTGGAAAAAGGATTCGAGCAGCGTGCGAAAGCTGATCCTGGCCGGATCGAAAATGATCTCGATGGCTTCGGCATGGGTGCCGTGGTTGCGGTAAGTGGCATTGGACACATCGCCGCCGCTGTAGCCGACGCGGGTCGAAATCACGCCGGGATAGCGCCGGATCAAATCCTGCATGCCCCAGAAACAACCGCCGGCAAGCACTGCACGTTCGGTGGACGTCACCATATCATACCTCCTTTGGATTGCTCCTTAAGTAGGCATTGTCGCTGGCTTCTTCCAGCACCTCAAGTGCATCACTTGTCGCCAACCGGCTTGAACCGCCGCATGATCACCTCGAAGACGATGTCGGAAATCCACATGGCCGAGACGCCGATCAGGAAAGCGGCCGCGAGCGTCGTGGTGTCGTCGGCGGGATCCGGGATAGGCAGCCCCGTCGCCTTGAACCAGGCGACCGCGGGCAGCGTCAGATAGGCGGCGGCGAGTGCCCCGCAGATCGGCGAGGCGATCATCTCGCGCAGCTTGTAGCGATGGCGCGACAGCGCCCGCAGCACGCCGCCGGCCAGTCCGGCGGCGACGACGGGGCCCTTTATGCCAAGCATGTCGAAGAGGTCGTGCATCGGCTTAAAGCCTCCATCCGCAGAGCTTTTGTCCCTTACGGTTGTGCGCCAAGAGCGCTCTCGCCTCGGCGTCCGACAGCGCGTCGACGGCTTTGGCCGACAGGCGCAGCGGGCTCGAGACCGTGCAGAAGCCGCCCGAAGCCGTCGTGCAACCGGCCAGCACCACCAGCAGCGCAAGCATCAGTCCCTTGCCCATGATTTCAGCTCCTTTCGAACAGCGTCCGCCGGCAGCGCGCCGATATCGTTCTGAACCTGGTCGGCGACCGCGCGCGCCGCGGCTTCGGCCGCCGCCTGTCTGCCGCGCTCGGCCCTGGCCCCGGCCAGGCGCTGGTGAAAGCCCCAGCAAAGTGCGGCGATGACCGATGCCAGGAAGCCCAGCAGCGCCTTGTTGCCGAGCAGGACGGCGAAGAGCGCGCTCACAGCAGCCATCCGGCGATGAGCCCGGCCGCAAAGCCGATGGCAAAGGGTTTGGCGGCTTCGAGATAGGCGATGAGCAGTTGTTGCAACCCTTCCATCTCAGTGCTCCCAGCCGAATTTGCGGGCAAGCCAGTGCCAGGTCTCGGTGACCGAGGCGATGGCAAGACCGGCGCCGATCTCCAGTCCGGCCTGGATGTCGGGGTCGGAAGAAAATGCTGCAGCGTCGTCGGCGCCAAGCAGGCCACGCGCGACCAGAACGCCGGCGCCGTAACGCAGGCCGATGCGGATAAGGACGGCGATCATGTCGGGCTCCTTGCAAAGATGGATTTCAGGATCTGAACCAGCGCGTGCCAGAACGGCAGGCGTTCGACAGGGGGAGCGACAGGAGCCCCAGCGGGCGATGGCGTGGTAGCAGGCGCGGCGGATGGCCCTGGCGGATGTCGTGAGCCCGAGGGATCCGACGAAGGTGGCGGAGCGGGCTGAGGGGCAGACATCAACAACGCCTGTGCGCGAACCGACCGGACGCGGTCGCTCCAACCCTTGCCGAAAACCGGCCAGGTCGGCAGCCGCCGCAGGAATGCCAGGCGGGCGTCGCAGAGGTCGTCGATGACGGCGCCCGGAGGCCTGGCGCCGACGGCCCTGAGCGTGGCCGGGCCGATCCTGCCGTCCTGCGCCACACCCACCGCCGCTTGCAGATATTTCGCCGCCCTGCCCGGCCCGCTGTTCACGGCGAAATCGAACACAGCGTAATCGACCCCGCCGGGAAGCTCGGCGCCCGCCACAGCGTCCCAGTAGAAACGCCTGTAGACCGTTGCCAGCTGAGCATCGGAAATCTTGCGAAGATCGTCCTTACTGGCGTCCGCCTTTACATAGCGGCGGAAGTTGGCCAGCGTCACGCCTTTCATAGTGGCGCCGCCGGGATCGGCCGGATTGTCCGACCACCCGCCTTCCGATTTAAGGACGAGTGCAAGCGCCCGCGCGAAATTGCGGTCCATGGATAGCCTCCTGAGGTTGTGTGTGCAGATTAGGAAGCCTGAGCCGCCTTATTGGCGATGTATGCAGCGATTGTCGCGGCGTCCCAGGCGGCAGTGGCTATTCGGGAGACCTCCCGCACACCATCCAGGATGACGCGGTCCATGTGCACCTGGATCACGCCATCTGCGTCAATGCTGATAGCGCCCAATTCGCCAGCAGAAGGAACCTGGGTTGCCGGGAAGGTAGGGCCGTCAACTGTACGACAAGGGGTGCCCGAAAATTCCGCTATGAGGTTGGGGTGTTGGCGAAAACCGCCGGGCCGGGTCCCGGTTTCTTCGGCTAGCAGCGCCGCCAGATTGGTCGATGTCGGGGTCACAGCAAACGAAGCCGGCCACCCAAACAACCGCCGCCCATGAGGTGAGCCGCGCCGCCAGTGGCTGGCAAAGCGAGTCGAAATACGTCTTTAGCGTGGCTTTGAGATTAGCCCATGTCGCCCTGACTGTGCGCAGTCCTGCGCTGTCCCAGTAGCCGAACTCGTCGGCATCTACAGGTGCGGTCTTCGCCAGCGCGCCGTGGATCGTGGCAGCGTCAAACTCATCCATCGGAGTATGGACTTCCTTGCCACTGGAAAGCAGTTTGACTCGGATTTGCGACGACTCGTCTATCCCGCCGTTTGCATTGGGCTGGTCAGCCATAAGGCTTCCCCGGAATCTTGTGGCGCGCTACGGGTGTGGGATGGAGTGGGTGCGATGTGGCTTTTGTATCGATATCAGAGCTCGATGTTTGCACTTGCGGCAGTGATCGCCGCAGCCGCCTATAGCTTCGGCGCTGGAGTTTTAATTTCAGCGGTAACGTTCATTGTAGCTCTTTTGTTAGTCGTCATTGGTGTCGATCAGTACATCTTTCGATTTTCCGGCTCGTCTTGCGACAGGTATCGCCGTCCATATGATCACTAGAGGTCAAGCCCACGCCCTGAGAACAAGTCGCCAACGAGAGTTCGTAATAGTACTGCCGCCGCCTGTGTTTTTGAGAACAATGTCGAGATCGGCGGAGCCAAAGCGAATGTTCAAGTTCACAGCGTCCGGAACTATAGACAGGCCCTTACTGCCTGTGCCGCCGCCAGGATTTACCAACAGCTCGTCGCCAATAATGTACCCCAACTCACCCGTGGTGCATTGCAGGACAGCCATGTAGAACTTTGGCTGGGCACCAAGGCCATGTGCGATGGTGAGCGACCCGCTAGTGGTGATGGTCTGTTGCGAACTCTCAAATGACTTGGTGAAGGTCGGCCCTGCTGCCCATGTCGGCAAACCACTGGCGAGTTGCAGGATTTGCCCATCGGAGCCCTTTGCGCGTCGTGCCCACGTCCCCGCACCGCTGGCGTAGATGATGCCGCCGGCCACAGCCGTTCCGATCCCGGCCAATGCGGAAAGAACGGTTGAAGCAGCCTGATACAAGGTTGAAAGCGCTGCAATCGCCGCGCTGACAAACCCCGTCGTCGCAAGCTGCGTCGTGTTGGTGCCGGGCGCCGCCGTGGGCGCTGCCGGCGTTCCCGTGAAGGTCGGGCTGGCCTTTGGCGCCAGGCTCGACACTGCGATCCCACTGTCCTTGGCCAGCTTGCCCGTCGTGCCGTTGAAGGTCGCGATGTTGTCGGCGACGGCGGAGGCTGGGCCGGCGATCAGGTCGGTCACCTTGATGCCACTGTCCTTGCCAATCTTACCCGTGGTTCCGGCGAATGTTACAACGTTGTCGGTCACGGAAGATGCCGGGCCGGTGAAATCCCCTGTCCCAGTCCCATCCGCACCCTTGTCGCCGGCGCGATCGAACATCAGCCAGATACCGTTGGCTGTCGTTGGCAAGGTGCCGGCGCCGCTGACACAGGCGAGCGTCAGCTTGCGGTAGCCTGCGCCATCCACAACCGCGCCACTGACATTGTAGACATAGGAGATGGCGGCGGAGGCTTTCGAGCGCAGCGTCAGCTGGCCCTTGACGGCGTTGGTGCTGTCGTCGAAGGCATCCAGGATGCCGCTCACCGTGGCGCCGCCGGCATCGAGATTGTCGATATAGGCCGCGGTCGCCAGGGCGGCGCTGGCGTTGTTCAGCCGCAAGGTGCCGTTGCCCGGGTCGGCGTCGGTTGTCGTGGTCGAAAACGTATAGCCAAGTGCTGCCACCGATGTTGCCGCCGCCAACGCGCTGGCCGCGGCATTGGTGGCGGAGGTCGCGGCATTGGTCGCCGAGGTGGAAGCAGCGGCGGCTGAACCTGAAGCGCCACTCGCCGAACCGGCAGCGGCCGTGGCCGAGTTGCCTGCGTTGGTGGCGCTGGTCGCGGCACCCGATGCCGAGCCGGCCGCGGCCGTTGCCGAAGTGCCGGCATTGGTGGCGCTGGTCGCGGCGGTTGTGGCGGAACCGGAAGCAGCGGTGGCCGAGCCGGCGGCGGCGGTGGCCGAGGTTCCCGCATTGGTGGCGCTGGTAGCCGCCGCGTTCTTCGAGGTCAGCGCCGCGGCCGCACTGGCGGCGGCGGCGCTGACCGCGCCCACCGCATCGCCCAGCGTGTCCTCCGAGAGGTAGAACGCGAGCGCGATGGCGTCGGTGCCGATCACCGGATCCAGCGTTTCGAAGACATAGACGAAGTCGGCCGAAACCGTGCCCTCCTGCACATGCACCGTCGTGCCCTTCTGCATGGTGCGGCTGCTGCGGGCGTCGGCGGCGCGGAACCACTCGCCTTCGCATGCCGTATAGATGCCGTTGTCGCGGGCTTCGATCTGGTTCTTCACCAGCACGCGGTCGCCGACCCCGGTCGGCACACCGTCGATGGTCTGCAGGCCGCAGAGGGTGATATTGCCCGTGGTCGCCAGGCGCACGGGTTCTCTCTCGCCGGTCAACAGGCGAACGGCGGCAGTTGCAGGTCGGGCCATAAGGTTTGCTCCATGAAAAAAGCCCCGCGAAAGCGAGGCTTGAAAATTTCGGTTCAATTGGCGGGCTGGCGCTGGGCTCGGCGGAGCGGCCCCGCCCCTTTGGCCGGATGCTCTCGTTTGTTCCCGGATTTCTCTTCCTGAAAGCACCCGCGCCTGACCTGTCGCATCACCTTCGAGGCGCTGACTGGTGGCGTCCAGCGACTAAGAGGGGCAGGTCAACTCCTAAGCTCTGGCAGAATGGAACTTGAGGCGACCTGCCAGCATCTCGGCGTTGGCAGGAATCGCATCGACATTGACAGGTATCAATTTCGCCACGGATTTTCCCTGACGCGCGGCCTCGACCCAGTCTTCGAGCGCACCGATGTAGCCATCAAGGCTTCGAAGGGGGTCCTGGTGTCGTCGGCCAGGATATATGGGCGGCACGTCGCCGACGATCACCCAAATCCATCCAGGTATGTCCGGCCTTCTAGGCTCAATCTCGAACAGAAAGATGTAGATGATGCCCTCGGCGCCGTGGCCGAGATACTCGCCCTTGATGGACAAAACCCAATCGAAGAATTCGAGGTGTTCGCGAGCCTCAACGCGGGCAGAGTCAAGTTCGCTTTCACCAGCGACGTTGGCTGGATTCTTGCCTAGAGGACCTCGTAAAATGACTTCGCGGTTGTTACAGCTTCTGCTACAACTAGAATGGCTCCGTAGCTACGCAATGCAATCTAAGAGGGCATCCTTGCGGTCGCTCATTCTCGGCTCAGTTGTCGCTCGAAGGGCTGACGCCATGAAAGCAATTGGCTTCGCCTTCGGCCTCTTGGCGCTGCCTGCGGTGGCCAAGGAGCCGATCAAGTGGATCGAGTCCTTAAGCGGCGGAAGCAAGATCGAGATCCCCGAATTCTTTGAAGATGGCGATGGTTGGTTGCTTGGTGGTTTCGCCGAAAACTACGGCTCGGTGTTCGATCCGGCATCGTATCCGGACGCAGAGCTTCGTCAGTACCGAGCCCTTGATAAGAAAAAGACCCCGTTCGAGTACCTCAAACAGGCAATCGTCGGTGATGGCAGCATCGCCACATATAAGATTGACAGGCCATCGCTCGCCGTGATTTCCGGGACCTCGCCCGATGGCGAATTCATTTTCTACGGCATGTGTCAGAAACACCGTACCGTCACCTGCTTCGATATGCATTGGAACAAGAAGGATCAGGCGATGTTTCAGCCAATTGCCGAGCGCATCGCTCGGTCTTCCGCAAAAATCGGTGATTGGCGGGCCTCGGCGAACAGCATTGAGGCTCTCGCTTCACTCGCCTCCCCCGCAGCCGGTTCCGATACACGTCAAGCCATATTCTTTCATCAGCCGGCGGGTGACCAAATCCCTGATCCGCTCCTTCTGCGCATCACTCAGGCCCTCCGTAGGGCATTCGTCGATCGCATAACCGGCCGCGACGTCAGGGTTACCCTGATCGCGCGCCTTGCCTAGAACGCAGGAAAACGCCTTCCATTCTTTCTTTGAAAGGGTGATTGCCGACGCGGGCACGGCGTAGACAAGGCCAACGGAAAGGCAGACGGACAGAATCAAACGCATTGATTGCGAACCTCTTGAATGCGTGACGATAGCATGCAGCATCTATGTTGCCCGACTAGGGCTGAGAAGGATAATAGTCTTTGGGCAGCTTGATGCCAAACTTCCCAGGGCGAAACTCCCGAAGCTCGTCAACAGTGCCGTGCCAATGCTGTCCAAGCTTCGGACCATCCAGCTTATAGTGCGGACTGTGACTGGGCGTCGTTGTCGCGAGCGATCTCTAGGTTCCTCGTCCACAGACCTCGAATTTCGACCGGTATGTCGTCGGAAAAATGAACCGATGCAGCAATTGCACCCTGCCACTGCCCATCGCCACCATAGAGAACGTGCAGTTTGGGAGCTATCGCCTTCAAGGATTTATCCACCTCTTCGGGCAGCTCACCAATTACCTACAAAACATAGAATTCCAAGAGTTTAAGCAACGGCTTTCCGTCATAGCGCGGATTATCTTCCACTCTATCTCTCCTATGCGTCATTGATGGCGTATTGGATAAGCCTTTGACAAACCGCCGTTAGGCTAGGTTTTTCTGTCAGTGAGGCAAGCCAACCCTTGATGACTTCTCGAGAGATATATCTCAAGAAAATATTCCAAACCCGCGTCGACGGCCTCCGGTGGCGATCTTCCCGTGTCCAGCGCGGTAGCAACCAAATTGCGATGACTGCGCTCCAGCGGGTGCTGCCGCGCCGGCGATGAAACCGATAGCAACAGGAATTGGTCCGTTGTCAGTTTGATCAAAGGGGTCGTGGCAATACTAACAGACATTGACTCTACACTTCGGCAGGAAACGGCCGAATGCTAGCGGATGGCAGCCCAAGTTCATCAAGCACATCCAAAGCGCGCTCTGACACGACGAGATTGAGATTCCCGGCAATGCCAAAATCATCGCGCCCCGCTCTTCCGTCTACCTTCAGCCAGACGAAAGACGGAAGCTCCACACCAGGCTGCAGCTCGTGAAAATTCTCCGATATAGTTATCTCGGCCTCTGCGAAAGCAGCACCTGATGCTCCAATATCGACCAACTTGCGCTTGGCTTCCTCGGTCACGAGGTAACAAGGAAAGGTGGTCACGATCGAGTCACCAAACCACCCCTCGACGTGGTAAACGAGCTTGCTTACGACAGGCGGATGAACGCTGGTATCCATGACGGTGCCGCGGCCTATTCCGCCGGCGACGTCGGGTTCAATTTCAAAATATATCATCATTCACCTACCGGCGGATCAAATAAGTGTCCATATTTTTTATCGATTTCTGTCGCATAGTCAAGAACCTGTTGGCGAGTGGCGGTGGCGTGAGTCTTATAAAACCTATCCCATTCGTAACGAATTACCCTTATGTGCAAATTTATGTCATACTCTTTCCTGACGCCGCTGAGGTTTTCTATTGAATTTAGCTCTTCAAGCGAAAAAAGACCAGGATACCTATCTAAAACCTGCCGCTCTGCCCGATGATGGACGACATAGTCGTTGGCATTGAGTTCAGGGTGCGCGCTGAAAAAGGTCTTTCGATAATCGTTTGAGCTTGTCCAGCCAACCTTCGCTCCTGGATGCTTGATGGAGGAAGGGTCCCTTGCAAGAATCTCAGCCATGGATGCGGTGTCGAAGGCGCTATCGGATATTTCGCCATAAGGGGTCTTGCGTCTTGGAAATTTTGATGGAGAACGCGCGAGCGTTTGCTGTAGTCGATAGGTTTCCGCATCAACGCCTCGAATCAGCGCCTCAGTCCCTTCAGGCAGATCATCGGACCATTTGAGAGATGCTGAGAGGCTTTTAAGCCATGGTTCTGCAATTCGGCCACCTCGCTTGATGGCCGGAGTCAGCAATTTTTCGGCTGGAATGACGCCCAAGGCGTCAAGCAACGCCTCGCTATAGTTGCCGTCGAGCGCAGCATTCGCCGCATCGTCGAGCGCGAACGCGCCTCCCAGGTAGGGTATGAAGTCTACGACCGAAATATCCTCGTTGCCGGCTCCCTCAGAGCCGATGAATGTTCGCGCAAGACGTCGCCTCAGACTCCCTAGCTCAGAATCGCCAACTATTGCTCGGCCCACCTTCTCTCTGGCCGTGAGAAACCGCTTGGTTGCTTCTGCATTTGCTCCAAAATCTTTCAAACCAACGGCTTTGGTCGGATCGAGCAGCATCAAAGGATCAACTATCGCTTCCCTACGCGATCGATTCGCCACGCTCTCTGTCGCTTGTGTTGCGCTTGTTCGGAGGAGATGAGCTAACATTGCATCGCGCGCAGCCCGCGTTGGGAGCACAGCGAAAATGCTACTTAACTTTTGATCCTGATCTTGCGGTTGGTTTTCTTGTTTGACTTGTCCCACAACGCTGCTAGCCACGGAATTCGGTAGTGGCTGAACTCTCTCGAAACCCAACTGCTGCTGAGCAGCAATCGAGCCGATCATCGCCGCTCGGTAGTCTTCCGGTTTCGAAAGGTTGTTCCAGGCGGCGTCCAAGGCGGCAAAAGCATCGCGAACGTAGCCGCCTGGATCACCTTGCCTGGCCTTAAGCGTTAGCTCGGCGGCGGCGGACACGGCGTCATGCCGAGCTTTATCTTCCGCTGGCGTGACACTACCTGCTTTGGGTTCGGAGTTGGTGACCATTGCCCGCACGGCATCATTCGGCATGGTCAGCATGTCGTGGAATAGGCGATTGGTCTCCCCGGCTTTGGAGAAAGCTTCGAACCGCCTGCCGCCTTCGGTCGCGCCATAAAGAGCAACAAACTGCTCTTCAGTCGGCGTTGGGCCAGAGTATTTCCCAGTTTTTCTAATTTCCGCCGGTGCGTTGAACTCGGCCAGCCCAATGTTGGTGCGCGCCCCGAGTTGCTGAGCAGCGTCGGCAGCTCGGGCTTGCGCGGCCAGGATTGGCCGATCTTCGAATGGGACATCGTCCTTGAACGCCTGCGCTACTCTTTCGTCCGGTGTGAGTTTGCCGATGCGGTCGCGCTTCGCAGCCGCCCCATTGGACCCGCCCGAGGCGCTGGAGCCGCCAATGGCCTCTGCCGTGCCATCCTCGCCCCACCCTCCAGCCTCCTTCGCGCCCAACATCTCGGCCGCCCGCTTCGGGTTCGTGGCGATCATCGCCTGAACCAGCGCCTTGGCCGAGTTGGTGCGCCACGATGCTTCCGCGGCTTGCCGGGTGAGCGGGTTGCCGATCTTGGCGATCAGGTCGAGCCCGCTCTGCCGGATCGCCTCGAAGGTCGCGGTGTCGTTCGGGTCGCCTTGTGCGATCGCGATGGCATTGGTCGTCAGCGTCGTGTCGACGACGGCCTTCTCGTAGTCGTCGCGCTTTGTCTTTTGCCGCAGCGCCATGCGGTATGCGCCAACGACGCGCTTGTTTTCCTTCTGACCTGCAAACGCGGCTCGCTGGCTTTCGGGCATCGTCCGCTTCGCATCGTCGAACAGCGTGTCGAACAGGCCTGTTTTCACCACCCGGCCGGCGCGCAGGTCGACCTCGCCATACATGGCTTCATGCATGCCTGCGCCATCGGCCGGCGCGTTCGCCGCCACTTCGTCCTCCGCCTGCGCGATCCGCGCGTCGAATCCACGGTGCGCCAGCTCGGCGTCGAACGCGTCCTGCTGGTCCTTCATCTGCTGGTAGCGGTCGGCGAGAGCGGAAAGGTGGTCGCCAAAACCCTGCATGGCGCCGCCGATCGGCGACCCCTGGGGATATTGCACCGCATTGCCGGTATCGAGCCGGCGCTGGCCAACGGAGATCGGGATGATGTGCACCATTTAGGTGTTCCCCGCCCACGGAGCCCTGACGGCTGGACCACCGAAGATCACGGAACGACCTGGCACGGTGGCGCCGGTCGCACTGGGAGCCATCGCCTTCGACGGGTCGTAGATTTTGGAAAGGCCGCTAACCAGCGCATCGCCTGCCTTGAAGAGCGACGCGGTCACCGCCTGCTTGCCGGAAAAGCGCGAGATGGCGGCCTGCGTGTTCAGACTGTTCTGGCGCAGCTTCGAGCCGTAGAGCAGCGCGCCGAGATCCGTCTGGCCTTGGCGGGCGTTGGCCGCCAGCACCTCGGTCGGCGAGCCGGCAATGCCGACGCCAGACGCGCCGGCCTGGGCGAGGGCCTGCGCCTGCAGCAGATCCTGCTTGTGGCGCTCCTGGGTCTGGTCGAAGGCGGCTTGCTGGGCGTCGGCTTGCGCCTGCTGCTCGTAGACCTTGGCCTGATAGTCGGCCATCTGCTTCGACTGCTGGCCTTCCACCAGCGCGCCGCCGACGGAAAGAACAGTGCCGAGAAGGGCAAGTGTGCACATGGTTCAGCCTCGCGCCATTGCAGGAATGAATTTGGTTTTGACGCCGGCGACCGGCGCGCCGAGCTGCGGGCGTGGGTCGAGCGCGCCACCGGTGGCGAGCAGGGACAGAAGCAGCCGGTCGGCCTGCAAGCCGGCGCGGCTGAGGCGCGCCGGTGCAGCGGCGCGCGCGCCGGCCATGGCGGCGCGGCGGGTGGTGGTGAGGTTGACCTTCAGCTCGGTGACACCGGCGGCATCGAACAGGCCGTTGGCGGTGGCGATGGCGCGGACAAGCGCATCTGCCTCGAACAGTTCCTGGCGAAGCTGCTCGACGAGACGGCGCGCGCTTCGCCAGCGCTCGGTCAGGGTGGCGGCCTTGGCCGTGATCTCATCGCCAAGAGCGGCAATGTCGGCGCGCGCTTCGCTCTCGGCGGCCTCGATGCGGCGCGTGTCGGCGGCGCAGATGGTCTTTTCCAGCACGGCGATGGTGTCGTTGCAGGCATCGAGCGCGGCACGCGCGGCGGCGAGATCACCGTCGCCGAAGACGGCATGGTCCTCGGCCTGTTCCAGCGCGCGCCGGCGGGAGACGGCGTCGTTGAGGTCGGTATCGAGCAAGGCGATGACGGCAGCGAAATCGGCAGCCGTCCGCGCCTTGCCGAGGGTTTCGGCATGGGGGGTCATGGGGTGTGGATTCCTTGTGGGAGAAGTGGGGCGACAGTTTATCTCCCCCCTTGAGGGGGAGATGTCGCCGAAGGCGACAGAGGGTGTCGTCTCGCGTGGAGCGCTAACCTTCGTCGGTCGCAAGAAGGTCGCGCCCGGTCGTACCGACCCCCTCTGGCCTGCCGGCCATCTCCCCCTCAAGGGGGGAGATCAGCAGCCTCAGCGCCTCGACCTACGGCTCAGCATCGAACACCGGCGTAAGCGCCCGGATCGTGCAGGGCGTCGGGTTGACGTGGCGTATCCTGACCCTGCCCTGGCCTTCCCAGCTGTCGTCGACCGGAACTTCGACATTGCCGGTGTACAGTTTCGCCTTGCCGTCAGGCGCGACGATGCTCGGCATGCGTACCGGTTCCCAGCGGCCGCGGATGAAGGACTGCACCTGCAGCCCGGTGGTGTCGGTTTCCAGCAGCGACAGGATGATCCGGGCCACCTTCTTGCGACGGCCGACGATTGAACCGTCCCTGCCGCCGACATCGAGTTCCAGCGTTGCCACCTCTGCCGCATAGGGCAGGCCGACCTGCCATTTCGCCGCGGTGGCACCTCCGGGAAGCGTGACCTGCCCTGAGCCGACGGTCAGGCTCTTGTAGACCTTGCCATCGGCCAGCACGTCTACCGATTGCCCATTGAGGTGCGAAAGCCCGGAAACCGTGGCCACGGCCACGCCCGAATAGGTCAGGCCGCAATCGACCTCGAAAGCATCGCTGATGTCGCCATATTCGAAGGGTGACGTCTTGATCTCGATATAGCGTTGGGTAGCGCCGCCAACGGTGCGCTTCACGATCAGCCAAAGATCGTCATTTCCATCCTGCCCGGGCGTGACGCATGCGCTTTCGACAATCCCCCAGGCCGAACCGGAGAACGAGCCGGCGATGTCGTGCCGATGCATGCCCCGGACTTCCTGCGAGGGCTGATGCGTGTAGCCGCCCAACTCGCCATTGTCGAGCGGGAACCACAGCAACGGATCGGGATCGGTCTGGAAGGCGAGTTCGATGACACCCTTCTTCGGGATATGCTCGGAGATCTGCCCGACATCGTCCGAGGTGTATTTGCCGGTCGCCGCCTGGGTGAGCTCGGCAATCGCCATGCGCGAGCGGGTCACATAGAGAAACGACTGGCCCGCATCGACCGGCCGTATGGGAGCCGCGCCAAACGTGCGCGATTTCCTGTTCTTGAATGACGAAGGGGTCAGGGCTTCATCGACACCGGAACCCGACATCGCCCGGATACCGCCGGCGGTCGCAATCAGAAGCGCGCCATCGGCGTCCGCAACCCATGCGATGTCATTGGCCTGGCCGCCGCCGGCCTGGATGAACTCCAGCGCGTCGGTGTCCTTTTCGCCGAGCGCGAAATTGTCGAAGTCGCCGGTCTGCGAGGCATAGACGGAAAACTTTCGGCTGAAGGCCAACCGCTCTTCATAGAGGGAACCGCTCTCGACATATTTGCCGGGCACAAAAGTGCCGAGCCGCCAGCGCGTGATCGGGCTCAGGTCCGGCAAGGCGTGTCCATACATGCGAACGGTAACGACTGTCGCGCTCGTGCGAGCGGCAATCTTGGCCCAGCGCCACCGTCCGTCCGAACCGAGCAGCCGGATGGCGCGGCCGACATCCGATGTCTGGAACCCGGCGCCGTCGTTGATGCCGGCAATCGACGATGCCGTCAGGTTGAACGGCGTCATCGTGTCGCCGTCTTCGTTGGGCGCCCACTCCGCGAAATCGGTTCTGGTGCTGTCGGCACCGCCGCCGCCTTCCACGTCCATGCGCAGATATTCGAAAGCCGTTTTGTTGACGAACTCGAAGAACCGCCGCTCGGAGGTTCCCCATCCCATCTGCCCTACTTGCGAATCGATGGTTGTCCATGTCGACCCGTCGTTGGAGCCCTGGATTTCCCATTGCGTCGGCATGTTTTCGGCTTCAGAAGCACTGTTGGCAGCCTGCACCCAGTAGGCGTTGCAAACCTTCTGCGCGCCACCCGGCTGCCGGTATTGTATCCAGCCATTTGTTCCCGAGCCCACCTCGGCAACCGTCCTGCTGTTCTTGTCCATGATCAGATATGCATCACTGGACGCGTTCGATGCGCTTACTGTTCCGCTCGGTGCTGTGTTGCTCGTCATCTTGGGTGAGTAGCCGCCGTAGCTGGCCGGCGTCATCGTCGTCCCGGTTGTATTGATCGGGTCATAGGGCCCGTCGAGAAATTCGAAATCGCTCAGCATCCAAATCGTGTGGGCCGTACGGGTCAGCACCTTGGGCGGGTAGTTGCGATGCGTGATCCACATCTGATCCGCGGACTGGACGTATTGCAGATCGAACAGGTCAGCCTCGAGATACGGGCTCGCCACCTCGACCGTGCCGACGCGCGCACCATAGGCGTAGACGCGGATGTAGAGGTCGCCGAATTCCAGCGCATAGGCCTGGTCGGCGCTGAAGATGAACGGGATCAGCCGCGTCGCCTTGGCGGGGGTTTTTACCCCGCCAACGAAATACGTCCCGCCACGCTTCCTGATGCCGCCATGCGGGAGGGTGACGAAGTTCTCGCATTTGGACAATGCCGCCCGATAGAGGTCGAGCGAGGCGCGCGCATGCAGCCGGGGCGAGATTTCGCCACGGGTGAAGACGTCCTGGACGGGATAGAGCGCGGTCATCGGCCAAACACCCTGAAATCGCCACGCTGCTGCGCCCAGCAAGCGGTGTAGAGCCGGCCGCCGCGCTGGATGGCGTTTGCGGCAAAGGCGGCGTCGAGCGCACGGTCATAGGCCGAGCGGGCGATGTCGATCATGCCGGCCTTGTGGGTCAAGGGATGTGCGATCTTGATGGCAAGGGCTGCCACCAGCACTTCGGTGAACAGCGCATCCCAGTCGTTGGGATCGGTGAGATTGGCGATGTAGCGGATGATCAACGGGCCGGACCGGTCGCAATAGATCAGCCCGGCTTCCTGGCGCCAGGAGATCGGCACGCCGTCGGGCTCGCCATTGGCCGTCAGCGGCAGTGGCCGCAAGCAATCGGCGGGCAGTTCATAGGCGAAATTCAAGGTGCAATCGCCGCTGCCGGTGTCGGCGCCGGCGACGCTGGCCGACAGGATGGCAAACACCCAGGCGTGCTTGGCAAGTTCTGCTTCCCGCGCGAGGTCGAAATGCAGGTTGAGCAGGCGCGCCGCCTTGACGTCCTGGTCGGGACTGTCGATCGGCGCCTCGTCGAGGACGGCGAGCGCCATGTTGGCGATGTCGAGCGGGGTGATGGCCATGGATCAGCGCCTCGTGAATTGAGCAAGGGTCAAGGTTCGGGCATGAAAAAAGCCGCCAAAGGCGGCTCGGGAATTTATCTGCAGGGGGCGCGAAAGAGTGCGGTGTCAAGAACCAGTGCGCAGCCGCTTCTGGCCTGTCAGAGCAGCCAGTTGCGCCAGATCGGGCTGGAGAACATCGCCAAAACGATGAGAGCACACCATACCAGCCCCGAGCCGAACAGGAGCAAGCACCACCAAGCGAAACGATCGCCCCGGTCAGCCTGCCGCTTGAGGGCGCCATACTTTGCCCAGCTCGAAATTGAATAGAGCATTGAGTACAGGGACTTGCCCTTTGGAGGGTCTACCTCGACTTCCTCTCCGAGAAGATGGCCCCCATACAAATGGAACGGCGCGGACAGGATAAGGGCTATCGTGATGGCAAGGAGGAACCAGTTCAAGCTAATATTCTCGCGCCGCAGTAGATTGCTATTCTAGGCCCTCTCGGCAAGGAAACAGTTAAGCCTCCGATTACAAGTTGATATAGTGGCGAGGGCGGAGCATTGCTCCGCCCTCGTCTAATTACGCCTCGGTCGTCTTCAGCGCGATGAAGGTCATGTTCTTGACGCTCGACGCCGTGCGGTCCCAGTTCGCCGCCAGCGCGAGTTCCGCATCGGTGGCGAACTCGCCGGCCGATGACGCGTCGAGGAAACGGGTGCCGGGCACATGCGGCACGAAATGCCTTCGGCCGACCATTTCGGTGACGCCGCCGCCATGGCCCTGGCGCGGCTTGCGGTCGAACTCCAGCGGGCCGCCCTCGGTGTTGACCGGCAGCTCGTTCCACAGGATCGCCTTGTCCTTGAACATGAAGGCGGTGTAGACGCCGGCCGCGACCGGAATGTCGTCATCGACCACGCAGCGCAGCCCCATGTAATAGGAGATGAGCGGCCCGCCCTGTTCGGAGGACGGCACATAGTCGATGAGGTCGGCGAGCTTCAGCGCCTTCATCTGCTTGGAGTGCATCCAGATCGTCTTGAACTTGTCGGCGCGGTCGCCCATGAGATACGCGGCCTCGATGATGTCGGTGTCGACGATGGAGGCGCCGGTGACACGCACCAGGTCGCTGCCGTCATTGGCGATGTTGTCGGCGACGACGCCTTTCAGGATGCCGAGCAGCGTCAGCTTGTTGGCGCGCTGCCAGTACTCGGTCTGCCGTTTGACGATCAGTTTCTGCGGATCGTCGCCGGCCAGGATCGAGGTCAGGTCGGGCACGCCCCAGGCCTGGGCGTGGACATTGCGGGCGGCGACCTCGCGGCGGGCGCCGATCTTCTTCATCTCGATGGAATCGGCCGGATCGTCATTGACCGGTTCCGATGGATCGTTGCCGAGATCCTTCCAGCCAGGCATGTCGACGGAGCGGCCGCCCATCGAGAGCTTGGCGGTGATGGCCGGGTCGTTGAAGAGGATGCCGGCCTGGTAGATTTCCAGCGACTGGACATGCTCCTCGAACGAGTACTGGGCATAAACGGACGGAACGATCGCGTCCGCGATGCGGGTATAGGCGTCTGCCATTTTTGACTTCCTTTGAGGTTTGATGTGGCGGTGATCCGCTCGTCAGAGCGGGTTGTTGGGCATCCAGAGGTCCGGATTCTCTCCGGCCTCGCGTGCCAGCCGCCGGGCGCGGGCGGGGTCGCTTTTGACAAGGGCTGAAATCGCCGAAATGTTGCGTTCGCCAGCGGCGTTGCGTTTGAACGGATTGCCCGTGCCCAAACGCCCACCGCCGTCGATCGTGTCTTCCCGGAACATCGCCTCGCCGATGGCGTGGAACGCCTTGGCGATCTGCGGATCGGTCAGCGCGCCGTCAGGCAGAAGGATGCCCTTTGCCTTGTAGGCGTCGACCAGGCCGAGCTTCTTCATCGCCCGGTTGGCGACCTCGAGCTTTTGGCGAAAGCCATCGCTCTGGGTCGGTCCCCAATCCCTGACAAGATCGTCGTGCGTGGCTTCCACCGAGCGGGCAAGGGCGACTTCCTGCACCCGCGCCTGCTCGGCCATGTAGCCGACGAACTTGTCGTGATAGGCCTGCGCGGTCTTCGGCGAAGCACCCGCTTCGACCGCCCAGGCCTTGGACGCATTGGCGAGCTCGTCCGAATAGGCGAAGTTTTCCGGCAAGCCGTCCGGCCGTCGGTATTCGACCTTTTCGGACGAGGTGACCGGACGCATGGTCTCGGGCAGCCGGGCATGAAATTTCTGCCAGTCTTCCGGGGATGCGTCCGCGGCCGGAACGCGCAGGCTTTCACCCTGCTGCCGTTCCAGTTCGGCGTAAGATGTGAAAACCCGATCGAGGTTTTCGGCCTTGGTCCAGCCCTTGGCTTCAGCGAGCTTGCGGTTGCCTTCGGAAAGACCGTCAAACCAACTTTTGCCGGCCGGCGGGGCGGACCCGTTATCCCCGCCGGCCGGAGGCGTTGCCAGGTTGCCCGCCGGCCGCGAAGCCACGGACCCGGCGTCTGCCAGATCTGTCATGTAATGTTCCTTTCTTCTCCTTCTCCCCTTGTGGGAGAAGGTGGATCGGCGCGCTGCGCCGAGACGGTTGAGGGGTGTTGGAAGAAACGAGGCGTGGGTGAAGCTGGTATCTCCCCCCTCGAGGGGGAGATGGCCGGCAGGCCAGAGGGGGTCGCCGCGCGTGGAGCGCTAGCTTTATCTGTCGCAGAATGGGGTCGCGCCCAGTCGCACCGACCCCCTCTGTCGCCTTCGGCGACATCTCCCCCTCGAGGGGGGAGATTAGCCCTCAAGCGTTATCGCCCCAGTTCTCCCACAGCAGCGTGATCGTGCCCGTCACCGCAATCGTCCCGTCGGCGTCGATGTCGGTGCCGGCGGCAAACGCCAGGTTGAGATAGAGATCCACCGGCGTCGCCGTGCCATCCAGCGTCGCTGCAGCAGCGACATCCGCGGTCGAGGCGGTCGACAGCGCAGCACCAACACCGTCCAGCGTGCGGCTGGTCGAAGCCAGCACATTGACCATGGTGCCGGCGAGCGTGGCGCTCGATGCCGCGGCCGAACCCAGCGACCAGGTCAGCGCCGCATTGTCGTTGATGGTCGCCGCGCGGGTGCTCAGCACCGCAAATTGCAATCGTGCCGTGCCGCCCTTGATGCGCACCTTGCCGTCGGCGAAGTCGAAGAGTTTCTGGCTGGCATAGGCCAGCGCATCTGTCACCGGCACCTGCATGCCGGCAAAGGTGAACACGGTGCGGTACGATCCGCCCTGCCCCGTGGTGACGGCCTTGAGGCCGAATTTGGGCGGGGCAAGTCCGGCTTCGCGCGCCGCGGCACGCGACAGCGTCCGGGGAAGACCTCGGGTCATTGGTATCTCCATTCTTGGGGGAATTTTCCGGGAAGGACGTCGTTCAGAAAGCGCCGGATCAGCGCTGGCGTATCGATTCAAGCCGAGGCGCTATCGTTTTGTTCGCGCAAGGCGTTTCCGCTTTGGCGACCATCATCTTCAAGGCCTGAGAAACCATGTCTCATTTCGTGAGCCTGCGTGCCGCCGTTTGGCCGCAATGCGCCAGCAACTGGCAACCATTCGCCCCATTCCGCGTTTGGGGCTTCAAAGGAGTTTCAAGATGATCAGACAAGCCCTAGCCGCCGTGCTCATGACTGCAGCACTTGCAGGCTGCGCCACCCAGACCGAACAGCAGCAGAGGGCGACCACCGGCGCGCTCATCGGCGGCGGCGTCGGCGCCCTTGCCGGCCAGGCGCTGGGCGGCAACACCGAAAGCACGGTCGTCGGCGCCGCCGGCGGCGCCCTGCTCGGCGCCGTCATCGGCCAGTCGACCACGCCACAGCGCCGAGGCGAGCAGCTCTGCCGCTACCAGGACCGCCGCGGCCGCATCTACACGGCCCCCTGCGACGACCGGTATTACAACGGCGATTATTGATGACTAGCCACCTTCTCCCCGTTCACGGGGAGAAGGTGTGCCCGAAGGGCGGATGAGGGGCAGCGCCAAGGTCTGAAAAGCTGGCGCTGCTGAACATTCAACCTGCGGAGGCGTCGATTGGGCTACCGCCAAACTTAACTGAAGAGGCCGGTCAGCTTTGCATCGCCGCGACAACAAAAGCGCGATGCCGTTACTGTTCGTAGGGTTCCACCACTGCAAACGGTATTCCCAACGATTCTAGCAAATCAAGAACACGCTTCGAGATGACGAGACGGAAGGGTATTGCGATCCCGAAATCGTCGCGGCCAGCCTTCCCATTCACTTTCAACCAGACGAAAGGTGGCAACTCCAACCCAGGTTGATCCTCTTGACACTCCTCCGAGATAGTCACCTCGGCCTCGGCGAACGTCGCACCTGAAAAACCCATCTTCTGCAGTGCTCGCTGGGCTTCCTCAGTGACGAGGAAACAGGGGAATGTCGCAACAATCACATCACCGAACCAGCCCTCCACCTCGTAGTGAAGCTTGGTGACGATCGGCGGATGGGCGCTCCGGTCGAGAACAGTGTTTTCGCCAAGCCCGCCAGCCACGTTCGGTCGTATTTTAAAGTATTGCATCACTCACCTATTGGAGGATTGAACAGATGCCCGTATTTCTTGTCGATGTAACCTATGTAGTCCAGTACTTGCTGGCGGGTTGGTTGGGGATGCGACTCATAAAATTCGTCCCACTCGAACCGGAAAATGACCTTGTGCAAAAGATTGTCTAATCCTTTTGGTATGCCTCGAAGATTCTGAAGAGAGTGCTCCTCGTCCACAGCGACAATGCTTGGAAACCTTCTCCATACCTGTCGTTCTGCAGCGTGGTGTACCACAACCTCTCCCTGCAGATTCGGGTTCGCATCAAGAAATGTTTTGCGGTAATTTTTTGAAGCAGCCCTCCCCAACGAGGCCCCTCCATACCTTACCTTGGAAGGATCTCTTGCGATCGACTTTATTATCTGAAGAAGCTCGGCCCTCTCGAGTTTGACACCGGTGCTAACACGATATGCGACATCGTCTGCTGCTTTGACCAGAGACTTGGTCTCGGCGGCTTGGCGTGCAACTGCAGCCTCTGCGGCAAGCTCTGATGTGGCGCGAGAACCACCTGCCGCAACCTCCTCCAGCGGCCTGGCAAACCTGCCCATTCCGCCACGGACGACGGCCAAGCCTTTTGCGACGGCTTCGCCAGCCGCTTCTACTGCTAAACGCCCTTCGGCAACGGCGCCCGACCCAGGGGTGACCGGCAGCTGCTCGAGAAAGCTCAAAGGGGAATCACGCAAATCCTGAAGCGCCAGCCCAATGTCGTGCGGGGCTCTGCCCAGGGCCTCGAAACCCTCGCTGAGGTAGTTGCCGAAATCGTCCGCTGCCTGTTCCAGCTTGGATTGGGGTTTCCTTGAGCCTGAAGGAGCAGGCGGTTGATTCTGCTTCCCGGCGGCCACTGGTGCGACGGCTGGCTTGGCCGGTTGGCTTTCGACAGATTGGGGAAGTCCAGCTTGGAAGAGCTGCTGGGATAAGGCTGCTCGGACCTCCGGATCGGACGCCCCATCAAAGAGGCTGTACAAGATGGTGTGCTTGTCCGCATGCGGCACGCTTGCGTCTTTGAATATCGTGGCGATATTCCTGAAAACGGACCACGGCAAAGGTTGATAGTTCTCGATGCCCAGTTGCTTTTGTGCCGCAACTGAAGCGGCGATTGCCCGGCCATAGGCTCCCGGATCATAGGTGTCCGGCTCTCCTTCACGATTCCAGGACTCACTATCGGGCGTGGTGATCTTGCTCCAGGCTGCGTCGACACTCGGAAAGACCTTGCGGACGTATCCGGCAGGATCGATTCGTCTGGCGTCCAGCGTCTTAAGCGCGGCTGCAGCCGTCACCTGATACCGCGCCTGCTCGTCTTGGGAGCCTGCCGGACCCGATTCAGCATCGCGCAGCGCCGCATGGATCGCCTGGTTGGACATGGTCAGCATGCCGAAAGCCTGACGACCAACATCAATCTTTCTGGCAAAATCTCCGTATTGCCTGGCGCCCTCCTCGACGCCATAGACAGCTGCAAAGGTTTCAGGACCTGGTATCTTGCCGGAATAGACGCCAGTGTTTGCGATGGCGTCTGGTGCGTTCTGAGCGGCCAAGGCGATGTCAGTGCGGGCGTTGATCAGGCTTGCCGCGTTTGCCGCATGCGCCTGTCGAACGAGGTCGCTGGCGGTGTCGGGTGACAGATCGGCAAGCAACGTATCCGTAGGCAAACGGCCGAGTTGCGCCCCGCGGCCTTCTTTCCCGGGCGCCATCTTCGGCCCGTCCGCAAAGGAATTGCCTACCGCTTGCGCGCTATCGTCCGCAGCCGCGCCATCGGCGGCCGGCGTGCCGAGACCGAATATTTCCAGCGCACGCTGCGGGTCTTTGGCGATCAGCGCCTCAAACCGCGTCTTGGCGGCGGTGCTGTACCAGTCCTTGGCGATTTGCTGCCTGATACCGGGGTCGACCCCCATCTTGTTGATCAGGTCGAGACCCTGCTCCCGGGCCGCTTCGAAGGTGACGAGGTCGTCGGGGTCGGCTTTGCCTATCGCGATGGCGTTGGTCGTCAGCGTTGTGTCGACGGCAGCATGCTCGTAGTCCTTGCGGCGCTGGAGCTGCTGCGCGGCCATGCGCCACGCACCCTCCGTGCGAAGCGTTTCCTTGCGGGCGGCCAGGCCAGGATGTAGTTCGGGCGGCACCTGGCTCAGGAAGCTTTTGAACAGGGTGTCGAACCGGCCCGTTTGCAAGACGCGCCCCGTATGCGGGTCGACCTCGCCATACATGCCTTGGTGCAGGCCGGCTCCATCTGCCGGCGCATTGGCAACCGCGTCCGCTTCGGCCTTTGCGATCTCGCCATCCAGCTTGCGCGCGGCGATCTCTGTGTCGAAGGCCTGCTGCTGCGCCATGCGCTGCGCGTAATGCTGGGCAACCTCCTGCCAGTAGCCGTCGAGCTGCTAGCTTGGCCCGCCTGCCGGCGAGGAGCCAGCACCTTGTGGCGCATTGCCAGACCGACGCCGGGCAACCGAGAGAGGAATGATATGCACCATTTTGTCTGGTTCCTGCGGATTGAGCGCTTTGCCGGAGGTCGCGGCATGGCAAGCCGCCACGCATGCCGATCGCGTTGTTTGGGGGCTTTTGGAGTGATGATTTTTGGAACGGCAACTGTTGAGCAGAGCGCCGGTGACGGCTAATCTCCCCCCTCGTGGGGGAGATGTCCGGCAGGACAGAGGGGGGCGCCGTAGAGTGCCCGCATCGGGGCTTTCATAATGCCGCACACGCCTTTGCCCCCGAGGCATCGTTCAAAAGCCAGGTCGATGCGCAAGGTGATGACCGACGCCGAGTTGAAGCTTTGGAATGAACTTCGCGCGCATCGCTTGATGGGGCTTGGCTTCCGCCGGCAATTTCCGATCGCCGATTACATTGTCGACTTCGCCTGCCCAGAAAAGAAGCTCACCGTGGAAGTTGACGGCTCCCAGCATGCGGAAGCCGATTCAGCCGCGCGCGATCGAGCGAGGACGACGCGCGTTGAAGAAGACGGGTGGACTGTTCTTCGCTTTTGGAACGACGACGTCCTTCGCGACGTCGATAGTGTTTGCCAGCACATTGTGATTGCGGCTGGGCTTGGCGCCGCGCTGATCATGTAAAGCGATCTGCAGGACAGCGATGTGGGCGTTCCTTTGCGCCCCCCTCTGTCCTGCCGGACATCTCCCCCACGAGGGGGGAGATTGGCAGCTTCAGCGCTCCGCTACCCCTCCGCCCTCGCCGCCTTCTCCAGCGCCGCCAGCTGCGCCGCGTCCAGCGTCAGAAACCCCATAATGTGCTGCACCACTTCGGCCCGCGCATTGCCCAGCGCGCTGTGCAGTTCGAAGCCGTTGGGCGTCCTGGTCCTGGCCATCCACTCGCCATAGGACGGGCGGCGGTAGTAGCCGACGGTGGCGGCGAGGTCGGCCAGCACCATTTCGCCGTCCTCGCCGGAGAATACCCTGAGATACGCCTTGGCCAGCGCGTCACGCGACTTGGCCGGACCGCCGGCCTGTCCTGAACGGGCGAAGCGTTTGCCGCTCATGCGCCCTGCTCCGGCGCGGCCGGTCCGGCCGTCGCCTGTCCGGCACCTTGTGCGCCCGTTCCGGCCGGCGCCTGCCCGCCGGCCTGCTGCATCAGCGCGTCGAGCAACCCGCTGTCGCGCGCCTGGACGGCTGCCGGCACCGCATCCTTGGCGACCTTGCCGGCGGTGGCGATTGCCGCCATGCCGGCCTGCGCTTGACTTGCATGCGCCCTGGCTCCACGCATGCCTTCGACCTCTTGCCTGCGGCGAAAGATGCGCTGCGGGCTGCGGCCGGCGCTCTGCACGATCTTCAGCGCCTCGTCGCCATCGATATTGTCCATGATGCCGGGATCGAACTGCGCCATCTGCATGGCCGTCGTCACCAGCTGGATGGTGTCGCGCGCTTCGGCCGAACGCCTGAGCACATCGAGCGGGCCGGTGAAGCTCGGCCGCACCGCCTTGCCGGCGAGGCTGTCCGGAGGCGCGAAGCGGCTGTCTTCGTCGTAGAGGCCCTTGTCCTCCAGAATGCCGAGCTCGCGGTCGAGATTGCTGGCAAAGCCCGCCTGGATGATCGAGCCCGAGGGACCGAGCAACGCGCCCTTTTCCTCCTGCCGGATCAGCGCTTCGGTCGCCGTCATCTGCGGGTTCTGCGCCAGCGTCTGGAACAGATTGACGAACATCATGTCGCGGATTTCTTCTGCGCGGGTCGCCGCGTAGTTGAAGGCGTAGGTCGGGTTCTGCCCCGTCGTGATCGGCTGGATCAGCGGCCTGCCATTGTCGTCGATGAGGCCGGGATAATTCTCGCCGGGATTGAGCACCGGCACATAGTCGAGCCGGGCCTTGGACGCAGTGGCCGGGTCGGTGATCTGCTGCAGCGCGCGCAGGCCGGAGCGGCGCACGGCGTTTTCCTCGCGCACCGTCGTCAGCGCCTCGATGGTCGGCGAAATGCCGTAGGGATCGCCCTCGTAGCGGCGCCAGTTGAAGCACGACACCGGGAAGGAGCGAAAACCGCTTTCCCTGACAATCTCCTCCTCGTCCTCGATGACGTGATAGGAGGCGAAAGCCGTGTCGAGATATTGGTAGTCGCCGCCGAGCCGGTACATCTTGCGCTCGTCACGCGGCTGGATGCACTGGATCAGCGAGATCTTGGTCTCGCATTTGGCGGGATCGTCGACCAGCATTTTTATCCGCGCCGGCAGTTTGTCATAGCCGAGCAGCTGCGCCGCCTGCCTTGCCGTGCGCTCGTAGCGGCGATGAAAAATATCGACCTGGCCCCAGCGGTTGCGTGCGAGATAGCCCTCGACCACGGGGATCGAGGCGTAGCGGATCAGCGTGCCGCCAAAGCCTTCCTCGGCATAGAGATAGGCCGGGCCATAGCGCACGACATTGCGCAGGCAGGCCTGCGTTGCCGGCACGAAATTGGAATTGGCGGAATAGCGCAGCGCGAACAGGAAATCGCGCAAGCTTTCTGCCCATTCCTTCTCCTCGTCGGTCTCCTCGTCGTTCATCTCGGCGGTGGTCAGCCCGTGCCATTTTTCCGACTGCGGGATGATCAGGCTTTCGAGCCCCGCGGCCAGCCGGTTGGCGGCCGAATTGATGGTGTTGGCATAGACGCGGGCGCCGCGCCGCTCCTGCCGCTCGGCCTGCGAGTCCGGGCCGCCGCTCCTGCGGCCGTTCCTGACATCGGGCGCATCGGGATCGCAGAATTCCGCCACCTGCTCCCACACCGCCTCATACTGGCAGCGCTCGGTTTCGAGCTCGGACTGGCGGGAGAGAATATCGCGGGCGCGGGAATCGGTCATGGGAGGCTCGCTGGGTCAGGAAGGGATGGACGGCGAAGCGGCTAATCTCCCCCCTTGAGGGGGAGATGGCCGGCAGGCCAGAGGGGGTCGCCGCGCGTAGAGCGCTAGCGTTATCTGTTGATGTAGGGAGGTCGCGTCAGGACGCACCGACCCCCTCTGTCGCCTTCGGCGACATCTCCCCCTCAAGGGGGGAGATTATCCGCGCCTCTTCAACAACTTCGCGTGCCGTCGCCAGAACCACCACGCCAGCACGCGCTTGCGGAAGCTTCGCTTCATCGCGGTCATGGCGTCACACTCCCAAAAGCACGCGGCGCTGGCCGGTGACGTCGCCGGGCGCGAGGTCGGTTTTCACAGTGCTCAGCGTGCCCTGGCGCTGTTCGAGCTCGGCCCGCAAGGCGGCCTCGCGCGCCTGCACGTCCTTGTCTTCAGCGGTCGGCACGGATGGCAATGGTTTCGGCGCCGGCGGTTTTTGAAAAAGACACATGGTTCCAGCCTTCCCTTGTCCAGTCGTAGAGGAAAAAATCTTCGCCGTTCTTGCCATATCCAGGCAGCAGGCAGCGTCGCGTGGCGCCGAGCCGGCCGAGCCAGCGCAGCGCGAGATGATTGGCGGCAAGCGCTCGGGCCTCGACCCGCCAGGCGCCCCGCGCCGCAACGTGCGGCCCGAGCACGGCATGGAAGTGCGCGGTGATGCCAGGCACGCAACGCTTCATGCGGCGCGTGCCCCAGCTCCAGGCGATCCACAGCCCGCTCCGCTGCTCGGCAGCGCCGAAGCCAGCCTCCGGATTGCCATCGAGCTCGGCGACATAGGCAAAGCCCTGCAGCGCGGTCAGCGCCAGCAGCGCCGGCGACCAGGGGTCGAGCTGGCAGACGATCTCGGCCCGGTCCTCGGCACGCAGATTGGCGGCGATGTAGGAGAGATCGCGCAGCGTGGCGGGAATGATGCGGACGGCCATGCGTGGACCTTCGTGAGCGCCGCTACGGTGCAGAGGCGGCGCGTTCTCTCACAGTCGTCGCGGCATCCGCGCCGATCATCGCGCAAAAACAAAAACCCGCCTGGTGGCGGGTCATTGGCGCAAATCAGCACCATGGATAGAAGTATACCGTCGCTGCCCTCACCCGTCAATGGATTTAAGAATAAAATCCTATGAGCCGCCGGTGCGAGGCATCGACCCGAGTGGATGCTCAGTCTCGGCTCGGCTTCGCTGCCAGACGGCTTTCCATATCCGTCAACTTGGCCAGTATGCCTTCCTGCGCGCGCACCATCTGCTGCTGGACTCGGATAAGCTTGAATGTGAGCCAGATGCTCACCCAGAGCTGAGCCACCAGATAGACCAGCAATGGCAGGTAGGAAATGACGTATGCGAGAATGCTGGTTTCCGCTTCCATGATGCCCAAGGTTTCTTGCTGTCGATAAAGCTTTATGGCCGCCGCACACGCATCAACGCAAGTGTTGGAAATTACGGAGGCGAGACATTCTCTTGCCGCGTGTTGGCGAGTTCCAGGGGCGGATCGAGTTCGCCATACTTCCCCCTGAACTGATCGCGCCATTCCGCGGCCTTGACCGGTCCGTTTGCCAATGACCTACTTCAGACGTCGAGTGCGTAAAATAGCAGTTGGGTGAATGGAGGAGACCGGCGAATGGACATTCGATCGACACTGACGGAGCTCTGCGATGCCTTCAACGCGCACGACCTCGATCGCATCATGGCGTTCTTTGCCAACGACTGCGTCCTGGAGATGCCAAGGGGAAGCAACCCCTGGGGCTCGCGCTTCGAGGGCAAGCGCAACGTGCGCGACGCACTGGCGGCACGCTTCGAAGGCCTGCCCGATGTCCACTACGGCAATGGCGAGCATTTTGCCGATGCGGCCGCCGAGACCGGCATGTCGAAATGGATCCTCACCGGCACCACCCGCGACGGGGTAAAAAAGGAGGTCCGGGGTTGCGACTTCTACACGTTTCGCGACGGCAAGGTGATCCGCAAGGATTCGTATTGGAAGATCGTCGAGTAGGAGCTGGCTTCATAGCAAACAATTCGCGAGATCGCGAAGATCGAAAGAGCAGCGATGGAACACGTTAGCCTTCAGCCGTCGCCAAATTGGGGAATATCGGTGACAGTGCACTATTTTTCATGCCTCAGCCGGAGCGAGGTCACTTCAGCCACATGGGCTCGACTTAAAAGTGAACTGTCACCGTTATTCCGGGCCTCGGGGCGCAAATTGGCGGCGATGTGGGAGAGATCGCGCAGTGCGGCGGGATGATGCGGAGGGTCATGCGTATCCTTCCGTCATCGGTGCGAGGCGGCGTTGCGAACCCCTTCGGAATCCTGCCATCAAAGGCGTCGGAAAATGACGTCGCCGCTTTCGCAGCTTGCCACAACCATAACTGGATTGTAACATCCAAAATACAACTATAGGAGGCATCATTGCGATCACTCATTCTCGCCGCGATGGCAGTGCTTGCGTTGCCATTTGGCGCGGCTCAGTCGGAGGATCAGCCGGGAGTTCTGTCGAAAAGCTGCCCTAAGGGCGTGCTCTTCAGGACATCCGAGTCGGGGATTGTCGTAACCGTCGTCAGACAAGGCTTCGGCAAAGCCGTCTTCACGCAGGATAAGAATCTCTTGCAGCCGGCCACGGCCGCGGAGCTGGTGACGAAGGACGGCGACCATGGCTTTATCTACGGTCCGATGCGCTCCTACATGTTTGCGGTAGACCCGGAGACCCTCAAAGACTTCACCTGGAGGCCAGCGGAAACTGAACCCGATGCGTTCTACACCGTGCGGACCGATGAGGGTGACGAAACGCGGTTCAATCTTGTTGACATCGGCTGCGCCCCATAGGCCTGAGGACAATGACTGGCTTCAATGCCTCGACGGTACCGCCGCCGCCTTCCTCGGGATCCTACTGGGGGCCGCAGCCGGTTCCCAGGCAGGTCATGCCATATTCTCTCATCAAGCGGCGAATGACCAAATCCGTAATGCGCTCCTTCTGCGCATCACT
Organism: Mesorhizobium sp. P2_E7; assembly: GCF_056403855.1. NCBI lineage: Bacteria > Pseudomonadati > Pseudomonadota > Alphaproteobacteria > Hyphomicrobiales > Phyllobacteriaceae > Mesorhizobium > Mesorhizobium sp. P2_E7. Next base: position 458,483 of record NZ_JBFUER010000001.1, on the reverse strand, counting down.
CAGGCCCTCCGTTGGGCATTCGTCTATGGCCAAGTTGGCTGCTACGTCGGGGTTACCCTGGTTGCGTGCCTTTTTCAGGGTGCACGAGAATGCCCTCCATTCCTTGTTGGAAAGAGTAAGTGCCGCCGCTGGTGCGACATAGACAAGGCTGAGGGAAAGGCAGGCAAACAAAACCAGACGCATTTAGCGAGTTCCTCAAAATGGCAAGAAAGCGGCATGGCCACAACATTTGGCGGTTTAGCGATCGAGATCAATCCCAATTTAGCGGACGGGTTTACGCCCCCACCATGTCGATATTGATGCGGATACGATCAAGATTACCCAGGATAATACTCTTTGGGAAGATTGATCCCGAATTCTCCAGGCCTGTATTTTTGCCATTCATCGACTGTCCCATGCCAATGCTCCCCAAGTTTTGGCCCATCTAACTTATATATCCAGACAAGATTATTTTTGGACGAATGCTTTGGATTTGCATAGTTGAGATTGTCATCGATTATGGATGGCGTGCCCGCTGCACGTAGCGCCAAATATTCGTCGACCATTTTTGATGCTTTCGCAAAACGCGCGTCGTTGACGGACAGCTGATCAACATTGTTGCGACCAACAGGCACAGTGTCCTGGCTGTTTACGTCAGAGAATTGAGCCCAGGAATTTACCACCCTTGAAACATCGTTTCCCCAATGTTTCGAAGCCAGCCTGTTTAGAATGGTGTCAATGATACCCTTTGCCTGGTCGTCGCCTTGCTTGACGACCCATTCCGTCATCAACGTCTTCTTCAGCCGCAAAATGTCCGCAGCCGACAAGTCGACGGTTTTCGCGAATTGCCTGGGGGCGGGAGGCGGCCCCGCGCCGGCATTGCCGGTCTCTGGCTCGCCCTCAGAAACGCCTTCCGGCATTTCAGCTGCGGCAGTTCTGATATCAGCAAGTTGCTTGGCAACGGCAGCACGCTGTTTCGGATCGGATATGGCTGCAAGCACTTTGCCCTCGGCCTCCTCGGCGTCCGGTGTCAAATTGCTGTCGCTCCAGGTCTTGATCAGGTCCTCGGCAACAGACCGGGGCAGCAGTTGAATGGCCTTGATGCCGAGTTGACGCTGGGCAGCGAAAGACCGTTCAACGGCGGCGCCGTAGTCCTCCGGCATTGCCAATTGGTTCCAGGCCTTATCCACGCTCGGAAAGACCTGGCGGACATAGTCTGCGGGGTCGGTCTGCCTGTCCTGCAAGATCAGCGCGGCCGCGTCCGCAACCAAATCGTACCGGGGCTTTTTCTGCTCATATTCAGCCATCTCCCGGTCATAGCGCTCTTGTTCTCTTTCATATTGCGCGGGAGCCTTCTTCCTGCTGAAGGGGTTCCTCGCGGGCATGTTGACGTTGAGCATGGCGTCGATCTGACTTGCAGGCATGACCCGCATGTCAGCAAGGTACGGGCTGACATCGGCCCTCCATTTGAAGGTCTTGAACTGCTTTCCGCCCTCTTTTGCACCAAAGACGGCGGCGAACTGTTCGGGGCCGGGTCTGGCACCGGAATAGGTGGCCCTGTCGGTGACAGCCGCCTGCGCCTTCTGGGACGCAAGGTCGACATTGACACCTGCATTGACCAGACTTTCCGCAGTGGCTGCGTGGGCCTGCTGGACAACGTCTTGATAGGAATCCGGTGACAGCTCGGAAAGCAGGGTGTCGACTGGAAGATCATCGAGAGCTGCCTGCGCTATTCGCTCATCTGGTGAGCGCTTTTCGTCGTCATCACCATTCGCGGTCAACGCATTGGAGCTGTCGGTCGGCGCGACCGAACCGGTGGTGATGCCATCGATGCCCACTTCCGGCTGGCTGCTTTCTTCCCTGGCAAACGCCATTGGCCTGAGCAAATTGAGGGCTCGTTGCGGGTTTTCGGCTATCAATGCCTCGATCCGCATCTTGGCGGTGCTGTCGCGCCAAGCGGCCTCGGCCTGCACCTTGCTCTGCGGGTCAAGGCCCATCTTGCCGAGAACATCGAGGCCACGCCGCCGGGCGGCGTCAAAGGCTGCGGTGTCGTTCGGATTGCTCTGAGCAATGCGTTCGAGTTCGGCCTGCTGCACCCGAAACCATTGATCCTTCTCGTAATCCTTGCGGCGCTGCAACTGTCGCCCCGCCATGCGCATGGCGCCCACCTCGCGCATCGTTGGCTTTTCTCTGATGAAAGAGGCGCGCTGACTGGCGGGCATGTTCGGCAGGAAGGCATCGAACAACTGGTCGAACCGGCCCGTTTTCACCACCCTGCCATTGTAGGGGTCGATCTGGCCGTACATGGCTTCATGCAGGCCGCTGCCATCGGCAGGCGCGTTGGCCGTCGCATCGTCTTCGGCCTGCGCGATCTCAGCATTGAAGCGGCGTCGTGCGATCTCGGCGTCGAACGCGTCCTGCTGGTCCTTCATCTGCTGGTAACGCTCGGCGAGAGCGGAAAGGTGGTCGCCAAGTCCCTGCATGGCGCCGCCGATCGGCGATCCCTGCGGGTATTGCACGGTACTGCCGGTATCGAGCCGGCGCTGGCCAACAGAGAGAGGAATGATGTGCACCATTGACGGCTTCCTGTCTGACTGGAGTTCAAGCAAATGGCGCGGAGATCGCGGCACGGCCGATCACGCGCGCGCTGGTGGGCGTGCGTTTTGGATCTGTCGGATCAAAGATGTTTTCGGCCGGTGTGGCTCGGCCCGAGGCGGTTGGTGTGCTGCCGCTATCGAAACGCCCCCAGCGGATCGCTCTGCCCCACCGCCCGCCTCGCCGCCCTGAACTCCGCCGGATCGACCACCGCTTCCCGCAGCATCATCACGCCATAGCGGGTCGCGGCCATCAGATCGTCGCGCAGTTTCACCACCTGACCGTCCTTGCGATGGTAAAGCCGAAACTCCTCAAACCACGGCAGCAAGGTCGAAAACACCTTGAAGCGGCCGGATTGCATGCGGTCGAGCATGTCCATCAGCCCGGCCTCGACCGAGACCGAGCCGTCGGCGAAGCGGGCGTGGCCCGACAGCATGTTCAGCCCGTGCGCGGCATATTGTTTGGCAAGCGCGGTGCCTGCCCCTTCCAGCGTCTCGCGGCGGCCGTCGCGCGGCCACGCCCAGGGCAGCCATTCGCCCCACGGTTTTAGCGCCAGCACCTGCATAACCGGCGTCTGCTGCGAGGCCCTGGCTGCCTTGGTGACGTAAACGACATCGGCTTCCGTATCCCAGGCGAGCTCGACCGCGGCCGAGGGATGGTCCCAGCCGAAATCGAGCGCGCCGATGCGCGGCCAGTAGCGCGGCAGCCGGAACGGCTCGCAGGCGACCAGCTCTTCGGCGATCGGGAAGATGCGGCCGGACCCCATGACGGGAACGCCGCGCGCCCGCGCTTCCCGTTCATGCTCGGGATAGGCCGCGACGATGGCGGCACGCTCGTCCGGCGAATAGTGCCCGGCATCGTCGATGGTCATGAAGGTGACGTGACGGGACATGGTGCACCTCGGAAAGCTTGGTTCCTCGCCCCCACGAATGTGGGGGWGAGGTGGCGCGGCGAAGCCGCGACGGAGAGGGGGAATAGCGCTGACGTAGACAGATGAGGCGAAGCCCATTTTGCTCAGGTTGGCGCGCTACGAAGCCCCCTCTCCGTCCGCTTCGCGGCCACCTCTCCCCCGCTTTGCGGGGGCGAGGAACCCAGGTTCTGCCAGGCCTCACCCCTTCGCCCTGCCCCGCACCGACAAAAACCGTAGCACGATATCCGACTTGCCGGACCTGCGTCTCTCACTCGGCGGCCAATGGTATTCTCACCGAGACGCTAATATACATACGCGCTCCAGCGAGCAGCGCCTGCCGGATGCTTGAGGAATGCCATGCGAAGATTCATCTTCACGGCGATGTGTATCGCCGCCGCGACGGCCGCTAGCGCCCACGACTGGTACGAAGACAGGATTGACCCGCAGACGAAATTCAAGTGTTGCGGTGGCTCTGATTGCCGCGCCATACCTCAGTCTTCGGTGCGGCCCAGGATCGACGGTGGTTACATCTATTTGCCGGATAATTTCATCATCCCGCCGGACCGCGTGCAGGACTCCCCGGACGGCCAATTCCATATCTGCGAAAGTACTTACGTCATAACCAATCAGCTGTATTTGCGTTGCTTCTTCGCACCGCGTGTAAAGGTCTCTCTCCTTCCGCGTTGAAGGCTTGGGCTCCCCGCCAGGTCGGAAGATATCGGAAGGTAGCCGCCTCCCTCGTCTTTTCCTTCGCGGTTTTATGCGATAGGTCTTGCCCTGCATCGGCGACATCGATGCGTCTTGGGCCGGAGCATTGCGCGCGGCCTCTCCTCTACGCGGGTGGGAAAGCCACTCTTTGCCATGACAGATCTATTCGAGGCGATGCGCCTGTCCGCCGAGGACAGCGAGGTTGCTCATCTCTATTTCAGCGAAGGCGGCAAGATCCTGCTGCCGCTCGGCAAATCGACAAACGGGATGACAGGTCAGGAGATGCTGGAGCAGCTGCTGTCGCCTCCCGATAATGACGATGGCACGCTTGCCAACGATCTTCTTGGCGAGCTTGGCAGGACGGTTCCGTTGGAAAGCCTGCGTCTCCTGCTCACATCGGGCAATGCAAGGACGCGGGCGGCAGGCGCGTTTCTTGCCACGTTTCAAAACCAGAACATCAGTTCAATGGTGGGCGAGCTGGCCGCGCTGCTGGGGGATGACAACCCGCGCATCCGCTTCGATGCCGTGGAGTCTATCTTGCGATGCAGCACGCGCAACGATGGTGAGCATCTGGCGCAAGCCCTGTTTGCGCTTGATGACGAGCATGAATTCGTGCGTATGGGAGCCGTCCTGTTCGTGCGCTTTGCAAAGGACTGGCAGCTGAAGCTTGCGCGCCAGCACGCGGCATTGCTCAGGCCGCAAACGGCGTTTTCGGCGATAGCGGATGTCTCCGAACAATGGCGCGACGATGCATCGAGCATGATCCGTGCGATGCTGGACCATTCCGAGCCGGCGGTGCGGCGTTACGGTGTTGGGCTGGCCGGCCGGGCGAGGTTGGTCGTCGTCGATGCTTTTGTCGAATGGGCGCGGGCGTCCGCCGATCCCGAAATCAGCAAACTGGCAACGGATTGCATCGAGCACAAACAGATATCGCACCACGCGGTCTGGCATTCATCCTTGCCGGCAATCGCCTGAACTGCCGCTGACCGGCAGCGCAGGAGATGGAGTGAGACTTCCCAGAACCTGGGTTCCTCGCCCCCACGAATGTGGGGGAGAGGTGGCTCGGCGAAGCCGAGACGGAGAGGGGGATGGCCCAGACGTAGCAAGGTAAAGCGTAGTTGAACCCACCTCTAAGCCAGAGCTCTACGAAGCCCCCTCTCCGGCCGCTTCGCGGCCACCTCTCCCCCGCCAGGGCGGGGGCGAGGAACCCAAGTCCCGAGAGGCCATCGCCTGCGCATCCAAGAACCGCAGCACCACATCACTCATGCCAAGCAGCGGCGTGAACGTTACGATCGTTATCCCGCTCGTCGCATTGGTTCGCGTCAATCCTTCGGAATAAATGTCGAGCGGCGGCTCCTCGTCGAACCAGACGCCGTGCAGCGTTTCGCCCTGCCACTTTTCACGGCCCTTCTCATAGCTCTTGAACGACAGCACGGATTCATCGGCCTGCACGTCGCCGCCACCGCCCCAGCGCACCACGATGCTGTCGAGCGCGCCGGGCGCGCCGCGGCCCATGGTGGTGTGCACAATGGCATCGGCGGGGATCATGCCGGTGCCCCAGGCGGGCTGCTGCTGCGGCGGGCCGACCAGCACGCGCTGCGGGTTGTCGCGCGTGCCCTCGCCGGTCACGCCGGCCGCCCATAGCCGCACGGCGGTGTCGAAGGTCTTGCCTTGCCACCACCTGGGATAGCGTCCGGTGAGGTGCATGGCCCATTCGGCGCCGCCGGCCCTGGTCTTGCCGAGCTGGTTGCCGGCCATGAACAGCCGCTCGCGATTTTTGGCGCCGGCGGCGTGAAACTCGGCCTGGCGTTCATACGGCGTGTAAGATGCAAGCAGGTTAGTCCTGCGTCTTCGGTCCAGCTCCTGCAGCAGCGCCAGATAGTGGCGGCGTGCCGCCCGGCTGGTCGCCGAACGGACCGAGGACGGCTTCGAGGCCGCGGATGCGGCGGCGGATCTCGTCATCGCTCAGGCTCTCCAGGCTGTCGGTGCAGGCGTGCAAACCCTTGGGCAGATTGCTGGCCAGATCCTTGGGCAGCACCGATTGCACGATCTTCAGATACTGGTCGGGCTTGTCGGCCCGGACCGCAGCAATGACGCCGGCGCCGTGGGTGCGGAAATCGGCGCGCACCGCGTCGAGAAAATCGTCGCCAAGCGTCTTCTTCGTCCGCTTCGGGCCGGCGGGCGCCTTGCGGCCAGGGCGCGAACGCGCCGTCCGGTCAGCCATGATCCGGACTCCCGGCGGGTTCTGCCAGGGTCTGCTTTGCCGGTCTCGCCCGCTTGATTTTGGCCGGCTTGCGCCGTTTTGCCTTCGCCGGTTTCCGGGTGGCCTTGCGGCCGGCCGCATCACCGGCTTCGACACCCTGAGCTGGCTTTGCTTCCGCCCGCTCCTTCGGCTTCGCCCTGACAAGACCGATCGCCCTTTCGTCGACGCCTTGCGTGCCGCGCGGAAAGCCGAAGCCGCCGATGGCGTCGACGGGACCGCCGCGAACCATGCCTATCAGCACGCCCGGCACGACCGGCTCGACGCGGCCGATCCGCGCCTGCGGAGCCGTGCCTTCGAACAGGCCGACGGCGCTGACGACCTCGCGGCCGTCATCGTCGGTGATGATGGTGGCATAGCGGTGGGACATGGGGTGCTCGCGGATAGTGCAGAATAAACCGAGGATAGCGTTCCTTCGCGCCCCTCTGTCCTGCCGGACATTCTCCCCCAAGGAGGGAGATCAGATGTCACGACGGCTTTCGCCAATCGCCAACGTTGCAGGCCTGATCGAGAGGCCGAAGCTGCCAATCTCCCCCCAAGTGGGGGAGATGTCCGGTAGGACAGAGGGGGGCGCTGTCCCGCCTACATCCGGATTTAGCCTCTTCGAGATAGCCCGAAACACAAAACCCGCCTCGGCGGCGGGTTACTGGCGCAAATCAGCACCATGGAGAAATGATACGATAGCTGCCCTCATGCGTCAACAGGAAATAAGAAACAATTCCTACATCGGTCAGCGACTCAGCTATGTTAGCGCTACCATATTTGGCGTCAAGTCATATGCGTATGTCCTAAAGTGCCATGCCGCCGGCGGGTTATGTCTGATAATTTGTCCTTTGGCATTATGGGGGCAAAAGAAGCCATGTCTGATGACAGAATCCGAAATATAAATTTGACCGCCGACATCGTCGCGGCTTTCGTGCGCAACAATTCAGTACCTCCGGACGGTTTGCCGGCGTTGATCGAGAGCGTCAATTCAGCGCTCGCGGCCGTAGACAATCCCGTTGCTCCTCCGCAGCCGGCACCGGAGCCTGCCGTCAATCGCAAGCGCTCGGTGACGCCGAATTTCATCTACTGCCTCGAGGACGGCAAAAAGTTCAGGTCGCTGCGGCGCCACCTCGGCTCCGCCCACGGCATGACGCCGGAGGCCTACCGCTCCAAATGGGATCTGCCCGGCGACTATCCGATGACGGCGCCCAGCTACGCCGCCAAGCGATCGGAGCTGGCAAAGGAGTTTGGGCTCGGCATCCGGACCGAGGCGCCGGCCGCCAAGGCGCCGGCCAAGCGCAAGACCAAGGCGTAAGGCGACGCCCTCTGCGCCACCGGAGGACGATCATGGTGGCCGACGAGCCCAATGACGTTCGTGTCGAACGCATCGATCGCCGCCAATGGGCGGTGCTGGTTGCCGAGAACGGCACGGTGACCCAACGCCTGTTCGAAGCCCAGGAAGCAGCCGAGGATTTTGCCGATGGCGAGCGGACCAGGCTCGGCCTGCCCGCCAGACCGCCGACGGTGGATCCGCTGGCCTGATCATCGGCGTCAGCGCGCTGGCCGGCGTCGCCCTTGCCGTCGTTCGGCCGACCGAGGCGTCACTCTCCTATCTGCTGATCTGGCCGATGACTCTGCTCGCCAACCGGCTGCGGCGCCAGACTGGCCATTAGCCGGCGCTTATGGAATCATTCCGCTCCGACTCGGGGAGAATGCAGCATGGACAAACCAGCCATGGCATCCGTGTTCAGGATGCGGCATGCGCCAGCCACTGTTTCGGGCGTCCGCAGCGTCGGCCGGGGCCAGGCCGATCCGGTCATCAGCAGAAGGCCGCTTGGCGAGGCGATCCGCTTCGTCGTCGACGCCGACCCCCATTACGACATCAGCGCCGTCTCGATCGCCTTTGGCGCCGGCTCGGCCCCGCGCCTCGGCAGCCGGGAGGTCAAGGCGCTATGGGCCGAGTATGGCCGCCGCTGGCTGGAAGAATAGGACCGAACTGAATCGGTCTGCGCCAGCCTCCCTGGATCGGAACGGATGCTCGCGCGTTGACGCTCATACAATGGGAGCAAACGCCATGAATGTCGCCAATCTGCAACTCGAAGGCCTGCTGATGGCCGTCGCCTCGATCAACCAGGTGCTGGTCCGAAAGGGCGTGCTTACCGTCGAGGACATCGACATTGCGCTGCGCAAGGCCGAAGCCGGCGAGACCGGTGAGGAGCGTTCCGGCGGCATGTCGGCGTCGAGTCGCGATGCCGTCAATTTCCCGATCCGGCTGCTGGAACTGGCCAATCAGTGCCAGCCGGAGACGGACATGCCGTCCTTCTCGAAACTGGCGCGCATGGTCGGCCAAATGAAGGAACCCTACAACGACCAGCTGTGAGACCGCCCAGCGCTCGAGCAGCTGACCTCAATACCGTCCCTGCAGGATCTTGATGAGCTTGCTGTTGTCAGCGCTAGGCGACAGCATCTTGCGATAGTCGGCGTAAGTGATCTTGCCACTGGCCAGCGCATTGACGAGCCGGTTGCAGAAGGCGGTTTCGTATCTTGCCGGGCTGACATTCATGAGCGCCGACAAATTGTTCTTGTCGGCCTGCGACGTGGCTCTTTCGTCGGCGACGCATTCGTTGATGACATAGCGCTTGGCGGCCGGGCTGCCGAGATCGGCATGCATGGTAGTGAACTCCCCCTCCGACATCGAAGTGCAGCCGGCAACCAGTGACGCGCCGACAAGAACGGCAGCAAAACGCATAGCTATGTTCATGAATTCCCCCTTGGACCCGTCACTGTGCTTATCGCGCCAAAACGCGCAAGTACAGTGACAATATCGTCGTATTCGGGCGCAAGGCTTAGGCCAGACTAGTCGCCGTCGCCGCGGCCCAAGGGAGCAGACGTTCACCCCCGGCCGAGCTTGGCGGCCAGCACGCTGCCCGGGCCGTGCACGGCGGCAAACAGCAGGCCGGCGGCGAACGGGAAATGGGACATGAAGGCACCGAACTCGGCCTGGTTGCCTGCCCAATGCGACGGGCCGTGAAAGGCAAAGCCGAGGAAGACCACATAGACGGCGGCGACCAGGGCCGCCGGCGTGAAGAACGCGCCGGTCAGGAAGGCGATCACCAGCAGCGTTTCGAGGATCGCGGCGCACCAGGCCAGAAACAGCGGGAACGGGAAGCCGGCGGCGGCGATGTAGCCGGCGGTCATGCCCATATCCATGAACTTGAAGGCCACGCCCGTCGCGAACATGGCGGCCAGGATCAGGCGGGCGATGAGAAGGGCCGCGGTCTGCCACGGCGATTGAACGGTTTCCATAATGTCCTCCGGTTTGAAGCTGTCGATGCTCCAAGGACGGAGGAAGGGCGGCGGTTCCGACAGGGGTGAGAAAAATTGTTTGGGCGGTCTCCCCTACCCCATCGTCTCCGGATGGCTGATCGAGCCGCGGACCGCCCCGTACGCGACGCGCCGGCGAAGGCCGCCCCGCAGCGAGCCCTGACTTTTTTTGGGGTGGGTCGAAAAACACGCGTCGAAGCGGTTTATAGACCGGGACGGGATAGTCGGATGGCGGATGTGGTCTCGATCAGCTTCGGTGCAGAGCCTGCCGGGTCGGCAGGACGCTCAGGGTTTTTCGCATCCATTGCGAATGCCAACGTCGCGCGCCTTTCCTTCCCGCAATTCAGGAGCATTCTGGCGGCGGCGCTGCTCGCGTCGACCATGCTGCTGCCGACAGTCATGGCAACCCGCGCGGCATCGGTCCTGCCGGAGCCGCGAGACGGATTCCACCGGCCGATGGATCCGAAAGCCCAATTGCAAGAGGCCAAACGCGCTCTTCTGGCCCTGGCCGCAGGCGGCAATGGTGGGAATGGCGGAAATGGTGGCGGCGCCGGCGGAAATGGTGGCAACGGTGGAAACGGCGGTAATGGTGGCGACGCCGGTGGTAACGGCGGCAACGGTGGAAACGGCGGCAATGGCGGCGACGCCGGTGGTAACGGCGGCAACGGTGGAAACGGCGGTAATGGTGGCGACGCCGGTGGTAACGGCGGCGGCGCTGGAAACGGCGGAAACGGTGGCGCCGGTGGGAATGGCGGCGACGGCGGTGCCGGAAACGGCGGCAATGGTGGCGCCGGCGGCAATGGCGGTAATGGCGGGGCCGGAAATGGCGGCAATGGCGGTGCCGGCGGCAATGGCGGCGACGGCGGGGCCGGAAATGGCGGCAATGGCGGTGCCGGTGGCAATGGCGGCGACGGCGGGGCCGGAAATGGCGGCAACGGTGGCGCCGGAAATGGCGGCAACGGCAGCTCAGGCGGGAATGGAAGCTCCGGTGGCAATGGCAGTTCTGGCGGCAATGGCGGCGGCCATCACAACACCACCACTCCCGACCACTCGGACGGCGCCCGTTCCTGCGGAACCTCTCAGAGAACGTCCTGCTGACGCGGCTTAACCTCAGGCCACCTCGGAATCACCCGCGACGGCCGCAACGGCCGCTCGCTGCGTAGACAGCGGCTACGGACCGGTGCGATAGCCGAAATCGTCGATCGCGGCCTGCCAGTAATGCTGTGTCCGGATCTCGAGCCGCGTGATGCGCCTATAGTCCCCCGCGAAGTAGACCAGTCCGTTGGCCGACAGCACCAGTCGATCCTCATAGGCGGGCTCGTCGCCCCGCCAGGCCTTGAGAATGAGCGTCTCGCCTTCCGCGCCGTCCCAGCCGGCACCGAAATAGGCGCCCGTGAAATCGAACGGCTTGTCACTTAACACTTGGCCCGGGTGCCCAGAGCTGTTGTAGGCGATGAATTCGCCCGACATGGTCGTGTTGATGTAGCCCGGGCCGTCGGTAAAGCGCTGGTGCATGGCAACGAGATTGTACCAGTCGAGCCCGCCATAGCCGGAGGGGACCTCGAACACGCCCGGCGTCGTCATCAGGTCGTCGAAACCGACGACATGCTGGTTGGGCAGCAGCTCCTCGGCAGGTCCGCCTTTGCCCGAAAACGCGGAGAGCACCACCGGCGCCGCGCCGACCACAATTTTGCGCCGCTCAGTCACCCCGTTGGCCGAAAAATCGACCAGCCATTGGCCTGATGTCACGGCTGCGCTGAAGCGCCCATCCGGGCCGACCTTGGCGGCGGCAGTGGCGCCGTCCGGCCCGGTGAGGGAGACGCGCGACCCGGCGGCGACCGCACCGCTGATCGTCAGGTCCGCCGCAAGCCCGACCGGGTGCGTCGTGCGCGAGGCAATCATGTCGCCTGGCGATCCAGGTGAAACGACGTAGTCGCTTTCCTGCGAGGCGTTGCCGGTGGTGACGGAATAACCTGGCGGAGGCACCACCTTGAACGCGTAATGGCCGGGATCGACGACTTCGAGATCGCGCTGGATGACCGACATGCGGAAGTTGGCGAAGCCGCTCACATTGGTCAATCGCATGATGGTGTCGCCCTTCGGCTTGTCGAGCTCGACAGCCACACGCGACATCGGCCGGTCGCCGAGATCGTAGACGCCGTTCCGGTTGAGGTCGCGGAACACCAGCAGCGACGTGTTCATCTGGCCACCGTTGAAGGGACCCCATGCACGCTTGGGATAGTAGTCCTGCGCACTGCCGGCACGCGCCGCGCCGCAGACTATGGCCAGGCCGATGGCGGCCGCGACGAAGACGGTGCCCGAAAACAACAAACCACGCTTCACGAAATTTCCTCTTTCAATCCGATCCCCTGGAGACGCGCGATGACCTTGTCGACAGCATCCGCATCGAAATAGGCGAGATAGAGCAACACCATGGTGGCGCTGAACGTATAGACCGGCAGCGTCAGATAGATGATGGCGTGGAAGGCCAGGCCCGGCAGCAGCAGATAGCGCCTGCTGCGGTGAAACGGCAGGCCAAAGGCAAGGCAATATTCCAGCGCGACCACGGCGAGCGACATGATCGTGGCGGGCCATGCAAGGCCGACCGGATAGTCCGAACCCGCATAGTACCAGAGGAATATCGCTTCGAGCCGCGCGCCGCTCAGAAAGGCGTAGCTTGTCTTGTCGAAGGCGGCGAAGAGGTAGAGCACCGAGAGCTGCACCACGATCAGTCGCAGCCCCCACAGATTGCCGCGCTCCGCCGGCGGCGGCAGACCCGCGCGTTCGGCGCGCATCACCGTGAGGTAGCGGTCCAGCGAATACGAGCGGCCGCAGGGGGTGAGCGCGATCAGAAGTGCCGAGACGGCAAGCAGATAGGCATGGTGATGGGTCCAGGGTTCGCGACCGAGCTGGAAGCCGAAAAAGTGGTACATCACCAGCCCGACCGTGCCGGCCCAGACAGCGGCGATGCGGCTGTGATAGCCGATGAAGAGCAGCGTTGTGGCGACGAAGAAGTTGGCGGCGAGGAACAGGCCGAGCGGCGATTGATCCTTGTAGAGCAACAACTCGCCCGCCCAGCGCGACCAGAACAGCATAGCCAGGCCGATGCGGATCAACGCCGACGAACGCGACGAGCCCTCGGTGCCGACCGCCCAGTCGACGAAGCGTGCGGCGATGGCGTGCATCGGCCGCCAGTCGGGCCAGTCAGCGATGGCGTCAGCCGGCGCAGGCATTTTCGGCATCGGTATGGATGATCTGCCAGCCGTTGCGCGTGGCCTGCCGGGCGCGGACACGGATGTCGGCGCCCTGCCCGGCGGCCGAGCAGAGCCGCTTGATGACGGAAGCCAGCTCGTCGCGGCTTTCGATCCGCTTCAGCTTGCCGTCGCGGGGAGCGCCGAGCATCTCGAACCGGTCGAGCGGAAGAAGCGCGCCATCGGGCTTGCGGATTTCGAAGGAAGCGTCGATCACGCCCATCCCGATCGCACTGAACATGGTCCAGGAGCGCAGCCATGCCGATTGCACCCCGAAGACCTGCTCGGCGACCGGACCGGCGATCATGAACGCGGAGATCGCCATGAATGCGAAAACCCGTAGGCGTCCTGCCGACACCCGCCCGGCAGAGCCCGTACCAGTTCTGATTGAGACGACATCCGCCACTTTTGATTGAGACGACATCCGCCACCCGCGCAACCCGCCCCGACCATAGACCGATTCAACACCCGTTTTTCAACCCATCCCAGAAAAAGTCACGGCTCGAGGAGCGACGCGAAGGAGCGCAGATCAAGGCGGATGGCCTTCGTCATGGCCTCGCCATCAGCTCCCGTCCCAGCCGCTTCGGCGGCTCGGCGCGCAGCACCACATTGGTCGTCACCGCGCCGTAGCGGCCGATGGCGTCGACGATGCTTTCCAAGTCGGGCGGCGACGGGACGACGACCTTGACGAGAAAGCAGTCCTCGCCGGTCACCCTGAGCACCTCGACCACTTCCGGCATGGCGGCGAATTTCTTCAGGCAGGTCTGGATGTGCTCATGCGTGGTGCGCAGGCGGATCATGGCCATGGTGCCGAGACCGAGGGCGGCGGGATCGATCGCCGCCCGGTAGCCGGCGATGATGCCGCGCTCTTCCAGCCGCTTCACCCGCTCCGACGTGGCGGGCTGGGACAGGCCGACGCGGCGGCCGAGTTCGGAAATGCCGATGCGGCCATCCTCCTGCATGATCTCGATGATCGCCATGTCGGTGGGGTCGAGCCGCGGCCGGTAATCGCCATTTGCCATAAGCACCTTCAATCCATCGGAATTCTTCGCTGCTTTCCGATGATCTCTCATTCCGCGGGCAAGGAGAAGACCTAGAATTGGCCGGCATCGTTCACCGGGAGACAGGACCTTTCATGACCGACTTCATCATCTTGCCGGGCAGCGGCGGATCGGGCGAGGCCCATTGGCAGACACGCTGGCAGCAGGCCAATCCGGCGATGCGCCACTTCAGCCCGGCGAGCTGGGACCTGCCGGATTTCGACGATTGGTTGGCAGCGCTGGAAACTGCGGTGTCACAGGCAACAGCGCCGCCGGTGCTCATCGCCCACAGCCTCAGCTGCCTGCTGGTGGCGCATTGGCAGTTGCAGTCGAGCCGTGAGATCGCCGGCGCGTTTCTGGTTGCGGTTCCCGATCCGGCATCGCCGGTCTTCCCTGCCTATGGGCGTCCCTTCGCCGACACGCCGCATGAACGGCTTCGCTTCCCCTCGCTGATCGTCGCCAGCACCGACGATCCCTACGACCCGCATGGCTATGCCAGGGCGAAGGCCGGGCAATGGGGCAGCGCGCTGCACAACGCCGGGCCGCTCGGCCATATCAACAGCGACAGCGGGCTGGGCGACTGGCCGGAAGGAATGGAGTTGCTGATGGCCTTCGTGACAGAGATACGCTCCGCCGGCCAGGAACACGCGATCGCACGGTAGGCGCCCGAACCGGGCGCCGGGCCTTGCCGCGACTTGTCGTGCCAGCTATTTCTCGCGAGGGGCGTTTGTGAGGGAGCCTGCATATGGTGTCCGTCCGGTATCTGGTCCGCGATGTCGAGCTGTCCATCGCGTTTTATACGAGCCATCTGGGCTTCGCGTTGAAGCAGCAGTTCGGTCCGGCGATGGCCATCCTGACGCGAGGCGACCTCTCGCTCTGGCTCGCCGGCCCCATGGCGTCGGCCGCCAGGCCGATGCCGGACGGCCGGACGCCCGAGCCGGGCGGATGGAACCGCATTGTGCTCGAAGTCCAGGAATTGCCGGCGATCGTCACGGAGATGCGCGAGGCCGGCGTGCGGTTCCGCAACGAGATCGTCGAAGGTCCGGGCGGGCGGCAGATTCTTTGTGAAGACCCGTCCGGTAACGTCGTTGAGCTGTTCGAGCCCAGGTAGGTCGCGAACCTCACATGCTGCGCTGGCTCAGTTTGGCGCGGCCGCAGGCGTGCCGAACTCGATACACGAGTCGGCATGCGCCAACCCAGGGATTCGATAGCGCGAAGATTCAAGGGGTCTGTTCGGTCTCAAATCCGGCATGCCGCTCCGGATCGGCGAGCCCTTCATTCTGCCGCTCGGCGTCTGCCTTGCGCTTCGGGCAATCCTCGTAGTCATGTTCGCGCGAGCCGCAATAAGAGCAGCATTTTGCCGGCGTGTCGGGGCGAAGCGTCATGGCCATGCACAAGAATGCACGAAAACTCATCCGGTTGCAGCAGCGTCTGCGACGTCTCGCATATTCGTCCTGCCTACATCAAAGTTAAATGCGGGCAGCTGTCGCGAGATGCTAGGGATCGCGCATGGGGGACTCTACAGGAGGAGTCCATGGACGTTCGAAATCTGATTGCCAAACTGTCGGCCACGGTGTTGCGCCGGCGCGCCGCAGCTCCGCAAATACTGTTCAGGCCGATCCGCAACTCGCTCGCCGACATCCCGTTGAAGTCGCAGTCGCGACCGCCCTACCGGCCACGCCAACCCATCCGGCCGGCAAGCAATATGTAGCCCGCCCAAGCCTGCAACCACTTCGCGGTTTCCCCGTTTATGGCGATCCCGTTTCCGGAGGCTATGCATGAAGTCGATATCAACAAACAATCCCATTTTGGTTCTGGGTGCAGCTGCCTTTCTGGCCGCGCCTTTCGCCTGGCTTTTGTGGAGGACGCGCGAATGGTTCGGATGGTGAATTTCTCATGAGCCGGTTTCTTCCCCTGACGATAAAATTCGTGGACTGCAGCACGATGACGGTGTCGTCGATCGCCGACGCCAAGAAGGCGCTGGGCGGAACATGGAAGAACAAGGAAGCCCCTGCCTACAAGGCGGCCGTCCGGCTGGTGGATGACGCGCTGAACGGCATTTGCCGTCCGGCCATCGCCTTTGCCGCTTTCAAGAATGCTGCCGCCCAGCAGGGCTTGCTCAAGCCTGCGAAACCAAGCGCCGCCCTTGCCATGCTCGACGAATTGGCGTCGCTGAACGGGCATCATTCCAAGGCCAACTGACGGGTTGCAGGCCCCGGAACGCCGATGACCTATCTCGGCTCGCGGTTCATGCTGAGATAGGTCGGGTCGAACTCGGCGATTTCCACCAGCCGCTGCCAGTCCAGAATCGTCACCATGTGGTTGACCCAGCCGATGACGCCGACCCGGCGCAGCGCGCCGATGACGCGGTTCATGTGAACGACGGACAACCCTAGTACGTCGGCCAGTTCGGCTTGCGACAAAGGCAGCCGGAAACTCATGCCATTGGTCTGCTTGACCACTTGAAGCCTGACAAACAGTTCGCACACCAGATGCGCCAGATGCGAGGTCTTGGAGCGCCGGCCCATGGCCACGATCCATTCGCGGTGGATGGCGCCGTCGACGAGCGTGTCCAGCCACAACAACCGGGTCAGATGCGGCGCCTGTTCGGTGATGGCGCGCAGCCGGCTGTGGTCGGCGGCGATCACCCGGCATGGCGATAAAGCGATGATGCCATGGTCCATGGTCTTGAGCAGAAAGGCGTGCAGGTCGACGAAATCGCCGGGCACCTGCAACGAGGTGAATTGCCGGCCACCATCCTCCAGCACCTTGTAGCGCGCCGCCAGCCCTTCGCTGATAAGCGTGCTGTAGCCGGGTCTCGATCCCTCCGAGACAATGTCCTGACCGGTGGCAAAATCCAACTCGACGGTCATGGCGCCGAGGAGCAGCCCCTTCTCCTGTTCGGAGAGCGTGTCGTGCTGGCCAAGGTTCAGATACAGCGATTCTAGCATTGAGGGGTTTCTTCATCCGGGATCGGTTGCTGTAGCTCAACGCCGGAGATCGGGTGCGGTTGCACTCAGCCGGGCATGGCGGGCGTTGGCGCCTTGCCGCAACGGCGAGAAATCTGTTTGAGAATCAGCCGGATGGAACCATGGCTGCGGACAGGGGTTTAGCGTTTCATACAGGATGCTTGCGCCATGGAACGGTTCTATTTCGATCTCTACAACACCGAAAACCAGATCGATGAAGAGGGGCAGTTGTTCCCAAGCCGCGAGCGTGCGGGCGCCGAGGCGCTGCGGATATTGCACGATGTCGCGCGCGACGAGATGCCGGAGGGCGAGCACCGGCAAATCACCGTCAAGATGCTGAACCAGAACAGGGAGCAGATCTTCGAAGCGTCGTTGACCATGGCGTCGCTGTGGAGTTGAACCTCGACCGCCCTGTCGACGACGGCATGGAACCTCTTGCCTTCCCCTCTGTTTCCTATGGGAGGACCAACCGCAGAAGCGGCTGTCCGAGCTGATTTGACCGGAGGCACGAACCCATGTCCCTGCAAAAACTTCATCCCGAGCAAGTCGACGCGACGCGCCAGCAAGCCTACTCGACCTTTGGCCCCGTGCTGATCAGTTCGCTCACCCAGCGGCTGGCGCGCGGCCAAGGCACCAAGGAACTGGGCGACGTGGAAAAGTCGCTGATCCGCCTGATCGAAGGTTTTGAGGTCGATGAACCGCAAGCCGAGGCGATGAAGGAGTTCGCCATCGAGTTGGTGGTGTCGACGATATCAGAAGCCCGCAATCACCCCGACTCCAAGAGCGATGTCGAGGCCGTTGGCGAGCGCCGCACCGAGGGTCGCTCCGAAAATCCCGATACGCTCGAGGAACAGCTGCAATCGGGCCTGGAAGACAGCTTTCCCGCCAGCGATCCGCCCGCCGTTGTCTCGACCTCCATTTCCGGCGGGTCGAAGGATCTTGTCGGCACCGACGAAGTGCTGCGCCGCAAGAAGGAGGCAGCACAACGCAAGCAGGAAAAGGCCGACGCCGGCTGAGCTGAGGAACGCACCTCAACGGGCGGTTCGGTAGCGGCTCGGCCGCTTCAGCCGAACCGCTTGCTCGGCGCCTGGGCGCTCGCCCTTGCGACGATCGCTTCCAGCGGCTCGGGCCGGTGCAGCAGAAAACCCTGGCCGTAGGCGACGCCCATGCCGCGCAGAATGTCGAGCGCGGCCTGCTCTTCGATCTTTTCGGCCACCACCGCGCAGCCGAGGCTTTTGGCGATGCCCGTTATGGCCGAGACGATCTCGCGGTCGAAGCGGCTTTGCGCGATGTTTTCGATGAACGAGCCGTCGATCTTGATCTGATCGACAGGAAAGCGCCTGAGATATTCGAACGAGCTCATGCCGGCGCCGAAATCGTCGAGGCTGACGCGGCATTGCCGCTCGCGCGCCTTGCGCACGAACTGTTCGGCGGCGTCGAAATTGGTGACGGCGGCGGTCTCGGTGATTTCGAAGCCGATGCCGGAATGCGGCGCCCCGGTCTCGGCGATGACGGCATCGACGAAATCCCACAGCAGCGGGTCGCTCAGCGTCTGCGCCGACAGGTTGAAGCCGAGCGTGATGGCGCCCGATTTCATGGCCGGGCCATGCTGCGACAGTGCGGTCTTGATGATCCAGCGGTCGAGCCGCGAGGCTATGCCGAAGCGCTCCGCGACCGGAATGAATTCGCCCGGCGGGATCAGCTTGCCATTCTTGCCCACAAGCCGCGCAAGAACTTCGACATGACGGCTCTCCCGCCAGGGCAGCCCCAGCAGATGGATCTCCTGGCCGAACAGTTTCAACCGCCCGTCATCCATCGCGTCGACCGTGTCGGCGGCGACGCGGGCGGCGTTGAGGCCACCGGACCCCGACGCCGCGTCGGCCGAAAACACCGCGAAGCGGTTGCGGCCCGCCGCCTTGGCGGCGTAGCAGGCGTCGTCGGCGCAGGCCAGCGCATCGGCCACCGTCGTGGTGGTGTCGTCGACGAAGGCGATGCCGATGCTGGCCGCAAGCCTGCGCGACGTCACCGGCAGGCCGAGATCGGCGTCGCGCACGGCCGCAAGAATGGCGACGGCCAGCGCCTCGGCCTCGGCAGGTTCGCAACCGGGCACCAGCAGCGCGAACTCGTCGCCGCCGAGGCGCGCGGCGCGCGCCGAAGCCGGCAGGCAGTCCACTATGCCGGCGGCGACGCCCTTCAGCGCCAGGTCGCCGGCGGCGTGGCCGGCAAAGTCGTTGAGCGCCTTGAAGTAGTCGAGATCGACATAGAACACCGCCAGCGGCAGAAGCCGCTCGGTGGCGATGTGTTCGGCCAGCAGCCGGTCGAAGGCGGCGCGGTTGAACAGGCCGGTCAGCGCATCGTGGTGGGCGGCGTAGGCGAGTTCGCGTTCGCGCTTCTTGTCCTCGGTGATGTCGCGCACGGTGCCGAGGATCTGGCCCGCAGAGTCTGGGGCTGCGATGAAGCGCACCAGGGATTCGACATGACGGATTTCGCCGTCTCGCCGGACGATGCGGTATTGCGAGGCGACGACCCCGTCGGTCGCAAGCGGCGACAGATGGGCGCGCTCGGTGGCGTCTTTGTCGTCGGGGTGGAGATAGGTATGCCAGAGGTCGGCGGCCACTTCGTCAGTGTCGGCGACCAGGCCGAAAATCTCCCTGGTGCGGGCGTCCCAAAAACTCTTGTTGGCGTCGATGTCGTGATGCCAGATGCCGGTCCCGCTGGCCGCCAGCGCCAGGCGGAAGCGCACATTGACCCGCTCCAGTTCGGCTTCGGCCTCTTTCTGCCGGCTGATGTCGGTCTGAACGCCCATCAGTCTCACCGGCTTGCCTGTCGCGTCACGCTCGACAATACCGCCGCGGTCCAGCACCCAGATCCAGTGGCCGTCCTTGTGCTTCAGGCGCAGCTCGGTCTCGATCGACGTGGTCAGGCCGGCAATGTGGCGCTCGCCGCTGGCCAGCGCCCGCTCGCGGTCGTCGGGATGCGTCAGCTTCAGCCAGAGATCGCTGACGTTGGCAAGTTCGCCATCCTCGTAACCAAGCATGTGCGACCAGGTCGGCGAATAGAAACAGTCGCCGCTCAAAATATCCCAGTCCCATACGCCGAGATGAGCGCATTCGAGCGCCAGCGCCCAGAACTCGCCGTTGCGTTTTTTCTCTTCAGCCATGCCCTGGTTTCGTCCACCCCATCGGCGCCATTGTGCACGGAAGCAGACAAGAAACCGTTACCGGATGCGTGCGCGTACGAGGCGCAAGACCTGCAATGGCGCCGGATCATGCCGCGAGGCTTCATCATGCGATCGGGGTTCGTCATGCCATGGGCGCCCTGATTGGAGTTGCCCGGCCCGGCCCGGGTTCGACGATCCTTATGGCGCGGCGGCGCGCACTGTCCTCGAGCAGACCGCGCAATTCCTCACGGCCACGCGCAATGCGCGACATCAACGTGCCGGCCGGCACGCCGAGCATCTCGGCGGCCTCGGCATAGGAAAAGCCTTCGATGGCGACCATGGTCAAGGCGGCGCGGCGGTCAGGGCTGATCGCCTGCAGCGCGTCGATGATCTCGCGCGCGGCGACGTTCTCCAACTGGTCGGCGGGAGAGGCCTGCACCTCGCCGGCTTCCAGCGGCAGCATCGAGGCTTCGCCACGCCGGTTCACCTTGCGCATCTGGTCGATGAACAGATGATGCATGATCGTGAACAGCCATTTTCGCGGGCTCTCTCCCGTCTGCCAGTTGTCCAGCCGCAGCAGCGCCCGTTCCAGGCAGTCCTGGACGAGATCGTCGGCGGAATCGCGGTCGCGCAGCAGCGAGCGCGCATAGCGCCGCAGCCGCGGGATTTCGTCGAGGATGGCTCTCTGCTTTTCGTCCATGACCATGTTGTCTTCGTTGTCGGCACGCCGCCGATGCAAAACCAAAACGTCCTCCGGCTCGGCCCGAGGGCAGCGTTGGCCAGCATGAAAATCGCTGCCCGCGCTCAGCGCGGCGCAGCGTCGATGGTGACCCTGTCGGGATAGAAGGCGCCGTGGTCGCGGATTGCCGCCATTTCGTCGAAAGGCTGCACGTAGGCCCACATGGCGTCGTTGCCGAATTCGGCCGCCGGCAGCACGTTCCAGTAGCTGGCGATGCCCTTGTAGGGACACTCGGTCGACAGGTCGGTCTTCTCCAGCTTGCGAAAATCGATGTCCTCGAACGGGATGTAGAAGCTGAAGGGATAAGGCGGCTCGGTCACGATCCTGGCTTTCGCCGACGAGGCGATGATGACGCCATTGGCAAACACGACGACACGCCCCCTGAAGGGATCGACGGTGATCACCTTGCCCGGATTGTGCCGAAAGCCCGGTGACGGGTTCGCATGCTGATCCATGGTCGTTCTCCTTGTCCGCAGTGGGTCCGATGCCGATCGAAGGCGTCAGCTGCCGTTTTCGACGGGGCCCGACAGGATGATCACTGCCGTGATCCGGGTCAGTTTTTCGCGCTTCTGAAGCCTTGGCTTTTCATAGGTCTTCTTCATCGTTCTTCCCTTCTTGACGTCTGGCAGTCGGTCGGCGCGGCTGCAGGCCGTGCGATCATGGCTCCATGGGACAACAGGCGCATCTCCCGTCCGGCGGATGCGCTGCCCAAGGAAACCGGGGCGAGCGTGGCAAGAATGATTCGCATGTGTTTCCCTGGATCCGACGGCGGTGGATTTATCTCAGCCGGGACGGCGATGCTTGGGCTGGGCGGAACAGGGTTTTGGGGAATGCGGCCCTGGCGGCACGATTGCCAGGCTTGGGCAGGCCAGAACAGCGTTTTGGGCTATGCGGACCAGCGGGCGCCGGCGGCGGTAGCCGCTTGGCGTCGGTATCCGCCGCGAAATAATCGATAATAATAGACAACAGGTCAGACTCTATCAAATCAAGATGATTCGACCTGCATTTTCGCCGTTTCAGCAAAATGACTAAAATAAATTATCGACACTCGAATTTTCACTTTCAAAAAATGTCGATTTTACCCATCTTAACGAAATATTAACCAAAATTATCTGATACCACCTTGAGGTTATTCATCTATGATATCCGAACCTAAGTTGGAATAATCATGGTGCAGTTCGCTTTTGACATTGCCTATATCGTTGATGTCTTTGCGAAGCTTGCAGCGGGAGGAGCTGCAGGGGTGAAATCCGGGTCTAGACTGTTTGCGAGGAACGATCTGCCCCGACGGAGGAACATAGGCATGAGATTGCTGAAATACGCACTGCTGGCGGGAGCGTCGCTGCTTCCAACCCTGCCCGCGATCGCCGCGACGGCGACCGGAAATCTGACCGTGCACATCACGATCATAAATGAATGCAAAGTCCGGACAGCAAACGATCTGGATTTCGGGTCGCACGGCGTCCTCGATGCAAATCTCGACGTGGACAGCACCATTGGCGTGCAATGCACGACCGGCAAGACCTACGACGTGGGTCTGGGTGTCGGAAATGGTGCGGGCGCAACCACTGCGGTTCGTAAAATGACCGGGGCGGGTGGCACCGTGCTCTACAGTCTCTACACCGATACCGGTCGCACACTGCCTTGGGGTGAAACGATCCCCACAAATACGGTTGGCGGAACCGGCAACGGCAGCGTCCAGAACCTCCCGGTCTATGGGCGAGTTCCGCCGCAGACCACCCCCTCTGCGGGCGTGTACAACGACATCGTTATAATCACCGTAACCTACTGATTATAGACGACAATACGAGGATTACAATGCGATCCATGCTTTCATGCATAGGCGCCACGGTTCTTTCATTGCTATGCGCCGGAGTTTCACACGCCGCCTCGCTGAGAGTGGCGCCGACAGGTCTCGAACTGACCGCGCCCGACGCCTCGGCGGTTCTCAACCTCGGCAACGACGACACCAAGCGGCCGATCAATGTGCAGATCAGGGTCTTCGCCTGGAGCCAGTCCGCCGGCATCGAAACGCTGACGCCGACGACGGATGTCGTCGCCAGCCCACCATCGACCAAGCTCGGGCCCAATGCCCAGTATGTGGTTCGCGTCGTGCGCGTCAGCAAAGCGCCGGTGCGGGCCGAGGAAAGCTACCGCGTCATCATCGATGAACTGCCGGACCCCTCGCGCAAGAAGGCCGGTACGGTCGCGCTTGCGCTACGCTATTCGGTACCGGTGTTTTTCCGCAACGCCGACGCAGCCGCGCCGGCGATCGCGTGGAGCCTTTCGCGCAATGGCGGCAGCCTGATGCTCATCGCCAGCAATAGCGGCGAGAGCCGCTTTCGCCTGTCCAACCTGATGCTGACCCAAGGCGGCAAGAAGCTCGGCAACCGAAACGGGCTTGTCGGCTATGTGCTGGGCGGCGCGACCATGCAGTGGCCGATCGGCAGCAGCAAATCACTGTCCGCGGGCTCCGTGCTTTTGAAGGCACAGAGCGATCTTGGACCCTTCGATGCCAAAGTTGCCGTCAAGGGCCGCTAGAACCGCGATTATCGTCGCGCTCGCGACTTTCACACCTTGCCCGGCAGTGAACTCGCAAGGGCTGCCGGCCGTGACGAACCCCGAAAAGCCTGATCCCGTTCTGCCAGCCGGCCGCAGCCTCTATCTGGAGGTGTTCATCAACGACGTTTCGACCAAGCTGATCGGCAATTTCACCGAGATGGCGGATGGCGGCCTGGCGGCGACGCCGCAAGAGCTGAAGGACGTCGGGCTGAAGCCGCCGGAGGGTGCTGCCGACGCCGGCGGCCTGGTCAGGCTCGACCAACTGGCGGATGTGTCGTTCCAGATCGACGAGGCGGCGCAGCGCCTCTACGTCACCGCCGCCAATGACAGCCGCGAGGCGCGTATCGTCGATCTCGGCTTGCGCTTGCAGGACCGGCCGGCGCCGCAATCGGGCTATGGCGCGGTGCTCAACTACTCGCTGTTTGCCAGCTCAAACACACTGTTCGACGGCGACAACGAACTGTTCCAGGGCATCTCGGGCGGCTTCGACACGCGTGTGTTCAGCCCCTATGGAACGCTCAGCCAGTCGTTCATCGCCGGCTATTCCGACGGCAGGCTGGGCGGCTTCACGCGGCTCAACACGACCTGGAGCTATTCCGACCCAGACCGGCTGATGACCTACCGGGCCGGCGACTTCATCTCCGGCGGACTGTCATGGACGCGGCCCGTCTTTCTCGGCGGTATCCAGGCGCAGCGCAATTTCAGCCTCCGCTCGGATCTGGTGACATTGCCGCTGCCCTCCTTCGGCGGCACGGCGGCGGTGCCGTCGACACTCGAAATCTATACGCAAAACGTGCGCACCTATTCCGGCGACATCCAGCCCGGACCGTTCCAGGTCACCAATCTGCCGGTGTTCACCGGCGCCGGGCAGGCGCAGGTGGTGCTGCGCGACAGCCTCGGGCGTGAGACCACCGCCACCTTGCCGTTCTATGCCTCCAGCATGCTGCTGCGCCAGGGACTGCTCGATTTTTCCGTCGAGGCGGGCATGGCGCGGCGCAATTTCGGCATTTCCTCCGACGACTATGACGGCCACGCCATGGGCGTCGCCACGGCGCGCTACGGACTGAGCGACAAGCTGACGCTGGAAGCCCATGCCGAGGGCGGTGCCGACCTGATCAATGGCGGCATTGGTGCGGCCTTCCTACTCGGGCCCTACGGTGCGGCGTCGATGGCCGTGGCGGGCAGCCATCATGACGGGCGCACCGGCTCGCTGGTCGATGCCAGTGTCGAATTCGGCTATGACGGCTGGGCGGTCAAGGCGCACATGCAGCGGGCCTTCGACGGCTACGAAGACATCGCCTCGGTGACGGCGCAGCCGGTTCTCGACCCTGACGACTTCACTCGTTTCAGCGCCGGCGTGCCGCGCGCGGTCGACCAGGTGACGCTCAGCGTGCCGATGCCGCTCGATTTCTCCAGCCTCAACCTCTCCTACACCCATTTGAAGAGCGCCGAGGGCGATACCAACCAGATCGTCGGCCTCTCCTACAGCCAGGCGATCTTCAAGCGCAGCACGCTCTATGCGACGGCCTTTGCCGATCTCGACGACGACAGCAGCTATGGCGTGTTCGCCGGGATTTCGATCCCGTTCAACGACGACATCACAGCTTCGACAGGCGTCGAGCAAGGGCCTGACGGCCTCAACGTCTTTGCCGACCTCGCCAAGTCGGAACGGGCAGAGGACGGCAGCATCGGCTGGCAGCTGCGCACCTCGGAAGGTGAAACGCCGAACCGCTCGGCAGCCGTCAGCTATCGCGCGCCGTTTGCGCGGTTCCAGGCCGGCGCCCAGCAGTTCGACAAGGATTTTCGCGTGACCGGGCAGATGGACGGGGCCATCGCGGTGGCGGGCGGCGGCGTGTTCGCCACCAACCGCATCGACGACGCCTTTGCCGTCGTCGATGTCGGCACGCCTGACGTCGAGGTGCTGCATCAAAACAGGCCGGTCGGAAAGACCGACAGCAAGGGCCGCATCCTGGTCACCGGGCTCAACTCCTATGAGCTCAACACGGTCTCGATCGACCCGAAGAACCTGCCCGTCGATGCCGATGTTCCGACCACCAAGGAGACGGTCGTTCCGGCCGACCGCAACGGCGTGGTGCTGAAGTTCGGCGTGTCGGAGGCGGCGCAGGCAGCCCTTGTGACGCTGGTCGATGCGAGCGGCACGCCGCTCGAAGCCGGACTGTCGGGGCGCCTCGACGGCGGCACCGAAGACTTCGTCGTCGGCTATGACGGGCAGGCCTACATCAAGGGCCTCGCCCGACAGAATTCAGTGCTGGTCGATCGCGGCGACGGCAGTTCGTGCCGAGCGACGTTCCCCTTCGAGGCGGTGCGCGGCCAGCAAGTGACGATCAAGGACGTGGTATGCCAATGACAATGCCGGGCCAAATGCTGCGCGTCGCAATCGTCGCTTTCCTGACGCTGCTGCCGTCGCTTGCCCTGGCGCAAACCTGCACCTT
Source organism: Mesorhizobium sp. P2_E7 (assembly GCF_056403855.1). Classification (NCBI taxonomy): domain Bacteria; kingdom Pseudomonadati; phylum Pseudomonadota; class Alphaproteobacteria; order Hyphomicrobiales; family Phyllobacteriaceae; genus Mesorhizobium; species Mesorhizobium sp. P2_E7. The sequence continues at coordinate 432,548 of NZ_JBFUER010000001.1, read as the reverse complement.
TACCGTCACCAATATGAATTTCGGCGCCGTCGACACGCTGCCGGGAACCGCGGCGACATCGACGGCCACGCTCAGCGTGACCTGCAGCGGTAGCTTGCCGTTGCTGCTGCCCATCCTGGTCTGTCCGCATCTCGCCGCCGGCACCGGCGGCGCAAGCTCGGCGGCGGCCAGGCAGATGCTGAGCGGCGCCAACAGCCTCGACTACCAGATCTATTCCGACCCGGCGATGAGCGTCGTCTGGGGCTCCTATGCCTGGGCCTATGCCTCGCGCCCGCCGCCGCTGACGCTGAGCCCCAGTCTGCTGGGCAACTCGTCCGGCACCTTGACGCTGTATGGCCAGGTTCCCGGTGGCCAGGCGACCGTTCCGCCCGGCACCTATCTTTCGACGTTTTCGACCGGGCCGGTCGAGTTCCGCTACCGGACAACCCTGTTGGGCAGCAGCTGCAACACCGGCGCGGGCACCCTGGCCACCTCTCCGACGTTCACCATCAACGCCACCGTTGCGGCCAATTGCCTGGTCGCCACCCAGAACATCGATTTCGGTTCCAAGGGCGTGCTCGACGCCAATGTCGACGCCACCGGCCTGGTCACGGTCACCTGCACCCCGTCGACCGCCTATACGGTGTCGCTGAATGGCGGCACGACAGGCGGCACGCCGACCAACCGCAAGATGTCGAAGGGCGCCGAGCGAGTCACCTACGGCCTCTACAAGGACAATGCGCGAACGCAGCCCTGGGGCGATGCGGGAACGCCGGGAAGCACGGTCGCCGGCACTGGAACCGGCGCCGCGCAGCCGCTCACCGTCTACGGCCGCGTGCTGCCGCAGACCACGCCCTCGGCCGGCGTCTATACCGACACGGTGGTGGTCACCATCACCTACTGATCGCGGCCGGCGCTGGCGGGCGCCAGCCACCGCGCGTAGATCTCGCCGACGATGCCGCGGCGGAAGACCAGCACGCAGATCATGAAGATCAGGCCGGTGGCGATGGTCACCGGGAAGCCGGAGGTGGCGAGGGTGTTTTCCAGGCCGACGACGAGGCCGGCGCCGACGACCGGGCCGACCATGGTGCCGATGCCGCCGAGCAGCGTCATCAGGATCACCTCGCCCGACATCTGCCAGGTGACGTCGGTGAGCGTGGCGAACTGGAAGACGATCGCCTTGGTGGCGCCGGCAAGGCCGGCGAGCGCTGCCGACATGACGAAGGCGGCGAGCTTGTAGCGGCCGACCGAATAGCCCAGCGAGATGGCGCGGTTCTCGTTCTCGCGGATCGAACGCAGGATCATGCCGAAAGGCGAGTTGACGATGCGCCAGACGGCGAAGACGCCGATGAGGAAGACGGCGAGCACGACAAAATACATGTTGAGCGTGACGTTGAGGTCGACAATGCCAAACAGCGTGCCGCGCGGCACGCCCTGGATGCCGTCCTCGCCCTCGGTGAACGGCGCCTGGACGCAGAAGAAGTAGAACATCTGCGCCAGCGCCAGCGTGATCATCGAGAAATAGATGCCTTGCCGGCGGATGGCGAGGAAGCCCATGACCAGTCCGAGGACGGCGGCACCGGCGGTGCCGAGCAGGATGCCGGCTTCGGGCGGCCAGCCCCAGTCCTTGACGGCGTAGGCACAGAAATAGGCGGCGGCACCGTAGAAGGTGGCATGGCCGAAGGACAACAGCCCGGTATAGCCGAGCAAAAGGTTGAAGGCGCAGGCAAACAGCGCGAAGCACAGCATCTTCATCAGGAAGATCGGGTAGACGAAGAAGGGCGCGGCGATGAGGGCCAGTATGGCCAATGCTATCAGCACCCGCTCAAGCCGGACGGAAGCGGCGGTACGCTGGTCGTGAAGGGTCGCCTCGCTCATCTCAGGCGTCCCTTCCGAACAGGCCGGCGGGGCGCAGCAGAAGCACGATCGCCATGATGACGAAGACGACGAGGTTCGATGCCTCGGGATAAAAGACCTTGGTCAGGCCTTCGGCGAGGCCGAGCATGTAGCCGGTGACGATGGCGCCGAGGATCGAGCCCATGCCGCCGACCACGACGACAGCGAAGACGACGATGATCAGGTCCGAGCCCATGAGCGGGCTGACCTGGTAGACCGGTGCTGCGAGGATGCCGGCCAACCCCGCAAGGGCCGCGCCCAGCCCATAGGTGAGCGTGAGCAGCAATGGCACGTTGACCCCAAAAGCCTGGACCAGCTCCGGATTCTCGGTCGCGGCGCGCAGATAGGAACCGAGCCTGGTCTTTTCGATCAAGAGCCAGGTGCCGATGCAGACGATGAGCGAGGCAACCACCACCCAGCCGCGATAGTTGGGCAGGAACATGAAGCCGAGATTGGTGCCGCCGGCGAGCTGGGACGGCACGGCATAGGGATTGCCTGACACGCCGTAGTAGAAGCGAAAGACGCCTTCGATGACCAGCGCCAGGCCGAAGGTGAAAAGCAGGCCATAGAGCGGATCGAGCCGGTAGAGCCTGGACAGCGCGAGGCGCTCGACCGCCATGCCGAACACGCCGACGACGAGCGGCACCAGGACCAGTGCCGGCCAGTAGCCGATGCCGAGATGAACGAGCATCAGATAGCCGATGAAGGCGCCGAACATGTAGAGCGCGCCATGGGCGAAATTGATGATGCGCAGCAGGCCGAAGATGACGGCCAGCCCAAGGCTGAGCATGGCGTAGAAGGAGCCGTTGATCAGCCCGACGAGCATCTGGCCGAGCAGCGCCTGGACGGGGATGCCGAAGATCATCGTCATGGCGTCATACCCCAAGCACCTCGTGCAGCTGTTGCGTGTGAGCAGAAAGCTCGCTTACGGCAAAATCCTCCACCACCTTGCCGTGCTCCATCAGATAGAAGCGGTCGGCGATGCGGGCGGCAAAGCGGAAATTCTGCTCGACCAGCAGGATGGTCATGCCGCGCTTTTTCAGGGTCGCCAGCAATTCGCCGATGCGCTGGACGATGACAGGCGCCAGGCCCTCGGTCGGTTCGTCGAGCAGCAGCATCTGCACGCCCGTGCGCAGAATGCGGGCGATGGCCAGCATCTGCTGTTCGCCGCCGGAGAGTTTCGTGCCGGGGCTGTTGCGCCGCTCCTTGAGGTTGGGGAAGAGATCGAAAATCTCGTCGACGCTCATGCCGCCCTTGGCCACCACCGGCGGCAGGATCAGGTTCTCGTCGACGGTGAGCGTGGCGAAGATGCCGCGTTCCTCCGGCACGAAGCCGATGCCGCGATGGGCGACGCGGTGCAGCGGCAGACGCATCAGATCGCCGCCGTCGAAAGTGACGCTGCCGCTGCGCTTGCGAACCAGCCCCATAATGGCGCGCAGCGTGGTGGTCTTGCCGACGCCGTTGCGGCCAAGCAGCGTCACCGTCTCGCCGCGAAAGACATCGAGGTTCACGCCGTGCAGCGCATGGCCCTCGCCGTACCAGGCGTGGAGATCGCGCACGGCAAGCAGCGGCTCACTCATGCTCGGTCCCCATGTAAGCGATGCGGACACGCTCGTCCGTGCTCACCGTTGCGTAGTCGCCGGCGGCGAGCACCTGGCCGCGTTGCATGACGGTGATCCAGTCGCAAAGATCGGCGACGACGGTGAGGTTGTGCTCGACCATCAGCACGGCGCGGTCTCTGGCCAGCGAACGGATGATGCCGGAAATGGCGCCGACATCCTCGTGCCCCATGCCGGCCATCGGCTCGTCGAGCAAAAGCACCTTCGGATCGAGCGCCAGCGTGGTGGCGATCTCGAGCACGCGCTTCCTGCCATAGGAGAGATCGCCGGCCAGACGATGCGCGACATCGTCGAGGCCGGCGATGCCGAGAAGCTCGCGTGCCCTCGGTGTCAACTGGTCGAGTGCGGCCAGCGAGCGCCAGAACTGGAAGCCCAGCCCGCTCGGCCGCTGCAGGGCGACGCGGACATTGTCGAGGACGCTCAGATGCGGAAAGATCGCCGAGATCTGGAACGAGCGGACGAGACCCATGCGCGCCACCCTGGCCGGCGCGGTGCGGGTGATGTCGTTGCCCAACAATTCGATCCTGCCGCTGGTCGGCTGCAGGAATTTGGTCAGCAGGTTGAAGATCGTCGTCTTGCCGGCGCCGTTCGGTCCGATCAGCGCATGGATCTGGCCGTGATGGACGTCGAGGTCGACATTGTTGACGGCAACGAAACCGGCGAAATCACGCCTTAGGCCGCGGGCGGAAAGCACCACCCGCGGCGTTTCCTTTGCGCCGCCCGACTGGCCGGCCACAGCTTGCGCCGCCGTCACTTGGTGACGAGCGGGCAGCCGCTGTCTTCGGCCTTGGTGAAGGCCTTGTCGCCCGGAATGGTCGCCAGATAGGTGTAATAGTCCCAGTCCTTCTTCGACTCCTCGGGCTTCTTGACCTGATAGAGATACATGTCGTGCACCATCGAGCCGTCGGCCTGCACCTTGCCGTTGGCGGTGAAGACGTCGTCGACCGGCGATTCATGCAGCTGCTTGGCGACCGCTTCGGTCTCGTCGGTGCCGGCCTTGTCGATGGCCTTCAGATATTGCAAGACCGCCGAATAGGTGCCGGCCTGGACCATGTTGGGCATGCGGTTGGTGCGCTTGAAGAAGCGGTCGGCGAACTCCCGGCTCTTGTCGTCGCGGTCCCAGTAAAAACCTTCGGTCAGCACCACGCCCTGCGCCGCCTGCAGGCCGAGGCCGTGCACTTCGGCAAGGGTGAAGAGAAGTGCCGCCAGCCGCTGGCCGCCGGCGACAATGCCGAACTCGGCCGCCTGCTTGATCGTATTGGAGGTGTCGAGACCGGCATTGGCGAGGCCGACGACCTTGGCGCCGGAGGACTGCGCCTGCAGCAGGAAAGAGGAATAGTCGGTCGAGCCCAAGGGATAGCGCACTTCGCCGAGCACCTTGCCGCCGCTTGCTTCAACCACCTTTGAGGTCTGCTCCTTCAGCGAGTAGCCGAAGGCATAGTCGACGGTGATGAAATACCAGCTGTCGCCGCCTTGCTGGACCAGCGCGCCGCCGGTGCCGACCGCCTGCGAGTGGGTGTCGTAGGCCCAGTGGAAGCCGTAGGGCGAGCACTGTTTGCCGGTGAGGTCGGTCGACGCAGCGCCGGTGACGATGTCGATCTTCTTCTTTTCCTTGGAAAGCCCCTGGACGGCCAGCGCTACCGAGGATGTCGTCAGCTCCATGATCGCGTCGACCTGCTCGGTGTCGTACCACTGGCGCGCGATGTTGGAGGCGATGTCGGGCTTGTTCTGGTGGTCCGCATTGACGATCTCGATCGGCGCGCCCTGCACCTTGCCGCCAAAATCCTCGACCGCCATTTTCGCGGCCTCGACCGACCATTTGCCGCCGAAATCGGCATAGACGCCCGACTGGTCGTTGAGGATGCCGATCTTGACCTTGCCGTCGGAAATTTCGCCGGCCGCCGCCGGCATCGCAGTCGCCGCAAGCAGAGCGGCTGAGATGAGATAGGATGCTTTCACAGGTAGTTCCTCCCTTGTGGCCGACGCCGGGAAACGCGCACAGCCTGCAATGGTTCAACAGTTCCGTCCGGTTTTCGCTGAAAATTCGGGCCGTCGCGCCCGCCACTTCTCCTGTTGCGCCCCTCCGCCCCGGGTGCACCGGGAACCTAGCATCACATTTCGCGAGGCGAGAATGCTATTTTCGTAGCATGACGTACGGGACGGATGGGAAGGCCTGGTTAGCCAATCACCACGACAGCCTTTTGCCATCGCGGAAGAAGCCGCCGGTGGGACCGTCGTCCGGCAAGGTGGCGGCCCAGACGATACCGGCCGCGCCTTGCGCCACCGGGCGTCCGCCTGGACCGCCCATGTCGGTCGCGACCCAGCCGGGGCAGATGGCGTTGACCAGCACGCCGGTGCCGCGCAATTCGGCCGCCAGGATGCAGGTCAGCGCGTTGAGCGTCGCCTTGGTCGTCGAATAGGCCGGCGCGCCGGCGCCCATCGAGGCGAGCGAACCGCCCTCGGAGGAGACGTTGACCAGCCGGCCATGGCCGGAGGCGCTGAGCAGCGGCGCACAGGCGGCAGCTATGCGCCAGGCGCCGAAGACATTGGTCTCGAAGGCCTCGCGGATCACCGTCCAGTCGGGCTTCAGTGCCCGCGCACGCGGGTCGTAATGGATGGCGGCATTGTTGACGAGCACGTCGAGGCGGCCGAACCTGCGCTCGATTTCGGCCGCGGCAAAGGCTGCCGCGTCAGGTGCCGCGACATCCAGAGCGATGGCCTCCACCTTGCAGCCGAGTTGCCTCGCGGCCGCCTCGCCCTTGGCCGGGTCGCGCGTGCCGAGCAGCACGGTGAAGCCGAGCGCCGCCAGCTGGCGGCCGGTCTCCAGCCCGATCCCGCGATTGCCGCCGGTGACGAGCGCGACCTTGCCTGAATGGGGTGTGGTGGTGGTCATTGGCGGGGTCCTTGGTCCCATATCGATCATTCCATCGAAGATGGCATGAGTGAGATCGAATGATTAGGCGTGGGGAGCGCAATCATCGTGCGGTGCGGTGCATGAAGGGCAAGCAGTCGGTGAGAGAGGTCGAGTTCCGCCACACCCCCCTCTGGCCTGCCGGCCATCTCCCCCTCAAGGGGGGAGATTGGCTATCACTACCGCCTTGCCAATCGCCGACGTTGCAGGGTGAGCGCCGTCAGCGAAGCTGCTGATCTCCCCCCTTGAGGGGGAGATGGCCTGCAGGCCAGAGGGGGGTGCTCAGCGCCGACAGGAACCGATGGCGCCCCCTCACCGCTTCTGCGGATAGATCGTCTCGCCACGCTTCAGCATCTCGACGAAGGCCTCGATCTTCTTCCTGCGCCCGGCTTCGGTCTTCATGTTGTGGGTGCGGAAAGCGAGCGCGAAGCGGTTCTGGGCGGAGAGTTTTGCCAGCATTGCTTTCGCCTCAGGTTCGGCATCGATGGCGGCCTGCAGATCGTCGGGGATCTTCATGTCCTTGCCACTGGCATAGGCGCGGTCCCAGCGGCCGTCGGCCTTGGCCGCCTCGACCTGTTTCAAACCATGCTCGGTCATGCGCCCCTCCTCGACCAGGCGGGCGACATTGTCGATGTTGATCTTGCTCCAGATGCTCTTTTTGCCGCGCGGCGTGTAGCGCTGCAGAAAGCTCTGCTCGTCGAGCGACTTGCGCACCGCATCGATCCAGCCGAAGCACAGCACCACGTCTATGGCCTGCTTGGGCGTGATCGATGCGAGGCCCGAGCCGACCTTGTGCACCTTGATCCAGACTTCGCTCTCACTGGCGTGGTTCTCCCGCAGCCAGGCGTAAAAACGTTCCGGATCGCGAAACTCGTGAACCTTGTCCGGATCGACCTTGATCGGCGCCATTATCACCTCGTTTGTTGCCGGACCGGCTATATCGGCTGTCGATGCCAGTTTCCGTCAGCTGCGTCGATAACCCCTAGCCTATTTTGAAGTTGGCTTGCGCCGCAGCCGACGCCCATGGCAGTTTCCCTTGCTCGTCGCGCCAGGCAAGGCAGACAAGATCGCCAGCAGCTGCGCCTACGATGTGCTGACCGGCATGGGCACAAGCGTGAAGACGCAGGACGACGGCAGCAAGGTGGAAAACACCGTGTCGGTGGAGGGTCGGGTTGGGCCTTTCGCGGAGTGTGATGCTGCGACGGCTTTCAGTGCTTGCGAGGATTGAGGTGGCGGCGGCGCCTTCCCTTCTCCCCCCTGTGGGAGAAGGTGGATCGGCGCGCAGCGCCGAGACGGATGAGGGGTGTTCCAGCGGAGTGAGGCGTTGGCGTTCCCTGGAACACCCCTCATCCGTCGCCTTCGGCGACACCTTCTCCCACAAGGGGAGAAGGGGGAGCCCTACTGCAAATGCGGCTTCTTCAAAAAACTGTTGCGGTCGGCCGATTTCACCCTGAGCCAGGTTTCGCGGCCGTCGCGTACCACCCTGAGAGGGATCTCCGACCCAGCCGGGTTCTGCCATAGCTTGCGGTAGAAATCGGCGAGACCGTCGACCTCGCCGTCGCGCACGTCGGAGATGATGTCGCCCTGGCGCAGGCCCGCCTTGGCGGCGGGGCCGCCTTCGGCGACGCTCATCACAATCACGGCGCCGTTCGACTCCGCCGAGAAAGCACCGAGCCACGGACGTGGCGGCTTCGCCACCTGGCCGCGCGTCAGGAGATCGTCGAGGATCGGCGTCAGCAGGTTGATCGGCACGACCATGTTGATGTCGGCGACCTCGCCGTTGCGGCTCATCTGCAAGAGCAGCGAGCCGATGCCGAGCAGGCTGCCGTCCTGGCCGAGCAGCGCAGCACCGCCCCAGGACGGGTGCGCCGGGGCGATGAAGATCGCCTCGTCGAGCAGATACTCCCAATAGCCGGCGAATTCCTGCTTGGTGACGATGTGCGCCTTGACCGAGCGGCCGGTGCCGTCGGCAAACACCACGGGGTCGCCGACCTTGGCTTTCTCGGCATCACCCAAGGCCACCGCCGGCAGGCCGAGCGGCGCCAGCGCCTGCACCAGGCCAAAGCCGGTCTCCTGGTCGTAGGCCAGCGCATGCGCCGGCACGACGCGGCCATCCTGGTCGGTCAGCCAGACTTCTTCCGCCTCGGTGATGAGATAGCCGATGGTAAGCACCAGCCCATCACCGCGGATAACGACGCCGCTGCCTTCCCGGCGCGTGCCCAGAGCGTTCGCCGTAAAGGCGTCGTCAGGCACCGTGGCGCGCACGGCGACGACGGAGCGCAAAAGCGGGGACAGGGGATCTATGGGCATGCTTTCATCCTGGCAGATATGCGTGGGCAGTATCCCCTATAGGTATGCCGCGCTGCACAGGGCGCAAGGGGGCGTTTCCCTTCTCCCCTTGTGGGAGAAGGTGGATCGGCGCGCAGCGCCGAGACGGTTGAGGGGTGTTCCAGCGGAGTGAGACGTTGGCGTTCACTGGAACACCCCTCATCCGTCGCCTTCGGCGACACCTTCTCCCACAAGGGGAGAAGGGAAAACCCGCGGCCGATATCGATAATAGTTCAACACAAGTTGAACCTTTCTGAATTGCACCTATCTCTGTCAATATCTACGTTCCGCCGACTTTTCCGCCATCAGTCTCGCGCCGCTTGCGCAAGTCGTTTCCGCCCCGTCAAACCCAAGGAATTCCTCGCATGACCGAATACACCCCGCCGAAAGTCTGGGGCTGGAAGAAAGCCAATGGCGGCACGTTCGCCAGCATCAACCGGCCGATTGCCGGCCCGACGCATGACAAGGTGCTGCCGGTGGGCAAGCATCCGCTCCAGCTCTATTCGCTGGCGACGCCGAACGGCGTCAAGGTGACCGTCATGCTGGAGGAACTGCTGGCGCTCGGCCACAAGGGCGCCGAATACGACGCCTGGCTGATCAAGATCAACGATGGCGACCAGTTCGGCTCGGGCTTCGTCGACGTCAACCCCAACTCCAAGATCCCGGCGCTGCTCGACCGCAGCGGCAAGACGCCGGTTCGCGTGTTCGAATCCGGCTCGATCCTGCTTTATCTCGCGGAAAAGTTCGGCGAATTCCTGCCGACCGAACAGCCGGCGCGCGCGGAAACCTTGTCCTGGCTGTTCTGGCAGATGGGCTCGGCCCCCTATCTCGGCGGTGGTTTCGGCCATTTCTACGCCTATGCGCCGGAAAAGTTCGAATACGCCATCGACCGCTTCGCCATGGAGACCAAGCGCCAGCTCGACGTTCTCGACCGGCGGCTGGCCGAGACCGAATATCTCGGCGGCGCCGGCTACTCGATCGCCGACATGGCGGTGTGGCCCTGGTATGGTGGGCTGGCGCTCGGCCGCATGTACAATGATTCAGCCGAGTTCCTGTCGGTGCAGGACTACAAGCATGTGCAGCGCTGGGCCAAGGCGATCGACGCCCGCCCGACGGTGCAGCGCGGCCGCATGGTCAACCGCGCCTTCGGCGACCCGGCAATGCAGCTGCACGAACGCCACGACGCCGGCGATTTCGAGACGAAGACGCAGGATAAATTGGTGGCGGCGGAGTGAGGCCCGCTTGCCCTTCTCCCCTTGTGGGAGAAGGTGGATCGGCGCGTTAGCGCCGAGACGGATGAGGGGTGTTCCAGCGGAGTGAGACGTTGGCGTTCCCTGGAACACCCCTCATCCGTCGCCTTCGGCGACACCTTCTCCCACAAGGGGAGAAGGGGGAGCCAGCGCCCTAACCCATCAACTTCGCCAGCCTCGGCACGCCCTCACCCACGGCGCGCGCATCGGCGAGCGTAAAGCTCATCCGCATCGTGTTGCGGCCCGAACCGTCGGCATGAAACGCATTGCCCGGCACGAACGCCACGCGGGCTTCCTTGACCGAGCGGGCGAGCAGCGCTGTGGCATCCGACCCCTCGGGCAGCGTCAGCCAGACGAACATGCCGCCTTCGGGGCGGCTCCAGCTTACACCGTCGGGCATTTCGGCCTCGAGCGCGGCAAGCAGGGCATCGCGGCGACCGCGATAGGCATCGATCAGCTTTTCCACCTGGCCGTCATAGACCGCTTCGGAGACGCGGTGCATGACCAGCTGGTTGATCGACGGGCTGTGCAGGTCCGAGGCCTGCTTCATCAGCACCAGGCGCTCGACGACGCGGCGCGGTGCGCAGACCCAGCCGACGCGCATGCCCGGCGACAGGATTTTTGAGAACGAGCCGCAATAGAGCGTGCGGGCGTTCTCGATGCCGCCGGAGCGTTCGCAGTCGAGCGCCAGGATCGGCGGCTCGCCCTCGCCGTCATAGCGCAGTGCGCGATAGGCGGCGTCCTCGATGACGGCGATGTCGAGTTCACCGGCGAGATCGAGCACCGCCTCGCGCTGCCTGGCGTTCAGCGTCTCGCCGGTCGGGTTGGCGAAATCCGGCACCAGATAGGCGAATTTCACCTTGCCGCCGGCAGCAGCTGCGGCCGCCTGATAGGCGGCCGGTGTCATGTTGCCGCCATCCGGCGTCAGCCGGTCATAGCGCGGCTCATAGGCATTGAAAGCCTGCAACGCGCCGAGATAGGTCGGCCACGTCACCAGCGCGGTGTCGCCAGGCGACAGGAACAGTTTTCCCAGATAATCCAGCGCCTGCTGCGAACCGGAGGTGATGAAGATGTTGTGCTCGTCGCAGGCGACGCCGAGCTTGCCCATCTGGCCGGCCAGCCATTTGCGCAGCGGCAGATAGCCTTCAGAGACCTGATACTGGAGTGCGGCACTAGCCTCCAGACCGCCGAGCACCGAGGCATAGGCATCGGCGATGGCCTGCGAGGGAAACAAAGCCGGATCGGGGATGCCGCCGGCAAAGGAGATGATGTCGGGCTGGTCGAGCAGCTTCAACAGCTCGCGGATTTCCGACGCCTTCATGCGCGAGGCGCGTGACGCCAACAGGTCCATCAAACTCATCAGCCCACCTCCCGGGATACGGCATCTGGTCCAGCACGATCGGTCCGACCATGCGAATTTAGGTCAATCTGGCTGACCTATTATCAGGCTCCCTCACCTGCTGGAATAGCCAGAAGGTCATTCCGCGTGGCCCAGGCGGAAAAGCAAACACATTTTGGTGCTCAACGTGGAAAATTGTTGCGCGTCCCAAGCCGTGGATGCAACCTCGTTTTGAGATGACCGGCATAAAAAGAAAAGGGGTCTCAAGAAACGGGGGGATAAATGACGCTCGAACTCATCGGGGCCGGGTTCGGCCGCACCGGCACATGGTCGACCTTTGCCGCGCTGAACAGGCTGGGCTTTCCCAGCTACCACATGCAGGAAGTCATCATCAACAAAGCCAACAAGGGCCATCTCGATTTCTGGCGCAAGGTGGCGAACAGCCCGCCCGGCAGCCAGCACGACTGGAACCGGGTGTTCGCCAATTACACGGCGACGGTCGACAATCCGGGATGCTGCGTATGGCGCGAATTGATGGTCGCCTATCCCGACGCCAAGGTGCTGCTCACCCTGCACCCGCGCGGCGCAGAAGCCTGGTACGACAGCACCATCGACACAATCTACTTCACCAAGAATGTCTGGCAGTTCAAGATCCTCGAGTGGCTGACGCCGTTCGGCCGGAAATTCGGCGACATGTCGAGCAAACTGGTCTGGGGCCGCACGCTGGCCGGCGTGATGGACGACCGCGCCAAGGCGATCGCTCGCTACAACGCCTACACCGAGGAGGTGATAGCGGCGGTGCCACCGGAGAAGCTGCTGGTGTTCAAGGTCAGCGACGGCTGGGCGCCGCTCTGCGCCTTCCTCGGCGTGGCGCTGCCCAACGAGCCCTTCCCCAACCTCAACGACCGCGAAAGCATCAAGAAGATCATCCGCGACATCATCAAGGGCAGCTACATCATGCTTGGGCTGTCGATCGCCGCGATCGTGCTTGTGCTTGCGGCGCTGTGGTGGTGGCTGGGGTAGGCAAGGAGAGCAAGGAGCCTGCCCTCCATCTTGAGGAGACCGCTGCTGCGCCTAGAACGGCAGCCGTATCTCATCGATCGCCTTCGACTCCGTCCAGCCAATGTCCTTCTGGATCTCCGTCGGCAACGCATTCAGCGCCCGTACGGTCTTCCTGTGCCTGCTGGCGCGCGCCAAGGCGGCGCGAATTCTGGTGAGACTTTCAAACATCGGTTACCTCCATGCAGCAGCAGAGCGCTGCCCCGGGCCCGCTCTTGCACGGCCTCTGTAACCGATCGATTGCGCGGCAACGGTGAAGCGGTTCACATAGCGTGCCCGCTCAGAAACATTTGCATGCAAATCAGTTTATGGAATTGAAGAAGCGCCACGAAGGGCCACGCCAGAGAACACGCGTCCAACGATGTCAGACACTTGGCCTGCTGGCCTGAAGTGTCGATTCAGCCGCTGTCGGCCAAGCCTTATTCCGGAGCCTGCGAATCTTCGGACGGGGCTTGCTGGGCGGTCTGCGCAGACAGCCGGCCTTTGCGGACGTGGCACTACATCTGTCGAGAGCCAGAGCCTTGACGGCGCAAACACGCCAGTCTCTTGTCCCGGCCGGCGCGGCCGACAGAGGAGGAACCACCATGGAAAAGATCATTCTCGACTGCGACCCCGGGCATGACGATGCGATCGCCATTCTGCTGGCGGCAGGCAACCCAAACATCGACCTCCTCGGCATCACCACGGTTTCGGGCAACCACAATGTCGAGAACACCACGCGCAATGCGCTTTCGGTCTGCACCGCCTATGGCATCAAGGTGCCGGTGGCGAAGGGTTCTCCCGGCCCGCTGCTCATCGATCAGGTGCTGGCCGTCGAGATCCATGGCGCGACCGGGCTCGACGGGCCCGAACTGCCGCCGGCCTCGTTCGAGCTCGACAAGCGCCATGCCGTCGACTTCATCATCGACACGGTCATGGCGCATGAGCCGAAGACGGTCACGCTGGTGCCGGTTGGCCCCTACACCAACATCGCGCTTGCCGTGCAAGGACCCGCGCATCGTCGGGCGGGTGAAGCGGGTCGTCGCCATGGGCGGCGCCTACACGCGCGGCAACATCACGCCGGCGGCGGAGTTCAATGTCTATGGCGACCCGGAGGCCGCCGACGTGGTGTTCCGCGCCAATTGGGACGTCACCATGGTGGGGCTCGACCTCACGCACCAGGCGCTGGCCACGCCGGACCTGCAGGCCAGGGTGCGCGCCATTGGCGGCCCGATGGCCAAGTTCATTCTCGACATATGGGCATTCATCGCCACCACGCATGGCGGTCTGTTGCAGATCGAATATCCAGCCATCCATGACGCCTGCTGCGTGGCTGCCATGATCGACCCGACCGTTTTTACCACCGAGAAGGCCGACATCCGCGTCGAGCTTGCGGGACGGTGGACCAAGGGCATGACGGTCTGCAACTTCGAGAAAATGGGCGGCATGCACCATTTCGGCGGCACGGCGAGCGAGCAGACCGACTTCCGCCACACCGTGGCGATGAAGCTCGACCATGCGAAGTTCTGCGATCTGATTGTGGATGCGCTGGAGCGGCTGGTGAAGGCCAAGGGGTGACGCGCCAGGCAACGCTTCAGCCTGCAGGGGTCCGCGAAATCCGGTTCTCTGAAGAGGTTCCCCTGAGAGAACGAAAATATTAAACGGGCCGCCAGCGTAACGTTTTTTGCCTGCTACCGAAACAACAAGGGGGAGATTCATCCCCGATTGGGAAAAGGTAGGAGAAACGTCATGCTGAAATCCATACTTGCAGCAGCTGCTTTGGCTGTGGTCGTCGCGCAACCGGCGTTCGCAGACGATGCGATGATGAAATGCGACGACGCATCGATGATGAAGTTGCAGACTGACATGGATGCCATGACCGGCGACGCCATGAAGAAGGACGCAGCCATGAAGGAAATGGACATGGCAAAGGAAGCCATGAAGGCCAACAAGGCTGACGATTGCGTGATGCACATGGACATGGCCATGAAGGCAATGAAGAAGGGCTGACCGGCCAGCCGTCGACGGGACGAGGCCCGTTCGCGGGCCTCGTCTTTTTGAATGAGGTCTGCCGCGGAGAGAACCGGCCTATAGCTTCCTGAAAAAGCCGGACAGAATATTCGGACCCGACTCGCCCGGCCGCAGCCTGATGCCGTCCTCGAATCCATTCAGCGTTACGCATTCGAAGCCGTGGTTCGCCAGCAGCGCCACCAGCGACTCGCGGTCGAAATGGTGCAAATGCTCGTTGGGCAGACGCATGCGCCACGTCTCGAACCATGCGTCGCCATCGGCGCCGAGCTCACGCCAGCGGCAATAGGGAACGGCGATGGCCAGATGGCGAGCCTGAAGGCGGGCGAGAAAACTGAGGTCAGGGATGTGCTCGAGCACGTCGAACATAGCCACAAGATCCCACGAGCCGGCGAGCGCCTCCTCCCAATCGACAAAGCGCACACCCTTGGGCAGCGGAAACCGGGTGATGTCGCAGCCGGCGCAGTCGGCAACCCCGGTAATCTTCGCGGCTTCGATGAATGTACCGGTGCCATAGCCGATCTCCAGCACCGACCGCGGTATCTCACCGGTGATCCCCAGCACCCAGCCAAGCCGCTGATAGCCGAGCTTGATGGTGCGGTCGCTCAGGTCCTCGTAATAGGACATGTATTTCTTGTCGTATTTGATCGGCGTGACGTCGATCTGGTGGATCACGCCAAACCGGTCGATCTCGTAATTGTCCAGCATTGGCGAAAAGCCCCCCGGGAGTGCGAACCTTACATGATGGAGCTGAACGTAAAGTAAGTGGCCAGGGGGATGGTGGTTGCATTGAGCGCTGCCCCGGGCCGAGCACGCTCGCATTCACCGAGCACGCTCGCATTCAAAGGAGTACTAGAATACGCTCGTCAGCGAGGCGTTGACCCAGGGGGGCAAGACACCCGCACATGGAGCGAAGGCTTACCGCAATCCTTGCTGCCGATGTGGTTGGCTACAGCCGCCTCATGGGCGAGGACGAGGTCGGCACGCTCGAGCGGTTGAAAAGTTGCCGTCGCGAACTGGTCGACCCTGCGATCAAGGAATTCCACGGGCGCATTATCAAACTCATGGGCGATGGGGCGCTGGTCGAGTTCGCGAGCGTCGTCGATGCGGTCCAGTGTGCTGCCATGATCCAACGCCGGATGGCGGAGCGCGACCGGGGCACCACTGATGCCCGGCAGATCCGGTTTCGCATCGGCGTCAATCTCGGCGACGTCATCGTCGAGGAAAATGACATCTACGGCGATGGCGTCAACATCGCCGCGCGCCTCGAGGCTATGGCCGAGCCCGGGGGTATTTGCATCTCGGGCACGGCGTTCGACCACGCGGTGCACAAGGTGGATGTCGGTTTTGCCAGTCTGGGCGAGCAGCGCCTCAAGAACATCGCCGATCCGGTTCGCGCCTATCGGCTGCTGCTGGATCCCGCGGCATCGGGAAAGGTCACGGCCGCGCCACACCGGCCGGGGTCGCGCGTCATGATCCTGGCGAGTGTCGCGGCTCTGGCATTCGCCGTGCTTGCCGGCTTTTTCGCATGGCAGAAGTTCTCGATGCCATCGCGGCCATCGGTTGCCGTGCTGCCATTTGCAAATCTCGGCGGCGATCCAGGCCAGGACTATTTCGCTGACGGCATCACCGAGGATCTGATCACCGACCTCACCAAGCTTTCCGGTCTGGACGTCATCGCGCGCAACTCGGTGTTCGCCTACAAGAACAAGCCTGCAGCGCTGGCGGATGTCACGCGCGACCTTGGCGTCCGCTACGTCGTCGAGGGGAGTGTCCGCCGCACCGGCGAGCAGATCCGCCTCAACGCCCAGCTCATCGATACGGCAACGGGCGACAATCTGTGGGCCAACCGGTTCGACCGTGGCATGGCTGGCGTGTTCAGTGTCCAGGACGAGATGAGCCGGGAGATCGCCAAGGCGCTGGGCATGCAACCTTCGGCAGCGGAAAGCGAGCGCATGGCACGCCCGCCGACCGAAAACCTCGAAGCCTACGACTTCTACCTTCGTGCCGAGCAGACAGCACGGACCGGCCGGCGCGACGGGCTGCGGGAGGCGCTCACCCTCTACGACAAGGCGGAGGAGCTTGACCCTACCTTTGCCGAAGCCTTCGCGGCGGATGCAAGCATGACAGTCTATATCTGGCGCGAATCGTTCAACGAAATCATTCAGAGCGCGCCCGCGCGCAAGCGCGCCTATGAGAAGGCAAGCCGTGCGCTGCAACTCGATCCAGACCTCTCGTCGCCTTATGCGATCCTTGGCATCATGCAGGTCGTGGATCGCCGCTACGAGGAAGCCATCGCCTCGGTCGAGCGAGCCGTCGCGCTCGGCCCCGGCGATGCGGAGACGCAAATAGCTCTAGGGTACGTGCAACTGTTCGCCGGCAATCATGCCGAGGCAGCCGCAGCGGTCGAGACTGCGCTGAGACTCGATCCCAACCTTTCACCGATCAACCGGCAAATCGCCGGTCTGGTCTTTCTCATTCAAGGGAGCAACGACAAGGCGATCGAGGCGCTCGAACGCGCCCGCGACGAGGCGCCGTCAGTTGGAGATTTCAGGATTGACCTCGCTGCGGCCTACGCCCGCGCCGGCCGTTTGCCCGATGCAAGAGCGGCGGTCGCCGAGGGACTACGTTCCACGTCGACAGCTGGGTCCGATTCATTGTCTGCATATCGGCTCAACGGTGCCCAATATCGTAACCCGCGCGATTTGGCTCTCATCATCGACGCGTTGCAGCAGGCCGGCTTGCCCGAATGGCCGTTCGGCTTCACCGGCGACGAGCACAACCGCTTGAAGGGCGAGGAGATCGCCTCGCTGGTGCTGGGCCATACGCTGCAGGGCCAGCTTGAACCCGGCCTCCAACCAGCCTTCCTTCAGATCGGGAGCGACGGCAAGGCGGCCTTCCGCTCCACGACGCGGCTGGTCACCGAGACCGTCCGTGTCGATGGCGACCTGTTGTGCGAGCTGAGCGAGAATATGTTCGGGCGCCCCGACTGCGGACCTGTCTACAGACGCAATGACGAAGCCGGCAAAGGCTACTCCTATGCCAATACAAGCAAGGTGTTTCACTTCGCGGTGATTCAGTAGATGCACGCGTCTCGGTGAAGGCGGCTGCTTACGCTCGCGTCCGACCCGGGACTGGAATAGGCTGCAACGAAGCCGCGTGATCGGACGGGAGGGCGCTGGCAGGTATGGAGCGACGGCTCACCGCAATCCTTGCTGCCGATGTGGTTGGCTACAGCCGCCTCATGGGCGAGGACGAGGTCGGCACGCTCGAGCGGTTGAAAAGTTGCCGTCGCGAACTGGTCGACCCTGCAATCAAGGAGTTCCACGGGCGCATTATCAAGCTCATGGGCGACGGCGCGCTGGTCGAGTTCGCCAGCGTCGTCGATGCGGTCCAGTGCGCTGCCATGATCCAACGCCGGATGGCCGATCGCAACAATGGCACCGCGGATGCCCGGCAGATCCGGTTTCGCATCGGCGTCAATCTCGGCGACGTCATCGTCGAGGAAAATGACATCTACGGCGATGGCGTCAACATCGCCGCACGACTGGAGGCTATGGCCGAGCCAGGCGGAGTCTGCATCTCCGGAACCGCATTCGATCATGCCGTCCACAAGGTTGACGTCGGCTTTGCCAGTCTTGGCGAGCAGCGCCTCAAGAACATCGCCGACCCCGTTCGCGCCTATCGGCTGCTGCTGGATCCTGCAGCCGCAGGGAAAATCAAGGTGGCGGTTCGCCGGCCGGTATCCCCCCGGGCGATCGGGATGGCAGGAATCGCGGTCCTGCTCGTCGTGCTCCTTGCAGGATTGTTTGCGTGGCAATCGGGGACATCTTCCCTGGCCGACCGACCATCGGTTGCCGTGCTGCCGTTTACAAACCTCGGGGGTGATCCGAGCCAGGACTATTTTGTGGACGGCATCACCGAGGATCTGATCACCGACCTCACCAAGCTTTCCGGTCTGGACGTCATCGCGCGCAACTCGGTGTTCGCCTACAAGAACAAGCCTGCAGCGCTGGCCGATGTCGCGCGCGACCTTGGCGTCCGCTACGTTGTCGAGGGCAGCGTCCGCCGCACCGGCGAGCAGATCCGCCTCAACGCCCAGCTTATCGATACGGCAACGGGCGACAATCTGTGGGCCAACCGGTTCGACCGCGGCATGGCTGGCGTGTTTGCCGTCCAGGAAGAGATGAGCGGGGAGATCGCCAAAGCGCTTGGCATGCAACCTTCGGCAGCGGAAAGCGAGCGCATGGCACGCCCGCCGACGAACAATCTCGAGGCCTACGACTACTATCTCCAAGCCGAGACGGCGTCACGCAACGTCCTGCTGGCCGGGCTGCGGGAGGCGCTTGCGCTCTATGAAAAGGCGGAGGGGCTCGACCCAGCGTTCGCGGAAGCCTTTGCGGCCGACGCGCGCACGACAGTCTATATCTGGCGCGAGGCCTTCAACGACATCATGCAGAGCGCGCCCGCGCGCAAGCGAGCCTATGAGAAGGCGAGCCGAGCTTTGGAACTCGAACCGGACCTTTCATCGCCCTATGCAATTCTCGGTATCATGCAAGTCGTGAATCGCCGCTACGAAGATGCGATTGCCTCTGCCAAGAAGGCTGTTTCAATCGGTCCGGGCGATGCAGAGGCGCAAGCAGCCCTTGGATATGTTCAGTTATGCGCCGGCAATTATGCCGAGGCAGCCGCAGCGGTCGAGACAGCGCTCAGACTCGACCCCAACCTTTCACCCATCAACAGGGAAACTGCAGGGCTGGTTTTTCTTCTTCAGGGGAATGTCGATAAAGCGATCGAGACTCTCGAACGCACCCGCGACGATGCGTCCACGGTTGGCAACTTTCGGTTTACACTCGCTGCGGCGTATGTCCGCGGCGGCCGTCTGCCGGATGCGAAAGCCGAAATCGCAGCTGGGCTCCACCTCGTAGCAGGGTCCAGCTACGTGGACTCTTTGGCTGGGTGGCAGATGACTCATGCACATTTCCGGAACCCGCAGGATCTGGCGATCCTCGTCAACGCACTGCGCCAGGCAGGCCTACCCCAATGGCGCTATGGCTTTACCCCGGACGAGCACGACCAGTTGAAGGGTGCTGAGATCGCGTCCCTCGTTCTTGGCCATACATTGCAAGGCCAGATCGAACCCGGTCTGCAACCAGCCTTCCTTCAGATCGGGAGCGACGGCAAGGCAGCCTTCCGCACGACGACGCGGCTGGTCACCGAGACCGTCTACGTCGATGGCGATCTCCTGTGCGAGCAGAGCGAGAACCTGTTCGGGCGCCCCGACTGCGGTCCCGTCTACAGACGCAATGACGAAGCCGGCAAAGGCTACTCCTATGCCAATACAAGCAAGGTGTTTCACTTCACGGTCGTCCAGTAGGCGAACCTGGTCTCAGTGATACTTGTCGAGTTCCAAATTGGCCGCGACCTTCGGCCAGTTGGCATCGGCTTTCGGTATTTCTTCAGCTGCATGCGCGGCGAAACTGTCCGCATTGCCGACATCGTAGATCAGGTAGAGCTTGCCATCGATAATCTTGAATGCTTCCGGATCGACATTGATAGTCACCCCTCCGCCCACGACTTCGCCGGCGCAGTACCCGCCATATTGAGGAGCGTACTTGACCGGTTCGCTCATGAACATTTCCTGGTGTTTCTTGCTGGCGAAATGCCAGGGTGTCCCCAGCCATTCATAAGTGAATTCTTCCGAGCCCTTCACGGCCTTGCCGTCAGTGAAGTAAGCGACCGTGTCGTAGCCCATGATCGCCACACCGCCGAAATAGCCGGTGTTTACCGAATCGTCGGCCCAGGCCGATCCTGCGCCGGCGACCGCAGCTACCGCGACCAGGGCGGCCGCCCCCAAATTCCGAACCAGTCGTGACTTCATCATCGTGCTCATCTGCATCCTCCGTTAATCGTGGATTTCTGCGCACTTCGCCGCGTTCGCCTCGCCAAGGATTTTGGCTTGGCAGGTACCACCATGGCGTTTGAACAGTCGTAAGATTTCCGTGTTGCCCTTCCAGAATGCGCGCGTTGTCGGCATGTAGCCATGACCCTCGGGATGGTTCACATCCGCACCTTTCGCGATAAGAAATTCGGCCAGTTCAAGGTGGTTTTCCTCGCCGGCCACCAACAACGGCGTAGCGCCCGCCTTGTTGGCGGCATCGTCGAGCACCGCGCCTTTTTCCAGCAGCAGCTTGGCGATTGGCAGGCTGCCCGAGAAGGCCGCCGCATGAAGCGGGGTAAAGCCGCCCGAGTTACGCGCCATGACGTCGGCACCCTTGCCCAACAGGAATTCGGCGATTTCGGGCTGGTTGTCGAGCGCTGCAGCGATGAGGAGGGTTGCCTGGTCGCGTGCCCGGCTGTCGACGTTGGCACCGCCTGCCAGGGCTTGCTCGACGGCACCCTTGTCGCCGGCGGCGATGGAGTCGAACAACGGCTCACCTGCGGCTGCAGTCGTAGCCGCCAATACCAGCATACCAAGTGCCAGCAGTCCGCGCATGACGTAGCGGTAGCATATATTAGCCTGGAATCATACAAGCTGCGTTGGACTTATCGGGGCAGATGCCGGCGGACGGCGCGGTCGGGCTGGCTGGCTTGAGACGCAATGCACTCCAGGGTCGTCACTGCCAAGCGGCAAGATCAGGCCGGGAGCCGCCACATTTGCACACGACCCGCACCACGCAATTCCGTTTCCCCGAGTGGGTCGCAAACAAATTTTGGTCCGAGCAGTTGGTGCGTTGCATCCGAAATGCGGATTTCATCGGGCTCCGCGGACGTTTGAATACGTGAAGCGAGATTAACGGTCTCGCCCCACAGGTCATAAGCGAACCGCCTCTTGCCTATGACGCCGGCGACGATCGGGCCCGAGTGAATTCCAATTCTCAGCCGTATCGGCTCTCCAGCGAAGCGTTCGCGCTTGACCGCCTTGCGCAGCTCAACGGCATATTGCGCGAGGGCTTTTGCATGATCGGATCGCGCGGTGGGCAGGCCAGCGACCACCATCACACAATCGCCGATTGTCTTGATCTTTTCGCAGCCATGTCGTTCCGCGAGCCGATCCGCCGCCTTGAAGAAGTAATTCAAGATGGCGAGCGTCGTCACGGCACCGACGGTCCGCGCCCGTTCCGTAAAACCGACGATGTCGGCAAAAAGCACACTGACCTCTGCGTGGTTGTCAGCAATTTTCTTGTGCGCCTTCAGGCGCTCCGCGATCGACGCCGGAAGAATGTTGAGGAGCAGGGCTTCGGCGCGCTGGTATTCACGCGCCAATCCCTCCTGGCTCTTCCTCAACGCCTCGTTCGCCGCTTGCAGTTTCTCGTTGAGTTGACGCTCCCTCTCTTGCAGGAGCGTCATTTCATAAGCCTTCTGCTGAAGCCGCTGCCTGTTGGCGCGTTCGACACTGGCGTCTAGGAAGAGCAGCCACACGCAGGCATCGTCAGCAAAAAAATGAAGATCCGCGACACGCCCGCTGGGCAGTTCGACCATGGGAATATGAAACGGCAGCTCCGGGCAAGGCAGCAAACCTTCCATGAACTCAAGCTGCTCGGCAACAGGCTCGCCGATGCGGAGCGACGAGAGTCCGTGATGTTCGACATTGCCGCCCTTGGCAGCCACGCAAAGCTGGGCGTCGATTTTCACATATGCGACAGAGTGCCCATTGGAGAAGAAGTTGAAAATCCAACTTCTGACCTCTTTTGGCAATCCATGCATGGTCTATTTTGTGACCATCAAGGCAAGCTGATGAAACGCATCATCAACATGCTCGCCCGTGAGCGCACTTGTCAGATAGATTTGCCATCCACGCTGCCTCAGTTCGTCAATCTCACTATCCGATATTGCCCACCGATCGGCCAGATCGGATTTGTTGATCAGCAATATAAACGGCATAGCGCCGAATTCGGCCTCGACCCGTTCGCGCAGCGTGAGCGCCACGGCAAGGGTTGCGGCGCGGGTTCCATCGACGACGAGCACGAGCCCGGTTGCACCTCGGACATAGCTGACGCGGAATGAGCCGATATCGTCTTCGCCGGCCAGATCCCACAAGATCAGATCCACGGTTTTGCCCGGGAGTTCGACACTCTTCTTGTCGATTTTCACGCCCACCGTGGTCAGGTAGGTTTCTGAAAAGATGCTTTGCACAAACCTGCGAACCAGGCTCGTCTTCCCGACAGCGAAGCCGCCCAGCATGCAGATCTTTTTTTGCAACATTTCGGGCTCCGCTAGTCCAGGTTTACAGTAATCGAAACCCGGCGATTGGTGGAGCTCCCGGCTTGACTATTTTCATTTTCAGGCACCAGCGGCTCAAAGGTGCCGGCGCCCCGGACCAGCAGCAGTTCCGGAACGACGCCGCGCTTGTTGAGAAGCGCACGAACTGCCTCGGCGCGGGCGGTGCTGATCGACGCGTTGGCCGTCTCACGACCAGTGGCGTCCGAATGCCCAGTCAACATGAACCGCGCTGTTACGCCTGATTTGCGGGCATTGTCGGCGAATTCCTTGATTTGTTCCGCCAACCTGTCGAGAACCGGCGCCTGCTCCGGTCCCGGCACAACTTTGCCGGACGGGAAGAAGACATTGGTCGCCTGGATGGCCTCTCGCAAATAATTGAGTTCTGCAAGGTTCAGCTCAGTGAGCTGCGAGACATCCAGAACCACTCCGTCCGCCGAAAGTTGTTCGGCGGCGGCCTGCGCCCGGTTGATCCAGCCGGCAGGTGCCTCGCCCACGACAACGATGCGACCCTGGATGATCGAAAGCTGAACCGTTTTCGGTGGGTTCAGCGACGCCGTCAGCCGCTTGACCACGAACTTCGGATCAAGGCTCTGATAGAATTGCCACTGTGAATGAACACGGGCAGGATCAACCTCCGTTCCGGACAGCAGAGCTTGCGGGTCGGCGGCAAGCGGGTCTCTCAGGCCGGAAATGTAGAACTGTCCACCCCTCGCCGTTTGTTGGGCGACGATGATTCCCGGTTGGGCCTCAAGTCGCGACACATAATACTGCCAGTGCTCTGCCGCGCGTGCTTCGGGGCTCACATCACGAACCTTGGAGATGTCGAATTCCGGCCCGCCTGCCGAAAGCTGTCGGGCCGCGGCGCGCGCCCGGTCTATCCAGGTGTCGGGAGCCTCACCTTCGGCAACGATGCGATTGTCGACGATCGAAAGCCGGACTGTATCTGGCGGATACAGCGACGCCGTCAGCCGCTTCAACACGAACTCCGGCTCAAGGCTCTCATAGAATTGCCACTGCGCATGAACCCGGGCGGGATCGACCTCTGTTCCCGACAACAGCGACTGCGGATCGACACCAAGCGGGTCTCGCAGGCCGGCGATATAGAATTGGCCGTCGCGTATCTTTTGGTCTGCAACGATGATGCCCGGCTGGGTCTCCAGTCGCGACACATAGGTCTGCCAGCGCTCCGCCGCGCGCACTTCGGGGCTTACGTCACGAACCCCCGAGATGTCGAAGACCGGCCCGCCTGCCGAAAGCTGCTGGGCCGCCGCGCGCGCCCGACTGATCCAGGTGTCGGGAGCCTCACCCTCGGCAACGATGCGGTCGTTGACGATCGAAAGTCGCACCGAATCCGGAGGAGTCAGCGACGCCGTCAGCCGCTTCAGCACGAACTCCGGCTCAAGGCTCTGATAGAATTGCCATTGCGAATGAACCCCGGCCGGATCGACTCCCGTGCCTGACAACAGCGACTGCGGGTCGACGGCAAGCGGGTCCCTCAGGCCTGCAATATAGAACTGGCCATCGCGTACCTGCTGTTCGGCAACGATGATACCCGGCTGCGCCTCCACTCGCGACACGTAAGCCTGCCAGCGCGACACGTAAGCCTGCCAGCGCTGCGCTGATTGCCAGGAAAGAAAGTACCAACCGCCTGCCAGACTCAAGAGCAACAGGGCAACGCCCGCCACCAGCCACGGAAATCCCTCGTTTGATTCCTCCTGCTTGAGCTCGACGCAGGTCTGCAACTGCGCCTCTACGGAGGCCAGTTGCGAACCGTCGCCGTCAAACTGCTCTAAAGCCTCTGAGGATTGCTCATGGATGCGAAGCAACACATCGCGAACGATTTCATGCAATTCCTCCGGCGGATTTCCCCGGATCACCGAAACCAGGGTCGCAAACGATCCAACTTCCGACCAGAGACGAAGCTCGCCGAAACGGATTGTGTCCAGGCCGCTCTGCTCTTTCTCGTTAAACGAGTCCTTCACAAAATCCTGAATCGCGCTGAGCATCGAAGAAATAAGCTGAGGATCTTCGCTCGTCGCATTATCGGCCGTTACATGCGCTATCAAAAGACCGGAAGTGCGATGAATGAGGAAGGCATGTTCTACACGGTAGACAAGGGAATGCTTGAGAACAACTTCCGAGAAGCTTGCCCCTGTTCTCCAGGCTTCAAGTCTCCACTTGAGCCCGTGCCAGGTGAATATGTGCCTTAGAGTTTCATTCAGCGACTGAAAGGTCTGGTCGATCTTTTCGCCGATCGACTTGCGAATTGCCGGCAGAAACACCGGGTACAATATGTCCGTCAGCGTG
This sequence comes from Mesorhizobium sp. P2_E7, assembly GCF_056403855.1. Classification (NCBI taxonomy): domain Bacteria; kingdom Pseudomonadati; phylum Pseudomonadota; class Alphaproteobacteria; order Hyphomicrobiales; family Phyllobacteriaceae; genus Mesorhizobium; species Mesorhizobium sp. P2_E7. The sequence continues at coordinate 407,630 of NZ_JBFUER010000001.1, read as the reverse complement.
CGCGGGCTCTTCTGGATCGACCGTTGCACAGCCCTTTCGACGGCTGGCGCAAGGGCCTCGCCGAGTTGCGTATGAGACGCTCGTGCGGCAGCACTGGGAAGAACGTCACCCACGGCCGCCGCAAGCTGCTCGGGTTCGTCGAGCAGATGCGTGACGCGTGAAAGCTCGGAGATTTCGCGGCTGACCAGCAACTGCCGCAGCGTTTCCATGCGCGGATCGGCGGTTGGAACCGTCTCGAACTGCGCACGGTAATCCGGATCAACGTTCCGGGCAATCTCGATCAAAAGACGAGCCAGAGCCTCGCGATCAATCTCTTTATCGTTCGAGGCTGTTCTTTGCGGAAGGTTGAATGGGTCGACGGTTGACGTCAAGGTCCCATCAACTCGCTTTCCAGCTACGGTCCGAGTTGCCCTTGCTCCCGACGGGATCCTGATTGAGAGCTTTTGCAACCTCGACAAACAGGCCGGCCAAAAGATTTCGGTCGGTCTTGACGTTGCTGAGATCGGCAAACATCTTCTCGATCAGCATCTGAACGCCTTCATTCTTCTGCTTGATTTCCTCACGCAGCGAATGATCGTTCCGATTGATCCTGTCCGAAACGTCGCGCTCAAGCTCGCTCAGTTGATCCGACAACGCGCGCACCTGCTTTTCAAGTGCCTGGTTTTGCTCGCGAAGATTCCGGTCGATCTCCTTGTCGGCGTCGGCTCGCGAATCTTTTTCGTTCCGCAACTGCCCCGCAAGCGAATCGATCTGCTTCTTTGCGTTCAACTCGTACATTTCGAGATTGCGCTTGGCTTCGGACTCGACATCCTTGAAGCGCTGCAAGACCCGCTCCTCAAGCTTGGAAAAACGGCGGTCATAGTCCTGCATCTGGTTGCCGAACAGCAGGTCACGTATCTTGTCGACGCCGACGCCGTCGCCGGCGCCGGGGGCGCCGTTCTCGCGAGCCTGGACTCCCATGAAGTTCAGCCCGTTTCCTTCTGCGTTACCTATCAGATTTGCGTCCGCCTTCTTTTCTGAAGAAACGGTATTCGTAGCTTCCTTTGCCATGCTTTTGCCCTTCCATTTGAGCACCTGCCAAGGTGCAAAACCCCATAAAAAACAGAGCATGTCAGCAAAATACCCGGCTCGCAAGTCGGTATCTCTTGACTTAAGTTGATTCGTGAGGCAGCCGATTGCCGCGCACTGATTCAGCAATGGACGTTTGGGGCCAGGCCATTTCAAATGGCGGCGGCGGCAACTGCAATATTGCGCTCAATATTATTCGATAGAGAGCGCTCCACCAAACACAAGGCAATACTGCGGGCGTTTCCGGTCTGGGCTATGGCCGGCAGCTAGTCGACGCGCGCCGCTCTACTGGTCCGAAAAGCTCACGCTCACGCCGCGCTGGCGAAAATATGCCTGCATCAACTTGCGGCCCTGGCGGTTGTTCTGCGCCAACTTGGCCGGATCGAACACCGCCTGTTTTGCCCCTTCTCGAGCCAGCGCCGCCTTGAGCGTCGCGATATGGGCGTCGATGTCGGCATTGTCCGCCCGCAACGAGGCATAAATGCTCTCGGTCGCCTGGGCCACGGTGGGTTCGCTCACAGCTGTCGTCCTTTGGTTGGTCGAGCGGCGGCTTAACACAGATTCGGGGCTTCGCCGATACCGCGGTGAACCTCCCATCCTGGGCGAATGGCCGCATTGCCAACCAGCCAAAGTCGAAAGTCCGACCTGCTGCCGCGCTGCTCTTGACGAAAATCGGTGCGCCTGTTTGAGAACGGGGAGACATCGCTGCATGGGGCGACGAGCAAGGGTGGGCAAACTGTGAAGCGCGTTCTTCGGATGCTTGCCGCGGCGATCATGGCGTCCGGGGTGACCGGCTGCACAAGCATTTCCTACTACGCGCAGTCACTGGAGGGTCACGCGCAGATCATGGCGGCGCGCAGGAATGTCGGGAAACTCATCCATGATCCTGCGACGCCCGAGGCCTTGCGCGCCAGGCTGACGTCGGCGAGCGCCATAAGACAGTTTGCGACCGACGAACTCGCGCTGCCCGACAACAGCAGCTACCGCAGCTATGTCGACATTCATCGCGACGCCGTGACCTTTGCCGTTTTTGCAGCGCCGCAATTCTCGCTCGCGCCCATAACATGGTGCTTTCCGGTCTTCGGCTGCGTTCCGTACCGGGGTTACTTCTCCCGGAAGTCGGCGACCGAGAGCGCCGTCGAGCTTCATAAGCAGGGGCTGGACGTCTATGTCTCGGGCGTCACCGCCTATTCCACGCTGGGCTGGTCCAGCGACCCGCTGCTAAGCACCATGCTGCGTCAGGACGACACCTATCTGGCAAGCCTTGTCTTTCATGAATTGGCGCATCAGCGCCTTTATGTGGACGGCGATTCCGCATTCAACGAGGCTTTCGCCGTTGCCGTCGAAACCAGCGGCGTCAGGAAGTGGCTCCGCGCCGCCGGCGATCGGGCCGGATTGCGCCGCTACGAAGCCGATCGCAAGCGCAACGCCGATTTTCTCGGACTGGTGTCGAAAACGCGCGACGAGTTACGGCAGGTCTATGCAAGTCCCCGTCCCCCGGAGCAGATGGCGGCTGCCAAAGCCGCCACGATCGACAGGCTGCGCGTGCGCTACCGGCAGATGCGCGACAAAGACTGGGCCGGATACCGGGGATACGACGCCTGGTTCAATGCCCCGATCAACAACGCAAAGCTCGCCGCAACGGCGGTCTACGGTGAACAGGTTCCGGCCTTTCTTCGCTTGTTCGACTTGTGTTCGGGCGATTATCCAAGGTTTTACGCCTCTGTTCGGCGGATAGCGGACCTGCCCAAATCGTCTCGCGCCGAGGCGCTCAACGGCGTGGATAGGTGTGGTTGACGCTGACGCTCACCCCAACGACAGTTCCTTCGTCTGGTGTCGCAGCACGAGGCCGACCGCGCCCAGCAAGGCGTCGTTCTCGGTGTGCTTGCCGATGATGATGCGCGTGCGCAGCGCCGGGGCGATGTCGCGGGACTTGATGAGGGTGTGGCGTTCGTAGGAGGCGATCAGCGGAGTCAACAGAATGTCGCCGGCCAAGGCCATGTGGCCGCCGATGATGATAAGCGGCGGATTGAGCACCGAGCCGATCAGGCCGAGACCGCGGCCGGCGATCTCGGCGGTATCCTCGATCATCCGCAACGCCCTGACGTCTCCCTGTTCGGCCATGGCGATGACATCGTCCATGGTGACTTGTCGTCCGACGACACGCGAAATCTGTTCCAGCGGCCGGGTAAAACTCGCGTAGAGCTCCAGGCAGCCGCGATTGCCGCAGCGGCAGAGATCGCCGCCGGGATCGATGCTGATGTGGCCGAATTCGCCGGCGCCGCCTGCGATGCCCGTCACCAGCCGGCCATTCTGGACAATGGCGCCACCGACCCCCAGATCGATCTTGAACAGCACGAAATCGTCACGGCCGACGGCCGCACCCCACATCAGCTCCGCAATGGCCGCGCAGTTGCTCTCATTGTCGGCGAAGATCGGCTGTTCCAGCACGGGTCCAAACACATCCCGGATGTTGACGCCGGCCCAGGTTGGAACCATGCTCGCGCGCAGCACCATCCCGTCGCGACTGACAGGGCCGGAGACGGAGACCCCAACCCCCAGGAGCCCCGCCACCGGCAGACCGTTTTCCTTGTAAGACTGGGCAATTGCCGATTTGACCGCCTGGGCAGCCTGTTGCGGCTGGTAGTCCAAGGCCATGGGAATAGTTTGTTCAGCAATGACGGAATGTGAGACATCGGCGACGATGAGCCGGATCTCGTGAAGAGCCAGGTGAATTCCGACGCAGGTGCCCGCTGTCGGATTGAGCGTCACCGCCGCTGCCGGCCTGCCTATAGCTTTGATGCCATCGCTGCTCGTCGTGGCTTCGATCACCATACCTGACTTTTTCAAGCCATTGAGCGCGGTCGAGACCGTCGAGCGCGCCAGACCGGTGGCGCGCGTGATCTGCAACGCGGAGAGTGCACCGCGCTCGCTCAGGCAGCGCACGATCATGCTCTCCGGCGAGGCGGACGGCCTGTCGATCAGCCAGGTTCTAAGCGAAGGTTTTGTCATGGACCAACATAAACATCGTTGACTGATAGCTCCAATATGTCATCTTGGAAAGAACTCGAGATTAACGCATCTCGCCGGCGGCGGCTTCAAACCGCGGCCTAAGCGGTCGATACGAACCGTGCAACCACATATGGGAGTGAAACCATGAAATCCGTCATGACCGCCTTTGCGGTCGCTGCTGCTGCGTGCACCTTTGTCGCCGGGGCAGCCTTGGCCGAGCCCAAGACGAACCTTTTGCACCAATGGTCGACCGGGTCGGACGCCCAGGCGATCGCCAAGCTCGGCGAGATGTTCACCGCCAAGGGCGGCAAATGGGAACAGACCTCGATCGCCGGTCACACGGCCAACACGCTGGCCAAACTGCGTGCCGACGTGATCGCCGGCAATGCGCCGCCCGCCGTGCAGCTCAAAGGCCCCGAAATCGCCGAGTGGAACGAGACCGGCATGACCGCCGATCTCGACGAGCTGGCGGCCTCGGAAGGCTGGGAAAAGGTGGTGGCGCCGGAATTGCTGCCGGTGATGAAGCCGACCGGCAAATGGGTCGCCGCGCCCATGAACATCCACCGTATCAACTGGCTCTGGGCGTCGCCGAAGGTCATGCAGGCCGCTGGCGTGACGGAAATGCCCAAGACCTGGGCCGAGTTCAATGCGGCCTGCGACAAGATCGTCGCCTCAGGCAAGATCTGCATCTCGCATTCGACCGCCGACTGGACGGATTCGACGGTGTTCGAGGTCGTGCTCTACGGCCAGGACATCGATCTCTATCGCAAGGCCTTCGTCCAGGGCGATGTCGAAGCCATGCGCAGCCCGGGGATGGTCAAGGCCTTCGAGCAGATGCGCCTGATGACCAGCAAGTACATGGATCCGGGCATGGTCGGCCGCGACTGGGATTCGATGTCGGCGCTCGTCGGCAAGGGCGACGCGGCGTTCCACATCATGGGTGACTGGACGATCGGCCTTTTGACCGCCGCCGGCTTCGAGGAAGGCACCGACTATGTCTGCGCCCAGGCGCCGACCGATTGGGGCAAGCCCGGCTTCATCCTCAACTCGGACTCGGTGGTGTTCTTCAAGCAGAAGGACCAGGATTACATCGACGGCCAGAAGCTGCTGGCCAGCCTCATCCTGTCGGCCGATTTCCAGACGGTGTTCAACCAGGCCAAGGGCTCGATCCCGGCACGCCTGGATATCGATCTGTCGAAGGGCTTCAATCCGTGCCAGCAACTCTCGCAGAAGGATCTGCAGGCGTCGATCAAGGATGGCACGCTGGTCCGCTCGATGGCGCACAACATGACCATCCCGCAGAAGATGCGCGGCGCGATCATGGACTCCATCACCGAGTTCGTGGCGACGCCCGACATGTCGGCCGAGGATGGCGCCAATGCGATGGCCGACGCGGCAGAAGCACAGAAATAGACGGGGAACGGCCGGGCGCAATGACTATCGCACCCGGCCATCCGCCATCCCAGTCCCGCGCCCTGCCAGTCCAGTGCTCTGAATGTCAAATCACGACCTGATCCTGTCGGCCCCGGCCCCTGCCCGCCCCTGGCGGGAGCGGCTGGGCTCCGCGGTGCCCTTGCTGGTGCTCGGCCCCTCGCTGGTGGCGAGCTTCGTCTACGTCTTCGTCTTCACCGGCTGGACGCTCTACATCTCGCTCTCGAACTCCTCGCTGCTGCCGACCTACGGCTTCGTCGGCCTGGACAACTACGCGTCGCTGTGGGCGAACCGGCGCTGGAACATCGCCTACAACAATCTGTTTTTGTTCAGCGGTTTCTACATCGTCGGCTCGATGGCGGTGGGACTGCTGCTGGCGATCCTGATCGACCAGCGCGTGCGCGGCGAAGCGGCCTGGCGCACGATCTTCCTCTATCCGCTGGCCGTCTCCTTCATCGTCACCGGCACGGTCTGGAGCTGGCTCTACAACCCGGTCGACGGCATCCAGGCGCTGGTGCGTGGTTTCGGCTGGACAAGCTTCAGTTTCGCACTCGCCAGCGACCGGCACTATGCGATCTACGCAGTGATCATCACCGGCGTCTGGCAGGCCTCGGGCTTTGCCATGGCGCTGTTCCTCGCCGGTCTGCGCTCGGTGGATCAGGACCTCGTCAAGGCGGCGCAGATCGACGGCGCATCGACCTTCCGCATCTATCGCAAAGTGCTTCTGCCAACGATTGCGCCGATCTTCCTGGCGGTCGCCGTCATCCAGATCCAGTTCGCCATCAAGACCTTCGACCTCGTGGCCGCCCTCACCAAAGGCGGCCCGGGAATCTCGACCACCTTCCCCGCCATCTACGTCTATGACCTGATGTTCCAGCGCGGCCAGATCGGCGAAGGGGCAGCCGCCGCCATCATGATGCTTGCCGCTCTGGCCGTGGTGCTGGTGCCCTATTCGTTCTGGGTGGTCTGGCGACGGCGCAAGGAAGCCGGCCATGGCTGACGTCTCACTCGACCAGTCGCTCGATCGTCGCGCCGCCACGGTTGCGGCGCGCCGGCATTTCCTCACCCGCTTCGTCATCTATGGACTGCTGGTCATCTTCGCGGCGATCTACCTGATCCCGTTGCTGGTCGTGGTGCTGAATTCATTTCGCGATCAGCAAGAGATCGCGCGCAACGGGTTGATCTCGCTGCCACGCAGCTTCCGCCTCGAAGCCTGGGGCCAGGCCTGGAGCACCTATTGCATCGGCGGCACCTGCGAGGGCATGCAGCGCAATTTCTACAACTCTTTGAAAATGACGATCCCGGCGACGATCATCTCGACGGCGGTCGGCGCGATGAACGGTTACACCCTGTCGAAATGGCGTTTCAGGGGTTCGGAAGCGCTGTTTACCTGCATGCTGCTCGGCGTCTTTATTCCGGGCCAGATTTCGTTGATGCCGTGGGCGTTCATCCTCGGCAATCTGGGGCTCAGCAATTCGGTCTACGGGCTCGTCCTCATCCACGTCATCCAGGGCATTTCGTTCACCACCCTGTTTTGCCGCAACTACTACGTCAGCATCCCCGACGACCTCATCAAGGCGGCGCGCATCGACGGCGCCGGCTTCTGGCGCATCTTCCGCAAGATCATTCTGCCGCTCTCCTCCCCGATCCTGATCGTCACGGTGATCTGGCAGTTCACCGGCATCTGGAACGAATATCTGTTCGGTGTCGTCTTCACCTCCGGGCAGCAACAGCCGATCACCGCCGCGCTCGTCGCGCTGACGGCAAGCGGCACGAATGTCCGCGCCTACGATGTCATGAGCGCCGCCGTGCTGATCGGCGCGCTGCCGCCGCTGCTGATCTATCTCTTCGGCGGCAAGTATTTCGTCCGCGGCCTGACCCAGGGTGCGATCAAGTGAGCCGCAATCAAATGAGGCGCAATCAAGTGAGCGGAGCCTGCCCCATGTCGCCGATCGTCCTGTCCCGGAAGAAGGGCATCGCATGTCGACATTGACCATCCGATCCCTGCGCAAGAACTTCGGCGCGGTCGAGGTGCTGAAGGGCATCGATCTCGAGGCGCAGAACGGCGAGTTCATCGCGCTGGTCGGACCGTCCGGCTGCGGCAAGTCCACCCTGCTGGCGATGATCGCCGGGCTGGAATCCGTTACCTCCGGCGAAATCCGCATAGACGGAAGGCTGGTCAATTCGGTTGCGCCGAAGGACCGCGACATCGCCATGGTGTTCCAGTCCTACGCGCTCTACCCGACGATGACGGTGCGCGAGAACATCACCTTCGGCATGGAAAGCCGCCGCGTGCCGAAGCCGCAGCAGGACGAGGCCGTCAAGCGAGTTGCCGCCTTCCTGCAGATAGAGCCGCTGCTTGGGCGTAAGCCCGGACAGCTCTCAGGCGGCCAGCGCCAGCGCGTCGCGATGGGCCGGGCGCTGGTGCGTGATCCCAAACTGTTCCTGTTCGACGAGCCGCTTTCCAATCTCGACGCCAAGCTGCGCGTCGACATGCGAACCGAAATCAAGAAGCTGCATCACCGCGTCGGCAAGACGACGGTCTACGTCACCCACGACCAGGTCGAGGCGATGACGCTGGCATCGCGCATCGCCGTGATGCATCAGGGCGAGGTCCAGCAGTTCGATGAGCCGGCCACGATCTACAACCGTCCGGCCAACATGTTCGTCGCCGGCTTCATGGGTTCGCCGGCGATGAATTTTCTGCCGGCCGAACTGAGCCAGGAAGGCGGCCGCCCCGCTGTCGCCTTGCAGACCGCCGACGGCAAGACAGCCAGCCTGCCGATCGTCCAGACCCTGCCATCCGATACGCCGCGACAGCTCATACTCGGCATCCGGCCGGAGCACATCTACCGGTTCGATCCCGATCTTGCGCGCCGCAAGCCAGGCATCGCGCAAATCGATGCCGTGGTCGAACTGGTCGAGCCGACGGGTGCGGAGACCATGGCCGTTCTGCGCCTGGGCGGCAAGGAGATCACCGGTCGCTTCGACCCCGACGGCACGCCGGGAATGGGTGAGACGGTGACGCTCGGCATCGACATGGCGCGTGCCTGCCTGTTCGACCCGACGACCCAACGCCTGATCTGAAAGAGTTCTGCCTTGTCTTTCGCCATCTATCCGAGCCTGACTGAGCGTGTCGTGCTGATCACCGGCGGCGCTTCGGGCATCGGCGCCGACACGGTCCGCGCCTTCGCCGCCAATGGCGCACGCGTCGCGTTTTTCGACCTGCAACAGGAGGCCGGCGAGGAACTCGCGCGCGAACTCGCCGCCACGGCAGCGCACGCGCCACTCTTCTTGCGCTGCGACGTGACCGATATCCCTGCCCTCCAGGCTGCGATCGGCACGGTGCGCGACCGCCTCGGACCGGTCGCGGTGCTGGTCAACAACGCCGCCGACGACCATCGCCACCGGGTCGCCGACATAACGCAGGCGACCTGGGACCACGCCCAAGACGTGAACCTCAGGCACCACTTCTTTGCCGCCCAGGCCGTGCATCCGCACATGAAGGCGTTGGGCTTCGGGTCGATCGTCAATTTCTCCTCGATCGCCTGGCGTTTCGGCGCAGCCGAGATGGCGCCCTATGCGGCGGCCAAGGCTGCTGTGGTCGGGCTGACCTTCGCGCTGGCGCAGGCGTTTGGCCCCGACAACATCCGCGTCAACGCAATCGAGCCTGGTGCCGTCATCACCGACCGGCAACGGCAGCTCTGGTTCAAGACTCAAGGTGCAGTCGACCAGGTCGTGCAGCGCCAGATGATCCCTAGGGTTCTGCTCGGCGACGAGATTGCGCGCACGGTGCTGTTCCTCGCCGCCGACGACAGCCGCATGATCACCAAGCAATCGATCACCGTGGATGCCGGCCTGCGATGACCCAGCCAAAGGATCGCTTCATGCTCGAGGTCGGCCTGAACCCCTACGGCCTGACCTATCATCTCGGCCTGCAGGGCCGTGGCACGCCACGCGCCAATCCAAGGCCGGCGGGGCTCGAAGGGTTCATATCACTGGCAACCGAACTCGGCGCGAAGGTGCTGGAGATCTGGGTACCATGGCTGAGCGAGCTTTCCGACGACGCGGTGATCGCGCTGCGGGAAAGGCTCGCCGGCCTTGGCATCACCCCGATCGTTAGCGGCGGCCTACTGGTGGGCGGACCGCTGGACGACGCATTTCGGGCCGCACGCCTGCTCAGGGCCAAGATCATCCGGACGGCGCTGACGCCGGTTCTGTGTGGCGACCGCAACGCTGCCGGCGAGACATGGGGCGAGTACGCCGGCATCATTCGGGAGCGATTGGTGGAGTGGGGTGCCCGCGCGTCTGCCGAAGGCTATGTCCTCGCCATCGAAAACCACCAGGATTTCACCAGCCAGGAGCTCGTCGATTTCTGTGCGCTTGGCGGCCAAGGTGTCGGCGTCACCTTCGACACCGGCAACACATTCCCGGTCGGCGAAGCGCCGCTCGATTTTGCGCGGCGGATCGCCCCTTATGTCCGCCATGTCCACCTCAAGGACTACCGCGTGCAGTTCACGGGCGAAGGCTACCGGCTGATCCGTTGCGCCATCGGCGATGGCGCGGTGCCGTTTGCCGAGCTGTTTGCAATTCTTGGCCAGCACCATGATCGCATGACCGCCGTTCTCGAACCGGGCGCTTTGGAGGCGCGGCATGTGCGCTTTCTCAGCGACGACTGGTGGCACGGCTATCCGCAGAAGTCTGCGCGCGAATTTGCCGCCTGTTTGGCGGCAGCGCAGCGCAACCGGCTGCCCGACGATGCCGACACCCGCACCCCCTGGGAGCGCGAGGACGACGTTTCACTGGTTTCCTATGAGCTCGACATGATCCGGCGCAGCGCCGCCAACATGCGCAACCTTGGTTTGATGGAGAAGATCTGATGACGGCACGTGAACTCGATGGATTGACCGCCTTCGTCACCGGCTCCGGCCGTGGCCTCGGCCGCGTGATGGCCGAGCGCCTGGCGGAACTCGGCGCCAATGTCGCGATCCACGACATGGATGAGACAGCGCCGGCCAAATATGGCGAGTTCGCCAATCTCGGCGAGGTGGTCGAGCGGCTGAAGCGGCATGGCACGAAGGTCACCTCGGTGACCGGCAACATTGGCGACCAGAAGGCGGTGGCCGAGATGAAGCGCAAGATCGAGGCCGATCTCGGCGATGTGCATGTGCTGGTCAATTGCGCCGGCGGCGACATCGGCGCCAAGGGCGGCAAGCCGAACCCCAACAACGCCCTCGACATCGACCTGGCTGACATACGCGTGCTCACCGAAAACAATCTGATCGGCGCGATGCTGGTGTGCCAGGCCTTCGTGCCGCCGATGAAGCGGCGCGGCGGCGGCTCCGTCATCAACATCGCGTCGGCGGCGGCACATCTCGGCTGCTCGCCCGAGGTCGTCTACTCCACCTTGAAGGCCGCGGTGGTGCATTACACGCGCTGCCTCGCCAAGGAACTGATCGACGACGGCGTGCGCATCAATGCGGTCAGCCCGGGCGCCACCAAGACGGCACGCTTCCAGGCGACCCGCGTGGTCGATCCGGAGCGCATGGATTCGAGCCGGAAATCGCTGAACCGCTATGCCGAGCCGGAAGAGATCGCCGAGGCGGTGGCCTTCCTCGCCGGCCCACGCGCGCGCTTCATCAACGGCCAGGTCATCCGCGTCGACGGCGGGTTTACGATCTTTCCGGGGTGAATGGCGGCGGTGCGGCTGCCGCAGGGCAATCGCATCCGAGCGGCGCCCTGCGACCCGAAGGTTTGCCCGGCACGTACCCCCACCCTTAATCCCTCCCCACAGGGGGGGAGGGAGACCTGGTCGGTGCTGATCTCCTGAAATCGCCTAGGTTCGACCCCAAAAAGGCGGCATGCGGCAGCGTTCCCTCCCCCTTGTGGGGAGGGTTAGGGTGGGGGTCCTCTTCACAAAAACCCATATGCGTTTGCCCTGCCGGCTGCCGGGCGACCCATCGAGCGCGTGGAACGCTACCATCGCCGCCCCTGCCCCCGTGGCTATGGACGAATCTCCTCATGCGCAATAAGGATTGGGATACGGTCTGCCGTGGCGCTTTCGCGCTGAGGCAGGCGACGTTCGATCAATGACGCTGCGCCGGGCGCCTGTTCGATGACGCCGCCCTGCAAACGTGTCGAAACCGGGGGACCTGGTCATGGCCGACAACAACAAGCCGACCGTAGACGTTACCAAGGATTGGCAAGCATCGCAGGGCCAGAAGTCCGGCGCCACGCGCCTTAGGCTTTTCGCCGTGCTGTCGTGGATCATCGCCATTGGCGGCGAGATCGCCGGGATCGTCTTGCTCTACAAGCACAAGTTCGACCAGGGCAACCTGCCGCTTTTGATCGGCATCCTGGTCGGGATCGCGATTTTCGCCATCGCCGGCAGCTTGCTCTGGAAGGCGGCCAACAGGAAGGACCCGGCCCGCGAATCCGACACATTCCGGTTCTTCGTCCAGAACCAGCTCGGCGCGATCATCACGCTGATTGCCTTCCTGCCGCTGGTTCTCTTGATCCTCAACGACAAGAACATGGACCCGAAGAGCAAGAAGATTGCCGGCGGCATCGGCGCTGTGCTGGCCGTGGTTGCGACGCTGATCGGGGTCAGTTACCAGCCCCCGTCGGTCGAGCAGTACACGCAGGACATGAACGCCTGCGCGGCGCAGATCAAGGCGGGGCAGCCGACCACAGCCTGTTCGCCCGAAGTCGCCGCCCAGGCGCAGGCGATCGCCACCGACTCCACCACGGTGGCCGATGCGACGAAGGACGCGGCACACCCCAACGGCCAGGATATCGTGTACTGGATCGCGCCGGAGAACGGCGCCGCCAAGTCCGACACGGAGCATGTCTTCCACCTCTGCGCAGCTGTCAGCCCGCTGAAGGACAAGACCGTCAACAGCGGCACCGTGACGGAAGCCTACGCCCAGAACGCCATCCGCATCACCAAGCAGATCGAGATGGAACAGAAGCAGTGCGGGTTCACGACCACGCCGTGAGGCCGCCCGCGTTCTGGCGCGCCTAGCGGAGCATGCCGTTCGCACCGGTTGCGGAGTGAAACTGATCTCCATCCAGCGCGTAGAAACCCGCGGTTGGCAACGAAGCGACACCCGCGGCAAACCGACCTAGAGCCACCCACAGAAGCGCCGACGCGGACGCCCTCTCCGGCGACAACGCCTTTACGACCATGAGGCGGCAATTGCTCCGAAGGGCTCGCGTTTGAGGTAGAAGGGGGCGGCAGAGAGGCAGGACGGGCAACCCGGGGGCGCCGGTCTGCGCAGCTGCTATTCGATGCGGTCAGGCAAGGACAGAGCGCCTAAGCCAGCTTTGCCAATCAAGGGCAAAATTAAGCATTCCAAGTTCTACTACTTCACGGTGCTGTTACAGGCATGTTATGCTGCGAACAAAGGCGGAACCAGTCACCATCTTCATCTTGTACACCGAAATCGACAGTTTGATCTCTTGGTTTAATTGACGAGATGGTCTATAATATCTCAATGGATTCGTAAATGACGGTGCCAGCCGCATGCCTGATGAGTGGTGCTCGCAGGCCTCATAGACAACATCACGTAAAAAGCCCTTCATGACGGAAAAACCGACAAGCAGGCCTTGGTCCGTTCCGAAAACGTCGGAGCGCATCGAAATGAGTGCTCACGATATTGGCTTTACGCTAAGGACCGATGAGAAAACACTCATTGAGATAGATCAATTACAGGAAGAGGCTATTAAGGCCGCACAGGCCACGAAGAAATTTGCACTTCGATAGCTGTACTACAATTTGATACTCTTCTAGAATTCCCGCCTATTTTCCTCGTCGTTCAAGCAAATTGCCGATGACCGTCGACTACCTGATAGGACAGCTGGAGAATGAAACCGACTGGAAGGCGCTCGCAGAGCATCTAGGCGGCAGTCAGCGAGTCGTTCGGAGTATCATACGCCACCTAATGACAATCGGGGCAAGGTCCTATCTTATAGAGTCTAGATATATCGACCGCGACTACTCTTCAGACTATCGTCGGTTTTATGCCCAAACCTTCAGAACTTACGAACGCCATTGCACGCGAGTGCATTTTTTTGCCGAAAATATTCAAACCATTCTAAGCCAACCGACTTGGACTGAGCGTACCTACGCCTTGCAAGCCACAAGCAAGCGTAGCTATCTCGGCTTTAGCGTCGTACGCCCGCTACCCAACGCTCCGATCGGGCGCACCATTCTGCGCGGCGACGGACCGGCTGGGAAAAATCTTGAGGCAGTCGTCACGTGCCGCGCCAATGCTCGAGCTAATCTACTCGGGGCTGAACTAGACGTTGTTGGCACGTATTTCATGCAGCAGGACTCGCGTGTTGGCGCTTGCGCACAAGTCGCAATCTGGACTGGCGCGCGTCATATGCATCAGCGTCACAAATACAACTGGCTCTCAGTGGCAGACATCACGAGACTTGCAGCACCTACGACTTCGGAGGAAGCGACGTCGCTACCTGCGGGTTCTGACTTCCTGACCTCAGAGCGCATGATCCGAGCGATCCATGAGATGGGATTTCAACCGCTTTGCGTTGAAGGTAGAGGCAAAGAAATCAGCGCAGCTATCCTTCCTTACGTCGAGTCTGGATTGCCGGTTATCCTTGGCCTCCAAGAAGGAGATTCACTAGGCCATGCAGTTACTGTCATAGGTAGGGTGTTCACTACAAAGAAATCGCCCACAAATCAACTCTCTGACTATATTCCTGCATATATAGTTCACGATGATCAAGCTGGACCATATATGTTGTTGCCTAGCACTTCCCGCATCAAGCAATTCGGTTTTGACCCGAAACAGATCATTCGCCATCGTCTGAACGGCACGACCGAGATTAACCTGAATGTTGAAAAACATGCCGTATTCGCGGTTGCGCTTATGCCAATGCGTGCATTCTCAACGGCGCGCGCCGCCGAGCGAACAGCCCTTGGGCGTTTTAATGCCGCGATGTCAGACATGAAAAATATCCGAGCTAAGCTTGCCGCCCATAATGCACCGATCAATGACCGTTTGCTCGATGAACTCATCGAAGCACACAACAAAAAAAGAATCGTACTTCGAACCTACCTGACCTCTGCCGCAGGCTATCGCAACCACATCGCACAAGGCACCGCGTCGAACGACCTTAAAGATTTGCTCATGCGTTTGCATCTCCCCCACTTCAATTGGATTACAGAGATCTCGACGGTAGATTCCTACAATCAGGCATCACCCGGCATGCGGCGCATGTATGGCCATAGCATTCTTGATGCGACCTCAACCGGCAAAGACGCGGACGGCCTTCTCGCACTACATCTGCCCGGCATCCTGATTAGTCGCAACGTCGTCGATACTAGTGAGAAAGTTAACGTCATACAGAACGACGGCCTCTATGAATGCCGCGAGAAGCGTTTCACCCATTAACGTGGCGCACGGGGAGCGGATGGTTATCACCACGGCCAAGGCGGCTTGACTCCGTACCTGAACACTCCAGGCATTCCGGGCCCTTGCGCGGCATATCGTAACTGGCGGTGCCTTTACGCGAGTTCCACCGAAACCATCCAATTTCTGCATTGTCGTTCTTGAGATCAGTCATGTGGAAGAGGAAGTCGTCCGCTGCGTGAGCGCAAGCGATCGCGTTCATTGTCACCACGCTCGGCGCGGCAACCTGCGCATCATCCACATAGGCATAGCCTTTTTTGACGGCGTCCGGCACAGCTTCATCCTGAAGTCGCGCAGGATTGATGAGGCCATTGCACCACAAGCAACCATGGCCGGGCCGCACAGCACGGGATACGCAAAACACGTCCCCCACTTTTCCGGTTTCGCTTATCGGAATTTTTGCGCCAACCTGCACGCCAGGAATGCCGTACTGGTTGACAATGGCATTAAACAGTAGACGAGCGCTCATCGTGTCCGCAGCCAAGAACAGATAGTCACAATCTGTAAACTTGGCTGCAATATCAGCATCAAGGAAGTCTCGTGGTAAGGCGCTGATTTTGGCTTTCGGATTAGCCCGCTTGATATTGCGCGCCGCCATGTCGACCTTGTAGCGTCGGAAATATTCACGGATGCGCCTCGGCAACCATGTTGGAGGCGTCGCGTCGGAACGAAATGCTGCGATGAGCCGAGGCAGGTTTGTAGCTTCCGCCTTATCGGGATCTGCGAGGATAAACTCCCCAACGCCAAGACGGCCAAGCAGTTCCGCCAGGATCGAGCCCGCGCCGCCAAGTCCGACGATGCCGACCCTTGCGCTGCCAAGAATGGCCTGACCTGCGTCTCCGAACAGCCTGCTCTGCCGGTCATATTCCCCGATACGCCGGGTCATGCGTTGTGGCATTGGATAAATTTCGGAACGATTGTTGCCGACAACTATTGCGTTTGCGAGTTGTGCTCGCTTACGGCCGGCGAACCACAAATCTCCAGCTACTGCATTGCGCGCAAAGACAAGCGCGCCCACTGGCATGCCCCGAGAGATGTCAAGCAGCGCCGGATAACCGCGCTCATGCGAAGACATATCGTCGGAAGAGAAACCAACTGACGTCGTTCCGCCGTGATTATGGATGGCGAGGTAGGCAAGCTTCATGTCACGTGCGCGCAAAATCCGACTTTGAATGAACTCAGCCTTAAGCATACGGTAGCCATGCTTACCGGGCACGTAGTCTTTGCCGTCAATTGCAAGATGCAACTCTCGTGCCACGAGTCGCAAGCCACGGTCGGACTCGCAAATACCGGCGAGAATTATTGCGCCGTGTTCGTCGCCATCGGCCTGGAAAAGATGCGCCATAAGGTCCTTGTACATCTCTTCGGGAATCGTAAGACGCCAGGGGCCTATGGATGAGTTCGCAACCATTGCATAACTTTCAGAAGTTTGAGTGCGGCGGTGTCTAGCGCTGGATTGAGTTTGTTCGAACGGCGCGAGAGCTGTGTCGCAGGTTGTCCGCGACAACTTGCTCCCGCGCCAATACCTTCACCAAGCGCTTGACCATCTGTCCGTGACAGATCCGGACATGTGAAGTGTGGATAGACATCTGCATAGGGATATTGAAACGTGATTTGGAAGGACACCCAAATCTTCTCCTGCCCGTAGGGCGGTCCGAGATGGAGATCACGCACCGTCACATATGCGCCGCCAGATCCATCCGGCTCGACATCAACCTGACAGTCCGGAAAGGACGACCGGATTTCTCCAATCGCCTTTTCAACGATGGGGGTGATCGTGCTCATGAGTTGTCGTCGTTCGGGATCGCGAGGAAGCGGTCACCGTCTTTGACATTGATCTTATCGTCGTCGCCTACAAGCTCGGTCTTGCCGCCACCACGCTCGATACTCAGCACAAAGTCCAGCTGAATACCAACGCCCTGTGCGATCGCCGCTTGCTTGATACTCATGCCAGTCTGTTTTTTATCGGCGATTGCGACGGGCTGCTCGTTGACGAAAATGTGGATGCGCCCGCCGTGATCGCCATTTCCACTACCGCCTGGGCCTTGGTTGCCGCCGCCATGGCCCGAATTGCTATGATCGGAGCCTTTATCTTGCTCGTTTGCCACCGCTTTTCTCCTTGCAAAAATGAAATCTAATTGCTAGTGTGAAATTGAATATTGCACTTGAGATAGGTAATTGCAAGAGTGAAATCGAAAAAAGATAACCAAGGACCGTTCGACGTTGCGGCTCTTCATTCCGCTCTCGACTCCGAACGCATCGCCCGGAACCTAAATTGGAAGGACGTATCCGGACAGGCCGGTGTCAGCGCATCAACCCTGACACGCCTATCGCAAGGTCGAAGGCCGGATGTCGACAGCCTTGCCTCACTAACGAGTTGGCTCGGCCTGTCAGCAGATCGGTTTATGGGTCAGCGAAAGGTGGCATTCGGCCAAGCTAGTCCGTTGACACAGATTTCGACTCTTTTGCGAGATGATCCCAACCTAAACAGCGAAGCAGCTACAGCGCTAGACGAGATGATCAAATCGACTTATGCCCGACTGCGCTCGCAAAGACCGGATGGGTGAGGTTTCGACTGCGACGTCCACCAGCTCGGTGCTGATGGCGTCGACCGGTGCGCGGGTTATGGCAAATGGCGCGCGAGCGCTCTTTGCAGCACGGTGCCTGCAGCCCCAAAAACAAGGCCCCTCCCGGGGCCTTGCCATACCACCTCAATGCCAGGCTCTAATCGCCCCTCACTTCCCCATCAGCTGCTTGGCATTCTCCGCCGTGATCGCGGTCGTCTCCACCGTCACCGTCGGCTCGACCTCAGTGGCGCAGTCGAGCAGGATCTTTTTCGACATCTCGATCGCTTCCTTGGCGCCCGTCGGGTAGGTGAAGGTTGCTGCCCAGTCGCCCTTGGCTACGGCCTCGATGCCGCCGGCCGGGCCTGGCAGGCCGTCGGTGCCGATGATCTTGACGTCCTTGCCCGCGCCCTTGGCGGCGAGCAGCGCGCCGGCGGCCATCATGTCGTTGGAGGCGTAGAGCACCTTGATGTCGGGGTGCGCCTGCAGCATGGCGGCGAAGGCGACTTGCGCTTTGTCCGGCACCCAGTCGGCGGCCTGCTCGGCCACCACCTGGATCTTGCGCGCGGGCTGGCGTGCCGAGGGGAGTGCGCCAAAGCGGACCAGACTGTAGTTGTCTAGCGTTGGCGTGCGGTTCTCAGGGACCGAATGCTTACCTGGCAGAGCTGAACGCAACGTAGGCAGGCGGCGGCTCGCTAAATCCCTGGCAGTGGCGTTCCCACTTCCGATGACGTGGTCGCGAGAGCTAACCGTTCCTTATGGGGCTTCGTAGAGTTCCAGCGGCAATCCATCTGGGTCTCTGAAAAAGGTAAATCGTTGGTCTGTATATGGGTCGATCCGGATTGGCTCAACGGCAACGCCGGCGGCTTCCAGGCGCATAACTACGGGATCAAGATTCGCCACGGCAAATGCCAGATGTCTCAGGCCTGTCGCCTCTGGATGGGACGGCCGCATCACTGGTGCAGGGAAGGAGAACAATTCCAGTTGGACGGACCCGATCTGCAGATCCGCCTTTCATGACTGCCGCTCTTCCCGATAGACCTCCCGGATCGGTTCGAGGCCGAGGAGTTCGACGTAGAACCGTCGCGACCGGTC
Source organism: Mesorhizobium sp. P2_E7 (assembly GCF_056403855.1). Lineage (NCBI taxonomy): Bacteria > Pseudomonadati > Pseudomonadota > Alphaproteobacteria > Hyphomicrobiales > Phyllobacteriaceae > Mesorhizobium > Mesorhizobium sp. P2_E7. Next base: position 389,023 of record NZ_JBFUER010000001.1, on the reverse strand, counting down.
GTAGTCGGTGCAGATGAGCGCGACGTGGTGAATGGCGTTCAGCATGCTACGAACTCTAGCCAAGCCGGGATTTCAGGCCAAGGTCACCATCGGGTACGCGGGGCACTTTGTTGATGTCGCCGTTCGCGAGGGTCGCCTTGTCCGGATTGGGCACAGCGTCGGATGGTCGGCCTGCCCGTTGTCTGTCAGTGCCCCGCCCCTCTTCTTCCGCATCAACATCGAGAAGATCACTGGTCGTCGTGCCCTGGTCTGACCGGCCCAGCCTGTTTCATGATGATCTCGCGATGCGGATAGGGGATGCTTATGGCGTTTGCCTTGAAAGTGTCCCACAGCGCCAGCAGCACCTTGCCGCGCACGTTGGTCAGGCCTTGCTGCGGGTCGCGGATCCAGAAGCGCAGGACGAAGTTCAGCGAGGAGTCGCCGAAGTCCGTCAGCCAGCAGACAGGCCGCCGGTCGGCCTCGACCCGGCCGACGCTGATCGCGGCCTCTATCGCCAGTTCGCTGACCTTGTGCGGATCGGCGTCGTAGGAGACGCCGAAGTTCACGTCGAGGCGCACGAGGTTGTCGCTGAACGACCAGTTGATAACCCTCTGGGTGATGAAGTCCTCGTTGGGGATCAGGAATTCGCGGCCGTCGCGCGTCACCACCGAGACGAAGCGCGCCCGCAATTCGCGTATCCAGCCGAAGGTGCCTTCGAGCGAGATCGTGTCGCCCGGCTTGATCGACTTGTCGAGCAGGATGATCACGCCGGAGACGAAATTCGAAACGACCTTCTGGAGCCCGAAAGCGAGACCGACGCCAACGGCGCCGGAAAACACCGTCAGCGCCGTCAGGTCGAGACCGACGGCGGAAAGTGCCACGGCACCGGCCACCAGCACGAGGCCGATCTTTGCGACCTTGCCGACGAGGACGCGGATCGACGGTGTCAGTTCCTCGGAGAGGCGGACGCGCTCATCGATGTAATTGCCGGTGACCACCGCAAGCCAGACCGTTGCGATCAGGAGCAGCGCCGCCTTCAGCACCATGAGGGTCGAAAGGCGAACCGCGCCCAGAGGGATTGCCAGGCTGTCGAGGAAGGCGGCCGCCTCGTCACTGACGCCCAGGATGACAAGGGCCGCGTAGATCCAGGCCAGCCAACCCAGCGTGCGCGCGACGAGGCGGTTGCGGATGATGCGCGACAGCACGGTCGCGAACAGCCACGCCAGCGAGAGCAACAGCGCGACGAGCAGGAGATGGGTGCGGCTCGGCCAGGTGAAGGCGAGCAACAGGTTGAGCGCGGCAACAAGGAAGATAATGAACAGAATCCAGTCGGTGCGCCGCAACAGCGCGATGACGACCCTTAAGAGTCCGGGATGGCCCTTAATCTGGCGTGCCTGGTTCTCGACGAGAGGCTCGACCCGCAGCGCCGCCAGCTTCGCCACCGCAAAGAGCGAGGCAATGATGCCGATCTGATAGACGAACCAGGGCGCGGCGGCATAGTCGAACCATCCGCCGGCCCAGGCCAGCGCTCTATCGATGGCGTCGCGAAAATCCATTGCCACACGACCACTTGGCTACGAATTGCACGTCCACAATGTCGTCGGCCCTGTGATTGGTCAAGCCGACCTTCAGGGTCAGTAGCGGTCACTCTCGATGCCGGCTTCGCCCCAAGGCGGGGCAGCCGACCACGGCCTGCTCGCCCGAAGTCGCCGCCCAGGCGCAGGCGATCGCCACCGACTCCACCACGGTGGTCGAGGCGACGAAGGACGCGGCACATCCCAACGGTCAGGATATCGTGTACTGGATCGCGCCGGAAAACGGCGCCGCGAAGTCCGACGCGGCATGTCTTCCACCTCTGCGCGGCCGTCAGCCCGCTGAAGGACAAGACCGTCAACAGCGGCTCGGTGACGGAAGCCTACGCCCAGAACGCCACCCGCATCACCAAGCAGATCGAGATGGAGCAGAATCAGTGCGGATTCACGACCACGCCGTGAATTCGCCCACCGGATTTCGAAGACTTACATGGCGGAGCTGGGCGCAAGGTAAGCGGCTGACGGCTCACCAAATCCTGACAGGAGCGGGACGAAAGTTGAATGTCGCATTTGGGGCCGGAAGCGGAATGACGGCTTTTGGCGTCCGAAGAACGATAGCGGACGTTCCGCCGGTGGGATCATGCTCTGAAGCTAACCCGATGCAGACCTTTGCGTCGATCATTCGGAATGGCCGCAATCGAAGTGCCCATTCGCAACCGCGCAAACAGTCTCCCCTGACAGCGAGGTGCTGGCGGAACGTTTTGCGCTCGCTACCTACGCAAATTGGGCGTATCGTGGCATATCGTCTGTTGCTAATACATGAGCCAGCGACTGAGAGCGCAAGACTCTCGCATTGGATTAGGCGCGCTAGGTTCCACAACTACTAGTTGCGCCCATGGACCATCTGCCTCCGCCGAAACCTCTTTTGCTCGGTTCCGGCCAGAAGTGCCGTTTGCGATTCGGAAGTGGAGCGTACGGATGCAGATCATGCAAACCCGCCGCCGATTCCTGGCCGGCGCTGCGATGGCAGGCGCTGCCGGTATCGTCGGTCTTCCAGGGTCACTCCACGCGGAACCTCCGTTAGAAACGACCACGGTTCGTCTGCCGCTGTGGGTCGGTAGTTCCTACTGTTGGGCAGGTGCGTACATCGCCGGAGAACTGATGCGCGCCGAGGGTCTTACCGATGTCCGCTACGTGGAAGGCGACAAAAGCGTCAACCAATCGGTGTGGATCGCACGCGGTGAGACCGATTTCTCCGTGAACTTTGCGCCGAACCAGGTCGCGTCGATCGCCGCCGGCGTGCCGATCAAGGTGCTGACCGGGTTGCACTCCGGATGCCTTGAACTGATCGCCAAGGAGAGCATTCGCAGCGTCACGGATCTGCGGGGCAAGAGAGTGGGCGTGAACGGTTTCAACAACTCGCGGCACGTGTGGCTGTCCCTCATGTCCGCCTATGTCGGACTCGATCCGGTGAACGATATCCAATGGGTCTTGACTAACGACGTCAAGCCGACGGAACTCTTCGTCGAAGGGAAGATCGACGCATTCCTCGGGACGCCGCCCCAGCCGCAGGAGCTGCGCGCCAAGAAGATCGGCCACACGATCCTCAACAATGCCGTCGACCGCCCGTGGTCACAGTATTTCTGCTGCATGATCTCGGCCACGACGGACTACGTGACAAGATACCCGGTGGCGACCAAGCGGGTCGTGCGATCCATCCTCAAGGCCGCCGACCTCTGCGTGTCGGATCCGGAAGGGGTGGCGCAGCAGATGGTCGATCGCGATTTCGAGACCAGCTATGACTACGCGCTCCAAACTCTGAAGGACATTCGGTACGACCGCTGGCGGGAATTCGATCCCGAAGACTCCTTGCGATTCTACGCACTGCGCATGCAGGAGACGGGCATGATCAAATCGAGCCCGCAAGAGATCATCGCCAACGGAACGGACTGGCGCTTTCTCGACGAGTTGAAGCGTGAGCTGAAAACCTGATCCCATTTGTCTCAGGGGAGACGTGGACATGGATATCATCCAAAGCCGCCGGCGCTTCCTGGCCGGCCTTTCGGCAGCCAGCGCCGCGAGCCTCGTTGGGGTCCGGCAATCGCTCTCCGCAGAGCCACCGCCAGAGACGACGCGGATCCGGCTCATCCGGCTTCCCAGCATCTGTCAGGCCCCCCAGTATGTAGCCGAAGAACTGCTGCGCAGCGAAGGGTTCACCGAGGTGCACTACCTCCAAAAGAGGGGGACCGCAGACATCGCGCCGGCCCTCGCCTCTGGTGAAGCCGACCTCAGTGCGCATTTCGCCGCCCCGCTCCTTCTCCACCTGGAGGCTGGGGATCCCATCGTCATCCTGGCTGGACTCCACGTCGGCTGCTTTGAGCTGTTCAGCACCGATGGCGTGCAATCGATCCGCGACCTCAAGGGGAAGACGGTGGCTGTGCCGTCGCTGGATTCCGCCCGATACGTCTTTCTCGCCGCTATGACGGCGTATGTGGGCCTGGACCTCCATAAGGACATACACTTCGTCACGCATCCGGGCCCCGAGTCCATCCGGCTCCTCAGTGAGGGGAAGATCGACGCCTACCTGGGCTTTCCCCCCGAACCGCAGGAGATGCGGGAGCAGCAGATCGGCCATGTAGTGATTAGCAGCACCGTGGACCGGCCCTGGTCGCAATACTTCTGCTGCATGCTGGCTGGGAACCGGGAGTTCGTCCGCACGAATCCGGTGGCCACCAAACGCGCCCTCCGCGCCATGTTGAAAGCGGCGGATTTTTGCGCCAGCGAGCCGGAGCAATCCGCCCAGTTCTTGGTGGAGCAGGGCTATACCAGGCGCTATGACCATGCCCTCCAGGTCATGAAGGCGATCCCCTACGGTTGGCGTGAGTATAGCGCTGAGGACACCCTGCGCTTCTACGCTTTGCGCCTCCACGAGGTCGGGATGCTCAAGAGCACCCCCCAGAAGCTCTTGGCCCAGGGCACCGACTGGCGTTTCCTCAACGAACTGGAGAACGAGTTGAAGACGTAGGCAATCGCCGACACGCCGCGCGCCCTATCGAGGAAGGAGAGAAGGAGAGGCTTATGCAGATCATCCAGAACCGCCGTCGCTTCCTGGCCGGTGCTGCGGCAGCAGGCGCTGCAGGTCTCATCGGCGCAACGACTGACGCTTGGGCCGAGGCACCCCCCGAAACGACCTCCGTCCGCTTGCCGCGGTGGATCGATGGTGCCTACTGCTGGGCGGGGATGTACCTGGCCGGAGAGCTCCTCAAAGCGGAGGGCTTCACCGACGTCCGCTACGTGCAGGGCGACGAGAAAGTCGATCAGGCGGTGTGGATTGCACGCGGCGACACGGATTTCAGCATGAATTACGCGCCGGTCCATGTCGCGTCGATCGACGCCGGCGTGCCAATCAGGGTGCTTGGCGGTCTGCACTCCGGGTGCCTCGAGCTGATCGCCAACGACAGCATCCAAGGCATCCCGGACCTCAAGGGCAAGCGGGTGGGCATGCACGACATCGATGCGCCGTCGCGCGTGCTGGTCGCCCTGATGGCCGCCTATATCGGACTGGACCCCGTCAACGACATCGAATGGGTCCAGGAAAGCAAGCCGGTAGAAGCCTTCGCCGACGGGAAGTTCGATGCATATCTCTTCACGCCGCCGGAGACGCAGCAACTGCGCGCCAAGAAAATCGGCCACACGATCCTCAACACGACCCTCGACCGCCCTTGGTCGCAGTACTTCTGCTGCATGACTTCGGCCGCCGCGGACTACGTGGACAGATACCCGGTGGCGACCAAGCGCGTGCTCAGGGCCATCGTCAAGGGCGCCGACCTATGCATTTCGGATCCCGCATGGAGTGCAGCGCAGATGGTCGATCGAGGTTTCGTCCCCAGCTACGAAATCGCGCTGCAAACGCTGAGCGACACGCGGTACGACGTCTGGCGGGACTACGATGCTGAAGCCTCGATGCGCTTCTACGCGCTGCGCATGCACGAGACGGGCATGATCAAGTCGAGCCCACAGCAGATCATCGCCGATGGAACGGACTGGCGCTTCATCGAGGAGTTGAAGCGTGAGTTGAAAATCTGAGCCTGCTTTGTCACAGGGAGGAAGCGTGACATGCGGAGCATCCAGAATCGCCGCCGCTTCGTGGCCGGCCTATCGGCGGTCTGCGCCGCAGGCCTCGCCAGCGTGCCGACATCGACTCATGCCGAGCCGGCACCGGTGACCACGACAGTGCGTCTGCCAAGGACGTTCCGCGCCGTTTGCGAAAGCGGGAATTGAAAGGCTGACAAGGAGGAGTGACCCCATGCCAATTATCCAGAACCGCCGCGGCTTCATGGCCGGCCTGGCAGCCGGCACCGTGGGAATTGTCGCAACCCCGAGATTGGCGTTTGCCGAGCCGGAGCCCGAGACGACCAGTGTCCGGCTGGGGCGGTGGGTCGGAGGCGCCTACTGCTGGGAGTCGCTCTACCTAGCTGGCGAACTGCTCCGCGCCGGCGGCATGACCGACGTGCAGTACGTGCAAGGTGATCAAAAGTACTTCGACAACAGCCAATGGATTGCAGCGGGTGAGACGGACTTCGACTTCAACATGCCGCCGATGCACATCCGCAGCGTCGAGGCCGGGGTGCCCGTCAAGATCCTGGCCGGCGTGCATTCCGGCTGCTGGGAGTTGCGGGCGAACGATCGCGTCAACAGCGTTGCCGACCTAAAGGGCAAGCGGGTGGGGGTCTGGGCGATGAACGACCACCCGCAGGTGTTTCTCCAACTGCTGATCAACTATGTCGGGCTCGATCCCAACCACGATGTTGAGTGGGTAGTAGGCGTCCAGGAGAACGGCTCGCTCATGCAGAACTTCATCGACGGCAAGGTCGATGCCTTCCTGGTAGACACCAGCCAATACTCCGAGGTTCGGAACAAGAAGGTAGGTCACACGGTCTTCAGCAATCTTATCGACCGTCCCTGGTCGCAGTATTTTTGTTGCATGCTCGCCGGCCGGACCGACTATGTCGATAGGTATCCGGTCGCCACCAAGCGCGTGCTGCGGGCCATCCTCCAGGCTGTCGAATTCTGCGTGTCGAACCCGAAATCGGCCGCCCGCGCGGTGGTCGATCGAGGCTTTCTGCCGAGCTACGACGTTGCGCTGACCACTCTGCAGAACACCGGGCACGACAAGTGGCGGGAATACGATGCTGAAGACTCGGTGCGCTTCTACGCGCTGCGCCTCCTGGAGACGGGCATGATCAAGTCAAGCCCGCAGGAGATCATCGCCAAAGGGACGGATTTCCGCTTCTTCGAAGAGATCAAGCGCGAACTGAAGACGTGAAAGGCGCAGCGCGAAGGACCGCTGAAGGGGAGAACGTCGTGCACATCATCCAGAATCGCCGCCGCTTCATGGCCGGCATCGCGGCGGGTGCCGCGGGATTAGTCGCAGCCCCGAGGCTGGCGCTCGCCGAGCCGGCGCCAGAGACGACGAAAGTCCGGTTGCCGGTGTTCACCAAGGTCTCGGACTGCCAATCGCCGATGTATGCGGCCACCGAGCCACAGGAGGTCCTGGACCGCGGCACCGACTGGCGTTTCCTTAAAGAGCTCAAGCGCGAGATGAAGACGTGAGCCGCTGGCCGACGTGCGCGTTGCTGCTCCTCGCCCTCGTCGCTGAGCCTGCGCACACCTCAGCGCACGAAGCGTCAGCGCACGCCGGAGACAGCGAGCGCCTGCCGATGATGGGCGCTGCACCGGATTTCACGCTGATATCGCAGGACCACAAGCGCGTGTCGCTGCACGACTTCCGCGGCAAGGTGGTCGCCATCGCCTTCATCTATACGTACTGTACCGACGTCTGCCCCATGCTGACCGCCCATATGGCCAGCGTGCAGGAGAAGCTGGGCTCTACGTTCGGATCGAAGATCGACTTCGTTTCGATCACTGTCGACCCGGAGCGCGATACGCCCGATGTCTTGAAGGAATATGCGCAGAATTTTGGGGCCGATCATAAGGGCTGGTCGTTTCTTACCGGTGATCCGGCGGTCGTCCATGAGGTGGGACGGAAATACGGGGTCATCGCGAAGAAGGCGGCGAACGGAGAGGTCGACCATACCTTGTTGACGTCACTCGTAGACCCCAATGGCATCTTGCGAGTACAGTATCTTGGCGTCCGGTTCGACTTGGAGGAGTTCCGGGATGACCTTGTCAGCCTCTTGGACGAATCCAAATAGCATAGCGAACCGGCTCGTTGGCTGGGTTGCCCGGCTGCCGGCGCGCGTCCAGACCAAGCTCTTGATCGCGTTCCTGTCGATCGTCGGCCTGCTGATCGTGCTCGGGGCCGTCGGGTTGCAGGTGCTGAGTGGGGTCAATGATCAGACCAACGAGCTGATCAAGCTGCAGCGCAGGATCGCGGCCTACCGCCAGGTACAGCACGATACGACCACCCAGCTCTACGGCATCTCCACCGCCCTGTTGCTTCAGGACGACCGGATGCTGGATGCTGCGCTGCGCCAGCTCAATCAGTTCGGCTACGACCTCGACCGCATGGAGTTCGTCGCCAAAGCCGAGGTGGAAGTACTTGGCCAGGTCAGGCAAGAGTACGAACGGCTGACAGCCGGGGTGACGCACGTAGCCGAACTCGTCCACGCCGGCCGCACTGGGGAGGCGCGCAAGGTTCAGCTTGATGAAATCATACCGTCGGCCGATCGCCTCGAGCGGCTGACAAACCAGCTGGTCAACATCGCCGAAGCCGACATGGTGGCAGCCATAGAAACGACCGAGGGTGCGTACGGCACGTCCAGACTGATCGTGTTCTCGTTTGCGGTGGGCAGCATTCTGCTGGCGCTGGGGCTCGGTTACATCATCTCCTGGTCGTTGATCGAACCGGTCAAGAAGATCGAGACGCGTCTCAGCCAGATAGCGGCCGGTGACTTCGCCCAACACGTTGCCGTCGCCAATCGCGACGAACTTGGAGTGCTCGCCGCTAACGTCAACCAGACCTCCGACCAGCTGGGGCGCCTGTATCAGGAGATTGAGACGCGCACCCAGCAGCTCGACGAAGCACTTCAGCAGCAGACAGCCACTGCAGACGTTCTGAAGGTGATCAGCCGCTCTACCTTCGATCTGCAGGTCGTGCTCGATACGTTGGTGGAATCGGCTGTCAGGCTCTGCCGTGCCGACAAGGGTGGTATCGTGCAGTTGCTGGATGGCGTATTCCGCTATGTATCGACGCATGGCTACCCGCCCAGTTTCCGTGCTTATGTCGACGCAAATCCATTTCCAGCGCTTGCCGCAGGCCGAGGCTCCGCCGTAGGGCGCGTAATCGAAGAACGGCGGATCGTGCAAATCGAAGACGTGACCGCTGATCCGGACTACCGCGTTGCTTTGATCGCTGAGGCAGGCGGATTCCGCACCGTCCTCGCTGCCCCGCTCTTGCGGGAAGGTGATCTCATTGGCGTATTCGTCATGACGAGGGTTGAGCCGCAACCCTTCAATCCCAAGGAGATCGCACTTGTCGAGACATTCGCCGACCAGGCCGTGATCGCCATCGAGAATGCGCGGCTCTTCGAGGCGGTGCAGTCACGGACGCGCGAGCTTGCCGCGTCTGTCGGTGAGCTCGAGGCGCTTGGTGAGGTGAGCAAGGCGGTCAATTCGACGCTGGATCTCGACACGGTGCTGAAAACGATCGTCGCCAAAGCGGTCCAGTTGTCAGAAACGGATGCTGGCACCATCTACGTGTTCAGCAGCACGCGGCAGCAATTCCTTCCGCGCGCGAACTTCGGTATGAGCGATGAGCTTATTGCCGCAGTCTCACACCAGACGATCGGGCTGGCCGACATGGGGATCGGCGACGCACCCGGGCGCTGCATGCCGGTGCAGTTTCCTGACCTCAGCCAGGAGACCTCATCCTTCCTTGTAAGAAAGACGATCGTCGAAGCCGGATATCGCGGTATCCTGATCGTTCCGCTGCTGAGGCCCAACAAGATCGTCGGTGCACTGGTCGTCAGGCGCCACAAGCCAGGTGCCTTCCATGAGCAAGTTGTCCACCTGCTGGAGACCTTCGCAGCCCAATCGGTGCTCGCGATCCAGAATGCCAAGCTGTTCCGCGAGATCGAGGAGAAAGGCCGGGAGTTGGAGGCAGCTAGCCGCCATAAGTCCCAGTTCCTCGCGAATATGAGCCACGAGCTCAGGACACCGCTCAATTCGGTCTTGGGCTTCACAGAACTGCTGGTCGACGGCATCTACGGCGAACTCCCGGACAGGGCAAAGACGACCGTCGCGCGCGTGCAGGCAAACGGCCGTCACCTCCTCGGGCTGATCAACGACGTACTCGACCTTTCCAAGATCGAAGCCGGCCAGCTCTCGCTGGCGATCGAGGACTACTCCGTCGCGCAGATTGTTCGATCGACCGTTGCGGCTGTCGAGCCGCTGGCGCGAGCGAAGGGTCTTGAGCTTTCAACCACTGTTGCCGAGAAACTTCCAATAGGCCGCGGGGACGAACGCCGTTTGACGCAGGTCCTGCTCAATCTCGCAGGCAATGCCGTCAAGTTCACCGAAACGGGTGCGGTCGACATTCTTGCCGATGCGGTCGACGGGCACTTCGAGATCACCGTCCGAGACACCGGTCCCGGCATCGCGTCCAAGGACCAGGCTCTCATCTTCGAAGAATTCCAACAGGTCGACAATAGCAGCACCAGGCAGAAGGGTGGCACAGGTCTTGGCCTGGCGATCTCGAAGCGCATCGTCGAAATGCATGGCGGAACCATAGACGTCGAGTCCGTGATCGGGTCAGGGGCGACATTCCGTCTCAAGGTACCAATCCGGGTGAATGAGGACATGAGGGCCGCATGAGCAAACGAATCCTGATGGTGGAAGACACCGAGGACAACCGCCAGATCATCCGCGATCTCATTGCCACCACCGAGTACGAACTGATCGAGGCGGCGGACGGCGCCGCCGGCATCGCTGCGGCCGGAGCGCACAGGCCAGACCTGATCCTCATGGACATTCAGCTGCCGGTGATCGACGGATATGAAGCTGCCCGCCGCATCAAGGCCGATCCGGCGCTGCGGCACATTCCGATTATCGCCGTCACCTCCTACGCGTTGTCGGGCGACGAAGCGAAAGCCCTTGCTGCCGGCTGCGATGGCTATATCGCCAAGCCATTCAGTCCGCGCCAGCTGCTTTCCGAGATTCGCGGGTTCCTTTCTTGAGGGAGGCAGCGCCTTGCACGATCCGCCACGCATTCTCGCGGTCGACGATACTCCGGAGAACCTGGAAATCCTGCGCATGCGCCTCGAGGCGAACGGCTACGAAGTTGCAACCGCCGCCGATGGTGAAGAGGGGCTTGCGAAAGCCCGCGAACTCACGCCGGATCTGATCCTGCTCGACATCATGATGCCGAAGCTCGACGGCATTAGTGTGGTACGCATGCTCAAGCAGGACACCTCCCTGCAGGCGATTCCGGTCATCCTCGTCACCGCGAAGGCCGACACGCGCGATGTGGTCGAGGGGCTGGACGCCGGTGGCGACGACTACCTGACAAAGCCCTTCGATCATCAGGCGCTGTTGGCGCGGGTGCGTTCGATGCTGCGCCAGAAGGCGCTTCACGACACTGTCGCGAGCCAGGCCAAGCGCCTAGAGGACCAAGCCGCGCAACTTTCCGACTGGAACCGCTCGCTCGAGCAAACCGTGGCCGACCAGGTGACGGAGCTCGAGCGAATGGCGCGGCTCAGGCGGTTCCTGCCCGAACAGGTCGCCGACCTTATTGTTGCAGCGGGCAATGGAGACGCGCTCTTGCAGAGCCACCGTCGCGAGGTGACCGTTGTCTTTTGCGATTTGCGCGGCTTTACGGCCTTCGCGGAGACCGCAGAACCCGAAGAAGTCATGACGGTTCTTGCCGAGTATCATTCCTGTCTTGGTGAACAAATCGTCCGCCACGAGGGAACTCTCGAGCGGTTCGTCGGCGACGGTATCGTCGTGGTTTTCAACGATCCACTGCTATGCGCCGACCACAGCGAGAGAGCCGTCTCGATGGCTGCTGCGATGCGCGACGCGATTGATGAGCATTCAGAGCGATGGCGCAAGCGGGACTATTTGCTGGGCTTCGGGATCGGCATTGCCAGGGGCCACGCAACCATAGGGCGCATCGGTTTTGATCAGCGCTCGGACTATGCCGTCATTGGCACGGTGTCGAACCATGCCGCCCGATTGTGCGAGGAGGCCAGATCCCGCCAGATTCTCGTTAGCCAACGGGTCCTCGGCGCTGTCGAGTCGATGGTCGAATCCGTTCTTGTTGGCGAACTGACGCTGAAAGGTTTTCGCCGCCCGATGCCGGCCTATGAAATCGTGCGGTGGATGGGTCGGCCCAGCTAGTGTCGGTTGCACGCTGGTCTCTTTCGCACGATGCGGCCCATCGAACCGTCGGCACAAAGCAGTCCGGCCACCGACCGATCTCGCAATCTCCGCAACGGGGAGAATGCGGTCGTTCCGCAAGTACAACCAATGGCCGCCTCTGGCGCAACGCGCCTTCTCGCCTGTTCGCTCGAATGGCGCTTTTGGGATGCCGCTATTGCCTGCTCAACGACCGAGATGCGGCGCGAAGCGGCCATTCACCGTAACTTGCCGGAACGCAACAAGGCCCCTCGCGGGGCCTTGCCGTATCAAACGCTGCCGTAGAGCGGTTCGCCCCTCACTTCCCCATCAGCTGCTTGGCATTCTCAGCCGTGATCGCGGTGGTCTCCACCGTCACCGTCGGCTGCACCGCCACGGCGGCGGGAAGCCCGAGACCAGACCGCAGGCGATCGACGCGACAGGCGCCAAAGGGCCGTACCTGACCCTATGCTCGCTTCACAATTCTCGGTTTAGTCGGTCGGCGGGATTGAGCCGCGCTCTCGAGGGTCAAGGCCAACCGCTTCTCTTCTTCGATGGCGCGATCTACTGCCTCGATTTCCTCTTGGAGCGCCTTCAGCTCGGCTCCGTAGCTGGAGCCATCGCTGTCCCCGATCTGAAAGCCACTTGCCCGCATTGCGTCGCGAGTATGGTGCACGTTACGGACTCCTTCGCGTCGAGTCGCGACCAGGATTTCCCTAAACTCTTCAAGACGTTCAACGTGATTGCGAGTCATTGCGTTCTCCTATTCCGTCGTCATCGTCGCCTGCGGCGATTCAGAACGGCTAAAAATTACGACGCAGAAGCCTTAAAAGAGTACAGGAGATTCTCTCGACAAAGCATGAGTGCGGAAGCTCAAATTTGAACGTCTTGCATAAACGTGGAGCGCAGCAGGCGGAAATTGGCCTGGGACCCAGGTGTTCGACTCTACCGCCAGCTTCGAGGCTCGGAAGGCCAGAAGCGGACCTCTAAACGCCGGGCCGCTGCAAGCGGTTCTCAATAACCCTCGGGCGGTCAATACCTGGCGCCCCACGAGGGCTCTGTCGCCAAGTTGTACGTCACGTGCGCACTTCACAAGCCACCCCGGCCATAGCGCCGATGCCAAGCATGCACTAACATTCCAGCTCGACCCCGTTGGGGCTGGCCAGTGATCTGTTCAAAGGGAAGTACCCATGACCAATCATTGCTGTGGACCGGGCTATGCTTCTCCCGCCGAGGCGATGACGGCGCCTCGCGAAAAGCTGCTCTATACGATTGCCATCTACACCGGCACGGGCATTCAGAAGCCGGACTATTTGTGTACCATTGATGTCGACCCGCAGAGTTCGACCTACAGCCAGGTCATTTCTCGTTTGCAAATGCCAGGCATTGGCGATGAGCTCCATCACTCGGGCTGGAATGCCTGTTCGTCGTGCCATGGCGATGCGAGCATGGAGCGGAAATATCTGATTGTGCCGGGTGTGCGCTCGACCAATCTGCATATTGTTGACTGCGGTACCGATCCTCGCAATCCGACACTGTTCAAGGTCATAGACGGCGCTGACATCAAAGCCAGGACCAATCTGTCGGCACCGCACACAGTGCATTGCCTCGGCTCGGACATCATCGTTTCCATGCTTGGCGATGCTCAAGGCAATGCCCCCGGCGGCTATCTGCAACTCAGCAAGGAGTTCGAGATTGTCGGCCGCTGGGAAAACTCCATGGGCGGCATCAAGTTCGGCTATGATTTCTGGTACCAGCCGCGACACAACGTGATGGTCAGCTCGGAGTGGGCCGCGCCCAACACTTTCATGCCTGGCTTTGACCTGGAAGAGGTTGGCCATCTCAAATACGGCCGGGAGATCCATTTCTGGGATTTTGAAAAGAAGGAGCCAAAGCAGACATTCTACCTCGGTGAAGATGGCTTGATCCCACTGGAAGTGCGGTTCCATCATGATCCCGACAGCAGCCACGGTTTTGTCGGCGCGGCCCTTTCCGCAAACATCATCCATTGGTGGAAAGACGCGGCGGGAGACTGGCAGTGGGAAAAAATTGTCGATGTCGACAATGAGCCGCATCCCGAATGGCCGATCCCAATACCGGGCGTCATCTCGGTCATTCTGCTCAGCATGGACGATCGATACCTCTATCTCTGCAACTGGCTGCATGGCGACATCCGTCAGTACGACATCTCGGACCCTCACAACGCCAAGCTTACTGGACAAGTGTGGATGGGCGGACTTCTCGGCCGTGCGCCTGAGGTCAACGGCGTGAAAGTGACTGGCGGCCCCCAGATGATACAGCTCAGCCTCGACGGCAAGCGCCTCTATGTGACGACCTCGCTGTTCTCTACCTGGGACAATCAGTTCTATCCGGAAATCCGCACCAATGGCGGGTGCATGCTGATGGTCAATTGCGATACGGAAAATGGCGGCATGGAAATCGATCCGCTGTTCGTCGTTGATTTCGGCAAGGAACCGAATGGACCAAGCCGCTGCCACGAAACCCGTTATCCCGGCGGGGATTGCACGAGCGACATCTGGGTATGACCATCTTCACCATCACCCTCGCCAATCAAGGCGGTGCGGCCTATGACGTCGATCACCGCAAGCCCCTCTTGCAAAGCTTGCGCGAGCAGGGCGTGGACCTGCCATACGGCTGCAAGTATGGCGGCTGCATAAGCTGCGCGGCCAAGATGATCAGCGGCAAGGTCGATCAAAAGGCGCAGGTGGCGCTGAACAACCGCCAGATCAACAATGGCTACATAATCCTCTGCGTTGCCCGGCCCATGAGCGACTGCACGCTGGAGGTCGGCGTTGAAAGCCACGACAAGCTCTATCGCAACCCCTTCCTCGACCCCCTGGCCGCGCATGAATTGAAAGCCGATATCGCGACCCCTCTGGACGACAAGAAATGACCCATATGAATCATGATGAGCCCTATCCGGAGGCCTATCTGCAAGGGATTCTGAAATCGGTCAAAACCATCGCGATGGTGGGGGCCAGCCCCGACAAGACCAGGTTTTCCTATGGTGTCCTGAGGGTGCTGCACGAAACCGGCTATGACATGATCCCGGTCAACCCCAGTTCCGGTCTGGAGGAAATTCGAGGACTTAAAGTGTACCCGTCGCTGGCGGCCATCGACCGGCCTGTCGACATGGTCGAGGTGTTTCGCCGCTCCGAAGATCTGCTGGAAGTCGCACAGGAAGCCATCGCCATCAATGCTAGGGTTTTGTGGGGCCAGATCGGGGTGCGCGATGACGCTGCCGCCCGGCTGGCGGAGGAGGCGGGCTTGAAAGTGGTGATGAACCGCTGTCCCAAGATTGAGTTGTTCCGCCCCTTCTGGAAGCCGAAGCTGCATTTGGGAATATGATCGCAGGGTCGCGGAATTCGGTGTTGTCGCGGTGACTAACCTGGTCCTCTGTCTTGGACTTTCCTTAGCGGGTTGAATTTTGCTTAGGACGTAGACTCATTACTGCGTATCCAAATGCGGACGGCTACAAGCTTGAGGGCGGCGAGGTAGTTTTCGGCCAGTTTGTCGTAGCGGGTTGCGATGCGGCGGAGGCGGGCCGTAGCGGCCGGGCAAGTCGGCCCAGCGCGCTCCGGAGCGCAACACCCAGAAGATGCCGTTGAGCACACGCCGGTCGTCCACGCGTGGCACACCACCTGGCTTGTTGGGAAGGTGAAGCTGGATTGCGCGCCACTCGAAGTCGGTCAGATCGAATCGGCTGATGCCAACGGTGAATCAGCTTGGGCGGTCGAAGGAAAGTCTAATTGAACTCAAGCCCGTTGATTTTGGCGATCACATCGCTGTCCAAATTCAGCATGGCCTCCGCGACATCGACATGACCTTTAGCAACGGCCTGAGCAGCCATTGCCGACAAAAGCATCGATTGATCCCAAGCATCATTTCGATGGAGACTCACGACCTCGCCAAGGCTCGCCAGAGCGCGGTGATAGTCGTCGGCGAAATCGGCAGGGATCTCGGGTCCACGCCCTGTTCTCCGGGCAACTTCAATAGCTGCAGGTAGCTGGAAGAATGAAGAGTCGATGGGCGTTCGCGTCTCAGCAGCAATTTCCACGATGTGCGGAATAGCTGCATAAGAGGCTGTATAAACGTCACCTTGATGGCAAAGGCTCGACCAGAGGCTATACCACGGCTCGTCCTGATAGCCTTTCTTAGGACTGGTGGCTGCGCGCAATTCCCGCAGCAGACCTGGAACGTTCACCGCGCGGCCGTATGCATGCTGCAGTTCGCCCCATCGGTGGTCTTCAAGTGAGAGCATCAGAGTATCCTACCTTCCAAAGCCTCACAATCAAACACCACCTGCCATCGCCTGCGTCGCCGGTCCACAGTTTATGAGTTTACGCCCTGATGTACGATGCCAGATGGTCGCTGAGATCACGCGCGTCGTCGCCGGCGCCGTCGATCAGCGCAGACTTGCGGCGGCGCAGAAACTGCATCCCCATCAGGTACAGGCCCGGATGTTCCGCAACCCCGCCATCGTGACGGACGTAACCCTTGCGGTCGAGGACCGGCAGTTCCAGCCAGGAGTAGTCCGGCCGGTAGCCGGTGGCCCAGATGATCGTCCTGATCGCGCCTCCGGCGAGGTCGAGGCCGAGCGGCGGGCTGTCCTCGACACGGGTCGGCGGCAGGCGATTCGGCGGCCCGACGGTCGCGTCCAGGCCGTTGGCGCGCGCCCATTCGTCGATGAGGTCGAGCAGCCGCGCCATCTTGAGATCGGAAAGCGCGCACATGTTGCGCAACGAGCCCGCGAACTGGGCCTTGCCGTCTTCGGTGATGCCGGCGAGGCGGCCGACAAGCCTGACGCCGAGGTCCACCAGCGCATTGAGGTCGAGGGTGGTGCGGTCGGGCGTTCCGGCAAGCTGCAGCGAAGGAACCCGTCGCGCCCGCCTGATGTCCTCTACCTCGTCGTAGCGCTCGTCGAGCACGCCGGCGGCGTCCATCCACCATTCCAGGTCCTTGCCGCGATAGACGCGGGGCGCCCGGATGTGCTCGCCCACCGACAGGGTCACTTGGCGCCCCGAACGCTGCAGCTCCTGTGCGATCTGGGTGCCGCTCGACGACGCGCCCACCACCATCACGCCACCGTCGGCGACCTGACGCGGATTGCGGTAGGACTGTGCCGTCAGCATGGCGACCGACGGCGGCACGCGGCTGGCGACGTCGGGCATGCGCGCGATGTTGCACGCGCCCGACGCCAGCACGACGGTCCGACACCGCCACTCGCCGCGGTCCGTGCGCACGAGATATCCCGCCCCGTCGCTGCGAACCGATGTAACGGTCGTGTGGGTTCTGACCGGAGCCGAGATCGCCTTGGCATAATTCCCGAGGAAGTCGATCACCTCAGGCATCGTCCGGTAGCCGTCGGGATCGTCGCCGTCATAGCGGAAGCCCGGCAGCCGGCTCTGCCAGTTCGGGGTGAGCAACCGCAGCGAATCCCATCGCTCGGTGCGCCAGCTATGGGCGATCTCGCCGCGCTCCAGCAGCACATGGTCGATAGAGCGCTCCGCGAGGCAGCGGCTCATCGCGAGCCCCGCGTGCCCTGCGCCGACGATCACTGTGGTGACGGAACTAATCGCGCCCTCTTATCGGGAGAGTCTACGGTTCGAAGCGCCTTTCAGTTCACCACGACCGTGACGTTCGTCGGATTGGTGACAATGTCATAGACGGCCGACCGCTTCTGCGACTGAGCGACGAGCGCCTCGATATCTTCTTGCTTGGCGTCGGCGTCGATGTTGTACCTCACCGTGATGCCGCTGAAGCCGTTGCGGACGTCGCTGTCGATGCCAAGTATCCCAGCGATATCCATGTCGCCTTCGATGGTCGCCTTCACCGACTTCAACTGGATGTTCCGGTTCTGGGCAACCGCGGCGATGCCGGCGGTCAGGCAACTGGCCAGCCCGACGAGCACGTATTCGACCGGCGTGGCGCCCTGATCCAGGGAAGCGAAGACCTCCGGATGGTCGGCATCGAATGCGAAGGTGGTCTTGCGATGCTGATCCTGGCCGAGACCGTAAAAACTCTCGACCGTCGAGTGGCTGTGGGTGCCGTCCTTCCATTCGCAGGCCGCGCGCCACTTGAACTGCGCGGCCTCCGGGGCGTTGGTAAGCGCTTCTTTTGCGGCGAGCAGCGCCTCTACATTAACGCCGTTGTTCGCCTGTACTTCGGAAGCCATAATTATTATCCTCCCTACCTTGCACTGGCTCAAAAACCCGACCGACCTCACTGACCTCCCGATCAGATTTCACCATGGCGCGGCATGCTATGGGTCGCGAAGCGTTTCTTCAAGTTGTTTCCGTTGGGGCTTGGTCGCCCTCGTGTACCGAGTTGCGCCTTTGCAGGCTCTGGCGCGACCACGATACCTTCAGCGTGGTCAATTGCAGTGTCTGCTTCCGGGGCGGAGGCAAAGTTCGCCTTTGGTCGGCATGAGGCGCGAAGCTGCCATCCTACGGCAGGATGAGCCTCGCCTAAAAGCAACAAGGCCCCTTCCGGGGCCTTGCCTATCAACCTCAGTGCCAAGCTCTAGCCGACTTCACTTCCCCATCAGCTGCTTGGCATTCTCGGCCGTGATCGCGGTGGTCTCCACCGTCACCGTCGGCTCAACCTCGGTCGCGCAATCGAGCAGGATTTTCTTCGACATCTCGATCGCTTCCTTGGCGCCCGTCGGATAGGTGAAGGTCGCGGCCCAGTCGCCCTTGGCGACCGCTTCGATGCCGCCGGCCGGGCCCGGCAGGCCATCGGTGCCGATGATCTTGACGTCCTTGCCCGCGCCCTTGGCGGCGAGCAACGCGCCGGCGGCCATCATGTCGTTGGAGGCGTAGAGCACCTTGATATCGGGGTGCGCCTGCAGCATGGCGGCGAAGGCGACTTGCGCTTTGTCCGGCACCCAGTCGGCGGCCTGCTCGGCCACCACCTGGATCTTGGCGTTTTCCTTCACGCCGTCCTTGAAGCCGTTGAGGCGCTCCACCGCCGGCGTCGAGCTCGGCAGGCCTTCCAGCACCGCCGTCTCGCCGCCATCTGGCAGCAGCGTCTTGGCGGTGTATTTGCCGGCCTCGAGCGCGATCTTGTAATTGTCGCCGCCGATGAAGGCGGTGTAGTCCTTGCCGGGGTCGCCGACCGTCTTGCGGTCGAGCTCGATGACCGGGATGCCGGCGTCCATGGCGCGCTTCACCGCCGGCGTCAGCGGCGCCGCCTCGAAGGGCGAGATCAGCAGGATGTCGACCTTCTGGGTGATGAAATTGTCGACCTGCGAGGTCTGCGTGTTGACGTTGCCCGCGCCGTCGGCGATCTGCAGCGTGAAACCAGGCACTTCCTTGGCCGCCGCCTCCAGCTCGTCATTGACGTGCTGGCGGTAGGGCTCGGCATTGTTGGCCTGCGAAAAGCCGATGATGAACTGGCCGTCCTTGGCGCAGGCTTTCACCAGCGGCTCGGCGGCGTAAGCGGAGCCTGCAATGCACAGGCCGGCGCCGGCCAGAAGCACGGCCTTGAGGGTCGATGCTCTTCCAATCACTTTCATAACTCTCTCCTCCTCGTCGGGCCGGGGGGCCAGACCTTGGTTTGACGTTTCGCCGTCTCCTCCTTGTTTGTTGATGCATGTCGTTGTCGCAAAACCGATTTCACTTTTGCGCGACATGCATTAACGACCCAAACCCTCGCGGCGGCGAACGAGGGATTGAAGCACTGCCGCCAGAACGATGATCGCGGCGGTCGCGAGCAGCTGCATGGCGGGCGTGATGTTGTTGAGCTGCAGGATGTTGGCGAGCGCGCCCAGCATGATGGTGCCGGCGACGGTGCCGACCATGGAGCCGGCGCCGCCGAACAGGCTAGTGCCGCCGATGACCACGGCGGCGATGGCGGTCAGCTCATAGCCCATGCCGTCATTGGCGCTGCCGAAATTGAACTGGCCGGCGTGGACGATGCCGGCAAGCGCGGCGGCAAAGCCGGTGATGGCGTAGACCGAGATCTTCACCATCGACACCGGCACGCCGGAAATGCGCGCGGCGCGCTCATTGCCGCCGACGGCAAAGACATAGCGGCCGAAGCGCGTGGTGTTGAGCACGATGGTGGCGATGGCCGCAAAGACGATGAAGACGAGGGTGGCCACCGGCACGGTGTTGTTGAACAGCCGCTCGCCCAGCACGGCGAACACCGGCGGCGCCAGGCCCGGCCCGTCGCCATAGGATATGTTGATGTACTGGTTGCCCGACACGACCAGCGCCAGCCCGCGCGCGGCCTGCAGGCCGGCCAGCGTGACGATGAAGGGTTCCAGCCGGAAGCGGGTGGAGATGGTGCCCTGGATGGCGCCGAAGACGATGCCCATGGCGAGCACGGCCAGAATGGTCGGGATCAGGCCGAAGCCGCCGGAGATCATCATCGAGGCGGTGACGACGCTGGATAGGCCGAGCACCGCGCCGACCGACAGGTCGATGCCGGCGGTGATGATGACGAAGGTCATGCCGATGGCGATGATGCCGGTCTCCGACACGGCACGCACGATGTTGGCGATGTTGTCGGGGTTGAGGAACAGGATCTCGCCGTGGCGGCGCGGCGAGAAGATGATGCCGCCGATCGCCACCAGCACCAGGCCGATCAGGCTCTGGAAGCGCACGATCAGCGCCAGCGGGTCGCGATGTTTTCGGGGCGCCGCCGCCACGGGTGCGCCTGCCGCTGAAATCTTCTCGCCAGACATCAGGCCTCCCTGCCGTTTGCCGCGGCCAGCACCGTGTGCTCGTCGACGCCGCCCATGAATTCCGCCACATTGCGCCCCTGGCGCAGCACCACGATGCGGTCGCACAGACCGATCAGCTCCGGCATTTCGCTGGACGCGACCAGTATGCCGAGCCCTTGCGCCGCCAGCGCCCTGAGCCGTGCGTAAATTTCGCCCTTGGCGCCGACATCGACGCCGCGTGTCGGCTCGTCGAGCAGCAGCAGGCGGGGATTGCCGAGGATCTCCTTGGCCAGCACCACCTTCTGCTGGTTGCCGCCGGACAGTGCGCCGACGGCGATGTCGGGGTTCTTCGGCCGGATGTCGAACTGGCTGAAGGACTCCTTCACCGCTTCCGCCTGACGGCTTGGCGACATCAGGCCGGCCGGCGATATGCGCCGGATGACCGACATCACCAGATTGAGGCCGACGGCCATGCGCAGCATCAGGCCTGAGCCCCTGCGATCGTCGGTGACGAAGGCGATGCCGGCTGCGCGGGCAGCGCTGATGGAATCGAGCTTTACCGGCCGGCCCGATATGGCGACCTCGCCCTCCCAGCGGCCGGACAGGCCGGTGCCGTAGAGCGCGGAGAGCAGCTCGGTGCGCCCTGCCCCCATAATGCCGGCAAGGCCGACGATCTCGCCTTCATGGACGTCGAGCGACACGCCTTGCGGCGCCTGCCAGCCGGCGCTGTCGCGGGCGAGCCGGAAGCTTGCATCGCGCAGGCTGAGCAGCGGTTTTCCCGCCGCCTTGGCGCGCTGCGGATAAAGCTCGTCCAGGGGACGCCCGACCAGCAGCCGCACCAGTTCGGCCTGCGGCGCGTGTGGCTCGGTGATGCCGGCGACACGGCCGTCGCGCATCACAGTCACACGGTCGGCAATGCCTGGCACTTCCTCCAGCCGGTGCGAGATGTAGACGATGCCGACGCCGGTGGCTGCTAGCTTGCGCATGATGTCGAACAGGCGCTCGACCTCGCCGACAGTCAGAGCTGCCGTCGGCTCGTCCATGATCAGCACGCGCGAGGCATAGGACAGCGCCTTGACGATCGCCACCACCTGGCGCTGGCCGATCGACAGGTCGGCGACCATCGCCCCCGGATCGATGGCGATCTCGATCGCTTCCAGCCGCTTCTTGGCCTCACGGCGCATCGCCGGCACGTCGAGGAAGCCGCCCGGGCGCATCAGTTCGCGGCCGAGGAAAAGATTGGCCGCGACGTCGAGCGACGGCACGAGGTCGAGCTCCTGGAAAATGGTGGCGATGCCGGCGGCTTGCGCTTCGCGCGGATTGTTGAAGCGCACGGGTTTGCCGTCGATCTCGATCGTGCCTTCGTCCGGCGTGTAGACGCCCGACAACAGGTTCATCAGCGTCGACTTGCCGGCGCCGTTTTCGCCGAGCAGCGCGTGGATTTCGCCCGCCTTGAGGTCGAAATCGACGCCGCGCAACGCCTGCACGCCGCCGAAGCGTTTGACGGCGCCGGTCATCACCAGAAGCGGCGCGGTCATTTCGGCCTCCCGCAGGATTGGCGGGTCTGCAGCGTCGCCTGCAGCCGCACGGCTTGGGGCGGCGCTTCGCTCGAGGCGATGCGGGCGCTGAGCAGTGCCGCGGCCTGGCGGCCGATCTCGGTGCAGGGCTGCTCGACCAGCGTCAGCCGTGGCTCGAAACAGTCGGCCCATTCGAAATCGTCGAAGCCGACCAGCGACAGATCGCGCGGGATCGAAAGACCCTTTTCGCGGATGGCGCGGACTGCCCCGATCGTCGTCATGTTGTTGCCGGTGACCAATGCGGTGGGCGGCGTGAGCAGCGACAGGATCGCATGCGTCGATGCGGTCGCCGCCGCCGTGTCGACATTCTCCGGCGAGACATAGTGCGGCAGGGTTTCAAGTCCATTGGCGGCGAGCGAGGCCTGGAACGCCTCGATGCGTTCGCGCGTCGTCGCCAGCCCGGGCTGGCCGGCGATGTAGCCGATGCGCTTGTGGCCGAAGGAGGCGACATGGTCGATCAGCGCGCGCATCGCCGTGTCGTTCTCGACGCCGATCTGGTCGAAGCGGTCGTCGGCGAAACGGTCGATCAACACGCACGGCACTTTTTTGTCGGCGAGATAGTCGATGGCGCGTTGTGGCGAACCCGACGGCGCCAGGATGACGCCGTCGACGCGGCGCTGGTGGAAAGCGCGCACCACTTGCAGCTCGCGGTCCGGGTCTTCCTGCGTGTCGGAGAGAAACACCATCAAGCCGAGGCGCGCGCATTCGGCCTCAACCGCGCAGATGATGTCGGTGAAATAGGGATTGGAAATCGCCGAGATGGCCAGGCCGACGCTGTTGGTGGTTGAGGCCTTCAGCGACCGCGCCAGCTCGTTGGGCTGGTAGCCCATGGCGGCAATGGCGTCATTGATCAGCTTCGCCTTCTCCAGCGAAACGAAGCGCGTGTTGTTGACGACATGCGAGACGGTCGACACCGACACGCCGGCGCGCCGCGCCACTTCAGCCATTGTCGGCAAGACAATTCAGCGCCTGCAAGCGCTCCTCCCTATGCGTTTCCCTGTCCGCTCTGATGGCGGATTTCGGGAAAGCTTAAGGTGATCGAAACGTTTGCGCAATCGATTCGATGGATTTTTTTGTTCTTCCTTCTCCCCTTGTGGGAGAAGGTGGATCGGCGCAACAGCGCCGAGACGGTTGAGGGGTGTTCCAGCGGAGTTAGACGCTGGCAATCCTGTTGCCAAACGACGGAATGAACGTGTGCGCCAAGCTGGAACACCCCTCATCCGACCTCGCTTCGCGAGGCCACCTTCTCCCACAAGGGGAGAAGGTAAAGCGCTCAGCGTTCAGCGCCCTGCAAACTCCGCCACCAGCCCCTCATACGCCTCGAAGGCCGGCAACGCCTCGTAGCTGTGCACCGCCGGTGTCTCCGCCCAGGGCAGCTTCTCGCGGGTCCATGTCTCGATGAACGGCGTGAACCAGCCGGGTTCGTCGAGCATGGTCGGGCGCAAATTGACGAACCAATCGAGGCCCTCGGGGCGGGTGAACATCCATGTCATGCAGTGGCCGCAGAAATAGTGTTTTGACGCGCCGTGCAGGCCGCCAATCACCGGCTCGCCTTGGGTGATCTCGAAGCCGTCCGAGGGAATGGCGGCGCTCAGCGAATAGGCGCTGGCCGACATGGTCTGGCAGCCGGTGCAATGGCAGGCCATCGTTAAAAGCGGCTTTGCGGAAATCTTAAGCCGCACACGTCCGCAGCGGCAGCCGCCTTCGGCCGGCAAGGTCAGGGTTGGCAAGGCAGCCTCCTGTCTTCGTCGAGATTCGTGCGCTTCAGCTGCCGGTCAGCGCCTTGGTCGTCACCAGCGTGGCGCCGGCATCGGTGAAGTCGGCATTGTACCGGGCGATAATCTCGGCAGCGGTTGCGTCGGGCGTGTCCAGCGTGGAATGGGCATCGGACACGACGGTGACGGCAAGGCCTTCGGCCAAAGCGCCCTTGACGGTGCCGGCGATGCAGAAATCGGTCTGCGCGCCGGCGAGCACGACTTCATCAGCACCCTGCCCGGCCACCCATGCGCCAAGCTCGGGATTGGAAAAGGCGTTGCGCACGGTCTTGGAGAAGGTCGGCTCGTCCTTGGCCTGGCCGAGCTCCGGCCATATCGGCCAACCCGGCTCGCCCGGCGCCAGCGGATCGCCGGCCGGCCCGTCATGCCTGACGAAAGCGATCTTTCTGCCGCTGCGCCTTGCCCAGTCGATCAGCGAGCGAGTCCGCTTGGCGATGCCCGGCGCATCGTGGATCGGCGGCTCGACGCGCCCGTCGAACATGTTGGTCTGGAGATCGATGACGATGAGGGGAGCGGGAGCTTTTGACATGGCGCGAAGATAGCGCGGGAGGTGGGTGGGTCAAGGAGAGGCTGCGCCGCATCGCCAGAAATGGTTCGGAACGGATGGAAATCAGTCCGCAGCAGCACTAGCATCACTCAGCAGTGGCGAGGGTGGTTATGAGTGAGCAGTATACCGTTTTCCTGATCGGCGCAGGCACAGTCAGCGACAACGAGCAGGCGACATTTACGCTGCACGATACAGGGACAAGATGCCGGCTCACCTGCAGTTATCGAGACAAGACGATCGAGGCTGAGGAAGAGGACTATTTCGAAGCTTTGTTCCTGATTCGCCAGCAACTCGAAGTCGATGGCCTGCTACCGTTTTGTTACGGCGCGAGCGGGAACATCTATCCCGAGGGCACGGTGATCGGGATGAGCCGTGGATTGATTGTCTGTAAGGTGAAAACGGGGCAGCTTCCCCAAGAGAATGACCTGGTCAACATATTTGATGACGGCTACGATGTGATACCTACGTTCGTTCACATGCAAAAGCAATTTTGGGATGCATGGCTGGCCTCGCTCCCGTCATAGCGGTCGGGCGGACCTACCGCGACAAGTCACCGGATAGGTTGTTTCGCCCTTCTCACCCGATCCCGCCCGTCACCGTATAAGCGCCGGCGGTGCGTCCGTCCTCCAGTCTTACGACCGCCGTTACGATCGAGCCGTAAGCGCCGCGCCAGACGCTGTGGGTTCTCCCATGCTCCCCGATCGGCACCAGGATGAGGCCGTGAAAGCTTGTGCCGCTTCTCCGCATGGCAACAGGCTCGCCATTGACGTGGACTTTGATGCAAGCGGTTTGCGTGCCGATGGCGGCATCGAGCTCGACCGCTACAGCGATCTCGGCCTGGTCTCCTTGCCGTATCGTTTCGGCGGCGAGTGTGAGCGCCAGCGGCCGCGCCTCGCTAGCCCACAATCCACCGCGCCCGGCAAACACGTCATCCGCCAGTGCCGGAGTGCGCGGCGGAGTGGTGCGGCGTTGGGTGGCGCGCTCGTAGTCGCCGGCGAACTGCAGCAGCCTGACATCGTCATAGGCCTTGCCGGCAAATGTCAGCCCGACCGGCATGCCGATGTCGGCCATGGTGCCCATCGGCACGGTGACGGTCGGGATGCCAAGATGGCGCCAGACCAGATTGCCGTTGGCGACCCAGGTGCCGTTGCGCCAGGCAAGGTTTGCGGAGGCCTCATTGACGTCAGCATCGGCCGGCCCGACATCGGCGACCGCCGGCAGCACCACGGCGTCGAGCTTGTGCTCATCCAGCCAGTCCTCGAAGTCGAGACGCCGCGTCGCCTCCAGTCCCTTGAGCCCTTCCGCCAGCGTAGGAATGTCGCGGACAGGCGTCACACCCTGCCTGGCGCGGGTGACATAGTCGGCGAGATCGAACCCGTCATCGCCATAGCGATCGGGCAGCGCGCCCGGCGGTTGCGGGAAGATTTTGGGGCCGTCGACCGAAGCCAGATCGGGGATCGCCGGATCGGCGTTGGCGCGCAGAAAATCGTCCCAGCCCCAGATGCAGAGGTCCCAGATTTCGCGCTCGGCAAAAGCTTCCGGCACCAGCCCGCGCTCGACCATGGTTTGAGCGCCCAGACGGTCGCTCTCATAGTTGGAGACGACGGGGAAATCGACCTCGACCACTTCGGCGCCGAGCTTTTCCAGATCGCGCGCCGCTTGCCGCCAGAGATCGAGCACCGAGGCTCTGACCTCGATGGGCTTTGTCGCTTCGCCGTCGCGGCCGATATACATTTTCGGCACGCCGAGGCGCTTGCCTTTCAATGAGCCTTCCAGCGGAAGCGCCGTGTAGCTTGGCGGCCGGAGATCGGCGCTGTTGGGGATTGCCACCCAGGGCTGCACGCGCCAGAAATCGCCGCGCGTCTCCTGATCGTCCGCAACGATCACGTCGAGCAGTTCCAGCATGTCGGTGATGCCGCGCGTGTGCGGCACCACCACATCCATGGTCGGCACCAGCGGCCAGTTGCCCCTGACCGAAATGACGCCGCGCGACGGCGTGTAGGCGACCAGCGCATTGTTGGAGGCCGGCGCGCGGCCCGACGACCACGTCTCTTCGCCCAGCCCGAAGGCGGCGAAGCTCGCAGCCGTCGCCGTGCCCGAACCGTTGGACGAACCGGAGGCGAAGGCGGCGGTCAGGTAATCGACGTTGTATGGGCTTTCGGCGCGGCCATAGACGCCGCGCTGCATGCCGCCATTGGCCATTGGCGGCATGTTGGTCAGCCCGATCAGCACCGCGCCGCCGGCTCGCAGCCGTGCGATGGTGAAGGCGTCCTCATTGGCGACGAGATGCTCGAAGGCAGGCGATCCGGCCGCCACCGTCAGGCCCTTGACCTTGTAGCTGTCCTTGGCGGTGTAAGGGATGCCGTCGAGCGGCCCGAGGGTGGCGCCATGGCAGCGCCGCAGATCGGATGCGGCAGCTTCCTCGAACATTTTGGGGTTGAGCACCGGTACCGCATTCAGCGCAATGCCATGGCGGTCGTAATGCGCGATGCGCCGGAGATAGGCGCCAACCAGCTCGACGCAGGTGACGGTACCGACTTCCAAGGCGCGGCGCAGGTCGGCGATCGAGGCTTCGACGAGGTGGAGGTCGGGCATGGGAAACTCGGTTAGCGTTCCGTCACACCCCCCTCTGCCCTGCCGGGCATCTCCCCCGCAAGGGGGGAGATCGGATGTCACGCAAGCTTTCGCCAATCCACCGTCGTTCAAGAGAATGGCGTTGAGGCCGAAACTGCTGATCTCCCCCCTTGCGGGGGAGATGGCCGGCAGGCCAGAGGGGGGTGTTCAAGCGCCAAACCTCGCCTCAGTTCCTCAGCGCCTGCGCCGGCGACTGCCGATAGGCGAGGATCGACGGCACCACTGCGGCGACGCCCGCCACGCCAAGCAGGATCACCACCGAGCGCATGTCCTCGATGCGGAACGTCACCGGCATGGAAAAACCGCTCACCTCGCCCACCGCATGGGCGATCGTTCGGGCGGCGAGATAGCCGAAGAGGAAGCCGAGCAGGACGCCGGCGCCGACGATGACGAAGGTTTCCACCCAGACGATCCCGAACACCACCTGGCGCGGCGCTCCGAAGGCGCGCAGGGCGCCGATCTGGTGCCGCCTCTGCAAAACATGAACGATGACGACCAGAAGAATGGCCGCCGCTACGAGGAATTGCGCCCCGGCCGCCACCACGGACAGGATGCGCCTTGCATCACCAAGGGTTCCGTAGAGCCGGGTCAGCACTTCGCCGGGAAAGACCGCCAGCGTGCGGTCGTTGCGGTATTGCTGGCGCAGCTTGTAGGCGTCGGCGATGGTGTGCGGTTTTACAAGGATGGCCGGCAGGCCGGGCGCTGCGGGATCGAGAACGGCATCGGGATTGATCGGCGCCTCGAAACCGTGCGGCTCGGCACCGTCTTTTGCGTCAACCTGCTCGACCAATGCTGCTATTCCGGCGCGTCCGTTCTCGTGTTTATGGACATGCCAGACCGCCTCGATCGGCACGATGATCGCCCGGTCCCAGGCCGTGCCGGTCGGGCTGAGGCGCCCGACAATCGTATAGGTGAAATCATTGTGGATTTCGGTCGCCGCATGCAGCTGTCCGTGCGCGGGATGAAAGCGGGCGCCGACGCTTTTGGGCACGGCGGCGCCGACCAGAGCGTCGCCAAGCACTGCGAATGTGCGGCCCTCGGAGACACCGCCCAGCCCGTCGACCAGCGCTTGCGTGGTGCCGACGATCGGAAAGTTTTCGACAAAATCGCCGAACCCGACGGGTGCTGCCCAGGCCACCCGCTTATCCCTGATGAGCCCGGCGAGCACGTCGCCCGGCATCAGCGACAGGGGTGCCGCCTGGAGAAATACCGAGGACAGCACCAGCTGGGTTTCGCTTCCCGGCGCGCCGATGACGAGGTCGAAGGCGTCGGCGGCCTGCGCGCTGCCCAGCCGCAGCGCCCGCTCGCTGAGCGTCACCGCAACGCCGAGCGCGGTGGCAAGCGCGATCAGCAGCGCCACGGCAGCCACGCCGATCCAGTGTCGCCTCAGATCCGCGGCGATGAAGCGGAGCATTGGCTATTCCTTTTCCAGCTCAAAAAGCTTCATCGCGCGCGGCCATCTCCTGCAAGGCGCTGGTATCGCGCGTCACCTGACCGGCTTCCAGGCGGATGATCCGGTCCAGCCTTTCGATCAGCCGTTTCTCGTGGCTGGCGACGATGAGCGTCGTTCCCGCCTCGCCGGCCAATTGTAAGAGCAGGTTCGCCACCGCAATTCCGGCATCGGCATCGAGGCTCGCGGTCGGCTCGTCGGCGACGACAATGGCCGGTCTTGTCACCAGCGCCCTGGCAACGGCGACCCGCTGCATTTGTCCGCGCGACATGGTTTCCACCGACTGCCCCGGACGCTCAATTTCGACCCGTTCGAGCAGCCGCAAGGCTTCCGCCTTCAGCTCAGCCACCGGACGGACTCTCGACAGCCTGCCGGGCAGCAGCACGTTTTCCAGCGCCGACAGGCCGGGGCAGAGATAAAACTCCTGCATGACCAGGCCGACATGGGCGGAACGCCAGCGGTCACGCCTGGCTTCGGAGAGGCTCGCAAGATCGGCACCGCCCCAGCGCACCGAACCATGCTTTGTCCTTTCCAGCCCGGTCACGATGTTGATGAACGTCGTCTTGCCAGAGCCCGAAGGGCCGGTCACCGCGACTTTTTCGCCGGCCGCGATCTCAAGCGTGGGCACGGCGAGCGCGGGCTTGTCGAGGTCACGGAAGGAAACCCGCAAATCCCTGACGGAAAGGCCAAGCATGATGGCTACGCCCGGTAGAAATGCGCGTCGACGATGCGCAAAAGGCTGACGAAGCCGGTTTCCGGGTCGGTCCAGGAGCCGGTTTCCAGCCGGCCGGCCACTTCAATGAGGGCGTTTGCCTGTTCGAAGGTTTGCGCCTGGTCGAGATAGATGACAACGATGTTGTCGGGCCAGTCGGCGTCGGACGAGCAGAACGGACACAGCGCCATCGGAATCTCGGTCAGGACGAAGAATTTCGCCTCGGCCTTGAGCGGCGGCGCCATGAAACCCTGCATGGTGACGTCCTGGCCGGCAAGTGTCTTGACCTTATCGGAGAAGCTCATGCCGAGCACACCGATCTTGGCGTAGAGGTCGTCGAAGGTGAGCGGCGCTGGCGCGGCCGACGCGCTGCGCACAGCCTGGGAAAGACAGACCGTGGCCGAACCGAGCAGCATGCCGCGACGGGTGATCGGTCTGCATTCCATGATTGCTATTCCCTTGTCGATTGGCGCGGGCGCCGTCAGCGCCCGAACCATCGTCCCTGCCCGCTCCATCGGCAAGCGCCGTATGGAGCGGCCGGGATCATCATAGACTGCGCGGCTCAGTTCGTCGCCGGCGCCAGTCCGAGCGCATCGGCGAGGACCTTATAGACGTCGCTCTCCTCCATGTAGCCCTTGAAGCCTTCGGCACCCGGACCGGTGGCCTGCAGCACGACGTCATCGACAGCGTGGACCGCGCTTTCGGCCGATTTCGGCAGGTTGCCGATGCGCAGCACGGCGCCGGGCACGTCCTTGTACTTCTCGTTGGCGACATACTGCTTGCTCTCGTTCTGCACCGCCGGCACGAACGGGCCGTCGAGCTTCGGACGGAACGTCTCGTAATAGTCGGGGAAGTTGGCGCCGAAGATTGCCAGACGGCGCGAGACATCGACGCTGTCGGGATAACCGTCGTTGTTCTTGTCCTCGTAGTTCGGGAAGCCGGCGTCGGCATAGACACCGACCTTGTCGCGCATGTCCGGGCCTGGCTTGCTGTCGTCGATGGTGCCGACGATGGAAACGCTGTGGGTGTGGTCGCCGGTGACGACGATCATCGTGTCGGGATGGGTTTTGGCGAATTCCATGGCCACGCCGACGGCCTTGTCGAACTCGATGACCTCGACCATGGAGCGCTCCCAATCCATCGGATGCGACATCTTGTCGACCGAGGCGCCTTCGACCATCAGGAAGAAGCCTTCCGGGTTCTTCGACAGCTCACCCAGCGCCACATTGGTCATTTCGACCAGGCCCGGCTGATTGGGGAAGGTTTCCACGGTGCCCTTCTTGAGGAAATCGCGGTCCAGCGTGACATCCATATTGCCGGTGTGGAACAGGCCGAGGATCTTGCCGGTGTTGGTCTTGGCGGCAGCCTCGAGTTCGCTCTTGTCGGTGGCAAGGGCGTATCCGGCATCGCGGAATTTCGCGATGTAGTCAGTGTCGTCCTTGCGCTTGGAGCCGGCCGTGCTCTGCGGCAGGAAATAGGCGGAGCCGCCGCCGAGGATGACGTCGGGCTGGGTCTGGTAGAACATGCCCACGATGTCGGCCTTGTCGCCGCGGCTGCGGGTATGGGAGACGACGGCTGCCGGGGTGGCGTCCTCGACCTCGGCCGTCGAGACGACGCCGATCGACTTCTTGCCGGTGCGCCGCAGGGCCTCGGCGATGGTCTCGACCTTCGGGTCATCCTGGCTCGGCTTGGTGCGGTCGGCATAGACGCCGAGCGCGTTCACCGCCGTCTTGTGGCCGGTCATGTAGGCCGACATGGTGTTGGCGCTGTCGGTGGCAATCGCATTGGTCGACGACGTGCCGATAAAGGCCATATGGTCGAGATCGTCCATGTTGAGCCGGCCGTTCGCCTTGCCTTCGGTCATGCCCTTGGACATGATCCGCGCGCCGGTGCGATGCGCAACGGAGAGGCCGTCGCCAAGCAGGAAGATGACGTTCTTGGCGCGCGGGGTCGCCGAGGTTCCGAACACCTCCCATTTGACGGACTTGGTCTCGTCGCCAGCCTTGGCTTCGATCTCATAGGTGCCGGGCTGGTCGATGCTGGCGACCCGGATCAGGATGGCGGAGGCATCGACCCCCTCTTCCTTCTCTACGAACTCGACCTTCTTGCCAAGAACCTCTTCGGCAGGCTTGCCGTTGATCGTCACCGTGACCTGGTCGGGGGCGACGACCTTGTCGAATTCGACCTTCAGGTCGAAGGGAGACTGGGCGAGGATCGTGGCGCGGTCGAGAGGATAGATCGTGGCTGCACCTGCAGCGCTGGCAAGACTTGTCGTAACGGCAAGCGCGATGAGGGGGCGAAGCATAAGTGACCTCCAAAATTGACAGATAAAAGACAGGTTTTGGTAGTCGGTGCCGATGTCCGTTATATGACACGACCTTGCCCGGAGCGAACACATTTCTGCGTAGTCCTGAGCCGGTTGGGAATCGGGATTGAACGAAGCTGCCGACACGGCGTTCGGCTGGTCTATTGGCCATCTCCTTCGCGTGGAAGATCAGCTGCTTTGCAAACCATTCACTGCGGCGCGCCGGCAAACAGGATTTCGTCGTCGCCTGTCGCCGGCCAGTCCCTGATGGTGCGGTCGTCGCCGCCGGTCAGCAGCGTGCCGTCGGGGGCGAAGGCGACGGCGTAGATCGGACCGGTGCGGCTGTCGAACATGGCGATCTGGTTGCCGCTGTCGACGTCCCACAGCCGCGCCGTGCCGTCGAGCGAGCCGGAGGCCAGGCGCTTGCCGTCGGCCGACAGCGCCAGCGTGTAGACGGTGCCTTCGTGGCCTTCGAAGCGCCGCACCTCCTTGAACGTGTCGAGATCCCAGAGCTTGATCGTATAGTCGCCGCTGCCGGTGATGACGTGATGGCCGTCGGCGGTGAAGACGGCGCCGTAGGTGCCCTGCTCATGGCCGTGCCAGCTGCGCAGTTGCTTGCCGGTCTCGACGTCCCAGAATTTCAGCGTGCCATCGATGGAGCCGCTCAGCGCGCGCGTGCCGTCGGGCGAGATGGTGACCGTGCTGATCGGCCAGTCGTGCCCGGTCATCACATGCAGCGCGGATTTGTTGACGAGGTCCCAGACGATCACATTGCCGGTGTCGTGGCCACTGACGGCACGCTTGCCGTCCTGGCTGATGGCCAGCTTGCGCACGCCACCATTCTCGCCCGATGAGAAGACATGCAGCACCGTGCCGTCGGCGAGTTTTCGCAGCACGATTTCGCCGTCGTCGCCGGCGGTCAGCGCGGTGGCGCCGTCGGGCATGAACAGGGCCGTTCGCGCCATGTCCTTGTGCTCACCGAGATTGCGGATAAGCCGCTTGCCGGCGATATCCCAGAGCTTGATCATGTGGTCGGTGCTGGCGCTCATGATGTCGCGGCCATCGGCTGACACGGCGAGCCAGACGACGGCGTCGCGGTGACCGTCGGGCTCGGTCGGCAGCGGCGGTTCGGCCGGCGGCAAGGGCGCCACGGTTTCCGGGGGCGAAGGAAGTGTGGCTTGTGGCGGCGAGGCCGGAGCCGCCGGCGGAGCTGCTTCGGGTGGCGGGGCCGCCGGGGCAAGAGCGACTTCGGGTGGCTGCACCGGCGCAGGCGGCGGCGCCGGCGCCGGCGCTGCCGGA
Source organism: Mesorhizobium sp. P2_E7 (assembly GCF_056403855.1). Classification (NCBI taxonomy): domain Bacteria; kingdom Pseudomonadati; phylum Pseudomonadota; class Alphaproteobacteria; order Hyphomicrobiales; family Phyllobacteriaceae; genus Mesorhizobium; species Mesorhizobium sp. P2_E7. The sequence goes on along the minus strand of NZ_JBFUER010000001.1, from coordinate 356,168 downwards.
GGTTTGGCTGCCTGCTCAGGCGGCGCGGGCGGCGGGGCGACAGGCGGCGAACTCGGCGGCGCTGGCGGCGTCACCAGATCCGGCGGGACGCCGGCGACATCCTGGCCCTTCGGCTCGGCTTTGGGCTCGTTCGGGGCGGCTACCTCAGCGCCGGGGCCAGCTGCGCGCCACGGGCCGAACTGGTCGGCCAGCAGCGCCAGAACGACAATCGCCGGCAGAACCAGGAAGGCTTGCCGCATCCGCGGCCTGCCCGGGTTTTGCACCTCCGCTGCCCGACCGAACAATGGGGCTCCGGAGAGGTGGTTCGGGCCGCGCGGCAACAGGCCGGCAAAGAACAACAGCGCGCCGATCACACAGACCGCGCCGGCCGTAAACAAGGCAACCAGGGGCACGGAGGCAAAGGATGCTGCGATGCTCGCATCGGCCTGCGCCAGACGCTGCATGGCGAAACAGACCACGCCGATGACCAGCAAGACCAGCGCGAGCAGCCTGTCGGCACCCCTGTTCATTGGCTCTCTTCCCCAGGCCGCGTGCTCTGCGGCCGCCTGTCACGAAACTAGCAACGAAACGCGTAGCGCAAAATGCCAAGTATGAAAGTGGCTGACATCACGCTTCTACTTCAATTCCACCCACACCGGCGCGTGGTCGCTGGCGCCGTCCTGCCCGCGAACATCACGATCGATGCCGGCAGCAGTGAGGCGGCGCGCCAGTTTCTTCGACAGCAGGATGTGGTCGAGCCTCAAGCCGGCGTCGCGCGGCCAGCGGTTGCGGCGATAATCCCAGAATGTGTAGAGCGTTTCTTTCGGATGCTTTTTGCGCAACGCATCCGTCCAGCCCTGCTCGAGCAGGCGCTGGAAGGATGCGCGGCTTTCGGGCTGCACCAGCGCGTTGTCGTCATAGGAGCGGGTGGCGTAGATGTCGCGCGGCTCGGGCACGATGTTGTAGTCGCCGACCAGCGCCACCGGCAGGCCGGTGTCGAACAGCTGTTCGGCATGCGCCTCCAGCCTTTCATGCCACGCCAGCTTGTACTGGAATTTCGGCCCCGGCTGCGGGTTGCCGTTGGGCGCATAGAGGCAAGCGATGACGACACCATTGACGGCCGCCTCGATGTAGCGGCTCTGCCTGTCGGCCCCGTCGCCCGGCAGCGTGTCCGCGGTCAGCACTGGCTCGGATCCTCGCGCCAGGATAGCAACGCCGTTCCAGGTCGGCTCGCCCTTCCACACCGCACCATAGCCGGCGTCGGCAAGTGCCGTGCGCGGAAACTGCATGTCGCGCGCCTTCAACTCCTGCAGGCAGACAACATCGGGCTTGGCTGCGGCCAGCCATGCCAAGAGGTTCTGCAGCCGGCTGTTGATGTTGTTGATGTTGAAGGAGGCGAGTTTCATTTGGCGATCAGGAAACGATCCGCCCCGCCCAAACCTTCACGGTCTCCGCCAGCGTCTTCAGATGATCGGCAGTCGAAAACCCCGATACGCTCTTGCGCGGCTTCAGGTCGTGGTCGCCATCCTCCAGCCAGATCACCTCGATGGCGCCGGAAAGGCCGTAGGTCGCGACCTCGTCCCTGGTGCCGAATTCATCGCGCGTGCCCTGGAAGATCAGCGTCGGCGTCTTGAGATCGGCGAGGTGTTTGGTCCTCAGCTGCTCGGGCTTGGCCGGCGGATGGAAGGGATAGCCGAGACAGACGAGGCCCGAAATCTCGCCCTTGGAAAACATTTGGTCGGCGACCATCGAGGCGACGCGGCCGCCCATCGACTTGCCGCCGATGATCAGCTTCCCGGTGACGCCCCTGGCTCTCAGATCGGCGATTGCCTTGATGTATTCCGGGTTGACCGTCTCGGCGCGCGGCGGCGGCTTGCGATGGCCATAGCGGCGGGCCGCCATATAGTGGAATTCGAAGCGCGCGACCTGGAAGCCAGCCGCGGCCAGCGCCTTGGCGGTGGCGGTCATCGAAGGCGAGTCCATCGATGCGCCGGCGCCATGGGCTAGCAGAATGGTGACGGGGGCGGTGTCGTAGCCGTCGAAGAGGAAGGTGGTCATGAGGCGGCCTCGTTGGAGAGGTCGAGTTCCCGCCCACCCCCCTCTGGCCTGCCGGCCATCTCCCCCTCAAGGGGGGAGATCAGCAGCTCATGCGCCCAGCCTTTCCTTGCATCGTTGAAGATTGGCGAAAGCGGGTGAGCGCTTAATCTCCCCCCTTGCGGGGGAGATGTCCGGCAGGACAGAGGGGGGTGTTCACGCGCTAACATCACCCCGCCGTCCGCGCCATCTGCAGATCCACGAACTGTATGCCCTTTTGCGCCGTGCGCGCCCATTCGGAGTCGGCATCGAGTTCGAGGTAGCGCACCCAGTTCCGCCGTGCCTCGGCCAGATTGCCGGCGTCGAACTCCAGCCGGGCGAGGTTGAACACCGGATCGGCATAGCTCTTGTCGAGCGTAATCGCCTTTTGCAGGTGCCTGCGTGCGGAGGCGATCTTGCCTTCGTCGCTCATCAGCCCGGCGAGATTGAACCACGCTTCGACGAAGGCTGGATCGAGTTTGATGGCGCGGGCATAGTCATGCGCCGCGTCGGCCACCCGGCCCGCGCCGCGCAGGCAGTTGGCGCGGTTGAAGGCGGCAATGGAGTCGCTCGGATCGATGGCCATGCAGCGCTGATAGAGGGCTGCCGCATCGTCGTGTCGGCCCTCCTCTTCCGCGCTTTCAGCCTCGGTGAACAAGTCCTCCAGCGTGTCGTCGCCGGCTGCACTCGCGCTGCCGAGATCGAACAGCAGCTGGCCGTCAAGCTCGCTCTGGCCGCCTTCAAGGTAGATCGCATCAGGCCGGCCATGCTGCGAGCCGACATTGAGCGACTTGGCGGTGAGCGAGGCGACCGGACCGGAGCGGTGCACGGAGCGCGCAATCGCGCCCCATGAAGCGCCGCCGGCGACCAGCCCGGCATATTTGCGGGCCAGGATGAGGTCGCGGAAGGAGTAGGGTTCTGAATCATGCTCGAACGCGTCGAACAGGCTGAGCAGGTCGAGATCGGTGCCCGACAGTTTCGACTGGTCGATCAGCGACTGCCTGGACAGCGACGACGCCTCCGGCGCCTTCATCAAGCCGAGCAGGCGCAGAAAGCCGTTTTCGCTGATTAGCACGCGGCCGGCGGCGCGCTCGGCTGAGATGCGGCGCTCGATCTCGGCATCGCCGGCCTTCGCCATACCGGCCTTGGCGAGCAGCGTGCGCCCGAACACGACATGGCTGCTGCGCCGGGTGACGCCGCGTCGCAACTGGCCATGCCGGCGCTCGACCTCGCGCGCGGCGAGCCGCAGCGGGAACGCCGCCAACGCACCGATGGTGCCGAAGACGGCGCCCGGGATTATACCGGTCGGCGCCGTCACCCCTTGCTCTTGCCGACGGCCTTGAGCAGGTTGGCCTTCAACGGGTTTTCCTTGGCCGCACCTGCCTTGGCTTTGGCGGCGGGCTTCTCCGCCTCGTCGGCCTTGCTCTTCGACTTGGCCGGCGGCTTGGCCGATTGCGACAGGCTCGCCTTCAGCGCATCCATCAGGTTGATGACATTGCCGCGTTCGGGGGCTGCCGCAATGATCGGCTTGTGGCCTTTGAGCTTCTCGCGGATCATCGTCATCAGCGCGATCTCGTAGCGATCCTCGTAGTTCTTCGGATCGAAAGTGGTTTCCTTCTGCTTGATCAGCGCTTCGGCCAATTGCAGCATTTCGGCGTCAGGCTTTCCGGCCGGGATGTTGCCGAAATATTCAGCCGTGCCACGCACTTCGTTCGGATTTCTCAAGGTGCAGACGAACATGCCGTTTTCGCGCGAACCGATCGTCACCACGCGTTCTCGGCTGGACAGGACGAGGCGGGCGATCGCCAGCTTGCCGGATTTGCGCATGGCTTCGCGCAGCACGGCGAAGGTTTCCTCCGCCATGGCACCATCCGGAGCCATGTAGTACGGCGCATCCTGGTAGATGACGTCGACCTCGTCTTCATCGACAAAGGCCTCGATGTTCATCGTGTGGTTGGATTCGATGCGCACCGCGTCGAGGTCGGAATCATCGATGATGATGTACTGCTTGTCCTCGTACTCGTAGCCCTTGACCAGATCCGAGCGCTCGACCAGTCCCAGTTCCGGATCGACCGGTTTCATATTGATGCGGTTGTGGGTCTTCTTGTGCAGCTGATTGAACGAGATGCGCTCGCTTGTCGTCGTTGCCGGATAGAGCCGGACCGGACAGCTGACGAGGCTGAGCTTGAGGTAACCTTTCCAACTTGCCCTGGGCGCCATGATCTACTCCTACGCGGCCATGCACTGACAACAACTGCAGCGCTTTTCGTCCGAAGGACGATTGGCGCCGAGGAAATCCTACACCGACCCCGTACGATACAGGCAAATCCCTAGCGAAATCTTCCGGTCGCCTTGGAGGTCTTGGTCCGAGAATAATTCAAATTGTCTGAAGCGTCGATGGACTTGGGTTCCTCGCCCCCGCGGAGCGGGGGAGAGGTGGCTCGGCGAAGCCGAGACGGAGAGGGGGAATGGCGCGGCCTGAGTGTTTCCAGGGGTGTGCCTCAACCTTGGAATGTCGGCCCTGCCCCTCTCCGTCCGCTTCGCGGACACCTCTCCCCACTCCGTGGGGCGAGGAACCCAATCTTATTTGAAGGCCGGCAAATCCCTCGCAAAATCCTCCATGTCCGCCCAGGGATCACCCGACGTCGCCAACAGCCCCGGCAACGAGGAGTAGTTCAGATCCTGCGGCGCATCGATGGTCTCCAGGTCGCTCCAGCTCACCGGCGTCGAGGCCGGCAGATTGGTGCGGGCGCGCAGCGAATAGGGGGCGGCGGAGGTGTGGCCGCGGGCGTTGCGGTGATAGTCGATGAAGATGCGGCGCTTGCGGTTTTCCTTGCCCATGGTGGTGGTGAAGGTGTCGGGCGCGCTGGCCGCCAGATGGGTGGAGATGGCGCTGGTTGCCTGGTGCAGCTTCTTCCAGTTCTGCTTTTGCGTCACCGGCACTGTGATGTGGATGCCGCTGCCGCCGGATGTCTTGGCGAACGGCACCAGGCCGAGCCCTTCCAACTGGCCCTTGATGTGGACGGCGGCCTCGACCACTTCGCGCCAGGCGATGCCCTCGCCCGGATCGAGGTCGAAGACGATCAGGTCGGGCTTGTCGAGGCTGATGCGGTGCGTGCCCCAGGTGTGGAACTCGACGACGCCGAACTGCGCCAGCGCCAGATAGCCTTTTGCGCCCTCGACCGACAGGAAGGACTTCGTCTCGCCCTCGGAATTGACGCTATCGAATGTAACCACCGAAGGCGGCATGCCGGTGAAGGCGTGGCGCTGGAAGAAACAGTCCTTGGGCAGGCCGGTCGGGCAGCGTACCAGCGACACCGGGCGGCCCATGATGTGCGGCAGCATGAAATCGCCGACCAGCGCGTAGTAGACGGCGATGTCGAGCTTGGTCGGCCCGGTCTTGCCGAACAGCCGGCGCTCGGGATTGGTCACCCAGATGGTGGCGAGGTCTGCCTCGGCGATCAGCCGCTTGCGCTTGGGCGATACCGGCGTCGACAGGCCGACATGGCGCAGGCCGCGAAACACGCCGTGGCGCAGCGCATTGTCCGCCGTGCGGTTGGCATAGTGGATGCGGGCCGACAGCATTGGCCGCACCCATTTCATCTCGCGCATGATCTCGCGCGGCACGCCCTCGGGTGGCGTCGCGCCGTCGCGTAACGGCTCCAGCCTTGCCAGCAAGTCGCCTGCGGTTGCGGCGTCGAAGCCGGTGCCGACCTTGCCGCGATAATGCAGTTCGCCATCCTCGAATTCGGCCATGCCGAGTGCAGCCAATCCCTCTGCCCTATCGGAGATGGTGTAGCCGGCAATGACGAAGTCGCCCTTCTCCAGTGCCTTGACCTTGGTCCAGCTCTTGGTGCGGCCGCTCTGGTAAATGGCATTGGCGCGCTTGGAGACGATGCCTTCCAGCCCGTGTTCGGTCGCCTGGTCATAGAGCCCCTGCCCGTCGCCCTCGACATGATCGCTCAGCTGGATGGCGGAGTTGGCGCCCACACCAGCGAGAAGCTCGGCGAGCAGAGCCTTGCGCTTTATGAGCGGCGCCTTGCGCAGGTCCCAGCCGTCGAGATGCAGCAGGTCGAAGGCATAGAAATGCAATTTGGAGCCCGCACCCGCCGACAGCGCGTCCTGCAGCAGCGCGAAGCGCGAAATGCCCTTCTCGTCGAGCACCATGATCTCGCCGTCCAAGATCGCCTGGTTGAGCGGTAGCCGCGAAAAGGCTTGCGGCAGGTCGCCATAGCGCTTCGTCCAGTCGATGCCGCCGCGCGTGATCAGGCGCACCTCGCCATCGGTGACATGCGCCATGGTGCGGTAGCCGTCGAATTTTATCTCATGCAGCCAAAGCTCACCGGTATCTTCCAGCGGCCCGCCCGGTGGCTTCGGCACCTGGGTTGCGAGCTGCGGTTCGATGCGCGACGGCGGATCGCCCCTGACAGCGCCGGGCAGCGCGCCGGGTTTCAGCGCGCCCGGTTTTGGCGGCAGGCGGGCCGGCTTCTTCGGCGGCGGCGCCAACTCCTCGATGCGCTTGCCGGATTTCACGCTCTCCGGCCGCGCTTCAAGGATATCGAGCTCGGTATCGGCGGCGAGGTCGCGCTCCTTGAACAGCAGCCAGTTCTTCTTGTTCTCGTCCTCACCGGGCTTCGGCTTCAGGCGGGTCAGCATCCAGCCGCCATTGAGTTTTTCGCCTGCCAACCGGAACTTGAACGCGCCGGTGCGCAGGCTCTTGTCGACATTGTCCATCGGCGCCCAGGTGCCGGTGTCCCAGACGATCATCGGCCCGCCGCCATATTCGCCTTCGGGAATGACGCCTTCGAAGTCGATATATTCGAGCGGATGATCCTCGGTCTCGACGGCAAGCCGCTTGTCGGCCGGGTTGAGCGAAGGCCCGCGCGGCACCGCCCAGCTTTTCAGCACGCCGCCGACCTGCAGGCGCAAATCGTAATGGTCGGCGGTGGCGTGGTGCTTGTGGACGACGAAGCGGTTGCCGTCGGCCGAAACGAGCCCGCCCGCCGGTTCCGGCGTTTTCGAAAATTCGCGCTTGGCGCGATAGGCTCTGAGCTTGGGCGGGGCGGTCATGTCCGCATGCTAGGCGGGATGCGGGCTGTGCTCAATCGATGGCAGCTCAATCGTCGGTGGCCGGCGTCAGGTCGAGCTCGGCCGGGGAAAGACCGCCCTGAAGCTGGCTCAGCCGGAACTCGTCGACCCAGTAGGCTTCGCCATCGACCAGCACGCGGGCAGAGTAGACGCCGCCGGAAAAGCTTTGCGCGGTGACATACACCTTGTGCCGGTCGAGCGCCTTGCGCACGGCGGCGCGCTTGGAATTCTGGCTGGAAGTAGGACTGACCATCCGACGCTCATACACAACAGCCGCAGGACATAACGGCTACCTAAGGATGCTGGAGATCAGGTGCTCTGTCAATTTTGACTGCTTGTCGGCGTCAGGCAGCCTTCCGCTGTATCAGGCTGGCCAGAACGGTGCGCATTCCCGAATACGATGGGCCGCCAATTTTCACTTCCCAATCTGTGTTGCGTTTCCGAGGGTGCTTCACGCTCCGCAACGCTGCGCGGAATGTGTTCGGGTCAACACCTACAGTTCGAGCCATTTCTTCGGCGGTTGTGCGATTGGCAATCATGTCGTCTCCTATGCTTTCCGCTAGGCATATAGGGCTTTTGCACAACTCGACCAAGGAATTAGGGCGTTTGCCCTGATTTCAAACTGAGACACTATCTTTGTTCCGCAGCCAGCTCGGGCGTGCCCGCACCGCGCTGCGATAGATGTTGGGCGCGCTGCCGGCGTTACCGATGCAGGCCGGGGTCCGGCTGACTGGCACGCTGGGCGTCATGCCCTATGCCATCGACGTAGAAAGCGCCGAGCCCCTATGGAAACTGAGCGAGCGGCTCCTATAATTCCATCTGTCCTCCCGGAGATCACAGACAATGACCTTGAGCACCCGCAAACTCGGCAGCCAGGGGCTGCAGGTCTCGGCGATCGGCCTCGGCTGCATGGGCATGAGCCAGTCCTACGGCCCGGCCGACGAGACGGAATCGATCGCCACCTTGCACCGCGCCATCGAACTCGGCTGCACCTTCCTCGACACGGCGGAAGTCTACGGCGCCTATGCCAATGAAGAATTGCTCGGGCGAGCGCTGAAGGGCCGGCGCGATGCGGTGACGCTTGCCACCAAATTCGGCTTCCGCATCGAAAACGGCAGACAGGTCGGCACGGAGCGCGACAGCCGGCCCGAGCATATCCGCGAGGCGCTCGAAGGCTCGCTGAAGCGGCTCGGCACCGACCATGTCGACCTCTACTACCAGCACCGCGTCGACCCTGCGGTACCGATGGAAGACGTCGCCGGTACGATCGGCCGGCTGGTCGCCGAGGGCAAGGTGCGTTTCTTCGGCCTGTCGGAGGCGGGTGCGGCCAACATCAGCCGCGCGCATGCCGTGCATCCGATGTCGGCGCTGCAGAGCGAATATTCGCTGTGGGAGCGCAACCTGGAGCCGGAGATCATCCCGTTGCTCAAAAAACTCGGCATCGGCCTGGTGCCGTTCGCGCCGCTCGGCCGCGGTTTTCTTGCCGGCGACGTCAAGCGCGCCGAGGAGTATCCCGAAGGCGATTTCCGGCGCGGCGACCCGCGCTACCAGGGCGCCAACTACGACGCTAACGTCACGGCAGCGGCTGCCGTGCAGGAGGTAGCCAACGCCAAGGGCGTAAAGCCCGCACAGATCGCGCTGGCCTGGGTGCTCGCCAAGGGCGACAGTTTCGGCATCGACATCGTGCCGATCCCTGGCACCAAGCGGCGAAAATATCTGGAGGAGAATGTCGCGGCGGCGGCGATCAAGCTCTACCCCGCCGAGATGCAGGCCCTCGACGCGGCGCTTGCGCCGGGCAAGGTCGCAGGCCCGCGCTACAATGAGCGGGTAATGACGACGATCGACAGGTAGAGCGATCTCCCCTTCTTTCGTACCCCTGCGCGGCTCTTGATTGCCGGCGCGATCTTGGCATGATCGTCGCAATGACCCAGATCAGAGCCATGACCGTAAGAGACGTGCCGTTGGTGTCGCGGCTGTTGGGTGAATCCTGGCGGCGTACCTATTCACCGATCATGGGACCCGAGACCACCGCGCGGCTCTCGGATGACAGGCACGCGCCCGAGCGGCTGGCGGCCGAATTGCTGGATAACAACAAGATGTCGTTCGTGGCCGAACGGCCGGACGGTTCGATTGCCGGTTATGCAATGGCGGCCATGGACGATCGTGGCGATGTCATGCTCGACCGGCTGCACATCGACAAGACCGAGTTCGGCAGCGGGCTCGCCACCGACCTGCTGCACGCGGTGCTCGCCGCCCATGCCGGTATTCCCAGCATTGCGCTGGAAGTGATCGAAGGCAACGACCGGGCGATCGCCTTCTACCGCAAGCACGGCTTCGAAATGGTCGAACGCCGCCCGGCCGCGCACGGCGTCGGCGGCCACGCTTCGGTGATTATGCGCAGGCTGCTGTCGAGGGCGTAGAAGTGAGGCTCTACTGAAACCCCATCGCCGGCACCACCGGCCCGTCCTCGTCGTCCGGCATATCGAGAATTTCGATCAGCCGCGCCACCTTCGTTCCCGGCAAGGGGCGGCCCTCGTTGACCAGCGCCTCGTCGGCACCGAGCCAGGCGAAGGCCTCGCGCAGTTCTTCAAGGCTGGCGTCGGTCAGCGCGATGTCGGCAATGACTGCCTCGTCTACTGGGCCCAACACCGAAATGATATCGTCGCGTGTCATGGTCACCTCCATGCAAGGTGCCGGCCTGTCGTCGAGATGACGCCGGGATCCGGCATCCAGCCGGCGGACTGCGAGCTCGAAAACCGCCGACAGAGCAGAATCTGGGTCTTGTTTTCGACCAGACAAGGTGAACGCGCGCCTTTTGCCCTCACCCGCCTGAATGCGGATCGATGCCGTAGACATGCACGGGATAGCCCGGACCGATGGCATCCGCCACCCGACCCATCCAGGCAAGGACCGCCGGAAAATCCGCCAGCGCATAGCCGCAATCCTCGGCCAGGTGGCCGTAGGCATAGACAGCGATGTCGGCGATGGTGAGCGTGTCGCCGACAAGGAAAGGCGTATCGTTCAGGCTGCGCTCCAGCGCGGCAAGCGTGCGGGCGCCGGCCTCGCGCTTGGCCGTGACCATGGCCTGATTGCGCTCCAGCCTTCCCGTCAATGTCCAGAAGCGCAGCGAGCCGATGACTGGCTCGACATGATACTGCTCGAAGAACAGCCACTGCATGATCTTGGCGTTGACATAGCGATCGGCCGGCAGGAACGGCGTGCCTTCGGCGAGATAGATCAGGATGGCATTCGATTCAGCAATCGCGCGGCCATCCTCGAGCTCGAGCACGGGAACGGCACCGGCCGGGTTGAGCTTCAGGAAGGCCTCTGTGTGGCTCTCGCCCTCGAAGATCGAGACAAGGCGGCTCTCATAGGGAATGGCGAGCAGCCCGAGCACGACCCTCGCCTTCCAGCCATTTTGCGACGGCAGATAGTCATGAAGCTTAAGCATGGCTGTCCCTCTGGTACGAGCGGCATCAGTTTGCACGCCGCCGCGAAACTCGCCACCCGATTCCTGCTGCCTCGCCTCAGGCCGAGCTGCGCAGCATCAGCTCGGCGTTGAGCAGGATACGGCCGTTGCCGGGTTTCGCGGCCGGCGATTTTTCATCCAGCCGCTGCAGCAGCAGTTCGATGGCCAGGCGGCCGATCTCGTTGTAGTTCTGCGCCACTGTCGTGATCGGTGGGCAGGCGTAGCGTGACAGCGGATGGTCGTCGTGCCCGGCGACTCTGAGGTCACAATCCGCGCCATGGCCAACCTTCAGGCCTAATTGATAGGCGGCGGCGAGCACGCCGAAGGCAACACGGTCGTTGGCGCAAAGCACCGTTTTGGTCGGAAAGCCCTGTGACTTCAGGATACGCAGCGCTTCGTCAAAGCCGAATTTTTCGAAATCCCACGACCGCGCATCAGTGACAGGCACGATTTCAGGCGTCATCTTGAACTGCTGCATGGCCTCGACATAGGCATCCTGCCGCGCCGAGGCGTTGTTGTTGACCAGCGGCATGGCGAAGTAGCAGGGCGGCTCGCCGGAGCGGCAGAGATAATCGACGATGAGCCTGAAACTCTGGCGGTTGTCGGTGCCGACGAAGGAGGAGGTCTCGTCGAGCGGCGAGTCGACGTAGATCAGCGGAATGCTCGAGCCGAGCTCGGCCAGGATCCGGTGGTGCGACCGCACGCCGAGCGGCGCGATGATGGCGCCGGCGATGTTCATCGACCTGAACGTCTGGATCGCCTGGTCCTCCATCTCGGCGCGTCCGTCGGAGGACAGGACAAACGCCAGGAAGCCGGCTTCGTTGGCGATCAGCTCGATGCGGCGCGTCAGCGCCATGTAGAACGGATCGGTCGAGTTCGGAATGATGACGCCCAAAATGTTGCTGCGGCGGCGGTTGAGATTGACGGCGAACATGCTCGGCCGGAAATCGGATTTCTTCAGCGCTGCCTCGATGGCGCTGCGGGTGTTCTTGCGGACCGAATTGGGGTCGTTGAAATATTTGGAGACGGTGGTGCGCGACAGACCGACGAAGTCGGAGAAGTCCTCCATCGTCCTGATCGTCTTTGCCATTCACACGCTCCCTGTCCGGACTGGCATCTTGATAGATGAGTCACGTTTTTTCGGAAAGGCGAAGCCAACAGTCATTCCCGCATGGCCGCAGCCTGGCTGCCATGGCAGCGGCCCATGCGGATTCTACTGTTCCGCGGAGAATTGTACCTTCATTGTTGCCGGATCACTGCCGCCCTTGGCGAAAAACGGCAGCAGTTCGGCAAGCGGCAGTTGGTGGCTGACCAGCCGCGCCATCGTGCCGTCGTCGCGTTTGAGGATGTCGAGCGCCTGCGGGATGTTGCGGTTGAGCGAATGCGATCCTGCCAATCTGATCTGGCGGCGGAAAATCTCGAATGGGGCAACCGAAATCCTGGCGTCGGGCGCGCAAACGCCGAAGACGAGCGCCGTGCCGCCATCAGCCGTGAAGCCGATCATACCCTCGACCACCTTGGCGACACCGGTGGCGTCGGCGACGAAATCGAAGCTGCGCGCCCGCGCCGACAGCGCCTGCGATCCGGACACCAGCGGCTCCAGCCCGAGCGTCTCAGCGAATGCAAGCCGTTGTTCGCTGATGTCGGCGACCGCCACGTGTTTGACGCCCTTGGCCTTGAGCGAGAGGGCAAGCAGCAGGCCGATCGGCCCGGCGCCGAAGACCAGCGCGGTGCCCGGTATGGATTTGCCGGCCTCGATGCCGGCGCTACCCAGGCCGTTCAGCACGCAGGCCAGCGGCTCGGCCAGCGCCGCCGTGGCGAAACCGAGATCGCCGATGCCGTGCAGATGGTCGACGGCAACCAGGCTGAACTCGGCGAAGCCGCCATCTGCGGTCACGCCATAGGCTTTCAGGCTGGCGCACAGATTGGTGAGGCCCTTGCTGCAGGCGGGGCAATGCCCGCACGGGATGTTGGGATCGACGGCGACCCGGTCGCCGGGCCTGACGGTGGCCACATCGGTGGCGACTGCTTCCACCGTGCCGGCGTATTCATGACCGGGGACCAGCGGAAACGCGCCCTCCCCGTAGCGGTCATGCAGGACCTCGATGTCGGTGTGGCAAAGCCCTGCGGCGCGGACCCGCACCAGAGCGTGCCCCGGCTTGACCTTTGGCAGGTCCAGCTCCGCCATGCCGGCAACGCCCGCGGCGGTAAATCGGATGGCCTTCATTTCAATCTCCCTTGGCGATGCGGCGTGGAGAGCGCTTCAGCTCATCCAGTTGCCGCCATCGACATTGTAGGTCTGGGCGAGGATGTAGTCGCTGTCGGACGAGGCGAGGAATACGGCCAGCCCGGCAATGTCTTCGGGTTGGGCGAAACGGCCGATCGGGACCGCCTTTGCCACGGCGGCCTTCTTCTCGCCGGGCTTCAGGCCCTCCCAGCGGGCGAAATGGGCGTCGACGACATCCCAATGCTCGCCGTCGACGACGCCGGGCGCGATGGCATTGACGTTGATGCCGTGCTTGACCAGCGCCAATGCCGCCGACTGCGTCGCCGAGATGATCGCTGCCTTGGAGGCGCAGTAAAGTGTCACCAGTGCCTCGCCACGGCGACCGGCCTGGCTCGCCATGTTGATGATCTTGCCGCCGCGGCCACGCACGATCATCACATTGGCCACCGCCTTCATCATAAACAGCGGTCCCTTGAGATTGATGGAGAAGACGCGATCGTAGCTTGCCTCGGTGATCTCGGTGATCGGCGCCATGTCGAAGATGGCCGCATTGTTGACGAGAATGTCGATGCCGCCGAAATCGCGGTCCACCTCGGCAACGACCCTATCGATCGCAGCGAGGTCGGTGACGTCGAGCTTGACGGCGCTGGCCAAAGGGCCGATCGCAGCGGCCGCCCGCGTCGCACGCTCGATGTCGATATCGGCAATCACCACCCTGGCGCCTTCGCGCGCATAGGCTTGCGCAAAACCGAGGCCAATGCCGCGCGCGCCGCCGGTTATCAGGGCAATCTTGTTCTTCAGTCTCATGTCAATTCTTTCCCGACTTCTCGAAAGATGTGCCGCCAATTGGCGGCCGGCGCGTCGCCACCTGCAAGGGAAACACGGACCCGCTGTGGGGCGGGTCCGTGCATCCTCCGGGCCTGCTGCAATGGGAGGTTTTCCAGGCCCGGATCGCCAGGGACGGCACACGCACCGTCCCTGGCTTGAACGCGCCTATTTGATGTAACCCGCCTCCGTCATCGTCTTTTCCACGGAGGCCTGGGCGCCGCTCAGCACATCATCGACCGACTGCTGGCCGGTGACCGCTGCGGCAATCGCCTGACCGACCTCGGTTCCGATGCCCTGGAATTCGGGAATGGCGACGAACTGGATGCCGGTATAGGGAACCGGGTCCTTGGTCTGTTTGGTCGGATCGGCGGATTCGATTGCCGAAAGAACCGTCGCGGCAAAGGGCGCCGCCTTCTGGTAGTCGGCACTGGCATAGGTGGACTTGCGCGTTCCCGGAGGCGCCGCGACCCAGCCTTCGGTCTCGCCGACGCGCTGGACATAGGCTTTCGAAGTTGCCCATTTGACGAAGGACTTTGCGGTATCTGCCTTCTTGGTCGAAGTCGGGATGGCGAGGCTCCATGCCCAGCCCCAGGCCGAACCGTTCGGGGTGACCGCCACCGGTGCCTTGGCGAAGGCAACCTTGTCGGCAACCTGGCTTTGCTTCGGATCATAGACGCGACCCGCCGCCGACGTGGCGTCGATCCACATGGCGCAGTGGCCGGAGGCGAACAAGGTCTGGTTCTCGTTGAAGCCGTTGGAGCTGATGCCCGGAGGTCCATCCTTCTTCATCGTGTCGACATACCAGCCGATCGCCTTTTTCCACTCGGGCGAATTGAGCTGCGGCTTCCAGTCCATGTCGAACCAGCGGCCGCCGAATGTGTTTATCAGGGTGCCGAGGAAGGCCATGTTCTCGCCCCAGCCCGGCTTGCCGCGCAGGCACAGACCATACTGTTCCTTCGACTTGTCGGTGAGCTTGTCGGCGAATTCCGTGATCTGGTCATAGGTCGGCTGCTCCGGCATCTTCAGGCCGGCGGCGTCGAACAGATCCTTGCGGTAGAGCGTGAACGAGCTTTCGGCGTAGAAGGGCACGGCATAGAGCTTGCCGTCGACCGTCAGGCCGCTGCGGACCGGCGCGATCAGATCGTCATAGTCGTAGTCGTCGCCGAGATCGTTGAGCGATGTCAGCCAGCCGCTCTTGCCCCAGATCGGTGTCTCGTAGCCGCCGATGGTCAGCACGTCGAACTGGCCGCCCTTGGTCGCGATGTCGGTGGTGACCCGCTCGCGCAGAACGTTTTCCTCGAGCACCACCCAATTGACCTTGTTGCCGGTCGCCTTCTCCCATTCCGGCGACAGCTTCTGCATGATGATCATGTCGCCATTGTTGACGGTCGCAACCGTGATTTCCTCGGACAGAGCGGCACCCGCCGTCAGCGCCGAAGCAGCGACCGACGCGGCGAAAATTCCGATACGCTTACCAATTGGCATTTCGTCTCCTCCTTTACGAATGCGCATGTTTAAGTGAACATGCGTGTATATTTTATTGCGCTTGAAGACAGGCAAGTCAAGCTCGGCAATACGCGATTTTTTGACGCCAGGTCGCTTACCGCAATGGCTGTGAGGGGGCGAGGCACATCAATAAGGCCGCATGCGCATGAAAATAAATGTACGCACGTTCAGTTTGTGTTGACTTCACTCTCCCGGCGATTTACCTCGACTATAGCCGGTACACGCCGCCACGATCCGCGCGCGGTCCGGCTGGGGAGAGAAGGATTTGCAAGCATGAGCCTTTCGCGCCGCAGCGAGATCGCCGCCGAGGCCGTGGGGCCAACGATTGTGGCCGGCGAAATCCTGATCGAGATCATGGCGACGGAACGGGGCTTTGGCTTCCTCGAACCGCAGACGCTGACAGGGCCCTTCCCGAGCGGAGCGCCGGCGATCTTCATCGACCAGGTCGGCAGGCTGGGCGGCGGCGCCGGCATCATCGGCTGCATCGGGCGTGACGATTTCGGCACGCTCAACCTGGAAAGACTGAAGCGTGATGGCGTCGACATCTCTGCCGTCGATGTCAGCGACCGCTTCCCGACCGGATGCGCCTTCGTGCGCTATAGGCCCGATGGCGGCCGCGACTTTGTCTACAACATCGCCGAATCCGCCGCCGGGCAGATCCGCCTCACCGCCGCTGCACGTCTGCTGGCGGACAGAGCCGGCCATCTGCACATTATGGGATCGACGCTGTCGGTGGCCGGGCTGAGGGAAATTGTCACTTACGCCGTGCAGGCGGTTCGCGCCCGTGGCGGCTCGACCTCCTTCGACCCGAATATGCGCAAGGAGTTGATCGACGGCGCCGACGGCGCGCTGTTTTCGACGCTGGTCGACGATGCCGATCTTTTGCTGCCGTCCGGCGACGAATTGCTGGCCGCGGCCGGCGTCGATGACGAGCACCAGGCGGTGGCGGCACTGTTTGCCCGGGGCGTCGGCGAGATTGTGCTGAAGCGCGGGGCGGCCGGCTCGTCCTGGTTCGGCGCCGACGGCTCCCGGATCGACTGCGCCGGTTTCCTGGTCGAGGAAGTCGACCCGACCGGCGCCGGCGATTGCTTTGGCGCCACCTACCTGAGTTGCCGCCGCCAAGGGATGGAGCCCGGCAAGGCGCTGCTTTATGCCAATGCCGCCGGCGCCCGCAACGTCACGCGGCAAGGCCCGATGGAAGGCGTTGCCGGCTTCGACAGGCTCGACGATTTCATCAAGGGAACAGCGAGGCGGACATGATGGCCAATCCCCTTGCCGGTCTCGCCGCTGCCCGCCGCAACGGAACACCTTACGGCATCACCTCGATCTGCTCCGCGCATCCCCTGGTGATCCAGACAGCGATCAGGCGCGCCGTCGCGGACAAGGAAGCCACCCTGCTGATCGAGGCAACCTGCAATCAGGTCAACCAGTTCGGCGGCTACACCGGGATGACCCCGGACCTGTTCGTCGCTTTCGTGCTGGAGATCGCCAGCAGGGAAGGTCTCGACCCCCGGCGCATCATCTTTGGCGGTGACCATCTCGGACCGAACCCGTGGCGTGCGGAGCCGGCCGCAAAGGCGATGAGCAAGGCCGAAGCCATGGTCACGGCTTACGTCTGGGCCGGCTTCAGCAAGATCCATCTCGACGCCTCGATGGGATGCGCCGGCGAGCCGGCGGCGCTCGACGACGAGACCATCGCGACCCGGGCGGCGCGGTTGGCCAAGGCTGCTGAAAAGGCAGCGCTCGCGCGCGGTGGCACATTGCCGGTCTACATCATCGGCACCGAGGTTCCCGCTCCGGGCGGCGTCGATCACGCGATAAGCGAGTTGAAGCCCACTGAACCGGCAGCGGCGCGGCGCACGATCGAGATTCATCGCGACATCTTTGCCCGCGAAGGCCTGACGGACGCCTTTGGCCGCGTCATCGCCGTGGTGGTGCAGCCAGGCGTGGAATTCGGCAGCCAGAATGTCGTCGCCTACGCGCCAGAAAGGTCGAGAGGCCTGACCGGATTGCTCGATGAGCAACCCTCGCTCGTCTACGAGGCGCATTCCACCGACTATCAGAGCCGCACGGCGCTGACAGCACTCGTCGCAAACGGCTTTCCGATCCTTAAAGTGGGCCCGGGCCTGACATTTGCCCTGCGCGAGGCGTTTTATGGTCTCGACCTGATCGCCTCCGAAATGGTCGCCGACTACGGCGAACGGCCACTTGCCCGCACGATGGAGCGCGTGATGCTGACAGCACCCGGCCATTGGTACAGCCACTATCATGGCAGCGAAGCGGACCTCTATCTGCAGCGGCATTACAGCTACAGCGACCGGATCCGCTACTACTGGAGCAACCCCACCGCCATCGCCGCCGTCGACCGCCTGCGCAAGGCGCTCACCCGCGTGGCCATTCCCGAAACGCTGATGCGGCAATTCCTGCCGACGCTGCCGGCCGGGCTTGGATCAGCCGGCAATCCCGAGGCGATTTTCCACGCGGCGATCGGCCAGGTGCTGGCGGACTATGATGCTGCTTGCCGGGGCGGTTAAATCCTGCAACGGCTTTGTCAGGCGCCGCGCCCAATGCTAGAGCGAAGGGCACAATCCTTGGCAGCCTTTTGACATCAGCATGAAACCAGTCGTTTTGTTCGTCCTGCTGGCGGCTTCGCTGCTCGCCTCGCCCGCACGCGCCGACTGGAAGCCGGTCGAGAAGGTCGAGACCTACGCCATTTCAGGCCAGAGCGGCCCCGAGCTCTATGCCTCGATCGGCGAAGCAGGCCCGTTGCTCGGCAAAGGCCGGGTCATTGCGCACACCAATTTCAAGCTGACCTGGACAAGGGACTACAAGCCGCAAGGCGGCGCCTGCGTGCTGCGATCAGCGCGGCCGAAACTCATCATCACCTACACCTTGCCCAAGCCGGCCGCATCGCTGTCTCCTGCCGTGCAGAAGAGCTGGGAGATCTTCGCCGCCGGGCTCGCCGCCCATGAAAAGGTGCATGGCGAGGCAATCGTCGAGATGGTGCACAAGATCGAAGCGATAAGCGTCGGCCTGACTGTCGCCGACGACCCCGGCTGCAGCAAAATCAGGACGGAGCTGACCAGGCAGCTTGCCCAGATCTCACTGGCGCAGCGGCAGGCCAGCCGGGACTTCGACAAGGTCGAATTCGGTCCCGGCGGCAATCTGCGGCAGCTGGTCTTCAATCTGGTGACCGGGAAATAGAGCGTCGTCGCAAACAGATTCAGGCTGCCGCCCTATCCCCTTGTTTGATCGCGATCTTTTGCGATCTGGCGATCACGCTTTGACCATCTTTGATCAGATGGCGCAGATGATGCCGCCGTCGACGCGGATGTTCTGGCCAGTGATGTAGCCGGCACCCTCGGACGCGAGGAAGGCGATGGTCGCGGCGATCTCTTCCGAGGTGCCGTAGCGCTGCATCGGCACCGAGTCGCGGCGCTCCTCGGTGGCCGGCAGGCTGTCGATCCAGCCGGGCAGCACGTTGTTCATGCGCACATTGTCGGCGGCGTAGGTGTTGGCGAAGATCTTGGTGTAGGCGGCAAGGCCGGCGCGGAACACGGCGGACGTCGGGAACATCGGGCTCGGCTCGACCACCCAGGCGGTCGAGATGTTGATGATGGCGCCGGCCTTCTGCTTGACCATCTGCGGCGCCACGATGCGCACCGGCCGGATGACGTTGAGCAGATAGACATCCATACCGGTGTGCCACTGCTCATCCGTGATCTCGAGGATCGGTGCGCGCGGCCCGTGGCCACCGCTATTGACGAGCACGTCGATGCGGCCGTAGCGCTCGATCGTCAGGTCGACTAGGCGCTGCAGATCGTCATTCGACTGGTTGGAGCCGGTGACGCCGAGGCCGCCAAGCTCCTTGGCCAGCGCCTCGCCCTTGCCGGAGGACGACAGGATCGCAACCTTGAAGCCATCCGCCGCCAGGCGCTTTGCCGCCGCCGCACCCATGCCGCTGCCGCCGGCCACGACCACTGCCACTTTTTCTACACTCATCTCGATTTTCCTTCGCGGTTGGCGGGGCTCCCAACGCCCATGTTTCCGATGTCCAACCAATGCTATAAGCGGTTTTGTCATCTGGTTCGAACCAGAAAGCCTGAAATCAAGCTGTAGAAAAACTACTGCATGCCCGAAGCCTTCCTCAGCCTGCCGCCGTTGAATGCGCTGCGCGCCTTCGAGGCCGCCGCGCGCCACCTCAACTTCCGCATCGCCGCCGAGGAGCTGAACGTGACGCAAGGGGCGGTGGCGCAGCATATACGCGGGCTGGAAGCCGATCTCGGCGCAAAACTGTTCGAGCGCCTGCCGCGCGGCCTGGCGCTGACCGACGAAGGCCGCGCCTATGTGCCGAACATCCGCCGCGCCTTCGATCTGATCTCGGAGGCCACCTTGCTGCTGCGCCCCGAACCGGCGCGGCTGACGATCAGCGTCACGCCCAGCTTTGCCACCAAATGGCTGATCCCGAAACTGCCGGAGTTCGTCGCGCACAATCCGCTCGTCGACCTCAGGATTCTCGCCAGTGAAAGCCTGTCGAGCTTTCAGGCCGACGGTGTCGACATTGCGGTGAGGCAAGGACGCCCGCCCTTCGGCGCCGGACTGATGGTGGACCTGTTGTTTCCCCAGCAGATCGTGGCCATCTGCAGCCCTGCCCTGCTGCCGGCCGGCGCCAACGAGATCGCGCCGTCCGACATCCAGCATCACGTGCTGCTGCACGACGCGCACAATCTGTGGCCGGAGTTCATGGAGAAAGCGCTCGGCCTGAAGATGGCCACAGAGGCCAAACGCATGCGCTTCAACCAGACCGGCCTGGCGATCGACGCCGCCATTGCCGGCCAAGGCATCGCGCTGGCCAGCCGCTTCCTCGTCGCCGCCGACATTGCCGCCGGCCGGCTGGTGCAACCGCTGCGCGCGGAAATGCGCGGCACGCAGGATTTTTATGTCGTGATGCCACGCAAGCAGCGCCACCCCGAGCCGACGCAAGCCGTGCGGCAATGGCTGCTGAATGAGGGGGATGTAGGATAGCTAATCTCCCCCCTTGCGGGGGAGATGGCCGGCAGGCCAGAGGGGGGTGTGAAGGAACGCCGGCGTTCGAGTTTGTCCGCCCCACCGCGAGCCGGGGCGTGACCGATACTTTGACAGGCCGGAGGGACAGCACCCCCCTCTGCCCTACCGGGCATCTCCCCCGCAAGGGGGGAGATCAGCAGCTTCAGCGGCAGAGTTCCTTTCAGACCCGCCGCGCAATGTCAGCCGCCACCGCCTTCGCCTCCCTGCCGATTTCCCTGAGCAGGCCGGTGACCGGATTGTAGAAGCCGACGAGATAGAGGCCGAGTTGCGAGGAGCGGGCGTTGACGCCGCTGCGTTCCGGCTGCAGTTCCGCCGGCAGGAATTTTTCGTAGCCGGGGCGGTAGCCGGTGGCGAGGATGACGGCGTCGAACGCTTCCTGCCTGCCGTCGGCGAATAGCGCGCCGTGCTCGGTGAAGCGCGCTATGTCTGGCGCGATCTTGATGGCGCCTTTGGTGATGGCGTCGACCGTGCCGACATCGATGACCGGGATGCGCCCGACTTCGTCTATCTGCTGCAGGATGCCCTGTTTCGGCCGCACGATGCCGTACTTTTCGAGTTTGCCCAGGGCGAAATCGAGGATGATCGGGAACATCCAGTCGTTCAGCGCCTGCGGCATTGGCCGGCTGGCGATGCCGACCATCTGGATCGGCACGCCGAACAGCTGGCGCGGCACGATGTGGACGCCCTTGCGCACCGAAATGGTGGGCTTGGCGCCGCTTTCGGCAAGATCCAGCGCGATCTCGGCGCCGGTGTTGCCCATGCCGACGATCAGCACCGAGCGGCCGGTGTAAGGAGCAGCCTGCGTATAGTCGGCGCTATGCAGAACTTCGCCCTTGAAGGCCTCGATGGCGGGGAGCCTAGGAATGATCGGCTCGGCATTGTTGCCGCTGGCGATGACGACATGGCGCGCTGTCAGGTTCTCCGATCCGGTCTCGACCAGAAAACCGCTGTCGTCGCGGCGAATGGCTTTCACCGTCACCCCGAAGCGCGGACGCAGATCGAATTTCCGTGCGTAGTCGTCGAGGTAACGAACCACCAGTTCGCGCGGCACGTAGCGCGGATAGTCCCTCGGAAATGGCAGGAACGGCAGCGAGGAGAACGACTTCACCGTATGCAGGTGCAGCCGCCGGTAGTGACGTCGCCAGGCGGGCGCCACCTCCCCGGCTTTTTCGAGGATGGCGAAATCCACCCCTGCCCGCTTCAGGCAGGCCCCGACCGCCAGGCCGGCCGGGCCGGCACCGACAATGACGACAGTCGTGTCCAAGCGATTCTCCTCCCGCTGGCCTGGCTGAGGCTATGCGCACAGGCGCGGGCGGGACAAGTCACCCGTTCCGCAATATCCCCGCCTTGGCCAGCGTCTCCATGCCATCGCAGAGATGTTTCTTCAGCAGGCGCACGGCTTCCGCCGTGTCGCGCTTGCGGCAGGCGGCGAGCAGTTCGCGGTGTTCGGCCTGCGAGACGCCGCGATAGTCGAGGCTGGACAGGAGCATGCGGACATAACGGTCGGCGGCATTGTGGTGCGCTTCGATCAGGGCGAGCAGCCGGGCGTTGCCGCAGGCGCTGTAGAGCGCCAGATGGAAGGTCCGGTTCAGCACGCCCCACCGGGCGACATCCGGCTCGGCGTCGATGCGGGCGAGCACCTGCGCGGCCTCGTCGAGCTTTTCACTGCCAAGCGTTGGGACAGACAGGTTGAGCGCCTGGCTTTCAAGCAGGTCGCGCAATGCAAAGATCTCCCTGATCTCGGTGGCGTCCATGCGGGCGACATGCGCGCCCTTGGTCGGGTGGATCTGGACGATGCCTTCGGCCTCGAGTTGGCGTAACGCGTCGCGGATCGGCATGCGGCTGAAGCCGAAGCGCAGTGCAAGATCGTCCTGGCGCAGCACGGTGCCGTCCGCCAGGCTGCCGTCGGCGATCGCCTCGCGCAGCACATTGGCGACCTGTTCGGCCACCGTCTGCGGCCGCTGCATTTCGGCAAACCCACCCATACGATCCCTCCTGCCAGCTTCAGCGGCTCATGCCGCCAACGTCATGGGCGCTGCCCTTCATCCGCCTGCCGGCGCTGGACGTTCGAAAGCCAGGCCATTGGCTCTTCATCCGTACGCGTACACTCCCAGATTGTGACGCAGAGAAGGCCAAAGCTCCTGCCCCGGCGCTCGCTCCCCAGTTCTTCACGGGAGAGGTAAACGGCAACGCCGACCACAACGACCACCTTACACTAGCAAACATGAGCTTGCGCGAATATATGAATCTCGTATACTCGTATACGAGATTCATATGGAGGAGATCGTGCCGCAAACCGCTTCCGCCATTGGCACCCCGGTGGATGCTATCGTCATCGGCGGCGGCATTGCCGGCTGCACGCTGGCTTGGGAACTGGCCTCCAAAGGCGTCAAGACGGTCATCCTGGAGCAGACCCTGATCGCAGCCGAATCCTCAGGGCGCAACACCGGCACCTTGCTCAGCGGTCCGCAGCCGGAGGTGGTCGAGATGCTCGACGCCTGCGCCGCGATCTATGAGGAGCTTGCCGCCGGCCCGGTGCCGTTCGAATTCGCCAGGATCGGCCATCTCTTGATCTCGGAAGACGAGCAAAGTTTTAAGGCGGCGGCCGATATCGCCGAGCGCTACCGCGTCGCCGGGGTCACGATGGACAGGATCAGCGGGGCTGAGCTGGCACGCGATCACAAGCGCATCGGCTTCCAGGTGGCCGGCGGCTACCATGTCGGCCGTGCCTGGACGCTGGAGCCGATGGGCGCGACCCATGCCTTCGCGCACGCCGCGCGCGAGGCGGGCGCCAAGATCCGCACCGGCCTGCGCGTCGCCCAGATTTTTTCCCGCAACGGCAAGGTCGAGGGCGTGCTGACCGACCAGGGCATCATCCCGGCCGATCTCGTCTTCATCGCCAATGGCCTGTGGATGTCCGATCTGCTCCGGCGCACGGTCGGCGACGGGCCGTTGCCCGGGCTGCCTTTCACCGCCGGCCGCGGTTGGCTGATCCAGCTCGGCAAGCTCGATTTCGAGCTGCCGTGGATCGTCGAGGAGCTGACATGGCCGGACCAGGAGGAACTCGGGCGGCGCATGAGCCTGTCTGGGCTTGCCGATGTCGCTTCGCAGCGCGACGACCAGCCGGCGGTGGAAGCGATCTGCCTCAATCCGATGCGCGGCGGCGACGCCAGGCTCGGCGCGTCAGTGCAGCCGGCCTTTCGCGATCTGGTGCGCAACACCGATATGGCCGCCCGCATCGCGGCACGCACGCTGCGCATGCTGCCCGGTCTCGGCTCGCCCCGGGTGACGAATGTCTATCCCGGCAACCGCCCGATGCTGTCGGACGGGCTGCCGGTCGCCGGCCGCACTTCGATCGAGGGACTGTATGTGCATGGCGGCATGGGCTCGATCGGCATGCATGCCGCCCCCGCCACCGCGCGCTGGCTGGCAGAGGCTGTGCTCTCGGGCGATGGCAATCCGAAGCAGACGTGGCTGAGGCCACAGCGATTTGCGGGTTGGGATGGATGAGCTGGGCGACGTCGTGTCGACGTAACCCAACCACCATCACGAAAAGGACGCTGGCGTTGCGTCCTAGCCGATATGCTCGGCGCGCAGCTTCTTCTTCATTTGCTCCAGTGCCGCCTCGCCGCCTGCGGCCAGTTCGACCGCAATTCTCGCCATCTCATTATCGGCCTTGCGGTATTTGCTGCCCCAGGCGCCGAGCGTCGCCAGCACCGGCAGCAGGTCGATGCCGGCCTCGGTCAGCCGGTAGATTGCCTTGAGCTTGTGCGTGGGGTCGTCGCTTTTGGTGACAATGCCCTCGTCCTGCAAGGTCTGCAGCCGCTCGGCCAGCGTGCGCGACGAGATGCCTTCGCCTGACAACAAAAACTCCCGGAAGTGCTTCTTTCCCGCAAAAACCAGGTCGCGAACGATCAGCAGCGTCCAGCGGTCGCCGAGCAGCTCAAGCGACAGGCTAATGGGGCAACCGGATCTTTCCCTGGTCGACATTTCTATGGTTCCGTTTTTAAATCACTTTACTATTGACATCATTTTTTCGCCATGTCAATGGTTCCAAAAGTAAAGCAATTTACCAACCGACATTTCAAAAGGGAGACATGCCATGCACCGTTCCGACCGCACTGCCAGAACCATCGTTATTGTCGGCGCCACCAGCGACGTTGGCGCCGAGGCCGCCACGACGTTGGCGCGGCAGGGCCACACCGTGCGCCGCGTGGCGCGCAGCCTCGGCGTTGCGCTGGACGACGCAGGCGCACTTGCAGCCGCCTTCTCCGGCGCCGACAGCGCCTATGTCATGATCCCGTTCGACGTCCAGACGCCGGATCTCCACCGCTTCGAGCACGAAGTCGGCGGCCGGCTGGCGACGGCAATCGCGGGGTCCGGTGTGCGCCGAGTGGTGCTTCTGAGCGGTCTCAACGCCCATCTCAAGATGGGGACTTCGCTGGGTGCCGCCCTGATGGAGGACCGCCTCAATGCGCTCGGCCTCGACGAACTGGTGCATCTGCGCGCCTCGTTCTTCATGGAGAATTTCGTCAAGGGCATGGGTTTTGTCGAACAGTCGGCGTCGGGCGTCTTCGCCACCCCGTTCCGCGGCGACCTGCCGATGCCATTGATCGCGGCAAGGGACATCGGCCAGCGCGCCGCCGCCCTGCTTGCTGCCGAGGCGTTTCCAACAGAGCGCGTCATCGAATTGCAGGGCGGCGGCCACTACACGCTGACCGAAGCCACAACTATCCTCGGCAAGGCACTCGGCCGCGAGGTGTCCTACCAGGCCGTGCCCTATGCCGACGCCAAGGCCGGCATGACAGGCAACCGCATGTCGGCCAGTTTTGCCGATGCGCTGATCGAGACGGCGACGAGCTTCAACAAGGGTGAACGCTGGGCGCTGGAACAGGCATCGCCGCGCAACACCACGCCAACGACCTTCGAGCGCTGGGCGCAGGAATTTGCCCAGACGCATGACCTGGCCGCATAGACAGATCGAACGAGGAGAGAGACGATGAGAAAGCTGATCCTGCAGATGCAGCTGTCGGTCGACGGTTTTGTCGGTGCGGCCGGCGGCGAGCACTGGCAGCTCTGGGAATGGGGCAACAACTGCCCGTGGGACGACGACTTGAAGCAGGATTTCAACGCCGTGTTCGCCGGCATCGACACCATCCTGCTCAGCCGCAAGATGGCCGAAGAGGGTTACCTCACCCATTGGGGCAATGCGGCGAAAAACTTTCCGCGCGATCCCTTCTATGCCTTTGCCCAGCGCATCGTCGAAGCGCGCAAGGTGGTGTTGAGTGACAAGCTCGCGGCATCGCGCTGGGAACGCACCACGCTTGCCAGCGGCGACCTGCCGCGCGAGGTCAAGGCGCTAAAAACTCAAGGTGGCGGCGACATGGCGGTGTTCGGCGGCGCCGGATTTGCCTCGGCGCTGATTGCGGCGGGGCTGGTCGACGAAATCCAGCTGTTCATCAACCCGGCCGCGCTCGGCGACGGCGAGCGGATTTTCGACCTCGGCGGCTTCCGGCAATTGCGCGTGCTCGGCTCGAAAGCCTATGCCTGCGGCATGGTGGTCAACCGCTACGCGCCGGCCTGATCGGAAGCGGTTCAACGATTGAATCGGTGAACCGCTCCAACTCCTTGTTCTTGCAGGCGGAAACCCGCTTTGCGGTTTCCTTGGGATTGCTTAGAAATTGATCTCAACTGAGGCAGCACTGCGCTTTGCCTGCCCGTGAAACACCGCCTCGATGTTGTTGCCGTCGGGGTCGAGCAGGAAGGCGGCGTAGTAGCCGGGATGATAGTGCCGCTCGCCGGGCCTACCATTGTCGGCGCCGCCGGCATCGAGGCCTGCTTTGTAGAAGGCATCGACCATCGCGTTGTCCCTGGCCTGGAAGGCCAGATGATGGCGCCCGGTCAGTTGGCCCCTCGCCGCCCGGCTATCGAGGCTGGAGATGAACAATTCGTCGGCCCAGAAATAGTCCTCGGCCTCGCCGCCGATCGGAACACCGAGCACCTTGAAGACGGCTTCATAGAAGCGCCGGCTTGCTTTGAGGTCCCTGACCACCAGCTGGATGTGGTCGATTAGGCGGCCGCGGTGGAGCTCCATGAGCGATATCTCCTGTTTGAAGGAGTCAATCTAGAAGAGGCGGTGAGTTGGTCAATGCGGCTGGCAGCGGCACTTGCCGCTTGAACTTCAAGCCTTCGAGTTGCCTGTTCCGCAGCGCCTGCCTATTGGCACATGGCGCTTGAAAATCCCCTCTCTTGCGATTTCTAACACTTAGCCTACGGCTAAGATGTTGAAATCGCTTTCTCCCCCACAAAGGGGGAGATAGTGCGCAGCGCCGCCAAAAAATCTGGATAAAAAATGCAACCGGATTGTCGGATTCGAAATCCCGCCAACGTCCTTCGGACGCAAGCGGCGCAACGGAGCTGGAAGTAGTCGCGCCCGCATCGAACCGATTTCGGGAGAAGACCATGGGTAATTCCTATCGTTGGGTCATCGTCGCGGCTGGCGCGCTGATGACCTGTGTCGCGCTCGGCGCGATGTTTTCGCTGGCGATCTTTCTCGAGCCGATGGCGCTCGACACCAACTGGTCGCGGACCGGTATTTCCACTGCCATGACCCTGAATTTCCTGGTGATGGGCGCCGGCGGTTTCGCCTGGGGCGCCATTTATGACCGCGTCGGCGCCCGCCCCGTCGTCTTTGCGGGTGCTGTGCTGCTCGGCCTGTCGCTGGTGGTGGCGAGCCGCGCCAATTCGCTCATCGTCTTCCAGCTGAGCTACGGCGTCATCGTCGGGCTGGCGGCCAGCGCCTTCTTCGCGCCGATGATCGCGCTTACCACCGCCTGGTTCGACACCCATCGCAGCCTTGCCGTGTCGCTGGTCTCGGCCGGCATGGGCGTAGCGCCGATGACCATCTCGCCCTTCGCGCGCTGGCTGATCACCGCCTATGACTGGCGCACGGCGATGTTCGACATCGGCATCATGGCCTGGGTGCTGCTTTTGCCGGCCGTCTTCCTGGTGCGCCAGCCATCAATGGCGGTCGCGGCATCGGATGGCAGCGCACCGGCGCCTGCCGCGGACGATCCCGGCTTTAGCGTCGGCCAAGCGCTGCGCTCGCCGCAATTCCTGGTGCTGGGCATGACCTTCTTCGCCTGCTGTGCCGCGCATTCCGGGCCGATCTTCCACATGGTGAGCTATGCCATGTCGTGCGGCGTAGCACCCATGGCCGCCGTGTCGATCTACAGCGTCGAGGGCCTTGCCGGCCTTGGCGGGCGCGTGCTCTACGGCGTGCTTGGCGACAGGCTGGGCGCCAAGCCGGTGCTGATTACGGGCCTCGCCATCCAGGCGGTGGTGATTGCCGCCTATCTCGCCGTCGGCAATCTCGAGCAGTTCTATCTCCTGGCCATCATCTTCGGCGCCACCTATGGCGGCGTCATGCCGCTCTATGCCGTGCTGGCACGCGACTATTTCGGGCCGCGCATCATCGGCACGGTGCTTGGCGCCGCAACCCTGTTGTCCAGCCTCGGCATGTCGTTCGGGCCGCTCGCCGGCGGCATGATCTTCGACGCCTATGCCAGCTATTCCTGGCTGTTCATCGGTTCGGCGCTGGTCGGCCTGGGTGCGGCCGGCATCGCCATCGCCTTCCCGCCGCAGCCCGGCCGGGAGCGGCTGCAAGCGGCTTGAGGTCCCAGATTTCCGCGCTGGCAGCGCGGAAATCTGTTTGCCCCATGCATGCGATTATGAAAGGCTTCCGGCCGAAGATGCCGTACGCCGGCCAGGCCGGCGTACGATCCTTGCCAAGTCTGTTCACGGAGGCAGCTGCAGTGGGCCTGGAAGCCGAGGACGCGAGAGGCTGGTCGACCCTGTTGGGTGCGGCGGAGAAAGGCGACATCGAGACCCTCCGCGCCGAGCTGGTGGCCGGGGCTGACATCAACCAGACGGATGAGGGCGGCTGGTCGGCGTTGCATCTGGCCGCCCACAACGCCCGAGGCCCGGTGCTCGAAGAACTGATTTCGCATCCGCAGATCGACGTGAATTCCAGGAACAAGTGGAAGAGCACGCCGCTCAGCCTCGCCGCGGCCAAGGGACACCACGCCGCCATAACGGCGCTGATCAAGCATCCCGACATCGATATCGACGCGCGCGCCGACTATTATGGCCGCACGGCCTTGATCGAGGCGGCAAGGACCGGGCATCTGGATATCGTCAGGCTGCTCGTCGAACACGGTGCCGACGTCAATGCGGCCGACAAGACCGGCCGCAACAGCGCGCTCATCGAGGCGATCAAGGGGCGCCACTATGACGTGGTGCAATATCTGCTGGAAACGAGGAAGGTGAACTTCCTCAACAAGGACATGCGGCTCAATGCCTTGATCTGGGCCGGCAGCACCCGCAATGCCGACCTCATCGAGACGCTGGAAGCCGCGATCCACGCCTTCTTCGAAGGCAAGTAGCGCTGTTCCTTGCGCTTGAGGTGTAGGAAATCGGCCGTCAATGGCCATCCGGCCTGACATTCCTTTCGACTACCCAACGGTGCTTGCCGATCTTGCGGCTGCGCGTAAATCCCTGAGCCTCGAACATTGCCAGCGTGCCATTGTGCAGGAAGGCGCCGGCAACCGAGCGCCCCTCGGCGTCTTCGGGATAGCTTTCCACCGTGCCGCCGCCGAGCCGGGCGATCTCGGCAAGCGCGCCGGCAAGTGCTGCCGCCGCCACGCCTTTGCCGCGATAGGCCTTGTCGGAGAAAAAGCAGGTGATGCGCCAGTCCGGTAGGCTCGTCAGCCCTTCCTCATAGGCGCGCCGGTGCTTTATGCGCGGCAGTTCGACGGTCGGCCCGAATTGGCACCAGCCCACACAGGCCGCGCCGTCGAAGACCAATGCGGCGTGGGCGCGGCCTTCACGCACCAGCGCCTCCTTGGCCGCACGGTTTCCCGCCGCGCCGACAGGCGGGGCGTGGAAGGCCATGCACCAGCAGCCGCCCCAGACGCCGTTGTGGCGTTCGACCAGTGCAGCGAAATGGGGCCAGGTGACCTCGACAAGGGGTTTTGTGCTGAAGCTCATCACAACCTCTACGACGCCGAGGATAACCAATCCGGAGAGATTTTGAAGCAAGGCGTCGGAAGCTGCGATCTCTTCCTGCCGGAACAACGGCTGCAGCCAAGTTGCTCGGGTCTCTCCCCATCCAGCACCTCCGGCGAAGTCAGGACAATTCGATTCAAATGCAGCTGGGGATCTTTGCTTACGGGTAAGGCGAGTCGCACATGTTCGGCGCACGGCGGGCAATAAGGAGAAGCTCATGAAAAGCGACTTTGCCGCCGCCCGGCTGCATCTGGAGCGGGCCTGCCACTATCTGCGCGGCGACGACGAAACGAGCAGCGAGGCCCGTGCGGCGCTCGACCTGTTGATCGAGGCGATCGTTGCGGCCCAGTATACACGACCGGTGGCGCAGGTGCTGGATTTTCCACAGCCGGCAAGGCTGCCGTAGTCCCACGGACAAGCTGCTTCGGGTAGGAGCAGCCTCGCCATGCCATCGGCTACAAGCCGTCAGTCGCCAGTCTTTGATTGCGTTCGACGGGACAAGGTTCGGGCTCGCCGTTAGCACGTTGATAAGCATTTGGTAATAAACACAGACAATGAAATTGAGGCTCGATCCAGCGCATAGGATGCCGGTATCCTCGGTGGATTCGTATCATGCGCATTAGAAGCCAGATCATCCTCAGCATGGTAAGCGCCGCGGCCTTGATCGGGTTGGTCGGCGGCGTCGCCATATTCACGCAGATCGCGGCGACCAGATATCTTGGACTGACCGAAGCGACAAATGTCGCGCGTGAACTGGCCGACACCATCGTCTTCAAACCGTCCGCAGGGGCGCGTTCGCTGCTCGAGCAGCCCGAGGCGCTCAAGCAGTTCCTGGAGCAGCAGCACCGGCGCTCCCAGCGGGATTTCGTCGTCGTCGACCGCAACAAGCTCATCATCGCCCACGCCGCCGACGAGGAGCACAAAGCCGGCGAAACATTCGACCACGACCCTGGCAACGAAGTCGGCCAGACGCTGCAAGACGGCATCCCGCGCAGGTTCGTCGATCCGAACGAACAGAACGCCATACTGGCCGTGCCGATCGAACAGGCCGAGGAGACGATCGTCGGCGCCGTGCTTCTGGAATACGATCCCGTGCTGAACGCCGCCGAACAGCGCACCAACGGGCTGCTCTGGCTGGTTGGTCTTAGCGCGGCGGCGGCCGTGCTGGTCGCGGCCGGATTTGCGTGGATGCTGCTCAGCCGTTTCGGCTCCGGCCTCAAGGATATGATGGGCGGCATGGAAGCGCTGGCGAAGGGCAATGCCATGACCCGCATCAGCCATGCCCGCAAGGATGAATTCGGCCAGCTGGCCGACGGGTTCAACACGATGGCGGACCAGCTTGCGTCGGCGCGGGCGCATATCGAGGATATCGTCGAGACCGCGGCCGAAGGCATCGCGGTGCTGGACAGCGACGGCCGCATCGCCAGCGCCAATCCGGCGGCTGCAACGATGATCGGGCGCCGCGCCGACAAGATCGTCGGGCAGCAATGGGATGCGGTGCTGACGGTGCGCGACCAGAGAGGTGGCGCCTTCGCAGCCGGTGCTTCACC
Source organism: Mesorhizobium sp. P2_E7 (assembly GCF_056403855.1). NCBI lineage: Bacteria > Pseudomonadati > Pseudomonadota > Alphaproteobacteria > Hyphomicrobiales > Phyllobacteriaceae > Mesorhizobium > Mesorhizobium sp. P2_E7. The sequence continues at coordinate 325,315 of NZ_JBFUER010000001.1, read as the reverse complement.
GATCGAAATGGCCTTGGCCACCGGCCGCCAGCATCAGGGCGAGGTGCGCCTGACCAAATCCGATGGATCTCATCTGCCGGTCATCGCCAGCTGCAGTCCGCTCAGCCGATCCGACGGCGGCCTGGTCCTCACCCTCAACGACATCAGCGAGTTGCGCCGCGCCGAAGGGGTCGTCAACGAGCGCGCCGATCAGCTGGCGGTGCTTAACCGCGAACTGCACGAGAAGTCGGAAACCACCACCCGCCTGGTCAAGCTTGGTGAGTTGCTGCAGGCCTGCGTGACCTTCCCCGAAGCTTTTTCAGTGGTCGGCACGGCCATGACCGAGTTCCTCGGCGGCTTGAGCGGAACCGTGCATTTGACCAGCGCCTCGCGCAATCTGGTCGAGGAGATGGCGCATTGGGGCGACGTCCGGTCGAGCGCCACGCAATTTGCGCCGGAGGACTGCTGGGCGCTGCGGCGCGGCCAGGAGCATGTCGCCGGCCCGGGCCTGCTGACACCGCGCTGCGCCCATATCACCGAGAATGGCAAGAAGGGCTACGTCTGCATGCCGCTGGCGGCGCAAGGCGAGACGCTGGGCATCCTGCATCTGTGCGAACCGAACGCCGTCGAGAAGCCGCAATGGCTGGCTGAGCGGCAGCAGATCCTGCGCGGCGTCGTCGACACGCTGGCGTTGGCGCTGGCCAATCTGCGCCTGCGCGAGACGTTGCGGCAGCAATCGATCCGCGATCCGAACACCGGTCTGTTCAACCGGCGCTATCTCGAGGAAACGAGCAGCCGCGAACTGCGCCGGATGGAGCGCTCGGCCCAGCCGTTGACGATCCTCATGCTCGACGTCGATCATTTCAAGCGGTTCAATGACACGTTCGGGCACGAAGCGGGCGACCTCGTCTTGAAGCAGGTCGCCGCAACATTGATCGAGCACGCCAGAGACAGCGATGTCGTCTCGCGCTACGGCGGGGAGGAATTCGCCATCGCCATGCCGGGATGCTCGCTCGAGGAAGGCGCCGTGCGGGCCGAAGCGCTGCGCCAGGCAATCAGGCAGCTTCATCTGACGCATCGCGGCCGCACGCTGGGCACGGTGACGGTCTCGTTCGGGGTTGCCGCCTACCCCGAGCATGGCGCGGGCTGGGCGGAAATCACCAATGCCGCCGATCATGCGCTCTACGAAGCCAAGGGCGAAGGACGCGACCGGGTCGTCGTCGCCAAAAGCGGCGCGCCCGGCGAGCGGCCCGCGATCCAGCTGGTATCGGCCGCCGCGAACGCGAGTGTGGACAACAAGGGCTAACTGACTGGCTGTCTGAGCTGCAATCAGCGCTGCCGATCTACCGTCCTCGCCGTCATGCGTGGCCACCAGGGCCATTGGAGCCGTGCCAGGCTGGCGAATGACGGCCGGCAATTCGGAAATCACCTTCCTCGAAATATCTGGCCTTCAGCCATGTGGTCGATTGTCCGCTCCGGTAGCGGCTGTCGGCGCGCTTCGAGATGATGCCCTCAAGCCCCATCTTGTCGATGGCGCGAAGGATCGCCAGCGCATCGCCGTCGAAATGCTCGCTGTACCGGATCTTGCCGGCGCCCGGCTCAACCAGTTGCCACAGCGCGTGCTTGCGCTGCAGCAGGGGCAAGGAGGCAAGATCGCGACCATCGAGATGGAGGATGTCGAACGCCACGAACACCAGCCGGCTCGGCTCATTCCAGATCGCGGCTTCCAGCGCAGGGTAATCGGCAGCGCCCTGCTCACCGGCTACAATGACCTCGCCGTCGAGAATGGCGGCCCTGCATGGCAGCTCGACTGCCAGCGCGATTGGCCAGTATTTTGCCGTCCAGTCATGGCCGTTCTTATTGAAAAGACGCACGCCGCCTTGATCGATGATGAGTTGCGTCCTGTAGCCGTCTAACTTGACCTCATGAACCCATCCCTCATCTTCGGGCGGTTGCTTGACCAGAGTCGGGATCTGCGGCGGAATGAACTCCAGCCGGCCGCCATTGACCTTGCTACGCTTACTCAATGACGGACACCTTTGACCGCGTAGCGGGGGGCGTTGTCGGCACAGGCGGCGACACACCAGCTATCTGGACGCCTGCCGCCTGTGCCGAGCCCCCGCCGGACTATCGCAAACATCTACGGACGAGGCCGGAATGTCGTTAGCTTCGCATCCAGATACTTATCCTGGCGTACATATCTCGCTCCCGGTGCGGCGCTCTCGCACCGACTGGCCGATGCTACCCGAGATTGCCGCTGGCCCACGCAGTCCCTTGGCCAATTTAGACGACCCAGTTAGGCCTGTTGGTCTTCACCTGAAGACCAACAGGCCTTAGTCCATCAAAAGCACCAGGGTGGGGTGCAGCTTCTTCAGGTTCGGCAGTGATTTCGATTGCCAGGGTATGTCGGGCGTTCCACGCACGACGAGTCGAACATCGGGATGCTTGCGTACCTCGATGGTAAATTTCGCCAGCAGGTTGATGCCAGAAGAGTTGAGAAAGTGAAGGTCCTTCAGATTGAGTGTAATGGAAGGGGGATTTGAGGCAAGAACACTGGTCGCCAAAGCCGTGATGGGCGCACCGGCCTCGGAACTGGCAAGCCGCATAGCGCCGTCGAAGAAAATATCGCTTCCTTCGTTCCACACTCGGTAGTCGTCTGTCTTGATTTCCATGACCTGGCTTCGTTTCTTCTAGTTGTGCGTTTGCGAGATCGGAATGGAGGCGTAGGTTTCCAGGCAAATCCGATCGCTTTCGTCGGCGGAGCTGAATATCCAGGCCAGTCGTGCGCCATAGTCGCTCATCAACGTCAGCAATCCGAGTCCGGAGCGTGACACGTCGGGGCTCGCGGCATTCGCTTCAATTCGCTGTATCAGCAGGTCTCTGGGGTCGCCAACCGTGATGTCCGCCAAGAGGTTCTTGAACTCGGAGGCGTTTTTGCCATCGACGTCATTCGACACCTTGAGCTTGAAGCACTCCGAATCCATCGACGCCTCGATCACGATCTCGCCCGGTGCGCGAAACTTGACGGCGTTCTCGATGAGCTCGTTGACCAGATATCCGATGCTGTGCCGCACTTCGATGTAGTCATTGCGGGACGACCGGAAGCGCAACGCGAAAAGATCGGCGATGAAGTCCGAGGTCGTGGCACAATGACGCCAACTCAAGTCGAGAGGTCCGTCGAACAACCGAACGCGACTGACGCTCTCCTTCATCCCGATTGCAATGTCAGGGGTACCGAACAGCGTCGTCATTGCTATGTGTGCCTTATGATCACGAGGGTGATGTCGTCATGGATCTTCTGGACTCCGATATGGGCCATCAGATCCTCGATGATCCCGGTCTTGATGTCCTCGGCGCTCCCGCCGTAACGTTTTTTTGCACTCTGGCAGAGGCGCTCGAACCCGAATAGCATTTTGTCCTGATCCTCCGCCTCGGTCACACCGTCGGTGTGCAGCACGATCACGTCGCCACTCTCGAACAGGATGTCACGGGTATCGATGAACTTCGAGATGTCATTCTCCAGACCAACCGGCATACCCAGATCAAGCGTATCGATGCGTTCGACCTCCCCGTCCGCACGCACGACGAGAACGTCCTCATGCTGGCCGGATAGCGTTACCCGCTCATCTTCGAAGTCAAGAAAGGCCAGCGAGAGATGCTTGCCGGTGTTCGTCCGCTCGATGTTCTTGTAGATCGCTCTGTTCAGCCGATCCAAAAACTCATGCGGATCCGCTTCGTCGGTCTCCTGCAGCGCGCGTGCGACGGATTGGACCATCAGCATCAGCACGCCGCTCTCGAGACCATGACCGGTCACGTCGCCGATGCCGATCTTGATCCGCGATCCGTTCTGCAGGACGTCGTAATAGTCACCGCCGACCTCGTCGGCCGGCCGCATGTAGGCTGCGATCTCCAGCCCCGGAATCGCTTCGAGTTCGAATGGTTTCGGCAGGACCATCAACTGGATCTGCTTGGCAACCGCGAGCTCGGCGCCGAGGCGGACGTTCTCGTCCTGCAGCTTTTCGTTGAGAGCGGAAATCTCCTGATTGGCGTCGCCCAGCTCTCTGGTTCGTTCGTCGACGAGTTGCTCGAGGTTTTCCGTGTGGAAGCTGATCTGCTCGGCCATGCGGTTGAAAGCGATGCCAGCGGCTCCAACCTCGTCGCGCGTCGGAATGCTGACGCGGACTGAATAGTCCTTGGTCTGGAGCCGCTGGGCGGCACTGGCAAGCGCCCTGAGGCCCGCGGTGATCCGCTTCGAAATTCCGAGCACGGCCGCGAAAACAATCAGAAGCGAAACGATGATCGCACCGATCTGAAAGAGCAGGATACGATTGGTTGCGCGCGAAATACTCTTCTGCGCGGCAAACAGGGACGCATAGATCTCCCGTTCGGGAACGACGATCCCGACCGACATCGTTTCGGACTTGATCGGTCCCGAACTCCACAGATTGGTAGGCTTCAGTCGCTTGAGGACAACAATGTAGGGTACGCGTTCGCCCTTGTTGTCGAGCATGATATGCTGAATGACACCGTCATTGTTCTGGCCGAGAGGCAGCGACGCGATAGCCGGCTGCGTACTTCCCCGCAGGGACCGCTCCAGGCCGGTGACGCCCTGTGTGCCCGCGTCGCTCGATGAAGTCAGGCCGATGATCGCCTGGCCCGACGGATTGATCGCCACCACATTGCCAGTCGACATGGTGAGGAAGCCGAACCCGGTTTCAGCGATCTTCACCCGTTCGACGACTTCCGCGAGCTGATCGAGAGTGATGTCGGCCCCGGCCGTACCTGCGATACCGGTGCGATCGCGCGTCCACAGCGGGTGGAAAAAGCTGACGATCAGCTTTCCCGTGATTGCATCGGTGTAAGGCGCTGTCTGGGTGATATCGTCAGGGACAGGACGCGAGGCCGAATCCCTGGCCCATTGCTGCCATGAGCCATAGATTCCCGGAAAGAAGAACTCCCAGAACTCTGCCTTGTTGTGGCCCGGATAGAGCTTGTCGAAGGTCTGCGCCTGGTTCGTATACGGCACCGTCCTGAAGATCGGCCGTTCTTTTGGACCAATATAGTACATTTGCAGTTTGGACGATCCGCTGGCCATGAGAGTCGGCGCGACGAGATCGATCACGGTACTGTCTTCTATTTCCTTCTGAACTCCCGGCAGCGGAGCGTGGTCGGCGCCCAGCAGGTAGCCCCAGACACTGACCACGGAAGGCGCGCCCGGCAGGTTCTGCGCCCAATCGCCGTGCGCGTCGTAGACGACCTTCACGGAGCCGGGCGCTTCATGCGAAAGCGTCGCTCCGACCTCTTGCTGCCTCGTCGGTTCGTTGATCTGGGCCTGCAGTACTCCAGCCAGCGCCTTGACGTCGCCGTGAACCCGATCGAGCAGCAGATCAACGCTCAACGCTGTCGATTCGGCATAGGAACGAATGTATTCCTGGTTTGCGGTCGTCAGGCCCTCACCGACTTCCGATGTTGCGTCCCGCGACAGCTTCTGAACGTTCCAAAGGGCCAGGCCACCGCTCAGCAGGAGGTCGAACAGGACGGCGCCGCCAACGACCAACACGAATTTCGCTCGAAAGGAGCGCAGGCCGAAGCGCGGTGTAGGCTCATTGTCGGCTTTCATTGCGGCCGTCGCCCCGATGCGACCCAGATCGGCCAACCCGCATAACCTTTGGGGTGGAGCGCAGCGAAAATGTGGTCCTCGAAACCCTGCCGGAACTGTGAGACGAACTCAGGTCCATCGCCGCGCCTGGTCGCCATCTCGCCCGCATAGACATCCGCCCATGCCGCGATGACATCGGCGAAATCCTGCGGATCGCCGTCCAGGTTAGTGACCATGAAGGTCTCCACACGGATGTCTTCGAATCCTGCTTCCATCAGATATCGCCGGCTCTTGGGCCCAAGCTCGACGTCCATCTCGAAATGCCCGAACAGCTTCGCCACCTCGTTATAGGTCCAACGGATGCTTTCGGCGCGCGGCTCGCCGAGGCAATGCGAATTCTTCTCGTTGGTGATGTAGACCCGCCCGCCCGGCTTGCATATGCGGTAGAGCTCCTTGAGGATGAGTTCAGGCCGATTGAATATCTGAAGGGAATGCCGGCAGGTCACCAGGTCGAACTGCGCTTCGTCGAGCAGCATCTCCGACGCATCGCCATAGGTATATTCGATGCCCCGGATATCGAACTCCCGCATCACCTGTCGAGCATAGTTCAGGCTCGATATGGAGTGGTCGAGGGCGACGATCCGCGATGGCTGGAACTCCTTCTGCACGAGCACGGCGAAATCGCCGATCCCGCAACAGATGTCAGCCATGACGATCCCCTGCCTCATGCCGTGTCGCGGCAAGATTGCGCGCTCGTGGCGCCAGGTCATCTTCGTCTGTGAACGCAGGATCGGAACGAAACCGCCTTCCTCGAGGAAGCCCTGTCCCGGATAGAATTCGCTGTCATACTCCTCGACCGTGATGTTCGGCTCGATTCCGCTCAAGCGACCGAATTTTCGCGAGGTCCATCCGACGACGCTTGACGTGATGACGACGAATTTGAGATCGGGCCGAGCGCGGCAGGCGTCGATGAGGATCCTCGAAAAGGCGTGAAACGCGGCGTTGTTCATCTGCGTCAGGCGTCTGACATTGACGTAGAGAACGCCGCGCACACGGCCGATCGCATCGCGGAGCAATGCTATGCTGGGCCCAAGCTCATCGATTGCCTGAGGCCGGACCACCCCGGATATGGAGAACTCCTGGTTGTTGGCGTCATATTGCGCCTTGAAGCGCGGGAGGAGGTCGTAAGGGCTCAATGTTGCAGGCCCTCAAGCGGGAGATCCACGACAAGCTTGATTGCATCACCATCGGCTTCCTCCACCCTGAGTACCGCGTTGTAGTCGACAGCCAGTTCCAGGAGCACGACCTCCCGGCTGGGCGCGAGATCCCCAGACACCGAATTGAGGTATCGCTCCCTGGCCTCTGTTCCTGCGACGCGTGACACGGCTTCTTCATAGAATTCGCGCTCCTCTGGCACGCATGGGAACGTCAGTTCGATCCTGTCCGTCGCGCCATGGCGGGACACCCTGCATGCCAGTTCACCACCGGCATGGCGCGTACGAAAGGCGACTTCCAGCAATTCGTTGAGGGCAGAGGAAAAGAGATTTGAATGCCGGACCGAGTCTGACCTGTTTTGACTGATCATCCGGGCCATGTATGTCGAGGCATAATCGCAGTGTCTCCAGGCGGAGACGAAAGCTTTGATTTCCATGTCGATCTGGATCATGGGCGCAAAAGTCGGCTCGCCAGCCAGCTCATGATGAACAGGTCCCATAGGCATCCTCCCTTGTTCCATCAGCATTGAGCCCTGGTAAGGCGATGGTCTCCGCGACGAAAAATTTCACCCCGCGCCGTGATGAGTCACTCTTGCACCGACTCGAAGAATTGAGCGGTATCTGCCTCGATCGTTTCCACAAATCTCCACTTCACCGTTAACAAAGGGTGCAAGGTGCAAAGCAATTCCAGGAAACATGCGTAGCGGTTTTCCGTCCGGATTTGTGTAAAAACAAATACTTAGGGTCAGTGGTTCTATCAAACCGCTCTAAACCGCCCGATTTGATTCCTCCATCGCTCGCACCACCCTCAGCTGGGATCGTCTGATGAAATTGCCAATTGCATCGGCTCCGAGTGGGCGTCCCAGGAAATTGCCCTGCAGGCAATCGCAGTTCTCCTTGATCAGCCACCGCGCCTGTGCCGACGTCTCGACCCCCTCGGCGGTGACGCTTATTCCCAGGCCGTGCGCCAGATTTATGATCGATCGCACGATGGTCTGGCTTTTGAGATCTGTCCCCAGGTCCGCAATGAAGTACTGATCTATCTTCAACGTGTCGAAGGGAAAGTTCTTAAGGTAGCTCAACGATGAGTAGTATGTTCCAAAATCGTCGAGCGATATTCGTATTCCCAAGACGTTCAGAGTGTTTAACGTGTCGATATTGTCGATCGTCTTCTCGAGAAGAACCGTTTCGGTTATCTCGAGTTCAAGTCGGTCGGCCCGGATTCCAACTGCGTCGATGACCTGAGCCACGGTGTCAGTCAGCGATCCGCTAAGGAACTGAGCAGGCGACAGGTTCACTGCGATCGTCAGCGAGGAGGGCCACGTCAATGCCTGGCGACAGGCCTCCTCAAGCACCCATCGTCCAATCTCGTCCATCAGACCGTCCGCCTCGGCGATCGGTATGAACACGCCGGGTGGAATGATTCCGATCTCGGGGTGCCGCCACCGTAGTAGCGCTTCGAAACCGATCACCGATGCGGGAGACCGAATGAGCGGCTGATACTCCAAATAAAGCTCGCCCCGCTCCAGCGCGGTTCGAAGGTTGCGCCTCAGATTCTCGCGTTGCTCGAGCAAGAGCAGCATCGAACGGTTGAACGTTCGAGCGCAACCGCGTCCATCCGTCTTGGCTGCGTAAAGAGCAATGTCCGCGGCTTTCATCAACTGCTCGCCATCGGTACCGTGCTCCGGCCCGAAAGCAATTCCGATACTCGAGCCGACGAAGACGGGAATGCCGTTGATGACGAACGGCTCCTTGAACGCGTCGACCAGCGATCCTGCGAGGCGCTCGGCTTCCGCAGGCTGATCCTTTCCCAATTGGATGACGGCGAACTCATCGCCGGCATACCGGTACGCGGATTCGCCGTCCTGCAGCGCGTCGCGGATTCGACCCGCTGCGAGTTGAAGAAGCGTGTCGCCTGCTCCATGACCGAGCGTGTCGTTGACCGCTTTGAAATCGTCGAGGTCGATTTGCAGCAGGGCGGCTTTCGGCTTTGCTCCGCCGATGGCCGCGAGCGCCTGCTGTAGCCGCTCGCCGAACCGCCGCCGATTCTGCAGTCCGGTCAGCACGTCGTGCGTCGCCTGATGGAGCAGAATTACATGCTCCTGCTCCTCCGCCGCGCTCCGCTCGCCGTGCCCCCTTGTCTCGATGATTCCCACACCATTTGCGGCGGCGAAGACGAAAACGGAACGGGGCGCTTCGTCCGATGATCGCGGCAAGTCGATGCTTGCCGGAGTGCCGCCGTGGAACACACGAAGAAATTCGTCGCGGTACCCCGCATCGAGGAAGCTCGGGTAGATCTCCCAAACGGCGGCACCCGGCGCTACCGCGCCTCCGTACACGCCTTTGAGCTTGGTTGCGTAGTGCGTCAGGCAGAAGTCGCGGTCATAGAACGACAAAAGTTCGGTCGTGTTTGCCAAAAGGTCAGCGAGAAGCGCTTCGCCGGCACGTGGAACATCGCTTGAGGAGGGCTCCTCACTCTCCGTGCCGACGCCTGATGCCTCTGGGTGCAAGAGCCACCTCCATAGGCGGTCCAAATTCGCTTCCCCCAGTCCAGAAATAGCATAACTGCCAAGCTTGGCAAACTTTCAACTGGCAGTCTTAACAAGTTCCGCGTGCTGCGTAGTTGCAATGCATGCCCGGCAGTGATTGGCGGAAAATTATCGATAATGATGAATAGTCACAGTTCGTTAATAAATCGGCAAGTGGCGGGAATTAGCCATATGATTGATGGCGCGGTGGACGCGACATGGAATATTGTGGTCCATGAGGCGATGTGGCCTTCCCCGCCCGGCAACCTTTTTTGAGCCCGGTCCGTCCAAAAATCGCCGATCCTGTTTCAGCTTCCCAGCGCTTTGAGCCAGCCTTCAAAGGAAGAAGCCTTCTGATGTTCGGCAAGCGAAGCAGAGTGGGCCGGGCGCGGCCACACCACCGTGCTGCGGCCTTCGCGGGGGCTGTAACCGAATTCCTTGCTGAATGCCCGGCTGAAATTGGCCGCTGAACTGAACCCGAAGGCCTCGGCAATTTCAACAATTCGCCGGCTGTCCACCGGATCGCTGAGCGCAATATGCGCTGCCAGAAGCCGGCGGCTTTGGATGTAATGGAGAACACCACCGCTTGGTTCGAACAACTGATAGAGACGGGAGCGCGAGACGCCGAGCGCCCGGCACATTGAATCCGGTGTCAGATGAGCCGCATCCAGATTGTTGTGGACGTATCTGCGCGCCCGCTCCATGAGCGCAACATTCGCCAGTTGTTCGGCAGCGGCAGCATGTTCCCCCGCAGGCCCGAGGCAGGCAATGATCATGCTGCGCGTTGCGTGTACGATGCGAGGCAGATCGTCAGCCGTGAGGCTGCGCAGTCTTGCCTCTACGCTGTTGATATAGCCGACCAGGAGGTTGGCAAAGTTGCCGGACAGAATTGAATTGTTCTTCGCGTCGAGGGTTGCCGCCGCATCGGCGAACAAATCACGCGGCATATAGAGAAGGAGACTTTCGGAGTCCGTTGCCCTCCCGCGAAACGGGTAGCCAAGCGACCTGATCTCCAATTTGTCCGGCTGGCCTTCTGCAACGCGGCGATCGACCTCCGTCCATGACCAGCCAGTATGGGGCAACACGATGCACCAGTGATCGATCGAGCTGGACCGAAGTTTTGCGGCAGAACGCATGTAACTGTGTGCCGCTGCGCGCTGCTGAACGATCAGCATGCCACTGAGGTTCCAGGCCGTATGGTCGGCGGGAAAGCCATCGTCCGGCGATTTGTCATCCGGCAACTTGACCTCGACAAGCGGAGCCATGTGCGCTTGCCAGGCGGCGAATTGATCCTCTGGCGCCAGTTCGAGCGTTGAAAAGGACAAAGGCTCGAGCGCCGGCGCGAGTGGCGAAGCTTGCTCGTTGTGAGGTTGAGCTTCGCGCGGCCAACGACGTCGATCACGCTCCGGCGGCTGCCTCGCAGGTGCCTCGTCTGGCTTTTTAGCGTTCATCGCGTGGTGCCATATCCGATTCGGGTATGCCCATGCCCCTGGCAATCATGTGGTGTATCTCGGGCATCTGGCAAGACTTTGAGGCCGATATCGACAGACCAGCCAGATCAAGCCGTTCGAAGACCACAGCCGCAACCCTGCCAACTACAGCGGAACTCGCGTCGGCAGAGCCGGCGGTCACGCTGAGCAACAGCAAGAAATGCATTCCGAGATAAGTTTCTGGATGCAACGCTAACGACACTCTTCAGCCCGCTGCATATAGAATTGAGCATTGTCGAAGCGTAGTTGGGGAGACCCTGTAAATGAACGCAAAGCTCAACAGCGAAGCCCGTCGCAAGATAATTCTTGACGGATACGTTAACAACGAGCCGTTGAAGGATATTGCGGCCAGGATCGGATGCTCCCTGGCAAGTTTGAAAGTAACAGCCAGCAAAATCGGTTGCACTCGATCTCCGAAGGAGGCGGCCGATTTTAGGCGCGGCTTTCATATCCCGGAAAACAAGCGACAAGATTACTACCAGTTGATGAACATTGGTCAGTATAAAGCTCGTGAGTGCGCGGAAATTTTGGGATTGCTGACAGTTCAATCGTCAGGAAACGAGTAAACTCACCGCAATACACTGTCGACGATATTATCGCTGGAGCAATCCATCGCCTCAGCGACTCGTCGGCAGCGGGCCCTGAAAGGTTCGCACAAATGCCGCGTGGGCGCTTCAACCGTACCTGCCTCAGCCCTCACGATCTGGCTATTTGCGAACACGTGTTCGATCAGGTCTGCGCGGATGAACATCTCAACCCCTTGGACCCGGACGCCGAAATCCTGGCGGTGATGGTTGTGGCCATTTTTCGAAATGCTCACACCGGCGAGCGCGAACTGCTGGAAGCGGTCAGGTCTCGCCGGCAAAAGGTCGCGGGAAGCGGGCATTAGCGCACCGCATTCGATCGCGTAGCCGGGCGGGCCTGGCTGGGCGCATAAACCCCAAAGAGGCTGGAACGTTTCGGCTCGCCGCGCGTTGTGTCTATTGGGGTGAAGGCCGGCTTGTTTCGGCCGGCCATGGCGTTAGGGAGGCGCATGGCGGGGAATGTCCCAGGTCCAGACTGTGAAGCCAGCCGAAGCGGCAGCAGCGCCGCGGGTGTCGGATGCGTTCGCGCTGAAGCTCACCTCATCGGAACTCGCGACCACCATGTCACATTTCCATCGCGCCGAGATCGCCCGCATGGCCGGCTGGCGCGACCGTCTGGACCGCACCAGCAACTGGGCGATCACCGTCGTCGCCGCCATGCTCTCCGTTTCGCTGTCGACACCCAGCGCCCATCACGGCGTGCTGCTGTTCGCCATGCTGTTGATCACGCTGCTTCTGTGGATCGAGGCGCGGCGCTACCGCTTCTTCGACGTCTACCGGGCCAGGGTGCGCCAGTTCGAGCGCTATTACTTCGCACAGATCTTCTCGCCGCAGCCGGACTACGCCTCCAACTGGCTGGCCATCGTTGGCGAGGGCCTGCGTTCGCCGCGCTTCTTGATTTCGCAGCGCGCGGCTTTGGTGCGCCGGCTGCGCCGCAACTACATTTTTATGTACACGATCCTGACGCTGGCCTGGGTGCTGAAGATCACGACGCCCAGCCTGCAACGCGAAGGATCGCCGATCGGCTTTGGTGCGTCATTCCTCGATGCCGCGCGCGTGGCGCAGCTCGGCGCTATTCCGGGCATCTATGTGGTGTGCCTGGTCGGGTTGCTCTATGTCGGTATGCTTGCTGCCGCTTTCCTCATCTCGAGCGACGAGGGCGAGCTTTCGCATGGCACCGTGCACGTCTGAACATTGTCCCCGAAAGCGCAATTCGGTTCTGCTGCGCGGATAGTCAGCAGATATTGTCGACCATCATTGCGGTCGATTCCGGCCGGGTTGCGGACACCTCAACCCGAGGGCGTGCGCGATGGCGCTTGTAGGCAGTGAGTCCGATGACCAGGGCGCGGCAGGTGGCGTTCAGTTGATCGCCGCCAGCGCGGGATAGAGTGATTGTTTCGCGGCCGGCAGCTGTCAGCCGCGATAGCGCAACGCCTCGACCAGCAGGGCGAAGGCCGCTGAAGGCTGCCTTCGGCTTGGGTAATAGAGATGGTATCCGGAAAAGGGCGGACACCAGTCGGCAAGCAGCCTGACCAGCTGGCCGTCGTCGAGCTGCGTTCGCACCTGATCCTCCGGCAGATAGGCAAGCCCAAGGCCTGCAAGCACGGCGTTCATGCGCAAGCTGAAATTGTTGAACACCAATTGTCCTTCGACCCGCACCTTCAGCTCATGGCCGGCCTTCTCGAACTCCCAGGCATAGATGCCTCCATAAGTCGGCAGGCGCAGGTTGATGCAGGCGTGCGCCGTCAGGTCCTGCGGGGTCTGCGGCCGCTTGTGGCGTGCCAGGTAGGATGGCGCGCCGACGACCGCCATGCGCATGTCGGGGCCGATGCGCACCGCAATCATGTCCCTTGCGACCTGCTCGCCAAGACGAATGCCGGCATCATAGCGCCCGGCAACGATATCGGTCAGGCCGTAGTCGACCATGATCTCGACCGCGATATCGGGGTAATCGGGGAGCAGCCTGGCCAAGGCCGGCCACAGAATGCTTTCGGCCGAATGTTCGCCGGCGGTGATGCGGATGGTGCCGGCGGGCTTGTCGCGCAACTCGCCCAAGGCTGCAAGCTCGGCCTCGATCTCGTCGAGCCGCGGGCCGGCCGTGCGCAGCAGGCGCTCGCCCGCCTCGGTCGGCGAAACACTGCGCGTGGTGCGGGCGAGAAGCCGCACGCCCAGCCGCTCCTCCAGCGCCCGCATTGTATGGCTGAGCGCCGATTGCGAGACGCCGAGCTTCGCAGCCGCCTTGGTGAAGCTCTTCTCGCGGGCAACGGCGAGGAAAGCGGTGAGCTCATTCAGATTGTCGCGCGGCATTGATGAGCACTCCTCATAGGTTCATGCCGGATATAGCAGCTACTCGCGGATAATCGCAGGCCCTAAATAGGCTCCATCACAAATCGGGCAGCCTCGGACGGCGGCAATCACGGTGATTGCTGGCATCGAGAAGGAACAAAGACATGGACATCAAGCGAAGCGGCTCGCAGCCCTCGGCGAAGGGGCCCGCCGATTATTTTACGGGATCGGTGCGCATCGACGCGCCGTTCAAGGGCAGCGAGCCCGCCCGGGTCGGCGGCGCCACCGTGACCTTCGAGCCCGGCGCGCGCACCGCCTGGCACACGCATCCGCTCGGCCAGACGCTGGTCGTGCTGTCGGGCGCCGGACTGGTCCAGCGCGAAGGCGGGCCGATCGAGCCGATCCACCCCGGCGACATCATCTGGTTCGCGCCCGGCGAGAAGCACTGGCATGGCGCGGCACCAACCACGGCGATGAGCCACATCGCCATCGCCGAAGCGCTGGACGGCAAGGTCGTCGACTGGGTGGAGAAGGTCAGCGATGAACAATACGAGGTCCAGCCATCATGACCGATGCATCTCCCAGGAACCCGTTCTCCGACATCGCCCCTGCCCTCGGCAGATACACCGACGAGGTGTTGTTCGGCGACGTTTGGAAGCGCCCCGGCCTGTCGCCGCGCGACCGCAGCCTCATCACCGTCGCCAGCCTGATTTCAGGTTACCGGATCAATGAAATGCCAGGGCACATGAAGCGGGCGCTCGACAACGGCGTCACCCGCGACGAGTTGATCGAAACCATCACCCATCTCGCCTTCTACGCCGGATGGCCGACGGCAGCCACGGCGATCGGCATCGCCCGGAAGGTTTTCGAACAGGCCGACACCGAGAAGCAAGGACAATGACAATGCAAAAGCGAACACTTGGAACAAGCGGCCTCGAAGTCTCGGCCATTGGGCTCGGCTGCATGGGAATGAGCCAGTCTTACGGGGCGCCGATGGAGACGGCCGATGCCGTCCGCCTGATCCGCGCGGCGTTCGAGCGCGGCATCACCTTCTTCGACACCGCCGAAGTCTATGGGCCGTTCAAGAATGAGGAGGTCGTCGGCGAGGCATTGCAGCCGATCCGCGACCAGGTGGTGATCGCCACCAAATTCGGCATCGACATTGCCGGCACTGCCGGACACAGCGGCATGGACAGCCGGCCGGAGCATATTCGCGAGGTCGTCGAGACCTCGCTCAAGCGACTGCGCACCGATCATATCGACCTCCTCTACCAGCACCGCGTCGACCCGGTCGTGCCGATCGAAGAGGTGGCGGGCACGGTCAAGGACTTGATCCAACAGGGCAAGGTCAAGCATTTCGGTCTCTCCGAGGCCGGCGTGCGCACCATCCGGCGCGCGCATGCGGTGCAGCCGGTCGCCGCCCTTCAGAGCGAGTATTCGCTGTGGTGGCGCGAGCCCGAAGAGGCGATCCTGCCGGCGCTCGAGGAACTGGGGATCGGCTTCGTGCCCTTCAGTCCCCTCGGCAAAGGTTTTCTCACCGGCGCCATCAGCGCCGACACGACGTTCGACAGCAGCGACTTCCGCAACACCGTGCCCCGTTTTTCGGCGGAGGCCAGGCTGGCGAACCAGGCTCTGGTCGATGCGATCGGCGTCATCGCGGCCAAGAAGAAGGTGACCCCGGCGCAGGTCGCGCTCGCCTGGCTGCTGGCGCAAAAGCCCTGGATCGTGCCGATCCCCGGCACGACGAAGCTCAACCGCCTCGAGGAGAACATCGGATCGTCGGCAGTTGCGCTGACAGCGAATGATCTTGCCAACATCGAAAACGCGGTCTCGGCGATTGCCGTGCAGGGAGAGCGATACTCCCCGCAACAGGCGGCAAGGATCGATCGCTGATCGCGACGAAAATCAAAAGGGTAAGTCATGACGCAAGGTATCGAGAACAAGGTCGTCGTCATCACCGGCGCCAGCAGCGGGCTCGGCGAAGCCGCCGCGCGGCTGCTGGCGAAAGAAGGCGCGAAACTGGTGCTGGGCGCACGACGGCTCGACCGCCTGCAGGCGCTGGCAAGTGAGCTTTCGCTCGGCAAGGACGCCATCCTGCAGACCGACGTCACCGATGTCGGTCAGGTCCGTCGTCTCGTCGACCATGCGGTCAAGACGCATGGCCGCCTCGACGTCATCATCAACAATGCCGGGCTGATGCCTCACTCGCCGCTGGAGCGCGGCAAGGTCGAGGACTGGGACCGGATGATCGACGTCAACATCAAGGGCGTGCTCTATGGCATCGCCGCTGCCCTGCCGCACATGAAGACGCAAAAGAGCGGCCACATCATCAACGTCTCGTCGGTCGCCGGCCACAAGGTCGGGCCCGGCGGCGCGGTCTATGCCGCCACCAAGCATGCGGTGCGCGTCATCTCGGAAGGGCTGCGCCAGGAGGTCAAGCCCTACAACATCCGCACCACCATCATATCGCCAGGCGCGGTGGCGACGGAATTGCCCGACAGCGTCACCGAGGCGGATGTCGCCCAAGGCGTGCGGGCGCTCTACGACCGGGTGGCCATCCCGGCCGATTCCTTCGCCCGAACGGTGGTATTCGCGATGAGCCAGCCCGACGAGGTCGACATCAATGAGATCCTGTTCCGGCCGACGGCGCAGGAATATTAGAGCCGCCGACCTTGCTTAGCGCCGCCGGTCCAGCCCGAATTGCGCCTGAAATTCCCTGGTGTCGTTGCGGTTGGGATAGGGCCGGTCGGGCACTGGAACGCGCAGATGCGCGCACAGGGTCTCCCAGCCGTCGCCCAGTTTATGGACCAGCAGCCGTTCCGGCGGCACCGTTGCCATGACCGCGGCGACGTTGGCTTCGTAGAGGGCGATCGCGGTTGCGCGATCATGCGCCTTGCCGCCGAAGACCTGCTTGGCGACCAGGGAAATGCCCAGCGCCTCCTGATCCTGAAGCTGGTCGATGCTGGCCAGGATGGTCTTCTCGAAGCTCTGCCACCAGCTTTCCGGCGAGCGCCAGGTGAGGATGACCGAGGCGTCGGGATAGACCTCGATCAGCTGGCGCCAATAATGCGCCGATGGCCAGTCCATGCAGGAGGCATAGCCGGCAAACAGCTCGTTCCAATCAGGCGCAGCACCCTTCGCAAGCGCCCGCCATAGCCGCTTCTGCTCCTCGTTGGCGATGACTTCGGACATGTGATGACAGGGGCCAAGGCCGAGTATGGCCAGCGCTTCACGCATCGAATCCGTGCCGGTGCGGCCAAAGCCCGTCCCGATCACCTTGATCGACATGCCTCATTTCCCTGGTTCGAACCGCCGAGATCGGCTGACCGGCCTCCGCCACCAAGCGACTGTTCTGCCTGGGCAGCTAGAATGCCGGCCGCAGGGGGGCCGTGGCAATGGACGAACCCGATCGGCGGCGGCACGGAGGTCAAAGTCAGCGAGCACCTGCGGCTGCGCACCGAATATCTCTACCACCAGTACAAGTCGCGCAAAATCGCCGTCGGCGGCGCCGGCTTCGGCGGCACCATCGGCGACATCACCACCAATTCCTTCGTCAGCCCCGGCAACAAGGTCGAGCTTTCCAAACAGACCGTTCGCCTCACCGCGATCTACCAGTTCTGAGCAAGACGAGATCTCGCGGTGTTGCCATCGCGAGGAAACTGCCGCCCGCTGGCCGCTGTCATCAGTTGCGCGGGCGGCCGGAAAGTCCTTGCCAGAGCTTGATCAGTCTTGCGGTCGGCCCGTCCGCTTTCCCAGGAGATGGCACGTCTTCCCTGGTTTCGGCAGGCCTGCGCGCCCGCAAATACTGCTGGAGCAGCGGCCGATCTATCTTGCCAGTCGCCGTCAACGGCAATGTTTCAAGCGCGTGGATACGACCGGGAATCTTCCATTGCGGCAGGATCGGCCGCAACCCCGCTCTCAGGCTTTCGGCTTGAAACAATGCGCCCGGCTCCATGACCACGAAGGCAGCAAGCTGGTGTGCATCCTGGCGGAGTTCAGTGACGACAGCGGCTTCCCTGACAGTTGGAAGCAACACCAAGGCCTGCTCGATTTCCCGTGTTTCGACGCGGTAGCCGCGCACCTTCACCTGGTCGTCTCGGCGCCCGATGAATTCGAAACTGCCATCACCCGACAAACGTCCGATGTCGCCGGTGTAAAACAGGCGCTGGTCCGGAAAATCGGGGTCGTCGCGGAAATACTTCGCCGTTTCGGACTCCTGCCGCCAATAGCCGTCGGCCAGAAACGCGCTGCGAACGACGAGTTCGCCGGCGCCTCCCTGCTCGACCGGTTGACCGTCCTCATCGACGATCAGGAGGGACTTGTCGGTGACCGCGCGCGGTGGTGGTACGGTGCCCGGCGCAAGCGTCTCGCCCGGAGCCACCGACGCCACGGCGATGTGGCCGGCTTCGGTGGAAGAGAAGCGATGACGCAAGGCGCAGGATTTGGCGAAGCGACTGCGCCATTGCTCGATATCGGAGCCAATCACCGTTTGGCCCGCCAATGCCACCAGCCGAACCGAGGGATGCAGGCCGCTGCCCTCGATCATCTCAAGATATTTGCGAAACAGCATGACGGGCGGGTGCAGCAGCGTGATGCGACGCGCATCGATCCACGCCCCGAGGTCGCCAAGGCCACGCGATGCGGCATCGTAGAGGTCCAGCGTAGCGCCGTTGAGCAGAGCTCCGAAGACATCGGCCTCCGATGAGGCGAAACTGCTATAGGTCAGAAGCGACTGCCGGTCCGCCGCGTTCACTCCGTCATATCGGGCGCTGAGCCAGGCCCGATGCAACACGGCGCGATGGCTCTTCACCACTCCCTTTGGCCGCCCGGTGCTTCCAGAGGTGTAAAAGATCGCGGCCGGGTCGCCAGGGTCGACTGCCACATGCAGTGCATCCACGGAGTAGCCCGCGTCGATGTCATCGAGCAGCAGAACCCGGCTGCTGTCATAGACCAGCCCGCGCGCCGCCGTTGCATGCGCCGCGTCGGCAAGCAGCAGATCGGGTGCTGCATCGCTGACAATGTCATGCTGGGCTTTTGGCGGCATTCCCGGATGGATGCAAAGGAATGCCTTTGCCGCCTTCAGTGCCGCCAGCGCACAGATCACCATGTCAGGCGAATGGTCGACGAGATAGGCGACGCATCCGCGCCCAGGCTGCGTGCGATCGAGGATCGCCCGGGCCAATTGATTGGTGCGCCGTTCAACATCGCCATATGTCCATGGCCGGGCGCCGCCGATCGCCACGTGCCCCGTGTGTTTGCGCACCACTTTGTCGAAGCGCGCCGGGACGCTCTCGTCCAGCTCGGCCCGGTCGAACGACATCGCCGACTCAACCATGGCTCTCGGCGAGTTGCTTTTCGCTGACGACATCCAGTTCGGCGTCGAGCCCGGCCTTGCGTGCATAGGCGACGAGCGCCCTGTAGGTCGATGGACGCAATCGCACACCTTCGCTCAGGCTCTGTTGGCGGGTGCGCAATTCCATCTCGCCGGGAACCAGGATTTCGCTGGCGCCTTCGGCGCGTTCGCCGTTCCTGGTCTGCTCGATCAGCCGGTCGACGCGCTGGGTGAAGTCCGATGCCGGCATGAACCGCTCGGGATCGAGCGCCATGAAGAAATGGCCGTAGTCGGGCGCGCCCTCACGCAACCTGTCCTGATGGTGGTCGCCTCCAAAACCGGCGCCGCTGAGCACGCCGGCAAGCACTTCCATGACCATGGCCAAGCCATATCCTTTGTGGCCGCCAATCGGCACGCCGAGCCCGGCTGCCAGGTCGCCGAGATCCGTCGAAGGACGCCCGAAGCGATCGAGAATCCAGCCCGCGGGCAACGGACTGCCTTCGGCAACCGACAGGCCGATCTTGCCGCGCGGCGCAACGCTCATGGCGACATCGAGAAGGATCGGGAAATGCCGTCCTGCCGGAATGCCGACGCCGAGCGGATTGTTGCCGAATGTCGGCGTGACGCCGCCCGTCGGCGCCAGGATCAGCGGCCCATTGGTTGTGCACAGACCGATCAGGCCTCTCCTGGCTGCTTGCCAGACATAGTGGCCGGCGGCGCCGAAATGATTGGAGCGGCGTACACCGACAATGCCGACGCCGTCCGTGCCTGCCTTTTCGATGGCGAGGTCCATCGCCACCGTGCTGACCCACTGGCCTGGACCGTTGTCTCCATCGATGCGCGCGATGGTGGCGCTCTCATGCTCGATGCGGATCTGCGGCCGTGGGTTGATCTTGCCCGCAGCAATCCGCGAGGCATAGCGCGGGATGCTGACCATGTCGTGCGTCGGCTGTCCGCGCAGGCTTGCCTCGAGCTGCACTTCGGTGACGATCTCCGCACCCATCTCGGTCAAGCCGGCCCGTGTCAACGCTTCGCGGCCGTAGGCGCGAAGGCTTTCGATCGTCACCAGGATTTTCGCCGGATTTTCGTTCGTTGCCGAGACCGTCGCGGCTGTCTTTCCCAGGCTCGTCCGAGCAATGGCGCGCGCCAGATCGGCGATCGTCTGGTGCTGGTAAAGCTGACCCAACTCGACGCCCAGTCCGGCTTTGCCGGCTTCGACAACAATGTTGAGGCTGAGGATGGAATTGCCGCCGAGGTCGAAGAAGTTGTCGTGCAGTCCAACCTCGTCCAGCCGCAGGACTTTTTTCCAGACCTGCGCCAGGATTGTCTCGGCGCTCGCCTGCCCCACGCCGCGCGGCCCGTCCTGGCTCGCGGGGAGCATGCCTGCACTCGACCGGGCCAGCGCCTCCATTTGCCCGGCGATCCGCCGGTCGATCTTGCCGTTCGGCAGGCGTGGCAAGCGGTCCACAAGGACAATGCGTTGAGGCAGCATGTAGTGCGGCAGCCGCTGACGCAGAAATTCGCGCAGCCACCGAGACAGAGCGGACGTTTGCGCAGCATCAGGCTCGTTGGCCGCAACGAAAGCGACCAGACGTTTGCCATCGCCTACATCGTCATTTTCTTCGACAACGCCGACGAGACACTCGCGCACCTCCGGATGCGCATGGATCGCAGCCTCGATCTCCCCCGGCTCGATACGGTAGCCGCGTATTTTGACTTGTTCGTCGGCGCGTCCGGTTATTTCGATTGCCCCGTCAGGCCGAAAACGCGCCAGATCGCCGGTTCGCAGCAACCGCTCGCCGTCGTCCGCGCCGAACGGGTTCGGCACAAAATGACTGGCCTCGAGATGATTGACGTAGCCGCGGCCTATGCCGGCGCCGCCGACATACAGCTCGCCGCCGATGCCAACCGGAACCGGGCTGAGGAACGCGTCCAGCACATAGGCCTGCGTGTTGGCGATCGGCCGGCCGATCGGCACCATCGCCGCCGCCTCGCCTTCGACCGGAACGGGATGAACGGTCACGATCCCCGTCGTCTCGGTCTGGCCAAACATATTGATGAATTCCGTCCCGGGCTTGCAGAGGCGCCGCCATTTTTCGACCAGCGCGCTGGACAAGGGCTCGCTGGCCGACAGCATCAGCCGCAGCTGATTGTCGAGCAGTCTTGCCCGCACGATCTGGTCAAGCGACATCAAGACCTGCAGGCAACCGGTCGAGAAGGATGGGACAAGATCCAGTACCGTCACCCGCTGGCGGCGCACCGTCTCGAACAGCAAATGTGGGTCAGCTGTCTCCTGGGGCGAAGCGATGGACACTGCCGCGCCGCATGACAGGGGGACGGCAAACTGCCGTATCGAAGAGGAAAACGAAAAAGAGGCGGTGTGCAGATATATGTCGTCTGGACGAATGGCGACGGCGCGAACCATCGCCTGAGCATAGTGGCCGACATTGGCCTGCGTGATCATCACGCCTTTTGGTTTGCCGGTCGAGCCCGACGTATAGATCACGTAAGCCAGCGCATCTGCCGCCGAGGTGATACCTGGATTGCCAGCGTCCTGCACGGCGACGGATGACTGGCAGGCGTCGATGCAGATGGCCTGCACCGTAGCCGCGCTGAATGTCGGCAGCAGCGCTGTCTCCGTAATGAGCAACGCAGCCCCTGCATCGCGCAGCATGAAGGCAATGCGTTCCGGCGGATGGTCGGGGTCGAGCGGCAGAAATGCGCCGCCGGCCTTCCACACGCCCAGCAGCACGGCCAGCATCTCGGCAGACCTCGGCAGGCAGATCGCGGCCAATGTTTCGCTGGTAACGCCACAGCTGCGAAAATAATGGGCGAAGCGGTTCGACCGCTCGTTGAGCTCGCGATAGGTGCGCTGCCGGTCCTGGTCCAGCACGGCGACGGAGCCGGGTGTCCGTTCGACCTGGGCCTCGAACAGCCTGACATAATCCTGCCCGAGCAGTTCGCCTGCTTCAGTGCGGTTCCAGTCGATCACGATCTGGTGACGGTCGATCTCCGGCAACAGCGGCAGTTGCGACAGTCTTTGCTCGGGATCGCTCGCTATGCCTTCGAGCAAAGTCTGGAACTGCCGCGACAGCCGATCGATCGTGGCCGGGTTGTACAGATCGGCGTTGAATTGCCAGGTTGCCGCCATCCCTTGCGGGGTTTCCGACAGATAAAGAGTAAGGTCGAACTTCGCCGTCACCTTGTCGATGCTCAGCGGCCGCGCCACGAGGTCCGGCGCGAGATCGAAGGCAGATCCCGCTGAATTATCAACTGGCGAACCTGGCGCGTCTGGAACATTCTGAAACGCGAACATGACCTGGAACACCGGCGTGTGGCCGGGATCGCGCTGGATTTTCAGCTGCTCGACGATGCGTTCGAGCGCGACATCCTGATGCGCATAGGCGTCGAGTGCGGTCGATCGGATGCGGCCGAGCAATTCGATGAAGGAGGGGTCGCCGGCAAGCGTCGTGCGCAACACCAGCGTGTTGGCGAAAAACCCGATCAGCTGTTCCAGTTCCCTCCTCGGACGATTGGCGATCGGCACGCCGACGATGCAATCATCCTGGTCGTTGTGGCGAAAGAGCAGTGTCTTGAACGCCGCCAGAAAAACCATGAAGGCGGTCGCATCATGGCTGCGGCCGAGGGCCTTCAGCCGATCCGTCGTTTGACGGTCGATCTGCATTTTCAGCGTACCGCCGCGATAGGATTGGGTCGCCGGGCGGGGTCGGTCGCCCGGCAGCGTGCAGGCCGGCGGCAGCCCCTCGAGCTGACGGGTCCAGTAGCTGGTCTGACGCTCGAACTCGGCTGTCTCGACGCTGCGTCGCTGCCAGGCGGCGAAGTCGCCGTATTGAAGCGGCAGATCCGCCAGCGGCGACGCCCGCTCGTTACAAAATGCTTCGTAGAGCTGCTTCAGTTCGGCATGCAGGACGCCGATCGACCAGCCATCGAAGATGATGTGATGCATCGTCAGAAGCAAGGCATGTTGCTCGGGTGCCAGCCGGATCAGGCCGGCGCGAAACAATGGGCCTTGCGCCAGATCGAATGGTTCGGCGGCATCCTGGCCGGCAAGGCGCATTGCCTCGGCGGTGGCCGCATCCGCCCCGAGGCCAACCACGTCGATCGTCGCCAGCCCGGTTTGCCTAAATTCGGAGACCAGTTGCACCGGCTCGCCGTCGCGCATGTGAAAGGTGGTGCGCAAGACGTCGTGCCGGCGGCGAATTTCATCGAGTGCCAACACCAGTGCGCGCTGGTCGAGCGCACCTGTCAGCCACAATGAAACCGACATGTTGTAGGCCGCGCCGGCGCCCATCCGGTCGAGAAAATAGACGCGTTGCTGTGCGGACGAGAGCGGTGCAGATGCCCTGTCGGATCGGCGGGGAACGCTCGCGCCTTGCCTGGATGCAGACGCCGATCCTTGCTCCAGCCGCGCCGCGCCGTCCGCGACGAGATTGGCCATCTCTTCACCGATGCGCTGCGACAGCCGCGCGATCGTCGGGCCGTCAAACATGCAATCGACCGGCAACTCGACCCGGAAGATCGACCGCAGTCGGGCCAGAACCTGCATCGCAGTCAACGAATGGCCGCCGAGATCGAAGAAGTCGTCATGGATTCCTGCCGGTTCGCTTCCCAGCACTTCAGCCAGAACCGCCGCCACCCGGCGCTCGGTGGCAGTGCGGGGAGCAACTCGTTCGCCGGCCTGCGACCGATCGGATTGACCGTTCTGCTGTTGCGAACCGAGCGCCACGGCAAGATGCCGGCGATTGAGCTTGCCGTTGGCATCGACAGGCAGTTCACTCACCGGCATGATCCGCTGCGGCACCTTCGAGCCCGCCAGCCGTTTTGCGACAAAGCCACGGATGTGCTGAGCCGACGCCCGCTGCCGGGGTTTGAGCACGACTGCCGCGGCGATGGCCTCGCCGAGCACCGGATGCGGGACGCCGAAAACAACCGCCTGTTCGATCGCTGGATGGTCGAGCAGAACCTGCTCCACCAGCGCCGGCGATATCTTTTCGCCGCCGCGGTTGATGATGTCCTTCAGCCGACCGGTGACGAACAGATAGGCTTCAGCATCGAGATGCCCCATATCGCCTGTCCGCAGCCAGCCATCGACAAACGCAGCTTCGTTGGCGGCGGGATCGCCATCGTAGCCGTGCATGACATTGGCGCCGCGAATGACCACCTCGCCGGTGGTCCCGGACGGCACGAGATGCCCGGCCTCATCCACGATGGCGATTTCGGGACCCGCGGCCTTGCCGACGGAGCCGGGCTTGCGTTCGAAGGGAGTAATGCGATTGCTCGCAATCTGCGGCGCCGCCTCGGTCATCCCGTAGGCTTCGATGAACGGCACGTCGAATACGGTTTCGATATCCGCGATCAAGTGCAACGGCATTGGCGCCGAAGCCGAGCGAATGAAGCGCAAGCCGCTTTGGCGAGGGTCCGTGCGAGAGAGATGGATCTGATCGAGGACCGCGCGATGAATGGTCGGCGATGCCGAATACCAGCTTGGCCTGAACTCAGCGAGAGAACTGAAGAAGCTGTCGGCGGAAAAGCCGGCCATGCTGATGTAGCAGCCGCCTGAAACCAGCGACGCCAAAAGGCTGCTGATGCCGTGAATGTGAAACAACGGCATCACGCCCAGGCAGCGGTCGGCATGCCCAAGACCCAGCGCCCCGGCGATGTTCTGTGCCGAAACGCAAAGGTTTCGCTGGCTCAATGGCACCAGCTTGGGTCGCGCCGACGTGCCCGACGTGAACAGCAGCAGCGCGACATCGTCCGGCGTTGCTGTACCCTGTGGCAACGCTAATGGCTGATCGTCGCCAGGCGCCCAACCCACGCCCTGCAGCGTGAAAAGACCGGCCACCAAGCCGGGCTCGGCGAGCAAATGCAGGATGCGCATGTTCAGCGACGCGGCGACCTCAAGCAGCGGCGATTGCCAGCCATGCGGCACGATCAAAACCTTGGCGCGCAGTGCGGCCAGCTGTGCTTCAAGCTCGTAGGCGGGCCATCCGGGGTTCAGAGGAGCGCATGCCGCATTGGCAGCGACCGCCACGATCGCCACCGCGGCTTGCGCGCCCTCGGGCAGCAACAAGGCGACCCGGTCCGACGGCGCGACGCCTTCCAGCGCCAGCTTTTCGCCGACATAGTGGATCTGGCGCCCCAACCTTTCATAGGTGAGAGGCGTATACCCCGCGGCCACCAGCGCCACCGAATCCGATCCAGTATGCCGGTCCACATGGCCACGTATCGTTCCCATCAGATCCCGGCCGCGGGATCGATCTTGATCAGAAATAATGCCACCCCTTCAGCCCAAAGACCCATGCCGGTTCCCTAAGTGCTTGCTGACAGAATGGCTGTCAATGCGCGGCGATCTCGAAACATGAGAACAACGTCCCGTAGACACGCTCGAAGCGGCCTTCGAAACGACCATTGCCGGCCAGCGCAAAGCGACCTGATGGAACGATCCTGGCTTGGGCGACGCGCCTTTCCACATCCAGTTCGACACAAACGTCCTGAAACGTAAGAAATCGTCGATGGAGCGGAAAATGCATTTTGTAGAAAGCTTCCTTGATCACGAAGAGAAGCTTTGGCAAGTCGTAACCCAACTGGTTTTCAATCGCTTGCCGCCGTTCGAGTTCCGAGGCGTGCGACACCAGCTTTGTCAACTCGGCCGACAGCGGAGAATCGTCCTCGATGTCGATGCCTATCCCCGTCCAGTCGGCGGAAAGGCCAACGGCTACAGCGCACAGGCTCCTTGTATGGGAGATCGAGCCGACAACGCCTGCCGGCCAGACCGGGACCCGATCAGGCCCCACGGGGATGATGCGGGCGGGCATGCCCAAAGCTTGCAAAGCCTGCCTTGCGTAGAGGCGCCCGGCGCGAAACTCCCGACGCCGCGCCGGAACGATGTTGCCCAGGGATTGTTCTTCCGCGACCGCCAAGTCCTGGTCGGCGATGTCCAGATCGCCGCCTTCGACGACGACGCCATCGGAAACCAGTTGCCGAATGGCTGCCACCACATCGGCCGGCAACCGGTTGCTACGGACTTCCGGCTCGCTCGGCAACGCCACTCCCTCGTCGGCCGCAATGCTTGTTGCGCACCCTCGCCGCACCATCGTGAACACGTCACGATCATCCACGCAAGGCGGTCACGCTTTCAAGGTAGCAGTCTCGCTACATGGCGTACAAAGTGCCGGCACCGGGCGCCTGTCCGATATGCGTGCGCCTACGATATCTCTTTCTTGCGCAAAGTTCGGGTTGACCGCCGTGGGGCGCGCGGCGACTATCCCTGCAACGTGCAGGAGGACATGAGATGGACGAACCTGATCGCTGGCGGCATATGGCAAGCGCGCCCAAGGACGGCAGCCGCATCCTGGTCACCGTGAGGCCGTCGGAACAGGGGCCGGCCGAGGTCGACCTCGCCTACTGGTCGCGCGCCGACCAGTTCGGTTCAGAAGGCTGGCGCTCGTCCGATTCGTCTCCGGGACGGGTGATCGAATACCCCGAACCCGAATTGAAATGCTGGATGCCGCTGCCGACGGCCAATCTCAGCCGGGCTTCCATGCCCGCCCCCTGGGCCGGTGAAGACGCCCAGCAGCTCGACGGCTCCGGGATCTGATCTCGGCAGGACGGCGGTAGGAATACGCTGCCCGCCTTATTTGGGGCGCCGCACGGCTCGTACCATACCGCCGGGGCCGCCGCCGCAGAAGAAGCGGTCGCCGCCGTCGGATTCGAGCCCCGACACGCCCTTTCCCTCTGGCATATCGAGCCGCTCCAGCACCTTTCCGGTGTGCGGGTCGACGCGCCGGACGTCGCTCTGGTCGCCTTCCCAGGTGCCGTGCCACAGTTCTCCATCCACCCAGGTCACTCCGGTGACGAAGCGGTTGGATTCGATGGTGCGCAGGATTTTCCCGGTCTCGGGATCGATCTGGTGGATCTGGCGCGCCCGGTTCTGCCCCACCCAGAGCGTGCCCTCGGCCCAGGTCATGCCTGAATCGCGGCCGCCGCCAGGCGCCGGGATGGTGGCCAGCACCTGCCCCGTAGTCGGATCAATCTTCTGGATGCGATCCCCGGCCAGTTGAAACAGATGCCGGCCGTCATAGGCGGTGCCGGCATGGGCTGCGACATCGATCGAGCGTTTTGTTTCACCGTTTGCCGGATCGAAGGCGATCAGCTGCTCGCCCGTGGCAAACCAGACATTTTGTCCGTCGAAGCTCACGCCATGCACGATGTCGACATCAGGAAAGGGCCCGTATTCGCGCAGGATTTCAGCTTCTGAATGTTTCACGTCATGGTCCTCGGTCATGGTCACCTTTCCTAGCCGTTCGGCAGCGGCGCCGGGAGTAACAAGGTGGTCGTGAAACCGGCCACAGGCGGCGTCATCCAGCGGCGCGCCCGGCCATGACCGAACGACTGCACCTTGCCGGCCTCGGCCAGTTGCTCGAGCGCACGTTGTACGCTGCGCTGGCCGGCGCCGAGCGCCAGCGCCAGCGCCGAGCTTGCCCAGGCTTCGCCATCGGCCAGGAAGGCCAGCACCACCGCGTGCCGTTCTTCGATCGGCCGCGCCAGCACCGCCACCACGCCTGCCTGGCGCGGCGCCAGCGCAAAGCCTTGGCTGGTCGCCTCGATGCCGGCCAGCGGCCGCAACTCGGCGCGCAGCCGGCCGATCTCGACCCGCAGCCTGGCACGATGCGATTCATCGGCGTGCCTGCCGCCAAAGGCGCGGGCGATCAGGGCTGCCCTCGGCACATCCGCCGGCCAGGCTTCTGCGAGCGCGCGCACCAGTGCAAACAGCACCGGCCGCGTTGCCAGCGAGACCGCGGTTTCCTGCTTACGCACGACATAGCGGAACGTATCGACGACCAGCGCCGGCGACGCCGCCAGCGCTTCGACCTCCTCGAGCAGAACCGGTCGCTCTTCGCCATTGGCGATCAGCCGGGCCGCCGGCGTCTCGAGTGACAGGAAGGCGGTGTCGACCTCCGCCATAAGACCCGGAATGCCGGCCCGGCGGGCGGCATGGCGCGCCCATTCAAGGGCTGCGCGCGCGGCTTTCGTCTTCAGACGGCGCATCGCGATGCCGGCAACGGCGAGTTCATGCGCGGCGCGTGAGGCCGGCGGCAGCGGCGCAGGATCGAGCCCGGCCAGCACGTCTTCAGCCTCGTCGAGGCGGCCGATCAGCAGCAGGCGCCGCACCTTGAGATGGCCGGCATGGGCCGCGTTCAGCCGGTCGCCATGCTTTTCCAATGTCGCCCGCGCCGCATCGAGCGCTTTGGCCGGCCAGCCGAGGTCACGCGAGACCAACGCGATCTCGGCTTCGGCGACGACGCATCTGGCGCGCGCCACCGCCTCCTTCGAACCGAAGGCGCGCCCTGCCCTCCGCAACAGTGCTTTGGCGCGGTCGAGATCGCCTAGCTGCGCCATGGCAATGCCGCGCAGCGCCAGCGCCGGCGCGTCCTCGCGCAGCGCGACGCGGTCGAGCGCGGCCAGCGGATCACCCGCCGCCAGCGCCAGCCCTGCCGCGGTGATCAGCGAGTCCATTCAAATCCCGTCACACTTGTAACTCCCACGCCCGCCGGGCATGGCCCTAACTTAAGTCACTGCCGCCAAGCAGCAAGCCGGAACGGCAACCTAGCCATCTGGACTGGCAGGAGACACTCGGGCTGACGTTGACGCCAATATCGGCAATCGCTAGCCTGAGCATCTCAGATGGTATTTTTAAGCTTCTCATAAGGGAAAACTGACAATGCCTGTTTCCGAGGATCTTGAGCACTCTGCGCGGCCCCGCCACCCCTGCTGCGGTGGGCCTCCGTCAAATCCCGTCACATTTGTAACTCCGCCCTCGCCGCCTCGCGGCCCTACCCTACCTCACGATCAGCAGACAACGACAGTCCGCAACGGCTCAACTACTGACAACGGAGACGAGCAATGACCAAGCACGTGGCAATGAAGACCCCGCCAATCGTTTCAAAGCAGGAATGGGAAGCCGAGCGCGAAAAGATGCTGGTGAAGGAGAAGGCGACGATGCGTGCCAGGGATGCGCTGTCGGCCGA
Organism: Mesorhizobium sp. P2_E7; assembly: GCF_056403855.1. NCBI lineage: Bacteria > Pseudomonadati > Pseudomonadota > Alphaproteobacteria > Hyphomicrobiales > Phyllobacteriaceae > Mesorhizobium > Mesorhizobium sp. P2_E7. Next base: position 296,254 of record NZ_JBFUER010000001.1, on the reverse strand, counting down.
GCGCCGGCGCATGCCTTGGATGGAAGTGGACAAGGCCTATGTGTTCGAAGGCCCCAACGGCAAAGCAAGCCTTCTCGACCTGTTCGAGGGTCGCCGCCAGTTGATCGTCTACCGCGCTTTCTACGAACCCGGCGTTTACGGCTGGCCGGAACACGCCTGCCGCGGCTGTTCGCTCGGCGCCGACCAGGTCGGCCATCTCGCCCATCTCAACGCCCGCAACACCACGCTTGCCTATGCCTCGCGCGCGCCGCAGGCCGATATTGTCACGCTGAAGCAGCGGATGGGCTGGGAGATGCCCTGGTACACCATCACCGACAGCTTCGACAAAGACTTCGGCGTCGACGAATGGCACGGCCACAACGTGTTCATCCAGGACGGCAAGAAGGTGTTCCGCACCTACTTCATCAACAGCCGCGGCGACGAGCAGATGGGCACGGTCTGGAGCTATCTCGACGCCACACCGCTCGGCCGCCAGGAGGTCTGGGAGGATTCGCCCGAAGGGTATCCGCAGACGGAGCTCTACAGCTGGTGGAACTGGCACGACAATTACGACGCCGCGCCCGACAAGACCTGGGAAGAAGTGGCGGCCGCCGGCGAGGCCGCATTCCGGGACAAGGACGGCAAATAAGGACCGAGTACCCTCGCCCCCGCCGAAGGCGGGGAAGAGGTGGCCGCGGAGCGGCTTTTGTAAGGCGCAGCCCCCCTCTCCGTCTCGGCTTCGCCGAGCCACCTCTCCCCCACTTTGTGGGGGCGAGGAACCCAACCTTTCGAAGGATGAGAACCATGAGCGATATCGGCACAGGCATCGGCGGCGAGATCCCTCAATCCACCGGCGCGGCGCCGCTCGGCATCGCCGACTGGCTGTGCCTCGCCGCTGCGCCGACTTTCGCTGCGATGGCGTTGCTCACCTGCATTCACACTGGCGACGGCGTGATGTCGTGCCTGGGCGCCGATGCCTCCCTGCTCACCGGCATGCCGGTGATGTATCTGCTGATGAGCGCCTTCCATCTGGCGCCGTGGCTGCGCGTGATTTCCGGCCGGCCGGTCCGGCAATAGCACCGCATTCCAACACCCCGCACGTCGGAGAAAGACAATGAAGCTGATCAGGCTGGGAGCGCCGGGCGGGTTGGACAAGCTCGACCTGGTCGAGGAGGATCATCCCCGGCCTCGACCCGGTGAGGTGCTGGTCAGGATCCGCGCCTGCTCACTCAACATGCGCGACGATTTCGCGGTGCAAGGCAAGGTGCCGCTCGCCGACGGCCGCGTGCCGCTGTCGGACGGCGCCGGCGAAGTGATTGCCGTCGGCGACGATGTCGAAGCGTTCAAGCCCGGAGACAGCGTCGTCAGCAGCTTCTACCCCGGCTGGCTGGGCGGCGACATGACGCCCGATACGAGGCGCGACATTCCCGGAGACAGTTTTGACGGTTTTGCCAGCGAATATGTGTGCATGCCGGCGCAGGCTTTCACCAAGGCGCCGGCGGGCTATACGCATCTCGAGGCGGCAACGCTTACCTGCACGGGCGTCACCGCCTGGCGAGGCCTGGTAACGTGCGGCAAGGTGAAGCCCGGCGACACGGTGCTGGTCCTCGGCACCGGCAGCGTGTCGCTGTTTGCGCTGCAATTTGCCAAGGCCGCCGGCGCCCGGGTCATCGCCACCTCGTCCAGCGAAGAAAAGCTGGAGAAGCTGAGACGCCTCGGCGCCGACAGCGTCATCAACTACAAGGCCGTGCCGGACTGGGGCGGCAAGGCCAGGGAGCTGACGAAGGGACGCGGCGTCGACCACGTGATCGAGGTCGGCGGACCCGCGACGCTGGCGCAGTCCATAGCAGCCTGCCGGACAGGCGGGCACATAGCGCTCGTCGGCGTGCTGACCGGCTTTGCGGCCGAGGTTTCGATCCCGGCGCTGTTTTCGAACCAGATCCGCATCAGCGGGATTTCGATCGGCAGCAGGGCCGACCAGGAAGACATGATCCGGGCGATAGAGGTCAACCGCCTGAAGCCCGTCATAGACAGCAGCTTTCCACTGCAGGACATCGCCGCCGCCTTCAGGCACTACGAGGCACAAAAGCATTTCGGCAAGGTTTGCCTCGAAGTTTGAACGCATCCTGGCCGCAGCTGCCAGTCCCTGGTGCCGGACGGCCATCCAGCAGGTCGATGCGATCTGTGAGACTTGTCACATACCCGCTCTTGAAGAGCGTGCTACTGCCACCATGGTCCGTCGGCGTTGAAAGAAATCGCCTGCCATGGGCTGGCGGTGACGGGCCTTTCACTTTATCCTGTGGCAGGTTGCATACTGTCAACAGACCTTGATGCCGCAAGCGGTGTTCTCGTCGGCGTCAGGCAGCGGCCAGAGGTTTTGCCATGCTCCGACTTTGCGGATTCATCGCGGCCTTCATCCTCGTTAGCCTCACGACCTTTGAGGCCAGCGCCGATCGAAGGGTCGCCCTCGTCATCGGCAACTCCGAATACCGAGACATCCCGGCACTCAAGAACCCGGCCAAGGATGCCGAAGATGTCTCGGCCACGTTCCGGCTGGCGGGCTTCGAGGTTTTCGTCGCCGAGAACCTCACCAAGCAACAATTCGAAGGCCAGTTCAAAGACTATCTGGCCGCCGTCGACGGCGCTGATCTCGCCGTCGTCTACTATTCCGGGCACGGCTTTCAGATCGGCGGCGAGAATTTCCTGATACCCGTCGACGCCTCGTTGAAGAAAGCGGCCGATATCGAGGTCCAGGCCATCAAGCTCAACGATGTGCTGGAGCAGCTGCGCTCGAAGTCGAAGATCCAGGTGATCATCCTAGACGCCTGCCGCAACAATCCCTTCCCGCGCAACAATTACTGGCTGCGCGACCAACTCGTCACCGCCGGCAATACCGGGCTGGCGCAGGTGCGCAGCTCGCTCAACACGCTGATTGCCTTCGCCACCGAACCGGGCGCCGTGGCCTATGACGGCAGCGGCGACCTCAGCCCGTTTTCATCGGCATTTTCGCGCCGCGCGCTGGCGCCCAACCAGGAAATCCGCACGGTCATGTCGGCGGTGCGCCGCGATGTCGTGCAGGCCACCAACGGCATGCAGGTGCCTTGGGAAAATTCCTCGCTGATCGATGACGTGGTGCTAGTGCGCCGCAGCAACCGGCCTTCGCTGCCGCCCGTGCTGGAGAAGGTGGTGCTGTCGGGGGTCGGCCCTGTCGCGCTTGGCCTGCCGGAGCCGGTCGATGTCGATGGCGGCGCTATCAGCGTCAGCATCGAAAGGCCCCCCGCAATGGGCCGTCTGATGCTGGACGGCAAGGACGTAACGGTGGGCGAACCGATCGCGGGCAAGGATCTGCCGCGCCTGCAGATGGATGTCCCAAAAGGGGCCGCCACGCAAGACGAGGTGGATATGCTCGCCTATGCCACGCACGACAGTTGGGGCGGCGGAAGCCAGGGCATATTGGTGTTCCGCGTCAAGAGCGGCGAAGGTGCGGCCGGCCAGCAGATCATGGCTTCGCTCGAGGCCGAGCAGAAACAGCAGGTGCTGGAGCGCGGCATCCACATCACCGGTGCCGCCGAAGCGATCGAGAACCGCAAGCTTGATGTTCCCGTCGGTGTCGGACCGGTCGCGCTCAATCTGGATTTTCCGACCGACGACCCGGCGGTGAGCCTGAAGGTTTCGGGCTATCCGGCAACAGGAACGTTGTCGCTGCCCGATCGGACGCTGTCGCCGCAATCCAGCCTTCTGGCCGGCGAAGTCGACCATCTTCGCTATGAGCCGCAGATCGGCGCCGGCGCGCCGGTCGAGGTCGGCTTCGAAATCCGGGCCGACAGCAGTTCGTCGAAACCCGCGACGATGAAGCTGTCGCCGACGGTCGATGCCTGCGATACCGCTGCCGGCGAGCCTCTCGACCTGCAAGGGGTGGTGCCCGGCCTGCTGCCGAACGAGATCGGCGCCGGTGCCGTGGCGGCCTGCGAGGCCGCGGTGAAAACCTATCCCGATGTCGCCCGCTTCCGCTACGAACTCGGCCGCGCGCTGCTTGCGGCCGGCAAGGTCGCCGAGGCCAAGACAGCGATCGAGGACGCCGCCAAGAAGGGGCATGTGCGCGCTGTCTTCGAACTCGGCTATCTCAACGCAACAGGTACCGGAACGCCCATCGACCGCACCCAGGCCAACGCTCTCTACAAGGCTGCCGCCGACAAGGGCGATCCCTACGGAATGACCTCGTGGGGCCGCGCTTTGTTCAACGGCTACGGCGTCAACCGCGATACGGCCAAGGGCCTGGACCTGCTGCTCAAGGCGGCGGCCATGGGGCACACCTATGCCATGAACGATCTGGCCGCGATCTTCACCGAGGGCCGCAACGGCGTGCCTGCCGACCCGGCTCGGGCCGTCGCCTTCCTGCAGGCGGGCGTGCAGCGCCAGGACATGTATTCGATGAACCTGCTCGGCCGCAATTACCTCGCCGGCCAGGGCATCGACAAGGATCCGAAGACAGCGCAGGCGCTGTTCCAGCAGGCCACCGATCTTGGCCAGCCCTACGCTCCGGCAAGCCTTGGGCGCATGTATCGCGACGGCGTAGGGGTGGAGCGAAATCTCGAGGAAGCACAAAGACTGTTTGAACTGGCGACCGCGCGCGGTGATTACTCGGGCGCCTATGATCGCGCGGCCCTGGAGATGGCGAGAGGCGACAAGGCCGATCAGGCCGTTGCTGTGCGTTTCCTGGCATTCGCCGTTGCACTCGATCTGCGCAAGGAGCTTCCAGACGCCAAAAAAGGCCTGGCGCAGTTCGGGACGAAGCCGAAAACGGCAGCCCTGGATGCGCTGCGTCAAGAGCTGAAATCGAAGACCCTGCCGTCCGGTTCGCTGGACACGCAACTGGTCAAAGCGGCCCGGGGGGTCTGGGAAGAAGCCAATCCGCGTCGGGACTTGTTTTGAACAATGGAGGCCATGGTGGGCAAGGCATTGAAGCAGGCATTCATCGGGACAATTTTCTCCGGCGTTCTGGCCGGGCTCATGGGCTGCACCTCGGTGGCGCCGATGTTTGAGCCGGCGCCGCCGGTGGAACATCGCAAGGTGGTTCGCGTAGCGCCCCAGCCGAAGGTGGTCCGATACAAGAAGGCGACCACCAGCAAAGTGGTGAAGCCGGCCGAGGAGACACCACAAAAGCCGCCTGTGATTCCCACTCTCGGCGGCAGCGGAGGCGGAGGCGGCGGCGGTTGGAGCGGATGAGATCGTCAACCAAAGGGCGGCGCTGCGCTCAGCGGCCCCAAAGGGCCTTGCTGAAGACCGCATGGGCCTTGGACAACGTCAAGCCGACGTCGTCCATCCACGCCACGGCATTGGCCGGGCCGCGGACATTTGGGCGCAGCGCTGCACGAAAAGCGCGGCCGACGAACGCTGCCAGTGCCGAGGCTACGACCGCCACCGGATTGAACCTGCGAGCCGTCGATGCCCGATGGGCCCGTTGCGTTTCGAGATACCGAGCCAGCGCAATGTCGTGCCGCGATGGCGCGCCAAGCTCCTGCCGGTCGCGCCCGGGGTCGTCATGCCAGATGGGCCATTCGGTCGAGCCTGGGTGTTGCACGGTGTCCTCCTGCGAAAAGAGAGCCAGGGCGAACAATCTCCTCAAGCGTCGTGAAAAACGCGTGGGAACCGGCGTGATGGAATCGTGAAAAGCGCCTCGGCAGCGGAATAATTGTTGAAATGGGGTGAGCTTGAGCGGATCGTCATCACGCTATGACCGTGGCGGATCCGATGACCGGGCCTTATCTTCACCTGTTGGGTGGTTTCGACTTTGCCGGGGCCGCGGTTCCGGCCATCAGCCGCAAGGCGCGTGCGATGGTCGCCTATCTCGCACTCCAGTCGGGGCATTCGCAGTCGCGCGAGAAGCTGGCGAGCCTGCTTTGGAGCATCAACAGCGAGGCACAGGCGCGAATGAGCCTGCGGCAAGCGGTGTCGTCCGTCAGGAAAGCCATGCAGGCGTGCGGCGGCGGCCGCTTCCTCACCGACGGCGACAGCGTCGCACTGCATCTCGATGGCCTTGATTTCGATGTCGCGCGGTTCGAGGCGCTGGTCGCCAGCCTGGCGCCCGAAGACCTCGAAATGGCGCTCAACGTCTATCGCGGCGACCTGCTCGACGGCTTCGGCCTGAAGGAGGAGCCATTCGAGGACTGGCTGAGGGTTGAACGTGAGCGGCTGCGGGCTTTGGTCATCGCGGCACTCGACAGGCTGGTGGCGCATTACTCCGCGACGAATGATCCCGCCGCATGCGTGCGCGTGGCGACGCGCCTGCTGGCCATGGAGCCGCTGAGGGAGGACGTCCACCGTGCCCTGATGCGCGCCTATGCGGCGCAAGGCAGGATCAATCTCGCGCTGAAGCAATATGAGCACTGCCGCACTGCGCTTCAACGCGATCTCAAGCTGCAGCCGGAGCCGGAGACGCGGCAATTGTTCGAGACGCTGCGGACACGCCGCACGATAGCGCCGGCACGGCCACCCACGACCGATGCGGATGACGCCACCGGCTTCAGTCACCAACCCGCGCGCCCCCCGACCCACTATGTCAAATCGGCCGGGATCAACATCGCTTATCAGGTGACCGGCGACGGGCCGGTCGACCTGATCCATGTGCCGGGATGGGTCTCCAACCTCGACCATGCCTGGGCCTCGCCGCGGCTTTCGCACGTCCACCGGCGGCTCGGCACTTTCTCGCGCCTGATCCGCATGGACAAGCGCGGCACCGGGCTCTCGGACCGCAATGTCGGTCTGCCGACGCTGGAAGAGCGGATGGAAGATGTGCGGGCAGTGCTGGATGCGGTCGGCTCGAAGCGTACGGTGCTGTTGGGCACTTCCGAGGGCGGCTCGATGTGCATGCTGTTCGCGGCGACCTATCCCGAGCGCACCGCGGCACTCGTGCTCAATGGGGCCTATGCCAGCGGCAGATGGTCGAAAGACTATCCCTGGGCGAAGACAAGCGAGCAGGTGGAAGAAGATCTGGCGATCGTCGAGAGAGAATGGGGAGCGGCGGCGGATATGAGCAACGCGGCGCCCAGTCTGATGAGCGACACGTTCGAGACAGAATGGTTCGCCGCCTATCTCAGGAATTCCGCCTCGCCCGCCGACGCGATCGCGCTGTGGCGCTGGGGAACCGAAATCGACGTTCGCGACATTCTGCCTGCCATCCATGTTCCGACGTTGATCGTGCAGGCGAGCGGTGACCGCTGGGTAAAGCGGGAAGAAGGACGCTACCTGGCGACGCATATCGAAGGCGCCAGATACGTCGAGTTCGCCGGCCGCGACCACGTGATCTGGGGCGAGAATTCCGATCGCCTCGTCGACGAAGTCCAGGCGTTCGTCACCGGCGCCTTGCCGGCGGCTCCAGGCGAACGGCTGCTGGTGTCGGTGCTGTCCCTCGATATGACGGGCTCGCTTTTCGGTATCGAGCCGACCCAGCGGCACGCCGAGGCACTCCATGGTGAACTCCTCGCGGCCGAAGGCAGAGAGATCAGCCGAGCGGGCGGCAAGGTGCTCGCGGTGTTCCAGCGGCCAACGCGGTCGATCCAGTGCGCGATCGCCATTCGCAATCGCTTGCGGCGATCCGGTGTCGAGGTCCGCTCGGCGGTGCATATCGGCGAGTGCGAGCAGCGCGGCCATCAATTTTCCGGCGCGGCGATCGAGCTGTCATTGCGGCTGCTGGGTCATGCGCAGCCGGGCGAAATCATCGCGTCACGCACGGTGCGCGATCTCGTGGTCGGCTCCGGCCTTCGGTTCGAGGAGCGTGGCGAAATGGCAGCAAGCGGCCTGCCCGGCGCGTTTCCGTTCTATTCGGTCGATGGTACGGCTTGAGCGCTGAAGTGTGGGAACAGCGACGCTCGCCGGTGCTCGAGGGTCCACCAATCACAGCAGCCGAAAATCGTGAGCTACGAGGGGGCGCTTCTGTCCTCGCCAACCGCCATCGACCGGAGACTGCACATTAGAAGCGGCTAATTGACAGCCCAGGAGAAACAGCGCTCACTGGCTCGCGCAGGTAGACCGCAGCAAGCGGGCGATTGCGACCCGCGGCGGCACCTTGGGAGGATGCCATGCCGACCGTTATTGGCCATCACAACATCTCGAAAGACACCAAGCACTGGCTCTCGTCACCGAAGCGCAAGGAGCTTTTCGGTTCGCTCGGGATCACCAACGTCCGCACCTTCGTCGATCCGCAGAACCCGAAACGGGTCGCGATCATGATGGACGTTCCGGACATGGATAAGCTCGCGGCCATGATGCAAAGCAAGGCGGCCGCGGATGCGATGGCTCACGATGGCGTGGTGCCGGAGTCGCTGGTGATCCTGGTCGAGACGAAGGGATAACCACTGACCTGCGGAAACCGGCGAGACCGGATTTTGGCTTCAAGCGCCAGAGGCGGCGACGAGAAATTTTCTGGAGCGTTCTCATTGTGGCCGGCGTGATCGGGCTGAAGCTGGGTTCCCGAAAGTGCTTTGCAGGGACGGATGCTCGCCAAGTCAGGTCGCGATATCGTTGACCGGCAACAATGGCTTGGGAAGATTGGCTTCGCCAAGCCCGGCGCGCAGTTCGATCTCGATGTCGCGGCAGATCTGCGAGATCGGAACGTCGTTGGCGTTGCCCTCGAAAGGGTTGGCGCTGCTCTCGCCAACCTGATCGAGAGACATGTAAGCCCAGCCCAACAGCGTGCTGAACGGGATCGTCAGCCAGATCGCGATCGGGCTGAGCGCGCCGCCCAGTTTGCCCATATCCGCAAACACCGGAACCACGCCGAACGGCAACAGCGTGCAGAAGATCATGACGAACATGGAGCTGACGATGGCATACTGACGGGGATACGGATTGTTCTTGATGCGGTCGCAGCGCGCTTGCTGGTCATGGAAGTCGCGGATCAGTTTCGTCATCTCGGCATAGATCTGCGCAGGGATCTTTGCGTCCTTGAACAAGCCGTTGACCTGGACCGATTGCATTTCGAGCAGGGCTATCGCCGGCCGCGGCGACTTCAACACGCTCTCGGCCCGTTCGCCTAGCAGCGGGCGCAATTCGTCGGCGACCGAGCCGGTGTCCTCCTGGATGCGGTAACGCCGCCGGTACTCGATATTGGCGGCCCGCGCCATGGATTCCCACGGCATCGGTCGCCGCAGGGAAAAGCGCAGCGCTGTCATCCAGGCGATATGGCGATAGATGAGCTCATTTGCCGCCGGCGCATCGGTGAAGTCCCTGCAGAAATTGGACCACATCCGGCTGCTCGCCGTGATTTGCGCAAAGGCCTGCAGCGCTTCGCCGCTGCGAGTGAAAACCTGCGAATTCTTGAACCCGGCGACCAGCGAGACGGTGGTTCCAAGCACGAGCACCACCGACCACGGCACCGAGAGCCCGGCAATGGCCGGCAGACGGTAAGCGACCACGGCAAGTGCGCTCACCACCACCATGTAGATGACACTGCGCCGCGACCACAGCGCAAAATCGATCACCTTGTAGGAGCGGCCTACATACATCCTATATCCCTCAAAATGTGGTTGGGTTTGGTTGTTGCCCTGCCGATATGAAATCTACCTCACCGCGCCTTGGCAGCCCCAAAGCGCAAGCCGTCCATCAGCAGCTTGACCAGCCGGCGCGATCGGTCGCGCCAGTCCTTGGTGTCGGGGGCTGAATAGATGCCGCCGAGCGCATGCAGCACATCGGAAGCGTCGACGTCGCCGCGGATCGAGCCTTCGGCCATCGCTGCCTCGACCAGCTGCCGCAAGGCCAGCGACACCCGGCCCGACAGGTCGGAAAACACGGCGGAATTGGTGTTGAACAGGATGCGCAGGCTGGCCGCCAGGCCGCGCTTGGTGGCTATGTAGTCGACGAAGCGCTGCATCCATTGTTCCAGTGCCATGTCGGCCGGGTGGTGGCTGGCGAGGTCGTCGGCGGCCGCGCAGAGGGCTTCGACTTCGCGCCGGTAGACCACCTCGACCAGATGCTCGCGGGTCGGAAAGTGCCGGTAGAGCGTGCCGATGCCGACACCGGCCTGGCGCGCGATCTCCTCCAGCGAGGCATCGACGCCCTGCTCGGCAAAAGCCGTCGCCGCCACCTCGACCAGCCGGTCGCGGTTGCGCTGCGCGTCGGCGCGCAGCGGCTTCGGCGCCGCGGCTTCGCGCTTCACGTCGGCGGGTTTGTGCTGGTCGTCCAATTTTTTCTCCACTCAACGCACATATGGGGCTTGAACCGGGACAGTTCAGCCCCCACGTTAAATAAACGGAGGCGCCTCCGCTTTAGTGGAGTGCCTTTATCATATAACCAGGGGATGCGGTATGTCACGTGCTGAAGGACTGAAAGCGTCCCCTGCCCGCTGGAGAATGGTGAAGGCGGAGGCGAGCGTAATCTCCCCCCTTGAGGGGGAGATGTCGCCGAAGGCGACAGAGGGGGTCGGCTCGACCGGGCGCGACCTCCTGCGGCAGATGGGGGTTAGCGCTCTATGCGAGGCGACCCCCTCTGGCCTGCCGGCCATCTCCCCCTCAAGGGCAGGGCAATCGCATATGGACTCTTTCGAGGAATCGAACGGCGAACAAATCGGAATCGCGTCGAGAACAAACGTCGCGAGATTCCATCTTTGTTCCGCATATGCGATTCCCCTGCCCTCAAGGGGGAGATTACCCTTGCCCTGCCCCGTCCGGACGCCATTTCAATCCCCTAGCGTCAAGCAGCTGGAGCCAGACGCCTCATGACCGACCAAACCAAATCCACCACCATTCCCCTCCACCTCACCATCAACGGACACCGTCACGAGCTCAACGTGGAGCCGCGCGTCACGCTGCTCGACGCCTTGCGTGAGCGGCTGGCGTTGACCGGCACCAAGAAGGGCTGCGACCACGGCCAGTGCGGTGCCTGCACTGTGCATGTCGACGGCGAGCGCGTGCTTGCCTGCCTGACACTTGCCGCACAAGTCGAAGGCCGCTCGATCACCACCATCGAAGGGCTGGCCGGCGTCGACGGCACGCTCAGTGCCGTGCAGGCCGCCTTCCTCGATCAGGACGCCTTCCAGTGCGGCTATTGCACGCCGGGACAGATCATGTCGGCGGTGGCCTGCATCCGCGAGGGCCATGCCGGTTCAGACGAGGAGATCCGCGAATACATGGCCGGCAATCTCTGCCGCTGCGGCGCCTATCCGAACATCGTCGCCGCCGTGCGCCAGGCGGCCCTGGAGGTAGCATCATGAGGGATTTTTCCTACATTCGCGCCGACAGCATCGAGGCCGCGCGCAAGGCGGCGGCGCTTCCCGGCGCCATGCTGCTTGCCGGCGGCACGACGCTGGTCGACCTCGCCAAATGTGGCGTCGCCCAGCCTGAGACCGTGGTCGACATCACCCATCTCAAGGGGCTGGACACGATCAGCGTCGATGCAACTCACGCCACGCTCGGCGCGCTGGCGAAAATGAGCCACGTCGCCGACCATGCCGGGATCAAGAGCCATTTTCCCGCCGTCTCGGAAGCGCTGTGGCAGGCCGCCTCGGCGCAGCTGCGCAACATGGCGACCGTCGGCGGCAATCTCATGCAACGCACGCGCTGTCCTTATTTCCGCGACCCCTCGAACTTTTCCGCCTGCAACAAGCGTGAGCCCGGCAGCGGCTGCTCGGCGATCGGCGGCGTGACGCGGGGCCACGCCGTGCTCGGCACCAGCGAGACCTGCATCGCCATGTATCCCGGTGACCTGGCCACCGCGCTCGTCGCCTTCGATGCGACGGTCCATCTCGGCCAACGCGTGCTCAAGGTCGACGATTTCTTCCTGCTGCCGGGCGACACGCCCGAGCGCGAGCATGACATCCGCCCCGGCGAGATGATCACCGCGATCGAGATCCCCGGCTCGGCCGTTGCGCGGCGCTCGACCTACCTCAAGGTGCGTGACCGCCAGTCCTACGAGTTCGCCGCGGCAAGCGCCGCGGTCGGGCTGGAGCTGGAAGCCGATGGCCGCACCATCCGCGACCTTCGCGTCGCGCTCGGCGGCGTCGCCACAAAACCGTGGCGGGCGCACGCCGTGGAAGCGGCGCTGAAGGGCAAGGTGCTGGATGAAGACACCGTGCGCAAGGCGAGCGGGCTCGCCATGGAAGGCGCCGTCGACCATGGCGCCAACCACTACAAGATCGAGCTCGCGCCGCGCGTGGTCGCGCGCGCCATCCTCAAACTGGGAGAGACGGCATGACCGTTCACAACATGAAACACGCGGACGCCTCCGACGGCGCGGTCGGCGGACGGCTGTCGCGCGTCGATGGCCCGGCCAAGATCACCGGTGCTGCCAAATACGCATTCGAGCAGCAGCTCGACGGGCTGGCGCATGCAGTGATGGTCGAGGCCACCATCGCCGCCGGCACAGTGCGCGCGATCGACACACGGGCCGCGGAGACCGCGCCGGGCGTGCTTCTGGTGCTGACGCCCGACACCATCATGGAGATCACGGGCGCGTCGGACTGGCTGGGCAATCCGCCAACGCAGAAGACATACGCACCGCTCGCCCGCACGGTCACCTATTCCGGCCAGCATATAGCTGCCGTCGTGGCCGAGACCTTCGAGCAGGCGGTCGCCGCTGCGGCCCTGGTCGAGGTCAGCTATGACGAGACGCCGGCCATCGTCGACCTCAGCGATCCCAAGGCCGGCGACGGCATCCCGATCGATGCCATGACCAAGGAGTGGGGCGACGCCGAAGCAGCGTTCGCCGCCGCACCGGTGCGCATCTGCGCGGCCTACAACACGCAGCGCGAATACCAGGCGGCGATGGAGCCGCATGGGCTGATCGCGCGCTGGCAGGGCGACGAGCTCACCATCTGGGAGCCCAGCCAGTGGCTGGACGGCATGGCGCGCACCTATGCCGAATGGTTCGGGGTGCCGTTCGAGAATGTGCGGCTGGTCTCGCCCTATATTGGCGGCGGCTTCGGCTCGAAGGCACTGGCGCTCGCCCACAGCGCGGTGGCGGCGGCTTCGGCGAAAATGCTTGGACGGCCGGTGAAGCTGGTGCTGACAAGGCCGCAGAACTTCACCTCCTATGGCGGCCGCGCCGCGACCCGCCAGACGGTGACGATCGGCGCCGGCCGTGACGGCAAGATCCAGTCGATCGTGCATCGCGGCGTCAACGAGACCGCGGTCGACGGCATGTGGGTCGAGCCGCTGGCTTCGGTCACCTCGATCATGTACGCCACGCCCAACTTCTCCTCGAAGCAGAATGTTGTGCGAGTGAACACGGTCGTGCCCGGCGCCAAGCGGGCGCCCGGCGAAAACCCCAGCGCCTTCGGCATCGAAAGCGCCATCGACGAGCTCGCCCATGAGCTCGGCATCGATCCGCTGGAGATGCGGCTGATCAACTATGCAGAACAAGATCCTGAAGCGAAAAAAGCCTGGTCGACCCGGCAGTTGCGCGAGGCTTTTGCCGCGGGTGCGGAACGTTTCGACTGGTCGAAGCGCTCACCAAAGCCGCGCTCGATGCGTGACGGCAACCAGCTGATCGGCTGGGGCGTCGCCGCCGGCACCTATCCGGTGCGGCGGGCCTATGGCGAGGCTGTTGTGCGCATCCTCGCAAACGGCTCCGTCGAGGTCGAAAGCTCCTCGATCGATATGGGCCAGGGCACCTACACAATCCTGGCGCAGACGGCGGCCGAAACGGTCGGCGTGGCGGCCGACGATGTCGTGGTGAAGCTCGGCGATTCCCGATATGCCCGCGCCGGGGTCGCCGGCGGGTCGCGGCTGGCCGGCGTGATGACGGGCGCGGTCTACAAGGCAGCGACATCTGCGCTCGACCAGTTGGTCGGCCTTGCGATCAGCGATCCGCGTTCGCCCTTCCATGCGCTGCAGGCCAACACGCTGGTCGTCGCCAATGGCCGCATCACCGCACCCCGCGGCGACGGTCCCGATGTCTCGATTGCGGAACTGCTGGCAAGTGTCGGCCGTGACCGCATCGAAGCCACCGGCGACACCATGCCGGCCAATTCGAGCGCCGAGGATCGCTACAAGAACTACACCACCATCGCCACGTCGATCCCGCACACCGAAGGCGACTATTCGCGTCACTCCTGGTGCGCGCATTTCATCGAGGTGCGGGTCGACGAGGATTTCGGCACGGTGCGCGTGTCGCGCGTGGTGTCGGCGCTGGATTCCGGCCGGCTCTACAACCCGAAACTCGCCGAAAGCCAGTGGAAGGGCGGCATCATCATGGGCATCGGCCAGGCGCTGCTCGAAGAAGGCATCGTCGATCGCCGCCATGGCCGCATCGTCAACAACAACCTCGCCGATTATCTGGTGCCGACCAATGCCGACATCCCCGACATCGAGGTGATCTCGGTCGGCATTCCCGACCTGCATTCCTCGGTGCTCGGCGGCAAGGGCGTGGGTGAACTCGCCATCGTCGGCGTGGCGCCGGCGATCGCCAACGCGGTTTTCCATGCAACGGGCAAGCGCATCAGGGATTTGCCGATCACGCTGGAGAAGCTGATTTAGGGAAGCGATGGCGGGGGAGATCGTCGTCACCCTCGCCTCGCCAATCTCCGGCGTCGGCCCCTACCTACCACTCCAACCCGAACACCAGCTTGCCGAAGTGCAGGCCGCCGGCGGCCATGTGTGCGTAGGCTTCGACCGCTTCGTTCTGCGAAAAAACCTTGTCGACGACCGGCTCGATCCTGGATGCACCGATGGCGCGGGCGGCGTCGCGAAGGTCGGATACCGATCCGGTGTTGTTGCCCACCACCTTCAACGCCTTGATGATGATCGGCAGCAGGTTGACCGTGGCCTCGGCGCCGGTGACGAAACCGATGGTGAACAGCGTGCCGCCAGGCGCGGTGGCGTTGACGGCGCGGGCGAAGGTAGCGGTGCCGGCGGTTTCGACGACGAGGTCGGCGCCGAAGCCGCCGGTCAGTTCCAGCACCTTGCCGTCCCAGTCGGGCGTCGCGCGGTAGTTGATGAGATGATCGGCGCCGAGTGCCTTCGCCCGCTCCAGCTTCTCGTCCGACGACGAGGTGATGATGACGGTGGCGCCGGCGGCTTTCGCAAGCTGCAAGGTGAAGATCGAGACGCCGCCGGTGCCGAGCAGCACGACGACCGAGCCCGGCCCGACATCGGCGGCGCGGATGGCGTTCCAGGCGGTGGTGCCGGCGATCGGCAGCGTCGACGCCGCCTCGAAGGAGAGATGCGCCGGCACCGGCACCACCGAGTTGGCCGGCAGCGCGACATATTCGGCCAGCGATCCCGGCAGCGAAATGCCGCGCATCTGCGTCATCTCGTAAGGCCGCGGCCGGCCGCCGATCCAGCGCGGCTTGGCATGGGCGACAACGCGATCGCCGACGGCGAACCTCGTAACCCCCTCGCCCAGCGCGACGATCTCGCCGGCGCCGTCGGCGACCGGGATGAGCGGAAAGCTCGGTCCGGGATAATTGCCGCTCGCCACCGCGACATCGACGAAATTGAGGCTCGCCGCACGCTGGCGGATCAGCACCTCGCCGCGCTGCGGTTCGGGGGTGGCAATGGTGGCGGCGCGGAAGGCGTCCAGCCTGGGTTGGCTCAGTTCGATGACTTTCATGGTTTCACTCCGGTGGAACGATTGATGGGTTGAGTGAAGCTAGCTGCTGCGATATGTCTGGATAATCCTTGCCTTTTACATTTCAATAGTGTGATTTATGCAGCAATCTCATGAGCCGATGACCCTTGCCGAAATGGCGGCCTTCGCGGCCATCGCCGAGGCGCGGTCCTTCACAAGGGCGGCGGCGCGTGTCGGGCGCGACGCGACCATCCTGTCGCGGCGCCTGCAATCGCTGGAGGAGCGGCTGGGCGTCAGGCTGCTCCATCGCACGACGCGCAGCGTGTCGCTGACGGAAGCGGGCGCCGAATTCATGGTGCGGGTGCGCGCTATCCTCGCCTCCGTGGACGAGGCCGAGGCTGCCGCGTCGGCGCATGCCGGCGGCGGCCCGCGCGGCCTGCTCAGGCTGGCGCTGCCTGGCACGTTCGGGCGCATGTGGATCGGGCCGCTGCTGCCTCAGTTCCTTGCCGAATTTCCCGATGTCCGCATCGAGGCCGAATTCTCCAACCGTTTCGCCGATCTGGTCGCCGAGAATTTCGACGTCGCCGTGCGACTCGGCGCGCTGGAGGACTCGCGCCTGGTGGCGCGCAAGGTGGCGACGCGGCGGCGGCTGCTCTGCGCCGCCCCCTCATATCTCGCCCGAAGGGGCAGGCCGGAGACACCTCGGGCGCTGCTCGAACATTCCTGCCTGGGCTTCAGCGGTTTCCATACCTTTCCCGCCTGGGAGATGACCGACCGGGAGGGCCGGAGCGTGCGCGTCGAAGTCTCCGGGCCGTTGGTCACCGATGATGCCGAGGTGCTGGTCGAGGCCGCCGTGCAAGGCGTCGGCCTGATGATGAGCACCGACTGGTTGGTCGGCCGCGAACTCGCCGACGGACGGCTGGTGCCAATCCTGGAAGACTGGACGCTGGCCGACGAAGGCGCGATCTATGTCGTCACGCCCTCAGCCAAGGGACAAGCCGCCAAGACGCGCGCCTTCGCCGACTGGATCGGCAAGCGCTTCGCCCCGGAGCCGCCCTGGCGGCGGTGAAGTGCCATCATTCGATTTTCGCCAATCTCCCCACCTATCCTGGAAAATCCCAGTTCGACCGGTTCAGGACATCGCTGGGTGGCAGAATCTCTTCGGGCTTGAGCTCCCGGCGCTGAACCTCATCGGCGACAAATTCCTCACGTGGCCCCCACGCTCCACCACTGCCGATTTTTACCGGGATTTTGTCCTGCGTCAGACATTGCGAAAGGTTTATGTCAAACGTACCCGGAGCCATGTCGAACCAGTCGCACGCCTCACCGAGAACAATGTCCGTGCGGCCCATCCTCTCCGGGATGACATTGCGGCCGAGGTGAATAGCCGGCGAATCTGCCGACTGACATTTCTCGCATATGGAGAGCCGCTCAAACGCGCCGCCCTTTGCGGCCCCGAAGGATAGTGCCTGCCCCGTTTGCTCGTTGCGGATATTTAGGGTTCGCCGTCCATCGGCATACGATGTTTCATCGTAGCTCCACGGATCGTGCCGCCGTAAAACCCTGACCGCACCTTGCCATTGCATGTGCATGGCAAAATCTGGTCGGCGCTTGACGGCGGTTGCAGCTTGGGGTGGCTGATGGTTGAAGTGCAGCCATTGGGCAACGTCCAGCAAATTGGCAGGCAGCTCGACCTCCTCGGCGGACACGGGGCGCCGTCCGAGTCTGACAATCGCTGTCGATTGAAACAGCGAGCCGTTCACAAACACCCTTGTGGCGATCTCGATACCATCAGCCGTCAGGCAACTCAGCCATTGCAGTCCAGGGGCCCGCTTGTCTGGATCGCGCCGCACAACGTCCCGCACGTCGCATCGCTCGCCGGCATGCGTCTCGGTCTGGCCGGTTTCTGTTACTGCGCGAATTCGTTCGTAGGATGTCGGCGTCTCACGGCTTACCGAAACAGAGGAATAGTTTGAATCCCTAAGGAATGAGACCGTTATTTGCTTTGCCGGATTTCCGTAGATGACCGTCCCCAGTTCGTCCACACGGACCCAGCCGTCATGATGTGTGACGATCCTCGTATGGGATCCGGCCGAATTTCCCGATGGTTGCACCGTCATCGTCGCGACATAGTCGGGGACATTGGCCGAAGGCGCATAGGGTATATCGCCCGCCCACGCCGGAGAACCTGCCAGAACGAGGCCCGCCATGATCGGTAGTCTCATCATGGCCTCTCTCCCCGCGGGGCCACTCAGCTGCCGGCCGTACGATTCCCGGCAAGAGCGGCGATTTTGCGACGGCTGTGCAACTAGGCCCCGCTGGTTTTTTACTTTGCCCCACCCGCCCCCTTCATGAACTGGCTGAGCAGATCCACCGGCAGCGGGAACACCACTGTGGACGAGCGCTCGCCGGCGATGTCGTGCAAAGCCTCGAAATAGCGCAGCTGCATGGCCTGCGGCTCGGCCGCCAGCATCCGGCCCGCCTCGACCAGTTTCGCCGCGGCCTGCTGTTCGCCATCGGCATTGATCACCTTGGCGCGCCGCAGTCGCTCGGCTTCGGCCTGCTTGGCGATGGCGCGGATCATGCTTTCGTTCAAGTCGACGTGCTTGATCTCGACATTGGACACCTTGATGCCCCAGGCATCGGTGCGCTGATCGAGGATCTCCTGGATATCGCTGTTGAGCTTGTCCCGTTCGGCCAGCATTTCATCGAGTTCGTGCTTGCCGAGCACCGAGCGCAGTGTGGTCTGCGCCAGCTGGTTGGTCGCGGCCATGAAGTCCTCGACCTGAATGATCGCCCGCTCGGCGTCGACGATGCGGAAATAGAGCACCGCGTTCACCTTGACCGAGACGTTGTCACGCGAGATCACGTCCTGCGGCGGCACATCCTGGACCACCACCCGCAGGTCGACCTTCACCATCTGCTGGACGAAGGGGACCAGGATGATGAGGCCGGGACCCTTGACCCCGGTGAAGCGGCCGAGCGTGAAGACCACGCCGCGCTGGTATTCCCTCAGGATGCGAATGGCCGCGGACAGGAACATGACCACGACAAGCGCCAGAACGAGATAGGCCACATAACCGATGCTCATTGCCTTGCTCCATCATCAGAGCATGTCGCCCAAAAATGTGCAGCGGTTGGGGACATGCTCAAAACAAAGACTCATCTCCGGCGCCGTACCATCAGCACGAGGTCCTTGACCTCGGCCACCTCGACGCTGTCGCCCGGTGCGAGCGGTTCGTCGGCCTTCGCCCGCCAGCGCTCGCCCTGGGCCAGCACATGGCCCTCGCCTTGCGACCAGTCGAGGATCTGGGCCGGCAGTCCGTGCATGGCCTGCGCGCCGACGCGCGGAAGGCTCCTGCGTGCCGCCCACAGATAGCTGCCGGTCAACAGCGCAAGGCCAAGCGTCAAAGCAGCGGCGGCGCCGAGAATGGCCCACGACATCTCGAAGCCGGGACCCTCGATCTTGAGCAGCATGGCTGCCCCCAGCAGAAAGGCGCTCACGCCTCCTAGCCCAAGCACCACGGTGGGATTGAAGGCCTCGACGATGAGGAAGGCGATGCCGAGCAGCATCAAGGCAAGGCCGGTATAGTTGATCGGCAGCAGATTGAGCGCATAGAGCCCGAGGACGAGGCAGATCGTGCCGATCACGCCTGGCGCGACGGCGCCCGGGCTGGTGAACTCGAAGACGATACCGTAGACGCCGACCAGCATCAGGACGATGGCGATGTTCGAATCGGTGATGACGGCGAGAAGCCGGATGAACCAGCCGGGATCGAGCGTTTCGACCGGCAGCCCTTTCGTCGCCAGTACCTGCTTCTTGCCTGACACCTCGACCGTCCGCCCGTCGGCCAGTTGCAGCAGTTCGGTGGTGTCGCGGGCGACGAGGTCGATGACATGTTCCTGCAGCGCCGCATTGGCCGAGAGGCTTGCCGCCTCGCGCACCGCCTTTTCGCCCCAGTCGGCATTGCGCCCGCGCAGTTCGGCCAGCGAGCGGATCAAAGCAACCGCGTCATTTGTCACCTTGGCCATCATTGCGTCGCCCGACGGCGGTGGTCCGGTGGCGTTCTTCCGGTCCTTGCCGGTGTCCTTGTCGCCGCCGGGACCGGGAAGAGATGGCAGCGGCCCGCCGAGTTCGATCGGCGTTGCCGCCCCCAGATTGGTGCCGGGCGCCATGGCCGCCACATGGGTTGCGTAGAGAATGTAGGTACCGGCGCTGGCCGCATGGCCGCCTGCCGGCGCGACATAGCCGATGACCGGAACCGGCGAGGCAAGGATGTCGGCGATCATCTCGCGCATCGAGGTGACCAGTCCGCCGGGCGTGTCGATCTGCAGGATGACGACCTCGGCGTTTCGCCCTGTGGCGACCGCCAACGCTTCCTTGAGCTGCCTGGCGCTCGCCGGACCGATGGCGCCGTCTATCTCGACGTTCAACGCAACCCTTTCCCGGCCGCCCGCCTCTCCGGTTGCGGAAGAGAGGCAAACGACCAAGGCGGCCACGAAAGCCGCGGCAAGAAGGGCCACATGCGCGCGTTTCACGCTCAAAGCTCCATGGATTCAATATGGGTTGTATTTTGGCGAAGTCCATGAGGGGGATTAGCGGCGGTTGGCGAAGCCCAGCGCAACTGTCAATCTCCCCCCAGGTGGGGGAGATTGCGCGCGCAGCCGTTTTCGCCAATTATCGGCCCAGCGCCACGGCATCCGTTGTTCCGGGCCGCAGATGCCGCGATGGCGCGGGAGGGGCAATCATGAGAAGCGCATTGGCGAAGTTCATCTTGGCAAGTTCCGTTCTGGCCGCGTTGCAAGCCGCGCAGCCGGCCTTTGCCGCGTCCTGCAACTGGAGCGCCAAGATGGAGGAGGACGAAGGCGGCAGCGTGCTGACGGCCTCGGTGTGCGGCGGGCCGAAGGCCGATGCGCATCTGATGCTGGTCTGTTTCGACAAGCCGGTGCTGAGCTACGATCTCGGCGACGCGGGCCAGCAGCTGGAGCCGGGTAACAGCGCTTCCTTCACCTTCAAGACCGCCGACAAGAGCATAACGAAGACGCTTCAGCTCGAGGAGATGTACAATTACTTCACGCTGGAATTGTCAGGCCCGACCGACCCGCTGCTCGCTTTGTTGCGGGGCAAGGGCGACGTCACGGTTTCGGCCGACAAATATGGCGAAAACAGCTTTCCGCTGACGGGCTCGAGCGGGGCTATCGGCAAGGTGCTGGCGCAGTGCGGCAAAAGCTCTGCCGGCGATGCCGACTGACGCCCTGCCCTCATCCGCGCAGCCGGTCGCGTGCCTCCATCAGGGCGAAGCCCAGCAGATTTTCGCCGCGCCACAATAGCGGGTTTGCGGCACGCTCGTCATCGGCAGCAAGGCCGATACCCCAGATCCGGTCGACGGGGCTCGCTTCGACCAGGACCTGATCGCCGGTCGACAGCAGAAACGCGCCGAGCGCCTTGTGCTGGCGGAATTTCTCAAAGCTCCCCTCGGTGACGATGCGGTATTTCTCCGCATCCCAGCGCGCCGCGTCGAAGCCGCTGACCTGCCGTCCAAGCTGCTTGGCCTGCCTCGGGCTGCCTGCGCCGAGGATCTGCGTTGCAACCTGCCCGTCGCCGAACAGGCGCGCCTTGCCGGCCATCATCCAGTGTTCGGCTGTCGGGTAGGTCAAGCCATCGACGCTGAACGGCGCCGGCCACCACTGGCTGAGGCAGGACGTGGTGATGCGTCCGTCCTTGGACGGCTGGTGTCCCCAGAAGAAGAGCAGCTTCGCCCGGGATTTTGCGCGGAAGGCTGCTTCGAGCCAAGCACGGTCGTAGGTCATGGCGGCGATGAAGCGGAACGGCAGGCTGCTTGTCAACGCCGGTGACAGGTACGAACAACGGTTCGGCCCGCCATTCTTTTTGCCGGCTATGCCGGGCAGAACTCCCCTTGCGTCTTGCCCGCCGATTGACCAATCTCGCCGACACTGTCATGAGCCGCGGTCGGGGGATCGCATATGCCTACGCTCTATGCACTGAAACCGGCTTTTCAGGCCAGGTTGCGGCCGCTTGCCGACCGGCTGGCTGATGCCGGCGTCACCGCCAACCAGATCACGCTTCTCGCCGCCGTGCTCTCCATCGCCACCGGCCTGGTGGTTGCCGTCTTTGCCGACCATCGTGCGATTTTCCTCTTGATGCCGGTGGTGCTGTTCGTGCGCATGGCGCTCAACGCCATTGACGGCATGCTGGCCAGGGAACATGCGCAGGCGTCGAAACTCGGCATGTATCTCAACGAACTTTGCGACGTCGTCTCCGACCTGGCTCTGATTCTGGCCTTTGCCAGCCTGTTCCCGGCCTGGGGCGTCGTGGCTTTCGCCATCGCCGCCATGCTTGTCGAGTACGCCGGGGTGCTCGGCGTCGCCGCCGGCAGCGGGCGCAACTATGCCGGGCCGTTCGGCAAAAGCGACCGGGCGCTGGTGCTGGGCGTCATCGGCTTCCTCATTGCCTGCGGCCTGTGGGTCGAGGCGATCACACCCTTTGTGTTTCCGGTCATGGCTACACTGTCTCTCGTAACCGCCATCAACCGGATACGCAGCGGCCTTAGAGCGGGCGACGCCTGATGCAGAAGCGTCAGCAGCCCGACCGCCAGAGGGGAACCATGATCCACCAGACCGTCACCGCCGCAGCACCGGCAAGCCTTGAGCGCATCGCGCAGGAGCGCACCTTCAAGAGCCATGACGGCACCGAGATTTTCTACCGCTACTGGCCGGCCGTCGGGCAGACGCCCAAAGGCGCGATCCTGCTGTTCCATCGCGGCCACGAGCATGGCGGCCGCATGGCGCATCTGGTCGACGAACTCGCCATGCCCGACCATGCCTTCTACGCCTGGGACGCGCGCGGCAATGGCCGCTCGGCCGGCGAGCGCGGCTATGCGCCGTCCTTTGCCGCACTGGTGCGCGACATCGACTGCCTGGTGCGCGAGATCGGCCGGGATGGTTTTGACCGGCGCGATGTCGCGCTGATCGCGCAATCCTTCGGCGCGGTTCTCGCCGCCGCCTGGGTGCATGATTATGCACCCGACATCCGCGCGCTGGTGGTTGCTTCGCCGGCCTTTTCGGTAAAGCTCTACGTGCCCTTCGCCAAGGAGGGCATTGCGCTGTGGCAGAAGCTCAAGGGCCGCTTCTTCGTCAATTCCTACGTCAAGGCGAAATTCCTGACGCATGATGCCGAGCGCATCGCTTCCTTCGACGCCGATCCGTTGATCACAAGGCCGATCGCTTCCAACATCCTGGTCGAACTCTATGACCACGCCGCCCGCATCGTCTCGGACGCCCGCGCCATCACCGTGCCGGCCCAACTGTTGATCTCGGGCAGCGACTGGGTGGTGCGCCATGGGCCGCAGCACGACTTCTTCGTCAATCTCGGCAGCAGCGCCAAGGAGCGGCATGTGCTGCCCGGCTTCTTCCACGACACGCTGGGCGAACGCGATCGTAAGCAGGCGCTCGACCTGATCCGGCCGTTCCTCGAAAAGCAGTTCGCGGCGCCGGAAAAGCCGATCGACCTGACCTCGGCCGATCGCTCCGGCTATACCCGTGACGAAGCCGAGAAGCTGGCCTCACCGCTGGCGCTGCTGTCGCCAAAAGGCCTCTACTGGGCGATGAGCCGCGCCTCGATCCGCATGGGCGCCTGGCTGTCTTCGGGCATGAAGACGGGTATTGCCACCGGCTTCGATTCCGGCTCGACGCTCGACTATGTCTATGAGAACGAGGCGCGCGGCACCGGCTTCATCGGCCGCATGATCGACCGCACCTTCCTCGACGCCATCGGCTGGCGCGGCATCCGCCAGCGCAAGCTGCATCTGGAAGAATTGATCGGCAACGCTGTCGCTGCGCTCAAGGCAGCCGGGCGTCCCGTCAACATTGTCGACATTGCCGCCGGCCATGGCCGCTACGTGCTCGATGCCATCGCCAAATGCGCCGAGCCGCCGGCCAGTGTGCGGCTGCAGGATTATTCTGACATTAATGTCGGGCTGGGCTCGAAACTGATCGCCGACCGGGATTTGCCGACCAGCGTCTCTTTCCGCAAGGCCGACGCCTTCGATGCAAAAATGCTGGCCTCGCTGAAGCCGGCGCCGGATCTCGCCATCGTCTCCGGCCTCTACGAGTTGTTCGCCGACAACCAGATGATTTCCCGCTCGCTCGGCGGACTGGCCAGCGCCATGCAGCCCGGCAGCCTGCTGATCTACACCAACCAGCCCTGGCATCCGCAGCTGGAAATGATCGCGCGCAGCCTGACCTCGCATCGCGGCGGCCAGGCCTGGGTGATGCGGCGGCGCACGCAAGGCGAGATGGACCAGCTGGTGACAGCGGCCGGTTTCGAGAAGATCGACCAGCGCATCGACCAATGGGGCATCTTCACCGTTTCAGTCGCAAGGCGCGTCTGAGGCCATGGTCCTGGCTGTCACTGACCCTGCTCCTGCTCCGGCGCGGGAACCCTATTCCGGTATCGTGCTGAGGGCCGCCCTTTGGCTGGCGCTGCTGGCTCCGTTCTTCTATTCGACCTATGGCTTCGCCAACTGGCTGGCGTCGCGGCGCGACCATGTCGGCAGCATCGTCTATGCCTGGGAACACGCCATCCCGTTCGTCGCCTGGACGATTGTGCCCTACTGGTCGATCAATCTGTTCTATGGCCTGTCGCTGCTGCTCAACACGACCAGGCGCGGCGTCGACCGGCTCGCCGGCCGCTATCTCACGGCACAGATCATTGCCGTCACCTGCTTCATCCTGTTTCCGCTAACGGCGACCTTCGTGCGGCCGGCAACCAGCGGCTTCCCAGGCTTCCTGTTTGCGGTCCTCGGCGGTTTCGACAAACCGTTCAACCAGGCGCCATCCCTGCACATCGCGCTTCTGGTGATCATCTGGGATCACTGGCGCCATGCCCTGATACACCACCGTCTGGGAAGCTTGCTCAGGCCCGTCTGGCATATCTGGTGCTTTCTCATCGGCGCCTCGGTGCTGACGACCTGGCAGCATCATTTCATCGACATTCCAACCGGCGCGCTGCTCGGCCTGTTTGCGCTGTGGCTGTTTCCGGCCAAGGGCGAACTGCCCTTCTGGGGTTTTCGGCTGACCTCCGACCCGAAGTCGCGGCGACTGGCGGGATATTATGCGCTCGGTGCCGCGCTTGCCCTCGCCGCTGCCGCCGCGGGCGCGTTCGCCTCGGCCGTCTCGCTCATCCCGTTGTGGCCGGCGCTGGCGCTGGCCATCGTTGCCTTCGCCTATGCCGGGGCCGGCGCCAAAGTGTTCCAGAAGGCAGCCGACGGCACTGTCTCGCTGGCCAGCCGTATTCTCCTTCTGCCCTACCGGCTCGGCGCAAAAGTCAATGTCTGGGCATGGACCCGTGAACTCGCGCCACAAGCAGAGATCACCGACGGTGTTTTCTTCGGCCGCTTTCCGAGCGCAGTGGAGGCCAACCGTTTCGGCACCGTGATCGACCTTGCCGGCGAGCTGGAACGGCCTGGTGGCGTGACCAGCCGCTGGCTCAGCTATGCCATGCTCGACCTCGTGGAGCCGCCGCATGACAGGCTGGAGCGGGCGGTGGCGGCGATCGAGCTGGCGCGCCGGCGCGGCACCGTGCTGGTCTGCTGCGCGCTCGGCTTCCAGCGCAGTGCGGCCATCGTCGCCGACTGGCTGGTTGTGACCGGCCGCTCGCACACAGCCGCACAGGCGCGCAAACGGCTCGCCGCATCGGGCCGGCCGGTGCATCTTCATGGCGCGCTGGACGAAACGGCATGAACGGCGAGAATTTTCCCGAGAAGGCCGAGGCGTTCGCCGCCGGGCTGATGGTGCAGGCGATGTGGCCGATCCTGCTGGTGGTGGCCGGCGTTATGGCAGCGCCGATCATCGGCCTGGCGGCCGCCCCGCAGACGACAGCGCTGTCGGCAGCGGCCTGGTTGATTGCGGCGGCGAGTGCCGTAGCCACGCTGGCTCTTTCGGCCTTGCTTTTGTTCGACGCGCTGCTGTTCCGACTGATTGCAAGCCACGCCACCGAGGCTGCCGGCGGCGCCGTGGTCGACGATGTGCTGGCGCGCATGCGTCTGAAACCCACCGCTGCCGGCGGCCGCTCGCTCGATCATCGCATAGCAGGCACGCGTCGCCTGCTGACAAGACAGCGCCTGGCACTCGCCGTGTTTGCGGCGGCATCCCTTGTGGCGGCATTTGTTTGAACCATGACAAAACTTCACCTGCGTGCCAACACCTTCACCTTGCTGCAGACGGTGACCTCGGTCGGCCTGTCGGCGGCGGCCTGGGTGGTGACCGGGGTGCGGCCAATCTGGAACGGCAGCCAGCCGTCAGAGCGCCAGCGCATCTACTTCGCCAACCATGCCAGCCATGGCGACTTCATCCTGTTGTCGGCCTGCCTGAGCGAAAAGGTGCGCGCCCGCACCCATGCGATCGCGGCGGCCGAATATTGGGGAAAGTCGCGGCTGCGCCGTTTCATTGCCGAGGACATGCTGTCTTCCGTGCTCATCCACCGGCAGTGGACCGACGAAACCCAGCACCCGATCTCGATCATGCTGTCGGTGCTCGACCAGGGACATTCGCTGATCCTGTTTCCTGAGGGCACCCGCAACACGACGGAGGCGGATCTGCTGCCGTTCCGCTCCGGCCTCTACAATCTGTCGATGGCGCGGCCCGACGTCGAACTCATCCCGTGCTGGATCGAGAACATGTCGCGCGTGCTGCCCAAGGGCCAGTTCCTGCCGGTGCCGCTTTTGTGCCGCGTCGTCTTCGGTCCGCCGGTGGCGATAGCACCGGGCGAAGAACGCCGCGCCTTCCTCGAGCGCGCGCGCCAGACGCTGCTGTCGCTCGACCCCCGCCCCGATCGGGACGACTAGAGCATGATCCCAAAAAGTGGGTACCGGTTTTTGGAAAAGATCATGCTCCAAGAAAAGATTAGATCATGATCAGAGACGTCGCATGACACTGCCGCCGATGCATGAAACCGTCATCCTGCTGGTTGGCCTGGTCGCGGTACTGACCACGGCCAGCATTGTCGCCGGCATCCTGTCGTGGCGGGCGCCGAAGCCGCTGCCCTCGACGCTCGTCAACCTCAACCAGCGCATCAACGCCTGGTGGGTGATGGTGGTGGCGATCACGGTCGCCTTCTTCTTCGGCCGCACCGGCATGACCATCCTGTTTGCGCTGATCTCGTTTGCGGCGCTGCGCGAATTCGTGACGCTGACGCACAGCCGGCGCAGCGACCACTGGGTGCTGCTCGGCATGTTCGGCATCATCATTCCCTACCAGTACTGGCTGGTGTGGACCGCCTGGTACGGGCTCTTCACCATCTTCATCCCGGTCTACTGTTTCCTGTTGATGCCGGCGATCACCGCGCTCAACGGCGACACCGAGCGCTTCCTCGAGCGCGTATCCGCGCAGCAATGGGCGGTCATGATCTCGGTCTACTGCGTCAGCCACGTGCCGGCGCTGCTGACGCTGAACGTGCCCGGCTTCGAAGGCCGCAATCTTCTGCTCATCGCCTTCCTGATCATCACCGTGCAAGGCAGCGACGTGCTGCAATACATTTTCGGCAAGCTGTTCGGCCGGCATCTGCTGTCGCCCTCCGTCTCGCCGTCAAAGACCTGGGAAGGGCTGATCGGCGGGCTGGTGGCGTCGAGCCTGCTCGGTGCGCTTTTGTCGTTCCTGACGCCGTTCTCGCCGCTGGCGGCGGCAGGCGTCGCCTTCATCGCCTGCCTGATGGGATTTCTCGGCGGGCTGGTCGCATCGGCCATCAAGCGCGACCAGGGCGTCAAGGACTGGGGCCATTTGATCGAAGGCCATGGCGGCATGATGGACCGCGCCGACAGCCTGGTCTTCGCCGCCCCGGTGTTCTTTCACATCGTCCGCTATTTCTGGACGGTGTGAAAGAACGGGTCGGTTACCGGCTAAGGTCCAGTGCCGCGCTTAGATCACCCATCGGCGGCTGATCGTTGTTGCGCAGCGCCTTGTCGCGGGCGACGATCCCGGGCAGCACCGGCAGATCGTAGCGCGCGGTAATGAAGCGCAGGATCGACGTTGTGTCGTATTGTGTGTGATCGACCATGCCCGCCCTCGCATAGGGCGAGATGATGAAGGCCGGTATGCGGTTGCCCGGGCCCCAGCGATCCGCCTTGGGCGGCGCGACATGATCCCAGAAGCCGCCATTCTCGTCATAGGTAACGACGACCAGCATATGCGGCCATTGCGGGCTTTTCTCGAGATGCGAAACGACATCGGCCAGATGCTGGTCGCCCGACGTGACGTCGGCATAGCCGCTGTGCTCGTTGAGGTTGCCCTGCGGCTTGTAGAAGGAGACAGCAGGCAGCTTGCCGTCGTCGATCGCCTTGATGAACTCGGTGCCGCCAAGGCCGCCATCCCTGAGGTGCTCGGCACGCGCAGCCGTGCCTGGCGCGTAAGCCGCGAAATAGTTGAAGGGCTGGTGGTGGAACTGGAAGTTCGGCACCGGCGTCGCATTCTTGCCGTCGAGCGTGGCCTGCCAGGCGCCCGCATACCAGGCCCAGTCGACGCCCTTCAGCGACAGCAGGTCGCCAACGGTGATGTCGTGCTGCGGTGGCAAAGTGGTCGGCTGAGCCGGGTCGGCCATCGCCTGGTCGCCGCCTGCCACCGGCTTGTTGTTGCTCGGCTGATAGGGCGGCTGCATGGTGTTGACGGCGTAGAAATCGGGGGTGATGGCGCCGTCGCTGACGAATTTCGGTACGCCACCGAGCGCCGACGGCGGCGAATTGTCGGCGATCTTGAGCGTCTTGCCGTCGGCGTCGACGACCGCGATCTGGCCTTTCACCGGGCTGGTGTCGGCATTGGGATAGACCGGCACGCAGGCGCAGGCGAGCATGAAATGGTTGAGGAAGGAGCCGCCGAAGGCGCCCTGGAAGAAATTGTCGGCAAGCACGTATTTCTTGCCGACCGCCCACATCGGCAACACCGAGCCGTCATAGTGGCCCATGACGAGGCCGCCGGAATCGGCCCAGGCGACGAATTTATCATTCTTGCCACCGTCGATCTGCATCTGCTCCTGGTAAAAGCGATGCCAGAGATCGTGGGTGATGACCCCGGTGTTCTCGTTAAAACCCTTGGGATCGTCGATGGCGAAGACGGCATTGGCGAGATGCGCGGTCTGGGCTTCCGTCACCGCCGGCGTGACACCCTTGCCGGTGAGTCCGCCCCAGGCCGGCGGGAGCTCTGTCAGCGGCTGGCCGTCGCGGTCGAGCTGGCGCGCCTGGCCGGCCGTCACATTCGACAGGCCGTTGGCGCCGGGAAAGCCGCCATAGAGGTTATCGAAGCTGCGGTTCTCGGCATAGATGACGACCACCGTATCGATCTTGTCGTAGCCGGCGGGCGCGGCATGAACGGCGCCTGCCGCGGCCAAGGGAGCAAGGGCTGAGCCGGCTAGATACAGGGAAGTAAGGAGCTTGAGCCTCGTCATGATGGAAAACCTCGTGGCTTGGAACAATGGCTGGAGGAGCAGCACGGCAAGATGGGCCTTTTCGCGCGGCGCGCCAAATTAGGGCCACCGCCTTGTCACCTTTGTGACGTTTTCCGTTGCGGCGAACACGGTTGCGTGAGCAGGCAGAGCGGTCATCAATCCGTAGCAGTGCGGTTCTAAGCCCTGATAAAACCGGACCGAACGAGATGACGGCGCGACACTGGACAAAACGGGCGATCGCAATCGGCGCGGCATCGCTGCTTGGTCTTGCCGTGCTCACACCGGCAAACACGGCTGATGCCGACGGCGTCCATCCCGGACCGATGTCGCGCAGCGACGCCTATGCCAGGGCAGCGGCGCTGACCGCACTCGGCCGCAAGATGTTCTTCGATCCGTCGCTGTCGGCGTCGGGCCTGCAGGCCTGCTCGTCCTGCCATGATCCGCATAATGCTTTTGGCCCGGCATCGGCCGGACCGGTCGAGATGGGCGGACCCGACATGCGCCAGCCGGGACTGCGCGCGGTGCCGTCGCTGCGCTATCTCCAGGCGGTCCCGGCCTTCAGCGAGCATTTCTATGATTCCGAGGACGAAGGCGATGAAAGCGTCGACAATGGCGCCACCGGCGGCCTGACCTGGGACGGCCGCGCCGACCACGGCAAAGACCAGGCGCGGATCCCCCTGCTGTCGCCATTCGAGATGGCCAACGAGGATGGCGACGCCGTTGCCGCCGCTTTGCGCAAGGCGGCCTATGCCGGCGAGTTCAAGGCGATCTTCGGGGACCAAGTCTTCGACCATCCGGACGATGCTTTCGACGCCGCCGTCGAGGCGCTGGGCACGTTCGAGCAGAGCGCTGCCGACTTCTACCCCTACTCCAGCCGCTACGACGCTTTCCTTGCCGGCAAGGCGACGCTGACCGCGCAGGAATTACTCGGGCGCGCTTTGTTCGAGGACGAGACCAAGGGCAATTGCGCCAGCTGCCATATCAGCGAACCGGCCAATGACGGCGAGCCGCCGCAGTTCACCGATTTCGGTTTCCTCGGCATCGGCGTGCCGCGCAATCCGGCCATCCCGGCCAATGCCGATCCGACCTATTTCGACCTCGGCCTGTGCGGTCCGCTGCGGACCGACCTAAAGGGTCGGGCGGAGTATTGCGGCCTGTTCCGCACGCCGACGCTGCGCAACGTGGCGCTGAAGAAGAGCTTCTTCCACAATGGCTATTTCCACACGCTGCGCGACGCGGTCGCCTTTTACGCAAGCCGCGACAGCGATCCCGGCCGCTGGTATCCGAAGAACGCCGACGGCACGATCAAGAAATACGACGACCTGCCAAAGGTTTACTGGCCAAACCTCAACCAGGATCCACCTTTCGATCAAAAGCACGCCAACAGGCCGGCGCTGACCGATCCTGAAATAGACGACATCGTCGCCTTTCTGCAAACGCTTACCGATGCGGACCAGCTGGCGGGCGCGGCGCAGACGCATTGAGCCCCAGCTGTCGCCCTCGCCCAATCGTCAGTCGCGGATGGCGCGGCCTGCCTGCTGCAGCAGCTCGAAAGCGGCGAAGCGCTTGTCATGCCAGGGCATGAGATCGCCGCTGGCGGGGCGATAGATTTCGCCGATGCCCGACATGCCGGTCATCGCCGCAATCACGTCGGGATATTTTTGCGCCGCCACCGCACCCAACATAGCCGAGCCGAGCAGGACCGGTTCGGGCGAGGTCGAGCCGGCGACGGTCAGTCCTGTCGTGTCGGCCAGCAGCTGGCGCACCAGTTCGCTTTGCGCCGCGCCGCCGCTGACGACGATGGTGTCGATGGCAATGCCTTTGTTGGCCATGGCCGCCAGGATCTGGCGCACACCATAGCCGATGCCCAGCAGGCCCGCGACGTAGAGCGCGACGAGGCTGTCGAGTGACGTGTCCATGCCGAGCCCGGCGATGAGCGCCTTGGCCTCGGGATCGGCGAAGGGCGACCGGTTACCGAGAAACTCCGGCACGACATGCAGCCCGTCGGCAAGGCGCGCTGCCGAAGACAGGTCAACGGACTGCGTTGCCGCCTGCCGACCGAGCCATGCTGCGAGACTGAGCCCGTCCGCCTTGGCCTTCGCCGCCCCTTCTGCTGCGGCCGGATGCAAACCGACGAGATGGTCGATCGCTGCGCCCGCCGCCGACTGGCCGCCTTCGTTGAGCCACAGGCCCGGCACCATCGAGGAGAAATATGGACCCCAGATGCCCGGCACGAAAGCCGGTTCGCTGGTGCTGGCCATGGTGCAGGCCGAGGTGCCGAAGACATAGGCCATGCGCGATTGCAGCGTGCCGACGGAGCCCTGCCCGCCAACCGTGCCGACGCCGCCGGCATGGGCATCGATGAGACCAGCAGCGACCGGCGTTCCCGGCAGCAGGCCGAGATCGGCCGCGGCGGCTTCGGTCAGGCCCTGCGCCAGCGCGGTGCCGCCTTCGACCACTTCAGTGCCGATGCGGGCAAAGGCTTCGTCAGCGAGCACGCCGAGGCCAATGGCGCGGAAATAGGCTTCATCCCAGCGCCTCTCATGGCCGAGATAGGTCCATTTGCAGGTCAGCGTGCAGATCGAGCGGGCCAGGCTGCCGGTCGAGCGCCAGGTCAGATAATCAGTGAGGTCGAAGAAGTGTTCAGCCGCATCGAAAGTGGCGGGCAGGTTCTCGCGCAGCCACAGCAGCTTCGGCGTTTCCATCTCCGGCGAGATCGTGCCGCCGACATAATCGAGCACGGCGTGCTTGCCGGCATTGATGCGCTGCGCCTGGTCAAGCGCGCGGTGATCCATCCAGACGATGATGTTGCGCTCGCTGTCGCCCGAGCCGCCGATCGCCAGCGGTACACCGCCCTTGCCGACCACGACCAGCGAACAGGTGGCGTCGAAGCCGATGCCGGCAATGTCGCGCCCGGCAAGCCCCGACTTCGTCACAGCCTCGCGCACGCTGGCGCAGACAGCCCGCCAGATATCCTCGCTCGACTGCTCCGCGATTTCACCAGGTTCGAGGAACAAAGCGATGTCGCGCTTGGCCGAGGCAAGCATGGTGCCGGCGCTGTCGAACACCCCTGCCCTGGCGCTGCCGGTGCCGACGTCGATGCCGAGGAAATGGGAAGGCATAGGGAACCTCGAAGGGTTAGGCAGTAGGGCAGTAGGCAGTAGGCAGTAGGCAGTAGGCAGTAGGCAGTAGGCAGTAGGCAGTAGGCAGTAGGCAGTAGGCAGTAGGCAGTAGGAGAGGATCAGCCGTTGGCGGCGAGCCGCAAGGGTTTCCTATTCCCTACTGCCTAATCCCTACTGCCTCACAAATCATTGCTCTGCGGCAGGATCACCAGATCGCGGATCGTGACGTTCCTTGGCCGCGTCAGCATGAACATCACGGCTTCGGCGACCTCGACCGGCTGAATCAGGCCGCCCTTGGCCAGTTCATCATCAAGCTTATCCTTCGGCCAGTCGCTGATCAGCGCTGTCACCACCGGCCCCGGCTGTACCGCGCCGACACGCAGGCCGTGCGGGGCGACCTGCCGGCGCACGGTGTGGACGAAGGCCTGCACGGCATGTTTGGAGGCGGTGTAGATCGGCTCCCAGACCACCGGCACCAGCCCGGCGATCGATGAGGTGACAATGATGTCGCCGGTCTTGCGCTCGACCATATGCGGCAGCACGGCGTGCACGGAGCGGAACACCGCATTGATGTTGAGGTTCAGCACGCGGTCCCACACATCGGGGTCGCCGTCGAGCACCGGGCCACCGACATAGGCGCCGGCATTGGCGTGGAAGATATCGAGCTGGCCGGCCTTGTCGAGAATCTCAGGCATCA
The DNA here is from genome assembly GCF_056403855.1 of Mesorhizobium sp. P2_E7. Taxonomy (NCBI): domain Bacteria; kingdom Pseudomonadati; phylum Pseudomonadota; class Alphaproteobacteria; order Hyphomicrobiales; family Phyllobacteriaceae; genus Mesorhizobium; species Mesorhizobium sp. P2_E7. The sequence goes on along the minus strand of NZ_JBFUER010000001.1, from coordinate 263,502 downwards.
TGGTGGCGACGCTGGCCGGCTTCATCAGATCGATCACCAGCGGGATGGCGTTGGGACCGAGTTCGGCGCACGCGCTCTTCAACGCATCCTCGGCGCGGTCGACGAGCACGACGCGAACGCCGGCGGCAATCAGCGCTTTCGCGCATTCCAGGCCGATGCCCGACGCTGCGCCGGTGATCGCCGCGACTTTTCCACTCAAATCCTGAGCCATCTTATCCTCGAGTTATGATTGCGTTCAGGCGCGGCCGTGGGAAACCCGCGAGCGGCGTGCCAGGGAGTCGACGATGACAGCGATCGCCAGAACGGCGCCGGTGATCATGTAGCGAAGCGACGACGACAGATCGAGCAAGGTCAGCCCGCTGGCGATCGATTGGATGACGATGATGCCGAGCAGCGCGGAATACGCGCGGCCGCGGCCGCCGAACAGGCTGGTGCCGCCGATGACCGCCGCGGCGATGGCGTTGAGGTTGACGTCGCCGGTGCCGGCCTGTTGGCTGGCCGAGGCCAGCCGCGCGGCCGACAGCACGCCGCCAAGGGCGGCGAACATCGAGCACATGACGAAGGCGCTGAGATAGATCGAGCGCACCTTGATGCCGGCGCGGCGCGCCGCTTCGCGGTTGCCGCCGACGGCGGTCATCGAGCGGCCCCATTGGGTGCGGGTCAGCGCATAGTTCATCGCCACCACCAGGCCGACGAACAGACCGAACATCCACGGTATGCCGCGCGCCTGGTTGAGATAGCCGACGATCAGCTCGAGCAGGATGGTCAAAGCGGCGACGCGCACGATGAGGCCGCCGACCGACGGCGCCGACAGGTTGACGGCGCGGCGGCGGCTGACGGTGCGCAGGCCGGTAATCAGCATGACGATGCCGGGCACTGCGGCCAGCGCATAGGACAGCCAGTCCGGCATGACCAGCAGCTGGCCGAAATTCACCAGGTTCGAGCCATAGGGCAGATTGATCGAGCCGGTGGAGCCCAGGATGTAGAGCTGCAGGCCGAGCACGGCGAGCAGGCCGGCGAGCGTCGAGACGAAACTCGGCATGCCGAGCCGATTGAACAGCAAGGCATAGAGCGCGCCGATGAAGCCGCCGACAGCGAGTGCCGCGACAATCGCGAGCGCCACCGGCCAGCCCTGGTTGACCCACAGCGTGCCGACCATGGCCGAGGCAAAGCCGCTGATCGAGCCGACCGACAGGTCGATCTCGCCGACCATCAGCACGCAGACGATGCCGAGCGCGATGACACCGACGGTGGAGCAATCGAACAAGAGATTGACGAGGTTGCTGGAGGACACGAACACCGGATTGAGAGCGGTGAACACGCTCCAGATGATGACCAGGCCGACGATCACCGGCAGCGAGCCGAGGTCGCCGGAGCGGACGCGGTCGAAGAAGGCGCTGATCGCGCCACCGACGCCGGCCTGGTGCTTGACACGCACGTCGCTACGGTCGAGCGCCGTCGACGAGGAGATGTCCTGCTTGGGCTCTGCGCTCATGGCCGCTGCTCCTGTGATTGCGCCTGTGCTGCCCTGCGCCGTTCGGCGCGGCGCGACACCGCATTGTTGGCGGCGCCGGTGATGGCGCTGACCAGTTCCTGGTTGGAGGCGTCGGGTTCGAAGACGCCGTTGTTGCGGCCAAGCCTCAGCACGACGATGCGGTCGGCGACGGCGCGCACGTCCTCCATATTGTGGCTTATCATCAGCACGCCGAGGCCGCGTTCGCGCACCCGGTCGATGAGGTTCAGCACCTCCGCCGTCTGGGCGACGCCAAGAGCGGCGGTCGGCTCATCAAGCAGGATGACTTTTGGATCGAGCAGCAGCGAGCGGGCGATCGCCACTGTCTGGCGCTGGCCGCCGGACAGCGAAGCGACCGCTTCGCGCACGCTCGGAATACGCGCCGACAATTCGTTGAGCAGTGTCCAGGCGCGGATCTCCATCGCCACCTCGTCCAGCCGCAGCGGGTTGAGCTCCTTGCCGAGAAAAATGTTGGCGACGACGTCGAGGTTTTCGCACAGCGCCAGATCCTGGAAGACGGTGGCGATGCCGAGCGTCAGCGCAGCACTCGGGTCGGGCATGGTCACCTGCTTGCCGCGGAAATTGATGGTGCCCGACGTCGGCTGATGGACGCCGGCCAGAATCTTGACCAGCGTCGACTTGCCGGCGCCATTGTCGCCGACCAGCGCCACCACCTCGCCGGCATGAACGTCGAGGTCGATATCGGTAAGTGCGGAAACGGCGCCGAAATTCTTCGAGATGCCGCGCAGGCTGAGCACCAGCTCACCTGCCGAAACCGGTCCATCAGAGATGTCAGACATAGTGGCAAACCTTTCCGGATGACCGGTCAAGAGTGACTGCGGACTTCCGGCCGCCGCAAAGGCGGTCGGAAGTCAGGGTCAGGATAGTCCGATCAGTTGGTGATGCCGAGCTTCTTGCAGCCTTCGGCATAGCGGTCGACGCAGAGCTCTTCGGCGGTGTTGATCTTCTTGTCGATGATCTCGGCCTTGAGGTTTTCCTGCGTCACCACCGCTGGCGTGAACAGCTGCGAGGGGGTGTCGTAGAGGGTCATTTCGGCCTTCGGCGTCTCGCCCGAAAGAAGCTTCACGGCGACGTTGGCGGCAGCGGCGGCCACGATCTCGCTAGGCTTGGAGATGGTGTTGTACTGGTCGCCGGCGATGATCAGCTGCAATGCGGCAATGGTCGCGTCATTGCCGGTGACCGGCGGCACCGGATCGACGCCGGCGGCCTTGAAGGCGGCAATGGCGCCGCCGCCGGTGCCGTCATTGGCCGCAACGACGCCGACGATCTGGGTGGAGAAGCGGGTGATCTGGCCGCTTGCCCATTGCTGTGCCTTCGGCGGCGCCCATTCCGGCGTGTCGTATTCGGCCAGAATCTTATAGCCGCTGTTGTCGAGGCTGGAATGAATGCCCTTCTTGATCAGGCCGGCGGCCGCGTCGGTCGGCGAACCGTTGATCTGCAGCAGGCCGCCGCTGGCCGGATCGACCTTCAGCGCCTTGAGATGTTCGACCAGCGAGTCGGCGATGGCCTTGCCGATGCCTTCATTGTTGAACGAGACGTAGAAGTCGGCAGGTGCTGTCGGAATCGGGCGGTCATAGGCGATGACCTTGACGCCCTGGCTCTGCGCCAGCTTGACCAGCGAGGCGGCGGCGGTCGAGTCGACCGGGTCGAGCACGATCGCCTTGGCGCCCTGCGAGATCACGGAATTGAACTGCTGTTGCTGGCGCGAGGCGTCTGCATCGGCATTCTGGTAGATTACCTTGCAGCCGGGGCAGAGCTTTTTCATCTCGGCGGCAAAGCCGGGATAGTCGTGCTGCTCGTAGCGGGTCGAGGCCTGGTCGGGCATGAGGAAGGCGACCGTGGCGTCGGTGACCGGTGCGGCGAAAGCGGCAGTGCCGGTGAGGAGCGAAAGGGTGAGTGCACCCGTCGAAGCAAATCTGATCATTCTGATATCTCCGTTTCAATTGTTTCACGAAGCCTGGTCACCACATGGCGCGCCGGGCCTTGACTGCAAGTCGAACTGTTGCGAGGAATGACGACGCACTTGATCCGTGCACCGTATCCTCTTGATATCGCTGGATTTCAGGACAAGCGATCTCCAGCACGGGGCACCTCCAACGCACGCCCCGCGTCCTTTCTTCCCAAAATGTCTAAAGCTCCTCCCGGTCCTCCCTGTTAGGCGGCAATCTCCGCGCTGATGTTTTCCGCCAGCAAGGCCCTGAAGCGCGAAGGCGACATGCCTTTCTGCGTCAGGAACTGGCGGTTGAAATTCGAGATGTTGTTGTAGCCGGCGGCAAAGCAGATTTCGGTGATCGGCATATCGGCCTCGCTCATCAGCAACTGACAGGCGAGATTGATGCGCAGCCGGTTGACATACTGCACCAGCGCCATGCCGGTGTGACGGCGGAAGCTGCGCGAAAACGCGCTCGGGCTGCGGCCGGCAATCGCCGCCAGATCGCTCTCGCTGAACGGCTCGGTCAGGTTGGCGTTGATATAGGCAAGCGCCATGTTGACGCCGGCCGACATGAAGCCGGAGGGATCGGGCAGATAGCTGGCGCTGGTCAGCGTCCGCACATCTGTCGCGCGGCTCAGGATATCGATTAGCTCCATGAACAGCGCGATGCGGCGCACGCCTTGCGCCTCGACCAGTTCGGCCAGCACGGGTGCGGCAAGCTCAGCGGTGATATTGGAAAACAGCGCGCCGCGGCGGCTGAGCTCGAGAATGTTTTCACAACCGGCAAGTTCGGGCAGCGCCGTCGTGGCATCGGCGATGAACTCTTGCGAGAACTGGACGACGCGGCCGCGCAGCGGCACGCTGGTGCCGGCCGGCACGTCGCTGACCCAGTTGTGCGGCAGGTTCGGGCCGGTGAGCACGAGGTTGCCCGGCTCGAATTCGCCGATGAAGTCGCCGACGAAATAGTGGCCGGTGGTGGCGACGACATGGTGGATTTCATATTCGGGATGGAAGTGCCAGCGCACGGTGTGAAAGGGATAGCCGTGGGCCCAGGCCTTGAACGACTCGCCACGTCTGATCTGGACGACTTCCAAGTCCGGATTCATGTCAGTTCCTCCCGGCGCCGGTCCGGTCATGCGACCAGTTGCAGTGCCCTCTCCCGCAGGCCGCGTTTGCCGCTCTCTGCAGTGATCAAAGCTTAGGCGGCAATCCTTGCCGCCGCCACCACGGTGTGTCCACCTCACTGATACTTTTTTGACATTTTTGCGGTCGAGGCGACGCGTTTGCGAGTATGCAGGAGACTTCAGGCGCCCCAGACGACCGCCTGTTCGTGGCGCTTGATGAGGTGTTTCAAATTGTCGAAGCTCTGGCGGATGTGCTTGGCGAAAGCGTCGACGGCAGGGGCGCGCGGCGTGTCGGCGCGCCTGAGCAGGCCGAGCGCACGATCGGGATGCGGAATGGCGACGGGCAGTGCGGTGATCGATTTTTCCTTGCGAAAGGCAAAGACCACGCTGTGCGGCAGGACGGTCAGCGCGTCGGTCTCCTTCATGTAGTTGATGGCGCTGGTTAGCGATCCCCCGGAATAGCGGATTTTGATCTCGGTGGCGCCGAGCGACAGAAGCAGGCTGCGCAGATCCTCCAGCAGCGGGCTGCCCGGCGGCGGCGCGATCCAGGGATAGTCGAGCAGGTCGCCGGTTTTCAGCTTGCGCCGCAGCAACAGCGGATGCGTGGCGCGGCAGGCGACGACGTTGCGGCCCGGCAGGATCTCGCGAAACTCCATGCCCGACCCCTCTTCGAGAATGTCGATTGGGCAGACGGCAAGGTCGATGCGGTCGGCATTGATGGCGGCGCGCAGGTCGGAGAGATAGCCATAGCTCTGGTCGACGCGCACATCCGGATAGGCGTTCTGGAAGTCGGCGATCATGCCGGAGATCAGCGCATCCATGAAGAACGGCGTGCCGCCGACCCGCACCACGCCCGAGCGGCCCTGGCTGAAATTGGCGGCGATGTCAGAGGCCTTGCGCGAAGCCGTCAGCATCACCTGGCCATGGTCGGCGAGCGCGCGGCCGAGCGGTGTCGGCTGCAAGGGCCGGCGCCCTTTCAGGAACAGCGGCTCGCCCAGCCGCTTCTCCAGCATCGACAGCGTGCGCGAGACGGCCGGCTGCGACAGGCCGATGAGCGCCGCGCCCTCGGTGACGCCACCGGCCTGCACCACGGCGGCCAGCTGGATCAAATGCCTTTCATCGAGCTTCATAACGATATGATATATTAAACGGGGAAGAAATCATCATCTTTGTCTTTGGCCTGCGTTAATGTCCTTCCCGAGATGACACCGGGGAGGAACATGTCCGGCATTCCGTCGTTCAGCGAGGCCAATTCGGCCGAGATTGTTGCCCAGCGCCTGCTCAAGGCGAAGGCCGGACCGTTGCCGCGTTTCCTCGCCACCGTTGTCGACCATCTCCACCAGATCGTTCGGGAAACCCGGCCGACTGCGGCCGATTGGCGCCAAGCCATCGCCTTCCTCACCGAGATCGGCCATGCCAGCGACGACAAACGGCAGGAATGGGTGCTGCTGTCGGACCTGCTCGGCGTCACGGCGCTGGTCGAGGAGATCAACTCACGACGGCCGAATGGCGCGACGCCCAACACAGGGCGTGGCCCCTTCTATCGCGCCGACGCGCCAAGGCTGGCGCTCGGCGCCGACATTTCGCTCGACGGCGTCGGCAAACCACTGACCGTGACGGGACGAGTGACTGATCTTGACGGGCTGCCGATCGCCGGCGCGACGGTCGAGACCTGGCAGGCCAATGCGCAAGGGTTTTACGAGAACCAGCAGCCCGATCTGCAGCCGGAGAACAATCTGCGCGGCGTCTTCACCACCGACAAGGAAGGCCGCTTCCATTACCGCACCGTAAAACCCGCAGGCTACGGCGTGCCGGACGATGGCCCGGTCGGACAGATGCTCGGTCAGTTGAACTACCCGCTCAGCCGTCCTGCGCATATCCACTTCCTCATCCGCGCCGATGGCTTCGAGACATTGACCACGCAAGTGTTCGAGTGCGGCGATCCACGCCTCGCCGAGGATGCGTTGTTTGGCGTCAAGCCGGAGCTCATTGGCGACTTCAAGCAGGCTGCCGGCAAACGAGGCTACTGGTCGCTCGATTTCAACTTCGTTCTGGCGATGGCGCGCAAGGGGAGCCGGGCGGCATGACACGTTCCTTCACCTATTCCGGCAGTCCGGCGCATATCGTCTTCGGCAATGGCGCGTCGGCCGAGGTCGGCACCTGGATCGAGAAGCTCGGCTGCAAACGTGCGCTTGTCCTGTCGACGCCGCACCAGGCGGCCGACGGCGAAGCGCTGGCGAAGCAGATCGGATCACTGGCGGCAGCCGTCTTCTCGGGCGCGGCCATGCACACGCCGGTCGAAGTGACCGAGGCGGCGATGGTGAAGGCACGCGAGGTGAACGCCGACTGCGTCGTCGCGCTCGGCGGCGGTTCGACCACGGGGTTGGGCAAGGCCATCGCGTACCGCATCGACCTGCCGCAGATCGTCATCCCGACCACCTATGCCGGCTCGGAAGTGACGCCGATCCTCGGCCAGACCGAGCATGGTGAAAAGACCACCGTGCGCGATGCGAAAATCCTGCCGGAAGTGGTGATCTACGATCCGGAACTGACCGTCGGCCTGCCGGTGGCGATGAGCGTCACCTCCGGCCTCAACGCCATGGCGCATGCGGCCGAGGCGCTCTACGCGCAAGACCGCAATCCGATCTCGACCTTGATGGCGACCGAAGGGCTGCGCGCGCTGAAGACGGCGCTGCCGGTACTGATCAAGGAGCCCAGAAATCTTGAGGCACGCGGCGACGCGCTCTACGGCGCCTGGCTGTGCGGCACGGTGCTCGGCACCGTCGGCATGGCGCTGCATCACAAGATCTGCCACACGCTCGGCGGCTCCTTCGACATGCCGCATGCCGAGACCCATGCGGTGATGCTGCCGCACACGATCGGCTTCAACGCCGTCGCCGTGCCGGAATTGCTGAAGCCGGTCGCCGATATTTTTGGCGGCAGCGCCGGCGGCGGCCTGCATGATTTCGCGAAGTCCGTCGGCGCGCCGCTGACGCTTAGAGAGCTCGGCCTCAAGCTGGACGATCTCGACCGTGCCGCCGAGATCGCGACCAAAAATCCGTACTGGAATCCGCGGCCTTTCGACCGCGCCGCAATCCGCGCCCTGTTGCAGGACGCGTGGGAGGGAAGACGTCCGCAGAACTGACGGCAACAAGGGAGGAATAGTTATGATTACCAGACGCGAATTCATCCGCAACACCGCCGCCACCGGCCTCATTGCCGGCGGCTTGCCGATGCCGGCGATCGCCCAGAACGCGCCGATCAAGCTCGGCTATGTCAGCCCGCAATCCGGCCCGCTGGCGGCTTTCGCCGAGGCCGACAAATTCATCATCGATGGCTTTCTCGCCGCCACCAAGGCGGCCGGCCTCAACTACGAGGTCGTGGTCAAGGACAGCCAGTCGAACCCGAACCGGGCAGCCGAAGTCGCCAAGGAACTGATCGTCAACGACAAGGTCAATCTGATGCTTGTCGCCTCAACGCCGGAGACCACCAACCCGGTCGCCACCACATGCGAGGCAGAAGAAGTGCCGTGCCTGTCGACGGTCGCGCCGTGGCAGCCCTGGTTCATCGGCCAGCAAGGCAATCCCGGCGATCCCGCTTCGTGGAAACCGTTCAACTATGCCTACCATTTCTTCTGGGGGCTGGAGGACGTCATCGCGGTCTTCACCAACATGTGGGCGCAGGTCGAGACCAACAGACAAGTCGGTGGCCTGTTCCCCAATGATGGCGATGGCAACGCCTGGGGCGACGGCACTGTCGGCTTCCCGCCGGTGCTGGCCAAGGGCGGCTACGGGCTGACCGATACCGGCCGCTATCAGAACCTGACCGATGATTTCTCGGCGCAGATCAACGCCTTCAAGGGTGCCTCCTGCGAGATCATCACCGGCGTGATGATCCCGCCCGATTTCACCACCTTCTGGAACCAGGCCAAGCAGCAGGGTTTCACGCCAAAGGTGGCATCGATCGGCAAGGCGATCCTGTTCCCGCAATCGGTCGAAGCGCTCGGCAAGTCCGGCCACAACCTGTCGTCGGAAGTCTGGTGGACGCCGAACCATCCGTTCAAATCGTCGCTGACCGGCGAAAGCTCGGCGCAGGTCGCCGAGGGCTTCACCAAGGCCACCGGCCGGCAATGGACGCAGCCGATCGGCTTTGTTCATGCGCTGTTCGAGATTGCTGTCGATGTGATGAAGCGGGCCGGTGAGCCCGACGACGGCGACAAGGTGGCGGCGGCGATCGCCGCGACCAAGCTCAACACGCTGGTCGGGCCGATTGCCTGGGACGGCGCCAATCTGCCGCCCTTCGCCGCCAAGAACATCGCCAAGACGCCGCTGGTCGGCGGCCAGTGGCGGCTGAAGGACGGCGGCGGCTACGATCTCGTCATCACCGACAACAAGACCGCGCCGAACATCCCGACCGGCGGCAAGATGGAAGCGATCGCCTAGCCATGGCCATCCTCGCGCTCGTCAATGTCTCGAAACGCTTCGGCGCCCTCACGGTCGCCGACGCGGTTTCGTTCGAGCTTGGCGAGGGCGAGGCGCTCGGCATTATCGGCCCGAACGGCGCTGGCAAGTCGACGCTGTTCAACCTGATCACCGGCAACATTTCGGCCGATGCCGGCACCATCATTTTCGACGGCCGCGACGTGACAAGACTGCCGCCGATGCAGCGCTGCTTTGCCGGCGTCGGCCGCTCCTTCCAGATCCCGCAACCCTTCGAGAAACTCACCGTGTTCGAGAACCTGCTGGTCGCCGGCGCCTTCGGCGCAAGGAAGACCGAAGCCGAGGTTAGCGAGCGTTGTGCCGAGATCCTGGTCGAGACGGGACTGATCGACCGCGCCAACCATCCGGCCGGCGGCTTGAGCCTGTTACAGCGCAAGCGGCTGGAACTCGCCCGCGCCCTGGCGACCGAGCCGCGGCTGCTGCTGCTGGATGAGATCGCCGGCGGCCTGACCGAAGGCGAATGCGGCATGCTGGTCGACACCATCAGAGGCATCCACAGAGGCGGCATGTCGATCATCTGGATCGAGCATGTGCTGCATGCGCTGAACTCGGTGGTCGAGCGGCTGCTGGTTTTGAATTTCGGCAAGGTTATCGGCATGGGCGCGCCGGATGCCGTCATGGCATCGCGCGAGGTCCGCGAAATCTATCTCGGGATCGAGATCTGATGGCGCTGCTCGAGACCAAAAACCTCATTGCGCGCTACGGCGATTTCCAGGCGCTGTTCGGCGTCGACATCGCGCTCGACCAGGGCGAGACGATTGCCATCATCGGCGCAAACGGCGCCGGCAAGACGACGCTGATGCGCTCGATATCAGGCATATTGGCGAACCAGCCGGACGCCGTGCTGTTCGACGGCGCGGAGATCGGCGCCCTGCCCGCGCCCGACATCGTCGCCCGCGGCATCGCCATGGTTCCCGAAGGGCGAAAGCTGTTTCCGTCGCTCAGCGTCGAGGAGAATCTGCTCATCGGCCGCTATGGCCGTGCGGTCAAAGGACACTGGAACCTCGACACGGTTTACGAGCTGTTCCCGATCCTCAGGGAGCGGCGTGCCAATCCGGGCACGGCGCTGTCGGGCGGCCAGCAGCAGATGGTGGCGATCGGCCGCGCGCTGATGTCCAACCCGCGCGTGCTTCTGTGCGACGAGATCAGCCTCGGTCTGGCGCCGGTGGTGATCAAGGACATCTACGCCGCCTTCCCGCGCATCCGCGCAGCCGGCGCTTCGATCGTCGTCGTCGAGCAGGATATCGGCCAGGCACTGAAAGTCGCCGACCGCGTCTACTGCATGATGGAAGGGCGGATCACGCTGTCTGGGGTGCCGGCCGGGTTGACGCGCGAGGATATTCACGCTGCGTATTTTGGGCATTGAGGGCGGTGATGGATAGATTGTTCAAACCGCGCCCAGCCACCCCCCTCTGCCCTGCCGGGCATCTCCCCCTCAAGGGGGGAGATCGGACTTCACTGCGGCCTTCGCCAATCACCAACGTCGCAGGAAAAGCGCTGTCGAAGGAACTGCCAATCTCCCCCCTTGAGGGGGAGATGTCCGGCAGGACAGAGGGGGGTGGGCGGGAACTCGGCCTTGCCAAAAAGTCATCGGGTCAAACCCCATGACCAGCGCGCTCGACACAATCATCCAGGGCATTCTGCTTGGCGGCCTCTACGCGCTGTTTGCGGCGGGCTTGAGCCTCGTGTTCGGCATCATGCGGCTGGTCAATCTGGCGCATGGCGACCTCATCGTGCTCGCTGCCTTCCTGATCCTGGTGCTGGTCTCGGCCCTCGGCCTCAACCCCTTCGTCGCCGCGCTGGTGGCGATGCCGCTGATGTTCGCCATCGGCTGGGCACTGCAGTTCTTCCTGCTCAACCGCACGCTTGGTACAGACATCCTGCCACCACTGCTGGTCACCTTCGGGCTGTCTATCGTTATCCAGAACGGCCTGCTCGAAGGTTTCTCCGCTGACAGCCGGCGCATCTCCATCGGTGGATTGGAATCGGCTTCGGTTGCGCTTGGGCCGATCAATGTCGGCGTGATGCCACTGTTGACGCTGGCCTCGGCCATCGCAGTGATCGTCGGCCTCAACCAGCTGTTCTACCGCACCTCGCTAGGCCGCGCCTTTCGCGCCACCTCGGACGATCCGGTCACCGCAGGGCTGATGGGCATCCAGCCGAAGCGGATCTTTGCCACCGCCACCGGCATCGCCATGGTGGTGGTGACGATCGCCGCACTGTATCTCGGCACGCGCGCCAATTTCGATCCGACCATCGGCCCGGCGCGGCTGATCTACGCCTTCGAGGCGGTGATCATCGGCGGCCTCGGCTCGCTGTGGGGCACGCTCGCCGGCGGCATCGTCATAGGCATCGCGCAAACGTTTGGCGCCGCGATCAACCCGGAATGGCAGATCCTGGCCGGGCACCTGGCGTTCCTGCTGGTGTTGCTGGTCAGGCCGCGCGGATTGTTTCCGCGCGCGGTGGATTGAACGCCATGACCGACACTTCGCTCACATCCTGGAAAGTCGAGACGCGGACCAAAGCGTCGGCGACCTTCGCCATCATCGCCGCGCTGGTCATCCTGGTCGCCTTCGCCGCACCTCTCTTTGCTTCGCGTAGCGTGCTGCAGGACCTGTTCTTCATCCTCACCATGCTGGTGCTGGCGCAGAACTGGAACCTGCTTGCCGGCTACGCCGGGCTGGTCTCGGTGGGGCAGCAGGCTTTTGTCGGCTTCGGCGCCTACGCCATGTTCGCGCTTGTCATCCTCGCCGGTCTCGACCCGTTGATCGCGATCCTGCTTGCCGGCATCGCCAGCGCCCTGCTCGCCATCCCGACCGCCTACTTCCTGTTTCGCCTGCAAGGCGCGTACTTCGCCATCGGCAGCTGGGTCATCGCCGAAGTGGTGCGGCTGGCGCTGGCGCAATGGAAGATGCTGGGCGGCGGCACCGGCACCTCGCTGCCGCGCGAGGCGACCCGTGACATGCCGGCGCTGAAGCTGGTCGGCGAATTGTTCGGCGTCAAATCGTCAGGTGCGGGCGACATCCTGACCTACTGGCTGGCGCTGCTGCTTGCCATCGCCACGATCGGGCTCGTCTACCGCCTGCTGCGTTCCAAGCAGGGGCTGGGGCTCGCCGCCGTGCGCGACAACCAGGAGGCGGCGCGCTCGGTCGGCGTCGATGCGCGCCGCATGAAGACGCTGGTCTATCTGGCGGCGGCTTTCGGCACCGGGCTCGCCGGCGCGCTGATCTATGTACAGAAGGCTCGCATTTCGCCCGACGCCGCCTTCTCCGTCGTCGACTGGACGGCGTATGTCATCTTCATCGTCGTCATCGGCGGCATCGGCACCATCGAAGGCCCGATCGTCGGCGTCATCGTCTTCTACATCCTGCAAAACCTGCTTGCCGACTACGGCTCCTGGTATCTCTTGATCCTCGGACTGATCGGCATCGTCATCATGCTGTTTGCGCCGCGTGGCCTGTGGGGCCTGTTCGCCGAGCGCACCGGCATCCAGCTTTTTCCGGTTCGCCGCCGATTGACCGGCGGACCTCTACCGTCAAGCAAAAAGGGAGGGCCGCATGGCTGACATTTCTACCGACGTGCTGACCATCGGCACCGGGCCTGCGGGCTCGGCAACCGCGGCGCTGCTTTCGACCTATGGTGTCGAGAATATGGTCATCAACCGCTATCGCTGGCTGGCGGCGACACCGCGCGCGCACATCACCAACCAGCGCACCATGGAGGTGCTGCGCGACCTCGGCAAGGATGTCGAGGGCGAGGCCTATATGCACGCCACCGAGCAGGATCTGATGGGCGAGAACGTCTTCTGCACCTCGCTTGCCGGCGAGGAGATCGGCCGCATGCGCAGCTGGGGCAAGCATCCGCTGTCGCGCGCCGAGCATCTGCTCTCCTCGCCCGCGCACATGAACGATCTGCCGCAGACTTTCATGGAGCCGCTGCTGTTCAAGACGGCATGCTCGCGTGGCACGCAAGCCCGCATGTCGATGGAGTATCTCTCGCATGTGCAGGATGCCGACGGCGTCACCACCACTTGCCGCGACCGGCTGACCGGCAAGGACGTCACCATCCGCTCAAAGTATCTGGTCGGCGCCGATGGCGGCAATTCGCTGGTCGCCGAACATGCCGGCCTGCCCTTCGAAGGCAAGATGGGCGTCGGCGGCTCGATGAACATCCTGTTCAAGGCGGACCTGTCGAAATACGTCGCCCACCGGCCCTCGGTGCTCTACTGGGTGGTGCAGCCGGGCGCCGATGTCGGCGGCATCGGCATGGGCCTGGTGCGGATGATCCGGCCGTGGAACGAGTGGCTGATCGTCTGGGGCTATGACATCAACCAGCCGGCGCCGAAGGTCGACGACGCCTTCGCCAAAAAGGTGGCGCGTGACCTCGTCGGCGATCCCGATCTCGAAATCGAGATCCAGTCGGTGTCGACCTGGACGGTCAACAACATGTACGCCACGCAGACCTCCAAGGGCCGCGTGTTCTGCATGGGCGATGCCATCCATCGCCACCCGCCGTCGAACGGGCTGGGATCCAACACCTCGATCCAGGACGGCTTCAACCTCGCCTGGAAGCTCGCTCATGTCATCAAGGGCAAGGCCGGCCCAAAATTGCTCGACAGCTATTCGCAGGAGCGCGCGCCGGTCGCCAAACAGATCGTCACCCGCGCCAACAAGTCGATCGAGGAATTTGGCCCGATCTTCAAGGCGCTCGGCCTGCTCGATTCCATCGACCCGGTGAAGATGCAGTCGAACATGGATGCGCGCTGCGACAACACGCCGGCGGCCGAAGCGCAACGGGCAAAAATCCGCGAGACCATTGCCGCCAAGGTCTACGAATTCGACGCGCATGGCGTCGAGATGAACCAGCGCTATATCTCGAACGCCATCATCACCGACGGCCAGAAGGAACCGGCCTTCGAGAAGGACGCCGAACTGCACCATCAGCCGACGTCATGGCCGGGCGCGCGGGTGCCGCATGTCTGGGTCCATTCGGATCGGGGCGACAAGGCTTCCACGCTCGACCTGACGGGGCACGGCCAGTTCACCGTGCTGACCGGCATTGGCGGCCAGGGTTGGCTCGACGCTGCCAAGGCGGTGGGCAAGGAGCTTGGCATCGACATTACCGGGCACCTGATCGGCCCGCGCCAACCCTGGCAGGATTTTTCCGGCGACTGGGCGCGCGCCCGCGAAATCCGCGACAGCGGCGTGCTTTTGGTGCGGCCGGACCAGCATGTCGGCTGGCGCAAGGACGCGATCAGCGGCGACCCAACGGCCGATCTGCGCAAAGCCCTGACATCAATTCTGGACAGGTGAGAGATATGGAAGCGCACGAAAAAGGCTTCTTCACCGAGGCAAATTCAGTCGAGGTCGTCACCGGCCGCAACAAGAACGCCAAGGACGCGCGGCTGAAAACGGTGATGGAGGTCATCACGCGCAAACTGCATGAGGCGGTCAAGGAGATCGAGCCGACGCAGGACGAATGGTTCGAGGCCATCATGTTCCTGACCAAAACCGGCCAGCTCTCCACCGAATGGCGGCAGGAGTTTATTCTCCTGTCGGATGTGCTCGGCGTCTCGATGCTGGTCGACGCCATCAACAACCGCAAGCCGTCAGGTGCATCGGAGTCGACCGTGCTGGGTCCCTTCCACATCGCCGATGCGCCGGAACTGCCGATGGGCGCCAATATCTGCCTCGACCAGAAGGGCGAGGACATGTTCATCCATGGCCGCATCCTCGACACCGAGGGCAAGCCGATCACCGACGCCGTGCTCGACGTCTGGCAGGCCAATGACGAAGGTTTTTATGACGTGCAGCAAAAGGGCATCCAGCCCGACTTCAATCTGCGCGGCGTGTTCCGCACCGGCGCCGACGGCCGGTACTGGTTCCGCGCGGTGAAGCCGAAATTTTATCCGATCCCGGCTGACGGCACGGTCGGCAAATTGCTCGATGCGCTCGGACGCCATCCCTTCCGTCCCGCGCATCTGCACTACATCCTCAAGGCCGACGGGTTCGAGACGCTGACCACCCATATCTTCGACCCCGACGATCCCTACATCAATTCGGACGCGGTGTTCGGCGTGAAGGAAAGCCTGCTCGCCAAATTCAAGCGCGTCGACGATCCCGCGCGCGCCAAGGACCTGGAATTCGCCGGCCCCTTCTGGGAGGTCGAGCACGATTTCGTACTGGCGAGAGGTTAGTCGCTCCGTCAGCCCTGCCCTTTCGGACATCATTTGAAGGCGTGAGCGGCCCTCGCCCGATCGGCGCGGGCCGCTCACGCTTTTGTGCGTGCTGAAAAACTTCGCCGCTCAAAAAGCCCATTGACATCGGCCGTATTTCCGACGCAAACGTTATATTGTTACTGTTATACAGTTACACGGCACGAACAGCGCTCCGGCACGTGCCTTCCCGACTGCAAGGAGACCAAGGATGCGCCCCATTCCCTTTCTCGCCGCGCTGCTCGTCGCAGTGCCGCTGCTCACCGGCACGGCTGCCCGCGCCGAAGACAAGCTGACCATCGTGGCGGCCGAGAATTTCTATGGCGACCTCGCCCGCCAGATCGGCGGCAGCAACGTCACCGTCACCAGCATCCTGGCCAATCCTGACGACGATCCGCATCTGTTCGAAACCAGCCCTTCGACGGCGCGCACCATCGCCGACGCCAAGATCATCATCTACAACGGCGCCGACTACGATCCGTGGATGGACAAGCTGCTGTCGGCCTCGACCAGCAAGGACCGCACGACCATCATCGCCGCCGACCTGATCGGCAAGAAGTCGGGCGACAATCCGCATCTGTGGTACAACCCGGCGACCCTGCCGGCCATCGCCAAGACACTGACCGCCGATCTTGCCAGGCGCGATCCCGCCAATGCCGTGCATTACGAGGCCAACCTCAAGGCCTTCCAGACCTCGCTCGAGGCCATTGACAAGGAAATTGCCGACGTCAAGAAAACCTATGCCGGCACCGAGGTGACCGCCACCGAGCCTGTCTTCGGCTACATGGCGGAAGCGCTCGGCCTGAAGATGCTGAACTACGATTTCCAGGTGGCCTTGATGAACGATGCGGAGCCGAGCGCCACACAGGTAGCGGCGTTCGAGAACAGCCTGAAGGACGGCTCGGCCAAGATCCTGTTCTACAATTCGCAGGTGACCGACGAGGCAACGACACGGTTGCTCGACATCGCAAAACAGAACAAGGTCACCGTCATCGGCGTCACCGAGACCGAACCGGCGGGACAGACGATTCAGACTTGGTTCGGCGGCCAGATCGACGCCGTCCAGAAGGCGCTCGCAGCCCGCACGCAATGAATGTGACTGCCAATGAACGTGACTGCCATTAAACGTGACTGAATGAACGCAATTGAATTCGACAAGGTCACCCTGACCTATGGGGGACGCCGGGTTTTGTCCGACGTCTCCTTTTCGATTCCGCAAGGCGCGTTTGTCGGCCTGCTCGGCGCCAATGGCGCCGGCAAGACGACGATGCTGCGCGCTATCCTCGGCCTGATCAAGCCGGCCGGCGGCGCCATCTCGGTGCTGGGCAAACCACCGACGCGCGGCAATGCCGACATCGGCTACATGCCGCAGGCGCGCCGCGCTCTCAACGATGTCGGCATTAGCGGCCTCGACTTCGTGCTCAGTGCCGCCGGCGGGCATCGCTGGGGCTGGCCGGTCCCGTCCAGCGCCGAGAAGGAAGCCGCGTGGAAGGCGCTGGAAGCAATCGGCGCCACCGACCTCGCGCGGCGGCCGCTGGCCGAGCTTTCCGGCGGCGAACGCCAGCGCATCCTGATCGCGCAATCGCTGATCGGCGACCCGCAGCTGCTTCTGCTCGACGAACCGCTGATCAGCCTCGATGCAGGCCACCAGCGCGCGATCATCGACCTGGTGCACGAGATCGGCGAGCGGCTCGGCATTGCGGTGCTGTTCTGCTCGCACGAGATCAATCCGCTGCTGCGGGCCGTCGACCGCGTGCTCTATCTCGGCAACGGCAAGGCCGCCATCGGCTCCGTCGACGAGGTCATCAGCGGCCCGGTGCTGTCGAAACTCTATGGCACGCACATCAATGTGGTGCGGGTTGCCGGCCGCATCTTCGTCATGGCCGACGATGTCGAACTGGAAAGCGGGGCGCATGTCCACGATCTTTGACTATGAGTTCATGCGCAACGCCTTCTATGCCTGCACCATTGTCGGCATCGTGTCCGGCGCGGTCGGCTATTTCCTCGTCCTCAGGGGCCAGACCTTTGCCGGCCATGCGCTGTCCCATGTCGGCTTTCCCGGCGCCACCGGCGCCGGCCTGATCGGCCTGTCGCCGTTTTTCGGCCTCACCGTGTTCACCATCGCCGCCGGCATTGGCATCGGCCTGCTCGGCGAGCGCGCGCATCGCGACGTCGCCATCGGCATCGTTTTGACGCTGTCGCTCGGCCTTGGCCTCTTGTTCCTGCATTTCTACACCGCCTTCGCCTCGCAGGCGACGAACGTGCTGTTCGGCAATGTGCTGGGCATCAGCCTGCGCACCGTCATCGTGCTGGCGGTGCTGGCGGTGGCGATCCTCATCGCTTTGGTGCTGATCGCCCGGCCGCTGCTGTTCGCCAGCCTGCAGCCGGAGCTTGCCGAAGCGCGCGGCGTGCCGATCACCCTGGTCTCGACCCTGTTCATGGTGCTGGTCGCCGTCGCCACCTCCGAGGCGGTGCAGATCGTCGGCGTGCTGCTGGTCTTCGCGCTGATGGTGGCGCCTGCCGCCACCGCGCTCAGGCTGACCAGCGGCGTCGCCGCCGGCGTTCTGGCCTCGATCGCGCTTGCCGTTGTCATTGCCTGGATCAGCCTGTCGCTCGCCTTCCTGACCGACTGGCCGACGAGCTTCTGGATCACGGCGCTGGGCGCCGCCGCCTACGTCATTAGCGGCATGGTCCGACGCTCCGCAGCGGCGCCAAAGGCCCGATTGGCCGATGGCAATCCCTGATTGCAATGCCGGTTGGCGGATCGGCCAGGGCGGCTAGCAAAGCCCAAAACGGACGTTGGGGAATTACACCCAAAAAAAGTCAGGTTGAAAACCAGCCTCCTGAAACGTTTCAGCCGGGAAAGGCAAATCGATTCAAGCGCCTAGATCGCGACCGGTGTGATGCCGGCGGTGCCGTTCCGGAGCCACAAGAAAGCCCGGAAAACCGCCACTTACAACGATTTTTGCCATCACGGATGGCCTCCGTGCAGTTGGCCGGAAAGCCAGCCGGATGCACAAAATCGACCTCCCGGCGCCCCTCTGGGTGGGCGTTGACAGACCGCGGGAGTGCGTGCGTATACAAGCCATGGGTCACGCCATGGCCGTGGCGGTTGAGACGGGGCTGGGGGGTTTCGTTACAACAGCAATGACGGCCCGGCGCCGGACGGGCGGCATGCACTCAGCAGAGTGCGCCGCTCGCTCTTGGCTAACGCGCCGGCGACCCGACAGCAGTCCTGGCCTGCGTTCTCTCGACCCAGGCACCGCAGAACGCCATCGTCTCAGCTTTTCGATCCGCATCGGTTCGAAGCGAACGAGGTGACGCCCCCTTAACCGATATTCGCTTCGCTACGTCCCTCTCTTCCCGACGGGATGAGAGGGACGCTGGCGACGGCGCAAGGCGGTGGGAGATCGACCACCTCGATTCAATTCGCGACTCCAACCCGGCAATGGTGTAATGAAAGCCTCAAGCGGAGGCGTTGCGCCTCCAGATCGGCTTTGCGCCTTGTTCCACCCCATCGCGAATATCGAGGATGCGCAGACGCTGGCGCAGGCGATCGTCAATACGATTGTCGAGCCCTTCCTCGTGCTAGACGAAAAGTTTCATGTGCTGGCGGCCAGCCGCTCCTTCTATCAGACCTTCAAGGTCGACCCCGAACAGACACATGGCGCCCTGCTTTATGCGCTCGGCGACGGCCAATGGGATATTCCCGCCCTGCGCGTGTTGCTGGAGACGATCATCCCCGAAAAGACCGCCATGGACGGCTTCGAGGTCGATTATGATTTCCCCAATATCGGCCGGCGCACGATGCTGCTCAACGCGCGCAAAGTCCTCTACGACCACAGTTCGGCCATCACCATCCTGCTTGCCTTCAACGACATAACGGCGCGCCGCGTCATCGAGAAGGAGAAAGCAGAGCTTCTCGGCCGTACCGAAGACCTGCTGCGACAGAAGGACGTGCTGCTGCGCGAGATGGAGCACCGGGTTGCCAACAGCCTGCAGATCATCGCCAGCATCCTGCTCCTGAAGGCGCGCTCGGTCACCTCCGAGGAAACCCGCCAGCACCTGAAGGATGCCCATCAGCGCGTGCTGTCGGTGGCCGAAGTGCAGCGTCATCTCCACACCTCGGCCGGCATCGACGAGATCGATGTCGACTCCTATCTGCCGAAACTGTGCAGCAGCCTAGCCTCGTCGATGGTCGGCGACGCCCAGCCGATCGCCGTCAAGGTCACCGCTCAAGGCGGCAGGATGGACTCGCAAAAGGCAGTCAGCCTCGGGCTGATCGTCACCGAACTGGTGCTCAACGCGATCAAATACGCCTTCCCCCGGGAGAAGGCTGCAGCGCTGATCCACGTCTCCTACGAGACCAATGGCAGCGACTGGAAGCTGACGGTCTCGGACAATGGCATCGGCAAGCCGGTCGGCGCCGCGCCGACTACCGGCCTGGGAACAGCCATCGTCGAAGCGCTGGTCAAGCAGCTTGAGGCAAGGGTGGATGTCATCAGCGACTCCAACGGCACTACCGTGTCGGTGACCAGGGCGACATTTACGTCGCGGATACCGCGCGCGGCTTAGCGTTGGCAACTAAATCTAGCCACGCGATCTGGGTTTAGGCTTGTCCGACGTATCCGATGGATTTGCCGACAGTCTGGCGGAACGCTGATCATTAAGCTGATCGTTAAGCTGATCATTAAGTCGCACCGCCTTCTTTTTCGCCTCGGCCGCAACCGTGCCAGTCAGCTTCGGCTTTGCTGCAAGCGCATAGTCGGCTCTATTCGTTCGGTAATCCGTGTGAATGGCCATTGTTTTTGATACTCCCTGATGGACATAAACGCGCTCGAGCGCCAAGACGTTCCAATCCTGCGATGGCTCGCCGGCGGCTGGTGCCCCATCGTCCTCTCCGGCAGTGGCCTAGAGCAATTCCAGGAAAAGTGTGATCGGTTTTCCCGGGAAAAGCGCGTAGCGCTTTCCCTTGGGAATTGCGTAAAAACAAAGAGATAGCGGTTCGCCGTTTCCGTGAAACGGTGAAACGCTCTAGCGAGACGCCTGCCGCCCCGACATCGTCTCGATCCTGATCTGGTAGAACAGATGGCTGCCCGAACCGGCCTGCTCGCCGGGTTTCAATGCTCCCGGCTCCCACCAATTGGCGTGCTTCTGCAGCAGCGACCAGGCAAATTCCCGGTCATGTTTGGACGCAGGGATCTGTTGATCTCTGGCGGGAATCGTGGCGTCGAGTGAAGGCGACTTGGGCAGGTCCTCGAACAGGCCGTCGACAACGACGCTCTTCCAGCCATGGACGCTGCCGACATCGTCGACCTGCAAGCAGACATGCGGGTTCTCCCGCATCCATTCGACCTTCTTGCCCGGCAGCGAGAAACTGAAGATGAAATTGTCGCCAAAGGCAAAATGGATCGGCACCACGTAGGGCCTGTTGTCCCGGACGCAGGCCAGGCGGCCGAGCCTGGCCGACTTCAGCATGGCGGTGCATTCCTGCTGCGTCATCTCCCTGATGTCCATCGTTCTTCCCGTCGATAATCGTGTGCGTTGAAATGTGTGCGTTAAAAATCAGGCCGCGAGATCGATGCGCCGGATGGCGCGTATCGCCTCCCCTTCGGCGACGCCGATCAGCGCATCAATGGCCTGGATGGTTTCAATCTGGCCGCGCGCAGCCACCGTCCTGCGCAAGGCGTGGAGGTCGTCGCGGATTTCGCAGAGTGTGGTCCGAACCGTGAGGGGCATGGGGCCGCCTTCCTGCGACACAACAGTCGAGGACGGTGATCGGTTCCACCGCAAGCGGAATGACGCGTTAATGTTCCGCAAGAAGCGTTTGTGCATCGTACTCCCGCCCTGCCGGAGCGATACGATGCAAGACGCGCACAACGTCCAGCCGTCGCCAACCGTCGGATCAGGCGACCTTGACGACGAAGTGCTTGGTCACTGGCTCGAGGATCTTCCACGTGCCCTTGAAATCAGCTTCGACCACAAAGGCATCGCCGGGGCCAACCTCGACAGGCTCGCCGCCATCCGGCGTGATGATTATGCGGCCTGCGATCATGTGTACGAACTCGTAATCGGTGTAGGTGGCATGATAAGTGCCGGGCGAGGCCCGCCAGGTGCCCGACATCACCTTGCCGTCGGCGGTGGTGTGCTGCACGGCGGTCTGCATGGTCGGTCTGCCCTCGACCACGACCCAGCCCGGCAGATCGCCGCCCTCGGCATGCTCGACGGCGCCGAATTTGAGGATGGTGGTGTTGGTCATGGGAGGCTCCGTTTGAACTGCATTGGCTGCCGGTTGGATAGCCGATGCGCATGACAGGAGCAACGCAAGGGCCGACCGCAAATGTCGGAGATTGGCGAAGGTAGCGATGAGAGCATCCTTCTCCCCGTTCACGGGGAGAAGATGGCGGCAGCCAGATGAGGGGCGGCGCGAACGCTCGTCATCCTGCCAATTCCGCAAGGGATAAATAGGGCGCAGGCCATAGTGGAACAGCGTCGGCGCTGCCCCTCATCCGCCTGCCGGCACCTTCTCCCCGTGAACGGGGAGAAGGAGAATCTCGACTTATGTTGCACTGCGTTAGATTTGTTGCATTGCGATATCGGCGCATGGGGCCGACCCTTTGCCAGGGTGGGTTTTAAACGAACTACACGAGGTTTCGATCGTGTCAGCATCGTTCCGGCCTGATATCGAAGGGTTGCGTGCACTGGCGGTGGCGGGCGTGGTCACCTTCCATTTCGGCCTCCGCGGACTGCCCGGCGGCTTCATAGGCGTCGACATCTTCTTCGTCATTTCGGGCTATCTGATCACCCGCCATCTGCTCGCCGAAATCGCCGAGACCGGGCGGCTGAACCTGTGGCGCTTCTATGCCAGGCGCGCCCGGCGGCTGTTGCCGGCGTCGCTGTTCGTCATTCTCGCCACGCTGGTGGCCGGCGCCTTCATCCTGTCGCCGGAGGAACAGTCGCTCTATTCCAGGGGCGCCATGTTCGCCTCGGCCTACATGATCAATCTGTGGCTGATCCGCTGGTCGTTCGATTATTTCGCGGCCGATGCGGCCAGCAACCCGTTTGTCCATTTCTGGTCGCTGTCGGTGGAGGAACAGTTTTATCTCGCCTGGCCGGCGCTGCTTGTGCTGGCGGCATGGCTGCGCCCGGGCAGGCGCGGCGCGATCCTGGTGGTCGGGCTGGCCGGGCTGGTGTCGTTCGCTGCCTGCGCGTGGCTCACCACGGTCTCGCAGCCCTGGGCCTTCTATTTCTCGCCGCTACGCGCCTGGGAATTCGCCGCCGGCGGGTTGGCGACCATGGTGCCGCAAAAAGTCTGGCAGGACCGCCCGCGGCTCACTGCGCCGATGGCATGGCTCGGCCTGGCGCTGATTGCCGGCGCCTATCTCAGCTTTAGCGAGGAAGCCCCCTTCCCCGGCTTCATGGCGTTGATGCCGGTGACTGGCACCCTGCTGTTGCTGCTGGCGGGAGCGGCCGGCGTCAGGAATGGCCCCAGTGCCGTCCTGGCGCTGCCGCCCCTGCAGTGGGTCGGCAAACTCTCCTACTCGCTCTATCTCTGGCACTGGCCGGTGATCGTCTACGCCGCGATGCTGGTGCCCGAGCTTTCGCCGCTGCAGCGGCTCGGCTGCATGGTGCTGACGCTGGCCCTGTCGCTGTTCACCTACCACTTCATCGAAAACCCGATCCGTCGCAACGGCTGGCTGATGGCCAATGCGGCGCGGGCGCTGGTGCCGGCCATCCTCCTAACCGGCACCGGCGTCGCAGCCGCGTATGCCAATGCCAGGCTGGTAGTCCACGATCTCGATCCGCAGCAGCGCAGCATTGCCATCAGCGCCGCGCAGCCTTCCACCGCACGTGCGGCCGGCTGTATTCTTTCCTATGAGACAGTGACGCCGAAGGCCTGCGTGTTCGGCAACAAGGACGCCGGGCGCTCGATTGCGCTGTTCGGCGATTCGCATGCCGACCACTGGTCGACGCCGCTGATCGAGGCGGCCGAGAAGAACGACACCAAGGTCGTCACCTGGCTCAAATCCGGCTGCCGCGCCTCGCGGCTGACGGTCTGGGCGACAAAGCTGAAGCGGAACTACACCGAATGCGATCAATGGCGCGCGCAATCGGTCCGGCAGATCATCGCCGCGCGGCCGAACCTGGTGGTGATCTCGGAGATCGCGCTGGCCAGCCTGGACAAGATGTCAGCCGGCATGCAGGCGCCCAAAAGCCAGGACGCCGACGGGCGCGCCGGCCTGCACGCGACGCTCACCGCGTTCAGCCGGGCCGGGCTGAAGGTTGCCGTCATCCGCGACGTGCCGTTCAACGACGATCATGTCGACACCTGCGTGGCGCGTGCGCTGTGGCGGGGCGACAAGCCGTCGCGGTGCGACCAGAAGCGCAGCGACGCCGCCAACGACGCTGCCGCCGCCATGGAGCGCAACATCGTGCGCGCCATTCCGGGCGCCAGCTACATCGACCTGACCAGCCAGTTCTGCAACGCCAAGACCTGCCACGTCGTCATCAACGGCAAGATCGCCTACCGCGACCAGCACCATCTGGCGACACCGTTTGCGGAGACGCTGGAGCCGGCGGTGGAGAAGGCGCTGTTTTAGGGGGTGAGATGAGAACAGCGGGGGCGCTGGCAGCCTGACCTTTCTGCATAAGAGAGAGGTCACATTGCTCCGATCCGTCCCCTCCCGGATCGAGCAAATGCGGGTGAGAGGTGCTCTCCAGGCTGGAACACCTCTCACCCGGCTCCAGCGTTGTCGGCGGCCGAACGCCAGGCCGGCCACGCCGAGGGAGCCTATGCGCCGGTTTCCTTCGTCACCTTCACCTCAACGGTCATCCCCAGGAAACTCGAGGCGGTGCCGGAGTAGCTTCCAGAAAGCGGTATGGCTTGTTGAGGATGCCTGGCCACGGCCACCCTGATCAAATCCCGGTTGCCGACAATGCCATTGGTGGGATCGAACTCGACCCAGCCGGCGCCAGGCAGGTAGACTTGGCACCAGGCATGCGTCGACCCTCCGCCGCGGATTTCGGTACTGTCGCGGCTCGGCACATAGACGTAGCCGGTCACGAAGCGGGCAGCAAAGCCGAGCGAGCGAACCGCCTCCATCATGAAAAGCGCAAAGTCCCGGCATGTGCCTTTGCGCATATGCAAGGTCATCAGCGGCGGCTGCGTCCCGGTTTCGACCCGCCGGGAATAGACGAAGCTCTCGTGGATGGCGTAGCAGAGCGTCATCAGCAATTTGCCGGTCTCGGTGTGTCCCGTGGCACTGACGAACTGTCGCGCCCATTTGCCGACCTCATCGCCGTCGTCGAGATGATGGCGCTCCATGGTCTGAGCGAGGTCGGCCGCCTCGTCGGGATCGTAGGAGAATGGATAAATCAGCGCGGTCTCATCGATGCGGAAATCGGGCGCATGCTGCGGCGTGTGATCGAGCCGGATGTCTGTGGCGAAACGGAGTTCCTTGGCCGAACCCTCGAAATCGATCACTGCAACGCAGTTGCCAAAAACGTCATGGATCCAGCCAACCGCCTTCGGTTCGGGGTCCACGGACAAAGCATGGTCCAGCAGCCGCTGATCGAAACTGTCGCGCGGCCGACACATCACCCGATGCTCGCCAAAGCTCACGGGCTGGCGATAGCGATAGACGGTCGTGTGCTTGACTGAAAAAATCGGCATCGGAGCTCGTCGGCAAATTGGCCTAGGGCGCGATCATATAGTGTTTTTCGACGTGCGTTCGATGGGTCATGTTTGGGGGCATGCGCGGAGTGTTTTCGCGCAGGCGACCTTCGCGCGATCGGATAGCGCAGGCGCCGTTCCTAAGGCGCGAACGTCAGCCTCTGACAGCCTGTTAATGTGCAACTTGGGAAGCCGCCGACATCAGTTCCTCGGGGTTCGGTGTCTTGAACGTAATATCGGGGCCATCCTCCAGACCTTCAGTGAAGCTCCAGCGTACAATGCCCCCTCGGTCGATTAGGAACTGACCGACAAGCAGCTCCTTAGCGGAAGCCATCATTTGCTGATCGGCTTCCGTAATCTCATACCCCTCCTTCTTGTTGAGAAACTCATCCATTGCCATGGGGTCCATAGGCTCGGGCAACTCGTCTGGGAGATGGATCCGGAGCCCCATGACCTTGTCCATTCCGACCTCGCGCAAGCCGAAAGCACGGTGTGAGGCCCGCTCTGGGTCGGACGCGGCGAGAAGATCGGGTGCCGGATGGTAACGGAAATAGAGCCGCGCCCGCTCGACCGGCGTATTGACCACCGCCAGGCATTCGACGCCTCTCTCACGCAGGGCCGGCTCGAGTTGCGCCATTGCCGCGACATTGCGCCGACAGAAGGCACAGTGCAGGCCTCGAAACAAACCGATCAACAACGGGCTTCGGCCTCGAAAATCGTCCAGCGCGATTTTGCCTTCGCGGGAGATCGCATCGAGCACAATATTCGGCGCCCGGTCGCCCGGCTGCAGTGGGCGGTCGACACTACTCGTGGACATGGACAACCTCCTCGCCCCGGATAAGCACACCCAGCGTTTCGGAGTTGAGCCCGTGCCGGGGCGCCAAGACAAAAATACTTTCGACCTCTGCCATTTTGCCGAGGTCGAGCTTGCGTGCACTGCAAGCGCATCATAACACGAAAAAGCATCTGCGGGTCGCCCGTCTCGAGTGCTGCGGTAAACGGCGGGTCGTCTCATCCGCGCCATGGGACAACACAACGCCCCATCATCCCCTCGAACCCATCAGCCAGATTCGCCGCCGCCTCCACCAGCATCGAGCGCACGCTTTTCGGGCGGCCGGGCGTCGGGTTGGCGTCGAGCAGCACTGGCTGGCCCTGGTGGATGACGAAGTCGAACTTGCCGTAGTCGAAGCCGAGTTTTTGGCGCAGAAGGCGCATCTCGTCGGGCACCGGCACCGGCTCGCGCCTTATCGTCTCGGAGGCTTTCACCACGGCGTTGGGCGAGACATAGCGCGCACAGCGTTCGCGCGTCCCGCAGAACACCCAGATACGGGTGCCGAAACCATCGGCGACGATTTCCGGCATGAATTTATCCACCACCAGATCGGGCCTTTCGAGAAGCTCTGGAGGCACGTCGCCGCGCGCGGCGAAAACCGCGTAGCGAGGCATTTCACGCGCACCTGGAAAAGGCATCGGGCGACCGTGGCGCGCGGCGCGCAGATTGAAACGCGCTTCGGGCAGGCCGTGGTGATTGAGATTGCTCTTGACGATGACCGGCCCGCTCCAGCCGTCACCGTCGCGCAGCAGCGCCTGGCTGATACGGCGCTTGGAAATGTCCGAGACAGCAAGGTTCAGACAGAACGGAAAGCGGGCGGCATAGTCGACATAGGCTTGCGGCACGATGGTGGCGTCGACATGCAGGATGGCGAGATCGGCATCGGGCGGTTGCGACAGGCCGCAAAGCCGCCTCACCCGGTGGCCGCGCCGCTCGAGCTCGGCCAGGATGTCGAACAGCATGTACGGGCTGTCGCGCCGGCGCAGCAGGCGCCATGGCGTCTGGAACCGGTCATATTCATGCGTGACCACAGCGATGTGCGCCACGTGTGCTCCCCCAGGCGGCGACGCGCATATTCAAATGGTTTTGGTGGGATCGCAAGGATGGGTGCCAGCCGGGACAGCCGAGCGAAAGCCGCTGCACCCACCACGCTTGCAAATCTCCACCCAAATGCCATCTAGATCTCAGGCGCGCAGCCGGTGCGCACCTGGCCACGGAGAACAAGACTTTGACGCAGCGAAGCGGCAGTGCGGACCTGCCGCTGCACGGCGGGCGGGTTCCGAAATGGCTGGGCGAGCGCATGACGCGGCTGGGCGCGGTTTTGTGCGAGGCGATCATCCATCACTATGGCCGCGACGAGCTGTTGCGGCGGCTGGCGCATCCGTTCTGGTTCCAGTCCTTCGGCGCCGTGATGGGCATGGACTGGCACTCCTCGGGCATCACCACCTCGGTTGTCGGCGCGCTGAAGCGCGGGCTGAACCCGATGTCGGGCGAGCTCGGCATCCATGTCTGCGGCGGGCGCGGCGCGCATTCGCGCAAGACGCCGCAAGAGCTGACCGCCATCGGCGAACGCGTCGGCATCGATGGCGCCGCACTCGCCACCGCCAGCCGCCTGGTCGCCAAGGTGGACAGCGCGGCCGTGCAGGATGGCTTCGACCTCTACCTGCACGGCTTCATCGTTACCGACGACAGCCGCTGGGTGGTGGTGCAACAAGGCATGAACGGCGACAGCCGCCAGGCGCGCCGCTACCACTGGCTGTCGGAAGGATTGACCAGCTTCGTCGACCAGCCGCATGCGGCGATCGAGGGCGAGGCCCAGGGCGAGATCGTCAACCTGACCGACCATCGCGCCGAGCCGTCGCGAACTGGACAGCTCGATTTGCTGAAGACCATGAGCCCGGAACGAATTCTGGACGAGCTTGCCGTGCTGGAGCCGCCGTCGAAAGCACCACCTGCGAAACCCGCGGCGCAACCGATGCTGCCCAATCTGGTGATGCCGGCGCATCACGACGTGCGCGAGAGCGACATCGTCATGCATCGGCTGCACGGCAACATTTCCGCCGCCATCGAAAGCGGGCCGGCCGATTTTCCCGAACTGCTGCTGGTGCCCGGCGTCGGCGCCCGCACCGTGCGGGCCCTGGCCATGGTGGCGGAAGTGGTGCATGGCGCGCCTTGCCGCTTCTCCGATCCGGCGCGCTTCTCGCTCGCCCATGGCGGCAAGGACCGGCACCCCTTTCCGGTGCCGCTGAAGGTCTATGACGAGACGATCGCGGTGCTGAAATCGGCCGTCGGCAAGGCAAAGCTCGGCCGCGAGGAAGAACTCGGCGCGCTGCAGCGGCTGGATGGCGAAGCGCGGCGGCTGGAGCGCTACGTCACCGGGCCGAGCTTGAAAGAGATCGTCGCCGGCGAGTTCGACCAGTCGCATCTGCTTGGCGGGCGCAGTGTGTTCGGGTGGGAGAAGGCGCCGGAGGTTGGCGAGGCGGCGAAGTTGGAGAAGAAAGGCGGGTAGAGCAGTTTCAGAGATTGATTCACTGAACCGCCCCAAGTGCCTGTTTCTATACGTTCTCTTGCTGGTTCAGATGCCGGGTTGGTGGCTGGGGTGGCGAACGGATCAAAAAAGGGAGGATGATGGCTACAGGCGGTGACGCTGGCTTACCCTCATCCCGCAATGCTCGCGCAAGGTTGTTCACATCTTGCAAAACTATGGAACGAGGTCGCGCCCCGGGGGTTATATTAGGTCAACCTTGAACAGGAGGCAGCCATGAGAAAGCTCCTGCTTGCTTCGATTATCGCCATCTCCGCAGCGGCAGCGATGATTGCCCCGGCGAATGCCGGCGGGCGCGTCGTGATCGGCATCGGTAACGGCTACTATGACGATTACTACAACGACGGATATCGCGATTACTACGGCGACCGCTACGCTCCTCGGCCCTATTATCAGTATGATACCTACGATAACAGCTACAGGTATCACCGGTACCACAGGTACCACAGGCATCATCGCCGCTGCCACATAGAGTTGGTCAAGCATTGGCGCCATCATCACAGGATCGTTGAGGAAATCCGCGTTTGCGAACGGTGATCCTGATCGCGTGAACCGGTCCGGCCGGGATCTGCCGGCCGGCCGCTTTGCCCTTGGCGGACTGTCGCCTTACCCCGCCTTCCGCCCCATCATCCCATAATGCACCGCGAGCAGATCGAGCCCGACCTTCAGCAGCTTCACCACCACGTCGCGGCCCTCGCCGATGCGCTCGGCGAGCGACTTCACCGACTGGCCTTCGAGGCAGATCTGGCGCACCGCGTCGGCCACTTCCCAATGCGCCAATGCGGCACGAGCGCCGGCATGGGCGCGGCCGGCGTTAAGCACGCGGTCGGGGATACCGCCATTGATGCGGCCGCCGTCGACGCGTTCTTCCCACGGCATCGGCCGCAGCCCCTCGCGCGAAGCACGCTCGAAATCGTCGCGAAAGCGTTGGCCGGCCTCGCGCTGCTGGCGCGTCAGCGAGGTGATGCCGACGAGCGGATCGACATTGCGCAGCCGCACGACGCCGCCGGTCGCGGTGTACCCGCCATTGGAAACCTCGTAGACGCGCCGCGCTTCCTCGGTGCCGGTGCTGAGCCGCTTGCGGCCGAAGCGATCATCCTTCAACGCGAAATCATGACCGATCTCGCGGCGTATGCGCACCTGCTCGGCCTCGTCTCTGGGGACCTTTGGCGGCTTGGCTTTCTGCGCGATTTTCTTGCTCATCGGGTGATCCTTGTGGGGGTTGTTGCCTTCGCAAGACTTGGGTTCCTCGCCCCACGGAGTGGGGAGAGGTGGCTCGGCGAAGCCGAGACGGAGAGGGGCAGCGCGGCGGTTGTGAATTCTTCAATGAACTTGGAGTGAAGGGCATCATCCCTCACCGGTTTTGGCTTCGCGAATGGCGTCCCCCTCTCCGTCTCGGCTTCGCCGAGCCACCTCTCCCCCGCGTTACGGGGGCGAGGAACCCAAGTTCTGCGAGGTCGTCTCAGAACCGCAGTTCACCGGCGCTTGCGCGTTGAAAAGCCGCCGCTCACACCACCTCAGCCACCGGCCGATGGAAACGCGCCTGATGATATCCGCAGTAGCTTTTCAGCGCCCTTGTGCGCAGACCGCAGCACAGCATCTCCAGCCCCGGTCGGCTGCCGGGCGCGTCTTTCTCCGGGTCTTCCTCCAATGTCAGGTCGAGCGGCGCGCGGCAGCGGTTGAACAGGCAGTCGATGAAACGCATGGCGGCGACATGCGGCTGGCGCCCGATGGTGGCGGGGCGCGGTGCCGGCAGCTTGAAGCGGTAGATCTCGCCATCCACCACCAGCCGTCCCTCGGCCTGGATCGAGCGTACTGGCCGGATCGGTGACAGCGGCTTGGCCGGTGCCTGCGTTGCCGGCTTGGTGGCTGGTCTGACCGCTTCCGCCGGCTTCGAAACTCCGGCCGGCCTTGCGGGCTTTCCCGGTTGATTCTTCGCGGCCGTGTCATGGGCTGTATTTTCATTGGCTGCGAGCGGTCTTGCTGCGCTCTTCCCCGCATTCTTCCTGGGTCTCCCACCGGATCGGCCACCCTTGGGATTGGCGAAGCCGATGGTCTTCAGGCCGGCGTTGCGGTGGACGATGCCGATGATGGCGTTGCGCGAGACCGGGCTGCCACGCAGCGCCGTAAAGCGGACAGCGATACAGGTGGCCGACAGACCATCCCTGAGCCAGACGGCAATCTCCTGCAATTCGGTCTCGGTATAGGCAGTCATGTCGGGATCCATTGATTTGCGCGCAAAGGCAGGCGCTCGGCCTGAGGGCCAAGGCAAAGGTTCAGAGCGTCGGGTTCGGTGTTGTCAGGCGGTGCGGGCCGCCGGCAAGGAGCCGGCGAGATGCCGCAATGCGGCTTCCGCTGCCGCCTTGGTGAGGGCGGAAACCGCCCTGCCCGTCAGCCGGTCGAACAGGATGACGGTGCCGTCTTCAGTACGGATGCAGGAGAGGCCCTGTCCGCTGGTTGCCGCCGCTGGCGAGCCGGCGGCATGAGGCGAAGAGGCGGCCGGAGCCGGGAGAGGAACGGCTCCGGCCGTTCCGGTCGACAGGGGGAGTTCGACCGGAGCCGGGGCAAAAGCCCCGGTTTGCGTCCGGACCGGGGAGGAGGACAGCCCGGACGATTGGAGAAAGCTGACGATGCCTGCGGAAACGCTTGCGGTTTGTTCGATCATGCGCTAAGCGTACGATATGTACGAAACGTACGCAAGCGAAATCGTACGTATTGGACGATAAATTTCAGGCAATTTGTACGATGCAGGAACCGAGGCACAGATTGCAGCAGGCACGGGCGGAGGCGGGTTATGCCTCGCCGAGCGACGCCGCGCGGGCATTGCGCGACATCAACAAGAACACGCTGATCAGCCACGAGAACGGCAACCGGCCGCTGTCGCGCAAGGCGGCGGAGAAATATGGCCGCCTGTTCGGTGTCGATCCCGGCTGGCTCTTGTTCAATGGCGAGGGCGGCAGCCTTTCAGGCGGCCATTTCGGCTTCGACGAGGCGGGCCGGCAGATCCCGATGCCGTCGCTGGCCACCGTCGACGTGCCCATCGTCTCGTGGATCAGCGCCGGCGAACTCGGCAGCCAGGACATGGTGGTCAATCTCAGCGACTATCCGACCATCCCCACCACCGATCTCGAGCAGGGCCAGTGGATCGCGCTGCGCGTCGACGGCCCGTCGATGAACAAGATCTCGCCGCCGGATTCGATCATCTTCGTCAATCTGCGCGACAAGCGGCTGGTGACCAATGGCTGCTACGTCATTTCGGACGAAAGCGGCCAGGCCACCTACAAGCGCTACCGCCCCAACGAGAACCCGCCCTTCCAGCCGGCCTCCTACATGGACATCCCGCCCCCGGCGCTCGAAGGCGCCATCACCATCATCGGCCGGGTGAAGCGCTCGATGATCGATATGTGAGGGGCTACAGCCGCGGCACCGCTTTGCCTTCGGCCTCGAAATCTGAACGTTGCTCTTTCTCGACGCCGCAATTTCTGCTTGCATGGCAAGCAGCCGTCGGTGTCGGCCGAGGTCAATGGTTTTCGGGGGAGAACCGGCGAAATGACGAACCGGGAAGGCGGGGGCGAAAGCCGGCTGATACGGCTGGTGCGAAAATGGCGCCTGCCGCTGTTGCTGCTGCTGACCGGCCTCGTCGCGGTGGACGTCCGCGGCGCGATGTGGATCGCCGCCAATCTCACCTATGCGGCCTGCATCGGCAATGCGGCCAACCCCAGCCGGCGGATCGAAGCCTGCACGCAAATCATCGATAACCAGGCCGACGCTCCTGACAGGCGTGCGACAGCCTACTTCAAGCGCGCCTACGCCTGGTCCATGGAAGGTGATCTCGACCGCGCCATCGCCGATAGCGACCAGGCGATAGGCCTCAATCCTGAATACGCATCTGCTTACTATAACCGAGGCTACGACTGGGCCACGAAAGGCGATTACGACCGGGCCATTGCCGATTATGGTCAGGCGATCGCCTTCGACCCGAAAAGCAGCCCTGCCTACAACAACCGAGGCCTTGCCTGGTCGTACAAGGGCGACAATGGCCGGGCCATCGCGGATTACAACCTGGCGATCATCGCCGATCCCAAGAACGCATCCGCATACCTCAACCGGGGCGGCGCATGGGCGGCGGAGGGCGCCTTCGATCACGCCATCGCCGACTACAACCGGGCCTTTGCCCTCGATCCGACACTCATCGGGGTCTATGAAAACCGTGGCCTGAGCTGGGGCGGCAAAGGCGACTACAACCGCGCCATCGCCGATTTCAACGTGGCTATCGGCCTCGATCCGAAACGCGCCTACGCCTACTACGGCCGGGGTCTAGCCTGGTCAAACAAGGGCGACGACGACCGCGCCATCGCCGACTACGACAAGGCCGTGGACCTCGACCCGAAGTTGGCCGATGCCTACTACGCGCTGGGCCTCGCCTGGGCGCACAAGGGCGACCACGACCAGGCCATCGTCGACTACGACCAGGCAATCGCGCTCAATCAGAAATCCGCCGATTTCTACAACGCCCGAAGCGCCTCCTGGAAGGCGAAGGGGAACCGCGAACGCGCCGAGGCCGACCGGAAGACGGCGGCAAGCCTCGGCGGGAAGTAGGTGCCAGAAAGGAAGGTCGCGTTCCTTCGCACCCCCCTCTGGCCTACCGGCCATCTCCCCCGCAAGGGGGGAGATCAGCAGTTCGAGCCCTTACGCCAGAAACTCGTTCGTGAAATACGCTCCAAAATCCGGTCGCTCCTTCAGCGCCTTGCCGTCGGCGTCGAGCAATATGCCGGCGTTGAAGAGATAATCTCCCATCGCCTCGATCTTGGCCTTGTCGATTGTGCCGATAACGCCGGCCTCGCTTCTGAGGAAGTGCCCCTCGACCAGCATCTTCAGCGAGGCGTGGATCAGCGCCGGGTCGGTCAGCGCGTCCTTGTTGGACGCGATCAGCAGGTCGCCGGCTTCTTGCGGATGATCGACGGCAAACTGATAGCCGCGCCGCGTCGCCTCGACGAAGGCCGACGCCGCTTTCGGGTTTGCCTGGAGATAGGCATCGCTTGAGGCAATGACGGTGGTATGCTCGTCGGGCACACCATAATCGGCATAGCGGAAGCCGCGTTGCCTGATGCCCTTCAATTCGGCATCGACGCCTTCCCAGGTCGAGACCTCCAGCGTGAAGTCGACAGAGCCGTTGGCCAGCGCCTCATAGGCCGCCTCGTTTCGGAAGTTCAACTCGTTCAAATTGTACGAACAATCACTTGACTGTACTTCGTACATAAAGTACGATTGTCGTTTCACCGAGGGGACTTTCTTGAGCACAGCGAGCCATTCCGCTTTTGCCGATCTCTCCCGCCCGCTGCCGTCACCTCCCCTGCTGTCGCCCCCGCCCTTGTCGCTCGACCAGCGCGAACGCGTTGCCGGAGCCTGGCGCATGGCCAGCCAGGACATCGCCGACGACATTTTCATCCGCCAGTATCTGAAGGTGATTGCCGAGAAGGACGAGAGGTTGTCGACCGGCGCGCTCGTTCACAGCCGCGCCTATGTCGAGGCCTGCGCCAGCTGGCTGCCGCAGACGGTGGCGCGCTATCTGCGGCACCTGCGCCAGATCACCGAATGCGAGATGACGATGACAGAAGCCGGCATCCGCTTTGCGCTGTCGAGTTATGCCTGGGAGGCATGAGGGCGGTTCGCCCTGTCGTCAACACAACGAATTGCGCTGCCTGTTGCCGGCGCAATTCGTCAGGTTGAGAGGCTTGGGCGCGCCTGAACGGCGGGTGCCAGGGACGGCTCCGCCGCGCGAGTTCAGCCTTGCCCTATTTCGACTTGGCCTTGCCGGACTTTGCGGCCGCCGGCTTTGCTGCCTTTGGCTTGGCGGCAGCTTTGACGGGCTTGGCGTCGGCCTTCTTGGCCGCCTTTTTCGGCTTGGCGGCCGCGCCGTCGATTTCGGCCGTGGCCTGTTCCCAATGCTCCTGATGCGCGCCTTCCGGCCGGCCAGCCCGTTCCCAGATCTCGTGTGCCCGCTGGCGAATGCGGTCCTGTCTGTCGTCCGTCACTTAAGCCTCCGTGGTTGGGTCCGATCGGTTGGTCCAGATTCCACGAAAACCTTAGCCGAAATTTGAGCCGGCGTCTTGAGTGTGCTTTCAATGCGGATCGGAAACGACCGCGACGCCGAGCAGCGCCGCTTTCTTGGTGATCAGCGCGGCCAGGTCGGCATCCGAACGATCCGTGCCGGTGCGTTCCCGCAGCAGATCGATCGCTTCCTTCATCGACAACAGCGCGGTGCTGCGCTCAGCCAACAGCTTGTCGCAACACGCCGCCACATTGGTCTCAACATGCGGCAACATGGCAATGCTCCTTTCGTCATTCGGCCCTGCCGCCCTTGTTGAGAAGAACGACAGGGCCGTATCACCGATGAATGGTTAGGTCGGTTGTCGAGCGTTACTCGACCACCTCGACAATCCGGCGCGTGCTGGGATCGACCAACACTGTATGGTTGTCGACAACAGCGTATCTGTACTGAACGTCAGGAACCTCCTGCAGCTCGACAGTGTCGGGCAAGGCGGAGCCGACATTCAGCTCGACGCCGAGGAGATTGATCGAGGCAAGCGGATGTTTCTTCACGTATTGGTGCACGACCGTGCGCTGTTCGGGGGTGATGATCACCTGCTGCTGCGCCGGCTGCGTGACGATGACTTCGTCGGCGGCGGCAACGCCTAGGCCAGCGATCATGGCGAGCCCGGCGACGGCGGGAATAAGGACGGTTTTCATCTTCGTCTCCTGTCGTTGTTGGCGAGCTCCGCCGTGTTCCCGCACGAGGCGAAAACAGCACAAATCGAGATGGCGGGCTCCTGGAGGCAAACGCCTCCGGTACGGTCTTGTTCCGTAAGTGGAGACTAATTGATCGGCCCGACCAGCCATTGTTGCCGGAACCGCACCGGCATGATTCGCATTGAAGGACGATCCCTCAGGAGACCTTCAAAATGGACGATATGCGGCTGCAAAATCCGGTGGCGATTGCCGTCGGCGCCGGCTTCAAACGCGACATCGCGACGCTGGCCGAGATGCAGAATTTTCTTCAGGAATGGCCGCACGCCAGGCGGGGCAAGATTTACGAAACGGCGCTGAGGGCCTGCGAAATGGCCCGGGCCGGACACTTGACCAAGGACCAGGCGCGGCGGGCTTTCGCAGCCTTTGCCGAGGCGACCGGCATTGCCTGGACCGGCATTGATCCGGTCACGGCGCTACGGCTGGCCAAGGCAGGAACTGGCCGGCCCACACTGTAGGGACCTCAAACGAAATCATTGCTTCGGTGGCTGCACAGGCACCTCGCCGGGCTTGATCACCGGCGTCTTGCCCTGATCCGGCGGCGGCTGCGTCATGCCCTGGTCACCGCTGGGCGGCGGCTGCAGGACGCCGTCGCAGGAACCGAGCTTGTCGGCCGAATTACCATTGCCGTCATCGGTGGGGGGCGGCTGCTGGCCGCCATCCTGGGGCTGCGCCTGGCAAGGCGCGGGAGGGGAGCCCTCGCCGCTGTCTTGCGCGGCGGCAGCGCCGGCAAGTGCCAGCAGCGCGCACGGCAAGAAAACAAAGATCTTCATGATCCGGTCTCCGGTCTGGAATCGTCTTCTTTTGGCAAATGCAGCCCAGCAGCAATTGGTTCCCCAAGTGGTCCCTCACGTGGTCCTCCCAAAGTGGTTTCCGAGCAAGGTGGACCGGTTTCGGGAACCTGCTTGCCGGCGGCGAGTTCCACCTTCTCGACGCAAGGCACCAACCCAGGGAGAAAATTATGGACCCGCGTAGAAAACCAAGCGACGA
Source organism: Mesorhizobium sp. P2_E7 (assembly GCF_056403855.1). Classification (NCBI taxonomy): domain Bacteria; kingdom Pseudomonadati; phylum Pseudomonadota; class Alphaproteobacteria; order Hyphomicrobiales; family Phyllobacteriaceae; genus Mesorhizobium; species Mesorhizobium sp. P2_E7. The sequence goes on along the minus strand of NZ_JBFUER010000001.1, from coordinate 227,351 downwards.
AGTGGAAGCCCCGACGCCACACCAGCAGGACTGGGCTGCGTTGCGTGGCGCAAGGATCCTGCCCGACGGGGCAGACGACGAGAGCCTGCCGGACACCACCGGTGTCGAGAAGGAAGGCGACCTGCCCGAGGAAGATGATGACAACCCCTATCAGGACAGCGACGAAGCCTTGCCCGACGATGCCGAGGAAGCCGCCATTGGTCGCGACCCCGCGAGGCGCGGTGGCCCTTTCGACGAGGTGTAGGCTCGAAGCAGTCTACGCGGACTTTGGTGGTGTTTGCCGGAACTCTTCGTCTGTTCGCTGGTTAGGAAATCATCCAACCCCGAAGGAGACCAGACATGGATCACACCAATCACGCACGACTTGCCAGCACGGAATTGACGCCTGAGATACTCGAAGGCGCGACCATCTATGGCCCCGACGATGAGAAGATCGGTTCGGTCGATCATCTGCATGGCAGCGAGGTTGTCATCGACGTCGGCGGCTTCCTTGGCATCGGCGCCAAGCCGGTTGCGGTCGCCACCAGCCAGCTGGATTTCATGCGCGACGATGACGGCGACGTCCACGCCGTCACCAGCTGGACCAAGGACCAGCTCAAGGCGATGCCGGAGCATCGCGACTGATATTTCGAAGGGTCCGGCTGCGGCCGGGCCTTCGTTCGTCACGCCAGTGCGCCCTGGCGGCTTGGCTTCAGCGGCGCTCTGGTGATCACGGAGAGACCGATGATCAGAAAACTCAAATCAGGGAAATATCGCCTCTATTCGCGCAAGGTCGATGAAAAGACCGGACGGCGACGCAACCTCGGCACCTTCGACAGCCGCGAGGCGGCCGAGAAACACGAACGCGAAGTCCAGTATTTCAAGCGCCATTGAGATCGCTCATCCGGCCTCTTCAAGCGCGCACAAGCAATCGCCCGACGCTGAGCGCGCGCGTGCGCGCTCCGACGGCGGCCGGCGAGCCGGCGCCCGGCAACCGCCGGCGCTTGAGTGCCGACGGGCGCGCGACCGGACCTTTAGTTCGAAGCGGGATCGCCCAGCGCCTCGGTGACGAAGGACGCCGCGATCAGGTCGTCGGCATCGATGCGTAGGGACCCTTCGCTACCCCCCATAATGGCCGCGACCTTTTGGAAGGTCTGCATCTCGTATTCGGTAATCCTAGCGTTTCGCATCCTGGCTTTCAGATCGGCGATGCGTCTGCCCAGTGAGGCGGACGTTCCGATTTCTCTTTTCGACATTGTGTAGTGCTCCTCCCCCAACCCATGCCTGGTTTTGCCCTCTGCCCGCTTGGCTGTACCCATGACTGCCTATTTATAAGGCAGCACGAATACAGTCGCGGCAACGCGCAGTATTGGGGAAGGTTCCAGCGTAAAATGGTCACGAAATAATACGGGAGGGCCGGCGGCCCGAGGCGGCGACACGCGCCCGCAACCACCGGCTGCGGCCAACGGGCCGACCTACCCCCGTCGCTGTTGGCGACGAGGGCCGGACTGCGATCGCCTATGCGAACAAGTCAGCGAGTGGCCGACGGTACGGCTGCGGCAGAACGCGCCGTTTCGGGCGAGAAGACCACGAAAGCAAAGACCAGAACGGCAGCGGCGACGATGAGCGAGCCGCCGGCAACCACAGGTTCGAGCGCCGGGTTTCCCTGCAACATCACGTAGAGGGCCGGCAGCATGATCACCAAGCCAATCGTGTAGAGCCAGTAGTGGATCATGGCGATGCGGCGCGCCGCCTTTTGTGGATTGAGCGCGTAGTAGCCGCCGAAGATGGCGCTCGTCACCCAGCCCAGCAGGTTGATATGCGCATGCGCCGGGAAAGCGCTGTGCTCGCCGGAGATGGCCATCTGCAAGCCGGCCGCAATCCCCAATATGAGGAACACGATGGCGGTTTTGAAAAAAAGTTCTGAAACCCTAGGCATGTCGTTTCTCCCCCGATGCCGTTTACCCAAGCATTGCAGAGGCTACATCCGCGGGTGAAGATTTTCCATGCCATACTTGGGGTTAGTAACGCTTTTCCCTTGATATTGGCAGTTCCCTCGTGCCGTCAAAAAAGCCGCCGGGGCGAACCCCAGCGGCTTGGTCATTCGATTGGCCGTTTTAACCGCGATCGGCTTTACGGCGTTGCCGGAGGAGCCAGCGTGGCGGCCATCTGGTCGATCTTCTCGGCAAGCACGCCGTTGGCCCAGTCGGTGACCTCGGCGTCGACCGGCTTGTTGGCCATATCGGCGAGTGCGTCATCGAGCGATGGGATGTCGGCGGCAGCTTGGACGGCCGCAGCCTTGGCATCCAGTGCCGCCTGAGTGGCGTCATCCACCGCGGCCTGCGCGGCATCGAGATCGACCTGGGTCGGGACCTCGTCGGGCGGGGTAAGCGGGTCAGCCGCTTTCGCTTTTAGCGCTTCGAGCGCGGCCTGGGCGTCGAGGACCGCCTGATCAGCGGCTACGACCGCGGCTTGAGCGTTCTTGGCTACTGCCGACTGCGTCACAAAAGCCTGGATGCCAGCGAACTTCTTGCTCTTGGAGTTCAAATAGGCGTTGATGTTGCGTTGAAGCGAGTTCAGCCGGCCAAGCTTGGCGTGGATGTTCTTTTCCTTGGGCGTCGCGGCGACTTCGACGTCATCGACAGCCTGGTCGTCGGTCGAAGCTTTCTTGCCGGCATGAGCCGCTGCCGACTTGCCATGCGACGCGCTGTTGCCGGATTTGCCGCTGTTGCCGGATTGGCCGTTATTGCCGTTGCCGCCGCCATTGCCACCACCATGGCCGTGGCCACCACCGTTGCCGTTACCACCAGCACCGGCCAAGGCCGGAGAGGCCAGGAGTGCAAACGCGGCAACCGCCGCCAAAAGAGTTTTTCGGGATGTCATGATACCTCCTCGAGGGGATAGCCACCTCCGCCGACTCGGCTATAGCAGCGTCATATGAGAATTTGCTAATTCGACTGGGTAAACTTTAGACAAATGTGGTTGCGATACGCGATAGTCGGCCTGCAAAAGGCCGGAGACGATTTTGTAAATCATTGAAATATAAGACGAATATGAAAATCACGGCGCGGATCGGCCCTTTGCGCGACTGACGCCCTATACTGATCAGACCTTAGGCCCAATTGGCCGTGACACTTAGGTCGCAGCCAACGGAACCATGACCGTCGTCGCGTAACTTATCGAGCAGGCGTCGAATGCTGGATACGGCCGATTGGTCGCCCCGCAGGCACGACCTTCCAAGCGCTTGCGGCATTGCGCCTATGGCATCCGCAAGATATCGGCGCCGGCCTGTTCATCGAACAGCACGGCGCAGCCGCGCCTCAGCGCCACCGCAGACAGGGCATTGGCCACCGCCTCGTCCGGCGACACGAAATCGCCGGTCAGCACCCGCAACTCTTCCACCGCCTTGGCCATCGACACGCAGTGCCCGGCAACGCGATCGCTCGTGCAGGCGTCAACGACGCTGACGAGGTCGATCATCTCGAACTGGCCCATACCGGCCTCCACGAAACAGCGTCCCTTCACGACAATGAACGCTGTGGCGAGCGACAATGTTCCGCCGGCCCCGGACAAGGCAGATCAATCGACGGCCTGGGTCTCCAGCGAATTCACTAGACGTAAGCGCCGCGCTTGACAGTGGACCCTGTTTGTTCTCTATTTGTTCGTCAAAACCACCCTAGCAACAGACGCGGCTAATGCTGCAACGCCCAAAGGAACGGTCGGGATGGAACCCACCATCCTGCATGCGGATCTCGATGCCTTCTATGCCTCGGTCGAGCAGCTGCTCGACCCGTCGCTCAGGGGCAAGCCGATTGCCGTCGGTGGCGGCGTCGTGCTGGCCGCTTCTTACGAGGCCAGGGTTTTTGGCGTGCGCGGCGGGATGCCGGGCCGACGCGCGCGGGAGCTTTGCCCGCAATTGATCTTTGTCAGCGGAAATTTCGGCGAGTACCAGAGGCTGGGCGACGCCGCGATAAAAGTGCTCGACGATTTCACGCCGCTGGTCGAGCGCATTTCCATCGACGAGGCCTTTGCCGATGTCGCCGGCTGCACGCATCTGTTCGGGTCGCCGGCCGAGATCGCCGCCACGGTGCGGCGGCGTGTACGGGCCGAGCTCGGCCTGCCGATCTCGATCGGCGTGGCGCGCACCAAGCACCTGGCCAAGATCGCCTCGCAAGTGGCGAAACCCGACGGGCTGGTGGTGGTCGATCCGGCAACGGAGCTCGCCTTCCTGCACGATTTGCCGATCGGACTGATGTGGGGCGTCGGCCCGGCGACCAAGGCGCGGCTGGCCGAGATCGGTGTCGAGACCATCGGCCAGTTGGCCAAGACCCACAGCGGCGCGCTGCGCCGGCTGCTCGGCCCCGCCGCCGGCGAGAAGCTGGCATCGCTGGCGTGGAACCGCGACCCGCGAAAACTCGAGACGCATCGGCGGGCGCATTCGGCCGGCGCGCAGTCGGCGCTCGGCAAGCGGCCGGCCGAGGCCCATGTCTTCGGGCCTGTTCTTCTGCACCTGGCAGATCGGGTCGCCAGCCGCCTCAGGGCGAAATCGCGGCCCGGTCGCACGGTGACCGTGCGGGTGCGTTTTGCCGATCTACGCGCGGTCACGCGCTCGCTGACGCTCGAGCAGCCGATTTCAGCAACCGTGATGCTGGCCGAAATCGCCGAGGAACTGGTGCGCGGCGTGCTTGCCGCCAACGCTGGCGAGAAGTCCATCTCGCTGCTGGCGATCTCGGTGTCGCAACTCGAGGAAAGTGCCGAGCTGCAGCTGGACCTGCCGCTCGGGCTTGCTGACGAGAAACAGCGGCCCGGCAGCAAAAAAGGCCTGGCGCGCTTTGGCGCCGACCGCGCCATCGACAAGATCCGCCAGCGATTTGGCAAAGAGGCCGTGGGCTATGGCGCGGTGGCGCTGGAAGCCCGGCGCTCGGTTCCCGACGCCTTCCGCGAACTGGCGGAAAAGGAGCTGTGAGAAATTATCGGCCGGTGTGCCAATAGCGATGCACCTTGACGCCGCTTGCGCTTGCCCCATCCCAAGGCTCGCAAGCGATGCCGTCATGGTCGGCATCGTGCGTCGTCCAGTAGCCCGGCTCTCCCCTATGCGCAGGCGCCAGGCCGACGGCACGGGCAGCGCTACAGTTCGGAAATGCCGCAAGGTGCCTGAGCACGGCCCAGGGCGAGTCAAACCGGACGCCCAGAAAGCCGTAGACGATGTAGCCGGACAACAGGATGAACGGTGCCAGCATGGCCAGCCACCTCAACCTGCCCACCTGATGGCGTGGAATGGATCGGTGGGAGCGGCTCAGCATCGTTCCTCCCTTCGGACGCCTGCCGCCACCGCGCCGGGCGTCGGTTCTTCGGTGGCGAGTCTGAGACGCGGCATGGCGACCACCGCCGGCTGCGGCCGCGGGAACAGCTTGGCCAAAATCTCATGCTTGGGGCCGAAAGCCTGGACGCGGCCCTGGTTCATGGCGAGGATGAAATCGACCGTGGCGAGCGCGCTCGGCTGGTGCGCCACCAGCACGACGATGCCGCCGCGTTGCCGCACGCCCATGATCGCCTGCAGCAGCGCCTGCTCGCCTTCGGCATCGAGGTTTGAATTCGGCTCGTCGAGCACCACCAGGAATGGATCGCGATAGAGCGCGCGGGCCATTGCGATGCGCTGGCGCTGGCCGGCCGAGACCGCCTCGCCGAGCTCGCCGATCTGGGTTTCGTACCCGCCGCGGAAACCGACGATGAGATCATGCGCGCCGGCTGCATTGGCCGCGGCAATGATCGCCGCGGGATCGGCATCGGGCTCTAAACGCGCGATGTTCTCGGCGACCGTGCCGGCAAACAGCTGCACATCCTGCGGCAGATAACCGATGAAGCGGCCACGATCCTCCGCCGACCACTGGTGGAGGTCGGCGCCGTCGAGGCGAATCTTGCCGGCGGCGGGCTGCCAGGCCCCGACGAGCGCCCTGACCAGCGTCGACTTGCCCGAACCGCTCTGGCCGATGATGCCGACGGCATGTCCCGCCTCAAGGGCAAGACTGGCGTCGTGCACCAGGAGCCGCTGCGTGCCGGGGGCGGCGACGCTGACGCCCTGCATCAACACGTGGCGGCTTGGGGCCGGCATCACCATCGGATCGGCGTCGGCCGGCACTGCAGCGAGAATCCTGGTCAGCCGCTGCCAGCCCTGCCGCGCCGTCAGGAAGCCTTTCCAGTTGGCGATGACGAGGTCGACAGGGGCCAATGCGCGGCCGCTCAGGATCGAGGCGGTGATGATGATGCCCGCGGTCGCCTGCTGCTCGATCACCAGCCAGGCACCGACGCCGAGCATGGCCGACTGCAGCAGCATGCGCAGCCCCTTGGACACGGCGCCGAAGCCGCCGGCGATATGGCTGATACGGCGCTGCTCGGCGAGATAGATGCGGTTGGCGTCTTCCCATCGCCTGACCATCCTGCCGCCCATGCCAAGAGCCGCAATCACTTCCGCGTTGCGGTCATCGGTGGACGTCAGGCCGTCGCGGATGATGCCGATCTGGGTGCCGGAGGTGACCGGCTTACGCGTCAGCCTCTCGGCAAGGACGGTCAAAACGACGAGCACGATCATGCCGACCAGGGCAGTCAGGCCGAGCAGCACATGGAAGATGAAGATGACGGCCAGATAGAGCGGCAGCCACGGCAGATCGGACAGGGCGGTCGGGCCGCTGCCCGACAGGAAGGCGCGCACGCTGTCGAGGTCTCGCACCGCCTGCATGCTGTCGCCGTTCCGCCCGACCTTGAGCGGCAGCTTGAGGACGCTGGAATAGACGCGGGCGCCGAGCGCCTCGTCAAGGGCGCCACCGATGCGCACCAGAATGCGGCCGCGCACGAGATCGAGCACGCCCTGCCCTGCGTAAAGGATGACGACGAGCACACTGAGGCCGATCAGCGTCGGTATGCTGCGGCTCGGCAGCACGCGGTCGTAGACTTCGAGCATGTAGAGCGAGCCGGCGAGCATCAGCACGTTGAGCACGCCGCTCAACAGCGCGACCGCGGCGAAGGCCGAGCGGCAGCCTGCAAGTGCGGCCGCGAGCTCGGACGTCGCGGATCCTGCCGCCGGCCGCTTTGCCCTCCCCGGCTGTGGCTTGCCGTCGGCCAGCCGAACCGGGGCTGGAGTCATGGCAGGCTCACGGCGAGAAGACCTCCAGATGGAGAGCAAAAGCAGCGCGCCGAGCGTTCCCCCAAGAACCGCCCAGCGCGTGCCGATTTCTGACACCGCCAACTGCACTTCGCCCTCGCGCTTGCAAGCGCGCTCTCTTGTTGGCCGCACAAGGCGGCTGACTACCCCAGACCTGTTGTAGCACCGGGCGTGCCCGCGGAACGCGGCATCGCCGGCAATGAGCTGTTCGTGACGTAAGCGGCTTTGAACAGGGAGGGCCGGGCGGGGCGACTGCGCCCATTCGCCCGACACAGCTTCCCCGGATGACGGAATTGATCCGCCGTCGGACTGACTGCCATGCTCACGCCCATACCCCAAACGCGCGCGGTCTACGTCGACCGCCTGAGCCTTATTCTTCCCCCGACCATATTACGCAGGTTGCAATTGGCACGTCCATATAACCGCGGTTATAGACGCGAATACAAATTCAACGCCGGTAATCCTCCTCTATATTACGTAAATGCCTTGGCGCCGGTCTAATTATTTCTAAATTCTTGTTGGAACAATTCCGTGGTCTCATCGAGCGACAGGCCGGCAATGGTGGGGCGGCATCGCGTCTGCTTCAGTCCGCTGCCAGCTAACTTGCTGCCGGCAGCACGTCGAGATTGATTACGCTTTTGCCAATTCTTACCGGAAGCACGATGCTGTTGGGATGGCTTTCATATGCCGAGATACGAGCCGCGTTTCGGGGACCATCTGCGGCCAAGAGGCGTGAAGGCACAGGCACTGCAACGCCAGGCCTTCCCTTGCGGCGCAGGGCCGTAATGCTTTGACTTGAGAGGGAAATACTGTTCATGATTGAGTATGGGCGATTGTCGTCTCAGCTGGACGAAAACAATTGCGCCGCTCCGGCATGGCGCTGTTGTTGGCCGGCGGGCGCTGCCGTTCACGCCATCCCTGGCGATCGGGCACAAGGGGAACTGACTATGGTCACCACGGTGTTCATCGCCGATGACCATCCACTGCTGCTGCACGGGCTGGCCGACCTGATTGCCCGCGATCCCGGCTTCCTTGTTGTCGGATCTGCGCTCGACGGCAAGAGCGCGCTGGCGATGATCCGGCAACAGGTTCCGGATGTCGCGGTGCTGGACCTGCGGATGCCGGGGCTGAGCGGGCCCGAAATCGCCGCGGAACTCGGCAGGCTGGGGCTCGCCACGCGTTGCGTGCTTTTGACAGCAACCGCTTCCAGCGCCGAGCTTTATGATGCCGTGATGGCGGGGGTCGCCGGCATCGTGTTCAAGGAAGCCACGGTCGAGACGCTGGCCAAATGCATCCATCAGGTGGCCGCGGGCGGACGCTGGTTGCCCGCCGAGATCGTCGGTGACGCTGTCGAAAGCGAGGCTTCCCGGCGAATCAGATGGCAGAAGCTGTCGTCGCTGCTGACCATCCGCGAGATGGAGATCGCCCGGCTCGCCGCCGAAAACAGGCCGAACGGGCAGATCGCGCTCGATCTCGGCATTTCGAAAGGTACGCTGAAAATCCACATGAACAATATCTACCGCAAATTGCAGGTCTCCTCGCGAGGCGAGCTTTTTCAGCTGGTGGCCGGCCAGATCCCGCACGACGCCCGGACGGGACGGCCATGAAAACCGTGCAGATGTCTGCGACAGCCCGGCTGTCCGACTTTACCGGCCCTGTAAGATCCCCGGCGCTGCGGTGCTGCCGATGCCTAACCGCAGCGGCCGGAATCTCGCACAGGCCAAAATCTTGCGATGTCGCAAATGCTGCGGCGTCTCTATAACAGGCACGGGTCGGAAGGGTGGATCGTGCGATTGCTTGGGGTTTTCCTGGGAGAGTTCCCGCAGCGCTGGGGCAGGCTGTCGCTGGCGCTGCAGTTCCTCATTGCCGGCGGTATCGGGCTGCTGGTGGTGATGCTGGTGGTCGGCCTGTGGGTGACTTCGCAGATCCGGCAAGGTGTCATGCGCAACTCGGCCGCGACCACGGCGCTCTATGTCGACAGCGTGATCGCGCCGCTGTTGCCCGACATGCGCAAAAGCCGCGAGCTCGACGATACCGTCAAACGGGCGCTCGACGAGACGCTCGACCAGGGTGCACTGGGCAAGCGGCTGGCGTCGTTCAAGCTGTGGCGGCGCGACGGCACGATCCTCTACGCCAAGGATACGACGCTGATCGGCAAGGTGTTCGAGCCGAACGCCAACCTAGTCGCCGCCTTCAGCGGCAATGTCGTGGCCGAGTACAACGACCTCGACGACGACGCCGAGAGCCACTACGAGAAAAAGACGGTGGCTGGACCGCTGCTGGAAATCTACAATCCTGTGCGCGAACCCTGGTCGGGCGAAGTCGTTGCCGTTTCAGAGTTCTACGAGATTGCCGACGACTTCGAGTCGTCGCTGAACGCCGCCCTGTGGCAAAGCTGGCTGGTGGTGGCCGGCGCCACAGCGGCGGCATTGGCGCTCTTGTCGGGCATCGTGTTTCGCGGCAGCCGCACCATCCAAAGCCAGCGGGCGGCGCTCGAGGCCAAGATCGCCGAATTGCGGGCGCTGCTGTCGCAGAACTCATCTCTGCGCGAGCGCGTGCAGCACGCCTCGCGCCGCGCCACCGCGCTCAACGAACGCTATCTCAGGCGCATCGGCGCCGATCTTCACGATGGGCCGGCCCAGCTCGTGGCGCTGGCGGCCCTCAGGATGGACAGCCCGATCTTACTTGATCCCGGCGCCCCCACCGCGCTGCGCGAAGCCGAGATCGCCGACATCCACAAAACGCTTGATGAAGCGATCCGCGAGATACGCGGCATCTGCAACGGTCTCGTCCTGCCGCAGATCGAGACGGCGGCGGTGCTCGACATATTGCGGCTGGCGGTCGCCGAACACCAACGGCGGACCGGAACCTCGGTTTCGCTGACGCTGCCAAAGCGCTTGCGCGAACCCGGCCCTTCCGAGAAGATCAGCATCTATCGTTTTGTCCAGGAAGGCTTGAACAATGCCTATCGCCACGGGAAAGGCAGGGATCAGGCGGTGAAAGCGGCAATGAAAGGCGGCAAGCTGTTCGTCGAGGTCCTCGACGGCGGCCCCGGATTCGACCCGGCAAGAAGCGAGGGCCTTGGGCTTGCCGGTCTCAGGGAGCGTATCGAGAGCATCGGCGGCCAGTTTGAAACTGTATCTGGCCCACAAGGCACACGACTGGTGATAACATTGTCCATTGAGGAGCAATCGTGACCCAAGCCATCCGCATCGCCATTGTCGACGACCATCCGTTGTTTCGCGAGGGCGTAGCGCGCAGCCTCGGCGAGATCGGCGGTTTCGAAGTGGTCGGCGAAGGCGCCAGCGCCGAGGATGCTGAAAGGCTGGTCGCGGCCATGCGGCCCGACATCGTGCTGCTCGACATCAGCATGCCGGGCGGCGGGCTCACCGCCGCGGCAAACATCATGGCCGGGCACCCCGGCCAGAAGGTCGTCATGCTGACCGTGTCGGAAGCCAACGCCGACGTTGCCCAGGCGCTCAATGCCGGCGCGCGCGGCTATGTGCTGAAAGGCGTCGGTTCGAAGGCGCTGGCTGAAATCCTCAGCAATGTCGCGGCTGGCGAAAGCTATGTCTCGCCGACACTGTCGGCCCGGCTTCTGTCGGACCTGTTGTTGCAGCCGACCACCCGCAAGGCCGATCCCATCCAGCAACTCACCGGCCGCGAGACAGATATTCTGCGCCTGGTGGCGGAAGGCTTGAGCAACAAGGAAGTCGCCGCGCGGCTTTCGCTACAGGAGAAGACGGTCAAGCATCACATGACGCGGGTTCTGGCCAAGCTCAATGTGCGCAACCGCACCGAGGCGGCGCTGCTGATGCGCGAGGCGCGAGAGCGCGCGGGTTGACGCGCGACGCCCGGACCATCCGCACCAGGCGTTGAGGCAAAAAACAAATCCGCCCGAAAGCGGCTGGCCCTCACAAACTTTTCAAACGTGCCACATCGGCGGGGGTCGCCGGCCGCTCGACGATGGTGCGGTCGAGCGCATCCTTCATCGTGAACCGGCCATTGTGGATATCTTCCTTCATGCCGTTGGGATGGGTGACCGTGATGCCGCTGGCGTCGACCTCAACCTCGTCGCCGGTTGCGGAATTCACATGGCTGGCATTGCCCTTGCCGGCATTGCCCTTGCCCTTGCCGTTGCCACCGCTGTTGCTGTTACCGCTTCCACCGCTGTTGCCGTTGCCACCGGCATTGCCACCGCCATTGCCGTTGCCACCGCCATTGCCGCCTCCGCCCCCATTGCCGCCCCCGCCCCCGTTGCCACCGCCATCCTTGGCGAAGGCGCTGCCGGCGGTTATCTTGGCGGCGCCGTCAAAGCTGAGGTGGTAGGGCACAAGGATCAGGGCGAGCGTTGTCGACGCCCGCAAGGCAAGCCAGCAGAGTTGGCGCAGGCGCTTAATCTGTTCGTCTCCCGATGGTCAGCGGGGACCGATCCAATCTGTCCAAAACCGGAACGGCGCTGTTATCAGCGCAGCATCCACAAATCGACGTCCTTGCGAAAGCGGCTTACGACCCTTGTCTCGGCTAATACAGACCTTTTTATTATAAATTGTCAGACTTAAGTCGTACGTTCTGCAACCGCTAGCTGTGTCCTGTCTGCTTGAGCAGGCCGACCAGCCAGGCCATGCCCGCATCCATCAGCGCGACCTTCGGCACGATGCTGTTGATGTTGAAGTGGCCGAACCGGATGGGCGCATCGATGCCGACGACGCCGAAACGGCCGCCATACATGGCGAGGAACCGGCGCGGATAGGCTGAGATCAGGTCGGTTTGCGCAAGCACCGCCAGTCCGAACATGAAGTTGGGAACCGTCAGCGCAACGCGACGCGACAGGCCGCGTCCAGCCAACACCCTGTCGACAAACCCGTTCGGATCGCCATTGTTGGAGACAACCATGTGCTGCATGGCGCAATAGGCCTCAAGGCCCGGGTCGCCGGCGAAGCGGTGGCCGGCGCGCATGGCGACGACGAAATCCTCCTCATAAAGCGTGTCGACGGTGAAGCGCACCGGCAGGCCGTCAAACGGAATCACGGCGACATCCATGACGCGCGCTTCGAGCTCGGCAACGCAGTCGCTCCAGGCCGTGGTGGGCGACGGTTCGCCTTGGCGCGGCAACAGCTGCCGGATGGAGATGTCGATGGACGGGGCCGTTCGGCGCATTTTTTCGAGCAGCGGCGGCAGGAGGACGGACGACACGGCATCCGGCGCACCGATGGTAAAACGGCGCGTCGAGCGGGCGGGATCGAACGGCTCGGCGCTTGATATCACCCGGCGCACCCGCGCCAGAATCTCGGCCACCGGCTCGGCAAGCTCTGTTGCCCGATCGGTGGGCACAACGCCGCGCGGCGTCTTCAGAAACAGTGGATCGCCAAGCAGCTTGCGCAACCGGCCGAGGCCATGGCTAACCGCTGAAGCTGACAGGTTGAGCCGCTCCGCCGAGCGGCCGACATGCCGCTCTTCCATGATGGCCTGGAACAGGACCAGCAAATTGAGGTCGGCGCGCGCCAGATCGATCTTGTTCAGCATATTCCTGAAACCATATCACTGAATTCAGGACATTGCAGTTGTGCACGACGCTGTCAGCCGCGGGCGATAGCAGCCGCCTGTTCCAGGCTGATGCCCTTGCCGAGAGGATCGGCATGGCGATGGGCGAGCCGCCATTCGGATCCGTCACGGCGATAGACCTGGGTGACGCGCAGCGGCCACTCTTGCGCCGGCAGACCGCCGGCTTCGACGCGGCATCGTTCCAGCGTCGCAAGAACCACGATGTCGGCCGAGCCATACGCCTGGACCACCTCCTGCTCGAACGTGCCATTTCGAAAGAAGCGACCAACCGCCCTCCAGCTCTCTTCCGTCATGTCAGAACCGCGCGTGGGCGTTCCGCCGAATGGAGCCATCAGCGTGTAGTCGTCGTCGTGGGGGACCAGAGCGCGATAGAAGTCGATGTCACCACGCATGAGCGCCGCGTTTGCGTCCCTGGATCGCTGGACGAGCTTCGCGATCGTCAGATCGATGGCCGAGTCCTCTTGCGCCGAGGCTGAAGCGCTGACTGCAAGCGAGGCGAGGCCGGCGCTTCCCGCCGTGGCGAGAAGCGCACGTCGTGAGGTGGGCATTAGATCCTCTCCTGTCGTGGTCTCTAGTGGCCGCCGCAAGTCGGTCTGGGCGTGCCCCGCGAGATCGCATTTCGAATTTGATGAATCCAGCGACATGATTTCAGCAATATGCTGAATGAAACTGACCAGCTGTGAGCTGATCGCAGGATCGGACGCTTTCTGCACCGCAACCCGATCCCTAGCCGCGCCGTGCGCCCAAGAACAATGCCTTTCAGACGAAGGTGGATTTGCGGGTTAGCGCATGGGCGACAAGAAAAACCGGGACGAGATGACGGTACCGCAAAGGTTGACAGTGTCGATCTGTCAGGCATTATCGCGTGATCCTGGAGGATGCACTATGAAGAAAACCTATTTGAAGCCGGTGCTGATCAAAAAAGGCAGGCTCTCGCAGGTTACGGCGGTCACCAACGGCGCGGGTTCCGGGCCGGTCGAGTGAGGTCGTTCCGTCGGGCTATGGCCTGCCCCCGGGGCGCGCCTGACATTGGAGATGCGGTATGAAGAAGACCTATTCCAAGCCGGTGCTGGTCAAGAAGGGCAAGCTCTCGCAGGTTACGGCCGCTAACGGCAACGGCTCCGGGCCGGTCGCCGTCTAACAGCCGATCATCCGGATGCACGACGTGCCATCTGGCCGGAACAAGGCTTTGGGCGGCCGAAGTGGAAAGTGGAAAATGAAGAAGACATATTCCCAAGCCGGTGCTGGTCAAGAAGGGCAAGCTCTCGCAGATCACCGCGAACGGTGCTTCCGCCCCTAGCTAAACTTTTCACCCCGATTGATCGAGGTCTTCCTGGCAGAGTCGAGCGCCTGATCCTTTCCAGAGCATGATCTTTTCCCGCAGGTGACGGGACCATTCAGCGAGCAACCACCAGATCATCGAGCACGAGTTGCCAATAGTGGCTTGTGGAAAGGCGCACGCGCGTGACCGCCGTCAGCATCGGCGCGTAGTGCACGGGCGCCAGCGCCGACAGGATGATCGTGTCGCTGGCGATCAGCCGGTCGCCAAGCCAGCTCTCCACCAGTGCGGTTTCGCCTTCGGACCTCAACCACGCCGCTGTCAGCATCACGGAATGGAAGCCGAACGGTTTTTCGCTTGAGAATTCCGCCGGGTGTCCGCTGCTCGTATAGCAGACATGGTCTCCCGAGATGTTGCCGTTGACGTAGCCTTCGCTGCCTTCGGTATGATCGCGCGCAAGTGCGTTCAGGTTGAACCAGGTCAACCCGGCATAACCGGACGGCACCTTGCGCAGGCCGCGCGTGGTGACATCGTCGAAACAGATGGTCTGCAAAGGCGCTGCGCCATCCATGACAGCGTTTTCCGAAGCGGCATTTTCGGGCAACAGCAGGCCGAGTTCGGTCGGATAGGCCGACAAGGTGAGCCTGCGCGCGATGCCGCGACCGGCAATGTCGATCGCCTCGGCGTCATCAGGCAGATCGAGACGGAAGCCGGCGCCGGCGCCGAGCGGATGCACCGCCACCTCTTGCCCTTTCGCCATCACCGAGATGCTCGCCGAGACGCCGTCCGCTACGCGACCGCTGAGCTGGCGTATCGGAAACAGGCCGACCGGCTGCAGCATTGCTTCCGAGACCAGCCCGGTGGGCGAGCCCGGCAGCAGCCGGAGGTGCTGCGACTGGACCTCGTTGGCGCTGCTTACGCGCCATCCGGGCGGCACCGAAACGGTGAAGCGGTAGCTGCCCGGCACATGGATGGGCGCGGCCCGACGTTTCGTCGACGCCAGGAAATTGGCAAAACCGCCGCGATTGCTCCGCGCCGCGGCGACGAAGCGGCCGTCGCCATCATGCAGTCTGACCATTATGCCGGCCATCGGCCGGTCGCCGAGCCCGTAGCGACCGTCGCGATCGGCATCGAAATAGACGAAGGACGAATAATTGAGCTTGCCGTGGTTGCCCGACCAGTCCTGGCGCACGGCGTAGTCGTTCGCCGGATTTTCACGCAGCCGGACCTTGCGACGGAAGCGCGCCTGCCGCCAGGCGAGAGCTGCAACGACGGCGGCGAGCCCGACCAGGAGTATTGCCTTGATCACGAACGGCTCAAACAATGCTGTCGGCCCTCGCTGCGCTCATTCGGATCTCCTGCGACAAAACATATATCGATGCTGCGGGTCCTTGAGCAACCGACACGCGACCGGCCGACCATGGCATCGGTCTCACATCCCCATTTCGGCCCAGAAACCGCGCTGTTCGGCGGTCTGTTTCAGGCTGCCGTGGCATTGATTGATGTCGAGCCCCGGGCTGGTGTTGGCCTCGACGATGACGATGCCGGCTGGCATCAGCGCAACATCCCATCCGACAAGGCCGGGATAGGGCAACAGGCTGGCAAGCTCGAGCATTGTGGTTCTGACGCCTTGCCAGTCGGGCACGGCATTGCCCTCAATCCGCACGCCGGTTTCGGGATGCGCCTCCATCCGATCGCGGCGGCGCTGCGCGGTATTGTAGAACAGCCCGGCAGCCAGCACGCCTGTCTCGACGTCAACCCTTGCGGCGACGCCGCCATTCATGCCCGAATGCCAGTTGTCGGTGGGAAAGGTCGTGGGACGGCCCATCTTCATCGTCGCCGCCAGCAGGATCGGCCGGTGATCCGAAAAATGTGTGCCGGTCAGGACGCGCAGTGTGTTCAATGTCGCCGGGAAGAAGGCTTCGCTCCACGTCCCCTGGCGGATGATGTCGGAGACGATGTAGCCGCTGGGTTTGTCCCGCGAAAAGCGCTCCAGCCATTGCCGCGGTTCGCTGCTTCTGCCGTTGACGAGGATGCCGTCCGGCATCTGCACCAGCCGCATCGCGCCGATCCCCTCGCCGTCGCCGGCAGGCTTCAGAAACAGTTCGCCCTTTTCGGCGAGCAGCTGGAGCAACGCATCCAGCTCAAGGATCTCGCCGCCAAGGCCGATGAGTTTGCGGCCGGCGACGTAGTGGGTGATGGGCGGCGCCACCGACGGCATGACGCGATCGAGCCAGAGCTTCTGGTCCAGCTTGTTGGACAGGGCGGAGGTGAGACGCCGATTGTAGGTTCCCCTGCGCCGCCCCTGCAGGGTGAAGCTGAAATAGTCGTGCTCGCGATAGGCCCGGTCTTCGAGCATGGCCAGGCCCTTGGACGGGTGGCCCCTGAGCAGGCTGCGAAGCCGCCAGCCAAGCGACGGGGCGGGTCCGGCAAATTCCTTTTCAAGAAAGGCCCTGTAAAACAGCCACCGGCGCGCAATCGACATGTCCGCTCCCCGTCCGATTGTCAGATATACCGATTTTCGGAGAGCAGTTCACTTACCGTCCACAGGGCTGTGGGCAACTATTCCGGCGACGGCACAGGCGGCTTCGTCGTCAGCGCGGCGCCGAAGGCGGCTATGACCACGGCGGCGATGCCCGCACATTGTAGCGGGCTCAGGATTTCATGCAGGAACAGGAACCCGGCCAGCGCACCCAGCGCCGGCTCCAGGCAGGTCAGCGTGCCGTAGAGCCTGGCCGGCATCCGGGTCAGCGCCACCATCTCCAGCCAGAACGGCAAGGCGCTGGAGAAGAGGCCGACCAGCAGCGCGCTGACCAGGATCGCGGGTTCGACCAGGCCGGAACCCGCCTCGGCGATGCCGAATGGCAAGGCGATTGCGGCGGCGATGATCAGCCCGTAAGCGGTTGTCTGGCTGCCGAGCTCGGCGCCCGCCTTTTGCGCAAAGACGATGTAAAGCGCCCAGCAGCCGCCTGCAGCCAGCGCCAGCATCACGCCAATCGGGTCGAGTGCGTTGCCGGAATGGATGAAGGGCGACAACAGCAATATGCCGGCAACGGCCAGTGCCACCCAGACGAAGTCGCTGGCGCGCCGCGACGACAGCGTTGCCACCAAAAGCGGGCCGGAGAATTCGAGCGCCACCGCGACGCCGAGCGGGATTCTGGCGAGCGCGGCATAAAACAAAAGGTTCAGCGCCGCGAGGTTCACGCCATAGGCGATGAGCCAGGGCAATACGGCGCGCGACGGCCGCACCCGCCACGGCCGCAACACCGCCGCCAGCATCAGCGCGCCCACGACCAGCCGCAGCGCTGTGGTGCCATTGGCGCCGATCAGCGGAAACAGGCTCTTGGCAAAGGTGGCGCCGATCTGGATCGACACCATGGCGCCAAGCAGCGCGCCAATCGGCAAGGCTCTCGCTTCGGCTCCGGCGATTGGCGTCGGCGTCAATTTCAATCTCCTCCCGCGCGGCCAGCGGGCCAGAACGCAGGCACGGGATAGGAGCAATGGGCCTGGCTGTCGTGTGGCACGGCAGGGTCGTTGATGGGGCAAGAGGTGGAAGCCTTAACCTCGCCCTTATGGGAAGGTCGGACCGAAGGTCCGGGCGGGAGGGGTTGGCGCAGACGTTGCAGGATGTTCCTCGCCCCCACGCGAGTGGGGGAGAGGTGGCGCGGCGAAGCCGCGACGGAGAGGGGGAATGGCTCGGCCTTCATGACTCACAGGAAGTCGCCAGCGCCGCAGCCCCCTCTCCGTCCGCTTCGCGGCCACCTCTCCCCCGCTTTGCGGGGGCGAGGAAACCAAGACTGGCGAGGTCACACCACCCCATAAACCAAACTCACCCGTCCGTCCGAAAGCGCCTCGGCCTTGCGCAGTTCCAGTCTGTGCCTGGCGTGCACTGTGCCGAACAGCGCCTTGCCGTCGCCGGCAAGCAGCGGATAGACGATGAGCCTGATTTCATCGACCAGCCCGGCCTCGATCAGGCTGGCGGTGATGCGGGCGCCGCCCATGAGGTAGATGTCGTTGCCGGGCTCGCGCTTCAGCGCCGCAATGTCGTCGAGGCTGCGCAGGAAGCGCGTCGAGGCCCAGGCCGCCGAAGTCATGGTGTTCGACAGCACATAGTGCGGGGTTTTCGCGGCAAAGCGCGCCCATTCGAGTTCGGCCGGGTCGACCAGCTTGCCGGTCATCGGCAGCGGCTGATCCGGCTCGTTCTCAAGGATCGCGCTCCAATAGCGCTCGTAGCCGGCATACATGACGCCGCCGAGCAGGCAGGCATCGATCTCGGGCATCAGGCCATATTCCTCCGACCAGTTGTCGACCCAGTCGGCGAAGCCTTCGGGTCCTTCCATCTTGCCGTCGATGGAGATCTTCATTCCGGTGATCAATTTGCGCATGACTTCCTCCTTCAGGCTTGCGGGATGCAAGCACGTTGCTTGGTTTCATCGGTGGTAAGTGCGAGCCTCCAGGCGGAGGCTACGCGGTCGTTGCGAGATGGCCGATCGGCGCCATCCCCTTTGCACCCGTCCCCTGGCGCGGGGACGTGGCGGTCAGTGGTGGTCCATATCCATTTGGTCTGTCAGGCAAAGGACATCGCGGTAGGCGCAGAGATCGTCGATGAGCGGCTTTTCGTCGGCCAGTATTTTCGCCCTCTCCGTCTCGCCGACGAGCTGGATCATGTAGCTCTGCTCGGCGTTGCCTTGCCTGTCGATGAAGGGATTGAGCAGGCTGGAAGGATTGGCGAGGTCCGGCGCCGCGCCGATATCCTCATTGGTGATGCCGGCGGCATAGAACATCAGATGCGGCATCGGCATGGTGTGAACCTGCATGTCGGGCGGGCCGATGGTGCGCATGACTGGACCCACCATGTAGGACAGGCCTGCCTTGTCGGGCGTTTTGTAGGTCTTGTTGTCGTAGCGCTTCTGGATTTCGGCCTTCAGCGCGGCAGCGTCCATGCCCTCGGCGCGAAGCTTGGCCGCATCCATGATCACCTTGAGATAGGTGCTGGTGCCGGCGGCGTCGTAGCAGAGGGGAAAATAGATGTCGTTGCGGAAGTCGCCGAGTTCCCAGGCAGTGCGCTCGACAATACAGGTCAGAGCACTCGTGCCTTGCCGGGCAAGCTGATAGCCCTTCGCGGGATCGAGCAGGTAGACCGAGGCCTTGTCGCGCAATGGCGACGGCAAGGCGCTGAGCGCATAGCGGGTTTCGAGTTGGGTCGGCATCCGGTCGATGGTCGTGTCGGCTGCCCGGGCTGCCGACTGGCCGGCAAGACCGATTGTTATAGCCAAGCCAATTCTTCTGAATGCACGCATTGTCTCTCTCCAATGTTGGGACGTGTTTCATCGGTCCTCGCGCCGGCATCCGGCGCGAGGTCAGGCAGAAATGCTTAGGTTAGGTCAGGCCGGCAGGCGCTGGTCGTAGTCGGTCATGAGACGGTTCCAGCCGTCCCAGAACGTTTCCGGCTTCTCGCCCGTCATGCGGGCCGCCAGAATATCGAGATGTATGTGCCAGCCGGCGGCATGCATCAGCAGGCTCGAGCGGTCGGGCAGGCGGCGGTGAATAACGGTGAGCAGGACATCGTCGCCGCGCTGCGCCAATTCGAACGAGACATTGCCGCTGCCGCTCCAGGTGATGGTGAGCTTGCGCGGCGGGTCGTATTCGACAATGCGGCTCTGCATCCGGTGCTCATCACCGAAGCCGGCCGGCCTTTCGCCGGGCGGGTCGGTGAGCTCGTCATTGCGCCAGACGAGTTCGAAGGACGAACCTTCCCCCTCCTCCATTTCGCCGGCGGCCATCCACTGGCGGCGCAGATCGCTCTGTGTCAGATATTCCCAGACGCGCTCCCTGGTTCCGGGCAAAAGCCGTTCGATCCTCAAAGTGGCGGGTTGGATCAACTGGCCGTAGCCGTCGAAGTTCATCTGGTTCATTGGTCGTCTCCCTCGGATGATGTTGGCTTAGGCGATGTTGGCTTGGGTGATGTCGGTCGGGGTGATTCAGGCTTGGATGATTCTGGTTTTGCCGGTGCCGGCGTCGTCTGCGCTGTCGGCGTTTTGCGCTCCTCGCGCAAAAGCTGTTCGAGGACATCGAGGCGGCTGTTCCAGAAACGCGCGTATTGGGCGAGCCACTCATAGGCGGTGGCCAGCGGACGCGCCTCGAGGCGGCAAACATGGGTGCGGCCGCGCACTTCGCGCCGGATCAGCCCGGCATGCTCCAGCGCCTTGATGTGCTTGGAGGCGGCGGCCAGCGACATGGCAAAGGGTTCGGCCAGCTGGCTCACCGTGCGCTCGCCGCCGGCGAGGCTGTTGATCATGTTGCGGCGCGTGGCGTCGCTAAGGGCGTGAAAAACCTGGTCCATCTGGGGCGTCTCTAATTCAACCATGTAGTTGAATATAGACGCACGCTTTTGGATAGTCAACCGTTTGGTTGAATGTTTTTTTGGGACGTTGATGGGTTTAGGTTCCTCGCCCCCACGAAGGTGGGGGAGAGGTGGCTCGGGCGAAGCCCGAGACGGAGAGGGGGAATGGCGCGGCTTGAACGAATTCAGAGGGAACCGCCAGCGCCGCAAGCCCCCTCTCCGTCCGCTTCGCGGACACCTCTCCCCCGCTTTGCGGGGGCGAGGAACCCAAGTCCTGGAAGGTCACGCAGACCCCCACCCCGATCCGCTTTGCGGATCGAGTTACCGGGGCGAGCCACGGGTCTCGCCCGTCCTTCGGACCCCCACAAGGGGGGAGATCAGCAGCGTCAGCCCCTCACCCAGCCATCGCCAGCGGCACTGGGCTCTTGTTGGGGATCTGGATATCGATCTCCAGCGTCGACATGGTCTCGCCGCGGTCCATCGAGACTTGCAGATAGTCCTGGTCGATCTGCACATGCTTGGCGATGACCGCCATGATCTCCTCGCGCAGGATGGAGACCAGGTCGGGCTGGCTGCGGTTGCGGCGCTCATAGGCGAGTAGCACTTGCAGCCGTTCGCGCGCCACCGGCGCGCTGGTGCGCCGCTTGAAGATGTCGAGCAGGTTCATGCCGCCCTCCTTCCCAACAGACGGTCGAGGAAGCCCTTGCGTTCGAAGGGCACAATGACCGGCAGCTGTTCTCCCTCGAGCCGCTTTGCGGCATCGATGTAAGCCTTGGCGGCGGCATTGAGCGGCTCCGACAGCGTCACCGGCGAACCGAGGTTGGAGGCCCTGAGCACATCCTGGCTCTCCGGGATGATACCGAGCAGCGGCGTCGAGAGAATCTCCAGCACATCGTCGATCGACAGCATTTCGCCGCGCGCGGCACGTGCCGCATCGTAGCGCGTGACCAGCACATGCTTGGCGATCTGCTCGCCCTGTTCGGCGCGCAAGGTGCGGGCATCGAGCAGGCCGATGATGCGATCGGAATCGCGCACCGAGCTCACTTCCGGGTTGGTGACGATGACCGCCTCGTCGGCAAAGCGCATGGCGAGCTGCGCGCCGCGCTCGATGCCGGCCGGGCTGTCGCAGAAGACGTAGTCGAAGACCGAGCGCAGCTTGCCGATGACCTCGGCCACGCCCTCCTCGGTCAGCGCGTCCTTGTCACGCGTCTGCGAGGCCGGCAGCAGGAACAGCGTCTCGACCCGCTTGTCGCGGATCAGCGCCTGCGACAGTTTTGCCGAGCCCTGGATGACGTTGACGAGGTCGAACACGACGCGCCGTTCGGCGCCCATGATCAAATCGAGATTGCGCAAGCCGACGTCGAAGTCGACCAGCGCCACCTTCTTGCCGGTCTTGGCGACCGCCGCCCCCAGAGCCGCGGTCGAGGTCGTCTTGCCGACGCCCCCCTTGCCCGAGGTGACCACCACTACCTTGCCCATCGAAAAAGCCTCCGTTGTTGTCGTTATGTCGTCGGTCGGGCGCGAGCCGCGCCCGCCGCATTAGCTGAAAGGGGCGATGCGCAGCATGCCGTTGTCGAGAAATGCCTGCACAGGCTTGCCCCGGACTGACGGGTCCATCTCCTCGGCGGTGCAATACCAGCCGTCCACCGACAGAAGCTCGGCCTCGTTCCTGCGGCAGAAGACGCGGGCCGCCGTGTTCCCTTGAGCGCCCGCCGAAGCGCGGCCGCGCAGCGTGCCGTAGACATGGATCGAGCCGGTGGCGACGATTTCGGAGCCGGAAGCGACCGAGCCCAGCACGATGACATCGCCATGCGGATGAAAGATGAGCTGCCCCGAACGGATCGGCGAGCGGATCATCAACGTGCCCGCGTCCGGTGCGCCGGACTTGGCGTCCTGCGGCAGCGCCTTGGCCTCGCCCGCAGGCTTCAGATCCGCCTTCAAATCACTTGCTGCCTTGAGATCAGCGGCTGGCTTGTCGCCTGACGCAGTGGCATCCTCCGCCCTGCCCGCCTTGCGGCTCGGCTGCAGCAGGCCGTCGGTCGTCGCCTCCTTGGCGCCGACCAGCACCGGCGGCAGATGCGCGCCAAGCTCGGCGCCGCCGTCGAGTTCCATGGCATAGACGCGAATGCCGCGCTGGCCAAGCACGCCGATCAGCGCTTCGATGGCCACGACATCGGGCTTCAGCATGTTCAGATCGAGCACCACCGGGCGCCCGGCAAAATAGCCCGGCGAATTGCCGATCCAGCGATCCAGGCTCTCCAACCAAACATCCAAAGGCGCCTCCGGCGTCAGCGTGAAAGCGACGAAGGAGCGGGCGCGAAAGCGAATGGATTTGGCCTCGAGGGGAGCGGCAAAGGTCACGGCGGGCGATTCCTTACTGAGAGGTAAACGCTAGCCGTGGTATGGTTAATGAAAGGTTAACGGGCGGGGGAGCCCGCGTGAAATCGGAGGGTTGGCTAGACGCCAGTTTCGGACGCCAACCGGCGACACATTGTACGTCTTGATACGGGCCGGAAGCGGAATAACCGCTTTTGGGCTGATTGAACTGAAAGCCGACCTTCGCGCCCAGCACATCGGCGGCTGTTTTGCGCCTGGACCGGACATTGCATGGCAGCATGTGCGTCATCATGCCCGTAGCTTGTCGAGCAAGGTCTTAGCCTCTTTCAAATCGACCGTGTCGAAGCCTTCGGTGAACCAGCCGTAGGTCGGCGCGAGCAGGTCGTGCGCCTCGGCGCGCTTGCCCTGTTCGGCCAAAAGGCGCGCAAGCGATGTGGCGGCGCGCAGCTCCCAGGATTTGGCACCTTGCTTGCGAGACCGTTCGATCGCTTGGCGGAACGAGATTTCAGCCTCCTGGCAATCGCTTGGTTCCGCGGCAGCCAATATAGCACCTCGGAGCCGCAGCAATTCGGCGTCGCACCACTGCTCGCGGGTCCGGCTCACCTGGTCGAGAGCCCGATCGATCAGGCGCACGCCGTCCGACGCGCGATTGACACTCCCGAGCACCTCCCCGAGGAATCCCATCGTGTACGCCTGCGTCACTTGCGTTCCGGCGGCCTGCATCCGGGCCAGGCTATCCTCAATTTGGGCGATCGCTCGCTCCTTCTGGCCCTGCTTCGCCGAGAGCCATCCCTTCTGCTGGGCGGCCATGGAAACCCAGAAGGGATACGCCTGCTCGGTCGCGAAAGTGAGCGCACGGTCGATCCGCTCCTCGGCTTCGGCCACCTCGCGTCGGAAAATTCGTAACCACGCTGCCCATACCAGCACGTAAGCGCGGCTGAAGGGGTGCGCCAATCGCTCGGCCAAGACAAGGGCGTCTTCCATCCGGGTCAGCGCCTGGTCGGGGTAGCCGAGGTGCCAAAGCACAGCTGACCCACGACATAAGCAAATCGGTCCGGGATCCTGGCCGTAGAGGGCGAGATGAGCTCGATGTCGCTGTGGGCGATACGCTTCGGAAGCCAGCTCTAGATGTTTCCGTGCCTCCCTGAAGTCGCCGCGCCAAGAACAGCTGACCCCCCGAGCATAATGGGCTTCGACCACCCACACGGGATCGATACTCTGCAGGGCAAGGTCGAGAAGCCGTCCGCTCAGCTCGTGCGCCGCCGTGAGTTCGGCGCGCGTGGCCGAGTAGATGGCCAGGCCGAGCAGAACCGGGAAGACAACCGCATCTTCTGGCATCACCTCGCAAAGGCGGCGCGCGCGAGAATAAATCGGCTCGACCTCGGCATTTGCGTAGCCATTCTTGGCGGTGAGCACGCGGCCCAGCACCGTTAGCGCTGCGAGCTCCCGTCGCTTGCGCTCCGGGCCCGCGGGGAGCGTTTCGATTAAGTTCAGCGCTTTCTGCAGATGGCTCTGGGCCTCATCGTTGGCCGAACGGTCGTTGGCGCTCTCTCCCGCGCGCTGCCAATAGCTGATGGCCTGAAGGGAGAGGCCTGCAGCCGTATAGTGCTGAGCCACGATCTCGGGCTCGTGTTCGACGACCTCGCCGAAATGCTGCTCGAGCGCGTGGGCGATCCGGGTGTGCAGCTGCTGGCGGCGACTGCGCAGCAAGGTGGAATAGGCGGCATCTCCCACCAATGCGTGCTTGAAGATGTACGTCGCGTGCGGCGGCCGACCGCGCGCGATCACGAGTTCGGCGCTGATTAGTTGGTCGAGTGCGCCATGCAGTTCCCGTTCCTCGCGCTGCGCGACCGCCACCAGCAGCTCATAAGAAAATTCGCGGCCGATGGCGGCGCCAATCTGCGCGAGCTCCCGCGCTGGCGTCATTAGCCGATCGAGCCGCGCCAGCAGAGAATCCTGCAGGGTTGCAGGGATCGCCAACGGTGGCAGTGGGCCCGAGAGTGCGTAACGGTCGCCTTCATCGGTCAGCACGTCAGATTCAATTACGGCCTTGGTCACCTCCTCGAGGAACAGGGGCACGCCGTCTGTCTTGGCCACCATCTGCTCGAGCAACCCGCCCGGCAGCGCCTTGCCCCCGGTCAACCGCTCCACCAGGGCCGCGCCCTGTCGGCGGCTTAGGCGGTTCAGCGTGAGCGAGGTGACCTGCGGGTGGTCGATCCACCGCGGCTCGAACTCAGGGCGGAAACTGAAGATCGCCAATACTGCAAGGCGGGGGATCTGCTGGACCAATCGGTCGAGAAGTTCTAGCGAAGTTGGATCAATCCAGTGGATATCCTCGAAAACCATCAGCACGGGCTGGCGGGCCGCTAAGCCAATAAGCTGCCGGGCCAGAGCATCGAGGATCAGCTCCTTCTGGCGCTGAGGGCTGAGGTTCAGGGGTGCGTAGCGGCTGCCTACCGGAAGCGAAAGAAACGCCGACAACAAAGGGGCGACTTCCCGGACCTTGTCTGTGGACCGTGCCAAGAGACGCTCTAGCTTGTCGAGTTTTACGCTCGGCGAATCGTCTGGATGGAAGCCAGCCGCACGGGTGAGCTGGATAATCGACGGGCGAAGGGCGCTATTTGCGTGGAACGGCGAGCACTGGCAGCGGATGCGGATGTGCGGCCGGTCCCGCAGGCGCTCGCGGAGCGCCTGAATCAGGTGCGACTTGCCGATGCCGGGCTCGCCGGAGAGCAGGACCACCTGCCCCTCGCCGGACGCGGCCTTGCCCCAGAGCTCCGCAAGCAGAGCAAGCTCGTGCTCGCGCCCAACTGTGGGGGCGAGGCCGCTCGTCGCGCGCGCTTCGAACCGGGTCTCGGCGGTACTCTCGCGAAGCACGCGCCACGCGCGGATCGGGGCGTCGAACCCTTTCAGGTCGTGCAGGCCCAGGTCGGCGAACTCGAACAGCCCACCGAGTAGTTGGCGCGTCGCGAGCGGGATCACAATCTGGCCGGGCGCCGCCAATGCTTGCAGCCGAGCCGCTAAGTTTGGCGACTTGCCGACCACCGCTTCCTCCTGCGCCGCTCCCTCGCCGATGAGGTCGCCCACCACCACCAGCCCCGTTGCGATGCCGACACGTATCGCCAGCGCCGCTTGTGCCGGGGTCGCGAGCCTTGCGATCGAATCAACGACCGCCAGCCCCGCGCGCACGGCTCGCTCTGCGTCGTCCTCATGCGCTTTCGGATAGCCAAAATACACCAGCACGCCGTCGCCCATGTATTTAGCCACAAACCCGCCAAAGCGACGCACGGCCTCGGCAACGCACTTCTGATAGGCCGCAATCACCTCACGCAAATCCTCAGGGTCCATTCGCGCGGAGAGTGCAGTCGAGCCGACAAGGTCCGAGAACATCACGGTGACCTGGCGGCGCTCGGCGGTGTCTTTCGCGGCGTTGTCGATTGCCTGAGGCGCATCGGATAACAGCGATGTTGGTGCGCTTACTTGAGCGCGCAAGGCTGCGATGGCGTCGAGCAGCTTACGACGATGTCCGACAAATCCGACACCAAGATCCTTCAAGTCCTCGGGCGTCAACCTCGGCAGGACCGTGTCGTCGATCTTATTCTCGCGGAAGGAGGCCTCATACTGTTCAAGGCCAAGCCTCCGCAGCCAACCTCCGACGTCCATGGTGGCGCCCCTGGCTTGCCTACCCACGCATGATCCACCAGGGGAGACAGCCTGTCTAGGACCGCGTTTTGAATGTTTGGGTCAAACCCGAACATCATGCCGCCTGAGCCCAATGCCTGCTTTCGGGATACGACGAAGGAGCCATCAGTGGCGGACATGAGGCGCATTGCTGTCATTCGCAATTACAGAGAATGAACGCCTTCAATGGTGTATCGCTATTGCGACCACCTCCTCAATGCCGCTTGAAATACTGCACCTCCCGCTCATGCTTCTCCGCCGCTTCGCGGTTGTCAAACGCGCCGAGATTGCGCCTCTTCCCAGTCTTTTTGTCCGGTGGCGGCGCGGTCGGTGCCCAGGCGGCTTCGTCTCCCGACATGCCGGTGCGCACGGACCAGTTCCTCGACTGAGAACGTCGGTGCCGGCAATCTCCTTTGTTTGCGGCAGGGCTTCGTCGGCCGTCAGCGGCAAAGCGGCTTCCCGGTGGATCTCCATCGCGTTCTGGTGCAGTGGCGCTTGTGGTCGCCATGGCGGCTCCCTCACCTGCCCGGCGAACGCGACCGGCCTGCCGAACATGCTTAACGCCGGAGCAACTTGTCGTGTTACGATTGCCGGTCGGCATCCTTCAAGCCAACGCGGCTGCAAGTGCCGGCTCGTGAATATACTGCCAAACATGCGGGCAACTGACGGCATACGATTTTCCAGCCGCAGAGTTTCGCAAAGCGAGGTGACGTTGATGAGCGCAAGGGGCCGATTTTTCCGTAGCCTGGTGGCTGTCCTGTTTGCCGGTGTATTCTGGGTGGATGCCGCCCATGCGCAGGATGCAGGGTGTACGCTCGAGCCGGTGGCCGGTACGTCCCGACAGATTCTGAGATGTCGGGAAGGCCTTGCCGTCATTGTCGAAGGTGGCGCTCGTTTTACGCTGGAGGATCGCGATCGAAACGGCAGTCCCGACGCGGTCAGGTTGCGGCGCAAGGCGCTGCTGCTCGATGCGCCGGCCGGCGCGGTCCAGGGTGGCTTCGCGGTTATCACCCCGCAGGCGATCGCCGCGGTGCGCGGCACAAAATGGGCAGTCGACGTCGGCAGCGGCAAGACGTCTGTTTTCGTCCTGAGAGGTCGCGTCGCCGTGCAACGGCCGGCATCCACCGCCGTCGTGGTCCTCGCACCGGGGGATGGCGTGGACGTCGAGGCCGGGACAGGCAAACTCATCGTCAAGCGCTGGCCCGCCAAGCGCGTTTCCGCATTGCTGGCCCGTTTCGGCCAGTGAGCTTGGCCAGTGAGCTTGCCCAATGAGCTTGCCCAATGAGCTTGCCATGAGCCGACGAGGGCTTCCGACGCTGATCGCGGTCATTCTGGCGGGTCTTTGGGGCGCCGGCCTGGGCTTCGCGCACTGGCACGGCAATTTCTGGTTTCTCGATCGCGTCGAGGCAACGATGACCGATCTTCGAACGCTTGTTCGAGGAACGGCAAAGCCGCCGGAGCTGATCACCATTGTTGCAATAGACGATGAAACGGTGCGGCGCGAAGGCAGCTATCCCCTCAGCCGCGCCACGCTTGCCCGGATCATCGATACGATCGAGCCGCTCGGGCCGAAAGCCATTGCGCTCGACCTGCTGCTGGTCGACCCCGGGGCAAAGGACGCTGACGAGGCGCTCGCGCATTCGCTGAGCAGGAGCAGAAGCGTAATCGCCGCAGCGGCGATCTACCCCGGAGGCAAACAATGGACGATGGCCGCGGGCGAAGGCCCCCTCGCCCGCGTGCCGAATGCCGAGCGGTTCCTGTGGCCCCTGAAACCGTTTTCGGACGCCGCCGCTATCGGCGTCGTGAACGTGGTCACCGACAGGACGGGAACGCCCCGGTTCGTGCCGTTGCTGTTTCGGGCCGGAGATCAGTTGCAAGCGTCCTTCTCCTTGCGTGTTGCCGCCATGGCGGCGGGAGAGGATCCTGGAATTGCGCCCGATGATCTATCGCTGGACGGACGGTCGATCCGTACGGACATTGGTCACATCCTGCCGCTGACATTCTATGGCCCGCGCGGCACGATCCGCACGATCAGCGCCGCGACGGTGCTGGCGGGCCAATTCGATCCCGGCGCTATCCGGGGCCGAATTGTCTTGATAGGAGCGACCGCAACCGGCACCGGCGATGTCTTCCCGACGCCGTTCGATCCCATACTGCCGGGCGTCGAGGTCATGTCGACGGCGATTGCCCATCTGATGACCGGCGACGGAATCGTGCGCGACCAGAACGTTCGCCTTGCAGACGCGGGCGTTGCAGTGGCGCTGCCCATGCTTCTTGTCGGCCTGTTGGCGTGGCGCCGAAACGCCATCGGCCTCGCGGCGGTCGCCGGCGTGGTCGTGATCTGGTTGGTGGTCAACATGACCGCTTTCCTTCACCATATCTGGCTGAGCGCCGCGCTGCCGATGACCGCTGCCGTTCCGCCGGCAATCCTCTTTGGGGCAGCGCAGCTTTGGCTGGGCAGGAGCCGGGCCCAATATTTCGCCACGCAGAGCCAATTGCTTCAACGCGTTGAAGCCCCAGGGCTGGGGGCATGGCTCGCCAAGCATGGCGACTTCCTTTCGGAACCCGTCCGGACAGAAGCCGCCATCCTGTTCATCGACCTGTCCGGCTTCACCGGACTGAGTGAAACATTGGGACCGAGCGCCACGCGCGAACTCCTGAACAATTTTCACGCGTTGGTGGACGATGAAGTGACAAGTTGTGGTGGCGTTGTCACGAGTTTCATGGGTGACGGCGCCATGATCCTGTTCGGCCTGCCGGAACCGGCGACAGACGACGCCTTCAATGCTGCGCGCTGTTGTGTCGGGCTCTCCAGCCGCACCAACGATTGGCTTGCCTCGTTGCCTGCGTCGACCGCATCCCGGATCGGCTTCAAGATTGGAGCGCATCATGGAACAATCGTGGCCTCTCGACTCGGCGGCGAAGGGCATCAGCACATCGCGGCCATCGGCGACACCGTCAACGTTGCAAGTCGCTTGATGGAGATCGCTGCCGACCAGAATGCCGAAGTGGCGGTGAGTTACGAAATGCTTGAGGTCGCCGGTCGCGACTGCGCGTTGGTCAAATCCGGTGCTTTAAGAGGACCTGTGGAGACCCAGATCCGTGGGCGATCCAGCTCGCTCGCAATCTGGCTTTGGCAGAGTGCCCGGGCGCCGCAGTAGATCCGGCCCCGTGATCAATGGCGCGCCATCCATCCCTTCGGCAAGCTCTGGCGCCGTGAGGCCCCCGATCAAGACGTGCGCCGCCCTTTCCCCTTGAGGCTCCGCGCTGCCTGCTCAACCGCGGCGCGGTCGGCGCCAAGGCGGTCGATCAGCTCCTGCGCCTCGTCGCCCGATATGCCGGTGCGCACGGCCAGTTCCTCGACGGTCAGGACGTCGGTGCTGGCGATCTCGCGGGTTTGCGGCAGGGCGTCGTCGGCGGTCAACGGCAATGCGGCTCCCCGTCGATTTCGGCCTCGGCCCGGTGCCAGTGATGCTCGGGGTCGCCACCGCCTTCGCGCTCCCAGATCTGGTATGCGCGCTTCTGGATCTTCTCGTGCCGTTCGTCACCCATCGTCGTTCCTCCCTGGTGTCAGGGAAGAACGCCGCGATGATGAGATTGATCCAAAGAATTTGCGTGATCGAAATGGCCAGGGATCGCACGCGATTCAAGCAACCCTACTCGCACTGGCGCCTTGGCCCGCCGGAATAGGGCTGGTAGCTGTTGTCCTCGGGACGGTAGGAGCGGTAGCGGCTGAAGCAGGATTCGACGTGGTCGTCCGAAAGGTCCGCTGTTGCCACCAGAGGGCCGGCGCCAACATAGCTGACTTCGGAGGGTTGCTGCGCGCCTTGGTCGGCGGCGCTGGTTTCAAGATAGGGCGAGACGCAGGGTCGCTGCTGTCCGCTGTAGGACATGTAGCTGTTGTCGTCAGGATTGTACGAGCGGTAGCGGTCCGCGCACCAGCTGACATGGGCAGCCGGCAGCCTGGCCTGCTGCTCGCCTGCATCGGGCGCCACCGCGCCTGTGGTCGGGTCCGGCGACTGCATCCTGGCGGAGGCGTCGGGCGCCGCGGGTTGCGCGGCGGCCACGCGCTCCAGCCCTGGCGCGGCCTTGTCCACCTTCTGTGCGTCCTTGGTCCACAATTGCGAGACACTGTCGGCGGGCCTAGCCTCCTGCACGGGCTTGGCGACAATCAGCCAGGCGGCGAAAGCCAGCCCGCTGGCAAAGACCGCAAGGGTCAGGATGAAGCCTGCCATCAGTGCCAAAACCGCTTTCATCACACACTCCTTGCGCCCCAGCTAATAGAATGCGGAGCATCGGGACTGGTTCCAGCAAGCAAGCATTTGGCAAAGGCCGGCACTGGAGCGGCAGACGATGCGCAAGGCAGCGGGCCAAGGTGCCTCAAACCGGCAACGTCACTCGCACCGTCATGTCGTTCTCGGCCGCCAGCAGTGCGGCCACCATCTCCTTGTCGCGCTGGCGCTGCTGCAGATGGAGGGTCACCAGCCGGTCCAGCGAGAAGGCGCCGGCGCCTGCAATGGCCAGCACGAACATGCCGCCTGATATGGCCAGATCCTTTTCGAAGTGCAGCAGCTCGTTCTGGCTGGCGAGGTTGGTGTGGAACAGCAGCGCGGTCGCCAGACAAAACAGGCCAAGACCGATGGCGCCGAGGCTGGTGAGCAGGCCGGATGCAATGCTGAGCCCTGCGCCGAGTTGCAGCGCGAGCGTGGCGATGAACAGCGGCAGGCCGATGCCTTGGGCTGCCATCGCCTTGGCGGCGGCGTCGAAATGGGTGGCCAGCGTCAGGCCTTCGTGCAGGAAGAGCACGGACAGCAGCAGGCGGGCGGCGAGAAGGGTAATGTCTCTGGCGTGGTACTTTGCGGCAAGCGTGTGCAGCTTCGCGGCGTGGTCGGTGAGTGTCATGGTCTGGCTCCGGATTTTGGGTGCAGGCAGGCGCCGCGCGCTTGGTGGGGCGCGCAGGATCTGCGCTGGAAGTGGGTGATGTCCGAGGGCCGGAGCCGGCCTGAGGGAAGCATGCCGGCTCCGGCTTTTTGGGCGCCGGCCACGGACGCCCAAACTGGGGTGGGATGGGGTGGGTTGGGTTGAGGTCGGCGCCAAGGCCCCCCACTCCGTCTCGGCTTCGCCGAGCCACCTCTCCCCCCGCTCCGCGGAGGGAGAGGAAATGCTAACCGCCACGGTCGCTGCCTTGAAAGGCTTGGCATTTCCTCTCCCCCATGGACAGGGGGGAGAGGTGGCCGCGAAGCGGACGGAGTGGGGGCTGGCTCCGCTATATGCGATTGCCCCGTTCCGCGCAGGGAGAGGAAATGCCCCCGGCCCTACTGCGTCACCTTTGTATCGATTGCCTTCCGCAAATCCTCGAGTTCCTCGCAGCCGGCCGGGCACAGCTTTTGCAGCGAGGCCAGCTGTTCGTTGGCCTTGGCCATGTCGCCGGTTTCGACAAAGAGCTCGCCCAGATATTCGCGGGCGGCCTTGTGGTCGGGCTTCAGCTCCAGCGCCTTGTTGTAGTAGGTCAGCGCGGTGGTGAAATCCCCGGTCTTGCGCAGCGTGAAGCCGAGCAGATTGTAGACGTCGGCCTGCTGGTTGTCCTGCGCGAGATCGCGCAGGTCTGCCAGCGCGCCCTTGTAGTCCTTGACGGCGATCTTGGCCTGGATGGCGGTGAGGTCGGGCGCGTCAGTGCCCTCGATGTCGTCGACGGCAAAGGCCGGCATGACGGTCGCCGCGGGAACCACGGTCAGCACGGCAATGGCGCCGAGCAGGCCGAACAGGGCATGCTTGCCCAGATAGGATTTTCTCATTGTCTTTCTCGCTTGGATCTGAGTTGCCCGTTCAAATTTGAACGGGAGTGAAGCCATAGGCATTGCCGTCTTTCACGAAGACGCCGGTGCCCGGGAACGGGAAGTGCGACCCGGAAATGCGGATGTTGTCGGCAATCACCCGATCGATGATCTTGTGGCGGGTGGCGATCGCCGTCGGCCCGTCCTGGTCGTAGCTGCCCTGCCACTCCGGATGCGGCGCCAGAAGAGCCGGCACATACATGGTGTCGGCCGAGATCATCAGCTGCTCCTTGCCGGAATTGGCGAGGTAGACCGAATGGCCCGGCGTATGGCCGGGGGCGGCGATGATCTGGATGCCGGGCACCACTTCGGCGCCGTCCTCGACCAGCTTCCAGTTCTTCCATTTCGGAAAATTTTCGGCGATGCGCTTGCCCGCCGGCTTGCGTCCCTCGGGCAGCTTGGCCAGCCGGCCGGGGTCGGTCCACCAGTTGTATTCGGTGGCGTTGACGATCAGCTCGGCATTGGGGAACACCGGCGCATTGGTGCCCTTCTCCATCAGGCCCCAGACATGGTCGGGATGGAAATGCGAGATCATGATGGTGTCGATCGCCTTGTAGTCGATGCCGGCGGCGGCCATGTTGGCCGGCAGATGCGTGGCGTTGGTCTGCCACTGGCCAACGCCCGAGCCGGCATCCATCATGATCAGCTTGCCGTTCATTTTGAGCACGACGACGGTGAGCGGGATCGGCATGAATTCGGTGGTCAGCCCCGCCTTGGCGAGCGCTGCCTTGGTGTCGTCGACCGAGACGCCCTTAATGAAGGCCGGGTCATGGGGCTTGCGCCAAATGCCGTCATAGATGGCGGTGACCTCGATATCGCCGACCTTGTATTTGTAGAAGCCGATCGACGGCTCGACCGGCGTTTCGGCGAAGGCCGGCCTGGTGAATTCGAGCTTGCCGGCAAGACCAAAGGCCGTTGCGGCGAGCGTGGTTCCAAGCAATGTGCGACGTGTCATGCTGAACATGGTGATTTCCTCTTGTGAGTGGCGTCTGAAGTCGCGGAAGAGATGACGGAGAGCCAAGCCCCTGGCTCCCCGTCCTGCTGCGGTCGAGGCGGCGCCGTCGGGATGCGGCGCCGGCGCTCGTGAACTCAGTTGCCCCAGATGCCCTGGCCCGGTTCGTCCGCAGCAGATTTCGTTGTCGCCTTCATGCCGTGGCGGACCATGTCTGGCTTGGCGGTGGCAGCGGTGTAGGTGTTGTCGATGGTCGCAGCCGTCTGGCTGGTGGTGCGCGGGCGGTGATGATGGCTGCCGGCAAAGGCGCTGCTTGTGGCAACCAGAATGGCGGTTGCGGTGAGAGCGATGTTCTTCATGTCGATGGTTCCTGATCGGTCAATGTCGGGGTTGGGTCCGGAGCGCTTAGCGGCCCCAGATGCTGTCGCGGTTGTGCTGGTCAATGATGTCCTGCACCGAGCCCTGCTTCGGCCCCGTCGTCACCTTGGTGTCGACGCCGTTCTGGTGTGCTGTGTAGGGAATTGACGCAGTGGCGTCGGTGTCGACGGCAGGCTGGTTGGCCTTGTTGGTGAAGTGGTCGCTGCCGGCAAAGGCAGCGCTCGAGGCAAGCAGCATCGCAGCCACGCTGAAAGCGAGCTTGGTCATGTCCAAAATTCCTTGTTTCGTTTCTTTGGGTCGCGGGCTGGAATGGCCCCGCTGATAACAAGACCCGGAAGGGCCGTGCTTTATTCCCCGGTGCGGTGAGATTTTTGGAGGGAGAGAAATTAGGCGGCGGTCGAGCAGACGCTGCGCCGGATCAGGCGCGCTTGCGCCTTGGCAGTTTCGTCAAACCGTCAGGGCGCTACTCCGCCGCCTCTGCGTAGTCCACGGGCACATAATTGAGGATCGGGCCAAGCCAGCGCTCGACCTCGGCCAAAGGCATGTCCTTGCGGCGGGCATAATCCTCGACCTGGTCACGTTCGACCTTGGCGACGCCGAAATAATAGCTTTCGGGATGGGCGAGATAGAGGCCGGAGACCGACGAGCCCGGCCACATCGCGTAGCTCTCGGTCAGGCTGACGCCGGCGTTGCCCTCGCCGTCGAGCAACCGGAACAGCGTCGCCTTCTCGGTATGGTCGGGCTGCGCGGGATAGCCGGGCGCCGGGCGGATGCCGCGATAGGGTTCGCCGATCAGTTCGTCGGGCGCCAGATTCTCGTCGGCCGCATAGCCCCAGAATTCCTTGCGCACCTTCTCGTGCATGCGCTCGGCAAAAGCTTCGGCGAAGCGGTCGGCCAGCGCCTTGACCATGATCGAGGAGTAATCGTCATTGGCGCGCTCGAAGCGCTCGGCGATCGCCACTTCCTCGATGCCTGCGGTGACGATGAAGCCGCCGATATAGTCGGGCTTGCCGCTGTCTGCGGGCGCGACGAAATCCGACAGCGCGACATTGGCCTTGCCGTCGCGCTTGGTCAGTTGCTGGCGCAGCGTGAAGAAGGTCGCCAGCTCCTGCGAGCGCTTCTCGTCGGTGAACAGCCTGATGTCGTCGCCGATAGCGTTGGCCGGCCAGAAGCCGATGACGCCACGCGGCGCGAACCATTTTTCCGCGATGATTTTCTGCAGCATCGCCTGCGCATCCTCGAACAGCTGGCGCGCGGCGGGGCCCTGCGCCTCGTCCTCGAGGATCTTGGGGTAGCGGCCCTTCAGCTCCCAGGTCTGGAAGAACGGCGTCCAGTCGATGTAGCGCGAGAGTTCGGTCAGGTCCCAATTGTCGAAAACCTTCACGCCGGTGAAGGACGGCTTCGGCGGCTGGTAGGCAGACCAGTCGATCTTGTGCGCATTGGCCCTCGCTTTGGCGAGCGGCAGCCGCTGCTTGTCGGCTTCCGAGCGGGCATGCGCGTCGGCGACCTTCTTGTACTCGGCCCGCACCGCGTCGACATAGCCGGCCTTGCCGTCATTCGACAGCAGCGCCGATACCACGCCGACCGCGCGGCTGGCGTCGGCGACATAGACCGTCTGCCCCTTGGCGTAGCGCGGGTGGATCTTCACCGCCGTGTGCACGCGGCTGGTCGTGGCGCCGCCGATCAGCAGCGGGATATCAAACCCCTCGCGCTCCATCTCGGCGGCCATGTGCGCCATCTCGTCCAGCGACGGCGTGATCAGGCCGGACAGGCCGATGATGTCGACATTGTGCTCGCGCGCCGTCTGCAGGATTTTTGCCGCCGGCACCATGACGCCGAGATCGATGATCTCGTAGTTGTTGCAGGCTAGCACGACGCCGACGATGTTCTTGCCGATGTCATGGACATCGCCCTTCACCGTCGCCATCAGGATTTTTCCCGCCGTCTGACGCTCGCCATTGTCGATGCCGTTGGCGGCGTTGGCCAGTTTTTCCGCCTCCATATGCGGCAGCAATCCGGCCACCGCCTGCTTCATCACCCGCGCCGATTTCACCACTTGCGGCAGGAACATTTTTCCCGCGCCGAACAGATCGCCGACGACATTCATGCCGGCCATCAGCGGGCCTTCGATGACATGCAGCGGACGCTCGGCTGCCAGCCGCGCTTCCTCGGTGTCGGCGTCGATGAATTCGGTAATGCCGTTGACCAGCGCATGCGAAATGCGTCCTTCGACCGGCAGCTCGCGCCAGGCGAGATCGCGCTCCTTGCCTTCCTTGCCGGCTGCGCCCTTGAAGCGTTCGGCGATCTCCAGCATGCGCTCGGTGGCAGTGCCGCCAGCCCTGGGCGCGCGGTTGAGCACGACATCCTCGCAGGCCTCGCGCAGCTCCGGCTCGATCGTGTCGTAGACGGCCAATTGGCCGGCATTGACGATGCCCATATCCATGCCGCGCTGGATGGCATGGTAGAGGAACACGGCGTGCATGGCCTCGCGCACCGGCTCGTTGCCGCGGAACGAGAAGGACAGGTTCGAGACGCCGCCCGAGATATGGACATGCGGCAGCGTCGCAGTGATGTCGCCGGCGGCCTCGATGAAATCGACGCCGTAATTGTCATGCTCCTCGATGCCGGTGGCGACCGCGAAGACATTGGGGTCGAAGACGATGTCCTCCGGCGGGAAACCGGCCTGTTCGGTCAAGAGCTTGTAGGCGCGGGTGCAGATCTCGACCTTGCGCGCCTTGGTGTCGGCCTGACCGGCCTCGTCGAAGGCCATGACGACCACCGCCGCGCCATAGGCGCGTACCAGCCTGGCATGATGCAGGAACGCTTCCTCGCCTTCCTTCATCGAGATGGAGTTGACCAGCGGCTTGCCCTGCACGCATTTCAAGCCGGCCTCGATGATCTCCCATTTCGAACTGTCGACCATCACCGGGACGCGGGCGATATCAGGCTCGGCCGCGATCAAATTGAGATACTCGACCATCGCCTTCTTCGAATCGATCAGGCCTTCATCCATGTTGATGTCGATGATCAGGGCGCCACTGGCGACCTGGTCGCGCGCCACGTCGAGCGCGGGAACATAGTCGCCCGCCGTGATCAGTTTTTGGAACTTGGCTGATCCAGTGACGTTGGTGCGTTCGCCGACATTGACGAAGGGAATCTCGTCGGTCAGCGTGAACGGCTCCAGCCCGGACAAGCGCATCTTGCGCTCGATTTCGGGAATGGCGCGCGGCGGATATTTTTTGACCGCCTCGGCAATCGCCCGGATGTGGTCCGGCGTCGAGCCGCAGCAGCCGCCAACGACGTTGACCAGCCCTTCCCGCGCGAAATCCTCGATCTGCGCGGCCATGAAGTCCGGGCTCTCGTCATACCTACCGAATTCATTGGGCAGGCCGGCATTCGGATAGGCGCAGACGAAGGTGTCTGCGGCGCCGGATATTTCGGCCAGATGCGCGCGCATGGCGTTGGCGCCGAGCGCACAGTTGAGACCGATGGTGAAAGGGCTGGCATGGCGCACCGAGTGCCAGAAGGCGGTCGGAGTCTGGCCCGACAGGGTGCGGCCGGAAAGATCGGTGATGGTGCCGGAAATCATCACCGGCAGGCGCACGCCCTTTTCGAGAAAGATCTCGTTGCAGGCAAAGATCGCCGCCTTGGCGTTCAGCGTGTCGAAGATGGTCTCGATCAGGATGATGTCGGCGCCGCCGTCGATCAGGCCGCGCAGCTGCTCGCCATAGGCCAGGCGAAGATCGTCGAAAGTGACGGCGCGATAGCCGGGATTGTTGACGTCGGGCGACATCGAGGCGGTGCGGTTGGTCGGCCCGAGCGCGCCGGCGACGAAACGGCGCTTGCCGTCTTCCTGCTCGGCGCGAATGGCGGCGCGCCGCACCAGCCGCGCACCGTCGCGGTTCAGCGCATAGACCGCGTCCTCCATGCCGTAATCGGCCTGGGCGATCGAGGTCGAGGAGAAGGTGTTGGTCTCGAGGATATCGGCACCGGCGATGGCGTACTGATAGTGGATCTCCTCGATCGCGGCGGGCTGGGTCAGGATCAGGAGGTCGTTGTTGCCCTGCTGGTGGCAGGCGCAGCCGGCAAAGGCCTCGCCGCGAAACTGCTCCTCGTCGAAACCGAGGCCCTGGATCTGCGTGCCCATGGCGCCGTCGAGGATGAGGATACGCTCACGCGCCGCCGCGGTGAGAGCTGCAAGCACTTCGGAACCGTCGGGCGTAGCCGCGACGGGGCCGAACAAAACGTCCAGCGGTGCAGTATTCTGCGACATTTTTTATCCTTGGGGCGACAGTCAAACCCAAGTCACATAAAGACATCTTTATGTCAACATACGCCTTTCAGATGCGCATGTCACGCCCTTTGCGAGAGCGCCGCCCTGTCGTCGGTTCCACCGTTGCGCTAGAGCCCGGCAACAGCGCTGCCTGACATCCGCCTCCTGTCGGCTTCGACCATTTCTTCCGCCAGTTGCTCCAGCCGAACCGTGGGATGCCAATCCAGGTCACGACGGGCTCGGGAGGCGTCGCCGGTCAGAAGGTTGATTTCGGCTGGCCTGTAAAACGCCGGATCGACGGAGACGACCGTCTTGCCGGTGGCGCGATCGATGGCGCGTTCGCCGGTTCCCTCCCCCAGCCAGTCAAGGAAGATGCCGGACGCATTGGCGGCGAAGCCGATGAAATCGCGCACCGAATGGGCGGTGCCCGTGGCAACGACAAAATCCGCGGGGCTTGGCAATTGCAGCATTTTCCACATGGCGCCGACATAGTCCCGGGCGTGACCCCAATCGCGCTTTGCGTCGAGGTTGCCGACACGCAGCGGCGCCTCCCAGTCGAGCGCGTATCGCGCCAGGCCGACCGAGACCTTGCGGGTCAGGAACTCGGCGCCGCGAAGCGGAGATTCGTGGTTGAACAGGATGCCGCTTGAGCAATGCAGCCCGAAGGCCTCCCGGTAATTGACCACCGCCCAATGCGCGAAAAGCTTGGCGGTGCCATAGGGGTTGCGCGGGTGGAACGGGGTGTTTTCGGACTGCGGGACATGTTCAGCGTTGCCGAACATTTCCGAGCTGGACGCCTGGTAGAACCGCGCTTCCGGCACGATCGTCCTAACGCATTCGAGCAGCCGCAAGGGGCCGATCCCCACGACTTCGGACGTATAGATCGGCTGGCGGACAGAGTCGCCGACGAAGCTTTGCCCTGCAAGGTTATAGATCTCATCCGGTCGAACGCTTTCCAACACGGCGCGAATGTTGGAGTCTTCGGTCAGTTCCATCGGCATAAGTTCGATGTCGTCGACGATGTGCAATTCCTGCAGGCGCCAGGTGCTTATCGCGGATGTGCTGCGGATCGTGCCGACAACACGGTAGCCCTTTTGCAGCAGAAGCCTTGCGAGGTAGGCTCCGTCCTGCCCCGTTACACCCGTCAGCAGCGCTGTCTTTTGTCGCAAGGTTCGCCCCGAATGTGAAGGAAGCACGCCTATCAGAAGTTCATCGATCTATGGCAGCCTGTCACTCGAACACACAAGTCCTGCGCGATCCTATTCCCCCACCACGTCCCGATACACCCTCACCTCGCCATCCTGGCCGCGAATGCGCCAGTCCTGCCCGTCCTGCGCCTCGATAGAACACGGCCCGAGCGGCACCTTGCCGCCGCCTTCCGGCAGGTCCAGCACATAGATGGGATTGCAGATGCCCGACAGGCGGGCGCGCAGCGCGCCGGCCAGCGCCTGTCCCTCGGCAATGGTGGTGCGCCGATGCGCCATGCCGCGCGCGAGGTCGCCGTGGTGCAGGTAATAGGGCTTCACCCCCAGGCGATACATCAGCTCGCGACAGAGTTCCTCAAGCACCTCGACCGTGTCGTTGACGCCCTTGAGCAGGACGCTCTGGTTGAGCAGCACGAAGCCTGCCTGGCGCAAGGTGCGGCAAGCCAATTCAGTGTCCGACGTGATTTCGCGCGCGTGGTTGAAATGGGTGACGATTGTGACCATCAGCCGGCCCTGCAAGGCGCCTACCAGCCCCGGCGTGATCCGGGAGGGAAGCACGACAGGTATGCGGGTATGGATGCGCAGCAGCCGCACATGCGCGATCGTCTCGATGCGGGCGCGGATTTCGGCCAGCGCCTTGTCCGGCAGCGACAGCGGATCGCCGCCGGTCAGGATCACCTCGCGGATTTCGGGATGGGCTTCGATATAGGCGAAAGCCTCTTCGAGTGCCTCGCGCGTGTAGCCGCGACCGATCGAGGTCAGGGATTCCTTGCGGAAGCAAAAGCGGCAATAGACCGCGCATTGATAGGTCGGGAACAGAAGCACCCTATCGGCGTGGCGGTGCGTCAGCCGCGGCACGGGGCTGAAGGCATGGTCGGCGATCGGATCGCCGAGCTCGCCCTCCGTGTCCACCAGCTCATCCGGCGACGGAATGATTTGCGCGCGGATCGGATCGGCGGGATCGTTCCAGTCGATCAGGTCGAGATAGGTTTTTGGGGCACGCACCTTGTGACGCGTAGCCGCCTCCTGCGCCGCCGCGCGCTCGGCAGGCGACAGCGGCAGCGAGGCGAGATCGCGGACATGGCGGACGCCGGCACGGATGTCGTCCTGCCAGGCGGTGTCGGCATCGGCCGCTGCGGTTTTAGGGTTCGAGATTGTGGTCATTGGAGGTCTCGGGGCACAATGTGGGCGAGCTATCGGCCGGATGGGAGAGTTGGTCAACCGTCTGCAGATGCCGATTGTCATCCGTAGAGTTCCCGCCCACCCCCTTTGGCGTCCCCCGACCTTCGCCACAATCGACCAGCGCAGCGATTTCAGGCAATCTGACGGACAAGGCGTTCCACGGGGAGATGGACGCATCAGGGAGGACTGCCATGAGCAAGATGCCGCGCTATGAGGATGCCATTCAGCGCTTTCGCATCGAAGACGAGATCGCCCGGTTGCATGGCAACCCTGCAACCGGCATCAATGCCTATGTCGAATGCTGCGGCCGCTATACCGGTGAAAACCGGCTGGCGCTGCGCGCGATCTCGGCCAGCGGCGAATTGCGCGAATTCAGCTTCGACGATCTCGCCGACATGTCGGGTCGCGCCGCCAATGTGCTCAAGGCTGCCGGCGTCGGTGCCGGCGATGTCGTGGCCGGCATGCTGCCGCGCATTCCCGAACTGGTGGCGCTGATCCTCGGCACCTGGCGGATCGGCGCGGTCTACCAGCCGCTGTTCACCGCCTTCGGCCCGAAGGCCATCGAGCATCGTCTCGGCTATAGCGGTGCCAGGATCGTGGTGACCAACCCGGCCAATCGCGGCAAGCTCGACGAGGTCGAGACACCAGCGCAAATCGCGACCGTTCTTGGTCCCGGCGAGGCGCTGCCGCAAGGCGACATGGATTTTCGCGCCGCGATTGCCGCCGCCTCGCCCGACTGCCAGCCGGTGATGCGCAAGGGCGGCGACCTGTTCATGATGATGTCGACCTCCGGAACGACCGGCCTGCCCAAGGGCGTCCCGGTGCCGCTCAAGGCCCTGCTCGCCTTCGGCGCCTATATGCGCGACGCGATCGGGCTGCTGCCCGACGATGTCTTCTGGAACATCGCCGATCCCGGCTGGGCCTACGGCCTCTATTACGCCATCACCGGTCCCTTGCAGCTCGGCATCGCCACCACCTTCTATGAAGGCGCCTTCAACGCCAAAAGCACCTACGACATCATCGAGCGGCTCGGCGTCACCAGCCTCGCCGGCTCGCCCACCGCCTATCGCCTGCTGATGGCGGAAGGGCCTGACGCGGCCGCCCGTGTCAAAGGCAGGCTGCGCGTGGTGAGCAGCGCCGGCGAGCCGCTCAACCCGGAAGTAATCCGCTGGTTCGACGCAAATCTCGCCGCCCCCATCCACGACCATTACGGCCAGACCGAGAACGGCATGATGGTCAACAACCATCACGGCCTGGCGCATATTGTCCGCGCGGGCTCGGCCGGCTTTGCCATGCCGGGCTACCGTATGGTGGTGCTGGACGATGCCGGCAACGAGCTCGGCCCCAACCAGCCCGGCATCCTCGCGGTCGACATCGCGAACTCGCCGCTGCGCTGGTTCGACGGTTATCACCAGGCCGAGACGCCGGCGATATCAGGCGGCTATTACCGGACCGGCGACACGGTGGAGTACGAGCCGGACGGCTCGGTCTCCTTCATCGGCCGCGCCGACGACGTCATCACGTCGGCCGGCTACCGCATCGGCCCGTTCGACGTCGAAAGCGCGCTGATCGAGCATCCGGCGGTCAACGAAGCGGCCGTCGTCGGCGTACCCGATCCGCAACGCACCGAGATCGTCAAGGCTTTCGTGGTGCTGGCGCCGGCTTACCCGGGCAACCCGGAACTCGCCGAAGAGCTTGCCCAGCATGTGAAGAAACGGCTCTCCGCGCACTCATACCCGCGCGAGGTCGAATTCGTCACCGAGCTGCCGAAAACGCCGAGCGGCAAGATCCAGCGGTTCTTGCTGAGGAAGGCGGAGGTGGAGAAGCGCAAAGGGTGATTAGGCGCCAATCTCCCCCCTTGAGCGGGAGATGTCGCCGAAGGCGCCAGAGGAGGTCGTTGCGCGTGAAACGCTAACGTCGTCTCGCGCTGCAAAAGGAGCGAGCGCTTCACGCGCGGCGGCCGCCTCTGGCCTGCCGGCCATCTCCCCCTCAAGGGCGGAGATCTGCAGCTCCGACGCCGTCTTTTTTCGGCCCAATGTTGTCATGTATCCTTGGAATCGAACGTAGAGCGGGGTTTAAATCATGCGCACGGTCTGGACGTTTCTGTTCGCGCTGGCGAGCAGCGTGGCTTTCGCGGCCTCGCCGGAGGATGACTATATCGCCGCGCGCGACAAGGCGATTGCGGCGATCGCAGCGCTGAACAGCGCCAACGCGGCCATCGAAACGATCGACACCGAGAACGAGAAGGCGCTGGCCGACCTGCAACAGCGGCTTGCCGGCATCATCGGCCCGCTGGCGGTCAAGGACTTTCCGGCAAGCGGTACGATCAATATCGAAAGCCTCAGCGACTCCGACATCGGCTCCGGCATGCTCGATGGACTGCGCTACACCAAAGGCGACGACGGCCCCAGCCTGGTGGCAACGACGCGAGGGCTGCTGGAGCGCTGGCTCAAGGCCAAAGCCGCCGAGGCCGACGAGAGTTTCAAACTGCCCGCCGGCATCGATGCCGCGCTGAAGGTGGATGCTTTCTATACCCAGGCGATCAACAGCGACGCCGCCTTTGAGGGAACGCTCGACTTC
The DNA here is from genome assembly GCF_056403855.1 of Mesorhizobium sp. P2_E7. Lineage (NCBI taxonomy): Bacteria > Pseudomonadati > Pseudomonadota > Alphaproteobacteria > Hyphomicrobiales > Phyllobacteriaceae > Mesorhizobium > Mesorhizobium sp. P2_E7. The sequence continues at coordinate 184,604 of NZ_JBFUER010000001.1, read as the reverse complement.
CCGCTGAAGACCCCGCAAGGCGCCGACATCGCCTTCGCCCGGCTCGGCGGCTGGACGCAGGATGTCGGGCCGATCTACGAGCAGGAAGTCATTGTTACGCTCGTCAAAGGCGACAGCGTTAGAATCATGGCGGCGCCGGCGGCCCCTGCCGTTCCGAAGATCGCCGCCTGCGACGCCGTCTGGGCTGCTGCGGACGCTGCTGCGCAGAAATTCCAGGAGGCCTACCAGGCTTCGGACCTCAAGGACGAAAAAGCATTCGAATCCTCCAATGCCGCCTGGGACAAGGGCGACAGCGACTACCGCGCCTGCATGGGCCAACATTTGCCGGCAGATCCGGCCTTTCCGGCGCTGCTTGCCCAGGCGCAGGCGCTGGCCGATCAGATGGCGGGAAAGTAAGGCTTCGGGACAGGCCCTGCGCGGCAAGGTCAGTCGGCTTTTTCGATTCGGATGCGAAGGATGCGAGCGGCCGCCCGATGCCGCTGGCTCAATTCATCGTTCAGGGAACCGACCTTTGTTTTTGTCTGGGACCAGTCAGCTTTCGCACCTATGCTGACAACCGAGACCTCAACGTTTATTCTCAGGGTCGCCTTGAAGTCCAAATTTAAGCTTTAGCTACTACGGTCGACCGACGGACTACTGTCCTGGAAAGGTATTCGGATCGAATTGGCAGGAGCGAAATTCAATCCCGGCCGGTTGAAACGGGCCATTTTTTCTTCCGCCAACTTGCCGGCGGCGATTGCCTTTGTTGTGCTTCTCGTCTGTGCCCTGGTTGCCGACCAGAGGAACAGCGAAGTCTCCGATCAGCTGGCGCGCGCTGGCGTCCTGGCCAAGGTCAACATCATACGCGCCAAGCTTGAAGGCAACATTACCGGCAATCTCCAGCTGGTTCAGGGTCTCGTTTCGACGATCGTTACCGAGCCCTATATGGGCCAGCAGAGGTTTGCGGCACTCGCCCGCAATCTGTTCGAGCAAAAATCGCAGTTGCGCGACGTTGCCGGCGCGCCCGACCTCGTCATCGCGCTGATATATCCGCTGGAAGGCAATGAAAAAGCCATCGGGCTGGACTACCGCAAGAGCGATACGCAACGCATGGCTGCGCTTCGGGCTCGCGACCAGCGCGCACTGGTGCTCGCCGGGCCGGTCAAACTGGCGCAAGGCGGGCGTGGCTTCATCGGCCGTATCCCGGTCTTCGTGCCGACGGCGGGTGGCGGCGACCGGTTTTGGGGGATTGTCTCGGCCGTGATCGATATCGACCGGCTCTACAGCGCGAGCGGCCTGACCGAGCCTGACCTGGATATCGATGTGGCGCTCATCGGCAAGGATGCTCTGGGCGGGGGTGGCGAACTGTTCTTCGGCGGCGACAATGTCGTGGCCGGCAATCCGGTGACGGCCGAGGTGCAGCTGCCTTCAGGCTCCTGGCAGATTTCCGCGATACCGAAAGGCGGCTGGCCGACCGGTCCGAAAAATGAGTGGCTGTTGCGGGGGCTCATGGCGCTCGCCGGCGCGCTGGTGGTGCTGCCGATCCTCGCGGCAGGACGTCTTTTCGGTGAGCGACAGAAAAATGACGCCGAGTTGAGGCGCCTGTCGAGGCGGCTGGAGCTGGCATTGGAAGCCTCAGGGATAGGCGTGTGGGAGCACGACCTCGTCAGCAACGAGCTCGTATGGGACGACCGCATCAACGAAATCTATGGCAAGCCCGCCGACGGCAAGACCCGCGGCTATGACGACTGGGCGCTGGCGATCCACCCTGAAGATTTCGAGCGGGCGAAAGCGGACTTCGATTCGGCTGCCGCGACACAAGGCCCCTACTCTTCGCAGTATCGGATACTGCGACCGGACGGCACCATTCGCCACGTCCGCACACGCGCCAGTTTCTTCCAGGACATCAACGGCGGATCGAAAATGATCGGCGCGGAATGGGACGTGACCTGGGACGTGCTGCTCAACGAGAATCTCGTGCGGGAACGTCGCCTTTCAGAATCGAAAAATGCCGAACTGAACACGGCCAAGGCCCGCATCGAGCATGTCGCGCTGCACGATTCACTTACCGGCCTGCCCAACCGTCGGTATCTGGACGAGATGCTTGCCGAAAACCCCGAAGCCGAGGGCCGGGCTGCCTTGCTGCATCTCGACCTTGACCGCTTCAAGCAGATCAACGACACGCTCGGCCACGCAGCCGGCGATGCATTGCTGGTGCATGCTTCGAAAGTCATCAAAGCCAGTGTCGGCGGTGCCGATTTCGTTGCGCGCATCGGCGGCGACGAATTTGTCGTGCTGAGCCATGGACGCGATGACAAGGAGCTCGCTGCGCTTGCCGACCACATCATCGACGCCATGCGCCAGCCGGTCGACTATCTGGGTCACCAGTGCCGGTTCGGTGTCAGCATCGGGATTGCAGCCAACAGCGGCGTCGATGCCAAGCAGCTGCTGGTCAATACCGATCTGGCGCTGTACCGGGCGAAAGGCCGTGGCCGCAACCGCTACGAGTTTTTCAACGAAGAGCTGCAGAGCGAGATCGTGCGGACCAAGCAGACCGGCGACGAGATTCTGGGCGGACTCGAGCGCAACGAATTCGTTGTCTACTATCAGCCGCAGTTCGACGCCAGGACGCTGGAAATCGTCGGCGTCGAGGCGCTGTCGCGCTGGGATCATCCGCAACGCGGCGTGCTGACCCCCGACGCCTACATCAAGGTGGCTGAAGAACTCAATGTCGTGGCGCTTATCGATCGCACAGTCCTGACGCAGGCGCTTGATAATTTCGAGCGCTGGTCGCGCAGCCACCTCAACATCCCGCGCGTGTCGGTCAACGTCTCCGCCAGGCGGCTGGAGGACAAGGGACTGATCAAAGGGTTGCGCAAGCTTGCCATCAAGAAGGGGACCGTGTCGTTCGAGCTGGTGGAGTCGATTTTCCTCGACGAGAACGACGAACTGGTCACCTGGAACATCGAGCACATAAAGGGGCTCGGCATCGACATCGAGATCGACGATTTCGGCACCGGACATGCCTCGATCGTCTCGCTCCTGAAGTTGCGGCCGCGTCGCCTCAAGATCGATCGCCAGCTGGTCACACCCATCACCAGCTCAACCGCGCAGCGGCAGCTGGTGTCGTCCATCATCGACATCGGAAAGTCGCTCGGTATCGAAGTGGTCGCCGAGGGTGTCGAGACGATGGAGCACGCCCAGATCCTGAAAGAGCTTGGCTGCGATATCCTGCAAGGCTTCCTGTTCGGCTACCCGATGGACGCAAAAGCCTTCAAGGCGTTCGCCCAGTCGCGCAAATGGCTGGCGGCGAGCTGACAAACCCTGCTTGACGCAATTGCGGACGGAAGAACCGTTTCCTGAAATGGCTCTAGCTGCGCAGTCCAGGCGCTTCTGCCCCGTGCGCTCGACATATGGATCGACGGAAAGATTCAGCAGAATTTCAGAAATCTTCCGGTACGCGCCCGTTCCTTGGCTTCATTGTTCGCCTGAACGAACTGGAGGAGGTCGAACATGTCAGTGAATGAGAGCACGCGCCAAGCCGCCCGGCAGGAACTGCTGGAATATGCATCCACCGTCATGGCTGCATCCCCGTGCGCGCCCATGCCTGGAACAATGTTCGAAATGCTCGAGATCATCGCCATGGAGAGGCGGATGGCTTCCAGCCAAAGTGAAAGCGGATCAAATTCTCCTGATCCCTTGACGTCCAAGCCGATCAAGACCCCAATAGGGCAGCGTTTGCTCAAGTTGGTCAGATCGGCATTCGATGTCGCAAGAAAACGCAGGGCACGTACTGGCACTTGGCAGTTGCGAGCTTGATCTTGCGCGCGGGCAGCTTCTCCGCGACGGGAAACCTGTTGCTCTCCGCTCCAAGGCGTTTGATCTGTTGACCTATCTCAGCAGGAATGTTGGACGCGTCGCGACCAAGTCGGAACTGATGACAGCGGTGTGGCCTGATGTCTTCGTGACCGAGGACTCGCTGACGCAAGCGGTCAGGGAGTTGCGAAAGGCGCTGCAGGACGAAAGCCAAACCATCATCCGTACGATCGCCAAACGCGGCTACGTGCTGTCTCTTCTCGAGGCGCCAAAGCAAGAGCGCTCCGGACACCCGAGCGTTGCGGTACTGCGTTTCAGCAACGAAGGCGCGCCGGAAGACACCCCTTTGATCGACGGTTTCGCCGAGGACATTGTCAATGCGTTGGCTCGCTTCGGAAGGGTCGACGTGCTGGCACGCAATTCCGGATTTGCCTTTGCCTCGGATTCCGCTTCCGATTGGCGTGCCGTTGGCGACAGCCTTGGCGCAACCTATCTGGTCCGCGGCAGGGCGACGACTCGTGCCGACGGCATGCGGGTTGCCGTCAGTCTCATGACCGCTTCGACGGGTGGAGTTCTCTGGAGCGATACTTTTTCTGCGTCCGGCGGCCAGATCTTCGACATGCAGGAAGAAATCGCCTGCCGTGTGGTGAACCGGCTGGTCGCTCGGCTCGACGACGCCGGTATCAAGCAAGCAACCCCGAAGCCTCCCGACAGCCTGGCCGCATACGAGCTTCTCCTGCGTGGACTGGCCCGGCTGCGCGGTTATGGTGATGATGACAACAAGGCTGCGCGCGATCTTTTCCAGGCTGCGGTCGAAAAGGACCCGACCTATGCCCTGGCGCATTCCTACATCGCGCTCGCCGATCTCATTATCGGTGGCTATGCCGAGGCGTCCCCGGAATTGCTTGGTTCACTGATCGAGCGCGCGGAGTGCGCGGTGACCCTGGCACCGGAAGAGCCGCGCTGCCATCGCGTGCTCGCCCAAGCCTTGATCTCTGCCCGCCAGTTCGACGCGGCCGAACATCACCTTCAGCGCGCGCTCGACCTCAATCCCTATGACGCCGATACGATTGCGCAAATGGGGTTCTTGCTGTCGATGAGAGGCAGGCCTCTTGAAGCACTCGCGGCGATTGACAGTGCGATACGGATCAACCCGATCCATCCTGATTGGTACCACTATGATCGCGCCATCGCGCTGTACTCGGCTGGAGACTACAAGGCCGCGCTTGTCAGCATGTCCAAGGTCCCCTCGAAGTCCCCCCTGGCGACTGACAAGGCTGGCGGGGTGCCACGCGCAACTCGGCGAACTGAAGGAAGCTCAGCGCATCATGGCAGAGGTCAAGCGGATGGCGCCTGACTTTTCGCCGATGCAGTTTGCGCAAACCGGGACTGCGTATGAACATGCAAGTGATGTTGAACATCTCGTTGCCGGCGTCGCCAAAGCACTTGCTGCGTATGAGGAGAAGCCCTAGGCGGTGCGGTCTTCGCTTTGGACGAGAGCCGAGGCGTCCGTCTGCCGGGCGGGTTACCCCCACAACCCCGGCGCTTCCTGCCCTGTCCGCTCGACATATTCGGTATAACCGCCGCCATAGGTGTGGATGCCTTCCGGCGTCAGTTCCAGCACGCGGTTGGAGAGTGCGGCCAGGAAATGGCGGTCGTGCGAGACGAACAGCATGGTGCCTTCGTACTGCGACAGTGCCGTGATCAGCATCTCCTTGGTGGCGATGTCGAGGTGGTTGGTCGGCTCATCCAGCACCAGAAGATTGGGCGGATCGAACAGCATCAGCGCCATCACCAGCCGCGCCTTCTCGCCGCCCGACAGCACGCGGCATTTCTTCTCGATCTCGTCGCCGGAAAAGCCGAAGCAGCCGGCGAGTGCCCGAAGCGGCGCCTGGCCGGCCTGCGGAAACGCGTCTTCCAGCGTCTGGAACACGGTGCGCTCGCCTTCCAGCACCTCCATGGCGTGTTGGGCGAAATAGCCCATTTTCACGCTCGGCCCGCGAGCGACCGTGCCAGTGTCGGGGTCGGAAGCGCCGGCGACCAGCTTGAGCAGTGTCGACTTGCCGGCGCCGTTGACGCCCATGATGCACCAGCGCTCACGGCGGCGGACCTGAAAGTCGAGCCCCTCATAGATCGAGCGGCTGCCATACCCCTTGTGGACGTTCTTCAGCGTCACGACATCCTCGCCGCAGCGCGGCGCCGGCTGGAAGTCGAAGTTCACGATCTGGCGGCGCTTGGGCGGCTCGACGCGATCGATCTTGTCGAGCTTCTTCACCCGACTCTGCACCTGCGCGGCATGCGAAGCACGCGCCTTGAAACGCTCGATGAAGGCGATCTCCTTGGCCAGCATCGCCTGCTGGCGCTCGAACTGCGCCTGCTGCTGCTTGTCGGCGATCGCCCGCTGCTGCTGGTAGAATTCGTAATTGCCGGAATAGGCGGTGAGCGAACCGGCATCGATCTCGACCACCTTGTTGACGATGCGGTTCATGAACTCGCGGTCGTGCGAGGTCATCAGCAGCGCACCGTCATAACCCTTCAAAAACTGCTCCAGCCAGATCAGGCTTTCGAGATCGAGATGGTTCGACGGCTCGTCGAGCAGCATGACGTCGGGCCGCATCAACAGGATGCGGGCGAGCGCCACGCGCATCTTCCAGCCGCCGGACAGTTTTCCGACATCCCCGTCCATCATCTCCTGCGAAAAACCGAGGCCGTCGAGCACTTCGCGGGCACGGCCGTCCAGCGCGTAGCCGTCGAGCTCCTCGAAACGGTGCTGCGCCTCGCCGTACTTCTCGATGATCTCGTCCATCCGGTCGGCCTGGTCGGGATCGGCCATGGCCGCCTCGAGTTCGGCCATTTCGGCCGCCACGTCGCTGACCGGCCCGGCGCCGTTCATCACTTCGGCGACGGCGCTATGGCCCACCATGTCGCCGACATCCTGGCTGAAATAGCCGATGGTGACGCCGCGATCGACCTGCACCTGGCCCTCGTCCGGCTGCTCCTGGCCGGTGATCATGCGAAACAGCGTCGTCTTGCCGGCGCCGTTCGGCCCGACGAGGCCGACCTTCTCGCCTTTCTGCAAGGCTGCCGAGGCCTCGATGAAGACGATCTGGCGGCCGTTCTGCTTGCCGATGCTTTCAAGACGGATCATGGGGCGGTCCGGGAGAGTTGGTGCAAAGTTCAGGGATTTGCCCGGGGCCATACGCGAATGATCGCAAGGAGGGAAGAGGCAGAAGCGCCGCAGATGGTGGCGAAGACCCCGTCATCGCGCCCGAAAACAAAAATCCAGCGATTGTCGAAAACCGCCCTCGCGGAACGACATTGGCACGGCGGCCTGCATGGCCCCCGAACAGCGACACCAACAGGGCAGGAATATGACAATGGCCAAGATGCTCGTGATCTACAAAACCCCGGCCGATCCGGAGGCATTCGACCGGCACTATTTCGAGGTTCATGTGCCGCTGGCCAAGAAGCTTCCCGGCCTGCGGCGCTACGACATCAGCAGGCGGCCCATCATCAAGCGCTCGGCGGGCGAGATGCCGTATCTGGTGGGGACGCTCTATTTCGACAGCCTCGCCGATATGCAGAGCGCATTTGCCACCGAAATCGGCATTGCCTGCGCCGCTGACCGGCGGATACTCGCGCCAGGAGACGACGACTTGACGATGCTGCTGTTCGACGTCGACGAAGTGTGAGCCTTCGCCGGTCTCGGAGCGGAACGAAGGAACCGCGCCGAAGCGGACGACGTTACTTCGCGTCGTGGAAGATGATCCCCACCGTATGCCGCCGTCCCGAGCGCAGGCGGCTGACACCGTGCCTGAGATTGACGCGGTAGTGCCCTTTCGTGCCCTGCACCGGCCGGTTGTGGACAGCAAAAATCACCGCATCGCCCTGGGTCAGCGGCACTACCTCGGCGCGGCTCTGCATGCGCGGGCGCTGTTCGGTCAGCACGAATTCGCCGCCAGTGAAATCCTCGCCCGGCTGGGAAAGCAGGACCGCCACCTGCAGCGGAAAGGCGAGATCGCCATAAAGATCCTGGTGCAGGCAGTTGAAGTCGCCGGGGCCGTACTGGAGGAGAAGCGGCGTCGGCCGTGTCTGGCCGTTTTCGTGGCAAAGCTGGAGGAAGGCGGCGTGGTCGGCGGGATACCGCTGGGCAACGTCCATGCGCGCATTCCAGTCGTTCGCAACGCCCGCCAGCCTAGGGTAAAGCGCGGTGCGCAGGCCGCCGATCAGGTCGGGCAAGGGATAGCGGAAATAGCGGTACTCGCCCTTGCCGAAGCCGTGACGCGCCATCACCACATGGCTGCGGAAATGGTCCTCTTGCGGATAGAGCGCGGCGATTTCGGCGCACTCCTGAGGGGAGAGCAAGGCCGGCATGACGGCGCTGCCATAGCTGTTCAGTTCGGCGACGAGCGCGCGCCAGTCCTGCGCGGCAACGCGCGCTTCGGCCGAACGCGTTGCGCGTTGGGTGGTTAGGGAATGGACGGTCATGGTCGCCTCCTTTGATACGATCAAAGTGGGGCGGATGAGAGGTGCGAACCACCCGATTCCTGCGGAGGTGCGCGCTCTTCCCTTCGCCCCTTGTGGGGTGAGCAGGCGGTTCGCGAAGCGAATTCATCGTGCCAGTGGCACGATGAAAGGCCGGCGAACGCCGGGACGCTGCGAAGCAGCGGGGACCCGGCAGGGTGGATCGGCCACCACCCGGCCCTTCGCAGGCTCAGGGCGTTCGAAGCTCGAAAAGCCAAGCAATTGGCTTTTCGTTCGCTAACGCGAACCGCTTCTCACCCCACAAGGGGAGAAGGGAAGACCGTACGTCACTGCCTCCGATACGCTTCCAACTCAGGGTCCAGATCGACCCGCACCGCGTTCGTAAACACGCAGGTCGCCACCATGATGCCGGCGAAGGCGACGAGGTTGACCAGCAGCGCGTCGTCGTAGCGGGTCTTGAGTGCCGCCCAGATATCGTCGGGAACCGCGTTGCCACCGGCCGCGACCGCCTTGCCGAAGGCGATCAGCAGCGCTTCATCGGTGCTGGGCGTGACAGCCTCGGGCTCCAAGCCGCCGTCGATCAGCGCGCGGCGGAAGAAGGTGACGGGAATCTCGGCGCGACACATCTCAGTGATCGCCAGCGATAACAGCCAGATGGCGCGGTCGTCGAGCGTCGGCCTTAGCAGATCGCGCAGCGTGAACCATTCGGCATAGATGCGGTGCGCCGCCGGCGAATGCAGCAAGATGCGCTTCATGTTGGTCATGCGACCGCGCAGGCCAAGCTCCCGGTCGTGCTCGGCGCGGATTTCGGGCGATGCCGTGGCGTAATCGATCGGCGGAATCATGGCCATCGGATGGTCCTTGGTTGGCGGTGTTCTGCTAGATTCCTCACCCAAGCGTCGCGTGCAGTTCCGGCGCGGTGCGCAGCGTGTTGGACACCGTGCAGATCGCCTCGGCATCGTCGACGATCCGCTGCTTGGTCGCCGCGTCGAGATCGCCCGCAATGTCGAGCCTGATGCTGATCTTTTCAACACGCGACGGGTCGTCCTTCGCCTTCTCGCCGCTCACCTCGGCGCGCACCTCGCCAAGCGCGGCGGCAACGCCGAGGCGGCTGGCGGCGATGCGGGCGCTCAGCACCATGCAGGCGGCGAGCGAGGCATAGAGCAGGTCGAGCGGATTGAAGCCCGGCGCACTGACGCCGGTGACGACATCGAGCGTGCCGCCGGTCGGCGTGGTAATGGAAGGCAAGCCGCCGGGCTCCAGTGTCGCCGTGGCGCCGGTGACGCGGGTCCTGATCTTCAACTCAGCCATCGCAAAATCCTTTCGGGGCCGGGCAAGATGCAAGGCGCAGCCGCCCTTGCGGCGCGCCCTGCCACGCAATGCCGGTATATGGTAGTCTCGGAGCCGACATCGCAACATCGACCGACGAACAATCGTCTGCTTCGAGGTTCAGCAATGAAGCGCAGTTTCATTTTGGCTGTGATTGCCGGCGTTGGCCTGCTCTGCGGTGCCGCATTTTTGATTGTCGGTCCGTCCCCAGTCTCGCCCGACGCCATCCAGTCGTCGGTTGTTCGTACCCCGGCATTGATCGACAGCGCCTGGAAGTTGCCCGTGGCCGCTACCTTCAATGCCAACCTTGACTGGCAATCGAACGGGTCGCGCTGCGGTCCGGCAAGTGTTGCAAACACATTCCGCTCCATCGGCGAAGAGGAGACGACCGAAGCCGAAGTGCTCGCGGGAACCGGAAAGTGCTGGACTGGCTTTTGCATCGTCGGTCTGACGCTGGACGAGCTTGCCGACGTCGCTCAGGCGAAAACCGGGCGCAAAGTCTCCGTGCTTCGCAATTTGAGCGCCGACGAGTTCCGCGAGCACATGAAGCACGCCAACGACCCCGGCCGCCGCTACATAATCAACTTTACCCGCGAGAAGATTTTCGGCGCCGGCAGCGGCCATTTTTCCCCGATCGGCGGCTATCTGGAGGCCGAGGACTTGGTTTTCGTTCTCGACGTCAACGAGCGCTACAAGCCTTGGCTGATCGAGCGTGAACGCCTGTTCTCCGCCATGGACACAATCGACAGCGACGGCGACAAGAAGCGCGGCTTGCTGCTGATCGAATGACACCTAGCCCGCCGGCTAGCTGGCAGTCCGGCGATGCTCCAGCTACCGTGGTCGCACACGCGTTATGCTTCGGAAAACACAAAGCATTTGATTAGACACAAAAGGCAAATTTGTGCCTACTGCCTTATCCACGGGGATGCGGATAACCGAGGAGTGACCCATGATTGCGCTCAATGTAAACGGCGAGGATCGCCGCGTCGACGTGCCGGACGACATGCCGTTATTGTGGGTGTTGCGCGACGTCATCGGCCTGACCGGCACGAAGTTCGGTTGCGGCATCGCCCAATGCGGCGCCTGCACGGTGCAGCTTGACGGGCAACCGGTGCGCTCCTGCGTGTTGCCGGTCGCCGCGGTCGGCCAGCGCCACGTCACCACGGTCGAAGCGATCGGCGCGACACCAAGCGGCAAGAAGGTGCAGGATGCATGGCTCGACCTGGAGGTCATCCAGTGCGGCTATTGCCAGTCCGGCCAGATCATGTCGGCCTCGGCGCTGCTGGACCGCAATCCCAATCCGAGCGACAGCGATATCGATGCCGCGATGTCCGGCAACATCTGCCGGTGCGGCACCTACACACGCATAAGAGCGGCCATAAAACAGGCCGCGAAGGCCTGAGGGAGATAGCCAGCCATGGGCAAGCCGTCCTCCTCCACCCAAAAAGTCACCTCGCGCCGCGCCTTCCTGCAAGGTAGCGGACTTCTGCTCGGCTTCACCATGCTTGGCGCCGGCATCAGGCCCGGTTTTGCCGCGGCCGAGCCCGTCGAAGGCGACGTCACCGCCGCCTTTTCACCCGATGCCTTCATCCGCGTCGACAGCGACGGCAAGATCACCTTCATCCTGCCCAACATCGAAATGGGACAGGGCACCCATACCGGCGAAGCGACGCTGATCGCCGAGGAACTGGAGGTTGGCCTCGACCAGGTGAAGGTCGTCGACGCGCCGCCCAACGAGAAGCTTTATACGACTGCGCTGCTGGGCGGCCAGGCGACCGGCGGCTCGACATCGATGCGCGCCACATGGGAGCCGTTGCGCAAGGCAGGTGCGGCGGCCCGTATGATGCTGGTTGGTGCAGCCGCCGCGCAATGGTCGGTTCCGGTTTCGGAATGCAGCGCCAAGCTTGGTGTGGTCACCCATCAGCCGACAGGCCGGCGACTGGCCTATGGCGCACTCGCCGACGCAGCGGGCAAGCAGCCGGTGCCCAGCGACGTCAAGCTGAAGGATCCCAAGGACTTTCAGCTGATCGGCAAGTCGCTGCGCCGGGTCGACACGGCAGGCAAGGTCAATGGCGCGGTGATCTACGGCATCGACGTGCGCGTGCCCGACATGAAGGTGGCGACGGTCGCCGCCTGCCCGGTCATCGGCGGCAAGCTCGGCGCTGTCGACGAGGCGGCGGCGCGTGCCGTTCCCGGCGTGCGCGACATCGTCAAGCTGGACAACGCGGTCGCCGTCATCGGCGATCATTTCTGGGCGGCCAAGAAAGGCCTCGAGGCCCTCACCATCACCTGGGACGAAGGCGCCAACGCCAAGCTTTCAACCGCCGACATTATGAACACCTTGAAAGCGGCGTCCAAAAACAAGACGCCGATCATGGCGCGCCAGGAAGGCGACGTCGCCGGCGCGCTGAGAGCCGCCGTCAAAACGGTCGAGGCAAGCTATGAATTGCCGTTCCTGGCGCATGCGCCGATGGAGCCGATCAACTGCGTCGTGCATGTGCGCGCGGATGAATGCGAGATCTGGCTCGGCACCCAGGTGCCCACCCAGGCGCAAGGCTGGGCCGCCCAGGTCACGGGCTTTCCGCTCGACAAGATCATCGTGCACAATCATCTGATCGGCGGCGGTTTCGGCCGCCGGCTCGTCGCTGAATATGTCGGCCAGGCGGTGGCGATCGCCAAACAGGTGGCCTACCCGGTCAAGGTCATCTGGACGCGTGAAGAAGACATCCAGCACGACCTCTACCGGCCAACCTACTACGATCGCCTCTCGGCCGGTCTTGGCGCCGACGGCCTGCCGACGGTGTGGATCGATCATGTCGCCGGCGGCTCGGTGCTCGGCAACTACATTCCGGGCGGCTGGCCGCAGGACAAGCTCGACGACGACGCCGTCGACGGCGCCGCCAAACCGCCTTACGACCTGCCCGTCATCCAGGTCGACTGGGTGCGCGAGGACCCGCCGATGCCGATCACCTGGTGGCGCGGCGTCGGGCCGACGCACAATGTCTTCGTGGTCGAAAGTTTCATGGACGAACTCGCCCACGCGGCGGGCAAGGACCCGGTGGAATACCGCCGGGCGCTGACCAAGAACCAGCCGCGTGCGGCCGGCGTGCTCGAGCTTGGGGCCGAGAAATCCGGCTGGGGCTCGCCGCTTCCGGCGGGAAGCGGCCGCGGCATTTCCCTGCACAATGCCTTCGGCAGCTTCATGGCCGCGGTGCTCGAGATCTCGGTGTCACCGGCCGGCGAAATCACGCTGCAGCGTGCGGTGGTCGCCGTCGATTGCGGCATCGCCATCAACCCCAACACGGTCGAAGCGCAGATCGAGGGCGGATTGATCTTCGGCTTGTCGGCGGCGCTCTACAGCGGCATCACCTTCAGCAATGGCCGCGTCGAACAGAGCAATTTTCACGACTACCGCATCCTGCGCAACAACGAGGCGCCGAAGATCGAGGTCTATCACGTCAAGAGCCTGGAATCGCCTGGCGGCATCGGCGAGACGGCAACGGTTTCGGCCGGCCCTGCCCTTGCCAACGCGATCTTCGCCGCAACGGGAAAACGCCTGCGCAGCCTGCCCATCGACCGCAACCAGCTGAAGAGCGACGGCGCCGACAAGACCAAGGTGTCGATGATGCCGCCGCTGGCAGTACCCGTGCTGGCGGTGCTGGCAAACAACGAGGAGCGCGCCGAGAGCGGCGGCGAAACCGAATTCGAAGTGCAGTGAGGGCCGAGCCATGAAAAGACTGGGCCGCATCCTCCTCGCTGTCGTGGTCGTCATCGCTGTCGGCGTTGCGATCTTCCTGTTCAAGCCGGCGCCGCTGCCTGATGTTTCGGCGGCGCAGGCAAAGCTGCCGACCGGGCAGGCGCTGATCGATCGCGGCGAATATCTGACGCGCGCCGCCGATTGCGTTGCCTGCCACACGACATCAGGCGGCCAGCCCTATGCAGGCGGCCTTGCCTTCAAGCTGCCGTTCGGCACCGTCTATTCGCCCAACATCACCGCCGACAAGGAAACCGGCATCGGCGACTGGAGCGACGCGGAGTTCGTGCGCGCGCTGCATCAAGGCATCGACAGAGAAGGCCGCAATCTCTACCCGGCGTTTTCCTATGCCGCCTATGCGCGGATGACCACGGAAGATGCGCTGGCGATCAAGGCCTATCTGTTCAGCCTGCCGCCGGTGCACGCCGAGGCGCCCAAGAACGATCTCGGCTTCCCGTTCAACCAGCGTTATGTCCTGCGGTTCTGGAACCTGCTGTTCGTTCCCAACGGTCCGCTGCCGCAAGACGAAAAGCAGACCGCGGAGTGGAACCGCGGCGCCTATCTCACCGAAGCCATGGCGCATTGCGGCGAATGCCACACGCCCCGCAATCTGCTCTATGGGCTCGACAACGGCAAGAAATTCGCCGGCGCCGAACTGCAAGGCTGGAAGGCCTACAATATCAGCTCGGACAAGACGACCGGCATCGGCAGCTGGAGCGACGAACAACTCGTCGACTATCTGTCCAAGGGTCATGCCGATGGCCGCGGCTCCGCCACCGGCAGCATGGGCGAAGCCGTCGACTTCAGCTTGCGCCACCTGACGCCGGAAGACATCAAGGCGATCGTCGCTTATGTGAAAACCGTTCCGCCGCAGACAAGCAGCGACAAGGCGATCGTCGAAGCGGAGCCGGCTACGCTGAAGGCTTCTACTGCCTATGCGCCAGCCGCAGACGCGGCAGCGCAAGGCGGGCTCGGCCTCAAGCTGTTCCAGGGCGCCTGCGCCAGCTGTCATGGATGGAACGGCGAAGGGTTGCAGACGCCTTACGCGGCGCTGCGCGGCAGCCGCACGGTCAACGACCCCGATGGCACCAACCTCATTCAGGTCATGCTCAAGGGCGCCCATACGACGACGACGCTCGGCAAACAGTCGATGCCAGCTTTCGCCAATGCCTATTCGGATGTCGAGATCGCGGCGCTCGGCAATTATGTGCTGGCGCATTTCGGCGGCAAGCAATCCGCCATCACGCCGGCCGACGTTGCGAAGGCGCGTGCGCAATGAAGCCTGGCGGCGATGCCCCAGCTCACCGCCGCCCGCGCAAAATGTGTTTCTGGATCTTGCCCGACGCGGTGCGCGGCAACGCGTCGGTGAGCAGGAATTCCTTCGGCACCTTGTAGCGGGCGATGCGGGCGGCGCAGTGAGTGGCGAGCACTGCCGGGTCGAGGACACGACCGGCCTTCAGCACGACGAAGGCGCGGCCGACCTCACCCCAGCGCGCGTCGGAGATGCCGATGACAGCGACTTCCGAGATGTCGGGATGGTCGAGCAGCGCCATCTCGACCTCGGCCGGATAGACGTTTTCGCCACCGGAAATGAACATGTCCTTGCGACGATCGACCAGGGTGACGAAGCCGTCTTCGTCCCGGCGCGCAATGTCGCCGGTGCGGAACCAGCCATCTGATGTGAAGGCCTGCGCCGTCTCCTGCGGCCGGTTCCAGTAACCCGGCGTCACGTTGGGGCCGCAGAGCCAGATTTCGCCCGCCTCGCGGGCTGCGACGTCTTGGCCGTCTTCGTCGACGATGCGCAGGCAAACCGAAGGTCCCGGCAGGCCGGCGGAACCTGCCTTGCGGGCGATCTGGCCGGCCTCGAGCGGCATGCCGAGCACGGTGCCGGCCTCGGTCATGCCGAAGCCGTCAACCATGCGCACGCCCTGCTCCAGCCACCAGCGGATGTCGGCGGCGGGGTTGGGCGCGCCACCGGTGAAGATGGCGGTGAGCGTGGTCCAGTTTGCCGGCGCGAACGCGGCGTCTTCGCGCAGCATTTTGGCCATTTGCGGGACGCAGAAATAGTGGGTAATGCCGAGTTCCGGATCGGCCAGCCGGCGGTTGGTGGCGCTGGCCTCGAAGCCGGGCGAGATCAGCACGGTGCCGCCTTGCAGCAAGGGCGGACGCAGGTTGGTGATGAGACCGATGACATGGAACATCGGCGCGTCGCAGAGGAAGACGCTTGAATTGCCTACACATCCCAGAACGCCGAAATTGACCGCGGTGGCGAAGGCGTTGGCCCCGGTGATGATGACACCCTTCGGCCGGCCCGATGTGCCTGAGGTGTAGAGGATGATCGATGGCTGGTCGGCTGCCGGCAAAGGCCGGCGCGGCGCCTGCGCCTGCGCTTCCATCGCCGCCGCAAAATCAGCGACCTCGACCGTTGTGCAGCCCTTGGGCGGCACCGTATCGAACGCGGCATCGTGCAGCAGCAGTGCGGGATCGCAATCGGCGAGGATTGCTTGTTGCTCGGCCTCGGCGAGGCGCCAGTTGACCGGCACGAAAATGGCGCCGAGCCGCATGGCGGCTTGCTGCAGGATCAGGAGGTCGGCGCTGTTGCGGGCGACGGTGGCGATGCGCTGCCCCGGCTCGATGCCGTAGCCGCTCTCAAGCACGGCGACGGCACGCTGGATGGAATCGTCGAGCCTGCTGTATGTCCAGCGCCGCCCGGAAGCGAGGTCGACGCAAGCGAGGCGCTCGGGCTGCGTTGCCGCATGCAAGGCCACGGGATCGGGCGTCGTCCAGGCCGGCATCTCGCATCTCCTCCCCGCTCGAATGTCTCACCTTGCCTTGTCGTAAGCGCCGAGGCCGGGCTTGTAGCTTTTTTCGTCGATGAACTGGCGGATGCCTTCCTTGCGGCCGTCATTGTCGTAGGAATTGGCCGCCTCCTGCGCGCGCACCAGATAGTCCTCGGCATTGTCGTAGGTCATCTCGCCAACGCGGCGGATGGCGTCCTTGGTCGCCTTCAGCGCGACAGGGTTTTTCTTCAGCAAAATGTTCGCCACCTCGGTGACGCGCGCCTTCAGCTTCTCCAATGGCAGGCTTTCATTGACCAGCTTCCAGGCCGCCGCCTTCCTGCCGTCGATCAGCTCGCCGGTCAGCGCATGATACATGGCGTCGCGCATCGACAAGAGGTCGACCACCACCTTGGTGGCGCCGCCGCCGGGCAGGATGCCCCAGTTGATCTCGGAGAGCGCAAACTGCGCCTCGTCGGCGGCGAAAGCGAGGTCGCAGGCAAACAGTGGGCCGTAGCCGCCGCCAAAGCACCAGCCATTGACCATGGCGATGGTCGGCTTGCGATACCAGCGCAGCCGCCGCCACCAGCCATAGGCTTCACCTTGCGCCTTGCGAACGGCGCCGAGCCCCTTGGCCTCGGTCTCGCGAAAATACTCCTTGAGGTCCATGCCCGCCGACCAGGCATTGCCCTCGCCCGACAGCACCAGCACGCCGACATCGTCGCGGTACTCCAGCCCATCCAGAACTTCCATCATGCGCCGGTTGAGCGCCGGGTTCATGCAGTTGCGTTTTTCGGGCCGGTTGAAGCGCACCCAGGCGATGCCGTCCTCGACGTCGAAGGCAACGGGTTCGTCGGTCATGGCAATTCTCCTCCCGGCGGGTCACTCAAGATCGCTATGTAACATAGCATATATATCTGCTATGTCGCATAGTCTTTTTCGCTTGACAAGGGCTTTGATCGCGGCGATCGCTTGCAGCATGGACGAGACCAGACTTCGCACCGCATCCAGCAAGCCCAAGAAGGTGGCCAAGACCGCGCCCGACGACCTGCTCGACGCCCAGATCGGCTATAATCTGAGGCGCGCCTCGACCGTTGCGCTCAATGATTTCGGCGTCGAGATGGCCGACGCCGCGTTGCGCCCGGTGACCTACGGCATG
Source organism: Mesorhizobium sp. P2_E7 (assembly GCF_056403855.1). NCBI lineage: Bacteria > Pseudomonadati > Pseudomonadota > Alphaproteobacteria > Hyphomicrobiales > Phyllobacteriaceae > Mesorhizobium > Mesorhizobium sp. P2_E7. The sequence continues at coordinate 167,305 of NZ_JBFUER010000001.1, read as the reverse complement.
CTGGCGCTGATCGACGAGCGGCCCGGCATCAGCGCCGCCGAGCTCTGCCGCCGGCTCGGCATGAAAAGCGCCAACATGGCGCCGCTGCTTGCCGAACTCGAGGAACGCGGGCTGGTCGAACGCGACGACCATGCGCAGGACAGGCGGATACAGGTGCTCGCTTTGACCAAGGCAGCCAAAGCGGCCATGCCGGCATGGCGCCGGCAGGTGCGCCGGCACGAGGACCGCTTCCTACAGCGGCTGACGAAAAAAGAGCGCACAACGCTGCTGCGCCTGCTGCGGCTGATCTGGACCGAGGAAATCGACTGAAGGCAGCTTGAGCGGCGCCATCGGCGATTGCCCAAAAATTCCCATCGACTACAGTCAGTCTGCGCGACAGGCTGTCGCCGCAAGGCCGTCGATGACGTTGGGGGGCGAGTTGAGCGGGCTGGTTGGGAAGTGGCTTTTCTGGGGGGCGCTGGCCGGCGTTGCGGTCTTACTTGTCCCTGCCCTGCCGGCGCTGGCAGCCAGCAGCGACTGCGTCAGCGACGACGAGGTTGATGCGGCGGTGCGGATTGCCGCATGCACGCGCATGATCGAAGACCCTACAGAGCCCGTCGCCAACCGCGCGACCGCCTATTACAAACGAGGCGGTGCGCGGGAATCGCAAGGCGACTACGACCGGGCGATTGCCGATCTCGACCAGGCGATCGAGCTCGATCCGAAACTTGCCGGCGCCTATTATGTGAGAGGCTTCACATGGATGGACAAGGGCGACAATGATCGTGCCATCGCCGATTTCGGGGAGGTGATCAGTCTCGATCCCACATATGCCAGCACCTACAACAGCCGGGGCGGAGCGTGGGAGAACAAGGGCGACTACGACCGAGCTATCGCCGATTATGATAAGGCCATCAGCCTCGATCCGAAATATTCCAATGCCTACAACAATCGCGGCATCGTCTGGAGAAAAAAGGGCGATATCGACCGCGCCATCGCCGACTACACCCAGTCAATCAGTCTCGATCCCAAACAGACCAGGGCTTATAGCAATCGCGGCACGGCCTGGGAGCAGAAGGGCGACTACGATCGCGCCATTGCCGATTACAATCAAGCGATCAGCCTCGATCCCCAATATGCCTATAATTATGCAAAGCGGGGCATCGCCTGGTCGCACAAGGGTGACAATGACCGCGCCATTGCCGACTACGATCGAGCGATCAGCCTTGGCCTGAAAGACCCCAACGTCTATTACAACAGAGGCCTGACCTGGAGAAGGAAGGGAGACAATGATCGCGCCATCGCCGACTACGATCAGGCGATCAGTCTCGATCCCAAGGATCCCGACGCTTACATTGGACGAGGCGCAACCTGGGCGCGCAAGGGTGACTACGACCGCGCCATTACCGACTACGACCAGGCGATCAGCCTCGATCCCCGAAACGCCAGAGCCTACGTCAACAGAGGATTGGCCTGGAAAAAGAAAGGCGACTACGGCCGTGCGATCGCCGACTACGGCCGGGCGATAAGTCTCGATCCGAAGAACGCCGATGCCTATGACAATCGAAGCCTGGCCTGGAAAGCCAAGGGTGACTACGACCGCGCCCTCGCCGATTCCAACCAGGCGATCAGCCTCGATCCGAATGACGCCAGCGCTTACAACAATCGCGGACTGGCGTGGGCACGCAAGGGCGAGCATGACCGCGCCATCGAAGACTACAACCAGGCAATCAGCCTCGACCCGAAAGACGCCGGCGCCTTCTACAACAGAGGCAACAGCTGGGCGAAAAGGCGAGACTATGACCGCGCCATCGCCGACTACACGCAGGCAATCGACCTCGACCCGAAAGACGACAGCGCCTTCTACAATAGAGGCAACATTTGGGCGAAAAAGCGGGACTATGATCGCGCCATCGCCGACTACACGGAAGCCATCAGCCTCAACCCGAAACACGCCAACGCCTATGACAGCCGTGGAATCGCCTGGACGCATAAGGGCGAGTACGACCGCGCTTTTGCCGATTTCAGCCAGACGATCGCGATCGATCCGGCGGATGCCGCAACCTACCGAAGCCGAGCCCGCATCTGGCAGAGAAAGGGCGATCTAGAGCACGCTATCGCCGACTATGACCAGGCGATCCTGCTCGACCCGAAAAACGCCGTTGCCTACAGCGGCCGGGGCGATGTCTGGTCGACGAAAGGCGACTACGCCCGCGGAGCTCTCGACTACGATCAGGCAATCGGCCTCGATCCAAAACACATCTACGCTTATCTCGGTCGAGGCATTGTCCGTTTCTATTCAGGCGCTTTGTCCGACGCACAGGCCGACTTCGAACAGGGCGCAGCGATCGAGCCCGACAATGCCTATCTTGCGATCTGGCTTGAAATGGCCGAGCGGCGCAACGGCGTGGCCGGCCATTTGCAGCGGGCAGCAGACAAGCTCGACATGACGAAATGGCCGGCGCCGGTTGTCCGTATGCTGCTTGGCCAACAGACGCCGGCGGAGATGGAGGCGGCTGCCGACGATCCGGACCCGATCACGAAGCGCGGCAATCTGTGCGAAGCGAACCTGTTCACCGCCGAGTTCAACCGGTTGCAGGGAAACAACGTCGAAGCCTTGCGGCTCTACCGGCTCGCTGCCAGCGATTGCCCCAGGGACTATTACGAATACATCGCCGCCGAAGCTGCGCTCCGGGCGCCGTGAGACAGAAGCCGGACTTTTGATGAATTGGGAGGGCGCGTTGGGTCGTCTGGTTCAGGAATGGCGCAGGCGGCGGCTGGCGCCGGCCGGCCTTGCTGTCCTAGTTGTCTCTACGCTTCCCGCGCTTGCCGCCAGCAGTGACTGCGTCAGCGACTACGAGGTCGAGCCGGCGGTGCGGATCGCCGCATGCACGCGCATGATCGAGGATCCGACCGAGCCGCCGGATAACCGCGCAACCGCCTATTACAAGCGCGGCAGCGTCTTCGGCGCTAGAGGCGATGACGACCACGCGATGGCCGACTTCGATGCGGTGATCGCCCTTAATCATCAGCGTTGCAAGAAGATGGCCGCGCGCCGAAGCTGCTAATCTCCCCCCAAGTGGAGGAGATGTCCGGCAGGACAGAGGGGGGCGCGAAGGAACGCTACCTGGCTCAAATTGCCGATGCGCCTGTCAGGAGCCTTCCCCTCGCCCGTTCCCTCTCTGCCCTGCCCTTTGCTAGGCTCGCTTCATCCGCAACAGGATCGCGAGAACCATGATCGTCCAGGCCTGCATCAACGGCGCGCGTGCCGCCGATTTCCACCCTGCCCTCCCGCTCGACGCCGAAGCCATGGCGCGCGACGGTGCGGCTTCGATTGCCGCTGGTGCTGCCGAGTTGCATGTCCATGCGCGCGGAGCCGACAAGCGAGAGAGCCTTTCGCCGGCAGCGATGGATCCGACGATCACGGCGCTGCGCCACGCCTGCCCCGGCACGCTGATCGGCGCCTCCACCGGCGCCTGGATCGAGAACGACGATACCAGCACGCTGGTCGCCATTGCCGGCTGGCGCGAATTGCCGGACTATGCCTCGGTCAATCTCAGCGAGACGGCGGCACCCATCGTGATGGAGAGCCTGCGCCAGCGCGGCATTGGCATCGAGGCCGGTCTGGCTTCGGTCGCCGACGCCGAGCGCCTCGTCGGCCTCGACCATGGCGGACGCGTGCTGCGTGTGCTGATCGAGATTTCCGAGCAGACGCTGGACGAAGCGTTCGCCGTCGCCGACGGCATCGAACAGGTGCTCGAGCGCGCCGGCATCAGGCGCGCCATCCTGCTGCATGGATCCGACGCCACGGTGTGGCCTTTCGTGCGGCGTGCGGCGGCGCGCAACTGGTCGACGCGCATCGGGCTGGAAGACGGCCGGGACCTTCCGGATGGCACGGTGGCCTCCGGCAATGCGGCACTGGTGGCGGCCGCGGTGGCGATCTTCCGGGCCAGCCGATCGGCATAGCGGCTGACGAATGCGTCGATAGCGTCTGACCTCGCCCTCGCGGGGAGATCGCCATCTTTCCGAAGCTGGCACAACGGCGAGCCGCAACTCCCCCTTGCTGTTATTAGAAATTTCTCATAAGTTGTTTTCATATCTGGAAGAAATTTCCTCCTATTTTTCTCCTTTATGAAAGCCTAGCCTTTGCGTGAACATCTCGATCAAACCGATCGACGGCTGGTCAAGCTGTTGTCGCAGGATGCCCAGCCGGGCATAAACAAGCTCGCCGAGACGATGGCGATCTCGGTGCCGACGGTGCGCTCAAGGCTGCGCAATCTGCTCGACCGCAATTTGCTGAAAATCGTCGGGCTGCTCAATTTGACCGAGCGCCCGGAGCTGATCTCGGCCATTGTCGGCATCAACGCGCAGGGCCGAGGCCGCGCCCGCGAGCTGGCGCAGCGAATCTCGGAACTTCCTTTCGTCAACTCGGCCTCGGTGGTCACCGGGCGCTTCGACATCATTGTCGACGTGACCGTCGCCGGCGACGTCGCCGACCTCTATCGCATCACAAGCGAGTTGATCCCGGGCGCGGGTATTCCCGGCGAAGTCGTGCGCAGCGAGACCTTCGTCGTCATGGCCTCCTGCAACAAATGGGTCAGCCTTCCCGAAGGCTGCTGGTCGGAAGACGCCCCGGCGCGCAAGGAGCCGGCATGAGAATAGCGGTTCTCGGCGGCCTCGGCCTGCAGGGCCGGGCAGCCATCGCCGATCTCGTCGCCAGCGCCGGCGTCGGGGAAATCGTCTGCGTCGACACAGCCGCTGACGGCCCTGCCCGGCTTGCCGGCCTGACCGATCTTTCTCGCGTGCGTTTCGTGGCGCCCGAAGGCGCCATCGGTCCGGCGCTGGCCACCGCGCTGGCCGATATCGACGCCGTCATCGATCTCTTGCCGCAACCGCTGATGCGCGAAGCGGTGCAGGCCGCGATCGCGACGCGCACGCCGCTGGTCACCACCAATTACAGCAAGGCAATCGCCGATCTGGCCCCCGCAGCCGAACAGGCCGGCGTTTCGATCATGACCGAATGCGGGCTCGACCCCGGCATCGACCTCGTGCTCTACGCGCGCGCCGCAAAGCAGTTCGACAGCATTTCCTCGATCGATTCCTATTGCGGCGGCATCCCCGAGCCGAAGGCGATGGCCAAGCCGCTCTGCTACAAGGTGAGCTGGAACTTCGACATGGTTCTGGTCAGCCAGAACCGCGACAGCGTGATGATCGAGGATGGCGAACGCGTCGAAGTGTCGGCCGGCCAGCAGCATGACAACCGCTTCATCCACGAGATCGACGTCGCCAGGCTCGGCCGGCTGGAAGCTTTCCCCAATGGCGACGCGCTGCACTATGTCGAGATGCTTCCCGCGGCCAAAGGCTTGCGGCGCTCGGGCCGCTACACGCTGCGCTGGCCGGGCTGGTCGGCGTTCTGGGCGCCGCTGAAAGAACTCGGCTTCCTCTCCGAAGACAAGGTGCCCGGCACCGGCGCCAGCCCGCGCGAATTTCTCGGCCGGCTGCTCGGCCCGCAACTCCAGTATGGCGCCGGCGAGAAAGATCTGTGCGTGATGCGCAATGTCTTTTCCGGTCTCGAAGGCGGTCGCCGCAAGACGGTGACATCGGACCTGATCATCGAACGCGATCTTGCCTCGGGGCTGTTCGGCATGAGCCTCGGCGTCGGCTATCCCGCCAGCATCGTGGCGCAGATGCTGGCAAGGCGCGAGATCACCACACCAGGGCTTTTGAACCCGCTGCAGCATGTGCCCGACACCAGCTTCTTCGATGAGCTGGGCAGGCGCGGCATCAAGGTTTCCGAAACGGTGGCCTGGGACTGAGGAGGAGATTTTCGAACGGTGGCGCCGCCGGCAACGGTGCTGCCGCTCAAAAAGAGCCCACGGGAATTCGCGGGCGGAAAATGACAACCACAACGGGAGGAATGCCACATGAAAATTGCAAAGCTTTTTATCGCCGGACTTGCGCTCGCCGGGCTCACCACGGCGGCCAGTGCCGGAACCCTTGACGAGATCACCAAGCGCGGCGAATTGCGTGTCGCCGTGCAGACACAGGGACCGCCCTTCTCGCTGGTCGGCGCCAATGGCGAACGCACCGGCAGTTCGGTCGAACTCGCCGAGCTGATGGCCAAGGAAATGGGCGTCAAGGTCACCTTCCTCGACTATGACTGGGACGGGCTGATCCCGGCGCTGCTTTCGGGCAAGGCCGATCTGCTGGTCGCCGACATGACGCCGACGCTGGCGCGCGGCATGAAGGTCGCCTTCACCACGCCCTATATGTATACGGGCAGCACCGTCTTCACCAAGGCCGACAGCAAGTTCAAGACCACCGAGGACTGCAAGGCCAAGGGCACCAAGATCGCCGTGTTGCTCGGCGCCACCGGCGAGAAGGAAGCCAAGAACGCTTTCCCGGACGCCGACATCAAGAGCTACAAGGGCGGCGGCCCGCTGCTGCTCGACGCCGTCAACAACGGCCAGGCCGATTGCGGCGTCAATGACGTCTCAGCGGTCAAGGGTCAGTCGACCGCTTATCCCGCCGGCACATTCACCATCATGCCGGATCTCCTGTCGAAGGAGCCGCTTGCCTTCGCCACCCGGTATGACGAGGCGGATCTGTTGATCTGGATGAACCTGTTCCTCAACCAGGTCAGCATCGACGGCCGCCTGCAGAAGAACCTCGACTACTGGGTCAACTCCGACGCCTGGAAGAAGGATCACTGAGGAATAGGGATTGGGCAGTAGGGAGTAGGCAGTAGGGAGCAGTAATTATCCGTTCCTGACACCCTACTCACTACTGCCCACTGCCTATTCCCCATTCACCGCCCATGCTCGAAAACTTCAGCTTCCGCACCATCATCGAATATCTGCCGCTGTTCGGGCAGGGTCTGATCACGACCGTATGGCTGTCGGCGCTGTCCTTTGCCGGTGCACTTGCAGTCGGCATCGTTCTCGCCGCCATGAACCTGCAACGCGGCCAACTGTTTCGGATTGCGGCCAAGGCCTATATCGACGCCGTGCGCGCCACGCCCTTGCTGGCGCAGCTCTATTTCCTCTATTTCGGCCTGCCGCGTCTCGGCCTGGTCCTGCCCGAGTTGGTTGTCGGCATCATCGCTCTGTCGCTGAACAGCGGCGCCTATGTCGCCGAAATCATTCGCGCCGGCATCCTGTCGATCCCGCGCGGCCAGGTCGAAGCGGGTGTCGCCTCGGGCATGACCTATGTCCAGCGCATGCGCCTCGTCATCCTGCCGCAAGCGTTCAAGGTGACGATCCCGCCGCTGCTCGGCCAGGCGATCGTACTGGTCAAGGATTCCGCACTGCTGTCGCTGATCTCGGTGTCCGAGCTGACGCGCGCCGGCCAGTTGCTCGCGTCCGACCGCTTCATGCCGGCGGAAGGTTTTCTCACCATCGCCGCTTTCTATCTGCTGCTCTACTACGGACTGAAAGGACTGGCGGCGCTGTCCAGTCGCTGGCTCGGCTTGCAGCCGGCAAGGAGCAGCACATGATCTGGCAGCAGCTGCAAAGCCTGGCCGGCAGCTATCCCCTCGCCTTGCGCGGCCTCGGCATGACCGTGATGCTGTCGCTGATCAGCCTGGTGCTGGGCACGGCTCTCGGCTTCGGCCTCGGCATATTGCGCACCGGCGGCAACCGGCTGATCTCAAGCGTCATCGGCGCCTGGGTCGACCTGATCCGCGGCACGCCGTTCCTGGTGCAGATTTTTCTGATCTTCTTCATTCTGCCGGAATTCGGGATCGAGCTCGATGCCTTCACCGCCGGCATCATCGCGCTGACCAATCTGGCGGCGTGCTTCATCTGCGAGATCGTCGCCGCCGGCATTCGCTCGGTGCCGACCGGCCAGGTCGAGGCGGCGCTGGCGTCGGGCCTGTCACGCTGGCAGCGCATGCGCCAGGTGGTGCTGCCGCAAGCGATGCGCATCGTGCTGCCGCCGCTGGTCGGGCAATATGTGCTGTTGATCAAGGATTCTTCCGTCGTCTCCGCCATTGGCCTGACCGACCTCACCCGCGTCGGCTGGCTGGTGGTGCAGCGCGTGCCCAACGGCCTGCTGGTCTTCTTCCTCGTCGGCGTCGGCTATTTCATGGTCTGCTATCCGCTGATCATGCTCGCCCGCCGGCTGGAGCGCCGCATGGGTGCGGCGCATGGCGAGGTGCAGCTGTGACATCGAACCCCGAAGGGCCGGCCAACATGACCAACCCAACCTCGACGAAAACCGGCATGATCGATTTTCGCGGCGTCAACAAATGGTTCGGCGCGCTCAATGTGCTGAAGGACATCACGCTCAGCGTCGAGCCGCGCGAAGTGGTTGTCGTCTGCGGGCCGAGCGGCTCGGGCAAGAGCACGCTGATCCGCTGCATCAACGGCCTGGAGGCGATCAAGGATGGCGATCTCATCGTCGACGGCCAGCGCCTCGGCGACCCCGCAACCAACATGACGCAGCTGCGCACCGAGATCGGCTTCGTCTTCCAGTCGTTCAACCTCTACCCGCACAAGACAGCGCTGGAGAACGTCACGCTGGCGCCGATCCATGTGCGCAAGATCCCTCGCACTGAAGCCGAGCAGGCCGGGCGCGAACTGCTGGCCAAGGTCGGTCTCGCCGACAAGGTCAATGCCTATCCCTCACAGCTCTCCGGCGGCCAGCAGCAGCGCGTGGCGATCGCGCGCTGCCTCGGCATGCGGCCGAAGATCATGCTGTTCGACGAGCCGACCTCGGCGCTCGACCCCGAGATGATTTCCGAAGTGCTCGACGTGATGGTCGCGGTGGCCGAAGAAGGCATGACCATGATGGTGGTGACGCACGAAATGGGCTTTGCCCGCAAGGTGGCGCAACGCGTGGTGTTCATGGATGCCGGCGCGATCGTCGAAAGCGGCACGCCGGAGGCGTTTTTCTCAGCGCCCAAGACCGACCGCAGCCGGGCTTTTCTCAGCAAGATTTTGAGGCACTAGAGGAGAGACAAAAACTCTTCCATGCGCGCGCATACCGGGTCGACCGCCAAAAACGCCTGGAAATGATTGCATCCGACGAGTTCGAGATAGTCGGCGCCGGCAAGGGCGGCAAAATCACGGACGCTCGGACACATCGAATCCGCCTCGCCGATGATCGCAAGAATGGGTCGATCAAAGCCGACAAACGGTGCCGACCGATCGGGCCGGTCCAGTGCAACGGATGCCCGCAAGGCCTCAAGATCATTGCTTCTGAGTTGCCTGACGTTCCCGTCTGTCAACGGCCAGTTCTGGGCGCGCAGATACGAGATCCAGGGTTCCATGTCGACGCTCGTGACCGCCCTGAGCAGACTCAGATCCTGACCGAAGGGATGTGCGCCGTTGACGACAAGTGAGCGCACCCGGTTCGGGTGGTGGGCGGCAAACGCCAGGGCAATCGTGCCGCCCAAGGAATGCCCATAGATGTCCGCATCCACCGCGCCGATGTCATCCAGAACAGCCGCGACATCTGCCGCGCATCGTGCGAGGTCATACGCTTCGGGCGCATGCGGCTTGTCGCTTCTCCCGTGACCGCGACCGTCGATCAGTATCAGTTGCCGCCCTGCCAACCGCTCGACGTAGCCTGTCTCACGCCAGATCGTGAGATCTGCCGTAAAGCCGTGCAGCAGCACAAGCGGTCTTCCAGCCCCGACCACCTCATAGGCAATGCGGGTTCCGTCTTCCGAGACAACAAACATGATCATTCCTTTGTAGAGCGCTGTGCTTCACAACCGACATCGAGAGTTGTGAGCATCACCCTGCACAGGGTGTGTCCCCTGATCGTCCCCGGCTGCGCGTCAGCTGTTTCGTGCAAACGCGCTGATGGTGTCGAGCAGCGGCTGCTGGTCGCCGACCCAGAACCAGTGGTCGTCACCGGCAAGCTCGATGAAACGTGCGTCCGGGATTTTGGCTGCGAGGAACCGTCCGGCCTCGATGCGCACGGCGCGGTCGCCGGAGCGGTGCAGAACCATCGTCCTCGCCGAGACTTTTGCCAGGAGATGGCGGACATCGGTATCACGCAGCGCTTCGAGCAGGCCCGCGACCGCGCCGGGACTGGAGGCTGCCCTGAGCAAGCCGGCCCACCAGCTCTGCGCCTGGCGGTCTTCGGCCAGGCTCGGTGCGAATGTCTGGATTTCCGCCGGGCCACCCCAGCCGGCGAGCAGGCGTTGCTTCCACAAATCGTATTGCGCGGCGGTCAGCGCAAAAGGATAGTCGGGTGTGCGGCTGCCCTTCGCCAGGGACCCCCACAGAACAAGGCCGACCAGGCGATCGGGGTGGTCCACGGCGAAGCGGACACAACCCGGCCCACCCTCCGATGCCCCGATGAGCAAGGCCCTACGGCTACCGCCTGCATCCATGACCGACAGAATATCCTGCGCCGTCGCTTCAACAGTCGGGCGGGCACCGACGCGATCGGAAAGTCCCATGCCGCGCCGGTCGAAAAGGATAAGGCGGCCGAGACGCGAAACCGCAGTGATCCAGGAGCGGCAGCTTCTGTCTTCCCAAACCCGCTCGACATGCGAAATGAACCCCGGAACAACCACGATATCGATCGGGCCGCTGCCGACGATCTGGTAGGCGATATGGACGCCGTCCACGTCGACATAGCGGGTTCTGGGCACGTCCAGGCTGATATCGCGCGTTGGCTCGTGCAGCAGGGCAAGCGTGGCGGAGTCCGGCGCTATGCCGAGTTCTTCGTGCAGCAGGCGAACACAGGTCTCGGCCTGGCGCTCGGCTGCCGCCCTGTCTCCGGCCGCCAGGTGGGCGCGGATCAGGTGGCGGTGCGCGCTTTCGCTCAAAGGGTCCAGTGCCGCAAGGCGCGTCGCGTGCACGACCGCGCTGCGCGGCTCGCCGCCGGCGATCTTGGCTTCGACGAGCCGCTCCAGCGCCTGTACCAACCGGCTGCGCAGGGCCTCGCGCCTGAAGTAGACCCATTCCTCGAATTCCAGACAATCCGGCAGTGAGAAGCCGGCGAGATAGTCGCCCTTATAGGTGTCGGCGGCCGCGTCGAGAGGGCCGACATCACAGGCATGCTCGAAAACCCTGGAGTCGACCTCGACGGACAGCGCCGGGTGCAGGCTGAGCGATGTGCCGCTGGCGGCGATAACATCCCTGCCGAATGCGATGCGGGTTTTATACAGCGTGCGCCGAAGCCGTGCCCGTGCGGCTTCCTCGTCGGTTTCGGGCCACAACAGTGTAGCGGCAACCTCGCGTGCCACGGGCCTACCGGCCTCGGCAAGGTAGATGAGGAGCGCAGCTGCCTTGCGCAAGGCAAGCTCCACCCGCCGCCCGTTCAGACGGAACTCCGGAAAACCCAGAAGTCGGAACTCTAATCGCTCCATCGATCCGTATGCGTCGAGCGGGGACGTTGAGGGGACGCAGGCCTTCTATCCATCCCTACGACGTTGGGCCGATTTGGCCCGTCTGAAGACAGACTTGGAGCGATAAATGTCACTGGTCAATACTCTCACCTGTCAACGCATACCCGAGGCTGGCGGCCCTGTCGGGGTATCGAACACCGGGCAAGGAGGCTGAGACATGTGCCAATCCTGTCTCTCCTGGTATGCACGCTGCGTTGCTCCCTACTTCGTCCACGCCGGCTGTTCAGCCAACGCATTCGCGCACATGCGAAGGCGCATGATCCCGCAGGCAGCGGGCGTTGTTGTGGAAGTCGGCTTCGGGTCTGGCCTGAACCTTCCCTACTACGACCCGGCCAAAGTGGAGCGGCTGGTGGGCGTCGATCCCGACGGCACGATGCTCGGCCTGGCCGAACCGAAGAGCCGTTCCATGCCTTTCGATGTCGAATGCCTGCGGGCCCGCGGCGAAACCCTGCCATTGGCCGATGACTTTGCCGACACCGTCGTCGTCACCTACGCGTTCTGCACCATTCCGGACCCGGAAGCGGCGCTGAGTGAAATCCGGCGCATCATGAAGCCAACGGGCCGGCTGATCTTCATCGAGCACGGCCAGGCCGAGGGGCCGCGCTGCCGCAGGTGGCAGGAGCGCCTGAACCGGATGTGGGGAGTGCTCGCCGGCGGCTGCCAGCTCAATCGCGATCCATTGCGTCTGGTCGGCGGGGCCGGCTTTCGGCTCGTCCATGAGGAGCGCCGGCGATTTCCGCTGCTCTTCTGGCAGCTGGGAAGTCACTACGCCGGGGTCGCGGTCCCACCGCCGGGTTGACTGCGTCTTCAGTCAAACGTCGACAGCGGCTCTGCCTTGATCTCGACCCAGTCGCAGCGCCGGCTGTCGTGATAGAAGGACTGGAAGGGCGGCGGGAAGGACGGATCGGCGAAGGCGCCGACGGGAATGGCGATCACACCGGGCTGCGTGTCGATCCGGTAGTGGACGCTGGCGCCGCACTGCGGGCAGAAATCGTAGATGACGCGGCCGCCCTGCTCACCGGTGCGGATGAACTGCGTCGACTTTCCTTCGACCGTTACATCGGCTTCGGCAAACCGGACATTGTAGCTGAAGGCGCTGCCGGTGCGGCGCTTGCAGTCCAGGCAGTGGCAGACCGAGATGCGCACCGGCTCGCCCGAACAGACGGCTGACAACTGGCCGCAGAGACATTGCGCGCGGCGCGTGACCATGGCTTGCTCCTCCCTCGAAGGACGTTACTGCGTGTCGGCGCCGGCCCTGAGCTCGGTCCTTTTCTCTTCCGACATCATAGCCAGATCCAGCACCTTCTGCAGTTCGGCGGCATGATGGAATGACGGTTCGGTCTGCACGCCGCTTGCGACCGCATCGACGAAGCGCTGGTAGTTGGTCGGCACGGTGCCGGCGTCGATCACCTGCCATTTGGCGGTCTCGATATCCTCGCCGATGCACGCCTTCAGCTCCGAGCCCTCCAGATTGTGCACGACCTCGATGCCGCCCTTGTCGCCATAGATGCGCAGGCGCAGTTCGTTCATATGGCCGGTCGCCCAGCGACTGGCATGCACGACGCCAAAGGCGCCGTTGGAAAAATCCAGCGTCATGGCGAAACTGTCATTGGCGTCGAGGTCGTATTCGCCGATGCGGTTGCCCGGCGCCTTGTCGAAGGCGCGCAGCCGGCAGAAGACGTGGTCGATGTCGAGTGCGGCGCCATAGCTGGCGAAATCGAGGATGTGGATTCCGACATCGCCGAGCACGCCGTTGGAGCCGTGGCTGCGCGACAGCCGCCACAGCCATTTCGGATCGGTGCGCCAGTCGCCCCAGAATTTCGACACCAGCCAGCTCTGCAGATAGGACGCCTCGACATGGCGGACGGTGCCGATGTCGCCAGCCAGCACCATATGCCGCGCCTTCTGCAGGGGAGCGACGTTGCGATAGGTGAGGTTGACCATGTTGACGATGCCAGCGGCTTGCGCCGCGTCAGCCATCTCGCTCGCCTTGCCGAAGTTTTCGGCCAGCGGCTTTTCGCACAGCACCGGCTTGCCGGCGGCGATCAGCGCCATGGTTGTCGGATGGTGGATGCGGTCGGGCGTGACGTTGGCCACGGCATCGAAGCCGCCCCAGGCAAGCGCTTCCTCCAGCGATGTGAAGCGTTTCGGAATCTTGAAGCCGTCGGCGAATTCACCGACACGCTTGGCGTCGACATCGACGGCGGCGACGAGGTCGACGCCCTTGATCTTGCCGAACTGCCGGGCATGTTCCTGCGCCATCCAGCCGGTACCGAGTATCAAAAGCCGCATTTTCTTACACTCCGAGCGAATTGGTTCGATTCAAACATATGAGACAAACGCGGCCTAGGCGAATCCATAGGGAAGCCGCCGCGCCTTTTTCCTGGGGTTGTTTTAGCGGAAGCCGGCCTCGCCGGAGGCATGCAGCTTGCCGCCGCGCTCGACGATCGGCTCCAGCGCTTTCTCCACAGGCACATTCGGCGCGTCGAGAATGGCTGACTTTGTGCCTTGCGGGTTGTGCGCCCATTTCACCGCGTTGCGCAGCACCTTGTGCACATTGGCGTCGTGATAGGTCGGATAGGTCTCGTGACCCGGACGGAAGTAGAAGACATTGCCGGCGCCGCGCCTATAGGTCAGCCCGGAGCGGAACACTTCGCCGCCCTGGAACCAGGAGATGAACACCGTCTCCAGCGGCTCCGGCACGGCGAACTGCTCGCCATACATTTCTTCGTTCTCGAGCTCGAAAAACTCGCCGACGCCTTCGGCGATCGGATGGCTGGGGCTGGTCACCCAGAGCCGCTCGCGCTCGCCCGCCTCGCGCCATTTCAGCGTGCAGGGGGTGCCCATCAGCCGCTTGAAGATTTTCGAGAAATGGCCGGAATGGAGAACGATCAGCCCCATGCCTTCCCAGACGCGGCGGGCAACGCGCTCGACGACCTCGTCGGCAACGGCGCCATGGTCCTTGTGGCCCCACCAGACCAGCACGTCGGTCTCGGCCAGACGATCGGCCGGCAGGCCATGCTCGGGCTGTTCGAGCGTGGCGGTCGAGGCGGAGATCGCCTTGTCGGCATTCAGCGCCTTGGCGATGGTCGTGTGCATGCCCTCGGGATAGAGGGCGGCGACCACCTCATTGGTCCGCTCATGGATGTTCTCGCCCCAAACGACAGCGCGTATTGTCATGATGTCCTCGTGATGAAGCCGACCGCAGGGGTCAGTCATAGTCTGCCGGAGGGGGAAAAGGGAATAGGCAGTGGGGAATAGGCAATAGGGGCAGAAACAGGGAACAAGGCAGATGAGGCTTCCAGCCCCTACTGCCTACTGCCTACGCTCCCCGCCCATCCTGGGCGACCTGCGTCAGCGGCTTCGAGAGCCGCGGCACGACGACGAGGCGCTTGATCTTGCCCCTCTTGTAGGCGGCGAGGAAGCGGGCGTAGTCCTTGAAGACGACGCAGCCATTGGATTCGGCACGGCCGCCGCGCAGCATATAGGTGTGGGCGAGCAGGCCGTCGCGACCGTATTTGTTGCGGCCGTCGGTCGGGGTGAGACGAAGCGCCTCGACGCCGTGGAAGCGGGATTCGCGCAGCTTCAGATCATAGGTGTCGGGCGGCGTCGGCCCGACATTCTTCTTATGGACGAAACGCGGCTGGTCGACCATCGAACCCAGCCCCGAATGGGCCTCGAGCCGCGATCCATCCGGCATGTAGACGGTCTTGGCCGAGATGTCGTAGACGGCAACGCCGCCGCCCATTCCGGGCGTGGCAAACAGATCCTTGAAGGCCCGGCCGACACCGCCGGCAGGGACATCGGGCTTGGCATAGGCCAACATCTCGCCGGCCTGCGTCTTCACCCGCTTGCCCGGCTTGGCGCGGATGGTCTCGCTGCCTGGCACGCCCGGCAGTGCGGCGACGTCCTGGGAATTGCGCGGTGAGCGCGGCGACACAAAGCCCGGCGACTGGGGTGCCGCGGTCTCGGCCGCCCTGTCGGTCTGTGGCTTGGCCGCCTGAGGCTTGGCCGCTTGTGCCCTGGGTTTGCTGGGCGCCTCGGCAGGCTGAGCGGTTTCGGCGCGCGGACGCCGACCCGGCAGCGCAATGCTGCCCGGCAGATCGTCCTGCGGCGGCAACGAAGCGACCTGAACCTCAGCCTGCTCAGGATCTTGCGCACTGGCGATTGCCGCGACGGCCGGCGGCGGCGCCAGCATATCAGCGCCTTCCGGCAGACTGTTCGCGAGCGCGAGCGCCAGGCGGGACGAGCGTTCGATCTCGGCCACTTCCGGCCCAAAGCGCTCCGAGGCCGGGCCATGCTGGTCGGGCATGCGGGTTTCGGCGAAACGGGCAGCGGCTGGAAGCCTGGCAAGCATGAAGGGCGCGTTCGAGGCCTTGGCGAAGGCAGCAGCCAGCTTTTGCGGCGACAGCTTTGCCTTGGCCACCACGCCGTCAAAGCGCACATCGCGCGGGGTGACAAATGCGATGCTGGTGTTTGGTGCCGCGCCGGTGTTTGCAGCGATCGTGTTTGTGGCGGCCGGCGCTGCATCGTGGGCGGCGAGGTGCAGCCGCGCCGTCTTACCGTCATGCGCGAAGCTGGCGGCAGCGCGCCTGCAGCCGGCGTCGCATTGGCTGAGCAGCGAGGCCTGGAACTTTTGCGCCGAAAGCCGCGGCGCCCACGAATTGGCGAGGCTGCGGCGCGAATCGGCAAGTGCAGCGTTTGGCAGAAGCAGGCTTTGCGGAAGGCTGCTGGACGCGGCGGTGAGCGAGGTGCCCAGCGAATAGAGGCCGGCCATGGTCGCCACCGACCACAGCGCAAGGGCCGCGCCGACGACCGGCACCACCACCCAGCGCTGGCCGGATCTCTTCGAAGTCAAATCCCGTTCAGGATTGTCGCCCCGGTTTTTCAAACGCAAAAACGCCATACAACCACTCTCAATCGGCATGCAGGCTTGCGACCCTCGCATCCGTGACATCCACAGTTCGCTGGTGCCCCCTGCACCTTTCGCGTCTGTTGCCGATTGAATCAAAAGATGGACAAAGTTGGTTAACCAATCCCTCCATCAGCCACCGATTATACGGTGCCCGATACGAAAAAAGAGCTCTCCATGGTCTCTGCCACGGTAGAAATGCTCTCCCTCACCCGCTTTGCTGCCTGTTTTTCCAGCCCCTGTCAAGAAAACCGTGAAGGCTGGAACCGCAGCATGTTCTGCCCGTTAGAGGCCGATTTGGGTCAAATTGCGACCGCTCCCTGGCGGTTCCCGGTCACTTCCTTTGCTCCATTTGGACAATCCCACCAAAGAAAGTCACTTCAGTCAGAACTGCTCAAGCCACACGAATCTCCCTTGACCTTCCAGTTACTGGAAACCTTAGCCTGAAGGAAAGCCGCCGAGTGGCCTTGCTGTCACAACAAGGAGAACGATATGGATCGACGTGGTTTTCTGGTTGCAGGCCTAGCGACGGCCCTGACGGGCTCGCGTGCGTTGGCGCGTATGAAAACGAATGACATGTCGAACATGGACTCCATGCCCGGCATGGACATGGGCGACATGAACAACCAACACGCTCCCGCGCTGACTGAAGGCGAGGCGTTGCGCGAACTGCAGCCGCTTGCCAACAAGGCTAGCGGGCCAGGCCTTTTCAAGGCAAGACTTGTCGCCGAACCGGCCACGGTCCGGTTTGTCGAGGGACAAGATACACGGATCCTTGCCTATAACGGCACGAGCCCCGGACCGCTGATCGAAGCCTTCGAGGGCGACCGCGTGGAGATCGCCTTCACCAACCGGATCGGCGAGGCGAGTACCATCCACTGGCACGGCATGCCGGTGCCGGCCGACCAGGACGGCAACCCCATGGACCCGGTCAAGAAGAGTGGCAAACGCATCTATAGCTTCGAGCTGCCGGAGGGCAGTGCCGGCTCCTACTGGTATCACCCGCATCCGCATGGCCGGACGGCCGAGCAGGTCTATCGCGGGCTTGCCGGAGCCTTCGTGGTCAAGGCCAAGGCGGACCCTGTTCCGGCAGCCTATGGCGACACGGTGCTGATGTTCACCGATCTGCGGCTTGCCGCCGACGGCTCAATGCCCGACAGCACCATGGCCGACCTGATGAACGGCCGCGTCGGCGACCATGTTCTGGTCAACGGCCAGAAGAACCCCAAACTGGCGGTGGCAATGGGCACGAAGCGGCGTCTGCGGCTGTACAACGCCACCAATGCGCGATTCCTCAGACTTGCGTTCGCCAATGCCGCTATGACGGTGATCGGCACCGACGGCGGCCTGTTGGAAAAGCCCGAGGCGGCGGACGAGATCCTGCTTAGCCCGGCCGAACGCGTGGAACTGGTCGTCGCCTTCGACAGGCCGGGAGTCGCCACGCTCACCACGCTCGACTACGACCGTGGCTGGATGGGGCCGGGCCGGCCGGCCGATGCCGGTCTCGCCTTGCTCACGGTCGATGTCTCGGAGAAGGCAGCGGCAGCCTTGCCGCCGCTGCCTGAACGCCTGCGGCCGATCGCGCCGCTTGGTGCTCCCTCCGTCAGCCGCCGCTTAGTCCTTACCGAAACCATGGCGATGAACGCCACCGGCATGGAAATGGGCTTCCTGATCAATGGCAAAACCTTCGACATGGCTCGCGTCGACATCGAGGCGAAAGTCGGCGAGACCGAGCTTTGGGAGATCGCCAATCAGGCCGACATGGACCACCCGTTCCACGTCCACGGCACACAATTCCAAGTGTTCGAGCACGAACGTGACGGCAATATCTCAAAGCCGCCCTATCTTGCCTGGAAGGATACGGTCAACGTGGCGCGCGGCGAGACCGTGCGGTTGCTGCTTCGTCAAGAACAGCCCGGGCCGCGCATGTATCACTGCCATATTCTCGAGCATGAACAGCTCGGCATGATGGGCATCGTCGACGTACGAGCATGAAGGCCGCCATCGCGCCCCGGACAGCAATCCTGGCGCTCGCCGCTTCTCTGGTGCTCGCCTCGACAACCGCAATGGCCTCGGGCGATGCCATCGTGCCTGCACGGCAGTCCTCGATGAAGAAGATGGCGGCGGCGGCAAGGACGATCGCCGAGATGTTCGACGGCAAGCGCGCCTATCAGCCCGAAAGCTTCAAGGCCGCGGCCGCGGCGCTGCGCGATCGCACCGGTGGCGCCCTGATCGCTGAATTTCCTAACAACTCGCTCGGCGCGCCATCCGGCGCCAAGGAGGAGATCGACCAAGCACGGCCGGAATTCGAGGCTCTCGCCCGCCATATCGGCCTGCTCGCCGCCGCGCTCTCCGCCAAGGCCGAAAGCGCTCCCGCCGTCATCACCGACGACATGCGCATGGGTGCCGGTCTGGCGATGGGCGGCGGCAGCCTGCTCGGCAAGCGCTCGACCCCAGCGGATCCGGCCAAACTGCCGGCGGAGCATATTCTGCACCTTATCCTGCAGGATTGCTCGGCCTGTCATTCGAAGTTCCGGCAGAGGGCCGAGTGAGGCTGCCTATCACGCCAGCCAGTTCTTGATTGCCGGGCGGGCGAGAACGGCGCGCATCCGATCCTCGGCGTCCTTGACGGCTGGCGCCATCGGCGCGCGGGTCGGGCCGCAATCGACGCCGATGACACGGAAGGCCGCTTTCATGCCCGGCAGCACGCCGGTCTCCAGCAGCGCTTCGACGAAATCCTGCGACACCATCTGCAAGGTTTTCGCCTGCACCAGATCGCCGGCACGGACCGCCTGATCAACCGCCACATAGAGCCGTCCGAGCAGATTGTAGGTGGTGCCGATGCCGCCTTCGGTGCCGAGCATGCCGGCGGCGGCGTAGATCTCGTCGAAGCCGTAGAAGAACAGTTTTTGCGGCTGCCGCTTGCGCAGCAGCGAATATTTGAACAGGTCGGTGGAGGTGTATTTGATGCCGACGACATTGCCGAGGTCGAGCAGCCTGACCAGCAGCGCCAGCGGCAAGGGACGGCCAGTGCGCAACGGGATCTCGTAGACGATCAGCGGCAGGTCGGTCGCCGCCGCCAGCGCCTGGTAATAGCCGTACACCTCCTCGTCGGAGAACGGATAGGAATGCGGCGGCAGCGCCGACAGCGCGTGATAGCCGAGCTTTTTCGCGTGCCGCGCGAGGCGGATGGAATCACGAAGGTTCGGCATGCCGACATGGGCGATCAGATTAACGTCCGACCCCGCGGCGCCTGCAAAGACCACTTCCTGCTGCGCCAACAATTCGTCCACCGTCAGCAGGCCGGACTCGCCGCTTGAGCCGCCGACATAGAGGCCGGCCAGGCCCTGGCGCAGGACGTAATCATTGATGTTGCGCTGGCGTTGCGGGTCGAACTCGCCGGCATCGCTGAGCCCGGTCATCAAGGCGGCATACATGCCCGCCAATTCTCTGGTCATTGCTTAAGTCCTCGGTGCTGCCAGGATTGTCTCGGGGAAATCTGAGCCTGAACCGCTGATTCCGGTTTCGGCTCTATGGCGTTGTTTCGGCATCATCTTTTTCGACAGCCGGCTCGGGTTTCGCTGCATCGCTCAGGCCTCTCCGGCGTGGTGGCAGGCAACGAGGTGCCGGCCCGATGCGATCGAGCCAAAATCGCGCGGTTGCGGGTCCACCTTGCTGCAGATGTCGGTCGCTTTCGGACAGCGCGGATGGAAATGGCAGCCGGATGGCGGCTTCGACGGATCGGGCACGCCGCCGCCGAGCACGATGCGCCGGCGCGTGCCGCCGGCCTTCGGGTCGGGCACCGGGATCGCCGACAGCAGCGCGCGCGTATAGGGGTGCAGCGGGCTGCCGAACACGATGGCGGTGATACCGATCTCGACGATGCGACCAAGATACATCACCGCGACACGGTCGCTGAGATAGCGGATCATCGACAGATCGTGGCCGACAAACAGATAGGTCAGGCCAAGGCGTGTCTTGAGGTCATCAAGCAGGTTGACGATCTGCGCCTGAATGGAGACGTCGAGCGCCGAGATCGGCTCGTCGGCGATGATGAATTTCGGATTGGCTGCCAGCGCACGGGCAATGCCCACGCGCTGGCGCTGGCCGCCGGAGAGCTCGAAGGGATAGCGGTTGCGCAGCGCTTCCCGCAAGCCGACCAGCGCCAGTAACTCGCTGACCCTTGCATCGCGCGTGGCGCGGGTGCCGATCTTCTGCGCACGCAGCCCCTCGCCGATGATGCGGCCGACGGTCATGCGCGGGTTGAGCGAACCGAACGGGTTCTGGAACACCATCTGCATATCGCGGCGGCGCTGCTTCAATTCTTCACCGGTTGCGCCGGCATAGTCCCTGCCCTCGAACACGATGCGGCCGGCACTTGGCCGCTCGAGGCCAAGCACGGCGCGGCCGGTCGTCGACTTGCCGCAGCCGCTTTCGCCGACCAGCGCCAGGGTCTCGCCGCGCAGCACCTCGAAGCTGACGCCGTCGACGGCATGCACCGCGCCGACCTGCCGCCTGAGCACGCCGCGCCGGATCGGGAAATGCACTTTGAGATCGGTGACGGAGAGCAGCGCGTCCTTCCCGGCCGCGGCAGCAGGCTTCGCGCTTTGTGCCGCGGCCGTCGGCCGTGGCAGATGGTCAATCTCGCGCCAGCGCCAGCAAGCGGAGGTGTGGCCGGCGTCGACCGCTTCCAGCGGCGGCTTCTGTTCGCGGCAGTGTGCCTCGGCATAGTCGCAGCGCGGCGCGAAGGCGCAGAAGGTCGGCGGCAGCGTGACATTGGGCGGCGCGCCCTTGATCGGCACCAGCCTGGCGTTGTCGGCGGTCAACGACGGGATCGAGTTCAACAGGCCGATCGTGTAGGGATGGGTCGTTACCGAAAACAGGGCGTCGACCGGCGCGCATTCGACGATCGAGCCGGCATACATCACCGCGACGCGGTCGACGAAGCCGGCGACCAGGCTGAGGTCATGGCTGATCCAGATGATGGCCATGCCGAGCTGTTTTTGCAGGCGCGCGACCAGTTCGACGATCTGCGCCTGGATGGTGACGTCGAGCGCCGTCGTCGGCTCGTCGGCGATCAGGATCGACGGCTTGCAGACCAGCGCCATGGCGATGCCGATGCGTTGCAACTGGCCGCCGGAGAACTGGTGCGGAAAGGTGCGCATGCGCTGCGGGCCGTTGGCGATGCCGACGAGCGCCAGCATGTCGAGCGCCTGGCGTTCAGCCTCGGCCTCGCTCAGGCTTTGATGCTCGCGCAGCGCCTCGGTGAGTTGCAGGCCGATGGTCAGCACGGGGTTCAGCGACGACATCGGGTCCTGGAAGATCATGGCGATGTCGCGGCCGCGGATCTGGCGCAACTCACTGTCGGGCATGGCCAGCAGATCGCGGTCGCGAAAGAGTGCACGGCCTGACGTCACACGGCCGGGCGGCTTGCGGATCAACCCCATCAATGTCTGCACGGTGACGGACTTGCCGGAGCCGCTCTCGCCGACAATGGCCAGCGACTCGCTCTCGGCAAGCTCGAAGGAGACATCGTTGACGGCATAGACGGAATTGCCGTGCGGACCGAACTGAACGCTCAGCCCTTGCACGGAAAGCACCGACTGCTGTCCGATCCCCTTGGCGGCCCTTTCGACTGCAAGTGCGTCGGCGCCTGTCATTTGCCGCCCCCGCCCATAATGTGCTGCGGGTCGAGCGCATCGCGCAGGCCATCGCCGACGAAGTTGATGCTGAGCACGGCCATGGCGATCATGGCGCCGGGCGGGATCCACATCCAGGGTTGGCTTTCCAGGATCGACAGCGTGCGCGCGTCGCGCAGCATGTTTCCCCAGCTTGCCGCAGGCGCCTGCGCGCCGAGGCCGAGGAAGGAGAGCGACGCCTCGAGCAGGATGACGGTCGCGACATCGAGCGTGATCGCCACCAGGATCGGGCTCAGCACATTGGGCAATATGTGTTCGAGGATGATGACCGATGGCGAGGTGCCGAGCGAGCGCGCGGCAAGGATGAATTCCTGGTTGCGCAGCGCCAGGATCTCGCCGCGCGTCAGTCGGGCGATCGACGGCCAGCTGAGCAGGCCGATGACCACCATGGTGTTGAAGATGCTGGGGCCGACGACAGCGACGAAAGCGATGATGATGACCAGGCGCGGAAAGGTCAGCACCATGTCGATCAGGCCCATCAGCACGAGATCGACCTTGCCGCCGAAATAGCCGGCGACGCAGCCGATGAAGATGCCGATGGCCGCCGAGATGGCCACGGCGACGAACCCGACCGTCAGCGAAATGCGGCCGCCATAGAGGATGCGGGCAAAGATATCCCTGCCGGTGCCGTCCGTGCCCAGCCAATGCATGCCACCGGGCGGCTGGTTGCGGCCCCTGAGGTCGATGTCGTTCGGTCCGTAATGCGCAATCAGCGGCGCCAGCACGCAAGCGAGCACGATGATGGCGAGCATGATCAGGCCGAGCGTCGCCAGCCGGTGCTGCAGGAAGCGGCGCGCCGCCTCGCCCCACAGGCCACGCGAGGCGCTTGCCGTGACCGCGATGTCGGCGGCGGTGGCGTCAGTCATAGCTCACCCTGGGGTCGAGCACGCTGTAGGCAAGGTCGGTCACAAGATTGGCCAGCATGACGATGATGGCGGTGATCAGCACGTAGCCCATGATGACGGGACTATCCCGGTTGACCACGGAATCGATGAACATCAGGCCGATGCCCGGCCACTGGAAAATGGTCTCGATCACCACCGAGCCGCCGAACAGTGTCGGCAGCGCGAGGCCGAAGACGGTGACCAGCGGGATCAGTGCATTGCGCAGACCATGGCGAAGCGTGATCGTGCTCGGGCGCAGGCCTTTGGCCTTGGCGGTGCGCATATAGCTCTGGTTCAGCACTTCGAGCATGCCGGCGCGGGCATAACGCATGAAGATGGCGGCGCGGAACAAAGCGAGTGCTGCCGCCGGCAGGATCAGGTGCTTGAGATTGTCGACGAGCGAGAAGCTGTCGCCAGCCGTGGAAATGCCCGACGAAGGCAGCCAACGCAGCTCCAGCGCAAAGACATAGACCAGCAGCAGCCCCATGAAGAAATCCGGGATCGAGACGCCGACAAAGCCGGCAAGCGTCAGCGAATAGTCGGTGGCCTTGTATTGCCGCAGCGCCGAGATCACGCCGAGCGTGGTGCCGATGATGAAGGCTGCGAGAAGTGCCGCGCCCATCAGTTCCAGCGTCATCGGCAGCCGTTCTGCTATGATGTCGCCGACGCTACGGCCATTGACGAAGGAGCGGCCGAGATTGCCGTGCAGGATCTGGCCGATCCAGTTGAGGTACTGGATGTAAACCGGCTGATCGAGGCCGAGCTCGCCGCGCCGCATGGCGATCAGCGCCTCGCTCGACGGCGCCTCCGCCGTGATCATTGCCAGCACGGCGTCACCAGGCATGGCATGCGCAATGGCAAAGACGATCACGGTGACGCCGAACAGCACCGGAACGCTGAACAGCAGTTTTCGCAGGAGATAGCTGAGCACCGGCCTCTCCTATGGTTGAAGGCGGTTCTGAGACATCAGATCGTGAGGCTCCGGCGGAGCCTCACGATCTGCAAGGGTTTGCGCGGTGGCTACTTCGCCACTTCCCACTTCTCGACTTCGTTGTAGACCGGGTGATTGAAGATCACGAGCGGCTGCTCCTTGAAGTGCTGGGCAAGGCCGACGATGCGGTTGTTGAAGGCCAGCGGCCGCACCTCGTTCCACAGCCAGGCTTTTGGCAGGTCCTGGTTGAGGATGCGCGAGGCCTCCTGGTAGCTCGCGGCGCGTACTGCGCGGTCGTTGGACTCCAGCCCCTTGTTGAAGAGTTCGTCGACCTTGGGGTTGCAATAGCCCATGGCAAGCGGCTTGGCGCCGCAGACGACCAGCGGCGAGCCGAGCGAGGGATCGAGGCCCATGCCTTGCGCGAAGAAGCCCATCTGGAAGCTGCCGTCGGCATAGACCTGGTTGATCGCCGCCGGATCGAGCAGGCGCGGCTGGATGTTGACGCCGACGGCGGCCAGATAGCTCTGGATGGCGGTGACGGTGTCGACGTTCATCTGGTCGGAATAGTAGTAGATGAAGTCGACCGGTTGACTGGTGTCCCAGCCGGCATCGGTCAGCAACTGCTTGGCCTTATCGGGATTGTAGTCGTAGGGCTCGAGATCCTTGGCGCGTGCCCAATCCTGCGGGAACAGCGTGTTCAACAGCTCTCCAGCGCCCTGCTTGACCGTCTCGATGATGGCCTTGCGGTCGATGGCATAGAGCATCGCCTGGCGCACGCGCACATCGGCGAAACGCTTGTTCTCCAGGTTGAACTGCAGATAGGTCGGCAGGCCGGCGGAGAATTTCGGCAGCACCGTCAGATAGTCGAGCTTCTGCAGGCGGGCGAGTTCGGAGACCGGCACACCGCCGCCCTCATAGGACATGGCGTCGACTTCCTGGGTCTCGAGTGCGGCGATGATCGGCGGCACGTCCTTGTAGATCTGGTAGATGATGCGGTCGAGCTTCGGCGCGCCGAGGAAATAGTCGGGGTTGCGGTCGACCTCGACATACTGGTCGCTCTCATATTTCTTCCAGATGAACGGGCCAGTGCCGACGCGGTTGACCCAGAAGCCGTTGCCCTTGATATCGCCGGGTGCGACCTTGCCCAGAATGTGTTCGGGAAAGATCGAGATAGCGATAAGCTGCAGCTCGACCCAGAGCGGCTTGGCGCTGTCGAGCTCGATCTGGACGGTCATGTCATCGAGTGCTTTCACTCCGGCAAGCGAGGAGGCCGAGCCATCCTGGAAAGCCTTGTACCCGGCGACCGCGCCAAGCTTCTGCGCCCAGGGCGAGCCGACCTTGGGGTTGGCGTAGAGGTTGAGGCTGAACACCACGTCCTTGGCGGTGAACGGGGTGCCGTCATGCCATTTGACGCCATGGCGCAGGTTGAAGATGTAAGTCTTGCCGCCGTCGGGCGTCTTCCAGCTCTCGGCCAGCATCGGCTGCACGCCTTCGCCCGTCCATTTGATGTGGACGAGGCCCTGCAGGACCGTCTCGTCGAGCCTGTGGCCACAAGTGGTGTGCAGCGTGCCCATCTCGATGCAGCCGGTGCGCATGGCCGAGCGCAACGTGCCACCATCCGCGGCCTTCGCGGCGCCGGCGGCAAAGGTCAGCGCCAGCGCCGACAGAAAGCTCATCAGCAGTCTTCTCATGGAATTTTCCTCCCGTTGCTTTCGCCGGCCGAAATCGAGGCCATGCCTCAGGCCGATTTCGCGCCAGGTCCTCGCCTGTCGCGCGACCGCCGCGCCCATCGGCAAACGGCGACCTCCATCCCTTCGGTTGCGCAAGATCCTCGCTTGCGGCGACTGGTCTAATAGCTTAAAAGGTAGACCATGCACAATATGCCGGTACGAAAAAAATTGTCGGATGAAGTTCGCCTCCGCCTGGAGGCGATGATCCGTGACGAGGTCTATCCGGTCGGCGCCTCGCTGCCGTCCGAGCGCGACCTGATGTCGATGTTCGATGTCGGCCGCCCGTCGGTGCGCGAGGCGCTGTTTGCGCTGGAAAAGATGGGGCTGGTGAAGATCAACAGCGGTGAGCGGCCGAAGGTGACGCGGCCGACGCCGAAGAACATGCTGGAGCAACTGACCGGGACAGCGCATCTGTTGATGGATCAGCCCGACGGGATCGGCCATTTCGAGCAATTGCGGCTGTTTCTCGAAGTCTCGATCGCGCGCCATGCCGCCGAGGTGGCGACACGCGAACAGATCGACGCGCTGGCCGCCGCGCTGGCCGAAAACGAGCGTTCCATCGCCCGGGCGCGAGCCTTCGCCGTCACCGACGTCGCGTTTCACCGCGCCCTGACCGTCATCCCCGGCAATCCGATCTTCCTCGCCGCGCATGAGGCGCTGGTCGAGTGGCTGATCAATCAGCGCATCCACATGGCCAACACCGAGATCGAGAATCGCAAGAGTTTTGCCGGCCACCAGGCGATGTTCGAGGCGATCGAGCGCCATGACCCGGAAGCCGCCGGGCAAGCGATGCGCGCGCATCTGGAAAATGCCCGGCGCAAGTTCAATTCAGGTTCGGATAGACCGGACTAGCCGGCTGATACGCGGCGATGGGTTAGCGGCGCGACAGCGCTCTGGCGCAAAGCAAAAGCCCGCCGTTCAAAGTCGGCGGGCTGACATAAAATCATGCACTTCGATCCGATTGTCGCTAGCCAGGACAGCCGAATTTCGGCCTGCAGCGGCCGCAGGCGCTCAGGGAGCGGGCTTCGACGAGATGAAAGCGACCACCGATCCGAGCTTGCCTGCTTTGGCCAGGCTCGGCTTTTCATAGGCTTTTTTCACAGAATCCCCCTTCAATTGATCGAATCAATTTCCCCTCTCGGGCCTGTTTTGTCAAATGCGGCTCTTACGCCGGCTCGCGCTTCAGTGCCTGCGCCATGCAGTGGATGCCGCCGCCGGTCTTGGAGATCTCGCTCATGTCGACGGCCGCGACCTCGAAGCCGCGCGCCTTGAGCTGACCGATCAGCGTCTGGCTTGAGGTCGGCGCGATCACCCTGTCCTTGCCGAGCGACATGAAGTTGCAGCCAAGCGCCATCGTGTCCTGGAATGGAACGTCGATGATCTCGTGGCCTTTGCCCTTCAGCCAGTCGACGATGCCGGGCTCGGTGCAGGCGAGGCAGACCGCGGTGAGCTTTTCAGCGATCGGCACCACCATCAGGTCGATATGGACATAATATTCGTCGATGAAGGCTAGCCGTGTTTCCCAGCCTTCCTTGTCGAACCAGGCCTGGACCTGTCGCGCACCCTCTTCCTGCGTGCGGGCGCCGCCGCAGCCGATCAGCACCACCCCCTCCTCGATGACGTTGAAGTCGCCGCCCTCGAAGGTGCCTGCGGTGACCATGTCGTAGATCGGGATGCCGAGCTTTTCATAGGTGCGGATGGCGGCATAATTCTCGCCGCGCCGCCACCAGTTGGCCATGGCGGTGATAAAGGCGCCGTAGGGCGTCATGACGCTGGAATCGCGGGAATAGACCTGCATCGGCAGTTCCGGCGTCGGCTCGTGCCAGTGGATGTTGACGCCGAAATGCTCGTAGGCGGCGACGAGATCCTTGTGCTGCGCCTGCGCGATCTGGACGTTGCAGGGCGCCTCGCGCAGATGCTTGCGCGACAGCGAACTGGTCGAGAGGTGGCGCAGGAAATTGGGCGAGCCGAGCAGAACGTCGGTCAAGACATCGGTCTCGTTAGCAAAACCCCATGCGGTCAGCGGCTTGGTGCCACCGGCGGGGTTGCGGCGCTGCAAGGAAAACGGCTCGGCGACGATGCGGTCATGGACGGTCATGGGCTTCTCCTCGTGGTGATAGCAATGTGGTCAGTTCATGCGGTGCCGGCGGACGGAATCCACCAGTCGCGCCCGCGCGCGGTGGTGACATATTCCGGCCAGCGGAAATTGATCGGCGGGTCATAATCGCAAAGCGGCGCGATCCAGTTCGTGCCGCCGACGCCGCCGCCGGTGCGGGTGACGAATTCGTCCATCGCCGCATCGCGCGCGGTCTTGTCCTCGAGCAGGCGCAGCGCCGCAAGCGCAACAGTCTTCGCAGCACACATGACCATCGGATCGATGGTGGCCGAGATGCCACCCAGCGCATTCATCGCCCAGGACGGGTAGGCATGGCCGTTCGCGGAACGCAGCGCCGGGCGGGCGACATAGAAACGGGCCGTCGGGGCGTGCCACGACATGTCGGTGTAGTCGTCGGAGGTCGAGTTGATCTGCGACGGTGGCAAATCGCGGCGCAGGATGGCTTCGGCCTCTTGCGGCGCGATCAGCCGCTCCATCTCGTCGATGAACGGGTTTTCGGTCGCCGTGCCGCCGGCATTGACCTGCACCTCGCGGGCGATCGCCTTCGCTGTCTCGTCCCAGTGCGGCGGGCCGACCGCGGACAGCGCTTCATAGGCAATCCCTGCCATCGCGTGGTTGGCGAGGCCGGGACGCGACTTCGACACCCAATGGCGCTCGTAACGGCAACCGCTGATCGTAGCAGCGGCTTGCGCGTTGCGGTCGAGCACCGCGGTAACCTGCTCGGCCATGGCAATGGTCGGCACGCGGATCATGTACTGGATCTCGGAGAGCCCGGCCGGCAGATTGTCGGCCGTGGCCTGCCCTGCTGTCAGGATCGCCTCGCTGATCGACCAGCCGCCCTGGTGCGGCAACATCGAATCGCGAAGCGCCTTGGAGGCCATGTACATTGTCATCAGCGCATCGTTGGCGCCGGGCGCCCTGACAGCCGAATGCGCCTGCGGGATCGGCGCGCCATCGCCGGCGCGAACCCAGTTTTCGGGTTCGTCGCAGATGAAGCGGTAGATCATCGCATAGGCCGCGCCGCAATGTGTGTCCCAGCGCGCCGTGTTGCAGAGCGGCAGCATGTAGAAGGGGTGGAAGGAGATCATGCCGGCAAGCCCGTCATAATAGCCTTTTGCCGCATGGATCGGTTTCGAACCCCTGACCTTCTCGGCCGGCTCGCCAGTGAAGCGTAACGTGCCCTCGATGCCGTGGCGCTGCATTGCAGCCTTGGTGGCCAGAAGCCCGCCGAGGCTGGCGACGCCAAGCCCGGAATGCGGATCGGTGTGGCCGCCGGCCTCGCCGCCAAGGCCCGGGCGTGGCCGTTTCACCGTCGCCGCGTCCTGGCAGTTGCCGGGCACGGCGTCGTATTCAGCGTACATGCCGATGGTCGGACCTGGGCCGTTCGTCCAGTGGGCGCAAAAGGCGGTCGGCATGCCGGCCGAGCCTTCCTCGACCGAAAAGCCCTCATGTTTCAGCCGCGCCACATACCAGGCTGCCGACTGGTATTCGCGCCAGGCTGTCTCGCCGAAATCGAAAATGGTGCGCGTCCACGCCGACAGCGACAGCTGGATGCCATCGAGGCAGGCAAGCGCGGTGGCTTGCGCCGAGGTCGTCACCGGTTTCTCCATGCAGCCCAAGAAAGCAGTGAAGCGGCCTTGCAAAAAGTGATATGTTTTCCCGGTTCGTGCAAATTCGGTTCACCTGAGGCTTCTTGCGAATACCCTCCACACAGGCGCTGCGCGCCCTCGACAGTTTTGCCCGTCACGGCAGCGTGTGGCGCGCCGCAGACGAACTGCACCTCACCCGCAGCGCCGTCAGCCATCAGCTGCGATTGCTCGAACGCGATCTCGGCTTCGAGCTCTTGGAGCGCATCGGCAAGGGCGTGGCCCTCACCCCGCGCGGCCAGCGCTATGCGGCCGATGTGAGGAAGGCGCTGACCGTGCTCGGCGATGCCGTGACGCGCCAGGCCGGCACCGGCGTCGGCGGCTCGTTTGCCGTCTCCTGCACACCGGGCTTCGCCTCACTGTTTTTATGCACCCATATCGGCGAGTTCCGGCAGATGTATCCGGATGTGGCTCTGTCGATCCTGACGCCCAGGCGGCTGGACGACGTCAGCAATCCCGACGCCGACGCCTTCATCGCCTTCGGCGTCGGCAACTGGCCGAACCGGGCAGCCGAACTGTTGTGCGAAATCTCGTTCACACCGCTCTGCAGCCCGACCTTGCTCAACAAGGTCGGCGGCTTTTCCAAGCCGGCCGACGTGCTGCGCGCCAACCTCCTGCATCTCGGCGACACCGAGGACTGGTCGCGCTGGCTGGCGCTGTCCAAGGTGGAAAACCCCGACACTGAAGGCGGTATTTTCTTCTCGGACATGAACCTGGTGTTCTCGGCGGCGATCGCCGGCCAAGGCATCGCCATGGGCGACGAACTGACCAGCCGCCGGGCATTGAGCGAAGGCCGGCTGGTGAAGCCGTTCGACATCGCGATCCCCTCGCCGCGCTCGTACTTTTTGGTTTCTGAACATGCCAAGGCAAGTCACCCGGTGCTGGAGGCGTTTGCGGGGTGGTTGAGGGCGAAACTGTCGGAAGTTAGCTAGTCTCCCCCCTTGAGGGGGAGATGGCCGGCAGGCCAGAGGGGGTCGGTCAGACTGGGCTCGACCTGGTCTGTCTTTTCTTCAAGGTAAGAAGGGGTTGGCGCTCCATGCGATGCGACCCCCTCTGTCGCCTTCGGCGACATCTCCCCCTCAAGGGGGGAGATTTGGCGCCATCCGTGAATCAAATTTGCCGATCAGGCGAAAACTATTCGGTTGCGGTGAGCCGGCGCCCTGCCCTACGCTCAAGGTACGACCAAGGAAGAGGCAGGATGCAGCAACCCGGCCGGGCCGCAGAGATCAAGGCAATCGGGATCGGCAAGAGCTTCGGCTCGTTCCGTGCACTGGACGATCTGTCGCTCAATATCGGCCGCGGCGAGTTTTTGACGCTGCTCGGCCCCTCGGGCTCGGGCAAGACCACCTTCCTGATGATCCTGGCCGGTTTCGTGCAGCCGACCGTCGGCAAGCTTTTCAGCGACGGCGTGGACATCACCGAGCGGCCGGCCGAGCAACGGGCCGCCGGCATGGTGTTCCAGGGCTATGCGCTGTTTCCGCATATGTCGGTCGAGGCCAACATCGCCTTCCCGCTCAAGGTGCGCAAGAAGTCCGCAGCCGAGATCAAGCGCCGCGTCGCCGAGATGATCGAGCGCGTCGGCCTGAAGGGCCATGAGACCAAGCTGCCGGCGCAGCTTTCCGGCGGCCAACAGCAGCGCGTGGCGCTGGCCCGCGCTTTGGTGTTCGAGCCCGGCGTGCTGCTTCTCGACGAGCCGTTCTCGGCGCTGGACAAGAGCCTGCGCGGCCAGATGCAGGCCGAGATGAAGCGGCTGCACCAGGAGACCGGCACCACCTTCGTCTTCGTCACCCACGACCAGAGCGAGGCGCTGGCGCTGTCGTCGCGCGTCGCCATCTTCAACCACGGCAAACTGTTGCAAGTTGGCGCGCCGGACGAGGTCTATGACCGGCCCGCCAACCGCTTCGTCGCCGAGTTCCTGGGCGAAATCAACATGCTGCCGCTGAAGGGCGTCAAGCGCGCCGATGATGGCGCCACCGCACTTTGCGAGGATCGTGCGATCACGCTGCGCGGCAATGCCGAAGCGGTGAACGGCAACGCCATTCTGGCAATCCGCCCCGAGCATATGTCGATCGCGCGCGAAGCGGCCGCCGGCGAGAACGGCATTGCCGCCACCGCCGTCGGCTCGACCTATCTCGGTGCGGCGACCAAGCTCGACCTGACAACGCGCCAGGGCGCCAAGGTGACGGTGTCGGTGCCGAACGAGGTTGCGGCCGCGGCGCTGAGCAAAGGCAATTCCGTCTGGCTGACCTGGCCGGCGGAAAAAGGTTTCCTCCTTCCGGACGGAGGATGACGACCACACCGGCGAAGTCTTCCAGCAAAGAATCTGGAGCACGCCACAACCACCGGAACTACCAACGAAAAAAGGGGAAGTGACATGACAAACGAAACCAAAAAACAAGCGATCGACAGCCTGTCCGGCAGGGCAGTCCGTGGCGAGATTTCGCGCCGGCAATTCACGCAGCTTGCGGCTCTCGTGCTGGCCGGCACGCCGATGCTGTTGCGCTCGACCGGCGCCTTTGCGCAGGCCAAGGAACTGGTGCTGGTCAATTGGGGTGGCGATGCGCTCACGGCTTACGACGCCGCCTACGGCCAGGCCTTCACCAAGGACACCGGCATCACCGTCAAGATGGACGGCTCGGGCCCGACCGAAGGCGCGATTGCCGCGCAGTTCAAGAGCGGCGCGCCGACCTGGGATCTCGTCGACGTCGACCCGTTCTCGGCCATCACGCTCGGCGCCCAGGGCGCGCTCGAGCCGATCGACTACGCCATCGTCGACAAGAAAAAGATGCGTGAAGGTTTTGGCTGGGAATACGCGGCGTCGACCTATTTCTTCTCCTATGTCATCGCCTATGACTCGGAGAAATACGGCAAGGACGCGCCGACCGGCATGGCCGATTTCTTCGACGTAAAGAAATTCCCGGGCAAGCGCTCGCTCTACAAATGGGGCGTGTCGAGCTGGGAAGCAGCCCTTCTCGCCGACGGCATCGCGCCGGCCTCGCTCTACCCGCTCGACCTGAAGCGCGCGCATGACAAGATCGCCGCCTTCAAGGAAAATGTCGTGGCCTATTGGGGCGGCGGCGCAGAGAGCCAGAGCGTGCTGCTCAACGGCGAGGCCTCGATGGCCATCGTGTGGTCGACCCGCGCCTCGCTGATCGAGCAGGATTCCGGCGGCAAGATCAAGTTCATCTGGGACCAGGGCCTGATCTCGCCCGGCGCGCTGGCCGTGCTCAAGGGCAACCCCGGCGGCAAGGACGCGGCGATGAAGTTCATCGCCAGCGCCCAGGATCCGCAAAAGCAGCTGGTGATGTTCGACAAGCTGGGACAGGGTCCGGCCAATCCGGCCACCGACGCGCTGATCCCCGCCGACAAGAAGCGCATCAACCCGGTCGACCCCGAAAACATGAAGAAGCAGATCGCGCTCGACATGGATTGGTACGCCAAGAATTACGGCGCAGCGCTCGACGAATATACCAAGATCATCTCGGCCTGATCAGGCCGGGACGATCGGACCGAGATGAGAGGCACCCTCTCCGACAGGATGGGCGCGGCGCTGTTGATGGCGCCGCTGCTCCTGTTCCTTGTGCTGGCCTATGCCTGGCCGTTCCTCGGCGTCGTCAAATGGAGCGTCACGCTGCCGACGCCGGGGCTCGGCCAGTATGGCGCGCTCGCCACCGACGCACTGGTGCAGTCGGTGTTCATCCGCACGCTGCGCATTGCGCTGATCGTCACCGTGGTGTCTGTGGCGGCGGCCTATGCGATTACCATGGTGTGGGTGCGTGGCAGCCCGGCGCAGCGCGTGATCGCTGAATTCTGCATTCTCGTCCCCTTCTGGATCTCGGTGCTGACGCGCGCCTTCGGCTGGGTGGCGCTGCTTTCCAATCGCGGCCTGATCAACACCTGGCTGCAATCGATCGGCTTCATCTCCGAGCCGCTGGCGCTGGTGCGCAACGAATTTGGCGTGATTGTCGGCATGACGCATTTCCTCATCCCCTTCGCGGTGTTTCCGCTGGCGTCGGCCATGCGCAGCCTCGACGAGCGCGTGCTGCTTGCGGCGCGCGGGCTGGGCTCCAGCCGCATGCGCACCTTCTGGACCGTGTTCGTGCCGATGACGCGCTCCGGCATCATCGGCTCGGCGATGATCGTCTTCGTCTTCTCGCTCGGCTTCTTCGTCACGCCGGCGATCCTCGGCGGTGGCCGCAGCGTGATGATCGCCGAATTGATCTATCTCCGTATCTTCCAGAGCCCCGACTGGGGGCTGGGCGCGGCAATCAGTGTCGTGCTGGTGCTGTTCGTCGGCGCGCTGATGGCGCTCTTGTTCCGCTATGTCAGACCGAAGCAGCTGATCTGATGCCGACCTATCGCCCCGGTCCCGTCTCGCTGATCCTCGCCGTGCTGGTGGCGCTGTTCCTGCTCTTGCCACTGCTCGCGGTCATTCCGGTGTCGCTGACGCCAAGCCGCATGCTGGCGATGCCGACGGGCGAACTATCGCTGCGCCATTACCGCTCGTTGATCGAGGATCCGCGCTGGCTCGACGCCATCCTGCTGTCGATCCGCATCGGCATCGTCAGCAGCGTCATCTCCACCGTGCTGGCGCTCTGCTTCAGCCTGGGTGTGTGGATGTTCCAGCCGCGCTTTACCGCAGCACTGGTCGGCTTTGTGCTGTTGCCGATGGTGGTGCCGCCGGTGGTGTCGGCGATCACGCTCTACTTCCTGCTGACCTCGATCTCCGGCATGAGTTCGTTCTTCGGCTACGACACCTGGCTCGGCGTCGCCATGGCGCATTCGGTGATGACAGTGCCTTTCGCCACGGTGCTGATTCTGGTCTCGCTCAGCCAGCTCGACCGCCGAATCGACCTCGCTGCACGGGGCTTAGGGGCCAGCGTGTGGGAGCGCGCGACGCGCATCATCATGCCCAACATCAAGTTCGGCATCGTCACCGCCGCCCTGCTGTCCTTTGTGTTGTCCTGGGAAGAGATCGGCGTCACTTTGTTCATCACCTCGGTCAATGCCATCACGCTGCCGCGGCTGATGTGGATGGGCCTGCGCGACAACATCGACCCGGCGATCGCCGCGCTGTCGGTGATCCTGATCATCATCACCGTGCTGGTGCTGGCGGTGCGCAGTGTGGTGGTAAAGGTGCGCGGCGCGCAGTAGGCCGGAAGCGCGACCTCACGCTGCGAAGAATTTTGACAGCGCAGCAGCGGTGTCCTTGGGATTCTCCTCCGGGAAAAAATGTCCGCCCTGGACCGGCCCGCCTTCGACGCTGTCGGCCCATTGCCGCCAGATCGCCAGCGGGCCGGCTTCGTCCGCATACCAGTTTTGCAAGCCGCCCTCGCCGCTCCACAGCGCAAGCAGCGGACATTTGATGCGACGGCCGTCAGCCTCGTCCTGCGCGTCGTGCTCGCGGTCTATGCCGGCGGCGGCGCGATACTCCTCGCAGATGGCGTGGATATGGGCGGGATCGCGCAGCACGTCGATGTAGGCCGCCCTCACCTCAGCCGGAAAAGCCTCCGCGGTCGATCCCCACCCGGTGAGCGCATTGTCGATGACGGCATCCGGTGCTGCGGCCAGCAAACGCTCCGGCAGCGGCTCGGGCTGGGCAAGCAGGCTCCATGGCCAGAAGGCGAGCGCCAGCCTGGCATCGGCGTGATCCCAAGCTGCGGCCGTCGGAATGATGTCGAGGACGGCGACCTTCAACAGGGTGTCGGGATGGTCGAGCGCCATCCTGTAAGCAACGCGGCCACCGCGGTCATGGCCGGAAACAGCAAAGCGGTCGTAGCCGAGCGCATGCATCATTTGCACCATGTCCCGCGCCATTGCCCGTTTGGAGTAAGCCGCATGCTCAGCGTCGGAAGCCGGGCAACCGCTGCGGCCGTAGCCCCTGAGATCGGCGGCGACAACGCTGAAGTGCTGCGCCAAAGCCACGGCAATGTCGCGCCACATCACATGCGTTTCGGGAAAGCCGTGCAGAAGGAGCAGCGGCGGACCCGACCCACCGAGCCTGACGAAGATCAACGTCTCCTCGACTTTTACGGTCCTGGCATCAAAACCCGCAAACATCAGGTGCCGCCAACCAATCCGTGGCTGGAGCGGATGCGCAGCACTTGTACAGCCTTCGGCAATTCGATCAGGAACTCCTTGTCCCGGTTGAGATGGTGGATATCCCTCGGGTCGCCGCCGGTGAACGCCGCCATCGCCTCGACATTCTCCCAGTGGGAAATGGTGATAAATTCCGAATGGGTCGGCGTGTCCTCGCGAAAGGTCTGGACGGCAAGCGCCTTCTCGATCAGCGGCTTGATGCCGGCCTCGTAATTGTAACGCTCATAAGCATCGGCCTTGTCGGGCAAGGTCCTGCCGCGCCAGATGCGGGCGATGGTCGGAGTTTTCGGCGTCATCTCTCATAAACACCTGAGCGCGAGCCGCGTTCCGAACATCCTGGCTGACGGCAGCCGGCGGAAGGTCGGCCAACTTGACTGGATGTCGCGGTGCATGCACAACGCGTCATGGTCTGAGGGCGGGACGGTGACGCATCGGTCTGCAAAACCGACGTAGTGGGTTCAATTCCCACTCAGGCCTCCACTATCTCTTTAAAATTGTCGACGATCCGACAGGATTGGGACCTGCGACCATCGGCTCGGAAGTCAGGTGCTCTAATCCGCTACGGAACCGTTGGCCCGTTGCCGGGACCGACAATGTATCGCAGCGCATTAGGCAGCGTGCAGCGTCGATCGCACTGAGGTCGACTTTGCGCTTCAGGGGGTATTGAGACCCGGGCCTTGAGGCCGGCCACCCAGTCCAGGCCGGCGCCATAGGCGACAACCAGAAGCCACGGCCAGAGGGTGCAAATGGGACTAGCCGATACCGACCTCAACCCGCTCCGAACCGAAGGTCAATGCAGCAAAATCGATTCCGATATTCGCACGCACGGATCTCCGGTTCGGGATCACGCGCTGCCGCCTCAAGCGGCGCGCAGGCCTTCCTTCGGCCGCAGATTCTGGTTCATACGGAACAGGTTCTGCGGGTCGTAGCGCAGCTTGACCTCCAGCAGCCGGCGATAGTTGCCGCCGTAGGCCGCTTCGACCCGGTCGACCTCGTCCTCCGGCATGAAGTTCACATAGGCCGTGCCGGCGGCATAAGGCCTTGCCGCTTCATAGATGCCGCGGGCCCAGTCGATGCAGGCCTTGTCCATTGCCGGTTCGCGCCAGCGGGCGTGGACGTTCATGACGAAATGCGAGTTGCGCTGTGGGAACGCCGTTTCATCCGCCTTGACGCGACCCGCCGCCCCGCCGACATGGCCGAAGAATATTTCGCATTCGGGACCCGGAAGCCGGGATATCGCCGCTGTCGTGATCTCGATCGCGCTGTCGGAAAGCTCCGTGAAGTCATGGCTCTTCCAGTAGTTGCGGGCGCCGGGCGTCAGCAGCGGGTCGAAGGCCTGCTGCCAGCCGGTGAACGGGTTGGGGCCGACGACATCGGCAATCGGCGTGCCGATGGCGCGAAGCTTCTGCGTGGCCTTTTCGCCCGCCTGGATGTCGCCGCAATAGCACATGGCCAAAACCAGCACCTCCTTGCCATGCCATTCGGTCGGCAAGAACGGTAGCGGCGGTGCCTGCCGCATGACCACCCAGCAGGTCAATTCGTCGGGCGCGGTTTCGAGCGCCTTTCGATAGTCCCGCAGCACGTTTTCGGCATCGGCGAAGGGATGGACGACGAGCCCCGACAGAACCTGCGGACCCATCTGGTGGAGTTGGAACTCGAACGCCGTGACGATGCCGAAATTACCGCCGCCGCCACGCAGCGCCCAGAACAGGTCCGGATTGTCCTTCTGGCTGGCGCGCAGCAACTTGCCATCGGCGGTGACCACATCGGCTGAAACAAGATTGTCGATGGTCAGGCCGAATTTGCGGGTGATCCAGCCGAAGCCGCCACCCAGCGTCAAGCCTGATATGCCGGTGGTCGAGTTGATACCCGTCGGCACCACCAGGCCAAAAGCCTGCGTTTCCCGGTCGACATCGACGAGCGTGGCACCGGGCCCGACCCATACCCGCCGCGCCACGACATCGACCCGCACCGACTTCATCGCCGACAGATCGATCATCAGGCCGCCGTCACAGACGGCACTGCCAGCAATGTTGTGGCCGCCGCCGCGCACGGAGACGAGAAGCCTGTTTTCCCGCGCGAAATTCACGGCACTGACGACGTCGGAGGCGCCGACGCAACACACAATGAGACCGGGGCGCCGGTCGATCGTGGCATTCCAGACGGTGCGCGCTTCGTCGTAGGCGGCGTCGCCCGCCTGAAGCAGTGTGCCGCGCAATTGTGCCGAAAGCGCTTCAAGGACCGCAGCGTCGACGGTCGTCTTGCCGCGTTCAAGCGTGGTGAGGCTCATGCTGTTCATGGTTTCCTCCCGATTTTTGCTTGTGAGCCGTTCTCCCCCCGACGCTTCGAACTGTGCTCTTATATTAGAAATCGCGCAAGTTCGGCGCGGACCGGCGCTGCGCCCATGTTGGCGCCCAACGACATGCGGTCTGGCCAGCATGGACGACCCAACGCTGGAGAGGCGCAAAAACGTGGAAAATACTGGCGATCAGCGCCGGGATGGCGCCGACATCGACTCGCGCGTCAGCGACAATGAAGCCCGGCCATAAGGGTCAATCAATCCAGGCCGATGCCTGCCCTCAGGCTGCTCGCGCCCGGCGCAGCCTTTCGGCGACGTAATGCGGTCCCGGCCCCGCAAGCGGTCTTTCTGTCGCCAGGAAGCCATCCAGCATGGCAAGCAGTTCGCGCGCCGCACCGGACGAGCAGGAATAGTAGACCATTTGGCGGTCGCGACGGGTGTCGACAAGGCCGAAGGCGCGGAGCTTGGCAAGATGCTGCGACAGGGCCGATTGGCTGAGTTGAACTCTCTCGGCAAGGATACCGACCGAAAGTTCGCCGCCGGCCAGATGGTTCATGATCAAAAGCCGCTTCTCATTTCCCAGCAAGTTGAGAAAGGCGGCGGCGGTTTCCGCATTGGCGGCAAGTTTTTTCGAAATCATCGATCCCACATATTTTTGCGCTCACCCGGCGCCATGGGGCAAAGGCGCCAGCAGAGCCATAAACCCACCTTTGCGATGATTTCGTCG
Source organism: Mesorhizobium sp. P2_E7 (assembly GCF_056403855.1). Lineage (NCBI taxonomy): Bacteria > Pseudomonadati > Pseudomonadota > Alphaproteobacteria > Hyphomicrobiales > Phyllobacteriaceae > Mesorhizobium > Mesorhizobium sp. P2_E7. Next base: position 128,915 of record NZ_JBFUER010000001.1, on the reverse strand, counting down.
CGTCATGCCCACTCAACCGGGGCGACATACACAAAACCAGCGCCAAGTCCCAGCTGGCACAAGCCAAAAATCCAGCCAAATAACCAGACTAAAGTCCTAGCCAACTTCGGACCAAAGCCTACCAGCGTCGCGTTCTTTCCACAAGACCATAACGTTACTACCGGCAAAACTGCTTTTCAGGCACCCCAGGGATGGCGCCAACGGCCACTTCGCGCCCCGCGGAAACAAAGGGTGAGATGTGGGATTTGGTGGAACAGCGCCTGAGCTAAGCCGTTGAATTATTGGCGATCCCGACAGGATTCGAACCTGTGACCATCGGCTTAGAAGGCCGGTGCTCTATCCAGCTGAGCTACGGGACCGCTGGCCGGACAAGCCATTTTATATCTTGGCCGGCTGATGTCTTTGCGCCGGACGCTACCCGGCAATGCCGGTCAATGCGTCCAGGGAATCCTGCGGTCATAGCGGAAATTTTCCGCATAGGAAATCTGCCGACGCTTGGTCTCCTTCGGCTCCTCGACACGGAAGGCCAGTCCCTGCTTTTCGGCGTAGGCCACCGCCTCTTCCCTGGTGTCGAAGGTGAGCCGGATCTGGCTCAGCATGTCGCCCGATGTGGTGTAGCCCATCAGCGGGTCGATTTTCTTGCGCTGGGCGGGATCGAATTCCAGCACCCAATGGCCGGTCTTGGCCTTGCCGGACTGCATCGCGGTTTTGGCTGGGCTGAAAATACGCGCGGACATGGGCACCTCGTGGCTGCGTTGGCGGCAGCGCCGCCTTATTTCAGTCAATACTGTGCAAAACTGCCGACGGCAAGGCCGAAGCGGCCTGCAACGGCGCCGCTTCGGAAGCGGCATAGGCCCGATACACTGGCGTGGCATCAAAAGTCATGGTCATGATAGCGACCCATAGAGGCATGGACGCGGGGATTTTGCACGCTGAGGCCGGCCAGCAAGCGATTTTCGACGGCGTGATCGTCATCGGCGCCGGCGGGGCCGGGCTGACCGCAGCCCACGCGCTGCTCAAGGCCGGCGTACCAGTGATGGTGCTGGAAAAGGAAGCCCGGCTGGCCGAGCCATGGCACAAGCGCCACGCACAGCTTCACCTCAACACGCATCGCGATCTCTCGGCACTTCCGGGCGTTTCGTTTCCCGCCGGCACCCTTGCCTTTCCGCACCGAAGCGCGGTCATCCGCCATCTCAACGAATTCCGCGCCATGCACCGGCTGCCGGTCGAGTTCGGCGTCTCGGTCGATGAGGTCGCCTTCGACGGTGACCACTGGCTTGTGCGGACCGGCGCCGGACCGCGACTGGCGCGCCATGTCGTCATCGCCACCGGGCGCGACCGGCAGCCCGTCATTCCGGCCTGGAAGGGGATGAAGGCCTTTGCCGGGCGCATCATCCATTCGGCAGAGTTCGGCGAAGCAAGTGACTATGCCGGCAGGAAAGTGCTGGTCGTCGGCGCCGGCAATTCCGGTTTCGACGCGCTCAACCATCTGGTGCGGGTGGATACGGCGCAGATCTGGCTGTCAACGCGAAACGGCCCGGCGCTGCTGCCCAAGCGCATCGGCCAGATCGCCGTCCACCGCTTCTCGCCGATGCTGGCGCGGCTGCCGTTCAAGCTTGCCGATGCGGTGATGGCAGCGACGCAGCGGCTGGTCTTCGGTGACCTCGCCGCCTTCGGCCTGCCGCCGACGCCTTCGGGCGGGGCAAGCCGGCTGGCGTCGGATTATACCGCCATCGCCACGGATGACGGCGCCGTCGACGCCATCAAGGACGGCCGGATCATCGTGTTGCCGACCGTGCGGGAATTCACCCGCGACTCGATCATTTTCGACAATGGTGCGACGATCCAGCCAGATATCGTGATCGCGGCGACCGGCTACCGCACTGGGCTCGAGACCATGTTGGGCAAGCTCGGCGTGCTCGACGAAAAGGGCGTGCCGCTGTTCAACGGCGCCGACCAGGACCCGAAGCTGCCGGGCCTTTGGTTCACCGGGATGCGGCCGAGCATCCGCGGCTGCTTCGCCAATGCCCGCATCCAGGCCAAGGCGATCGCTGCCAGGATTGCGCGAGAGCGCAGACCGCCAACTCCGGTTTGACGTTTTAGGGGTTGCGCGGCAGGGCCCGGAACCTTATACGCCGCAGGGCCTCGGAGTGTAGCGCAGCCTGGTAGCGCATCTGGTTTGGGACCAGAGGGTCGGGAGTTCGAATCTCTCCACTCCGACCATTTTTCTCCCCCCGCAAGATTTGTCTGTGGCCAAGGTCGCCAATGGCTGCCTTGCAGCCGGCGCGTGGCCGTACGCATTCGCAGCCAGCAGGCCCGCTTCGGTTGAACCCTGCAATTTGCATTGGAACGCGAAGCTCTCCCGCGAGTTGAGTATTATTCGACCCAAGGAGAGCCATAGTGAAAACCCTGATAATCGCTTCCATGATCGCTTTTGCCGGAACGGCAGCTTTGATTGCACCGACACAAGCCACCAGCCTGATCATCCAGTCCGATGACGGCGACCAATATTCATCGGACAATGATCAAATACGAATTCGCCGCCATCACGACCGCCAAAAAATCTACGACGACGATGAGTATAGCGACAACCAGGGCTATGACGGTCAGTGGCGCCGCCACCACCGCCATCACCGCTGCCACATCGAACTGGTCAAGCATTGGCGCCATCACCACAGGGTCATCGAGCAGGTCAGGGTCTGCGGTTGATCTGATCGCTTTAGACATGCTCCGGCCGGGTTTGTCGGCCGGAGCCTAGGCTGACCTAGGCGCCCGCACCGGCAATGGGGCCCGCAACCACGTCGGCCAGCCTGATGGCGCCTTTGACCATCCCCATCCTCTCGCCATTGGCCGGGAATGCGATCCAGCCCTCATTGAAACCATCTGGCATCCGCATTTGGGCAGAGGGGGTCAATCGTATCAGCGAAGGCCATGGCGCCGTCATCGACGGCGTCGGCGTAAGATCTTGAGCGCCGCACGGACATCAAGGGTTTTTGCTGCTCACCGAAAGCGCGTCGGCCTGGCAAGCAGCCTGGTCGGTCGTGGCGAAGGTCGTAGCGCTGGAGGATGTCGCCGAAGGCTTGCGGTATCTCATCGAGAAGCGGCCGTTCGGCCCGTGCTGAAGATTTGACGCAAGGCGCTCCGCTCGGATAATCCCCTCGCGTCCATCGCTGCCGGCGGTCTGGACTTTGGCAAAGGGGAGATTCTGGATGCTTGGTCTCGAGGCATGGCTGTCGCTGATAGGCCCTGCCTACTTCGCCTATATCGGCATCGCGATTCCGTTCGTGGTCGTCTGGGCCATTATTTGTGCTGCCCTGTGGATTTGGAACAACCGGCCGAGCAAGAGGCAGGGCCCTCCCCGGTCGTGGCCCGCCAGCATGGCCTTCTTTGTCGTCGTCGCTGCCTGCTACGTGGCGGCGCATACAGCGGTCTACCTGCTGGTCCGGTATCTGGCGCCGTTGTGGGGGTAGAAGCCGCGCGCCCTTTTACAGGACACTCAGGCGACCACTCCAGGTGATGGTAAGCTCGCCGGGCGAGAACCCCAATCATCACTCCCGGCGAGCCTACAACCCGATCAGGAACGCGATCAGGACCGGGGTCAGCCGGCAAACTGGGCGCTGCAAGACAGATGCCAGCATATGTTTCCCGAAATGGGACAGTTGCCTTGCGTCCTGCCGTACCGTGTTACGGTTGCCAGGGATCGATGACAGGCACGCCGGCCGCATGAAATGGCGCCGTATCCCGCGAGGCGACATGAAAGCCCTTTGCGGATGCGATTGCCGCGATGTAGCCGTCAGGCACCGGAAACCCCTTGCCGGCCGCCCTCGCCTTCACCGCCAGGTCCGCATAGTGCCGAGCCGCCTCGGCATCGAAAGGCAGGATACGGCGGTCAAATACTGCGCACACGCCGGCGAAGGTTTCAGCGAGCGCAGCCTTGCGACGACCGGCGGGCGTGGCCTCTATGCCGAACAAGATTTCGGCGATCGTCACGCTGGACAGATACAGCGTCTCGGCGGCCTGGTTGTCGAGCCAGGTCAAAACAAGCTGGTGCGGTTCGGGCTTCATCGCTTCCGAAACGACATTGGTATCGAGGAGGATCATTCGAACCCCAGCGGTTCGGCCGGCGCGTTGTCGCGGGCCTGCTCAAGGGCCTCCACATCTTCATTGCTCAGCCCGGCGCGGCGGGCAATGTCGGCCAGAACGGAGCCGAGTTTCTCACGCCCATCCGGCCGCACCGCTTTTTCCAGGATGTCGCGAATCTCGGCCTCGGTGCTGCGGCCGTGCAAGGCCGCCCGCACACGCAAGGCGCGATGCGTCTCTTCCGGAAGATTTCGAACGGTCACTGCCGGCATTGATATCTCTCCGATGTCATTGACTGGATTGATATCATATTGTGGCACATGATGTCACTTTCCAGTTGACACAATCTTCGTCGCCGGATTGCAGGGCTAAATCTCCAACTCGCCCTGCCCCTCGTCCATCGCACTGACGATCTCAGCGGCCAGCGCACGGGTGATCGGCATCTTGCGTTCGAGCGCGGTGCGATCGAGCCGTTCGACCACCCGCATGGCGGTGGCCAGCGAGCGTTCGATGCGGCGCACGAGATATTGCACGACGTGCTGTTCGACCTCGACCTGGCGGTCAGCGAACAGTTTGGTGATGACGCCGGCCAGGAGCAGGTCGTCGGGTTCGTGGATCTCGACGGTCGCTGCCGCCTTCAGCCGCGAGGCAAGGTCGGGCAATTTTACACCCCAGGCAGCGGGAAAACGCCGCGCCGTCAACAGCAAGGTGGACCCGGCGCCGCGCACTTCATTGATGAGATGGAACAAGCCCGCCTCGTCGATGGCTGCCTTGTCGACATCGTCGATCAGCGCCGGCCTGCCGCCGAGCCCGGCGATGGCATTGCCGATGCGGCTTGCATCGACCGCCACGGCGTTGGCCCGTGCGTGCCAGATCGAGCCCAGATGCGTTTTGCCGGAACCGGCCGGGCCGGCAAGCACGATCACCGGCGAGGGCCACTCCGGCCAGCGGTCGACCAGGGCTGCCGCCTCGCGATTGGTGGCCGACACCACCAGTTCATCGCGCGAATAGCCGGTGCCGTGGCCGAGATCGAGCGGTAGCTGGCGCGGCGGTTCGGTTCTCTGGTCGGCCACGGTCAGCCGCGCCGCGTCCGGCGACCGCCGCCGCGATCGGCGGGCAGCGGCGGGACGGGCTCAGTGGCGTGCCCCTTGTAGAGCGGCGATTCCAGATAGCGGGCGATGGCAAAGCGCACCAGCACGGCAACCGCCGCTGAGGCCGGCACGGCAATCAGCAGCCCAACGAAGCCGAACAGGGCGCCGAAGGCAAACAGCGCGAACATCAGCCAGACCGGATGCAGGCCGACGCTTTTTCCGACCAGCCTGGGCTGCAGGATGTTGCCTTCGATGAACTGGCCGACGAAGAACACGCAAGCCACCAACGCCACCATGGTCCAGTCCGGCCAGAACTGGACGAAGGCGACGCCGACGGCCAGCACCAGGCCGGTCAGCGAGCCGACATAGGGGATGAAGGAGATCAGCCCGGCGAACAAGCCGATGAGGATGCCGAAATTCAACCCGGTCAGCGTCAGGCCGGTGGCGTACATGGCGCCCAGCACCAGGCACAGCGTGCCCTGGCCGCGCACGAAGCCGGCGGTCGCGGTGTTGATGTCCCTGGAGATCGCCCTGACGGTCCCGACATAGTCGCGCGGCACCCAGCTGTCGATGATCGCCACCATGCGGTCCCAGTCGAGCAGCATGTAGAAGGCAACGACCGGGGTGACGACGAACAGGCTGACCACCGAGACCAGCGCCACGCCGGAACTCCAGATCGAGGTGAAGACGGTGCTCAGCAGGCCGAAGCCCGAGGTCAGCAGCGAATTCAGCCCGTCGCGCAGGCCATTGGCATTGACGCCGAATTTCTGCTCCAGCCATTTCGGGTCGAAGCTGGTGATCAACGACTGCAGCCGGGTCAGATATTCCGGCAGCTTGCCGGCGAAGTCGGCCATCTGCGTCGCCAGCACCGGAACCAGGATGACGAAGGCCAGCACCAGCAGGACGATGAAGGTAATGAGGATGACCACCGTCGCCATCAGCCGGGAGAGGCCGAGGCGCTGCAGCCGGTCGGCGACCGGATCGAGGAAATAGGCCAGCACCATGCCGGCGACGAAGGGTAAGAGGATGCCGGAGAAGATGTAGAGGAACAGCGCCAGGAAGACGGCGGTGCCCAGCCAGAAAAAGATCTGGCGGCGGAACGCCAGGGACGCAGCTTCGCCGGCGGCCGCTGCCTCGGCCGCAACTTCGATGGATTCTCGATCAGGTGCCCGGGGTGGAGCCTTCGCCATAGCCGCTCATATGCCTCAGCCAAGCCACGAGATAGGCCGCGGCCGAAGCCACGGTCAAGACCCCGGACAGCAATATGAGGGCGGGCCTGAGCGGGTCGAGGTGGAGGCCAAGGGCGAGTTCACCCAGCACCACGGCCGCCAGCACGATCTGGGCGGCGGTGTTGGCCTTCGACACATAGAGCGGCTTCACCTCGACCGGATGCGCCATGACGGTGGACAACAGCACGGCGCAGATGATCAGCGCATCGCGCGACACCATGGTCACCACCAGCCATAGCGGCAATTGCCCGATGAAGCCCATGACCACGAACACCGAGACCAGCAGCACCTTGTCTGCCATCGGATCGAGATAGGCGCCGAGCTTCGACTGCTGGTTGAAGCGGCGGGCGATGAAGCCGTCGACGCCATCGGAAATGCCGGCAACGAGAAAGCCGGCAAAGGCCCAGTCCCAGCGCATGTTCAGCATCGCCAGCACCACGGCCGGGACCAGCAGGAAGCGCAGGATGGTGATCAGATTGGGGATGGTCAATCGTGTGTCCCGCTTTGGCTTGTTGGGAGATAGATGCGGGAGATGGCAGGTGGGCGCAAGTAGCGAGGCGGCGAAGCATCTGATCTCCCCCACAAGGGGGGAGATTGGGCTGTCACCCTCCTTGCCCCCCGAAACCATTCATGCGAAGAGCCCGCAAGGGAAACAGGGATGCGCCGACGATGAGCAAGGGCGATCAGGCCAAGCGCAAGAACGGGCTCACCTATGCCGAGGCGGGCGTCGACATCGATGCCGGCAACCTCATGGTCGAGAAGATCAAGCCGCTGGTGCGCGCGACGCGCCGGCCGGGTGCCGATGGCGAGATCGGCGGCTTTGGCGGCCTGTTCGACCTCAAGGCCGCCGGTTTCACAGACCCGGTGCTGGTCGCCGCCAATGACGGCGTCGGCACCAAGCTGAAGATCGCCATCGATGCCGGCAAGCACGACACGATCGGCATCGACCTCGTCGCCATGTGCGTCAACGACATCGTCGTCCAGGGCGCCGAGCCGCTGTTCTTCCTCGACTATTTCGCCACCGGCAAGCTCGACCCCGACCAGGGGGCGGCGATCGTCGGTGGCATCGCAATAGGCTGCCGGCAGGCCGGTTGCGCGCTGATCGGCGGCGAGACCGCCGAAATGCCCGGCATGTATCACGACAAGGATTATGATCTTGCCGGTTTTGCCGTGGGCGCGGCCGAGCGCGGCCAGCTGCTGCCGACCGACGATATCGTCGAAGGCGACGTGCTTTTGGGTCTGGCTTCCTCGGGCCTGCATTCGAACGGCTTTTCGCTGGTGCGCCGCATTGTCGGCATCAGCGGCCTTGCATGGAGCGATCCGGCGCCGTTCAACGATGAGGCGACGCTGGCAGAGGCACTGCTCGAGCCGACGCGCATCTATGTGAAGTCGATCCTGAAGGCGATCCGCAACACGCATGGCATCAAGGCGCTGGCCCATATCACCGGCGGCGGCTTTCCCGAAAACATCCCGCGTGTCCTGCCGAAGGATTTCTCCGCCGAGCTCGACCTCAACGCCATCGACGTGCCGCCGGTCTTTTCCTGGCTGGCGAAAACCGGCGGCGTGGCGCCGGAAGAGATGATGCGCACCTTCAACTGCGGCATCGGCATGATCCTCGTCGTTGCCTCCGGCCAGGCCGCGCAGGTCGCCGCCGTGCTGCAGGAGGCCGGCGAGACGGTGACGCCGATCGGCCGCATCGTGCCGCGCCGCGACGCCGGCGTCATTTATCGGGGCTCGATCGGCCTATGAGCAGGAAACGCGCGGTTGTTCTGATCTCGGGACGCGGCTCCAACATGACGGCGCTGATCGCGGCGGCGAGCGATCCAGCCTATCCCGCCGAGATCGTCGGCGTCATTTCCGACCGGGTGAACGCCGCCGGCCTCGGCATTGCAGCCGCGCGCGGCATCCCGACCAAGGTCATCGTGCGCTCCGATCATGCCAGCAAGGAAGCCCATGATGCGGCGATCGATGCCGCGCTGGTTGCGTTCAATGCCGAGATCGTGGCGCTGGCCGGCTATTTGCGCATCCTTTCGCGCGGCCTGGTCGAGAAATGGCAAGGACGCATGCTCAACATCCACCCTGCCCTGCTGCCGGCCTTCAAGGGCCTGGACACGCATGCGCGCGCCCTGCGCGCCGGCATGCGCATCCATGGCTGCACGGTGCATTTCGTCACGCCCGAGATGGATGACGGCCCGATCATCGCGCAAGCCGCGGTGCCGGTGATGGTCGGCGACAATGAGGACACGCTTGCCGCCCGTGTGCTGAAGGCCGAGCACCGGCTCTACGCACTGGCGCTCGGGCTGGTCGCCGACGGCAAGGCGCGCATGGAAGGCGGCCGCACCGTGCTGGCGCATTTCGCCGACGACGCCGACAACGGAATGTCCGTGGTGATGGCACCGGATCCGCTGCGCGAGGAACGCGATCTCGAGCATCTGGCGCGGATCACGCCTTAAGAATTTCAGGACGCAGGTCGGGACCTGAAGCCCTTGGATATCTTTGACAGCGCGATCCGAAGAAAAGGCGACCTCGCCGGCGTCTTTGAATACGACGATACCGATGGACCGCCAAACGCCACAGCGTATTTTTACCTGTGCGAAGTGAACGGCCAGGCGGCTGGGACGATCATCGGCGCGATTCATATTCGATCAGGCGCCTGGGCGATCGCGGAAGCGGATATTGCCGTCAAATGGGACAAAAACGAGAAGCGCGTCGGCCTGTTCATCTTCGGCACTTTGTCGGCAGCTTTCGATGTCGCTACCGGCGCCAAGTATGGTGGCGGATATGGCAAAGATTTCCAGCTCAACATTCCCTGATCCTGAGATAACCGATGAAACACCTGCTCCTGCTGCGCCACGCCAAGTCGAGCTGGGACGATCCGGCGCTTGCCGATTTCGACCGGCCGCTTGCCCCGCGCGGGCTGAAGGCAGCGCCGCGGATGGGGCGCGAGTTGGCCAGGCGCGACTGGCTGCCCAATCTGGCGCTGGTGTCACCGGCGCTGCGCACGCGTGAGACATGGCGGCTGGTCTCGGCCGAACTGCCGGCGAGAGTGCCGGCGGAGTTTGCCGAGGCTCTCTTCGAAGCCACTGCCGCAGACATTCTGGCCGAGGTGCAACAGGCAATCGCATCGGCCGGCTGTCTCCTGGTGCTTGGCCATAACCCGGGCCTGGAGGATTTGGCGCACCGGCTTGCCGGGCCGCGTTCGGATGCCGGGGCTCGCAGAAAGCTTGAAGAGAAATTCCCGACCGGCGCCCTTGCCCGCTTTGTCGTCGACGATGAGTGGGCAGACCTCGCCTTCGGCACAGCCCGGCTGACGCATTGCATCTGGCCGAAGGATTTGGCGTAGCGCTTGCGAAAAATGCTGGCGCTTGACGCGCAGCGCCCCCCTCTGTCGCCTTCGGCGACATCTCCCCCTCAAGGGGGGAGATAATCCGCCGCCCTCCTGTATCAGTAGCGCTCAAACGGGCCGGCCGCGAACGAAGGTCGCCAAGCTTGGCCTAGAAAGATGCCGTGCAAACAAGAAGATAGAATAGATTGCTGCCGAGTTGATTCAGACCGCGCGGAAGCCAAGCCGGCTGCACAAAAAACAAGAGCGGCGGGCCAAGCCCACCGCTCTTTGTGGTCGTAGATCTCGCTGGAAATCAACGACCCCAGATGCCCTGGCCGGATTGCGGCTGGTTAGAGTCGCCCTTGATCGTGAAGCCGCCGAAGGTGGCCGGCTTGCCGATCGAGGCCGTATAGCTGTGGTCTATGTTGCCGGCCGGAGCGGTCGACGCGGTCACAGCAGGCTGGTTGACACCGTCAGAGCCGTAGTGGTCGCTGCTTGCGAAAGCGGTGCCGGAGGCAACGAGGAGGGCAGCAGCGGTAAGAGCGATCTTGGTCATTTTAAGTACTCCAGATATCTGGTCCTGTCCGTCTAGTGGCGTGCCTTGGGAGGAATTCGCGTCGCTCGGACCACCCCGAACTGGGTCTGTCTTGCTGCCATTTCCAATCACTAAAATGTGTGAACCGAACCGTTCAGTTCGATCTTTAAATCCACCGAATGACGTGGCGGTTGCAATTTTCTATCGTGATATCAGATAGTTAAGCTATAGCACTTGCTATATGGCGCGACCAATCGCTGAGCCAGCGTTCATCGATCACGATACAGTGCGTCGATGGCGGGAAAACAGCGACACCCGCAGCCTTGCAAGGGATTGGCAGGGTCAGTGCCCGGCCCTTCTGTCGAACCCCAGAACGTCGCGCATGTCGTATTCGCCGTGCGGACGTTCCACCACCCAAAGTGCCGCCGCAATGGCGCCGCGCGCAAACATCGAGCGGTCGCCGGCTGAGTGCGAAAGCGTGAGCGTCTCGCCTTCGGCAAGGAAGCTCACACTGTGCTCGCCGACGATGCTGCCGCCGCGCAGCACGGCAAAGCCGATCTCGTCGGCAGGCCGCGGACCGGTGACGCCGTCGCGAGCGCGTCTTGCCACATCGTCGAGGCCGACGCCGCGCCCGCGCGCGGCCGCCTCGCCCAGCATCAGCGCCGTGCCCGACGGAGCGTCGACCTTGAAGCGGTGATGCGCTTCGAGGATTTCGATATCGGTGTCGGGACCAAGCGACCGCGCCGCCTGCTCAACCAGCCCGGTCAGCATGTTGAGCCCGAGCGAATAGCTGCCGGAGCGCATGATGGCGACGGACTTCGAAGCGGTAGCGATGGCGGCGAGTTCGGCCGGCTCGAAGCCGGTCGAGCCGATGACCAGCGCTGGGCCACCGCGAGCAGCGCAGGCCTTTGCCAGCTCGACGGAGGCTGCCGGGGTGGTGAAGTCGATGACGACATCGGCAAGCGCCAGCGCCTCGTCACGCTCGACCAGGCCTTCACCGGCGCTGCCCGGCCTGTGAAAGCGGGCGACAAGCGCCAGCCTGGGGTCGGCCTCGACGGCTTCCACCATCTGCCTGCCCATACGGCCAAGCGCGCCGGCTATGGCTATTTTCACTGGGTGCGGCATGGCCGCTTTCGTTGGGAATGCTTTACCGAACAATGGTCTGGCATGCCGCCTTGCCAGATTGATTCAAGCAGCGCCATTGGTCTTGACCATCATGCCAGCAATTTCCTTGACCAGCTTGGCGGCAACCAGTGCCGTCAGGTTGGAGACGTCCTGGTTCACATTGTATTCGACAACATCGGCACCGACGATCGGCTGGTCGATTCGCTGGATCAGGTTGATCACTTGCCGGGTTGTAAGACCACCGGGTTCGCGGTGCGAGACACGCCGGGCGCACAGGCCGGATCGAGGCCGTCGAGATCCACCGAGAGATAGACCGGCGTCCTGAGGTCGAGCCGCAGATCCTGGCTGAAATGACGCGCCTCGAAGACCTCGACGCCGAAGTGTGTGAGCTGGTCACGAAGCTCGTCGTTGAGCGTGCGCAAGCCGATCTGGATCAGCCGGTCGGCCAGCCCTTCCTCCAGGATGCGTGCAAAGGACGAGGTGTGCGAGCGCTTGTTGCCCTGATAGGCATCGTAGATGTCGGGATGGGCGTCGATCTGGACGATTGTCAGCCTGGGGTGGCGGCGGCGCACGGCGCGCAGCACCGGCCAGGCGATGGCATGGTCACCGCCGAGGCTGATCAGCGGATGGCCGGCATCCATGGCGCGGCCGACCTCGGCCTCGATCCGCTCCCACGGGTCGCTGGCGCCAGAAAAATCAATGTCGCCATGGTCGAGAAAACTGTCCGCCACATCGAAGCCGGTTTCGCTCCATGAGGAGTGCGCATCGCTGGCGAGCTCGCGGCGAATCAAAGCCGGTGCGGCAGCCGGCCCCTTGAGATAGGACGAGTTGTCGTCATGCGGTATTCCCAGAAGCGAAACCCTGGCCATTGGCGTGCGATCTCCGGCAACAGGCAATCTCACTAAACCCGGGAGCTGGCTGGCGATACCTCAGCCGCTTGGGCCAGCAGCCAAGGTCGAGACGCTACCAGGCCGCCATCACGTCCCGGCTTGGCCACCCAGTCTTTGCCTGACGATGGCGGCGTGGAAATTGGTGCCATGCAACAGCCCGTCATCGTTGAAGTCGTAGCTGGAATTGTGCAACGGCGCCGAGGCCTCGCCATTGCCGAGGAAGACGAAACAGCCCGGCACGTGGTCGAGAAAGCGAGCGAAATCCTCCGAGCCGGTCATCGGCTCCGCCGCGACGCCGACTGCGTTTTCGGCCAGCACGCGCCTTGCGGCGGCAAAGGCCTCGTCGACAAGTTCGGCATCATTCTGCAACGGCACGAATTCCCTGCTGTAGGTGACCTCGGCGGAGACGTTGTAGGCGGCAGCCGTGCCCGCAGTGATGACCCGCATCTGCCGCTCGATCTCGGCGCTGACCTCGGGGCGAAAACTTCGGGCGTCACCGAGAATGCGGGCAAGACCGGGCAGCGCGTTGCGGGTGCCGTCGGTGATCAGTTCGGTCACCGAAACCACCGCTATGTCGGCCGGGCTCAGCCGGCGCGAGACGATGGTCTGCAGATTGGTGACCAGCGCGCAGGCGGCGACCAGCGTCTCATTGCCCGAATGCGGCCGCGCCGCATGGCCGCCAATCCCCTTCAGCACGATCTCGAAATTGTCCTCGGCCGACATGATCGGACCGACGCGGGTTTCAAAGTGTCCGATGGGCAGGCCGGGCATATTGTGCAGGCCAAAGATCTCGTCGAAGGGAAAGCGCTGCATCAGCCCGTCGTCGAGCATCGCCAGCGCGCCCTTGCCCCACTCCTCGGCCGGCTGGAAGATGAAGCGCACGGTGCCGTCGAACCCGCCCTCGGCGGCCAGCAGTTTTGCCGCGCCGAGCAGCATGGTGGTGTGGCCGTCATGGCCGCAGGCATGCATGAAGCCGGGGTTTTGCGAGAGATAGGCAGCCGTCGACTGCTCGGTGATGCGCAGCGCGTCCATGTCGGCCCTGAGCGCAATCGCCCGGTTGCCGCTGCCGCGCTTCAGCGTGCCGACGACGCCGGTGCCGCCGACGCCCTCGGTGACATCGTCCAGCCCGAATTCACGCAGCTTGGCGGCGACGAAGGCGGCGGTGCGCTTTTCCTCGAAACCGAATTCGGGATGCGCGTGCAGGTCGCGCCGCCAGCCAGTCATCTCCTGCTTCAGCGCGTCACGATCGAGCTCAGCCATCTTTTTCCCTCGACCTATTTTGCAAGCTCACTGGCGACATCAAGCAGGATGTTGGCGCCGGCGACAAGCTCGGCATCGTCGGTATGTTCGCGCGGATTGTGGCTGATGCCGCCGGCGCTCGGCACGAAGATCATTGCCGCCGGCGCGATGCGGGCCATCATCTGCGCATCATGGCCGGCGCCGGAGGTCATGCACCTGACGCCGAGACCACGTTTTTTGGCGGCCGCCTCGATCCGTTCAACGATGCCGATATCGAACAGCACCGGCTCGAAGCGGGCGAGCTGCTCGACCGAGAACGACACGTTCTCCGCAACGGCAAGCTCATCGAGATAGGCAGCAAGGGCTGCCTCATGCGCCTGCAGGCGCTGTTCGTCGGGATCGCGCAGGTCGATGGTAAAGACGGCGCGCCCAGGAATGACGTTGATGGCATTGGGCTCGAAGCGCATCGTGCCGACGGTAACCACGGTCGCCCCGTTTGAAGCCTTCGCACGGTCATGCATGAACGTGATGATACGAGCGGCGGCGTGGCCGGCATCGCTGCGCATCGACATCGGCGTGGTGCCGGCGTGGTTGGCGGCGCCATCGATGGTGATGCGCTGCCAGGAAATGCCTTGCAAATTCTCGACCGCGCCGATCGGCACGCCTTCTCGCTCCAGAACCGGCCCCTGCTCGATATGCAGTTCGAGATAGGCGTGCGGCTTGAGGAAGCCGGGTTCGCGGTCGCCGGCATAACCGATCCGGGAAAGTTCCTGGCCGAGTATGCTGCCGTCCGTGCCGATGGCGGCCAACATCGCGTCCGCGCCGGCGCCACCGGCATGGACCAGCGAGCCCATCATGTCGGGCGTGTAGCGCACGCCTTCCTCATTGGTGAAAGCGGCGACCGCAACCGGGCGAGAGGGCGAAAAGCCCGAAGCCTTCAGTGTCTCGATCACCTCCAGCCCGGCGAGCACGCCATAGCAGCCATCATAGATGCCGGCGTCGATGACGGTGTCGATGTGCGAACCGATGAGCAGCGGCGCCTGCCCGGCATTGTCGGGGCTTTGCCAAATGCCGAAAATATTGCCGACCCGGTCGATGGCGACATCGAGCCCGGCTTGTTTGAGCCAGCCGACGAAGAGGTCGCGGCCCTGTCTGTCGGTGTCGGAGGCGGCGAGCCGGATCAGCCGCCCCTCCCCGTCACGGCCGACGGCACCGAGTTCTTGGATGCGACCAAGCAGGCGCTGTGCATCAACTCCGATCATGACAAGGCCTCGGCCATCAGCTTGCCTCCCAACACATCGGCAGGGGTTTGCCCGACAAGCTCGGCATAGCGATACGGGTCGGTGGCGCCTTCGGTGTTGATCAGCAGCACGCGGGATTCGCCGTCGAGCCCGAGTTCGACCTTGTGGTCGGCCATCGCCCGGATCAGCCCGGCAAGACCGACGCCGCCGCTTTCGCCGGAAACGATCGCCGGATCAGCACCAACCGGCTGCGCCAGCCGGCGCATCACCGTGACGGCCTCGTCCTCGTCCACAGTCATGAAAGCGTCGGCAACACGCGCCAGCACGCGCCAGGCGACCGGCGAGGCCTCATAGCATTCCAGCATCGCCATCACTGTCGGCTGGTCGTGTGCCACCTTGACCACGCGACCTGCCTGGGCGGCCGCGACAACGCAAGCCGCGCGAGCGGGTTCGACGACGATGAAGGTCGGCCTGGCATCGCCCAACACGATGGCGAGATGGCCTGCCACGGCAGCGGCGATGCCGCCGACACCGGCCTGCACGAACACATGGGTTGGCGGCTGCGGCAACTGGCGCAAGGCTTCGCGCACGATCGCGGTGTAGCCCTGCATGACCAAACCGGGGATGCGTTCGTAGCCCGGCCACGAGGTGTCGGACACCACGGTCCAGCCTTTCTCGGCGGAAACCTCAGCTGCCTGCCTCACCGAGTCGTCGTAATTGCCGTCGACGCGGATCATCTCGGCGCCATAGCGAGCAATTGCGGCGATGCGCTCCTCGCTGACGCCGGCGTGAACGAAGATCGCCGCCTTGGCGCCGACGAGCTGCGCTCCTTGCGCAACCGACCGGCCGTGATTGCCATCGGTGGCGCAGGCAACCGTCATGCCGGCAGCGACCGCGCGGACTTCGGGCCGATTGAGATCGGCCACATCGACGGGGCGGCCGAGTGACCGGCTCGCCTCCTCCAGCACCAGGCGGAACACGGCGTAGGCGCCGCCCAGCGCCTTGAAGCTGCCGAGGCCGAGGCGAAAGCCTTCATCCTTGATGTGGATGGCGCCGAGCCCGAGTTCGCCGGCCAGCGCCGGCAAGGCATGCAGCGGCGTTATCCGGTGATTGTCGCGATGGGAAAGAAAGCGTTCGACCGTGTCGGCGCCGGCAAGGCCCAGCGTTTCGGCATCGATCGGATCGAGCGGCTGGCGGTGCAAGGCATTGCTGTTGAGCAGGAACACGGACGGCCTCCTTGGTATCGGACGAAATCATATTGCAGCAAAGGCGCAAAATGCGCTGTAATTGGTGCTTGGAAATGCAAGTTTGTTTCGCCGGGAAAGTGCCTTTGCCTCAATCGCCCTCACTGGACAGTTTCGACCTCGCCATCCTGGCCATCCTGCAGCGGGACAACACCACGCCGCAGCGGCTGATCGGCGAAGCCGTCAACCTGTCGGCGCCGGCGGTGCAACGCCGTATCAAGCGCATGGAGCAGAACGGCGTCATTGCCGGCAATGTCGCTGTCGTCGATCCGCCGGCGGTCGGCCAGCCCATCACCATCTTCGTCGAAGTGGAACTGGAGAGCGAACGCTCGGACCTGATCGACGCGGCCAAGCGGCAATTCGCGGCGGCGCCCGAAGTGCAGCAATGCTACTACGTCACCGGCGAGGCCGACTTCATCCTGATCATCACCGTGGCCGACATGGCCGCCTATGAGGCGCTGACGCGCAAACTGTTTTTCGACAGCAAGAACGTGCGAAAATTCCGCACCTTCGTTGCCATGGACCGCGTCAAGGTCGGGCTGACGGTGCCCTTGCCGGGACAATAAATCTTAGTCGGCCGGCCGCAGCCAGACCTTGTTGTCGTGGAAGGCAGCACCGCCATAGGGCGCCGGCGCATCGGCGCCGGTCAGCACGTTGATGCCTTCGCCACGCTCATGCGCGCTGTTTGGCCAGATTCCCTCAGCGATCACCACGCCGCGCTTGAGGCCATCGAACAGTTTTGCGTGCAGCACCACCTCGCCGCGCCGGTTGCCGACCTCGATGCGGTCGCCATCGCCCAATCCAAGCGCTGCGGCATCGTCCGGATGCAACAACAATTCCGGCCGCCTCTCCTTGGCCCGCGACACCGGTGTTTCCGAGAATGTCGAATTCAGAAAATTGCGCGCCGGCGATGTCGTCAGCCGGAACGGATGCTCGGCGTCCGCCACCTCGATCAGGTCGACATGGTCGGGAAATTCCGGGAGATCCGCCACCGGTCCGAACAGGCCCATGCTTTTCGGCGGCCGGTTGGGCGCCGCCTGCCCGCTCCAGTTGGCGCGGAAGTGGAATTTCTTGTCGGCATGGCCGAAGCCAGCGATGAAGTGGGCCGCCTCGAAATCCGGCTGCAGGTCGACCCATTTGTCTTCCTTCAGGCTGGCGAAGCTGCCCAGCCCGCGCTTGCCCAGGATGATGTCGATATGCTGCTGCTCGGTCAGGCCAAAGCCCGGCCGGTCGGCGACGCCGAGACGTTCGGCCAGTTGCTCGATGACGAAATGGTTGGTGCGCGGCCCTTCCGGCGGCTCGATCAGCTTGGGACCAAGCGTGATGTGCTGGTTGCCACCACCTTTGTAGACGTCGTCGTGCTCGAGAAACATCGTTGCCGGCAGCACGACATCGGCGAGTTTTGCCGTGTCGGTCATGAACTGCTCGTGCACGCAGGTGAAGAGGTCGTCGCGCAGGAAACCCTGTTTCACCAGCCGCTGCTCGGGCGCGACATTCACCGGGTTGGTGTTCTGGATCAGCATTGCCGTCACCGGCGGGCCGCCGAACAGCGCGTCCTCGGCGCCCGTCAGCACCGGGCCGATGCGCGACTGGTCGAGATGGCGGATGTTGGGATCGCGCATCGCGGTCCCTTCCAGCACATCCTGGTTGAGCTTGAAGATGCCGGAATTGGAATGGAAGGCGCCGCCGCCCTCATATTGCCAGGCACCGGTGACGGCGGCGATGCAGGACGCCGCGTGCATGTTGACCGAACCGTTGCGCTGGCGGGCAAAGCCATAGCCGAGGCGGAAATAGGTCTTTTTGGTCGTGCCAACCAATCGCGCAAAGGCTTCGATCTCGGCGACGGCAAGGCCAGTGATGGCGGAGGCCCATTCCGGCGTGCGCGTCTTCAGATGCGCCTCCAGCCCCTTTGGATCATCGGTGTACTTTTCGAGGTAGGCGCGGTCGGCCAGGCCTTCCCTGAACAGGACATGCATAACCGCGCAGGCCAGCGCACCGTCGGTGCCGGGCTTCAGCACTAGGCCCATATCGGCCTGCTTCATTGTCGCGTTCTCATAGACGTCGATGACGACGATCCTGGCGCCGCGCTCTTTGCGAGCCTTGACGGCGTGGGTCATCACATTGACCTGCGTGACCACGGCATTGGTGCCCCAGATCACCACGCAGTCGGACTTGGCCATTTCGCGCGGGTCAGGCCCACGCAAGGCGCCTGCCCCCATCATCCAGCCGGTCCAGGCTAGGTTGGTGCAGATCGAGCCGAAGAAGCCCGAATATTTCTTGGCGTGGCGCAGCCGGTCGATGCCGTCGCGCTGCACGAGCCCCATCGTGCCGGCATAGTAATAGGGCCAGACCGTCTCCGAGCCGTATCTTTCCTCGGCGGCGATGAATTTCTCGGCGACGAGATCGAGCGCCGCTTCCCAGCTGGATTCCTTCCAGACGCCGTCGCCCTTGGCGCCGGCCCGCACCAGCGGCTTCAACAGCCTGTCGGGGTGGTGGACACGGTCGGCATAGCGCGCGACCTTGGCGCAGACGACGCCCGATGTGTAGGTGTTGGCCTTGGCGCCATGGACGCGGCCAATGCGGTTGCCGTCGAGCAGCTCGACCTCGAGCGCGCAGGTCGACGGGCAATCATGCGGACAGGCCGAATGGCCGATGCGGAGCTTGGCGTGCTGGTTCATGGGGCTTGTCTATCGAGTTTCGCGGGCGGCGTGTAGGGCCAGTTACAGGCCATCAGTGCGCTTGAGCAGCGCATTGTAGGCACCACATTTTGGGCAACGCATGTGGCGCTCGACATGGGTTGCGCCTGCCGGAGTGTCGAAAACCGTCAGCTCCGCCTCGCCACAGTCGGGGCATTTGACGACACCTTTGGGGTCAACCGCCAGCATCTTCCCGGCCTCGATCCACAGTGCCTTGGACATCGACAGCGCTCCGAATGCTAGTTCCCGCGCATAGCCTCGCCTAGCCGGCCGACCGCATTAACCCGCTCGACAATCTCGGAGAAGAGCAGGTTGAAATAGTGGTCAAACGACTCGTTGTCGCGATGATGATGTGCGTAGGCGCTCAATTCGACTTCCGCATGGAATAGAAGATCGACCAGACGATAATTCGCGCCATGATCGGTGCCGATCACCGTGCGCTTCAGAGCCTGCAAAGCCCGTTCGGCCGTGACAGGGTCGAAACGCCGTTGGTGCAGGCCGAAGAAGAACCCGTGCTCACGTGCAAACTCATCCATGAAATCATCGACGGCTGACATAGGCGCTCCGGGTTTGTCCGGACGTGAGATTAGCGGGATGGCGAGACGGCGTGTAGGGCCAATGATTAGCCAATCTCCCCCCTCGTGGGGGAGATGTCCGGCAGGACAGAGGGGGGCGCGAAGGATCGCGACCTATTGAGCCCCATCCATTTGTCACCGAAGCCGGCAGCGGGTGGTTGAAGGCTGACAGGACGGCGGGACAGCGCCCCCCTCTGCCCTGCCGGGCATCTCCCCCACAAGGGGGGAGATTACGCACTCACTCCGCCGTGCCTTCCTCATACTCGGCCGACATGGTCAGCCACTTCTCTTCATGGCCGGCCAATTGCTGCGCCAGCTGCGAACGCTCCTTCGCCAGCCTCGTCGCCGTCGACGGATCCTTTTCGTAGACCGCCGGATTGGCGAGTTCGTCCTCGATCAGGTCAATGCGCTTGCGAATGCGGTCCATCAGCGCCTCGGTGGCGCGGATTTCCTTGGCCAGCGGCTCGAAGGCGGCGCGGCGCGCGGCCGCATCGCGGCGGCGATCGGCCTTTGATGCCTTCTCGGCCTCGCGCTTGCCGCGACGGTCGCCGGACACGCCGGTGACCAGCGTCTTGTAGTCCTCCAGGTCGCCATCATACGGGTTGACCGCGCCGTCCTTGACCAGCCACAGCCGGTCGGCCGTCGCCTCCAGCAAGTGGCGGTCGTGCGAGATCAGGATGACGGCGCCGGGAAATTCATTCAGCGCGTGGATCAAGGATTCGCGGCTGTCGATGTCGAGATGGTTGGTCGGCTCATCGAGGATGAACAGGTTCGGACCTTCGAAGGCCGACAGACCCATCAGCAGCCGCGCCTTTTCACCACCCGACAGGTCCTTGGCGGCGGTGTTCATCTTTTCGGTGGTCAGGCCGAACTGGGCGACGCGGCCGCGCACCTTGGATTCCGGCGCTTCCGGCATCAGCCGGCGGACATGCTCATAGGCGTTTTCATCCGGCCTGAGATCGTCGAGCTGATGCTGGGCGAAGATCGCCACTTTCAGGCCCGGCGCCACCGTCATGGTGCCGGTCTCCTGCTTCAGCCGGCCCGACAAAAGCTTGGCGAAGGTCGACTTGCCGTTGCCGTTGGCGCCGAGCAGCGCGATGCGGTCGTCGGCGTCGATGCGCAGCGTCATCTTCTTCAGGATCGGCTGGCCTTCGGTGTAGCCGACATTGACGTTGTTGAGCGCAACGATCGGCGACGCCACCGTCTTCACCGGCTCAGGGAAGGAGAACGGCCGCACCGTGTCGTTCACGATCGCGGCGATCGGCTTCATCTTCTCCAGCGCCTTGATGCGCGACTGCGCCTGCCTGGCCTTGGAAGCCTTGGCGCGGAAGCGCTCGACGAAGGATTCCATATGCTTGCGCGCGGCTTCCTGCTTGACGCGGCCCTTTTCCTGCAACTCCTTCTGTTCGGTGTACTGGCGCTCGAACTGGTCGTAGCCGCCGCGCCAAAAGGTCAGCTTCTTCTGGTCGAGATGAACGATGGAGTTGACGGCGCGGTTGAGCAGGTCGCGATCGTGTGAAATCAGCAAAACCGTGTGCGGATACTTCGACACATAGTTCTCCAGCCAAAGCGTGCCTTCGAGATCGAGATAGTTGGTCGGCTCGTCGAGCAGCAGAAGGTCGGGCTCGGCAAACAGCACCGCGGCAAGCGCCACGCGCATGCGCCATCCCCCGGAGAAGGACGAGGCCGGGCGGCGCTGCGCGGCGTCGTCGAAGCCGAGGCCGGCAAGGATGGTGGCCGCGCGCGACTCAGCCGAGTGCGCATCGATATCGGCCAGCCGCATGTGGATGTCGGCGATGCGGTGAGCATCGGTGGCAGTCTTTTCCTCCTCAAGCAGTGCTGAGCGCTCGAGGTCGGCCTTGAGCACGATCTCGATCAGCGGTTCCTCGGTACCTGGCGCTTCCTGCGCCACCTGGCCGATGCGGGTGTTCTTGGGCAGGCTGATCGAGCCGGTCTCGGAGGGGAAATCGCCGGTGATCGCCTTGAACAAGGTCGTCTTGCCGGTGCCGTTGCGGCCGACGAGGCCGGCCTTGGTGCCGGCCGGCAAGGTCAGCGACGCGTGGTCGAGAAGCAAGCGTCCGGCCATGCGGAGCGAAAGGTCGTTGATGATAAGCATGCCGGGGCTTTTGCACGGGAGGGCGGCGCTTCGCAAGGGCTTGGGGGTCGGCTGGCAGCACAAGGCATGAAAACGGCGCGCCTGAAGCGCGCCGTCCATGACTGCAAACAGCAGACTAACTTTCAGAGACCGCCTAGTTCAGGCCTTTGGCTTGCGCTTCGTCACCTTGGCCGCGGCGGCCGGAACGGCCGGCTTGCGGCCGAGGCCCGAGGATTTGGCCAATGCCGAACGGGTCGCGGAATAGTTCGGCGCCACCATCGGATAGTCCGACGGCAGGCTCCATTTGGTGCGATACTCGTCCGGGCTGAGGCCATGATCGGTCATCAAGTGGCGCTTCAGCGACTTGAATTTCTTGCCATCCTCAAGGCAGACGATGTGGTCAGGAAACACCGAACGCTTCGGATTGACGGCCGGGTTGAGCGCAGGGCTCTCCACGGCAACCGCATTGCCCAACTTGCGGACAGATGCGCTGACGCTTGCGATCAAATCCGGTAGACTAGCAGCTGGCAGTGGATTGTTGCCGACATAGGCCGATACAATGTCGGCGGTCAGTTCAATAGCAGTCTTGTTGTCGAGAGTGTGCAATTTGTTTTTCTCCCGCCGGTGATGCAGTTGCCGGCTTTTTTTTGAAGAGTGTTCTCGATGTATCCACTTAACAGCACCCCCCAACGGGTCGTTAAGCGTCAGTAAATCATCGAGAATCGGTGCCGGAGGATGTTTCCACATCCGGTTGCAACGTTGCAAATTAGAAAATCTAATACTTCGACGCGGCAGATTTCGCCGTTGCGGAGCTGACGGGTCTGGAGTCGGCCAATATCTCTAGAATACGTTTCCAGCGGGCGCACCGCCCGAAGTCTTTTTGCTCGATCGCCTTTTCGGCTTTCATCGCGGCATAGAGCGGCGCCTCGGCGCCGAACTCCTTGATCAGCCAGAATGCTTCCTGTCTGGCGAGGCGTTCATCGTCGTCAAGCATGTTCAGCCTCCGAGCGTTCTATGCCCACCGCAATGCAACTGCCGATGACGAGGACCGCACCGGCAATCGCGGTCAGCGTCAGGCTCTCACCGGACAGCGTCAGCAGCAGCGTCGAGGCGATCGGCGTCAGATAGGCGACGACCGCAACCTTGCCGCCGCCTTCGAGCTTCAAGGCGCGCGACCAGAAATAATAGCCCAGCCCCATCGGGCCGGCGCCGAGATAGAGGCCAAGCAGGAGGTCCGCTCCAGTTGGCCAAGCCGCGCCGTCGTGAACACACCACAGCAAGGTCAGGCCGACGCCGACCAGTGCCGAAGGCAAAAGCAGACGCTCCGACCGTGTGGCCAGGCGCGCGACCGCGATCGAATAGAACGCCATGCACAGTGCCGAGCCGAAGGCGGCGAGATAGCCGACGATGCTGCCCTGGAGAAATGGCTGGCCGCGGCCACCCGAAATCACCAGCGCCACGCCGACAAAGCCGAGCACGGCAGTCAAGCCGAGAAGCACCGGACGCTGCGGCTTGCCCAGCACGATGACTGCCGCCGCAACCATCAGCGGCCAGGTGTAGGCGACGAGATTGGCCTCGATCACCGGCATGGAGGCAAAGGCGATGTATTGCAGCACCATGGTACCGACCAGGCCGATGATGCCGACCGCGACCGCCCTGGCACCCGTGGCTGCGTTTTCCGGCGCGGCGTCCTTGCGGCTCGCCAAATGGATGACGGCGAACACCAGCGCCGCTCCGCAAAACTGCAGCAACTGCACCAGCGACACCGGGTGGCTGGCCAGCAGGGATTTGCCGACCAGTGCGTTTGTCGACCACAGTGCGACCGCGCCGGCGGCGAAGACCAGGGCCGATGGCGAGCCCGATCCATCCCGGAGCCGCCGGGATGGCGCCCTGCCCCTATCGCCGACCATGATTTCTTCCGAACCGACGGTCAAACCGGTGTCCACTTCTATGCTCTGGCTACCAAGATTCCCTTGAGCCGCCCGGGAACGGCGCATCGGTCGCCGCCGCAACCGGACGTTCTTCCTCAAAGCGGCGATAGGCCGGCAGCTGGTTTGTCCAGACATCTTCGGCCAGCTCGTTGACCCATTCGCGATCATGATCATTGTCGGCTGCGAGATAAAACATGCGGTTGTCATCGACATAGGGCTTGGCCACCGAGCGCTGGTTGAGCACCAGAGTGACGCGCTCACCGAACTGGATCGGCGCCGTCCGGTGCAGAACGCCGAGAAACTGGCCGAGCGTCGCGTAATTCATCTTGTGGTCGATGCGCATGATACGGTTGCGCGGGATCTCGCGGCCGGATTCGAGGATGGCGCGGCCGGTCTCGGAATCGTCGCAGTAGATTTCGAGATGGCCGCCAACCAGCGGATTGCTGATCGACAGCGGAATGAGTTCGGTGACCGGAACACCGTCGCAATGCCAATCGACGGCGCCGTCCTTGGGATTCATGAAAGTGACGGTGGAGCCGACGATCGACAGCGGGTAAGGCTCGAGCTTGGTGCCCATCATGTCGGACAGACGTTCCAGGCGCAGCTTGTCATGCAGCAGTTCCTTGATCTCCGGAATGAAGCGATCGGCGCCGGTGATGAAGGTCAGGTCGAGATGCTTGTGCACGGCGTGGCTGGACTTGAGCTTCAACGCCGCCTCCTCGATCGCCGCGAGCAACGCCGGGTCGTAGCCGTGCAGATACTGCGCAACGCCGAAACTCGACACTTTCCAGGCTGTTTCGTGACCGATAATGGCTTCACGGCTCATCGCATAGCGCAAATCGGGAATGGTATGGGCGTTCATTCTACTTCTCCAGGGTGGGGGCATCACTTGGTAAACTGTCGATTAATTTCCCCACCCCTGTAAAATTAGGAATGCTGGTGCTAGTGTAAGCCCAGCTTAAGGTCGAAACCCGTGCGTCTGCTCAGTCAGGTCAACCTCAATTCGCTGAAGATCGTCGAAAGTGCCGCGCGGCACCGTAACTTCACGCGCGCCGGTGAAGAGCAGTTCATTACTGCTTCCGCGGTCAGCCAGCGCGTCAAAAGCCTTGAGGACCAGCTGCGCTTCAAGATCTTCCAGCGTGGCGGCAATGCGGTTTCGCTGACGCCCGAGGGCGAGACCTATGTGTCGCGCGTTCGCGAGGCGCTGGAGCGGATCGTGGCGGCCAGCATGGAAGCGACCGGACAGTCGCAGGCGCATGTGCTGAAGATTTCGGTGCTGCCGACGTTCGCCGCGCGCTGGCTGTTTCCGCGCCTGCCGCTGTTCCAGCGGCAATATCCCGAAATCGAGATGCGGGTCTCGACCTCCTATGCGACGAATGAGTTCGCCACCTCCGAGTTCGACCTGGAGATCCGCTATGGAGACGGCAGCTTTCCCGACCTGGCGGCGGACCTTCTGTTCAAGGAGGATTTGACGCCGGTATGCAGCAGGAGGCTGTTCCACGAAATTCTCGGCGACAGGCCGCTGTCAAAGGTGACGCCGGACGACCTCAGGTATTTCACCCTGCTGCATTCCGACACCTGCACGCAGAACTGGCAGTCGTGGCTGGGTTTTGCCGGCGCAAGCTCCGTGCTCGGCGAGGCCAAGAGCATCTATTTCGATTCCTGCATGATGTCCTATGAGGCGGCCAATGCCGGCATGGGCTTTGCAGTCGCCAACCGCGCCTATATGGCGAGCGACATCCGCGCCGAGCGGCTGGTGGCGCCGTTTGCCGTGCATCACCCCAACAGCGCCGGCTGGTATTTCGTCAGCCCGGTCACCGCGCCCTATGCGCGCAAGGTGGAATTGTTCAAGCAGTGGATCATGGCCGAGGCGGCGCTGACGCAGTGCCAGCTGGACGCCGAGATCGCCAGCGGCCCGGTGCTGCGGCAGGCGATGGCCTGAGGTCGCTCCTACTGAGAGTTATTGCTCAGCGCACTACTATTTCTTGCACTTCACCATAGTTTCCTACCAACGGCTTCGGGTATTTTCGCAAAGCTGTCCGACCGGATCGATTGATTTCCGACAAAAATTTCAGGTTCTACTGTTGGTTTTTGCAGTTGCTCCGGGCCGCCCAGGAGACTTGTGCGCTCACCTCATGACGCAGAGGAAAGACTCAGCTATCTTCCGTCGCGCGGCGGGCCTGTTTTCCCGCTTGGCCGGCGCTTTCAGCTTCCTCCCAAGCGGCGCCGGCCTTCTTCGCCGCTCTTGTTTTGCGATGCGCGCCTGTCGTACTCTCGGCTCAGGCAATCGGTTCCGATTGGGTTCACCTGAAGCGAGCTGATTGATGATCGACGACATCGAGCGCGACGGTTTCGCTGGTCCGTTTCCGGTTCTAAGCCGCAAGGAACGGGGCCGCCTTCTCCCCAGGCTGATCAAGGAACGCCAGAAGAAGAAGGTATGGAGCAAGGCGTCCGCTGTCGCCAATCGTCACTACTACAAGATCGCCAGCGACCCGCGCATCCTTGAGCTGGTACGTCCGGTCCTCGGCGAAGACATCATTCTGTGGGCCGCGCATGTCGTCATCAGGCGTCCCGACACAGAGCATCCGTTCCACTGCGATGTCGAATCGTCATCGGCCGATGGCGGCTTCCTGACCGTGTGGCTCGGGCTGGAGAACACAAATTCCGCGTCGGGCCTCAAATTCGTCAGGGGTTCGCACCGCTATGGCGCCACGATTCAGGAGATCAAAGCCAGGCTTGGAATGAATTCGACGGAAAATTCCGATGCGGCTGTGCTGGATGCAGCGCGGAGTTTTGCTCAAGACGCAACAATCGTTCAGCCCGACGTTGGCGATGGTGCCGCGCTGGTTTTTGACGGCAGAGTCTGGCATGGCTCGCAAAATCCGTCGACGGCCACACGCGTCGCCTTGCTGCTGCAATATGCCCGCGCCGACCGCCCGGTTTTCATTCCCGAGACCTTCGACTGGCCGTTTCATTTCAAGACGGAGCCAAGACCGCCGGTATTGGTCGTTTCCGGCCGCTCGCCGATCGGTGTCAACCAGATCGCCAGACCGCCCGGCAAGCGCAGGCTTGCCGCAATACCGAATGCCGTGTTCGACCTGCCCGAACTGCCGGCCAAGCCGGTGGCACATTTCGCCTCGATGCCACACTTTCGCGGCCGCACGGCCAAGATCGAATTCATGGACGCGCACTCATCGGTACTGGCGCCCGGCGCCACGCCGCATTCACTGCACGCCCATGTGGAAGAAGAAATCCTCGTCGTCGTTTCGGGGCAAGCAGCCTTGATTACCGCCGACGATGTCGGGTCTGAGAGCGTTCGACGCGAGACGATGAACGCAGGCGATTTCGCCTATTACCCCGCCTTCCAGCCGCACACGCTGGTCAATGCCAGCGACAAACCAGTGCTCTACACGATGCTCAAATGGTGCAATGAGCGAGGCCATGCGCCCGGCGAAGCGTCGAAGCTGGCCTTCATGCGGAGCTCAGACATGCTGTTTGCTGCTGCGGATCTCGGCAAGCGCAACCGGGGAGCCGTCCTCAACGCAAGGACCAGATGGCTCGATCGATTGCACTGTCATGTCTCTATCGCAATGCCTGGCGTCGGCTACGCGCCCCACGCCGACCGTTATGACGTGGCAATTGTCCTGTTTTCCGGTGCGATTGAGACGCTGGGCAAGGTGGTTTCGGCGCCGGCGCTGCTTTATCATCCTGCCGGTGCAATGCACGGTCTGAAGTCCGTGGGCGCCGAACCCGCGCGCTATCTCGTCTTCGAACTGGACAAGGCCGTATCGCGCTGGTCCACCCTGCTCCATGCCGCCCGAAATCTGCTGGGGCGGTAAAGATTCATCCTGGCCGCGATGACCCGATCTATTGCGCCGGTGGTGGTTGTTCGCCACCAGTTGCGGGCTTTGGCGCCGAATCCGTCTGCGGGGTTTGATCGAGCACCGGGGCTTTGGTTGGCTGGATGTCGCTGTCGCAGGCCGCGAGTGCCAAGCCGGCGGCAAACAGAATCAGAAGCCTCTTCATGGCAACCTCCTGGGCTTGCCCTCTCCTTCGTAAAGGCAACGAGGTGGTTCGGGTTTGGTTGCACGCCGCATCGGGCCGCGTCACCGGCTGGAACAAAACGCCGCCTCTGCGGTTGGTTGAGCAAAGGAGATCGCACCATGATCCGTCTGCTCATTGCCGGCCTTGTCGCCTATGCTACCTATCGTGTCGCCAAGGAGGCGATCGACGCCGTGCCCGACGATTTCGATCCGCTACCGATGCCCGGCGACGAACGCGCCTTGCGACGCCAGCCGGCGGCAATGGGCGTTGCTCCGCGGAGAGGAGATAGGGCAGCCATCCCCACAGAGGGATAAAGGCCCGCTAGAGACCGCGCCGCGCTAGCCCGTTGCGAACAAAGCGGAAACGATGCTTGATGGGCGATGACCATCGCCATCAATGATTCGACCCTGCAGCCCGCCTATCTCGCCAAGCTCAACACCGAGCAGCGGCTGGCGGTCGAGCATGGTGACGGCCAGATCGCCGGGCCGTTGCTGGTGATTGCGGGCGCCGGCTCCGGCAAGACCAACACGCTGGCCCACCGGGTTGCGCATCTGATCGTCAAGGGCGCCGATCCGAGACGCATCCTGCTGATGACGTTCTCGCGCCGCGCTGCCAGCGAAATGGCCAGGCGGGTCGAACGCATTGCCGGCGAGGTGCTCGGCCGCGACGCGTCCGTCATTACCGACGCGCTCGCCTGGGCGGGCACGTTTCACGGCATCGGCGCGAGGCTCTTGCGCGACTATGCGCTGACGATCGGCCTCGATCCCGCCTTTACCATTCACGACCGCGAGGATTCCGCCGACCTGATGAATCTTGCCCGGCACGAGCTCGGCTTTTCGAAGACCGAAAGCCGGTTTCCGACCAAGGGCACCTGCCTGGCGATCTATTCGCGCGCTGTCAACGCGCAGGCGCCGCTCGGCGAGGTGCTGGGCACGGCTTTTCCCTGGTGCGCCAGATGGGCAGAACAGCTGAAAGAGCTGTTCGCCCGCTATGTCGAGGCCAAGCAGGCGCAGAACGTGCTCGATTACGACGACCTCCTGCTCTACTGGGCGCAGATGGCCGCCGAGCCTGAAATCGCCGCGCATCTCTCCTCCCGTTTCGATCACGTACTGGTCGACGAATACCAGGACACCAACAGGCTGCAGGCCTCGATCCTGATCGCACTCAAGCCGGACGGCGCCGGGCTGACTGTGGTCGGCGACGATGCGCAGTCGATCTATTCGTTTCGCGCCGCCGAAGTGCGCAACATCCTCGATTTCCCCCAGCAATTCGCGCGCGCCGCAGACGTCATCATGCTGGAGCGCAACTACCGCTCGACCGAGACCATTTTGGCTGCGGCCAATGCGGTGATTTCCGAGGCGTCGGAGCGCTTCACCAAGAACCTCTGGTCGGAGCGCAAATCCTCGCAAAAGCCGAAACTGGTCAGCGTGCGCGACGAGGCCGAACAGGCGAATTACGTCTGCCAGGCGATCCTTGCCGAGCGCGAGGCCGGCACGGTGCTGAAATCGCAAGCGGTGCTGTTTCGCGCCTCGCATCACAGCGGGCCGCTGGAGATCGAGCTGACGCGCCGCAACATCCCGTTCGTCAAGTTCGGCGGGCTGAAATTCCTCGACGCCGCCCATGTCAAGGACGTGCTGGCGGTGCTGCGCTTTGCCGAGAACCCGCGCGACCGCGTCGCCGGCTTTCGCGTGCTGCAGCTCCTGCCCGGCATCGGCCCTTCGGCAGCCAGCGCCGTCGTCGAGGCCATGGCGACATCGCTCGACGAAGCGATGGGGCTGGCCCGCTACCGGCCGCCGCAGCGCGCGGCGGAGGACTGGCCGGCATTCGTTTCCCTGTTTTCCGGCTTGCGCGCCAGGTCAGGTAAATGGCCGGCAGATCTCGAACAGGTCAGGCTCTGGTACGAGCCGCATCTCGAGCGCATGCATGAGGACGCCACGACACGGCGCGCCGACCTCATGCAGCTCGAGCAGATCGGTTCCGGCTATGCCTCGCGCGAGCGCTTCCTGACCGAGCTGACGCTCGATCCGCCGGATGCAACCAGCGACCAGGCCGGGCCACCGCATCGCGACGAGGACTATCTGATCCTGTCGACCATCCATTCGGCCAAGGGCCAGGAGTGGAAGAACGTCTTCGTGCTCAACACCGTCGATGGCTGCATCCCGGCCGATCTCGGCGTCGGCACCAAGGAAGACATCGAGGAGGAGCGCGGCTGCTTTACGTCGCGATGACGCGGGCCAAGGACGGCCTGCACCTGGTGACGCCGCAGCGCTTTTATCCGCACAACCAGCCGGCGCGCGGCGACCGCAACGTCTACGCCTCACGCAGCCGCTTCATCCCGGCCTCGATCCTCGGCGCCTTCGAGCAGACCTCGTGGGCGAGCGTCCACGCAAAGGACGATCCGCGCCACAGACCTGAAATCAGGGTCGACCTCGGCGCCCGCATGCGCGGCATGTGGAGATAACCGCCGGCCGCAACCGCGCTGGCCGGGGAGCGGCCGCAAAAAGCAAATTTCTCTGTCGTGGCATCTCTTAGGGAACCTCGGGCGGCCAGCCGCGTTTTTTGGCGTCCAACCCGCGATCGGAGAGCGGCGACCGTCGCCCTTCCGCCCATCCAGAGAGGCCAGAATGCACGACGCGATGTTCTTCACCCCGGTTGCCGTCACCGTCGGCGCCGGCCACAAACGCATGCTCGCTTCGCTGTTCGAAATGCATGATTTCCTGACCGAATTTCCGCCGTCGCGCCGGCGCCTGAGCTATGGCGCCGCGGTAAAGGCGTGCGAGGCGGCACGTGCCGGCGAAATCTCGACCGAGGCCGCGCGCGATGCGCTGATCACCTTTGCGGTGACGGCGGGCATCCTCTGGCCACCTGTCCAGCCAATCCTCTCGGTCAAGCCGGTCGCGCGTGGCTATGGCGGCTACGCCGCCTGAGAGGTGGCTGGACCAGACCAGCCGGAGAAAAGATCACTCGGACTTGCCGGCCGGCGTCGGTGAGGCTTCGGCCAGGCTCGCCGGCTGCGCGAGCCGTTCGGTGCCGCCGACAAACGGATAGGCAAGCTGCTGATGATAGAGTGGCGGGACCGGGTCATCGGTGCCGTATTTCTGCGGCATCCTGTCTGGCATGAACAAGGTGCCGCCCAGCATATCGAGCAAAGGCAGCTGCCCGGCGAAATTCTTGTCCCAGGCTTCACGCTCATTGGCATGATGCCAGTGATGAAACTGCGGTGACGCCAGCAGCCATTTCAACGGTCCGACCTTGATGCGCGTGTTCGAGTGAATGAACAGCGACTGCCACTGATAGACCAGTGTGAAGATCAGTATGGCGGTGCTGGAAAAATCGAGCGCGAAAACCGGCAGGAACGAGGCCGATTTGGTCAGGATCTGGTCGACAGGATGGACGCGGTGCGCGGCAAGCCAATCCATCTCCTCGATGCTGTGGTGGATCGAATGGAAGCGCCACAGGAACGGGACGGCGTGAAAGGCGCGATGCGCCAGGTAGAAGCCGGCATCGGCCAGCACCAGAACCTCCACCGCCTGCAGCCAGACCGGTTGCGACTGCACCGCCTGCGCAAGTCCGGCCGGAACAAACCGGTGGAGCACCAGCATGGCTGTGCCGATGACGATGAGCAGGCCGATCTTGATGACAATGCCGTTGAACAAAAGGTAGACGACGTCGTTCAGCCAATGCCGGCGCGCCGGCGATTGCTCCGCATGCAGCGGCAACAGCCGCTCCAGCGGAATGAAGATAAGCGCGATGATGAGCACCGCCTTGAGGTCTATGAGATCGGACACCCCTGCCCTCGTTGTAGCCGGAGATCGGCTCGCCGGAGATTAACGGCCAAGGGATGAACGGATTGTTGATGATGGCTGGCGGCGGATTACTGCCATTTGCCGGCACGGGTCGCTTGTCTGGCCAAACCAGGTCTCAGGTTTGGCGAACCGCCAGTCCGTCCGACAGCGCAGGGGCAGGCAGCGGCACGACGGCAACTGGAGAGCTTGCCGCCATCGGCCCGGATCGCGCCGGCCTTTTGAACAGCCCACCTGCCCATCGCGTGGACGGGCGCTCGATCCATCGATAGCTTGCCCAGCTTACCATCAGGACACAAATGCCTGTGGTAATGATGTACGAGACGACACCCGCTGAATGGCTCAACCATGCACCGAACAGCAGCGACACTGCGATCATGGTCGGCCAAAGCCACATATAGGTCGAGTATGAAATATCGCCCAGAAATGTGAGCCACCTGGCTGGGTGCCAGCCGGCGCCCTCCAATGACAGCACGCCCCATACGATCAGCGACGCAGCCGTTCCATCGATAGCGAGGCGAAGCAGGCCGGTCGTGGTCCCGAGCATCGGCCCAGCGTAATAGCCGGCTACAGCAACAATGATGCAGCCCAGAACTATGCAGGCTCGCGGAAATGGCAGCGGTCGGCGGCGCGCGACATAGCCGATCAGCAATCCCGGCAGGAACTCCCCAGTGATAGGGGCGGCAAAATACAATCCATGATCCCAGCCACGCTCGGCTCTCAATGAAACGTTGCCGGGTCGCCGGCGAGCAGGCTGCGCGGCCCGGTCGTCTCGAAACTGACCTGGTCGCGGCCGTTGGACTTGGCCTTGTAGAGGTGCCGGTCGGCCGTCAGGAACCATATCGGCGTAGGTGGTGGGTCCGCTGAAGGCGACGCCACCGATGCTCACCGAGAGCGGACAGGGCCGGCCGCCCGGGGCAAACTCGACCTCGCGGATGCGCCGCCGGATCCCCTCGGCAACCAGCCAGGACTGCGACGGGTCGGCGCCGGGCAGGAAGATGGCGAACTCCTCGCCGCCGATGCGCCCGGGCCGGACGACCAGCAGAGCGAGGACCGCGCCATCCGAACGGCCAAGGGGCTCGCCGCAAAACATGTCGGCGTGATTGCCTGGAGCCGTGATGCCGACCCGGTGATCGGTGACTACGGACCACCGACCGTGTTGTTCGCCAGCGGCGACGTGCCGACATGGAATAGCCTTGGCGCGGCGGGTTTGCCGTTAGGCCGCAGCCTTCTAAAATCGAGTTGGCGAGAGCGGTCACTCCGACTGGCGGGCTGGCGCGGGCGAGACCTCGCCGCCCCGCCGGCGATTGCTCCTAGTGCAGTGGCAAAAGCCGCTCCAGCGGATGAAGATGAGCGCGATGATCAGCATCGCCTTGAGGTCGATGAAATCGAGAACCGTGGTGTCGCTGCTGTCTGGCCGATTAACGGCGAAGGGATGGCGGATGGCTGCGAGCAGCCATAGACAAAAAACGATATTTTCAGCTTTGTCGACGTAAATTTCGTATAAATGCCAAAATCACGAGAGTTAGCCCAAAGATCATAAAACCCGATTTTCTGGCAATTCTAACACGAAACCCGCAATATTCCCCAACAATACAGCATAGGATATAGATTCCACTAGAAACATAAGCTCCCATTTGTTGTAGACAATTGATGATGGCATATTGAGAGATGAGGCTTTGGGAGGTAACCTCCTCCCATAACCATGGAGAGCCCGCCATCGACCAGATTGCCGCTTTGCGCGAGGCTGTGTTGGGCGACGAGAAGCTGGTTGACGCGCGTCGACCTCCCCCGGCTGTTTATGACGCACTGAAAACAGTGGTTGTGGCGCAAGGTTGCTGGCTTGTTTTTCCGATTAGCCGGTCCTCAGATTCTTGGTCATTCGCTGCCGTGGTCATTCCTCCCTATGCGGTTCCGGCGGCCTTCGAAATCCAATGCAACGGTTCTCCGGTGAAGACCAAGCCGACCACATTGCCCGAACTATACGAGCACGTATTGGCCCGGCTAGAGCTCAGCAACGAACCCTCGTTTTCCGTCGAGTTCACAATATGCCCCGGGACTGATTCCGCAACGCTTCAATGCATGACCAAGAGTGGCGAACGCATAGGGACGACATACTATGTCCCGACGAAACGCAGCCATAGTCAGATCGCAGGAACGAGTGCCAATAGGGTCATCCGCAACAATAATGAGAACTATTACCATTTCACCGGATATGACGAGGCGCAGAAGATCCACGACCTCATCCAACAGCATTGCATCTCGCTGAATGATTCACAGAAGCTCGACGTTCTCGACTGGGGGATGGGATCAGGCCGGGTCACCCAATATTTGCAGAACTTTCCGGGCATCGATATGTTCGGCACCGACATCGATCCTGTTAACATGGGCACTCTTCATTCCGCCGGCCTTTCCAAAAGCAACTTCAGATTGACGGAGCCAGGCGGCAAAATACCTTTCGATGACGAGAGCTTTGATGCCGTTTTCGGCATCTCCGTGTTCACTCACCTTACCGAGGAAATGCAGTTTTATTACCTCGCCGAAATCAGACGCGTACTCAAATCGAACGGGATTGGAATTTTTTCAGTTCACGGACTGACGCAGTTCTTCATGCAAATCAATGACGGCAACACGCTGTCACAACTGATCGAACGCGGCATCAAGGTGACGGGTGGCAACGACGATTTGGAGCCCGGGTTTGCCGCATCAAGGCAGCTGTACGTAAACACCTTGCATACCCCGAACTACATTCTTCGTGCGTGGAAACGCTACTTCTCCACGATCTCAATTCAGATGGCGCCTCTGGTGAACACGCACGACCTAGTCATATGCACTTGATAACCCCTAGTCTGGCTGACGGACGCCGCCCGACTTCTCTCGATCGGATGCTTCCGATCCTTCAATGCCCGAGGACCGGCACAGCCATTTCATATGAGAGCGGTCGGCTCCGTTCCGACGCGGGTGAGGAATATCCGGTGATCAACGGCATCCCGGTACTGGTGCGGCAGGTACAGGAGTTCCATATCACACCTCCGCCGAGCGCCTTCATTTCGAAGAACACAGCTACCTATTCGCCGCCCAGTTACATCAAGGACAATGCAATTTGCCTTCATCTCGGCTCAGGCAACGTCCCGGCTTCTGATAGCCGCGTAATTTCGATGGACATTCTGCCGACTGATAGTGTCGACTTGGTCGCCGAGGCCGAGGCGCTCCCGTTCAAAATGCAGAGCTTTGATTACGTGGAATCAGGGGCGGTTTTCGAACATGTGTTCAATCCGCTCGTGTCAGCCGCCGAAGTGAGGCGGGTCCTTAAAGACGGCGGCGAGATGTTCATCGATACCGCCTTCCTCCAAGGCTACCATGGCTTTCCGAGCCACTATTTCAACATGACACCACAGGCCGTTGAAACCTTCCTATGCGACGACTTCATCTTGGAGGACAGCTACGTTCCACACGCAGCGATGGTGACCCATGCTCTTGTCACGCAGTTCGACCGGTTTCTAGAATTGCTGCCAGAGCATGAGCAATCCACGCTGAAGAGTTTGCCTCTGGTCAGCGCCCTCGCAATGATCAGATCAAACCATAGCCGTCATGAAGGCTTGGCCGCACAGATATCCGAATATGGTCACCGGTCCCTAGCGGCGAGTTTTAGTGTCCGAGCGACGAAGCCGGCGAATTACGACACGGCACGCCGCGACAAGACCTCAACCCCGCACGACAGAGCTGCTTACTACGCGGCGCGAATGGGGGTCATCCAGCGGCACCATGAAATTGAGCTTTATCGGCGATTTGCGTCGGAAAAGCACAAACACAAAAGTATGCCGAGTCTGACTCCGATGCCGCCGTTAAACGATGTCCTTGCCGCAGGCAAGGTCACAACGCCTCATGTCGAGGGGGCATATCAAACGGCAACTAAGTTACTGAAAAAATGGGACGCGAACCTCACGTCGATTCGAGATGAGGCGATCCGCCTATTTTTGGCCTAGCACGTGGTGCAGGCAGAATGACCAATTCGACCTCTTTGGTTTGTTTGGCTTGATGTTTTCCGATCTGCCGAGCGCGACCCGAACCGGCTCGTCGAAATGCTGATCCTGCATGGCTTCATCTCACCAGAAGCTGAAGCTGAACGCGACTCAATTTGTGACGATATGATAGGGATCTGTCGACATCGCCGCACCGTGCCGCAGCCTCGTGCGTCGGTACTCAACAGACCCTGGGTTTCCAACATGTCTGATCCGAAGCTGATCGTTGTCGTCGCCTTTGATCGCGGCGAGGACGGCGAGCTGTTCGTGGCCTTCGGGCCGGCCGACCAGCAGAGCGAGGACCGCGCCATCCGAACGGCCAAGGGGCTCGCCGCAAAACATGTCGGGGTGATTGCCTGGAGCCGTGATGCCGACCCGGTGCTCGGTGACTACGGACCACCGACCGTGTTGTTCGCCAGCGGCGACGTGCCCGACATGGAATAGCCTTGGCGCGGCGGGTTTGCCGTTAGGCCGCAGCCTTCTAAAATCGAGTTGGCGAGAGCGGTCACTCCGACTGGCGGGCTGGCGCGGGCGAGACCTCGCCGCCCCGCCGGCGATTGCTCCTAGTGCAGGCAAAAGCCGCTCCAGCGGATGAAGATGAGCGCGATGATCAGCATCGCCTTGAGGTCGATGAAATCGAGAACCGTGGTGTCGCTGCTGTCTGGCCGATTGACGGCGAAGGGATGGCGGACGGCTGCGAGCAGCCATAGACAAAAACGATATTTTCAGCTTTGTCGACGTAATTTTCGTATAAACGCCAAAATCACACCAGGATACGAGAGTTAGCCCAAAGATCATAAAACCCGATTTTTTGGCAATTCTAACACGAAACCCGCCATATTCCCCAACAATACAGAATAAGATATAGATTCCACTAGAACTATAAGCTCCAATTTGTTGATAAATGATGATGGTATATTGAGATATGAAGCTTTGGTAGGTAGCCTCCTCCCATAAGTATTGAGGATGGTCGACGATTTGCGCTACCCGCACATCTCCAAACGAGATCTGAAAACGAATATTGTCGTATGATGGGTGGATCCTTGGGAAATACACAAAGCATATCGACAGTTCGAACAGGTCATCCGCTGAATAGAATCGATCTACGCCAACAAGGATGGCGTCTACAAGGTATGGAAGACCGCATGCGACCGGGCCGGCATCCCGGAGATCATGCCGCACGCCGCTGGCCGGCAAGGCTTCGGCACCGAGATGCTTGGGCGCCAGAAGCTAGACCCACGCACAGTAGCGTCTGGCGGTCGCTGGGCCGACCTTAGCCTTGATGCAGAAAACCTATACGCACGCCGAAGAGGGGGGGCGCCGGAATTGTCGCGAGAAAACCTGAAGTCACTAACCAGCCTTCGCTTCGCGGCGGCGGCTTCCATAGTGTGGCTGCATGCAACGCTCTATTTCGATTGGGCGCAGGCTGGACCCAATCTGCCATTTGCCCACGGCGTCAGCTTCTTCTTCGTTCTGAGTGGGTTCATCCTCACGCACGTGCATGGAAGTGGAAAACTCTCATACCGAGATTTCATGCTGGGTCGGATTGCCAGGCTGTGGCCGCTCCATATCGTCTGCCTGATCGCGGTCTACTGGTTCGTAAGGGCCGATTCTCAGGTATTCGACGGGACCGGACTCGCTAACAGAGACGTTTCTTTTGTGATCAACGCGCTGCTCCTTCAGTCTTGGGTGCCGACCAACGCATCTGTGTTCAGCTGGAATTCCGTTGCATGGTCAATCTCAACCGAAATGTTTTTCTATGCGATGTTCCCGCTGCTCATCGTTTTGTTGTCTCGGACGAAGTGGCTGTTTGTCGCTATATGTGTTTTGCCGATCGCGGCCCTATGGGCTCTCGCGAGCGCATTTCAAGTCCCTCCTACGGGGGATGTCTTCACGGTAACGGTGTACGCACTCTTTTACACCTTCCCGCCAAGCCGCCTGTTGGAGTTCGGACTGGGGATTGTCACTTGCCGAATCTGGCAGCGAGGTAGAGCGATGCACAGTGCTGGTTTTGGTCTGTCTACCGCGATTGAGGTGACTGCCCTGCTTTTGCTGTGCATTTGGCTCGCATATATCTTTCCGGTACTGGTTGGGCCCAGCCAGTGGTCGGTTGTCTTTTCGCAGTGGTTCGCCGGTTGCGGTTCCTGTTTCGCCTTTGCCATCTTCATCGCCATGATGGCGTCCGGTCGAGGCGCTTTTGGTAAAATTCTCGGGTGGGGGCCGTTCGTTTTACTGGGAGATGCAAGCTTTGCCCTCTACATGGTCCATATGATTGTGATGAAAGTCATCACTTTGGATGGGCTGAATTATCTTACAGCGCCTGCCGTTGTATTTCCTATCTGCCTCGTTGCTGCCTTCGCGGGCCACTTCCTGATTGAGAAACCTGGACGGAAGCTCATCGTCCAGGGCTTCAGCAGGTTGCTGATACGCAAGGCCAGCTTGAAGGCATCCGCAGTCTTGGCCGGCGTTCCCTCGTTGGGGCCCAGCGGTGCGAACGGGCCGGCGTGACCTATTTTTGGTTCTCGGCGGCGGTGTGTTCGGGTCGACCATCGCCGCGCCCTCCACCGCGTCGACAAATGCGACCATGCTGGCAGACACGGTTGACCAGCGAAATTTCTGTAGCAGATCGGCAAGGATAGCGAATTGCTCATCTTCGAGCAGAACGACTGCGGCCTTGGCCTTTACCGCAGCGTCGATCGCGTCCAGCATTTTGAAAGCAACGCGAACTTCGCTGTTCGAATAGCCGCCTGTCGGCCTTTCGATGATCATCGCCAGCGTCGGCGGGGTCACATTAAGCCTCATGGGAACGCCCTTTTACTGGCTGGTCAATGGTCGCGGCGCGGTCATGTTCTTCTTTGTGCTGTCGGGTTTTATCCAATTAGAGCAAATACATATTTGCGTTGAGACTGCGGGCGCCGGAATGGTCCTGTTTGCAGTACTCGCATGTGCACCCCTTGCCAAACCGCTGTCCAGCAACGTCGGGAAATGGCTTGGAATACTGAGCTTCCCAGTTTACCTCGTACAGATATCGGTACTGAATTCAATATCCAGCAAGCTCTATATCGAGACGGTCGCTATGAGCTCTGTCCCTAGATTTGTCCTGATGGCAGGTGTGACGGTTGTCATAATAGGGCTACTTTCGCTCCCATTCGTCTTCATTGATAGGTGGCGGGTCGGTCTTACAAACCGTGTGAGCCATGTGCTGATCAATGGTCGGGTAGCGACAGCGCAGATGGTTCCTGCAAATCCGGTAGTGAGTTCGGCCTAACGGGCGAACAGAATCCAACATCTGCTCAATAACGCGGCTCGCAAGTGGTGGCCCTCCTGGCTCCGCCATGGATGCTCTGGCGACGAAATATTACAGCAGCTATGGAACGCCCAAGGCACTGTCGTACTTCGCCGAATACGAGCGGATTATCGGGAACAGGCGAGACCAGCCTCTACGCATCCTCGGGCTTGGCGTTTTCTCAGGAGCGTCGATGCTGATGTGGTGTGACTACGCTCCAACGCGATCATTGTCGGCCTCGACAGCGAAGCTTTCGCCTGCGACGATATCCGGCGAAAAGAGAATTCATTTCATCAGTGGGCTGCAAGACGACCCGGCCACCGCCCTACGCCCTGCTGAAATCGACATCCTGGAAGATAACTGCCCCGTTACGCTATGTCAGATCGGTGTTCCTGTAGCGCCGCCCACGCCATACAGGCTCGCGCTCAATGCAGCGTCGGGTCGCCGGACAGCAGGCCGCGCGGCCCGGTTGTCTCAAAACTGACCTGGTCGCGCCCGTTCGACTTGGCCTTGTAGAGGTGCCGGTCGGCCGTCAGGAACATGTCGGCATAGGTGGTGGGTCCGCTGAAGGCGACGCCGCCGATGCTCACCGAGAGCGGGCAAGGCCGTCCACCCGGAGCAAACTCGACCTCGCGGATGCGCCGCCGGATCCCCTCGGCGACCAGCCACGACTGCGACGGGTCGACGCCAGGCAGGAAGATGGCGAACTCCTCGCCGCCGATACGCCCCACAATGTCGGCGCCGCGCAGCTGGGCCTTGATCGTCTGCGCAATCAGCTTGAGCGCCTGATCGCCGCAATCATGGCCCAGTCGGTCGTTGATGGTCTTGAAATGATCGGCGTCGACGATCAGCAAGGCGCCGGCATTGACGACGGTCTGGCGGCGCGCCTGTTCGAGATAGGCTTCGACCAGCATCGAAAACGCGCCGCGGTTGAACACCGCCGTCAGGCTGTCGGTCGCCGCGACGATGCTCAAGTTCTTCTGGGCAATTGCCAGCTGGCGCATCTTGTACATCAGGAAAGAGAAGAACGATCCACCCAGCACAAGCGGCAGCAGCAGATCGGTGAGCTGCGCCCAGCGCAGCGCTTCAGGCGACAGCGACGGAAAATTGTAGGAATCGACGAAGAAGGCGGCCGCGATGCAGATCGCTGTGCCGGCAACTGTGACCGTTATGACCCTGCCCCAACTCGTGGGCGACAGATCGATCCGCATGCCATTCTCCCGCTCTATCCGCCATATTGCAACCGGAACGCAAATGAAACGCTAAAACCTTGCCTTCAATTGTAATGTGGTTAACAGCCCGTCGAAAAGCACGGCCGATCGCCGTGAAGGTGCCGGCGATCACAAAAAGCCCGCCACTTGCGTGGCGGGCTTTCCGACTGGCCGGAGGCTTCTCGTCAGCGCATGTCCCTCGGGAAGTCCGGGGCATGCGGTAGGAGAGTGTCGTAAAGCCTCACGGCTGGTTTCGACACTCCCGGCGAAACCCGTCTCAGCGACGGGAGATCATCAGGCAGAGCTGCCGCAGGTCGCTGTCGTAGGTGCCCTCGCTGCTGAGCACATCGATGCAGCGCTTCTTCATGCGCGTCAGCTGGCTGCTCGACATGCTGGAAACGACACCGGGCACCCCAGGGGTGCCTGGTGTTCCAGGAGTTCCTGGAGTGCCGGGGGTACCGGGCGTTCCGCCAATGCCGACGCCGACACCGACGTTGATGCCGCTGCCGACGTTGACGCCAACACCGGCATTGACACCCCCGCTGCCGCCGACCGTGGCGCCAACACCAGCGTTGACGCCGTCACCAATCTTGGCGCCAGCACCAGCGTTGACGCCGCTGCTGCCGCCGACTGAGGCGCCGAGGCCCGCAGTAACGCCGCTGCTGCCGCCAACCTGGGCGCCGGCACCGGCATTGACACCGCCGCTGCCGCCGACCGAGGCGCCAGCGCCGGCATTGATGCCGCCGCTACCGCCAACCGAGGCGCCAAGACCGGCATTGACACCGCCAGCACCGCCGATGGATGCGCCAGCACCGACGCCAATTCCGCCTCCTGCATTCGCGGGAGCGGCAAAAATAACGATAATTGCACTCGTCGCTATTGTTCTAGCGATTTTTTGAGTGATATTAGCCATGACACTCTCCTTTGTTGCCCTTCTACTTTTTGCACTGCAACATGTCAGAACACCCAAGACGACATATGCTTATGCACGTAGAGCTACGCACGGCCATTCCTTAGAGTTTCTTTATTTTTTCTGGCGATCGAGATTGCAGTTCTCAATCAGTGTATTGATTTTCTAAAAAAAAATAAGTTTTTGCCTCAATATTTAAACTTTGTCGAATTTCATCAACAAAACCTCCACTGTAAGTTGGAGCAGGTTGTATCTGTGCCCTTCCGAGTGCCGAAGGGCCCCAAATCGGCAGTGCCGACAGGATCTTCAAAGCCCGGCTGGGGGGTACAGAGCTTGACGTTGTTCGTCGCCGAGGCGTCGACGGCCGGCGCAAATGCATCGACCGCAGGGGAGTGCCCCCAGGCGCGAATCCACGACGATGTGAACGCTTTTCAGTCTACCGATGAGCGGGACGGTTCGGCGTTTCCGTGAAACGGGACGCCCAAACGGGAAGCGCGGTCAGGAGATCAGGCGTAGGCGCGGCCTTCGTCCGTGCGCTGGAAAAGTGCCAGATCAAGCGATACCGAAGGCCGGCCGAGAATGGTCAGGATGGTGTGCGCCTGGCCGCGGTGATGGGTCTGGTGGTTGAAGACGTGGCCAAGCGCCGGCGCCAGCCGTTGCGAGACGGTGCGCATGTCGGAAACGGTCATGTAGGAGAAGCGACCAGACAAGGCCTTTTCAGTCAGACCGCCGACCCAGTCGACGATCCGCCTGTCCTCGGCCTCGCGCGCCAGCCTCAAGCCTGGCAAAGCGCGGTGCAGGATAGCGTCGAGCTTTGCGGGTGCATCGCCCTCGCCGGTGAAGCGTTTCATCCAGATGCGGTCGGTGGCAAGCAGATGGTTGAGGGTGCCCATCATCGAGCCGAAAAACGCGCCGACGTCGCGGTTGAACTCTTCGTCGTCAAGCCCGGCGACGGCATCGTAGATGCGGCCATTGGCCCATTGATTGTAGGCCGCAAACATCATGAAATGCTGTTTCATCTTCTCTTCCCGCCGACCAGTTCCGCTTCAGCCGCAGGCGCCTAATTAGACCGCGAGGACGCAGCCGCCAATGACCATTCTGTTCTATGAACTCGTCGGACGCGACACGACCCGTCCGTTCAGCCCGCATTGCTGGAAGATTGCCATGGCGCTTGCGCATAAAGGGCTGGACAAATCCAGCCTGCCGACACGCTTCCTCGACGTGCCCAGGGTCGAGGGCGGCGTTTCCAAGACCGTGCCGGTGATCCGCGACGGCGATCATGTGGTGGCCGATTCCTTCGCCATCGCGCTCTATCTGGACGAGACCTATCCCGAGCGGCCGACGCTTTTTGCCGGCGACGGCGGCAAGGCGATGGTGCGTTTCATCGAGCGCTGGTCGCAGCTCACCATCCATCCCTATGTCACCACGGCAGCATTGCTCGACATCCACGCCATGCAGGACGACGAGAACGCCGCCTATTTCCGCGCCAGCCGCGAGCAGCGCTTCGGCAAGCCGCTGGAAGCAGTAACGGCCGTGCGCGATGCCGGGCTTGCGGGCTTTCGTGCCGCGCTGGAGCCGCTGCGCTCGATGCTCGGCTATCAGCCGTTCATCGGCGGCGCCTCGCCGCTCTTTGCCGATTACATCGTCTTTGGCGCGCTGCAATGGGCGCGCATCACCTCGCCCTACCGCTTGCTCGACGACAGCGACATCGTTGCGCAATGGTTCGGACGCTGCCTCGACCTTCATGACGGCCTTGGCCGTACGGTGGCAGCTGCCGCTGCCTAGGGAATAGGGATTAGGCAGTAGGCAGTAGGGTTTTCGC
The DNA here is from genome assembly GCF_056403855.1 of Mesorhizobium sp. P2_E7. Taxonomy (NCBI): domain Bacteria; kingdom Pseudomonadati; phylum Pseudomonadota; class Alphaproteobacteria; order Hyphomicrobiales; family Phyllobacteriaceae; genus Mesorhizobium; species Mesorhizobium sp. P2_E7. The sequence goes on along the minus strand of NZ_JBFUER010000001.1, from coordinate 86,521 downwards.
GCTGTATTGCCTACTGCCTAATCCCTACTGCCCAACGAAAGCCCTGGCGCCATGCCACCACCCCCCGATTTTACCGACGATTTTCGCGCCGGGCTCGTCACGCTGCTGCGCTGGCGCAGGGATGTGCGGCGCTTCGAGCGGACGGCTCTGCCCGAGGGGACGCTGGAACGGCTGCTGGAGCTTGCCAGCATCGCGCCGTCCGTCGGGCTCAGCCAGCCCTGGCGTTTCGTGGTGGTCGAGAGTGCCGAACGGCGCGCCGCCGTGAGAAACTCTTTCGAGCGCTGCAACGCCGAGGCGCTGGCATGCTTTTCGGGCGAGCGCGCAGCGCTCTATGCCAGGCTGAAGCTTGCCGGCCTCAATGAAGCACCCTGCCAGTTCGCGGTTTTTGCCGACCGCACGACGCAACAGGGCCACGGGCTCGGCCGCATGACCATGCCGGCGACCATCGACTATTCGGCCGTCATGGCGGTACATACGCTGTGGCTGGCGGCACGGGCGCAAGGCATCGGCATGGGCTGGGTGTCGATCCTCGATGCGGCCGAGATGGCCAAGATCCTCGACACGCCGCCCGAATGGACGCTGATCGGCTATTTCTGCCTCGGTTATGCCAGCGAGGAGCATGATGTGCCGACGCTGGAACGCGAGGGCTGGGAGCAGCGGCGGCCGCCGGTGACGATCAGGCGGTAACTCCGGTCACTTCGCCTCATCCTTGGCGATGAGCCTGACGCAGATCGGATCGCCCTTCGGCATCGGCGTACATTGCCATTCCGGGCCGAAGCCGAAATTCGCATTCTTTCCAAGCCCGAGCAGCATGGCAACGACCAGGCCGCCGAAGAGGGCAACCATCAGCAGGATGCCCTTGAGGTCCCCGGGTCTTAAATAGGGCCGGTTCATCTCGTAGAAGGTCCTCCGGTGTCCGGCTTCCCGTCCAACTGATTTCCCTGGAGATTATAGTCCCGCCCCTGCGAGCCGTCTATCTTCGCCCCGGACGATCTGTCGCCCCTACGATGGCGGCACCGTTCCAGGACATGGAGCGCCTCCCCTTGGCAATGGGCCGGGCGGCTTGTATAGAGCCCGCCACTCCACATTCCAATCTCAAGACAAGGACGACCCCATGGCGCTCGAACGCACCTTTTCCATGATCAAGCCGGATGCGACGCGACGCAACCTCACCGGCGCCATCACCAGGATGCTGGAAGAGGCTGGCCTGCGCGTCATTGCTTCGCGCCGTGTGTGGATGAGCCGCCGTGAGGCTGAAGGCTTCTACGCCGTCCACAAGGATCGTCCGTTCTTCGGCGAACTGGTGGAATTCATGTCGTCGGCGCCGACCATCGTGCAGGTTCTGGAAGGCGAAAACGCCATTGCCAGGAACCGCGAAGTGATGGGCGCCACCAATCCGGCCAACGCCGCCGAAGGCACCATCCGCAAGGTGCACGCGCTGTCAATCGGCGAGAATTCGGTGCACGGCTCCGACGCGCCGGAAACCGCCGCGCAGGAGATCAAGTACTGGTTTTCCGACACCGAGATCGTCGGCTGAGCCGACGCGAACGGAATGCATGCAAAAGGCCGGCGTTTCGCCGGCCTTTTTCTTTGGTCCGGTCCCGGCTTCGGCTTCATGCCGCTTTCAGCGGATGAGCGGCGTGTCCCAGAGGTCGCCGAGCAGCGTTTTCAGCTCCGTGAAACGCTTCTCGCCAAGTTCCTCGGCCCATTCCCGTTCGACGTCGAGCAGGATGTCGGCCATTTTCTGGTAGGCGGCGCGCCCGCGGTCGGTGAAGTGGACGATGGTGCCACCGCTCTCGTGGGGTGCCGCCGAGCGGGTGATGTAACCCATCGCTTCCAGTGTCTTCAGCAGTTGATTCATCGCCTGCTTGCTCATCGCCGCGCGCTCGGCAAGCGCGCTCGGCCGAAGGCCATCCGGGCCGGGATATTGGATCACCGCCATATGCGGCGGGCTGAGGTCGTCGAAACCCGATGCCCTAAGATCCCGGATCAGTTTGCGGTGAATGGCCATGGCCGGCACACGCAGCAGCGCACCGATCAGCGGCGGCTTCTTCGGTGGATCTTCGGTGGACGGCGGCATTGACACCTTGGTAAATTGAGTTTACTGATTGGGTAAATTCGATTTACCACATAGGAGGATGAAATGCTAGACAAGGCCAACGAGGTTCGCGTCAATCCCGCCGAGGAGACAATCAGCCATGGCGGCCTTGCCGTGCGCTTCCTGGTTACCGGCGACCAATCGAACGGCAGCATCGCCGCCTTCGAACTGACGGTCGCCGGCTCGCAGCGCCTGCCCGCCCCGGCACACAGCCACGACCACTATGAGGAAACGATGTACGGGATCGAAGGCGTGCTGACGCTGACCGTCGACGGACACCGGCACGATATCGGGCCTGGCCAGGCGTTGTGCATTCCGCGCGGCGCGGTCCATCGCTTCGACAACAATACCGCCGAGACCGCCAAGGTGCTGTGCGTGGTGACGCCGGCGGCGATCGGTCCGGACTATTTTCGCGAGGCCTTCGCCATCTTCAGCGCCGGCGGGCCGCCCGACCGTGCCAGGCTTATGGACCTGATGCGCCGGTTCGGCCTGACACCGGCGCCGCCGCCACCGCAGGCGTGAGCCTCAACTCGCTGCGTTGAATCGCAAAATGTCGCGGCCGTCCTTGTCGGCGATGATCAGCTTTCCGCCATCGACACGATAGGACGCCGCCTTGGCCAGCGCCTCGAACAACGCCTTCTCCTCGGCCATCACCTCTGGCGCGCAGGCCTTGTAGGTCGAGCCGATGTCGCTGATGGCGATCGTCGCGCCCTCGACCTTGGCAGTGGCGAAATAGGCGTTGCAAGGGCCGCTGCCGCCGGCCTTGCCGGCTTCGCTGACCCTGAACGTGGCCTTGGGTTGGGCAATCGCGCCGATGCCGTCGATGTAGTCGACCAGCCAGCTCTGATCGAACAGCGAAGCCGAAGTCGGCGTGTCGCTCGGCGCTACCATTTTCAGAACGATGGCCTGCGGCGCGTCGCTCAGCGGATCGACCTGATAGCGTGTATCGGTGATAAACAGCAGCTTGTCGTCGGCGGTGATGCGCGCCTGCAGCGCGTAGGTCATGTTGGGCCGGATCACCTTTGGGTCGAAGCTGATCTCGAACTTGATCGGCACTTGGCCGGCCGGCGCCACCTTGCGCTCGCCGACAATGGCGGCCGGTGCATCGGCTAGCGACACATCGGCCAGCTGCACCGAAAGCACGGCGTTGGGCGGCAACGCGATGCGCTCGCGATACATCACCTCGCCCTTCAGCGTTCTCTCGGCGGCGACGGAAAGCTCGGGAACGGCCAGCATGCCGATGACCAGCGGCACAAAACCGAAGACAAAGAACTCAGCGATCCTGTCCAGCATGCCCTTGCTCCCTTTTGCCAGATGCGATTTGGCCAAGGGAATGCGGTCAATGGAAGGCGGCTGCATGGCAATATTCCGGCTGCGGATCAGTCCGGCGGCGACTGTGTCCAGCGCGCCGCGGCCTGGTCGTCGGCGTCCTTGGCCTCGACCCAGCCACCATCGGTGCCGTCCACGCGGTGTTCCTTCTTCCAGAACGGCGCGCGCGATTTCAGGAAATCCATCAGGAAATTCGCCGCTTCGAACGCCGCCTGCCGGTGCGCGGACGCAGCCACCACCAGCACGATGTTTTCGCCAGGCGCGATCTTGCCGTGGCGATGGATGACGGTCAGCCCTTGCAGCGGCCAGCGTGCTGTGGCTTCGGCGGCGATGCGGCCGATCTCGGCCTCGGCCATGCCAGGGTAATGTTCGAGCTCGAGTGCCGACAGCTGGCCCTGCTCGTCGCGGCAAAGTCCTGAGAAGGACACCACGGCGCCGATGTCCGCGCGACCCTCGGTCAGTTTCGCGATCTCGGCGGCGACGTCGAAATCCTCGCGCTGGATGCGCACCGTCGGCGCGCCGGACATGGTGTCAGCCCCCGGTCATCGGCGGAAACAGCGCAATCTCGCGCGCGCCGGATATCTTCTGGCGATGCTCGACATGTTCCTGGTTGATGGCGACGCGGATCACCTCGGGATATTGCAGCGCGTGCTCATACTCCTCGCCGCGCGATTTCAGCCAGCGCAGCAAATCGGCGACCGTCTCGATGCCGGCGGGGAGTTCTAAGTCTTCCTCGGGCTTGCCGATCCGTTCGCGCACCCAGGCGAAATAGATGAGCCGCGTGGTCATCTCACTCGTCCATGATGTGCTTGAGGCCGGCGCGGAAATAGTCGTAGCCGGTATAGAGCGTGACCAGTGCGGCGATCCACAGCAGCACCAGCCCGGTCTGCGTGGTGAGCGGGAAGATCTTGTCGCCGGCCGGCCCGGCCAGCAGGAAAGCGATGGCGACCATCTGGATGGCGGTCTTCCATTTGGCGAGCTGCGTCACCGGCACCGAGACCTTCAGCGCCGCCAGATACTCGCGCAGGCCCGAGACCAGGATCTCGCGGCACAGGATGATGATTGCCGCCCACAGCGACCAGCCGGCAATGCCGGCGTGGCGGTCGGTGTCGGCGGCCAAGAGCAGCAGGCAGGTGGCGACCAGCAATTTGTCGGCTATCGGATCGAGCATCTTGCCGATGTTGGAAGTCTGCTGCCAGGCGCGCGCCAGATAGCCGTCGAGATAATCGGTGATCGAGGCCAGCAGGAAGATGATCAATGCCGACCAGCGGGCGAAGTCGCTCGATTTCAGATGTCCTTCGAGAAAAAAACACAGCACCACCAGCGGCACCGCGATAATGCGGGCATAGGTGAGCATGTTGGGCAGGTTGAACGCGCGCTGGGCCATATCGGGGGGACTCTTTCTGCCTGCGTACTCAAATCAGAACCGGATGTAGGGGGTCAACAGCCGAGATTCGATTGGCCAGACGAAAATAGCGCGCGATTGCGGGGATTCGAGTGGTCTCTGAGAAAAGACGGCAGCTGACATTCGATCGCACAGACACTCCCGGTGTCACTGGCGCTCAATTCTCATGGAAATGATTGTAGACCAGTTTCGCCACCTGCTCGGAAATGCCGTCGACCTTGACCAGATCCTCGACCGCCGCGCGGCTGACCGCCTTGGCGGTGCCGAAGGCCAGCAAAAGCGCCCGCTTGCGGCCGGGACCAATGCCGGCGATCTCGTCGAGCGGGCTCTTGACCAATTCCTTCTTGCGCCGCGCGCGGTGCGAACCGATGGCAAAGCGATGGACCTCGTCGCGCAGCCGCTGGACGAAATAGAGCACCGGATCGCGCACCGGCAGTGAAAACGAGTCCCTGCCCTTGACGAAGAAGCGCTCGCGGCCGGCGTCGCGATCCTGCCCCTTGGCAATGCCGATCGCCACGACGCGGTCCTCGATGCCGAGATCGGCGAGGATCTTGCGCACCGCACTCATCTGGCCCTGGCCGCCATCGATCAGGATGACGTCGGGCCAGGCCGGGAAGCTGCCGGAGATATCTTCCTCGATGTCGTCGCCTGCCGCCGCATCGTCGGCCACGGCGACATCGCCGTGCTCCTTCAGCAGCCTTGAAAAGCGCCGCTCCATCACCTCGCGCATCATGCCGAAGTCGTCACCAGGCGTGATCTCGGTCGAGCGGATATTGAACTTCCGGTACTGGTTCTTCACAAAACCTTCCGGCCCGGCGACGACCATGGCGCCGACGGCGTTGGTGCCCATAATGTGCGAATTGTCGTAGACCTCGATGCGCACAGGCGGCTTCGGCAGGCCGAAGGTCTCGGCAAAGCCCGCAAGCAGACGCCCTTGCGTCGAAGTTTCAGCCAGCCGGCGGCCGAGCGCCTCGCGGGCATTTTGCAGCGCGTTGTCGGTCAGATCCTTCTTCTCGCCGCGCTGCGGCACCGAGATCGACACTTTGCGGCCGGCGCGGGTGGACAGCGCCTCGGCCAGCAGCTCCTGGTCCTGGACGCCCCGCGACAGAAGAATGTTCCGTGGCGTCGGCTTGTCGTCATAGAACTGCGCCAGGAACGAGCCCAGCACTTCCGCCCCCTCCAGCGCCGGATCGGCCTTGGGGAAATAGGCGCGGTTACCCCAGTTCTGGCCGGTGCGGAAGAAGAACACCTGAATGCAGACCTGGCCGCCCTCCTGGTGGATGGCGAAGACATCGGCCTCGTCGACCGTGGCCGGGTTGATGCCCTGATGGCTCTGCACATGCGATAGGGCGGCCAGCCGGTCGCGATAGATGGCAGCGCGTTCGAAATCGAGCTCCTGTGACGCCTGCTGCATGGCTTCAGAGATCTCCGTCTTTACCTTCTGGCTGCGGCCGGAGAGGAAATCTTTCGCCTCGGAAACCAGCTCGGCATAGCCCTCGTGCGATATCTCGCCGGTGCAGGGACCGGCGCAACGCTTGATCTGGTAAAGCAGGCACGGCCGGGTGCGGTTCTCGTAGAAGGAGTTGGTGCAGCTCCTGAGCAGGAAGGCGCGCTGCAGCGAATTGATGGTGCGGCCAACCGCGCCGGCGGAGGCAAACGGGCCGAAATAGTCGCCCTTGCGCGAGCGCGCACCGCGATGCTTGTAGATGCCGGGGGAGACGTAATCGCCGGTCAACAGGATATAGGGGAACGATTTGTCGTCCCGCATCAACACATTGAATCGCGGCCGCAAGCGCTTGATAAGATTGGCTTCGAGCAGCAGCGCTTCGATCTCGGTGCGGGTGACGACGAACTCCATCGTCGACGTCTCGCGCACCATGCGGCCGATGCGGGCGGTGTGGAAACGGCCTTGCGCATAGTTGGTGACGCGCTTCTTCAGGCTGCGCGCCTTGCCGACATAAAGCACGTCGCCGGCGGCGTTCATCATGCGGTAGACGCCGGGCGCATTGGGCAGCCGCTTGACCAGCGTCTGGATGACCTCAGCGCCGACCATGCCGTCGGCGTCACCGGCATGCGGCGCCCAGTCTATCGCGGTGAAGGCGACATCAGGCCCAGTGGCCTCGAGCTCGACGATCTCCTCGGCCGCCTCGTCCTCGAGGTCGATCTCAGGCGGCATATCGTCAGCGGCGCCGGCGCGCGTCTTGTTTTTCTGGTCTGCGGGACTCATTCCACCATGCCTGTCACATCCGGCGTCTGCCATGCAAGATGCTGGCCGCCGTCGAGCGCGATCATCTGGCCGGTCACCGAGCGCGCATCCCAGAGATAGCGGATGGTGGCGCCGAATTCGGCCAATTGCGGGCCGCGCTTCAGGATCAGGCCGTCGACCTGCTTTTGGAAATCATGATCGTCCTGGCGCGCATTCTTCAACGTCGGGCCAGGGCCGATGGCGTTGACACGAATGCGCGGACCGAGCGCCTGCGCCAGCATCTCAGTCTGCGTCCACAAAGCCGACTTCGACAGCGCGTAGGAGAAATAGCGTGGCGTCGGCCGCCAGACGCGCTGGTCGATGATGTTGACGATCAGCCCCTCCCGCCCTTGCGGCAAGGCACGGGTGAAGTTTTGCGCCAACAGCGCCGGCGTCTTCACATGGATGGCGAAGTGGCGGTCCCAGGCGGCCCAGTCGAAATCCTCGACGCTGTCGTCAACGAACAGCGACGCATTGTTGACCAGAAGCGTGACCGGGCCGAGTGCTGCCTCTGCCCGACCGACGAGATCGCCAACGGCGTTCATGTCGGTCAGGTCGGCGGCGACCACGGCGGCGCGGCCGCCCTCGCCCCTGATAGCAGCGGCAAGCGCATCGGCTTCGGCGCCTGAGCGGTTGGCATGGATGGCGACGGCAAAGCCATGCGCGGCCAGATCCTGGACGATCGCCTTGCCGATCCGCTTTGCCCCACCCGTCACCAGCGCCGTTCCGGCGGCTTCGATCATCTGTCAATCCTCAATTGGCGCCTCTGATCCGCTAGCCGGCACATTGTGACGCGTCCAGGTGTTAAATGCCGTTTCCACCTGGGGCAGGAATGTGGCGAAGCGGCCTTTTCAGCACCTTGGCCCGACCCGGATTCGGGTCGGCAGGTCCGCAATATAGGACGCTGGAGTCCTTGCACCAAGCCGAGTGCAGTGCAGCATCGCAAGCGTGCTGACATTTCGCTGTTGCGAAGATGCAACGTCAAGCTTCGGCCTCATTCGCGCCGGGGAATGACCCAGTTTCAGGTTCGCTGCCGCCGCATTTTGACACGACATTCGGAACCGTTGAGTGCCAGATCCGTTTCATCCCCCGGACGGGTTGATGGCGCTCAGGACAAACAAGCCTACGTGTCTTGTGGCTTAAGGAGTAAACAACAATGCAAGCCAATCTCAAATTCGCGCCAATCGCGGTCGCGCTCGGGCTCTTCGCCCTCAGCGGCACTGCTTTTGCCGCTGACGTCGTCTCGGAAGAGCCCCCGGCACCTGCCCCGGTTGCCGAACTCCCCGTCGCCTCCTGGGCCGGCCCCTATGCCGGTATCAGCGCGGGCTACGGTTTCAGCGGTCATGCCAAGGTCCACGACGGCGGCCCCGACATCAAGACCAAGGGCTTCGTCGGCGGCGTTTTCGGCGGCTATCAGTGGCAGCAGGAAAACTTCGTGTACGGCGCTGAAGCCGATCTCGGCTACAACGGCGTCAAGGGTGACAGCGGCGGCGTCAATTCCAAGGGCGGCTTCGAAGGCTCGCTGCGCGCCCGTCTCGGTTACGCTGTGACCCCGGAAATCCTGCTCTACGGCACCGGCGGTGGCGCCCTGAAGAACCAGAAGGTCTCGGTTCCGGGCGACAGCGACAGCAGCACCATGCTCGGCTGGACGGCCGGCGTCGGCACCGACATCAAGATCACCGACAATGTGTTCGGCCGTGTCGAGTACCGCTACACCGACTTCGGTTCCAAGAGCTTCGACAGCGTCGGCACCAAGGTCAAGGAAAGCGACAACCGCGTCACCTTCGGCGTCGGTATGAAGTTCTAACTGTCGTTCAAGCCACGACACAAGAAAGCCGGGCCTCGTGCCCGGCTTTTTTTGTTTGGTGAGGCGGCTCTGCTCTTCTGTTTGGAATATGCGGCGCCGGGCGCCGTTGTGCTCGATGTTGGCGATTGGCGAAAGCTGTCGTGACATCCAATCTCCCTCCTTGCGGGGGAGATCGGCAGTTCTCACGCCGGCACAGCCACCTTCAGCTCCGGAAACTTCTCATCGAAGCGGGCTGCCCAGCGGGTCAGCCGGCCGCGGCCCTTTTCCCATTTGCCGGCGAAGCGCAGCGAGAGATAGCCAAGGCAGGCGCGCAGCGCCAGCTGGCCGAGCGTGATCTTCTTCGGCAGTTTCGGCGGATTGGCGTTGAGGAGGTCGAGTGCGGCGGTGATCTTGGTCCACTGGCGATCGAGCCAGGGCTGGTAGACCATCTCCTCGGGCCGCGTGCGCCGCTCATAGACCATCGACAGCGCGCAGTCGCAAATGCCGTCGGCCAGCGCCTCCAGCACTTCGGCCTCGAGGCGCTTGTCGGCATTGCGCGGCAATAGCAGATTCTTCGAGGCGCGGTTGAGATGCTGGGTGATGGCGCGGCTGTCGTGGATCGAGCGGCCGTCGTCCAGCACCAGCACCGGGATCTTGCCGAGCGGATTGGCCGTCAGCAGTTCGGCGGGCTTGTCCTCGGTCTTGACCGGCACCAGCTCGACGGCGATGCCGGCATAGAGTGCTGCCATGCGCACCTTGGAGCTGTAGGGGGATGAGGACGCGTAGAGCAGCTTCGGCATGATCGGTTCCCTGTTTTCAGACGGCCAGCGTATGTCGCTCAAAAAGTGGGTTCGGTCTTGAGAGAACGACGCGCGTAAAACAGAGGTCAAGAGCGCGTCGCCCGAACCCGCTCGCATGCGACCGTTTTAGTGTTGGCCGATCTTCTCCGAGGGGGCAACTGCCAGAAGGGCAAAACCAGGCAGCCAATCCGCCGACAATGAAGTGGCTAATGCATGTCGCACGGAAGTGGCGTCGATTTCGAGAGAACGATAGGCATCAAGACAAGACCCAAAGCTCAACAAAAAAGCTCCCGGGAATCTGCCAATCGGCAAAGTTCCCGGGAGCTTTGAGATGGAACGTCGTCCGCTGTTACTTCTTCTTGGCGGCTGGCTTCTTGGCCGGTGCTGCCTTCTTCACAGCTGCCGTCGACTTGGCGGCGGCGGCCTTCATCGGAGCCTTGGCGGCGGGCTTCGCCGCTGCCTTGGCTGCCGGCTTCTTGGCTGCTGCCTTCGCAGCAGGCTTCGCCGCTGCCTTGGCTGCCGGCTTCTTGGCGGCGGGTTTCGCTGCTGCCTTGACGGCGGGTTTTGCCGCTGCCTTAGCTGCCGGCTTCGCCGCTGCCTTGGCTGCCGGCTTTGCCGCTGCCTTCGGTGCTGCCTTCTTTACTGCTGCAGGTTTCGCGGCAGCTTTCGGTGCCGCTTTCTTTGCCGGCGCTTTCGCCGCCGGCGCCTTCGTCGTGGTCTTTGCCATGCGATGCCCCTTGAGTTTGTGCCGATGGCCGTTAGTGACCCGGCAAGTTAATTCATATCTGACTCGCGTGTGTCTAGCCAGCGAAGCATTACATTGAATTTCGCAGATTAAATTTCGGTTACACCGAGAGCATGTTCGCGATGGTGGGTACAGAAACCGGCAAAGAATCTTCGCGCGTCACAGCGAACTTTTGCGAGAGAAATTTCGTGCAGCGCGACTCATGCGATCTTCTCGTCAAGCTCACATTCTCTTGCAGCGCCGTCGATCTCATGTGGTCATCGGTGGCTTATCAGATCGCCAAAAATCATCGCGCCGCAGAGGCTGATCTTGCTTCATCCTGACGGCTGCAGAAACAGCACCAAAGTGAATGCGAGCTTTTTACTCGTATATTGAGAGAGGTTAGGTTGAGGCTCTGAAAGACAGCATTTGATGGGACTGAACCCATCTTGTTGTGCCGAACATCTTTCGACGAGAAGAGCGATCGCCAGCTTCGGCGCGCCGGAGATGCCCAGCGAACAAAGGGATAGATGAAGGATCGCGGCAATGCTTATGCTGGGAGCCGCCATCCCTTGGAATCCAAGGGGTGTAGGCGCTACACCCCTACCGGCTCACGCAGCTGCAGCCGACGCGAAGGCTCACTCTGATGCAGATGTACGGCAAACGTATCCCATGGCGGCGTGACACCAATCTGCACCAGGATGCGGCCGATCTCACCGCGATGGTAGCCGCCGTGAGTGACGACGTGGGTCAGCATTTCCTGGCGCGACATCATTGCCTTGTCGCCGTCGGTGAAGATGAAGGGCACAGGCTGTGACAGAAGTTTCGGCGACAAGGTCTCCAGATAATCGAGATACCAACGATCCATCGCCGCGACATCGGCGCCGAGTTCATCGAGCGACGGCGTGTCCTCAGTATTGTCTGACGCGTAGCCGTGATGCGTGCCGGAAAGATGCGCCGCGAATATTCTCGACACGACGAGATTGTGGTTGAGCAGACGGATCGCCGAATGACGTTCCTTCGCATGCTTCTGCTGATCCATACCCGCGAGCTTCTCAAGCAACTCGCCATTGGCCCAGGCTTGATCGACGAAGAGACTGCGAAGCAGATCCAGCGCGCTCATGGCCCGTATCCTTTCCAAAAAATGTGAGTATGTTGTCCATATTCTTGGCTGATGGAGCGGACATGTCTACTCGCATTGCAAAGCCGCGCTCGCGCATGCGCAAGCAGCCGCGCCAGGCGCGTTCGCGCGCAACCGTGGAAGCGATCATCGAAGCTGGTGCTCACGTTCTGAGCGCGCTCGGCTGGGCCGGCTTTACGACCAACAAGGTGGCCGAGGCCGCCGGTGTCAGCATCGGCTCGCTCTATCAATATTTTCCCGACAAGCTGTCGCTGGTCGAGGCAATTCGCCGGCGACATTTCGATCAGGTGCTGTCGGTGATCGCCGAATCAGCAGAAGACGACAAGCCGCTCAAGCGATTCGCACAGGAGCTGGTGCGCGGCATGATCGAGGCGCACAGCATCCATCCGACGCTGCATCAGGTGCTGCTCGACGAGGTGCCAGGCGATCGCGGCTCGCGCGCCGCCCATGCCTCGTTCCAGTCGCGCTACCTCGACCACTACACGGTGGCGGTGACACAATATCGCAAGCGCAGGAAGGACAATGAGACCGTTGCCCGCGTGCTGTCCTCGGCGGTCGAAGGCGTCATCCACAATGCCGCACGTCGAGACATGCTCGATGCGCCGGAGTTGCAGAAGCAACTCGTCGAGTTGATCTGCGCCTACGTGTCGGGTTCCGGCCGCAGCGCATGACCAGAATGGCGCGATCGAGATCGCTTGCCGCTCACGGCTGATAGCCGAGGCAGATGGCGCCAAGCGCGACGACGGCGCAGGCACTGATGCGCCTCGGCGTCAGTTGCTCGCCGAGGAAGAACCGACCGATGAAGGCGGCAAAGACAACGCTGGTTTCGCGGATGGCGGTGATCGGACCGGCCGGGCCGAGCGCGAAGGCGGCGACCACGACGGCATAGGCAAGCAGCGCGAACAAGCCACCGGCGAGTGCCTTACGGGTTTCCGGCGCGCTGAAGTTGACGACGAGCCTGCCGCGCAAGACGATGAAGGTCGCCGGCAGCAAGGCGCCGTAGATCAGCAGCACCCAGGCGGTGTAGGCGCCGCTGTCGCCCGCCGCCCGCACGCCGATGGCGTCGACAGTCGCGTAGGCGGCGATGATCGCGCCGGTCGCCAGCGCGTAGAGGATCGAGGTCGTCGATGCCCTGCCCCTGCCCAGCGACAGGCCCATGATGCCGCAGGCGACCAGCGTGACGCCGACGATCTCGGGCATTGTGAGCTGCTGGCCGGCCAGCGCGAAACCGCCGAGTGTGACCAGCAGCGGTACGCTGCCGCGCACGATCGGATAGACCTGCCCCAACTCGCCATAGCGGTAGGCGGCGACCAGGAACACGCTGTAGCTGACCTGGAGGCCGGCCGAGAGCGCGACATAGGGCCAGGCACCGGTTGCGGGAAGTGAATGGAAAAGCGCCATTGGAATGGCGATGAGTGTGCTCGAAAAGCTCATGACGGTGACCGTCCACAGCCTGTCGGCACCCGTCCGCAGGAAGGCGTTCCAGCCGGCATGCAGGACTGCCGCGAACAGCGCGAGCGCAATGACCGTCGCGCTCATTGCGCTGCACGCGCGCCGGCGATGACGGCATCGGCCGCCTTGCGGGCACTGTCGATGGCGGGCTGCCCCATCTGCGCCATCAGCGTCGCGCCCTCGATCAGCATCAGCAGTGCCGCCGCGGCGTCCTCAGCCTGCTTCGACGGCATTATGTCCTCAAGGATCGCCCGCATGCGCCGCTTGAGGCCGTTCTTCTGCCTGGCGACGGCCTGGAATACCGGATGGGCGGGATCGCCGAATTCGGCCAGGGCATGCGCGAACAGGCAGCCGTGGAAATCAGGACTGCTGAACCAGCGTTCGTGCCAGTCGAAGATATTTGCGATCTTCCGCTCTGGCGTGGCGACCTCTTGCGCAAGCTGGTCGAGCTGACGCTCGAAACGGCGGGCACGATAGTCGAGCACCTCAACGATCAGTTCGTCCTTGCTGGGAAAGTGGCGATACATCGTCATCTTGGCCACATCGGCCTCGGCAATGATGCGGTCGATGCCGGTGGCATGGAAGCCGGCGCGCTTGAACAGGGCGTAGGCGGTTTCGACGACGTGCTGGCGTTTGTGGATCGCAGACGATGGTGTCATGATCTTTTGCTGATGATGAGACAGGTCTGTCTATCTATGCGATCAATCAGCGCCCCTGTCAACACGCCACATGAAAACGCCTGCGGCCGATCTTGCCGCAGGCGTTAAAGGTGGAGAAAGGTACTGCTCTCAGCGCAGGACGCGGCAGCGGCCGTTGTAGACCATCCAGCGGTCGAAGCCCGAAACGCAGAATTCGACATTGTCGCCGATCGAGGCAAAACCCTGGCCTTCCTCAATCAGGTACCAGATGGTGCGGGCACGGCCATCGGACAGGCTGACGGTAGCGCCGCAATAGCGGCGGCCGATCGGCCATTCTTCGCTGGCCGGCAGGTAGCGATGCTGGTGAATGCGCTGGAAATCGGTGATCGAAACATCGGGCAGATGCGGCACGTGATGCACCTGATAGGAAAAGCGGCTGGAGATCTTGTTCAGCACCCAGGCCTGCCCGCAGACACCGCTGTCCTCGTCGGAATAGACGGAAAGATCGGCGGCCTGCGCCGGCTGGCCAAGAGGCGCGGCCAGCGGCGTGCAAAGCGAAATCAGGGCAGCAAGAGCGGATTTGGCAAAGCGAGTCATGGCAGCCTCTCAAACGTCGACTGCGTGCACTGTGCGGATTCGGCGGCGCGCGGTCAAGCGGTCGCGCGGACGATGGTTTCCCGGTTCGCAAGCGGTTTTGCCGGTGCGCAGCCGTGAAACCACCCGTCCTGACCTTTGAAGTACCCGCCTTCCCTATGTCTGGGAAAGCGGGACTGCGATGGCCGGCGCTCTATCCCGCTTCAGCCCTGCTTGGCGTCGCCCTGCGGTATGGCGGAGGGGTCCATCCACATTGCTTCCCAGTTATGGCCGTCAGGATCGGCCAGGCTGCGATTGTACATGAAGCCATAATCCTGCTGGGCGTTGATGTCGGCGGTGCCGCCATGTTTCGCCGCCGCCTCGTTCATGGCATCGACCGCCGCACGGCTGTCGCAGGACACCGCAAGCATGACTTCGCTGGAGGTTGCGGGCGCATGCGGCGCCCGCAGCGAAGCGTTGCTATTCACCGGCCAGCCATTCCAGCGACCAGTGCGCCGGCTTTTCCAGCATCAGCAATTTGTGCAAAGCCGGCAGCACGATGCGCAGGTCACGCTCCAGCGTGAAGGGCGGGTTGACCACCACCATGCCACTGCCGTCGAGGCTCGGCTCCCGCGACGCAGGCCGGATCTCAAACTCGATGTCGAGCAGCTTCGGGACGCCGGATTGCTTGAGCGCCTTCCTGAAGGCGATGATCGCCTTGCGATCCTTGATCGGATACCACAGCGCATAGATGCCGCCCGGCCAGCGCTTGTGCGCTCTTTGCATCCCGTCGACGAGGCGGTCGAATTCGCCGGCTTCCTCGAACGGTGGATCGATAAGAACCAGCCCACGCTTTTCCTTCGGCGGCAAATGCGCGCCGAGCGCCAGCCAGCCGTCGAGTTCGATCACCCTGGTCTGGAAATCGCCGGCAAACAGCGTCTTCAGCCTGGCGGCATCATCGCCATGCAGTTCGATCGCCGACAGCCGGTCCTGTTTGCGCATGAGATGGCGGGCGATAAGTGGCGAGCCCGGATATTTCTTCACCCCACCGTCGGGATTGAGCGAACGCACCGCTTCGAGATAGGGGGCAAGCAGCCCTGCTGCCGATTTGTCGAGCGGAGCATCGATCAGGCGACCGATGCCGCCCTGCCATTCGCCGGTCTTTTGCGCTTCCGTCGACGACAGATCATAGCGGCCAATGCCGGCATGGGTGTCGATGACACGGAACGCCTTGTCCTTCTGCTTGAGATAGTCGAGCAGAAGGCTGAGCACGACATGCTTGACGACATCGGCGAAATTTCCGGCGTGATAGGCGTGACGGTAATTCATGCTGCACTCACGTCGAGGAGCCCCTGCCCCAGCGTGGCGGCGGCGGCTTCGAGTTCGGGTTCTCCGGCCGGCTGCCGCCGAAACGCAAGGAGAGCAGGAAGCCGATCAGGCCGACGGCCATCAGCCCATAGCCGACCGGTCGGGCGCGGCTGTCGATCTCGCCGGCACCGGAGCGCAGCACCAGGTCCACCGCCCGCATCGGGATATCATCGGCATCGCCCGGGCCGACGGTGAAGAGATAGGCGCCGGGGCTGACGGTCGCGATCACGCCCGCTTCGTCGCGAAAGATCTTGTCGGGCAGTTGCGGGCTGACCTGGCGCGGATTGTCGGCGTGATTGAACTGCAGCGTCGAGGCCAGCACCGTGCGGCTACCGGTGGCAGCGGTCAGTGTCAGCACAGTGCGCTGCTGCGATACGATGCGCTCGGCCCGCGCCGTCAGGTCGACCAGCACCCTGACCGGTGCATCGCCTGCCGAGAGCGCCACCGTCGCCGGCTTGAAGCGGCCTTGTTCAAAGACCCTGTAGCTGCCGATCTCATGACCCGAGAAGTTCGTCATCGCCCAGGGATAGACGACGCCGACGGCGATACCGGCCAGCAGGATCAGGAAGAAGAGAAAGCGCATTGAGAATAACCCGAGTGTTCGACCAGCTTGCCAATAGCGCCCTAGGGATCAAAAGGCGATGGCTTGCGCAGCGCGCCTCGTCTGTCCAAGACAAAGATAATAGCCAAATGAATGTTTGTGCGGATTTGGCCAAGCGAGCCGCCCGCCGCCCAACTGCAACGGCGTCATATCTGTGTGGCAGCACTGACGGATTTCTACCTATACGCTCATGAGCAACTGCTAAAATAAAAAAGTCTACATAAATGGATGGGCGCCAGGACCGTTCCACGATTTGATTATTGAGGCGCATATTGTGCCCAGGGGAATTTCGCTCCCGAGGCCTACAAGTGGTACGATGGCACATATTTCAATCCGAAATGCCTTCGATGCAAGTTTTCATACATAGTAACGCAGCCATGCGCTTCATCGTAACTGTAACCAGCAATCAATCTTCTCTAGCCGCTTGGTCCATACTGCTAAATTCTCATTGTATTACATATCCTTTCCCGGATAAGCTGAATATCGACCCAGGAACTAAAGAGCATGAACGCGCCCACTCCAACGGATGAGCCGAACATAACCTCATACATTGGGAATGCCGCGAACATTTTTTACCCGAGTCGCCTCGGGCGCCAATCGCATTGCCTCGTAAGAATTTATGGACAAAGTGCGATGCAGCAATATTTTCGATATTTCCAAATGTCAACTTTCACGAGGATAATTCACCACTTATAGTACTATTATTGCCTTCAATATGACTAGCCCTGCTCCGTAAATAAACTTATCCTGCCGAATATCCGCATTCAGCTATCGAAAAACCGCATAAATATTCTTGTTTTCTGTTGGTATATTTCTAATTTCGGCGTCAATTCTCGGATTGCCGCGAGTGCGTCGCCGACCCCACGATTAACCACTCCCGGACGAACACGGTTAACGATTCGCTAATTTAGTTGACTATGATTTCCACAGGTATATTTTCGGTACGTTGGGATGTGCAATTTGGGCGAGCAATGGGCGATGGTGGCACCAGACGCGTGACTGCGATTCGGGGCGTATCGAATGCTGAACGGCAGCTAATAGCCGCGTAACGTCGCCCAGCGAACTCAGAAAGCAATCGACAGACATCAGGAGTGGACGATTCCGCCGACGCGGAAGGTTTGTGACGTTCTCAGGAACGTCGCCGGGCAACGCTATGGCCGGCGGTAGGGTGCGCAGTGCGTAAGGGCAAAGGGGTAGAGTATGGGTAGAACTGTCAATGTTCTGAAACTCGAGTCCGGGAAAAGCCGAAGGGGCGCGAACTCCAATCGGGGCCGCGCCCTGGTTGCCGGTGGGGCAGGATTTCTGGGTTCGCATCTGTGCGAGCGTCTTTTGCTGGAGGGGTACGACGTTGTCGCGCTGGACAATTTCCACACCGGCAAAAGATACAATCTCAATGCCCTCCTGCGCGATCCCCGATTTACGTGCATCGAGCACGACATCGTCGACCCACTGCCGTTGGATCTCCAGGTCGATGAAATCTACAATCTCGCCTGCCCGGCCTCCCCGCCGCATTACCAGGCAGATCCGATCCATACGTTCAAGACAAGCGTGCTTGGTTCGCTGAACCTGCTTGAGCTCGCGCGGCGGAACAATGCCAAGATATTTCAGGCTTCGACGTCCGAGGTCTATGGCGACCCCCTGGTGCATCCGCAGCCGGAAGGCTACTTCGGCAACGTCAACCCGCACGGTCCGCGATCCTGCTATGACGAGGGCAAGCGTTCGGCCGAGACGCTGTTCTTCGACTATTCGAGAACGTATGGCCTCGATGTCCGCGTCGCCCGGATTTTCAACACCTATGGCCGCCGCATGCAGCCCGACGATGGCCGCGTCGTGTCGAACTTCATCGTCCAAGCTTTGCACGGTGACGACCTGACCGTCTACGGCAGCGGCCAGCAGACCCGTTCATTCTGCTATGCGGACGACCTGATCGAAGGCTTCATCCGGCTGATGAACGCACCGAGTTCACCGAAGCACCCGGTCAATCTCGGCAACCCTGCCGAATTCACCATTCTGGAACTGGCGACACAGGTGATCGAATACACCAACTCGCGCTCGAAGATCGTGCATCGGCCACTGCCGGTCGACGATCCCAAACAGCGCAAGCCCGACATCTCCTTTGCCCGGGCAAATCTTGGTTGGGAGCCAAAGATCAGCCTGAGCCAGGGGCTCGCGCATACCGCGGCCTATTTTGACGCCCTGCTCTACCAGAGACGGCCCGTCAAAGAAGCTACGATGTAAATGAGCCGCCCGGCAATCCTGGTGACAGGCGGGGCCGGTTACATCGGTAGCCACACCTGCAAGCTGTTGTCAGCTGCCGGCTACCTGCCCGTCGTCTTCGACAATCTGAGCCGCGGCAACGAGAGATCGGTTGCCTGGGGGCCGCTTGTCGTCGGCAATATCCGGGACCGGACAGTGCTGCAGCAGGCGATCAGGACCTATCAGCCGAAGGCGATCATCCACTTTGCAGCGCTGGCTTATGTCGGCGAGTCTGTTCATGAGCCCGCGGAATATTATTCGACCAATGTGTCGGGTACCATCGCGGTGCTGGACGCGGCACGCGCAAGCTCGATCGAAAACATCATCTTCTCAAGCAGCTGCGCGACATACGGTGTGCCAGAAACACTGCCCATTCAAGAGACCTCGGCGCAAAATCCAATCAGCCCCTATGGGCGGACCAAGCTGATGGGCGAGCAGATCATCAGGGACTATGCCAGCGCCTACGGAATGAAATATGCGATCCTGCGTTATTTCAACGCCTGCGGCGCCGATCCCGACGGTGAGCTCGGTGAGTGGCACTCGCCTGAAACGCACCTGATCCCGCGCGTGCTCATGGCCGCATCCGGCACGATCGACGCGATCGAGGTTTTCGGCACGGACTACGACACATCGGATGGCACCTGCGTGCGCGATTACATCCATGTCAGCGATCTGGCCCGCGCGCATCTGAGGGCCCTCATGCATCTGGAGGCGGGTGGCGAAAGCCTGTCGGTCAATCTCGGCACCGGACGCGGGGTGTCGATCAAGGAGATCCTGCAAGCCGTCAGTCGGGTGACGACAAAATCGGTTCCTGCCGTCTTCAAGCCCCGGCGCCCGGGAGACCCGGCGGAGCTCTATGCCGACCCTGTCAAAGCGCGCGAACATCTGGGTTTCGTGCCGGAACTTTCCGACATCGATACGATCGTCAGGACAGCCGCCCCATTCTTCGGACTGGAGTCCACCGCGTCCACACTTCCGATGCCGACGGCGAAGCGCCGCCGGTCAGCTGCGCCAGACACGCCAAATGCATCGGAGAGCAATACCAGCTCGCAAAGCTGGTAGTCGTCCCTGTTTGTCGTGTGTCGGGGACGTGGGCTCGCTGAGGTGAGAGCTTCTCAGCGAGCCTCAACTTTTGGAATCGATCACACTACGAATCTCGTCGAACTGCGCGCCCTTTGTATCGCCTTCCTCGAATTTCCGCTGCTCGTCGGAAAGGTTTTCCGAAGAGTGCCGGAAACTGTACCAGACACCGTCCGGATCCCTGCGCTGTTCGAGGGTCCCGCCCCGGAAGCGGTGGCTGAAACACGTGCGGATCGGCGCTGCGGCGTAGGTCTTGGACCGCCAGACGAGATCCATGCACATCTTGCCATCGTTGCTTAGATGCCATTTCCCCTCAGCGACGGAAGTCGCGTCCTGCTCGGAAGTCCAGGCTCGGACCGGTCTGCCCTTCTGTCCGAAATAGGCGGCTCCGTTATCCCATATCCAGGTGCGGTCGGCATAAACAAGCTGCAGTTCGAAAGCCGTCGGGACGGTAACGGCATTTGCAGGTGCGCTGTCTTTGGCACCAACTGCGTGCGCGGCTCCGCACAGCGCCACCTGGCACCAAATGGCCAGGAGGGCGGCAAGCGAGACAGACCTGGCAAGTCGATGGCGCCTCACCCCGCTCGCTCTTTCAGATGGCAATCCGGTCCGGGTCGTCATGTTGAACGGTCGCATTCAATGTTCGCTTCCCAAGCGGGCGTCGACCAGCCGAGCATACCGCAAGAACGGGCCCGGTCCGTCCTGCGCCGACAAGTGGCTCCACGCCACAATCATCAGTATTTCGCATGCTATTGACTGCCGCGCGAAGATGTCAACCGGGAGGGCCAACAGTATCTGTCGCGGCGCGCACGGGCGGCAAATCGAGGACGACGGTCAGGCACGCGGCACGCTATACACATCCCTCGACGAAGGGGCCGCTAACCCATAGCGAGCCGTTGCTATACATGGCGGTTCCGTTGTCGTCGGTGTAGCCATGAGACTGCTCGTCGACATGCAGCCTGGTGTTTGGCACCAGCTGACCGTTCACCTTGACGCTCTTGATGAACAGGTTGCGATCACCTGGTTTGCCGTCTCCGCCCCACAGGTCGTTGACATAGCGAAGTTCGATCGTCTTCGGGTTCGGTACGTTGCTGAGATCGATGTGGAACGGCTTGGCCTCGGTTGACGCCTGCATCAGCTCCGCCACGGCGGCTTCGGGCGTCGATGCCGTGCTTTCCTTGCCCGGGACGTCGATCTCGGCGACGGTCTTTCCGTCGACCACGACGTCGAACCGAGGCGCGCCCTGGAGATTGATGCCGGCAGCGTCGACCTCGAGACTGGTTATGGAGCATCGTCGTGCGTCTTTCGCCGCGGCGGCCACCAGGTCGGCTACGCGCTGCCTCTGCGATTGCACCCATCCGGCGATGGGCTGCAGCAGCGCGTTTCGGTCGCCGGCATCGACCGTGAAGAGGTTGGTTCGTTCACCGGCATCGGCCTTGAGGTCGTATTCCTCGACCTTGCCGGTGGTGGCGTTGAAGATGACCTTTCGATCGTTCTCGCGATAGCCGAACAGGAAACCGGCCCAGGGGTTGAAGAAGAAGGTCTTGTTTGGCCGTTGCTCGCTGAACAGGCTGCGCCCCTGCCACTGCTTCGGCAGCGGAAGTCCCAGTATGTCGAAGATCGTCGGGGCGATATCGACGATGCCGCCGACCGGATGCGCAACGTCATCATGAAAGAGGTACTTGTTGATCATGATCAGCGGGATGTGGATGTTTTCCTCGTAGATCGCGCTGGCATGAATGTAGTCACCATGCTCCCCGAACGCCTCGCCATGATCGCCCAATATGACCACGAGCGTCGAATCGAGCTTGCCGGACTGCTTGAGCGATTCAAGGATCTCGCCAAGTGCCGCATCGCCGACCTTCAGGGCGTTGAGATAGGCATTGAATTTCTGGTCGTCCGAGTAGTGGACCAGCGTGTTGCCGTCGGAAGAAGGCGCCATCTTCGAAAACATCGGGCTGTCGGTGATGTAGGGATAATGGGTCATCGCCGTGAACATTATGCCGAAGAAGGGTTTTCCCTCGTCCTTGTTCATCCAGTCGATGATCGACTGCGCCGTGCAAAGATCGCTGTTGTAGTCCATGTTCTTCCACTGCTCGGAGCTGAGCTTGAAGGTCGGGGTGCCGCACTTCTGCCCCCGGTAGTCCTGGATCACATCCAGTCCCTTGTTGAGGAAAAACTCGTCGACCCGTTGGAATCGGGAATCCGCGCTCCAGAAAAACCCCGTGCGGAAATTGTTCTTGGACAGGGTGTTGGAGATCGTATCCAGCGGCAGATATGGATACCTGGTGGTCATGCCATAGTATGAAATGTCGTTGTACATCGAGGTGAGCAGAGAAAATATCGAGTAATGCGTGGACGGTGCGTGCGCATATATGTTGTCGAACCGTATCGAGTCCTTTGCATAACTCTTGATATTCGGTGTGACCGGATACTTGCCGCCAAACGTCTCGATGTATTTGGATGGCACCGACTCCATCATGAAAATCAGCACGTTCTTGATCGGGTTTGGCGTCGGCGCCTTGAAGGTCGACGTTTCCGGCGGACGCTCGCCGACGCTGGCGACATCCGGGTCATTGGTGCTGGCATTCATCGTCAGCACAACCGGCGTTGGATTGAGCAGGGCCGATTCAACAAAATACAGGATCGGATTGTCGATCTTGGCCGCCGGCAGCGCTTCCGCCCGCACGTGGTATCCGGTACCGGCGATGGCCGCGCCGACACACACAACGAGCACGCCCAGAAAGGCCCCGTAACCAACGGCGCTCAGCCGCCGGCACAGACTGGCCGCGGCATAGCCAAGGATGAGCACCAGAATGACGGACCCGGAAAGGGTCGCGAAGTCCTTGATGTTGAGCGCGTCGCCCATCGCGTTCCTGGCATCGGCATTCTGCAGGAAGTCGCCATAGACCAGCCACTGGAACGTGAACGGTTCGCCCAGCATCTTGACGAGATTGATGTTGGCAAATCCCCAGCCCAGACAGACCACGACAGCAACATAGAAGAGGAACACGACGATTGCGGAGCCGAGACGGCTGGCCTTTGTCAGGAACAGCAGGATCAGGGTCACCACGGTCAGGGATGTAACGACAATCAGGTCGTAGTAGCTTGATGCCAATCCCTTGGGGATGGCCCCCAAAAGGCCTGGAAAAGTCGTTTGCGGATCAATGATTGCGCTGCGATAGACGCCCAAAAGCAGCCAGGACAACAGGCCCGTGCAAATGATCCGCAGGCTCCTGCGCCGGAAGCGCACATCCTTCGACGAAGCCGTCCCCGCCTTCGATTCCGTAGGGCCGATCTCAGGTCGGCTCGCCGACCCCCTACTGCCGCCGATGCTCATACAACTACCCGCCGCCAGCTTGCGCCTCGGCCCAAACCACGGCCGATAGCGTTCAAACCCCCACCCGCAGAATCGGCTTGCGCTAAAAAAGAGTCAACAAAATCAAGTTTGCGTTAACCAAGTCTCTTGAGAACTGGTTAACCGAACGCATTCATCGGCGACGCCTTGTGGCCAAGTGAGCCGCTCCATCAACTGTGCACCCGCCCGCATGAATCGGCGACGGCGGGCGCTGTCGAGCACCCGCCGTCGTGATGTTTCAGTAGTGCGCCGGCAATCAGCCGCCACGCAGACGCGTCGGGCTCAGGCTCGCGACGGTCATGCCCCGCTGTTGGGAAGGACAGGTCGGCAGAAATCGGCTCGCATCCGCGTAAGTCATGGTCGCGATGGAGCTCTTCAGCCCCCCACGCTTGGCGATCCAGCCGCGAACCCAGCCAGGGTAGTTTTTCATCATGAAATTCGCGGCCACCTGATTGCCCCGCGCGCCAACGCCATACGGCAGGTGAAAGCCGAACGACGCGCTCTGCGTGATGCACACCTTGCTCTTGGGCATCGACAGATAAAGCGTGCAGGCCGAGTCGCACGAACCGTTGAACCGCACAAAGGTGCCGCTGCGGCGCATTTTCAGCGCACGGATGGCATAGTCGATCACATAGCCGCCGCGATCGCCACTGATGGTCTTGACGTTGGCAGTGCCAAGGTTGATGCGCGGTCGCAGCAATTCTCCTGCGGAGCTTGCCGAGACCAGTGCGCCCATCAAACCGAGCGCACCGAGAAACTTCATTATCGTTTTCATTTGCGCCTCCTGCTATGCCGTCAATGACTAGCTGGGAGGCGTAAAGATTGAATATTCCGTGTCGCTAAAGTTGTATCAGTCGATTGATTGTGCAGCCGTTTCAGGACCTGATTGACGATTTGGTTTACCAATGACGCAGAAGGATGATCACTGAAAAGTAAACCCGTCGCGGGCATCATTGCAGATCGACTGTGCTGCGGAGCGCACTCGGCGGATTTGAATCAGAGGAAGTCGGATGGCCGTTGGTGGCAAGGAGCGGAGGCCGTCAAAGGAAGGCAAGCCTCGCCGCGTCTGCGTCGTGACAAATACAATCGATCATGGTGGCGAAGACGGCGCCATGGTCGAGCTTGCCAGGCTTTTCGCCGAAGATGGCGACGAGGTCACCCTGCTATGGGTTCCAGGCAGGAATGCTCCAGCGGCGGAGGCAGCGCGCCACCGCGACCTCGAGGCGGCCTCGGTGCGACTGGAAATTCTCGACAAGTCCGATCAGTTGCTTCCTTCGCTGACGACGCCCGAGAGCCGGTCCGCCGCTGTGCTGCATTATCTCGAACGGTCCGGCCACGATTTGGTCTATGCGCCGCTCGAGGGCGGGTTGCCTTACTACACGCTGCTGGCGGTCGAGACTGCGGCCTTTGCCGCGCCGCCGATCGTGGTCGTCGCCCACGCACCGGAAGAATGGGAACATGAAGCCGACAAGGCATTCATGGACAGCACCGAGGCGATTGCCGTCGCCTACATGGAGAAATACTGCGCCGAAATGGCGAACAGGACGATCTGTGTGTCGGCCGCCTTGCGACAGTGGATGTTGTCGAAGGACTGGAAGGTGAAGAAGGCGATCGTGACGCCGATGTTGCCGTTGCAGGATCGTCTCGGTCCAGCCGGCGCGCGGCCGTCGATTGTGGCGGGAAGCGCAAGAGAACTTGCCGTCTTGGCCGGGTGGCGCTTCCGCGATGGCCTGACGCTGCTTTGCGACGCGCTCGACATCATCGCGCCAACTGCGCCAGAAGGGCTGACGGTCACCGCATTCGGTCCATTCGGAAAGATCATGGGCGAGCACAGCGGTGGACTGCTTCTGAGACGCGCCGAGCGGTGGCCGTTCAAGCTCAACCTGTTGGCGCACGCAAGCCTCGCCGCAAGGCTCGACTACGTCGCGCGGACCGGCGCGCTTGCCGTCATCCCCGCCCGCGCCACATCGACGGGCGGCACCGTTGCCGCCTGTATCGAGGCGGGATTGCCTTTCGTTGCGACCAATGTCGACGCGAACTTCGAGCGCTGGAATGCGCAGGCGAGGCAGCCGCGGCTTACCGATCCTGACGCTTCCGCGTTGGCACAGTCGATTTCGGCGGCGCTCGATGACCCGCCTCACCCCTTGCCTGTCGACAGTCTCAGCCAATGTCGGCAGTCCTGGCTGGATACGCGCAATTTGCCGACGTCGGCCAGGCGCAGGCGAGTCGACAAAAGTGCCGGGCCCTCACCTCTGGTCTCCATTGTCATGGCCCATCGCAACCGGCCGCTCTATCTGAAACAGGCAATCGCGGCGATCGAAGCGCAAACCTACGATCGCCTGGAACTGGTTCTGGTCGACGACGGAAGCGACATGGACGAAGCCAGGCGATTGCTGGATACGCTGGAACCAACCTTTCGTCAGCGCGGGTGGAAGATCCTGCGCCGACCGCACAAGCATCTCGGCGCGGCGCGAAATGCCGGCATCCGCGCTTCGCATGGCGAGCTGATCCTGTTCGTCGACGATGACAACGCGCTGTTTGCGGAGGCCGTCGATCATTTCGTGCGTGCGATGGCTACATCGGATGCCGATATCTGCACTGCGTTCCAACTGATCTTCTACGAGGACTTTGTGCCCGAAGATCGCGCCGACGGGCTGATCCAGTACCTGCCCCTGGGTGGTCCCGACGCGCTCGGCCTGATCCACAACGTCTACGGTGACGCGAATGCGATGATGCGCCGATCTGTCTTTTCGCGGATCGGCTTCCTGATCGAAAAGCCCGGCTACGCCATGCACGACTGGGAATTCTTTGCGCGAGCCTCTCTCGCCGGTCTCAAGATCAGGACGATTCCAAAGCCGCTGTATTGGTATCGCTCGAAACCGGATGGAATGTTTCGGACGTCGAACTGGTACGACAACCGGCTTCCCGTCCTGGAGGCGTTCAGGTCGAGCCAATCCGATGATTTCCGCCTGCTGCATCATTTGGCCGTCGCCCAGAACACGCACCGGTCTGAAATTGAAAGTGCCCGCGAGAACCTGAAATATACCCCCGGCAATCGAAAATATCTGGAGCTGTGCGACATCGAACCGAACAGCGATGCGGCCATAGAGACGCTTGCCAGTATTGCCGGGTCGATCGGTCGCCCAGATACGGCTGCCACCTTGCTTGGACGCCCCGCCACGTACCCCAATGCCCCGGACCGTCCTGATGTCGGCGGCAATACGATCATCCTCGACCACGACACACTGAGGAGTGCGCGGTTGCTTACACCGCGCGTCTCGGCTCTCCCGCTGCTGCTTGTCGCACCGGATGACGGCGGGGTGTTCTTGCGTCCGCATGCGGGCGGCGCAGTTGCCGCATCGCTTGACCACCAATTTCCAGCCTTCTTCCGGAAGGTGGAAGCAATCGTTGAAATCGCCCATGCCGATGCGCCGGCGATGGATTTCGGTATCGCCCTTGCTCGCCCCGACCAAACCATAGATTGGCAACAGGACATCGGCGCGCAAGCGATCGCCTTCTCAGGCTGGGTGAGCATCGAAGACAGATTTGTGCGTCATCCCTTGGTGGCAGCGCTTCGCATCCGACGGAAGATGCCGCTTTCAATCGTTTTGGCCGTTCGTTTCACCGCAACGTCCAATGGTTTTCCGACCAATGCGTTCTTCCGCAAGCTGACACTGTTCAGCGACTAAACGTCGATCCAACCAGCAAGGGAGATCCGAGCCCAAGCGAGGCCGTTCATCAATCGTGCGCGTTAACCACGTTGGTGGAACCTTCCCAGAATGGTTGACAAAACGTTAACAGATGCTAATATTTCAGTGGGTTGAAGTAGGTGGGGTGTGTTATGCGTAGAATTCGTTCGCTGCTGTTGGGTGGACTCAGTCTGCTGGGGTTGAGCGTCGCTTTTTCTGACGCGGCACAGGCGAAGACCGAAGTTGGCGTCAAGGAAGCCGAGCTTGCCTGCGAGCAAGCCCTTAAAACCGGCACCATCGAGGCGCTTGAGGATTATCTGCACCGTTACCCGAATGCTCCGACAGCCTGCAAGGCGCTTGCTCTCAACAGTTTGGGCCAGTTTGCGGGCGGTGATGGGAGCAAAGACCACGGTGAAGGCGGCGGCCGCTACGGCGGATAAGCATCAGCCGGGTTTTTCCCTTTAACAGTTCGAGCACATCAAGTGGCGTAGTCGCTGCGCCCGTGTTGTGCGGCCAGGGTTGATACGAATCCGGCGTAGCGTTCCGAGGTCTTCATCCAGCCGAGTTCGACGAGTTGGGCGGCGTCACCCCGATAGCGGACAGACCTTTGGTTCCGAAGGGCGAGTTTCGGATTGCGCTCCAGGGCTTCCATGTAGGCCGCGCGTTCCTCGAGCGTCTTTTCCTTGAGCTGCGCATTTTCACTCAGAGACGACGCTGATTTCTGGCGAAATCCCCAGACGAATTTGAAATGCAGCAATGCGACGCGTAATTCGCTGAATCGCACCTTGCTGATCGTGTGCTGTGCGACGTGATAATGCGTGCCCCGCCCCCATTTTACGATCGGCACCTTTGTCAGGCACGGGGGAAAGGTTTGCTTGAACCGGCCGTGCCAGAAGACCCGTTCCCTCACGCCACCGAACATCTGCTCGGGTGGATACATACCGTCGCGGGCGCGCAGCCACCCCGGCTCCGGGTCGAAGTAGGGTGAGGCTTCAACAAGCGGGATCTTGCCATCATAGCTGTATTCGGCCAACGGGCCGTCGGCGTACATGTCGATCATGGAGCCTATGACGGCGTCGGCGCCGGTCGAATCGAGATAGCTGCAAAGCTGCCGGAGATTTACTCGCTCGAAATCGGGATAGACAAGAAGCTCGTCAGCGTCGATCGAAAGGCACCAATGGCCGGTGCCGAACACATTCATCAGCGTGTTGATCCATCGCGGCGGATCGATGTTTTCAGCGAAATGCGATCCTTCCGTGTGGAAGCAGTGGCTGTCCGGCTGCTCCAGGATCAGCTCACGCGTCCCGTCCGTGGAACCATTGTCCAGGAAGAAAAACCGATCGACGCCGAGGCCGCGGTAATGGTTGAGAAGGTGCGGTAACAGCGTCGCTTCGTTGCGCAGTCCGACAAAGCACAAGATCTCGCCATCGGTCACGTCAATCGGCCGGTCGTCCAGTCGCGCGAGATGCTTTGGGGATCGAAGTTCAACCATCGAACGTCATCAAACCCGTTTACGCGAAAGGCAGGTGCGATATGGTGTGTCCCACAAGACGATTATCAAAGTATTATCCAACTGTTGGCAAGACTGTTTCGAGCGAAGCGGGCTGACAAGGGGGACTCATTGAGCGTTGGTTCCAAGGCAGGCGCTATGCCCAAGGCCAAGCGACAGGCAAGCCAGAAGCCTCGCAATGTGTGTGTCGTTTCGGAGGTTGAGTTCGGCTCGACGGCGACTGGCGATCACGGGTCGGTGACCTACGCGCTGGCGCAGCATCTGGCGGGAACCGGCGATACCGTGACGCTGCTTTGGGCGCCGAGCCCGCTGGGCAGCCAGCCCGACGATCAGGAAATCGCCAGGCTGGGCAAATGGTGCTTCGACAATTTCCTGGTGCGGCTCGAATTGTTGCCGCCCTCGCCCGAGTTGCTGCGCGGCACGGAGTCCAGCGACAAGAACTCATTGGCCGTCTACCACTACCTCAAGCAGAATGCATTCGACGTCGTCTATTTTGCGCTTGAAGGCGGGCTGGCGCATTTTTCTACGCTTGCGAAGCGCACAGGCGTCTTTCCAGACCCTCCTGCGATCGTCGTGCTCGCGCATGAGCCGCTTGCGTGGAAGCTGGAAGCCAATTCCCGGGCGGTCGAACGCAAGGAGCAGATGACCGTCGCGCACATGGAAAAGACGTCGGCCGAAACGTGCGACCATCTTGTCATCGCTGGCCAGTCGCTGCTCGACTGGATGGCCAAGGCGGGATGGAAGCTGCCCACCAGCAGTCACATTGCTGCGCCACTCGAGCCGGAGGAGTGGCGTTCGAACTTCGCTGTCGATCACTACAGGCCGCGAGAGCGGCCCGCCGCCGAAGTGGTTCATTTCTCAGGCACAGAGGCGCGTGATGGACTGACGCTGTTCTGCGATGCGCTCGATCGTCTGGCCGACAGCGGCGTCACCGATCTGACCGTGACGGTTGTCGGCGCGTTTGGTCATGTCCTGGGCGAGCATTCGGGCGGCATGATCGTTCGGCGTGCGCG
This sequence comes from Mesorhizobium sp. P2_E7, assembly GCF_056403855.1. Classification (NCBI taxonomy): domain Bacteria; kingdom Pseudomonadati; phylum Pseudomonadota; class Alphaproteobacteria; order Hyphomicrobiales; family Phyllobacteriaceae; genus Mesorhizobium; species Mesorhizobium sp. P2_E7. Next base: position 57,455 of record NZ_JBFUER010000001.1, on the reverse strand, counting down.
GCAATGGCCGTTCAAATTGAAGCTCCTGCCCATTCGAGATGAGCCTGATATCTACAGATACCTGCGGCAGAGTCATGCTCTGGTCGCGATGACGCACTCAGCGGCTCAGCTGCCGCTGGAAGTGATGACGTGCCTCAACGAAGAGATTCCGTTCATTGCGACAGATGTCGGCAGCATTCGCGACGTGCTCCATCCGAAGTCGGCTGACGCCGTCATGATGGCGGCGTCGGCTTCCGCCATCGCGGCCAAGATTGCGTCTGTGCTGGAAAGCCGATCGTTTGGTCCGGCAAAGCCCGTGCAAAAACGGGAAGCGCTCGAGAAAGCCTGGGGCAGGCTGCACGCAAAATTCTCCCGCGACCCCGGCAAAGTCTCCAGTCGCAGCCGGAGCCAACGGCCGCTCGTTTCGATCATCACTGCGCACTACAACCGGGCGCGCCTGTTGCCGCAGGCGATTGCCTCGGTTCGGCGCCAGGACTATGCCAACATCGAATTGATCGTCGTCGATGACGGCAGCACCGATCCCGATGCAATCAACCTGTTGGCGGAGCTCGAACCGGAGTTCGAGGAGCGAGGCTGGCGGATCATCCGGCAGAAGAACGGCTTTCTCGGCAAGGCGCGCAACACCGGTATCCGTGCCGCCAGGGGTTCGCTGATCCTGTTCCTGGACGACGACAACGTGCTGTTCCCAAACGCCGTCAGTACGTTCGTCGCCGGCATGCAAAAGTCCGGCGCCGATATCTGCACGACCTTCGCCAAGTGGCTCAACGAGCCCTTCGTGCCGCCGGACACCAAGAGCGGCTATGTGCTTTACTTCCCGGTCGGCGGACCGACGGACATCGCCATGCTCAACAATCCGTATGGCGATGCCAATGCGATGTTCCGGCGTGAGGTGTTCGACAAGATAGGTTACCTGAACGAAGAGCGGGGGTTTTCCGCAAGCGATTGGGAGTTTTTCCTTCGCGCGGACCTGGCAGGTCTGGAGATCGTCCCCGTCCCGGAGCCGCTTTATTGGTACCGGTCGGCGCCGACCGGCATGAATCGAAATGCCGAGTGGTTGAGGAATCGCAAGCCGATCATCGCGGTCTTTCGAAAGCATCGATTCGCGAAAACGGACATGTTCGTGCAACTCGCCATCAGCTCGAACACCGACAATCATGAGAAGGAGCTCAACCTCTGGAATCTGGAGCTGCGGGTCAACGACGAGCGGTATCTCAGGTTGAGTACGGGTCCCGCCAATGCCGCAGATGCAATGCAGTTGCTGGCCGAGATCGCGGCACGCGAAGGCAGGGCGGATACCGCGATTTCACTTCTCGCCCGCGCAGGGCGAAGCGACTTCGCCCTGGGTATGGTTGAAATACTCAACGCGTCGACCGAAGAGACGGTGCCGGAGCTGCATTCCTCGCTGTACCGCGAGCAGTATCTTTCCGCCGAGCCCATGCGCCTGGCTCATGTCAGTTCGTACCCGGATGCCGATCCGGACCTGCTGAGCTATGTCGAACAGTCTCCGGACCAGTTGTTCCTCGAAGCCAAGGGCAGCAATGTCACCATGGCTTTGCTGAAAGGCGTCTGCCCGCCAGGCGCCATAGGCGCGACGTGTTGGGTTTACCTCGACGAAGAGCTGACGGGCTCTGCGCAGTTTCAGCTTGCGATCGTGGACGCAGAAAACCAGACCTTCAGCAATCTCGCCCGGCTGCTTGAGGATGGCAGCGGCAGCGGTTGGGCTGATGTCAGCCGACGGCACGAGGCGCGTGAGATAGGGGCGATGGTCAGTTCGCCGGCAACCGGCAGACGCGATTTGTTGTTGGCAGTCAAATGCGGCGGCAGCCGCCCGGACGCGCGCGTCCTCGGCGGCTTTTCAAGCGTCCATATCCGCCATGTCGTTTCGAACGGTGCGAGGCGCCCGCGCCTCAACGCGCCGCAACAGCGCCAACGCACGCGTCGAATGACCAATGATGAACTAAAGCGTGCAACGCTTGTGACGGATTATCCCTCCGAGCTGCCGACGCTGCTCATCGCCGGCGACAATGGCGGCATATTCCTGCGGCCGAACACTCATGGTCCGGTTGTTGCTGCCCTCAATTCGGCCTTCCCGGCCTTTGCCAGAAGTGTGATCGCGACGGTGGAGATCGCCCACGATGACGCATCTCCATTCGAGTTCGCCATGGCGCTGGGCAGGCAGGAAGAAAAACTCGTGTGGAAACACGATGCTCCGGTCGGCGCCTTGTCATTCTCGGGATGGACGCGCGTCTCGAGACCGTTCGAGCTGCATGACCTGAAAGTTTCGATCCGCGAGGTCGATCGCAAGTGGCTGACGATCTATCTGGCAATCCGGCTGCCACGCGGCTCGAAGCCGATGCCGTCCAATGCTTTCTGGCGCAAGCTCTTGCTGGTGTGGGACTGACAGGCACGTGTCGTTATCGCGAGAACGTTACCTTGTCGAAGCACCGAGTGCGGTACAAAACTGAGCGCGTTCAGGAGGTGCCAGAAGATGAAGAAGTTATTCAGTCTTGTTCTGGCCCTTATCGTCTTTGTCTGCAGCGCAGCCCCTTTCACCGCGGCTGCCCAAGAACGCGACGTGGGCCCGAAATGCGTCCAGTGGAACTCGTACCGGGTCTTGTTCGAGAAGGGCGACGGCAAGATATCCGGGGAATCCGCGAAGGCGCTGGCGGCTTTCGTCAAGGATGCTGGGCACGATTGCGGCTACCGGCTCTACGCAACGGCAAGCAAGGAAGGCAACTACAACAAAGCCTACGACATCGCTGGTCGCAGGCTCGATGCAACCGGCGATTTCCTCAAGGCGCAAGGCGTCAAGCCCGAAATGGTGCTGGCGCTTTCGCATTGGGTTGATGACGGCGTCGCCGACACCAATACTGCGCGGAGCGCGATCCTGTACACGCTGCCAAAGCAAGGAATATCGTGCCGGCAATATGAGAAGCGCAGCCCTGTGCAGGTCGATCTGTTTTTCTATAGCCAGTCATATGTGATCTCACCGCGGGTCAAGGCCGACCTCGAGACGTTCGCCGCCAGCATCCGGGACTCACGCTGCAATGTCGAACTGACGGCTCTCGCGGCCACGGAATTCACCGGCGCCGACGCTGCAAAGACGAACAAGGAACTGGCCAAGCAGCGCGTGAAGGCGATCGAGGATATCTTGATCGCGGCCGGGATCGACAGCGACCGTCTGGTGGACACGAAAGTCGAGTACATTGGCGACCAGAAGCCGAACGACGTTCGCAGTCGTCTGGCAACCGCGTCCCTGATGTAACAGCTCGCGAGATTGGCCGGCGCCTGCCTACCTTGTGTTGGCGCTGTCGCGCAGCCGTTCCATCTCATCCAGCAGCATGTCGAGACCAAGCTCGAATGTCGCGTCGAATTCGGCGGTGCCGAAATAGCGGCCGGCGGCCATGACATTGGGAAAATCGCTGGCCAGTTGCTCGTCGCTGACCGTGCTGACCGCCGACGGACCCCGGGCATAGCCTGATGTCTCGTCGAGGATGGCGCCCATAAGGTAGTATCCGGCCGTGCGGAACAAACGCGCCCCCAGCTCGGTGTCGAAGCCGCCGGCTTCGAACAGACCGATAACGCTGTTTAGCCAGGCAAGGCAGGTTGGCGAATTCATCCGGTAGGTAACGAGGAACGGCGCGAAGGCCGGATGCTCGCGGCCGAGGCGGCGGAAATCCTGCATGGCCATGCGCATCCTCTGCCGCCACGGCAGGCCGGCGTCGGGCATTTCGAGCGCGCCGATCAGCCGGTCGACCAGGGCTTCGTGCAGATGCGCCACCGAGGGGAAGTGATGATAGATGCTCATCGCCTCGCAGCCGAGCGCGGCGGCGAGCTTGCGCATCGAAAAGCCGGCAAGCCCTTCCCGTTCGATCACTTCGAAGGCGGCGTCCTCGATCATTTCACGGGACAGCCGGCCGCGTGCTCGCTTTTTTTTGATCGGTGCGTCCATGGGCGCCGCTTGACAACTTACACTGTAAGGTTCAATTTCCACATCACCTTACACCGTAAGGCTAACAAACACCAGAGGAGAAAACCATGTCTGCTTATCGCACGCTTTCATCGACCCATTCCCTCGTTCGCCCGCTGCTCGCGGCGGCCGCTTGCGCGCTGACCTTGACGCTGGCCGCCGCACCCGCTCGTGCCGATGACTATGACGCGACCATCAAGGACATCCAGTCGACCATGGGCGGCGTGCCTACCTTCGTGAAGCAATTCCCGAAGGCCGGTCTGCCCGGCGCCTGGGCCGAGGTCAAGGCCATCGAACTCAGCGACAAGACGGCGCTGCCGCCGAAGGTCAAGTCGCTGATCGCGCTGGCGGTGGCGGCCCAGATTCCCTGCACTTACTGCGTCTGGTCGGACACCCAGGACGCCAAGCGCGCCGGCGCGACCGACGAGGAGATCCAGGAAGCCGTGGCGATGGCGGCGCTGACGCGGCACTGGAGCACCATCTTCAACGGCATGCAGGTCGACTTCGACACGTTCAAGAAAGAAATGGGCGGGGAGTGACGTGACTTGGTGATGGCCCGCATTGGCGGGCCGTCACCAGTGTCAGCAAGCGCTCAGGCCAGCGGTGGAGCAAGGTTTGACTTCACAAGACGGCCGCCACATGTTCGCGGCAGAAGCAGAGATCATTCGCAGTGCGGAACATGTCCCGTCTCGTAAAGAGCCTGACTGCACTCCTGTTGGCGATGTGCGGCAGCGCAGACGCCTTTGCCAGTGGCGACTTTCTCAATGTTTCCGTCACATGCCCAACCCAGGCAGGCAACGGCGTCCTGGAGAAGATCAGCGAAAACCCCGAAGGCAACCAGTCGCGCGCCACATTCGTTTACAAGGACGGGCGGCTGGAAAAAATCACGATTGCGCATTCGGAAGACGGGACGGTTTTCAAGGATCTGTTTTCGCTCGATCGCGCCTCAAGCGAGGCAACGAAGGAAGCGCCGGCTTTTCATGGCTTTGAGGGTGCTGGCAACGAGTTGTTTCGTTTCTACTGCTTCGCCGAGCCAGAAGCGAAGGCGCGCTACCTCGAACTCCTGCGCGCCAATCGCGAAATACTCCGTCAAGACAAGGGCGGCTGACAAGGGTGGCGGGGGCAGACAGCACCGTGCTGGTCACCGGCGCCCGCGCGCCGGTGGCCTTGCATCTGGCGCGGCTGCTGCACGGCGCCGGGCGGCGGGTGATCCTGGCCGACAGCCCGGCCCGGCCGATCGCTGCGGCAAGCACCGCATGCGCCGCCTACCATCGCCTGCCGCCGCCGCGCTTTGCCGCTGATTCCTATGCAGGCGCCGTCGCCTCTCTCGTCCGTACGGAAGGTGTGGAACTGGTCATCCCGACCTGTGAAGAAGTCTTCTATCTCGGCCGCCTCTGGCGCGACCGCGCCATGCCGGCCCGCCTGCTCGCACCCGACATGGCGATGCTTGCCCGCGTCCACGACAAGCACGCCTTCATCCGGCTGGCGCAAGGCCTCGGCCTTGACGTACCGGAGACGACGCTGCTGCAAAGCGATGCCGATCTTGCGAGCGTGCGCGGCCATTCGCACGAACTGGTGTTCAAGCCGGTGTGGTCGCGTTTCGCTCGTGACGTGCTGCTGCGGCCATCGCCGGCCGAACTCAACGGCATTCACCCCTCGCCCGCCGCCCCTTGGGTGGCGCAGCGTTTCGTCGCCGGCGACGAGATCAGTGCCTATGCGTTGGCGATTGAGGGCAAGCTCAAGGCGCTGGCGTTTTACCGGTCGCTCTATCGCGCCGGCAAAGGCGCCGGCATCTGCTTCGAGCCGGTCGAGGATGCGGCCGCGCGACACTTCGTCGAAACCTTCGTCGCCGGCACCGGCTGGACCGGCCAGATCTCCTTCGACCTGATGCGCGAGAAGGACGGCAACGTGCTGCCGCTGGAGTGCAATCCGCGTGCCGTGAGCGGGCTGCATTTCTTCCGCGATCCGCAGCGCTTCGCGGATGCCATGCTGGACGATGGCCCGGAAGTGAAGGCCGATGTCGCCAGGCCACAGACGGTGCGACTGGCGATGTGGATCTTCGGGCTGCCGGCGGCGCTGCGATCGGATGGTCTTGGTCGCTTCCGCCAAACCATGCGCGAGGCCGATGAGCTGCTCGACTGGACTGGCGACCCGGCGCCCAAAAAAGCGCAATGGCGCGCGCTGGCCGAGATCGCCGGCACCGCACTACGCCAGCGCATCAGCCTGCAAGCCGCGTCGACGCGGGACATCGAGTGGAATGGGCCGGCGGAGCGTATCTGAGATCCATGTTGGCGGGACAGAAGGAACGAGACACTGCGTTCGTTCACCTACCCACTACAGCTCGATCTGGTACACCCTCGGTTCCGCCGCCGCCGGCGGCGTCTTGCCGTCCATGATCGCCGCTATGTCGCGGCGCAGGAAGTCCAGCGGGCCGATCGCCGGCTGGACTTGTGGCGGGATGCGGGCGTTGTCGCTCGCCGATTTCAGCACCCGGCGATCCTGCTGGAGCGCGAAGGCAAAGAGCGGCCGGAAGGCAAGCGCCTTGAGCTCGCCAAACAGGCCCTGGCGTGGGCCGATGAGCCAGCCGACGCCTTCGACGGCCCGTTCGTCGGCCTGGCGCAAATGGAACGTCGTCGCCAGTGCCAGACCGCCCTTGCCCCAATATTCCAGTTCGACGATGCCCGGGTGGCGGTAGCGGCCGATTGTCCTGGCGCGCTCGCCTTCCAGGAGCCGGCTGACCAGCCCCTGCTGGCGGTCCTCGCCGGTGTAGCAGCTTTCGACCCAACCCTCGCCGCCGGTCACCTCGACGCGCACGAGATGGCGCTTTGCCGTGAGACCACGCAGCACGCCCTTGTGGGTGAAGTGGGTGTGGGTGGCGTCGAGAATATTTTCGGCCGCATCGAGCACCGTCGATTGCGCCGAGCTGCGCACGCGCTTCACGACGACATCCTTGCCCTGCATGCAATGGAGATAGGGCTCGCCCTCGGGCGTTCCCGACGAGACAAAGACAACGCCGTCGCGCTCGATCGCAGCGTAGCGGCGGACGCGATAGTGCGGCATGTCACCGACATGGCCGGGAATGGCGGTGCAGCGTCCTTCGCCATTGTAGCGCCAGCCGTGATAGGGGCATTCGATCTCGCCGCTGACAACCTTGCCGGTCGACAGTTCCACCAGCCGGTGGGCGCAGCGGTCGAACAGGGCTGCTATGCCCTGCGCCGAGCGAAACAGCACCAGCGGCGCGCCGTCGAACAGGATGCGCTTCGGCCTGGCTTTGATATCGGCAGACCGCATCACCGCCTGCCAATAATTCTTCTGCTTCTGTTGCCGAGCTTCGCTCAAAGTTCAAATCTCCTGAGCAGGGGAATGCCGATCTTCGCGAGCACAAATTCCATGATCCGCACCGCCACGCGTTGGCGGCGCGGCAGATGGCCGGCATAGACGGCGTTGTATTCCACCGTCGGCACGGCGCCGCGCAAGCGTTTGAAGGCGGCCGCGCCGGCGCTCATGTTGAAGAACAGGCCATGCGCGCTGGCATGGTCCTGCGCCAGCGCCATCATCATGCGGTAGAGGCCTTCGCTTACCGGCAGGCCGGTGTCGTAGCCGACGATCGGCTGCGTCAGTGTTCTACCGTTTTTCGACAGCGCGCTAACGGCGACCAGCTCACCGCCGGCGCGACGCAGACCGGCCAGCTTGAGGATGCCGCGATGGTGCATCTCGCCGATATAGCGGGCGGTGTAGTGCGGGTTGAGCGGCGTGTATTTGTCGAGATAGAGCATGCGGTAGAGCACTTCGCAGCGCGCATAGTCGGCCTCGGTGAAATCGGCATCGCCGACCCTCTCGAAAGGCGTCGTGCGCAGCCGCTTGCGGTCGCGCTTCATGTCGCCGGTCATGGCCGAACCGCGCTCAGTGAAGATGTAGATCTGCCGCGCCGCCAGCAGGCGAAACCCTTCCGCCTTCAGCGCCGCTATAGTCGAGGGATCGGCGATCTCGTTCAGCGAACGGATGAGAACAGCGCGGTCGGGAAAGCGCGTCGTGAGATTGTCGCGCATCGCCGCGATCGCCCGGGGATCGAGCAGCGGCACGGGATTCGTCGAATAAAGCCAGTTGTTGACCTGCACCTGATGGTCGAGGCCGCTGGCCCTGACCAGCGGTGCACACAGGCCGATCAGCATCCGGATCGCCTTTTGCAGCAAGGGCGACGAGACGAAATTGCGGGTCTCGTCGATGGCGTAGTCGATATAGGCACTGGACGGGCAGCAGATGTAGCAGTTCGGCGCTTCGCTTCTGTTGTTCAGCGTCAGCGGAAAGGAACGGCCGGCGATCTCGAATGTTTCGACGGCGACCGTCAGATTGCGGACGAGGTCTCGCACCGGTATCTCGTTGAAAAGCTGCACGAAGGCTTCGACCTCGCGTGGGTTGTTCTCCACCCGGTCAAGCTGATCGAGCGGCAATGTGGCAGGCGCGTTCACGGCCCCGCTCCCAACCGGCATTCGACCCGGCGCAGTTTGCGGCTGGTCTCCAGCAGCAGGTTTTTCCGCACGAGGCTGACCGTCGCTGTCGCCTGACGCGCCGCCAGCAGTGTCCGCACCGCCCCATGCGCCGCGGCGGCAGCTTCATCGGCAAGCCCGGGCGCGAGGCTGAGCTCAATCGCATCGGGCGCGGTCTGGATCAGGCGGAAATCGTCGATGCGCCGGTCGGCCTTGAGCACCGCATTGCGCAATATGTCGGGGGTGACCAGGATCTGGCCAAGCGATGACGCCAGTCGGAAGGCATCGTCCATGCGGCCGACGATTTCGTCGACGGTGCGAAGCGGCGAGCCGCAGCGGCATGGCGTTTGCGAAAGCCGCAACAGATCGTTCATCCGGTAGCGCGCCATGATCTGGGTCTGGCGGCGAAAGGCGGTGACCAGCGGCATGACCAGGCCATCGCCGGCGGGCTCGAACTCGAAGAACACCGAATCCTCGGCCAGATGCAGCCTGCCCTTTCGGCAGGTGACGGCGAACAGCCCTTCCGTCGCCATGTAGATCTGGTCGAGCGGCAAGCGGAAAAATGTTTCGATGACCGGACGGTCGACCGGATCAAGCGTTTCGGCAGCGCTAAAGACCCGCCGCGGCTTCAAGCGAAAACCCTCGGCCGCGAAATGCCGCAGCATCTTTGGCGGCGCGATGATCACCGTCGGCGCGAAATCCTCAAGCGCTGCACGCCAGCTCTCCGGCCCGCGCGTCAGGTCGAAGAAGCCGAGATCGATGCGCCGCGATTTGCGGGCGCTTTCGTAAAGCCCGGTGTTTTGCGGCAGGACCACCGCGACACGCTGTCGGCGCCAGAGTAGGTCGGGCACGGCCTTGGCCAGGATCGTACCCAGCCAGCGATATTTTTCCGCTTCCGAAATGACGAACAGGCCGCGATTGCCCGACGTGCCGGTGCTGGCACCGACCGTCAGCGCGCCGATGCGGCAATCGCCAGCCTGCGCCTTCCAGGCCTCGGCGACCGTGACGCCGCAGATGTTGAAGCCCTCGAAATTGCCCATCAGCGTCGCCTTGTCGGTCACCGGCAGATCGACGAGATGACCCGGCGCCTTGCCGTAGAACCGCGCTCGCGGCAGGTCGCGGTCGAGAAAGCGGCGCAAAGCATGGGCCTGCCAGCGTTCGAACCCCTCGCGGCTCTTGCGCGAGAGCCATTGCGTTAGCGCAAACGCACGAACCGCTTCGGCCGACCCGTTCATGCTCCCTCTCCGGCCAGATCGTAGGCCGTCATCGCCGGATCATGGCAAAGCATGACCTCGCCGCCGGTTGCCATAAACCGGCGCAACGTCGCGCTGGTCGGTTCGAGCGCGGCGGCATCTTCGGCCAGCAAGGTAGCCGGCAGACCGGGCGTCCGGTTTTCGACAAGCGCTGCGATCAGCCATTGCGCATCGACGGCATAGAGCAAAGGCCGATCCAGGTTGGGGAACAAAAGGCCGAACTGGCCATCGGCATGGCCGGGCAGATCGACGGCGACAGCGCTGCCGTCGCCGAACAAGTCGGCGCCGCCGGGAACGCCGCCGCGGGGCTCGATTTGCTGTTTCGACGACAGCCCGTCGAGCCGGGTCTCGAAATCGGGCGGGAACAGTTCTTTGAAAACGCCATGGCGCAGATTTTGCCACACAGTCTTGGCCTTGGTCCGCGCCCAGGCGGCGTCATTGGCGATGAAGCGCGCGTTGGGAAACAGTGACAGGCCGGACATGTGGTCGGCATGGAAATGGGTGATAATGACCGCGCGCACATCTTGTGGCGACAGGCTGAAACGGGCCAGCACCGCGAGCGGCTGTTCAGTCTCGTTAAGCCGAGGCTTGAGAACCGCGCTGTAGAGACGAAGCGCCGTGCTGCGCCCGTCGCCCACAGTGACGTGCGGCGTATAGCCGGTGTCGATGAGCACTGGACCCGCCTGCGGATGCAGGATCAACCCATAGCGAACCCTGAGCAGCACGCTCGTCCAGCTGCCGCCGCGCAGGATCAGGCGTTCGGCGGCGCTCACCCAGGCGCTGTTGGCGAAGACGATCTTCACGCCGCCCCCCGATTTTCCGCCGCCTTGCCGAAAGTGCGGCCGAGCCCTTCCTCGAACGACACTTTCGGCGCCCAACCGAGGATGCGGGCCGCCTTGGCAATATTGAGGCTCTGGGCGTAGGCGAACAGGCCAAGACCGTAGCGCGTCACCGGCGGTTCGGGCCGGCCGGGCAAAAGCTCAGCTACCGTCTCGGCCAGCCCCGCCGTCAGCATCGCCGGCCAAAGCGGCATTTTGCGCCAGCGCGGCTGCACGCCGGCGCGGGCGCAGGCCGCCTCGGCGATATCCCGCACTAGCACCACCTCGCCGCCGGAGACGTTGAAGATCTGACCCTCGCCAGTGCTGCCAGCGGACAGAGCGGCAAGCACAGCATCGACGACATCATCGATGTAAGTAAGGTCGATGCGCGCCTTGCCGTCGCGAAACAGCGGCAGCGGGCGCTGCCGGGCCACCTGCAGCAGGCGCGGCAGCAGCGTGCGGTCGCCCGGGCCGTAGAGGCCGCGCGGACGCAGCACCACCGGGCCGATCTCAGGGGCGGCCAGCACGATCTCCTCGCCCTGCCGCTTGGTGCGGGCATAGTGGTTGACCGGCGGCGGCAGGGCCGCTTCCTCGCGGACGCCGAGTTGGTCGCGATAGGCGAAACACACCGTTGGGCTGGAGATATGGACGAAGCGGCGCACACCCTGCCGGCGGGCAAAATCGACGAGGTTGCCGGTGGCTGTCACATTGGCCGTCTCGAAATCCGCAAGCCTGCCGAAGGGCGCCGAAAGAGCGGCACAATGGACGATCGCATCGACGCCCTCGAGCGCGCGGGCGGTAGCGAATGGTTGAGACAGATCGAGGCGAAGCACGGGATGGCCGGCGGCCTCGAGCGCGGCGCAGCGTCGGGCGTCACGGCCGATGCCGAGCGCCGGCGTGCCTAATGCCGCGAGCCGCGCCATGACATGGGCGCCGAGAAAACCGCTGGCGCCGGTGACGAGCACGCGTCCCATGCTCAGGCTTCCAGCGCCATGCCGCCGAACGACACGCCGGCCGAGGTGCCGAGGAACAGCACTTTCGCGCCTGGCGCAATGCGCCGCTCACCGCGCGCGACATCGAGCGCGAAGGGAATGGAAGCAGCGATCTGGTTGCCGTAGTGGGCCGCGATATCGACCAGCTTCTCCGGCGCAAAGCCGGTCTGGCGTGCCATGTGGGCGAGCGCGAAGGGGCTTGCCTGGTGCGGCACGACGACATCGACATCGTCGCGCCGCCAGCCGGCGCGGTCGAGCAATTCGGCAACGAAACCGTTGAAATGGCGCGACGTCACGCGAAACAGTTCCTTGCCGTCCATGTGGAACAGGCTGTGGCCAGCAAATTCCTCGGGCTGGCGATGAAAGTCGAAGCGCGTGCCGCCGGAGCCGATGCTGCAGGCTTCGTAGGCGGAAGGGTATGTGCGCATCAGATTGGCCGCCACCCTGCCCTCACCGGGTGCCGCCAGCTGCAGCACTGCGGCCGCGGCGCCGTCGCCGAACAGGGCCGCGATTTCCGGCTGGTCCTGCCACGGCAGAGCGCGCGAGGCGATTTCGGAGGAAAACACCAGCGCGGTGCGGCATTGCCCGGCCTCAAGCAGGCGCGACGCAGTCTCGAACGCGGTGAGGAAGCCGAGGCAGGTGCTGTTGACGTCGAAGGCGGCGGCCGATCCATCCGCCAGGCCGAGGCGCTGCATGACCAGCGGTGCGGTCGCCGGCAGCGGCTGGTAAGGCACGCCGCAACCGCCGATAACCAGATCGACGCTGCTTGCCTCGAGCCCGGCCTCTGCAAGCGCCAGGCGCGCCGCCGCACAGGCGAGATCGACTTGCGATTCGGCCTCGCAGACATAGCGCTCGATGACGCCGGTGGCAGCTTCGATATGGCCATCGCCAAGCCCCAGCAGCGCGTCGAGACTGCGCGACGTCACGCATTGAGCGGGCACGGCTCGCCCGGTTCCGATGATCTTGACCCGCATTCTCAGCCCGCCGCGTGAGTTGCGCTTTTCGCAATCCTTAGATCGGATCGTTCGGAGATAACAGCGTCGTTTTCAAGACGCGCCCGCGCAAGCCTCTAGGCCTTGCGCTCCCAGCGCCGGTCGGGCGTCTGCTGCCAGTAGGTCACGGCGTGGCCGGCCTCCTTCAACACCTTCCAATGCGTGCGGGCGCCTTCGACCTGGGCCGCGTCGTGGCCGTCGAACAGGAACACGGCGCGTTCGTAGCCGGCGAGATCGGCGGGAGCGGCGCCATCGACGAGGAAGCGGATCTGCGCCTGGTTAGGATTGGCCTCGCTGGTGGTCAAGAGGATCGGCTGCTCGGCCGGATAGGCTTCGCGGTCGGTCGCGTGCGCCAGGAACGAATCGTCCCGGAATGTCCACAGATGCTGGTCGAGCGCGTCGCGCCGTTCCTCGGTGCCGGTCTGCACCACGGCGCGCCAGCCGCGATCGACGCTGCGCTCGAGCAGGCCCGGAAGCGCATCCTCCAACGTCGATTCGGTCAGGTGGTAGAACAGGACATCGGCCATGCCTGAGCCTTATCCCTCGTAGCTGTCGCGCACCAGACGGTCGAGCAGCCTGACGCCGAAACCCGAGCCCCACGACTGGTTGATCTCGCTCGGCGGCGAACCCATCGCGGTGCCGGCGATGTCGAGATGCGCCCACGGCGTTTCCTTGACGAAACGCTGCAGGAACTGCGCGGCGATGATGGCGCCGCCATAACGGCCGCCAATGTTCTTCATGTCGGCGTTCTTGGAATCGATCAGCTTGTCGTATTCGGGCCCAAGCGGCATGCGCCACAGCCGCTCCTGCGTCGCCTGGCCGGCCGCCGTCAACCTGTCCGACAGTTCGTCATTGTTGGAGAACAGGCCGGCATAATGCTGGCCGAGCGCGACCATGATGGCGCCGGTCAGCGTCGCCAGATTGACCATGAATTTCGGCTGGAAGCGATCGTTGCAGTACCACAGCGCATCGGCCAGCACGAGGCGGCCTTCGGCATCGGTGTTGAGCACCTCGATGGTCTGGCCCGACATCGAGGTGACGATGTCGCCCGGGCGCTGGGCATGGCCGTCGACGGCATTTTCCACCAGCCCGATGATGCCGACGACATTGGCCTTGGCCTTGCGCGCAGCCAAAGCATGCATCAGCCCGGTGACGGCGGCGGCGCCGCCCATGTCGCCCTTCATGTCTTCCATGCCGGAAGCCGGCTTCATCGAATTGCCGCCAGTGTCGAAGGTGACGCCCTTGCCGACGAAGGCGACCGGTGCATCCTTGGCCTTGCCGCCCTTCCACTGCATGACGGCCATGCGGGCGCCGCGCGGCGAGCCTTGCGCGACACCGAGCAGCGAGCCCATGCCGAGCTTCTTCATTTCCTTCTCGGTGAGGATTTCGACCTCGACGCCGAGCGCTTCCAGCTCCTTGGCGCGGGCGGCGAATTCGACCGGGCCGAGTGCATTGGCCGGCTCGTTGACCAGGTTGCGCGCCAGAAGCACGCCGTCGATCACCGCCACGTCGTCGGCGAACGCCTTTTTCGCGGCGGCCGGATCGGCAGTGTGGATGGTGACCTTGACCGGCTTCTTCGGCTCGGCGTCGTCCTTGTCCTTCCTGGTCTTATATTTGTCGAAGGCGTAGCTGCGCAGGATGATGCCGGCAGCCAGATTCGCCGCTTGCTTGCCGCTAATTTTTGCGCCCGGGACATCGAGAATGACGGCCACTTCGGTCGCCTTGCGCAGGGACGCGGCAACGGTGCCGCCAAGCTTCAACCAGGCAACGTCGTCAAGGCTGGAGAGTTTGCCGGTGCCGACCGCCACCAGCCGGTCGAGCAATGTCCCCTGCGGCGCCAGCACTTCGACCACGCTGGCGAATTTTCCGGAAAACTCCGCCACCGGAAACGCCCGCGCCAACGTTCCGTCCGGATCGCAGGCCTTTGCCGGCTCGCCAAGACCGCCATCGTCGGCCGCCAGCACGAAGACGCTGCCCTTTTTGAGCGCGGCAAATTTGGCGAAGGCAATCAACGGTCTCAAAGTCATCAGGTCCTGCTTTCGGAAACGGCTCGGATTTTCAGGGAAGATGCGTTCTCAGGGAAGATGCGCGACATTTGGTCGTTTTCCTTCATTTGGCAAGACTTTGCCGGAATCGGGGCCCATATGCGCTGTGGAATCGATGACGATTCGTCGCGGCACGGCCCCGCTTTCCTGCCGCAACCTGTTGTTAACCATCGATGTTCTCCCTTTCTTATCCATTGCCGCCGACACTCCGGCCCGCGGGACGGGCGATGTGGGACGGAAATCGGATCGATCCGCTGAGATGGAAAGGCTTTGCAGACCCAGTTGTACAGGCGCAGCCGGACGACTACCTTGTCTGCGGGCATGATGCCGTTCGGCAAATCGAGAAAAGCCTTACATGAAGGTCGTTGAACGCTACATCATGCGTCGCGCGCTGGCGGTGTTTCTCGCTGCGCTGATCTGGACGCTGGCCATTGTCTGGACGACGCAGGTGCTCGCCCGCATCGACCTCGTCACCGACAACGGCCAATCGGCGCTGACGTTCTTCGAGGTCGCGGCCCTCATCATCCCCACGATCATCCCGATCGTGGTGCCGTTCGCTCTGGTGGTGGCGGTTGCCCAGACGCTCAGTGTCATGAACTCCGATTCGGAACTGGCTGTCATCAACGCCGCCGGCGCCTCGCGCTGGACGATCGCGCGGCCGATCCTTTTGCTTGCGCTGGCGGCCAGCGTCTTTTCCTTCGCCGTCGACAATGGGATCGAACCCTATGCCAGGCAGAAGAACCGCCAGCTGATCGCATCCTCGCGCGCCGATCTTTTGTCGCTGATCATCCAGGAGGGCACGTTCCGCAAGATCGACGACGGGCTGTTCCTGCAGGTCGGCGAGCGGCTGCCGGACAACCGGCTTGGCGGCATCTTCGTCGCCGATTCGCGCGAGGAAGGCGCCAATCTGATCTATTATGCCAAGAGCGGCAGCGTCGTTGAAAAGGGTGACGAGAAGGTGCTGATGATGAATGACGGCGTCATTCATCGCAAGTCGCTGACCGGCGACCTTTCGGTCATCCGCTTCACCTCTTACGCCTTCGATCTGTCCGCCTTCATGTCGGCGGCGAACGATATTCTGCTGCTGCCCAAGGACCGAACGACGCAGTACCTGCTCAACCCGGACCCCAACGACAAGATCTTCCAGCGCAGGCCCGGCGCCTACAAGGCCGAGCTCGACCAGCGCTTTTCCGAATGGTCATACTCGCTGGTGTTCGCGCTGATCGCGCTGGCCGTGGCAGGCGATGCGCGCTCGCACCGCGAGGCGCGCATCCATCCGCTGATCACAGCCATCGCCATTGCGCTGTTCGTGCGCTGGCTGGGCTTCTTTGCCGCCGGTAAAGCCGACAAGATTCCGCAATACGCCTACATGGTCTATGGCGTGCCGGTCGTCGCCTCGGCGGTCGCCATCTGGTTTATCGTCACCTCGCGAAGCATGGAACTGCCCGGCAGCTGGGCCGACTGGCTGACGAATTTCGCCGGCCGCGTCAGCGATGGCTGGACGGCGCTCAAGCTGCGCCTCACCCGGCGCTACACATCCGGCCAGGGAGCCTGACGATGGGCTGGACCCTGGGCCGCTACTTCTTCTTTCGCTACGTGTCGATCACGATCTGGTTCTTCATTGGCCTTCTGGCGCTGGTGTTCCTGATCGACTTCACCGAACTGTCCGGCCGCATCACCGGCCTGCCGGGCTTCACCTACGGCACGGCGGTCGCTATCTCGGCGCTGAGGATGCCGATGATCATGCTGCAGACGGTGCCGTTTGTCGGCTTGTTTTCGGCGATGGCGACGCTGGTGTCGCTCAACCGCAAATATGAGCTGGTGATTGCGCGTTCGGCCGGCGTGTCGGCCTGGCAGTTCCTGTTGCCCTGCTGCATCGGTGCGTTGTTATTCGGCGCGCTGTCGG
Organism: Mesorhizobium sp. P2_E7; assembly: GCF_056403855.1. NCBI lineage: Bacteria > Pseudomonadati > Pseudomonadota > Alphaproteobacteria > Hyphomicrobiales > Phyllobacteriaceae > Mesorhizobium > Mesorhizobium sp. P2_E7. The sequence goes on along the minus strand of NZ_JBFUER010000001.1, from coordinate 40,992 downwards.
TCGGCGTGCTCAATCCGATCGCCGCGCACGGCTTTTCCTGGTCGGAGCAGTTGGAAAACCAGCTGCGGTCCGGCAATTCGAACACGGTGGCGGCCGATGCCACGCCGTGGATCCGCCAGAAAACCAGTTCCGGTGACACCATCATCGGCGCCCGCGCCATTCTCAACCAGGGCCTGGAAATGGCCGACGCGGTGTTCTTCGTCCTCGATCCGCAAGGCAATATCGTCGAGCGCAAGGACGCGGCGCGGGCTTTCCTGCGCGACGGCTACTGGGAATTGCAGGACGTCAAGGTGTTCAAGGACGGCAACATCCGCTCCGAAGCGACCGACCAGTTGCCGACCAACCTCAAGCCGGAATTCGTGCAGGAGCGGCTGGCGCGCCCCGAAACGATCCCGTTTTACGAGCTTCCCGGCAAGATTGAGGTTGCCCGCTCCTTCGGCCTCAAGGCAAATGCCTTCGCCATGCAGTTCGATTCGCTGGTGGCGTTACCGTTCCTGCTTGTGGCCATGACGCTGATTGCGGCAACAGTTTCAATGCGATTTGCGAGGATGGGGCAGTCGGCAACGATGATTCTGGGTGGCGTCCTCGCCGGCTTTCTGCTTTATGTCGTTTCGGTATTGGTCAAGGCATTCGGCGTGGCGGGATTCGTGCCCACAGCCGTGGCTGCATGGGTTCCGGTTGTCGTGGCTATGTTCTTTGGGGTGACATTCCTGCTATACAAGGAAGACGGCTAGTGAGGGAGGCGGCTTTGCGCAGCCATAGGCAGGCCGGTTTGGCGCGCCTTTATTCGGCGAGCGCCTTGGCATGCCTGCTTGCTTGCGGCGTGCCGATGGCTCCTGCGCTGGCGCAGGACGTCACCGACGTGGCAACGAAGGTTCCGTCTGGCACCCAGATGCTGCTGGCGGCCGACACGCTCGTCTATAACAACGACAACCAGACGGTCACCGCCGTCGGCGGCGTCCAGATCGATTACGGCGGCAACAAGCTCGTCGCCCAGCGTGTCGTGTATGATCGCAACACCAAGCGGCTTGTCGCCAGCGGTAATGTCGAGATCGTCAACAGCGACGGCACCAAGATCAACTCGCAGCATATCGACATTACCGACGATTTCGCCGACGGTTTCGTCAACGCGCTGCGCGTCGAAACCCCCGAAAAAGCCTATTTCGCGGCCGAAAGCGCCGAACGCATGGGCGGCGTGCTGACGACGTTCCACAACGGCGTCTATACGGCCTGCGAGCCTTGCGAGGACAAGCCGGACAAGGCGCCGACCTGGCGGGTCAAAGCCAGGAAGATCATCTGGAACGGCGAAAAGAAGACGGTTCGCTTCGAGAACGCGAATTTCGAATTCTTCGGCTTCCCGCTGGCCTATCTGCCGGCGTTCGAGATCGCCGACCCGACGGTCAAGCGCAAAAGCGGCTTCCTGATCCCCGGCATCTCCTTCAACTCCGATCTCGGCGTCGGCGTCCATGTCCCCTACTATTTCGCTTTGTCGCCAACCTACGACCTCACCGTCACCGGCAGCGGCTATACCAAGCAGGGTTTCCTCGGCGAGGCCGAGTGGCGCCAGCGCTTCAACAATGGCCAGTACACGCTGAAGATCGCCGGCATCCGTCAGGAGAATCCGGACGAATTCATCGACGATTTCGGGCACAACGTTAACTCGGGTGAAGCGGGCGACCCCAACAAGTTCCGCGGCATGATGGGCACCAAAGGCCAGTTCGCCATCAATCCGCGCTGGGATTTCGGCTGGGACATCCTGCTGCAGACCGACAAGAATTTCTCGCGCACCTATACGATCGACGGCTACAACGACTACGTCCACCAATCCTCGGTCTACCTAACCGGCCTCAACGATCGCAATTATTTCGATGTGCGCGCCATGCGTTTCCAGGTTCAGGAAAACACGCTGGACAGCAATCCCTTCGCGCGCAGCGACAAGCAGCCCTGGGTGCTGCCCTCGCTCGATTACGCCTATATCCCCGACATGTCGGTGGCCGGTGGCCAGCTGTCGTTGAACGTCAACGCGCGTGTCATCCGCCGCGACGACATCGATCAGGCTTTTTTCCTCCCCCCCGATGCGCCGGGCGTTCAGCGCGTGCGCGGCATCGAGGGCGAATCCGGCCGATTCACCACCGAGGCGGAATGGAAGCGCACCTTCACCACCGATGGCGGACTGCAGCTGACGCCGCTTTTGGCTTTGCAAGGTGACGTCGACTATCTCAACGCCTCCTCCGGCTCGCTCGCCGCCATCAATCAGATGGCTACCGATCCGCGAATCAATGCCTCCGACGACATGCGGTCCTCCTTTGCCCGTTATATGGCGACCGCCGGGCTTGAGATGCGCTGGCCGGTGCTGTTCTCGATGACCGGCTCCAGCCACGTCGTCGAACCGATGGCGCAGGTCTTCGTGCGCCCGAACGAGCAGTATGTCGGCGGCCTGGCCGTTCCCAACGAGGATGCGCAGAGCTTCGTCTTCGACGCCACCACACTGTTCGAGCGCGACAAGTTCTCCGGCTACGACCGCGTCGAAGGCGGCAGCCGCGCCAATGTCGGGTTCCGCTATTCCGGCGCCTATGACAATGGCTGGGGCACCAACGCCATCTTCGGCCAATCCTACCAGCTGGGCGGCCGCAACTCCTTCGATTCGCCGGATTTGGTCAATGTCGGCGCCAATTCGGGACTGGAGACCGCGACCTCCGACTATGTCGGCCTTATCGGCTTCAGCAGCCCGAGCGGCTTCTCCGGCTCGTTCAGCGGCCGCTTCGACGAGCAGAGCTTCGAAGTTCGCCGCGCCGAGGTGAAGGCCGCCTATTCCGGCCTGCCGGTTTCGCTAAGCGCCAAATACGCCTTCATCCAGGCGCAGCCGCTCTACGGCTTCACCACCGATCGCCACGAAGTCACGCTCGGCGCCTCGACGCACCTGGCCGAAAACTGGCGCGTGTTCGGCACCGGCACCTACGACCTGCAGCAAAGCGTGCTGGTCAAGGACGGCGTCGGCTTTGCCTACAATGATTCCTGCTTCACCTACCTGATGACGTTCTCGGAATCGCGCGACCTCATCACCAAGGAAGTGTCGCAGAATGTCGGCTTCAACCTGTCGTTCCGCACGCTCGGCGATTTCGGTTCGTCACAAAGCTCGATCGACACCATCCAGTAGAGCCGGCTGACGACATCGTTTTGCCGCATAAAGCGGGCACGGCATTCGATCATCCAAAACCGGGCTAGAATTGGGATGCTTTCGATGAGGAAATACCTGTTTTCGGCAGGATTCGCGCTCCTGGTAGCGGCGACCTCGGTCTCGTTCACCATGATGGCGCCGCCGGCCTTCGCCAGTGAAATCAAGTATGTCGTCAACAACATACCGATCACCACCGGCGACATTGCGCACCGGGCTGCCTTCCTGAAACTGCAGCGCAAGAAGGGCGACGCAGGCCAGGAGATGATCGACCAGACGCTGCGCATGGCCGAGGCCAGGCGCCTCGGCATCCGCATCACCGACGCCCAGGTCGAGGCCGCCTATCAGCGCTTTGCCTCGAACAACAAGATGCAGCTCAAGCAATTGGACGGCGTCATGACGCAGTCCGGCGTGACCAAGGAGCATTTCAAGGAATTCATCCGCGCCCAGATGGCGTGGAACCAGGCGCTGAGCGCACGCTATAGCGGCGGCGGCGGACAGATGAGCGAACAGGATCTGGTCAAGCACATGCTCGAAAAAGGCGGCGCCAAGCCGAGCGCCACCGAGTACATGCTGCAGCAGGTGATCTTCGTGGTGCCGAAGGCCGAGCGCAGCGCCACACTCGCCAAACGCAAGCGTGAGGCCGAGGCCATGCGCGCACGCTTCAATGGTTGCAACACCACGCGTGAATTCGCCAAGGGCCTCATCGACGTCACCGTTCGCGATCTCCCCCGGGTGCTGGCGCCGCAACTGCCGCCGGACTGGGCCGAGCAGATCAAGGCCACCAAGCTGGGCGGCGCCACGGCCGTGCGCGAGACCGATCGCGGCATCGAATTCATCGGAATCTGCTCGTCACGCGAGGTTTCCGACGACAAGGCTGCCCAGATGGTGTTCCAGAGCGAAAGCACCGGCGACAAGAACGCCGACGAACTCTCGGCCAAATATGTCGAGGAGCTGAAGGCCAAAGCCAAGATCGTCACGCGCTGAAATCGGCCCAGCGTGCGTGAGACAGAGCTTCCGCTGGCGCTGAGCGTCGGCGATCCGTCCGGCGTCGGACCGGAAATCGCCATTGCCGCCTGGCAGAGCGCCCGCGATTCGGGTGCAGCGCCTTTCTATCTCCTCGCCGATCCGGCGCTGATCGCCGCGCGGGCGCGGCGGCTCGGCTCCGAGGTGGCAATCGCAGAGACGGTGCCGGCGCAAGCAGCTGATGTCTTTCGACGTGCTTTGCCCGTGGTGCCGTTGGCGGCCCGCTTCACCGACAATCCCGGCCGGCCCGATCCGGCCAATGCCGCCGGCACCATCGAGGCGATCGACCGCGCCGTCGCCGACTGCCTTGCCGGCCATGCGGCCGCTGTCGTCACCTGTCCGATCGCCAAGAAGCCGCTCTACGATGCCGGTTTCGGCTTTCCCGGCCACACCGAATATCTGGCGCATCTGGCCTCTCTGCACACCGGTGGCGCGGTGACGCCGGTGATGCTGCTCGCCGGCCCCGAATTGCGCACCGTTCCGGTCACCATCCACATCGCGCTGGCCGAGGTGCCGAAGGCGCTGACGACGGAGCTGATCGTTGCGATCTCGCGCATCACCGCCGCCGATCTTGCAAGCCGCTTCGGCATCGCAAAGCCGCGGCTCGCGCTTGCCGGCCTCAATCCGCATGCAGGCGAAAGCGGCGCCATGGGGACGGAGGATGAGCGCATCATCCGTCCGGCGGTCGACATGTTGCGCGCGCAAGGCATCGACGCCTTTGGGCCGCTGCCGGCCGATACGATGTTTCATGCCCGCGCCCGCGCCGGCTATGACGTGGCGATCTGCATGTATCACGACCAGGCTTTGATCCCGGCCAAGGCGCTGGCCTTCGACGAGGCGGTCAACGTCACGCTTGGCCTGCCGTTCATCCGCACTTCGCCCGATCACGGCACAGCCTTCGACATCGCCGGCAAGGGCATCGCACGTCCCGACAGCCTGATCGCGGCGCTGAATTTGGCCCGCCGGCTAGCCGATACCGACACAAAGGTCGCAGCCGCATGAGCCCAAAACCGTGAGCATCGATGGGCTGCCGCCGCTGCGCGAGGTGATCGAACGCCATGGGCTGCAGGCGAAGAAGGCGCTCGGCCAGAATTTCCTGCTCGACCTCAATTTGACCGGCAAGATCGCGCGCGTCGCCGGCGACCTGACTAACAGCACCGTGATCGAGGTCGGCCCCGGGCCTGGCGGGCTGACCAGGGCGCTGCTGCTTGCCGGCGCCCGGCGCGTCGTCGCCATCGAGCGCGACGAACGCTGCCTGGCGGCGCTGGCCGAGGTCTCCAGCCACTATCCGGGCCGGCTTGAGGTGATCAGCGGCGACGCGCTGAAGACGGACTTTGCCGCTCTTGCCAGTGCCGCGTCGCAAGGCGGCGGCCCGGTGAGGATTGCCGCGAACCTGCCTTACAATATCGGGACCGAGCTTCTGATCCGCTGGCTGACCGTTGCCGACTGGCCGCCCTTTTATCAATCGATGACGCTGATGTTCCAGCGGGAGGTGGCCGAGCGCATCGTCGCCGGCGCCGGCGGCGACGCCTATGGCCGGCTCGGCGTTCTGGCCGGCTGGCGGACGGAAGCGCGGATCGCCTTCGACGTGCCGCCGCAAGCGTTCACGCCGCCACCCAAGGTGACCTCCTCGGTGGTGCATCTGGTGCCGCGTGCCAGCCCGCTGGCGACCGACGTGAAAAAACTCGGCCGCGTCACCGAGGCCGCCTTCGGCCAGCGCCGGAAGATGCTGCGGCAGAGCGTGAAGAGCCTGGGGGGCGAGGCCTTGCTGATGCGCGCCAACATCGATCCGACCCGGCGGGCGGAGACGCTCAGCGTCGATGAATTCGTAAGGCTGACGAACGCTGTGTAGTTCCTTCTCCCCGTTTACGGGGAGAAGATGCCGGCAGGCAGATGAGGGGCAGTGCAAACGTTCGTAGGCACGGTGCCGCCCCTTCGGGCCACCTTCTCCCCGTAAACGGGGAGAAGGAAGATTCACTCCGTCTTCTCGTCCAACAGCCCCGATACGAAATCGAACAAACCCGGCCGGCGGTCGCGCCGAAGCCGTTCTGCCGTCACGATGCCGCGCACTTCGGCGAAGGCGCGGTCGAGATCGTCGTTGACGATGACGAAGTCGTATTCCTTCCAGTGCTCGATCTCGTTGCGGGCGTTCTTCAGCCTGGTCTCGATGACCTGCTCCTGGTCCTCGGCGCGGCGCTTCAGCCGCGCCTTCAATTCCTTCATGGACGGCGGCAGGATGAAGATCGAGACGATGTCGGCGCGCATCTTCTCCTTGAGCTGCTGGGCGCCTTGCCAGTCGATGTCGAATAGCATGTCGCGGCCTTGCGCCAGCGCCAGTTCGGCCGGCTCGCGTGGCGTCGCGTAGCAATTGCCGTGCACTTCAGCCCATTCGAGCAGCGCGTCGGAATCGCGCAGCCGCTCGAATTCGCGCATGGTGCGGAAGTGGTAGTGGACGCCTTCGATCTCCGAGCCGCGGCGTGGCCTGGTGGTGACCGAGACCGACAGTTCCAGGCTGCCATCGCTTTCCAGCAGGTTGCGCGCGATCGTCGACTTGCCGGCGCCGGACGGCGACGACAGGACCAGCATCAGCCCGCGTCGGCGAATGCGGGACCCCAGATCCCTGGCAACCATCGGCTCCTTGGCACCCATTTTGGGTTACTCCAGATTCTGGACCTGTTCGCGAAACTGGTCGACCACCGCCTTGAGTTCCAGCCCGATGGCGGTGACGGCGGCGGCGTTCGACTTGGAACACAGCGTATTCGATTCGCGGTTGAATTCCTGCGCCAGAAAATCGAGCTTACGGCCGATGGCGCCGCCATTTGCCAGCAGCGCACGGCCCGACGCCACATGCGTCTTCAACCGGTCGATCTCTTCGCGGATATCGGCCTTGGTGGCCAGAAACGCCGCTTCCATGTGCAACCGGCCGGCATCGAGATTGGCCGACGCGTCCATGAGCAGCCGCACCTGTTCGGCGATCCGCTCGCGGATTGCCGCCGGTTCGCGCGACGGGTCGGCCTCGGCCTTGAGCGTCAGCGCCTCGATGGCATCGATATGGCCGGAAAGCAGCGAGCGCAGCGCCTCACCCTCGCTCTGGCGTGCCTGTTCGAGACCTGTAAGCGCCGCCTCCAGCGCTGCCAGGATTGTCGTGTCGAGCGCTGCCCGCACTTCTTCGGTTTCGCTGGTTTCAGGTATATCCAATACGCCGCGCAGGGACAGCAGGCCGTCGGCGGTTGCCGGGGCAACACCGAACTGCTCCTGCAGCCGCTTGGCCAGGCCGGCCAGATCCCGGAGGAAGACGTCGTTGACCACCGGCTGCACCTGCTGGCCGGCAGCGCGGCCGACGGTCAGCGTCGCCTGGAAATTGCCTCGCGAAAACCGCTTCTGCAGCGTCTGCCGGACCGCCGGCTCGAGCCGCTCAAAACCTTGCGGCAGCCGCAGCCTGACCTCGACGCTCTTGCCGTTGACGGACTTGACCTCCCAGGCGATCGAGGCGCCGTCGTGCTCGGCGACGGCGCGTGCAAATCCGGTCATGCTCTGCAAATTCATGATGCGGCTCGTGTCTCCCTGATGTTCCGATTCTGAAATCCCGCTCGCGTTCGATATCACGGGCAGCGCGAATGTCAGAATCGCAATACCGGCAAGGTGTTGATTTCCGGTGTCGTTTTGAGCTCGCAGTGTCGAAATCTGCAGAGGCCTCAGAGCAAGGCCCAATATGCTTCGAACCGCGTTGCGCGTTCAAAGCAGCAACGCGTCGTCTATGTCCGCAGCGCGTAAGGTCAATCCGTCAAAAAGCGCCGGCCTGCTACTGGGCGGCACCCGCATCGGCGCCGGCATCCCCGCTGTCGGCGCCGGCATCGCCACCGGCGTCACCGCTGTCGTCGCCATCCGCCGGCGCGTCGGTCTGGCCCGGGGTCTTGGCGCCCTTGGCGGCGTCTTCAGCCTGCTTTTTCTGCATCGCCCGGTAGCGGGCAACGTTCTCGTTGTGCTCGGCAAGCGTCGTGGCAAAGACATGGCCACCGGTGCCGTCGGCGACGAAGTAGAGATCGTCGGTCTTCGACGGGTTGGCGACGGCCTCGAGCGCGGCGCGGCCGGGATTGGCGATCGGCGTCGGCGGCAGGCCATTGATGAGGTAGGTGTTGTAAGGCGTCTGCTTCTCGATGTCCGACTGGTAGATCGGCCGGTCGGCGGGTTTGCCCTTGCCGCCGAACAGCCCGTAAATGATGGTCGGATCCGATTGCAGCCGCATGCCCTTCGCCAGACGGTTGAGGAAGACGGCGGCAACGCGCGAGCGCTCGTCGCCCCTGCCGGTTTCCTTTTCGACGATCGAGGCCAAGGTGACGAAGTCGTCGACATTGGCCAGAGGCAGGTCGGGGGCGCGCCGCTGCCAGACCTCGTCGACCAGCTTCTTCTGGTCGGCGAGCAGCTTGTCGACCATCTGCTGGCGCGTGGCGCCACGGGTGAAGCGCAGCGTATCGGTGGCAAGGCTGCCCTCGGCCGGCTTGGTCGCCGGCATGTCCCCGGTCAGCGCATCCTGCTGGGCGACGCGCTGCAGCGCCTGCTCGACCGTCAGCCCCTCGGGAATGGTCAGCGAGTACATCACCGACTTGCCGCTCTTCATAAGCTCCATGATGTCGCGCATGGAGGCGCGCGGCTTGACCTCGTATTCGCCGGCCTTCAGCGCTGAATCATTGCCATAGACGCGAACGCCAATGCGGAAGATGCGGGCGTCGCTGATCAATCCACGCCGTTCAAGCTGGTCGGCGATGTCCTGGACGCCGGTGCTCGGCTTGACCAGGAAGGTGTCGCCGGCGACCGAGGGGCCCGGTTCGTTGAACGCCTGCTTGCCGAAATAGAGCGAGACGCCGGCGGCGAGGATCATCAACATCACCGCGGAGATGACGAAGTTCATGAACACCACGACCTGGCTGCGCGAGGCGCGAGAGCGCTTCGGCGGCGGTGTGCCGGCTTCCGGCCGCAAGGCCTCGGCCGCGGTCTTCGGCACGATCGGGCCGGTCTGCTGGTTTTGTCCGAATTGTCCGCTGCCGCCCGGATTGGTGTTCATAAGCGCCCTACCATCTGATCTCTTAGAGCGACCATGCGTCCGGTTGGACGCACAGCGTGCCCTAACATTTCAAGCCTACGCATCGTGCTTTCAAAAAAAGCGCCTTCGATTTCAGGCCGATGCGACGAATCCCCAGCGGCAGAGTAGGCTCGAATATGGCAAAATTGACGACAGACCGCTGGCGCGCCGGTCGATACCGCAATCAGCCGATATAACGCTGGAACACCAGCGAAGCGTTGGTGCCGCCAAAGCCGAAGGAGTTGGACAATGCCACGTCGATCTGGCGGGGCCGTGGCGTGTTCGCTACCAGATCGATCGCGGTTTCGCGTTCCGGGTTGTCGAGATTGATGGTGGCGGGCGCGATGTTGTCGCGGATGGCGAGGATCGAGAAGATCGCCTCGGCGGCCCCCGCGGCACCCAGGAGATGGCCGATCGACGACTTGGTCGACGACATCGAGATCTTCGAGGCGGCATTGCCGACCAGCCGCTCGACGGCGCCGAGCTCGATCGTGTCGGCCATGGTCGAGGTGCCATGCGCATTGATGTAGTCGAGATCGGCGGGCGTCAGCTTGGCCCGGTTCAGCGCCGCCGTCATGCAGCGGAAGGCGCCGTCGCCGTCTTCGGCGGGTGCGGTGATGTGATAGGCGTCGCCGGTCAGGCCGTAGCCGGTGACCTCGGCATAAATCCTGGCGCCGCGCGCCTTGGCGTGTTCGAGCTCTTCCAGCACGACGACGCCGGCGCCCTCGCCCATCACAAAGCCGTCACGGTCACGGTCATAGGGACGCGAGGCCTTTTCAGGCGTGTCGTTGCGCTCGGTGGACAGTGCCCGGCAAGCGGCGAAGCCGGCAAGCGAAAGCCTGGTCACCGGCGATTCTGCACCGCCGGCCAGCATCACGTCGGCATCGCCGAAGATAATCAGCCGGGCGGCATCGCCAATGGCGTGCGCGCCGGTCGAGCAGGCGGTGACGACGGCGTGGTTGGGGCCTTTCAGCCCGTGCCGGATCGACACCTGGCCGGAGACCAGGTTGATGATGTTACCGGGAATGAAGAACGGGCTGATGCGGCGCGGTCCGCGCTCATGCAGGATCAGCGCATTCTCGGCGATGCCCTCGAGGCCGCCAATGCCGGAGCCGATCATGACGCCGGTGGCGCAACGTTCGGCTTCGGTGCCGGGCTCCCAGCCGGAATCCTTCAGCGCTTCGTCGGCGGCCGCAATCCCGTAAAGGATGAAGTCGCCGATCTTGCGCAGTTCCTTGGGCTCAAGCACAGCTTCGGGATTGAGCGTGCCGTTGGTGCCGTCACCGCGCGGAATGACGTGGGCAATCTTGCAGGCAAGATCTTCCACTTCGAACTCGGTGACGCGCTTGGCGGCGCTGCGGCCGGTCAGCAGTTCCTTCCAGCTGTGCTCGAAGCCCATGCCGAATGGCGAAACCAGGCCAAGGCCCGTGACGACGACACGCCTCATCGCAGGTCCTCCCCGGTGATGACTGCGGATAGCGTCAGGCCGAAGCCTTGTCGATGTACTTCACGGCGTCGCCGACCGTCAGGATGGTCTCGGCCGCATCGTCCGGAATCTCGACGCCGAACTCTTCTTCGAACGCCATGACGAGTTCGACCGTGTCGAGGCTGTCCGCGCCCAGATCATCGATGAAGCTCGCCTGCTCCGTCACCTTGTCGGCATCGACGCCAAGATGTTCGATGACGATCTTCTTGACGCGCTCTGCGGTGTCACTCATTTGGGGCATCCTCGTCTTTTGTTTGTCTGTCTTCGTTAGCGGGCAGAATGCCGCTAATCAAGCTGAAAGATGGTCCTGCCGGAAACGCAACGACGCCGGACCGGTTTTTGCCCGAACCGCCGGGTTGCGGGCCGCATTACACGAAAATTGGCTAAGGTAAAAGGCGAAATGGTCACTTTTCACAAGCCGGCCCTATCCCCTCAAATCATCGCCATGCCGCCGTTGACGTGGATGGTCTGGCCGGTGACGTAGGCGGCTTCGTTGGAGGCGAGATAGGCGACGGCAGACGCCACTTCAACACTCGTGCCCATGCGGCGTGTCGGGATCGCCGCCATGATCGCCTCTTTCTGCTTGTCGTTGAGCTTGTCGGTCATGGCCGATTCGATGAAGCCCGGGGCGACGCAGTTGACGGTGATGTTGCGGGTGGCGATCTCCTGCGCCAGCGACTTGGAAAAGCCGATCATGCCGGCCTTGGAAGCGCAGTAATTGGTCTGGCCTGGATTGCCGGTGACGCCGACCACCGAGGTGATGTTGATGATGCGGCCATGGCGGCGGCGCATCATCGGATGGGTGAGTTCACGGGTCAGCCGGAACACGGCGGTGAGGTTCACTTCCAGCACCGAATCCCAGTCCGCATCCGCCATGCGCACGAACAGGCCGTCCTTGGTGATGCCGGCATTGTTTACCAGTATGTCGACGCCTTCGAGTTCGGCTTCCGCCTTCTGGCCAAGCGCCTTGACTTCGTCGCGGTTCGACAAATTGGCCGGAAACAGCTTTACCCGATCGCCGAGTTCGCCGGCCAGGGTCTCGAGTTTCTCGATGCGGGTGCCGTGCAGGCCGACAATGGCGCCTTGCGCATGCAGCACGCGGGCAATCGCCTCGCCAATCCCTCCCGATGCGCCGGTGACAAGCGCCTTGCGGCCGGTCAGTTCGAACATTTTTTGTCTCCTGATCTTAAGAGAACACCCTTCCCACGGGAGGGGTCAAATCGCCAGTGGATTATGCAAGCGCGGCCAGCGCCGCCTCCACATCGGCGGGCGTGCCGACGGCCGATGTGGCGATGTCGCGGTTGATGCGGCGCGCCAGGCCGGACAGCACCTTGCCGGCGCCGATCTCGTAGAGCGTGGTGACGCCGTTGGCGCCGAACCACTCCACGGTTTCGCGCCAGCGCACGCGACCGGTGATCTGCTCGACCAGGCGCCGCGCGATCTCGTCGGGATCGCTGGTCGGGGTCACGGTGACGTTGGAGACGACGGGAACCACCGGCGCATTTTTCGTCACCCCGGCCAGTGCCTCGCGCATGACATTTGCCGCCGGCGCCATCAGCGCGGAGTGAAAGGGCGCGGAGACCTGCAGCATCAGCGCCCGCTTGGCGCCCTTTTCGGTGCACAGTTTCGCGGCGAGTTCGACCGCAACCTTGGCGCCGGAGATCACCAGCTGGCCGCCGCCATTGTCGTTGGCGATCTGGCAGACCTTGCCGGAGCCGGCTGCGGCTTCAGTGCAAGCGGCTTCGACATCGGGCTGTTCCAGTCCGATGATCGCCGCCATCGCACCCTCGCCGGCCGGCACCGCTGCCTGCATGGCATTGCCGCGGATGCGCAGCAGCCGGGCGGCATCGGCGACCGAGACGAAGCCGGCGGCGGCAAGGGCGGAATATTCGCCGAGCGAATGGCCGGCGACGAAAGCCACCTTGCCCTTCAGCGAAAAGCCGCGCGCTTCCAGCGCCCGCACCGCGGCCAATGACACCGCCATCAGCGCCGGCTGGGCATTGGCGGTCAGGGTCAGCGTCTCTTCCGGGCCTTCCCAGATCACTTTCGACAGCTTTTCACCCAGCGCGTCATCGACTTCCTCGAAGACCCTGCGCGCCTCGGGGAAGGCGTCGGCGAGGTCCTTGCCCATGCCGACAGCCTGGCTGCCCTGTCCCGGAAAGGTGAATACAACGGCCATTTGGGCTCTCTCCAGCGCCTGATTTTTCCTGCCTGTGACGCAAGGCGGACCGCCAAGTCAAGCCCGATGGCGGCATTTCGGCCCTTGTCCGAGGTGGAAGCCAGCCTTGAGTCCCTGTTCCGAAAGGCTTTTTGCCGATCACTCCTGATGAAAACCGCTCACGAATCGTTTGCTGGCTCTTCTTATTTTCGCCACAGGCGCTAGCTTTTGGATGACAGTTCTATGACAGAACGGTGACGCGGGTGGAAAAACGCGTTGCTTGGGCCGGGGGAAGAGACGTGGCAAGGATCAGGAAGGGCGCGGCAGTACCCGCGCCACAGTTCTTGGAAGACGATCCGTCCACCGGCTACCTGCCGGGGCGCAGATGGCCTGTCATCCGCTACGGTCTGGTCACCCTGCTTGCCGCCGCCGTCCTGGTGTTCGCCATCGAATGGATCGTGCGCGGCGACTTCTTCGGCACGGTCGACTTCTTCCTGCAGCCCTTCAAACCCGGCTGGACCACCATCATCGTCTTTGCGCTGGTGCTGATCGGACTGGACGCCGTGCTTGGCCGCAGCCACCAGAGCCTGATGATCGTGGCGCCGCTGACGCTGGCGCTGGCCTTCGTCGGGCACCAGAAGTCGCATTATCTCGGCGATCCGCTCTACCCGACCGATTTCCTCTATTCGCGCCAGATCATGGCATTGATGCCGCTCCTGGTGCGTGAGCGGCCCTGGACGGCCGTGGCCATGGCCGTCGGCATCGTCGCCGGACTGTCGCTGCTGATCTATGGCTGGCGGCTGTGGCGCCGCAAGGTGCCGATCCTCAGCCGCAAGGGGCGACTGGCGCGGCTGACGCTGGCGGTGCCGCTGCTCGCCTTCTTCGTCTCGATCATGGACTACGCCACCTTCTCGTGGACCCGCGACCGGCTGCAGATCATCCCGATCATGTGGGACCAGAAGGAGAACTACGCCTCCAACGGGTTTGCACTGGCTTTCGCGCTCAACGTGCCGATGGCGCATGTCTCTGCGCCGGCCGGCTATTCCGACAAGGCGATCGACGCGATCGACAGGCCTGATGTGACGGCCTCGGTGCCGGACGAGAAACCCGACATCATCGTGGTGATGAGCGAATCCTTCTGGGATCCGACCAAGCTGCCCGGCGTTACCATCACGCCGGACCCGATCCCCAATGTGCGCGCTTTGCGCTCGGGCTACATGTTCTCGCCGGAATTCGGCGGCATGACCGCCAACATCGAATTCGAGGCGCTGACCGGCTTTTCCAACGCCTTCCTGCCGGCGGGCTCAATCCCGTATCAGCAATATGTGCGCACGCCAACACCGTCGCTGGCGACCTTCCTGAAAAGCGAAGGCTACCGGGCGCGCGCCATCCATCCCGGCACCAACTGGTTCTGGAACCGCGGCGCGGTCTATGCCGATTTTGGCTTCAACGATTTCCGCTCGGAAGAGACGCTGCCGCCGCTGGAAAAGCGCGGGCCGCTGGCCTCCGACGCGGCAATGACCGACGAGATCATCGCAGAGGCCGACGCTAGCGACCGGCCGGTGTTCTTCTTCGCCGTCAGCCTGCAGAACCACGGCCCCTACGAGCCGTACCGCTATTACAATCCAACCCACAAGATCGCCGCGCCGATCAGCACGTGGGCGCGGGAATCGCTGCTGAGCTACGCCGAGGGTTCGGCCGATGCCGACCGTGGCCTCGAACGGCTGATCGAATGGGCGAAGAACCGCGAGCGGCCGACGGTCATTGCCTTCTTCGGCGACCATCTGCCGCCGCTTGGTCCCGTCTATGTCGAGACCGGCTTCCTCAAAGACAATGTCGCGCCGCGCAAGGAGCCGACGCCGGAGGCCGCACTTGAGCACCACCAGACGCCGCTGATCATCTGGTCGAACCGCACCGGTCCGGCGCAGGATATGGGGGCGGTCAGCCCGGCCTTCCTGCCCTACCACATCCTGACCACGGCCGGGATCACGCACCCCTACTACACCGGCTTCCTCGGCGCGCTGCGCGAACGCTACCGCGTCGTCGACCGCAATCTTCTGCTGACACCGTCAGGCGAAGCGACGTCCGATTGGGCGCGGCAGAAGGACGTCGATCCGGCGATCAACGATTTCCGCCTGCTGCAATATGACATGATGTTCGGCAAGCGCCGAGCGGCACCAGACTTCTTCCCTGAAACGGTCAACGGTGTCAGCCTGCATATGAGCTGAAGGACGGCGCTTGCGAGAGCCGGGCGGACTCCCGGCGCGCTCAATTCGTTAGTGCAACGGTGCGAACTTGTTGGCGATCTGCTGGAACAAGTCGGGGCGCTTAGCCGGTTTGCTGTGCCGGGGATGCTTTCGACTTGCGACCGGATGTATGGCGGCGCCACCCCGCGACCGACACCTCTTTCCAAAGGAGGCGGTAACAAACCGATCTCAAACAAACCAGTCGGTTGCCAGCCAACACGTTCAACTATAGATTTCGTTCAGGGGATTTCTGCTTGCAGTGATGCGAGCTACGAGGGGAATACTTCGGGGGATGGCAAACGCTGCCGATGTTGTTTTCAGGGAAAAGGAGCTGGACGGGCTGGTTGCCGCCGGTCAGTTTGAATACTTCTTCGATCGGATGCTGGATTTTGCGACGGAATTTGGCACCCGCGACGATCGAAATGAAGCGCTGGTCAGGTGCGGCTCCTTTTCAGACATTGTGAGGCAACTCCGCAAGCAGACTATTACCGAGAGTGATTTCAAGGTTCAGCGCGCCAAATGTGTGTCCGACGCTTTGAACCATAAGGACGATATCTATGAGGCGGTGATCCTGCGGTCGCCGCCGGTTGTTGTTGTCGTCCCACCGCAAGTACCGAATGGCCCTGTACCCGGTGGAACCTCCTGATGTCTGAGAACATCACGACCGAGGCTGAATCCACGCGCCAGGATCTGATGCTTGATCCGGCGTCCGGCGCAGACAGCCTGATCCGGTTCGCCAACATCTTTGCCTTTGATCGAAAACTTCGCCATCGGGCACTTCTGCTCAAGGCGACCTTCTCCGATAGCTCTGAGCAGATCGAGCAGACGAAGCTGCAGACGGAAATGCTTGCGCTGCTGGACAGCATTGTTGCCGACCATGAACATCCACACGAAGACGTCCTGCGCAACAAGCAGGCTTTCGACGAGCGCCTTGACCAGTATCAGCCGGTCGAGCTCGATCGCAGCATCGTGTTCGAATGCCACAATCTCGGGCACACCTACCGGACCGGCAAGCCGGAGGAATTCCGGCTCCATGGCGTCGACCTGAAATTGCGACTGGGCGAGATCACAGGAGTGGTGGGCGAAAACGGCAATGGCAAGACCACATTGTTTCGAATGGTCGTCGGCGAACTGAAGCATATGGAGGGGACGCTCTGCTATCCCTATCTAGGCGCGCCCGCGGAGTCGGTCATCGACTGGTCGAAAGTCAAGGCCCAGATCGCCTATGTGCCGCAATCACTGGCCAAATGGCACGGAACGCTGGAGGAGAACCTGCGGTATGCCGCAGCGACGAAAGGTATCCTCGGCGCTGAAAACGATCGGGAGTTCACCTACGTCGTAGAAAGGTTAGGGCTCGGCGAATACCTTGAGCTTGGCTGGAACGAGTTGTCTGGTGGCTTCAAGCTGCGTTTCGAACTCGCGCGGGCTCTGATCTGGAAGCCCAAATTGCTTGCACTGGATGAGCCGCTGGCAAATCTCGATATCCGATCACAACTTACCGTGCTGCGCGATATCCGCGACCTGTCGCGTTCGATCAGCGATCCGATGGCTGTGCTGCTCAGTTCGCAACATCTGCATGAGGTCGAGGCCATTGCCGATGACATTCTTTTCCTCACCGACGGGCGGGTCGTCTACAATGGCCCGATCGAGGGCGTCGGCGAAAACCGGCGGCAGAACATGTTTGAGCTGGACTGTCGCGACGACATCTCCGAGTTGCGCGAGAAGCTGCGTCGGCCCATGGTGGAACGCGTTTCGTACAATGGAATGTCGTTCGTGGTGACGACCAACCGGCAATTGAGCCGCGAACAGTTTCTAGAGATCCTGAAAGGCCAGAAAGTCGACTTCACCTATTTCCGCGACATCTCCCGTTCGGTGAAGCAGCTCTTTGAATCGGGAGAAGCCGTCTGATGGCAGGGATCATCAATTCAAGGACGAGAATGCTCAGGGGGCTAAGCCACCTGAGCCCGATGCAGCAATTCGACAAGTGGCTGCTGGCAGCGCGGCCCATTATTTGGCGCACAAGCATTCTACACGTGCTGTGGTGGTCGCTGCTCGGGTATTGCGCGCTCTGCGCCCCCGCGGCACTTATTCAAGTTAGTCCCACGGACATTCCCACGCTCGCGACGCTGGACTTCTATGCCCTCTTCATCTGGGTGCCCATTGTATTTGCGATGGCTTACTGGATGTTCTCCCTGTGGCGAATCTCGCCTCCCAGAGTTGACTGGCGAACATTCCTGACCACGCTGCTCTTGTATTTCGTCTGTCTCTACGCCGCAGGAGCCATCCCCACCGGGCTCAATCATATTTTGTCCAGGAAAATTGCCGCCACCCAACCCGACAGTGCGTTTGCGAGCGACTACGACACAATGGCCAAATATGCCTTTGGCCTTTGCTTTGAAGCAAACGACGATCAGGCGAGAAAAGCTACTGCTGCGATATCGCCCAAATATGGATTGAACTCTTCGTTCGACGATTCAAGCTCGTGCGGCAGTTTCGGAACCGAATGCTCCTCTCAGTCATGCGCTACGTTCTCCAACAAGAACAATATTCCCGTTGCCGGAACAGGACTTTCGGACAGAATGCACGTCGTAAAATGGAGCAAGGATTTTGCTGACGGTGGATCCAATGAGATCTCTTCCAGATCGAGCTTTCTTGATCGCAACAGGGCGATCCTTTTCCTTCTGCTGTCTCTTCTCATGGCCACGTGCCATCTCTCGAACAGCGCCTACAATCCCGCCGACTCGGAGCGGCGATTTTCCTGGAGGAAATTAATCCCCAATCCCAAGCGGATTACACCAAATGGCATAATTCGCTGGGATAGAAAACTTCTGGTAGGAAATCCTTATTTTTGGTCTACTGGAATACACATAGTTTTTATTTACAATTTTTTAGTGCAAATTATATCGATATCTATGATAGTTTTACTATTTGTGATTTTTGCATACACGATAGATACCGCATATATCTCGTACATATTTGTGTACGCACTTCTTTTCTTTATACCTCCCATTCTTATTATTACTTTGTTCAAACTTGATCGACATTTCGAATTCAACAATCCTTCAAATCACGTCCTGTACCTTGTATCCAGCTTTTTTTCTTCATCCCTAGGTATTTTTGTTTTATTTCTTATCGCGATATACGTCTACAATGCAATTGATATGGAGCTCGGCACTGCCGTTGCGGCGCTTGGCATACTGTTGGCTCATGGAATATATATGGCGTCAAATTTTTCTTACGCATCAAAGGTATGGGACGTAAAGCTTGCCACCTTCGGCGCTCTATTTTCGATTTTATTATACTTTTCGGTGATAGCTTCGGTTGTAGTTTTCTTTAGTGGCGGAATGACTTATTTGATTGTTTTTTCTATACTTATTATTCCCGCTCTGTCGTTCATAATTTTCTATGTGCCGCGGAAATTTATGAACGGATCTGCAAGCATTTACCTTCTAATGTTTGCGATATTTTCAACACCATCAATTTCATTGCTTATTTTCATACTTATATTTTTGGCGTTTATCGCGTCGAGCATTTATAACTATTTTGATTTTTCCTTTGGTGCCCTTGTGTCATTGGCGGTGCTTCTGGTGGCGTTTCTCCCAATCCTTCTGACGGTCTCTCTGTATCGTCCCGTATTCCGCGCCATCCACCGAATCTACATGGCGCCGGTCGACAGCTGAGGTTATCCATGCACGAAATCCTCCAGGACGCCCAGAACCAGATCGCCGAGGGTTACACGGCGGAAGCGGTAGACCTCTTGCGCAATTTCATCGCCGGCCAGCCGAGAGACGGCAGCCCGGCGGGAAAGAGGATGGCGGGCTTTTACCGCGAACTCATCATGAAGGCCGGCGAAATACGCGACCTGGCCGGAGAACGACGCCGGGGCGTCATCACCCAGGACCAGGCAACGACGCGCAAGGCGCAGATCAACGCTAACGTTCTCGATCTCATCGATGAGATCGACGGCGCGCTGGCAAAGGCGCAAACGCCGCTGCCGCCGCCGACGCCGTCGGTAAACCTGGCGCCGCCCCAGGAAAGCGCCCTGGAAAAGGTGTGGAGCGGGACGCTGCAGAGCATCTCCTGGCTCTACAAGGGGGTCGAAGCGTCACGTTCCATCTGCCGCGTCGTGTCGCCTGCCGGCCTGGGGACAGGCTTTCTCGTTGCGCCAGGGATTGTGCTCACCAACAACCATGTCGTTCCATCGGCCGAGGCGGCTGCCGGAACGGTGGTCGAATTCAATTTCGAAGAGGATGCAGCCGGACGATTGCGGGCGCACAGCACCTATCCGGTCGACCCCAAGGCATCCTTCGTGACCAGCCCCATCGACAAGCTCGACTGCACCATTCTGCGCATTCTCGAGGCTGACGGCCAGCCACCATTGTCCTCCTGGGGTGTCCTGCAGCTTGTCGAAGGGGCGGCAGGCAGCATCGCGGTCGGCGCTCATGTCACCATCATCCAGCATCCCTCTGGTGGACCGAAGAAGATCGCTGCAACCGCCAACGAGGTGGTCAACATTTTCGAGCAGCGGCTGCAATATATGACCGACACGATGCCGGGATCGAGCGGATCGCCGGTGTTCAACGACGCCTGGAAAGTCGTCGCCATTCATCATTCCGGCGGAAATATCGTGAAGAATGCGCTGGGTGAGCGGTTTTTCGCCAATGAAGGCATTCTGATCAGCAAGATCCTGGACACGCCTGAATTCCGCCAGGTGCTGTTGCCGCCTGTCGCCAAGCCGGCCGTACAGTGACGCCGCCCTGCTTGCATCCTGGCCAAATTGCTGTATAGACGCCCGCAATCTGCCGGTCCTTGCTGGGGGCTGAACGGAGGGCCGGAGGTTTTACCCAAAACCTTCGTGTGAAGCCAGAAGCGCTTCCGCCTCCCGTGTCTCCGCTCTCGACCGTCTCGAAATGCTCCTTTCTTCCCCGCCCCCTTCGGGACCAGCGGGTCAGAGAAGTTGCAGAGGCTTTTGCCGCGAGGATCCGGGAGAGAAACGAAGAAAGGCACTGAACCACTATGGCTCTATACGAACATGTGTTCCTTGCCCGGCAGGACCTCTCGCAGCAGCAGGTCGATGCGCTTGTCGAACAGTACAAGGGCGTCATCGCAGCAAATGGCGGGTCCGTCGGCCGGGTCGAGAACTGGGGACTGAAGTCCCTCACCTACCGGGTCAACAAGAACCGGAAGGCTTACTACACGCTTATGGACCTCACCTGCCCGCCCGCAGCGCTCAACGAGATGGAGCGCCAGATGGGCCTGTCCGAAGACGTGCTGCGTTTCCTGACCGTCAAGGTCGAGGCGCATGAGGAAGGCCCGTCGGCCATGATGCAGAAGCGCGAAGAGCGCTCGGAACGCGGCGGCTTCGGCGACCGCGACCGTGGCGATCGTGGTCCGCGCTCGTTCGGCGACCGTGATCGTGGCGACCGTGGTGATCGTCCGCCGCGCTCGTTCGGCGATGCCGGTGGCGATCGTGGTCCGCGCCGTCCGCGCGAAGGTGTTGAAGGGGGTGCAGAATAATGGTCGACATCAATCAGATCCCGACCCGGCGCCCGTTCCATCGCCGCCGCAAGACCTGCCCGTTCTCCGGCGCCAACGCGCCCAAGATCGACTACAAGGACGTGCGTCTGCTGCAGCGTTACATTTCCGAGCGCGGCAAGATCGTGCCGTCGCGCATCACCGCCGTCAGCCAGAAGAAGCAGCGCGAACTCGCCAAGGCGATCAAGCGCGCCCGTTTCCTCGGCCTGCTGCCCTACGTGGTTCGTTAAGACTTTCGAGCGGGCGGTTCGCCGCCCGCTCTATTCTCCCACGGCGACGGGCGCCGCATGGGTATTTTGATGATGCATGTCGTTGTCCCAAAACCGGGACCCACTTTTGGGCGACATGCATTGAAATCCCGAGTTGAGGTGAAAAGCCTCTAACTCCCGCGACAGGCAGGACAGCGACACCGGCGCCAAGGCGCTCAGAGCTTCCTGACCTGTTCCACTCAATTCGGCGCCGACCTTATGATCGGTGCCCAGACGAAGGAACAAGACCATGCAAGTGATTCTTCTCGAACGCGTTTCCCGCCTCGGCCAGATGGGCGATACCGTCAAGGTCAAGGACGGCTTTGCCCGCAATTTCCTGCTGCCGCAGGGCAAGGCGCTGCGCGCCAACGAAGCCAACAAGAAGAAGTTCGAAGGCCAGCGCGCCCAGCTCGAAGCCCGCAACCTCGAGCGCAAGTCGGAAGCCAGCCAGGTCGCCGAAAAGCTCGACGGCAAGAGCTTCATCGCCGTGCGTTCGGCCGGCGAAACCGGCCAGCTCTACGGTTCGGTGTCGACCCGTGACATCGCCGAGCTGCTGACGGCCGAAGGCTTTTCGGTCAACCGCAACCAGATCCAGCTCAACCAGCCGATCAAGACCATCGGCGTCACCAATGTGGCGATCGCGCTGCATCCGGAAGTCGAGGTCACCATCAGCCTCAACATCGCCCGCACGGCCGAGGAAGCCGAGCGCCAGGCCAAGGGCGAGACGCTGACCACAGCCGAAGCCATCTATGGCGACGACATCAACGACAATGCGCGGCCGGAGAACTTCTTCGACCCGAACACCGAGTTCGAAGGCGGCGAAGACAACGCCTGATCGCTTAAGGACAAGCGAAGGGGAGCAGCGCTCCCAATCACATTGTCGTCATCCAGCCTTTGTGGACCAATGCCCGGGCCGTCTCGCCCGGGCATTTTTATGCCAAATGGAACTTTTCGAGCCCCTATATATTAAGGCAGAATTAGACAGCCAGTCTGACCGTGAGGGGACATTTGGTGATGAATATTCTGTTGAAGCGCGTTCTCGACCGCCTGGTGCGCACAGGCAATCTCAAGGTGACAGGGCCGAAGGGTTTGACCGTGGTTTTCGGCGACGGCAGCGGCGAGCCGGTGCACATGCACATCAAGACCAGGCACGCCGAACGCGCCATCACCTTCGATCCGATGCTGGCGGTGCCGGAATCCTACATGGACGGCGAACTCGACATCCTTGAGGGCGGCGTTCTCGGCCTGATGCGCATCGCCTTCCAGAACATGGGCAGCGGCGGCATCGACGCCACCTGGTCGAAGGCGATCGAGGGCCTGCGCCACGCTTTCCGCCGTCTGCAGCAGATCAACACCGCCTCGCGCTCGCGCCGCAACGTGCAGCGCCACTACGATCTGTCGGGCGACCTCTACCGGCTCTTCCTCGACGAGGACATGCAGTATTCCTGCGCCTATTTCGAACAGCCGGACATGACGCTCGACGAGGCGCAGGTCGCCAAGAAGCGCCACATCGCCGCCAAGCTCAGGCTGAAGGCCGGCCAGACCGTGCTCGACATCGGCTCCGGCTGGGGTGGGCTTGGCCTCTACCTCGCCAAGGCTTTCGACGTCGACGTGCAAGGCGTGACGCTGTCCACCGAACAGCACGGCGTCGCCACCGACCGGGCGCATGCGCAAGGCCTGCAGGACCGCGTGCATTTCGAGCTGAAGGACTACCGCGAACTCAACGAGCGCTTCGACCGCATCGTCTCGGTCGGCATGTTCGAGCATGTCGGCGTCAACCATTTCCGCACCTTCTTCGAAAAGTCGGCGACGCTGTTGAAGCCGGACGGCGTCATGCTGCTGCACACGATCGGCCGCTCCGGCGTGCCGTGGGCGACCAGCGCCTTCGTCCGCAAATACATCTTCCCCGGCGGCTACATCCCGTCGCTGTCGGAGGTGATGCCGGCGATCGAGAAGTCGGGGCTGGTGGTTACCGACATCGAGATGCTGCGGCTGCACTATGCCGATACGCTGAAGCACTGGGGCCAGCGCTTTGCCGCCAACCGCGACAAGGCCAAGGCCATCTATGACGAGCGCTTCTGCAGGATGTGGGAGTTCTATCTCGCCGCCTCGGAAGCCGCCTTCCGCTGGCAGGATCTGGTGATCTTCCAGATCCAGATCGCCAAGAAGAACGACACGCTGCCGATGACGCGCGACTATATGGCCAAATGTGAAAAGGCGCTGGAAATGCGCGAGATGGGGCATCGACAGGAAACGGCAGCCGCCGAGCCTGCTGTTGCCAGGTCCGTCGCTGCGCGATCGGTTGCTGCCAGGTCCGCTGCCGCCAAGCCGGCACGCCGCCGCAAGGTGTCGGATCGGGAATAACGCCTCGATTGCGGATTGCCGCTTGCCATTGCCGGCTATGACACTGAAAAAGGTCTCGTTTTCGCGAGGCCTTTTTTGATGACCACCCTCCTCTTCATCGCAGCCGTCCCTGCCGGGATTGCCGGCGCCTCCGTCATCCTGCTCGCGCCACGGGCAGCCTGAGCGTGGAACTGCCCGCACCGCTCCGACAAGGCATCGAACGCCTGCTCGAAACAATACCGCTGCCGGCGCTGCGCCAGGCGGCCAAGACGCTGTCCGACCGCTACCGCGCCGAACTGCGCGATGGCCGCCTGCACATGGCCGAGGAGATGGCGGTCAAAGCCTATCTGACGACGCGGCTGCCGGCGACCTATGCCGCGGTGCGCGCCAGCCTGGATGCGCTCGCCGATGCACGGCCCGATTTCCAGCCAAAGAGCCTGCTCGATGTCGGCGCCGGTCCTGGTACGGTGCTTTGGGCCACCACGCACCAGTGGCCTGACCTCCAGCAGGCCGTGCTGGTTGAAGCCAGTGCGGCCGTGCGCAAGGTCGGCCAGTCGCTCGCTCTTGAAACCATCGCCGCCAGCACCGACTGGCGCGCCGGCGACGTCACCATCGACCTTGCCGATCTCAAGCCTGCCGATCTGGTGACCTGCGCCTATGTGCTGGACGAGATCGCGCCGGCATCGCTGCCGAAACTTGTCGGCCGGCTCTGGCAATTGACGGCCGATACGCTGCTGATCGTCGAGCCGGGCACGCCGGCCGGCTGGCAGCGCATTCTGGCAGTCCGGCAGCAATTGCTGGAGGCCGGCGCGCATGTGCTGGCACCGTGTCCGCACGAGGCGCCCTGCCCGCTCGAGCCGCCCGACTGGTGCCATTTTTCGCGCCGCGTCGCACGCTCGCGCCTGCACCGGCTGGCCAAGGATGCGGATGTGCCTTGGGAGGACGAGAAGTTCATCTACGTCGCGGCGTCGCGGCAGCCGGCGCCCGCACATCAGCCGCGCGTCATTGCGCCGCCGAAATCGGGCTCCGGCAAGGTGCTGCTCAAACTGTGCCTGCCGGACGGCAGCGCAGACGAGACGCTTTTCACCAAGCGCGACGGTGAGCTGTTCAGGGCAGCGCGGCGGCTGGACTGGGGCGATAGATTGGACGGACGAAGCGGATAGCCACCGAGATTGTTCTTGCTTCGTTCCTGTCGAGCCAATACAATCAGCATTTGGCGAGTCAATCGGAATCAGAGCACGGGAATTCTGTCCTGTGGACGGTTTGCCGTCCCTGTGGACAGCGGGCATCAACGCCGATTGGGCGCAACTGATGCATATAAGTCAGCACCGGATCTTTCGCGTTCTGGTATCGAGAAGCCGGGATCGAAATCGGGGACATCATGGCAGAGGCAGCACGAAAATTCGGCGTGGCGGAGCAACCGCTTTATCGTGAGGCGCCGAACAACATCGAGGCCGAGCAGGCGCTGCTCGGCGCCATCCTCGTCAACAACGATGCCTTCTACCGGGTCTCCGACTTCCTCAAGGCCGGCCATTTCTATGAGCCGCTGCACCGCAAAATCTTCGAGGTCGCAGCCGAGCTCATCCGCATGGGCAAGGTGGCGACGCCGATCACGCTGAAAACCTTCCTGCCGGCCGACGAGAAGGTCGGCGACATGACGGTGGCGCAATATGTCGTGCGCCTCGCCGTCGAAGCCGTCACCGTCGTCAACGCCACCGACTATGGCCGCGCCATCTATGATCTGGCCACGCGCCGCGCGCTGATCACGGTCGGCGAGGACATGGTCAACATCGCCTATGACGCGCCGGTCGACATGGCGCCGTCCGAGCAGATCGAGGATGCCGAGCGGCGGCTGTTCGAGCTGGCCGAGACCGGCCGCTACGATGGCGGCTTCGAGAGCTTCACCGACGCCGTTAAGACCGCCGTCGACATGGCCAACGCCGCCTATATGCGCGACGGCCACCTGTCAGGCCTCGCCACGGGCATGCGCGATCTCGACCGCCGCATGGGTGGCCTGCAGGCGTCGGATCTGATCATCATTGCCGGCCGTCCGGGCATGGGCAAGACATCGCTCGCCACCAACATCGCTTTCAACATTGCCGAGATGTATGTGCCGGCGCAGCAGGCCGACGGCTCGTTCAAGGCAGCCAATGGCGGCGTCGTCGGCTTCTTCTCCCTGGAAATGTCGTCTGAACAGCTGGCTACCCGTATCATTTCCGAACAGACGGAAATTTCGTCGTCAAAAATCCGCCGCGGCGAGATTTCGGAGATGGATTTCGAGAAACTGGTCGCCTGCTCGCAGACCATGCAGAAAATCCCGCTGTTCATCGACCAGACCGGCGGTATTTCCATTGCTCAGCTGTCCGCTCGCGCGCGCCGTCTAAAACGCCAGCGCGGCCTCGACCTCATCGTCATCGACTATATCCAGCTGATGCAGGGTTCATCCGCCAAGGCCTCGCAGAACCGCGTGCAGGAAATCACCGAGATCACCACCGGCCTCAAGGCGCTGGCCAAGGAACTCTCCGTGCCGATCATCGCGCTGTCGCAGCTGTCGCGTCAGGTCGAAAGCCGTGAAGACAAGCGCCCGCAGCTCTCCGACCTTCGCGAATCCGGCTCGATCGAGCAGGACGCCGACGTGGTGATCTTCGTCTATCGCGAGGAATATTATCTGAAGAACCGCGAGCCTAAGCCCGGCACCGACGAGTACATCAAGTGGGAACACGAGATGAACGAGATGCGCGGCAAGGCAGAAGTCATCGTCGCCAAGCAGCGCCACGGCCCGACGGGCTCGGTCAGCCTTGCCTTCCATGGCGAATTCACGCGGTTTTCCGACCTTGCTGAAGAGCATCATATTGCGGAGAGGTTTGAGTAGCTTTTTGGCCTACCGTCACACTCCGTCACACCCCCCTCTGGCCTGCCGGCCATCTCCCCCGCAAGGGGGGAGATCAGCGCCTTTGCGGGTGGCACTCATCTTGCGACGTCGGCGATTGGCGAAAGCATCGATGGCAGCCAATCTCCCCCCTTGCGGGGGAGATGTCCGGCAGGACAGAGGGGGGTGCGCAGGATCGCCGACCTCTGGCTATCTGCAGGCCGCCCCGCCCCATGGCTAAATCCCGCGTCCAGTTCATCTGCCAGAATTGCGGATCAGTGCATCAGCGCTGGGCCGGCAAATGCGATGCGTGCGGTGAGTGGAACACGCTGGTCGAGGAAGGCACGTCGGGCGGCATTGGCTCCGGACCGGCCAACACGCGCAATGCCCGCAAGGGCCGCGCCGTGGTGCTGACCAGCCTGTCCGGCGACATCGAGGATGCGCCGCGCATCATCTCGGGCATTGGCGAACTCGACCGCGCCACCGGCGGCGGTTTCGTGCGCGGCTCGGCGCTGCTGGTCGGCGGCGATCCCGGCATCGGCAAGTCGACGCTGCTCACCCAAGCGGCTGCCGCACTGGCGTCAAAAGGTCACCGCATCGTCTATGTCTCGGGCGAAGAAGCCGTCGCGCAGATCAGGCTGCGGGCACAGCGGCTTGGCGTCGCCGACACACCGGTCGAACTCGCGGCCGAAACCAATGTCGAGGACATCCTGGCCACCATCGCCGATGGCAGGCGGCCGGATCTCGTCATCCTCGATTCGATCCAGACGCTGTGGACCGACATGGCCGATTCGGCACCCGGCACCGTCACCCAGGTACGCGCCGCTGCCCAGGCGATGATCCGCTATGCCAAATCCACGGGTGCTGCCATCGTGCTGGTCGGCCATGTCACCAAGGAAGGCCAGATCGCCGGCCCGCGCGTCGTCGAGCACATGGTCGACGCGGTGCTCTATTTCGAAGGCGAAGGCGGCCACCACTACCGCATCCTGCGCACGGTCAAGAACCGCTTTGGCCCGACCGACGAGATCGGCGTCTTCGAAATGTCCGACAAGGGCCTGCGCGAAGTCGCCAACCCGTCGGAGCTGTTCCTTGGCGAACGCCATGCAAAGTCGCCGGGCGCGGCGGTTTTCGCCGGGATGGAGGGCACGCGGCCGGTGCTGGTCGAGATCCAGGCGCTGGTGGCGCCGTCTTCGCTCGGCACGCCGCGCCGCGCCGTCGTCGGCTGGGACGGCGCGCGGCTGTCGATGATTTTGGCCGTGCTCGAGGCCCATTGCGGCGTGCGCTTCGGCACCCACGATGTCTATCTCAACGTCGCCGGCGGCTACCGGATTTCCGAGCCGGCTGCCGATTTGGCGGTCGCTGCTGCACTGGTTTCGTCGCTCACCGGTCTTGCCCTTCCCGCCGATTGCGTCTATTTCGGCGAAATCAGCTTGTCGGGCGCGGTGAGGCCGGTTGCGCATGCGCAGCAACGCCTTAAAGAGGCCGAAAAGCTGGGTTTTGGAAGTGCGGTTCTGCCCTTGGGCAGCGAGGAGGTTGTCGGGGGGATCGGAGCCGGCGCTTTCCAGCCAACCGAACTTGCCGATCTCGTGGCACGCATAGCCGGCTCAAGGCGCAGCCGTGTCGACGAGGAAGACTAACGCGGCTCGCCCGAGCCGTGAAAAGAGAATCGGAGTGGGGCGAACAACATGCCGATTACGCTGCTTGACGGAATTCTCGTCGGCTTCACCCTGGTCTCGGCGATGCTTGCCATGGTTCGCGGCCTGTCCCGTGAAATCCTGTCCGTCGTCTCCTGGGCGGCTGCCGCCGCGGCGGCATTCTTCTTCTACAAGCCGGTGCTGCCTTACGTTCAGCCCTATGTCGAAAGCGACAAGATCGCCATGGCGGCGTCCGCCGGCATCGTTTTCCTCATCGCGCTGATCGTCGTTTCCGTCATCACCATGAAGCTTGCCGACTGGATCATCGATTCCAGGATCGGCGCGCTCGACCGTACGCTCGGCTTCCTCTACGGCGCGGCGCGCGGCATCCTCGTCGTTGCGGTGGCGCTTCTGTTCTTCAACTGGCTGGCCGGCGCCAAGGCTCCGGCCTGGATCGCCAACGCCAAGTCGAAGCCGCTGCTCGAGACCATCGGCGCAAAGCTGGAAAGCCTGCTGCCCGAGGATCCGGAAAACGCCATCCTGAAGAAGCTCAATCCGAATCAGCCGGCAGCACCCGAGACACCTCCGGCAGCCGATGCGCCGGCGGCGGATGCTCCGGCAACAGGCGAGGATGCGCCAGCGCCCGACGACGAGACCGACGCTCCGGCCGACAATGCGCCGGCACAGCCCGCCGCTCCGGCCCCGGCCGCACCGGCAAACTGACCTGAAACGGTATGGCGCCCACCGGGCGGGCGCCATTTATGAGCTGACTATGATGTAAACGGCGCACGGCGTGCGTTGCTTTCGCGGCGCTGTCGCCTTATATGGCCATTTTAGCGGAGCTTGAGCCCCATGGCAGTTTCGAAGGCAGACGCAGACGACGTGCTTTCCGCCGAAGCAGACGATCATTTC
This sequence comes from Mesorhizobium sp. P2_E7, assembly GCF_056403855.1. Lineage (NCBI taxonomy): Bacteria > Pseudomonadati > Pseudomonadota > Alphaproteobacteria > Hyphomicrobiales > Phyllobacteriaceae > Mesorhizobium > Mesorhizobium sp. P2_E7. The sequence continues at coordinate 12,280 of NZ_JBFUER010000001.1, read as the reverse complement.
CACGACGAATGCGGTGTGTTCGGCATTTTCGGCCGGCAGGACGCCGCGGCCATCGTCACGCTGGGCCTGCATGCGCTGCAGCATCGCGGCCAGGAAGCGGCCGGTATCGTCTCCTATGACGGCACGCAGTTCCATGTCGAACGCCATGTCGGCCTGATCGGCGACACCTTCACCAAGCAGCATGTCATCGACAGCCTGCAAGGCAACCGCGCCATCGGCCACACGCGCTACGCCACCACCGGCGGCGCCGGCATGCGCAACATCCAGCCCTTCTTCGCCGAACTCGCCGATGGCGGCTTCGCCGTCGCCCACAACGGCAACCTCACCAACGCCATGACCGTGCAGCGCGCGCTGCAGAAGCAGGGCGCGATCTTCTCGTCGACCTCCGACACCGAGACACTGCTGCACCTGGTTGCGACCAGCAAGGAGCGCGACCTCAACTCTCGCTTCATCGACGCCGTGCGCCAGGTCGAAGGCGCCTTCTCGCTGGTGGCGATGACCTCCAAGAAGATGATCGGCTGCCGCGACCCGCTCGGCATCCGCCCGCTGGTGCTCGGCGACCTCGACGGCGCCTGGATCCTCGCCTCCGAAACCTGCGCGCTTGACATTATCGGTGCCCGCTTCGTTCGCGACCTGAAGCCCGGCGAAATGGTCGTCGTGACCTCGAAGGGCATTGAGAGCCTGTTCCCGTTCGAGCCGCAGAAGACCCGCTTCTGCATCTTCGAATATGTTTATTTCGCCCGTCCGGACTCCTCGGTCGAAGGCCGCAATGTCTACGAGGTGCGCAAACGCATCGGCGCCGAACTGGCGCAGGAAAGCCCGGTCGAGGCCGATATCGTCGTGCCGGTGCCGGATTCCGGCACGCCGGCGGCGATCGGCTTTTCCCAGGCCGCGGGCATCCCCTTCGAACTCGGCATTATCCGCAACCACTATGTCGGCCGCACCTTCATCCAGCCCGGCGATTCCATCCGCCATATGGGCGTAAAGCTCAAGCACAACGCCAACCGCCGCATGATCGAGGGCAAGCGCGTGGTGCTGGTCGACGATTCCATCGTGCGCGGCACCACCAGCCAGAAGATCGTGCAGATGGTGCGCGATGCCGGCGCCCGGGAAGTGCATATGCGCATCGCCTCGCCGCCGACGAGCGCGTCGTGCTTCTACGGCGTCGACACGCCGGAGAAGTCGAAGCTTCTGGCGTCGCGCATGTCGATCGAGGAGATGGCCGAATTCATCCGTGTGGATTCGCTCGGCTTCCTCACCATCGACGGGCTCTATCGCGCCGTCGGCGAGGCCGGCCGCGACAATGAGCAGCCCCAATTCTGCGACGCCTGCTTCACCGGCCAGTACCCGACCCGCCTGCTCGACTTCGAAGGCCACGACAATGTGCGCACGCTGTCGCTGCTGGCGAACAACGGGGCCTAAAGCCCAACTGCCATCCTTGAAAGCGCTCGCATGACCCTCGACCTCTCCGGCCGCATCGCGGTCGTCACCGGCGCTTCGCGCGGCATCGGCTATTTCATTGCCAAGGAACTTGCCGCCGCCGGCGCGCATGTGATTGCGGTTGCCCGCACCGTCGGCGGCCTGGAAGAGCTCGATGACCAGATCAAGGCCGAACGCGCAAAAACCGGCAAGGGCGAAGCGACGCTGGTGCCGCTCGACCTCACCGACATGCCCGGCATCGACCGGCTGGGCGGTGCCATTCATGAGCGCTGGGGCAAGCTCGACATCCTCGTGGCCAATGCCGGCGTGCTCGGGGTCATCTCGCCGATCGGCCATGTCGAGGCGAAAACCTTCGAGAAGGTGATGACCATCAATGTCATCTCGACTTGGCGGCTGATCCGCTCGGTCGACCCGCTGCTCAGGCTCTCCGACGCCGGCCGCGCCATTCTCATGTCATCCGGGGCCGCGCATTCGGCGCGCGCCTTCTGGGCGCCTTATGCGGCGTCGAAGGCGGCGGTGGAAGCCATGGCGCGCTCCTGGGCGCATGAGACACAAAGCATGGCGCTGCGCATCAATGCTGTCGATCCCGGCGCCACCCGCACCGCGATGCGTGCTCAGGCCGCGCCCGGCGAAGATCCGGAGACGCTGCCGCACCCATCAGAGATTGCAAAGCGCATCGTGCCCTTGGCCAGCCCCGAGTTGAAGGAGACGGGGCTGATCTTCCAGGCCAGGCACCAGCGCTTCGTCGCCTATCAGCAGCCGGAATAAAAGCTGGGCTGAATCGGGATTAAACAGGCCTCCAGTTACGTTTCTTCGAATGTAGGACATTCGAAACCGGAGGACCGACATGCGTAGACTTCTTCTCGTTGCCACCGCTGCGATTGCCGCCACGGCTGGCGCAGCCTTCGCCCAAGACGCCAAGATGAGCTTCTTCGTGACGAGTGTCGGTTCCGGCAAGGGCGCCGATCTCGGCGGGCTCAAGGGCGCCGATGCGCATTGCGCCTCGCTGGCAGAGGCTGCTGGGGTGACCGGCAAGGAATGGCACGCCTATCTCTCGACCGCCGATATCGATGCGCGCGACCGCATCGGCAAGGGCCCGTGGGTCAACGCCAAGGGCGAAAAGATCGCAGACGACGTCGCCTCGCTGCACAGCGATGCCAACGCCATCAGCAAGCAAACGGCGCTCACCGAAAAGGGCGAAGTGGTCAACGGTCGCGGCGACAAGCCGAACCGGCACGACATTTTGACCGGCTCGAAGCCCGACGGCACCAAGATCGCCGACCAGACCTGCGGCGACTGGACGCTAAGTGGCGCGGAGGGCGCGGCGATGATGGGCCATCACGACCGCACCGGGTTGGACGAGTCGGCGGCGGCGAAATCCTGGAACTCCTCGCATGCCTCGCGGGGCGGCTGCAGCCAGGACGCGCTGAAAGGCACCGGCGGCGACGGCCTGTTCTACTGCTTTGCGGTGAACTGAGAGACGTGTGGGGGAGCGGTTCTGTTCACGGGTCTGTGATGATCTGGCAGGGCCCTCCCCCGTCGCCCTGCTTTCGCCATCAGCCGGGAGTTGCTAGGGTCGATCCGAATCCGACATCCATCAAAGCGAGGAATTCCCATGGCTGCTCCCAGCGTAGCATTGGTCTGGTACCTGGTGATCGCCGGCCCGCAAGGCGGCATGGTGGTGCTGCCCAGCACCTTCGACACCCGCGAACAGTGCACCAACGCCATCACCGAATACCAGAAGCAGCCGACCCCGGCCGGCTGGGCAGTGAACTGCGTGCCAAGCGCCTCGCCGTTTACGGATGAGGGGGACGCGGAAGAGCCGGCGGCGCAGTAGCGTAATCTCCCCCCTTGAGGGGGAGATGGCCGGCAGGCCAAAGGGGGTCGCCGCGCGTAGAGCGCCAACCTCCTTCTGCCATATGAGGTCGCGCCCGGTCGGCCCGACCCCCTCTGTCGCCTTCGGCGACATCTCCCCCTCAAGGGGGGAGATTAGCGCCACGCGCTCACCGTCAACTCCGGCTTGCTGTTTATGGTCTGGAACACCACGCAATAGCGTTCGGTCAGCTTGATGAGTGAATCGATGCGCTCCTGCGGCTCGTCCGTGTCGAGGTTGAAATTCAGCCGGATGGCGCGGAAGCCGACTGGGGCATCTTTGGCCACGCCAAGCGTGCCGCGAAAGTCGAGATCGCCTTCGGCCTCGACGGTGGCAGCACCAAGCCTGAACTCCAGCGCCGTCGCCACCGCCTTCAGCGTCACGCCGGCGCAAGCGACCAGCGCCTCGAGGAGCATGTCGCCCGAACACAGTTCGAGCCCTGAGCCACCGGTTGCAGGATGCAGCCCGGCCACGGCCAGCGCCCTGCCCGTCTCGACCTTGCAGGCAATCGACTGGTCGTCGATCGAGCCCCTGGCGCGAAGCGTGATCAGCGCCTGCGCGGCATCGCCGCGATAAGCCTCCTTCAGCGGCGCCTGCATGGCTTTGAGTGCGGTGGCGTCCATGGCCTGTCCCTTTCGAGTCCTTCACGCTTTGATAGCACTGATATGCCGGCGGGACAGAGGGGCCACGACGTCGCGAATAGTTACTTTGACTTCGACCGCCTAGACCATACCTATGCGGGAGCCATTCCCGGAGGTGTCATGCGTGCCAAGCTGAAGCTCATTCCCGCAATTCTCCTGATGCTTGGCACACTGATAGCGCCAGGCCTAGCCGAAACGCCCGAGCGCCCCGCCCCTGCCGGCGGTGTGCTGTCGCTGCTGCCGGCGCCGCAGATCACCAGTCATTCGATCACCATTGCCGGGCGCACGCTGGACTACCAGGCCAAGGCCGGCACGCTGTCGCTGCTTTCCGGCAAGGCCGATGTCACGGCTGAGATCTTCTATGTCGCCTACACGCTGCCACCGGCGGGCGCAGAGAAGGCTCGTCCCATCACCTTCGTCTTCAATGGCGGTCCGGGCGCCGCGTCGGCCTATCTGCATCTCGGCGCGCTAGGGCCGCGCGTCATCGCGACCGGCGCGGATGGGCAATTCCTGCCGCCGCCGCAAAAGCTGATCGACAATCCCGACAGCTGGCTCGACATGACCGATCTCGTTTTCGTCGATCCGGTCGGCACCGGCTACAGCCGCGAGGCGCCCGGCCAGGACACGAAAGATTTTTGGGGCGTCAGCCAGGACGCCAGTTCGATCGGCGCTTTCATCCGGCTCTATCTCGCCCAGAACGGCCGCACCGGATCGCCGCTCTTCCTTGCCGGTGAAAGCTATGGCGGGTTTCGGGCGGCGCTTCTCGCCAGGACCCTGCAGGAGGATGTTGGCCTGAGCCCGAACGGCATCGTGCTGATCTCGCCGGCGCTGGAATTCACGCTGGTGCTGCCAGACGAATTCCAGCCGCTGCATTGGGCGCTCGAACTGCCCTCGCTGGCGGCGGTGCGGCTGCGCAGCGAAGGCATCAGCGGCGAGGCATTGCGTGAAAAACTCGCCGTGGTCGAACAGTACGCTCTGGGTGACTACCTCACGGCTCTGACCAGCGGGCTGGAACAAGGCGGGCGGCTGGCCAGCCAGCGCGTGGCCGAGATCACGGGCCTGCCGCTCGAGCTCGTGCAACGCAATTTCGCCCGCATTCCGACCGGCCTGTTCGCGCGTGAATTTCAGCGCACCGGCGGCAAGGTGCTCAGCCCTTATGACGGCATGATCGCCACTGCCGACATCGCGCCGGAAAGCGCCCCCAGCGCCGGCCCTGATCCAGTGCTCGACCGCAGCGTGCCGGCACTGACCTCGGCCTTAGTCGCCTATGCGCGCGACGAGCTGAATTTTCGTACCGACGTCAGCTACCGGTTGCTCAATGGCGACGTGACCCACAATTGGGACTACGGCGGCTCGCGGCAAGGTTATGCCGGGGTGATGGACGATCTGCAACGCGCGCGCTCGCTGAACCCGGCGCTCGGCGTGGTGATCGTCAATGGCGACACCGATCTGGTGACGCCCTATCTCGCCTCACGCTATCTGGTGAACCAGCTCCCGACGCTCGCCAACGCCAAGCCCATCCGTCTCGACGTCATCGAGGGCGGCCACATGATGTATTTCAGGCCCGACGGCCGGCGCGCGCTGAAGGAGGCCGCTTCGGAGCTTTACCAGGCGACGCAGTGAGGTGGCGAGGTCACGAACCGGTTCCACTGCTGGTCGTTGGCGGACGGCGCCCGGAGAGGGCTTCAACCGCGTCTTCGATGCCGACAACCTGGCGCTCGACGTCCTCCAGATACAATCGCCCGGCCACAATCTGACCGTCGATGATCTCGAACAGCGTGACCCCGCGCACCTCGAAGGGTTGCCCGTCGCTGCGAGTCCCTGACCAATGCCATTCGATCCAGGTCGTGTCACCGTCTTGGACCGAGCGCGTGATCGCCGCGTGGAAGTCAGGTATTCCCGTGAACATGGCCTCCCAGTTGGCGCGCATCTGCTCACGCCCAACGAAGGCTCTGCCCGGGTGCGCCGGCTGTACGCTCCGATAGTTCTCGTGGATGAGAGCGGTGACAGCGTCGAGATGATGCGCGTTCATCGCCGTCACCAGTCGATCGATTACTTCGGTCATCGAAACTCCCGGGCTTATGCAGCGCACGCATTGGCGCGCCCTCTCCGTAGTCCGCTGCCGGGTTGAGCCGCGCCGATCAATCCGCGAGCCCTCAAAATTACCTGATTGGGCTGGGGCCGTCCAGCATTGCAAGACCCCGAACATGCACGTCCGCCGCCGCGCGCAATGGCGTCAGCGACCACTGTTAAGTGGCTTTTGTCCGCGTAAAAGCCCTTTGTATGCATCAGCGAATGCCGCCGGCCCCTGCCCCAACGTAAGCCCGAAGCTGGCGCAGAGGCGCGCCGGCTGTGCCATGGGATGATGCCCCCTGCTGACAGCAAGGTGCCAGGACAGCAAGCGTAGTCTGGTGACATGGCGGATTCCCTCGACAAGCCCGACACGCTCATGAACAGCGCGGCCAGCATCGCCGCCGAGCGTACGCTCGGCATCACGCTGGTGTCGGCGTCGGCGGCTTTCTTCGCCCTCACCGGCGTGCTGACCAAATCGATCCATGCCGACCCGCTGACCATCACCTGCTGGCGCGGTTTCGTCGGCTCGATCCTGATCACCTTCTATGTGCTGTGGCGGCGGCGCCGCTCCGGCGGGCGCGAGAGCCTGCGGCTTGGCTGGCGTGGCTGGCTGCTGGCGATCGAGGGCGCGGCGGCCAGCATCGCCTTCATCTCGGCGTTCAAATTCACTTATGTCGCCAATGTCGCGGTCATCTATGCCACCGCGCCCTTCATCACCGCGCTGCTCGCCTTCGTGCTGGTGCGCGAGCCGTTCCGGGCGCAGACGCTTGTTGCCGCTGCCGTCTCGCTGTGCGGCGTTGCGATCATGGTTGGCTCCGGCTTCGGCAGCGGCCATTTGTTCGGCGACGGGCTCGCACTGCTGATGACCACCGGCAGCGCGCTCTACATGATCATGGTGCGCGCCTTCCGCGACATGCCCGTGGTGTGGGCGGGTGCGGTGTCGGCGTTCCTTTTGTTCGTGTTCGGCTGGTTCGTTACCGACCCGCTGGCGGTTTCGAGCCGCGACGCCGTGCTGCTCGTTGCCTTCGGAGGATCGTTTGCAATGGCGTCGATCCTGTGGACGGAAGGCTCGCGGCTGATCCCGGCGCCCGAATCCGGCCTGCTCGGCGCCGCCGAAGTGCCGTTCGCGATCCTGTTTGCCTTCCTGTTCCTGGGCGAGATCGCACCGGCCGCCAGCCTGATCGGCGGCGCCATCGTGCTGTGCGCGGTTTTTACCCATGCCGGGCGTGATTGGCTGGTGGCGAGAAAAAGTGCGGCAGCCCCATAATTATTTTCGGAGTCATGGAACCATCATTCGACTCAGGCATTATTGGTGCGACGGGTCACCCCCCAAGTCCCCCCAAACCCCTCGACCCGTCTTCCTCAAAGCCGACCGTAAAGGTCGGCTTTTTCTTTGGATATCAGCAGGTAAGGGGAAATCAGCCGGTAAGGCCGGGCAACGCGAGATTGTCGCTGAGCAAGGCGGCAAGGTCGCGTGCCGGCCGTTCGGCGCCCTGGCCGAGCCGGATGGCGAATTGTGCGATCGGCACCGGCGGCAGGCCGAGTTCGCGCGGTGCTTCAACGATGCCGGAATGGGCAAAGCGGGCGGTGCGCAAGGTCAGCGCTATGCCGGCGTTGACCGCGGTGCGCAGGCCGGCAAGGCTGGCGCTGCCGGCGGCGATGCGATAGCGGCGGCCGGCGGCATCGAGGGCTGCGAGTGCCGCTTCGCGAAAGCCGCAATACGGGTCGAGCAGCGCCAGCGGCAACTCCTCTTCCCGCACGGCAAGGCCCCTTTGCGAGCACAGCCACAGCATCGGCTCGCTGAACAGCCCGACTTCGTCATTGGCCGGGGTTTTGCGCATGATGATGGCCAGATCGAGCTGACCGGCCTGGAGCGCGTCGCCAAGTTCGGCCGAGCGGCCGACGCGCAGTTCGATCCTGACGCGCGGATGGCTGGTCGCAAAGGCGCGCAGCAGTTCCGGCAGGCCGCTGTCAGCGAAATCCTGCGTGGTGCCGATGGCGACGCGGCCGGCGGCGCGCGCGCCTTTCAGCGCCAGCCAGGCCTCGCTGTGCACCGCAAGGATACGCCGGGCATGCCCGACCAGATCCTCGCCGGCCGGCGTCAGGCCTCGCCCGCGCCCCTGCGCCACCAGCAGCGGTTCGCCGACGATCTCCTCCAGCCGCTGCATCTGGGCCGTCACCGCCGAGGGCGAGCGGCCGACAACAGACGCAGCCTGGGCCAGTGAACCGCCATCGACAAAGGCGAGGAAGGTTTTCAGCAGATCGGGATCGAGCGCTTGCATACTTCGATAATACAGAACCTTTTATTCGAAACAATTCGATTTTTTTGATCATACTGTAGTGGCATGGTCTCTCCAACGGCAAACAGACGCCGCTCAAACCAAGGAGAGAAAAATGCCCATCATCAACATCAGCGTCACCGGCAAGCCCGACGCCGGGCTGTCCGCGACAATTGCCAAGGAAATCACCGAGCTGACGGCGACCCATCTGCGCAAGGACCCGACGATCACCGCCGTCGCCGTCAACTATGTCGACCCGCAGCACTGGTTCGCCGGCGGCAAGTCGCTGGCCGAGCATGGCGCCAACACCTTCTGGCTCGACATCAAGGTGGTCGACGGCACCAACACCAAGCTGGAGCTGGAGGCGTATCTGAAGGCGATCTTTGACGCCTTTGGTAGACTGCTGGGTGGTGTGCACGAGGAGAGCTATGCCTTCGTGCACGAAGTGCCAGCCGCTGCCTATGGCTATGGCGGCAAGAGCCAGGAGTTCCGGTTCATCAGCGGGCGGCTGAACGCGGCTTGATTGCTTACCCAGCAGGAGGATGAAGCCTTGTATCAAGCGCGAAATCCTCCTGGAGATGCAACCTGTAAAGGCCTGCCGCCCGGCCGGGGTCGAACACTAGGTTCCAGCTGTGCTGGGATACCGCGCTGGGGATTAGAAAGATGGGATGCTTTGCCAGCAGACTGTCGCCGAACTGCTGCTGTCCCGCGCCGGGAATGCCGGGACGCAGCCAGTTCGCGTTCGGGACATCGTCGGTTTGCACCACATAAATCTGTGATGGATCGACGATGTCGAATGCCGTCAGCACGTGAGGAACACTATCCAATGTGCGGAACCCCTTGTGGACTGCCACCTCAAGAATGGCGGTCGACGGGTCGATGGACGCATAGACCGCTCTGACCCCTTTGCTGTTCCACCTTCCGCCAAGCTTGAAGGCTCCTTCGCCACTGTCCCATGTTGCCTTGAAGCGTCTGTGATCAAGCCTCCAGCCCAACACATGCCCTGTTCCGAGAGAACCCGGCAAAGGCGTCACGCGTAGACACCGTAGTCGAGCCGTTCAAGAAACTCCTGCACAAGCGCGGTCCCCGCCGCGGTGGCCAGCAGATCGATCGGCCGGTGGTTGTCCAACCCCATGGCCGGCTCAATCATCCATTTTTCCGCGTCTTCCTGAGTTCCGAGCACGGATGTGGCTTTCGTCAGGACCTTGGCGAAATTCCACGTTCTGGAACCTTGCTCCCGACTGAGGGTCTTGGAGTGATCCGATTTGTGCCGCTGAAATGTCCGCTCGCTCATGCCGAATGCAGTTTCAAACGCATCAGCGGGATCAATGACGGTCAGGCGCCTGACGAGGCTCTCGAGTGCCTGGCCCGGAATTCCATGCATGATCATTTCATGAGCTTCGAGCGGACTGGCTACCAAGAATCCAAGAACCTTCGGTCCGCCAAACAGGTCGACCATTCGTTCGAATTCCGGCTCCATATACGGTGCTTCGGCAAAACCCATCGGGGAACTGGCCATGTTCTTCTCCGTCACGTGTCGCTTTATTTACGACACGTGTCACAACATTTCAAGACCTACGTTTGGCTCATCCCTTGGCGACGGCAGATTGGAACACCGCTCCATCGCGCCCGCGCATTGACCTTACCCCCCATTGCGCTACCCTCTGCTGCAAAGCGGACGAAGAGCTGCAATACTGGAACGTTGGGAGAGACGCGGCATGATCCTGACACTGGCGCTGCTTGCAGGCCTTGTGCTGGCCTGGCTGCTGATTGCCGCGATCGAGACCTTTCGCCTCGACCTGCGCTTCACCCAGGCGCCGCTCTATGTGCCGTTCAAGCTTGCCTACCGGATCGAGGATAGTCGCATCCGCATTGCCCGCAACGCGCCGACGCCGGTGATCTACGTCGTCTCGCACCAGTCGCGCTTCGAGCCGGCGCTGATGCTGTCGCTGCTGCCCGACGACACGCTGCACATTCTCGACGAGGCCTCGGCGCGTTCGCCCTGGCTGGAACCATGGCGCGAGCTTGGTCGCACCATCGCCTTCAACGCCGAGCATCTTTTCGTCAGCCGGCGGCTGGTCAGGGTGCTGAAGGGCAAGGGCCGGCTTGCCGTCTACCTGCCCGATGACGTCGAACCCGACGTGAAGGCGTTCCGCCTCTTCCGCGCCGTCACCCGCATCGCCATGCAGGCCGACGCCCGCATCGTGCCGATCTTCGTCGCCGGCGCGCGCGACCTGCCGGTGTCCTTGACACCAAAAGACCGGGCGCCCCGCCACTGGTTCCCAAAACTGTCGATCAGCGTGCTGGAGCCGATGACGATTGCCGAACTGGTGGCGCGCAATCCCGACCAGGCTTCCAACACCAATGCGCTGTTCGACCGCATCGCCGAGGCCAGGCTTTTCGGCAGCAACCTCGATCGCGGCCTGTTCCTGGCCATGCGCGATGCAGCCGATCGCACCGGCGCCTCGCATCCGATCATCGAGGACGTGATCAGCGGCTCGCTCAGCTATCGAAAGATGTTCATCGGCGCGCGCGTGCTCGGCCGCCGTTTCGAGGCAGTGACGGCACCCGGCGAAGCCGTCGGGGTGCTCTTGCCCAACGCCAATGGCGTGGTGCTGTCCTTCGTTGGCCTGCTATCGGCGGGCCGTGTCGCGGCGATGATCAACTACACCGCCGGGCCGGCGAGCGTCACCGCGGCGGTTCGCACGGCGGTCATCCGCACTGTTGTCTCCTCCCGGGCGTTCGTCGAGAAGGCCGCGCTTGCCGACATCATCGCCGCCGTCGAGGCCGGTGGCGCCAAAATGCTGTGGCTGGAGGATGTGCGCGCAAGCGTCACCGCCCTGGAAAAGCTCACCGCGGCTGTGCTGTGGCGCCTGCCGCTGCAGCGGCAGGATGCGGCGAAGCCCGCGGTGATCCTGTTCACTTCGGGCTCGGAAGGTACGCCCAAGGCCGTGGTGCTGTCGCATCGCAATCTTCACGCCAACGCCATGCAGGCTGAGGCGCGCATCACCATTTCGCCGTCCGACATCCTGCTTAACGTGCTGCCGGTTTTTCACTCTTTTGGGCTGACCGGCGGCACCATCCTGCCTTTGGTGACCGGGGTAAAGCTGTTCCTTTACCCCTCGCCGCTGCACTACAAGATCATCCCGGAGATCGCCCGCAAGGTGAAGCCGACCATCATGTTCGGCACCGACACCTTCCTCGCCAATTATGCCCGCACCGCCAAGGATGGCGATTTCTCCAGCCTGCGTTTCGTCGTCGCCGGCGCCGAAGCGGTGAAGCCGGAGACGCGCCGCGTCTACCGCGAGCGCTTCGATGCCTCGATCATCGAGGGGTTCGGGCTGACGGAGGCAGCGCCGGTGGTTGCCGTCAACACCGCCATCCATGGCCGCGACGGCACGGTCGGACGGCCCTTGCCGGCGATGCGAATGAAGCTTGAACCGGTCGAGGGCATTGAAGACGCTGGAAGACTATGGCTCGACGGGCCGAATCTGATGATGGGCTACATGACGGCGGACCGCCCCGGCGAATTGCAGCCGCTGGACGGCTGGCATGACACGGGCGACATCGTCTCGGTCGACCGCGAAGGCTTCATCACCATTCGCGGCCGGGCCAAGCGCTTCGCCAAGATCGCCGGCGAGATGGTGTCGCTGGGTGCGGTCGAAATGCTGGTGCAATCGCTATGGCCGGAAGAGCGTCACGCCGCGGTGGCGGTGCCGGACAAAAGGCGCGGTGAGCGCATCGTGCTGGTCACCACCGCTGACGACGCCGATCCGGAAGAACTGCGCGCCTTCGGCAAGAAAGCGGGCGCGGCCGAACTGATGGTGCCCAACGACATCGTCAAGGTCGAGGAAATCCCGGTGCTGGGCTCGGGCAAGACGGATTATGTCTCGACGCGGAAGCTGGCGATCGAGAAGCTGGGGCTGGGCGTGGCGGCTTAGGGGCGGTCAGAGACGACTATTCCAAATGCTGGC